>CAWELB010000013.1:0-152779 GCA_963809805.1 uncultured Chloroflexia bacterium | reverse complement strand
AATATTCCCTCCTTTTCCGCTTCCCCGATACGTGGTCTGGAGGTGCAGGGCTCTCCCCCTCAGTCCTGCACCCCACTTCAATTCCCCTCTCCGGTTAAATCATCTTTTTGTGTAGTTACCTGGCGTAAATATGCCAGCAATTCCTCCAGGCTGGCAAACCCGCATTTCTCACCCGTTTGCACATTTTCCAGCTGGATGCGCCAGGTATGCTCCTCACTGGTGGGTACCTGCCATATGCGCAGCAGGTAAGAGTAATATAATGGAACCATCCGCCCCCATAACACCGCTCACTCTGCACCCCAGTATTCCAATTTAATATTCTTGCGGGACAACTTATATACGATATGTATCAAACCCCTCTCAAAAAACTCTGAATTAAGATTAAAAAATTATGAAAAATGGATATAATGTACTCAATAATCCATTTCGTATATAGCTCGGATTGTAAAGTGGGGCAAGCTGTGGCTTGCGTGTTAGGTGAGGATGGAATGGCACGCCTGGCACTAAAGTTATTCGGATCATATCGACTGACGCTGGATGGGCACCCCATCGAATCTTCAGAGTCAGATAAAGGGCGTGCCATGCTGGCTTTCCTGGCAGTGGATTGTGAGCATGCCCACTCCCGTGAAAAAATGATCGGTATATTCTGGCCCGAGCAGGATGAAGAACACGCCCGCGGCAGCTTGAGCCAGGCACTTTATCATTTACGCGGAACCCTGGGTGACCGCCCATTAACGGGCAGTCTGCCTGCTGTACCAACTACCGGATCCCGGGAACCCTATCTGCTGGTAACCCCACACGAAATACAGCTTAATCCAAACAGCGATTTTGATACCGATGTGTCTGCGTTCACCTCACTGGTGGCAGCCTGTAAAGCTCATGTCCATCCGATGCATCAAACTTGCGCTGAATGCCTGGAGCGATACCAGAAAGCAGCCAGACTTTATGCAGGAGATTTTCTGGATGGTTTTTACCTGCCCAAAAGCGTAGCCTTCGAGGAGTGGGCAACCATCCAGCGTGAGCAGCTGCACCTGGAAATGATGGTCGTTCTGGAGCACCTGGTGATGGTTTTCGAGCAGCAAGGTGAGCTGGACCAGGCACTGGCATATGCACATAAAATGGTGCAGCTGGATGAGCTGGGGGAAGCAGGCAACCAGCATCTGCTGCGCCTGCTGGCACTGTTGGACAGGCAGGCAGAAGCCCTGGCACAGTATGCTTCCTTTCACCATACTTTAGCGGTACAGCTAGGGGCTGAACCGGGAAAAGAGACTAAACTCTTGTACCAGCGTTTACGGAACGAGGAAGCTGGCGAGCAATTGGGCAGTCTACCTGCCAATCTGACATCTTTTATTGGGCGCAGGCAGGAGCTGGCGGAATTATGGAGCTTGCTGCGTGATCCGAATTCACGGTTGATCTGCATACTGGGTCTGGGGGGTTGCGGCAAAACCCACCTGGCGCTGGAAGCAGCCCGTAAACAGCGCTACTATTTCAGAGATGGTGTCTATTTCATTCACCTTTCAGCTCTCGGAGCTGGCAGCTCCCTGCTCGCGGTGGTTGCTGAGCGGTTGGGTTTCACCTTTCGCGAGGTTGGGGACCCCAAAGGGCAGCTGCTGAATTTCCTGAGCAATAAAAAAGTGTTACTGATCCTGGATAGTTTTGAAACGGTGCTGGATAGCGCTGGGCTGGTAGCGGAGATTTTATCCGCTTCGGAAGGCAGTAAGGTGCTGGTGACCAGCCGGGTGCGGTTGAATATCAGCGGGGAGTATGTCTACCCACTGGAGGGAATGCAAGTACCGCCGCATCATGCCAAAAGGTCGATCATCGAATATAGCTCGGTGGATCTATTCCTGGAGGCGGCAAGGAGGATGAAGCCGGGTTATATGCCTGACAGACTGGAGGACGTTGCCAGAATCTGCCGGCTGGCGGAAGGCATGCCCTTGAGCTTGTTGCTGGCCTCCAGCTGGGTGAGTGATCATTCAGCCCGGGAAATTGCGGATCAGATCAGCCACAGTCTGGATTTCCTGGCGGTGGAATGGGCTGACATGCCCGAGAGGCAACGCAGCTTGCGGGCCACTTTCGAATACTCCTGGAAACTGCTAAGCTCTTGCGAACAAGAAGTCTTGATGAGTTTAGCTGTGTTCCATAGTCCTTTTAGTACCCAGGCAGCATACCCGGTGGCAGGTGCCAGTGCACAATTACTGCACGCCCTGGCAGGAAAGTCATTATTGAGAAGCATTTCTGAGAGACGATACCTGATGCACGATTTGGTTCGCCAGTACAGTGCGGAAAAGCTCGCCCTTGCCCAGGTAGCCGTAAAAAGGGCAGCGCACCAGCAGCACAGGGATTATTTCCTGGAACGTGTAGCTGGGTGGAGCAAGGAATTTAAAAGCGTAAATCAATCCGCCGCGCTCCTCGATGCGGACAAAGAGATTGAGGATGTACAGGCTGCCTGGGAATGGACGGCTCAGCAGGCAGAAATTGATAAACTTGTGCGAGCCTTGGAAGGGCTACTGTTGTACTATAGCCTGCGCTACCGCTACCAGGAAGGCGAACGCGCCTGCCAGGTAGCGCTTGAGGGGATAAAAAGTGTGTCAACCGGGGGTAAAAGGCTAAATTTGGAAGGCTGGCTGCTGGTCTGGCAGGCGTATTTCTGCCGGTTGATTGGAAATAGAGATATGGCCAGGCAGCTGCTAGATGAGGGCTGGCAGAAACTGGAGCAGGCAGATACAGCCGGGCAAGACACCCGGTCGGGGAAAGCAATATACTGGTGGCAACTAGGACGCTTTGAGAGTAGTCTGCCTAAGCAACTTGATTGCTTTCGGCAGAGTGCGGAGCTGTTCCAGAAGCTAGGTGATCCATGGAGGCAAGCAGGGATCTTAGCCAGCATGGGTTCTCTCCATAATTTTTTAGGAGATTATAAACAATGTGTAGAGCTGCATCAGCAAAGTCTGGCGCTGAGCCGGGCATGCGGTGAGCCGCTTCAGATCGCAGCAATTTTAGACGTACTTGCTATTGATGAAATGTTCTACGGGTCGTGGGAAACCGGGGTACGCCTATCGGAAGAAGCTGTGAGCTTGTACCGGTCTGTGGGCGGCTTAGGACGCCAGGCTAATGTTGAGAGTACCATTGCATTTACTTTCGGATGGTCTGGCCGTTACCCAGAAGCCTGTGAGATGTTTGAATTGTTTCTAGAGAAGCTTCACCAGTCGGATGATCGTTATGGATACGCCACCGGCATAGGGGGTTTGGGGACTGCCCAAATGCACTCTGGAAGGTATACCCAAGCTGCAACTACTCTGGGGAAAGCACTGGAGGTACTCCGACAGGAAGGTATTTGGCGCTGGGAAGCCTTTTGTCTGGCACAAATGGGATGTCTGGCATTGTTGGAAAAAGAGGCTTCGTCAGCTATAGCTCTTTTACAACAAAGTGCTATCAATTATCGCCAGATGGGTTTTACCGGGGAGCTTGGCACCGCACTTGGCGGGCTGGCACTGGTGCAACACATGCAGGGGCTCGAGGAACAAGCCTGGGCATCACTCAACGAAGCGCTATGCATCGCGGTATCGATACATGGTCGAATCACTTTACTCACTCTGGCAGCAGCCCTAATAGTGATGCTGGCAGATTCCAGCAGGTGGGAACACGCAGTTGAAGCCTATTATGCAGTAATGACGGACCCGATCGTTGCCAACTCACGCTGGTTTGTAGATATGATTGGCAACCGTATAGAGCTAGCCCGGGACCACCTGCCAAAGGAGGTGTTCCTGGCAGCCGAAAAGCGCGGGCGCACAAGTGATCCCTTCGATGTATTTGGCAAATTGGCACAGGAGATTAAATCCTGGGATGCAAACCTGCTCGTATCTACATTAAATTGACAGAATCCCATAGTTCGATTAAAATCGACTGGACGTTAAGAAATCGCTCTTTTGGATGGATGGTGAACCCAACTATTATCGAAGACTGAACACAGGAGTGCATTCAATACCTGGCTCGGCTGAGAGCGTGAACGTCAGCCGGGTTTTTTTGTCCCCATACCCGGCAAGCAGGATTTTTGAAAGGCAAGGAGGTGAGGAAGTTGACCACAGTAAATCTACGCCCGAACGAGTCACAGGACGCGCTGCTTAAACGTTTTCGCAAGAAGGTTGCCAAAAGCGGCATCTTGAGCACAGTGCGCCGCAAGCGCTGGTTCGTTTCGAAGAGTGAGTTACGCCGCATTCAAAAGAAAAAGGCCATTCGCCGCATCAGGCGAAAGGAACGACCAGAGATGGAGTAAGCTCGTTCGCGCGAGGGGCTCGCTAGGTTTTATTAAGCCAAGAGCCCAATTGTCAGGAGGTTTGCATGGCGAAAGAAGAAGATAAAATTGTCGTCGAAGGTGTGGTCATAGAAGCCTTGCCTGGGACGCAATTTAAGGTACGCCTGGAGACGGGTCACGAAGTTCTGGCTTATCTCTCGGGGAAGATGCGCAAGTATTATATTCGCATCCTGTTGGGAGATAGAGTGCGGGTGGAGATGTCACCCTATGATCTCACCCGCGGCCGGATTGTTTACCGCCACAGGGTAATGCACGACCAGGAACCTGAATTCAAATAACCTGCAGCCTTTGCCATCATCGTTAAAACAAGAGCGGACGCAATTGTAGTGCACCCCAATAGTTAGACAAGTTATACTGAAAAAAAGGACTGAGTTCTGAACTGAACAGGGCTCAGTCCTTTTAGTTTACACTTGATGCGCGAATTGTTGTAGTACTGGATATACTCTGATAGTGCCGTGCTGAACTCTTCGATCGAAGAAAACTTCTGATCCGTGTAGAACTCGGTTTTCATCAAGCCGAAGAAGTTCTCAATCACACTGTTATCGTAACAATTCCCTTTCCGGGACATGCTTTGTTCGATGCCCTTCTCTCTGAGCATCTTCTGATAGGGCCTCATCTGGTATTGCCATCCCTGATCCGAATGCAGGATCACAGGACCCAGGTCAGTATATTTTTGGAAGGCTTTCTCTAACATCGATCTCACCAAGTGAAAGTTAGGGGTCTTGGACACAGAATAACTCACGATCTCCCCGTTGAACAGGTCCAGGATCGGAGAGAGATACATTTTCTGGTCTAGCACCTTGAATTCCGTGATATCCGTGGACCACTTTCGGTTAGGCTGGGTGGCTTTGAAATTGCGCTTCAGTCGATCAGGGGCCACTTTCCCAAGCTCTCCCCGGTACGAACGATACCTCTTCGGGCGTAGCTTGCAGGTGAGATTCTCTTCCGCCATCAATTTCATCACTAATTTATGGTTGGTTAGATAGCCATGCTGCTGCAGGGCGATGGTTACCCGGCGATAACCATACCGTCCTTTATGCTCGGTGCAGATCTGGCGGATCGCCAGCCGTTCAGGCTGGTGCTTTTGAAGCGAATAGAGCCGTTTGTGGTGGTAATAATAAGTGCTTCTGGGGATGTTCGCAATTCGCAGAAGCAGCGCTAACGCATATTTCCGCCTTAGTTCAGAGATAATTGCTACTCGGTCACTTTGCCGTGCTTTTCCCGGGCTTCCCGCTCTGCAACCAAGGCGTTCAATTTTTTTAGGTATTCATTCTCGGCACGCAAGTATTCATTTTCCTCCAACAGTTGTTCCACTTGCGTGAGCAGTCGCTTGGGCTTTTGCCGTTTTGGGCGTCTGCCTTTCTTCTTGGGTTCCAAGCCGTTGATTCCGTTTTCCAAGTATTTTTGCTCCCATTCCCAGACTGTGGCGGATCCTCTTATCCCGAATTTTATCCCCGTTTCTTCGGCTGATAAATGGTAGTTGCGCATGTAATCTAGGACTTGAAGTTTTTGTTCCTTGGAATAGACTGTATATTTCCTCGAGAACGCTATGGCACCATGCTCCCGATACAGTCGGACGCTTCGGCGCAATACGTCTACTGACATGCCGTACTGTATCCGAATATCTAGCTCGCTTTCTCCGGCTTCCACGGCTTGAGCTGCGGCTAACCGTTCAAACATCGTGAATTTTGTCATAAAAAACTGCACCTCCAATCGTTGGTTTGTGTCCAACTTATGGGGTGCAGTTCACAATGCGCCCGCTCTTATATTTTAATCAACCTGTCCGAAGTTTAGATAAATTCAGGGTTGAATGAGTTGAGTACCTTCATATAGTTAGCACGCTCAAAGGCTGCAGGATCCGTCACGGCACCCTGGCTCATGCTGCCTCGCATTTGCTGCACCGATTCATACTCGTGGGCTACCATCCACTCTTCCATCCCGGTCAGGATCTGTTGGATGGCCACTGTCCCGCGCTTGAGCAGGGCGGAGGTGGTCATGGCAACGTTGGCACCGGCCATAATGGCTTTGATGGCATCCTCACGGGTGTGCACGCCACTGGTCAGGGCCAGGTCAGCTTTCACCTTGCCGTATAAGATGGCAATCCAGCGTAACGGCAGGCGCAGCTCGTCCGAATTGCTCAGCACCAGGTTGGGCACCACATCCAGGGTATCCAGGTCCAGGTCAGGCTGGTAGAAACGGTTGAACAGCACCAGCCCGTTAGCACCCGCTTCCACCAATCGGTTGGCAAAGTTGGGTAGGGCGGTAAAGAATGGAGCCAGTTTGACCGCCAGAGGGATATGCACTTTAGCCCGGATATCACTCACCAGCCTGACGTAGTTATCTTCCAGCTGGCTGCTGGTGAGGCTGAGATCAGTGGGAATGTAATACAGGTTGAGTTCCAATCCATCTGCGCCGGCATCCTGGATCTTGCGTGCATATTCGATCCATCCTCCCGTGGAGACGCCGTTCAGGCTGCCCATCACCGGGATGTTGACCGCACGCTTGGTTTTCTCAAGCGCATGGATGTACTTTTCAGGCGCCAGGCTGTACCTGCCAACATCCGGGAAGTAAGTCAACGCTTCAGCGAAGGATTCAGTGCCACTATTCAAATAATGGTCCAGCTCCAGGCTCTCGTGGATGATCTGCTCTTCGAATAACGAGTACATCACGATCGCCGAGATACCCGCTGCCTCCATTTTTTTTAGGTTCTCGACCTTTTCTGCCAGTGGGGAGGGTGAGGCCACCAGTGGGTTTTTAAGCTTAAATCCGAGGTAAGTGGTTGTGAGGTCTACCATGGTAATTCTCCTTTTTCTCCCAGTTTTATTCGTTACCGCCATTATTGTCATAATGCATGGCAGCCATCTGCTTGTAGAGCTCCCAGCGGGATTTAACATCCTGCGCAGCCTGCTTCAACAGCATCTCAGCCCGCTCTTCATCGCTTTGAGTAAGCATTTTGTAGCGGGTTTCATTATAGGCATATTGTTCCAACGGGATGGAGGGGTCTTTAGAGTCGATGGTTAGCGGATTCTTGCCTTCTTCGACCAGTTTCGGGTTATAGCGGTAAAGCGGCCAGTAGCCGGATTGTACCGCCAGCTTTTGTTGTTCCAAACCCTTACGCATATCGATACCATGGTTGATGCAGTGGCTGTAAGCGATGATTAGGGATGGACCTTCATGCGCATCGGCTTCGAGGAAGGCGTTCAAGGTCTGCTGGTCGCTGGCACCCATCGCTATTCGAGCGACATACACGTACCCATAAGACATGGCAATCAATCCCAGGTCCTTCTTGGGCATACCCTTCCCGTTGGATGCGAATTTGGCTACGGCCGCGCGTGGGGTAGACTTGGAAGACTGCCCACCGGTATTGGAATAAACTTCGGTATCCAACACCAGCACGTTGACGTTGCGTCCCATCGCCAGCACATGATCCAGGCCACCATAGCCAATGTCATAAGCCCAGCCATCGCCGCCTACGATCCATACGCTCTTCTTCACCAGCAAATCTGCCAGGCTCAGCATGTCGCGCGCCCTGGGGTCTTTTACACCTTGCAGGCGTGATTTGAGCATTGCGATGCGCTCACGTTGCTCTTTGATGCCCGTCTCGGTGCTTTGATCGGCACTGAGAATGCCAGTCACCAGCGGCTCGCCCACCAGGTTTGCTAGCTGGGGTAACAGCTCCTGAGCGTACTCATTCTGCTTATCGATCGTCAGGCGGAAACCGAGACCGAATTCGGCGTTATCTTCGAAGAGTGAGTTCGACCAGGCGGGACCGCGACCATCTTGATTGATCGCCCACGGGGTAGTGGGGAGGTTGCCGCCGTAAATCGAGGAACAACCAGTGGCATTGGCCACCATCAAACGGTCACCAAACAGCTGAGTAAGCAGCTTGACGTATGGTGTTTCTCCGCAGCCCGTACAGGCCAGCGAGAACTCAAATAAGGGTTCCAGCAGCTGGGTATTTTTGAGGGTACGCATGTTGATCAGTGCGCGGTCAGTGACTGGTAACGTCTGGAAGAACTCCCAGTTCTTGCGCTCTTCTTCGACGATGGGCAGCTGCTCGACCAGGTTGAGGGCTTTTCGCCCAACCTGCGTCTTGTCCTTGGCCGGGCAGGTTTCAACACACAATGCGCAACCGGTGCAGTCCTCGGCTGAAATCTGGACGGTGTATTTTGTATTGGGGAATTCCTTGAACTTGGCATCCATTGACTTGAATGTGGCTGGAGCCTTGTCCAGGTACTGCGGCTCATAGAGTTTTGCACGGATCACCGCATGTGGGCAGACGAAAACACACTTTCCGCACTGGATGCACAGATCAGGCACCCATTCGGGCACTTCGAGAGAGATGTTGCGTTTTTCCCATTGGGTTGTGGCCATGGGATATGTCCCATCCACCGGGAAGGCACTAACGGGTAAATCGTCGCCCTCGAGCCCGATGATCTTGCCCAACACGTCCTTAACGAACGCAGGGGCATTTTCTGGGACGAACGGGCGGCGCATGATAGTGCTCGTAACCGATGCGGGCACTTTGACCTCGTGCAGGTTCGCCAGGGTTTGGTCTACGGCTTCAAAGTTCTTGTTGATCACCGCCTCGCCGCGCTTCCAATAGGTCTTCTTGATGCTTTTCTTGATCTCGCTTATAGCTTCGTCTTTCGGCAGAATACCACTGATGGCGAAGAAACAGGTCTGCATGATGGTATTGATGCGTACACCCATGCCGGTATTCTTGGCCACTTCGTGTGCGTTGATGACAAAGAAGCGCAGTTTTTTCTTCAGAATGACTTCCTGCACCTCACGCGGTAGATAATCCCACACTTCTTCCGGTCCGTAGAGGCTATTCAGCAGGAACACACCTCCCTGCATGGCGAACCTGAGCACGTCGAAACGCTCAAGGAAGTTGAACTTGTGGCAGGCGACAAACTGTGCGTGGGTGATCAGGTACGGGGCTCGGATGGGTTTGGGACCAAAGCGCAGGTGCGAGATGGTATTGCCGCCCGATTTCTTCGAGTCGTACACGAAGTATCCCTGGGCATAGTTATCGGTTTCTTCACCGATGATCTTGATCGAGTTTTTATTTGCGCCTACTGTGCCATCTGCGCCCAACCCCCAGAACACGCAGCGGGTGGTCAGGGGTGACTCAATATCGAAGTTGGGGTCAAATTCCAGGCTGGTATGTGAAACGTCGTCGTTGATGCCAATGGTGAAATGTGCTTTAGGCTGAGGTTTTAGCATCTCATCGAAGATGCTTTTGACCATGGCTGGGGTAAATTCCTTCGAGGAAAGCCCATAACGCCCACCGATCACTTTGATCTGCCGGCCGCCTTCGAAGATGGCATTGACCACATCCAGATAGAGTGGATCGCCTGCCGCTCCGGGCTCTTTCGTCCGGTCAAGCACGGCCACGGTTTTTACCGTCGCAGGTAGTGCATTTAGCAGGTCCTTGTTTGAGAAGGGGCGATATAAACGTACCTTGATCACTGCAACTTTCTCGCCATGCTCATTCAAATAAAGGGCAGTTTCGCCGGCTGTTTCAGCACCTGAGCCCATCAGGATGATCACTCGCTCGGCATCTGGCGCACCTGCATAATCAAATAGGTTATATTTGCGCCCGACCGTGGAGGCAAATTTATCCATCGCTTTTTGAACAATCCCCGGGCAGGCATCGTAGAATGAGTTGACCGTCTCGCGGCCCTGGAAATATACATCCGGATTCTGTGCGGTGCCGCGAATAAAGGGATGGTCAGGTGAGAGTGCCCGTGCACGGTGAGCCTGTACCAGCTCATCCGAGACCATCCCACGGATCTCATCATCGCTGAGCAGCTCGATCTTGTTGACTTCGGCTGAAGTACGGAAACCATCGAAGAAATGCAGGAAGGGTATCCGAGCTTCCAGGGTGGCCGCCTCGGCAATCAGGGCGAAGTCGTGGGCTTCCTGCACCGAGCAGGATGCCAGCAGGGCAAATCCGGTGGAACGAGTTGCCATGACGTCCGAATGGTCCCCGAAGATCGACAGCGCGTGCACAGCCAGTGAACGCGCCGAAACGTGAAACACAGTCGAGGTCAGCTCTCCCGCAATCTTGTACATATTGGGGATCATCAGCAGCAGTCCCTGTGAGGCGGTAAAGGTAGTGCTGAGCGCACCTGCTTGCAGCGCGCCATGCACAGCACCTGCTGCGCCGCCTTCGGATTGCATCTCAATCACCAGGGGGATCGTTCCCCATAGGTTCGGGCGCTTTTTAGCTGACCATTCATCAGCGAACTCTCCCATGGTGGATGAAGGGGTGATCGGGTAGATCGCAATCACCTCACTTAACTTGTGGGCAACATAAGCAGTAGCTTCATTGCCATCGATATTAGCAGTTTGTTTTTTCATTAACAACACTCCGTGTCCATATTTGAAATACGCACAACGCGTTTAAGATCCCAACTGAAAGTATAGGCTAACTTACTAGTTTAGCCGTACAGGAGTGAAAGAGACAGTTATATATGGCATAAATATTACCTGTCCCCTGTCATATTTCGTTCCCTCCGGCGGTGAGGCCCGAGGTTGTTGAATACCGAAGCGATAGAAATGCGCAACATTTTTGTGCTATACTTTAAACATGGATGAGAACCAGCATATCTGGAGCGCGTGGGCGAGTACATTACAACGCTGGGGATTAAAAAATGGAGTGGCTTCTCTCCTCGAGACGGCTGGCTCTCTTACTGTGTTGATCGCTCAAGTGTTGTATCTCAGTCAACCCATGCTGTCTGGTGTAATATCGTCGCGTTCGATGCTTGCATTTGCTCAGGTTCTCGAAAATCCAATTGACCGGCGGGAATTTGTATCCTTCTTGAGAGAGGCGCCCACCAGTGAGCCAAGCGCTTAGTTTACTCGATAGTTTCCTGGTCTTGTTGTTCATCTTATTTTGCCTGGGGGTGATTTTATTTTACCTCTTCATCGATCAGACCCGTGAAAAGATCCGTCTGCGCGGGATTCAGGCGTTCAGCCACTTCAAGCGTGAGGTGGATTTAGCTGTCGAAGCCGGCAAACGACTTCATATATCATTGGGTCGTGGGAATATCAATGATTTACAGGGCGGATCTGCATTTATCGGTCTTACCATCCTTGACCGTTGTGCGCGCGATGCTTCAAATAGCGACCGGCCACCCGTGACCACCTCTGGTGATGGTCTGATTACGACCCTCAGTCAGGATACTTTACAAAGCACGTATCGCAACCTGGGAACCGAACAACGTTACGACCCTACAAATGCCCGTATGACCGGTCTTACGCCCATGGCATATGCCGTGGGTGCCTTGCCAACCATCCGCGATGAGCACGTCTCCGCCAATATCCTGGCTGGTCATTTCGGAGCTGAGGTCGCCTTGCTGACTGAGGCCGGTGAGCGTAGTCGCTCGTTAACTGTGGCCGGTAGCGACAGCCTCCCTGGACAGGCAGTTCTATATGCGACGACTGACGAACCCCTGGTGGGTGAAGAGCTTTATGCTGCCGGCGCATATCTTGGAGCAGGCGCTGCGCATACTGCCAGCATAGCCATGCAAGACATCGTGCGATGGGTGCTGGTAGTTGCCATCGTGGTAGGGGCAATCTTGAAGTTCTTGGGAATCTTATCGTGAAGAAAATTCTACCGGTTACCAACGCCATCATTGCCATAATTTCTGGCTTGTTAGTTTTATTAGGGTATTTTTTCCCAGAAGTGTTTGGTGATCTTCAGTCTCTTCTAATCGGTTGGGCAATTATCCTGGCGGCGTTTGCTGTGCTGTTGGGCATCTTCAATCTGGCGATGGTCCATTGGAAAAAGATGGGTAGCGAAGGACCGGGCAGTGTTTATAGTATCGTTTTATTGATCTCCCTGGTCGTCACCATAATTTTCGCTGGTATCAGTGGTCCGACCGGAGGCCTCACTTTATGGGTGTTTAATACCTTTCAAATTCCCATCGAGGTCAGTCTGCTGGCGGTTTTGGCAATCATTCTGGTGTATGCTGCTGCCCGTTTACTCTCCCGCCGACCCAAATGGAACACCATTTTATTTGTGGCGACCGTACTGCTCGTTTTATTGGGGTCCGTCCCACTTTTTTTCATCGGTGAAATTGCGCCATTAACCGCCGTGCGCAGTTGGTTAGTGCAAGTACCTGCGATCGCAGGGGCACGTGGGATTTTGCTGGGGGTAGCCCTGGGTACCGTTGCCACAGGTTTGCGGATTCTGATGGGCGTCGATCGTCCTTATGGTGGATAGCATATGACCGATATTATCTGTCCACTGTGCGGCAAGCCCAATCCACCTGAACTGGATGAGTGCATGTACTGTCAGGCGCCTTTGAAAACTGGTGGATTCATTGCTCCATCAGAAGGTGAGAATAACGTAGACCTGCCTGTTTCTACTCCCAACCAGCCTACGGATACGGAAAATAAACCCGCAACGACGGAAAATTCTTCAAGCCTGGATCAAACAATCCCTGATTGGCTAAAAGCAACCGAAGCCAGTTTTTTGGAGGGTACCGAGGCTGATACACCAAAGGGTGAACCTGAGGGACATAACCCCGATGAGCTTTCAGAACAGATTGACTCGTTAATAAACCAACCGTCGACCACTCCAATTGCCCAGAATCCCGCAATCGATGACGAGTGGTTGGCGAGCTTGTTAGCCGAAGCCGGTGCAGGAGAGCCCGCTCAGGAAGCCCCTGCGGAAGAATCATTGCCGGAACCATTGCCGGAGAATGTCAAACCGTTCGAAACGGGCATTGAGCCGCCACCCGAAGAGGAGCAACTTCCGGAAGCCTTACCAGCAGAAAAACCGGATTGGTTAACCAGCCTGGAAGCATCTTCGAATATAAAAATGGAAGGAACGGTTATTCCAGGTGAGCTTGAACAACAAAAGGAAATTACCGCGCCCGAGATTCCAGAGGAAAAAGAAGAGGATCAACCACAGCCTCCAGATTGGCTGACCAGACCGTTCCCTGAATCAGCGCCACCAAGTTCCAAGGAAGATGAGCCTTCGATTGCAGCCGCCGAGGTCCCAACCTGGTTGGAAGCCCTCCGCCCGGTAGATGCAGTTACTCCAACCGGACCCGTCGAGGATGTCTCCAACGCGGATATTGTCACCGCCGGACCCTTATCGGGTTTACGCGGTGTTATTTCAGCCCGTCCCTCAGCCATTCGAGCGCGAAAACCACCCACTTACTCAATTAAGCTGAGGGTTACTGAGGAACAGCAAGCACGCGTCGAGATGATGCAGGAACTATTGGCTGATGAAGAGAAGCCGCGACCATTACCAGCGCAACCGGTAATCTCTTCTCAAAATATATTCCGCTTGATTGTTGCGTTGGCATTATTGGTGCCAATGATCTGGATGATTATTACCAAGAGCCAGCAAAGCTCGACTCCTCAACCGGGCAATATTCCTGGCGTGGTAAATTTCACCCAACAGATCCAGATGCTACCCTCAGGGGCACCCGTCATGCTGGCATTTGATTATGAAGCCGGCTTTTCAGGTGAAATGAACGTCGCCATATCCAATCTGATCACCCAGCTGGTGAATAAGAAGATCTATATGACCCTCGTTTCAACAACCCCTTCAGGGCCACCTTTGGCAGAGAGCATCATCAAAGATGTTTACTCACACATGGTTGGAAATACTGGGTCGTATCCCTATGTGGCTGACCTTGGATATTTACCCGGTGGTACGATGGGACTGCTGGGTTTGGCTATCTCCCCCAAGACTGTATTGCCTTATACATTGAATGAATACAATGCATGGGCCGGAGCTCCATTGAATGCGGTTATGACCATCAGTGACTTCAGCGCTGTAATCGTCATAACAAACGACCCCGACACAGCCCGTATATGGATCGAACAGGTTGGTCCGAAGCTCCAGTCCGCAGGAACGCCACTTTTGATGGTGACGAGTGCACAGGCTGAGCCGTTGGTCCTACCTTATTATGAGTCCTCGCCGCCCCAGGTTCAGGGTATGATCGCTGGTTTCGCCGGGGGAGTGGCATACGGCCGCACAGTTGGAAACATCCAACAAAATGGTGTTTGGGATGCCTATAGTGTGGGCGTAACGATTTCGATTTTAATCATCCTCGTCGGCAGTATTGCTGGTGGAGTTGTAAAGATGCTTGCAACAGATCAAAAGAAGGAAAACTAGGAGCATCCATGTTGGAGCAAATCACTCAGCTGGCAGACCCCATCGGAGCGATCATCGGCTTCCTTCTGACGATTATGGTGCTCAGCTATATCATCGGCGATAATTTCCTGTTCAGGCTGGCGATCCATATATTTATCGGTGTTGCCTCAGGATATGCCGCCATCCTGATTCTGTATAACGTGATCTGGCACCAGGTGCTCGTGCCCTTAATACAGGTATTTACCGCTGGGAAAACAGGTGGGATGCTCACATATGCCCTCCAGGTGGCACCGGCTGTCATTCTAGGCATATGGATGATGACCAAGCTATCTCCACGCCTATCACGGTATGGGACGCCTGTGCTGGCTTTTCTAACCGGCATTGGTGCTGCCACGGTGGTCGTGGGGGCTGTGCGTGGGACGATTTTCCCCCAGGTTGGAGCATCGGCGAACCTGTTTGCTAAACAATCAGCCGTAAACGGGATCGGCAATTTGGTCGGATGGTTCATTAACGGGCTAATCGTGCTTGTGGGTACCATAACCACACTGATTTATTTTCAATTTGGTGTCAAGCGTCAAGAGGAGGGCGTGCCAGTACAACGTTCGGTATTCATGGAATATTTATCCACCGTCGGACAGGGGTTCATCGTAGTCACGTTGGGCGTATTGTTCAGCGGTGTCTATCTGGCTGCTCTATCAGCATTGATCGATCGTATCAGTTTTCTTTGGGATACCATTCTCCGGTTTGTCGGATAAAAGACCGATATGGCAACTTCACTCATCGATGCTGACTCTGTCCTCGCTATAGATATCGGAACCGTCTCCACGCGGGTGATACTTTTCGATGTGGTTGAAGGGCGATATCGCTTTCTAGGGCAGGGTATCGTTCCGACGACTATGGGCTCACCCATTAATGACGTCAGCGTGGGTGTGAAGGCAGCCCTGGATCAATTGCACGATATCACGGGCAGGGTTTTATTTGGTGCAGATGGACAGATGATTGTTCCCTCCCAGCCCAATGGGTCTGGTATAGATGCCTGCGTGGCGACTGTTTCAGTGGGGCCGCCCCTCAAAGTAGTCGCGATTGGCTTGTTGGAAGATGTTTCGGCAGAGAGCGCAAAAAACCTGGCTTCCACCACCTACGCTCGGGTGGTGGAGATCATGAGCATGAACGATGGGCGGGGTACGGTTGCCCGGTTGGATACCATCTTGCAGCTGCACCCTGACCTGATCATCGTTGCAGGAGGACTTGAAGGGGGTGCAACCAAATCAGTAATTGATCTGCTTGAGGCGGTTGGCCTGGCATGTTACTTGATGCCCAAGGAACAACGACCTGAAGTTCTATATGCGGGTAACTCGGTACTGACGAAACAAGTGCAGGATTCGATCGGTACACTGGTAAATCTACACGTTGCCCCGAATGTACGGCAATCCTATGAGAGCGAGCAGCTGACGCCCTCACAGCCTGCCCTGGCTCAAATCTATCGGTTGGTGCGTTCACGCCAGATGCGGGGTATCCAGGAAGTGGATTTATGGACTGGCAATCATTTAATGCCAGCTGCTACAGCTTTTGGCAGAACCATTCGTTATATCAGCAAAGAATATGCCAATACACATAAAGGTGTTATGGGGATCGACGTGGGTGCATCGGCAACCACTGTGGCTTCAGCTTTTTCTGGAGACTTGAGATTAAGTATCTACCCCGGGCTCGGCTTGGGAGAAAACCTTCCGGAGATTTTAAAGCTGTGCAGCGTGGATGATATTGTGCGCTGGATTCCTGCAGATGTCTCCGATAAATACGTGCGCGACTATATCTATAATAAAGCGCTCTATCCCACCAGCATTCCCATGACCCCCGATGAATTGGTGACCGAGCAGGCGATTGCCTGTCAGGCGATGCTCCTGGCGGTCAGGCAAGCCAGAAATGCCTACCCTCCTGACCTTCCGGGGTCAATGCCGGGTCTTCTGCCCTGGTTTGAGCCTATTATCGCTTCGGGTAGCGTGCTCACCAAGGCACCCTCTCGGAATCAAGCCTTAATGATGGTTCTAAACGGTCTTCAGCCCACAGGTGTAACTACAATTGCATTGGATCGCAATAATCTGGCGGCTTCATTGGGTGCTGCAGCCAGCGTGACCCCATTATTGACCGTTCAGTCCTTGGATGCCACGAACTTTGTTAACTTATGTACGATTATTTCACCCGTGGGAAATGCGCCCCTTGGGACGGTGATCCTGCGTGTCCGAATGACTGCCGACAATGGTACAGAGTCGGAGCTGGAAGTAAAGTATGGCTCTCTAGCTGTATTTAAATTACCCTTAGGGCAGGCAGGAACGGTTCATCTAACACCCCTGCATCGCTTCGATGTAGGTATGGGTGGCCTTGGCAGGGGCGGCACAGTCAAGGTGATAGGTGGTGTAATGGGTGTCGTGATTGATGCCCGCGGTCGCCCTCTACACTTGCCTGCAGAATCTACCAGAAGGCGGGAATTGCTTACGAATTGGCTGACCTCTGTAGGTTCTGCTGTTGGTTCCACACAACAATAATGGTATTCTACTTGCACCCTCTACTAAGTGCTGAGCTACTAGCACGGTGCGTTTTGGAGAATTGAGCATGCTGGCACCGATCACCCATTTTATACCTGCTGCAGAAATCCGGCGCGAAAGATTAATGCCCGCTGGAGGGCGAATTATTGCCCGGCGAGGTCAACAGGTAAATCCCATCGATGTAGTCGCTGAATCGATTCTCCGCCCGGAGCATTTATTATTGGATATTGGGAGGGGTTTGGGATTGTCACCCAAGGAAGCCGATCACTATATACAGCGACGGGCTGGGGATGAGGTGGGTGAGGGTGATGTAATTGCAGGCCCAGTTGGGATTGGCCGGCGAGTAGTGCGCACTCCAAAATCGGGCACTGTCGTAGTGGCAGGCGGTGGGCAGGTACTCCTGGAATTGGAAGGAGAATTCACTGAGCTCAAAGCAGGCTATTCTGGCGTTGTGTCAGATATCGTTGGTGATCGCGGTGTGGTCATCGATTCGGTCGGCTCACTCATTCAAGGGGTATGGGGAAATGGCAGGATTAACTTTGGATTATTGAACCTCCTGTCACACGCTCCCGACGAAATTGTCACCCCAGGAATGATGGATATTAGTTTACGCGGCGCAGTAGTGATGGGTTGTTACTGCGAAGATGAGAAAGTGCTCGTTTCTGGAGAGGATATGCCCCTGCGGGGTATGATCCTCGGCAGTATGGATTCAGCCTTGGTTCCCGTTGCATTAAATATGAGTTATCCGATCGTGATCATCGAGGGTTTTGGGAAGCTGCCCATGAACCAGGCTGCATTTGAGATTTTAACTTCAGGTGCGATGCGGGAAGTATCGCTGAATGCTGAACCATGGAGCCATATCACGGACGCCCGACCAGAGCTGGTGGTTGCACTACCTGAGGGAGTACATCCTGTAGCTCTCGCCGACTCAGCGGCATTCAACCTCGGTCAGATGGTTAGAGTGCTCAGCCCTTCATATAAGTCTATGATCGGCACACTGACTACATTGCAACCAGGTATGTCCGTTTTATCGAATGGCTTACGCGCGCAGACGGCAGGGGTTCGTTTTTCGAATGGAGACTTAATCCAGGTTCCTCTGGCTAACCTCGAGATAATTGGGTGATGATAGTTTGGTAAAATAGGATGGGTGAGGAGAGATTAAGATGGCATTTTCAGACATGAATGATGTCGAACAGGAACTTGGCTCGGAAAAGCCACCAGAAAATAATGGCAATCGCACTTTTTTAATTATTGCAGGCGTATTGGGTGGGATTATGGTCCTGGCTTTGCTTAGTATTCTCGGGGTGGCATTGCTTCGAAATTTACCTAATCAACGCGCTACCCAGAGTTTTAATGCAACCCAAGCCGCACAAAATACTGCTGTATTGATTTCTGCCAGCCAAACGGCTGCTATACCTACTGCCACTGCCACCCGGCAGCCCACATTTACCCCGACCAATACCCGCGCCCCCACCAATACACCGGTGATTGTCATCGCCCCCACCAAATCACCCACGTTGGATGTCGCGGTTGCCACGCGAAACGCCCTGCTCACGCTAACCGCAACCCAATCTGTTACCCTGACTGGGGTAGTCCAGGCTTCGGCAACCCAACCTGTACTAACCACCACGCCTCCCAGACCAACCACCACTGCCTTACCAGGTACCGGAATTGCGGATGAGCTGGGAACACCCGGGCTGCTCATGGCTGCGTTTGTGCTGGTAGCGGTCATTTTCATCGTGCGTAGACTGAGGACTGCTTCCTGACGAATTTCGTCCTGGGAAATAAAAAGATTGGGATCGGGGCTAAATGATATCCAGCCTGGATCCCAATCTTCTGCTTTTAAATAGTTTATGCTATCTGGGTGGCGATCTTTTCTCCATAACCTAGCAAGGCTTGCACCATTTCAGCTGTCCGTCCTTCAGCATAAACCCTCAGCACTGGCTCAGTCCCCGAAGGTCGGATAAGCATCCAGGAGCCGTCCGCGATCAGATATTTAACTCCATCAATCGTGGAAATTTCAGTTACCGTTTCTCCCCCAATCTCCTTGGGTGCTTCTTCCACCAAAATATGGCTCATGGCTTGTTTCGACACCGGGTGACTCAGGCGCAGGTCGGTGCGCTGGTAGAAGGCCGGTCCCACCTCTTTCAGCAAATCTTCCACCAGCTCGTACAACGTCACACCTGAGGAGGCAACAATCTCAAGCAGTAAGAGTCCCATGATAATTCCATCTCCCTCAGGGATGTGACCATGGAACGAGATGCCGCCCGACTCTTCTCCGCCGATCAGGACATCACCCTTGAGCATATAATCTGCGATGTGGTTAAATCCGACGGGAGTCTCGTACATGGGGAGATCATAGCGCTTCGCCAGTCGATCGATCATGCTGGTGGTGGATACGGTCCGGATGACTGGTCCGCGCCAGCCGCGTTTTTCGACCAGATAACGCAAGGCTAACGCCATGATTTTATGTGGGTCCACGAAATTTCCCCGGCCGTCCATGGCTCCAATGCGATCTGCATCGCCATCGGTCACCAATCCCAGGTCACCCATACCCATACTGATGGCACTGGCAAGTGCTCCCAAATAGCGGCTGATCGGCTCAGGATGCACTCCGCCGAAACCCGGGTTCAGCTCAGCCCTGATTTCCTGTACTTCACAACCCGTTCCCTGCAAGATACCTTTGATCACCCCTCGACCGGAGCCGTACATTGAATCTACCACCACACGTTGAGGAAACTCAGCGATGAGGTCAAAATTGATCAGAGTTCGCAAATGATCATAATAGGAAGGTAGGGGATTAAACCGCTGGATCAATCCTCCCTGGCGGGCCTGATCAAAATCCATCTGGTTGGGTCCACGACCGCGTTCCTCGTTGTCATTCAAATATACTTCCACCCTGCGGCACTGTTCAGGTAGGGCAGAGCCCCCATAAGCGGCTTTCAATTTAACCCCATTATAACGAGGCGCATTATGCGAAGCGGTGATCATCACCCCACCGATGGCACCTTGCTGGCGAACCGCAAATGAAATCACCGGCGTGGGCGCATCCGATTGAGAAAGCATGACCTTGTATCCATTGGCGGCCAGGACACGTGCCATATCCACTGCATACCGATCGGAGAGGAAGCGAGTGTCATAGCCGACCACCATTTTGTGTGGGTCAACATTCGACATATCTATACTTCCATTCAGCCAGTGTTCTGATCCGACCGCATCCGCAATCGCCTGCCCGACGAGACGAAGATTATGAAATGTAAAAGTATCCGAAATGACAGCCCGCCAGCCATCCGTGCCAAAGTGAATGGGCATTCAAGCATCCTCCTGTGAGGGATAAAGGTGGGATTGATTCTATCATACGCTTAACTTATGTCAGATCTACTCGCATGGAAATCTGGTATACATCGTGCATCGCTGCTAACGAAACGCATTGTTCATGCTACAATCATAGTATGCCTGATAACAGACAGCAAATTATCGCTCTGCTTAAAAAAATAAAGCTGTTCGACGGGCTGGATGATGTCCTGCTCGACCAGGTGGCGGCTTTCATTCGCCCTGTCACGCTGAAGGAGGGCGAAGCATTACACCTTAATAACTCGAGCTACCCCTTTTTTATCGTTGTGATGGGGAAGGTACGCTATTCAAATCTCAAAAAAGGGAACAATGGGCAAAGCTACATCCTGAAACAGGGTGACTTTTTTGGTGGTGACCAGATATTTAAAGGAAAACCTAAATTATTCAACCTCGTGGCGGATAAACCCGCTCTGCTTTTTGGTTTTCAGGTAGAAGAGCTGCGGTCCTTATTGAACGCCATTCCCGCGTTAACCGCCAATATCAAAAAGCAGTTAGCCTGGTACAACCTGATCCGCTCCAAACCATTCAATTGGCTGGGGGAAGAGGAAACGGTTAAGGTGGTCTGTCGAAAACACCCGGCTTACCTGTTGGTAGTTGAGCTTGCCCCTCTGGTGGTCGCCTGGATTGGGGTGTTCGTGATCCTTTCCGCCACCCTGGTAGCAGCCGCTTCATTCCGCCTGGCGTTGGGTTGGCTTGGAGCCGCCATAGCGGGCGCCTCAGGCCTGTGGGCGATCTGGCGCTTTTTCGATTGGCGCAATGATTTTTATATCATTACCGACGAGCGGATTGTGTGGCTCGAGCGCACCATCGGTAATTATGATAGCCGTCAAGAAACCCCCCTGGTGGCGGTCAAATCTGGAGAGACGAAATCCAGCCTAGTTGGGCGCTGGTTCGGTTTTGGGGACGTCATCACCGAGACGTTCATGGGCCAGGTATTTTTCCGCCATATCGGGAACCCGGCAGAGATCAAAAGTATCATTGAACAAGAACACAAGCTGGCGATGGAACGCCAGCTGTCCACTGATATTCATGCCATTGAAGGAAAAATCAGGCAGAAGATCGAGCCTTCAGGGGCAGCCACAGTACCGGTTAATGTGAACACTCCCGCGGCCACCGTGGCCAATAGTAGCCTTACGCCGCAAGAGATACGGCTCATCCCTGAGCATCTCGGATTCTGGCAGTCCATTCTGGCACGTTTTCAGACCCGCCGGGAAGCCAATGGAATGATCACTTATCGCAAGCACTTGTACGTGCTTTTCAGGATGACCTGGTTTCCCTTCATGTGTGGGTTGGGGTTGTCAGCTGGAACAGGGCTGCTGTATTACTGGCGGGCGAAAGATCAGATCAATCTGCTCGCCCCTGGGACGATCCTCCTGCTTGGCATCGGTCTGACCGGATTGTCAGTTCTGTGGTGGCTGTACAGGTTTGTCGATTGGAGCAATGATATCTATCGCGTGACCCCGGAGAAGATCATCGACAGCGAGAGAAAGCCGCTCGGAGATGAGATCACAAAATCTGCTCCGCTGGAAAATATCATCGGTTTGGATTATGAGCGCCTGGGTCTCTTGGGGGTGGTGCTGAATTTTGGTAACGTGATCATTAACATTGGTACTGAGAATAAATTCATCTTCTACGGAATTCATAACCCGGCTCGCGCTCAACGGGACATATTCAACTATATGTTCGAACGTCGACGGAAAAAGATGCAGACCGATACCATTCAGGAACAGGAACGGGTCTCTAGCTATATCGCTGCTTATCATCGCCAGGCAGAAGATATCCGCCAACCCAAAAAACCTCCCCAAATTTGACCGAATTCGGGTAAAATAGGCGCCATGACTGTGAGAGAAATTACTACCCTTCCGCAAGCTATCTTGCGGCGTAAAGCTCATAAAGTGAGCGATTTTGGATCCGGTTTCCAGGCCCTGGTGGATGACATGGTTGAAACTGTGCGCCAGGCGCCCGGCGTTGGATTAGCAGCCCCTCAGGTGGATGAGTCAATTCGTTTGATCGTAGTTGAATATGGCGATGATGAAGACGAAGAAATACCACCGAAGCTTTACGTCATCGCCAACCCTGAGATTACACGCACCTCGCAGGAAACACTGGTCGGGACGGAAGGATGCCTGTCCATCCCGGGTGTTCAAGGGGATGTGGAGCGCTTTGTGGCAGTAACGGTTAAAGGATTGAACCGGCAAGGGCGCCCAATGACCGTCAAAGCCAAAGGCTGGTTGGCGCGCATTTTTCAGCATGAAATAGACCACTTGGATGGCATCTTGTTCGTTGACCGGGCTGTAAAATTATGGCAGTCTGAGGAGCATCAAGGACAGGTGATGCCGGAAAAGGCATAAGCCTGCTGCATAATTGGGGCAGACCAGAACAACGAAATCCCGCTCTTTTGATATAATTTAACCACGCTTAGAATGCCACGGCGAACCAAACCCGTGGCATTTGCGTGAATGGCTGAGGAAATGCGGCTTACCCATCTTTCACTGACTAATTTTCGTAATTTCACCCGCTTGGATTTGGATGTGCCGGCTGGAACTGTGATGCTGGTGGGGGATAATGCTCAAGGGAAGACCAGCCTGCTGGAGGCGATCTATTTCCTGGCCACGTTAACCTCGTTCCATGCCAGTAGTGATAAACAGCTGATCAATTTTATCGAGGCGCGCCAGAACCTTGCGGTGGGGCGGATTGTGGCGGATTTTTGCCGGGGCGTGGAAAACCATCACCTGGAAGTACGCATTATCCAGGAACCGAATGGTCAAAATGGTAATCTGCACCTGCGTAAAGAAGTGCTTTTGGATGGTGTCAAGCGCAAGGCAGGTGAAGCCGTAGGACAATTCAATGCAGTCCTGTTTTTGCCCCAAATGATGGGCGTGATTGAAGGCGGTCCAGAAGAGCGCCGGCGCTACCTGAACCTGGCATTGGCGCAGGTTATTTCTCATTACCAGGCAGCCCTGGCGGAATACAACAAGGCGTTATTACAACGCAATGCCCTGTTAAAACAGCTTTATGAGCGCAAAGGTGATACCTCGCAGCTGGATTATTGGGATGAGCAGATTGCTACCTATGGAGCACAGCTCATCCATACCCGCATCCGCGCCGTGCAAGACCTGGAACGGCTGGCAGCGCGCACGCATCGCGAGCTTACCCATGCTAACGAGGTGCTGCGCCTGAGCTACCAACCTGCTTATGACCCTCTTCCCCGGGCGCCGGGTCAGTTGGCATTATCCTTGGATGCCGCAGTGGACCGCAGCGGGTTTTCACAGGACCAGATTCGTAAAGGCTTTTTGGAATGTCTGCAGAAATTACGTCTGGAGGAGATCGCCCGGGGTGTCACCACCATCGGCCCTCACCGAGACGAGCTGAGATTTTTAGCCAATGGGGTTGATCTGGGTACCTACGGCTCCCGCGGCCAAGCACGCTCAGCCATATTGGCACTCAAAATTGCCGAGGTTGCCTGGATGCACACCAAAAGCGGGCATTGGCCGATCTTGCTGTTAGATGAGGTGTTGGCAGAGCTGGATACCCAACGCCGCTTTGACTTATTGGAAAGGTTGAACCAATCCGAGCAGGTTTTGCTTTCCACCACCGATCTGGATTTGTTCGCACCAGAGTTCGTTCAAAAAGCCAGCATCTGGCGGGTGCAAAACGGCAGGGTGGAGAAAAACTCGCCTCAGTAGTTAGAGGGGGCGTTTGGCAGGTATGCCAACTTTGCGTGGGTAACCGATGGGGCTGGCAGCTACTTTATCGATCACCACCAGGTAGCGTTCTTCTGCCACACCCGGTAACGTGACCGGGAGCAGCTGGCGCAGATGACCTCCCAGCACACGCACGGCATGTTCTGCGTTGTGGGCTTCGACAGGTCCACTTTCTCCCTTCATTGCCAGCATACTTCCTCCCACTCGCACGAGAGGTAATAGGTATTCTGCCAGCACGGGCAGGATCGCCACTGCCCGGGCGACCGCCCAGTCATATTGCTCCCGCTGAGCAGGGTCATGCCCGAGCACTTCGGCGCGTTCCTGGACCACTTCCACTCCTTGCAGGTCGAGTATCTTGACCACATGCCGGCAAAACTCAGCTTTTTTCCCCACGGATTCCACCAGTGTTAACTGCATCTTTGGATAGATGATCTTGAGCGGTATTCCGGGAAAGCCCGCGCCCGTGCCGATATCAATCAGGCGCGCAACGGAGGTCTCCCGGAGCGCTAATATGCAAGTCAGCGAATCCAGGAAATGCTTGATATGGATTTCCTGCGGGTCGCGGATGGCGGTCAGGTTGAAGCGTGTGTTCCAATCCACCAGCTCGCGCTCATAGAGGGAGAGGGCGGATATTTGAAGACGTGAAAACCGTAACCCCAGCTGGCGTTGGGCGTGTTTCGTCAATTCCTGCATTGGTTTAGATTATACACGCTTCACTTGCCTGGCATGAGGATTGCAACAGGAGAGTAGGTGATTGAAAATATAAAACAGGATGGATTTGATGAAACGCTTCTTACTCATCGTTGCACTGGTTACATTATTGATCCTGGCGGACGTCTCCGCTGCTCAAGGGAATTCACTGCCAGATTCAGCCTATATTTCCGGATTGGTTGGGCACGCCCAGGGCTATAACCTCTCCTGTGAGGCGCGCTCTGCCGCCGATCTGGCTGCTTTTTGGGGCATAAACATCGGCGAGTCTGAATTTCTGCAGGCTCTACCCCGTACAGATAACCCCGAGAAAGGTTTTGTGGGCAGTCCAAACGAAGCCTGGGGATATCTCCCACCCCATGGGTATGGGGTGCATGCCAGCCCGGTGGCAGAGATTTTACAAAGTTACGGGTTGGAAGCCATCGGGCTCAGCAACTTGAGCTGGGATGACCTGCGGTGGCAGATCAATGGGGGCAACCCGGTGATTGTGTGGATCATTGGCGCCATGTGGGATGGTTCCCCTGTGGAATATGAAGCCTCGGATGGGAGCACCACCATAGTGGCAGCTTTCGAACATACGATGATCCTGACCGGTTACAACCAGGATTCGGTTAAGGTGGTGGATGCGTATACCGGGCAATACCTGACTTACCCGCTGAACACGTTCATCAAATCGTGGGACGTGCTGGGGAACATGGCAGTATTCGCATCGCTACCGGCATCCGAGCGCGATGAAGCTGCTGCTGAATCGCCTGCGGAATCGTATACCGTACAACCTGGTGATTACCTGATCGCGTTGGCCAAGCGCTTTAACACCTCCTGGCTCGAGCTGGCACAGTTGAATTCGATCAACTTCCCCTATACCATCCACCCGGGTCAGGTGCTCAGCTTGCCGCGGAGTGCACCGCCAGTGACTGAGCCTGCACCCGAAGCAACACCTGCCCCTGAACCTGTACCAGCTGAACCTGCGCAGAAGGATAAAGTAGTGAATTTTGAGATCCGCCTGCCGATTGTACATAGGAATTATGCAATTCAATTTACCCCTCCCGTCGTGCTGGCATCGACACCTCCACAACCCACTCGTCCGGTGGTTGCCAGTAGCACGACCATCCTGTCGAACCATGGTAAAACTTTGGTGGTGGATTGGCATCTGCTGGTTCGGCTAAAGGAGCTCATCCTCCCGTACCTCATCCATCCAGGAGAATTATTGAACCTGAAATAACTGTGCGGTGTCGCTATAGTAAACCAAAAGCTGTCCAGGAAATACCTGGGCAGCTTATTTTTTAGTATGTAAACCTGGCTTATGGCTCAGGGACAGGTGCCGGGAGAGCCTTGGGCTTGCGGATTTTCCGGATCAAGGCAACGATGCCCCAGACGACCAGCCCGATGGGCACGAAGATGACCAGTAAGGTGGGGATATACAGGATCCCCAGGCGGATGGCGAAGTCTGCCAGCGATTGCAGGGTATTGATCAGCGACTGCAGTGCCTGCTTGGCGGTGCCTTTGGGCTGCCAGCCGGCAATGGTGATGGGCTGATTGGCAGCGCTTGGGATCAGCTGGATCGAGATGGAAGAAAGGGCCGCGGATTGCTCGTAATACTTCATCTGACCTTTGATCAGCTCGATCTGCTCGCGTACCGACACCAGCTGGGAATAGACTGACAGCACATCTTCGGTCTTTGTGGCTGATGCCATGATCTCCTGGAGCTGTTTTTCAGCGGCCTGGGCATTGGTCAGGCGGGAATTCAAATCGGTGTATTCGGCGGTCACATCCTGGCTGGATTCATTCTCAGAGATGACCGGCTGGGTGGTTTCATTTTTGATGGTGGCGAGGGCTTCATCCAGGCGCCCGACGGGCACGCGGATGGTCATAGATACCTGGGGCGCTTTGACGCCGTTGCTCAATGCCTGCTGGTACATGTCGGCAGTGACGACGAACCCACCCATGGCGTCAGCCATATGCGAGATATTATCCATCGACTTGGTCGGGTCATCCACATAGATGGACAGGGTGGCGTTTTTGATCACCAAACGGTCAACCGATGTAACCGTCTGGTCAGCTGCGTAAGCACCCTTGTTCGGTGAGGGGGCATTACCGGCTTCAGAGGAGATGGTCTGCCTCTGTAAATCGGTGGTAATGCTGGGTGCTTCAATCGGACTTTGTGTAGCCGAAGCGGCACAACCCGCCAAAAGCACGGAAAGTATTACGAAAATAAAAGCGATTTTCTTAAGCATGGGTTCCTCCTTGGAGTGATGACTATCCTTAAAACGCCCCCATCGGCTGGAATGTTCCCCACCGGTTTATATCAATGGCAGCACCTTACCATCCGGCGTTTAAGCGCACGATATGGCGCTCAGGCAGGTTTTCCTTGCCCATCCGTTCCTGGACGCTGTGAATATCGTATTCCACCCGGTGCCATTCCCAGATGAAATCATCCAGGTTCAGGATGGCATAGGCGGCGCGCGGGTCGTGGTCACGCGGCTGACCCACCGACCCCGGGTTGAGGATGCCACGTGGGGCAAGCGTCATCAGAGAAACGTGTTCGGGGACGATCAGTTGGGCAGTCAGGCGGTCATCCGGCAGGTAATATAGGACGGGCAGGTGGGTATGACCCACGAAGCAGTAAGGGGTATCGAAGCATTCGAAGCTGACGGTTGCCGAGCGCGTGTCGAGCAGGTACTCCCAGATGGGTTTGTATGGGCTGCCATGCACCAGGGTGATGAATTCGAGGTTGATGCGTTCAGGCAGGTTTTGTAGGTACTCATGATTGGCAGGGGTGAGCGTACCTTGGGTCCATAGGACGGTCTTGCGGGCATCGGGGTTGAATGCCTCCACTTCGATTGCGCCTACCGCAGCAGCATCGTGGTTGCCCATGATGCATTGCAGGTTGGGCAGCTGGGAAATGCGCTCGACGCATTCATTGGGGTCGGGGCCGTACCCTACCAGGTCACCCAGGCACCAGGCGGCATCGAACTCATGCGCATCGGTGATCACGGCCTCGAGGGCAGTGATATTGGCGTGGATATCAGAGATGATCAGTATACGCATGGGGTTAATGGTAGCATGAATATTGGCTATTAGCAAACGGCAGTTAGCTATTAGCTAAAAAAAAGAAACCACATCATCCGTAAAACCAGCGGATATCCAAAGAGTGGAATTTACGCAGATATTTGAACAATGATCAAGATGATTGCACGATTAAGCGTAAAAGGGATTGAATTGAACTGAAAAATTCAAATAAATAATATAAGGTGCAATTTTATTCATACAGGGTGGTGGAATAAATATTTAATAATAAAAAAAAAGAAAAACAAAAAGAAATCAATTCTCATACGCGTGGATTGGAGAGGAATATAAGTGGATCTGGCAGCAGAAAAGAATAGGCAATCTATATGTTATTACTCACCGACTTGTAACACGCTGCAGTAATTGCGTAAACACACAATAAATGCTTCAATTAAGATGTCATTGCGAGACGGTTTTTATCGAAGCAATCTCCCTTTTCTAATAATGTTCAAATGACTATCAGGTTGAAATCGATCAATTTTCGGACAGGGAGATTGCCACGTCAGGCTTCGGAGTGTGTTGGAAGCCTTGGATTCCGTGCACGCCTTCCTCCCCCGAAAACCAGCGGGGATTCCGCAATGACAGTTAATCTGCTTTATTTTCCAAATTATGCCGCTTTTAAATACGAAAGAAAACCTAGTGAGAAATTACATCTATATTTTAGCACATTTGTTCTAAATGTCAAGAGGCAATTCTTAGGTTCGGACGAAAGTTCGGACAACCCTCAAAAATGGTGATATTAAATAGTTTGGAAATTAATATATAGGTCTTTTGGAGATTGCCACGCCGCAAGAAGATCACTTGCGGCTCGCAATGACAGAAATGTATGATTATTGTCCGATGTTTGGTCCGATGATCAGGCAATTTCCCGGTGTTATTCAATCTAAAAAAGTGAACGGTTCAAATCTTAAAAGATAAACTATCTATGGGAAGCTCTTTGAATGGGGAGAGAGGCCTGCGTGAGGAAATTGAACATCTAATATTGAAGAAAGCTAGCTGGTAGAGGGTTGATGGTGGGGAGTTTTGGGGAGGTGAAAACCGCTTGCATGGCACTACCGAGACGACCCGCAATAAATCTGAACGGGCTGGGCGAGTCGCGTTTGAGTGAAGAGATGGGGGTAAGTTAAGTGATAGGATAACGAGGAAGAAGGCTGATGATATAGAGACTCACCCCTACAAAAAAATCCCTTGAGTGCAAGGCAGCACCGGGACGCCCCAGCGGGGCGTCTCGACAAAGACCAATCGAGAGGGCGGATAGAGCAAAGGTAAATAATAGTTTGGATACCGTCCGTAGATGTTGGTCAGACCCCGGCGTTGCTCAGTGAAGCCAATAGCTTGGAGATCAACGCGGTCAGTTCGGGGTGGGTGACTTCGAAGTGATCCACCGCCTGCTCCATTCGTCCGATGATGGTTGGGTGCACCGGCACGAGATTTTCCCCCGAACGCTCGAGCAGGAGGCGGATATCCCCGTCAATGTCGCGCAGCAAGTCACTGTTGTTTTCGTCAACCGCCTGTAGGTTATTGATTTCATCATGAAGTTGTTGGAGTAGTTTACGAGAGTCGTTATCATCCATGGGAAGTGCCTCCTTCGTTCAAGTGTGGGTTATTCTAGCATGAAAGTGAGCCCATTGTGCGATCACTAAATTGTAGATCTACCTGGGGGATTTAAAGACCCATCTAACTTTCGGAGTAGCGCAAGGGTCGGATGCGGTTCAGACGAATGAAGGGATGGACGAGTCGCGATTGGTCGATGAGCTAGAGGCAAGTGAAACAGAATTCGTAGTACCAAATGTTGGGATTCAGGCTCAGCTCTCAACCCAGTATAAGTCCGGTAAGAATAAAACCGGATTCAAGATACCGGGTGACCCCAGTCTACTTTCTCGAAGTGAATATGGGAAGCTGGTTAATTTGCTTTTTGTCAAATGCTGTAAAATTATGTTGAATGAAATTGGCAGGCAGTAGACCCATTTTTTTATTCGCATCGACTGGGAGGAGAAAATGACTATCTGTGATGGTTGCTCACAGCCCATACCGATAGGGCAAGAGAAAAAAATCATCGCGAAGAATAAGGCGATCAGAACATTATGCGCAAACTGCATCGCGAAGATAGAGTCAGCATTTAAGGCTGAAACCGAAAATCCCAATATCGTTTTGGCAATTGTGCTCGCATTTTGCGCAGCTCTCATATCAGCACTAATTTGGTATGGGGCGGTTGTGATCACGAATTATAAGCTTGGTATTGTTGCCATTGGTATCGGATTTATCGTGGCGCAAGCGACAATATTCGGGTCTGGGAAAAAACGAGGCATTGCCCTTCAAGTGATAAGCGTACTTGCCACTGTGCTGGCGATGGTTTTTAGTGAGTACCTGATCGTCCGGTATTTTGCAGTTCAAGTCCTGTCCACAGAAGGATATTCAAACATTCCCTTACTTCTGCCTCTAAATACGATAATTGAAATGATCGGTATTAGTCTTAGCAGTGATCCGCTCACTTTATTGTTCTGGCTGATCGCGGCCTTCGAGGCGTTTGTAATCCCTATGAAGAGGAAATTACAATATAGCAAGACCCCGGCTTTACGGCCGCAGTGAGAAGATCAAAGGCAGGTTGGGGCTATCCGGTTTGATAAACTTGTGTAGAGGTGCACCTGTCCGGTTTGAGGCCGGAAGGGATGAAAAATAGCCGTGATGGATCGCACCTACGGAAAAACGATCCTGTGAGAGCCAGGCAGTACTCTACAAAAACCAACCGAGGGGCGACCCGTCCATTGGTGGATGAAATCATGAATGAACTTGAACCCGTGGTTTAAGGGATGAAAAATAGCCGTGATGGGTCGCCCCTACGAAAAAATTCCTTGAGGGCAAGGCAGCGCGGAGACGTCCCAATGGGGCGTCTCTACTGGATTCTTTTTTCGCTCCAACAACAATAGCGCCATTCATCGTTCGTAAGGGCGACCCGTCCATTGGTGGATGAAATCATGGATGAACTTGAACCCGTGGTTTAAGGGATGAAAATTAGCCGTGATGGGTCGCCCCTACCCGAGCTGGTATGTCATTTCCACACCTGGTACAAACCCAAGCGCTGGTTCTCGCCATCCGATAAGAAGGATTCCACTACCTCGAAACCAGCCAGACTCGCCAGCTCTGCCAGCTCGGTTTCTGAAAAATGGTGCACATAGCGCAATCCCTGACCCCCCTGGCGCCAATCCAGCAGGTAATCACCAGGGTCGACGTCACCTGCGGATAAGCCGGTTGCCTCCCAGGGCTGGATGCGAGCAGCGAGGCGTGGACTGTTGAGGAACTGCCACTCCGAGTGGATAAAGCGCCCTCCAGCGGGTAGTAGCGACCTGACCTTATGCAATATTTGCAGACGTAATTCATTCCCGGGTATGTGGTGCAGGACGGAAAACGCCAGGGCGACATCATACTGGCAGCCCGCCAGCTGGGTATTCCAATCGGCGCTTGTAAGGTCAGCCTGGAGGAAGCGGAAATTGGCGGGCTGGTCAATCACAGCCTGCTGCAGCAATGCGTCTGAGAAATCCAACCCGGTGTACGAACCGGCATGACCGCAGCGCGCCAGCTCACGCGCCAGCTCAGCGTTACCGCAGCCCAGGTCCAGCAAGTCAACATCGGCACTAATTTGCTCGAGGATGCGCAGCACACCCGGCTGCAGGCGCTGACGGGTGGCGGAAAATGGAATGGCAAAGGTCTGGTAGAATTGCCGGTTGAGGTCGAGCAGGTGTGAAAGCGTGGTAGGATTCACGAATCTATTATAGCTTAATCAGCTTTTTGAGTGATCAATACAGGTATGGACCGAGAGAATTGGTATAAAGCGCAGCAATATACGCCCGAGATGCTCGAGCAGGCAAAACAGGTGCTGGAGGAAGTACGGCGCGGTGCAGACGTGCAAAAGGCACTCCGCCGGCACCCGAGCCCAACGGGGGGCTACCTTGCCAAGCATGTGCTGGTGGCAGCCTACCGGCAGCTGACGAAGACCGGTGAATGGAGCTCTGAACCGGGCATCCTCGAGCGCATCCGCATGAAACCGGTACGCACGCTCTCGGGGGTGACCACTGTGACCGTGCTGACCAAGCCTTACCCCTGCCCGGGGAAGTGCATCTTCTGCCCAACCGACGTGCGCATGCCGAAGAGCTACCTGCCGGATGAACCGGGAGCCAGGCGGGGTGTGGAGCACAACTTTGACCCCTATGGTCAGGTGGCGAGCCGTTTGCAGGGATTACAGGCCGTCGGGCACCCGGTGGACAAGGTTGAGCTGCTCATCCTGGGCGGCTCGTGGTGTGCATATCGCCGGGATTACCACGAATGGTACATCCAGCGCTGTTTTGATGCCATGAACGGGGTGGAATCAACCAGCCTTGAAGAAGCGCAGATGTTGAATGAAAGCGCTGCCAGCCGCAATGTGGGACTGGTCATCGAGACCCGGCCCACGGACATCAACCCGGCCGAGCTTGCCTGGCTGCGAAAATTGGGTGTGACCAAGCTGCAGATGGGTGCCCAGAGCCTGGATGACCGAATTTTGGAGCTCAACCAGCGCGGGCATACCGTGGCACAGACGCACCAGGCCGTGGCACTGCTGCGGGCGGCTGGGTTTAAGGTCGTGCTGCACTGGATGCCCAACCTGCTGGGGGCAAGTCTCGAGTCAGACCATGCGGATTTTGCCCGCCTGTGGGATGACCTGTGCCCGGATGAGATCAAAATCTACCCCACCCAGCTGCTGGCAAACGCTGAGCTGTACGAGTACTGGCAGCGAGGTGAATACACCCCCTACACCACCCAAGAGCTGATCGATCTGATCGCCGACTTAAAGCCCACCATCCCACGCTACTGCCGGGTGAACCGGGTGGTGCGCGACATCCCCTCGGTGAATGTGGTGGAGGGCAACAAGCGCACCTCCTTGCGGCTGGATATCCAGCAGGAGCTGAAGCGCAGGGGCACACCCTGCCAGTGCATCCGCTGCCGTGAGGTGCGCAAGAAGACCGTGGAGGCAGAAAGCCTGCGCCTGGAGGATATCGTTTATCCCGCCGGCGGGGCGGAAGAGCATTTCTTATCCTATGTAACCCCGGAGGATGCCCTGGCAGGTTTCCTGCGCCTGTCATTGCCAGGCCCTCACTCGCCTGCGACGGGGCTGGAAGACTTGATCGACGCGGCCATCATCCGGGAAGTGCATGTGTTTGGGCAGTCGCTCGCCGTCGGAGCTGAGGGGAATGGAGCCGCCCAGCATGTCGGTTTAGGGACGGAATTGCTCCAGCGGGCGGAAGCCATCGCCATAGACAAGGGTTTCAGGCGCATGGCGGTCATCTCAGCCATAGGGACGCGCCTGTATTACCTCGAGCGCGGCTTCGAGCGCGGTGAGCTGTATTTGGTTAAATCGCTGAACAACTTGTGACACTTGGCACTTAAGAGGGGGATAAGCGTCAATTGCTTTGCGATAAAATTTTTGTCACAATACAATGGCTGTATTCCAGATGTTTACCAACCCAAAATTCAAGGAGGAATTTCGCAATGAGTCCTAAAGGTGGTTCACGCCCATTTACCCCATCCAAGCTTAATCTAAGGTTCCCAGTACCATCCGATATCGACATCGCCCAGGAAGCGACACTTAAACCCATTACGGTGATTGCCGAGGAAGTGGGCTTGCTTCCCGAGGAGCTCGAGATGCATGGCGAGTACAAAGCCAAAGTGCGCCTGAGCGTGTTGGAGCGCCTGAAGGATGTGCCGGATGGAAAATACATCGAAGTCACCGCCATTACCCCAACCCCGCTTGGTGAAGGCAAAAGCACGACCATGATGGGCTTAAGCCAGGCATTGGGGGCATTCTTAGGCAAAAAGGTGTTCACCTGCATCCGCCAGCCCTCCCAGGGCCCGACCTTTGGCATCAAGGGTGGGGCAGCCGGGGGTGGCTACAGCCAGGTAGTGCCCATGGAAGATTTCAACCTGCACCTGACCGGTGACATCCATGCTATCACCGCCGCCAACAACCTGCTGGCAGCCGCCATTGATGCCCGCATGTTACACGAACGTGCCACACCTGACGATGAGAAGCTGTTCAATGCCTTGTGCCCAGCTGATAAAACGGGTGCGCGCCGCTTCTCAATCTCCATGCTGCGCCGCTTAAAGAAACTGGGGATCAACAAAACCGATCCGAACGAGCTAACCCCCGAAGAGCGCAAGCGCTTTGCCCGGTTGGATATCGAGCCAGCTAACGTCACCTTCCGGCGGGTGGTGGATACCAATGACCGCTTACTGCGCACGATTACTATCGGGCAGGGTCCGGAAGAGGCGGGGAATGAGCGCCAGACCGGCTTCGATATCACCGTGGCCAGTGAGATCATGGCGATCCTGGCATTGACCACCGACCTGGCAGATATGCGCGACCGGATGGGGCGTATCGTGATTGGCACCAGCAAAGCGGGTGAGGCCGTCACCGCCGAAGACCTGGGTGTGGCAGGGGCAATGACCGTCTTGATGAAGGACGCCATCATGCCCAACCTGATGCAATCCCTGGAAGGCACGCCGGTTTTCGTACATGCCGGACCTTTCGCCAATATCGCCCACGGGCAGAACTCGATCATCGCTGACCGCATCGCACTCAAGCTGGCGGATTACGTGGTGACCGAATCGGGCTTTGGGGCAGATATCGGCATGGAAAAATTCTTTGACGTCAAATGCCGCACCAGCGGGCTCATCCCCCAGGTGACAGTGATCGTCGCCACGGTGCGGGCGCTCAAGATGCACGGGGGTGGACCCCGGGTGGTGGCGGGCAAACCGCTGGATTACGCCTATACGACTGAAAACCTTGACTTGCTCAAGGCGGGCCTGGGAAATATGCAGCACCACATCCGCAATGCCAAGAAGTTTGGGGTGAACGTGGTGGTGGCAGTCAACTCATTCAAGGACGATACCGAAGCTGAGGTTGAGCTCATCCGCAAGGCAGCCGTCGAAGCGGGTGCCGAGGATGCAGTCGTTTGCCGGCACTGGATGGAGGGCGGTAAAGGTGCGATCCAATTGGCAGAAGCGGTGATCAAAGCCGCTGAGAAGCCCACTAATTTCAAGTTCCTATACCCGCTGGAATGGTCCATCAAACAGAAGATCGAGATCATCTGCAAGGACATTTATGGGGCTGACGGAGTGGAATATTCACCGGAAGCCGAGCGCAAGATTGAGCTGTACAACCGGCTGGGTTTTGATAAGCTCCCGCTGTGCATGGCAAAGACGCACCTCAGCCTGAGCCATGACCCCGCCTTGAAGGGCGTACCGAAGGGATACAAGATCCCCATCCGCGACATCCGCGCTTCGGTGGGGGCAGGCTTCCTATACCCGTTGCTGGGCGAGATGCGCACCATGCCGGGCTTGCCCACCCGACCAGTCTTTTATGACGTGGACCTGGATTTGGAGACAGGGCGTGTGTTAGGGCTGTTCTAAGCTAATTCAGGATTCCGAGTGGGCGGTGAAAGTTGCCGCCCACTTTTTAATTAATAATCGCCAGAAGAGCAATACATTAACAGGATATACAGGATAAGCAGGATAAGCAAGCTTAGTATAAAAACAAACTTCGGGTTTCAGTATAGTCCTGCAAATCGACTGTTCATATTAAAGATAATAATTTGTAGGTGCGCAAAGTGGGCGGTGAAAGTTGCCGCCCACTTTTTAATTAATAATCTCCAGAAGAGCAATACATTAACAGGATATACAGGATAAGCAGGATAAGCAAGCTTAGTATAAAAACAAACTTCGGGTTTCAGTATAGTCCTGCAAATCGACTGTTCATATTAAAGATAATAATTTGTAGGTGCGGAAGGTGCGCTGCTACTGGCGAGTTTGGCGGTAGAGCATGTATAAAAGGTATTGATATTATGCGATATAATAGGTAATAATTGTCGTTAATCGACATTAGTAGCACACTATAAAAGGGAGGAAATTCAATGGTAGAAAAAGGCAAAGCCACCCAATACCTGGCTGAATATATTTTATATGTAGAGAATAGTACATACGGAGGAATTGCAAGCTATCTAGCAATTCATCCTCCGATCGAGCTTTTTTGCCCATCGGTGACACTAAAGGTCTGTATAACGAAGGGCAATTATACAGAATTAACCCGCTCGAAGGGAAGTATAGAAGGATAGATGGATACACTGCCTATTTCTTCAATAGGTATGAAATATGGTTGATCAACCTTTATTACAATCTATTAAAGGGAGGAAATACAATGGAAGAAAAAATAGAGACCGTCATCATTGGGGGAGGGCAGGCGGGTTTATCGCTAAGTTACCACCTCACCCGCGCCGGGCGGGAGCATGTCATCCTGGAAAAGTCAATCCAGGTGGCAGATGCCTGGCGCAACCGGCGCTGGGATTCGTTTACCCTTATCACGCCAAATTGGGCTTTCCGGCTTCCCGGCTCAGAATATGCGGACTCTGAGCCCCATGGATTTATGCTAAAAAACGAGATCGTTCGCCGGTTTGAACAGTTTGAGCTTAAAAACAACTTTCCAGTAAGCTATTCAACAAAAGTCACCTGGGTTGAACCCATCGAAGGCCAATCTAGATACCGTATTAGCACAAACAATAAAATATACGAGTCAAAGAATGTGGTACAGGCAACCGGAATGTATCAGAAAGTAAAAATACCAGCCTTCGCTGCTCAAATCACGCCAGATATTCGACAAATCCCATCCGACGCTTACCGGAACCCACAGTCTTTACCGCCTGGGGCAGTGCTGGTGGTCGGCTCATCCCAATCGGGATGCCAGATTGCCGAAGAGCTTAACGAGGCAGGAAGGAAAGTTTATTTATCGACCAGCTCTGCCGGTCGTTTGCCCCGGCGCTACCGTGGCTTGGACAATTATGATTGGTTATATCGAACCGGATTCATGGACCGTACCGTGGCGACAATGACCTCCCCCCGCGATCGCGTTTTCGGGTCGCTGCATTGCACGGGGAAGGCAGGTGGGCACGATATTAACTTGCATAAATTCTGCCGGGATGGCATCATCCTGCTTGGACATGTACGTAGCTATGACGATGGGAGGCTGATGATCGCCCAGGACCTGAAGGAAAACCTGGCTGCTGCAGACGGAGCTGCCGCCAATATACTGAAGATGATTGACGCGTATATCATTAAGAATGGGATAGATACCCCCACGGAAGAGGTAGAGATTTTTGACGATGGTTTCCGTGCGTCTGTAGTCACCACTTTAGATTTAGCAGCTGAAGGTGTGAGCACCATTATATGGGCGACCGGGTATTCATTTGAAAGCCTGGTAAAACTTCCATTAATTGATGAATATGGATATCCGATTACCGATCGAGGTGTTACCAGCTATCCGGGTTTGTATTTTCTCGGGATGCCATGGATGAATAAAATGAAATCCGGATTCATCTTAGGCATTGCCGATTCTGCCCAGTACCTGGCAGAAGCTATATGTAGGGAATAGAGTTTCCGATAGTCATAGATCCGCCCAGATCATTCAAGGAGGCATAAAATGGTCAATCAACGACGGAATTACCAGCTGATTGCATGGGCCTGGGGAGCAGGCTGGTTATTGGTCAGCATGGGTCTGGTGCTCTCGGATGTGTACTCCAGTCCGAATCGTGGATTGACTGCCTTTTATGTGCTAGGGTTTGCCGGTTGGGCTATCGGCGCGGCGTTTACCATCCATTATGTACGCCAGCCGATGGGTGCGAATGTTTATCTCACTGGATTAAGCATTGCAGGTTGGGCTGCTGGAGCGCTGGTCGCGTTAGTGCTTGGGTTTTCCTGGATGCAAATATGGAATGGTGGATTCTGGGGCTTGATCGTGGCTGCAGCTATCGGTGGTGCCATTGGAGCAGGCCTCACGTTTCCGCTGAGGTCATCGTCATCCCCAATGTCCATTGTGGGAAGGAGTTTGTGGCGTGCATTCAGCTGGGGCGTACTGTTCCTGGTATTCCAGACCCTGGCATTCTACGCCGGTTATATCTTGTCGCAGCTGACGGTGAATCAACTGGTCCCAATTATAGGTGACACCTGGGCAGAGGTGCCTGGGTGGGCAGTGCCGGCGGGGCTGGCAGGTCTGCATGCGGCGATGCTGGCCTCCAGGTCGCTACGCTCCAAGGGGAGTGGGGTAGGAAATTCCGAATTAGATTAAATGCCTGGAGTGGGCGTAGGGTATGTACCGCCCACTTTTTGTTTAACGATCGCTTATCTGGGATGGAGTGCGATTAAGGGACTATTCAGGAAGATGGTGGATGAGTGATGGAGTTTTCCGATGATTTGCGGTACGCGGCAGATATTCAGCGCGCGATCAGTGATAAGACCATTGCCAGCACCACCATGACGCCGATCACACCCATGATAATTTGTTGGGTGCGCATGGTGCGCTGCTGTCCTTTGGAAAGCTCTTTCTTTTTTGCCATACCTTGCTCCTGACGGATTGCTGATTTTGGTAGCGCTAATTATAGTTCAATGTTCATCGAAATTGCTAAGCAGTTGGTTAATCTTGATTTGAGCAGTCTCGACAGTTCAACGATTGTAATTACTCACCCATCTCCCCTTTATCCCCCCTTCCCTAAAATATGGAAGGGGGAAAAGATTTCGAAAAAAGGATGTACGTCGGGTCTACGCCCCTCCGCACATCCTTTTTTCGATATTTCTTCATCCTTACCACACCAATTGTATGCAAAGGGAGGAATTTTTAAGTAGTTACGAATTCCTAAACGACAAGCCGGCTCTTTATAGAGATTCTTTTATTACCTGGGCTAATTTTTCATTCATGCCCTTGACCGCTTTTATCTCCTCAACCGAAGCCTCGCGGATGGCATCGATCCCGCCGAAATGCGCCAGTAAGGCTTTACGCCGGGAAGGGCCAATCCCGGGGATGGAATCCAGCACGGAAGCCACCCCGGCTTTATCGCGCCGGTTGCGGTGGGCAGTGATGGCAAAGCGGTGGGCTTCATCGCGCACGCGCTGGATGAGATATAAAGCCTGGGAGTGGCGCGGCAGGATGATGGGTTCCGATTTTTCAGGCACGAACAGCTCTTCATTCTGCTTGGCCAGACCGGTGACGAAAAACTTGCCGGTCAGTTCGAATTGCTCGAGCACTTTCACCGCCCGGCCGAGCTGTCCTTTACCGCCATCCACAATCAACAGGTCGGGCAGGATGGCGAAGGCGGGGTCCGGTTTTTCTCCCGGGGCTTCAGCCAGCTCTTGGGCGGCTTTCCAGCGGTTGAAGCGCCGGGTGAGCACTTCCTCCATGCTGGCGAAGTCATCCGGCCCCGTCACACTGCGGATGTTGAATCGCCGGTAGAGGTTCTTCTTCGGCACGCCCTGTATGAAGACCACCATGCTGCCCACGGCTGCGGTGCCCTGGGTGTTCGAGATATCATAGCATTCGATCTTATTGGGAATAGCGGGGAGATTGAGATATGTCTTAAGCTCTGACAGGCTTTGTTCCTGGCGATGGGTATCAGCGTGCCACTGGGCTTCCAAGGCTTCCAGGGTGGCAGTGGCGTTCTCAGCTGCCATCTGGATCAGCTCCTGCTGGGGTCCTTCCTTGGGGATGCGAATTTCCACCTTTTTCCCACCCCGTTTGGTATTCAGCCATTCACGGATGATGTGCATCTCTTCGATCTCATGCGGCAGTAACACCTGGGCTGGCACGGAGGGCGACTGATCGTAGAACTGCTTGATGAAATCGGCGATCACTTCTTTATCGGGAGTCTCTTCAGCCCCCTCCATGAGGAAGTATTCACGCCCGATCAGCTTGCCATTGCGAATGAAGAACACCTGCAAACAGGCTTCACCATTGGTGCGTGCCATGGCGATCACGTCCGAATCGATGTAATCACTGGAGACGACCTTTTGCTTCTCCACCACCCTTTCGATGGATTGGATCTGGTTGCGCAGGGTGGCGGCGCGCTCAAACAGCAGTTCTTCGGCTGCCTCGTTCATTTCCAACCGCATACGCGACACGATGGGCTCGGTATGTCCCTCCAGGAATTGACCCAGGTCGTCGATCATCTGGCGATAACCGCTCTGGTCAATCTTCCCGATGCATGGGGCGCAGCACAGCTTGATATCGTAGTACAGACAGGCGCGCTCATCCTTGCCGGTGATCACCCGGTCGCAGGTCAGGTAGGGGAAGATATGGCGCAGCACGTCCAACGTCTGGTGGACTGCCCAAACGCTGGTATAGGGTCCATAATAGCGTGAGCCATCCTGCACCATCTGGCGGGTAACCGTCAGCTTGGGAAAGGGGTCATTCCAATGCACCTTGATATAGGGGTAGCTCTTGTCATCCACCAGGCGGACGTTGTAATGCGGGCGATATTTCTTGATCAGGTTCATCTCGAGGATCAACGCCTCGAGCTCTGAGCCGACCACGATCCACTCGATTTCGGCAATATGGCCCACCAGCTTGCGCGTCTTGCGGTCTTCCTGGGCGCTGGAGTGGAAATACGAGCGCAGGCGGTTCTTTAAATTAACTGCCTTGCCCACGTAGATCACTTTTCCATCTGTATCTCTCATCAGATAGCAGCCGGGCTTAAGCGGGGCAGTGTCTAATATTCCCTGGATATGTTCAGAAATCTCCATCGGGCATAGATTTTATCACTGTTGGGGGTGGGGGATAAGGGGTGGTTGAGGTTGGTCCAATCGTGGTTAATCCTGGAAGGTGGGCTGAGCTTGAAAAGAAGGCCAATCCTGAAAAGAAGGATGAGCCTGGAAAGAAGGCCGATCTTGGAAAGAAGGATGAGCCTGAAAAAAAGGCCGATCTTGGAAAGAAGGATCGGTGTTGTATAATAGCGCCTACCAGCATGAATAAAGCGCACACCATATTAAAAATGGAGCACTCGCATGGATAAACCGGTTGAAGTCACGGTGGGTGAGTTATTAGTCTATCGTGGAGAGCATCTGGCAGCGGCTGAATCCTGCACGGGTGGCTTGTTCAGTCATATCATCACCAATGTTTCAGGTGCCTCTACATATTACCTTGGAGGTGTGATCGCTTATTCAAATGAAGCCAAGGTAAAACTATTGGGGGTGCGCTGGGATACATTGAATAAATATGGCGCTGTGAGTGAAGAAACGGTCATCGAGATGGCCCGTGGGGCGCGCACAGCCCTGGTGGCGGAAATTGGGATTTCTGTTAGCGGGATTGCCGGCCCTACCGGAGGCACCAAGCAGAAACCCGTGGGAACGGTGTGGATTGGCCTGAGCTCACCCAACCAGGAATATGCCAGACACTTCCATTGGACGGGTACACGTCTGCAAATTAAAGAACAGGCTGCCCATGAAGCATTGGTTATTTTGCTTGAGTATTTAATACCGGCTTGATTCTCATGGAACCCATTGAAGTAACGGCCAACTTTTCTGAACAGGGTGTAATCACCCCGCTGCACTTTACCTGGAAAGGGAGCAGGTACCGGGTCGAGTCCACCGGCAGGCGCTGGCAGGATGACGTTGGTCAGCACATGCTGGTGATGGTTGCCAGCGGTCAGATCTATGAGCTGACATATAAAAGCGATGAGGCGCGCTGGTATCTTGGGCAGGCAGAGCCAAACCGTGTAGCCGTCTAAGCCCATGAAGCGAAGCCCTATCCGTATCCTGGTATCTGTTCTGATCATCCTGCTGCTGGTGTCACTCGGCAGCTCGATCAAAGGTCGCGCTCAAGCCGGCGATCCGTATTCCATGATCGATGCAGTCAATGGCTTGCGCGCCGCCAATGGTCTGCCTGCCTATCAAATCAATAATATCTTGATGTCCATTGCCCAGAGCCATAGTGATTATCAGGCTGCCATCGGTCAGGTCACCCATATCGGCCCGGGTGGAACCCGCCCACGAGACCGGGCTGCATCCGCCGGGTATGGCGGTGGCGGGACGTTTTTTATATCCGAGAATATCGCCGGTGGAACCAACCTGTCTGTCGATGGGGCAATCTCTATGTGGCTCGGAGACGACCCGCACATCCAGACCATGCTGGGAGCCAGCTACCAGGAGATCGGTGCTGGAGTGGCTGAATCAGACGGATTTGTGTACTACACGATCGATGTGGCCTATGTAGCGGGAGGTGGAAACTACGTCCCACCGGCCACCTCACAACCGGGAGGCCCGACTGCCATACCCTACTACGCCGTCCAGACCACCACGCCCAATTCAGACGGCTCGATCGTGCATAACGTGATGGCTGGACAAAATTTAACCCTGATCGCCAATGGATATGGGATAACCGTTGCCGAGCTAAAGGAACTGAACCACCTGACCAGTGATGCGATATACGTGGGTGATATCCTGATCATCCGCCTCGCCAATACCCCTGGTCCGACGAGTACCTCAACCGGCACATCCACTCCAACCCGGGCGCCAACGGTCACGCGCCAACCCACACGCACTCCCTCACCCATCGCACCCCCACCGCCTGCTGCTGTCCTGACGTCTGACCCCGTGCAGGTAGATCCTGGACCGGACAGAACAGATCAGCTGGGGAATATCCTGGTCATCGCCATTATTGTGCTGGCGGCAGGAGGGGTGGTGCTGATGGTGCTGGGCAGTATGATCAAGCGCAGAACGAAAACCTAACCCATAGATTATTTTTCCCGCGGCTCCCACAGGTTTTCTAACCTGCCGTCCGTGGCTTCGTTAAGTTCCTGCCAGCTTGTGATGGGCAGGATGATCTGCGCCAGGGCCGCGGTGGTCATGTGCTCGGTTGCGTCCGTCAATAGGGTTAACAGCTCTTCCAGGTCGGGATTGTGACCAACCACCAGTACCCGGTTGGCAGTATCCGGCAAACTTTGAAGGATATCCAGGTAACAGGCAATCTCGGAGAGATATAAGTCCTGGTAAAAGTCGACTTGGCCCTCAAAGCCGCTTTCTTCAGCTACGGCCTCGGCAGTATCATGCGCCCGGCGGGCAGTCGAGCTTAGGATCAAATCGGGCACCAGATTGTTCGCTTTTAGATATTTTCCGACCAGTGGAGCTTCCTTTTTGCCGCGTTTATTCAAAGGCCGGTCGTGGTCATTCATCTCCGGTTGTTTCCAGCTGGATTTTGCGTGTCGCAGAAGGAAAAGTGTCTTCATGATCAACCCTCCAGTATCGAAGATAATCCCATTATAATAGTTTCTCGTTATGTTTCCAGGAAGGTGGCTGATTGATCCGTGCTCTTATTTTTGATTTTGATGGCCTGATCCTCGAGACTGAGGGGCCCTGCTACCAATCGTGGGAGCAGGTTTACCAGTCTTTTGGGCAAACACTCCCGCTTTCAGCCTGGTCAAGCAACATCGGTACTACCCGGGGAGATTTTGACCCGCGCCTGGAGCTGCAGAGACGGTTGAATGGCAGCATTGATTGGGATCGTGTTGAACCTGAACGCAAAGCTGTCGAGTATGCATTGGTTGAGGCGCAGGCAATCTTGCCCGGCGTGCAGGCATATCTTGATGATGCCTTGCGTTTGGGGATGAAAATCGGCCTCGCCTCCAGCTCGTCCTGCAGATGGGTGGTCAGGCATCTCACCCGGCTGGGCTTGTTGGATTATTTCGATTGCATCTGCGCATCGGATGAGGTCGAGCGCATCAAGCCTGATCCGGAGCTTTACCTGTCAGTCTTGCAGAAGCTGGAAGTGAAAGCCGATGAAGCCGTAGCCCTGGAGGATTCCCCGATTGGTATCCGGGCTGCAAAAAGTGCCGGTTTGTATTGCGTGGCCGTACCCAACCCGCTCACCCGGCAATTGCCCCTCGACGAAGCCGACTTACAGCTGGGGTCATTGGCTGAACTGCCTCTCGAGAGACTGCTTGATAAGCTGAATGTGATTAAAACACAGGGAGCCGCTTCGTAGGCGGCTCCCTGGTGCGCTGCAGATCCCTTATCCATTCTGGAGGAGGGATGCTGCAGCGCTGCGTCGTATACTATCACTTGACATGGCTGACATCACCTCCTGTATGGTAGGATAGCGATGGAACGGTGGTGCTACCACCAGATGATTTATAAAGTATCACACAAATTCGTGCGCGCGTCAATGGATATTGCAAGCCATGGATATTGCAAGCCGTGTTAGTGCAGCACCTGGGTAGCACGAGGCTGCACAAGCCTCAGTTCGGTAAAGAAAGATGCAAAACCCCTAATGCGGTGATGAAAATCCCCGTATATGCCATCGGTGTATCGTAAGCATATAGATAACGCAGGGACAACCAGGGGAACCATACCGGACTCCACAGGTAGATCAACGGATAGAAATAAATCAACAATCCTGCTACGATAAAAACGATGCTGATTGCCGTTGACCGCTGGCTTCTGGAAAGCGTCATCCAGCCTAATATATACAGGATCGCGCAGACTGCCAACCCAATTAAGCTCACCCATAGCGCATAGGATTGATAATTGGATGAATCCCGGGCAATGCTCGCCTGATTAGCCAACCATCGGTCAAGACCATAAAACAGCAACGCTGCAACCAGCATCCCAACGAGTGATGAATATTTAGAGCGGACCATGATGATATCCTCCTTAAATGCAATATTAATCCGTATACTCACTCATCCCCCCTTGATCCCCCCTTCCCTAAATGTATAGGGAAGGGGGGAAAGGGTTCGAAAAAAGGTTGTACGTCGGGTCTACGCCCCTCCGTACATCCTTTTTTCGAAATTTCTTCTTCCATACCGAATTTATGGTATGCAAGTGGAGGCGGTGTGAGTAGTTACCTGAATCCTTATATTGTATCCCCGCTATCCCTCTCACGGAAGTTTTCCTTGATCAAGTTCATCCAGCACGGTACGGACGCTGGATGGGTTATAATTCCGATTCGTTGTTGAAAGAGAGGCAGCATGGGATTTCATGGTGGTGGCGGTTGGCATTCATTAATGAGCTCGCCAGATGTAAAACCAAAAGTAACTCTGGGGTTGTTGCGCCGCGTATTAGGTTACTCAAAACCATATCGCTGGCAGCTGGTGGGCACGCTGGTATTGATCCTGTGTTCCACCGGTCTGACCTTACTGACACCTCTCATCTTACGCGATCTGATTGACAAGACCATTCCCTCTGGCAACCTGCAGCGCCTGGTGATGCTGGCGATTGCTTTATTGCTCATCCCGGCAGCAGGCGGTGTGCTGGGGGTGTTCCAGCGGCGCTTGAATTCCATGGTTGGCGAAGGGGTCATCTACGACCTGCGGGTGGCGTTATATGCCCGTTTGCAGCGCATGTCTTTGCATTTCTTCACCAACACCAAGCTGGGCGAGCTGATGAGCCGGCTTAATAACGACGTGGTAGGTGCCCAGAATGCCATCAGCAGTACCATCGTTAGCCTTATCACGAATATTGTCCAGGTAGCAGCTGTGCTGGTGGTCATGCTCACCCTGGAATGGCGCCTGACGTTGATCAGCATCGTCATCCTGCCGCTTTTCATCCTGGCAGCCCGCAGTATGGGTCAGAGGTTGCGGGATATTTCACGCCGGCAGATGGAAGCCAATGCCCAGATGAATGCCACCATGAACGAGACCCTCAACATAGGTGGCGCACTTTTGGTCAAGCTGTTCGGACGGGTTTCGACCGAAGTAAAACGCTTTGAAAGTCGCGCCGGTTTGGTGCGCGATCTCGGCATTCAGCGCGCATTGCTGGGGGCTGTTTTCTTTATCATTATTGGGATGGTGAGCGCAGTCGGCACCGCCCTGGTGTATGGGATTGGTGGTTACCTGGTGATGCAGAAGGCATTCACCATCGGCACCATCGTTGCCTTCGGCTCGTACATGTCCAACCTGTATGGTTCCTTGTCGAGCCTGACCAATGCGCCGGTGGATTTCGCCACTTCTGTGGTCAGCTTTGAGCGTGTCTTTGAGGTGATTGACCTGCCGCATGATATCGAGCAGAAGCCGGATGCCACTGTGTTGAAAGACGTAACGGGTGAATTGACCTTTGAACGCGTCACCTTCCTGTATGACACCAGCGGTAAAGCCCTGCTGACCGATGTGAGGCGATATGGTCGGATGGATGATGTGGATGCTGCACTCTCGGGCGGTCCCCAGGAAGTAAAAGACAGAACCACAAAACCGACCAATGGTGATTCGGCCTCGGATGAAATTGAGAGCGGTCATAGTCAGGCCCGCTTTAACGCGCTGGAGGACGTCAGTTTTACCGCCCACCCCGGTCAGCTGGTAGCTCTGGTTGGACCGAGCGGCGCAGGAAAAACTACGCTCACCTACCTGATCCCCCGTTTGTACGACCCCACCGGGGGGCGTATCCTACTGGACCATGTTGACCTGCGCGATGTGACCCTGGATTCGCTCTCAGCGCAGATTGGCATGGTGACCCAGGAAACCCACTTGTTCCATGATACCATCCGCACCAACCTGCTGTATGCCAGGTTGGATGCCACGCAGGCCGAGCTGGAAGCTGCCGCCCAGGCAGCCAATATCCATGATTTTGTGGTCGACCTGCCGGATGGTTACGACACCATCGTGGGCGAGCGCGGTTATCGCTTGAGCGGTGGGGAAAAACAACGCGTCGCACTGGCACGCGTCATCCTCAAGAACCCCCGCATCCTGGTATTAGATGAAGCAACTAGCAGTCTGGATAGTGAGTCGGAAAAGTTGATCCAGGAGGCACTCAAGCGGGTCATGGCGGGGCGTACCAGCATTGTGATTGCCCACCGGCTGAGCACCATCTTGTCGGCAGATGTAATCCTGGTGCTGGACCGGGGCAAGATTGTGGAGCGCGGCACCCACCGTGAATTATTGGCGCAAGGTGGGTTGTATGCCCAGCTGTACGAGACCCAGTTCAGTCATGAACCGGAGCTGGCATGAACGTATATTTTGCCTGTTCCATCACTGGGGGTCGTCAGGATGAGCTGGTTTACCAGAAATTGGTTGCCGCATTGCAGGAATTTGGTCACCACGTGCCCACGGCATTGCTCGCCAGCCCGGATGTGATGCCGCTGGAGGGGGTGGTATCTCCTGAGGAGGTCTATGCGCGGGATGTCAGGTGGATCACCGAATGTGATTTTCTACTGGCAGAGGTCAGCACGCCCTCCCACGGCGTGGGTTACGAGATTGGATATGCCCTCGGATTGGGAAAACGGGTGCTTTGTCTCTACCGCAAGGGACGTAAAGTGTCCAAGATGATCCTGGGCAACCCGCACCCTCAGCTCTCCATCCACACCTATGAGACCCCCGAGCAGGCAGTTGATTTGCTTTCCACCTATCTTCGAAAAATAACCACCGTTGAGGCCTGATGAATAAGGGTGTCCTGGCCGGGATCGGCGCTTATACCCTGTGGGGGCTGTTTCCTATCTACTGGCGCTGGCTTGAAAACGATCCCGCTATTGAGATCCTGGCTCACCGCATGGTCTGGTCGTTGGTGTTCGTCGCCGCGATTTTGACCATCCAGCGGGAATGGAGCTGGCTCTCGCAGGCCATGCACAACCGCAGGACCGTGCTGATCTATACCCTGGCTGCAATACTGCTCTCGCTTAATTGGTATACCTACATCTGGGCGGTCAATGCCGGTTTTGTGGTGGAAGCTTCTTTAGGATATTTTATCAACCCCCTGGTCAATTTCCTATTGGGGGTGATCTTCTTTAGAGAGAAGCTACGCCGGGGGCAGGTAGCTGCGGTAGTTCTGGCAGGGCTGGGAGTGGTCTACCTGACGGTGAGCTACGGCTCACTGCCGTGGATCTCCCTGGTATTGGCGTTCACTTTTGGTATGTATGGGTTGATCAAGAAAACCGCAGCCCTCGAATCGATGCATGGCTTCAGCCTGGAGACGATTGTCTTATTCCTGCCTGCGCTGGGGTACCTGATCTTCCGTGAAGCTTCTGGGGTGGGTGCATTCATTCACCAGGGGGTGCTGGTGACGTTGTTATTGGTTCTGGCAGGTCCGGTGACCTCCATCCCGCTGTTATTATTCGGATATGCTGCTCGCAGGATCCCGTTGTCCATGCTGGGTTTCATCCAATATATAGCCCCCACCCTTCAGTTCTTATTGGGTGTGTTTGTCTATTTTGAGCCTTTCCCCATCGCCAGGTTGGTGGGTTTTAGCATTATTTGGCTGGCCTTATTGCTGTACTCGCTGGAAGGTGTGTATTCCAATCGCAAGCTGAAGGCGAATCCGTCACTGGTCGAACCTCTGTAGCAGGTCCCAGGCTAATGCCTGCACCCTTTCCAGGGAAGTCACCTGCAAACGGTCAGGGGTGTCGGTCAGACGATGCCATTCGGGCAGGATGGTGGAACCCGGGTGGTGGGCGATGAGGCAGACTGCCTTGAGACCGTGCTTCAAAAGGATGCTGCACTCCGTGGAAGCCCCGACCAGAGGCGTGACGGCAGGCTGCAGTCCATAAGACTGCCCGACCTCTTTCACCAGCGCTTCGACCTCCGCGGGGATGGTGAGCCTGCCTAGCGTGCCTTCTTCGCGGATGTAACTTATCTGCTCGCCGATCCCCACCATTTCAAAATCAACAAATAATGCCTGTTTGAGCAGGTCTCCCGTCTGCGTGATCAATGCCTCGATACCGTCGCCACTGGTTTCCTCACAACCTGTGAACGCCAGCCATAGCTCGGTATTCTTAAGCGGCTGCCCCTGCAAGCGTTCAGCTAATGCCAGCAACGTGCCTGCGGATGAGGCATTATCATTGGCACCCGGAGAATATTGACCCAGGTCGGCGGTCACGCCGGAGAACCATCCCAGGAAGTGAAAGACCGCTATCCCCAACCCCAACCAGCCAAAGATCTGCCAGTGCGTGAGCGCTGCCAGGATATAGATGGGAATTGCCAGGTATATTCCATAGACTGTCAGCATGGAAATTGGAACGAAGATACGCACCAGGAAATCGGTGGCGAACCAGAATACCGCCCGGTGGCTGTCCAGGTGTGCCACCAATACCAGGCGGCGCTGCGCTTCCCCTGATGGAGCTAGCTTTGCGATGACATTCTGGCTGGGTGCTCTGGGCAGCATGCTCCGCAGAGGATAATCTCGCCCTGAAAATCTGCACCAGATCAGGTAGCCACTGAAGCCGAAGGCAAGCACGCTGATGATCAGGGCTGGCAGGTTGCCAGCTGGCTTGCGCAGCAGCCAGTAGGCGGCATGCCCGACCAGCGCCAGACCGAGCACGAGAGCAATGAACAGCCACAAGGAACGCTCACCGGAAAATGGCTGCACCTCGATATCTCTAACGCCCAGAGACTTAAGCTGCTCCTGCACATACTCACCCGCCTGCTTCTCTGCCGCCGTGGTTGAGCCTCGCCCTGTCCTGGCGAGCACACGCACATGCGAGAGAGCGCGTTCTGCAAAATGAAGCGGGTCAGGGATCTTAATGTCCATCGAATTTAAATAGATTTACCTCCTGCAGATTTTATTCCAGTGCAATATCCTGCAGGAGGTATTATTTCAGGGTTTGATCTCCAGCCTGCCCCCGGCGCTGTTGCCCTGCACTTCGGGGAAGTAGAACATCCAGGCACGGGCGGGCAGCAGATTGTACTCACCGGGTTGGAGTATGGTCAACGTGTAGGTCAATTCATAGGTTCCGGCGGGCAGGTAGGAAGCCGTCCAGCTGATGTGATCGTCGTAGATCTGGGCCGCATTGAACAGCCACCAGCCCCAGCCGTTGCTGTACGGGTCGCGCGGGTCATATAGCGGCACCGGCTCACCAGTGGGACCCAGCTGGGATGTTTTTAGATTGGTATTGAGGATCTCCGCCCCTGCCGGGATGTAATCTTCGACCACGAAATGATAGATATCCGTGGGCAGGAGGATGGTCAGGCGGACGGTCAACGAATCACCCACTTTCGCTGAGGTCACGGGTGTGGCAGTTTTCAGGTCACTACCCAATGGGAAGTAAGCCCGGCTCACGCTGATCCCTCGGTCTAGAGGAGCAATATCCTCCACGGGTCGGGAAACGTTGAGCGCAGCCGTGTAATACAGCCGCCCTGTCCCGGCCTCGCGTTGGATGAGCAGTGCGTTGGGGTCATGCGGGTACAAGCTGCTGACCGGCAGGCTGGTCACCACCGAGTTGAGCTGGGTTTCCCCACCGGCTTGCCCATTGGCGATCTGCGTTCCATTCAGGCTGGCACTAAAGGCATAGCTGCTGCCCAGCTCACCTGTGCCTTTCATCACCTCATCCATTGCCAGCAGGATCCAGGTGCTTTCGTAAGTGGAGCCCCAGTAACCGCTCGCCTGGCGGTTCGACATCAGGTAGTTCACCGCATCCGGGAGCAGTGTGGAAGCTGGCTCGAGCTGTGCCAGGGTGTAGATCACCATTGCCGAGTTGGAAAGCGTGGAGGTCATATTGCGCCAATCAGGGTTGGCTGCTTCCCAATGCACCCCGGTAGCCGAGCGGATGGCGGTGGCTTGCAGGTCTGAGACCATGGTGGGCACCTGCGAGCTGCTCGAGGATGACAGGTCAAGCGAGAGGGTCAATAATCCCTTGGCCCATGGGCTGAGCAGGTCGCGGAATTCATACAGCTGGTTGGCAGCGTCCAGGTTGCCGGCGCCGGCTTTTTTGACGGCGAAGATTTCAAATGCCTGCCGGTCGAGCATCCAGGACTGGGTGGTCCGGGTGGGGAAGACCATGGATGCCGAGACATAGCTGGCGGCATTGCTGATCACATCTTCTGGCACGGGGATGCCTGCATCACGCGTAGAAGCCAACCCGAAAAGCACATAAGCTGTGATGTAACTGTCACTCTCCTGTGCCTGCCACCAACCCCAACCGCCATCGGTATTTTGCAGTGTGAGCAGGTGGTCCAGTCCCTGGCTGAGGCTCCGGTCAAGGCGGGCCTTCAGGTCGGGGGAATCAATGGCAAAGGTCTGCAGCGTGGTATAGGTTACCAGGTTGGGCAGGAAGCGCGAGAGGATCGCCTCGGCGCTGTCGTATGGGTAATTTTCGAGTGCATCCAAGGCATCAATCATGGCAGCTGCCAGGGATGGGTCAAGCTCAACACTGAGTGTGCCGCTGTTGGCGTCAAAGGTCACCGGCAGGCTGACCAGCTCGAGGCGTTGGTCCGCACCCTGCAAAGTACCTGAGGTGGAAAATGTTTGCGGAGCAGTGTAGCGCAGCACAGGTAATGCGCCCTTGGATACCAGCACGGCATCCTGCAAATTCCCAGCCTGGACGGAGAAACGCAATGAGGCACTGGCTACGTCTTCAGCGGTGCCCCACCATTCCAACCGAACGCGTCCATTAGCTGGAACACTGACCGGTTGGGAAAGATTATTGGGTTCATCCAGTGTAAAGCCGGTGGCCTGAAGGGTGGCGCTTCCTTCCAGGGCATTGGGGGTATTATTCTGCACCACCGCAGCTAACAGGGCATGATCACCCACCACCAGAAAGCGGGGTGTGACCGGTCGGATCAACAGGTCCTGGGTGGTGATCACCTCCAGCTGGGTTTCACCCACCAGGGTGTCACGTGTCAAACCGCGCACCAGCACCTGCCAGGTGGTTAGCGTATCCGGCAGGTTCATGCTGACGGTGGCTTCACCATTGGCATCGGTGAGGATTTCAGCTTCCCAATAAGCGGTATCGGGGAAGTTCTCGCGTGTGACCGACTCGGGCGCTGCACCGCCTCCACCACCCATTCCACCGGGCGTAAAGCGCAAACGATTACCGGAAGCTGCCAGGCTGTTGCCCGTGCGCACGTTGAGCTCTTGCTGGCCATAGAAGGCAGCGGTGATGTTAGCCGCGTTGGGTTCCGCCAGGGCAAGCACGGCTTTGTCCACCACGGCGAGTGAAAATTCACCCTGCACCGGTGCACCATTTACATCAGTAATTTTCAAATTAAAAGTCACCGGCTCACCCGGACCTGTCCGTTCAGGTTGGCTGGTCAGGCTTACATCCAGGTATTCAAATGAAGCATCGACCGTCAGGTTGGTGTAGCCCTGGCGGAAATCCGGGTTACCCTGGTTGTCCTGCCCCAGCAAGGTGACGGCGATATACACATTGGGAGCATCATCGGTGTTGAGCTCCAGAAGGACATTACTGCCCACAGATTCCAGCCCTAGGACCTGATAGCGCATGACGGTACCGCGTTCAACGGTCAGCAGTCCCAGGGCTGGGCTGCCGAAGGGATTGGGGATGAAGACCTGGGCGATATCGCCCGGCTTGTAGGTATCTTTATCCGCCACCAGGCGCAGGCGCTGGTTAGGCAGGGATGGCCAGACTGCCTGACCGCTTCCACCTACCCAAACAATCACCTGGGTGAGTGTGCCATCCCCCGAGACGTCCAACTGGTAGGTGCCCGGCTCGGGTGGGGTGAATGAAACGCGGGCAGTGCCATCGGCTGCGGTGGTGAGACTGGTGCTGTCGATGGGGGTATATTCAGCCGTATAGGTGGGACCCATATAACCCAGGGGGTCGTCAGCAGGGTCATGGCGCACCCATACCACGCGTTGGAATTGGGCGGAAAGTGTGCGTGCACCGGCCGGGTCACCTTTCCAATCCGCCACCAGCACTGCAAAGCCGGCCTCGCTTTTGGCCTGGTAGGACCAGGCATCGGGATGCACCCCGATATAATATTCGGCAGGATTGACGTAGATGGTACTGCGTGCACTCACCGGCAGACCGCTTTCGTCACTTAAGGTGACTTCGAGTGTGTACTGCTGGCGACCGGATTTGGCAGGCGCGGGGATGCTCAGGCTTGCCAGCCCATTGGCATCTGTTTTTGAATCGCCATTCGTCACCTCTTCACCCAATCCATAGGGTGGGAAGTTATAGTTATAGACGTTCAACCAGCTGGTGTCCACCGGTCCAACCTGGTAGTTGGGGATATTAAAATACGCCTGCTGGCGGTATAACGCCCAGTGGAACGACAGGTTTGCCACGGGCGCATCAAAGAAGTAGCGCGCGTTGATGCCCGCCACCAAATTGGTCCCGCTGAGCACATCCGTGGCTTCGAACGAAACCTGCAGGTTGATCTCAGGCTTACGGTAGTCTGCAACCTTGAATGCCCCGTATGCCCCATCCTGGACATTGTCCAAAGCATAATCGCCGGGGAGGCTATCCGCGGGCAGGGTATATTCCTCGTGACCGGTACCAAAACCCGAGAGCGGCAGCTCGAAGCTGGCAACCTGGTCCATCGGTCCATAGAGGGTCAATGGATATGAGCTGAAATCCGGTAAGCTGTAGCGCCCATTAGACACCTTGCGGACGATGAAGCGGAAATAAACCGTATCACCAGGGCGGTAAATGGGGCGATCCGTATAGATATAGGCAAAAGTACTGGTGGGGAAGTAATTCGCCTGGATATCAAAATTCCAGGGAGTGACCCCTTCATCCCAGTAGGCAAAGGCAAACCCAAAGTTATCCTGTCCTGGTTGCCCGAGCATGGCGAACGAGACGTTGTACAAGTCTTGGTAGGGGGTGATGGAGCCCTGGAACACCCCATCGACACCCGTGGTGCCGGAAACAAGCGGGTTGCCCTTGGCGTCATAAACCGTGACCGGCAGGTCTGCTGCGGGGGTGTTCGTGTTCAGGTCAACCGCCCAAACGAAGGCGTCCGTTGGGCTCAGCTTAAGCGTCGCCTGGTAGTGGCTGATTGCCAGGATGACGGAGTTGGTATAGCCAAAGTTATCCGGCAGGTTCAAGCGCATGAAATATAGCCCTGGATTGCGCGCCTGCCCGTCCGCGCTGATCGGAATAGAGACGGGAGTGGCACGGTTTGCAGGTACTTCGGGGTGGAAGGTCCATGAGACTGCATCCTCGGGGATGAAGCTTTGGCGATATTCATAACCGTTATCACCGTACATTTGCACCAGGTCATTGATCGTCAGGGAGCCCACGGTGAGGGGCAGGCTAGATACATTGGTGATCTGCGCAAGAAGACCCTTATCCTGGGTGGTGAGGAAGCTGGCATCAGAGCTGTACGGGAGCTGCACGGATGGGTCGAGGGAAGCTGAGCGGAAATGCAGGTTAAAAGGTTGCCCCAGGCGGCTGCCCCACAAGTCGGTCAGATCAGGTGAAACCGTGAGCGTATAGCTGGTATCGGGGTCGAAGCTGCCGTAGAAGGAGAGCATCATCTGGCCTTCATCCATCCAGGCGCCAAAATTAGAGACGCTCGGGGTTATGCTGACGAAATCAGCAATATGATCCGTTTGGACGATCGAGGTTAAGTACAACCCCAACCCGGTATAAAGGGACCAGCTTCCGCCTTCGGCAGGCTGGGAGCCTGTGACGGCAAGTTCCGCAACGGTACGCCAGGTCAGGCGCGTCTCTTCGCCCAGGGGCGTGCCGCCCAGGGCGGCTGCCTTTGCGTCCAATACGACGGAATAAGAGCTATCGCGCTGCAGCAAGGCAGTGGGGGTGAAGGCGAAAGTGGTGAAATTCTCATTCCAGCCCGATTGCCCGCTGACGGCATTACCATCGCCATCCAGCAGCGAGAAATTCGCTGCCACACTGGTGCTATCCATCGAATAACTGAAATTGAGCTTCACCGGGCTGTCCAGGCGCACGTTGGATAGATTGTCTTCCGGTTGGGCAGACACCAGGCGCGGTAAGACGGTACTGAAGGACCAATCCTGGGCAGATTTTAATGGTGAGCCACTCGTGCTGACCAGGTCCGGGTTAATACTCACTTTATAGGATGAGCCACCTGCCAGGCCTGGCTGGGGGTAAAAAATATAGGTACTGGTGTTGAGCCACTCGCCCTTGCCCTGGGCGGTGGGGTTCAGGGTAAACCCAACTGGCAGGCTGGCCTGGTCGGCGCCGAGTGCGACGACCGGCTGGCTGAAGTTAGCCACCACCGCCGAGGTGGGGTCCACATCGGTGGCGTCTGCCAGTGGCAGGCTCTGCACCAGGTCCAAATAACCGCTGGTGGTATAAGACAGACTGATGGGTCGCAAGAGCGCCATCCCCTTGGCTGATTGGGCGGTGGTGGTGATGTTGATCGTCACCGAGGTATCGGGCAGCAGGGGCGTATCGGGGGTAAAGGTAAGGGTGGAATCATCCTGCCAATTGAAGCTGCCGGAGAGGTTTGGCTCGCCGGTCAGTGCTGCCTCCACCGAGGTATGCTGCATGGGCTGGTTAAAATAAAACGTAATCGGGTTTTTGAGGGAAATCTTCGAGCCCGGGAGGGGGTCAGTTTCCACCAGCGCCGGCGGTAAGGTCTGCGGCGTCTGCGTGGGTTTCGCAGTGGGTGTGGCGGTGGGCTGCACCGTTTCAGCGGTGGGATTCGGTGTGATTGTTGGGGTGGAGATTTTATTGCAGCCCGGGAGCGACCATGCCAGGCTGACCAGGATGATCGCACTGAGCGTTAAACCAAAAAAAGACGGCTTACGGCGCAGTCCGGGTAATGGATGGGAGGAGCGCATAGGTTTCTCTCCTTTACGGAAGGGGATTTGCCTTCCCAGGTTTATTTTGGATTATATCATCCTGAATATAAGACGTTTTAAATGGGCTTTTTGTTCACCTCAATCCCTGTTCCAGGTCTGCCAGGATGTCCGGCAGGTCTTCGATGCCCACGGACAGGCGCACCAGCCCATCGGTGATGCCCTGGTGCAGGCGATCCTCACGCGGCACCGGACCATGCGTCATGCTGGCAGGGTGCTCGATCAGGGTATCCACCATGCCCAAAGAAACCGCCAGGGTTGCCAGACGCACCCGTTCCATCAGCTGGATGCCTGCCTGCATGCCGCCTTTGAGCTCGAAAGACAGCATGCCTCCGTAGGCGTGCATCTGGCGGGCTGCAATCGCATGACCCAGGTTATCTGCCAACCCTGGGTAGTGCACGCTGGCAACAGCCGTGTGGGTGGATAGGAAGCGGGCCACTTCCAGGGCATTTTCACAGTGGCGCTGCATGCGCAGGGCGAAAGTTTTGAGCCCCAGGTTCGCCAGCCAGGCATCGAACGGGCTGGGAATGCCTCCCAAAATCTTGACGAAGCTGTAGAGGGTTTTATGGATATAATTTAAATTGGTACTGACCACAGCACCTCCGGTGAGGGCGCCATGACCGGAGAGAAATTTGGTGGTGGAATGGACCACGATATCAGCTCCCAGACTGAGCGGACGTTGGCAGTAGGGGGTGGCAAAGGTGTTATCCACCGCCAGCCAGGCAGCATGACGGTGGGCAATCTCTGCCACCGCTTTCAGGTCCACCACCGCCATGGTCGGGTTGGCGGGCGTTTCGGCATACGCCAGCCTGGCGTTTGGATGATTATTGAAAGCGGCTTCCCATCCCGCCAGACTGATATCGCGCACCCATTCCACCTGGATCCCCAGGCTGGGTGCAATTTCCTTGAGGAAGGTGAAGGTGGCACTATAGACTGCTTCCTGGGCTACGATGGTATCGCCAGCCTTGAGCATTGAGAATAGCACCGCGGTGATGGCCGCCATGCCCGAGCTGAAGACCTGCCCAGCCACCAAGACACCAGGGTCAGCTTCCGGCTGGAGGCGGATCAGGTCAATCCCTTCCAGGATGGCGATCTTTTGTGCCAGGTGGTCCAGGTTGGGGTTGGCCAGGCGGGTATAGTAATAGCCCGGTTCCGTGCGGGCGACGATCCCGGCACCCGTGGCGACGTCTGGAAAATTAAAGGTCGAAGTCTGGTAAATGGGGCTGACGTGGGTGTGGTGGGGATTTTCGTCCTCACCCACGTGGGTCACCAGGGTGCTGAGACTGTGCTTGGCTGAAAAATGGTACATATATTGCTCCTCATGGGAAGATGGAACCCGCTGGGGTGATTATACGTCTAAATGCTACCTGCCAAGGCAGGCTGGAGATACTAATCCAATTCTTAGTAAAATTATCCTATTTTCGGTGAGATTCGCCCAACTCTTTGGTAAAATCAACCTATGATCCCTAACTCTACTGCCCGTCCACGGATGGCGCATGCCCCATCCATCCCCATGAAAATCAGCCCGTTCGTTCAGGCTCTCACTGCCCTGCTGCTTGGGGCTGCGCTGCTTGTCTTATTAGTTGCATTGCTGCCTGGTATTTACTCCCACATGTATGACGGTCGTATCTTCCCGGGCATTGCTGTGGGAGGCGTGGATGTATCAGGAATGAGCACACAGCAGGCAGCCGAATTGCTTGCCCAACACCTGGATTACCCCCAGCGCGGCAAGATTGTTTTCCAGGAAGGCACGAACCTGTGGACTTCCAATCCCGCTGAGCTGGGTCTCTCCCTGGATACTCAGACCACCGCCCTGGCAGCTTATAACCTGGGTCGCACCGGCAGCCTGGTAGCACGTCTATCTGACCAGTGGCGTGCCTGGTCCTCGGGCGTCGATCTGGCTCCGTGGTTCGTCTTTGATAAACGCCTCGCCCAAAACTACCTGCAGGGCATAGCCAAGCAGGTAGACCGTCCGATTATCGAAGCCACGTTGGGCATCAGCGGCGTGGAAGTGGTGGTTAATTCAGGTCAGGTGGGGCGTACCCTGGATGTGCCCGCCGCCCTCGCCAGCCTTGACGCGCAGATGAAAACCATGACCGATGGCCTGGTGCCGCTGGTGCTCCACGAGACGCCGCCGGTGATCCTGGATGCTACCGCCCAGGCAGATCTGGCGCGCAAAATCCTTTCCGCACCGCTCACGTTACAGATCCCGAATGCTGAAGCGGGTGACCCGGGCCCCTGGTCGTTCGAGCCAGCTGCCCTGGTGGCAATGCTGACCGTTCAGCGGGTCAAGACGGATAATGGCGAGATTTACCAGGTGGGTCTCAGCCCGGATGCACTCCGCACCTTCCTGATGAATATCGCCCCACCGCTCAGCCGTGACCCACAAAATGCACGCTTTATCTTCAATGATGACACCCGCCAGCTGGAAGTGATCCAGCCCTCGGTTATCGGGCGGGGATTGGATGTGGATGCCAGCCTGGCGCAGATCAACCAGCAGCTCCTGGCGGGCGAGCACAACGTGAACCTGGTGATGCAGACCACCAACCCGGCTGTGCCCGATTGGGCGACCGCCGAAAGCCTGGGGATCACCGAGCTGACCAGCGAATATACTTCCTATTTCTATGGTTCAGATGCCGCCCGCATCCAGAACATCGGCACGGCAGCCTCCCGCTTCCACGGGTTATTAATCGCCCCCGGTGAATCGTTTTCCATGGCTGATGTGCTGGGTGATGTCAGCCTGGATACGGGTTATGCTGAAGCCCTGATCATTTATGGTGACCGCACGATTAAAGGCGTGGGAGGTGGGGTTTGCCAGGTGAGCACCACCCTGTTCCGCACTGCATTCTTTGGCGGCTACCAGATTGACTTGCGCTGGCCCCATGCCTATCGGGTGAAATATTATGAGCAGACCGCCAGTGGCGGGCACGACGAAAACCTGGCTGGTCTGGACGCAACCGTGTTCGCCCCACAGGTGGACTTCCGTTTCACCAATGATTCTCCTAACTGGCTGTTGATGGAGACGTATCCGGGGAATCACTCCCTCACCTGGAAGTTCTATTCCACTTCCGATGGGCGTACAGTGGATTGGCAGACCAGCGGGATGCAGAACATCGTCAAGCCACCTGACCCGTTGTATGAAGAAAACCCCGACCTGGCCAAGGATGAGATCAAGCAGGTAGATTGGGCAGTGGATGGTGCCGATGTGAGTGTGACGCGCACTGTGATGCGTGATGGCTCGATCATCCACAATGATACCTTTGAGACGCATTATATCGCCTGGCAGGCAAAGTTCCAGTATGGACCCGGGACGGAGATTCCCACCCCCGAGCCATCCCCGAACCCATAATCACTTGACATCTAAGGAATTGACTTTTAGGGTAGAATATTCCTTTGAAATGGCGTGTTCTGTAGCCCATCGAGTAACATGGACTTTAGAAACCATGCCTGAGGGAAACAACTACCTGATGTTCAAGATGCGGAGGAATTATGGTCAGTCAAGAGCTGCTTGAGATTTTACGCTGCCCGAATTGCGTGCGGGAAAAAGAAGGCCTGCTGGATTATTACAAGGAATCCTGGCTGATCTGCCATGATTGCGATCGCAAATACCCCATCCGTGATGATATCCCCGTGATGCTCATCGATGAGGGTGACAAGTGGATCAATACCCCGCGCGAATCCTTGCCGGTGCCACCCCCCGATAAATAAAGCCTCAGTCGTAGGTATTCCGTCTTAGCAACCGTTTATGGGTGTGAGCATGCAAGGTTTCACCGATTTATTGGATGAGCTAGGCTGTGGGGACGATGAGCGGGCAGAGGCAGCCTTATCTCATCTGGCTGTGTGGGGTCCGGAGGTCATAGACTCATTGCGCCAGCGCCTGGTCAACCCTGAAGCGGAAGTGCGCTGGTGGGCGGTTCGAGCTTTGGCCGAAATCCACGATGAGCGCGTGCCCGCGCTGTTGACCAGGCTGCTTAGCGACCCAGAAAAAAGCGTGCGCTGGTGTGCAGGGCTGGCATTGCGTACACATCCATCCACCCAGTCAATTCCCTCACTGCTGCCCTTGCTTTTAGATGAGGATGGCCTCACCAGACGGCTGGCCGGGGATGCATTGATTGCGATCGGTAGCCCGGCGGTGCCGCAGCTGCTGGATGCCATGCAAAAAAGTGTACATGTTGCCCGCCTGGAGGCAGTGCGCGCCCTGGCAAAGATCGCTGATGAGCGCTCTATTCCGGCGTTGTTTGAAGCCCTGGATGATAGCTCTGCACTGATCGAATATTGGGCCAGTGAAGGGTTGGAGAAGATGGGGGTGGGGATGGTGTTTTACAAGCCGAAATAATATATTAGCAGGGGGAAGCACGAACGTGCTTCGCCCCTGCAATAATTTATCGATAAATCGTCCACACCAGCCAGACGGCAATCATTACCAGACCGATGAAGAAACGCACCACAAAAGAAGCCCCAAAGCCAATTGCCAGCCCGCGCAGCGTTAACAGGGCTTTGTTAAAGTCATGTTGGCGCAGGTATTCCACCAGCAGCACCACTAGGGGTGCCGCAATTAATCCCCCCACCGGCGGCAATAAAATCGTCCCAAGAATGCCTGCCAGCCAACCCAAAGCGAGTGAAGACCAGGCTGCGCCTTCCTTGCGGGCTTTGGCACCCATCAGCACATTGTCAATCGTCACCCCAATGATAAACAACACCGTCAGCACGGCCATCAGTGCCCAGCCCAGGGGTGTAAAACCGGTAATTACCCCATAGACCAAAGCTGCCAGCCAGATGACGGTGACGCCCGGGAAGATGGGGACAATCAACCCGAACAAACCCACCAGCATGATGACCAGCGTGATCCAAAAAATGGAAGCGGATATCCAGGCGGGCATACCCTATCTCTCCGGGCGGATCACATCCATCCCGCCCATCCATGGTTTCAGCACTGGCGGGACGACCACACTGCCATCGGCCTGCTGGTAATTCTCCAGCACCGCGATCAGCGTGCGCGGCATGCCCAACCCCGAGCCGTTCAGGGTGTTCACCAGGCGCAGCTTGCCACCTTCGGTGGGGCGGTATTTGATGTTGGCACGGCGGGCTTGAAAATCGCCCACATTCGAGACCGATGAGACTTCCAGCCATTCGTTGCAGCCGGGAGCCCACACTTCGATGTCGTAGGTCAGGTCGGCATTAAACCCCAGGTCACCCGTGCACAGCTGCTTCACACGGTAGGTCAGGCCCAGCTCAGCACAGGTCTGCTCGGCATCATCCCGCATTTTATCGAGCATGCGGTCTGAATCCTCCCCCTTGCAGAAGATATACATCTCCACTTTGTCGAACTGGTGCCCGCGCTTGATGCCGCGCACGTCACGCCCGGCGCTCATCTTCTCGCGCCTGAAGCAGGGGGTGTAGGCTGTGTAGAAGCGCGGCAGGCTGGCTTCCTCCAGCACATCGTCGATATGCAGGCCGGTCAGGGGTACCTCCGCCGTGGGCACCATCCACAGGTCGTCTTCCACATCGTGGTACAGGTTATCCTTGAACTTGGGCAGCTGCCCTGCGCTGAACATGGTATTTTCCTTGACCATGAAAGGGGTGTACTTCTCGGTATAGCCCTGCCGGATGTGCAGGTCGAGCATCCAGGCGATCAGGGCGCGCTGCAAACGGGCACCTGCCCCGCTGAGCACGTAGAAACGCGAGCCGGTGATCTTCACACCCTGCTCGAAGTCCAGGATGCCCAGCGCGGGTCCCAAATCCCAGTGCGCTTTCGGCTCGAAGTCGAACTCAGGGATCTCGCCCACGCCCCGCAGCACCACATTCTGGCTGTCATCTTTCCCGTAAGGAGTGCGCCCATCCGGAATGTTCGGGATACCCGCCAGGATGGCATTCAGCTGCTCCTCGATCTTGCGCAAGGTTTCATCGAGCTGGCTGATGTGCTCCCCCACGCTGCGCATCGCTTCGATCTTCGCCTGCCGTTCAGCCGGATCTTTGGCCTTCCCAATCTCCTTGGATACGGCATTGCGCTCGGCTTTGAGGCTCTCTGCCTCCTGGATGGTCTGGCGGCGCTTGCGGTCCAGCTCCAGGATCTGGTCGACCGGCGCCGGGTCATCCTGACGGTCTGCCAGGGCTTTTCGCACCACGTCGGGCTGCTCACGGATCATGTTGATATCTAGCATATTGCACCTCCAAGGTTTAATAAAAAAGCCCCCTCTCCCGCAGGACGAGGGGGCTCCCGTGGTGCCACCTGCATTTCGCCAGCCTGGAGCTCACCTATGAAAAGTGAGATCAAGCCAGCCTCTAATCAGTGCTAACGGGCTGTACCGGCTCCCTTAGGTCGGAAATACTCTATTCCAATTCTTGGGAGCGATTGGACCATTCTGGTCCGGCGGAGTGGATTTCACACTCTTACCTGCTGCCTCGCACCCTCCGGCAGTTCTCTGGATGGAAAACAGGCTACTTGACTCCGCGCTGGTCGTTATGAGATAGATTAGAGAGGATTATACATGAGGATAAAGGGGTGTCAAGAGATGGCATTGGAAAACCAGGAGAAAGAAAAGAACACCACCAAGGACCGCACAAAATACGTGCAGGTGGCCGCAAAGCAACTGTGATGATTGTGCAGATGCGACTTCAAACGCTGTGCAGCTTATTGCCGATCATGCCTCAATGGGTGCCATTTCCGGGCTCACCAGCGAATAGTAGATATTTCGCCCCCGTTTTTCCCCCCTGATTAAATTAGCTTCCTTCAGCACCCGCAGGTGATGTGAAGTGGTGGATTGGGCTGTGCCCAGGAATTCGACCAGCTCGTCCACGGTGAACTCTCCCTTTGCCAGCAGCTTGACGATCTTGACGCGTGTCTCGTCCGCCAATCCGTTGAACATCTGGGCGATATCAACTACCTGTTGTTCGTCCATGCCGTCCACGTTGGCGAAACCGGTCAGCGCCTGGCAGCAGATCTGCCCGGGGGCGAAGTCATCGGGGGTTGCCTGGACGAATTTGATTAACTTCGGCTTTGATTCCTCGATATCGCCCGCTGCCTGCGGGTTGGGCGAACAGGTGCTGGCTCCGAGCACCGTTTGCGTCAGGCTGAGCAGGAATTCCTGCTGCCCCTGGGGTGGGAGTTGGGCAAATAATTTTTCCACAAACGCCAGCCGTTCTTCCGGCTGGGTGTTCTCCAGGGCTTTATCCAACAGTTGGGTGATCAAAGTGGAGGTGATATTATCCATAAGAATTTCCTTAGTTGAAAACCTATCCAAAACATTCAATCTATTTAGCAAATATATTATCAGAAAGGCTTGATTAAGTCAAGGAAGCGGCTAATCAATCGAATAATATGATTTAATGTGACATTCTTCCTCTTGACTAATCGAAAATAATGAATATAATTTTCAATAAGACTGATCATCCCTACAGAGAACGATAAATTATTGTCACATAATCATATAGGAGAAAAGACCATGTCAGAATCAAAAGTTGATCGACCCGATGATATCCGCACTGCAGTACGCCAACATTACGGTGAAGCTGCAGCCAGCTTTCAGCCTAAAGCTGCCTCCAGTTGCTGCGGTCCAGCCCAGAGCAGCTGCAGTTGTTCGACTGATGCGGTGGATCTGACCGCCAGCAAGCTCTACCCGCTCTCCGAGCTGAGTGAGCTCCCTGAAGATGTCACCGGGCTCTCCATGGGCTGCGGTGACCCGATCACCCTGGCTTCGCTCAAGCCCGGCCAAACCGTGCTCGACCTTGGCTCAGGCGGCGGTATCGACTGCTTCATGGCTGCCAAGAAAGTCGGCGAGACCGGTCACGTGATCGGCGTGGATATGACCCCCCAGATGCTCGAGAAAGCGCGCTCCAACCTGGTAAAGATGGGCTTTAAGAACGTCGAGTTTCGCCTGGGTGAGATCGAGCACTTACCGGTTGCCGATAACACGGTGGACGTGATCATCTCCAACTGCGTGGTCAACCTCTCTCCCGATAAACCGCAGGTCTTCCGCGAAGCCTTCCGGGTGTTACGCTCGGGTGGCAAACTGGCCCTCAGTGATATCGTCACCGACGGACCACTTCCCCAGGAAGTGAAGGATAGCCTGAGCGCCTGGGCAGGCTGCGTGTCTGGCGCCCTGGACGTGAAAGACTACATTGCCCAGCTTCAGGAAGCCGGCTTTACCAACATCGAGCTGAACCCGGTCTACTTTGACCAGGAAACGGTAGATGAGTACGTGAAGTCGATGGCTTCGGATGACGGCGGCGATCAGGGTTCGCGCATGGTGATGAGCGATGGTGTGAAGGTCAAAGTGGTTGAGCTCAAGGAAAAGTTCGAGCTGGGTGGCAAACCGGTCAGGGAAGCCGTCTTCAGCGCCAAAATCACCGCGTATAAATCGTAATTTTTAGAGAAAACATAAACTTCCGAAGGAATCATCTCCAGGTTTCCTCCGGAAGTTTTTTATAGATCAGCTCGTTGGGATACGGGTGGATAAGGAAGGCCGTAACCCAACAATTCTATCCACTGCGCAAGTATGATCGGACGAGTTGTTGGGGAGGGTCTTACTAAATCGATCGATTACCGCGTGATTTACTCCAGTCTGTTTTTGCTACTCTTGTTATCCGCAGGAGACCCTCCCCTACGCCATCCATTTTTTCTCTCGACGTTCCTTTGTAGCAATCGTCCTTTGATCGCTGAACATTTTAACGTGTCAACCCTCCAACGTGTCAACTTTCAAACGTTTAAACGTGTCAACGTGTCAACGTTCGCACGTGTCACCGTTCTGCAAGCTGCTTTTTGAACCCCTCCAGTGCCTTGATCGGTGTGGGGTCGATCTCGTACAGCATCGCCAGGTAATAAGCTACATAATCACCATAATGCAGGGCGGTCCATTGCTGGGCCAGGGGCGTATCTCCCTGCGCATCGATGAAGTCGGTGTTCAGCCCCTCGAGCATGTAGGCCTGCCTGGTCAGCTCAGCCCGCAGCAGGTTGCGCGGGTGGCAGGAGGCAGCGCGCAGAAACAGCGCCATTGCCGATGACAATCCCTGCTCGGGCTGTGATAATCCCGCTAGAGAATTATGGTCGGCTTCCGGCAGCGCCTCGAACTGAGCCCACGCTTTAGCCAGCTCGTTAACCTGACCCTTCCAGCGCCGTGCGACCGGCTCAAGCACATCTGCCCCGAAGACCATCACCCAGCGACCCAACAGCTGCCCCGCCAGGCGTTTAGCGGGATTTTGCACCACGGGTATTTCTGCCTGCAGGCTTGCCTGCTGCTTGCGCATAGCCGAGAGGGTCCCGGAAAGCTCTCTTGAGGGATCGGGGATCAGCTTCAAGCGTGCCAGCAATGCCAGCAGCATCCCAAACGAATATCCCACCGCCGCGCGTGGCTGCCCGGGGTGCTCGAAGGTCCACACCGGGATATTCGAGGCCCTGGCTAATGCTGCCAGTTTGCCTCCTGTACTCAGCACCAGGATACGGCAGCCCTTTAGTTGAGCCGTTGCGAACACTGCCAGGGTTTCCTCGGTGTTACCCGAGTGCGAGCTGGCGATCACCAGCGTCTCAGGTCCGTGTGCCCAGGCTGGCAGGCTGTAATTCCGCTGTACCACGATGGGCACTTGGCAGAGTGGGGCGGCATAGGCCGTCAGCAGGTCGGCCCCAATGGCTGAGCCGCCCATGCCAGCGATAAGTACACCCCGGATGCCCTGCCATATCGGCAAGCTCTGGCTCATGGCGTGCTGGTAGGCACGCTCAAGCTGGCTGGGAAGGTTTTCGATCTCGCCCAGATAGTTTTGCTGGTCGATATCAGGAAATGTTGTGTGATTGTTTAGGTCCATGATGTTCGGTTAAAAATTCCTTTCAGTTTCCCCATAATTTACTTAATTTTACCGTTTCCCCTGGATTTTGAGCAGGTGTCGGTAGATTTCTCTTCGTGACCAACCGGATGAGTCTGCCAGTCGAGCAGCCAGCTCTGAAGCAGGTTCTCCTTGGGTCAATTGTGCTTGCAGCTCAAGCTTCATTTTTTCTTCTGACCAGCGTTCGGTAGCGGCTGTATTGCCTGCCATTACCAGGGTAAATTCACCCCTGGGTGGGTCCTGCAAGAAATGCTCCCTTGCCTGGCTCAGGCTGCCCCGGAATATCTCCTCGTGCAGCTTGGTCAGCTCCCTGCCAACGGCAATCTGCCGGTCACCCAGCACCGCTAGTAGGCTTTCAAGTGCAGCCAGCATGCGGTGAGGTGCCTCGAGGAAAATCAGGGTATAAGGCTGGTCGGCGATTTTGGAGAGCATCCGCGAGCGTTCACCTGCCTTACGTGGCAGATATCCAAGATAGAGAAATGCATCCGTGGGTAAGCCCGAAGCCACCAAAGCTGCAATGGGAGCGCAAGCCCCCGGGATGGGGCTCACCATATGTCCGCTGGCGATGACTGCCTGCACCAGCTCGTAGCCCGGGTCATTTAATGCCGGGGTACCCGCATCCGAGACCAGCGCCACGTCTCCCTCCTGCAGCGTCTCCAAAACCCGTCCAAGTCGCACCAGCTTGTTGTGCTCATGGTAGCTGATACTTGGAGTGTGGATATCATAGTGTTGTAACAATTTTGCGGTATGGCGTGTATCTTCTGCTGCGATCAGCCGGGCTTCGCTCAGCACCCGTAAAGCCCGCGCACTGATATCCTCCAGGTTCCCAATCGGGGTCGCCACCAGGTAAAGCGTGCTCATGGGTTTGCCCAGGTAAGCAGGTCAAGCGTCAGGACGAAGTCATCCGGGTCTAAGGCCTCCAGGAGTGCCCTTCCCAGGCGTCCCTCGTTGGTGAGATAGCACAAATACGTGCCCACCGTCAGGCTTTCCACTGCGATCGGTGCAGCACTCATGCTGGCTGTCTGGCAATTGAGCAATGTGGGCTCCTGGCTGCCAAAAACCCCGATTTCTGCCGCTTCCAGAGGTGTCAGCCAATGGTAATTATTGGCTTCCACCTGGTACAGCAGGTCTTCATCCCCGCCATTCATGGTCAGGTTGTCCAGGTCGATTGCATCCCCAGGGGCGGGTGATAGCTTTCCGCTTGCCTGGGTGGGAGGTGTTGAGCTGGGAGAGGGGGAAATGGTCGGGTTAATCGTGGCAGTGGCACCCTGGGTTGGGGATGGACCAGGTGTGACGGTGGCAGTGCTGGTTTGGTTTTCAGGCACGATGATACGCACCCAAAACGGCAGGTTACCGTTCGGACCGATGCCAAACAGCTCACCAGCTGGGTTCATCAGCTTCCAATTTCCCTGATACGTTCCTGGTGCGCTTGGCGCGACCATTTCGATCGAGATCTCAATGCTCTGGGCAGGCATGACATTGGAAAGCAATGGCTCAGCTTCGGGGGCACCCATACGGTCGCCGTAGAAAAAGCTGGCAGAGTAAGCAGTCGTCCATGTGCAGGTGCCGGTATTCACCAGCTTCCAGGTTTTTATAAAGCTCGCTCCAGGCAGGATCAAGCTATCATCCGGGATGGTGATGTCTAACGGGTTGCCCGCACCAGCCAGGTCACACATGCTGGTGGGGGTGGCGGTTTGAGTCGCACCACCAGGTGTGCGGGTCTCATTCGGGATAGGGTCTACGGTGGCGGGGATCTGGGTCGGCCTGGTTGTTGGTGAAGGGGTGGTGGTCTCAGGCAGCACGGTAGCTGAGCTGGTCATTTGGCTGTTAACAATGGCTGCTACGGTCTGGTACACCTGGGTTTGGTTTGGTGTAGCGGTGCTGATCGGCAGGCTTCCCGCTGAGATACGGTTTATCACCTGCCATAATAGAAAGATGCTCCCCGCGGCTGCTGCCAGCCAGACCAGCGCGGTTAAAAAGCCAAAACGGATGGGAGCGCGTTTTTTTGTGGCCATCACAAACGCCCCCTAATTTTGTGCCCTCAGCCGGTTTACCAGGATGTGTGCAATCTCCCGGGCGGCTTCCGGACGGGCAGCCTGGCAGCAGGCTTCAGCTGCCAGCTCGAGCTGCTTGGGGTGGGTGATCCAGGCCTGTAAGGCACTGACGATATAGCTGGTTTTAGGTGCCCATACACCGACCCCCTCGGAGATGACATAGTCGACGTTGCCATCTTCCTGACCTGGTAAGCGGCTGTACAGGATCATTGGTAGCTCAGCATTGAGTGCTTCTGTGATCGTGCTTGGGCCAGCCTTGGTTACCAGGATGTTTGAAGCCTGCATAAATTCCGGCATCTCGTGGACGAAACCATAGATCAGGGTCTTCATTGACCACTGCCTGGCTTCCAGGCGCTGCTTGAGGTCCGCATTGCGCCCGGCAACGATCACCAGGGTGATGGGAAGGTTAGCCTCGGCGATGGCTGCGGCTGTTTTTTCGATGGGGCCCATCCCCTCGCCACCGCCGACCAATAAGACCACCAGGCGGTCCTGCGGCCACCCCAGCTGTTGGCGCAAGGCATTTTTATCACCGACTGGCTGGCAAAAGCGGTCGGCAACCGGTAGCCCGACGACTTTTACTTGATTCGTTCGAAGGCCGGAGAGCAAAGCCCGCTGGTAAGCTGCTTCGGTGGGCACCAGGCATAAATCCAACCCTTTCTGGTACCATAATGCATGCGTGGTCACCAGGTCGGTCACCACGGTAATAAATGGCGGGCGGTTCTTTCCCAGGGCATGCAGGAATGGGTCATTTGCCAGTGGGTGTAATGAAACGATCATGTCGGCTGGATTTTGCTTGATCACCTTGTGCAGGCTGCGCCGCACATACGGATAAGCGCCTTCAACAATTAACCTTGCCCGGCGGCTCTCGTTGCTAATCCGGTAGCTAAACCCCCACAGCTCTGGCATGCGCACCATGTACGGATACCATCTGGGGAGGTAGTTCAAGGGACGTGGGGCGACGTCCAGGAATATATCCACCATTTGGGTAGTAACCTGCTCGTCATATTCGAGGCGCAGGGCTTCGATGATCGCTTCGGTGGCGCTGCGGTGCCCCCCGCCGGTATCAGAAAACAAAAACAAGATGTGAGGGTGCTTGGGTGTGCGATCAGTCATTAGGTGAGACCGGGGTATCAGAATGGGGGGCGATGGATTTCACACGGCGGGCAAGCTGACGGCGCGGCAGGAGCACCCGTCGACCACAGCTCAGGCATTCCAGGCCAATATCTGCACCCAGCCGGACCACTTTCCATTCATAGCCTCCGCATGGGTGTGGCTTGCGCAAACGAAGGACATCCTCCAGCCGTAAATCGGGCAGCATGAGGGCATTATAACACGCAGCCGTCCTGGCACTGTGCGGTATAATCCTTGCCTAAGGAGACACCATTATTGTTTAATTTTTCCTTACAAGACATAATTATATATGTCATCATCCTGCTCACCTGCTTCCCGGTGCATGAGTTCGCGCATGCCTGGGTGGCAGATCAGTTTGGAGATGACACCCCGCGCATTAACGGTCGTCTGACGCTTAACCCCCTGGCACATTTGGATCCCATTGGCTCACTCATGATGATCATCGCCGGCTTCGGATGGGCCAAGCCAGTGCCCATCAGCCTGTATGCGTTGCAGCGGCAATCACGGGCCGCGCCGATGCTCGTTTCGTTGGCTGGTCCCATGTCGAACCTGCTGATGGCAATCATAGCTTCGGCGCCTTTCCGTTTGGGGTTAGTCTCGATCCATGATATCAACCAGTCAACAGGCGCAGTCTTGCCCAATCTTGCCCTGTTCCTTTTCTATTTCATCGAAATAAACCTGCTGCTGATGTTGTTCAACTTGATCCCGCTTTTTCCGTTGGATGGCGAGAAGATCCTGGATTATTTCCTGCCTCCCGCCGGGCAGCGTGTGTTGGATAATATTCGTCCGTACAGCTCAATGATCCTTCTGGTCATTGTTCTGATCCTCCCAAGGATCGGGATTGATCTGATTGGGAAAATCATTCAGCCAGTATTGATATTTATCGCCCGGATATTGATAGGTATTTAAATTAAGTGCGCATCCTGTATCGTGTAAGCCAATTCTGGGGTACATTATTTGCCAAAACAGATCATTCGGAGCTTGATCAAGCACTGAAAGGATTGAGCATGGAGCAGCGGGCACTATTTACCCGCATGCAGCCGGGTGAGCAGAAGCATGCCCTGATGGTTTACCGCCGCTTGCTTGATCAGGGTGAAAATCAGCCCGATTTGTTGGCGGCAGCACTGCTGCATGATGTGGGCAAGCTACGACACCCGCTGCATCCGTTGGAGCGGGCGATGGTGGTCCTGGTCAAGGCGTTGTCTCCCAGGCGGGCGCAAGGTTGGGGCAAGCTTCCTTCTATTAATTGGGATCACCTGCCATCCTGGCGCAAGGCATTTATCGTGGCTGAGCACCATGCCACATGGGGAGCTGAGATGGCTCACCAGGCGGGTGTGAGTGAATTGACGGAAAATCTGATTCGCCAGCATGATCAGCCCCATAGCCAGGTTGCAGATTCAGAAGAGACCAGTTTACTACGTAAGTTGTGGCTGGTGGATAATGAAAGTTAAGTGAGGTAAACGCGGTGCCTGTTCAGATCACAATCATCGGTACAGGTCAGATCGGAGCTTCCATCGGTCTGGCTTTGGGCGAGCAAAAAGACATGTTCATGCGCGTGGGGCATGACAAGGATAGCAAGGTTGCCAACCAGGCCAAGGAAATGGGTGCCCTGGAGCGTGTGGATCGCAACCTGCCTCATTCAGTGAGCGAGGCTCAAATTGTCATCCTGGCGCTTCCCCTTGACCAGATTCAAGAAACCCTCAAATTTATCGCCCAAGACCTCAAAGAAGAATCGATCATCATGGATACCTCTCCCGTGAAGGGAGCCGTCTTGGAATGGGCGAAAGAGCTGCTCCCACCCAAACGATACTATGTCGGTATTACCCCGGTGCTTAACCCGGTGTATCTGGAATCCCCGGGTTCGGGTGTCGAGGCTGCCCATGCAGATTTGTTCAGGCGTGGATTGATAGCCATCGTCTCGCCCCAGGGGCTGCCAGAGGAAGTCATCAAGCTGGCAACCGACTTCAGCCATCTTTTGGGTGCCGAGCATATGTTCATGGACCCGGTAGAGCTGGACAGCATGATGGCAGTCACACATGTGTTGCCTCAATTAATTGCCGCCTCCTTGTTGAATATCACCGTGGACCAACCGGGCTGGTATGACACCCGCAAGCTGGCTGGTCGTCCGTATGCCGCTGCCACGAGCAGCCTGGCACTGTTTGATGAGGTGAATTCGCTCTCCAGCCAGGCAATCTCAACTCAGGTCCACCTGGTGCGCTGGATCGATGCTTTGATGGAAAACCTGAGCGTTTTACGCCAGCAGCTAGGTTCAGCAGAGGCTGAAAAACTGGGGCAGGCATTGGATCGTGCCCGATTGGGGCGCGAAAAATGGATCAGAGAAAAGAATACCCTCAGCTGGGCTGAATCAGAAGGTGGCGGCAACATCGAGCTGCCTAACGCCAGGCAGGTTTTTGCCCGCATGTTCACTTTCGGTGGGGGACGCAAGCCTAAACCACCCAAATAATTTACCCGACGATCATATAATTCAACACAACAAAATCAGGGATGACGAGGAATATTATGGCCAATAAACTGCAGTGGATCCAGGATGAACTACAAAAATTAAGAGATGATGGGCTGTACAACCGTATCCGCACACTCAGCTCACCCCAGGGTGCCTGGCTGGTGGTGGATGGCAAACGTGTGCTGAATTTTTGCTCGAACAACTATCTTGGGTTGGCCAACCACCCGCATATTGTCCAGGCCGCCCAGGATGCAGTCAAGAAATATGGGGTGGGACCGGCCGCGGTGCGTTCCATTGCCGGTACCATGGACCTGCACCTCGAGCTGGAACGCCGCCTGGCTGCCTTCAAGGGGGTGGAAGCCGCCATCACCTTCCAGTCTGGTTTTACCGCCAATATGGGCACCATCCCTGCCCTGGTGGGCAAGGACGATGCTGTTTTCTCCGATGAGCTCAACCATGCCAGCATCATCGACGGATGCCGCCTGAGCGGCGCCAAGATCATCCGCTACGCCCACTGCAACCCTGAGGACCTTAACCGGGTGCTGTCTGAGGAACGTCAAAAATATCCGCGTGCCATGGTTATCACCGATGGGGTCTTCAGCATGGATGGAGACATAGCACCATTGGATAAGATCTATGAGGTCGTGCAAAAGTACGAAGCCATCCTGATGGTGGATGATGCCCACGGGGAAGGTGTGATCGGCAAGGGTGGGCGCGGCATTGTGGACCATTTCGGTTTACATGGTAATGTGGATGTTGAGATTGGCACGCTTTCCAAGGCTTTCGGGGTGGTTGGCGGTGTGTCGGCGGGCAACCCGGTGGTGGTGGAGTGGCTCCGCCAGCGTGGCCGCCCATTCCTGTTCTCCTCTGCCATGACCGTCCCGGATGTGGCTGCATGCCTGGCAGCCCTGGACATCCTGGAAGGTTCCACCGAGCTGGTGGACCGGCTGTGGGAGAATACGCGCTATTTCAAGGCTGAGGTGCGCAAGCTGGGCTTTGATACCGGATTAAGCACCACCCCCATCACGCCCATCATGCTGGGTGAAGCTCCCCTGGCGCAGCAGTTCAGCCGAGAGCTCTTCGAGCAAGGTTTATTTGCCATGTCGATCGGCTTCCCCACCGTGCCAAAGGGAAAAGCGCGCATCCGGGTGATGATTTCCGCTGCCCATACCCGTGAAGACCTGGACAAAGGTCTCGAGATCTTTGCACTCGTGGGCCGTAAATTGGGTGTGATTCAATAAATATTAAACATTGTAGGGGCACGATATATCGTGCCCCTACAATCATTATTACCGTTACGAACTATGAGCGACTTATTCCTTGAACGGATCGAAGGTCGGGTTCGTGCCAGCCCAGATGCAGCTCGGGCGTCCATCCAGATTGCACGCTGTGCCGTGGCTGCAGCGGTGTGCCAGGACGCGCCTCGGTTGGTCAGGCATCATGTCGGGCGGGTAAACCACCTGTGCTTGCAGACCAACTTTCTCGTCCACATGCTGGCAATACTGAACTTTGAGGGTTTCCCAGGTTTTTTCGGTCATGCATAAGCTCCAATAGACAATTAGTATACCTTTAACTATCTTTCTGGCAAGAGTGATATTAATAAGATAGCGGGGAGCGAACTAAGCTGGGTTGTATCGGTCTTGATCGCAGCCTGGTTCTGGTGCGCATTTCTAGGATTCCACCTCGTTGACCAGCGGCACCTCAACCTTCTTGAGCAGCTCTCGAACCACCTCCTCGGTAGTCTCGCCACTCATTGCATTTTCCGGGTTCATCATCATGCGGTGAGCCAGGCATGCCATCGCCACGTACTTGATATCATCTGGAATGACGTAATCCCTGCCTTGTAATGCTGCGTGAGCCTGTGCCGTGCGAAATAACGCCAGACTGCCACGTGGGCTTGCTCCCAGGGATAGGGATGGGTGCTCACGCGTGCTGTGCACCAAATTCAATATGTATCGTCTGATGCTTTCCACCACATTCACCTGGCGCACTTTTTGTTGAAGCTCTGGCAAGCTCGTTCCCTTTACCGCTTGTTGCAGGCTGTCGATCGGATGCGCTAACCGCTGCATCCGCATCATGGCGTCTTCACTGCTGAGGTCAGGATAGCCAAGGTTGATCCGAAACAGGAAGCGGTCCATCTGGGCCTCTGGCAGCGGGAAGGTACCCTCGAACTCGATTGGATTCTGAGTAGCCAATAGCAGGAATGGCTTTGCAAGCGGGTAGGTCACCCCATCCACGGTCACCTGCCCCTCACCCATCGCCTCCAGCAGTGCGCTTTGCGTGCGGGGTGTAGCCCGGTTGATCTCATCAGTCAGCAAGATATTACTGAAAACCGGCCCTGGTCTGAACTCGAATTCACGTGTTTTTTGGTTGAATATGGATACGCCGGTCACGTCGTTCGGCAGCAGGTCGGGGGTGCACTGCAGCCTTTTAAATTCCAGTCCTGTGCTGATAGCCACCGCCCGTGCCAGCATGGTTTTACCAGTCCCAGGCGCATCCTCGATAAGCACATGACCTTCGCATAATAATGCGATCAGCACCAGCTCGATCGCCTGGCGCTTGCCAACGATCACCTTCTCCACATTGTTGATCACCGCATCAGCGAATCCACGGATTTCACTGGCATCCGCTTCAATCGATTCATTTTCTTGCGCCATCACTTATCTCCTGTTCAACCCGGGTCTGATGCCTTATCGCCTGGACGCCATAGTCTACCTATAGAACGCCGCGCCGATTCCATTATATCCACAACCCATAACCAACCCAGCCGCCAGCGCAGTGATCTCCACGAGGCAATGATACCTGATGCAGAGCTTGGTTCAGCCTCCGCTGGGCGGTAGCTGAGGCGGACGATCTTGGCAATGATCATCTGGGCTGCACTCATGCTGGATAAGCCAGTTTCTTCTGCGAATCCTCGCCCTGCTATTTCCTGTACGCGCACTCTGAGGGAAGTTGCAAACTCGAATGGTGTTTCACCTGCTTCCATCGGCACCTTCAATAACGTGCCATAGCGCCTCAGCCTGCGGTAAATCTCCCTGGCGGCTACTTTCGGCTTGAGGCGACTCAAGTGCAGCTCGTCGAATATGACCCATAAGCAGCCCATCGCGATCAGGAGCCCCAGAACTCCATACCCGAGATTCTTACCCAGGTTAATGGTCCACCCAGCAGTGGATGGCGTGGTCGGAACAGGTGTAGATGGCGCAGTGGTTGGAGTAGCCTGCCCTGAGCGGTTGATGGCTGGCAATCCTGCGGTTGGCTCAAATGGCACCCAGCCGATGGCTGGGAAGTACACTTCCACCCACGAGTGTGCATCTGCCTGGGTGACGATGAAACGTTTGCTATTCAGGTTATAAGTACCGATGGCATAACCAGTTGCCAGTCGTGCCGGAATGCCAGCTGCGCGTGCCAGGACAACCATCGATGAAGCATAATAGTCGCAATAACCCTTGCGTAGATCGAACAGGAAATAATCCGCCAGGTCTTGATTAGCCGGCGGACGGGGAACTTCCAGGGTATAGGGGAATTTCCTCAGGTACTGCTCAATCGCCCGCGCCCGGTCATACGGCGTCGGTTCAGCTGCCGTGAGCTGGATGGCTAGTGCCTTGACCCGCCCGGTGACTTCCGCGGGCAATGCCAGGTAGCGTTGGAGGACCCAATCAGGGTAAGCCTGCCCGGCGCCACGTAAGGTGTTCTCGTCGACCACCGGGAGGAGGGTTCGGATTTCATATTCATTGGTCCCGCTCTGCATGCCGAACAAGTCGTTCGAGGAACGCCATGCCGCGCTGCTGGGCGCGCTCACCGACACAGGTTCTCCGGCTGCATAGATGTTTCCACCCTCTCCGGGCACCAGGCGAATGACCTGGTCGCTTAAAAGATGACTAGGAAGTGAGTCTGCCTGAAGCGGCTGCTCAGCCTGGTATTTTTCTTGTAGTGTAGCACTCGTGCTCCAACCATGCCCAGTGTAGAAATCATAGGTGTAGCTGCGCCAGTATAACGGCGGTACCTGCCCATCTTGTATTAGCGATCCCAGGTCTTTGACCTGTACAGACATCACGATCTCTGTTGAAAGCTCCGGACCTGACCCGATTAAAAGCTCCCGCGGCAGCCCAGGGCTGCGGGTGGTGGTAAAGGCATCCGGTGTCGCTGTAGGTGCAGGCACAATCCCCAGGGATTTCGCCAGCCCGTTTTCGGGTTGACCAGCTGAGCTGCCCACTCCCGATGTCCAATGGAAGATTGGCCGCAGCGAAAGGGAAGAAATGAAGGCAGATAACACTACCAGGGTAATGGCAATGATCAAGGCGATCGTACCCACCTCCCGACCCTTGCGTGATGGGTAAGCAACCCTGGTAATAGTCCATTCGTGTTCGTGCTGGTCGTACTGCACCACTGCAATGAGCACCAGGGTAACTCCAAGGATCAGGTAGATCGAGACTGAGTTGTTTCGCCCATAGGAGAGCGAGGTAAGGTTTACAATCAGGGCAGGCAACACTGCCACCAGGGCATTTCTACTGGCTTCGACCACCCAACCCGCCCAGGCTGCCACCAGCCACACCACCGTGCTCCATACAAACCCGGCTGCCACCGGGTCGAAAGCTGCCTGACCACCTGTCACACCCTTCAGCCAGGTATAAACCCGCCCCAACACCACTCCGATCGAGGAAAATACCTGTCCAGTCAAGCTGCTTAAGGAGGCCAGGTCGATATCTCTGGATCGTAAAGTGGAGATAAGGCGACCTGCGATGCGGAAGAGCTCCCCAAACACTGCCAGGATTTTCGTGTCTAACCCACCTGCAAAAAGTAGACTGAATAATAACCCCAGAGCGAGAATGAGCAAGGCTGATCGCCAGGCAGGCCAGCGGAAAATCGCCAGCACCCAGCCAACCAGAAGCCCAAACAACAGGCTCGTCCATAAAGAAGCCCAGTCAGGTCCTGTGAGAACTGCCGTCACACCGGCGGTGGCGGCTGTCAACAGGATAAAAAGCAGCAGCAGAGTAACGAACTTTTCGGCTCTTCCGCCTCGCTTGACTACCGCCGTGAGCGAGTTCCTTAATCCATACTCTGCCAACTCGGCCTCCCTGGTTGCAAAGTACGTTTCCCGGTTTCTCCACTGGATATCCGCCTGCGTCTGCCGGAATCCGAAGTGGAATAAGCCTCATCAAGCAGTAAGCCGGGCATACGCACATAGGGAATCCGGCTGTGCGATAGTGCTGATAACACCTGTCCTTGACTAACCGGGCTCTCGAAATCTGCCGGATCGATCAGCAGTGCGAGCATGCTGCCACCTTTGCGCTGCCGGTCAGCCGTAGACACCCATGCCGGGTTGGTGGAAGGTGTGATCAAGACCACCGTGCCCGACTGGCTGAGCCGGCTTTGGATGAACAGGTCCGTTAGCGTCCGGTTACCTGCTTCTGCCATCGCCAGGGCGCGCAGGATACGCCAGCCCTGGGCGGGATCGGAGTGCGGTTCCAACCTGACGAAATGAGGCCCAGCCAAAACCAAGCCCACCTTGCGGTACTCTCTCAATCCGCGCAACGCCAGCGAGGCAGCCAGCACGATGGAAAGCTCCAGAGTCGAATGATCACCAATCCCTGCCTGGACTTCCTTATTCAAGTCAACGAAGATCCACCAGTCTTTGGAAGTGGCTGTTTCGAGCTGCCTGACGATCAGGTCATCGTGGTGCGCAGAGGCTCGCCAGTGGATACGTTTGAGGCTGTCGCCAGCCACATAGCTGCGCAGGCCTGCGTCACTAATATTCCGTTCGATGAAGCCCGGTCGATGGCGTTCATCCCCCGAAAACCCACCCGTGGGGATTTTCAATTGGGCCAGCGATAGAATTGGAGGCGTAACCAGGATCGTGCTCGCATGCTGGTCGTTTAGGGTTAATGTATAAATGCCAAGCGGGTCGCCGCAGCGTAAGTGAGTTGGTCCGAGTATGTATACTCCCCGTCGCTTGAACAGATGGCTCAAGTGCCTGGGTCGGGAGGCAGTGAGGCCCAACATCAGAAACCATGCGCAGAGGCGATTCGAGCGAAGCAGATTCGTCGGTGATTTCCACCCAGAGGGCGGGCAGCCAGCCAAGATTGGTCAGTTTGATTTGCTCTGGCACCGATTCGCCTGCGGTCGCCCAGGCGAGGTGGATCTTCCGTTCAATCCAAAGATTGCGCTCCAACGAATAGATCCACAACCAGCCGGTCAGCCATGCCCCGGCTGTGCCTATGGTAAATATCAGCCAGCCTCGGAACCCGGTCAGGATATATAGAACTGCCAGGATACCTACCAGGATGGGCAGCAGCCTTACGTTTAGATGGCGTTCAACCTGCCGACCTGGATTTTTGGAGGGTTTTTTGCTAAGAATTTTCATTCGTTTCGAAAATACCGGTAAATCATTCCCCTTTTACTATCACTATTGGCGATAATGTCTCCAGGGTCCATTCTTATGCCTATGTCTTATGGATAACAAAATCGCCATGGCTGGCTTTGCATTCTCCCTATGCAATCCCATTCCAGGCGATGATTTATTTTTCCTCCTAAAAAACAGTTCTATTTTAGGAGTTCTTCCGCATAATGGCAGGCGGTAAAATGATTCGGACGCAATTCCCGCAGCAGCGGTTCGTCCACCGAGCAGTTGGGTCGCGCCATCGGGCAACGGGGGTTGAAGTGGCATCCGGGTGGAGGGTTGATAGCGTTTGGAATTTCGCCCTTCGGCATGGGTAACGTGCGGCGCCGAGTTGGGTCCGGCACGGGTACGGCTTCCAGTAAAGCCCGCGTGTAGGGATGGATGGTGTACTGGTAGACATCTACCAAAGGTCCCACCTCGCACAGCTTGCCGAGGTACATGATCGCGATCCGGTCGCAAACATATTTGGCTGTTGCCAGGTCGTGCGTGATGAACAGGTAGGTCAGGTTGAACTCGTCTTTGAGCTTCATCATCAAGTCAAGCAACAGCGCCCGTACCGATACATCTGCCATGGCGATAGGTTCATCTGCCACAATCAGGGCAGGATTTGTTACCAGGGCACGTGCCAGCACCACCCGTTGGCGCTGCCCACCCGAGATTTGGTGTGGGTACAGGTCATAAAATGCTGTCGGTGGGTTCATGCCCACCGCGGATAAAATATCCAGCACCCGTTTGCGCCGCTGTGCCGGTGAAAGCGTGGTGAGGTGGATTTTGGCGGGATGATCGATTGCCTGACCCAGCGTCATGCGTGGATTAAGCGAAGCCAGGGGATCCTGGAATACGATCTGCATGCGTGAGCGCAACCGTCGCATCTCTTCTGCGGATAGGCTGCCCAGGTCGGTGCCATCGAAGAACACTTTGCCAGCGGTAGGTTCATACAGGCGCAAGACCAATCTTCCCACTGTGGATTTCCCTGAGCCGCTCTCGCCTGCCAGACCGAAGACTTCCCCCTTATGAATGGTAAAACTAACGTCATCTACGGCTTTTACCGACGGGATGTGTCCGCGATTAAGCAGGGAGGCAAACAGCCCTGATTGAATGGGGAAAAACTTACCCACATGCTCGAGGCGTACCAGATCTTCCGAAATTATGGGTTTATCGCCTTGAGAGTCTTTTATCCCCATAGAGCCTGACTCATGCATGCATCTTCTCCTGTCTCTTTTCCATCACTGATGGATACAGCCAACAGGCTGCCATTTGGGTCCCTTCAATGACTTCCAGGGAAGGGACTTCCTCCTTACAGATATCCATGACGAATGGACAGCGCGTGTGGAACCGGCAGCCCGCCGGTGGATGGGATAAATCAGGAGGTGCGCCCGCCATTTTGTAAAGCTCAGCCCCATCTAATTTAATATTGGGTACCGAGCGTAACAATCCCTGGGTATAAGGGTGTTTCGGGTGAGCAAAAACGTCGGTAACCTCACCCACTTCCATCAGCTTGGCAGCATACATCACTGCAATGCGATCAGCAACCTCAGCTACCACACCGATGTTGTGGGTGATCAGCAGGATGGTCAAGCCGAATTCCTTTTGCAGCTCCTTGAGCAAATCGAGGAATTTGGCCTCCACAATCACATCCAGGGAGGTGGTCGGTTCGTCGGCGATTACCAGCTTCGCGCGTAAGCTGAGTGCCAGTGAGATCATCACCCGCTGCCGCATACCGCCCGACATCTGGTGCGGATACTCAATGATGCGTTCCCGGCGGATTCCCAATCGTTCGATGAGTTCTTCCGAGCGTTTGCGGGCATCCGCATCCGATACTTCCGGTTCGTGAGCCTGGATCGTCTCCGTCAGGTGTTCGAGGATGCGCTGAACCGGGTCGAGCGAGGTCATCGGATCCTGGAAAACCATGCCAATTTCTGCGCCGCGGATCTCTGGCATCTGGTTGAGCGATAGGGTCATCAAGTCACGTCCATCAAACCACAGCTCACCGTGAGTGATTTTAGCAGGACCCGTGTGTAAGCGCATCAAAGCCTTGCCCAGGGTGGATTTACCGCAGCCTGATTCGCCCACCAGGCCTATGATTTCACCCCGGCGTATATCGAGCGACACATTATCTACTGCGTTAACTGAGCCAGCCCTGGTAGTATACTCAACAGTAAGGTCGCGGATGGAATATAGGATGTCGTTAGCCATCAACGTTCCCTCAGCTTGGGGTTGAATATTTCCATCAAGCCTTCACCCATCAATGTAAAAGCCAGGACGACTAGCAGGATGGTGAGACCTGGGAAGGTGATCAACCACCAGGCGTTCTGGATGAAACGCTGGCCGCGCGCCAGGTCGATACCCCAGTCAGCAATGGTGGGAGGTAATCCCAGTCCCAGGAAGGATAGCCCCGCACCAGTAAGAATGGCATCGGCGACGTTTACTGAAAAGATGATCGCCACCGAGGGGATCACATTGGGGAAAATGTACTGCTGTAAAATCTCCCGGCTGCGCGCTCCAATGCTGCGAGCCGCTTCAACATACACCTCTTCCTTCACGGAAAGAGTCTGGCCGCGCACGATGCGGTAGTAGGTGGGGATATATAACACTGCAATGGCAACAATGACATTGAACACACTTGGACCCAAGACTGCCGTGATGGCAATCGCCAGGATCAAGCCAGGGAAGGCATACATGCTGTCCATCAGCAAACTCATCAGCCTATCGAGCGGTCCACCGATATATCCAGCCAGCAAGCCCAGGGGGACACCTAATACCAGCGCTACGATCGAAGAGCTGAAACCGATGATGAGTGCTACCCGCGTTCCCCACAATATCCGGCTCCACACATCCTGACCAATATCGTTCGTACCAAGCAGGAAGCCACCCGAAGTGTTGGCTCCGCCCACAATGCTGTCCCCTTCACGTAGCGTCGGATACTGCGACTTGATCCCTGCATACTCGTCTGATTCGACGACTGCGGCTATATCTTTCCCACTCACAACTGCCTGTAAAACTTCATCCAACGTAGGATATCGATCGATGACTGGTCGTAATCGTAATCCGCCAGGCGAGCTTTTAATTTGATTATCGATCTCCTGCGCAGCAGTATTTACAGCGCCAGCTGTATTTCCACCTTGAATGACGCTAATGGATGGACGGGGTTGGTCAGCGGTGACTGCCAGGTCTTTTAAGGCATTGGCAGTGGTTGTATTCAGGACGACTAATATTGGCACTGGTGGATACGCTCCAGGTGCCAGGAAGCTGGGTCCAACTAGAGCTGAAGGGTCGAAAGGAGCAAAGAGTCCAGGAAATAGAGCAACTACGATGAAAATTAGCACTAAAACTGCTGAAATAGCCACAAACCACCAGTCGGCACCATACCAGCGCCGGGCATTCAGGATGCGCCGGACTAGGCCGACCTTTTGAAGCTCTACCTCCCAGGTGGTGGTTTCGGGTGTTACTTCAGGAGTGGGTGTTTTAATAGCGCTCATGGATTAGTACCTCACCCGAGGGTCAACCAGGCTGTAAATAACATCTACTGCCAGGCTGATCAACGCTACCAGCATAGCAAAGACGGTGATTACGCTTTGTACCGCCGTATAATCCCGCTGGGAGATGCGTTCCACCAGATAACTGCCCATGCCCGGCCACGAAAACACCGTCTCGGTCAGCACCGCGCCAGCCAGCAGGATCGCCACTTGCAGACCGATCAATGTGATCACAGGGATCAAGGCATTTTTTAAGGCATGCCCATAGACCAGGATACGCTCGCGAATACCACGTGCCCGGGCGGCTGCAATATAATCGGCTGCCAGGGTTTCGATCACGTTAATGCGGGTAAGACGCACAAAAATGCCTGAGAGGATCAACCCCAGGGTAATTGTCGGCAAGACCAGATGCTGGAGGACAGAAACCAGGGCTGGCCAGTTACCACTGATCAGCGCGTCGATCGTATAAATATTGGTGCGATGCACCAGGGTTGTGCTAATGATGGGATCGATCCGACCGGAGATGGGTAACCATTTGAGGGTAACTCCGAAGAGCAGTTGTAACATCAAGCCTAACCAGAAAATGGGCAATGAATAAATGATGACTGCATAAATGCGAAAACCGTAATCAACCGTACCCTTGCGATTCCTGGCTGCTAGCGCGCCGCCATAAACCCCAATGATTAACGCCAATGCCGAGGCGGGAGTAACCAGCTCAAGCGTGGCTGGGAAGCGCTCACTCATCTCGTCAATGATCGGTCGATGACCACCGACGAGTGAATTCCCAAACTTCAGGGTAAACATCTGAATCAGGTACCGTCCGTATTGCACGATCATCGGGTCATTTAACCCTAGCTGTTCGCGCACACGCTGGACCATCTCTGGGGTACCTTTGGGGCCCATGGCTGATCTGACCGGATCGCCAGGGATTACTCTCATGATCAAAAATACCAGCGAACCCAAAATGAAAACCATTGGCAAGGTGAGCACAATCCGCGTAAGAATATAGCGGCGTAACCCTACTGAGCCTCGGATAAAGACATATGCCAGCAGGAGCAGGGCTGGTACACCAATGATAAGACCAATGAGTGCAATAGGTGTCATGGATAATATCGGTATTGAGTTAGGGGAGCGGGGAATTTCCCCGCCCCCCTAATTATAGAACTATTTATGGGGTTTTAGTAATTGTCGCGTAGTTGAACTCGATATTGGGGCCAATGTTCAAGGTCTCTGGGGTGGCATAAGCGCTTGAGCCAGAGATATTGGACCGGTAGACGACATGCTCTGCATTGAAGAACAATGGTACCGTGACCACCATGTTAGCATAGAGATCCTGAGCTTGCTTGTAAAGATCAGCCCGCTTGGCCTGATCGGTCTCAGTATCAGCCTGGGAAAGCAGATTCACCAGCTGGGTGGCATCCGTTTGGAAAGTTCCAGTGATCGGTACGCCATAACTGGAGCCTTCTTGAGGAAGGGTAACATTGGTGCCTTCACCCCGGTTATAAACGAATGGATCCAGGTAGTTGGAAGAGTCTGGGTAGTCAAAGAACCAACCTAAGACACCCACTGGATAAGCTTTACCACCTGTCAGGGCAGTGACGTATGTGCTCCATTCCTGAGCCTGCAAGGTCACCTGGATTTCGCCAGTCGCTTCGAGCTGTTTCTTGATCAGCTCCATCCAGGCTGCCGTTGAAGCGCCGTAGTGTTCAGGCGGATACCACATCTCAAGCTTCAGCGGGTTAGTGGCTGAATAGCCTGAAGCTTCCAGGAATTTCTTGGCCTGATCCAGGTTCGGGGAGGCAAAAATGGTATCAAAAGATTCAGTTGCACCAAGGAACCCCGGTGGGACCATCGAGAATAACGGAGATACATTGCCGCCGTACACGGTATCTGCAATCTCATTACGGTCTATGGCCGAAGCGATAGCCTTGTCTACATTGGGGTCATTCGTCGGTGCCATGGTATGGTTGAGGATCAAGTATCGGATTGAGCCTCCAGCTACAGTCCCCACGGTTAAGCCAGCTACAGTCTTCAAAGGAGTGAGCTGCTCGGGTGAGAATTGGCGCCATGCGATATCAATTTCACCATTTTGGATGGCGAGAGCCATGGTTTGCGGATCAGCGTAGTCTTTCACGATGATTTGATCGACCTGCGGTTTCAAGCTGCCTGTGTAATAGGGGTTCGGATCGAGCACAATCTGCTCATCTTTAGTGTATTGTGAGATGAACCAGGGTCCTACACCGTAGATGGGGGCGCTTGGGAACAGGTTGCATGCATCAGGTTTGAAGGTCTTGGGGTCCGATGCAGTCCATGGGGCAGTCGCCAGGATCTGGATGAAGTACGCCACGGGCTGCTTCAACGTGATTACGATCGTTTTGGCGTCTGGTGCTTCGATTTTCGATACATACGGTATTGCTAACGTGTCAGCAACATCATTCGGACAGGTTGGGCCGATGGTCAGCAAACGGTTGAGCTGTTGTGCGTAGATCGTGGCATCGAACGCAGATCCATCTCCGAACTTAATTCCATCCTTTAACGTGAAGGTGTACGTCAGTCCATCGGCGGAGATCGTGCCCATATCGGTGGCAAGGGCAGGTGCAAGATCAGTAGTACCCGGCTTCCAACCCACCAGACCTTCACTGATATTCTTGATCAGCTCCCAGTCACGGGTGGCGTATGCATCTGCCGGGTCGAGGCTGGCAATCTTATCAGTAACACCGATGATGACAGTGTTCTTGGCGGGGGCAGTGGTAGGTGCCGTAGTTGGGGCGGCTCCCTGGGTTGGTGCGGCCGTTGGCGTCGTTGTCGCACATGCAGTCAGGATCATGCTGGCCACGATGAATAAGGCAAATAACTGGAACCAGCGATTGTGTTTCATAGAGTCTCCTTCTTTGTTTTTTGTAGGTTTAGCAAGTAATTATCAATTTTATTCTGTTGTAAATCCATGGTTGATTTGTATAGGTTTGCCTCCTTTTCCATCTTATCAACAATGACATCTATCATACAGATTGAACGACAATTATACGACTATTTGTGCTCTGGTTGTTAATTATTTCATTAAATACATGCTTAACATACCACATGGGTTAGTCGCCGGTTCATAAGACGCTTAATTTTCAGTAATTCTGCGATGATTTTGCCCTTCAAACATTGATAATGTATATTGCCCTCCCACAATCAGCTCTAGCCAACATACGGCTATAAATAACCCTGGCAACCGGCAAGATAATTTAAAGAGTTTATACGTTCATTCTCAATGGCTGGATTTATCGCCAGTCTGTTTCATTTGCGTTAGGTAACTACTCACTAATCCAGGTTTCCTGACCCGTAAGGGCGCAGGGGAGGGATTTGAGGATGTATATTATAGAAATTTTCCCCTGCGCCCCTACAAAATATTTATTGTTTGGTTATTTTTGGACCGTTATGTGTAGTTGTGGTGAGTAGTTATTGCGTTAGAATCTCCTCCTGGCTGTACAATCAGATTTATTTACCCAACAGAATGTATGCTTTCAGTATTCATCCCTAACGAACGCAAATGATTAAACTCATCAAGGTGGCTAGACTGCAGTTCTTAATCGTTGGGTTGGCACTTTTTGCGCTCGGCGCTTTGGTGGCTGTCTTGCTCGGGGCTCAATTCTCCTTGGGTCGGCTGCTATTTGGTTATTTGGTGATCTTACCGGCACAGCTTTCCGTCCACTTCAGCAATGACTATTTCGATGTTGCCTCTGATAGACCCGGTAGACCTACACTCATCAGTGGAGGGGGTGGTGTTCTCCTGGAACACCCGGAGTTAAGAGAACCTGTCAAATGGATCGCCATCGGTCTTATTTTATTTTCGATTGTAATGGGGATACTGTTCATGATAACGTACGCCTATCCATTTTGGATCATGGGGATTGTCGTCTTAGGCAACCTGGCAGGTTGGTCCTATTCGGCGCCTCCCTTCAGACTTTCCCATCGAGGCCTCGGAGAATTGTGCTATACGTTTGCCGCGGGATTTCTCGTACCAGCGATGGGATATCTGACGATGCGTGGAGCTTTGGATACTGGAGGAGTATTTTTTCTCGTTCCTCTGATCTTATATGGGTTGGTGAGTATCTTGAGCGTGGAAATACCGGACATGGAAGATGACCGTCTGGGCAACAAGAGAACCTGGGTGGCTGTCAGGGGGCGTGGATTCGGTTTTATGCTAATTGGTTGGCTGCTGCTCGCCATAACTGGATATTTCTTTTTTTATCCACGGTTCTATCCGCGACAGCTTCCACTGGATTTCCGTATTGTAGGTTATCTGAGCCTGTTGCCATTGCTACCCGGGTTGCTGGGAATGATTAAAAAACCGGCAGAAAAGCAACCCGCGGCCAAAATTGCAACCTGGATCGTTGTTATGCTGGCTGTCTTCTCTATTTTTGTAGACGGATATTTGCTTTATCTGGTGAGTCGTTTATTAAAGTGAAATTGATAGGTTGATTCATATCGGGGATTATATGATCTGGGATGTCTTTCCACCCTGCTGTGTTGTGGGTCGAGATCTTTTTCGGTTTAGGTCACATGCAAAAATTTAGAAAATCTTTGACATTCCCCATTTTTTAAATCCCCTATCAGGGTAGCCTCATCCTTCGCTTTTCCTGTTCTGTGCTCATTGGGGGCGTATCGCTGGGGTGGCAGGCTGCTTAGTATTGAGAATATAGAAGAACCCGGTGGCAAGTAAGAGGCTGCATAAAACCACAACCATGATGGCACTTGCTCCAAATGGGGTAATCAGCTGACCCATTAACCACGGTACTGCCATACTGCCGAGGCTTGAGCCCACGAAAAATATGCTGGTTATTTTGCCGGATATGTGCATACGGCTTTGGGCATCATTAAGCAATGTTGGAAAGATTGACGCCATAAACAGCCCCGTCCCGATGGTTCCAATCCAGAGCAGTGTTTCGTTATAGGAGAAAAAAATAATGATGAGCAAGCTGATAATCACGCCGCAGAAATTCATCCAAAGGATTTTTTGTGGCTTCACTTTTACGGCGAGTGGGATCGAGATCACACGGCCTATAGTTAGTGCCGCCCAAAACCCCACATTGATGCTGGCTGCCAGCGTGGGGCTGGCATATTCTTGAAAGGTCGCATACGTATAAATCCAGCCGCCGAATCCCAGTTCTGCACCCGTAAATGCAAAGAAAATCACCGCCAAAAGCAAGACCAGGACAGGAGCAGCCGGTCGATCTTCCGCTTGTTGCCGGTTTTGATGATGAGATGGGCTGGGGAAAAATAGGATGAGCACCCCAATCGGCAGGATCAGGATGGCTAAGGTTGAATAGATACTGTTCAATGACCCCATACTGCTGAGCACTGCTAAAACAATGAGCGGGGCAATGGTGGTGCCCATTCCATAGAAAGCATGCAGGCCATTCATAAACGGTGGCACACGGTCACCGTGCAGCCAGACAATCAATGTGTTGACTCCTACATCCAGGCTGCCTTCTACAATCCCAATGCTGAAAAATAAGACCTGCAAAAAAAGCAGCGTCTTCATCATTGGAACAACCCCCATCAGCACGGCAAGGATAAGTAATGCAAGACACAAGATCGGGTGCCCTTTAACCCGGTCATACACTCTTCCGGATGCAAAAGAACCGATTAGATACCCCACGGAACTTACCAGAAACAACGCGCTGATTTGTGCCAGGGTGGAATCAGTATTTAGTGCCAGGCCTTGCAAAGTAGGGCCGAGCACAGCCGTCGCCGCACCCAGGCAGATGAAACCGAGGTAATAAACCGCTGTGGTAATGTAGGGATTCCCTGTGCTTGATCTAGGATTCATGAGGGGGACCTTTCTGGATAATCGGTGGTGTAGGTTGCTGAAGGTATCGGCAGTAAATCGGGCTTAGAGGTAGGATATGTAAGTATTTTACATCAACCAATAGCTTCAAGTATTTTAATTCAACCTGGTGTTTTTTGGCGATCGAGCTCGGAAAAATGTGTATCTCATAAAAAGCTGGTTCACTTTTCTCATCTCCTATTATTTTTGCAAGAACCTTTGACATTCTGCAATAGCGCGACTAAAATGAAGGCATATTGCAGGAGGAAGGATGAGCGCCTGGCCAGGCAAATTCGTCATAGGTTTGACGGGTAATATAGCCACGGGTAAAAGCGTGGTGCGCAAAATGCTGGAACACCTGGGTGCGTATGGCATTGATGCCGACGCCCTGGGTCATCGCGCCATTGCCAGAGACGCGCCCGGCTATAAGCCCGTGCTCGATACCTTCGGCAGTTGGATCCTGGCTCCTGACGGTCAGATTGACCGTGGCAAGCTGGCCCGTGTGGTCTTCGCAGATCCTGATGCGCTTATCCAGCTCGAGTCGATCGTTCATCCGCTGGTGCGCCAGGCAATTGATCTGCTCGTCAGGCGTTCTTCTCAAAAGGTGATTGTGATCGAAGCGATCAAGCTGTTGGAAGGGCCATTACGCCAGGCCTGTGATACGGTTTGGGTCACCTATGCCCAAAAGCAAACTCAGATTTCGCGCCTCACCAGAAAAAGAGGCCTCAGCGTGGCTGTGGCTCATCAGCGTGTCAACGCCCAATTGCCCCAAACTGAGAAAGTAAAAGTAGCCAATACCGTCATCCAAAATGATGGCTCCTTTGATGAAACCTGGCAGCAGGTTACTAGAGCCTGGAAAGAGCTGTTCCCCACCTTTGATTCAGGCATCTACAAGCCGGTCACAGCTCCGAAAGGGGTTATGCTGGTGGAAAAAGCCAGGCCGCGCCATGCTGCTGAGATCGCTGCCCTGATCAGCCGGCTCAGTGATGGGCGCGCAAAACCCACCGATGAAGATATCATGGCTGCATTTGGTGAGAAAGCCTTCCTATTCCTTAAGCTGGATGGCACACCGGTTGGGGTGGTGGGCTGGCAGGTGGAAAATCTGGTTGAACGCACTGATGACGTCTATATCGACCCTGGTCAGCCGTTGTCTAAAGCCATGCAAGCTCTTCTATCTGAGATTGAGACGACCTCCCGCGACCTGCAATGTGAGATCGCCCTTTTATTCTTACCTCCAGAATTAACCTCGCAGGAAGAGGTCTGGACTTCACTTGGGTATGAAATGTGCACTGTCGATTCATTGGGCGTGCGTGCCTGGCAGGAGGCTGCTCAAGAAACCATGGGAAGCGGGGAAGCCATGTTCTTTAAGCAGCTGCGAAAAGATCGGGTGTTGCGCCCTGTTTAGCTCGCTGCATGACTGCAAGCTTTACCGTATCGATCTGCGAGCTTGTGGAAAGCGATCAGGCAGAATAAGTGATGGACCTAGGTTCTAGTGGAAAACCTTCTACGCTCTCTGATTGAAAGCCTGGGCTTTGTTCTTGAACGCATCAACTGGCTGAGCATTCTTGACCTTGCGATAGTCACGTTGATCTTTTTTGGTCTCCTGATCATGTTGCGTGACACGCAGGCCGTAGTGTTGTTGCGCGGGGTGCTTGTGCTGGTCGTCCTGGGCAGCTTGTTGAGCAGTACGGAAGTGCTGCCCGCATTTTCATGGCTGGTGCGGACTACCCTGCCCGCGCTCGTGCTGGCCATCCCGGTGATTTTCGCCCCCGAGATTCGCCGTGCGTTGGAGCGTCTTGGCCGGGCTGGATCCATCTTCGCCAATGGCAAAGCCTCTCCCGGCACTCAAAAGTCCATCTCCGCAGTGGTGAATGCTGCGATCCGCCTATCAGACCGCCGTCATGGAGCTTTGATCGTATTCCAACGCCTGGATAACCTGGAGCAGTACGTACATACAGGTGTAACTGTGGACGCGCAGGTAACACCGGAGCTTATTTTGCAGGTCTTTTATCCCAACACTCCTTTGCATGATGGCGCTGCCATCCTGGAAGGTTCCCGCATGGTGGCGGCAGCCTGTGTGATGCCCCTTTCTGCCAGTGGTGTCTTAGCCCACACTGCCGACCGACAGCTGGGTTTGCGCCATCGTGCCGCCTTGGGAATCTCGGAAGTCAGTGATGCCGTTGTGGTTGTGGTCTCTGAAGAAAGTGGAACAATTTCAGTCGTTCATAATGGGCGGATGATCCGCCGCCTGGATACCGAACGACTTGAAAATATTTTGAGGGCGTTTTTTAGCCCGGATGCTCAACGCAAGGGTCTGACCGATTGGTTCAAGAGCATTTACCCCAGCGGGAAAAAACCCGGAGGGGAGGTCAATTAAGTGAAGGTCCTGCGCTGGTTGGCGAAAAACTTTGGTACTTTATTGACTGCCTTCATCCTTGCGGTCATTGTTTGGGTCTCCGCCGTCATCGCCTCTGATCCTTACGAAGAGCTACCCCTTTCCAGGCCGATTCCGATTGAAATTATTGGTCAGGACCCCAACTTGCAGATCATGGGTGATATTTCGCCTAGTGTCACCCTGGTCCTGAGGGCACCCACGTCAGTGTGGACCACGTTGAATAAAGATCAACAATCTGTGACCGCCAAGGTGGATTTATCCAACCTGGGGCAAGGCGAGCATAATGTTCCCGTACAGGTACTGATCACCCCTCACCTTGTTCGCTTGATCAGCCAGGACCCTACCCAAATTACCCTCAACCTCGATTCAATTGCCACCCAGGTCTTTCCAGTCAACCTGATTGTGACGGGTAACCCTCCCGTAGGCTATCAGGCGCAAACTACCCAGCTGGATCCTAAACAGGTAACCGTGACCGGACCCGAATCTTTAATATCTTTAGTCAAACAAGTGCGCGTAACACTGGATATTACCAATGTCAATCAAACCCTTGTCCGCGAGGTAATTCCCCAATTGCTGGATGCAGAAGGTCAGACTGTCAGCGGGTTAACCATTTCACCCGAAGCGGTCAGCATTACCCAACCTGTCACCCTGTTGGGTGGCTATCGCTATGTAATTGTCCGGGCAGTCTCTACCGGTCAGGTGGACACCGGTTACCGGGTGACTAATATTTTTGTCACACCCATCGGAGTGGTCGTTTTCTCTTCCAATCCAGAGCTGGTCAATAACCTACCCGGCTACATAGAGACGCAGCCCATCGATTTAACCGGTAAACAGGAATATTTTGAGACCCTGGTGGACCTGAGCCTTCCATCTGGGATCTCTGTGGTCGGTGATTCGAAAGTATTGGTTCAGGTAAGCATTGCCACCATCGAGTCAAGCCTGGCTATTTCTCTGCCGGTAGAGGTGATTGGTCTTGCTCCAGGCTTGACAGCCACCGCGACTCCTGCATTTGTGGATGTCATTCTTTCGGGGCCTGTTCCAGTGCTGAATACGCTCGCACCGGCAGATGTACGCGCCGTAGTGGATTTAACCGGCTATGAAGTGGGCACGTATCAATTCGTTCCGCAAATAAATATCCTGCCGGATAGGATTCAAATGGTATCCATCCTGCCCGGTACGGTATCCATTACCATCATCATTTCTCCAACCCCCACCCAAACTGGCACACCCAATGGAACGCCAGTTGCTACCCAAACCTCCACCCCGGTACCATAAGGATATTTAATGACAAAACCAGTCGTTGCCCTGGTTGGGCGACCCAATGTTGGGAAAAGCACCCTTTTTAATCGTCTGGCAGGCGAGCGCCTGGCGGTGGTGGATGACGTCCCTGGAACCACCCGCGATCGGCTGGTGATGGAAGCCGAATGGAATGGTCGGGCGTTCGATATTGTGGATACAGGTGGGATTGACCCCACTCAAATGGGCCTGGGTCGCGGTCAGCAGCCGCTCTCAATTGGCTCGGCAGATTTCATTGACCAGATTCGCACTCAGGCTGAGATTGCCATCCAGGACTCCGACGCGGTCCTATTCCTCACCGACGCCGAAAGTGGCGTGACCCCGGCCGACCATGAAGTGGCGCAGATCCTGCGTAAACATCAACGCGAAGAGGATGGTCAAGCTAAACCTCCCGTGTTGCTTGTGGTAAATAAATGCGATAACGAAGCCCGCCGTATGGCTGCCATGGAATTTTATGAGCTGGGCCTGGGCGAGCCCTATCCGATTTCCTCACTGCATGGCACCGGCACCGGCGACATGCTGGATGCATTGGTGGCTACGTTCAAGAAGGAGGGCGAAGAGGCTGAGGATGATTCGGTCAAGATTGCCATCGTCGGCAAACCCAATGCCGGGAAATCCAGTTTGCTCAATCAGCTCCTGGGGGAGGAACGCGCCATCGTCAGTCCGATCCCTGGCACCACCCGTGACGCCATAGATACGCATCTCACTTACGGTGATGTACCGATGGTGCTGATTGATACGGCAGGTATCCGGCGGCGCGGTCATATTACCCCTGGTGTGGAACAATACAGCGTGCTGCGTGCCTTGCAAGCCATCGAAAGGTCGGATGTCGTCCTGCTTGTATTAGATGCTACCGCGGGATTGACCGCCCAGGATGCCCACATTGCTGGCTTTATCCTGGATGCCTGGAAAAGTGCCGTAGTTCTGGTGAACAAGTGGGACGCAATCGAGAAAGACACCTACACCATGGTTGACTTCACCAAAAGCATCCGGCAGGAATTGAATTTTATGGATTATGTTCCGATCGTCTTTATTTCTGCCAAGACCGGTCAACGTGTGGATCAGGTATTACCCATGGCATTGAGGGTTCAGGAAGAACGCCTCACCCGCCTGCCGACCTCAAAAATTAACCGCATCCTTCACCAGGCTCAAGACAAGCATGCCTCACCCTCCCATGCAGGCACTGAGCTGAAGATTTATTATGGTACTCAAGTCAGGAATGACCCACCCGTCTTTTTGCTCCATGTCAATGACCCCAAATTAGCCCACTTCACTTACATTCGCTATTTGGAAAACTGTATCCGTCAGGAACACCCATTTTTAGGCACACCCATCCGCATCGTATTACGACCGCGTAGAAAATAATCAGCCTCCACTCGGAAATCCAGGGGCCTGTTCACCATTCATTAATCCGCATTCCCTTGCTCACAGGAGAGACCGGTCTTATAATGCCTGAGGCATGGAGGAAATTTGGATACGAATCAATCAGAAATTAGTCCGGAATTAACCCAGCCTAAAGAAGGCTCAGGGTTCCTGCGTTTTCTAAAGGATGTTCTGGAGACCTTAGTACTCTCGGTTGTATTGTTCGTCACCATCAACGTGGTCTCTGCTCGCATCCGGGTGGATGGTGAGAGCATGGAGCCGACTTTGTTATCGGGTGAATATGTGATTGTCAACCGTTTAAGTTATCGCTTTGCAGCCCCGAAACGGGGGGATATTATTGTTTTTCACCCACCACCTGATCCCAGCGAAGAATATGTTAAGCGCGTAATCGGGTTGCCTGGTGATGAAGTTGAAATCAAGAATAATGGCGTATATATTAATGGACAGCGTTTGGAAGAGAGTTATATTAAGGTAGCCACTACTCACGACAACACCTGGCGGGTTCCGGCAGGTCAATTGTTTGTATTAGGTGATAATCGCACCAATTCTTCCGATTCACGAGATTGGGGCAACGTCCCAATGGCTTATGTGGTAGGTAAGGCTATCCTGGTATACTGGCCGCCACCTGACTGGGGTTTTATTGACCACGTCCCATTAGCCAATGCCGCCCATTGATTGGAATAAACTATAATGGAATTATCCCAGCTTATCTCATTGGCAATTGATTATGAGCAGCAGCCGCCTTCCGCTCCAACCCCGTTAAACATACCGGTGGGCAAAGAAATTGCCGGTTGGATCGACCACACCCTGCTCAAGGCAGACGCAACAGCTGCCCAGATACGCCTCCTATGCGAAGAAGCAATGGAGCATCATTTCGCAACCGTCTGCATCAATCCAGTCTACGTCCCCCTGGCGTGTGGGATGTTGCGTAATGCGAAGGAGAACATCTGCACGGTGATCGGATTCCCGCTTGGTGCAGTTCTTCCTGAGTTCAAGGTTTTTGAAACTCTGGCATGCATCAATGCCGGGGCATCAGAGATCGATATGGTCATCAATATCGGTGCTCTGAAATCAGAAGCCTACGGATTGGTGATGAACGAGATCCAGGCAGTGTCTGGCACTGCCCATAACCAGGGTGCATTGGTCAAGGTCATCCTGGAGAATTCTCTTCTCACCCGCCGTGAGAAAATCATTGCCTGCCTCATCAGTCAGGCCGCTGGGGCAGATTTTGTTAAGACTTCCACCGGATTTGGCACCGGAGGTGCAACAGTAGAAGATGTGGCATTGATGCGTCGTGTCATCGGTTCGGAGATGGGCCTCAAGGCTGCGGGAGGTATCCGCACCTACGCGGATGCCGTCGCCATGATCAACGCCGGCGCGAATCGCCTGGGTGCCAGTGCTGGAGTGAAGATCGTCCAGGAAGCTGAGTCTGTAAAAAATGAGTGATGAAGCGAAAAAGCCAGATGAGAGACCCACACCTGATGAAGGGTCTGATTATCCCCATATTTGTCCTGAGTGCCATACTGGGGTCTTTCACCTTGAATATCTGACCTATTTTACCTGGTTGAATGATGAATTGATCACGGTCCCGAATTTCCCGTCCTGGGTTTGTGATGTGTGTGGCAAGCGCGAGTATGACACCCATGCTGTAAGCTGGCTGAATATGCTGCTCAGCCCCACTACGGGTCGCAAACCCAAGCCGCGCCGCAAGAATCCACCTAAAAACTTGAACCGGCCTCAACCCCAAAGTTAGCTCGATACCCGGAGGAATAATGGTCTCGCCGATTTCTAATCGTCTCATCCCTGCCGAAATCCTCACCTGCAGCCATTATATCTTCGGCCAAATTAAAGTCATTCAAAGTGGGTTGGTGGGCATGTTAACCGATATGACCACCTCATTCATAGAGGTTAATGACGCCAGTATCGCCCCAATTCATAAACCATCCAGCGTGGTGAATTATGCCGCTCAGCTGTATATGGTCCGCTCAGAGATAGCTGCGGTATCCTTGCGCAAACGTGATTACATGGGTTTACAGGGAGTTCTAAAAAGCGGCTATCAGCGGCTTATTCCCTATCCGGTCCAAATTTCCACCCGGACTTATGAAATCTCCGGTACGATTGAATGGTCTGGGCGTTTTGAATTCTCAGCATTAATTACGGAAGGTACCTCCTATTTTATTGTCGTCTATGATGCTGTACTTACTGCACTGCTCTACCCCGATCTAAAGCTCGAATCCCCTGTGATGTTGATAAATCGCAGCTTCCTGGAAATGTTGATCGTCAACAAGAAAGCGCCCTCCTTACCTGGCAGTCCTGAATAGCAGTAAATTAAATAATCAAGAGCGAGACTAGATCGCCTCCCACCTTTTATTTTATATTTATAGAGTTATGCCTGACTATGGATATATGGATGGGCAAGGAGTAATGCTGCCAGCGATTTGCCATCCTGCAGCTCTCCATTGAACGCCATGTCATAGGCTCGATCAATCGGGATGGCTTCAAGGGAGATAAATTCATCTTCATCTGCCTGTAAAGGGTCGCGGTGTAGCTCATTCGCCAGATAGACGACCATATATTCGGTGGAATAGCCTGGGGCGAGGAAAAATTCACCCAGCTTGATCAAACTTCCGGCTGCAAACCCTGTCTCTTCTCGGATCTCTCGTAATGCACATTCATCCGGCGGCTCTCCCTGGTTAAGTGTGCCAGCGGGTAGCTCCAGCAATTCTATCCCGGTTGCATGCCTGTACTGTCGTACGAACAGGATCCGTCCTTCTTTATCTATAGGCAGGATGGTGACTGCACCGACGTGTTCGATGATGTCCAGGTGCATGGTATGTTGGTTTGGAAACCGCACTTCATCCCGGCGCACATTGAAGGCACGGCCGCGGTAAACGGTTTCTTGATGAATGGTTTCGATGGGCATAATGCTCCTTAAAATAACGAAGGTTTAAACTGGATGCGCGTTTAAACCTTCGTAATCGTCGAAGGTTTTCTTTACGGTATGATCAAAACCTCTCCAACGGGCAGGTCTGTGGTATGCAGATCATTTTGCAGCGATATCATATCCGGTGAGACGTCACCAAAATAGCAGGCTATAGTATTGAGAGTATCGCCAGATTGAATTTTGTAAGTTCCGGGATGGTCATGCAAGGCGCGCTGACCGTCAAATGGATTGCCGGTCTGTGGGATTTGTAGCACCTGCCCTGGCGAGACCGCGGAATTCACCGTCAGACCATTGAGACTGAGCAGCTCAGCAATGCTTACATTGAAGCGGCGGGCAATGCAAAAGGGGAATTCACCCGATTGTAAGGTGTACGAAGCCGGTGGTCCACCTGGCGTGGCGGTCACGTAAACAATCGGTGCTGCCGTTGGTTCAGGTGCCCCAGCTGTATTGGTTGCTTCAGGTTCCTGGCTCGCTGGCGTGTTTTCCGAGGGCACCGGCGATGCTACGACCACGGGTGGAGCTGCCTGTGCGGTCTGTGTGGCGAAGGTGGAGACGTCGATCCCACCCGGGGTTTGCTCGCTTCCACCCGGTACAGGGAAGCCATCGCTGTTGGATTGTGGACCTTTGGAGGCAGGCAGCTTGCAGGAGGTCAGTCCAAATGCAAATATTCCGACCAGCACAAGGATGATAAACAAACGAGAATAACTTATCCGGTTCATGAGTATTCTGTCTCCTTCATACAATCAGCAACGCTGTTTTGTACGCTATTTTTGTCCAATACGCAGCTAATCGCTAAGTGATACTAGCATAATCCGAAACCTGCGTCAAGCAATTCACCCGTGCGGTTTTTTGGACGGTTGCACCTCAAAGCGAAAGTCACACAGATCTGCCCCTTCCATGATCGTTTGGGTGCGGCACAACCGGATATTCGGGTTATAACCTTCAATGAACGCAAAATCTCGGTCGCATGACAGCATTTTGCCAAGCTCCGGGATACCCAGGTGCTGGTACATCTCGGCATACCGGCAACGAAATACGTTGAACGAGAATTTCTTGCGCGTCCGCTCGAGTACTTCCGTCTGGATCGCATTATCTTTCTTCCAGCTTTCCTGTGCGACGGCAAAATGCGCCAGGTCATTAGCTTCCAGGCTGCTCGCCAGCTGTACTCCTTGCTGGAGGGCAATGTCTCGGATCACCTCGCGCATGATCTCCCAGACCTTCTCACCATCCATCTCGGCGCTTAATTTCTCAAGTAAAGGTGCAAGCACGCGCGCTTCAATCTCTCGCCGGTTCAGCAATCCTACGGCATTCATATAATCAGCAGGAGGGGAAGGATTATGTTCCATGGTTATCCATCGGTTGCAAGTTGTGTGCCATTGGGTCCTTTACATATCTCGTTAGTTTCGAACGGAAGCGTACATGGCATTTGTTAATCATCCTCGAACGTCCGCCCGGCGGCAAAGCCCACTCCTTCGATAAAACCGCGTGCATGTTCAGCCTTCGGGTAGGCAGTATTTAGCTCATTCCAAAATAAGTCAGAGTGATTGGGGTGCCTGCGGTGCAGCATTTCATGAGCTATCACGTAATCCACTACCCAAACCGGCCAGTTCTTGATCTTGTCACTGATCCGAATTTGACCATCCGTCGCACCTCCTCGCGTGCAGCTCCCCAAGCGAGATTGCATATTGCTCACCCAGCGGATTCCATTCCATTGTATTTTCCCGTCAAAGTGTTTTCGATTGATCAGCTCCGCCCGCTGTTGCAGGTCGGCATCGCTCCTGTAGTGATGGGGCTTGATCGATTTATCCAGTTGGGAAGCCACCTGTTCAAGCAAGCCGCTAATTCTCCGTTTTGGGAATCGGTGGGGAATGCGCAGTAAGAGTGAGCCATCCGGCATGCGCTCCCAACGTGAGGTTTTCTTCAGGCGTTTATCCCGCCTCAGGTTGATGTTGACCAGACTCCCCGTACTGTTCCTGACTTTATAGTGTTGGTCATCCATGAATGTGCTACTTAGTTGTGAACCCTGGGAGCTCATCCGCTTGCTCACCAATCTTCACCAGGTGATATGGCATCCATGCCACCCCGAAGAAGTCCAGCAGGATGTCCTTCTTCTGCGCCGCGATGGGGATTTCCGTGATCTGGTTGGCTACCTGCGCCCATTTATCCAGCAATGCTTGTACAGCGGTCCCCTTTTCAGCTTCGATGGCTGCTATCTGTTCGTTGAAATCTTTGATCGCATCCACCGATTCATCCACATCACCTTTGGCCTGTTTTGCCATACGTCGTTTGCTGATCGAGGAGGAAATGGAGTGTTTGCGGCCGAACCCCAGGAAGCCTGCCACTGTCTCAAGCCCGGTACCAAGCTCTTCCATCTTCCGGCTGGATAGTTCCGCCTGGTCCTGCTTCAGCTCACGCTGCTCGCGTTCCAGCTTGTCATTCAACGCCCGCAGCTTGGTGTCATAGCTCGCCGAGATTTTCTTGATCTCAGCATCGCATGCTTGCGTGGCAGCCTTGGTGCATAGGCTCTGAAAATCGTCCTCTGTAGTCTCAGGTCCGGCATACAGTTTGAGGCTCTCATTTGCCCGCAGCGTCACCTGGGTGGTGCGGTATGCCCACTCGAGAAAGTCTTTCTCCAGTGCATTCATCAGCTTGACGTCATTCATGGGGGTCTCAAGCGGTCCAAATCGAGCTTGTGGGTCCGGCGCCTGATCGAAGCTCTCCGGATCGATCTTTGCACTGGGATAATTATCCCACCGGACGATCCCGCGCCGGTCGGGGTCTGCCACCAGCGCAGTCTTGTAGCTGTCGATATCCAGCTTATATTTCAAATTATAGATACGTGCGCTTGCCTGTGAGAGCATCACAGGTCGATAGATCAGCCCCTGGCTGTAGGCTTCCATGGGAAACTCTCGCCCGGCAGCTTTAAATGCCTGGGTAAACGTGAGGTTGTTGGGCAGGAAATATTCCGCGATCCCTGCTGGAGTGGTGGGTCGGGTGGATGAGTAGGCTCCTGGTTTGGCAGTCACTGCAGCTGCGGGTGCTCCATATGCCTGTGGTTGCCCGGTCGCGACAGCTTGCCCAACCGGCACAGCGGTTGGTACCACTGCCGGAGATGGAGCTGCTGGAATTTCAACTGCACCTACCAGCTTGTTCAAGTCGGGGATTTGGGTGCGCGTCAGGGGTCCCGTCAGGTAATTCATCGCCCAGCGGGTGGAAAATAGTATCGGACCCTTGGCATTCACATTGTGCAGCAGGAACACCCGCTTCCCCAGGGTGGAGATCAGCCGGTCATACTCGGCCCGGTCCAGGCTGCCCTCCATGGCGCTGTCCAGCCCATCCAGCAAGCGCTGCTTGTCCTGATCGGTCTGCAGCTTGCCGATCATCCACGTGCCGGCGTTGGAAAGCGCTTTGTAATCCACATCCACCGGGTTTTGCGTCACCAACACCTGTCCAACGCCAAAAGCGCGCGCCTGCTTCAACATGCGCAACATGGGTTGTTTGGAAGGTGGGTTTGCCACCGGGGGTAGGTAGCCGAAGATTTCATCGAAATACAGCAGAGCTCGCAGGCTGGTAGTGCCGGTCTGTGAGCGCATCCAGGTTTCCACCGCTGAGTAAAGCAGGGTAATGAAAAACATGCGCTCCGAATCACTCAGGTGCGCAATATAAAACACACTATGGCGCGGCTTGCCTTCCGCGGTATATAACAGGGTTGGGATGTCCAGCGGCTGCCCTTCGATCCACACCTGGAACGTGGGTGCTGCCAGGATGTTGTTGAGCAGCATTGCCAGCTCAAAACGGTCTTTCTCCGGGAAGAATGTGTTGACGTCGAACACCCCCAATTTTGGGAAGGGTGGCGATTGGGTCTGTAAGATCAGCTCACCCAGGTCAAGGTCTTTTCCCTGGCTCCAAGCATATTCGAAGATGTTCGCTAGCAGGATGTGCTCGCGCGAGCGTACCGGGTCTATATTTTCCATGCCCACCAGCCCCAGCAGCGCAGTCACGGTGCCGTTGATCCGTTCGCGTAAGGTTTCCTTGTTGCTTTCCCAGGCGATCGAAGGTGCCTTCAGTGATGCCAGGATGTTGACCGGGATACCTGCATCTGATCCGGGGGTATAGATTGCGAATTGGGCTGAATTTGCCAGGTTAAGTAGACGCTGCTGGTCGATGCCCCAATCGGTTAGCCCCTGCTTCCACAACTGTGCAGCCTCAGCCGAGGCTTGTTCCAGTGTTTTACCAGCCCGGCGTGCCTGGTCCGGGTTGACCCAGGGCTGAAAGTCTTGCGGCAGCAGGTTGGGGAAGTGTAACAGGGTGTTGGTCATATCTCCCTTGGGATCGATCATCAGGGCGGGGATGTTATTTAGCGCCGCTTCCTCCAAAAGATCGATACACAGTCCGGTCTTCCCTGATCCGGTCATGCCAACCACCACGGCGTGTGTCGTCAAATCTGCCGGTTCGTAAAGTACATTCTGGTCCGTGGTCTTGGCTAGCTTGGAGTCATAGACGCGTCCCAGGTAAAATTTACCATTGGTTTCCATCATGCTTCACCTTCGCGATAGATCATAAATTTGTTGAAATTCTTTCAGGTACTGCGCTGCGATGTCTTGATTATGAATTATAAGGGTATTTTCGTCGTTATTATGCTCAGCGTTGTTGCTGAAGTTATACGAGCCGGTGATCACAATCTGTTGGTCGATGATGATCACCTTATGATGCATCAGTCGTGGATTGCCATCCAGCCAGACGTCTATGCCAGCACCCTGGAGTGTATCGAACTCGGTGCCTGTATTGGAATGATACTGGTCTTTATCGAACACACCTCGCACCGTCACCCCAGCATTCGCCCGCTGGATGAGAGCCTGAGCCAGCTCATCCGAGGTGAAAGAGTAAGCCAAAAAGTAAATGCTCTCCTGTGCGCCATTGACTGCGCTCAGGATGTGCTCCAATGTGCCATCCTCGGGTGAGAAATATATTTCGATCGAACTGTCATTCACTATCACCGTCGGATTGGGTGTCTTGGAAGATTTCTCAGTCCCAAAGTGGTCATCCAGGAACATCTGCTCGAACTCCTGGGTGAAATCCTCCGCCAATTTGGTTGACCGCAAGCGGATGAGGTTATTGTTATCCGTGTAACCCCCACCTGTGGTGAAGTTCATCGAGCCCGTCCACACCTCGAGCCGGTCGATGACGACGAATTTATCGTGCATCAGGCTTTCATGGCGGTCTCCCAATACTTCAATCCCCGCCTGCTTAATCTCCTGGACCTCCTGCTCATCCATGTTATCGCTGTCCGTCACCATGCGCACATCCACCCCTCGCCGGTGGGCTGAGATCAGCGCATCCCGGATCGACCACAAATTTAAGTCATAAATAGCCACATCCACGCTGATCCTGGCTGCGTCAATCGCCTCTGCCAGAGCCTCGTCTGGTCCGCCGCGGTAAGAAGATGCAGTTAAGCTGGTTGGGTCGGTGAAAAATACCGAATACCAATCCTGTTCCATGGTTGTTGGAACACCCGGAGTGGCAGTACCCGGCAGGCTCGCACCCGGCATGCAAGCCGAAGTGATGAAGATGAGCACCAGGAGGGGTAGGGTGATTTTAGTCAATGGTGTTGACGTGCCGCGCGAACAGGGAAAATTGGTCAATAGGATGATTATAGCTTAAAACAATTTTGTCCCGTTCTTGGGAACAAAATTAGGGTATTCTAAATAGCACAATATTGGGGAAAATCATGAAACGTAACAACGTAGGGGCGTAGGGGAGGGATTTGAACAAAATACACCAGAAACATGTCCCCTACGCCAACTTGGTGCTCCTTCGGTCAGAGCGCAGGGGTAATCAATCATGATATTTTCGGAATTCCACCCCTGCGCATCTACTATTGGGCCAGCCCCTTGAATGAAATTTCGAACGTCTGGACTGCATCTACGGATTCTGGGTCAGCCCGATGACGTTGCCATCCGGGCTCTTGACGGTGGCAATCAGCTTACCGCCACCCACATCCCTGATATCTTGCAGCTTTTGGGCACCCCCATCGAGCAGGGTTTGCATGCTTTGCTTAATGTCAGAGACACGGTAGTAATTGATCGGACCAGTCATTCCCTGGCTGAAACCATTGGGGTCTAACCCGATTTCCACGTTTCCCACCCGGTAGCCAACATAATACGGCATATCTGCATATGGTTCTGCGTCTAAAAGCCGGTTGAACATCTGCTTGGCCTGGTTGATATCTTTAACCGGGTAAACGATCACTTCGACACCTTGGCTCATTTTAGGCTCCTTTCTCATATATCTGCAATAATGTAATTCCCCATAAGTAGACGGTGTTTTTGTGGAGTATTAATCCGCTCACTCTACTGCCGGTAAATGGGATAGATATATTTGGTCTATCTTGGTTATCAATTGCCTGCTGATTAATCCGTGGATGCCGGTACGGTGTTTTTCACCTGCACTGTCACCGTGGCTTGCAGGAAGCCGATGTACATCAAAATGGCGCCCAGGAATTCACTGAGATACAGGAAATCAGGCAGCCCTCTCTGAACAAATGTTCCACCCATGGCAGGCAGGATCGCTCCAACCGCGATCAGGATATTGCCCACCATGCGGTTATAAAGTACTCGCTTGCGCCAGAAGATATAAGCCGAGTAAATTGCACCACCCACCAGGGTGAGGGTGCCATAGGTATTAAGCAGGATGGTCAGCAAGATCACGATCCCGGAGCGGCTGAGGATATCCTTATATTGGGCCGAGAGCGGCTGAGCAGTGTTGAAGTTGACCGTAGTAGATATAGGCGGCGCCAGTAAAACCAACACCACTGCCAGCAAGCTAACGATGAGAAGGATGATATTCAGTGTGGGTGCGATGCCTCTCCGTCGTACCAGCAGGTTGATCGTCCCCTGTCCCAGCCAGGCAGCCGTCAGCATGGCACCGCTCAGGTACCACAGTTTGATTGCAAAAAGGCTATAGGTGAAGATACTGATCACCTCAGTCAGCGTGCCAATCCCGTACAACACCAACCCGATGCACCATAATAAAAGATGTGCTCCGTGTCTTACCTTGAAGCGGCTGAACACCGCGGCAGCAAAGGCAAACGTGATGACGGTTGACAAAATGGGCAGGTAATGCATTTTTCACTCCTTGAAATTGATTGGGATAGTTGATCCTGTGGGATCAATGCGTCCCGTGCTGGAAGGCTTCATAAGTATCCAGCAGGGTGATGATGATCAAATCGGAAAACGAGTTCATCCTGCGGAACAGTTCCGACCAAATTTGAGGCGATCGAACATCTGCGTTTTCGTACGCCGCCAGGATGGCGTCCATCACCGCTGTACGGAAGAATTGGAAAGCATGTGCTGCCTCCACACTGGTCAACCCTACCCGCTGGCCGCGTGAGGCATATTCATATCCAAGCGAGCGTGCTTCAGCATCCAGGCCTTCCTCAACTGAAGATAGATGGGTGATCAATCCTTGCACCAACGACCTCCCGCTCAACCGATATTGCTCGCGAGCTTCGTCATCCATCTTGCGGTACCAGCTTTCTGCTTGCAGGTTGCTCTCATTGATCTGTATGCGCGTGTTTCGCAAGACGTTGGCATACACGGAAGTTGCCTCGGGTGTGGTACTCTCCCACCTGGTATGCATGCGTATCTCCACATCCGAGCGCCGGAATCGCCTGTGCCCTCCTTGCGTGCGCTGCGAAGGTAGATAACCATGGTCCGCCCACGCCCTGACGGTGCTCGGGTGAACCCCCAATTGTTGTGCTGCCTTGCTTAAGCTGAGCCATTCGTCCATTAATCTACCCGGATAGAATATGCGACAAGATTGCCCAACTTTATCAGTTTCTTATTAATTCTACAATGTAGATTTCCTTAGAATTTGTATAAAAGATTCTTAGGAAGAAAAACTAGCTGCGGTGGTTGACCGCAGCTAGGGTTATTTATTATATCAATCGGGTGAGTTTACTTTATGGCTTCAGGTCCCAATAAGACATGTGGACCACCTGGTAGGTATAATCTTCCGTCAATTCAGGGGCTACGAAGACCCCATAGCGACCAAATTCATACATGCTGTCAAAGATCTCTGCAATCTGGTGACCGTTCGAATAAATGGTCAGGGTATTGCCAACTGCCTTGATCCCAATCACATTCTCCTGGCCGGCTCCTGCCAGGATATAGTCGCTCTTGCTCCACGCTACCAGGTCTTTGGTGGTGTATGGGTTGGCGCCATCCAGGCGGAAGACGTAATATTGACCATCGCATGAGAAAGCCACTACATATCCATAGGAGACCCCTGCCAGGTGTTCAGGTCCGCGCACGATCAGCCCGTAGGCGTCCTTGCCTGTGCAGCTCCCCGAGTTAAATGTCGATTGCAGGTAAAAGTCGGTGAGCTCGTGCCAGGTGAAGTACCAGGTGCTGAAGCCGGCCACCTTGCCGGTAACATAGAACTTGGCACCCGACTCAACGATTTTGAGGTAGTTGGTATTGGGCAGCAAACCAGTCACCGGGTTAACCCAATCGTTGATGTTACCGCCCGTCATCGGGTCATCAAAGGTGGCGATCCCGAAGGTTGCCACCGGGTCAAATGTCCCTGGAACCTGGGTGACGTTGGCAGTGGGCGAAGTGGGTAGCGGCGGAATATCCACTGTGAGCGTATAGCTCGTCGCACCGCCTCCCGCCGTCAGGCTCATGTAGTAATCCTCGGTGGTGGGCAGTGTGCCTGACCAGACTGTGTCTTTCGAGGCGCTGGCAAGCAATACCTGATTATCCGCACCGAAGACGCCGAGGGTAACATCGGTATTGGGTGAAGTCACTTTCACGCTCATGGACTGAGTTGCATTCGCCTTCAGCACGTAATATACCGTCTGACCCGTATCCAGGTTGCCATTGATCACTGCCGAGGTGCCGCCGGCCGCAAATTGGATGCGCACGGCTGGGGGCAGGGGTGCTGGCGTGGGTGGTACGGGGGTGGGTGGAACGGGGGTGGGCGGCACCGGGGAGGCTACCACGGCAGTCGGTGGGACCGTCTCGGTCACTACTACTGCAGTGGGCGGGACGGATGTGTTGGTCGGTTCAGAGACCACCACTTGCCCCGTCGTCGCAGTCGGCACCAAGGTTGGAATGGGCGGGCTGACGCTCGCCGGTAATTTACAGCCTGTGGCCGTGAGTGCCAATATCACCAGCAGCCCACAGGTGAGGATGAATTTCTTGTTCATGTTCGCCTCCTTAGCACCCAATACAAATATCCCTATGATGATATTCTACATCATTTTATCGATTGCTTATTATATTTAGATGCCCATTGGGATGCAATAAACCAGCCAGATTCAAGCGTTATACACCCGGATAGCTGCACTGCCTTCCAACGGGCAGTAATGCTCGCAAATGCCGCAGCCGATGCACACCTCCCGCAAGACGCTCGGGCGCAGAACAGTGCTGGTCTGCCCGCTGGCATCGATCACCTGGGCTTCTTCCAGGCGGATGGATTTCTGCGGGGTGGGGCACATCTCCTCGCAGACGATGCACGGCACTCCGCTTGCCCATGGCAGGCAGCGGTTCTGGTCGATGCTGGCTTTACCGATCACTGCCAGGCGTTTGTCTTCCAGGGAGAGCAGTGGGATGGCTCCGCTTGGGCACACCTGACCGCAGGCCGTACAGCCATAATCGCAGTAGCCCACACGCGGCACCACCAGCGGCGTCCACAAGCCTGCCAGCCCTGCCTCGGTCAGTGCCGGCTGCAAGGCAGTGGTGGGGCAGATTTTCATGCACTGCGAGCAGCGCAGGCAAGTGGAGAGGAATGTATCTTCATCGGTCACCCCGGGCGGGCGGATGCGCCAGGGGGTATCCTGTCGCAGGCGCAGGTCGGTTCCCATCAGCAGCACCCCGACTGCTCCGGTTGCCAGGGCTCCCAGTGCTTGCCGTCGGGAGAGATCAAACTCCTGTTTGGGGGCTGGTTTCAGTGAGAAACCGAGGCGAATATCTCCCGGCTTGCAGTTGGCAAAGCAATCCAGGCACATGGTGCACTCGGCTGGCATGATGTGGAAGTTGCCTGGGTCGGTATCGACTGCCCCCGGCTTGCATACCACTGCGCAGCGCGTGCATTCAATACAGGCTTGTCCGATGATCGGTCGAAATAACGCTACTTTGGAGAGTATTCCCAGCAGCGCCCCCAGCGGGCACAGGTAGCGGCACCAGAAGCGGTGCGCCAGCAAGTTCAAAGCAATGATACCCACGAAAAATGCTGCAATGGCCAGGTTTTGGGTAAAGGCAGGTTGTTCGGCCGGTAAGATGCTGCCTCGCACCAGTCCCTCGAACCCATCCAATGCCGGGGTGAGGAAGCTGACGTGATACAGCGCCGTCTCGATGGAATTGACCGCATAAAATATGGCTGGCAGGATGGCAGTGGTCAGCGTGCGGGTGAAGATGGCGATCGGGTCCAGCACCAGCAAGGTCAGCCCGCCGAAGAGCGCCAGTGCCAGGCTGGTTGCCAGCAGGAAGTATTTCACCAACCGCCAACGAGGGGAGATCGAGGCCGCCCGCTTGCGCGCCTTGCGGAAGGATACCCACTCCAACAAGCTGCCCATTGGGCAGATCCAACCGCACCAAACCCGCCCAATGATGAATGTCAGTCCAACAGTGACCAGTGCCAGCCCCAGTTTGGGGATCCACTGGCGGCTGGCGAGCATTGCTCCCAGCGCTGAGAGCGGGTCAAGTCGGAAGAAAATGTCCGCGAGGGCCGGTGCCACCCGCTGGTGCACCACCGTGAAGATCAGGTAGATATAGAGTGCAAAAAAGAGGATTTGGGTGGCTTGCCGCACCCGCCGCCAGCTCGTCCAGCTCATCCCAGGTTGATCTCCTGGATATCAATGCTCGTCAGGTCCATCGTACCCAGACCCAATTTTGCGCTCGCCTTAATATAACCAATATCGGCTCCTGTAAGACCAAAAAGTGTGGTCGCATAGGAATCAGCCGCCACGATATCCCGGCTGGCGATGATCGTATCCATTTGCTTGACGTCTGCCAGGACGCCCCCGGTTGGACCGTGGTCGGTCAGGATGCGCACCGCATCCACCACCGTCAATGCCGGGCGGACCAGGCTGGTCAGGTCGGCAATGCGTTGGGCCAGGCTGCCATGCATGATATTGCGATCCCGGATGGTGCCCATCAGGTTCTTCTCCCCCAGGGTCAGCCGCGTGGCTGAATGGTGCTTGGCGATCGGCACGTTGATCAGTAAGTCGGTCTCCAGGAAGTCGGGGTATATCATCACCTTTTTCAGGCTCTTGCCTTGCGGGACGTCCACCTCAGTGAACTTTGGGTAGCTCATGATGTGCATTTCACCGCCGGCTGACTCAACCGCGGCTTTGATACCCGATATCTCATACGCCGATTCGGGTGTGCCGCCGAAGGGGAAGTCCATCGCCCGCACGCGTTTGGCCCCCGCCTCCAGGCACATCGTCACGAGGGTTGCCACCACGGTTGGGTTGGTGGTGCTGGCGTACTCCGGCGGGTTGTAATCCGTGCAGATGTTGGGTTTGATGATCACATCGAACCCCTGGCTGACGAAGCTCGCCATCCCACCCAATGCTTCGATGGCAGCCCGCGTGATGCTCGCGGGGTCGGGTCCGTGCACCACTGCCAGGTAAGCCGGCATTTTCGTGGGCGTAAGATCGGGGTTGGAGGCGGTTTCGGTGGGGCTAGACTCTGCGGGTGCGGTTTCAGCCGGAGTGGTCCCGCTCGCAGTGCTACCGATGGTTGGGCTGGGGAGTAAGGTCGGCTTGATCTCGCTGGCAGGCGTGTCGGTTGGGGGAGGGGTGCTTTGCGTGGGGGTGCAGCTTGCCAGGGCTGCTCCTGCGGCTACCGTGGCGGTGAGCTTAAGGAACGTCCTGCGCGAGAGGTTTGCTCGGCGTTTCATGGGGAGTCTCCATATTGAATAGCCTGGTTGGAAATACCGCTAAGGGTCATGCGATGAGTGTATTATAAACGCGATTTATCGTGGCTGAGGCGCGGCTCTTTATCTTCTATCTGTGCTATATTAGATCCATCTCGTTTCGACGAAATGGAATTCGTATGGCTGGCGGTGAAGACCCATTGGAAACCGGGAACATTGGGAGCGATGGTCAACCAATATAAATCCATATGTACGAAACGGATACGGGCATTGGGCAGCGCGGATTTTGCCTGGCAAGCAAGGTTTTACGATCATCTCATTCAGAGTGAAAAGGAGCTGGATAATATTCGTGCCTATATATCAGGAAACCCGATTAAATGGGCGGAGGATGAATATTTTTCGGGTATTTAATTGATGAGGACAGAAGACCACCAATTACCATTCGTCAATATTTATTGTCTTTCGTAGGGGCGACCCGACCTTTGGTAAACGAAATCATGGATCGTCGTGAACCCATGGAATAAAGGGTTATAGATTGCCATGATGGGTCGCCCCTACAACAAAAGAGCCGTTTATCGTGCGGAGGGGCGACCCGACCTCTGGTAAATGAAATCATGGATCTCGGTGAACCCACGGAATAAGGGGTATAGATTGCCATGATGGGTCGCCCCTACGGCGGTATTCATCCGATATAATCAATCCATGCCCCCTTACCCCGTCCCTGCGCGTGAGATGCGCGGCGAGCTCACCATCTCCAACTCGCGCTTCATCTCCAGCCTCGCCCCCGCCTTCTCGGTAGACGAAGCCAAGGCTTTCATCGTCCGCATCAAGGCCGAGTTCCCCGATGCATCCCACAACGTGCCCGTCTTCATCATTGGGCACGGCGATTCGGAGACTGCACACTGCTCGGATGCCGGCGAGCCTTCCGGCACGGCGGGTCGACCGGCCCTGGCAGTGCTGCGCGGCAGCGGTTTGGGGGATGTAGCCGTGGTGGTCACGCGTTACTTTGGAGGCACCAAGCTGGGCACTGGAGGCCTCGTGCGCGCTTATTCAGAGGCGGTGCGCCTGGTGGTGGAGACCGTCCCGCGGGCTGAGAGGGTGCTCACCCATACCCTGATGCTAGTCTTCCCTTACACTTACCTGGAACGTGTGCGCTTGCTGTTAGCCTCCCTGTCTGGCACGGTTTTGGACGAGGATTTTGCCGCCGATGTGACCCTCACCGCCCGCCTCATGGTCGACAAGCTACCTTCTTTCCAGGCCGAGTTGAGCGATCTTACCAGGGGCAAGGTTCAGGCGGAGATCATCGAAACCAAAGATATCCTGATGCCCCTATCCCACTGACCTGTCTATCGCCGCATACGCAAATGTTTTTGTAAAATTTGTAGGGGCACGAAATTTCGTGCCCCTACGGATATGGCGGGGTGCTCACAACATCATCAAAACATTTTCGTGCCCCTACGGATAGAACGGGATGCTCACAGCGTCATCAGCACCCTCTCATTGGTACTAAGCTCACGATAAATCGCATCCAGCTGCGCCTGGCTTTCCGCCTGGATACGCACCGTCAGCGAGATGAATTTACCTTCCTTGCTCAGCTTACTGGTGACCGCCTTTTCAGCCGCAAGGGAGGCATGCTTCTGGATGATCTCCAGCACCAGGCGCTCGAAATCCTCCTGGTTGGCTCCCATCACCTTCACCGGAAATATGCACGGGAATTTAATCAATCCCTTATCAGTCATAAGGGGCAATTATACCTAAGGATTCGGCGTTCCGTCCCAGCCTGCCAGGCGCGCCGAGAGCCACCAGAATGCTTCGCCCTTCAAATAGCAATTCAGCGAGTGCGAGTGGGCGCAGCTGATGGCAGGGTCGGGGCAGGTACCCAGGTGGGTCTCGCACCAGCTCTGGCACCAGGGGCAGGCGTCGGTGGGGATACCCGCATAGGGTGTGCCATCAGGCAGCCAGCTTTCGATATCTGCGAAATCGTAAAGAACCTTGTTGTTGGCGATGACATAATCGCGCACCATCTGGTTATTGCGGTTCAACACCGATTCACCCGAAGTACCATCGGTATGCCCGGTCATATATACGAACTTCACCCCCGGGTATTCTGCTTCAAGCTGGGTCATCATATCCAGGTAGCCCTGGACGGCACTCACATCCAGCCACGACATCTCCCCGCACCATGACCACATAAAGGCATTAGCCTGGGGGGCTGAATCAAGCATGCTGCGGGCAGTGCTCAGAAAAACACCGGGGTCCCACGCCAGGCTGAAGTAACCCATCCGCAAGTAGGTTGGATCACCCTGATCGGGTGGGACGATGGTTTGCATGCGGAAGTTATAAGTGGGAGGGCTCACATATCCACTCAGGTACTCAGCGCCCGCATACAGCTGGGTGCCGTGCGAGGTGGAGCCATACGACCAGATGACGTTCTGCCTGGCAGCCTGGATCCATATCGATGGAATGAGCGCAATATCCCGGTTGTTATGGTCGACGATGATGGCTGTCTTGGCTGGCGCCCGGTTCATCATCGGAAGGTAGTTTGGTATCCCCACCTGGACCGAATAAGCTTTAGCTTCGGCGCGGGGAGCATATGACGATGCCAGCACCGAGGTCATCGTGGCGGTGAGCACGATGAATATCACGAATATCAGCATGGCGATGCAAAAAAATACCCAGGGAGCAATCTTCTCAGTTTTCATTTTCGCCTCCGTAAAAATTCTACGCTTGGGCTTCCAATTCGAGGATCAGCGCTTGCATGTGCTCGAAATGCGAGCCCTTCCAGTAGATTTGGTTGCAAGCAGGGCAGAGGCGAAACTCCTCAAAATACTTCTTGGTCAGCGGCTCCAGGCGCTCGATAATATCCTGTTTTTGCACAACCTGGAGCGGGTGATTGCAGCGCAGGCAGCGTTGAAAAGGCTTAACCTGCCCCGAAAGCTTGAACCGCCGCAGCACCTCCGCAGCTTGCAAACGTGGATCTGTCTGATGGATGCAATATCCACGCCTGATTGCTTTGCGCATCAGCAGCCGGCGGTCACGCGTTAAAAGCACCCGCTCTTCATCAACTGCCACCCTGGCAAGCTCGTCATCCTGGTAATCGTTGCGGTACAGGCAGTCAAACCCCAGCATGCGCAGGTAGGTCGCCAGCTGTCCCAGGTGATTATCCAGGATAAAACATGGCTCGCCTTCCAGGGATGAGTCAGCCGGATACACCGTCACCCAAGCTCCATCTTGCAGGCGGTTGGAGGCATCTACCGGCTGTTCATCGACCAACACTAGTCCGATCTCGGTGTGCGGTACGCCAAGCGATTCAACCAAGTGTTTGAGGCTCTGGTGAGGGGCGAATTCCAGGCTGAATGGGGTGTTTTTGCGCGGGTGAGGCAGGAAATCGTTCAGCTCAGCGATAAAAGAGAACGTGGCTTTCATAAACAATTTAAATTATTGGTTCAGATGGGTTTTAAGCGCAGTGCCGACCAATCCTCGTCGATCGAGATCATCGCCACGCCTTCCAACCCGATGGAGTGCGCATAGGCGTTGATGGTATCGCGGTTGATGTCGGTTTTTACCTTGGAGGTGCCCTTGTGATAGGTAACCCACAATATCCCCTTTGGAGCCAGCAATTTCCTTAACCTGGGCAGCTGCGCTTCTAATTCAGCTCGGTTAGCGATGAAAACCTGGATGACGTCCACCGTGACGCTCGCCTCATCCAGCAAGGTGGTTCCAGTGGGGAGTTCTCCCATCTGTGCCAGGTAACCATACGGAGGGTTCAATAGCAGGAACGTATTACCCGGCTTGATGAACAATTTTTGGGCGATAGGTTTATCCGACATGCTACCTCCTTGGTTCTACCGGCTCGCTTTTCTTCTGAATAGATATGCGCTCAGCCAGCCTGATGGGTAGGCGATCAGATGTGCCATATCCGCCGCTAATTTTACTGCCTGCGTTTCACCGGGTCTGGGTGGCAGGAGCAAGGCGACGACCAGGTAGGTAAAAATGGCAGCGAAAACCATCCAGCGCCAGGGCTTGGGTAAAAAGGTCGTCACCAATCCCAGGCTGGCCATATACCCGGCCGATGGGCCGACATCGCGTGAATAGAACTGCGCCCGTGCCTGGGTAAAGCCAAGCTGTTGCAGGGGCAGCAGGAACAGCAGCGATTCGAGGATCAGGGTCACCATGTGCACACCCCAAAAAGTGAATGCTGCCCTCCAGCTTCCTCTTTTCCATTCAGCTACCCCGCTGGTGATGGCCACCATCCCGAGCGCAAACCAAAAAATTATCCCACCACTGGTCACCACTGCCGATAGGACCAGTCGCTCCCAGCGGAAAAGCCAGAAGTCGCGCGGGGCAAAGCCCAACCGGGTAACCCAGCTGCGCGCCAGCTCCTGGAAGTAGCTGTGCGTCCCCCATGCCACCAGCAGCAAGATAACGACCATACACAGTGTGAATGGGATGCGCCGCGAGGCTTTTCCTAGCCGGATGATGATAGTTTTAAAAGTCATAGTGCAAATGAGATGCTAATTATTTATGTTTCCGATAGCCCCCCAGGAGGTCGGTGCCTGAATCTGCCCGCATCATGGCAATCGTCACTGCCGGAAGGCTGGCTACACTGGGATAAACCAGGTAGCGCGGCGACCAGCTCGGGTCAAACTTGGCTTTGAACTCGTGCAGCCCTTTGAAGTTGTAGAATTGGTTCACATGTTCGTATACATAGTGTAAGGCGCGCTCGATAGCCGGGTCGGTCGGGTTTTCTCCAATCCCTGCCAATCCACTCAGCCCCATATTGAAGGTGGCATACCCCTGCGCTTTTGCCCATTCGATCAGTGAGACAAACAGGAAGTCCATTTGCCCCTTTTCTGCCTGGTGGCGGTGGCGCATCAAATCAATAGAAACCTCGCTCGCCTGGTACTCTGGCAGGAGGTTGGCAAACGCATCGATATAGCCTTCCGGGTTATGGATCACAATCACCGCCGTGCTGTTCAGGTATTCTTCATTGAACCAACCCAATGAGAATCGCTTTTCAGTCCCGTGCATGCTGGTCAGCCATTCATCGCTGATCTGGCGCAGCTCGCTCATCAGGCTCACCGGGTGAGGCGGCTGAAGCACCTCCGCCTGGTAGCCCAGTTTTTTCATTTTGTTGACCCCCGTGCGGATGTTCTTCTTGTCACCTCCAGCAATGCTGAAGGTAGCCAGGTTAACGATCGCTTCGCTGCCGATGCACAACGAATGGTCACCCAGCGCCTGGTAAGATTTCAGGTAATCTGGCAGCACCTGGTAATAGGCTGCTTCCCAGTCATTCCGATCACAAAAGCCTTTGAAGCTGGTGATACAGCGGGGTATGTCCTCAGCCGGGCCGATAGGGTCACCCAGGGTGAGTACAGTCCTTCCCTCCACCACGTAACCAATCACTGACCCTCCAGGGCTGAAGTAATACTGCTTGTCATCGAAGAGCAGCATGCGTGCCAGCGTGCTGCATCCGTAAGCTTCAACGATCTCCTTCGCCTTTTGTCTCTCTTCGCTGCTGGCAGCTCTGCGCACTAGAACCGGTCTGATCAGCATGATCAGGGCATATCCGATGGTGACTGCGCTGACGATATAGATCGAGTTAACAAAATTACGCGCGAAGCGGGTGGCTGGCACCACACCCGGGTTATAGAATTGGGTGAACATCACCACGGTTTGTCGCACTGCTCCCCAGATGCTGAAGCTTACCGCTTGACCATTCACGATGAAATGGCGGTCAAGGATGTAAAAGCCAAGCATGCCGTAGAACACCGTGAAAAGCAGTGCGATCAACAGGGTCATCAATCCCTGGCGGGTGGAGGGCGGGTCTGAGCGGGCATGGAAATGGGGTCGCAGGTAGATCAGCCAGATTGCCAGGGCTGCACCCAGAGCTGCCTCTTCATAGTCCAGGCCTTTGAACAAGTGCACCGGCACCGACATGATCAGGATGGTGACCGTTAACGCCCATGCCAATCGCTTGCGTCTCCACAAGCCAGTGGCAAGCAGCAGCAAGGCAAAGCCTGCCAATACCGAACTCAGGTGCCCACCAACATCCACGCCAAAGGGAGAATATTGCTCCAGGATTTTCACCCGGTTATGCAGGGCGGGTGTCAGCCCAGACAGCACGTCGATGATGCCCATCACCGCAGTCAGGAGAGACACCAGGCGTACTCCCCATATCTCGGTCCTGGCAGATTCCCTGGCTCCAAAGGATTTCAACCGCCGCAGGAAAACGAACCCGATCGCCAGCGGCAGCCAGAAGGTTAATCCACGAAAAGCCAGCGAGATGACCGTTGCCCGTTCGATCGGCACACCCAGTGAGGCAAACACCAGAGTCATCATCCCTTCCACCACCCCAATTCCCTGGGGCGTGATGGACACAATCCAAAACAGGATCCCCATGGCATAACCTGCCACGAGCACGCCAAAGTGCACTTGCTGGTGGAATGCCAGGAAAAGGACGTACAAAGAGGTAAGGTCTACCAAATGAGCTGCGAACGCAACCCCTATCGTCTGTAGTAAGAGCGCCGGATGAGCGGTAATCGCCATGGCCGCCTCAGTAAACTCGGCGGTATTCCGTTCTACCCACGCCTCATCCAGGATATCCGGGCGCTTGAATTTCCTGACAATGCGATTGGCTGTCTTTTGTATCCAGGTAAGCAGACGGTGCAGCCATAGTGGGCGCCACAATCCCAGCAGCAGAAATGCGGTCAATCCACCAATAATGACCAGTAAAATCACTGCGGCGATGGATTCATAGAATTTCAGAATGTGGTGGGTGAAAAGGTAGACCAGTCCGCCGATGAGTATGACCAGGAACGCGCTGAAGTCAGCCACCAGCACCAGCAAGCTGCCCACAGTGGCGCGTGCAGCCGATTGGCCTCGCCGGGCGGCATCATCAGCAAACAATGCCACGCTGCTGGCGCCTCCACTCGGGGCTGCCACGTTCATAAAGATGGATGCGAACGTCACCGGCAGCAGCTCACCCAGCCGGCTCTTGACTCCCACGGTCATGAACGCCGACACATACAGCTCTGTGTAAATAATATAGTAAACTACCTGGGCTAATGCTGCCACCAACACCCACTGCCACTGACCTCCGACCAGGGTATCGGCTAGCTTCTTAATTTCACTGAACCGGCTGATTACCACCCATAGGAAGAGTACGACCAGAATCCAGAAAATCCAGCGCCGTTTCATCCATTTAATTATATCGCAGCGAGTAAAATATCTTGGAAGGTATAAATTAATGACACATAATGAGAGTTCCCCAAAGTTACGCCGAGGGTTCGAATATATCGGTGTGGGTGTAGGGGCTTTGATCGTGGATGATCAGGGTAGAGTGTTCCTCTCCAGGCGCGGTCCGAAAGCCAAGAACGAACGCGGCTTATGGGAATTCCCTGGTGGGTCGGTCGAGTTTGGTGAGACGCTGGCGGATGCCTTGCGGCGTGAAATGCGCGAAGAGTACGGCATTGAGATCCAGGTTGGCGAGCTTTTGGATGTTGTCGACCATATCCTGCCGCTGGAAGGTCAACACTGGATATCCCCCACTTTTATCTGCGTCATCATCTCCGGCGAGCCGCGCATCCTGGAACCCGATAAGTGTGCTGAGATTGGCTGGTTCCTGCCAGACCAGATGCCGGAAGCATTGACGGTCATTACCTGCACCAACTGGGAACATTACCAGAAAAGGCTCAAGCCTTATGCTTGATCCTGGCCAGCAGGGTTTATTTCCCCTTTTTTAGTTGCTTTTTTGGGCTTTTCGGTTTACGAGGAGCTAGCCCAGGGAATTCCGGTGCCCCCAGGGAACGCATGCGTTGTTCCTCGGTAACCTGGCTCACGCGCGGTCCTTCGGTCCATTCACCACCTTCGAGCTCTTGCGTGGCAACCTGGATGGCTTCCTTCGGGCTGTTCGCCCAGATGGTTTTGGCATACGGTTCAATCGCATTCGCGGGGTAGCTGCCGGTCTTGCGCTTCTTTTTTACTACCACATTATTGACAAATAAACCCTCAACGTAATATTGAGACATATCAGGCTTGCTCACCGAATAATTGGGGTGGAGCCTGGATTGCCACCACCTCACCCCGGGCGCATACCTGCCCTAGGGCAGAAAGCCATGCCTCCATCACCACTTTGCGTCCTTTGATCTCTTTTACCCTGGCACGCACTTCCAGGGGCACACCCAATGGGGTGGGTTTCAGGTAATCCACTTTGAGCGAGGCGGTCACAAAACGGAAGGGCGGCAGGGTATCCATGCTGCGCCCTTCTGCCTGATAGGATGCCGCTGCCGCTGTGCCGGTGCAGTGGCAGTCAATCAGCGAGGCGATCAGCCCGCCATACACATATCCGGGGATGGCAATGTGGTAAGGTCGGGGTGTGTAGGTACAAACCGTTTCGTCGCCATCCCAATGGCTTTTGATCTGCAGACCATGCTCATTCAGACGGCCGCACCCATAACAGTAGCTTACATTATCGGGGTAGTAGTCCTGGAATGCCTTTTCGCTCATTTTTTTGATGCTCCGATCTCTTTAGCCGCCAGCTCAAGGATTTGAAACCCAGCTTCCATCAGCTCTTCCAGCCTGGTTTGCTCTTCCTGCTCCAATCGCCTCCCGCTTTCGAGGCGTTCCATGCTGCGCAGCAGCGAGCCGCGCAATCCGCTCGCCCGGTGGGCGTAGGTCGAATCGACCGATAAATGCTCCAGCCTGTCGGCCAATCGTTTGATCAGGTTTAGATTTTGTTCATCCAATGGTAAACCCACTCAGAGAGCTGACCAACCATGCTGCCCCATCCTACCATGAGATGATTTTCTCTGGGATCAGCTTAATTAACAGGTTCTGGGGATCATTCAACCAGGATTGCGGCTCGGGGTCCAACACGCCTTTCGGTCCCAGGTAGCGGATGTAGATCCGGCTGGCAATCTCGCTCACCACCTGGCGTGGTTCCATCACCAGCTCGACAGTGCCCTCCAACAGTACTGCGGTTAACTTGCCGCCTGCCTGCTTCGACTCGATCAATACTGCCCCACGCGGGTTATGCTTTAGCTCACGGATCTTGCGTGTGCTGACAAAGCTGCTGATCCACACGCAACCAGCCTCCCACATAAACCATACCGGCACCACGTGCGGTTGCATGGTCTTGGGATTGGTAGTCGCAAGGCGTGCCAGCACGGCTTCAGCAAGCACGGCTTCGATCAGGGCTTTTCGGTCGCTTTTTATGGGTTCTGTCACTGGTGTTTTCCGTTTGAAATCCAGCCCCGAGTATAGTACAAAACCCACCCTGCGGCAACACCCTCGCAAAAACCGCTCGGAATCACGAGAGCCGGACGTTTAACCCGGCTCTCAACAAGGAGGAGAAAAATGAGTTACTACTATGTTTGTCTTAGCCTCTCATAGCTTATCATACCAATATACTAAAATCGATGCTTGACGGTTCATCTACGATCCCCCCACGTTTAACCGCCAATCCCTCTCTCCCGGCGCATGCGTTTGATCTCACCTCGTTTGCGCTTGGATTCCAGCCGGCGCAGCGTGGCTGCGTGGGTGGGTTTGGTCTTATGGCGTGGCCTGGGAGGTTCGCTGGCTTGTCTGACCAGCCGCACCAATCGCTCCAGCGCGGCTTGCCGGTTGCGCTCTTGCGAGCGGTACTGGCGAGCCTCGATGATCAATACTCCCTCCGCAGTCAGCCTCCTGCCTGCCAGCTTCGCCAGGCGTTCTTTCACCTCCGGTGGGATGGCGGTGGAGCTCTGCATATTAAACCGCAATTGGACCGCGGTGGACACCTTGTTGACGTTTTGTCCGCCGGGACCGGAAGAGCGGACGAAATCGAATTCGATTTCATCCTCGTCGAGCTGGATGGCAGGTGTGATCGCGATCATGCCGCAAGTATAACAGCCTGGTACCCCGGTGCATTGCTCTCCCACCGCGTATCCGTATTTAAATGCGAATTTCTGCCTTTAAACCCAGGAATGTGCCTTAGGACTAATAAATGCGTAATCAATCACCTTGAAAACCTCGTTGACACTCATTTAGTTTCGGGTTAATATAGGTTACGGTTTACAAAATAGGGGAATCGGTTTGTAAATAGCTTGGAAGGCTGTGCCTGAGTAGGGCAAAGGGTCTCGCAAAATCATAAGTGACCCCGATCCACAAACCCCAGGGTGTACGCAGCCTATATCTAAAAGCAATAACCATCACGTTTGAACATCGATCATTGAGTTTATTGCTTTTCTATAACTGTTTTCAAGTCGTTCCGCTCGCGTTCAAGCCTCATTCATTTCTTCACTTGTGTGCAGCTGGAATGACCCAGTGTTCGATTTGTGGGAGGGATTGTGCAAAAAACGGTCGTGGCGGCAGCCTTGGGGGAATGTGTCCATGTGGCGGGGGTGTTGAACTTTCTGCGCCTGGCTGAAGCCGCCGGCTGGCGAACGGTTTTCCTCGGTCCAGCTGTCCCTATCCCGGAAGTTTTAAAATCTGCTCGTGAAGAAGGAGCTGCATTGGTGGGGGTTTCTTATCGCCTCACCCCCGAAACCGGAGAGCGCCTGTTGGGCGATTTCGCCGAAGCTGCCGATGAGCTGCATGCCTCCGGCGTGCGCTTTGCGTTTGGTGGCACGCCTCCGGTGGCTGAAAAAGCCCTTAATTTAAGATTCTTTGAGCGTGTATTCGATGGCACACAATCACCCGGGGAAGTGCTGGCTTACCTGAAGGGTCAGGTTACCCCTCTGCCTTCGGAGCAGGATTATCCTCAATCCATGCTCGAGCGCATCCACTGGAAGTCACCTTTTCCGCTGCTCAGGCATCACTTTGGGCTCCCTACGCTCAAAGACAGCCTTACGGGGGTGGAGGCAATCTCCCGAGCCAGGGTTCTGGACGTCATTTCCCTGGGGATTGACCAGGACGCACAGGAAAATTTCTTCCATCCAGAGCGCCAGGATGTACGCCGCAAAGGAGCCGGGGGTGTGCCCGTCCGCACTGCCGACGATTACCGGGTGCTTTTTGCTGCCAGCCGGCAGGGCAATTACCCGCTTATGCGCACCTATTCGGGCACAGATGACTTCATCCACCTGGCAGAGATGTATCAGGAGACCATCCACAATACCTGGTGTGCCATCCCTCTGTTCTGGTTCAACCAGATGGATGGCAGGGGTCCGTGGGACCTGGAAGGTTCCATCCGTGAACACCAGCGCCTGATGGCATGGTACGGTGAGCGCAATATCCCGGTGGAGCTGAATGAGCCCCACCATTGGGGCATGCGGGATGCGCCGGATGTGATCTTTGTGGTTGCAGCTTTTCTATCTGCCTACAATGCGCGTGCATTTGGGGTTAAGGATTATATTGCCCAGCTGATGTTCAACAGCCCTCCCGGCACCTCCGACGCCATGGACCTGGCGAAAATGCTGGCGGCGCTAAAACTAATCGAGCCGCTATCCGGTCAAGATTTTCGTATCTGGAAGCAGACCCGTACAGGCTTGCTCAGTTATCCCGTTGACCCCATCGCAGCGCGCGCCCACCTGGCAACCAGCGTTTATTTGCAGATGGCACTCAGACCACACATCATCCATGTCGTAGGGCATACCGAAGCTCACCATGCCGCCACCGCCGAAGACGTCATCGAGGCCTGCGTGATCACCCGTAAATCAATCGAGAATGCCCTGCGCGGTGCCCCGGATATGTCGGCAGACCCTGCGATTCAGGCTCAAGTGGATCATCTGGTATCTGAAGCCAATATTACCCTGCAGGCAATTCGCAGCCTTGGGAAAAAAGATAACCAGGATCCTCTCACTGACCCGCCAACCCTGGCGAAATCAGTTAACATGGGGATTTTAGATGCACCTCAGCTTCGGAATAATCCTTTTGCCCTTGGTCGCTTGATTTCCCGGGTGATTAATGGTTCTTGCGTCGCTATCGAACCAGATGGGTCGCCGGTCAGTGAGGCAACCCGCCTGAAGCAATATTTGGAATAGGAGGCAGTTATGTCAGAAAAAATCAATATTACCGTGATCGGGGCCGGGCATGGCGGTAAAGCCATGGCTGCTCACCTGGCTTTGATGGGATTCCCAACGGTGCTCTTTAATCGCACTGCCGATAACGTCTCTGCCATCAAAGAGCTGGGTGGAATTTACCTTGAAAGCTACACTGGCGGCCCGAGCGGGTTTGGTAAGCTGCGCCGGGTGTCCTCCAATATTGCTGAAGCCCTGGAAAAAGCCAAAATGGTGATGATCGTCGTCCCTTCTTCGGCGCACGCCGATATTGCCAGGGCTTGCGCACCTTATTTAGCGGATGGTCAGATTGTCATCCTTCACCCGGGGCGCACGTGTGGCGCGATCGAATTCAGTAAGGTCATTCGGGATAATGGCTGCACGGCCGATGTGACCATCGCAGAAGCCGAAACCTTTATTTATGCCTCCCGCTCTGATGGTCCTGCTCACTCGCACATCTTCCGCATCAAAGAATTGGTCCCGCTGGCAGCTTTGCCCTCGAAACGCAACCACCTCGTCCTTGACCAGGTCCATGAAATATTTCCCCAATTTATTGATGGGGGCAATGTCTTGCAGACCGGGATGAACAATATGGGTGCCATCTTTCACCCCGCCCTGGCCATTCTCAATACCGGATGGATCGAATCAACCCATGGCGAGTTTCAGTTTTATATTGATGGCGTGACTACTTCAGTCGCCCGCGTCCTGGAATCACTTGACCGCGAACGTGTCACCGTCGCGGCTTCGATTGGTATCCGTGCCCGCACAGGCATGGAATGGCTGAAGCTTTCATATGATGCAGTGGGTGAAGACCTGAATGAAGCCATTCATAACCAGCCCGGCTATTATGGCATTAATGCCCCGCCAACGCTGAATCACCGCTATATATTCGAAGATGTCCCCATGAGTCTGGTACCCATTGCCTCCCTGGGTCAGCGCTATGGGGTTGCGGTCAGCGGAATCGATGCGATAATTAAAATTGCCAGTATAATTCACCATACCGATTATTGGCGTCGGGGACGGACGATCGATAAATTAGGCATCAATAACCTGAGCACCGACGAGCTGGTCCATTACGTTAGTGAGGGCATTCTCGGGACGGATTAAGCGAGGAAGTGGTATGCCCTAAGGAAGGTAGACATGGAAGACCAAAACCAATCAAAAATGGTGATCCTCCTGGTGGTCTTACAAGCCCAGGATGCCGACCTGGTCACTTCGTCATTGCGAAAATTCGGTATCGTCGCCTTCGAGCTATCCAGCACCGGGGCCTTCCTGGGTAGGAAAAATGTCACCCTGCTGATCACGGTAGAAACCACCAATGTGGAGCTGGTACTTTCCGAGCTGAAGCGTAATTGCAGGCAGCGCATCGAGTATGTGTCGATGCCCATCGAAGGTCAGCCTCTTCCAATCCCCAGCCCGATCCCAATCACCGTGGGGGGAGCCACAATTTTTATTCTGGAAATCGATCAATACCTGGAGGTGCTGCAATGAAACTGATGATTGCAATTGTCAACGATGCCGATTATGACAAAATTGCCCGCCAATTGACCGAAGAGCAGTACCGGGTGACCTGCATTGCCTCCACAGGTGGATTATTTCGTCGGGGCAGCACCACACTGTTAATGGGTCTGGAGGAAGATAAAATCAGCCGGGCAGTGGAGATTATCAAGGAGAATAGCTCCCCCACCGATGGTCCGGGCACTCACAAAGCTGCCATCTTTATCTTGAACATCAAAGAATATATCCGCGTGTAAGTTAAATTTGATCATAGATACAAATTCCCCCCCCGTTATGATATATAGTGCTGACCAACAGCCTGGGATCAATAATGGGTAGTATATCCATGCGTCGCCTGGTTGGTATATGACTTCCTCGCTGAGCAATGAATCGCACCGCATTCGCACCATGATCACCGGTCATGTCGTACCGGAAACGGATAAATGTATCCAATGCGGGATTTGCAGCTTCAATTGCCCCATTGGGATTGATGTTCGCATGCATGCCTGGAATGGGGAGGTCATCGAAGATCCCAAGTGCCTGACCTGCGGCGAATGCATCGAACGCTGCCCTCGCTCTGTGCTTCATTTCGAGGTCACCGGTTTGTTTCCGAAGGTGAAGAAATGATCCGTTACGTCATCATTGGGACGGGCGTTTCAGGTTTTTCTGCTGCTGAAACACTCTCCCGTCTCGAACCTCAGGCTGACATCCTGCTGGTGGGCGATGATCCTTTTGGTTATTACTCCCGCCCTGGTCTGGCATATTACCTGACCGGTGAAATCCCCGAAAAACAGCTGTTCCCCTTCTTCAAAAAGGGCAGAATAAACCTCGCGGTTGAACATATCAAGGCCCATGTAAACCGCATTGACCCTAGCTCTCACACCGTAATCACCGACACTGCCGGAACCTTGAGCTATGATCGGCTGCTGATCGCCACTGGGGCGCACTCCATTCCCGTGAATTTCCCGGGTGCAAATCTGCATGGCGTAGTAACCCTCGATGACCTTTCTGACACCCGTCACATTTTATCTCTCATCAGGAAGACAAAAACCGCAGTGGTAGTTGGCGGGGGGGTGCTGGCTATCGAGCTGGTTGAAGGATTGGTGGCACAGGGGATAAAAGTTCATTACCTGCTGCGTGGGGATTGGTATTGGTCGAATATATTGGTCGAAGCTGAATCACGCTTGGTGGAGCACCATCTCGCCATGGATGGGGTCATCCTTCACCACTGTACCGAAATCGAAGAGATCCTGGGTAAAAAAGGCAAAGTGACAGGCGTACGCACAACCGACGGAGAAGTCATCCGCTGCAATATGGTGGCGGTTGGTATCGGTGTTAAAGCTCGCCTGGAGTTGCCTCAGGCGGCTGGTCTGAAAACCGACCGGGGAATATCGGTCAATGAGTATCTGCAAACCAGCCAGCCGGACATTTTTGCCTCTGGTGATGTCGCTCAAATTTACGACCCAATCACCGGTCGTTCCTCGATCGATAATCTCTGGCATCCAGGGCGCAAGCAGGGACGCGTTGCGGCGATAAATATGGCTGGAAAAGAACAAGTTTATCAGAAAACAGTTGCGATTAATGTGCTGCGTCTGGCAGGCGTACTGACAACCCTGATTGGCTCAATTGGCAGCGGGCGTGATGAAGGTGCGGTATTTACCACGCGCGGTTCCAGCGAAACCTGGCAGGAGCTGCCCAATACCCTTGCCGCCGAGAGCAGTACGGATGTGAGCCAGCTGCGTTTGATCCTCGGCGAGCAAAGATTGTTAGGGGCAGTGGTGATGGGTGATCAAAAAATATCTCATCCCCTACGCGAGCTGATCAATAATTCCGTGGATATTACCCCAATTCGCGCAGAATTATCCCAGTCCAGCCCGCAATTGGGGCAGATCGTCATGGATTTTTGGGTGAAAACGAAAAAATGACCGCTGTGCTGGTAGGAGCAATGCAATGCTGTCCAGAAATAAGGAGATTTGGTTTGCTTTATTAGTCGCTGTTCTTATTACGACTGCCTATGCTGCGGTGATGAACCTGTACAAAGCGGTGCCTGCTGCCGGGAGTTTATTTGGTCATTTACTCGGCATCGTGGGCTTCTTGCTGATGTTGATGACCGAGACCCTGTATTCCTTCCGCAAACGCAGCCGTAAAGGGCGCTGGGGTAATATGCAGTCCTGGCTTCAATTCCACATTTTCACCGGTCTGGTCGGCCCGTATATGGTCTTGCTGCACACTTCCTGGAAGTTCCACGGCCTGGCCGGAGCCACCACCCTCATCACCATCATCATCGTGATTAGCGGTTTCATCGGTCGCTATATCTACACTCGCATCCCGCGCTCGCTGGATGGAATTGATCTCACCTATCCAGGGGCGCAAGCTCAGGTCGCGCTGTTGGCTCGTTCTCGGCAGATGATGTCCACCTGGCATGCGGTCCACATCCCCATCGGTATTGCCCTCTTTGTGGCTGCTTTTATCCACATCGGAGCAGCGATAACTTACGCTACATTACTCCGCTAGAAGGGAGACGATGAGAAAAAAACCACTCGGCTTTTTGACAATACCTGGATTGGTCACTGCCGTAATGACCGTGTTGATTGTAGCCGTGGTTGGGTTGCTAAGGGGTGGAGTGCTTTTTAGTCCCGGTCCGCTCAATGCCCAGGTTGGAGCACTATTAGGATCCGTCACCTCCCACGCTGACCTCAGCGGCAGGTGTACAGCCTGTCACGCCTACTTCTGGCAAAGTGCGACCATGGCTGATCGCTGTGTGTTGTGTCATACCGATGTCGCCGCCCAGCTGCAGGATCCATCCACCCTCCACGGAGATCAATTCGCGAAAAAACCGGGCATTTCTTGTCGCTACTGCCACCCCGATCACCAGGGGGCGAATGCCCCGTTAACCGATATGTCAAAGGCCGACATTTCACATCAGGTTTTTGGTTATTCCCTCACCGCCCACCAACGGCAGGCGGATGGATCTCCCTTCGTTTGTAAAACTTGCCATGTGAATGGCTATACCACCTTCGACCAGAGCATCTGCGCCACCTGCCACCAGCAGATCGATGCTCAATTCATGCAGGCTCACCTCCAGGCGTATGGCTCAGGCTGTTTGGCTTGCCATGATGGTGTCGATAGCTATGGGCATAATTTTGACCATGGCAAGGTTGCGTTTAAATTGACCGGGAAGCACACCTCCTTAGATTGCGGAGCATGCCACATCGCTGCCCGGAGTATCGCCGACTTGAAGGCGACCCCCCAGGATTGTTCTTCCTGCCACAACAAGGATGATGCCCACCAGGGTCAGTTGGGTACAGACTGCGGTGCCTGTCACACCACCGACGGTTGGCTTCCGGCAAATTTTGACCACTCAAAATCGAAGTTTCCCCTCACGGGCGCCCATGCCAGTCTCGATTGTACGAAATGCCATCTGAATAATGTTTTCACCGCCCTCGATATGGCCTGCTTTTCCTGCCACGCCAAGGATGACGCGCACCAGGGTCAGTTTGGCACACTCTGTGACACATGTCACAGCACAACTGCCTGGTTGCCATCCACATTCGACCACTCGAAGTCGAAGTTCCCACTGACCGGTGCTCATATCAGCCTGGCATGCGCGCAATGCCACATTAATAATCAGTTTACTGGCTTGGATACAACTTGCGTCTCCTGTCATGCCAAGGATGATGCTCATAACGGTCAGTTTGGAACGGATTGTGGTACCTGCCACTCCACCACCGCCTGGCTCCCGGCTACGTTCGACCATGCGCGCACGAAGTTCCCCCTCACGGGTGCTCACGCCAGTTTGAGCTGCGCAAAATGCCATATCAACAATAACTTTACTAAGCTCTCCACAGTTTGCGCCTCCTGCCACGCAGACCCAGCCTTCCATGCGAGTTTATTTACCAACCTGTCATGTGACCAGTGCCACAACACAAGTGCCTGGAGCCCTGCCACCTTCAATCTGTCACATCCCAACAGCTGTGGTGAAGTGACCTGTATCAACCATGAAGGCGCTACCTGCCGTGATTGTCACAACGTCAATCTTGCCACCGCCACCTGTCTCAAGTGCCACACCAGCAACAACCCCGGCGATGGGGGTGGCGGCGGTGACTAAAAAAACCACCTCAATAATGTACGATAAGGGTTATTGCCTGGGGGATACGAAGGTTCGTCTATTTAAGGTATCGCTCAAAGAACTCGTTTACCCTGCGGGCATGCTCTTCGGGGTAGAACTGGCTGGCGTTACAATGACCAGCTTCCGATAAACGCCAAAGCTCTTTGGGTTGCCTGGCGGCTGCATATAGTTCATCAAAATCAGGCAGGTATGGGTCGCGGTCGCCGTGGATGAAGAAAATCGGGCGCGGTGAGATCTTCCCCACCCATCGCATCGGTTCATACTGGAACAGGTTGGCTCCCAGCCGGATGGAGGTGATGGCAACGATCAGCCACGCCAGCGGGCGGGTCAGCCATAATGGAAATCCCATTTCCACGCCCCGCGCCGCGATGGCTGTCCGGATTCTGGCAGGTCCGTCATCACTGATGACTGCCTCCACCTGCGCATGTTCACCACCAAAGATCATGGCGACCATACCCCCATATGAAAACCCCAGCAATCCGATATGCTGCATGCCTCGCCGGTGAAGGAATTCGATTGCAGCCTGCACATCCCGGCGCTCCTCGTACCCGAACGTCATGCGCTTGCCTTCACTGCGCCCGTGTGCCCGGAAGTCAAATAGCAGCACGTTAAATCCCGCCGCGCACAGCGCTGGAGCCCGGTACACGTCGAAATCATAGCTGGACCCATGACCATGCAGGATGATCACCGCTTTATCCGACCCTGCCGAGCTTGCACACGGTATCCATACCCCCCGCAGGGTGAGCCTGTCTGAGGTGGTGAATTCAATGTTTTCGAATTTCAAACCATATTCATCGGGTGAGTGCACCTCACCCAGCTGGCTGCGGTGGGTGAAATAGAATGACAGACCCACCCCGGTCGCCAGGAAAATGACGATCAGGATCAGCAGGAGCTTGATCATGGCAGTGAGGAGTATGAATAAGACTTCAACCGTGGATATCATTGATGCTGTTCTCGGATGAACCTCAAGCTGACAGTACTCAATGCAAACAACACCACGTAGGCTGCGAAAATGGCGAAGTATCCGAGCCCTGGCAAGCTTATATTTAGATAATCAGCGACTGGGCCTCCAATGCCTGCGCCAATCATTCCCGCACCGGCCCCAGCCAGGTTGGAAATGCCCAGGTAGCGCCCGGCTTCCTCAGGCGGCACCAGGTTTGTTCCCATTGCCCAATTTGAAGTCATAAACAGCCCTGTCGCGAGACCAAGGATTAAGCCTGCCAGGTAGATCAGGCTCAGGTTTGGCAGCCAGATGGTCCCAAGGAGCACACATCCTCCCACCGCTGCCAGGATCCCGCTCAGGCCCACCAGCCGTTTGTGACCGATGCGATCTGCCAACAAGTAAGCAATCAAAGCTGCGACCACAATAAAAATGCCGATGATAAACGTAAGTGTACCCGTCAGGTTGGATGACTCTTCAGCGGTGATCTTGAATGCGTACATAATAAAATAGAGTGCAAAGCCTTGGATGGAGGTCATCGCTGCCAGGAACAGCAGGCGGTTGACGATCCACCAGATGAATGACGAGTTCTGACGTGCTTCGTGACTCACATTTGTTTCTCTATTCGCGCGGATACCGATCACTGCAGCGATAACCAGGGTGATGATGCCCCCAATATTTAACCCAATGATCGCAGAGCTGACCGAGCCTGTAACGGGATGTGAAATAAGATAGGCGATCCCACCCAGAATGCCACCGCCAAAAATTCCGATGAACGTGCCGCGAATGATAGCGGTCCCCTTGCTCAGTGTTGCGATCGAACCAGCCCAAACACCGGTGACCACTGCTATCACCATGGCAATCACTCCACCCACACCAACACCGATGAGCAAGGCAGTATCTTTGCCTGCGAGAAGCCCGGTGACCAGCCCTGCGATGCCCCCTACGATCTCTCCTCCTAATAAACCAGCCAGAGCGCCAATGATGATCCCCGCCAGCATGCCTAGCACACGCAGCATGGGTGGCCAAAATGGAATATCCGGCTTCTCAAGGAGCGGTTTCTCTTTGACAGTAAAAATCGTCACCAATGCGGTGATCAATAACCCTGCTCCTGTAGCGATGATTGCCCATCCCAGGTGCTTACTACCCAACAAAGGTGCGATGGTCACACCTACCAGGATAATCGGCGCCAGCTCGAATATGGCTTTGATTGCAGAGGCCTGGCCGCGCCGATCTTCGGGTACCATGTCGGGGATCAACGCCTGTAGAGGCCCATGCGAGATATTCCCCGAGAACTGGATCAGCAGCACTGCCACAAGCAGGGTCCAATAGGTCCATGAAAGGCCGATAGCTGCCAGGAATACCAGGTCGAGCAAGACGCCGATGAAGATAAACGGTCTGCGGCGTCCGTAGCGCGAAGTGGAGCGGTCGCTGATCAGCCCGGCGGCTGGTTGGATCAGCATGGCGATGATCAGCCCGGCTGTGCGCATCGCGCTTAGCGATGTGTTGATCAAATTCGCCGGGGCATATTGCTCCACCAGGTAAGGCATGATGAACGTCCCGATGGCGGTGTTGCGGATGTTCAGCCCCAGCCAAAACAGGTTGATGGAGAGAAAGTCATACCAGCGCAGCCGTTTCATGGGTTAAAGTATAGCATGCCCAGTCAGACGTAATCTATAAATTGAATGATGGGATTATCTTGAAGTAGGGGCGTAGGGGTGGGATTTGAAAGCATTACCATTAATTCGACCCCTACGCCCAGCTTTTCGACCGCCTCTACATTTGCGATTGATCGGTCCGAGATTATCCCGCCAATATCGCCTCGATCGCGCTCAACTCATCTGGGCTAAAATCCAGCTTATTTAAAGTTGCCACGCTGTCCTCCACCTGCGATACCCGGCTGGCACCGATTAATGCTGATGTGACTGCAGGCTGCCGCAGCACCCATGCCAGTGCCATCTGCGCCATGCTTTGACCACGTTTCTGAGCCAACTCGTTCAGGCGCTGCACTTTATAAAGCTTATCCTCAGTGATGTCCTCGCGGCTCAGGTAGGTATCTGGTTTACCCGCCCGCGAATCATTCGGGATGCCCTTTAAATAGCGGTTGGTCAGCACGCCCTGGTCCAGCGGCGAGAACACAATACAGCCGATGCCTTCATCGGTCAGTACATCCAGCAACCCGCCCTCGATCCAGCGGTCAAACAGGCTGTAATTCGGCTGGTGGATCAGGCATGGGGTACCCAGCTCTCTCAGCAGCCTGGCTGCTTTTTGAGTCATGTCTGGTGGGTACATGGAGATACCGGCGTACAGTGCCCTGCCGCTGCGCACGATGTAGTCCAGCGCACCCATGGTCTCTTCCAGGGGCGTCTCGGGGTCAGGGCGGTGGTGGTAAAAAATATCCACGTAATCCAGCCCCATGCGCTTCAAGCTTTGGTCCAGGCTTGCCACCAGGTACTTGCGCGACCCGAAATCCCCATACGGTCCGGGCCACATGTCCCAGCCTGCCTTGGATGAGATGATCAGCTCGTCCCGGTACGGCTTGAAGTCTGTGCGGAAGAGCTGCCCGAAGGTCTCTTCCGCTGAGCCATAAGGCGGACCATAGTTGTTTGCCAGGTCGAAGTGGGTGATGCCCAGGTCGAAGGCTCTGCGCAGCATCGCCCGGCTGTTTTCGAGCACGTCCACGCCTCCAAAGTTATGCCATAACCCCAGTGAGATGGCGGGCAGCTTGAGCCCACTGCGACCGCAGCGGTTATAGCGCATGGTATCGTAACGGGTTTGAGATGGGAGATAAGTCATGTTTAGCTCCTGTTCGATCAAAATGAGTGTCCCCATACGGTAAGCTTGCCTTCATTGTCAACATCCCCAATCAACTTCCCCGCACAGGTTAGTGTTCGGTTTGACTGCCCGCGAATCGGTCGGAATGCCTTTCAGTTAACGGTTGGTCCATGCGCTCGGATTGAGTGGGAATCAGGATGAGCAAAGAATGGGTGGGGGTGGTATCTGCATTTATCCAGCGATGCGACTGGCTGGCTTCGAAGAGCAAGCTATCCCCCGGCTCTAACATGAAGGTCTGGCTTTCGATGGTATATAAGAGACGTCCTTTCAAGCAGAACACGAACTCCAAACCGCTATGGACCATGGAGGACTCGCCACTACCTTCTTCCGGCTCCAGCATCACCAGAAAAGGCTGAATATTCGTGGAGAATAGCCCTGCTCCAAGATCTTCTAAGGTGCCGTGAGTGAAGTTACCCTGCAAGCGCTGACCGGCTTTTTGGTAAACGATCAACGATTCTGGCTGCTCGATTTCGAAGAAACTGGTGATGGGGATATCCAGGGTAAGCGCTATTTGATGCAAGGTACTCACACTGGGGGATGATCTCCCGTTTTCGATCAGGCTCAATGTATTGACACTGAGGTGGCTCTTATTAGCCATGGCGCGTATCGATAAGCCGTGTTCCTTGCGCAGCTCGCGCAACCGTGAGCCGATGTCAACTATCTCGTTATCCGTTGTAGCATGTGGTCTCATCTTCATCGCCTCATTTCAGTCCTAACTGACGGACGCATAACGTCGATCAGGAATATGGTTATTATATTACCTCGAAGCCAAGAAATGACGATTGAATAGCAGAGAGATGGCGTAAACAATGAGTCTTACCACTTTTCTGAACCGGCTGGTTTGACCCACTTTTCGTTCACGAGGAACCGTTTGGGAATGTAACTAAAGAATTGTTGGTATAATCAATTTTCTGCCAATTTCACCCAATAATTTGGTTGTTTCTAATTGTTCCCAATTATTTCCAATTTATTTAGGCTTATAATATGAGAGAATTTTAATATGAGAAATATATCACATGATTATTGGTGAATCAAAAGCCTCTCAATCACTGGTTAATCAATCTCGATGGAAAACATGGCTGGTGGGAATAACTATTGCTAGCGTGTTATTCGTCTTATTTGGATTCTTATTCCTGCGCAGCAGGCAGGATTCGCCGGGCGAAGCTCCCGAGGCTGAGGCCGTCTTGAATGCTCAAATGGAAATGCCCTTTCAAATCCTCATCCCGGCTTATTTGCCAAAGGAATTTGTGCGCAAAAAAACGCAGGTAAACCTCGATAAGGTCGGACCCCAAGGGGAGCTGATGGTCCAGCTCGTTTATACCACGGGCCGAGGAGATACTTTAGACATCTTCGAATGGCTCCCCGGCGAGAGAGATGTGGAAAGTGTAAGGTATTATTGCCAATGTATGTGTGTCTCAACCTCGGAGTGTAATCCAGCTGAAATGGGGGTTCGTGTCGGCACATTACGCGTCATGGCTAAAGTGTCTTCACCGACCATGCTTTCTAGCGAGGAAGCGCGCGCCATCCTCGACACGTTGGGTCCGGCGGTGAACAGCCAAATTTATTCTTCCTTAAAACAGGTACCGGTGGCGTATTCAGTATCCCCAGCCGTCGATGTGCCGATAAGCGCGGCTGGTAAGCAAGAATTGACTCTGGTGGTAACGCCCAATGGCTATTCCCCCGAGCACTTTGCTGTACAAAAAGGGGTTCCGGTCATTTTGACCTTTCGCCAGACCGGTCAGGTAGGATGTGGGGATGAATTGATCCTTCAATGGGGGCAAGGGAAGACCGCCAACTTAGAACTTAGCTCGCTGAACGATGTTCAGACCCTAGAGTTTATTCCCACGGAGGTGGGTGACTTCCCGTTCAACTGCCCGCACCTGATCTACCGTGGGGTGATGACGGTGAAAGATTGAAAGTATGCGAAAGACAAAATTATAAAATGGAGAAGCGAAAATGAAAAAGTTCATGGGAGTATTTAGTATCGTATTAGCACTGGCAATCGGCATCCTGCCCTTATTTACCGACTGTCTTTCTCAAGGCAGGTCGCTCGAGCTGGCAAACGGGAAAACCGTGCCGATGAAATGCCATTGGACCGGCATCGCCGAGATTGGCGTGGCTATTCCACTGGGACTGGTGGGTATTTTCGATATTGTCAGCAAGCGAAAAGAGACCTTCACCTTTCTCAGCTCGTCGGGCGTGGTGCTAGGCGCCCTGGCAATCTTGTTCCCCACTACCCTGATCGGGGTTTGTGCCAATCCTGCCATGCTGTGCAATATGGTCATGCGGCCAGGCCTGGTTTTATCCGGTTCATTGGCAATCCTGGCCAGCGTGGTCGTATTTGTATCCTCTCGCAAGATGGCGGAAGCCAATCTATGAATTTATTCCAATTGGCGCTGAAGAATATATCTGGGAATTCATTCCGCAGTGGAGTGGTAGCCCTATGCGCTTTACTAGTAGCTGCGTTTGCATTGACCACCACCATACTGATGCGCGGGGCAGAGAACAGCCTGAGGCTAGCGATCGACCGGCTGGGTGCGGATATCGTGGTTGTGCCGGCGGGCAGTGAGGCGAAGATTGAGAGTGCCTTGTTGATGGGAGTTCCAGCTAAATTCTGGATGCCGCAGGAGAATGTCGATAAAATTGCCGCCATACCGGGGGTTGAGGTAGTTTCGCCCCAGCTTTATCTGGCAACACTCACCGGCGCTTCCTGCTGCTCGGTACCAGATATGTTCATCATTGCTTATGACCCACTGACCGATTTCACCATCCAACCCTGGCTGCAGCAAAGATTGGGGAGTGGTTTACGTCTCGGAGAGGTGGTTGCAGGAACCCATATCTTTGCTACCGAAGGGGCGCAGAATATTAAAGTATACGGCTACCTGGTTACCCTGAAGGCAAACCTCGAGCCGACCGGCACCGGGCTGGATCAAAGCATGTTTCTCACCTTCGATACTGCATACGATATTGCCGGTAAATCAGTGACCCAGGCGGAACTGCCTCTGGAGATCCCCCCAGGTAGCATTTCTGCCGTCATGGTCAAAGTAAACCCCGGCAGCGATTTGTATGCAGTTTCCGCTCGCATCATGCAAGACGTCCCAAATGTGACCCCCATCCAAAGCTCGAATATGTTCCAGTCGTACCGCACACAAATGACCGGCCTGCTCAAGACGATTTTGATCATCATGGGTTTCACCTGGGGATTATCGATCGTGCTGATCGGCTTGGTATTTTCGATGGCAGCCAACGAGCGGCGTAAGGAGCTGGGAGTGCTGCGGGCAATCGGAGCTACACGGCGTTTTGTATTTCAATCCCTTTTGGCGGAAGCGACCCTGCTGGCATTATTGGGCGGCGCCGTGGGGATCACCCTGGCAGGTCTGGCAATATTTTTATTTCAAAAGCTGATCAGCGTTTCTCTCGGCATCCCCTTCCTGCTGCCGTCACCAGCCTCTTTACTTCTTCAAATTGGTGGAGGCATATTCCTGGCATTGTTCAGCGTCAACCTGGCTGCTCTGTTGCCAGCGATTAAATTCAGCCGGCAAGACCCGGCCATTGCCATGAGGGAGTAACGGCTATGATCACCTTGACGGATGTTAACAAAGATTATTCGATTGGCAAGGGAAATTCGGTGACTGCGTTGCGTGGGGTAAGCCTGGAGATAGGTCAGGGGGAGTTCGTCATCGTTGTAGGACGGTCCGGCTCAGGCAAAACCACCCTGCTCAATCTTTCTGCTGGATTGACCCGGCCTTCTTCAGGGTCGGTGACGTTCGATGGGATCGATTTGTGGAATTTGACGGATAAACAGCAGTCATACCTGCGCAGCCAGCGAATTGGTTTTATTTTCCAATTTCCCAGCTTGCTGCCCACACTTACGGTGCATGAAAACGTGATCCTACCATCCGTTTTTGGCTCGAAGCTCGATACAGCACAAAACTATTCTCGAGCAAAACAGCTGGTCGAACAAGTGGGTTTGGGAGACAAACTTATCGCCTATCCACGGCAGTTATCCGCCGGGCAACAACAGCGGGTGGTCATCGCACGTGCGTTAATGAACCAGCCCGAGGTCATTCTGGCGGACGAACCGACCAGCAACCTAGATGAAAAAACCGAGCTGGAGATCATGGATTTATTCCGTGAGCTGCACTCCAGCATGGGAATCACGCTCGTCCTGGTAACCCACACGCGCCAGCTGGTCTCATTTGGGACGCGTTCCATTGAGATGGCCGAAGGTCAGATTGTTAATGGTAAAAAGTGAAAAAATGAAACTGCTACATAATTGGAGGTCAGATATGTCTCGAAATATAAAGATAGGAATACTGATGATCGTAATTTTACTCGTCACTGCACTAAGTATGGCTGCGACCAGAGGTTGGAATTGGCCTCTGTTTCAAACCGGAATGGATATGCCCACTTCGACGACCCAACCTCAATCCACGCAAAGCCTCGCTACTCCAACGGGACAGGGTACGCCGACTCCTCTGGGTAATGATGCGCAGCAAAGCCTGCCGAGCCCCACGATGACCTCCATTTTCACCGGATTTACCCCCAATCCCACTGGCATGGCACCCTATGGCATGCCAGTGGGCAGTGGTGGAATGATGGGTGGAGGCATGATGGGCTCTGCCTCGGTTATGACCGGCACGATGGGCACCTCGGGCATGGGCATGAGCGGTATGGGTATGAGTGCTTGCCCCATGATGAGCGGCTCGAGCATGGGAAGCGGCAGCATGGGCGGTGGTATGTCGATGTCAGGGATGGATATGGACGAAGATTCGTCGATGGCCGGGATGGATATGGACGGGGATTCGTGGATGGTTGGCATGGATATGAGTGTGCCGGGTAGCTCAGTAGTGAGCGAAGCCTCCTTATTTTCCAGCGACCCCTGGTGGATCCTCGGCTGGGTGGTGTTAGGACTGGTTATTCTGGCAATCCTGGCGGCTGCTGTGCTGGGTATCTTGTGGTTGATCCGTCGCTCAAGAGGAACCCCACAGGTCCAGCCCTGATCGAGATTTAATCAAAACCGGGAAAAAATAATGATAGGAGGTGTCTGATGGCAACAATCCATGTTAACCGGCGCGATTTTCTTCGCATGATAGGATTGGGCGCAGCCACGCTGGTCGTCGGTGGTGCTCATGCCGAAGAAGCATTGGGAGCGCCAAATTCGACACATGTAACCGATAAATTTTTATCACCCAACCTACAAGGCACGAATAGCGTGCCGGACGTTGAAATCAATATGCGGGCTACCACCACTACAGCGCCTATCCTGCCCGGTAGCCCCACTCAGGTGATGAGTTATCAAGCGACTCTGGTGAAAGGACCGCAAACCAGTCTTCTTACCTTGCCTGATAATTACCTTGGTCCGATCATCCGTGCTCGCCAGGGGCAGCGGTTGAAGGTCAATTTTACCAACGGTCTGCCCGAGGATACGACGGTCCACTTCCATGGTCCATGCATTCCGAGCAATATGGGCGGTCATCCTCACGGTGCAGACGTGGTGCATCCTGGTGGGACGTTCGTCTACGAGTTCGATATCCTGAACCCAGCTTCACCCTTTTGGTTCCACCCTCACCCGGATTTGCGCACCGGCTTCCAGGTCTATTATGGGCTGGCTGGTTTGTATTTCATCACCGACGAGATGGAAGCTCAGGCTGGACTGGATACAGGTGAATTCGATGTACCCCTGGTGATCCAGGACCGCAGCTTTGATGCCAACAACCAGTTTGTGTATCTATCCGGAAGTATGGGCATGATGGGGATGATGCAGGGTTTTCTTGGCAACCGGATCCTGGTAAATGGCAAGCCGGATTATGTACAAACCGTCGCGCCGGGTACTTACCGCTTCAGATTGTACAACGGCTCGAATGCACGCACCTACCGGCTGGCCTGGCAGGACGGAACCCCGTTGTTGGTATTGGGTACGGATGGGGGATGGTTGCCCAAGCCGGTCGTGCGGAATTATGTCACCCTCGCCCCGGCTGAACGGGTGGACGTGTGGGTGGATCTCTCAGGAAAATCTGAAGGCGCCGAGCTGGTGATGCAAAGCCTTCCCTTCCAAACCGGCATGATGGGTGGCATGATGGGCGGCGGTATGATGGGGGGTGGGATGATGGGCGGTGGGATGGGGAATATGGCTGCGGGTCAAGCCATGCTCGCTCAGGGGGCAGCCTTCAACGTTTTCAAGGTCCGCATTCAAGGCGCCCGGAAACCGTCCTTGAACCTGCCCAGCACACTAGTCGGTATCCCTCCATATCGTTTGCAGGAGGCTGTCAATATCAGCTCCCCTCGGACGATTTATCTCGGCATGCAGCACATGGTATGGACGCTCAACGGGCGGGTGTTCGAGATCAATTCGGTCGCCCCGGATGAATATCTTCCCTTTGAAAAACTGGAAGTATGGGATTTTGTCAACCTTACCATGATCGCTCACCCCATGCATATCCACAACGTCCAATTTAACGTCATCGAGCGTCAATCAAGCATGGCAGGGTCTACCGCCTACCAATCCATGCGCGCGGGTTTCGTTGACGATGGTTGGAAGGATACCGTGCTGGTGTTGCCAGGCGAGCGGGTCAGGATACTGGTTAAGTTTCTCACTTATGAAGGGATGTTCATGTATCACTGCCACATCCTCGAGCATGAGAGCATGGGTATGATGCGCAATCTCATGGTGGGTGAAGGTTCAGATTCTATGAATATGCCATAGGGGATATTCATAACCTGTTGATAATAATTATCGATTCTGGTCTTGTTATCTCGGAAAAGAAAATAGCGCCCGTAGACATCCGGGTGCTATTTTTATCTGCCAGGTAGGCATTTGGAACCTTGAAATTATTTTGATCAGGTATTTCAATAAGCTGTTTATTCAGGTAATTTGCGGTCGTATCTCACCAAGGCGCTCTAACAGGCACCGAATATACCCATCTTCAATCATCTCCTCCCAATGACCATCGCTAAACCGTTCACCGCGCACACAAAACGTGAGCATCGTCTTTATCTCGGCTAGATCCGCAGCCTTGATCGCTACTTCATCTTTGAGCATGCGGTACGCTTCTTCCGGGATGTATTCGAAATCAAGCCAGCATTCTTTCGCGGCGACCTTGAAAAACTCATCTACGACCTCGTCGTATTCCGGATGAGGCATGACGATATACCCATTCGAATCCCGATCTCCACCCATCCACCTTTTAACGGGTTGAAAACCTTCCGCATATAGCAGCGGTAAAAATGCAAGCAGCTCATCTATTTCTGCCATCGTTGGTAAACGTGATTTCATGGGTTTCTAGCTAGTATTTTCTCTGTATTGAGTTTCACCAAATTGGTGACAATTATATCCATTCTGCGAGACATGTGTCTCTCGCCTTCCCATCCCAATGCTTCTAAAATAATCATGCACGAACCACGATTTTTATTCATCAAGGAGTAATAAGGCGTGGCAAGGAACTATCTGACCTTGATCAAATGCGGGGTTGTAGTTACCCCGGTCAATAGAACGGGATTCGAATTTTATGCCCTCGTGGGTTCCCTCGGCGGATCGGTTCGCTTTTAAAGCTAAAAGCTAACGGTTAATTGCAAAGGGCTTCTCTTCAATTCTATGGGGCAACACTGAGCGATCCGATCATGGCATCCAGCTGATCGAGATTCGGGTTGTAAGCACCAGGCTCGAGATCTTGGAGCATTTGCCGTACGTCGCCGTAGTACCCCAGCCAATTGGCGTTTATGTCATTGAAGTCAGGCACGGTAACCCCGTCTGGCGGCACCACACTGCCCGGTTGGCCGTCTGCGGGTAAGCCAGGTGCCGTGATCGGCAAGATAACGATCACGTAGTATTGCCCATCACCGGTCAAACCCTCGAAGTGATAGAGCAGCTCGTGGTTGTTAATGATCACCCGGCCATTCGTGAATTGAGTCACCGTGCGTACACCCCGGCCATTTTGGAACGGGATGACCTTAACCTGGGCAGCCAAAGCTTGCGATACGGTGAAAAAAGGCACATCGGGCAGCTCTTTGATATTCACCATAGAGCCTTGAGCTAACACCGCTTGCAGCCGTTCTAGGCTTTGGGCTGCGCTCCCGCGTTCCTGCAGCTGGGCGTAGGCTTGCGCCGGATAGACGTAGATTTGCGCTGGATACAATTTGCCCTCAAGCGCATAACCGTCCAGTGTGAACTGAATGTGTTCCGGCGCGACATCCCACGGGGCAACATCGTCACCTATAGCTTCAGGCACTAATATACCGCTTCCCCCCATGGCTAGCCCGGTCGGGATCACCAGACTCAGCCGGTCAAACGACAGCGCCGTACCGGGAACAGGGCTGGCGGTAGGGGTGGTCGATGGCTCAGCCCTCACTGTGGGTGAAGCGACCGCTGTTGGGGTAGGCAGGATTGGCGAAGGCACATCCGTGGTCGTTGGTGCGATGGTAGGCGCGGGAGACGCCAGGGTGCCGCAAGCCGCCAGGCAGAATCCTGTCACCAGGGCTGCACTTAGTAAAGCAGAAAAGTGTTTCATTTTATTTCCATCCTTTCTAAGAAGTGAACTTGGATGAATGCCACTGTAAGTTTACGGCGAGACACCGGAAAATTCACTCTCCCGCCGGAGGGTTTTCCACAAGCCATTTGGACAGTTCTTAACCGGCCATTTGGACAGGCTTTTTTTAGCCGGTAAACGGGGGCGAAAATGTGGGCAACAAGGTAATATGATCATAGTTTACGACAGCACAAGGAACAAAAAGGAGAAAAACATGTCTCAGCTTCGTCGACGTTTCCCCCGGAGAATTACCAGCGCCATCCTGTTGGCGATTTTCGGTGTATCGCTCGTCGGACTGGGAGTGAGCGGCTGTGTCGTCTCTCAAACGGTCAGCCCTCAAGTCGAGCCTACACTGACGGATGCGATTCCGACGCTTACAGTAGCCAGTTACACTTCCACGCCTACCATAGCTAGCGGCGAAGATACGCTGACCGTCCTGAAAAACACCCGTGTCCCCCCCGGCGACTGGCGCGATGAAGCGATCCGGCTGAAAGGTATCCCCGACATTCCCATAATGGTGAGCACGACGCCAGCCAACTACGTTCTTGGCGACTCGACGGACTTCTATATTACCAATGCCGACACCCGCGAAAGCCGCAAACTCTCGGCACAGCTGGTCTACGAGACTCAGAATGTTTACTTCTTTGTCGAGCAGGGTGTTCAAGTCAACGATAGTGATGTCAAGAGCCTGGTCGACGAGTTTCAGACCAAGACCTACCCCACCAACCGCGAGTTCTTTGGCAGCGAATGGATCCCCGGTGTGGACGGCGACCCGCGCCTGTATATGCTATATGCGCACGGGTTAGGCAGATATACCCAGGCTTACTGTGATTCAGCTAGCGAGTTTTCGCGCCTGGCCCATCCCTATTCCAACGAAAAAGAGATCATTGCGCTCAATGCCGATGCCGGCCCGTTGAACGATTCCTATTGGCGTTCCACCTTAGCCCACGAGTTCCAGCATATGATTTATTGGTACCAAAACCGCAACGCCGAACTTTGGTTGAACGAAGGTGCCTCCATGCTGGCGGTCCCCCTCAATGGGTTCGACGCTGGTACCAAAATGTCCTTTCTCAATTTTCCCGACTTGCAGCTGAACACCTGGGCCGACCTAAGCAGCAGCCTGAAAGAATCGGTTGGCCACTACGATGCGGCCTATCTTTTCATGAAGTATTTCCTCGACCGCTTCGGTAGTGAAGCCATCCAAACTCTGGTAGCCAGCCGTGCCAATGGCATATCCACCGTGGACAGCACCCTGGCAGCCCTGGGCCTGACCGACCCGGTCACCGGCAAGACCCTGACAACTGAAGATGTGTTTGCCGATTGGGTGGTGGCTAACTTTCTCAATGATAGCAGCCTGGCCCACGGGCAGTATGGTTACAAGAGCTATGCTGAAAAAGCCCCCGGACCCACTGACACCATCTCCGATTGTCCCACGGGAATTATTTCGGCCAATGTGCACCAGTTTGGCACACGCTACATCGAGCTCGATTGTCACGGCGATCTGAACATTAACTTCACTGGCTCACAGCATGTGTCGCTTGTGCCCACCCAGCCGCACAGTGGAAGCTACGCCATGTGGAGCAGCCGTGAGGATGAAAGCGACACCACATTCACCCGCGAATTTGACTTAAGCCGTGTAGCATCCGCCAGCCTCAATTATTGGGCCTGGTGGAAAATCGAATCAGATTACGACTATGCCTATGTGGAAGTTTCCGCTGACGGGGGGAAGACATGGAAGATCATCCCAACCCCCTCCGGCACGGATGCCAATCCCGCGGGCAGCAACCTGGGCTGGGGCTACACCGGCTGCTCGGGCGGCGGCGAGACGGGCAAGGGATGCAGCCCGCAATGGATCAATGAGCAGGTAGACCTATCCGCCTATGCCGGGCAAAAAATCCAGCTGCGGTTCGAATATATCACTGACGCGGCATTGGATTATGCCAGCTTGATGCTGGATGATATCTCCGTGCCGGAAATCAACTACACCTGTAGCTTTGAAAAAGACACTTGCGGATGGGAGAGCATGGGGTTCGCCCGCGTGGATAACATTTTGCCTCAGACGTTTGTGGTACAGCTCATTCACCAGTCGGGTGGCCAGACCACCGTCGAACGCCTGCTACTGGATGCCAACCGTCAAGGGAGTCTGTCGCTCAACCTGGAGAGCCGCGACACCGCATTCCTGGTCGTCTCAGGTACGGCACCTTTCACCACCGAAGAGGCGAGCTTCGAGCTGGAGATTAAATAGCGTACCAAGATCTCCGAGGTCCAGCAGACCTCGGAGAGCTTGCTTTAAACCCTGTCCCCTTGCGGGATCCACACCCTCTGTGGGTGCTTACGGTGGAGTTTTGTTTTTCTAATTACTAATGACTGATTGACTAATCACTATATTCTGCGGGAGAGCGGGATTCGAATTTTAATACCCCCAGTGGGTACCATCGGCGGAATTTTTTTGTTTTGCTAATTACTAATGACTGATTGACTAATCGCTAGGTGTACTTCTGCGAGAGGGCGGGATTTAAACGCCAACACCCCCTGTGGGTGCCAGGCGGACAAATTTAAGCTAAATGCTAATTGCTTTAGCTTTACTTCTGGCGGGGAGGGCGGGTCCCTTACCCGCAGTCGGGAAAATTTAACTAGCCCTTCTCCATTCGGAGAAGGGCTTTATTAATCCTTTATCTTCAGTTGTTAAAAGCAATTCTATGTCATTTCTTGATGAAAGTCGATGGGTATGTGTCCCGTGCCAGTAGGGACAAATATCCCGAACACTCAAGGATAATCCGAAACATCATCGGTGACTTTGATCTCCCTCTTCGGGCAGGGCTTGGGGCTGCCTTTCCTGGCTTCATACTGCTGTACCCTTCGGGAACAATTCGGGTACAGATATATTCGTACAGTATGGTGATTTTGGAACATCCTAGACGTAATAGACGGCATTTCCCCCCTTTTCCCCTACCTGCTCATCTATCGCACTGAAGACAACGCAGATATTGGCACCACGTTCACAATATTTCTTGCATTTACGCTTGAGTGGCGACAGATGTCCGGTTATTCTATTTTTATTCTTTTAGAAAGATTGTATTTATTTTCTTGATAAAGGTCGATGGGCAGGTATCCCGAATGGATATGGACATATATCCCGAAAAGAACAGAAAGAGATGCAATATTTATATTACTCAGGCCATCATCTACTTAGTGTATAAATTTCTACCATTAAATTTGCCGATCTCCGTAATTGGGAAATGTACCGGCAAGAATATCTTTAGCTGTTAATTAATCATTTAAAATAGGAATCAAAACTAGCCATGAAAATAAAGATAACTTGGAACCAGGTCCAGTAGATTACCGACGAGTTCACTGAATCCAATCGTCAAGAAGATCACTAAAAAAGACTGCGGTCAACTACTTTGCATATCGAAATTCTGGGGATTGAATTTCGAATACCGATGCATATTAATAAATTTCGTAAGATAACCCTTAGGGCATCTAAGTGAATGGTTTACTCAAAGAACAAATGTGCTTCTAGATCCATCTTCTGAATAGCTTCCAAATGCATAACGCAATAAATTTGCGAGTTGAAAAGGCAACGTGAATAAGGAAGTTGAAAAAACGTGAGTTGTTATCACCATAATACTTAAGGTAATATTGATAACTTGCCGCATAAAATTGCTTGATGGAGAATGAAGCATTTTTAATTGAGGCAGCTCTTTTCAGATGTACAACCTCTACCTTTGGATAGTAATAAACAATCCATCCAGCCTCATGAAACCGCCATGCCCAGTCTACGTCTTCTCCGTAAAGAAAGGTTCTTTCGTCTAGCAGACCTACTTGGTCAACAGCTAGCTGGCGGACAAGCATGAAGGCACCGGATATGCAATCTACAGGTCCAGCTTGATCTGCATCTTGATAACTGAGTGAATAATGGCCCAATAATTTGGACTTCGAAAAGATACGGTCTAACCAAAATAACCGTGAAATAATGTCGATTTTGGTAGGGAACAGCCTACGGCAAGCATGGTCTAGCTTACCATTTTTTCTAACCAATTTAGGCCCAATCATACCGATTTTCGAATTATCCCTTATGAAATCCAACAACTCCCGCAGACAATTTCTTGGAAGAATGGTATCGGGATTTAATAACAGAAGGAAGGTGCCATTTGCTCGTGGGAAGACAAGGTTATTAGCAGCCGCAAATCCTTGATTGGTTTTATTTGAGATGATCTGAACTGTCGGATAGGAACTTGACACCATAGAAATTGAGTTGTCAGTTGATGAATTATCCACAACCCATACTTCCATGCATACATTTGAATTACCAAAAAATATTGAATGAAGGCAGTTGCCCAACTCATCACAGGTGTTATAGTTCACGATAACTATAGATAACTCAACTGGACCGATAGGTTGCGGTATAGATAGGCTTGTGTTCATCAGGACGATCACCTTCCGAACAAACGATTTCCCTGCATGCAAAAAGTATGAATGGTCTTTATAATTTCTTCAGGTTCCAGTTCGTTAAAGAGCTTATCCAAGAACACCAATTCCGCATAACCCGCTTGCAAGGGTAAGAAATTACTCAATAACTGCCCTGATCCAGTCCGGATGACCAGATCGAGCTTCTCTGGTACCCAAAGATTTTGCATTAATTTTTCAACCCCATGTGATTTTACAAGCGCGTAAGCAATCTCATCAAGGGGATTGTAGTTTATTAATAAGAACAACTTGCGTTCAACCTTTTGCTCCTCCCTTTGTGACAAGGTGACCAGATCGTCGATAGCTTTGAGGTAAGAAGCAGGAATACCAGTTCTATTACCAGCATGGACTACCTTCACCTTCCAGGCTTGAACAAGCGATGGCACCAACTCGCTTATAAAATTCTCCTCACTGTTAAAAACGGGCAGGAGTTCTTCTGGAGTTCGGTGTAGATTTTCCGAACTCAGAAGATAGATGCTTATAGCTTGTACGCCACACTGATATAGATGATCGAGAACCTGTAGCAGTTTTTGCATAGAAATCTGGTAGGATTCCTGGTAAGATATTCCATTCTTCCTTGCCCATCGACGTGCCCCATCTGGAATAATCCCAATATGGTCTACTTTAATCGGTAGCATGATTCCTCCAAGATAACGGCAAGGATTTTCTTTACCAAAGATCCAATATTACGCTCTTTTAAGACGAGGTTTCTACCGGATTGACCAAGCATTTGGCGTAGTTCAGGGTTATTAATCAGCGTATAAAGCGCTTGTTGTAGCTCTTGTTGATTGTCAGGCGTGAAGAGAAGGCCAGTATCAAGGTGTCTTACCAATCGGGTATGACCAGGAATACGGCTGGCGATCACCGGTAGTTTGCACGCCATCGCTTCTGCCAATACTGTTGGTTCCCCTTCGAGGACACCACTGGCAATAAACAGGTCAGCTGCCTGGTAAAGAGGCGGTCGGGGAAAATCTTCTCTATATGGTATGACAGATATCGTGTTACATTGAGAACAACCGGAATATAATTCCGCTTCCACTGAATCCAGCTGACCAAAGCCGGAACCATAAAAGACAAGTTGGGCTTGGGAGTGTAGCAAAGCCATGTGTTCCCAAACATTGGCAATAAATGCAACCCGCTTCCGTACTGTAAACCTAGAAACACAAAGAGCAACGGTGCAATTACTCGACCAGCCTAACTTTCTGCGGATCATTTGACGCTGGTGGTGGGATCTCGGAGGGGTGAATTCGAAATCGGCGTCAATGCCAGTTGATATCAGGTGAATGTTACTTGCTAGCACCCCGTGCTGTATGAGATCGCTTTCCTGTTCGCAATTTAGTACAAAGAACCCATCACACCCATGAGTAAACAATGCATCCAACAAATCTATTTCCGGTATGACATCGGGGTAGCCCGTTCTTTCCCAAAGGAAATAGACGCGCTTGTTCTCTCTTCTATGGAAATAGACAGAGGACAGAACTTGAGAATGTCGGTTTTCCGGTTCCTGATACACACCAAACCAGAACCAAACATCGTAAGAATAACCTTTTTCTTCCAACCATTGCAATTGAAGTGTAGCCTGAGAGAATGCGATAGCATGGTTAAGTGATGCTTGACTATTGCGATCTACAACCGTGACGTCTATCTGGCAATTTGATTCGGACGCAGCGCGACGCAGACGGTTTGCGAGAATAAATAAGCCGCTTATTTCTATGCCATAGGGGACAATAATCAGGATTTTTTTCATGACCTGTTACTTATCAGTGATTCGTATAAACTTCGAATTTTAGGAAAATTAGCCTCAGCAGCGAACATGGTGCTGGCGCGCTCTTTAGCGGAATCTCTCATCTGACCTCTAGCAGGGTAAGATAAGGCTTTAATGATTTTTTCTGCCATCGAAGCAACGTCACCGGGCTCATATAAAAATCCGTCCACATTATCACGGATTTGCTCCCTAATACCACCAGCATTTGGGGCCACCACGATCGTACCGCAGGCCATTGCTTCGGTTACTGTAAAACCAAAGGGCTCAGGATCAACAGAAGAATGAACAAATACAATTGACTGGCGTAAAATGTTCTGGATATCCAGGCGAAATCCAAGCAAACTTATCCTTTCACGACATGTGCTCTGACTGATCCATTGTTGTAGCTCCTTTAAGTACGCAGCTTTCCGAAGCGATGCCGAGCCAACCAGAAGGAAGTGAACATCTTGGCATTGTTCAGCAACTCTTTCGATAGCCTGGAGGAATAGGTGCTGCCCTTTCCAAGGCTCGATTCTGCCTATAGAAACTATATAAATAACCTCTGGTGGCTGGTTCAATTCCGCATGTAATGAAGGGCCTTTCTGGTCCTGACTGGTAACGCATAAATCAAGCCAATCATAGATTACCTGGCAATGGTTTGATCTGTCAGGAAACATCGCCCGCATTACAGCCATTGATACACAAATGTGGTAGGTACTGAACCTAGATAGAATTTTTAAAATGGTCGATAGAAAGCTTGGCCGATGAATGATCACCCGGATGGATTGTACGGAAGGTACACCAGCCAAAAACGCAGCCAGATTCCCTGCGCCATCGATAAAATCGTTGGTATGGACCAAATCTGCTCGGAATCTCCGAATTATCCGAAACAGAAAGAAAATTGTCTTGATGAATTTCAACGGATATAGTAGCTTAGTAGATAAAGGATCGGTAGCCCTCAACCTGATGATTGGGAGAAGGCAATATGGAATATTTAGTTGTTCATATCGTTTAAGAATAGGAGTGGACTTCCGTAATATCACCAGTACCTGATTCCCTGCCTTTTTGGTTTCGTGCGCGAGTTTGAGAAGGCAAAAATCTGCTCCTCCTAGTTCTTCAGTATTTGCATTGATGAACAATATTTTCATGATCATGTGGCCCATATGAATACTGCTCGATTAAGATGAAATCTTTGGTAAGAACATCCCCGAATATCCTCCTACACATCGTTGATGAAGCTCATCCAGGTGATCGCCAATAAATTTATCTAGCGGCTTCAGTTCTATTCCTCTTTTTTTTATCAAGCTTTTGAGAAATTTTTCGATAAAGCGTCCATCATCAATCGCTTTTTCTTCAAATTTGCCGGAAATTTGAAGAAATACATCCGTGATTTCTCGTTCACTGGTTTTAGATAACCAAGTAAGCACCTTATCGAGGGGAGTCATACATCTCCTCTTCGATATGGTTGTCAAAACTAACCATAAACAGGAGCATATACAAATCAACCAGGTGCATTTTAAATTCCATAAGATTATTTAATGGCTCATATTTTTTCCCCAGGTTTGTGATGTAATTTATTCCCTCATGAACAAGAAATTCTGTATATGGATGCTTTTGTTCCTTTTGGTAGATGATTTGCGCCAGCTGGAAAATTTGCTGACCGATGTGTATAGGATCTCTGTTTACATAAGAGCAGATCATGAGTGCCTCATTGCTATATTGAAACGCATGTGAAAGGTCAATTTTTCGATCATTTGGTTCGGACGACTTGGCTTTTGTTACATAATACTCAGCGAATATCTCCTTGCACATCATCATGTTTCCAGCGTACGTTCTCTGGGTTTCTTTTCTCCTATCAATAAGCATACTATCTGCCAGGATAGTTTCAGCCTTTTCCAAGAGCTCTAAGCTCCCATCAAGTTGGTCTAGAAGAATTCTGTTGCGAGCGAGGCAATACTTTGCCTGGGCGAGCATTGGGTGTAAATTTTCTGTTATTGGATCGTTTTTAATTTGGATGTCACAACCTTCAATTGATTTCAGGCAGAATTCCTCAGCGCTTTGATAATCTTTTTGCATCCGATAAACATCCGACATTGCGATATAAGTTTCGAAAATCCCACGTTTATTTCCACAGTCATCAAACTGATTAATACAAAGGGAAAAATCCTTTAATGCCGGGTCAAATTCCCCAAATTTCCTTTTTAAGATCCCCCGCCTGAGCACCATTTCAGCGTGAGCATTTGGAATTCCTTTTAATTTTCTATCGGCATCTTCGTACATTTGGAGCAATTTATCAGTTTCCAAATCCCGTATATATATTACTTCCATCAACTTATAAACCTCCAGAAGATTCTTCGGGAGGTTCAGTAACTAACATTTTATTTAATAGATCTAGGGGTTTCTTGTGATCAGGGTGTTTGATATCGTCATTAATGGTCAGGATTTTATCTACATACTTATAATTTTCCGGATGGTCTATCATTTGATCGATCCTGCCATCCTCCAATGGATTATCCTCAAACAGATCATCTATCTCTGTATGAGGATACATCTTCCTTACAATTTTTTCAATTTCCGGTTGTTCAGCTATTCTTGAAATAAGATCTTTACGTGGGTTCTTTTTGTCATTCCTTATATCTATTAGCCATCGAAAGTAGGTCCTGCAAAAATCTAAAGACAGATGCAAATCCCAATGGGCATATTTTTTGCCAAGGTATACAAGAGCCAATAATAGATTCGTTGATGGGAGTGGTCGTTTTCCATAATGATAATGTTCTAACGTAGCCTCCGGCAATTGTATCTTCTCACCGACCATATAAGGCGTATCCATTATTAATTCGGCAAGTTTTGCACAGACGACACCTTTTACTTCTTTTTTGCCTATACTATTGTGAACACTGTCATAAATACTCATGAAATGATTTTTGAATTCTTCGCTTGTTATGTATTTACTCTGTGTCATTATTCGCTCCCGCTATCTATGGGTCTTTCGCAGGTTGGGTTATAGCACCGTGCCAGAATATGGAATATTTCTGTAAAAAGGGATAGTTGATACGACATAAGTATAGCTTAAACCTGTGAACTGCGGGAAGATCATGAATTTGTCCTAATTGTGTCCATTATAGAGGACATTATTAGGACAAATTCATTTGCTTTTCCGATCGTATATTCGGACATAAAAAATAAACTATAGTCCCGCCTATTGGACAGACTAGTCGCTATCATTAGGTTAATGATTAGACCAGTGGATTACCACCAATCGGAAAGAAAGGATGAAATGAACCAGCTCTTCCAAACCCCAATAGTTAGCAGCCACGCGATTGAGCGGATGGCCCAATGGAATTTATCTTTTCGTGGTCTGGAGTATGTCCTCAGCAACGGGACCCGATCTTTTGGTGGAGGTGGCGTGGTGACTTATTTCCTTCGTCAACGGGACATCCCAGCTACAGACAAGAGATCTGATTTCTGCACTCGCCTCATTGGAACTGCCATTCTCATGTCGATGGACGGCACTGTGGTCACCATCTGGCGGAACCGTAAAGAGGGACAAAGATTATCCGTAGGAAAAGCTAATGCCCACGAGGAAGGGCAGCTACCACTTCCGTGCCCGGTTGCCCTTCCCGCACCATCCATCTAGTGGAGAGCCTAACGTTTATGTTCATTATGGAGAAATTACCATGAATGATTACCCATCCGGCTTTTCAGAAGTTATCACCACCGTTTGATGTATTTTCTCTGCCCCCAGTTGGATATCTATAAGAATATTGCCAAAAATTATCTTGCCTCTCCTTCAGCAGACACGCCCAATTCGGGTATTGGATTACGGTTGCGGTAAAACTGGGATCGGTGCCATCATCCTGAAGACCGAGAGGACTTCAGTTTGGGGAATAAACATAGACCCATCTGCCATAAAGTTCGCCCAACAGGTCCCTCGGGAACCCGGCCACCTTCGTGGTTGGGGATTGGCAACAACAATCGACCTTCCACAAAATGAATGAAATGCCCGAGTTGTTCGACATGATCTGCTGCATCGAGGTGATTGAGCACGTCGAGAAAGCCAGCGACCTGCTTAGTACAATTAAATGACACCTTGTTCCCGGTGGCATCCTCATCATCAGCACGCTGAACCACAATTCCCAATTTCGGAAACAACACGCACATCGGCAAATTCTGTGTCGTGGATTTCCGTAGGCTTGTCCACAACCACTTCCGAAGAGCGCGGATCACGGATTATCTCCTTGCAGATCCTTTAGATGATGATAGCACTCGTACGCCTGTTGTAGCAGTTTGTGAAACACCCTTGCACCAATTCTTCCCTGTTATCGAATTCCCTTTAATAAGGAATATTCAATTGCATAAAGGAGGCATCCACCCGCTCGAGACACTGGCTGGCTACTAGGACAATCTGGTATTCAAACCGAGTAACAAAATTCCGAGTCTTATTAAAAAGAGTATTCAAAAGGACATATGAACACAAAAAAGAATTCTCAAAAAAGCTTCTAATCGTACTTGCATTAACCTTCGGGCTTATTTATCCAAGTGCCCCTACTCAGGCTGCAAATTCGTGTTCTTGCCTGGTATATTACCAAAAATTTATAGGTTTACCGGCAACCGGTGATCCCAATTTCGCGGTGAAAGATTACCCAGCTTGGCTTGCCCAGAAAGGGTACGGGGTAACCTATTACTATACGCCTCAGGCTGGAACTTCCATGGTCATGAGCCCCAGTCGGTCCGGGCAGTATTTATGGGCATATCGCCTATATTGAGAGTGCAAGGACTCTACGACTGGGGAATGGACGATCATTTTCTGGGATGCAAATTTCAACTGGACAGGTCCCGGAATTACCATATTGAAGTCCACAACTCACGCTGATTGTAGCAATGTGAAGCGGGTCAGGTGGGTGACAAAAAGTTTAAACGGGTTAGGTTTCTTTAAGTGGAGTAGTTGTAAACCTAACAAGACGGTTTTTGGGAAGGATAGCTATCTCCTCGCAGAGTATTTTAACAACCGCACATTTAGCCAACCCCTGAGCATGGAACGGTGCGAGGCACCTACGATAGACCGCCCTTGGGGGTCGATATCTCCGACCTGGAAAAATCTGAGCACATCCGATAACTATAAAGTGATTGGGGTTGGTACGAACAACTTTTCTATCCGCTGGAGTGGTCCATTTTACGTCACCAGTGGGAGTTATAACCTCCATGGGGGTGTGGACGATACCCTCAAGATTTATATCAACGGAACCAAGGTCTATAGCACTGATACACCCGTGGAGTACGTAAAGACAGTATCGATAAATAATGGACAACCCCGAAACCTGAGTATACCGAAATAGGCTATTCCGCATCCTTTTCCTTCTTGTGGAACAGACGGTAATACTTACCACCCATGATCACGCCCGGTAGCGAATTTAGTCATCGGGCGTGGTCTATTTTAATCATTTACGGAAAAGCGCCAAGAATAAAGTGCTATAAGCTTGTTTAAGATTGCGCCATCAGACTTGAAATAACGAACATGCTTGAAATATATATCCTCCGCTATTAAACCACTGTTACGAGACTACTGATGAGATCTATACAATTGCTGTTGAATTGACCGTTGAAAAGGTTGGAGAGTATATCTGTCCACTTTTCCACCTCTAGGTAATCAATTTCTATGGTTCTCTATAAACCTAGGTAGGAAATTAAACTGGATCAGAATAATACTTGCACAATCGTTGATAGTATTATATAACTGCGTCAGATATATACTGCTAGATGTTTATTCATTCTATAAATAAAACCTCTTGTTCAAGTAAGACGGTAAATTGGTAATCCGATTACAATTCTCCAGAATAGTAATTATGGTATGAGTAAAAACATTATCAATCCTCAACTCTCTTATTTTTCATAGATTGTTTTTTCTTATATTTAGAGTTCCGCGAAGTAAACTTAGTCGAAAATTTTGGACTTGGCACGATTGGGAATATTAAAAAAAAGTCGGCAAGAATTTCAGAGTCGATACAAAACTAAAAATAACGAATTCGGGATTGATAAGTTTTGGAAACAATCGCTTCATCGGTGCGAATGCGATTATGTTAGCCCATAATGCCCCAATAGTAATTGGTAACAATGTAATTATCGCTGCAGAAACGTACATGAATACAAGAAATCACCGATATGATAAAACGTCAATTCCAATTAACAACCAGGGATATATATATTCGCCGATCGTTATAGAAGATGATGTATGGTTAGGTTTTAGATCCATTATTTTGTCAGGGGTAACCGTCGCAAAAGGAACCATTGTAGCGGCTAACGCTGTAGTGACGCACAACTTTCCACCATTTAGCGTAATAGCTGGAGTACCGGCCAAAGTAATAATGAACAGGAAAGACGAGACGATCACATAGGAATATTATTAATGGAAAAACGAATTAGTTTGTATTGGCATAATGGAAGAAGCTTAGGACATACTTCGATAATATCGGGCTCATCAGTTGGGGTTTACTCGACAATGTTTCGGGAAGTATTATTTTGGGTATTACTGGTGCATCGAGAGGGATTTGAATTGTTGCCTGATAAAATGGATATTGTCAAGTTACCATCATATTTATCATATGATAGCCAACAAGGTGTCGAAAGAACACCCATCCTATCAATACCGCAACAAGAGTTCCAAAATATTCGGGAGAACATCATAAAAGAAACAATGTTGGATTTTCATCCCAAAGTACTGATAGCGAAGCACCATCCAATTGGTAGAAATGGCGAATTAATTTCTGCCATTAAGGTCACTCCCAGAACAATTAAAGTATGGTCCGCAAGGGGAATAATAAAGGAGCCAGAAGATACAAATCGTGTTTTTTTTAACCCAGAAATGATTCAGTTTATTCAAGACTATTATTATTCGATACACGTTCATATAGACCCAAAGATCTTTTGCATGGAAGATTATTACCATATTGAACCAGGTATAAAAAAAATGATCAAGTATACCGGCTATTTAGCGCGATCCTTTGAAGGGACAAAAAGTGATGCCAGAAAATATTTAGGTCTTGATGAGTCAGCCAAGATAATACTCGTAAATTTTGGAGGTGGTTAAGGCACCCAACAAATTTGGGAACTTACAATTGCTGAATTTTATCTACCATCCAGAATTATTTTGATCAGGCTTACTTAGTCTCTGGAACTTATCTTGAATCTGATGTTTATAGATATATAGAAAGTACCCTTTTTCTCAACACGAAAATTAATGGGTAAATTTCCTAGATTTATTCATAATTTGGATGAAAGCTTGTGACGTCTTTATTGGAGCTGGTGGATATAACACCCTAGCTGAAGTGCTTGCGAATAAAGTCAATGCTATCATTATTCCCAGGCATTTAAGTGATACTGAACAACAAATCCATACATCATTTCTTACTCCAAAGAAATTAATAAGAGTAATTGATAGAGATATACTCAAAGTGGATATATTTAAAAAAACAATAGTAGATGCTTTTTATATGCCTTATCCTTTCAACGAAGAATATATAAGAACAAATGGCGCAACTGTAAATGCTGCCTACATAGATGAAATAATGAGCTAATAAGAAATTGGGTATAAGTTATGGGAAAATATTTACGATCGGAAAGTATTAAAGACCTTGATATTTGGACCTTTGACACAATTATCTATAAGGACTGGATAGCTTCTGTGCGTGAGCCAGTGATAATTGAGACAATATCCGGTTTGAAAATGATTCCCGTAACTTTACAATACCATCAATCAATAGATGGTAGTCTAAGAACTCCATATCGTTCTAATCAGAAGTATACAAAGGTGTTATTCGAATACGGAGACGCTGGTCATTATAAGAATAATCCCGATTTACAAGAGTTTTTGATAGAGGATGATGCAAGTGAAATAATTGTCTTTGGCATACCATTAACTAGTAATTTATTTGTTATCCGAGCATCGAAAGCACTAAATAATGTATTAAATCTTAACAATGGTTTATCAGCAATTCTGAAAAAATTCTGCGATTATTTTCAAGGTATTAATTTTGGAGTATTTGGTTCTTACTCGGTGAATATTAGACAGAGAATTCAGACATTGATTTATTTGTTTCTGGTGGTAGTAAATTTGCTTTAGTAGAAACGGAACTTCAACAACCTGAATTTAGAAAATCTTTGTCTATTGTTTCTTTGTCTAATTCCCAACATTTGAAATATATCGATGATTATCAAAGAAGATATCAAATTAGTTATGAACACGCTAGCTATATCGCTAGGCTGAGAAATAGATACCTAATAAGAGGTATTGAAGGAAATGAAATTAGTTTTAACATGACAAGTAGTACTTATGAACAAGGTCAAGATAATATACCGTCCATCCTGGGTTCAAAAAAAATAAGTATGATTGAATGTCATGGCGAAGTAGTTGATGCAATAAACTCCGCTTCCTTCCCCAGAGAATATATTGTCAATGTATCAAGCGAGCCGATGCAGGTGATTTCCACAAAATGGTCACTTAGGTCAATGGCTCAAGAAGGTGATAAAGTAGCATTAGACGTATCTTGGACGGGAAGGAAATGGAATGAAATTTATATCACTAGAAGAAGAAGATCATTATATACTTCCAGAGCTTGTTACTAATATTGGTACATTCTAATAGATTTGTATTATTACGTAATATCAGGGTCACTAATACCGCCATACTTGTGACTGGATGTTAACAACGTTTGCTCCTGTAGAAAATATTATGATCGTTGGCGTAGGTGGAAAGGGGGATTGGCTGCCTGGAGCGATGGATCGAAAATGGGCTTTCAGGCGTGAATACTATGGCAGTAGATTCTTCAGAAATAGGTTTATGGTTTTCGCATGCCAACATAAAAATTTATATAGGTGCCAAGAGGCTGGTCGGATGGTGTACACGTGGAAAACCTGAATTAGGACGTCTTGCTGCAGAAGAATCAGAAGCCGAATTATGCAAAGCACTAGCTGGGGCGAGGAAAGTCATCATCAATGTTGGGTTAGGTAGTGGGACTGGCACAGGTGCTGCACCAGTGGTTGCCCGATTAGCAAAAGAAGCCGGAGCCCATACGGTAGCGCTCGTCACCAAGCCTTTTTATTTTGAAGGCGGCGGGAAGTTTTGGATTGTTAGGTACGGTATGCTCGAGTTATTGGTCAATTCAGACCTGCTGGTTATTTTTCCCAAATCTATCTGGTTTTTTCATTGGAATGGGAGCCAATTTCACTAGAACCGCCTTCAAACTGATCGATGATTCTTCTTACCAATTACTGCAAGACGATAGGATTTTTACAAACATGCGTCGCGATTTTACCATCAGGGAAAACGACTTTCGAGACGTGATTGCAGGTAAAAGAATATTGTTCGGCCCCATTTGGGACAATCTGTAAGCAGTCGATTTGGATGGGAATGTTTGAAATTCAGGATCGTAATCAATTGTTGGTATTTTCTGCGGTTTATGAAACTGTTTTGTCTCTTTGCAAAACATCCCTTATGGGGGAGCATAGGCCTTGGAATGCTATGGTAGGTATTGTTACCTAGTTAAATGATGTAATTTGCTTGATGATGAGAACAGATTTTATTGTTTTTCATGTTGCTCGATCGATCATATTCTATGGAGGTATGCAGATGGGTTCAATTGTAGATGGCCATAGAGAAATAGGGAACTCATGACCCTGGATATTGACATGCGAGGAAGTAATGGATATCATCCGCAGAAAACTGGCTCATCCTGATGATATTATTCCTGGGCGAGGGCAGAGTCATTGTTTCATATCGAAACGTGCGAAAATTGTAAGCGATATCTTAGGTCTTCACAGGCTGATATTGAGGACAAGCGCTAAACATGTCACTTAATTGATATCCAGGATAATTATTTTCCCTCTATCTTTGATGTTGTTCATTATTTTTTTTCAAAAGAGTCACTCATGATTAGCGTGGTCAACTTGACCCTTCGTTCTCAAACAGGGTCTTTTAATTTTTTCCCCACCCTTTCGATAAATTACATCCTGTTGCGAAGGAAGATTGGATACATAGTCTCGGATTGGCGTGGGTTTTATAATTTCGACCAACAATGAAATTATGTCATAGTCAATATCCGATCAATTTCTCTATCGAGCAATCTCATTAGCGGTTTTATGGTCCTTTTATCGTTCAGCCTGTAAAATAAACGCAAGATTCGATTAATCGACCTTCTTGACAATATTTCAGAGTTTTCATCAAGCAGCTTCACCAGTGGATCGACTGGGGGCGAAATATCTACGTTCAAGAAAATGCTTAGTGATCTCGATTAATCGAACTTCTTTTCCATCAAACTGATCCAACAATAGGTCGATCGCTGCTTGTCTTTCCTGAGTTATAAAGCTCACTTCAAGTGCTTCAACCCGCATTACAATGTCCACACTATTTCTAATCGTCTCTTTTAGGAATGGAAAAGAATCTCGATGACCAGTGAGAAGGCAATTGCATGCATGCAACTTTCTCACGAAGTTCAACATTCGTTTCCGTCTGGTACATGCTCA
>CAWELB010000012.1:0-7734 GCA_963809805.1 uncultured Chloroflexia bacterium | reverse complement strand
AGGATGATATCGCATACCTGGAAGAGCCGTATGTGCCGCATCGCATCGTGGGTCACAAGTAAATCCCATTACAACTGCAGGGGAACGATTAGCCAAGTTCATTGAATTATCAGATAGGAGAAAACCATGGAGTACATTCGATTTGGATCAACAGGGATGAAGGTCTCGCGTATTTGCCTGGGCTGTATGAGCTACGGGGGACCGAACGAGCGCTGGCCGTGGGCGCTGGATGAAGAAACCAGCCGACCGTTTATCAAACGCGCACTGGAGATGGGGATCAATTTCTTTGACACCGCCAATGTTTATTCATTTGGGCGGAGTGAAGAGATCCTTGGTAAAGCCCTGCGCGATTTTACTACCCGGGATGAGGTGGTGATTGCCACCAAAGTATTTTCGGCGATGGGTCCGGGGCCCAACGAAGGCGGGCTCTCCCGCAAACATATCCTCAGCTCGATCGAGGCGAGTCTCAAGCGCCTGGGGACGGATTACGTGGATGTGTACCAAATCCACCGCTGGGACAATAACACAACGATTGAAGAAACGATGGAAGCCTTGAATGACGTGGTGCGGTCTGGCAAAGCGCGTTATATCGGCGCATCATCGATGTATGTCTGGCAGTTTGCCAAAGCTCTGTATACCTCGGATCTGCATGGCTGGAGTCGGTTCGTCTCCATGCAGGACCATTACAACCTGCTTTACCGGGAAGAGGAACGTGAAATGCAACCGTTTTGCCAGGACCAAAAGATCGCGGTGATCCCATGGTCACCACTGGCGCGCGGACTGCTGACCCGCAAACCGTCCAAAGAGCGCAATGAAACACTGCGCGCTCAAACGGATGCCTTCGGAAAACGTTTATATTCGGATGAAGACTTTAAGGTCGTGCAGCAGGTTTACGAAGTAGCAGAGGCGCGCGGACTGCCCATGGCGCAGGTGGCAATCGCCTGGATGCTTTCCAAACCGGTCGTCACTGCCCCAATCATCGGCGCAACCAAGCCGCATCACCTGGAGGATGCCGTTGCGGCATTGTCTGTCCGACTAACCGCGGAGGAAATCCAGCACCTGGAAGAAGCTTATCAGCCGCACCCCGTACTCGGGTACGCGTAGAATGCAATAAATGGGAGTCATGATTGTTGGGTTTTCCCCCAAAGACCAGGGGGGATTCTCCCCCCAACAAACCAGGGATCAGCGGGGATTCCCCCCCCAACAAACCAGGGATCAGCGGGGATTCCCCCCCCAGAACCAGGGGGGATTCCGCACAAACCGCTCAACCCAACCTACAAAGCTAAAAGTAGGAGCCCATGATCAATTAAGATCGGGTAATTACTCACGGATATAAAAGTGGCGGTTAAAACCGCTCCTTACAAGAACACCAGGTCGGCCTACGCCGACCCTTCAAGGAAAGATTAACAGCGAGGAAGGTCATATATGAGATGCCATGTATATAACGCCTCACTGTATCATCTATCCTGATACGTTGAATAGATGATACGGCGAATAATTGTAATTACTCACCATAATATGGAAAATGCAAGAATCATACATTTGTCATTGCGAATGAGCGAATTTTGCGAATGAAGCAATCTTCACCAAGGTCCCATTTCTGATAAGTAAACCGATGTGATTATGAGTTTAGTCGGAAAGGAAGATTGCTTCAGCAAAGACCGCTTCGCAATGACAACTTAATTGAAACATTTATTGTTTGTTTACACGATTACTGTGGCGTGTTGCAACTAGGTGAGTAATTACGAATAATTACAAGATCGGACGTCCTGATCTTTTAGGTTCGGACGAAAACTCGGCCATTACCTTTCAAGAGTAATATTGTAAAGCTCTAGCCTAGCATAAGCCTCAAAAAGCAGATTGCCACGCCACAAGAAAACCACTTGTGTCTTATCACCAAAACAAGGTGATATTCCGCAATGACATATGTTATTAGGTTTTTTCCCGCCGTACAATCACGAGGGTGAAATCGTCCAAAAAACCATAATTATTGGAAAAAACCTGGGTAGCCTGAATAATTTTAAGCATTATTTCAGACGCAGCCAGCTGTTGGTTCTCCCGAATAACCTGCGCCAGGCGCTGAATACCAAACAACTCATCATGCTGGTTCATCAGCTCAATGACCCCATCCGTATAGAGAACTAAAATATCACCGGCGGCCAAATTGTTTTCCTCGTCTCTGTGATGCAGGTCTTGAAAAATCCCGAGTGCAGGGTTGTGACGGTTCAACCGCTCCACTTCACCGTTCGCACGCAGCAAAAGCGGTGGGGGATGCCCACAGCTGATATAGGTCAAGCGTCCGGATGGTGCTTCCAATACGGCATACAATACGGTGACATAATGGTTGTTTCCGGTAAATTCCGGCAAGAGGCGGTCGATCGCATTCGCAATGCTGGCAGGTCTCGATTTACCGAGCGCTTTGGTACGCAGTAAAGCTCGAAAGGCAGTCATCACCAGGGCGGCAGGAATGCCATGCCCGGAGACATCCGCGACTGCCAGACCGAGCCGGTGATTGGATAAAGGAATGTAATCAAAATAATCTCCACCAATCTCATCGGTGGGTATACAAATCCCGGCAATATCGTAGCCCAATAAATTTGGTGAAGTGTGAGGTAAAAGCCTGGCTTGAACTGCGCGTGCAGTTTCCAGCTGCCTGCCAATCAGCTCCTGCTCAAGCAACTGCTTGTGCAGCATCGCCTTTTCAAGAGAGATGGCGGCAGCATCGGCGAAAAATTGAAGCACTTCGACATCTTCATCCGTATAGGCAGACAGCTGATCACTCTCCAGGTTGAGCGCACCAATGGCGCGCTTATTACGAATGATGGGAACGGTGATCTCAGACAGGGTAGACCGGCGCCCCTGGACATAGCGCGGATCCAGGCGTACATCAGGCACCACTACACTCTGACAATTTTGGATCACATAACCGGTAATCCCTTGACCACGCATGAGCATGTCATCCCCTTCAGGAGGGTTGGGATCAAAACCTCGTCGAGAAATGCCGGCGATCACTCCGAGCGGTGATTCGTGCCGCCCACGCACTAAATCTTGATTAAGCACAAATATACCGGCAGCATCGTAATCCAGCACGGTTTTTACTGTATCGAGCAGGTGCTGCATAATCTCGTCCAAATCCAGGGTGTCGCGGACTTTATGCGAGATATCCAGCAAAAGCTGGTATTTCTTTTCCAGGTTCAGGTTCATCTTATAAATTATATACCGGACTAACGTATCTATTTATCACTATTTTTGAGGAACTGCGTAGGCCGATCGCATGCACACAAACTCGATTGCGTGGAGATAGCACTGCCTGGATGGAGGATTTACCGCGGAACAAGCTGCCGGGCGTGATAAACTATCCATTCGAGATACTATGAATTACATCATCGATGGACACAACCTGATCGCAAAAATCGAGGGCTTGAGCCTGGATATGCCAGACGATGAACAGCGCCTGATCGAGCTCTTGAACCGGTATGGTGAGCTGCGCCGGCATAAGCTGGAGGTGTACTTCGATGGGGCACCGCCAGGGCAAGCAGGCATAAGGAATTTTGGGAGGGTGCACGCTCACTTCGTGCCCATCCGCCAGACTGCGGATGACGCAATCAGAAAGCGGCTGGTAAAAATGGGACGCTCAGCCAAGGAGTGGGTGCTGGTGACCTCCGACCGCAGCGTGCAAATCGCCGGGCATGAAGCTCACATGCGGGTGATGAGCTCGGAGGACTTTGCACGCCATATGCAAGCTAACCTGCTCCAATCAAAACCAATAGAACATGAGAACCACGATGAGCAGCCGATGAGCGAGGCTGAATTGAAGGAATGGATGGCGATTTTCAAAAAGCGGGGCAAGCAAAAGTAGCTGTAAACAGGCAAACCAACCCTAATCAAGCTCTAATAATAACCGGATAAATCGGGTGTATATTATGAAAGTTGACACTTGCTCAAACTTTTATCGGTATCGCAAGTGTCCACCACCGGGAAGCGTCTTCCACTCGTCCCCCCCGAGCAGGAGATTCCGGTGGCCCTCCTTAGATTGCCGGACGTGCCCCCCCACGTCCGGCATCCTTTTAACGGTAAAGAGGGTTCCGGCGACCAACTCGGTGCCGAAACCCTCTTTTTCTATTCTCAAAGAGAGCTACTTCCTAACTTGAGAAGAATTTTGATTCGAGCCACTCATGGAGGCTGGGCGATAGGTGGGCTCAGCGCGGCCATACACGGGGTGCCCGGTAGTTGGGTCAGCTTTAGGAGCGGGTTTGAATGGAGCTGCCTGGGTGGGCAGCATATTCGAAGGAGCTAGAGGCTGAAACTGATTTGAGCCGACGGTCTGCCGAATTGGCTGAGCAGAGTCAGACTGGCTGAACAGACGGTCACCTGCCACAGAGAAAGATCCAATGATGAGCACGCGGATCACCCAGACCATGATGGCGACAAAGACCGGCACCACCTTGATGAGCGTGTCTTGAGCGATGACTGATCCACCCAATGAAGTATGGTTCAGGATGGCAATCGCTACACCCCAATAGGTAAGCATGGCGTTCATGGTAGCTGCCAGGAGCCAGGCACCGAACAGGTACCAAACCTCCTTGGGCTCACCCACCCCGCGCTCAGGAGTGAACAAGCGGGCAATCCCGGCAAAATCGATGCCGCAGAATGCAATCGCCAGGATGGTTGCCCAACGAACATCTGTGAAGCGCAGGTTACCCAATAAATCGGTCAGGGCATAGTCGGTGGTGCTGTAGTTGAAGATCTCGAATGCGAGTAAGGCCCCAAGGATCAGGACTCCGAACAGCAGACCACGTGAGGGCTTTACCTTACTGACGACACGGTTGAACTCAAGTGCAGAATTTCCTTTGCGGTTCATAAAAACCTCCTTGGTTGCGAACATTTATGACGGTCAGGTAGATCCAATGTGTATAATATAGAACAATTGTTCTAATTTGTCAAGAGGCAATTTGGAAATTGATATTTATACTTTTATTCTAGCCATGATCGGTAATTACTCACCCATTCCCCTTTTATCCCCCCTTGGAATTGTGCGAAAAAGTGGATGTCCGTCGGGGCTACGTCCCTCCGCACATCCATTTTTCGATATTTTTGCATCCGTAGCGCATTACTTGTTTGCAAAGAGCGACAGTGTGAGTAAATACCATGATCGTTGGGTTTTCAGCCCAATGTCATTGACCGGGGTAGACTTTACCAGGCGTAGTCGCCCGGTGTTTACCAGGCATAGCCGCTCAGTATTTACCAGGCATGATCGCCCGGTGTTTACCACCCATCGTCGCCCGGTGTTTACCACTGTGGCAGAATCTCTCCCAAGACCACAATGGGAGAGGAACAGCGAACATGGAGCGGATCCACATGAACATCTACACTGAAATCATCTACCGATTGCGAGCCAGGGAAAGTGAACGCAGCATTTCTCGCGATCTAGGCATCAGCCGCCCGACGGTACACAAATACAAACTGAAAGCACTACTGGAAGGCTACCTGGATAGTCAAAAAGAACTTCCTGAAAGGGAAGAGATTGCCAAGAGCCTTGGCCCAGCCCCACAGCCGCCCAAGGCACCCAGCACCGTCGAAGGATACCGGGAGGCTGTGCAAAAGCATCTAAAGCAAGGACTGGAAATGACGGTCATCTTCCAGCGCCTGCGTGATGATTACGGCTATCAGGGCAGTTATTCGTCGGTACGGCGGTTCGTGCACCATGTGCAGCCGGAAGAGAAAGAAGCCTACGTGCGGGTACATTCCGAGCCTGGGGAAGAGCTGCAGGTAGATTTTGGCAGCATCGGGCTCATCTACGACCCCAAAGCGGGGAAGACGAGGAAGGGTTATGTCTTTGTAGCCACTCTGGGATACAGCCGACACCAGTACGCCGAGATCGTCTGTGACCAGAAGACCAGCACCTGGCTGGGCCTGCACCAGCGCGCCCTGGCCTTTTTCGGGGGCGTGCCGCGGCGGGTGGTGCTGGACAACCTGAAAGCGGCGGTGATCAAAGCCCTGGTAGTAGACCCCATTTTGGGGGAAGCCTATCGCAAACTGGCCCAGCATTACCATTTCCTGATCAGTCCCAACCGTCCGGGCACCCCGCGTCACAAGGGCAAAGTGGAAAACGGGGTGAATTACGTCAAGCGCAACTTCTTTGCCGGGCAGGAATTCGTGGACCTCGAGCGGGCCAACCTGCGTTTGAAGGCCTGGGTGATGGAAACGGCGGGGGTGCGCGAGCATGGCACCACGCATCAAGCGCCCTTGAAGTTGTTTCGGGAGATCGAACAGGCCGCCTTGCAAGCCCTGCCTGCCGAAAGCTTTGATTTGCATGCCATCCTCATGGCTAAAGTGCACAGCGATTGCCACATCGTGGTGGATGGCAGCTTCTATTCAGTGCCCTACACGCTGGTAGGGTCTGAAGTGGAAGTGCATGTGTACGAACGGGTGCTTGAAATCTATGCTAATCACGAGCTGGTGCGCACGCACCGCCGGGCCACCCAGAAGGGTCAATGGCGGACGGAAATGGAGGATTACCCTTCTTCCAAAGCCCAGTACTTGCTGAAAACGCCGCAATTCTGTCTCAAACTTGCCCTGCGAATGGGCCCCCATACCTACCAGGTGGTCGAACACTTGTTAGCCGATCGCCCCCTGGACCGTTTGCGCTCGGTCGCAGGCCATCCTGGCCCTGGCGGAGAGTGTGGGCCAGAACCGCCTGGAAGCCGCCTGTAGGCGCGCCCTGTACTATGGCGATCCCCATTACCGGCGCATCAAAGACATCCTCAATGCCGCCCTGGATCGTGAGCCGCTGCCAGACCAGGCCCTGGCTGCTCCCAACCCCCAGGGTTTTGCTTTCTCGCGCCAACCCAGGGAATTCTTTGAACACCACCCGGGAGGCCAGCCATGATCTCTATCCATCCCTTACTGCCCAAGCTCAGGCAGCTCAACCTGTCTGGCATGCTCAACACCCTGGATTTGCGCGTGGAACAGGCCATCCAGGAGCAGCTGGCTCCCATGGAGTTTTTTGCCATTTTGCTGGATGATGAGCTGGAACGGCGTGAGCAGAACCGCCTGGCTTACCGCCTGTCCACCTCGGGCTGCAACCCTGCCAAGACCCTGTCGCATTTCGACTTTCCGGCCACTCCTGGGGTGAACCGTTCCTTTATCGTCGACCTGGCTACCTGCGCTTTCATCCAGCGCCATGAAAACGTGTTGTTCTGCGGACCTACCGGGGTGGGCAAAACCCATTTAGCCAATGCCCTGGGCATCGAAGCCCTCAAACGAGACCTGCGGGTCATCTCCAAACCCACCTTCCGCCTGCTGGCGGATCTCAACGCTTCCAGGGCCAACGGCTCCTACAACCGCCATATGACCAGCCTGCTTAAATGCGACCTGTTAGTCATGGACGATTTCGGCTTGCAGCCCTTGCCCCCGGCTGCCATCCAGGACCTGTACGAAATCATCTGCGAGCGTTACGAGCGCGGCTCGATCCTGGTCACCTCCAACCGCGCCTTCGAAGAGTGGGCGGAGGTTTTCAACAATGATCTGCTTTCATCGGCTGCACTGGACCGCCTGACCCATCATGCCCATACCCTGGTCATTCAAGGTGAAAGTTACCGCCAACTATCCAGAAGAAAGGAGGCCTTATTGAAGGCGAAATCATGATTTTTTCTTAATGTGGTAAACATCCACCCGATCATCACTGGTAAACATAACCCGACTATGGGTGGTAAACTTCGCCCGGCTATTGAC
>CAWELB010000011.1:0-410319 GCA_963809805.1 uncultured Chloroflexia bacterium | reverse complement strand
GGGATTTTCTATATACTCTCTGCTCAGCGCATCGATACTCTTTCCTTCCCCCCGCTCCTGCCAGTGCGACGCTTCTTCCACGGATAACCCTTTCCGGGCCTCCTGCATGATCTTACCCGCCTCCTGAACCACATCATTCCATGTGGTGCGCTGTTTAATCACACAGGATGTGATCAAAATCGCTTCACCTGGGTGCCCGGTCGCCGCCAGCAGATGGGCAATCCCGGTGAGGGGTACGGCTTTCATGTCCGGGTGAGCCAGCGCCTCAGCCAGGTCGAGCGCTGTCCTTAAATGCTCTTTTCCTGCCTTTGGTTCACCCAGGTGGATCATCGCCGCCCCCAGCCTTGTATGGTATAAAGCCAGCCCCCATTTACTCAAGTCAGGCCGTTCCTTATTATGGAATACCAGTGCTTGCTCGAATTCATCCCGCGCTTCCGCCCAATTACCCTCCAACAAGGCGATCTCCCCGCAGCTCCGGTGATAAAACCCAATCCCCACATAATCTTTCAGCTTTTCGAATAACGGTAGTGACTGTTGATAATAGCTTTGTGCTTGTTCCTTATTTCCAATCAGGCGATAGATCTCACCCATCTCCCAGGTGTGGTAGGCAATATCGCTCTGGTTCTGAACTTCAATAGCGATTTCAAGGCTCTTCTTCCGCAGCTCCAAAGCCTCCTCCAGGCTGCCGTAGCGTGATACCTGCAGGCTCTCCCATGAGTAGACCGTGCCCAACATGCGCCGGTTGCCGCGCTTCTCGCTGTAATTCCTGAGCGCCCGGTATGCCTCGAACGCTTGCTCGATCCTTCCCAGGTAGATGTTATATTCTCCCATACTGCTCCACACGTTATTTACCCCCCATTCATCACCCACTTGTTCCAAAAAATGCATCGCTTTTTGGCTGTATTCTATCGCCAGCTCATAATCCAATTCTCGCGCCGCTAATACAGAAAGACCAAGTAGGGCGGTACCTTGCTCTTCGATCACCCCCAGCATCTGGAATATTTCCAGGGCCTTCAGCAGATATCTCCTGCTTATTTCTACAGTTTCACCTACCTGAAACCTCCCAGCCAGAAAGTTCCAAAAACCCAATTCCCAGGCATCCGGTATAGATTGCACTTTCGGCAGCATCACTGCCATCGCTTGGGCGGCTTCTTCGAAATTTAATACACTTCCGTACGCCGTGATCAAAACCAGGTACCACATGCCCATCTCATCCTGCAGGCTGAACTCCTTCACCTGCTGCCACAACCGTGCCAGGCGCTCCTTGGGTTGGTCTTCCATCATCATTCCAAAAATCTCAAAATTTGCCTCGACCGAATCCAGGATTGCCTGTTGCAGGATAACCTTTCGATCGCTGGAGGCGAGTACGGCTGAACGGGCGTGTTTCAGCCTGATGATTAATTCGGGCAGTCCGCTACGGATCAGACCGTAATGGAACAATCCCGGCAGCATCTTGTCGATCAGCTTATCGAACTGCTGCGTGCTCACCAGCCACTCCATGGCATCGGGGATATTGCTTTCCAGCTCGCTTTTAATCGCCTCCAGGGCGGCGACTTGCCCTGAAGTGCGCATTGCCTGCCCTTGCACTTGTAAAATTGTGGAGAAATACTCCGCGTGCCTTTCTTTCGTATCCTTCCATTCCTTTTGATCGGTTTGAAGATGCTCCATCCCATACTGCCGCATGAGATCATGCAGTAGGTAGCGCCCGTCTTTGGTCTGCAGCAGCCAGGATTTATTTCCCAGGCTCAATAACGTCCGAATCGAACACTCACCTACCTCCTGAGCGGCCTGTCTCGAAAATGTACCCTGGAACACACATAGGCGCTGAAAAGTACATTGCTCCTCAGCATTCAATAATTTCCATGAGCTGTCGAACACCGCCCGCAGGCTGCGTTGGCGTTCAGGGATATCTGCCGCCTTGCTTTCTAAAAAATCCAAACCGCGTGTGATCTCGATCACGATTTCTTCCGGGGGCAGCAAATCCAGCCAGGCTCCCGCAAGTGTGATTCCCAGCGGTGACCCATCCACCAGCCGGCATATTTGCGTCACCGCCTCTAAATTTTCCCTAGTCAGGCGGAAATCCGGTCTGACGCGCCTGGCGCGCTCCACAAGCAGCTGGATTGCGCTGTAAGCTCTCGACTGCTCCTCCGGGTTGTCCCAGCTGGTCGTGGTCGGCAGGTCAGGGATGCGCATCCCTGCTACGCGATACACTTGCTCTGTTTGCAGATTAAGCTTTTCACGCGACGTGATCAACAGTTTCACGCCCGGGGCTGCATTCAAGATCTCCACCATCAGTTCCCTGCCGGCTTCCACCAGGTGCTCGAAATTATCCAGTAATAACAGTATATGTTTCTCGCGTAGATAATCCAGCAGCTGCTGGCGTGGCTGTTCCTCACCGGCAATAAACTGGAAACTTAGCCCCTTGCCGATTGCCAGCACCATTCCCTGGACGGATTGGACGGTAGCTAGCGGGATGAACCATACGCCATCGGCGAAAGCTCCACTCATTTTTCCCGCCGCCTGGATGGATAGGCGTGTCTTGCCTGTACCACCCGGGCCGATTAATGTTAACAGGTGGATAGCTGGATCACCAGCCAGCTTTACTACCTCATCAATTTCATCCTTTCTTCCAATGAACGGCGTGGTGGGAGACGGCAGGTAGCCGGTCGTCTTGGGTTTGCCAGCTGCAGGCACATGGCGGGTTTGCTTTAGCTCGCTTTTCGGAAGCTCTGCGTGCAGGATGGACTGGTATAACTGCTCGGTTTCGGCTTGTGGTTCGATCCCCAACTCACTTTTCAGGGTTTGCACACAGGTTTGATATGTGCGGATCGCTTCGCTGCGCTTGCCTGTACCCGCCAGCTGTCGCATGACAGCCCGGTAGGCACGCTCACTAAGCCGGTCGAGGGACAGCCAGTGTTGGGCATGGGGAAGAGCTTGCTCAAAACCCTCATTTTGTTCGTGCAGCATCACCAGCTTCTCAAGCGCCTGCCCATATTCCCTGCGGTAGTATGCGACTCGCTCGGTCTGCCATTCTTCAAAAGGTGGGGTATCTGCGATGACCAGGTTTTCAAGGAACTCCCCCCTATATAGTTTTACCGCTTCACTCAACGCCTCGATCTGGTCCGCCCCGTTATCGAGGGTACTTTGGAATGCCTCCAGGTCAATCTGGATTGCCTGGTTACGGATGAGCATCACCTGCTCGCGTTGCGCCTCAATCCACCCTTTCCCCAGGATCTGGTTCAGCTCCCACAACGTGCGCCGTAGATATGAAAAAGCGCTTGCTCGTGGGTAATCTGGCCACAATAGCGCTGCCAGCGCCTCACGGTTGTGTGGCCCTGGCTCCGTAGCCAGGTACGCCAGCAAGCCTATCGCCTTATGCCGGTCGGTCTCCACCGGTGTGCCGTCCAGGCTGATCTCGGGGAGTCCAAGCAGCGCAATATCCAATCGGTGCATACGGAAATTATAAATCGAAATGCAGCTTTTATCGACGAAATGCGTGGGGAAAGGGAGCATCTGCGTGGTCTTGATCCCCGAAAAACCGAAACGCAAACCGAAACGCGGCTGCTCTTCCAGCAAACGCCCCCTCATACACTCCAGAAACGGGCGCCCGGTACACTGTAAGCGTAAAAGACAAGCAGAAGAGAGGAACACGACCATGACCATAAGTTTTGAATACTCACTGATCGGCAAGCTGGACTCGGAACTGGATGACACAACCCTGCGCATCCAGGCTGCAAAATCATTCAATTACGCCTACAGCCATGGCAGGCTCAACCAGCTCCTGGCGAAGGTCTTCGGAAAAGAGACCCACCTGCAGACGTTATCCTCTCAGCCCGTTGAAACCAATCACCCCAGCAGCCACATCGTAACAGTCCCCATCCAGCAGATCAAAGGCAGCCTGGGTCGCAGCGAAGATTTTGACACAAGCTTCAACCCGCTCAATGAGCACAGCCGCTCACGCTGGGTAAGCATCGCTACAGCCGTTCGCAAGGGCACTCCCATGCCCGCCATCGAGCTGGTACAGGTTGGAAACACATATTATGTGCGCGATGGTCACCACCGCATCTCCGTCGCCCGCAGCATGGATCAGGAAGCCATCGAAGCCCGCATCGTGAACTAAACACTTCAATACTTGAGCATCCAGCTTGCACTATTAGTAACGACTATTCACTACATTCTTACATAACAAACCGCCCTACAGACAGGGCGGTTTTCTTTTTCTTATCAGTACTAACTTATCTTGTATATGTATTTCAGGACCTGACACTCATTGCTAATTACTACCGAAAATCCCAGCCCAATTGAATCAGAAAACTGCCCGGAGACGGGAAGCAGCTCACGAGACAAGCGTATAGTCGCATACTGCCTTGACCGACAAGTTGCTCCGTCACATTTACCGGGGATTAAAAATCGTCTCGAACAGAATCCAACAAATCCAAAACTGCCCGATATCCCCGATTAAACCCAACCTAATCTCTGGGAAAGCCTATTTTGAATACAATTGCCCTATTTTCGTTGAATCAACGGAAAATAGGTTATTCCTTCGAAAGCTGGGCAGAAAACATTCGCAGAACTGGAAGCAGAAGTGCCATCCGCCATATAAGCATTCGCGGTTAATAAATAGGCTCTACCAAAATTGGGTAATCCACCATCATTAGGCCTGCCGCAGGCAACACTCAGGCCTCCCGACACCATTGGGTAGGTGAGATAATGCCGAAGACTCAAAGAATCCGCTCATGTAGACTCGCAACTTCCCGTTTACCAAAACTTCGACCCGTGAAAAGGATGGGTCGTTGCCTATTGCGGTCAGGCTGCCAATTTGAATTGAGCATGCACCACTTGTGGGAAGAATGTGAACGCAGGATGGGTTGCTCAAATTGACGGAGACCGAACTAGCCTGAAGCTGTGCAGCGTGAGAGGGTTCGCCTGGGACCTGCAGGATTAGGAGCAGTCCAATCAACAGGAAAAAAAGCCGCTGAAGTCGCATGTGTTCCGCTTTGGTGGTCATGGATTGTAAGCTGGGCATTTGACTAGCATTTGATCATCCAAAACCCACTGGTCAGTAATATCATAGGCCTTGACATCAACAGTGTAACCCTTCCCATACAGCACCCCAAACCCACCTTCGTTGGGTGTCCCACAGGTTACTTTGATCCCGCCTGGGATCATATCATAGCTGTATGTAACGAAATTTTCAAAAAAAGCGTTTGAACGGTAAACTAGCTTACCATCGATCGAAAATAAAACATACGATAATACGTTCCCAGTCCCATCATCATTTGCCTGCCAGTATCGGACGTTGACCGTACAATAGTTTACCGAAGGATCAGCTTGATAACAATAGGGATTGGACATTGGAAGGGAAATGATCTGGTTTGGAGAATCACTCTTCACGACTCGGCTCGCATCCCCGCTAATTTCGGAGAGGGGCGATGGTGTAGGCACCGAGTCTTGGGCAGAAACTCGCCGCCCAAGCAAGACCAGGCAGCCTAAGAATATTAGCGATAAAATTCCCAGCAAGAGTAGTTTGCGCATTTTTCCTCCTCGAATATTTATTACCCGGATTCCACATGAAGTTATTTTCCTGGTATTTTACTGCAAACGGACGATTATTATGGCGGGACTCGATTAATTTTAGCTCTTTTTCCATTATTTTAGCTCATTTTTAGCGATCCATTTCATAAAATGTTACCCCCGCTGCTTGACTCTCCCCCCATTTTGTTCTAATATGAAACCATACTGGCATAGCACCGTGAAAAAACAACTGCTCATCTTCATTCCCACTTTGGTTGTGATCGGGGTGATGGCTACCCTGCTATTGCTTAATAATGGTCAGGCTCCGCCCTGGAGAACCATCATCGACGAGTATCTATTGTATTTACGCACAACGGGTGAGACATCTTTTAAGGTGACCAATGCGGTTCTGGCTTCGAAGCCGGCAAATTTCAATTCAGATATGAGCGCAGGCTCTTTTAGCGATAGCCTAATCTTCCAAACATCATCTGTCGTCGGTGCCGATTATTCTGCTGATCTTGAACCCATGCCATATCCTCCCGACCAGGTTTGGTGTGTCCTTCTCAAGGATGGTAGTGAGCAGCGGCTTGTCTTTGCTGCCCTGCATCATAACCTGTACAATGCTGATTGGATTGTCCATATCCCACCGGCTGCCTGGGGAAGTGCTGAGCTAGACATCACCCTCGCCAGCCTGGGCTGCACATTTGAACCATAATTTGAATATCCGATAATCAACCTGGTTTCCTTCCGGAACTTCATTTTTCTATAAGGTGGCTCCATGTTCTCCCTCGATCGACGACATTTGATTATTCTTGTCTCAGGATTATTCCTTGCCAGCCTCCTGCTCGGGCTCACGCTTCTAACCCCTGCCCGTGCCGATGTGGGTGTCCAGCCCATCCTGCCGGGAGGCAGCAGTATCGAGCCTGATGGGCAGACCCCAATCGTGATGGCAGCCGAGGTGATTACGATGAACGTGCGCCTGGCTACCGAAGCCGATAATGCCATCGTCCAGCTGAACCCTGAAGCCTATGGACTGCAGTTCAAGCCCGTCTGGTACAAGCTGGTTGCCGAAGTACAGGTAGAGTTCACCATGTATAACCCCACCGCGGAGGTCGTAAGCCAGACTACCTGGTTCCCCCTCGCCTCCTCCCTGAGCAGCGTGAATTGGGAGCTCAATCCCGACGAGATCGTCCCCCGCATCGCCAGCTTCGCAGTACATGTGAATGGCAACCCGCTGGACTACACCACCGTCGAGCTACCCAACCCGCAAGGCACCGACAAGCCACTGCTGCCCTGGGCGAGCTTCCCGGTCAGTTTCGTAGCAGGTACGAATACCTCCATCCATGTCAGCTACCTTTTGCCTCTGCCCCGGGCGATCAAAGGCAGCGAGCTTGCCCTGAGCTACATCTTCCAAACCGGGGCAGGCTGGGCAGGTCCGATCGGAAAGGCTGAGTTAACCGTACATTTGCCGTATAACGCCTCCAGACCGGTGGAGGTTATCGTGCGGGTCGATCCCAGCCACCTGGACCTGCCTTATCATATATCATATCCAATCGGTCAAGATTACCACTTCGGTGATCCTGATGATTACACGGTGCACTGGAGTTGGGAGAATTTGGAGCCGACCTCACAGGATGATTTTTTCGCCTGGCTGATCGACCCTGACCTGCGGCAAGCGCTGGAAGACTCCTGGGATCCTATCGTGGCGGATCAGGAGAATGGTCAAGCCTATCTGATCCAGGGGAGCAGGTGCCTTAACATAGCCATCAAGGCCTACAATGTCCCGTCCATTTTTTTTGAAGGTTATTGGGAAATGTGTCAATCGGCTTACATGATTGCTGAATATTTATTGCCCGATCACCCCGCCCCTTACATCGGTCTGGCTTCAGTGTTATTGGCGGAAATTATTGCGAACCCAGAAGTATTTTCCGATATGATCCCTCAAGTCAGGGACCAGCTGGAAATTGCGAAGGAATTGGAACAAGCCCATCCCGAATGGGCAAATGAAGGTGACCTCACCATTGGCATGGTCGAAGATGGTCTCAACATCTACTCGGCTAACGTCACTGCCACGGCCCAAGCGTATGTCACCGGCATCCCTGGGGCAACTCAGGCAGAGGCCGCGGCTTCGGTAATACCCCCCTCGCTGACACCCTCTCCTGAACCCAGCCTGACGCCCACAGTGGTGCCTTCTGTCTCACTAAAACCTGCCACTCCTACCGATACTCCGGTCTCTCCCTTAGCACCTAAAGACAACTCCACCCATGGGCAGTCTGTCATCATCATCGTAGCCACCAGCGTCATTATTCTAACCATTGCCGGATTTCTGCTCTTCAATCGCATTCGAGCGAAAGTTTAGGCAGGATTACTTGTACACATATGGCCAGGAATTTAGGGATCTGAGAAAGTGATCTCCTATCCCGATCTATCCATGCCTGGCAAAATTCACCGGCTGCGCGCTATGGCCCTCTTAGCACTGGGTCATTATGGGCTCAATCATCCGGAAATTGCCCTGCATGCCTTCGACACCAACCTGCTCTACCGCGTGACCACCGCTTCCGGCGAGCGCTATATGCTTCGGCTGGCATTGCCTGGTTGGCGTACTTTTGAAGACCTTCAATCGGAAGCGGTTTGGGTCAACTCGCTTCATCGGGATCGGGTGATTTCAAAATTGCGCATCATTCCGGCTGTGTCCGGTGAGTATGTACTGCCGATGTCTCAACCCGCCATCCCCAACGTTTGGAACACCACCCTCATGAGCTGGGTGCCCGGCAGGCTGCTGGGATACTACCTAACCGCACCCAACCTGGAGAAGATGGGCAAGTTATTTGCTGAGCTTCATTCATACAGTGCTTCGTGGAGGCCTCCCGCTGGTTTTACCACCCGCCGCTTCGAGCACTGGTTATCCAGGGGTGAGCAAAACCTGATCATCACTGGTGAACAACCGCATGCTAAAATCTCACCTCCCACTGGCGTGGGCACCCTTCCTGCCCGCTGGCGCGACCTGTTGGTGCGCATGCACCTGCACGTGGAACATGCTTATGCCGCGCTGCATCGCTCCGATTTGCGGGTCATTCACTGTGATCTGTGGCACAACAACATAAAACTCCACCAGGGGGTCTTGCATCCGTTCGATTTTGAAGATACGGTTTGGGGATTCCGCCTCCACGATATTGCCATGGCCATGCTGGACCTGTCGGAGGTCACAGATGATATGCGGTACGCACAATTGCTCTCCGCCTTTCGGCGCGGGTACGAATCCCACCTCGCCTGGCCAGATGGACCTCTTGAGCCGTTCCAAATCGGGCGTTTACTTTGGAAAATCAATTGGGTCGCCCGCTTCGATCCTCACTGGTTGTCAAGCATAGTCGAGCGTCACATCCCGGTATTCCAGCATTATGAGACGACCGGTCGTCTCATCCGTCCCCGCGCTTCATGAATTATGCTCAGGTCAATCTGGCAGCCAAGGAGGTGGTTCATCTCTATAATTCCGATCGTCCACATTTTTCCCTCAACTTGGCAGCCCTCAGGAAGTATATTATGCTCATCGCTCCGATGTTCCTGCCATTACCGAACCAAATGTGTCGAATTGACTTACTAACTACTAACTTTCCATGTAAACGTATTTCAGGACTTGACACTAATTACTAATCACTAATACCTAATCGCTAATGACTAATCACTAATCACTAATCGCTAATAGCTAATTGCTAATCTTGATCCGGTTCGATCTTTTACCGGACGCTAACTGCCTCCTTTCCCTCAGTCCTTACAATTTCATCAATTCTTGAATAATCAACCCTTTCTAACTTGACTTCTCTTCTATCAGGAATATAATTAGATTAATGCTGCATTAGAGATTATATCTCCCATATTTTCTCTTAAATCTAAACCGGGGAATACATAATCCCTAATCCTGGTCGGTTTGAACGGTTGAATCCCTACTCAGCCGATTTTAGATCATCATCACTAGGAGGAGGTTGCTATGCTCATGAAGTTGTTCTCAAGGAGGGTTTTCGCAAGTATAACCAAGGTTTTATTGCTTCTTATCGTCCTGGTTCTGGTCAGTGGTTGTAGTGGCGCCGCAAAAACCACCCCGACCTTTACCCCGGAACCTACCGCAACGGATATTCCGCCCACCAATACCCCATTACCCACCAATACGCCGCTCCCTACGGATACTCCTACCCCTACTGAAACGCCCACCCCGCTTCCGACGAATACGCCAACACCTGACTTGGCAGCGACCCAGGCTTTTGAATCTACCCGTGTAGCCGAGGAAGTCGCACTGGATATCCAGGCTCAGTTAGCAGAATTTGGTTTTCCCTCGGATGTTGGCTCCCTGGGATGGGTCCAGCAGGGACCCGAAGAAATTTCGCTCGATACATATGGCGAGTATTTATACGCAACCTTTGCCGAAGATTTGGTCGCTTCCGACTTTATCCTTCGCACCGACATCACCTGGAAGACGGATGGGCTGGTGATGTGCGGCTTGATGTTTCGCTCCGAACCCAACTTTGAAAGGGGAGCGCAGTATAGTTTCCTATACATGCGCCTGTCCGGACTACCCGCCTGGGCGATCGAATACTATAAGGATGGGCTTTTTGTGAGTGAAGTGTCCACGGTTAAGTTCAGCAGTGCCATCAAAATGGAAAATGGCGCCACCAATAACCTGATCCTGGCTGCCGAGGGGAACAAGTTCACCCTGTTCATCAATGGTGAAAAATTAGGGTCATTCTATGACTGGAGCACCTTGCGCAGCGATGGCAAGTTTGCATTCCAGGGGCTGCAAGAAGCCGGTCCATCGACCTGCACATTTGAAAACACCTGGGTCTGGTTGCTCAAATAAGGTTTACTCGAACAAACAAGTGATTCCAATCAGTCTTTTCCCCTCCCCCAAATTGGCGTTGGTTTGGGGGAGGGCGTTTTATTAATATTCGATATTCTTTCCAGGTAGTTCCCCATTTTCACTTCCACCAAATCGCCCTATTCATAGGACAGTCAAGAAATTTTAGTTTTGTATAAACTCCTCCCCCAAATCGCCTTTTATTTGGGGGAGGGGGAGGGGGCAGATTATAATAAATGACCATGTCTCCTATAAAAACTCCTCCGATAACTCATCGGCTTGCTCAAAATCTCCGCCATAATTCGACTGAGACTGAATCAAAACTGTGGGCATACCTGCGCTCCCATCGCTTTAAGAATATCCATTTTCGCCGTCAGCATACCATAGGTAATTATATAGTAGATTTTTGTGCTCCAAGGAAAAAACTAATCATTGAGTTGGACGGCAGCCAACATCAAAACCATGAAGAGCAAGACAATGAACGAACTTCTTTCCTGATCTCAAAAGGATACAAGGTTTTGCGTTTTTGGAATAATGACATATCTAACCATCTCGAGGAAGTGATGGTAGCGATCGAGCTGGCTATAAATAATACTCAGGAAGATTGATCGACCCCCTCTTGCCTCCCCCATTTTTTTACAAAAAATGGGGGAGGAGTAATTACATCTCCTCCCCCTAGTAGATGTTTGCTTGGGCGAGGGCGTTTTATTATCGGGTCCTCATTCCATTCAATTGCCCCAATCCTCAAAATCAGCCATGACCCGTGATATTCTCCGAGGCATGGCTGATTTAATCGCTGACCTTATCACATCAAGTGCTATTACTCTCTACCTCATATCGCCTCACCTGTTGATCAACGGCATCCATATCGGGTAGTTGGGGATAATGATCTCGACATCAAGGGTAGCCTGCACCAGACCGCCGCAGTTTTCAGCACTAACCGAGACGGTTTGTAAACCTGGCTCCAGCCACGAGTAGGTAGCTTGCGTCTCCGTGATGCCATTACTCCACAGGATATCAACCGGTAAGGTTGCATCGATTGGGGTCCAGGTCACCGTGTACGATCCCGTTTCACCCACTAACAGGCTGGAAGGTCCGGTGATTTCCGCTGCTTCTAGTCCGTTGCATGGATTGTAAATATTAACCTCCAGGGTGCCGGTCACAACTGCCGAGCCTTCGCAGTTGGTGGCAGTAATTTCAACCGAATACCATCCTGGTGCATCCCAGGTACGTGTGATTTCAAGCGCAGTCTCACCACCATCCCACAGCACTGATGCTGGTGCGCTTGCGTCTACGGGTTCAGCGGTGGCAGTATATACTCCCACCTCGTCGATTGCAAGCAGCACAGGTCCGTTGACTATTACTCCATTGAGCGGAGTGCATCCGGTCTCACACGCCAGGGGGTAAAACTGGGTGGGGCCCTGAGGTGGGTCGCAGCTTTCATTCCTTCGCCCACCAAACGTCCACATTCCAGGCAGGCCATCATTGATATCAGATGTGCATATCGGCACATAGGATCCGGCCATATCAGCCACAGGGGTGGTTAGAGTAGGCACATCTGTATACCAGGTATTGGCTGCGATATCATACTCATACATCAAGCTCGATACATACGGCCAATCATTGGGGGCAACCACGTACAGCTTACCCTGGATCAGTGAGTCAATGTTTAGAGTATCTGAGTCAAAGCCAAAGCCGCGGCCCTCGCCGCCTGCGAGTGGTAATGGGGTCAGCATTGTCCAACCAACACTTAGGTTGTTTGTATCCAGGACCTCTACCGTATCGACCGGGTCCAGCTCACCCCCCACATAGCTGCCCACGCCGCCGATGGCATAGATTTTGCCATCCTGAGCCGCGTTTATGATATAACTGCGCGCCGTGTGCAAATTCAATTCCAGGTTGGTCCAGCGCGCACCTAATGGCTGATTCGGGTCGAAAGCCCAGGTCTCTGTGGAAAAATAGGGCGCGACGTTCGTCTCCCAGCCACCATATACATAGATGATGTCATTTACCACTGCACTCCCCACTGCTGCCACCAGGGAACCGCCTACCCTCCCATTAAAATTATCGTTCGATGGTAGTGATTCAGCTTCATTGGTTTTTGGGTAATAACGCTGAACCATCCCGATGGTCACTCCGCCGTGATCCTTATCGGTGCCACCAATTACATACACCGCTGGTCCACGTCCGGTGCCATCATCCAGGATCAGGTTGGCATTATAGTTGGACACATCTTCAACCACGTCGGCTCCTGTGTCTGTGTAGGTATTGGACACCGGGTCAAACATCCATATATGCGGTGACTCGGTACCGGGTGATGTGCGTCCACCCAGGAAATAGATCTTGTTTGCCCAGGGTTCGAGCGCCGGTCCCGGGACAAATGCGCCATCGTGGCGCGCATATTGGAATCCGGACGGTGGGAAGGGTCCGGTTTGCCATTCGCTTAGCGTGGTTTGCCTGGCAGCCATAGACTCTCGCACGAAGGTGATCGATGATGTGGAAAGCAGTAAAGATAACAATAAGATGAGCGCAATCAACTTGGCTGGTTTCATATACATTCTCCTTAGATAATATCGATAGCATTCAAGCCAACATTGTATGGTTCTTGGGGCCTAAAGGGATTTGCCTGCTTCACCTCCTGTCTGCTGGATCGTAAATCCGTTTTTTATTGAATTAACAAAAGTTAGCATACGAGTGGCGACACTTGTGATGTCCACCTCGAGTCACTCAATGGATCTGAACCACTGATGGGGTGGTCACTTTCAATCTAATCGTAGTTACTTTATCCTTGATGGGTCGGCACAGGCCGACCTCGCGTTTTTATTAGGAGCGGTTTTAGCCGCCACCATAATCGCTCTTATAAGGTCGCTCGAATCAATTTAAGTATAGACGAAAACTAACAAAAACGTATATAAAAATTAACCATCGGATTGCTCTCCTGAAAAGGGCAATGACATATAATTGCATAGCTTGTTTGGGTTATGTTCTTTTAAAATACTATATTTTCAGGCATGAATGTTGCATTTATCTACCATGCTAGTTTGATTGAATTCGACTGGCATTGCACAGGATGGTTCTCACTAAGGAGTACAACCAATGCCCGATAAACCAGTAATATTACCGAAGGGCAGACATGCTCAAGCTCAAAGAAAGGTGGGAGAAGAAGCTAAGGATATCGAATTGAAAATGGGGGTGCGTTATCGCGCTTTGGTGGAGCAAGTTCCTGCCATTATTTATACCGACTCTGCAGAACAAATCTTTAACACGCTTTATATCAATCCCCAGCTTAAAACGATCACCGGGTATGATCCCCAGGAGTGGATTTCCGACGAAGGCTTATGGTCCAGGATAATACACCCTGAGGATCGTGGGCGTGTATTGGAAGAATACACTCGCACTTACACCGCGATGGAACCATCCATATCCGAATATCGCCTCCTTACCCGCGATGGCAGGGTGATCTGGGTGAGCGATGAAACCCGCCTGATCCGCGACAAAAAAGGCAATCCGTTGTTCTGGCAAGGGGTTATGGTCGATATTACCGCCCGCAAACGCGCTGAACAGGTGCAAGGAGCGCTCTACCGCATTTCACACGCGGTAGTTACCACTGCCAGTTTGGACGAATTGTTCAAGTCCATTCATGCCTTCCTCAGTGAGCTGATGCCAGTTGCAAATCTCTATATTGCCTTGTACGACCCACTCAATGATCTGCTTAGTTTCCCCTACTATGTAGACCAGTACGATGAACCTCCACCCCCTGCCAGGCCTGAGCACGGTTTGACGGAGTATGTTCTGCGCACCAGGGAACCGCTTTGGGCTACCGGGGAGGTCTTCACCCGCCTGGTCCTCGAAGGTGAAGTCGATGTGGTTGGGACAGATTCAGTGGATTGGATCGGAGTACCTCTGATCGCCGGCGAGCGTGTGATCGGAGTCATGGTAACCCAAAGCTATAGCTTTGGGGTCCTATTCAACCAGGAGCAGTACGACCTGATGAAATTTATCTCGACTCAGGTAGCCTTGGCAATTGAGCGCAAGCTGGACCAGCAGCGCATCGCGGATGCTCTTGAATACAACAATACGTTGATCAATTCGTCCAGCCTGGGAATTGCCACATACAATGCCTCTGGCAAGTGCATCTCAGCCAATGAATTGATTGCTAGGATCCTTGGTGGCACCAATGATCAGCTGCTGAGGCAGAATTACAACGAGATTGAATCCTGGAAAAAATCCGGCTTGCTTGAATCTGCCCGCCAGGCCATCACCAGTGGCAATGAAACTCGTCGCGAAATCCATACCACCAGTACTTTCGGGAAGGAAATCTGGTTGGATTGCCGATTAACTCCCTTCTTTTCGAATGAAGAACCTTACCTGCTCTTATCCGTTGATGATATTTCCGTCTCCAAACAAGCTGAGCTCAACCTGAAAGTCTATGCCGCCAAACTCGAACAGTCGAACCGCGATTTGCAAGAGTTTGCCTACATCGCCTCCCATGATTTGCAGGAACCGCTGCGTAAAGTCCTGGCTTTCGGCGACCGCCTGGCAAGGAAGTATTCCGATGTGCTCGACGAGACCGGACAGGACTATCTTAAACGCATGCGGGATGCAAGCCAACGCATGCAGACATTGATCAATGACCTGTTAAGTTTCTCGCGCGTATCCACGCGTGCCCAACCCTTTACCGAAGTCGATATGAATGCTCTGATCCAGGATGTGATCTCTGATCTCGAAAATCAGATCGATCGAACCCAGGGCAAAGTGGAGACTGGCGAGCTGCCGCCGATCCAGGCTGATGCAACCCAAATGCACCAGCTGCTGCAAAACCTGATCACCAATGCCTTGAAATTCCATGAGGATAATATCCCTCCGCACATCCAGGTCTCGGCGCAAACCCTGGGCAGTAAATGCCAGATCTGTGTAAAAGATAACGGTATCGGCTTTGATATGCAATATCTCGATCGCATTTTTAAACCGTTTCAGCGGTTGCATGGTCGCCAGGAATATGAGGGTAGCGGCATGGGACTGGCTATATGCCGGCGTATCGTCGAGCGCCATAGTGGTGAGATTACTGCCATTAGCTCTCCCGGAGAGGGATCTACTTTCATCGTGAGTTTACCCATCTATCAATCCAAAGGAGACAGTTTCAATGTTTATTAATGCAAAGCCAGTCACCTTTCTAATCGCCGAAGATGACCCCGACGATCGCTTGCTTATAAAGGAAGCCTTCCAGGAAAGCCTCGTGTCTAATACCATCTATTTCGTGGAAGATGGTGTCGAGCTGTTGGATTACCTGCGTGGTCAGGAAAAATATGTCAACCCCGCAGACGCTCCTACTCCAGACCTGATCCTGCTGGACTTGAACATGCCGCGCAAGGATGGTCGTGAAGCCCTGGCAGAGATCAAAATGGATCCAGGTTTGAGATACATCCCGGTGGTGGTGCTCACTACCTCGAAGGCAGAAGAAGACATTCTGCGCAGTTATGATATTGGAGCTGCCAGCTACATTACCAAGCCTGTCACTTTCGATGGTCTGGTCGAGGCCATCAAAGGATTGGGTCAGTATTGGGTGCAGATTGTACGCCTGCCAGTTGTGAACGCCACAAAGGAGTAAGCCATGAAATTCCAAAGCCAATCGATTACTATCCTGATCGCAGAAGACGACCAGGACGATTGCTTGTTAATTAAAGAAGCATTCGAAGAAAATGGACATGGTTATCACCTGGTTTTCGTTGCGGATGGAATTGAATTGTTCCAATATTTACGCAATGAAGCCGCCTATGTAGATTCCACCCACACACCCAAACCCGATTTGATCCTGCTCGACTTGAATATGCCTCGCATGGATGGACTTGAAGCCCTTGCCGAGCTGAAAGCCGACCCCTATTTACGCAGTATCCCCGTCGTAGTGCTCACAATATCGAGTACTGAACAGCAAGTATTGCGAACGTATGACCTGGGTGGGGCCGGCTTTATCATTAAACCCGTCCATACGGACGATATGGTTGAAGTTTTTAAAGTCTTAAAGCAATACTGGTTTGAGGTGGTGGAGTTGTCGGGTAGCGAGCATGTCCATAGTTTCAAGAACACGAACTCCGATATGGGTGCTTAAGCCTCGCCGTGCCAGGAGAAATTAATCGCAGCATTAGTTCCAGGATTAGGAAGATATCATTGTAGAGGATTTAACATCAAATGGATCTTGACGCCAAAAAAATCCGGATATTGCTCATAGAAGATGATGAAGACGACTATATCATCTTAAAAGATAAACTCTTGGAGCTTGATGGTCAGCCGGGTTATGCTTTGGAATGGGAGCAGACTTACCAGGCTGGTCTGAAAAAAATCCTGAGTGCTAATCACGATGTCTACTTGATCGATTATTACCTGGGTACCTCATCAGGTTTGGAATTATTGAAGGAAGCCCTCCAGGCAGGTTGTCTGGCACCCATTATCATGGTTACCGGGCAATCGAACCGCGAGATTGATCTGGCTGCATTGAAGGCTGGTGCAACCGATTATCTTGAAAAAAGCCAGATCGATGGGCAGTTATTGGAACGCTCCATCCGCTATGCTTTGGAACGTAATCGTCTATTGATGCAGATCCGCGAATTGGCCGTCCGTGATGCCCTTACCGGCTTGTATAACCGTCGTGAGCTGCACCGCTTCCTGGATTATGAGCTGATCAAGAGCCGGCGCTACCATCATTCGTTTTCCCTCCTGATGATGGATATTGATCATTTTAAAGAGATCAATGACCGTTATGGTCATCGCAGTGGTGACGAGGTTATCAAGCGCGTCGCGCAGGCGCTCCTCAGCAATTTACGCGGCTGTGATCTGGCCTCGCGCTATGGGGGCGATGAATTTATCATTGTGCTGCCTGAGACTCCCGCTGATCAGGCCTGGTTTGGCGCTGAACGCATCCGCAAGATGCTCGCCGCCATTTCCATTCAGCTGCCCGGTCAGGAGGGTGTGATTGAACAGATTGATATTTCCCTGAGTATTGGCGTGGCTGAATATCCGGGTGACGCCGAATCTGCGGAGTTGCTCATAGATATGGCGGATAAGGCACTATACCAGGCGAAACGGCTCGGGTGCAATCAAACCGTTCGCTATCAAAAGCAATTGGAAGAAATCCGATTAATATGACTTCTCAACAGATTCATGCATTGCTGATCGAAGACGATCCTGATGACATCCTCCTGTTAAGGAGTCGCTCGCTGATGTGGGGCTTGGAAAGATCAAGCTGGATTGCACAGACCGTCTTTCCCGAGGCCTGATCCAGCTCAGTGGGCAAAACTATGACGTGGTACTTCTGGATCTTAATCTTCCCGACAGCCGGGGGTTGGATACCCTCAACACAACCGTCAAAAGCTTCCCCAGGTTGCCGGTGGTCGTGCTTAGCGGTTTGGGTGATGATGTCATCACCATCGAAGCGGTCAGGCGCGGTGCACAGGATTATCTGGTGAAGGGCGATATTAGCGGACCCTTGGTGATGCGCGTGGTCAGATATGCGATTGAGCGTAAGCAGGTGGAGGCAGTTCTGCGTGCCAGTGAAGCCAGGTATCGCACGCTCGTGGAAACCTCTCCCAACGGGATCACCCTGGCAGATTTGGAGGGTAAATTACTGGTCTGCAATCAGCAAGCTGCTCGGCTGTTCGGTTACTCCAAACCTGAAGCTATGCTTGGTATTAATGTATTCAAATTGGTTGTACCAAACCTTCGACGTCTGGCAGTGTTGAACACCCAAAAGACGCTTAATGAAAATAAGGTTACCAACTATGAATACACTTTGCTTCGCCGAGATGGGAGTACCTTCCCCGCTGAGATCAGCTCGGCTGTCCTGCGTAATAATTCAGGCGCTCCAACGGGGTTTATCAGCATTGTCCGCGATATCACCGAACACAGGCAAGCCATTGAAGCGGAGAAACAGCTGGTACTGCTGGAGAAGGAATTTATCTCGAGTGTCTCGCAAGAGCTGCGTGCTCCATTGCACAGTATTATGGAATATAACAGCCTGTTGCTCAGTGGGAAGGTGCATGATCCAGCCGAGCAAAGAGAGTTCCTGGTGCACACCTCCATGGATGCCAGGCGCATCCTGGATATGGCGGATGAATTGGCAGATTTTTCCATGTTGGAAGGTGACCGCCTGACCTTGAATTGGGAAAAAGCAAACCTCGCCTCCATTTTGGCAGATGTCCTGGTTTCCTTGCGCGAGCAAGCCAATGCGCGCCGGGTTACCCTGTTAACTCCACCCTCCGACGCCACTCTCGTAGCCGATATGGATCCCGTCCGAATGAGACGGGTTTTGGAAAAATTAATCAGTCATGCGATTAAGTGGACTCGCCAGGGGGGTAAGGTATTGTTGACCAGCAAAGCTATGAATGGCGATATCGTCTTGAATATTATCGACGAAGGCATTGGTATTTCGACCGAGGATTGTTCCCGTATATTCGACAAGTATTTTCAGGTCAGCCAATCTCCCGATGCAGAGGCACCCGGAAAAGGCATGGGACTGTACATTTCAAAACAAATCGTGGAAGCACACCACGGCACGCTGTCCCTCAACAGCCAGATGGGTGCGGGTAGCACCTTCACCTTGACCATCCCGGTGACTAAAAAGCTGAAATCCATCCCAAAATCAAATTAATCTCTCCTCAGGGACTTTATTTACTCCCCAAGCTCTGATCTCATTCGCCAGCCCTGGGAATGAACAATCTTAAGCTCTCTATTCCATCCCGCAACACTGTAGGGGCGCGACCAGTCCGGTCTGCTTTTGACCGGAGGGGAGGAATTCCGTATCTGGCAATAATATCTCCCCCGCGCCCTAACTGGTTTTATTTTACCAAGCGGAATGCCCTCCGATTTTGGGGGGACCTGCCCCCCGCTGATTTCTAAGCCCCACTGTTCTTGTTGGGGCTCGGGGGAAATCCCCGCTGATCTCTTGGCCCGGCTGTTCTTGGTGTGGCTCGGTGAAAGCGTACTTTGCTAGCCCACCCTGAGCGAAGCGAGTGGGAAGCAATCTTCCTATTCCATTCCCTTGTTGCTTAACTTTAGTGATGGTCTTTCACTTTTTTGTAGCGTAGGATTCCATCCCTTCGTTTTTATACTGCGGGACTGTGCATCCCAAACACCTCTCCCCATTCATCCGCTAAATGCTAAAAGCTAAAAGCTAATCGCTAACTGCTATATGCTAACCTGTCCGGTTTCAGTGAACTCCTGTCCGGTTTGGGCTTCTACCGGAGTTCTACCGGATCGCTACTCCCCATCTACTTTCGTAACATATTCCCTATGCGACCCATCACACAAAGGCTTACCCTGCGAATGCCCGCAATTACACAACGTCACCCTGTTGCGCCTCTCGAGCGGCTGCCCGTCCGAACGGATGATCGGTATTCCCCCAGTTACCCATAAAGGTCCCTGGATCGCGCCCATAGCAACGATCTCGGTGGTCACAGCGATTTGTTGAGGCAGGTCAGCTTCAATATCTTCTTCACCCACTTTGAGCGTATAAGTCAGCGCGCCTGATGGGCAATGCTCAATCATCGCAATCGCCAGCGCCCGCACCTGTGTATCGTCTGTATGCGTCGCCATCTCAGCAATGCTGGTCATCCGGTTGGCGCAGAAACCTGAGCTCGTGCACAGGCTCGCATCCATGCGGATGAAGATATTACTGCAGCCCAGGTAAGTCTCCTGGCGTTCGGCAATCGTATCTATCGCTGCTGTCTCTGTACCATCAAACCCATTCAGCTTGTGCGTGCCATCGCAAAATGGTTTGCAGCTGGATTGACCACATCGGCACAGGTAATAAGGTTCTTCGGTCAAGACCTCCCCGTCTTTTTTCCAGGTCAGCGGCTCGCTATACTCCGAAACCACCTGGGTTTTGATCACCAACGGGATTTTACCGCTGACCTTATAGGGTCCATTGGGACGGACCACGATTTTCTTGGAGTTCTCCGGATTATCATTAAGCACCATATCTGCTCTCCTTGCGATTAAGGCATTATTATAACCACAAATCGGCCTGCCTGGCTCGTAAGTGGAAATCTGTAATCTGGCATTAATTATGAGTTGCTGGCTTTACGAGCGCATCGATTGCTGCTAAGGGATTATAGATGGTAGCCACACACTCTATCAACGATCTTGATCCGGTTCGATGAATCCGGTTTTACTTTTACCGGACGCTAACTGCGGTCCCATGCGTTCCATGAGAAATCTTAAAATATCCATAATCCCCTTGTGAATTAGAACATATGTGCTATAATCAGTGTACTTCTGTACCGGTTGGTTTTCACCGGTATGAACGCTTTCCTATAGTGTTTTTAAATCAGTGCTTTTCTGTACCGATTGGTCTTTATCGGTAAAAAGCATTCGTATACCGGTCGATGTTTACCGGTATAAGTAATTACTCACCCAAGTTGTCATTGCTTACCATTTTATTTCATTAACTTCCGAAACATGACAATTGTTTCGAATTATTTAATTTCAGAAACAAATGATTAATCCCCTCCCTGGCACAACAACTTTCCTCCATTCCACTCAATATGGCCTATCCGATTATTCTCTGCAGGATCCAATAAATTCACCAATATGTCTGAGTGCTCTACACATTGTGAAATCTCAAATGGTAAATCTGATCAGAATTTCCTGCTCAAATGCAGAAGTACCCCACTCCCCACACCCCATTTCCAATCTACCAACTCCAGACCATCCACTACCTGGGAAATCGACTTCTAAGCTAAACTCACCTCACCCTTCTCCCAACCTCCGCCGGGTCAAGCCGCGCCGGCTGCGCTGTGACTGCGGTCGGCTTGCCATCACATTGCTCTCGGTTCGAGTAGGTTCTGATCCGCAATACACAATTCGCTTGCCTCTTTGCCCAGCCTGCCTGAAACTGGAACAAGAATTGCACGGATATAAGTGATTAGTAATGAGTGATTGGTGCTTAGGCAAAGGGATCAATACTAATAAGGAATTTAGAATCAAATTTTGGTACTACCTATTAGCTAAATGCCCAATCCCTAATTGCCGGATATCGAGTGCTTTTCTCGATCCCTGGTATCTAATGAACTTCTCGCTATAATTACCTGAGTGCCTATGTCCCTAATTTCCTAATTACTAAGTGCCTATGACCCTAGTTTCCTAATTACTTAGTGCCGAATCACTAATTACCTAATCACTAATTGCCTAGTTTTAAGGAGGCTATTATGCCTGAGCAAGCCATAAAAATCACCTGCCCTCATTGTGGGAAGATTCGCACCGTCAACCCGGCGATCTTTGGAGCATTCAAAGGACCCCCGAGCGCTGCCTTGGAGAAGGCCTATCAAAAAAAGCGCGCCAGCCTGGTTGAGTCAGCTGGTAAATCCGCCAGCTGGGTCAATCTGAAATGCCCTAATTGTGGTAAGCCGTATCAATACAACCCCAAAACGCATAGAGCTCGTCGCACACCCGGCTAGGTTGGTTAGTCCCTTCTTTTTACCAGAATTCAGCTTGCCGATTGGTTTGCATAAAAAAACCCGCCGAAGCGGGTTTCTACTCATTAAATAACTACGAAATGGTTTAATCTATCGCTCCTTGGACTGAGCTTGTGATCGTACTATACAATTCGGATAATGATGTTCCCATAAACGCGATTGCTACAATAACAACGAGTGCTAATAATACGATTAATAATGAATACTCGACCATTCCTTGCCCTCGCTCAATCTTATAAAACTGCATAACAGTTCACCTCCTTTCCACATGGCGATCAGACTATGTTGATCATAGCCTTTTCCTCTACATCCAGTGGGTCGCCAGCGAATAAAAGGGAGAGCAAGAAGTACGTAATATGGATAATGGCCCCTGGCGCGCACCCAGTGTTTTGGAACTGCCACGATCAAGAATATTGTGAATTGCTATTATTTTAGCGTAAATCAGATGAAAAAGCAACTATATTTGCCCCATCCTTGCAGATTCGTTAAGCGGCTTAATTATAGGGTAAATCTCGAACGCTCTATCTTTCCCGCACAGTAAAGCAAAGCTACGCGTACCCATTAGTTTTCTTTGGGGTTATCAAGAGTAAACCTTGGAGGTGAATTATGCTGGCACGCATTATTGGAGTATTCAAGCTTGACCCGAAGACATTCGAGGAGATCGAGCACAATACCGGCCTTACCTTACCCGCTGGAATCATTGTCATAATCGTTGCTCTGATTGGTGGGTTGGGCAATGGTCTGTTCAACAGCTTGCTGGGCGGGGATAGGACCTTCGGTAAGGGATTCATCAGTTCTCTGATTGGTGTAATCGTTGGCTGGCTCATCTGGTCTGTCGTGACCTGGTTTGTGGGCACACGCCTCTTCAAAGGCCAGGCTGACGTTGGTGAGATGTTGCGTGTGATTGGCTTTGCCTATTCTCCGCTGCTCCTCTCCATTATTCCATGCATCGGTGGTGTGATCGGCCTCATCTGGGCGTTAGCCGCGGGTTTCATCGCCGTTCGCCAGGGCTTGGACTTGGATAATACCAAATCCTTCCTCACGATAGGTGTCGGCGCCATCTTATACGTTATCCTGACCGCGATCCTGAACATTATTATTTAGAATACATCAAAAGCTTCAAGCATCCATCATAAGGGAGCAGCGTCGCTCCGGTCAAAGTATTGACCGGACGATGTCGCGCCCTTACGTGCGATCCAATATTCTTGATCAGAACGTTGTTCCTGGCTCTTTGGGAGCGATCATACGTGCATTCAAGTCAGCGGTTACCTATCGCATTAATGCTTCCCGTAAAACTCCTGGCGTGCACGTCTGGCAACGCAACTACTACGACCGCATCATCCGCAATGATGACGAATTCCGCAAAATCTGAGACGATATCGACACCAACCCTCAAATCTGGGTGGACAATCAGCTGCACCCCCATTAAGCTGGATCAACAATCAACCCGTCCAATTTCAACCGGTAATACCCTCCATATGCGCACGTCTGGCAAAGAATCTTGTCCTCGACCACTACCTCCCTCTCGTTGATCACTTCTTCACCACAGTGGGCACACAGCACCCGCCTGTATTGGTGGCTGATGATCTGCAGGGGTGGAATCTCCAGTTCCACGTGCTGGAAACTGAACAATTCTTCATCCGGCATCACCTGGTAGCCTTTGAGCTGCGCAAAATAATGGCGCTTCTCCTCAGGTGCATACTCCAGTGCTCGCCTCCTCACATCCAACCTTGGCGCAAACCTCAGGCAGGTTCCGCTTTTCAGGTCGGAAAAGGTAGCTGCAATCTTCCCCAGGTCATGAACTCTGAGCGTGCGGTGACCTACCGATGCACCCGTTGCCACCCGGATGCCATCCGCAAAGCAGCCGTCAGTCTCGATGATCACCAAGGCTGATTTGGTGGTTACCGGCGTCTTTACCCCCAAAGCCGCCAATCCTGCCAACCCCATGCGCGCCCCCAGCACTTGCCTGGGGCATAGATGAGTGTGCTCTCTGGTACTTTTCTGTAATAGGTTGGATAAATTCGATATCATGCCTTCCTCGAAAAATTCACTTTGTATACAGGATCAGGTGATCTTCTTGATCCACTTCCACCCGCAGGGGGGGGAGTGGGCGCGAAGCTGGTCCATTCCGCAGGCTGCCATCCTCCTTGAACCGTGACCCGTGGCATGGGCAGGCAAATCCATCACTGTTCACATTCACCTGGCAGCCCAGATGTGGGCACACCAGGCTGAGGGTATTGAATCCCTGCTCATTATGGATCACGATCGCCTGGGCTTCGGAGATAGGAGTGCGTGAACCGGTGGGATAATCACTGGCGGGTCCCAGGTCATACTGACTTGGGGGGCTCTGCTCACTTTGAAAGCTTATGAACCGCCCCAGGGCTCCCACTCCAAGCAGTGCTGAGCCCGCCAGGCTGCCCTTCACCAGCCAGCTCAAAAACCTGCGTCGTGAGAGAGGTCTATCTTTCGGTGGCATGGCATTCATGGCAGTAATGCGCTTCTTGTTGGTCTGGTTTTTGCTGGCAGGTGCTGCCCATCACCGGTTTGAAGGTGAAGCGGTCCCCCGTGACCATCGAGAACAGCTCATAAGTCGGTGTTTCCCCACTGGAACCTGGCACCACCCGGATGTTCCACATTGGTTCTCCCTTATCGGTCATCAGGATCGTGTCACCTACATTCAATATCACCACAGGGTTGAGGAATGCCATCCGCAGTGCCAGGTCGTCCTCGTTGCTGATTGTGTAGGTGAGGGGCAGGGCGTCAGGCGTGCCGTGGCAGGTTTTGCACCGAATATACTGGATTTCCTTCTTATTGCTGTATACATTCCCATCACCCATGGCTTCCTGCCGGGTGTGACAATCCACGCAGTCGAGCGTCCATTCACAGCGCGTGAACTCTGCGATTGGCTGGTAATAGTCGTGCAGCCGGTCAGTTGGAGCATCCTGGCGCTCGTGGAACTGCATATCCGCCAGGCTGTAGTTGCCCCGGTTATGGCAGGCGTTGCACTGGGTATAAGATATTGAGGTGGTCAGGCGGTGTACCTGGGTGCCATCCTGCCGTGGGGCGGGTGAATGGCAGGCGGAGCACCCCGTCCAGCGATTGTAAGCCGCACCTTCTAATGGTTGTGCCGAAAGGTGGCAGTTCAGACAGTTGGCAGCAAATTCCTGCAATCCGGGTGAGCTTTCTGTTAACGGATCAAAAGCTGCCAGCCCGTCCACCGCGAAGATACCCATACGGGCGGTTAGATCTGGTTGGGCACCGAAGGCATAGCGTACCTGGGCAATTGCCCCGGCGTAGGTGGCTTGTAAGCTGGTAGTCACATGCTGAATATGGTCACGGTTAACCTGCGGGGTACCGCTGTGGCACATCTCGCCGCCGCAGGATGTTTCCACCACACTTAGGTCCGATGGATTGGCTCCACCCCGCATTGTGCTGTGCGCCAGGTCGGCTGTCAATGCCAGGGGTTCGCCGCCATGGCACAACACACAGCCAAAGGTTTCCACCGGATGTGATGGGCTGATCACCGGCAGGTCGGCATGGCAGGTGATGCAGTATTCCACCTGTCCGGTAATGCTGGGCGTGATGCCAACCGGTTTCGGGCTGCGGTTTTGCTGCCAGAAGATCAAGCCGGAAGCAACCAGTAATAAGAACGACGCCAGGAATAAATGTCGCTGCATATTAGTGGAGCAGGGCGAGCAAGGTTAACACCAGGATAACACCTGACAGGCAGGTGATTAGAATTTGAATATTTCGCCCTCCCCGTGGGAACCATCTGCCAGTCTCACCTGGTGATAGCCTGGTTGGGCTGATATAGGGTACAAGCGCCAGGATGATTAACGCTCCCAGCGGTATGAGCACGCCAAAGATGAAAGGATCGCCCAGCCTGAGCAGCTGTTGCTCCCAAAGGAAAAACCAGGGTGCCAGGCTCTCACTGGCTGGGGTTGCTCCTTGCTGAATACCAGGAGCGAGCGGCGCAGGCACCAGGATGGATAAAACGATCAGTACGATCGCTGCCCATAACATCGCCAGCCCTTCCCGCCGTGCAAGCTCCTTCCGGCTGATCCTGGTAGAGTCAGTGCGTAACTCAGGCGGTGGCACGGCAATACCTCCATCACGGCGTACTTTGAAAATGTGCCAAACGCTGATGATGATCAGGATAATGGTCAGTCCGAATAAATGCCATGCATAGAAACGTATCAGTGTGCTTGCACCAATCTGGCTTCCTCCTACCAGGGTTGCGTATAGTCGTTCTCCCACCAGTGGGATCGAGCGCACCAGGTTGGTCCCTGCCACCAGTGCCCAATGTACACCTTCATCCCAGCGCAAGACATATCCACTGAAGTCCATGAACAGGCACAGCACCAGCAGTGAGAGGCCTAGTAGATAATTGAACCGGCGGGGGGGCAGGTAGGCGCCGGTAAAAACTACTCGTAGCAGGTGCAATGCGGCTACCAGGATTAAAAGCTGGGCTGACCAGTAGTGAAGGTTTCGTATCAGCCAGCCGAAGGGTACCAGGAAGGTCAGCTCCTGTACTGATTTTGCTGCTCCTTCAGGCGTGGGCAGGTAATAAAAAGTCACCAGGATGCCCGTGAAGCCCACGATCAGGGTCAGGAAAACTGCCAATCCTCCTGCTGCCAGGGTGTATCTCAATCTTGCCTGGGCGGCTGGTATGGTGGGCGGGTGCAAATGATCGTAAAACGATGGACGCATGAGATTACTTATGAGTGAGTAAGATGGGTCTGATCAGTCAATCGTAGGGGCGTAAAGGAGGTATTTGTATCAGGGCTCTTGGTAATTCTTTCCCAGCGCCTGATTAGTGACTACAGTCGGCCTGACAGGTCAAGTTTAGGGCGCCGGGGAGGGATTTGTGCAAAAGTCGCTCGTAATTCTTCCGTTACGCCGTATACGTGAACCCAGCACCCATCATTTATCCTTCGACCTTGGGAGATTCCAGCACTTCTTTCTCCACCTGGTCCTCCCACTCCATCTCTTCCTTCAGCTTTTCGTTGTACCACTTTTCATGGTGGGCACGTGCATACCAGGCAGATACCTTACCTGAGAACATCGAGAAAAAGGCTTCCTTCTCCTCCGGGAAGATTGCTCCCATGTACACGTGGATGAATAACCAGGCGACGATAACGAAAACTGAAATGAAGTGGATCGGTTGGGCGATTTGCTTAACGATGGGTGGGAACAGGCTCTTGAACACCATCACCGGTCCGCTGACCATGATTCCCATCGTGCATATCACCACGAAGTAGCTGTAGATCTTCTGACCTGCATTATAGGCATCCTGGGGAGGCAGTTCCTTGCCTTTCATGAAACCCATCATCTGTAAAGGTTTGGTTTTCATCCAGTCAATGTCATCCCAATCGAGCAGCATACGGTGCGAAGCAAAAGGCAGGAAATATTTGCGGAAACCAATGAACACATTGAACAATATCACGAAGATCCAGATGAACCCGATAGTATAGTGAAATTTAATCAGGTTGGCATCACTTCCGAACAGGTTTCTAAATGCATTTTGCCACCAAATGGGGGTAATCCCCAGGCGGGGAGAGGATATGATCGCGATCCCGGTGGGCAACAGCATCAGCCAGGATGCCACGTTGAACCAATGGGTCAGGATATTCGCCAGGTTGTGTTTCTTGAGCGTCTTCTGGCGTAATCTCTGCCGTTCGGCTAAGGGTATGTTTTTATGGCTCATAATTTGCTCCTATAGCTCGCCTATTCCTCGTAATCCTTCTCACCTTCCAACAGCTGCTTGGTGAAGAAGAATGCCTGCACCAGGAAAGTTGCTCCCATGGCAGCCGCCACGAGTGGGGTCGCCACCTTTCTCCAACCCTCTTCTGCAATGGTGTAATGGGGGTCGCGTGGCAAGACAGTTTGTTTTACCTGCCCAAATGGGTCAGAGGATAGGATGGCATCCGTTTCCGCCAGGTCGAGGTAGTAGATGTTGGGGTCTGTATCTGTGCCGTTTTTCTCATAATCCAACCTGGTCACCGATTTGGTATTCTGTAGCGCTATGGACACTTCTGAATTGGGATCATTCAAGTCCCCAAACATGCGTGCTTTTCCTACACAGGTCGCCACACAGGCAGGCTGCAATCCCACTTCCAGGCGCTGCACACAGGCGTTGCATTTATCCACCACTCCGCGTTTTTGATCGATATACCGGACCCCATATGGGCAGGCTTCCACGCAGTAACCGCATCCAATGCAGGCTTCCTGGTCCACCAACACCAACCCGCTGATAGCATCCTTGTAAGTGGCACCACTGACGCATACCTCGGTGCAGGGCGGGTTATCACAGTGCATGCAGTTATACGGTACAAAGGTGCGGCTTAAATTCGGCCATTCTCCTTGTACTTGCTGGTCATGCACCCAGATGCGCGTGTGATCCATGGGCACTTTGTTTTCCACACTGCATGCCACCAGGCAGGCCCGGCAGTCTATACACCGGCTGACGTCGATCACGAAGGCATAATGATTTTTTGTTGGCATAGTTCGCTCCTTTTATGCCTTCTTCACCGAGACGAAGGTCTGGGTGAGTGCCTGGCCTCCGCTGATGGGGTCAGTGTAGGTGACGTGGAGGGCAGAGTCGGATGCGCCCACGCCGTAGGCAGTGCGCAAGCCCATCGAGAGGTGTCCAAAGCCTGGTGTCAGATAGACGCAGTCACTGCGGATGGCAGTGGTTACTTCCAGTGCCACTTGCACGGAGCCGACCGGAGAAGTGACCTCGACCATGTCCCAGTCCTTCAATCCCAGGCTGGAGGCCGCATCAGGTGACATCCACAAGCGCGGTACATCCTGATATTTGTGCAGCAGTAGGTTGTTTTGCGTCCCAAATTGAGTGTGTTGACCAACCTTGCCCGTCAGCAGGTAAAACTCACCGGCTTTCGGCTGGGGTGGTTCTTGCCACGCCGGCAGTGGGTCAAAATTGTTTTTCTGCAGAGAGTCTGAGAAAAGCTCAATCTTCCCGCTGGGTGTGCTCCACTGGTAGATGTCGCTCTCTCCTCCCGAGGCTAACTGCACGCTCCCATGCAATCGGAGCTCACTCAGACTGATCCCTGTTGGCTTCAGCTGTTGGTTAATGTAATCTTCTTCGTCTTTATATTGGAAGAAATCACCGAGTCCCAGTCGTGTTCCCAGTTCCTTGTAAACCCATAGGGCTGATTTTGCCTCACCCTGCGGCTCGATCACCGGCTGTCGGATGAAGATCTGATCGCCCATTGGCACCAGCGGATCATAACGTTCCAGGTATGAGGCTTCGGGCAGCACCACATCCGAAAACCAACCTGTGTCGTTCATCAAGATATCCATCGTGACGATGAAATCCATCTTGTTGAAAGCTTCCAGTGTTTTTTGCCTGTCCGGCAGTGAGAGCACCGGGTTCTGGCGTGAGATGAACCAGCCATGCGCCGGGTAAGGTTTTCCTTCCACGATGGAATCGCGCAGTTGTTGGAACACGCCGATCTTAAGCGGCACGTAGGGGTACATCCATGGAACCCCATCCAGGCGCTGGGCTGAAACGCGCGGGTATGCTGGCTGGGTCGGGCTGCCGAGTCCACCACCACCACCATCATCCGCCGCGGGGAACATGGTCACCCCCCAGTTGGCCACCAGTGCGTTCAGGATCGTGATTGCCCGCTCCGTCGGGAAGGAGTTGATGAAGTTGGAGGTGCGCCAGCCATTGTGTGCCAGTGCATACTTGCCGGCCCCTGCGAACTCGCGTGCAATTCGCTGGATGACATCCGCTCCCACTCCCGTCAGCGTAGATGCCCATTCAGGGGTATAGTTTGCTACCCCGGAGGTAAGCTGTTCGAAACCGAGCGTATATTGGTCCACAAAACTCTGATTGTACAGCTTCTCATTGATGATCACATTGATCATCGCCAGATGAAATGCCAGGTCAGTCCCCGGCCGGACGGGCAGCCATTCGCTTGCCTTGGAAGCGGTTTTGGTAAAGCGTGGGTCGATGTACACCACCTTGGCACCCCGGGCGATCGCATCCATCAGGTCGGTAGTCTCTGAAGTGGAGATGGCTTCTGTCAGGTTGCGCCCGGTGAGGATCAGGTACTGCAGCTGGCTGTAATCCCGGGCGGGTTCTTCCATTCCATAAGTGATCAGATTCGAGACGATCATGGCATTGAAGCACAGGCTGCGTTGCGTGCCATAATTGGGTGAGCCAAAGCCATATAACAGGTTCTCAAATAGCGGCTGAGACAGGTTGTGGGTGGACGAGAACACCATGGCTTCGGCGCCATAGGTGTTTTTGATCTTTGTCATGTTCTCCGCCACTTCGTCCAGGGCTTCGCTCCAGGTCGCCTGGCGGAATTTGCCCTCGCCGCGCTTCCCCACTCGTATAAGCGGTGTAAGCACTCTGTCAGGGTCATAAGTGTTCATCAGCCCCGACTGTCCTCGGGCGCACAATCTACCATGCGAGTGTGGGTGCTCGGGGTTTCCCTCAAGCTTCACCACTTTACCCTCGACCACTTTGGCTCGCACGCCGCAGCGCCAGACGCACATCTCGCACATCGTGCTGATGTATCCGCTGCCGTTATCGTCCAATGCGCCTGATTGGCGCGCAGCCTGTGCCACCGGTGGAGCAATGAATTGCCCCACCGCAACCACTGAGGCTGCTGCTGCGCCTAATTTAAGGAAATCTCTCCGTGAAAGTCTTGCATGCTCAGTTTTCGGCATAATATCCCTTTCGAGCTGCCTCGTTTTGGATCCACTTGGCAGGTGAGGTAGCTTATTCTCCTTTTTCTTTGCGCTGCAAACCTGCCCGCTCAATCAGGTAGAATAGGAATAGGACGATCAGGGCAAATAAAAATATCATCAGATAAGGATTTATGTTCAATAGATCAGGAAGAACCACATTGCCAAGGTTTGCAATTTTGGAAATTGCAGGGAATACCTTCGAGTAGGTCAGTCCGTATAGAACAGCACCCGCAAGAAATCCCAATAATCCCGGAAACATATAATCAAGCTTTCCTTCGCCGCTCCCGGCGGCGCAGGTGCCCGGTCAGTATCCGGCGCCTGCCATCCCCACTCCAAAGATCAGCCCTCCGATCAGGTTCCCTACGATGTACGTGGCAGGCACTGTTGGGAAGGTCACCCAACCCAACCCTCGGAATGCGTACAAGCCGATCATCGCCACAACAATCGCTGTCATCATGAACTTGAGGATGGTCATGTCGGTAAAACGGAATTGGTTGGCAATATTCTTATAGGATGTCAGTCCGGCTTTGTTCAGCGAAAACCCAAAACCAACGCCCAGGATAAGTGCGAGGAAAACACTGGAGACTGTCATGGTTTAATACCTCTTTCTGTAAACGATCATTGCGGTAATAATGCCGGTGATCATGAATCCCGCCATGAAAAGGAACGCCGCAGGCACGAACAGCATCCCACCCGAGATCGCTAAACCGCTGGTGCAGCCGCCTGCGATCCCAGCACCGTACTCAACGATGATCGCACCCACGAAACCAATTACCCAGCGTTTCCAGGGTTGTGGACCGATGATGCGTTTCCATTGGGCATCATCGTTGAAGCGGACCTTGAACGTATGGCTGGATAGTGCGCCAAGCGTCCCTCCAAAAAAGATGCCCACCAGCAAAATGACGGACCAGGTAATCTCAGGCCGTATGACGGGCATTGCCCGTCCTCCATCCACCCCCCAATAGACGTTGCTGAAAATGCTCGGAGCGATTTTCTTGCCAATCAAGCCCATAATGCTTTCGAATGCACCTGAAGCACCTAGCAGGCTGTCGGCCAGCAGTACCGTTAGCAAACCAACAATGCCTAGAAGAACGCCTGCCAAATAGGGTGACCATGTCTTTTGGGATACAAATGCTTTAATCTGATTCATAATTCCTCCAAAAATTGGTGTATTCTGACCTGCGCGTTAGCTTCCGGCCAATCCCATCAGCAATGCGCGCGCATCTTTATCCAAAGTCTGCACCCGTTTCACCAGCTCGGGGTCAAGGTGCGATAAAGCATGCAGTAGCTCGTTGGCTTGCTCAGGATTTGCCAGGATGCGTTTGAGGGCGTGTAGTCCCACCGGGTTCAGCTTGCTGATTAATGGCAGGAGCTCGCTGACTGCGCTGCTGTAGCCTTCCACCACCGGGATCGTTGTTGCAGCAGCCACCTTGGGTGTTCGGGCTGGGAAGAACCCTTTCAAGCCCCTCCTGCGGCGCTCGTTGCCGTACACGAAGGCCCCGCCACCGAACAAAAGCCCCAGGATCATCAGCACCACGATCACATTGCCCCAATTGACCGGGTGTTCACCCAAAACTGTGCTCTGGTACTGCTGGACGTAATCAATGCTGCCTGGCTCGCTGACCAAAATACTACCTGCTCCCGATGTAGTGCCCACGGTGGCAGTGGTGACTGCCGTGGCAGTCGGTGTCTCGGCAGCTGCCGGGGTTGTGCCAGTAGCACCCAGGGTAACTCCCAGCGTGGTGGCATATCCTTGCGCCAGAGTAGTGTAATCATTGGGGTGGCACGATGCACATCCAGCTTTTATATCCTCATTCCATGGCACCATACCGGCGTGCGCTTGGGTCTTGTCGGTGCTCTGCGGGTTGCCTGCATGGCAGCTCACGCAGGCATCGATCTGGGCGTGCTGTGTGTGCCAGGCGGTTCCATCATTGTTCACCGGATCTGCTGCTTGCGTCTCATGGCAATTCTTGCACGATGAAGCCTGGGAGCCGCATTGTGCGTTGACCGGTGTGGCAGAATATAAAATGAAAAAGCCCGCCAACAGCAGGGCTCCAACAATAATGGGGATTAGATAACGGTTCCTCGGATGTGGCATACCTTCCTCCTCATAAAAGATTCCATTGCCAGGAATTGTTATTCAAGAATTGAGACTTAATATTTAACTTCCTCGGCAACCTGATTTGCCTCTTCGGCGCTCTCCATCAGGTTGGCGCGGTAGGTGAGCCTGTCGCGCAGCACCAATCGCAGCAAATTTAATGCATCTACCAAGCGCATATCGGTCAGGTGATATTCCAAAGTTGTCCCCTGGCGTACAGTAGTCACCAGCCCTCGCTCACGCAGCACCTTCAAATTGCGTGAGGTCGCAGGCTGGCTTATGCCTAATTCATCAGCCAGATCATTCACCGAACGCGGGCGTTCAGCCAGGGCATAGATCATGAGGATGCGGTTGGGATCGGCTAATGCCGAACAGATATCCGCATGTAATTGTGAGACTTCTTGGGTTAGCTGTAGATTTGTCATAGACGAATTATCCAATATATGTACATATGTATATACCGATTTATGATATATTAACGGATAACGTGTCAACTATATAGTATTATTCGTCACAAATATTATATGATAGTATCACATTAAGAAGTACACGTGTGCAACAAAAAAGGACACTTGGAGGAAATTCATCAATGGTAGAACGGGAAGCTCCATCCATTTCTGTAGGTCAGCAGCTCAGGCAACTGCGCGATGAGCGAGGGATATCCATGCGTGAGCTGAGCCGCATCAGCGGTTTGTCTGCCAATGCCCTCAGTATGATCGAACGCGGCCTCACTTCACCTTCGGTCAGCACCCTCTATAAACTGACGGATGCATTAAATCTCCCCATCACAGCCCTATTTAGGCAAGATCAAACCCAGGAGGCCATCGTCTTTCGCTCCGTTTCTGCCCGAACGCATGTACCTTTTCCTCTAGGTGTGTGGGAAGGCCTGGGTGGTGAAGCCTTTATTGGTAGAATGCAACCTTTCATGCTTACATTGGAAACTGGCGCTGAGAGTGGAAAAGAAAAGATCGTTCACACTGGCAGTGAGTTCGTCATATGCCTGCGCGGCAGCCTTGAATATGAAGTCGAGGGGAAACTTTACTTGCTCGAAGCCGGTGACAGCCTGCTTTTCGCCGCCCACCTCACTCACCGCTGGCGCAACCCGGGCAAGACGGTTACCAATGCGGTTGTCGTATTATCCGGATTCGAAGAATACGAAAAACCCGCGATTTTCCACTTCCCAACCGAAACTTAAACCCGTTTCCCTCAATTGAAAATTCATTGCGCAATTAATCTCGACTGTTCCCCATGAGAATCACAAGTCCTAGCGGTGCAATTTGACATTCGACCTTGATCTTCCCCACCGCTGTTCAACGCGCATTTTGTGTGACCCTTGCGCCTGTACATTCGGCTGCAGGTAGGAGTGGAACGAGTCCGTCCTGTAGAATCCGATTCGCACTCAGTGCTCTCCTGTCCGGTTTGACCTTTTACCGGGCTACCGGTTTTGACCGGAACGAGTCCGGTCTGCTCTTGACCGGACGGCGTCTGCCTGTTCGTAGTTGTAAAGGCGCAGGGGTGGAATTTATAGTTTGAGATGGGATTCCACCCCTGCGCCCCTACTTCATCCCATAACCACTTTTTATCCATAGTTACGAATTTTTGCGCCTGTCCCCGCTGAATTTCGAGGAGAATACCCCTGGTTCTGCGAGGAGGCCGATTGTGATCTTCTTACGGTACGGCAATCTTCAATGGACATATACTTCAATTTCCAATCTTTCTAGAATGACCATTTTTGATCAATTATCCGAATTATCGTCCGTACCTGAGGGAGAATATTGTCTATTGGTCAGGCAGCCTTCTCCCTTTCAAATTCGTATCATTCCAATTTGCTAAACCCGCGCATTGTGGTATATACTATTGGCAAGAGATTAGATGTAGCGCAAGCCATTTATGCTATCCAGACTCAAAGGCGCACTGATCGGCACACCCCTTCCCACCCAACAGCTGGATGAGAAGCGGTTGAATAAAATCCGTGCACTGGCAGCCTTTTCCCCCGACGCCCTTTCCTCAATCGCATACGCCAATCAGGAAATCTACCTTGGCTTGCTTGTCGCCGGAAGTGCTGGATTGGGACTCGCCTGGCCGATCGGGTTGGCAATTACCCTGTTACTGGTGATCGTCGCCATGTCCTATTTCCAAACCATCCAGGGCTATCCATCTGGTGGCGGTTCTTATGTCGTCGCCCGTGAGAATCTGGGCAATGTACCAGGTCTGATCGCCGCTGCAGCCTTGCTTATCGATTACTTATTAACCGCGGCAGTCAGCCTGACGGCCGGCGTGGAAGCCATCGCCTCAGCGTTCCCCTCACTCTATAAAATTAGAATTGAAATTGCTCTAGTATTACTGTTCCTGATCACGATCGCCAACCTACGTGGCTTGCGCGAGACCGGCACCATTATGGCCATCCCGGTCTACCTGTTCCTGTTCACCTACCTGCCCATGTTAGGTTATGGGGCGTTTGTGCTAATCACTCACGGGAGTGTATCGGCAGCAGTTGTTGCCCCACCCGCGACTCAACCCCTGACGCTATTCTTGATTTTGCACACCTTCGCTACCGGTTGTACTGCTTTGACCGGTGTTGAAGCCATCAGTAATGGCGTGCCGGCTTTTAAACCGCCTGAATCGAAGAATGCCGGGCGCACGCTGATAATCATGGCCGTCCTGATGGGTATTTTGTTTGCTGGAAGCATTGGTCTCACCCAATACCTGGGGATTATTGCCGCTCCCCACGAGACCATCCTTTCCGCTCTGGCGCGTAAGCTGCTTGGTACCGGGTTCGTATACGTCCTAATCCAATTTTCGACCATGCTGATTCTGGCGGTAGCCGCTAACACCAGCTTTGCTGGTTTCCCCCGCCTGGCTGCCATACTGGCCAAAGATGGCTTTTTGCCTCGCCAATTCACCGGCCTGGGAGACCGCCTCGTCTTTGCCAATGGCATCATTTCACTTTCAGTAGCCACGGGAGTTTTGATCATCATCTTTAGTGGTACCAGCCACCTGTTGATTCCTCTTTTTGCTGTGGGAGTTTTCCTTGCCTTTACCCTCTCGCAAGCCGGAATGGTCAGGCATTGGTGGCGTGATCGAAAAGATAACCTGCGCTGGCTCCCCAAAGCCATAATCAATGGTGTCGGCGCCCTCGCTACTTTCGCTACTTTGCTCATCGTTGGGATCAGTAAATTTCGTGAGGGTGCCTGGATCATCGTGGTCCTTATTCCGCTATTCGTGATGGCGTTTCTGCGCATCCGCCTCCACTACCAGCAAGTGGGCAAGCAGCTTAGTCTGCGTGGGCTCCCGCCAGATATCAAACCCCTTCCACCATTGCGCCTGGTGATACCCGTCTCGGGTGTGCACCGAGGCATCATCGAAGCCGTTGATTTCGCCCTTTCCATCTCCAAAAATGTCACCGCGGTCTATATCGAGCTGGATCCTGGCGCAGGTGAGCAAGTGCGCAAGGATTGGGAGTGTTGGTGGCCGGATGTGCCTTTGGTCATTCTGCCCTCACCCTACCGTTCGATTATCCGCCCATTGCTCGATTATCTGGATGAAGATGACCTTCAGCATAACGATGGCACTCTGGCCGCCGTAGTTCTGCCTGAGTTCATCCCCGCCAAGTGGTGGCAGCAATTACTCCACAACCAGACCTCCTGGCTGATCAAAACGGCTTTGCTCTATCGGCGCCGTACCCACGGATTCCAGCGCATCATTATCGATATCCCCTACCACCTGAAGAAATAACCTGGGAATACCGCCCGGTCTGAACTGTAGGGGTCGATGGAATCGACCCGCCCTGATCCGTAGGGGGGAAAGAGTCCGCTCTGTCTGATATGTAGGGGCGGACGGCGTCCGCCCTACCGGATGGCATCAACCCGCCCTGATCTAATGGCACCCTCTATCTTTTATTGTATAGTTTCTTCAAGGTTATCTATCTCAATATCCCTGTGGCTATCCAGGTCGCAGGATAAACCGTGAGGTTTACCCACGTCCCCGTCGGGGAATACAGCACCCAGACACCAGTTATGGTCCAGTTGCCGACCAGGTCGTCTTTTCCATTGCCATCCAGGTCTCCCGCCGCGATCAGTGTGGGAGCAATGCCAGTGACGATCGTTGTCCAGCTCGCGCTCGCCGAATCCCTTATCCGCACCTCGCCGCTCCAAATGCCGACCAAATCAGCTCTACCATCTCCATTAATATCGCCCTCCGCAATCATAGTCGCTGGATCAAGGGTAAGGTTCTCCCACACATCCGTTGAGGAATACTTCACCCAGACACCACTGGTGATCCAGTTGCCGATCAGGTCAGCTTTACCGTCGCCATCCATGTCTCCCACCGCGATCTGTGTGGCACCTGAACTAATGGATGTCCAATTCCCGCTTGCAGAATCTCTTAGCCAGACGATGTCGCCCCATAGACCGACCAGGTCATCTTTCCCGTCGGCATTAAAGTCCCCAACCGTAATCCTGGTGGGAGTAGAGGAGATGAATTGCCACTGCCCCGTTGCGGAATACTTCACCCATAGGCCAGATTGGATAAAAATACCGATCAGGTCATCGATACCATCTCCATCCATGTCTCCCGCGACGATCTGGTCGGCGGGAGAGGCAGTGATTAAGCTCCACTCGCCTGTATCCGAATTAATTGAAGATACACCCGTGGACCATGAGCCCAGGAGATCATGTTTACGCACCGTAAGGATGGAGAAGTTCGCCTCGGAGATATCTTCTGTCCATCCCTGGTAGATTCGAACCTTATAGTCATTCCCTGGAGTCTGATCCAGTGGAATGGTCCAGGGGAAGGTTCCAGCGGCGGCGTCTGCCGTACCGATCTGATACAACGGGGATCCGCCTTTTTGCAGCTCTAATGAGACGTTGCCAGTCAGCCCGCATTGTGTCCAGGTGATGTGTTGGGTTGTTCCTGGCTGCCACTGCTCGCTCCCGTTGGGTGATTTTATCTCCAGTGTAGCTGTTGGTAGGGCGGCTCTAGCAACCAGCGGCACATTCACATAAAAGTGTGGATCGAATTTCGTGATGAAGGCATCGGTTAATCCAGCATAGGACGGCTGGATTGCGTTCTTGGTGAGCAAGTCCGTAGCATTGGTTTCGCCAACGACGTAAACATTTCCCTGGGCATCGAGGGCGATATCGGTGCCTGATGCATCACCTGAACCGCCGCTCCGGTTACCGATCAGCGTCGAGAAGAAAACCGCATCGCCAGCTTCATTGAAGCGCGTGACAAATGCAAAGCAGCTGCCGACATTGCCGTTTAGGAACGAACCGATCGTTGGAAAATTTACTGAGCAGGTATAGCCCGTTACATATGCATTGTAGTTTGAGTCGACTGCAATGCCGCCATAGGGACCATGCCCACTGAAATAATTCTCGTCATTGTTGCCGCCAAGGAACGTCGAATAATCAAACGCGTTGCCCGCTGCGCTGAGTTTCGTCACAAATGCATCACCCCGTTCGCCACCATAAGATGCCTGATAGGCATTCTCCGTTGGAAAGTCCAACGCCGATTGGGTCAAGCCTGTGATGTAGGCATTCCCAAGCTCATCCAACGCGATCCCAGAAGCTTCATCCGTCTGACTGCCGCCTAGATAGGTGGAGTACACCAGCCCGCTGCCGTCCGCATTAATCTTTGTCACGAAGGCATCATGGTTATTTGAAGAGCCGCCACCTTTGGTGGGTTGTGCCGCGTTCAGTACCGGAAAGTCTATGGAGAAGGTATTGCCTACGGTGTAAACATTGTACGCGCTGTCCACAGCCACATCGGTGGCATATTCAAAAGAGCTGCCGCCTAGAAACATTGAGAACGCAATCGCTGATCCTGCGGCATCGATCTTTACCACAAATACATGTCCGCTATTCGTAAATGGGTTCCCGGGGAAATCCTTGCCCGCATCGCCGACGATATAAACACTGCCCAGGTCATCCACTGCGATGGCGTTGGCTGAATCAGCGCCGGGGCCACCCAGGTAGGTCGAATAGATCAGCTCATTACCAGCAGAGCTCAGTTTAGTCACAAACGCATCGCAGTTGCCGAACCCACCATAGCCTTGAATCGGTGCTACTGTTGGAAAGTCCGCTGAATTGGTGCAGCCCGTCACGTAGACATTACCGCTGTCATCCACCGTGATCCCACCCGCACGCTCAGACCCGAATTCATCCTCGCGGGCGCTTCCGCCGAGGTAGGTCGCAAAGGCGAGCGCTGAGCCCGACGGGTTGATCTTCACAATAAATGCGTCCGTGTCGCCGTTGAGTGCGCTATAGATTGGGTTTTCGGTCGGGAAGTTCGTTGATTGTGTGACGCCCGTGATGTATGCATTGCCCGCGAAGTCCACCGCAACGCTTTTGGCTCCGTCGAATGCGCTGCCGCCGAGGTAGGTGCTGTAGATCAGTTGTGGATCAATCGTGAGGGGTTGGTTTGGATTATAGTCACCCAAGGCAAAACTAATGCTGCCATCCTCCATCACCGCATAGTGCACCGTCACACTCACCCGCGCACCATTTCTTGTCTGCCATGCGCTCGGCGCTTTTTCGATCAGCGTTGACCTGCCATCAAGGGCAAGCAGCAAATCGCCTGTTAGCTTGTCCACACGTGCGCTTGCTATGCCTTCATAGTGCCAGCGGATGCGTGATGGGTCAGCATCGGGAGTAAGTGTGTAGGTGCCTTTTAATGTGCTCTGCGCGCCGTCGTAACGCAGGTCAATCCCTGGGTAAAGTTGTTTATAGATAATACCTTTGTACGTCGGCAGGTTGGTGAGCCATTGCGATCGATCATTGCCGATAAAGTAGTTGACGATACCAGGCAGTCGTTCAGCATTGACCACTTGATGGGCATCGTCCACTCCGTCAAAGAGCAGACGCACATCAGACCACGTTTGGGATGCAGTTAATAGACCGGGGTCGGTCTTGGGCAGCGAAAGCACCACTGCCTCATCTTCAAAATACAACATGCCACCCATGGCGTGCGCTTGATATTGCACAACCGGATCTGACTGTCCAGCGTTCGGCTCGAAGGAGAGCGGTAGCTGTCCATAATGAGCGGCTGCACTTGACACTGGAGCCGTGGTCGAGGACGTTTGGGTTATTGTCTGTTCTGAATAAGCGGATGAGGCGCCTGTTGGAGACAGTAGCGCCAATAGAACTGCTATGCCGATGATAGTTCGCAATTTTGTCACCAAATTAATATTGATGAACATCTGCTTCCTCCTCAGGAAATTAGTATTCTTCTGTATTTTGCCAGGACACCCGACTTTTGTCGATTATCACTTTTTTCCTCTCACCAGAAGAAAAATCGGCTGTCGGCATCTAATATTAAGCATCTCGCTCACGAATAGTATATCCACTGCTGAATGATCAGGTTATAGTGGGTCATTACCTCCTGAGTGGGCATTTGAGACGGCTTTCACTGACCACATTCGGATCAGCCTGCTTGCACAGGCATAGATTGACGACTATCGACGTAATAAATCTTTTTGTCTGGATGGATGATCCAGGATTCCAGGTGCCGTGATCGACTCAGGGTTGATTGTAGAACGCGAAGCGCACTGAGCGCCAGTCCTCTTCTATCCAGCAATAGTCACCACCACCATGCATATGCTGCCCCACGTAGCCGATGCGCGGGTTACCTGCCGCATCCAATACCAGGGATGGGCGGTAACCGCCCCACCAATAGGACTGCGAACAATTGAGCGGAGGCAGAATATCCCATTCAAGATCCAGGTTACTGCTTGGTTCAACCAGCCCACCCAGCCAGGTTGGGTTGTTCGATTCGCAATTCGTATCGCACCATACATACCCCAATCCGTCGGGCGATGATATATTCCTGAAGGCGATGCGTGGTCGATCAAATGTATCCAGAGCCAAATCGGGATCTTCGGCTTGCCCTTGCGCGCCTACGCTCGATCCCGCCCAATTCGCCCCGTTAGTACATCCAGTGTTACACCACAAATAAAATAAATAATTGCCTGGTCCGGGGTCAGTCGTTCCCTGGTTGAAAACCAGCCGCGGTTGATCGTTCGAGGTTAACCTTAACACGAATGAAACGTGCCCACTTCCTCGCTCTATCAGCGCAGTATAGGTCCAGCTTGCTGGGTTACCGCAATCACTATCGCAAGCGATGTAAGTTAAATAGTCCGGCGGTGCTGGATCTCCCATCACAATCGCCGTTATTCGCGGTTGACCTGCGCTGGTAAAGGTCAGCGTAGGCCGGGTATTGACGTCGGAAAAGATGGCAACGTTGATCGGGTACTTCCACCAGCTCAAGGCGTTGGTGCAATCGGTGTCGCAGTAAACATAGTATGCATCGGTGTATGAATCCTGGTAGAGGAATCGCGGGCGATTGAGGTTGTCTAGGGCGAAGTAATGATGCCCAGAATAACTGTTATCAAAAACCGGGGAAAACGTCGTGGTAGTCACATCTGCAAATGTCCAGCTCGCAGGATTGGTGCAGTTGGAGTCGCAGGCTGCGTATTTGTAGAATTCTGTATTCCAATCCGGGCTCGGTCCGCGCAATAACAGTCTCGGGTGGCCTGTACTGGTGAGCGCCAGCTGAACCTCTTCCACTCGATCGATGAGACTGGCCTTCAACCAGCTTGCCTCGCTTCCACAGTTTGAGGCACAATAGGCATAATAAGCCTCATTACCATCCGCCATTGGACCATACGCCGCATAGGCCAGGTGGAAACCACCTGTCGCATCGACCGCGGCACTCGCACTGTCGGTGCTTTTCGTGCGGTTCAGGAACAGGGCACCCTCGTTACTGGGCGGTGGTGTAGGAGTGGCAGTCTGGGTCGGTGAGGGCGTGCTTCCTGTGGATCTGTTGATCAGTGGCACATAAATGGTGTTGGCTGTTAACAGCATTGCAATCACAACCAGGACAATAATCGTTACGAATAATTTTCTGTGTGACAAGATAGTCTCCTTACCAAGAGGATAAAGTATTGAATTTTTGTTTGATAGACGATATGCGTCCCGAATGGGTTTTGCGTGGTTGCTAATAATCCGCCTAAATACGCAGATAGCTGTGATTTAATGGTTCAACAGCAGATGCACCTCCGTGACTTACTCCCCAAAATTCATTTGTACAAAAGGCTACGAAAGGGAAAATGTATTATATATGCATATACATATATATCATACAGTGTACCACTTAATGATTAAAAGCATTGCACCAGAATCAATTGGTCTGATTCGTCTGGGCGGAGATGGAGTGGCGGAACGAGTCCGGTCTGCCGGTGACCGGAATGATGGGATTTCAATCCATACTTAATCATTGAGTCAGCCTCTCGTATCCTCCGTCGCCGTAATTAGAAGTTCCGTCCATTGGATACTGATCATGGTTGCGATTCGAATGCAGCCAGCGTCTGAAAATTACTGATTCAGAACACTCCCATATATGGAGTTAAAATAATAAAATTCCATCCTGAAAGGATATTAAAATTGGATCAAAGATAATGAGTCAGGAGAATATCGCTTTATTAGTCATTGACATTCAGCAAGGTCTATTTCGGAAATCTACCCCTGTCTATAAGGCGGAAGAGCTGCTCGATAACATAAATTTACTGGTTGAGCGTGCTCATCAGGACGGCGCGTTAGTGATTTACGTCCAGCATTCTGACCTCAGATTTTTAGTACAAGGGTCACAAGATTGGCAGTTGCATTCTCAGCTACAACCCCTGGTCTCCGACTACATCCTTCATAAACAGCATCCCAATGCTTTCGAAGAAACGGATCTCGATAAGATTCTGCGGGAGAAAAATGTCACCAGCCTGGTAATCACTGGTCTGGTAACACATGGTTGTGTCAAACACACCTGTCTGGGTGCGCGCCAGTTGGGATATCGGGTAGCCTTGGTCAAAGATGGTCATAGCAGCTATAGCAAGCAGGCTGCTCAGTTAATCGACACATGGAATCAGAAGCTGAGTGAAGAGAACATTGAATTACCTACAGCTTCAACCGTAAGGTTCAGTTAATCCGATCATCAATGGAAACCTCGCCGGGTGGTGGTATGAAAATAAGCATTGAAGCGATCAACGCGCGCAACGTCAGCGATGTGGGTAAATGCGATGCTGAGTTCACCATAGATTCCAGGCTAGTTTTACAGGTCGATCATGGCCAGATAAGTTATTCGATTGAGCCATTGCCTCTGACTAAAAAGCGTTATGCAGGACACGATGTTGATTACACCACCTACATCAATGCCTCGGACAAAACAATTTTCTTTGCTTATCTGGATGGGCGCCTCGCCGGGCAAATTATTCTCCTCAAGTATTGGAACCAGTTCGGCTATATTGAAGATATAGCTGCGGATGCCGGGTTCAGGAGACGGGGCATCGGCCGCGCATTAATTGACCACGCGCTGCGCTGGTCGCAGGAGCTCAATCTGGCAGGCCTCATGTTGGAAACCCAGGATAACAATGTGAGCGCCTGCAAGTTCTATGAACGCTGCGGTTTTCAGCTGGGAGGTTTTGATCGCTATCTCTATAAGGGAATCAACCCTCAAACAGCTGAAGTCGCCCTGTACTGGTATTTGGTACTCTGACCGGTTCTCGTTTACCACCCCACTACCTGTTTTGATTAACCATGAATACCTTTGATAATTTTGCAAATTCCACCCAACGATCCAGTAATACCAGGGTCTGAATTGCAATCTGTGATATTCTCGTTGCGTACCGACCAAATAAAAATTTCTGTAAAAGAACAATCGGTTCCATATTTTCACTTTTAATCCCTGATCAATACGGCTGTGGGCGACTTGTCTTCTCCGGGTATATCTATGGTAATGGAACGAACAAAATTATTTTCGCCTTTTTTCCCGATAGGGGATTGTCGGCTCGCCACCACCAATTTCCTCTAGAAATCTTAAAAAATCCATAACCCCCTTGTGGCTTAGAACATCAGTGATCTTCTGTATCGGTTGGTTTTGACCGAGATCAGTTTATTCTGTACCAAGTTGCCTAACCCGGTGGGTATGAGCTATTACCAGTATACCTAATTACCTATGTGCCTAAGTGCCTAAGTGCCTAAGTGCCTAAGTGCCTAAGTACCTAAGTACCTAAGTACCTAATTACCTTAGTACCTAATCCGCATTATAATTACTCGGTATTTTTCACATCATGGAGGACATTATGGAAAAGAAACTGCAGGAACTTAAGACTCGTCTGATGGAAGTATACGACCTCGAGCACGTCGGTGCCTTGCTGGGTTGGGATGAAGCCACCTACATGCCCCCCGGTGGAGCCGCCTCCCGCGGACGGCAGAGTGCCTTGCTGGCTAGGTTGGCCCACGAAAGATCAATTGACCCTGAAATTGGTCACTTGTTGGATGCTCTGCGCCCCTACGAGGAGAGTTTGCCTTATGATTCAGATGATGCCTCGCTCATCCGCCTCGCTCGCCGCGAATATGAGCGCTCGATCAAGGTGCCGCCTCAATTTATCGCAGAAATTTATGAACACTTTTCAAAAACCTATAATACCTGGGTCAAAGCCCGTCCGGAAAATGATTTCAAATCTCTCCAGCCGCTGCTCGAAAAGGGCGTCGATCTATCCCGCCGTTTTACCGACTTCTTCCCCGGGTACGAACATATTGCTGACCCACTGATCGATATCGCCGATTACGGCATGAAAGCCACAACTTTACGCACCCTCTTCGCTCAGCTCCGTCGTGAGCTCATCCCCATCGTCCAGGCGATTGTTTCCCAGCCGCCTGCCGACGATTCTTGCATCAGGCAGCACTTCCCGGAAGCCGATCAATTGGCTTTCGGCCTGGATGTGATCAAGCAGCTGGGCTTTGACTTCAATCGCGGCCGGCAGGACCTCACCCATCATCCCTTTATGACCAAGTTTTCCCTGGGTGATGTGCGTATCACCACGCGGGTCGATGAGAATGACCTGAGTTATTGCCTCTTCAGCACCGTCCACGAAGCCGGGCATGCCATGTATGAGCAGGGATTCCGTATGGAGCTGGAAGGTTCTCCTCTGGCGAATGGTGTTTCCGCCGGTGTGCATGAGAGCCAATCCCGCACCTGGGAAAACCTGGTCGGGCGCAGCCGTGGCTTCTGGGAGTATTTCTACCCAAAGCTGCAGGCAAAGTTCCCCAGCCAGCTCAATCAGGTCTCAGTGGATACATTCTACCGGGCGGTGAACAAGGTTCAGCGTTCGCTCATCCGCACGGAAGCCGATGAGGTCACTTATAACCTGCATGTCATGATCCGCTTTGACATTGAGCTGGCTTTATTGGAGGGCAACTTGCTGGTGCGTGACCTGCCCGAGTACTGGCACGGTCGCTATCAAGCCGATATGGGCATTCGCGCCCCTGACGACCGGGATGGCGTCATGCAAGACGTGCACTGGTTCAGCGGTATGGTGGGTGGCTCTTTCCAGGGTTACACACTTGGGAACATCATCGGTGCCTTGTTCTTCTCACAGGCACTAAAAGCTCACCCGGAGATCCCCTCTCAGATGTCGCAGGGTAAGTTTGATACCCTTCACACCTGGCTTGTCGATAATGTATACCAGCACGGGTGTAAGTTCACCGCCAATGAGCTGATCGAGCGCACCACCGGCAGACCGCTCACCATCGAGCCTTATATCCAATATCTGAAGATGAAATATGGGGAGCTTTATCAGCTCTAAATTCCAGGCCTCACGGAGCAGGATGATCCGTGAGGCCTGGTTGTTCACATTACTTACGGCGCTTCCAGCCACATGTACGGGATGATCTTGACCCCGATGGGTGTGATTACATAGCCATGTACCCGTGGGTTGACCAGTTCATATTGTGGACTGTTATCCATCGGAATAGCCGCATGGTCTTCCAAAAGCAGTGTTTCTGCCTGGTTATATAAACTAAGCCGTACCGCTGCATCAGGCTCGGTGCGCGCTTTCTCCAGCAAGGCATCCACCTCTGCGTTGGTGTACCCTGAGACGTTCAGATCGCTCCCACTGTGGAACAGGATATCCAGGAAGTTTGCCGGGTCGGGGTAATCCGCGCACCAGCCGTACAGCACCATGTGGCCATGCCCTTCATGGGCGGCTGTGGAGTACATGATGGGATCCAGCCATTCTATCTTTACCTCAATCCCTAGGGTCTGCTTCCACATCTCGATTAAGACGTCTGCCCATGTATCTTCATCACCGGCGTAACCTGATACATTCAGGGTTAATACAGGCATCTTATCCGTGTAAGTCGAAGCTGCAAGAGCATCTTTGGCGGCCTGGGGGTCAAATTCCTGGGCGGGGAATTCTGTATAGCCTGGCATGGCAGGCGGCAGGAGCGCCGTGGAAGGATCGATCATATTATTGTAGAACTGCTCTATCATGCGCTTTTTATCGATTGCCAGGCTTAGCGACAGCCGCACATTTGGATCTTCCATCGGTGAGATGGTGTTGTTGAGCATGATATAGGTGGTGCACATCGAGCCGGTACTTATCAGCTGGTCGTGCAGCGGGTGGTCCGCTGCCTGAATCTCCTCGATATCACTCATGGATGGATAGGTGATATCGGCTTCGCCGCTTTGGTAATAGCTCAGGTTGGTACCAGCAGCATTCGTGTTAAAAGCCACATAGCGGATCTGAGCAGGCTGATAATAGTTCTCGTTGCGCTCGAAGATGATCCGCTCATCCGCACTTAGCTCTTTCAGCGAGTAGGGTCCGCTTGCGTTAGGCTGGAACATCCATTCTTCCGCATCCGCTTCGACGGCAGCTTTTTGCACGATATAGCTGGTGGGGTAGGCCAGCTTGGCTAAAAAGTACTGCACCGGGCTTTTCAGGGTCACCTGCAGGTTAAGGTTATCGATGACTATGACACCGCTGATTTCCTCAGCTTCGCCATCACGCTTTTCCTTGAACCCGGCGATGTCGCCCAAATAGGTATTGGCAGTGGGTGAGTCGGTGGCCGGGTCAGCTGCGCGTTCCCAGCTGTATTTCACATCCGCTGAAGTGAGCGCGGAGCCATCTGCGAAGGTTAGCCCGCTTTTAAGTGTGAAGGTGTACACGAGCCCATCTGTACTGATTGTCCAGTTTTCTGCCAGGTCACCCACGATCTGCATATCTGGGGTCAGTCGTACAAGACCGCTGTACAGCAGCCCGGTGTAGTCTCCAGCACTGGATTGCCCAAGTGCAGGGTCCAGCTCTTCGGGTTCAGGATCGTAACCTAGTAAGAGCAATGTCTCCGATCGGGGTAATCCGTAGATCATGTCGGATGACAGGCTGATCGTGGAGTACAGATTCTTGATCAACGATAACTGGCTGGTGCCAAGGTGCCTTGTGGCAGACGAAGACATGAACACGTAGTACTTATAACCTTTCACCCCTGAAACGAGCTCCAGCTGGTATGTCTCGCCTCCGCTGCCTTTACACGTGAATAGGGTCCGTTCGAGCACTGACCCATCTCCCAGTGTGACCTGTTCTTCCTCGTCGATGACGTACTTCGTAAGAGTCGTAGCAATCCCTGAACACACACCAGTCAGGAAATCTGATAACGCGGGTTCCTCTTCCGTAGGGACGATGAGTACCACCATTCTTGTGGTTCCGGTTGCAGAATCAAATATGACCATGGTGTCTGTCTCATCAGTCACTTCCCAGCTCGTCGGGAGGATCAAAGAAAAGCCAATGTCTGATGCGTAGAAGCCCTGCGGAGTTGCTGTGGGAGTAGGAGTCGGTGTGCGGGTGGCTGTGGGAGTAATTGTAGGCGTTAGTGTCGGTGTGGGCGTGGGTGTCTGCGTCGAAGTCGCAGTTGCCGTGGCTGTGGCAGTAGCAGTGGATGTTACGGTTGGGGTTGTGGTTGGCTTGGCACCAATCGCGCCGCATCCCGTTAAGAGGCTTAATATCACCAATGCATATAATGTACGTCTCATACACTCATTCTCCTTCTCCTCAATACAATAAACAGGACAATCGCTATTATGGCTATTAATAATAGAGCCCCAAATATGATTGCCATTAAAGTTAGAACTCTTATTCCCAGGTCACCCGCAGGATCAATTGTTGATGGATCACTCGAAGAATTGGTGATGGTTGGGCTAGGAAGTGGTTCGGGCGTCTCAGTTGGTGGAATTGTGGTAGGTGTATCGGTAGGCAGGCGGGTAGGGGTAGCGCTGGGTCGCACGGCAGAGGTCCACAATGCCAGGGTAGGTACTGCAGTCTTGGATGAGCTGGTTGGTTGCAAGGTGGGTTGAGGGGCAAATCCAAGAGAAATGCGCCACTCTGCTTCCAGGGCATCCGTATCCTTTCTGTATACTCTTTGTAAGGCTTTACCTATCCCTTGCCCTGATTTACTCGCTTCCAGCAGGTCAGCTATTTTCTGTGCCCCATACTGGTCGATCATATACGTTACCACCATCCCGCTCTGTCCATACGCCAGGCTGGCTTGTGATGACTTCGACGAAAATCCGGACTCAAGTGTACGCAGGGGTGGTAGTGTTGATTTTTCCAGTGCGGAAGTAACCAAATCGATATACATTTTGTCGATCGGTCCTTCAGCATACATCGCCAATCCTTCGCTTAGCCAGGTGGGTAGCCACACACCTTTGCAGTTGAACATGACCGATGCGGTCACCAGGTGGGCTACTTCGTGTGGGATCACAGAGCTTGCCCACTCCAGCTCATCCCTGCCAATAGCGATAATCGAGCTATTGTATTCGGTGTATGCCAGTCCACCAGCCCATTCGGATGTATGGATATCGACCTCTTGCAGCTCTTCAACGGTTGGGTAGATAGTGATCCAGATTTGCCCGGTAGGTCGAACCCCCGCATTCTTCGATAGCCTATCCAGCGATTGCCGGGCAATATCCACCAAAGACTGCCCAAATGACGAATTGCCGTCGTACCATTGCACATTCACATTACCGCTGGTCAGCAGTTTCCAGGTATGGCGGGGGTCATTAACCAGGTAGGTTTGTTCATCGGTGGTCTGGGCGGTTCCATCTGCAGCGGTGATCTTCCACTGCCAGTAGATTTCTGCACCAGGTGGTAATATACCTGCCCGGGTAAAATCCCATTCCCATGCCACTTCCACGGAAGTTGCAGGTGTGAATTCGATCTTTTGCTGGGCAACAGCCGGCTGGCAGGAGGCTCCATTGGTCCGGTATAGCAGCTTGATTTCTTCGATTTTTACGCTGCTGATCAGTGAGAGCTGGAACGTTATCTGGTTTGGAAAATCAGAGACGATCCTGTCTATCAAAACGTTGAGTGAGGGATCAGCTGACGCAGGGACTGTCTGAAGGAAACAAATTAATATCAAAATAGAGACAGATATGACAAGCAGCCTTTTCATGAAAATCCCCTGATCAATTGACCAGTTTTTAATGTTGGACTAATGTTTATTGTAGCACCAATAATAGAATGTATAAATTAATAAGAATAATAGCCAGTATTTAGCCGGTGCTGGTTTGCATTCAGCCAGTGGATTGAAATGTAATGGATTTTTACCCCTAGACGGGCCTTCGCCCAGAGCGAACAGGTTTCAAGCTCGCTCGCTGTCCTGAACTGCGCCTGCTACTCCTGGGGAGACCAATCCCAGAACCAGTAAACCAACCCCTGCCATTTACCCCACCGTTCAAAGGTGGATAGCACCTGTTTTGGAGAAACCTTTTCGCCTTCGAAGAATTCGTTCGATACAACTTTCAAAGCCCATGAGTCAACCGGCACATAATCGTAACGACCAAGCAGCATGAGCAGGTTGGCTGCCGCATATCCGCCCACACCTTTAATTTCCATCAATTCCTTGCGCAGCTCCAGGGTGGGCAGGGTGCTGGTCTTGAGTGCCTCCAGGTCCAGCTCACCGGATGCAACCCGCTGTGCTAATTCGTTCACATAAGGTGCCCGATATCCCATACGGCACACCTCGCGCAGTGTCTGTTGGTCTACCTGCGCCAAGCGCTGTGGAGTGGGGAAGGCATGTTGCTCTGGATCACACTGCAGCGATTCACCGTAGCGATTGGTCACTTCACGGCACATGCGCAGGGTATGCTTCCAAAGGGTGTTGGTGGTCAGCAGCGTGCGGACGACATCTTCAAACAGACTCGGCGAGCGCAGCACCCGCCCGGCCTGGCGCTCGACCATCTTGGCCAGCTTTGGTTCCTCACGTGCCAGGGTATAAAATTCACTGAAATCCTGGTCCAAAGCGAGCATCCAGCAGACGGTCTGGCTGAGCTCTACTTGCTCGGTTTCACTAAGTAATTCGGTTGCACTGACCCGCAGCTCGGTACCTACCATATGCACATCGAAGCGTAGCACCATACCGCTGCTCAGGCGGATGTTATACGTCAGCCCATGGTCTGGGGTTTCTGTGAATGGTTCCATCTGGATCCATCCATGGCTGCGTACAACTGCTGGTAAGTTGAAATCGGTTGGGGTTTTGAGTATGATCGGCATGGAAAGATCCTTGGGGTGTTGTTTGGGTAGTTAATGGGACACAGTATAATTCTATCATGTCAATTAACTCACACTGCTATCACAGACATTCTGTCCGGTTGGTAGGGTATGATTATTCCTCTCCGGGTGCATATTTTGTCACCATAGCGACCTTTGAGCATCTTTGCACGTTCGGTAAGATTATTTCAAGTGTGATGATGACCAATGATCTGGGAAAGATCATCGAGGAATGCTGGTATGATATTCCAGATCATTTTCCGAATACTGAGATATTATCTTTCGTTGTGATGCCGAACCATATACACGGGATCATCAGTATTCACGAAGAAGCCAGTAGGGGCACGATACATCGTGCCCCTACAACGGAAAAATTTGGCAAACCGGTCGCTGGTTCAATACCAACAATGATTCGAACCTACAAGGCGGCTACATCCAGACAAGCCAGACAGGATCTGGGAATTGTAAAAATCTGGCAAAGGAATTATTACGAGCATATAATTCGGAATCAAATAGAATTAGAAAATGTGGCTCGTTATATCGTCGGAAATCCCCAGTCTTGGGTAGATGACCTCGATTATCAAATTACCTGAGTCTCGCCTTTCCCAATTCGGTGAATTCATACAAAGTCTGGTATAATTAACCCACACGGACTCCAGATTCGCGCTCGGTTACATTAGCCGCCATTCTGCATCGAATGGCGGATTCTTTTTTCGACGGTGATCCTGGATGATCTATCAACGGCTACCTAGATGCCAGGATGACTGAGGTTAGTTGAATACAACAAAGGAAAAGTGAATGGATACTAAGTTATATGTTGGAAATCTGTCCTATGATACGACCGAGGACGGGCTGCGGGCGAAGTTCGCAGAAGCAGGTGCAGTAGTTTCAGTAGAAATGATCAAGGATCGTGATACTGGCCGGATGAAAGGGTTCGCTTTCGTAACCATGAATACTCAGGAAGAAGCTGAGAACGCCATCAAGATGCTCAACGGAAAAATGCTTGACAACCGTGAGATCAAGGTGAACATTGCCCGACCGCGCGAAGAGCGCCCGCGCAAATCATTCGGAAATCGCCGCTGGTAAAATAAGTCGCTTATATGCCGGACCAGGGCTCCCTATGTCCTGATCCGGCGATTCTTTTATAAATAGGGAAAGAGGTGTACTATGGATTTTCGAATTGGTGAAAAAGTTATTCACTGTTCGTTTGGTCTCGGAGATATCACTGCAATCGAAAAGAGGACCATCAATGGGCACCTGACAAACTGCTATGTGGTTCGTTTCACCGATATGACCGTCTGGGTACCAGTTGATGATCCAGAGCAAAATAGTCTGCGGGTACCTACCCCACCGGAAGAATTTATAAAAACCTTGCCAATTCTCACCAGCCCGAACGAGGATTTGCTCGAAGACCGGGTGTTGCGTAAAAATCAGCTCATGGATCAATTAAAAGATGGTCAACTGTCTTCCATCTGCCGTGTGGTGCGCGATTTAACCCATTATCGGCGCAATTCCAAGCTGAACGACCAGGAGAAATCCATTTTGGAAAGGGCAGTCAATTCACTGCTCACAGAGTGGACGTTATCGTTGGGGACAACTCAACACCAGGCCTACCAGGCCATGGAAAGCATGTTGCAGAGTTAGAGTTTATCAAGTAAATAAAGACCCTGAGGGTTCTATATTTCCCTCAGGGTCTTTTATTTTATTCAGCCTCATGGATTATCGCGAGTTTTATAACTTATGTTGGCTGCTTTTACTCTTTTTGATCGACGTGAGGATCTCCTGTTTGCTTTCATTTGATATACGGCAATATTCAGTGTTTTCCTCGCCCGTATCCTGGTTCTCCACAATTAAAATTGACGCGTCCTGGCTGAGCACAACGGTATGCCAGGCATTCCGCTTCACATTATATATTTTTCCTGGCTCCATCACCTGTTGGCATATATCGCTGGTCTGCAGGCCATTCCCTCCCAGGATTAAAGTCGCCCAACCATTCATTAATACGAACACCTCATCCGTTTGGGTGTGACGCTCCATTAACTCCAGCTTTTCGGGCAGCATGGATTGATTCCAGCGTAGGATTGCCACCCGCCAGCCAGCAAAATCAATCAATGGCTGGTACCCAGCACCATTAAATTCTCGGATCTGAAGCAAACTTTCATCCATATGAGCTATCCTTCACTTTCTCATCCACGCTTCCACACGATGTTCTGATGGCTGACCCTTCAGCACCACCAGGTTTCCTTCAACGGGAATGCCATCCACCTCAACCCGCAACACTCCCCAGCTGACATGTTGTGGATTATTCACATAGATATGAAGCAAATTGCCTCTAAAGTTGCGCTCCACAGTAAAGCCGTCCCATTCAGGCGGAATGCATGGATCAATTCGTAAGCCTTCATGCTCTGGTCGGATACCCAGGATCCACTGTGTGATGGCAACATAGTTCCAGGCAGCAGTACCGGTCAGCCATGAATTTTTAGCTTCACCATAAGCTGATGCCTCACGCCCGGCAATCATCTGGGCGTACACATACGGCTCAGAACGATGCACTTCGCTGATCTCTTCCCGCCTGGATGGGTTAATGCGCAGGTAATAATCGTGTGCCCTGGCGCCATTTCCCAACCTGGTCTCAGCAATCATGATCCATGGGTTGGTATGGCAGAAAATACTCCCATTCTCCTTGTATCCCGGCGGATAGGAGGAAATCTCCCCCAGGTGTAGGTAATACTGTGTGTATCCGGGCTGGTGGAGCATGATTCCGTGGGGCGTCGCCAATCGCTCAGCAACTGAGTCCAATGCCTGTCTGGCGCGACCATCCTTAACCCCCAGACCCGCCATGACGCAAATCCCCTGCGGCTCGATAAAGATCTGACCTTCCGCACACTCACCCGATCCAACCGGATCGCCGAAATCATCATATGCCCGCCGAAACCAGGCACCATCCCATCCGGCATCCCAGACCGCTTTCTCCATCTGTTCGGCAGCCAGCTCGTATCCTTCCACCACGCCGGTTCCTTTCTTCAGCCTGGCGATCTCCAGCAGCTCTTTCACTGCCAGGATGAACAGACCGGCGATAAATACGCTTTCCGCTACTTTGCCTTCCTTGTTGGTAGTGGTTTGGAAAGATTGTCCAGGAGTCTCGGAGAAGCAATTCAGGTTCAGGCAGTCATTCCAATCCGCCCGTCCGATCAATGGTAATCCATGCGGGCCCAACCGGTCGATCGTATATCGGAGGCTGCGTCGTAAATGGCCATATAGGCTGTCCTCGCTCCCAGGAATATTATCATAGGGCACTGGTTCGTCCAAAATGCTCGCGTCACCCGTCTCCTTGATATATGCTGCTACGGCTAATACCAGCCACAACGGATCGTCATTGAAGCCCGAACCGACCTCGTTGTTGCCGCGTTTCGTCAGTGGTTGGTATTGATGGTATGCTCCGCCTGTGGGTAATTGGGTAGCTGCCAGGTCCAGAATGCGTTGCCTTGCCCAATTTGGCATAAGATGCATGAACCCAAGTAAGTCCTGGTTCGAATCGCGGAAACCCATCCCGCGCCCAATGCCTGATTCAAAGTAAGAAGCTGAGCGGGAAAAATTGAAAACTGCCATCAGTTGACTTACATTCCAGGTGTTCACCATACGGTTTGTATGGATATCTGGCGTTTGAACCTGGAATTTATCCAGCATTCCTTGCCAATAAACCTGCAGTTTTTCAAAAGCCAGCTTTGCTTCCTCAGGGTCTATATAACGTTGTATGATAGGGAGGGCAGTACGTTTATCGATTACCTGTGAACCAGGCGGGTCAAATTTCTTATCATCAGGGTTTTCGTGGTATCCGAGCAAGAAGATGATTGTCTTTTGCTCACCGGGTTGTATCTGCAAGCGCGTATGTAGCGCCCCAACCGGCTGCCATCCATGGACGATGGAATTGGAGAGAAGTCCTTTTTCTATTGCAATGGGGGAGTCCCATCCACGATAAGGTCCCAGGAATGACTCACGGACGGTATCGAAACCTACCAGGTTCTCCGAGCAGGTGAAGTATGCAAAATGATTACGGCGCTCACGATACTCAGTCTTGTGGTAGATCACCCCATCGACCACTTCGACCTCGCCCACCGAATAATTGCGTTGAAAATTGGTGGCATCATCCATCGCATCCCATAAACAGAACTCAACCGTTCCAAAAATGGATAAATTGGCTGCTTGTGGGCGTTGATTAGTGATGGTTAGCTCCCAGATTTCGAGGTTTTCTCCGGGGGGGATGAAATAACGGGTTTTGGCATTGATTCCTGCCTGGGTGGATTGGATGCTTGTGTAGCCCATCCCATGCCGGCATTCATACGCCTCCAGCCGCGTCCGGGTAGGCTGCCATGTGGGTGACCAGAAGGTGGCGGTCGAGGCATCATCATCTCTCAAATAGATATAGCGTCCATTTGAATCCAATGGAGCATCATTGTAACGGTAACGCGTTAATCGTCGAAGACGGGCATCCTTATAAAAGGAGTATCCCCCTGCCGTGTTGGAGATGATCCCAAAGTAAGCCTCGCTACCCAGGTAATTTATCCATGGCAGGGGTGTGTCCGGTTGGGTTATTACATATTCGCGCCGTTCATCGTCGAAATAACCATATCGCATGACGCCCTCATCTATATTACTTTTCTTCTATATACATCCAAACTTCCAAAGAAATCCCGAATAGGTCAGGATATTGTTCAGTGATCAATCGAGACTATCAATCTTAGCCAGCAGCTCATCCACTGTCTCTTCGGGTGATGTGAATTGGGCACTTCCAAAAAACAGGAGTAGGTCTGCCAGGGGCATGTCCATGGCAAAGCCCATCGGATCCATCGCTTCAGCCATGTGTTCGTCTCTATTAAAGATGGCCTGTAGCTGTGTTGTAATCTGCTGAAGAAGTGGAGCAAGCACACGCTGACCACGCCAGTCTTCTTGCCAGTCACGTAAAGTTGATTCTCTATTCAGTAAGCAGGGCAGTTTCAGCGTGGATTTCAACGTGACCGTCTGAATGCAATAAATGTCAGCTGATGACGATCCGATAAGGATGTCGAACTCCCCATCCTCGGTGATCCACTGCTTGTATGACGGATGATAATATGCAAAAGCACGGAAATCGAGTGCTACACTGACAGTTTTCGTCTCTCCGGGTTGGAACTCGACCTTGGCGAATCCCTTTAGCTCCTTGGGTGGACGCACAAGTCCTGATTTGAGATCATGTACATACACTTGGACCACTTCCATGCCTGCCATCTTGCCGGTGTTGGCCACATCAACCGAGATTGTCAAGCCATCCACATCGTTGAAGTTTTGCGCGGAAACTTTGGGGTTTGTGAATTTGAATGTGGTATAGCTCAAACCACCACCGAAGGGGAATTGTACCGGAACCTGTTTGGCGTCATAATAACGATAACCTATGAAGATCCCCTCACCATATCGTACTTCGCCATTTCCACCTGGGAAATTGATATATGGCGGAACATCTATGAGTTTAAGCGGGTATGTCTCCGACAACCTGCCGGAGGGGTTGACCTTTCCGTAGAGTATATCTGCAATTGCCCCTCCACCAGCCTGACCCATCATCCAGGCTTCGAGAACGGCGGCGGTGTTATTAATCCATTCGCTCATCACCACCGGAGAGCCGTTATTAAGGATGACGACAGTCTTGGGCTGAACAGTCGTGACAGATTTGATCAACGCAATCTGTTGTGTTGTCAGATCAAGGTCTGCTCGATCGTATCCTTCTGATTCCTTAGACTCTGGCAAAGCAATATAAATCAAGGCTACATCTGTGCTGCGGGCGATTTTTATCGCTTCATCGATGAGTGTCTGGTCGAAGCTGCCATCCGCTGCGTACCCCTCAGCAAAAATCAGATCAGTATCCCCTGCATATTTTTTTAGCTCATCTAACGGGTTATCCACCTGGGTTGGATTGATGTGCGAGCTGCCTCCTCCCTGGAAGTGCGCTTCTTTGGCAGCGTGACCGATGACACTGATGTGTTGCTGCGCCTTCAATGGTAGGATTCCATCGTTTTTAAGTAAAACCATACCTTCCGCAGCAATCCGGCGCGCCAGGGCATGGTGTGCAGCAACATCAAACTTACCCCCTTTAGGCGTCTCTGCAGCTTTATACACGATTTCCAGGATTCTTCGAACAGATTCGTCAAGTACTGATTCCTTTAGTTCCCCAGAACGAACAGCCTCAACGACTGCCTTTACCCTCTGCTCTCTGGGTCCCGGCATTTCCAGGTCTAATCCGCCTTTTAAGGATGCCACGCGATCATGCACAGCGCCCCAATCGGAAACCACAAAGCCCTCGAATCCCCACTCATCTTTGAGGATATCCACCAGCAGCTTATGGTTTTCAGAACAAAAGGTTCCATTGAGTTTGTTGTACGCACACATCACTGTCCAGGGCTGAGCTTTTTTCACCGCGGTCTCAAAGGCTGGCAGATAAATCTCCCGCAGTGTTCGTTCATCAATTTCTGCGCTGATGTTCAGGCGTCGGGTTTCCTGATTGTTAGCTGCAAAATGTTTGAGCGAAGTGCCCACACCTTTGCTTTGGACACCAGAGATGAAGCTGGCAGCCATTTGCCCGGCCAGATATGGATCTTCGGAGAAATATTCGAAATTGCGCCCGCCCAGGGGGATGCGCTTCATATTCGTCCCAGGGCCGAGCACTACGTCAATTTTCAAAGCAATGCATTCCTCTGCCAGTGCCTGCCCCATGGCATGGATCAAATCCACGTCCCAGGTGGACGCCGTGCAGGATGCAGTCGGGAAGCAGGTGGCAGGCAGACTGTTCGCAATTAAGTCATTTACATCAGTGCTGCGACGCACTCCGTGTGGTCCATCTGCAACTGTTAATTCGGGTATACCCAGGTGTTCCACGGGTGTAGTCGTCCATGGTCCAGCCCCAGTACACAGGGCGGCTTTTTCTTCCAGGGACATTTTCTTGATCAGATCATTTATTTTTGTCATAGTTCCAACCTTTCTTTTGATATCCCCCACAGGGTGGAGGTAAGATATGAAATGGGGCCAGGACCCATCAATTACACCGAGGTAACATGTTGCCTTTAATCTGTTCCATTGTGCGAATAAGAGTCATAAACCGATCGGATGAAAAATTCTTTTTGTGCCCGTTTAAGCGACCAGCCTGTGGGCATTGGGCAGGAAATCAGGATTGTCCGTCCAGACGCCAGGTTAAAGTAGTTATCGCTAAAGATAACATCAGTACCCGAGAAAGATACCTCCACGAGTAGTGCCAGGGAATTAGAAGTCAGTTCGACCATTAATTGGCTCCCCTCATTGTGCATCTTAAATGTTATGGTGGGGTCGATTAATGACAGGTGCTTAATTGGGGCGAAAAATGCCATTTGGCGGTCTACCAGCTGGTCTGCTTGCCATAATTCCGTAACCAAGACCAGTTTGCGAATATTCTCTTCCGAGATGCGGTCGGAAAAGTCCAGCTTACATATCTGGGCGGCGGTTTGTGCAGCGACGCTAGTTTTAGTCTGTCCGGATGCCAGTACCTCTCCATCCAGCAGCTCCAACGACCATTTCAGTTTCCCTTCCCAGGAATGCAGCAGGTCATTGGTGATATGCACAACCTGTTCAGGCGGCTTATCTTCAATTGAAACCATCACCGGCGCATAAAAACGTCGTGCGGCATAGTGCAGTGCCTTCCACCGCCCAAAGTAATCCAGGCTGGACCATGAAGCCACTGGCCAGCAGTCGTTGAGCTGCCAATATAGAATTCCAGCCACGCGGTCTGGGTGCCGCCGCCAGTGCTCCGCCCCATAGCGGATGCCCTCCGCCTGCAGCACCATGCTCAGGTACACCAGCGATTCGAAATCCTTGGGCAGCCGGAAGGTATCCAGCATCTGCCGGATCATCATGGAGTTGCCGTTGGCGTTCTTCTGGTGCTGCTCCATGATGTAGGAGGTCATGTTCCAGTCTTCTTCTTTGGCATAAGTGCATATGGTTTCCAGGGGCGGCAGAGACTGGAAGCCGAACTCGCTCATGAAGCGCGGGTACTGGTCGCGGTAGGCAGTGAAGGGTTTTCCGCCGTGCCACACGTCCCAGTAGTGGGAATCACCCTGACGCTGCCCATTCGGGTCGATAAACGGCGTATTCGAGGACGGCGAGCTGGGCCAGTACGCATGGTCGGGGTCTTCTGCCAGGCACCATTCCTTGAGTGTGTGGTGGAAAAACTGGTCGTAGCCTGTTTTTAAATCCTGCAACCCCGCACGGTCCCATTTCCAATCCACCCAGCCCCACTCCATCTCGTTGTTACCACACCACAGTGCCAGGCTGGCGCGATGTCTCAGTCGTCTGACGTTCTGGATGACTTCCTGGTGGACATTTTCAAGAAATTCTGGGATATCCAAGGGGTATCCACTGCATGAGAAGATGAACTCCTGCCAGACCAGGATCCCATACTTATCACACAAGTCGTAGAAGCGCTCATCTTCATAAAATCCACCCCCCCAGACGCGCAGCATATTTTGGTGGGTCTGTGCTGCAGATTTGATCAGCCGTTCCAGCGATTGGGTTGTAATCCGGGTTGGGAACGAATCGGCTGGAATCCAATTGGAACCTTTAGCAAAGATTTGGATGCCGTTAACCACAAATGCGAACGAGCGTCCCCACTCGTCCTCCTTTTGCTGCAATTCAAGCGTCCGTAACCCAAGCTGATAGGAACGCTGATCCAATAGGTCGTCCTTCTGATCACCGTCCTTTAAGAGTGACACGTCTACTTTATATAGAGGTTGCTTGCCGTAGCCATTCGGCCACCAAAGCTCAGGTTTGGGGATGCGCACTTTAACAACAACGCCTTCGCTGCCGGTAATGGGGGTTTCAGCTTCGAGGATTTCACCCGTTGGCGTTGTGATGTGGACAACAGCACTGAGAGCCAGCTTATTCCAGCTCTCAACTACAATTGGGGCTTCGACCGTTACCTCTCCATCGTCGTGGAACTGGCGAAGATGGACTTCGTTCAAACTTGCTTCACCACAGCCTTCCAGGCGGATATCCTTCCAGATGCCAATGGGTGGCAGCTGTGGTCCCCAATCCCAGCCAAATTGGCAGGGTGCTTTACGTAAATGGGGTCCTCCTTGGATGGCCTGTGAAACTCCCGGTAGCGGGCGTATGGCTTGTTGTGCGGCGGCATAGCGCACAGGTGAATCAAATGTGATGTACAGGTTATTTTCGCCCGATTTCAGCGCCGGCTTCACATCCCAGCGGTACTGCCTGAACATATTTTCTGTATGGCCTAGCTCACGACCATTCAGATTCACGCTTGCCAGGGTATCAAGACCATCGCAGATCAGCCATATTTGCGGCAAATCTAGAAGGTCGGGCTCAACTTTGAACTGGTAACGATACTCCCAATCTGCTTCTGCCACCCATTGAACCCGTTTTTCATTGTCGCCTACGAAGGGGTCTGGGATACGGCCTAAAGCCAATAAATCGGTGTGCACTCCACCAGGAACATTGGCGGGGAGCCACTCCTGGGTGTCTACCTGGCGGAATTCCCATGCACCAGCTAACGATTGAATTCTCATAATGCGTTTTCCGGTTGAAACTCCCCTTTCTTCATGGATAGCCGGTAAAAACCGAACAATAACAGGAATACTCCAACTAAACAAATGGGAATGACCTCTAATGAAAACCGGCGTGCCAGGACGCCTAACAGGGTGGGAATAACTGCTGTTCCCAAGCCGGATGCGGTCATCTGCATGCCGATAGTGTTAGCGCCGAATTTCGCACCCACTCGCTGGCTGGTGCCCGACATTAAAGCCGGGAAAACCGGGGCGATGGAAAAGCCAATCAGAGCCACCGCCACCAGATTGACCATCTGTGATGGATTCCAGGCTAACAAAATGGCACCCAGCAAGGCCCCCGCCAGGCTGCCCTGGATCATGAGGTTTACTCCTACCCGCCTGGCGTATAAACCTGCCAAGATCCTCCCGATTGTAAAAGTGGCCCAATAGCTACCAGCCCACAAGCCTGCTGCGGTTGGGTTGATGCCCCGCGACTCGGTCAGTAAACTGTAAGTCCAGGTTCCAAGCGAAACTTCACCACCGACATAGACAAAAAATAATAGACCGCTCAGCCACACTCGTGGCTGGCGCAGCGTTTCTCCTATTGGCGTTTTGTAATCGGTCAAACGCTTGGGTCTTTCACTACCGGTAGGGGTATCTTTTTGTATCCACATCGGCAGTGTGACCAAAAAACAGATTGCCAGGACAATCTGAAAACCGCTCACCACGCGGTATCCTATCCGCCACGAATTAAGCGTAGTCAAGGCAATGGTCATAATAATTGGACCGAGCGTCACACCAATCCCGTAACTGGCGTGCAGCCATTGCATCAAGCCTTCGCCAAAATGGGCTGCGACGTACGTATTGAGACCTGCATCAATCGCCCCCGCACCCAGGCCTGCCACCACACCCAGCAGGACCATCATCCACCAGGATGGGACCAGGGTATAACCGATCAGGGCTGATCCGGTTAAGGCGCAGCTGATCGCCAGCAACCTGCCCACACCCATGCGCGCAATCAATGCGCCACTTAAAAAACCGGAGGTCATGTATCCAGTAACAGAAGCAAATAATAAGATTCCCAGAGAATCAAGTGGGATTGAAAAATCTACTCGTATGGATGGCCAGGCAACCCCCAACAGGCCATCTGGCATTCCCAGGGCAATAAAAGCGACGTAGGCCAGGATGATCAGGCCGATTTTTGAATGATTTCTCGCAGTGCGCAGTACGTTCAAAGCTGTGTCTGGTTAATTATTCAGGGGATTTTGGTGTTTTATATGAATCTTACTCAAACTGAACACTCAACCGTTGAGAGGTCCCATTCTTCATAAATTTTTGGGACATCACTGATCAGGCGCCGGGTGTAAGGTTCTCTAGGTGTCAGGATCACCTCATCGGCCGTTCCGTATTCCACAAATTTCCCATGTTCCATAATATACACCTTGTCAGATACATAATACGCCAGGCCAATATCATGGGTGATGAAAATGACCGTCATGCCAATTTCGGTACGCAGCTGCATCAGCATGTCCAGGATGGTTGCGCGTGAACAGGCATCGATCATCGAAGTTGGCTCATCCGCCAAGAGGATCTTGGGTTTCAGCAGGAAGATGCGTGCGATCATTAAACGCTGCATCTGTCCGCCGGAAAGCTCAAATGGATACTTGTTGGTCAACTCCTCGTATTTTAAATTTACAAAGCTGCATGCTTCTGTCATCAACTCTACTTTTTTCTCTCGTGGAAGATTTCCACCACCCCGCATGCGGATACAATCTAAAAGCACCGCATCAATTTTGTGGAAAATATTATAGGACGAGAATGGATCCTGGAAGATTGCCTGGATATTTTTCCAGTATTCCTGTCTCTTCTTGTTAGACCGGATATCGCGCAATTTCCCCTGGAAATATATCTCGCCTTCTGTGACACTGATCAATCCCAGGATCATCTTTGAAAAAGTGGTTTTACCGCTGCCCGATTCTCCCACGATGGAGACGACTTCGCCTTTATAGAGATCCATATCCACATGATCAACCGCCAGGGTTTTCGTCTTGCCGAATCCAAATTCCTTGGTCAGTCCTTTGGCGCTCAGGATAATTTCACTATTTTCGAGCATTCTGTTCAGCCTCCATTCGATAAGCCTCCCTTAATTCGCTTTCGCTCATTACACAGCGGTAAGAACGATCGCCATCGATGTTGCTTAGAGGTATATTCGTAGCTGTACACTCTATTCGAGTATATTTACATCGTGGTGCAAACCGGCACCCAGGCGGTGGGTTTTTTAGGTTAGGCGGTACTCCGGGGATGGCGGTGAGTTTAACATCCCGCAGTCCTTGTTCAGGCACAATGATTGAGCCCATCAGACCTTTGGAATAGGGATGCAGCGGGTCAAACACAGCCTGCTTGGCAGACGCCTTTTCCACGATTTGCCCGGCATACATAACCATAATATCATCTGTCACGTTGTAAAGCAGTGGTAGCTCATGTGTGATGAAGATCATCGATTTTATGAAACCATCCTTCATCAAGTCTTTGAGCATCTTGATCACCATCTTCTGCGAGGTAACATCCAGGGCTGATGAAGGCTCATCGGCAATCAATATTTTTGGAAAAAGGATCACGGAAACTGCGATCACTGTGCGCTGCTTCATACCACCTGAGAGCTCAACCGGGTATTTTTGCAGGACAGTTTCTGGAAGCCCTAAGATACTGCAGCATTCACAGGCAAGATCATAGATCTCTTTCTTGGTCTTGTATTCATCATGGGCTTGATAAACATCTTCAATAAAGTCGATGATCTTGCGGGTGGGATTAAGGGCGTTCATCGCAGCCTGGGGTATGTAAGCAATTTCCGTCCCCAGAATTGATTTACGTACGATATCAGGGTCCATCCCGGATATATTGCGCCCATTGACGATTATTTCACCACTCGTATAATGCAGCGGCGCGAAGTAATAGCCCATCAGGCTAAGCGCCAGGGTCGACTTTCCACAGCCAGATTCTCCGGCAATTCCCAGCGTTTTCCCTTCTTCCACCTTCAGGGAGACGTGGTCTACTGCATAAATATCTTCGTTGTAACGGGTGATATATTTCGTGGTGAGGTCTCTGACCTCTAACATTACTTCAGACATATATCGCCTACTCCCTTAATGCTGGGTTGTATACCTGGTCGAGACCAGTGTTCATCAAATTCAATGAGAACGAAACCAGGGCTATGACGACGATCACTGGCATGAAAGCCCACCATTTTCCAAGACTCGGTGCCATGTAGACCATCGCCCAGTTCATCATTAAGCCTAGAGTGGCAGATACCGATGATTTCGGTCCCAACCCAAGGATCGATAATGACGCTTCAGACAGGATCGCCGTGGAAATTTGCAGGATCAGCGCCATAATGACATAGGAAGCGATGTACGGCAAAATATCGGTCAAGATGATCAGCGCGATGGGGTGTCCCGACAGCTTCGACAGGTTGACGTGGTCGCGGTTGCGTAGAGAGATCACCTGCGCCCGCACAGCCCTGGCAGTCCAAGGCCACGCAGTAAACCCGATCACCACGGCAATGATCACAGGGCCGCGGTGTTCCTGCCCGATACTATATGAAATCAAGATCAACAAAACAAAGGTGGGGATCACGGTAAAGATATTGGTAAAGAATACGATCACATCATCCACCACGCCACCAATATATCCCGCCGCTAATCCCATGAGCATTCCAATCGAGGTAGCGATTAACCCCGCTACGAGACCGATGAGCAGCGATGTTCCGGTGGCTGAGACCAGCTCGGGTAGCACATCCCGGCCGAAGTTATCAGATCCCAACAGCATCAAGCGTACGTTGGCAACATCACGGATATTTACATAATCTGTCTGCTTGATGGTATTGGCGGCTTGCAGCGGATCAGTGGGGGTGCCTGCTGCTGAAATCGTCGTACCCTGGTGAGATATAAGCCCTTCCAGCTTGGTGTTGAACGTTTGATAATCCGTGTTTTGCGCCTCGGTGATCCCGGGAAGCAGCTTTTGGGGATCATAATTACTCTGCCACAGCTTGAGCAGTGCTGCGGTGTTCGAGGGTTCGATCTTTTTCGCCGCAATGCCGTCTGCCACCAGCCATTCCTTCATCGCCTGGCGTTCTTCCTCAGTGAGTATTTTTGAAATTCGCTTGACGGCAGCATCATCCAGGTTAAGGATATAAGGCATGGTGCTGACACTGTCATATACACTTATATATATCCCGGGTCTGAGGTACTCCCCGTATTTATTTGTCCCCAGCGGCACGAAAAGTATATTGGGAACTTCTGTGACGTTTACATAATTGGTGGGCGCGATGGAGGCAGTGGTTTGCTGGGTACCGCTGAGCGTGCCTGTTCCGGTAACGGTGATTCCCTCGTCGGATAATAGCCCTTGGAGCGAAGTATTTAACCTTTGATAAAATCTGGTTTTAGCATAAGTCATCCCGGGCAGGTTTTTTTTGGGATCATAATTGTTAGTCCACAGCGCCAGGAGGCTTTTGGTATCGGTGGTATCGATCTGACCTGCAGGAATTCCGGCTGCCACCAGCCAATCCTTCAGCGCAATACGGTCATCTGGGGTCAGCTTGCTGGCAATGCGCTTGGCTGCGGCATCTTCCAGCAGCAGTGTATAGCGGGTAGTATTGATGCTGTCGTGCACATTCACGTAGATCCCAGGAGGAAGAAAAGAACCCTCGACACTGCCTTGACTGATGATCCCTAAAGGTGGAGTTTTTACGAATATGGGGAAAATTGCCACTGTCAGTACAATGAGCATGAAAATGGAAAAACCTACCACGAATTTACCGGAGTGAAAAATTTGATTGAGGGTGTGTTTCATGGCGGCTTCTCCTTAATCCACCTGCGCAGCTTTGATGCGCGGGTCAATAAAGCCGTACAATATTTCAAGCACAAAGTTTGCAATCAGTACCATGATCGTGATAATTAAGGTGACTGCTGAGATCATCGGGTAATCCTGTCCCCTGATCGCACTGAGCAGCGTGGTACCCAGTCCCGGGTAGCTGAAAATAATTTCCGCCACCAGTGCCCCCCCGACCATGGTGCCGATCGCCAGCGCCAGCCCGGTGATCTGCGGAAGCATGCCATTCCGAAATACGTACTGGATGATTTTCGAGTCCTTGATCCCCATGAAGCGGCTGTATTTTACGTAATCTGCATTCAGCTCATAGATGGACATCGAGCGCATGCCAATCGCCCAGCCGCCAATTGCGATCAAGACGATCGACCAGAACGGCAGCTGGTAATGCACAATCACTGACCAGACGAATCCCCAGCTTAAGTTGGGGATCAAGTCAAACCCGTATCCACCCGAGGTGGGCAGCCATTTAAAAGTGATCCCAAAAATGATCAGTAAAATGGTCGCCATGCCAAATGCCGGTAAACCACTCACAAAAATACTGATCGGCATCAGGGCTTTATCATAACCTCCCTTCAGATAAGCCGCCAGCGCGCCCAGTATGTTCCCTATCAGAAAGCCTACAATGATCGCCGGGAACTGCAAAATCACCGTCCACCAAATAGAAGATTTAAGCACGCTCGCAACGGTCCTGGGATATTGGCTGAATGAGAAACCAAAATCGCCACGGAATACATTCTTAATATAAATAAAGAACTGGGTCAGCATGGGTTTGTTGGTGCCAAACAGCTCGGTGTACTGCTTGTAAATCGCCTGTACACCGGTCGCATTGGATTGACCTTGTGCCATTCTTGCTACGATGCCTGCCACGGGATCACCTGGCATCATGCGCGGAAGGAAGAAGTTCAAAAGGAAGGCAGCCGTTAGTGTGACGAAAAACCAGACCAGCTTTTTGCTGAAATATCTAGCGTATCCTTTCAATCCAGCACCTCCCATCAATTTTTACCATCTTCTAATAATCCCTGAACTGAATCTAAAAATAATAAGTGGTCGATGAGAACAAACAGCCATGTCCCCTGGTTAGTGGAACATGGCTGTTTTCTTATTTATCTTGGATTACGGGTTGACCAGAGTAAGATTATACAGGCAGGCAATGCTATAACCGTCAATACAATCCATGGGTGGGACGGGTGGCTTGCTGCCATCATCCTGGTTCGGGAAGCCTGTCCAAACACTCTCGTTCACAGTATGGAAATTATCAGGGCGATACATCAGGGTGAAGGATGGGATATCGGTCAGGTAGATCTTGACCAATTCCGTGTAGGTTGTCTTTAACTTGGCGGGATCGGTTTCAGCGGGGATCGATTTGATCAATGCGTCGACGGCTGGGTTGCTGTATTGGCCCCAGTTGCCGTTCCAGTTGACCGTTTGACCCACAAATTCGGAGCTCAACAGGTGGCGGATGCGTCCCCAGGGTTGGGTTGGACCAGCGCCATCAGTCCACATCATGAAGATGTCATAGCCTTCCGGCAGAGGTGTATCCGATTTGGTGACCACCGTCTGATAAACGCCCCATTCAGGGTAGTTGGTGGTGATATTGATGCCGATCTTCTTTCCTGCGGCAGCCACTACCTCGATCGCTGCCTGCCAGTCAGACCAGCCATTCGGGCAGGTGGCGATATAGGAAAGTTCTTTTCCATTGAATTCGCGGTTGCCATCGCCATTGGTATCTTTGATCCCGGCATCATCCAGCAGCTTGTTGGCGCCTGCGATGTCGTTGCCTGCCCACTGCAGGTCAGCTACAGCCGCGTGGTCATACAAAGCCTGCTCACCAGCGGTCGGGTTCATCAGCGAGCGTGGAACCTGGTCGAAGGTCGCAGATTGGTTGGTCATGGCATTGGCGATGATGGTGGGGTAGTCGACTGCAATCGCAATCGCCTTGCGGATCGGAAGTTGGTCCAAACCGGGTGACTTCAAGTTATAGTAAGCGGTGGGTAGGGTGGCGCCAATACTATATGGAGCCTCGGGTAGGTAGGTGGATACGGGTAAGCCATAGCTCAGCCATAGAACCTGGATATTGGCATTGAACTGCTGGCTGACGTCCACTTCACCTTGTGCCAGTGCGATCGAACCAGCCGCGTTATCCTTGAAGATTGGATGTGCCAGGTACTTTGGTGCAGGCAGCTTGCCCCACATGGAAGCGTCCTGACCCCAATAATTGTCATCCCGAATGAGCACAATCTTGGTATCATCTGCGAAGAACTTGTGGTACGGACCAGAGTAAACCACGTCCTCACCAGTATCAGCCAGGAACAGGGTTGAGCTGAAGGTGGTGCGAGCTTCCAAAGTCTGCGTCCATGCTTTTTGGCAGATGTAAACGCCGTCCAGAAAAGCCGTGAGCATCAGGGGATTAACTGAAGCGCCGGTCGCATCCAGCTTGGACTTGATCAGCACTGTCTGGGGATCGACTGCGGTGACGGAGTCAATGAAATCTTTGTAGTTGTTGCCGCCACTGGTCGAATATTTGATGTTGGTATCCCAGGTATAGGCCACGTCATCGGCGGTTACCGCGCTGCCATCGCTCCACTTTGCGGCAGCCTTGATTTTCACGGTCATCTCGGTATGTGCATCATTCCACACGGGATCGCCATCCGCCAGCAAAGGATATGACACACCATCCAGCATGTCATATACGTACAGGGTTTCGAACATCACTACACGGGAAGCGTCCTTCGCTGCGATTGCCGGAGCATTATTCATGCTGGAAGAGTAAGGATTCCAGCCAACCACCGCGTTCCACTGAAACCCATTGAAGTAAAGGGTTTCATTGCGTGGAAGCTGTTCCTCGGGTGCAGGTGTGGGAGGAGCAACTTCGACCGTTTCGATCACCGTCTGGGTTTGGATTTCCTTGACCACCTGGGTCTGGACGACCGGTACTTCGACGGTCTGGATAATGGTCTCTGGTGTGGCGGTGGCACAGGCGCCGAGCACCATGCCCATCACTATAGCCAGAGATATTACGATATGCAAGCGTTTCATAATCATTCTCCTTAGAGTTTTGTTTGGTTTGTAGAACGGTTGGTATTTCGCGTTTGATGTATTATTTGGGTAGTTTTACACCTCCTCATGTTGGTAGGGCGGTTTTGATAGAATAAAAATGAGAGCGCTCCCAGATATCTCATGCGTCAATGCCCCTTTTTGCGGTTGTTTTTTGGGAGGCTCCACAGCTCTCACGGATTACGAGCTCTGTATCCATAATAATTCGCCGGGATGGCTTAATTCCGTTTTCGATCAGGTCGATCAATGTATCCACGGCCTTAGCGCCAAATTGGATGATCGGCTGGCGCACAGTGGTCAGTTTGATATCTGATAGAGATGCAATGGGAAGATCATCAAAGCCTACGAAAGCAATATCGTCTGGGACGCGTAGACCCGCTTCGCGCGTCGCCCGGATGGCACCTACCGCCATGGTGTCGGATGCAGCAAATACAGCTTCTGGCCTGGCAGGGAGGAGTTTCTTCATGGCAGTATACCCGCTCATTTCACTAAAACTGCCTTCCACGATCAAACGGTCCTCAACATCCCAACCCTGTTCAGTGATAGCATTGATATAGCCTTGCTTTCGGTCGATACCAACGGTACCATTTAAAAATCCAGTGATCGTCCCGATGCGCTTGTAACCCAATTTGATCAGGTGCATGACCGCATTGTGGGCAGCATCAACGTTGTCTACATCGATATAACTGATACCATTACTATTAAATGGGCGCCCTGCGATGACGACTGGAAAATCTGAGTGGATTAATCGGTCGATTAATTTGTCATCCAATTGCGCTGTTTGCAGCAGGATGCCGTCCAGCAGTCCTTTGTGCGAGATGCGCGGCAGGATGCGTTTTTCGTCTTCTTTTGTATCTAAAAGGAAAAGCCCAAGCGTATAGTTGTGCAGGTTGCATGCCTGAGCGACACCTTGGGTGAGGCGGGGAAAATACGGATCGGTAAAAAAGTTGCTGACAGTTCGTGGGAGAACCAGTCCGATCATCCAGGAGCGATGCGATGCCAGGCTGCGCGCTGCTGCATGGGGATGATAATCGGTGGATGTGATGACTTCCTGCACTTTGCTGCGTACAGCATCGCTTACATTGGGATCGTTATTCACTACCCGTGATACGGTGGATCGTGATACGCCCGCCTGCTTGGCAATGTCTACGAGTGTCAGGTTTGGCACTTATTGTTTCCAGGTTATTAAAAAAGGTTGATCCGAGGTGCAAAATATTGGGAGCGCTCCCAATATTTATATTATACAGAACATTGCGTAAAGAGTCAATCACTTTGTGAAAATTCGTCCTAATTGGGCATCTCTGCCACCCTGACGACGTTATAGAACGTCTTTTCACCTCCCCTAAATCCAATTGGGGATTTGGGGGAGGTGGGAGGGGGTCGGGTTCCATTGGGTTTTAGGTTGGGGGTACCCGGTTTGGGTACTACCGGGTTAAGTGCAATTTGCTAAATCCAACACCTCTATGCCATTGTGCTTGCCCCGCGGATTTTAGGAAAGATTGATCTATCAACGCAATTGTTCGTCAGGTGAAGCGTAGGGGCGCAGGGTAGGATTCTCACGTTCAAGAACTGAAGACTACCCCTGCGCCCAGCGTTCGTTCGCTGAAATGTCATCGCGGGATCCCCATTACCTCGTGGTTCTGGCGAGACCGCCTTACTATCTTTCTGAGCAGACGGACAACTCAGCGTTACCTGCCAACCAGGAGAACCAGTCCCCGCAGATTTCTTAGCCCTACTGTTTTTGGAGGGGCTCGGGGAGCAATATCCAATAAGCGTCTTGGATTGCAATTCGCGAAGATATAATGTCGGGTAAACTTACCAGTATAATGTTGCTGTACCATAAAATCACTGGTTGATAATAACAAATGACCACGGAACCTCACCCATGACCCAACCTTCACTCCCCAATATCCCCTGGGAAGACCGTCCTTCCGGCTGCTTGGATGTCATCTGGCGCTACACTTGGAATCCAATCATCCCACGCAATCTCATCCCATCCTCCAATAGCATCTTCAACAGTGCTGTGGTGCCATTCCAGGATCATTTCGCCGGCGTTTTTCGCTGTGACAACAAGAAGCGCGAGATGAACTTAAATCGTGGCTTCTCCCAGGATGGCATCCATTGGGAGCTGAGTGATCGGCCGATTGACTGGATCTACGCCGACCCAGAGCTAAGCCACTTCCAGTACCGCTATGACCCACGCGTCGTATGGTTGGAAGATCGTTATTATGTCACCTGGTGCAACGGTTACCATGGACCCACCATCGGCATTGGTTACACCTTTGACTTTGAGCGGTTTCACTTCCTTGAAAATGCCCTCCTGCCATTCAACCGTAACGGGGTGCTCTTCCCCCGTCGAATCAATGGTGAGTACGTTATGCTCAGCCGGCCTAGCGACAACGGCCACACCCCCTTCGGTGATATATACCTGAGTCGCAGCCCAGACCTGATTCATTGGGGGAAACATCGCTTTGTAATGGGCATCAGGGACGGGTGGGAGAGCACAAAGGTCGGTGCAGGTCCCGTCCCCATCGAGACCGCCGAGGGCTGGCTGCTGTTTTATCATGGTGTGCTCACTTCCTGCAATGGGTTCGTGTATAGCTTTGGCGCTGCCCTGTTGGATTTGGACCAGCCCTGGAAGGTGATTCTGCGTGGCACATCCTATCTGCTCTCGCCACAGACCTATTACGAGTGTGTGGGTGATGTACCCAATGTTGCTTTCCCATGCGCTACACTGTATGACCCGCCAACCGGTAGGATTGCCATTTATTATGGTTGTGCCGATACGGTCACAGGTTTGGCATTCTGCAAGCTGAATGAGGTTCTGGACTTCCTGCGCCAGAATTCGTGATCTCCCCCATTTTCATTACTGAATCCCCGCTGGTATTCGGGGAGAATCCCCCCTGGTTCTGGGGAGACATGCCCCAGGTGACTCCTGGTTTGTTGGGGGGGAATCCCAACGATCATAACTATCCCATGTGTGAGTACATGTTAAGTTCTTCTGGCTGTTCACCGAACTGTCCGTGATTTAAAATGAATTGAATGCTTTTGAATTATCGAGGGACAAATCATTTTGGCTAATAACGAAAAGCTAATCGCTAAAAGCTAAAAGCATTTTCTAAGCACGGGTATTATAATCACCCCCATGTCGAACCACCTGATCGGTGAAAACTCACCCTACCTGCTCCAGCACGCCCGTAATCCGGTAGATTGGTACCCCTGGGGAGTTGAGGCTCTAGAGAAAGCCCGGCGGGAAGACAAGCCCATCTTCTTGAGTATTGGTTATGCAGCCTGCCACTGGTGTCATGTGATGGCACATGAATCCTTCGAGGACAACGCTATCGCTGCCTTGATGAACCTCAGCTTTGTGAGCATCAAGGTCGATCGTGAAGAACGCCCCGACTTGGACGGCATCTACATGAATTTTGTGGTCGCCACCACGGGATCCGGTGGCTGGCCGATGAGTGTCTTTCTTACACCCGAGGGCAAGCCTTTTTATGGGGGCACTTACTTCCCTCCTTTACGAAGTCATAACCTGCCTGCCTTTCGGGAGGTGCTTGAAACGGTCTCCCGCCTGTGGCACGCAGACCGGGCTGCAATCCTCTCCAGTAGCGAGAGCTTGACGCAAAGTTTATTAGCTCAACAAGTTGTTCAGATCAAAACAGGAGAGCTTAACCCCGAGCTGCTCGAGCAGGCTATCTCCACCATCACCCACAGCTATGATTGGCAGTATGGTGGTTGGGGTGAGGCACCTAAGTTTCCCCAACCCATGTTGATCGAATTCTTATTACTCCAGGGCTCACGTGGTGCGAAGGCCAGCCTGGATATGGCAGTGCATGCTCTGCAGACGATGGCTCAAGGTGGGATGTATGATATTTTAGGTGGTGGCTTCGCCCGTTATAGTGTTGACCCAACCTGGCTTGTCCCGCACTTCGAGAAGATGCTTTATGATAATGCCCAGCTGGCCCTTATCTACCTGCATGCCTACCAGCTAACTGGGGATCCCTTCTTTCATGAGGTCTGCCAGTCCACGCTGGACTTCGTCTTGCGCGAGATGACAAACCCACAAGGTGGCTTTTTCAGCAGCCTGGACGCTGATTCAGAGAATATGGAGGGCAAGTACTATCTGTGGACCCCCGACGAGATCCGTCACATCCTGACCGACTCTGCCGATGCCGATCTCTTCATCGCCGCATATGGCGTTAGCCCGACTGGTAATTTTGGTGATCTTCCCGGGCGTAACATCTTGCGCCGCAGGCTATCTGATCCGCAGCTTGGCCAGCAATTCAACGTTGATGAGCAAGCAGTCCCCCTCATGTTGGCTGGTTTGCGCAAGCGTCTGCTTGAGGCACGCAGTCACCGGGTACGCCCAGGTACGGATGACAAGCTGCTTGTATCGTGGAATGCGCTCATGTGCTCGGTTTTTGCGGAAGCAGGGCGAGTTCTCGAACGTCAAGATTACCTGGAGGCGGCGATCAGGAATTCCAATTTCATACTGGAAAATTTGATCGTTAACGGAAAATTAAAGCGTTCCTGGCGAGGTGGTGAAGCGCAGCATAACGCCTACCTGGAGGATTATGCCGGGCTGGGGCTTGCTTTGATCGCATTGTATCAGGCCGATCCCGACTCACGCTGGTACCAGGCGAGCCTTAAACTGCTCGATCAGATTTTGGACCATTTTCCAGACCCGGCGGGCGGTTTCTTCGACACATCTGACCAGCATGAAGCTCTGCTTTACCGACCGAAGGAGCTGCAGGATAATGCCATTCCATGCGGTAACGCCTTGGCTGCCACATTGCTGTTGAAGCTGGCTGCTTATGAGGGGCGCTCCGAGTGGCGTAGGCTTGCTGAAGGGATGGTCACCTCCAACCTGGCGATGATGGTACGATACCCATCCGCGTTTGCATACTGGTGGTGCGCGGCTGATTTTGCTCTGGGTCCGGTATACGAGCTGGCGGTGCTGGGTGACCTGGTAGATGTTGCTACCCAGAACTTATTGCAACCAGTGTGGCGGGAATATCATCCGAGGATTGTACTGGCAGTATCATCCTTCCCGATCCAGGCAGGCTCACCAGCCTTGCTGAACGAGAGGACTCTCCTGCACGGCAAGCCAACTGCCTATGTCTGCCAGGGCTTCGTGTGCCAGCTGCCGGTCAATAAACCGGAGGAAATGCTGGCGCAGCTGCATGGTTAATTACGCGCTCAAAAATAAGGCTTCTGTACTTCTTGGATAGAGCAATCGTTTAAGCTTTCTTCTTCCCCAGGATGTGCACATATTCGTCCATGCTTCCTTCTTCCTCGATTACCAGCCCTGCCTGGTTATACCAGCCCCGCACCTGTTCCAGTGAAGGGTGATAATGGTAGACGGTGTGGTCGAGCCTTTCGTAAGCGAGAGAGTTCAAGTCCAACGCATCCAGTGCCATGGCCTCTGAATAAGCTGCGTCAAGTTCATCGACGATTTCACCAAACACCACCGGCAGCCCCATTGCCTTTGCCCGTTCGTAGGCCTTACCATCCTCTTCCAGCTTCTGCGCATCCACGGTCAAGTACAGCACCCCACCTGCCTTGAGTGCTTTTTGGAAGCAGTTCAATATCACCGGCCAATCTTCCGGGAAAATGTGCTCCATCGCGTCCATGCAGATAATCCCCTCGAATTCCGCCTGAAAACTCATCTCCTGCATGCGCAACTTTGCATAACGAAGATTTGGAAACTCTTCTTGTGGAAAATGCTCCCGCGCCCTGGCTACCACGCCACCAGACTGGTCGATTCCAAGCACACGATGACCTGCCTCATACAGGATTCCATCAAACCGCCCTGCGCCACAAGCGGCATCGAGGATTACACACTGCCCGCTCAACCGCCCAAGGAACTTACCGATATATTCGCGGTGCATTGCGTCAACGCCCATCCCCCATTTCACCCAATAGGCTGGCGCAGCATGGTCGTACAGCGCTTCGGCCATGCCTCGCACTTTATTCAACCATTCTGATCTTTCCATTGCTTACCTCACTTGAAACAAGCATGAAGGATGAGTAAATTATACGTCAGAGAGAGAAAATCATTCCTGCGCAATGCATCAGAGAAGAGCCATGTGCTAAAAGGTTTTTTAATACTTTCTTGACCTATTTTGGCTGTTCTTTGCCACCAAATTGACTTTGATGGCGTTATATTAGCTGGCAAATATATATTATGTAGGTTGTTTATGACCGATATCATCTATCTGGGGTTAATTTTTGTTCTTTTCCTTGCCTGTTGGGGACTGCTGGTTTTATGTGAGTGCTTAATGGAGCAATGAAATGAATCCCATATATATCATCGCTGGAATTATCTCGGTCTTGTTGCTCATATATCTCTTATTGGCTCTGCTCAAGCCTGAATGGTTCAGCTAAGGTCTATCCAGTGGTTGTCTTATGACACTCAATAGCTATATTCAAATCGGGATCTATTTCATCATCCTGCTACTACTGGTGAAACCGCTTGGTTTGTACATGGCGCGTGTCTACCAGGGCGAATCCACTTTCATAGGCCGGCCTATCCGTCCGCTCGAGCGCCTGTTTTACCGGTTGTTTGGTATCAACCCGCAGGACGAGATGGACTGGAAGACTTATTCCCTTGCCTTGCTGGTCTTCAGTGCAATCAGCGTCCTGGTTGTCTATTTTTTCCAGCGCATGCAAGGGTTATTACCCCTTAATCCACAGAAATTCGGAGCTACCCCACCTGACTTGGCATTTAACACAGCCATTAGCTTTGCCACCAACACCAACTGGCAGAACTACGGCGGTGAGACCACCCTGAGCTATCTGACCCAGATGATGGGCCTCACAGTACAAAACTTCGTCTCAGCTGCAGCCGGGATGGCAGTCCTGGTCGCCTTCATCCGTGCGCTGGTCCGTAAGCAGACGACAAAACTGGGCAATTTCTGGGTCGATCTCACCCGTGGCATACTCTACATACTTCTGCCCATATCGATCATCCTTTCCCTGCTTTTGATCAGTCAGGGTGTGGTCCAGACCTTTTCTACCAACAAGCAGGTAATGTTGCTCCAGCCTATCAGCTACCAGCAGCCCAAGCTGGACAACTCCGGATTACCGGAGTTGGATTCCCAGGGCAACCCGGTATTGGAGACAATTACACAGACTACACAGCTTCTGGCAGTTGGACCAGCCGCTTCCCAGATTGCCATTAAACAATTAGGTACGAATGGCGGTGGTTTTTTCAATGCCAATTCTGCCCATCCCTTTGAGAACCCCACCCCATTTTCAAATTTTCTGGAAATGCTATCTATCCTGCTCATCCCGGCTGCATTGACGTATACCTTCGGCAAAATGGTCGGTTCCACCCGCCAGGGATGGGCTATCCTCGCTGCGATGATCATTCTTTTATGGGTACCATTGGGTCTGTCTTATGTCGCTGAACGAACTGGCAACCCCACTTTGACTAGTCTCGGTGTGGACCAAACCGCCAGCCAAACTAACCCTGGCGGTAATATGGAAGGCAAGGAAGTTCGTTTTGGGATTGCCAACTCCAGCCTGTGGGAGACAACCACCACGGCTGCCTCGAATGGCTCGGTCAATAGCATGCATGACTCATATACCCCGCTTGGAGGTCTGGCCGCATTGTGGATGATGATGTTGGGCGAGGTTTCCTTTGGTGGGGTCGGCTCTGGTTTGTATGGAATGTTTGTTTTTGTGATTGTAGCCGTCTTTGTAGCCGGCCTGATGGTGGGGCGTACGCCCGAATACCTGGGTAAGAAGATCGAATCTTATGAGATGAAGATGGCCTCACTGCTGATATTGATCATGCCGATCACCGTGCTGGTGCTCACTGCCGTCGCAGTGATGACGAATCCTGGCAAGGCAACAATTTTCAACCCCGGGCCGCATGGTTTTAGTGAAGTGCTCTACCTTTTCACGTCCCAAGGGAACAACAATGGCAGTGCATTTGCAGGTATAGGTGGGAATACTCCCTTCTATAACATAACAGGCGGGATTGCCATGATGATCGGACGTTTTTTCCTGGCGGTGCCCACGCTCGCCCTGGCAGGTTCATTAGCGAAAAAGAAAAAGACGCCGGAAGGAGCCGGAACCCTCCCTACGCATACACCACTTTTTGTCGCCTGGCTGATTGTCGTTGTTATTCTAGTTGGAGCCTTGAACTTCTTTCCCGCCCTGGCGCTGGGGCCGATCGTGGAGCATTTGATGCTGTGGTGATGAATAAACGCATGGTATACAGGAGTACCACGCTTTACGTCTTGCGATATAGGCTTATGGTATGACAATCAAATTATCGAAAACCAAATCAGTAAAGCGCCAAATGTATGAACGGGCGGTGGTAGATGCCTTCATCAAACTCAATCCGCGGCATATGGTGCGAAATCCAGTCATGTTCGTTGTGGAAGTCGGCAGCCTGCTGACTACATTGTTATGGATCCAGGCACTTACAGGACACGGAGAAGCACCCACGGCTTTCATCGGCGTAGTGGCTATCTGGCTGTGGTTCACGGTCATATTTGCTAATTATTCTGAAGCCGTAGCCGAAGGACGCGGTAAAGCACAGGCAGCTGCCCTGCGGAAGACACGCCGGGAAACTCAGGCTAAGAAACTGCATCAGTCCAACCGCGATGCTGGGTACGATACCGTACCATCAGCTACCTTGCGTAAGGATGACCTGTTCCTGGTGGAGGCAGGCGATACCATCCCGGTGGATGGCGAGGTGATCGAGGGGATTGCCTCGGTGGATGAAAGCGCAGTCACGGGTGAGAGTGCACCGGTGATCCGCGAGTCGGGCGGCGATCGCAGCGCCGTCACCGGGGGCACGCGTGTATTGTCTGACTGGCTGGTAGTACGTATTACCGCCAACCCAGGTGAGGGCTTCCTGGACCGCATGATCGGGCTGATTGAAGGCGCCAGGCGCCAGAAGACGCCCAATGAGATCGCTCTAAATATTCTTTTGGCTGCCTTCACCATCATATTCCTGGTGGTTTGCATGACCCTCTTGCCTTTTTCGCTTTATAGTGTTCAGAGTGCTGCCAAAGGCGCCCCAATCACTATCACCGTAATGGTGGCTCTGCTGGTCTGCCTGATCCCCACCACGATTGGCGGGCTGTTATCGGCGATTGGTATTGCCGGTATGGACCGCATGATCCAGCACAATGTGATCGCTCTATCCGGACGTGCAGTGGAAGCGGCCGGAGACGTGGACGTACTCCTGCTGGATAAGACCGGTACGATCACGCTGGGCAATCGCCAGGCAGTTGAGTTTATCCCGGTGTCAAATATCAGTCCACGCCAATTAGCAGAAATAGCTCAGCTTTCGTCACTGGCAGACGAGACGCCGGAAGGTCGCAGCATTGTGGTACTGGCAAAGGAGAAATTTGGTTTACGTGGTCGGACGGTTGGGGCTGGACCGGAGACCACCTCAGGAGCCCATTTTATTCCCTTCACTGCCCAAACCCGCATGAGTGGAGTGGATCTGGATGGGGCTTCGATACGCAAAGGCGCTCCGGATGCCATGCTGGCATATATAAAGGAGCAACGGAGGCCCGTTCCACCCGAGCTCGAACGTCTGGTGGATGGAATTGCTCGGAATGGCGGAACACCGCTTATCGTGACCCGCAATGGAGCAGCCTGGGGAGTGATTCACCTCAAGGATATCGTCAAGGGCGGGATCAAGGAACGCTTTTTACAGCTGCGCAAAATGGGGATTAAAACGGTCATGATTACCGGTGACAATCCACTCACTGCAGCCGCCATCGCAGCCGAAGCCGGGGTTGACGACTTTCTTGCCCAGGCTACCCCGGAGACAAAACTCAAATTAATCCGCGAATACCAGGCAGGCGGACGCCTCGTAGCCATGACTGGTGATGGCACTAATGATGCCCCGGCTCTCGCCCAGGCGGATGTAGCTGTAGCGATGAACACTGGCACCCAACCAGCTCGTGAGGCTGCCAATATGGTCGACCTCGATAGCAACCCTACCAAGCTGATCGAGATCGTGGAAATCGGCAAGCAATTACTGATGACGCGCGGCACGCTGACCACCTTCAGCATCGCCAATGACGTTTCAAAATACTTTGCCATCATCCCGGCAGCCTTCTCCAGTACCTATCCCCAGCTGGAAGCGCTTAATATAATGCGCCTGGCTACTCCGGAGAGTGCCATTCTCTCAGCGGTAATCTTCAATGCTTTGATCATCGTGGCATTGATCCCCCTGGCTCTTAAAGGGGTACCTTATCGAGCCAAAGGTGCAGCCCAGCTTTTACGTGACAATTTGCTCATCTACGGTCTGGGTGGACTGATTGCTCCTTTTATTGGAATTAAATTGATCGATATGCTTTTGGTACTTTTGCACCTCGTGTAGCCAGATGGAATTTGCTTGGTCAAAAGAATAATAAAAACAAGCATTTAGGAGAGACAAATTATGAAAAGAAACCGCTTATCTTTTTCATCCGCAATCTACTTCAATAGTCTATTCGCTTTTCTTAGCGTTGTAGTCTTGACGATACCTTTGTTATTCATCGGGAGGGATACATTAGGGGAAGCCGTCATTGCTTTGTTGTACCTGGTCCCCGTCGGATGGAGTGCAGCTCGCTGGGGGCAAGGTGCAGGCGTATGCGCGGCAGTGTCAGCTGCATTGGCGTTCGACTACTTTTTTATTCCCCCCTTCTATACCTTTGCTGTAGGCAGGCTTGAGGGCTGGTTGGTATTGGCGATCTTTCTGGTTGTATCCATCGTGGTGATCGGCCGGATACAATCCGGTTTATCTAAAGCGCGCAATGCTGAACGGGAAGCCGTATTTATGTATGAGATGAGCACTGCTCTTGCAGGTCTACGCACACAGGAATCAGTCGTTCGTGCCCTAGCAACCAATTTACAGCTGATGTTCCAGGCTGAGCTGGTGGAGGTGTGCATTCAGCCGGCAAATAAACCGGATCCGTTGTTGGTGAAAGTACCTGCGACCGTGGAAGGGACTGGAGTCCCTGACCGTATTCTGCCAATTTTGGCATCACCAGGGCTGATTGGAGAAATTCGCATCTGGCGTGGGAATGGCTGGTTGCCTGTCGAGGGTAGCCGGTTGCTGAGCAACCTGACAACCCAGGCTTCACAAGCGTTGGAACGGGCACGATTAGCCGAGGCAGAGGCTTTGGTAAATTCAATGCGGATGGAAGCTGCAAAAAAAGGCTGATATGCGCTCACAGTTTAGACCGGCAATCGTTTCGATTACCATATTCACACTTTTGACGGGGATCTTATACCCGCTGGTGATCACTGGGATTGCTCAGCTGATATTCCCGCACCAGGCGAATGGCAGTCTGATCATACAGAATGGTCAGGTGGTGGGATCAGATTTAATTGGCCAATCCTTTGATGATCCGCGTTACTTTTGGGGTCGGGTTTCAGCTACCGCACCTTACCCCTACAATGCTGCCTCCTCCACGGGCTCAAACCTGAGCTCCACGAACCCGGCTTTGACCGAGGAAGTAAAGGCACGCATTGCTGCGTTAAAAGCTGCTGATCCGACGAACACCTCACAAATCCCGGTGGATTTGGTGACCTCATCTGGGAGTGGACTTGATCCGGATATCAGTATAGCGGCAGCACTGTATCAGGTGCCGCGGGTCGCCAAAGCACGCGGGCTAAGTGTAGATGTTGTAAGGGCATTAGTGGATCGTTTTACCCAAGGACGGCAATTTGGTATACTCGGAGAACCACGCCTCAATGTGCTCGCACTCAACCTGGCACTGGATGAGATAAAATAGGAAGGGGAGCCTGATTCAATGAGTCCCATGCCGTCTGTAAATCGCCCTGATCCGGATGATTTATTAGCCCGTATAGAAGCTGAAGATAAACAACGCCTCCGTGGGCGTTTGAAGATTTTCTTCGGTTATGCAGCTGGGGTTGGAAAAACCTATGCCATGCTCGAAGCCGCCCACCAGCGAAAAACGGAAGGGGTGGACGTTGTTGTGGGGTATGTGGAAACTCATAAACGCTTGGAAACAGAAAAGATGTTACGGGGTCTTGAGGTAATCCCATTAAAAACAATTACCTACCGGAATATTCAACTTCAGGAAATGGATATAGACCAGGTTTTAGCACGCAAGCCGGGCCTGGTACTTGTGGATGAGCTGGCACATACTAACGCGCCTGGTTCACGGCATGCCAAGCGTTATCAGGACGTGGAAGAGCTGCTGTCAACCGGGATAAATGTCTATTCGACGTTAAATATCCAGCATCTGGAAAGCTTGAACGACGTGGTAGCCCAAATCACCGGCACCAAGGTACGTGAAACGATCCCCGATCGTGTGATTGACGAGGTCACCGATATTGAGCTGATAGATTTACCCACCGATGAGCTGCTGAACCGGTTAAAAGAAGGCAAGGTTTACATCCCTGAACAAGCTGAGCGCGCCATTGAGAAATTCTTCCGCCAGGGTAATCTGACCGCTCTGCGCGAGCTGACCATGCGCCGGGCCGCTGAACGGGTGGATGACCAGATGTTGGATTATATGGGCAAGCAGGCTATCCCCGGCCCCTGGCCGGCAGGAGAACGCCTGCTGGTATGCGTCAGTCCAGGAGCGCTCAGTGAGCGTTTGATCCATTCTGCACGCCGGCTGGCAGGAGAGCTGAAGGCTGAATGGTATGCCATTTTCGTTGAAACTCCCCACCAATCTAGAATATCAACAGAACAACGCGACCGCATAGACCGCATGCTTCGGCTGGCAGAAGAGCTTGGAGCTAAGTCCATCACTATTCCTGGCCAATCTGTTGCAGAGACGGTGACAAATTATGCGCGCAACCATAATATAACTAAAATTATTATCGGAAAATCGCGGCGCCCGAAGTGGGTAGATTGGCTGCAAGGCTCCGTGACAGATCAGCTGATCCGACAGAGCGGGCCGATCGATGTCTACTTCGTCAACACTTCCGCCGTTGACGAAGTTAACAGTGATGCGCCAGATAAAGTTAATCAAGAAACCGAGCGATCAATTGAACAACCTGAACGATATTGGCAGCCCCACAGACCGTGGCGGCGATATTTTTGGGGGATGGCATTGGTAGCAGGCGCTACTGGTCTATGCGCCTTGGTTGCTCCCTATATTTCTCCTACTAACCTGGTGGTGATCTACTTGTTGTCCACGGTTGTGGCAGCAGTATTTCTGGGACGTGGCCCTGCGATTCTCACCTCGATTTTGAGTGTAGTGGCCTTCGATTTTTTCTTCGTTCCACCGAGCCTCACCCTGGCAGTGTCGGATACTGAATATATATTGACCTTTTTTGGATTGATATCAGTAAGCTTGGTGATCAGTTATCTAACTGCGCAAGTGCGCGAGCAGGCAGATTCTGCTCAGAGGCGCGAGGCTCAAACTGCCGCTCTGTACGAGCTTGGTCATGATTTGACCGCCGCAGTTGGGTTGGAAGCGGTGGCAAGAACAATCATAGATCACATTGGCCAGGTATACAGCCGCGAGGTTGCCCTATTCCTGCCTGAAAATAATGATTTAAAGCTATTTATGGCCAGCCTTGATTTATCGGTGGCAGAAAGTGAGCTGGCGGTTGCCAGCTGGACTTTTCTACATAATCAGCAGGCCGGACGCGGAACTGATACTTTGCCAGATGCTTCGATGCGATACCTACCCCTCAAGACGACCCGTGGGGTTATCGGCGTGTTGGGGATAAAACCGATCGAAACAAACACTTACCTAAGTCCGGATCAGCAGCGCATCTTGGACGCTTTTGCCAACCAGGTGGCTTTGGCAATTGAAGGAGCGCGATTGGTTGAGCAAGCTCACCAAACAGAGCTGCTTGAAGCTACGGAAAAACTTCAATCTGCGCTGCTTAATTCAATATCGCATGATCTACGCACACCCCTGGTTTCAATCACAGGTGCATTGAGTAGCATGGAAGAATCCGGTCCGGCCCTGGATGAAGAAGTGCGTAAAAGCTTAATTGAGACCGCCCGCGGAGAAGCTGAGCGGTTGAACCGGCTTGTTGGAAATCTATTGGATATCACCCGCCTGGAAGCTGGTAGCTTACAGCTTCATCGCGAGGCATGTGACATACAAGAATTGATCGGGTCTGCCCTGGAGCAAATTGGGACTCCCCTCAAGGACCGCCAGGTGAATGTGGAGATTTCACCGAAGATTCCCCTGGTTCCATTGGATTTTGTATTGTTCAGCCGTGTATTGGTAAATGTGATTGACAATGCCCTGAAATATTCACCTCCTGAAAAGCCGATTGAGATCAGGGCCCGCGTTTCGAAGCAAGACCTTGAAATTTCCATTGCTGATAGGGGGGACGGCATCCCAATAGATGATCTTGAGCGCATATTCGATAAATTCTATCGAGTTCAAAGACCAGATAATGTCAGTGGGACTGGTTTAGGCCTATCGATATGCAAGGGTATTGTTGAAGCCCATTATGGTTGTATCCAGGCAGAAAATCGACGTGGGGGAGGGGCGATTTTTAGAATAAAGGTTCCAGTAGAAGGGGCTGAAGAGAATGAATGAGATTGGATTGCGGGTTTTGGTGGTGGATGACGAACGGGCAATCAGGCGATACCTGCATGCAGCGCTGAATGCCCAGGGTTACACAGTCTACGAGGCAAGCGGCGGAAAAGAAGCTTTGAATATGACCGTCGCAGACCGCCCTGATTTGATCATTCTTGACCTGGGTTTACCCGATCTGGATGGGGTCGAAGTCACACGCCAGCTGCGTGAATGGACACACATCCCAATTATCATCCTCTCGGTACGGGAGCAGGAAAGCGAAAAAATTAGCGCCCTTGATGCAGGTGCAGATGATTATCTGACCAAACCTTTCAGTAGTGGTGAATTGATGGCACGCATGCGCGCTGCGCTCAGGCATTCCATGCAATCAGCATCGGATCCTGTTTTTGAAACCGACAATCTTATCGTAGATCTTACCCGTCGGCAGGTGAAAGTTAGTGGCGAGGAAATTTCTCTGACACCCACGGAGTATGACCTTTTACGCATCTTGGTACAAAATGCCGGTAGGGTATTAACCCATCATCAACTATTACGCCAGGTCTGGGGAACCGCTTATGAGAGCGAGGCGCACCTGCTGCGCGTGAACATGAGCAACTTGCGCCGCAAGATCGAGCCTGATCCTACCCGTCCGCGCTATATCATCACGGAACCAGGGGTTGGTTATCGGTTGCGAACCGAAGCATGATCATTGCATCCAAAAGCCGTCCCTTTGTTAATTTGAATAAACGTCCGGAAATTGCCCGGAATGAGATTTTGTAGGGGCTGTCTAAATAGTCACAATTGTGGAATATATCCTATAACGTAGGGGCGTAGGGGTGGCATTTGAACAAAATACACCAAGAAAGTTTCCCCTACGCCCATATGGAGCGCTTTCAATCAGAGCGCAGGGGTAATTAATCATGATATTCTCGGAATTCCACCCCTGCGCATCTACTTTTGGGACAGCCCCTAAAGCATATATCAAAAAAGGCTAGCTAAAAAAGTCAAATTTACCCTCTTTGGACAATTTGGACAGCCCCACGTAGAAACTTCATTCGATTTTTACAAATTCTGCCCGGCACTCACCTGGTGTGTCCTGGGTGGGTTGGAGGGGTTGCTCAGCCACCTCTTCGCCATTTTTGAGAATGCTTTCAATTGGGGCATCCTCCCGCTCGTATGTGAACGTGTATCTACCAATTAACGACATTGCAGTATATATAAACCGGGGGCAATTTTCGAGTAATTAGCTTAACCAGGAGCTATTAAACCCCAATAGGCTCGTAATCCAAGATTTCATATGCACGTTCTTCTCGAAACCCCAGCTTGCGAGCGACGTGAGCGGAGGCGGGGTTGTCGACATCGCAGGACCAATAGGCATGGTAACCCCTCTGTTCCAGAGCTTCGATCAGGTAGGCAACTGTAATGGGCGCATACCCCATGCCCCGATAAGGTGCATGGGTAAGAGCTCCAATCTCGGCATATGGGTCACCGAGCGAAGAGGCATAAGTTTCGACGATGATTTCATCCCCATGCATCAGGCAGATTCCAAGACCATTCTGCAGGAAATTTTCCAGGCTGCCACAGTAGAAAGCCATATCATCCCGCCACTCGCAACGATTTAGCAGGTTGATGTCTATCGGACGTAGATCGAAACCTACCGGAAGGAGGGCGCGATAATTAGCCAATGTAGGTGAGAGGCGATCGTAATCGAAGAATTCCAGCCTTGGATTGTTCCGATATCCTTCGGGGGCAACAGGGTCAGTGGGTGTGCGAACCAACCAAATACGTCCACTGTGCCTGAAATAAAAAATAGCCTCTGCCAGGAATGATTGGCTTATCAGCTTGCTGGCGAATGTCAGATAGATCTCCCCACAACGAAGCACACATTGAGAAGGATTCTCTAGATCATCCACCAGCGCTTTACCTGTTAGTCGGTTTCGAAACACCGCCCATAGGACAGGATTATTCGGCACATGCGGGTCGAATAATGCAGGTAGACCTGGGTGATTAGTAAGGAATTCAATCATACCGGGTATCATAATTCAATATGTAATAAACAGGGGAGTCTTGAAGTCTTCAGAAAAGAAAAGGTATAAATCGCTTGGTGTGCTGCATATATTGGGTGTACGCTTCCCCAAAATTGTTTAGGTTCTCACCTTCCTCATACCACGCAGTGAGGTACAATGCCAGGCTTGTTAGGATCAGTAACAAGCCGGACAAAAGTGAGATTTGCTTCAAAAATACTCCCCAGGCGAAGCACAGTAGAGAGGCATATAACGGATGCCGGATAAGTCGGTAAGGTCCATCGGTCACCAGGTGGGTGGTTTTCTCAATAACCAGGCGGCTGGTATCCTGGATGGAGGCATCAGGCTTGCCGAGCTTGTGCAAGGTATAAAAAGCATGCATCGCCAGGAAAGCTGAGTCCAGCAGTAAAGCCCAGGAGACGATTTGTAAAAAAGAAAATGGCTGGACGAACCAGAAAGGTGCGTTTAGAACCACCATACCCAGAATAGCTTCAAAAGCAAAGAAACGGGGAAAACCATGGGAATGGGGTTTGGTTAAGGAACGCAACGAAAGCAGGAAGATGCCAAACGAGCCGAGTACAAAGACAAGAATCTCAAGCATCCAGGGATATTTTGTAATTAACGGACTGATTCCTGTATCAGTCGGTTAGCCAGCCCGTAATATTTCTCGTGAAAATCTTCGCCATGTCCATTTGGCTCGAATAATCCAAATGCCTCGATCATTTGATCTTGCTGTTCGGGGAGGATGACCTTGTCCACCATAGGGAACAGGATTTTGTCCTCTTTATTGATGTGCTGGCGCAAAAGCTTGACGTATTCGGTCCCATACTGGCTGACTAATTGGCGGGCATTGACGTCACCACCCTGGAGCCGTTCGGTTACCTGCTTCAATTTCTGAGTTAGCTTGCGAGCTTGTTCGTGCTCAGCCAGCATGACGGCAATCGGCCCTGAATCTTTTGGAAATCCTTTCTCATTCAGTGCTGGAAATAAAACTGCTTCTTCCTTACGATGATGGCAGTTATCAGCGAAATCTCTGATAAAAACCGCTGTCCCAATGAAGAACCGCAAATACACATCTTCACCATGATTGAGGCGACCGGATGCCCTCTCGAGCGCATACAACACGCGCTCGATCACCCGATGTTCTTCCATCAGAACTTCCGTTGGTTTCATGGTGGCACCTCCCAAATCAGACGACTTGACTGGCATATGAGTTACCTGTTCAATGAGGGAATCAACCAGTCACAGTACATAAATCGTATCTGATGCATATATTTTAATCGTGGAAATAATAATAAGAGCATACACTTTTGTTTGGTTTTCGAAAACTCGGCAAGTATTAACAATAACTCAGATCAGCCTGACCATTAACAGCTCATCATAATATATGCCATTATAGCGGATTGCGCGCGGTGCAACTCCATACTCACTAAATCCACAGGCAGTGTAGCAGCGGATTGCAGGCAGGTTTGAGTTCGTGACCCCAAGGTTGACCACAGTCAGGTTATGCTCGATCGCCCATTCGATACACGCATTCACGATGGCTTCCCCGATTGTATACCCGCGCCAATCAGGTTTGACGTACACTCCCCACAGTTCACCACTATGCTCAGTCTTTGGCCAATGACCGCGCACGATCCCAGACATTCCGATCAGCTCGTCAGCTGCACGAGCGATGATGATGGTGCCTGATTGAGTGCTGGCATACTCGGTGATGCGCTCTGACCAGGCAATTATCCCACTGGCAGCAGTCTTATCCATATCCGCAGTGAAAGCCTCAGGATGGTTGGCTAGTGCTTCCAGGCGCAGCGCAAAAAGCAAGTCGGCATCGTCAGGTGTAGCGTTACGGATAATGACTTCACCTTGCGGAGTGGTCAGGCGGGTGGGCATTTTCTTGTTACTATTAGATATCCTGGATGAGTACACCAGTACATGAATGGTTAGATTTAGTGACGATTATGAGGTGACATTCTGCGGTGTATATATATATGCGAGGATTGGATCGACGATGTATTTACGCACTGCGTTTTGTGGGTGTGTACTATCGGAAAATTTTTCGTATTGCACTTGTAAAGCAATGAAATCAGCCGGAACTTTGGCAATAATTTTTCCTCGCACAGCACTCAGATCTTTGGATGTGATGGACACATTTTGATTCCTGATTACGTTGAGCGCATAATCGTTTATCCAGCCATATTTTTCTGGCTGGGTGTGGATCACTGTGATCAACGAGGGTTCCAGGATGAATGGTCCATCATGGGAGAAGAGGTACGCATCAATGACTGATACCACCTGCACAGCATGGGTCTTGCCCTCAAGCAGCAACGCATAGTATGGAGGCATAGACGGAGCAGCCTTGAGGCAGGGGAAATAATAGTTGCCGCTATTGAGTGAAAAGTTTTCGTGAAAAAAATTTTCTGGAAGCTGATCAACAATGAATTCGTATATTTGGCGCATGCCAGCGAAAAATTGGTTGAACCACGTGATATTGTCGTGGAAGCGAGTCTTATCCCGATCTTTCATAGTGCCTCTCCTGGGACTTAATAATTCTCTCGTCGGCTGGGTCTACCGGGTTTTTTTCTATAGCGGGTTGAGGGCGTGAACCCGAAACCCAACAGATTTAGTTGGGTTTCATACATGAGATCACTGTATTCAACCCCATCTACCACTTCCAATGTATTTTACGCTTGTATAGCTGCAGCTTTCCAGCACGCATCAAAATCCTCTATTGCGAGATTCACCAGGTCGGGATCAATTTTGTGCTGTTCAACGTGATGCTTCAGAGAGCTTATCACTGCTTCCGGTTCCCTGGCAGGGCGATAAGGCCGTGTTTGCGTGAGCGCCTGGAATATATCTGCAATGGCAATGATGCGGGATGGTTTATCGAGGTCGGTTTCGGTCAGGTGGAACGGATAGCCGTCTCCGTTGAGCGATTCATGGTGGTAGGCAGCCCAGCGCGCAATGTTTTCGAAGCCCTTCACATGGTGCAGGATTTGGTAGCTCTCGAAGCTGTGCCCCAACATAACCGCTCTCTCCGGAAAGCTAAGCGCAACAGGTTTCTCCAAAATACTATCAGGAACACGCATTTTTCCAATATCATGCAGTAAACCGGCAATCTCAATCTGCCAGCAGATGTCGGTCTCGAAGCCTGCCAATTCAGCCAGATGAGCCGAGAAGTGCGAGACCCCCATTGAATGCCGGGCGGTGAAGTGACTTTTCGTATCGACGATCTCTGCTGCCAGGTTTGCCACGCGCCGCAGGTGACCCGTGCTGACCATCTGATGGGTATCGGCGATTTCACGTTCAGCCATATACAGGCTGAGATGTTGAGGCTGCATACGCAGCCAGAAGCTTTCGGGTTTTGAGACTTCTAAAAACGCATCTAATAATTCAGGGTCGAACCAGCTGTCACGATAGCGCGCCAGCCGGTCGCGAATGGAATTACGCACTGCTAACCACGGGCGGTTTGATACTTGCTGCATCATTGCATCTGCCCGGTCACATAAGTGGATCAGGTTGGCAAAATAGGCAATTTCTGGCTGAATACTCTTATTCCGCTCCTGCCAATGGGTGTGATGAATATTAATCAGTGGAGCAAGATGGCTGAATAGAGGTTGAGCCTCGAGCAATGTGCTACCGCGCTCACAGTGCTCTTTTGAGCCAGCCCAATCCAGCTCCTCGATGATGTGAGCGTGCGTGCTGGTACTGGAAACTCCACAGTCATGCAGTAATGCAGCCGAATACAGGTTTTCTATCTGGGAGTGGTCAAATCCAAGCAGATATCCAGTTTCACGACACATGTATGCCACACGCTTGCCGTGGTGCAGGTCATCCACACCCACCAGGTCGAGCATATCGGAGAGCATGTGCACCAGCTGGGTCAGGTTGATCTCATTCATCGTTAAGGATTATTATACAGTAATTGATGCTACTAGCACCTATAATAAGGCAATTAACATCAAATTATGTGTACAAAGATAAAGGATTTTGTTCAAATCGATCCTATAAATTAAGATAGTTTTACTCTAATTAAAGTGATATGATTCGAGTGGTTAAGTTAATATGGGTCACTGGTTTTCGGAGAGATAGCCACGTGTTTCAAAAACGGATTGCACCTTGAAAAAAACCAATCACAGCATCCGGCTCATGATCAAAAAATTGCCATCCTTGATTACCAGATAACCAGAAAGTTTATGGAGGTAATATGATGGACGAAAACATGCGCAATGAACACCATGACCATCATCATGGGATGGAGAAGGAAACCAAGCCAACGGCACCTGAACAGGAAGCTCCGAAGGAAGGAATGGATCAACCTATTGAGGAAGATTTCACACCCAAACACACTTCCCATGCTGAACAGCATACTCCCATGGATCATGCCAGCCAAATGCAACAAAAGTCTCAAATAAATCATACCGGTCACGAAACCCAGCAGGTGGATACAGAGCATGCAGGGCATGAAGCTCATGCCGATCACACCGGACATGAGCAGATGTTCCGCCAGAGGTTCTGGCTCTCGTTGCTGCTCTCCATCCCCGTGCTAATTTTTAGCCCTGCCGTCCAGGATTTACTGGGGTACAGCTTGCCGGAATTCACCGGCATCCAGTGGATCGCACCATTTTTTGCGGTGATTGTGTTCTTTTACGGTGGGATTCCCTTCCTAAAAATGGCTGTGCCTGAGCTGCAGAACCGCCAGCCCGGGATGATGACCTTGATCTCTCTTGCCATCAGCGTAGCGTTCATTATACAGCCTGGCAGCTTTATTCCTGCCCAACAGCATGACCTTCTTTTGGGAGCTGGTCACATTAATCGACATCATGCTGCTTGGTCATTGGATTGAGATGCGCAGTGTCAGGCAGGCATCCGGAGCATTGCAGGAGCTGGCAAGGCTCATGCCTGATACAGCCGACCGCATTCGGGATGACGGCACCACTGAAACAATCGCAGTCCATCAGCTCAAAAATGATGATCTAGTGCTGGTGCGGCCTGGTGCGAGTGTCCCAGCGGATGGTGAAGTGGTGCAAGGGGAGTCGGACGTGAGTGAAGCTATGATCAGCGGGGAATCGATCCCGGTGAAGAAAATCACCGGGGCGAAGGTCATTGCCGGTACCATCAATGGTGATGGCAGTTTGCACATCAGGGTGACTGCCACCGGAGATAAAACTGCCCTGGCAGGAATCATGCGCCTGGTAGATCAGGCACAACAAAGCAAATCCAACACCCAGATCCTGGCGGATAAGGCTGCCGGCTGGCTATTTTACATCGCATTGGCGGTGGCAGCCATCACGGCAATCGCCTGGACCATCGCAATTGGCTTCAATGTGGAAGTGATCGCACGGGTGGCAACTGTATTGGTGATCGCTTGCCCGCATGCCTTGGGATTGGCTGTACCTCTGGTCGTTGCCATCACCACATCGATTGGCGCACGTAATGGTATCCTGGTTCGTGATCGCCTGGCGCTTGAAAAATCCCGCCAGATCAACATGGTAGTATTCGATAAAACCGGCACGCTCACCCAGGGTGAATTCGGTGTTGTAGCTATGAAAACGATAAGCTCGTGGAAGGAAGACGATGCCCTGGCGCTGGCAGCCGCTGTGGAAGGCGATTCAGAGCATACCATGGCGCGTGGCATTCGCAAATCGGCAACTGACAGAAAACTCAGCTTGCCCAAGGTGTCTGAATTCGAAGCGATCAAGGGGAGAGGGGCAAAAGCTAAAGTAAACGGTAATAACGCATATGTGGGTGGTCCCCGCTTGTTGGAGATGTTAAATCTCTCCTTATCTAATGAATTGGAAAGCTTTACAGCCCAGGCCAGTCAAAAAGGGCAGAGTGTGGTCCATCTGATCCTGGAAAATCAAGTGGTAGCTTCATTCGCCCTGGCGGATGTCATCCGTCCGGAGAGCAAGCTGGCGGTGGAGAGGCTGCACCAGATGGGAGTGGAAGTTGCGATGCTGACCGGCGACAGTGCTGCTGTGGCTAAGGCTGTGGCAGACGAGTTGGGCATCGACACTTATTTTGCTGAGGTCTTGCCGGAGAATAAGGATATGAAGGTGGCTGAGTTACAGAAGCAGGGTAAGCATGTAGCCATGGTCGGAGATGGGGTCAATGATGCACCCGCCCTCACCCGGGCGGATGTAGGCATTGCGATTGGCAGCGGCACAGATGTAGCGATAGAATCTGCCGGCATTATCCTGGTTAAAAGTAATCCCCTGGATGTGGTCAAGATCTTCGATCTGAGTCGCGCCAGCTATCGCAAGATGGTGCAGAACCTGGTATGGGCAAGTGGGTACAACATTTTCGCATTGCCACTTGCCGCAGGAGTGCTTGCTCCAGTGGGAATCATACTCTCCCCTGCGGTGGGGGCATTGCTGATGTCCATCAGCACAGTGATTGTGGCAATTAATGCGCAGTTGTTGCGGGGTCATAAATTTGTTTTTACTGGTTAATGTTTAGCTTTTAATAGAGCCTTATCTACGTAAATTTATCTGGCTGACAGTAAGTAATGGTATTTTACGGGTTACAATAATCCGTAACTCCTCGAAAGGTGGCATCCATGTCTGATCAAATCCGCAAGGTCTCACAAATCATCACCCCCATCCAGGTATTGGAAGGTGCGGGAGTTTTACTAAAGCGTTCCATCGCTACCAGTACGCTTGATTATTTTGACCCATTTCTATTATTGGATCATTTTGGCTCAGATGACCCTGCCGATTACCTGGCAGGTTTTCCCATGCATCCGCATCGGGGTATCGAGACGGTGACTTATATGCTGGCAGGACGGGTTGACCACCATGACAGCCTGGGCAATCATGGCACCATCGGTGGGGGCGATGTGCAGTGGATGACAGCCGGGCGTGGGATTATGCACGAAGAGATGCCTAAACCGTATGAAGGCAAAATGGAGGGATTCCAGTTATGGGTGAACCTCCCTGCCAGGTTGAAAATGACTTCCCCACGCTATCAAGATATTGCATCGACAGACATCCCAGAGATAGAGATGCCAGGCGGAGTGAAGGTCCGCTTGATTGCCGGGCATCTGGGCAGCACTTCAGGTGCTGTCACTGATATCTTCGCTGACCCGACCTATTTGGACGTGTCACTTCCGCCAGGATCAATATTCACTCACTCCATCCAGGCTGATCATAGTGTGTGTGCCTACCTGTTCCGCGGGAAAGCAGTCTTTGGCACCTCACAAAAGGCCGTCGAGGCACCGCAGCTCATCCTTTTTGAAGAAGGAGAAATTGTGAGCGTGCAGACATCGGGCGAAGAAGCGCGCTTCTTGCTTATTTCTGGGCTTCCACTTGGAGAACCCATTGCTCGTTATGGTCCTTTTGTGATGAACACAAAAGCCGAGATTGAACAGGCCCTGGTGGAACTGCGCAATGGGACTTTTATAAAGGATAGCTAATAGCATTCAGCGATCAGCCTTCAGCTGATGCAGCGATCCATTGCTCCACCATCCCATCCAAAACCTCCAGCGGCACTGCACCTGAGAGTAGCACCACGTCGTGGAATTCGCGCAGGTTGAACTTTCCACCAAGCTTTTCCTCTGCACGCCGGCGCAGCTCGCCGATCTTTAGCTCACCAATCTTATATGCCAGTGCCTGTCCTGGCCAGGCAATGTAGCGGTCAATTTCATTGATGATGTTTAATAATGTGGAGGATGTGTTTTCCACCAAGTGGTCGATACCTTGTTGGCGCGACCATCCCAGGGCATGCATACCGGTATCCACTACCAGCCGGCAAGCACGCCACATCTCATAGCTCAGACGACCAAAATTGGCATAAGGGTCGGTGTAAAAGCCAACTTCCAGTCCTAAACGCTCGGAGTATAACGCCCAGCCTTCCACGAATGATTGGTAGCCGCTGTAACGACGGAACATGGGCAGGTCAGCCAGCTCAGCCTGGAGCGCCAGCTGCAGGTGGTGCCCCGGCACAGCCTCATGTAAGGATAAAGCTTCGATCTCATATAGCGGACGGGATGCCAGGTCATACGTGTTTACGTAATACACCCCGGCACGGGTACCATCTCCTAAACCTGGGTTGTAGTAAGCAGCGGTCTCGCCTTCGGCAGCATAATCTGGCACGGGTCGGATGCCGTAGGGCAACCTGGGAAGAGTCTTGAACAGGCGCGGCAGCTCACCATCCATGCGCTTGAGCACCAAGGCGGTCTTTTCCAACAGCGCTTCAGGTGTGGTAACGTAAAATTTGGCGTCGGTGCGCAAAAACTCGAGGAAGTGAGCCATATCACCTGTCCAGCCGGTTTCCTTAATCACAACCTCCATCTCAGAGCGGATGCGTTTCACCTCATCCAGGCCGGTCTGATGCACTTGCTTAGCCGTCAGGTGCAGGGAAGTGAAGTAATAGATGCGATGGGCATAGAATTCTTCACCGTTGGGCAGCTCAATAGAAGCGATGCTCTTACGGGCTGCCGGTAGATACTCCTGTTGCACGAATTGTAAAATTGACTGGTAGCCAGGTACTATCGAACCAAGGATGGCTTTCTGCGCAGATTCGATGAGTTTTTTACGATCCATCTCACTAATTTGTGGTGAGAACTGCTTGAAGGGTTGGAAGAACACACTTTTGGTCGCATCGGTTACGATCTGTGCTTTGAGCTGCTTATCTAAATCGGTCAGAGTGCAGGTAGGTGGCAGGAATCCGGTGCGTATTCCCAGCCGCATCAGCTCAATATTCTCCAGTGCATACCGTTTGAATACCTCCAGGCGTGATATGTAATTCGCATAGTCTAAGTTATCATTAAAAGGCATCACCTGGAACATATCTGGGAACATAAGGTGAAAACCGCCCGTACGCGAGATGGGCAAACGATGAGCATTGAATCCGATCTCGGCAATATCATTCTCTATCAAGTGCTTGAACAGTGTATAGTTGAGTTGATCATCCTTGGATATTGCCTGAGGGGAGATTCCTTCCAGCCGGGTGCGGAAACCAATCAGCTGCTCTCGCCAGGAATGGAATGTTTCATCCGTAGCGGCGGGTAAGCGATCATTGTAGCGCTGGTCACCCACGTAAGTGGCAGTTAGTGGATCATAACGCATCCAGGCGTCCCAATGGTCCTGGAAGAGCTGGTGCAAGGGGGATAGGATTGCGGGCATGCGTAGCTCCTTTCAAGATTCAGGCACAAAAGTGGTATTTATGTTCCTATTCGCGGGTAAGTGCACGATTGCACGCGCCTTTTTTGATCTGAAGATCGGGAAAAATATATTATGCCATAGTTTGTGATCAGGAAGTGCAAAATACAAATATCGTAAGGCAAGAAAAGTTGATTAGATAACCAACGATTCTCCTGCAATTGAGAATAATAACAAAACACCACTACAGTTCAAGAATTGGGTCTATCTGATCATTACTATGATGCACTTTCTGGTTCTGAATATATGATTTGATCCTGGGAACATCTTTCTCACTCAAAGAAAATACTGCATATGACCCCTGCCATTTGAAGAATTCGTCGGAATCAATTCTATGGGTAACCAGGTGTGAAGTTGACCCTTTCACCTCCTTAATAAAGTTAGCAATTGAGATAGTTGCTGGAAAACTGACGAGAAGGTGCACATGGTCTTGCATCCCACCGATTCCGATAACGGTTGCACCAAGCGATTGGCATTTCACCAGGATCGCTTTATATATTTGATTTTCATTATCGTGGATTAGGGGCAAACGATCCCAGGTAGCCCAGACGAAATGCAAATATATTTGTACTAAAGCGTCACGCATTGTCATCTCCAATTCAAATTAATAACTCATTTATTATAATCTGTGAATCCACGAGATCAATCAAAGCCCACGGAGGTGGGCTTTGTGTACTTTGGAGGCGCGACTTTAGTCGCCAATAGTAGTATATGAAGAAATCCTCCATCCTATTGAATATCAAATTCCCTGCGGTTGAAACCGCCCCTTTGGAAACCACAAAGTCAGCCTACGCTGACTTTAAAATCTGGTTTAGTCGCGACTTTAGTCGCCAGTAGCATATGAAGAAATCTTTCATCCTATTGAATATCAAATTCCCTGTGGCTGAAACCGCCCCTTTTGAAACCACAAAGTCAGCCTGCGCTGACTTAGAAATTTAGCTAATGAAAACACTCTTCGGCACAGTCACCCGGACGGTAACAGCAGGATCCACGATCTGGCCGATGCGCACACTTCCAGCCAGGCTGATCAAAATGTAAGCCTCTTCTCCTTCCAGATTCTTCTCCGCTTTCAGCCAATTCACCATATCCTGTAAGGCTAGCTTGATGGCTGGTTCCAAACCTTCTGCGGAGGCTACGCACATCATTTCCTCATCGGTCTCAATGCGAGGTCTGGGTATATGGTATCCGGGTAGTAGATCCAGCCTGATCGTCACATCCGCTCCACATTCAATGCCTGTACCACACACTTCTCCATCTCCCATTGCGGCGTGCACATCTCCCACGCCAAAGAGCGCGCCCTCCACCAGCACAGGCAGGAATACCCTGCTGCCTTTGCGGATATCCGTTGTATCCAGGTTGCCCCCGTGGATGCCGGAGCTTAACGTTGTGATTGGTTCAGTCGGGGCAACCCCAATGGTCCCGATCATGGGTTTTACTCCAATCCGCATTGTCTCCCCATAATGGAAGGTGCCATCTTTCTCAAGGTTGAAGATCTTTGTATACGGCCCTGGCAATGTGTCCTGCAAGAAACCGAAACCGGGGATGATCAAGGCTGATCCCCAATCCAGGGGCTGAATTTCCAGGATTTCAGCCACCAGGGTATCACCGGGATTGGCTCCGTTGAGAAATACCGGCCCTGTAGCCGCGTTCACATGCTCCAGGTCGATCAGGCTGGCTGAATCGCTGTCAGACCGGATTTGTTCGTTCAGTGCATCCAGGGTTTCAAACTGGATGATCGTGCCCGGATCTACGCGCACCGCTGGAGGATTATCCGCGCTAAAAGTATAGGTGGATGTATGCTTGCCAAGTTGGATCATGGTTTTATCTCCGTAAGAAATAGCTGGGGGGGTATTTCGAGCAATCATGGATAAATCATAATACAAGTTGAGTGCAGCGCCAAACCAGAAGCACAATTTCTTGGGTTTAAGCTCCGCTACAAAAATATTCTTCGTTCAAGCCGGTTAATCACAGTCTACAGTAATCATGATTCCATGTATAATAAGACAAAATAGGTGCAATTAGTCAGGGAGGATTGATAAAGATGACAACCATTGTATTTATCCATGGGATGTACATGAATCCACTTTGTTGGGAGAATTGGACGGTTTATTTCCAAGGTAAGGGTTATGAATGTCTTGCCCCTGCCTGGCCGGGTCGCGATAAAGCGGTAGATAGTTTACGGAGACTGCATCCCGACCCACAGCTTGGAAATCTAACCTTGACCGATGTGATCACCCATTATACGGATGTTATAAAACCCCTGCCTGAAAAACCGATTCTGATAGGTCACTCAATGGGAGGGCTGGTTGTCCAATTATTGTTGCAGCGCGATCTGGCGTCTGCAGGTGTAGCGATAGATTCAGCCCCGCCAATGGGGGTGCTCACGGCGAAATGGCCTTTTTTAAAGTCCAATTGGCCGCACATCACACCATTTGTGACTCAAAACCAACCGATTGAAATGACTTTCGAGCGTTTCCAATACACATTTGTGAATGGGATGCCTCTTGCTGAGCAGCATGCAGCTTACGAGCGCTATGTGGTTCCTGAATCTCGCCGTGTACCCCGCGAGTCCTTGTTTGCCAGGGTCGATTTTAAGCATCCGCATCCACCCCTGTTACTTATTGCAGGTTCAGCGGATCACTTGATCCCAGCCTCACTCAATCGAACGAACTATTCCAGATACAAGTCATCCAGCTCGATAGTCGCTTTCAAGGAGTTCCCCGGTCGCAATCACTTCATTGTTGGCCAAAAAGGTTGGGAAGAAGTGGCTGGGTATATTCAAACTTGGTTAGCGGATCAGAATAATTAGTCCGATGGTTCCTTCAGTCTCCAAACCAGCTCATCGATCTCCGTCTTCCCTGTTGACCTCTTGGCCCCCACTGTTCTTGGAGGGGCTCGGGTAATCGAATACTTCTCCCGAAATCCCGGTTTGTGGGAGTTAGGGAGAAGGATGGGAGCGTCCACCATAAAATTAACTTGTGTGCCTGGCCGCTGATCGAAGATAATGGGAAGATCGGTAGAGCTGATTAACCTATCGAATAAACCCCTCTTTCTTGAAACGTTTGTATCCTTGTTCTGTCAAGTCTGCCAGCTCCTTGAATAGCTTTTCATCCACCTGGGTGAAATTAAGCAGGATTTACCCTGCATGCGTTTCTTGAGCTCGGGGGATATCTCTTTCAATAAATCGGGACACGCATAAACCGGCATAAGATGATAGGACACGTAATTCTTTCCGATCCGAACTGCTCCGAACCAAACTTCCTTACCGCGACTGCGTGTTGTGGGAGGTCCGATGAATTCATACTGGTTAGGTTTATCTATCCGCATCGACAAATTTTCATCTGCGTACAAACGCAGAATCGCTAATAGTCTGGTTGAAACCAGGTGAAATTGGGATTCGAGTTGGGTATTCATAAGTTTTATGCGTTCCTTCTTACAAATTTACTTGCCGAACATTGCCAGTGGAGGCCAATGTAGCCCGAGCTGGGTGATCATGACTGCCAGGTTCACTGCCTGGGCTGCCAGGGTATTGAACATGGGCCACCTACCCCAGAACAAGGTAATACCTGTAAATGATATGAACGCGAATATCAAAGCCAGTGTCCGCCACACCTCACCCGGGATGAGGATGCCCCAAAAAGATAAGGCTGCAGCCAGGAATCCCAGCAATGATAAAGCCCAGAATGTGATGGCTATCCACTTCGATGCTCGGGGAGCGACGTTGGGGAACAGCCACATGCGCGCAGACCGCCATTTTCCACCGTCCATGCCTCGGTCGATCGCAATGAGCGCTCCAATCGCACCGATGTGACCCAGCCCGTGTATTAACAGCACTGCTGCGATGATGATTTTGATGAGTTCGGGTGCCATGTTATTCTCCTGAATTCCGTGCCTTATATTTAAGATACAGCCTATCCTCCACCACCCATGTGATCAGGCTGTTAATGATTCCACCCAGCAAACAGACAATCGCAACGATGAGCATCTGCCCCAATAGGAAGATCAGGCTCGTCGATGTGATCTGCGTACCTGAAAATTGCTTGAGCCAGATGAAAATTGTCACCAAACCAAAGATGAGGAAGAGCAATCCACCGCTGATGCCCAGGCCGTACCAGCCAATGAATTTCCCCAATCCCATTTGGTGCACCTTTTCCCAGTACGCGATATCGCGTGGGGTCCAGTCAAACAACTTTTTTAGCATGCCAATACCTCAATCTGCTCATTATAGTCTTGTTTTTTTTGTTATCAACGTCAGGCACTTCTCAACAACAATCAATGCGAGAGGACTTTCACAAAATCAATCGGTTCTACTTCTCGCCCATCCATGTTTAGTATCCATGTGCATGGTTACAGCAGTGGTAAATATGATGCGATATTAGGTCTTAATTTATCAAATTTGGTTATAATAGCAATAAACGTTAAACAAAATATCCGTGTTGTTGAATGAAATGGGGGAAGAAGATCGAAAAGTCTGACAGCATCGGTTGCTTGGAGACCGAAGCTGAGCTTGCCAGAACATAAGGAATCCGGAAAAAGGCAATAAATGATGACCAGGCCTTGACCGGTATTACTCTAGCAGGCGGGTATCGCTGGCAACGTGCGCGCCGGCTCATCGACCTGGGAGACTCGCTGATAGGTTGGGATTTACCCGGCGATAGGGAAAAAGCGGCGCAGGTTTACCGCCTATCATTGGAGATGTTCACGGAGATGGATTCACCGGGGTATATCCAGGTACTGGAACAGCGCTGGTAATCTTTTACGCCATGGCCATAATTAGGATGATTATATGAATAAAGAGTTGCTGAGGCAAATTCCACTGTTCATAACACTGCCAGATTCCGAGCTCGAGCAGCTTGCAGACACCTTGAGCGTACGCCAATATCCACCTGAGGCGTTGATCCTCCATGAAGGAGAAGCGGGTGACCGGTTTTATATCATCATGGATGGTGAAGTGGAAGCCGTCAAGGCATTGGGCACTCCAGATGAACGCGTGTTGAGCAGGCGCGGCCCTGGTCAGTTCATCGGTGAGCTCAGCCTGATCAGCCGCGACCGGTTTCGGACAGCCAGCGTCCGTGCAATTGGCACGGTTCGACTGTGGGAGATGACCCTGACGGAGTTCGATGCCTTGCTAGCCCGCCAACCATCCCTGGCTTACGAGGTCGTGCGCGTGCTTGGGCAGCGACTGGTTGCCTCAGAAACTGCTACGATCAATGATCTGCGTGAGAAGAATGAACGACTGCTGGAAATGTATACCCAGCTGCAAGCTGCCCAGGCACAAATTATAGAGAAGGAAAAGCTGGATCATGAGCTGCAAGTGGCCTATCAAATCCAGATTAGCATTCTGCCGCGCAGTCTTCCAAAGGTTCCGGGCTACGATTTCGGTGCGATGATGCTCCCCGCCCGGGTGGTGGGTGGTGATTTCTATGATATCTTTCGCCTGGGACGGGACAAAATCGGCCTCATGATCGGGGACGTGGCAGACAAGGGCATGCCCTCAGCAATTTTCATGGCACGCACACATGCCCTTTTGTATGCAGAGCTGAACCGTGGCTCTACCCCGGTGGCAGTTTTACAAAGGGTCAACCGCTATCTTGGGCAGATTAGCACTGCACCTCTGTTCGTGACCGTGTTGTTGGGTGTGTTGAACACTCGTAGCGGTGAGCTGCACTATGGGCGCGCCGGGCATGAGCTGCCAATTCTGGTAACAGGGGACAACCAGATTCAAAGAGCTTCCATGGCGCAGGGTCAGCTGCTTGGAATGTTGGATGACCCCGTTATTGATGAGCAAAGGGTGGTTATACCACCCGGTGGTATGATTTTGCTCTATACGGATGGTGTGACGGATGAGCGCGACCCCAAAGGCATTTCCTTTGGCATCCATAACGTGTTTGAGACCTTGAAGGACGCTTGTACTCTACCTGCGGCTGAAATTTGCACAACTTTTTTACACAGAATATCTGCATACCAGCAGGGTATGCCGCAGGATGATGACATCACCATGCTGGTGGTGAAGCGAAATTAGATGATTGACCCGGTAAACCTTGGTGAAAAGTAGTGGTAGGTTGGGTTGAGGGCAGTATTCTCCTGCCCGAAACCCAACACCTTCTCTATCATCCAATGCCCTCTCTCGATGTCAATTAGCCTGCCCCCGCTGGTCTTCGGGGGGAATCCCCCCTGACTTTGGGGGGACCGCCCCCGCAGATCTATTCGGGCTCGAAGTAATCTACCTTCTTGCGCAGAGCGAAGCGCCTAAACAATCATCATCCACGTTATAGATCAATATTCAAGTAATCCCACAGATCACCCATTATTTATTTTCTATTTTCTGGTGAGTAATTGCGGCTTAAAAATAAAAACCCAACCCTTAACGATGCGCGAAGGGTTGGGTCGGGCTGTCAAGGCTACTTTATGATCAGTTTCCCATCTTTGTAGAATAATTCATCATCGACCGTGATTTCACTCTCGGCCATATCACACAGCATATCCCAATGGATTGCGGATTCATTGACACTGCCAGTCTCGGGGTACCCGGCTCCCACGGCCAGGTGAATCGTGCCACCAATTTTTTCGTCGAATAACATGTCTTTGGTGAATATTGTGATTCCGTAATTTGTGCCAATCCCAAGTTCTCCCAGGAACCGCGCTCCTGCATCCGTGTTGAGCGTCGAGGTCAGCAGCCCCTGGTTTTTACTGGCTGTCTCCTTCACTACTTTACCGTTTTCAAACCAGAGCTCAATATCCGTCACTTCCTGCCCCATGAATATTGCCGGGTATTTAAACCGGATCCACCCGCTGGCTGAATCTTCGACCGGTCCAGTGAATATCTCCCCATCCGGGAAGTTATATTTACCATCCGCGCTCACAAATAGTCGATCTTTGATGGAAAGGGTCAGGTCGACATTGGAGCCCTTCATGACAACCTTCTCCCGTCCCTTCAGCCAGTCGTCCAGTCGGGTCTGGTATTTACCCAGCTCCCGCCAGAATGCGACTGGATCCTCCTCATTAAGCATCCCTGCCCCGTAGACGAACTCAGTGTAATCACGCAGTGACATATCTGCATCCTGGGCATTGGCATTGTTGGGGAACACGGTGACGCACCATTTCAAATCCCCAGTTGCAGAACGATCCAGGTAGGTTTTCATGATACCGCTGTTCGCTTTATTCCGCATTGCCATGCGCTGTGGGTCTATCCCACTGAGTGAGCGCCGGTTGGGTGATGCTTCAATTCTCAGCGTGGCATCAAAGGTCTCGATCACCAGCTTCCTGACGGGAGAGACGTACTCCAGCTGTTCATTTGAAGCAAATTTATAAAAAAGCTCGAAGGCTTCATCTAAAGGCTGATCCAATAATACATGGGCACCAGCTTTGATCGCTTCTTCATAAACAGCCAGGGTTAGTTCTCTGGCAAGCGGGTCGGCTGAAATCTGTAATTGCTGCCCAGGTTTACTCTCTACTGAATAGTGGACCAGGACTTTGGCTAGCTTCAATACACGCGGGTCGGTCATATTGCCTCCAATACAAGTATGTTTCTGGTTTATATAGAAGATAACTGACCACTAATTATAACGGGATTGTCAATCCGATTCATCAGCGGTGATTCAAGTTTTTTAATCGTGATGACGTATACCGATTCACCTCTCAGGCAGGTTCCACGGGTGTCAGTATCACGATGGGTATACGGCGCCTCATATACCCTTGGTATTGAATATATTGCTCATTCTTCCGGATCACCAGCTGCCAGAGACGTCGGTATTCGTCTTCTTGTGCCTGGCGTGCTTCCACCATGATAGTCTTCCCTCCCACCTGGATCGTTGTTACTGGATGCTGCATGAGGTTAAGCAGCCAGTCTGGATGATACTCCTTGCCCCAATTAGAGCCAACCAGCAGGTAGTCAGTCCCGTCTCGAAAATATGTGACGGTGGTCAGATAGCTTTTACCTGATTTACGTCCAACAGTCTTCAATAGGAGCACAGATTGCCTGCCGAGCTGGCTCCCAAGCCGACCTTTCGTCGCTCTGAAGATAAAGACATTTGCGGCGGTGAAAAATTTTGTCCATCGAATCATAAAATAACCTCGCTTGGTAAATTATCATGTCCATTCCAACAATTATAGGCGCATAGCTGGAAGAATTGATCAGGTACTCAGAATTCCAGGACCAATGAGATGCAGCACACAGTCGCCGGTAAAGTGACCTATGATGGCGGCCTCAATTCCGTATGTTATGAATAGATATCCAAACACTAATCCGCCCAGGCCATTCATACTTAATAGCGCCAGGATCATTGCCGGTGATAGCCGGGTCAGGCTCGACCAACGCGGGAGATGGACCAAGCCAAACACAATTGCCGCCAGGATATTGGACAGCCATAGAGCTCCTATCGTCGGCTGGCCGGTATCTATGTGCCAGACTAAACCGATCACCCACGCTAATATTGAGAGCAGGAACAACCGGTAGATGATCTCTTCCAGGATACCTGAGTAGAATGCGATGGCAAGTCGCTTCCATTGAGGAAATCCAGCCTCTTCATTAAAACGGGCACGCAGCTGTGGCAATGCTCCTCGGCTCAGCAGGCGCAAGGTAATCATCAGAATCATTCCGACGAATGCACCAGTAAGCACTGCCAACCCGATTCTCGTGAGTATTTGAGAGCCGGTAAGCTTACCCGATGACCAGCTAGCCAGCGCAGAAACAGGCATCCCGTCAACAGTCGCCAGGTATAGTCCGAAACCAATCATGAGAAGCATGACCGCGAAGGCAATTATCCGGCGCATTGGCTTGATCGAGAGCGGGAGCGCGAGCCCCAAGGAAACCAAGGTGAGTATTGCGAGGACAATATACACTACCCAGGGAAAGGATTCGAGATTCATAGACCTTCAACATCCATTATCATCGCACTTTTGATAATTTCTAAGTCGTGATCTGGTTAACTCCGAGACTGCTATAGTTCTACCGAGCCAATGGTTTGATCGCAAATATCTCTGCACTATAAACCGGGTAGTATCTCAGGGTCCGAACACGATCGTGTTGATCGCAGCCTCCACCAAGGCATCGTTTTCGGCTCCCTGAGCTTGCAGGCGTGTATATGCGATGATCAACTTCCAATCTCCATTCTCGAAGAAATACTGCACCCCGTAAACTAACTGACCATCCTGGGAAAAATTCATCTCCCAACGGAAGTAATTCTTACCATCAGGCGTAGTGAGTGACTCCTCACTCAGTGTGGTAAGGTTATCTAATCTGGCTGCCAGACTGTCTTGGATAACAGCAGCATAAAATTCGAGCGGGAGCGCGTAAGACTGAGTATAAAAAATGATGTTCGGAGTATAATCGCCAATCTTCTCACCCAACAATGCCAGGTATTCCAGGCCAACATCTTCTGCCTTCCAGCCTGCCGGATATACCAGCGAGAAGCTATCATCCGAAGCGTAAAAACGGGTGGGGTCATCCGTGGGGGTGGGTGAAGGTGTCATCGTAGGAGTACTGGTTGGGGTTGAAGAAGGTGTGGCGGTAGGAGTCTCAGTTGGTGTGGGGGTCGGTGTGGAAGTTGGAGTGTTCGTCGCAGTCGGGGTGGGCGTCCAGGCAGCTGCAGTGGCAGTCATGGCGGTGGCAGTCATGGCAACCTGCTGCTCGGGTGACGGTCCACAGGCGGCCAGCATGAAAAGTAGAACAATCATAACCCCTGTAATTTTCATCAACATTCTCCTTGGGCTGGAAAAAAGTTGGGAAATTGGTTGATTAGTTCCTCACATTTATTCCAGGAGGAATCCAAAATTCAGAATTGTTCAATCCGAGATTTATTTCCATAGAAATTTTAGCACTAAACTAAAAATGAATTATGCAGGGGTGGTTCAATAGCCATTTTACTTCGCCACACTGCTACTGGAAGGCTGTTAATTCTTTATATTGGTTGAGATCAAAATTAAAAAATTTGACTCTGTCAAGTCCTGAAATACGTTTACAGGAAAAGTTAGTTATTAGTAGCTCAATATGACCCATCAGGAATCTCCAAACATGGAACATCTGGTCGAATGCCAGAATACACTTCCTGAGGGACAGCTAGATTGAGCGATAGATGAGGTCTATCGTTATTATAAAGATGAACCACCTCCTTAACTGCAAAATTGACCTGAGCGATGTTCATGAAACGGGTATCCAGGCAATATTCGGACTTCAAAATGCCGATGAGACGTTCTGCGAAAATGTTGTCATAACAATTTCCAACAGCGCCCATACTAGGTTGAATATTGCGCGTGAGCAAGGTATTCATGTAAGCATGGTTGGTGTATTGAACTCCATGATCGGAGTGGTGGATCAAATCTTGATGTGTATGGGGCAAATGCGACAAAGCCATATTGAGGCTGGTCAGTGCACCGTCTGCTGCCAAGGAAGTAGTAACATGCCAACCCAGGATATAGCGTGCATAGAGATCCATCAGCACAAACAAGTAAGCGAAGCGACCGATCTCCAATTCCAGGTATGTGATATCACATACCCAGACTTGGTTGGGGTGGGAGATGGTCAAACCCGGCAGCCGATTTGGAGCTCGCCACAAGCCAGGAATGGTCGTCCGACGGTAGGCTTTACGGCGTTTAACCAATAAATCTTCACTGCGCAGCAGCTCAAACAGGCGATCGCGTCCGATTTGCAGCTGGTCACCTTCCAGGAGAGGTTGAATTTTGAACAACAACTTCCGAGTTCCCATACGTGGATGCTTGCGTCTCACCTGGCGGACCATTTCCAGCACAACTTCACCTTCGGAATGGCGTTCGACTTCCCGCCACAGCATCTGGTAATGGGCTTGACGACTGATACCAAATTGGGCACAAATTTGGGCCATGCTCACGTGGCACTTCCCTTGCTGGGCTTTCCAGAAGCATTGCTGGATGATGGAAGTACGTTTTTTTCACTAATTCAGCTTCATTTTCTTGCAGTACTTCAAGAATGCTCTCCAGCTTCAGCTTTTCCAACATCACCTTCCCCAATGCTTGTTCCAATTCTTTTACTTGTTGTTCCAACTCTTTCACCCGATTGGCTTCTTCCGCAGTCTGTATCCGCACCAACTCTTGCCTAAATCCTTCCTTGGCATATTTCTTTATCCAATACTTGATTGTTACTCCACCGGTGATACCGTATTTCTTGGCTAAAAGGCTTATGTTGTTACCAGCTTCGTATTCGGCAACAACCTGCCGTTTGAATGCTTCACTATATCTTTTTGTCGTCATCCTGATCACTTCCTGTTTAGATATTTATTGTATACCTGTAAATATATATCAGGACGACACACTCTGTCCTAATTACTTATTACTAATCACTAATCACTAATTACTATTCACGATTTCCGATTTACCCTCCCATTCCCTGATTAAAATCTATTAATCCCCTGACACTTGACAGTTAAATCGGATAGATATATATTTTTTACTACGTGTAAGGGGCGAATATGAAAAAATGGTTATCCAGGTTAATAGATCCGTGGATTGCCAACGTGATATTTAAAATAGTTCCGTTGGTATTAAACAATTTTATACACATTAGTCATCTGAATGTGGGAAACATGTGGATACCATGCAGAATGGAGGTTAATGGGGAAAATCTGTATGCAATTACCGATAACAATGGATGAACTTTGTATAAAAATAAAAAAATGGAGGAAAGAAAATGAATAAAAGTTACAAAATTATGAGCGCATTGGTCATCATCGCCATGTTGCTGACCGCTTGCGCAACTGCAGCTACTGCTACGCCTACTCTGGCACCCACACAAGTGCCTCCGCCAACCACAGTCGCGCATTACGCTCCTACCCCACTTCCGACCAATACCCCAGCTGCTGTCGCAACAACTGAACCTACGACCGCCCCTACCGCGGCTGCTGGTGCGATAGACTGTATGGGAGCCACCTCAGCTGACCAGGTCACCGTCATGTACCAGTGGACTGGTAATGAGGAAACGTTGTTCAATAACATCATCGCACCATTTGTAACCGCCTGCGGAGTTAAAATTGTCGCCAACTCCAACCGCGATGCTGCGGTGTTGGATACAGCGGTAAAGAGCACTCCGCCTGATATCCTCTTCTGGCCGAACACATCACCACTTACCCTCTACACCAGCCAATTGCAGGACCTGAGCACATTGGGGGTTGATCCCAGCAATTATGCCGATTACTGGATCAAGATGGGCACCACCGGTGGTAAACTGCTGGCGCTGCCTGCCAAGACGGATATCAAAACCATCATCTGGTACAGTCCGGCGCAGTTTGCAGCCAATGGATACACGGTGCCCACAACGCTGGATGAGCTCAATACACTGGTAGAGAATATGGTCTCCAATGGCCAGGTACCTTGGGCAATGGGCTTTGCGTCCACAGGTTCCGATGGCTGGACCGGATCAGACTTCATCCAGGATCTTTTGCTGGCACAACAAGGACCGGATTATGTCAATGGCATTATCGATGGCAGTGTGCCTTATAATGACCCTGGTGTTCTGGCAGCCTATCAGCAATATGTAAAATGGGCTTCAGACGACAAGTACACCGTTGGAGGTGCTACGGGTACGGTCAACACCAACTTCGCCGATGCCCTCCTGCAGCCCTTCTCTGACCCACCTCAGGCCATGATGGTCAAGCAATCGGGTTTCGCCGGTGGCAACATCGCAACAGCATTTCCGACCCTCAAATATGGCACCGATTACGACTTCTTCGGGTTCCCCGGTGCCCAGGGAGTGCAAGGGGGTGCTGATTTTATGTACGCCTTCAGTACCTCAACAGCTGCCAAAGCCTTGCTGGCGTATATCACCGGGCCGGTTGGTGCAGCCAACTGGGCTAAAGCAGGTTTTGCTTTGGACCCGAACAAGAATGCTAGTGGGCAGTATGCAGATCCCCAGCTTGCCAAGATGGCTGATATCCTGGCTAATACCAATGGCTTTACCCCCGATATTGGCGATACCATTCCTGCCCCCTTCGGTACAACCGAGTGGGCTGCCATCATCGCTGCAGTTCAAGGTAAAGATATTCAGACCGAGCTGAATACCGTCGAAGCCGCACAAATGCAGGCTCTCGGAAAGTAAATTCCACAATCTGGGGTGTGCAGGTCTCCTGCACACCCCATCTTCAATTAAATAGTGGGAGGGATGCCTATGGTTCCAAAAATAATGAAGCAAGGAAGGTTAGCTCCCTGGCTCTATCTCGGACCCGCCCTTCTGATCATGCTCGTCTTTGTCATCTACCCAACTATTAATACCGCAATATTAAGTTTTATGGACAGGTCAGGCACCCAATCAGCCGCGACGACCTGTTCATCCGGTCAACCCTGCTGGGGAGTGTTTGAAAATTATCGCTATGCCCTCACCAACCCGATCATGCTGACCGCCTTACGCAACAACGCCCTGTGGCTGCTGCTGATGGTGCCCGGGACTGTAGCTGTTGGTTTATTGTTCGCGTTGCTGGCAGACCGCGTCAAATATGAGAGCCTGGCAAAATCAATTGTCTTCATGCCCATGGCAATCTCCTTCATCGGCGCAGGTGTCATCTGGCGCTTTATCTATTACATCCAGACGGGGAGTGGAGAACAGATTGGGTTGTTGAATGCCATCCTGGTCAAACTGGGTGCCCAGCCGGTGGCTTTTCTCAGCAATCCTGCCATCAATAATTTTGCCCTCATGGTAGTAGGCGTCTGGCTGTGGGCGGGTTTCTGCATGACCATCCTCTCTGCAGCCTTGAAAGGCCTTCCCACCGAAGTTTTGGAAGCTGCCCGCGTGGATGGTGCCAACGAGTGGAACGTTTTCTGGCGGGTGATGTTCCCCATGGTGTTGCCCACCGTGGTTGTGGTGACTACCACCATGGTGATCAACGTCTTAAAGATCTTCGACATTGTCTTTGTGATGACTAACGGTAACTTTGGAACAGAAGTGATCGCCAACCGCATGTTCCAGCTCATCGTCACCGATACAGGCAAATCAATGGCCATCGCGGTGCTGTTGATCATCCTGACCATCCCGGTGATGATATTCAATGTCCGGCGCTTCCGCGCGGAGGAGGCCATGCGATGAACCCTCTAGCCCGCTTGAACAAATTTTTCAGTAAAGTGCCCCTGCATCTGGCCATTATCATCATGGTGATCATGTGGCTGGTGCCCACCCTGGGGCTGTTCATCACTTCATTCCGCTCACGTGAAGCCGTGCGCACCACAGGCTGGTGGACGGTTTTTGCCAGAAGTCAAACTGTAGGGAAGACGGAGTATGACACATATTGCGCTTCTTGCCACGGATCGGATGGGAAAAAACTTGCCAATGCCAACCTGGCAGATCCGACTGTGACCAACCAGTTTACCCGCTCGATCAACCTGCTGGTCGATCTCAAGAAGCCGATCAATAATGGTCCACACTTGATCGATCCGCAGTTACCCGCCAATGCCAATGATGCCCAGGCGCTTCTATCGCCCATCCTAACCTACATGCAAGCCCTTTCCGGGCAAGCTCAGACAAAGCAAGGGCTTACACTTGGCAATTATGTGGACGCTTTGGTAGGCTACAAAGGAACGGCAAATTATCTCAGTGATTGTCAGCAGAAAGTGTCCAGTACACTGGCGACGTTTTCCTGTACCGCCAGTGACCTGCTTAGCCAGGGCGGTATGGGACGCGCTTTCCTGAACACTTTGATTGTAGCTGTCCCGTCCACTCTTATTCCCATATTCTTCGCTGCATTAGCCGCTTATGCCTTTGCCTGGCTGGACTTCAAAGGTCGCCAGTGGCTGTTTGCTATGCTGGTGGGTTTGCAGATCATCCCATTGCAGATGGTCCTGGTGCCTATCGCACGTCTCTATGTAAATATCGGTCTTCAATCCACTTTTTTGGGTATCTGGTTGTTCCACACCGGTTTCGGTCTTCCCTATGCCATCTACCTGATGCGCAATTTCATTGGCTCGCTGCCGCGTGAGATATTCGAATCAGTCTACCTCGACGGCGCCAGCCACTGGACGGCTTTCAGACGTATGGCGCTCCCCCTTGCAATGCCCGCCATCGCCTCTTTGGGCATTTTCCAATTCCTATGGATATGGAATGACTTCCTGGTAGCCAAGGTGTTTTTATCCACCAAGCCGGTGCTCACCGTTCAGATCACCAACCTGATTGACCCCCTCGGTGGAAACTGGAACATCCTTACTGGAGCAGCCTTCCTATCTTTTCTCGTCCCAATGATCGTGTTCTTCTCATTCCAGAGGTATTTCGCCCGCGGTTTGTTATCGGGTTCGGTAAAAGGATAGTTTTTCGCCATGCTTTCATCAGCCTGGTATAAGAATGCGGTTTTTTACGAAGCACCCGTCCGCGCTTTCTACGATAGTAACGGGGATGGGAAAGGTGACCTGGTCGGGATAGCGCAAAAGCTGGATTACCTGGCTGACCTGGGGATCGATTGCCTGTGGCTGAACCCCATCTATCCCTCTCCGCTCAAAGATGATGGCTATGATATCTCCGATTATTGTGCCATCCATCCCGATATTGGCAGCCTGGATGACTTTACCAAGCTGGTGGAACAGGCTCACCAGCGAGGATTGCGCCTGATCACCGACCTGGTGGTCAACCATACCTCCGACCAGCACCCCTGGTTCCAGGCAGCCCGCCTGGACCGTAATTCTCCATATCGGGATTATTACGTCTGGTCTGACACTGATCAAAAATACGCCGGGGTACGCATCATCTTTGTGGATACCGAGAAATCCAACTGGACCTGGGACGATGTTGCCGGGCAGTATTTCTGGCATCGCTTCTACTCACATCAGCCTGACCTGAATTATGATAATCCCGCAGTCAGGGCGGAAATGCTCACGGTGATGCAGTTCTGGCTCGATCTGGGCGTGGACGGATTTCGAGTGGATGCTGTGCCATACTTGTTTGAGCGTGAAGGTACCTCCTGCGAGAATCTACCTGAAACCCATTCCTTCCTGAAGGAAATGCGTCGGTTTGTGGATATGAAGTATCCCGGGCGTGTCCTGTTATGTGAAGCCAACCAGTGGCCACAGGATGTGAGGGCATATTTCGGAAATCAGGACGAAGGCGTTGAGGTAGGTGATGAATTTCAAATGGCGTTTCATTTCCCGCTCATGCCGCGCATCTTCATGGCTCTCAAACGTAGGGATGCATCTCCCATTCGCTGGGCGCTGGATAACACACCCCCCATCCCATCCAGTGCGCAGTGGTGCACCTTCCTGCGCAACCACGACGAGCTCACCCTGGAAATGGTGACGGAAGAGGAGCGCCAGTGGATGTGGCAGCAATATGCCCCTGAACCGCGCATGCGCCTGAACCTGGGCATTCGCCGCCGGTTGGCGCCGTTGCTGGATAATGATCGCAGGCTGATCGAACTGGCAAACTCGCTTCTCTTCACCCTTCCGGGTGCCCCCATCATTTATTACGGAGATGAAATCGGCATGGGTGATAACATCTGGCTGCCCGATCGCAATGGGGTGCGCACACCTATGCAGTGGGATGCCTCTATCTCTGCGGGTTTCTCGCACTCCACCAGCCTGTATTCGCCTGTGATTGATACTCCACCCTATGATTATCTATCTGTGAATGTGTCAGCTCAGAGAGCACACCCTGGCTCCTTATGGCATGCTATTCAAAAGATGGTCGGGCTGCGCAATCAGCATCCTACCCTAGCTAGAGGTGAGCTCAGCTGGATTGATGCTGGATCGAATAATATCCTGGCATTTTATCGCAGCTCTGCGGAAGAGAGGTTAATGGCGGTACATAATCTGAACCCCAATCCACAAGATGTTCAGCTAAGTATTGATTCTAATCAAATGGAATGGACCGACCTGATTAACCATGAGCCTTTCGTAGGTTGGGTTGAGAGCATAAGCTCGAAATCCAGCGGCAGACAGGCCCACCTTAGCCTTCATCTGTCACCCTACCAGTATCTGTGGCTCCATTAATCCATTTTCTCGTAGGTTGGGGTTACCCGGTTTGGGTATTACCGGGTTGAGGGTGATGACTTAGCGCCCGAAACCCAACCCATAAAGATTGTAAATTATTCCATCTTACTGCGTGAATAATGTCGGCGCGCCTTGGCGCGGTTCCCGCACGAATCCATCGAGCACCATCGTCGTGAATGATTTTTACTTATATCAAGGAACAGGTAACCACAACCGCGGTCATCTTCACATTCCCTAACCCTCGCCACTTTGTCGGAGGTGAGCAGATCGGCTGCTGCTAAGGCAATCTTCCACACCAGAATATTGCTACCATCGTGGTCAGCTTTCCATTCCCATGCAAATTTACCCTCATATGGCACCAATCGCTGATGGCTCTTAGCTGCGCTCACCACATGGTTCAATTCTTCCAAATCTCGCTCAAAGATAGGTATGCCAGCATAGCGTCTGGAGAATATACGGTAGATGGCTTCTCGGAGCTGAATGGCGGATATATATTCACGCTGGGTTTTATCTGGATTATCTTTTGCCATCTCGGATAATTGACCAGCCAAATCAGGTGAGACCAAACCTGCTGATTTGCCCCAGGCAACCAGATCATCATAATCGTGCAAATTTTCAACAGGGTGATCGCTTGCATGCCAGTCGTTCGTATTGGCGAAATCAAGGCACACATCACCAGCATCACTTTCAAATGAATCTTCGCTCATTTTTCTCCTATAACCATCTAAATGTACTTGACAGGTTATAAATAATATGCTATTATCTAACCATCAAAACAATTATAGCCGGTTACTCATAAATTGTCAAGTCCAACCGGCTGCTAAAGGAGAGAATATCATGATTAGAATTGGTTTTGATCCTATTCTCGAAGCTCAGCAACGGCAGCAGGAGATACGTAAGGAAGTTCAAGGATATCGGTTGGCTGAAGAGGTCTCATTGGAAGCTAAATCCCAGGTCCTCAATGGGTACAAACTCATTGCCCGGTTCGGAAAACGACTCTCTGTTTGGGGTAGCTACTTGACCAAACGCTATGGTGCTGAATCAAGCACAATGGTTGGGATGACTCAGGCTATCGATCCTGATGGATGCCGATAGAAAGGTCGTAACCATGAAATCCCGCATCTGGCTGGCACTCATCACCTTATACATCGCCTGGGGCACCACTTATCTGGCAATACGTTTCGCAGTTGAAACCATTCCACCCTTTTTTATGACCGGTGTCCGCGTTCTCGTGGCAGGTTTGATTCTATATTTCTGGCGTCGACTTGCAGGTGACCCAGCACCAAATCGCCTGCAATGGCGCTCTGCCATCATCATCGGCACATTCCTGCTCGTGGGGGGGATCGGTGGCGTGACCCTGGCAGAAAAATATGTTCCATCTGGCATCGCAGCCTTGATCGTAGCAACAACACCCCTTTGGGTGGTTCTGGTAGATGCAATACGTCCGGGTGGTTCACATCTAACCCTGCGATCCCTGGCAGGGGTCTTAATTGGACTGGTGGGTATCTTCATCCTGGTGGAGCAAGGAAGCTCATCCAGTCAGCATACTGCAATCAACTTGCTTGGAATAGCACTCATCTTAGCGGCTACCCTCTCCTGGTCTATCGGTTCAATATACAGCCACTCGGCGCAGCTGCCACAATCCCCTCTTCTTGCTACTGGAATGGAATTGCTGGCTGGCGGTCTCGGTTCCTTTTTGGTGGGATTGCTGACCGGAGAAGGATCTCAGCTGAATATTTCCGCCATCAGCCTGCGATCTCTATCAGGTTTGGGCTATCTGATCGTGATTGGATCGCTGGTGGGTTTCGTGTGTTACACCTGGCTGTTGCGGGTTGCACCTACCTCCCAGGTGGTCACCTATGCTTATGTCAATCCCCTCGTAGCGGTTGTCTTGGGTAGCTTATTGGCTGGGGAAGTTTTGTCTCCCCGAGTATTTGTCGCCACTCCGTTGATCTTATTGTCAATTGGACTGATTCACATGCGGCAGGCAAAACCCAAGCCAAAACAACTCGCTACTTTGGTGCCCAACCCCTCCTCCGGGAATGATTAGTTTTTTTATTCATTTGTTATTTCTCCACCCATTAGCAGGGGCTCAGTGTCGCTGAGCCCCTGCTCGATTGCTCAATACTCCATATTCATCGCCGCGCGTACTTCGAGTAAGGTTTGCTCACCCACCATGCGTGCCTGTTCGATCCCTGCATCCAATACCATGCGGATATAATCCAGGTTCTCCTCAAGCTCTTTGCGTCTCTGGCGTAAGGGGCGAAGGTACTCATTCAACGCCTCTGTTAAGACTTGTTTTAATTTAACACCTCCACCATTTCCAATCCGATCTGCAATCACCTCAGGGGTTTCACCAGTGGCTAGGGTGATCAGGGTGATGAGGTTGGCTACTTCGGGACGGTTGACGGGATCATAGGTAATATGCACATCCGCATCAGTTTTTGCTCTTCTAATCAGCGCCGCGGTTTCATCCTCCGAAGCGCTTAAAGCGATGGCATTATTCCTGCTTTTGCTCATTTTAACCGGTCCATCCAGCCCAAGGATAAGCGGAGCCTGGCTTAAGAGTGCCTGAGGTTCCGGGAAAACCGGTTCTTGGACCGCGAAACGCTCGTTAAATCTTCGGGCGACTACCCGCGTCAGCTCGAGATGAGGAAGTTGGTCTTTGCCTACCGGAACCACATTACTTTTACAGAATAATATGTCCGCAGCCTGGTGCACCGGGTATGTGTACATCCCCGCATTGATCCTCCTTGAGCCAGCTGCCTGGATTTCTTCCTTAACGGTCGGATTCCTGTTCAGTTCCGCAATGGTTACCAGGGTTAAAAAGGGCAGCAAGAGCTGATTTAGCTCGGGTACATGGCTGTGAGGGAAAATGTAGGTCTTCCCATCTTCAGGATCGATCCCGGCAGCTAAATAGTCGATCGTGAGCTGTCTGACCGATTCAGCGATCGCTTCGGTACTCTCCCGATCGGTGAGAACCTGGTAATCGGCTATCACGATATACGACTGCACCCCCAGACGTTGCAGCCGTACCCGGTTCTGGAGCGATCCGAATAAATGGCCAACATGCAAACGGCCGGTCGGTCTATCCCCAGTCAATACCCGGTAATGCTCAGGGTGCGAAATTAAATCCGCTTCCAGCTTCTGGCTTCGTTTCTGAGCGGCTTCAAAGGATCCGTAATCTACCTCGTTTGGAATTGTCCTTTTAATCATTCGCTATTCCTCCGCCAATCTTAATTTACTCAGCTGGACCATGATTAATGTTCGATTGATCTTCGTGGTGTATGCCAGCAGCAGAATCATTCCCTTATTCGAAAGATGAATTGAGTTTCGGAGCATTTTCCAAGTCCAGGTCTATCCAACCCTGATCATTTTATGAAGAATCATGTCCACAATTCAAGGATCATCATCACTGCGAATCCCATCATCGCTGCAGCGGTGGGCAGATTGGTATTGCCTTCCCGCTGGCACTCGGGGATCAGCTCCTCAACCACCACGTAAAACATTGCCCCTGCCGCAAAAGACATGGCATACGGAAGGATGGGGGTAATTGCGATGACTGCCGCCGCACCTACTAACCCCGCTAATGGCTCTACCATACCAGATAGTTGACCATACCAGAAACTTTTACCCATTGACATTCCTTCACGTCGCAGGGGCAGTGATATCGCCATTCCCTCTGGAAAATTCTGGATACCAATTCCCACCGCCAGGGCAATCGCACTGGCAGTGCTCACGATGTGAAGACCGGATGCTGAAGCCCCAAACGCCACCCCAACTGCTAACCCCTCCGGAATGTTATGCAGGGTCACTGCAAGCATCAGCAGTGTGCTGCGCTTCCAGCTGGTTGGCAACCCTTCGATATCTGCTTCCGGAAACCCTAAATGCAAATGTGGAAGGAGTCGATCGATGATCCATAGGACCAATCCGCCGAGAAGAAACCCCACCATCGGAGGAAACCACACCGGTAATGCTCCTCCTCTGGACAGCTCTACCGAGGGTGCCAATAGAGACCAGTACGCAGCGGCAATCATCACTCCTGATGCAAAACCAAGCATGGCATTGAGAAATCGAGTGCCGACGTTCCTGGTCATGTAGACTGTTGCGGCGCCCAATGCAGTGATTGTCCAGGTGAATAAAGTTGCTACTAAAGCCTGAAGCACTGGTGAAAGAGTAAGGAACTTATCCACAATCATGTTATTTTTCCTTTAGTAATAATGCCGTCATAAAGGTTATGATCTCTACGAAAACCCACCAATGATTTAGCGATTATTTTATGATAGTGGAAATTTTTCCCATCCATCTGGGAATGTAGGGGTGGTCCATTCTGCAGGAGCTCGCCAATTCTCCCAACCATCACAAAACGGGGTTGCATTGGCATTCAACATGCCAATTACACGCTCACCTTCCATCCGAATGGATTTGACCTTGGCAGGAGGATATAAACCGGTCGTACCAGCTTCGCTGAACTCATCTTCATCCTTCCAACGCCATGTTTTCCGGTCCGGACTGATAACGATATCCAGAATCTGGTCCATGGTATCAATCCCAATCTTTGTGCGTCGAAGGGGCTCTTGTAAATGCACGTACCAGCAGCGTACGTTTTGGGTTCCAGCTATCCACATCAGCTCTATCGAATGGGCTGATCCGCGTATGTTCAATGAGAGCACATCGTTATCCGTCCAATTGCGGGGGGCGAGCTCTATGCGGTTTTCGATCTCATCTTGCACGGTCGGACGCCGGATAGGTGAATAGGTCGGTGTGCCCGCCGGCCAATACCATGCCAGCAGTTCGGGCGTGTCTTGGACGACGTACGCCGGGCACGCCCACCACAGTTTACCCTTCATTACACCTCGCATCAAGATGATATCCCCCGGTGACCAGCGAACCTGATCGTCCAATCTGATCCTCCCCGATCAAGCTTTATTCATCGGTAAATTGGTACCGCAATATGGGCAATTCGCCGATTGGGTTCCAGTCCACTTCACCTCATACCCGCGAATGGGGGCATTACAGTTAGGACACACCTGGGGCAGCAGCTCCAACCGGTGCTCCTGGGAGGGTACAGGTGTTGACGGCAAGGCCGGCCCCACGTTCATTTTTCTGTCTGGCTGGGGTGTGATTACGGATGTTTCCTCAACAAAGGCTTTAGGTGCAAAGCGCTGTAGCAAACCCTCATAGATCGCACTGATCGCAACTAAAACCAGGATCCCAGGCCACCACCAGCTGTATTGAGCAAGGATAATGATTCCCACCAGCCAGATGACGCCATGCACAGTGCGCCATGGTCCTATCAATTTTTTATTTGGCTCCCTATTACTCATAGGATACCCCTCCTGAGAGGAAAAAATGTCAATTACAGGGTGTTACTATACTGCAAGTCGGGTAAAACGTATAGAAGGAGGTAAAAATAAATCAGTCACCTCTAGCGAGGAAGGCGAGGCTATCGATTTGATTTTCCCAATCTCGCAATCCAACCCGGCACCCGGTTTTTATAATCCTGCCATACCGGTCCAAAAGCCTGTGCTAGCGCCTCCTCTTCCCTGGCTGCCCGGTAGATCAGTCCTAGCATGAGCACTGCAAAAACGAGCATGGTCCAGCTGCGAAACAACAATAACCCGCTCCAGAATGCTAAAATAGCCGCCAGGTACATCGGATGCCGGATAGTTGCATAAGGTCCTTGGGTGACGAGCTGGTGAGCCTCGTGCAGGCGCACACCAAACCCACTGGCTGCGTTGAAATTTCTGCCCAGTGTGCGCAGCCCCCATAGGTAAAGGAACAAACTGGCGAAAAATATGCTGCCACCAATGACCATGCATCCTAATTGCAGCTGCCATGCAAGCTGGATGGGCAGGGGTTTCCATAAGGCATATCCAAGCGCGATAAATAACACTGTAGCGATGACCAGGTAAGGCGTTCGCAGCACTTTACCCGCTGCACCCGTAAGGACTCCCGTTTGCTGTCTTTGAGCCTTCACCATGCTGATAATGGCATACGTGAGTGTACCTGCTCCGGCACACGCTGCCAGCCATCTCAGCAGCATCTCGATCGTATCAATACTGTTGATCATTATTGTTGCGCATAGTCGTCAGCTTGACCAGCAATCTCTGGTCTGAATATTCTATTCTATACCAATAATTATTCAACGGTAAAATCTTTAGCCCCTGGTTCTGGGGAAGATGGGAGGGGGTGAGTAGTTAACGATACCCGCTTCATTCATACAAATCAGCTGGAGAGATTCTAGTATAGAATCATTGACGAGACCAGATTTTGTCGTTGGCTACTAAATATAAAAAAAGCAGCGATTGGTTTTGGACCAATCGCTGCTCCAGGATCTGTTAGTGCAGATCACTCAGTACAAGCATCAATGGGTAGAGGTAACGTCCTCCGGTTATGGTCAGATCGGCCCCTACGAACGTAATTACATAATAATCTGGTAGTGCAACAGTGCCGTGTAAGATGGGGTACGTCCCGATTGCCTCGCCGGGTTGGCGGGTCAGCCATCCGCTGAATGCATCTCCTGTAAGCAATGAGCCTGAAGTGACTTGAAAGGTGTACTGCGGGTCGATCTGACCATAGGGTTTGCTCTTCGCATCGGCAGTGATGGTAATCGCCCGCCGGGTGATGGCGTCATCTACACTTCCATTTTGACTGTAATAATTACCGCTCGCATCAGTGAAAGTCCACGGGTCATCTGGGTAGCTGTTGACGTCGATATGGGTAGTATCCGTTAAGTCAAGGCCGATTAAATCCTCCCCCGTCACGCCCAGGCATGCTCCGGTCGCAGTGTGTGCCAATCGGTCATACTCCACGATATAGGGTATGATTTCGCAAATTGCATCTGCTTTGTTGATGTTGTCCACAACGGTCCCATTCCGGCCATAGTAATTGCTCTCCGGATCTGTGAAGGTCCAATCGTCGCTATATAGACCAGCATCTGTATGAGTGGTTTGATTCACATCAAGCCCATCCAGCGGTTCACCATTTACACCAGTACATAAACCTGGGGCGGTATGAGCTTCGCCATCATAGGTCACATCATATGGTGTGACCTCGCAAATTGCACTGGCTTTGTTGATTAAGTCATCGATCGTGCCACTCAAGTCATTATAATTACCGGTCTGGTCAGTAAAGGTCCATGGGTCGCTGTAGCTACCAGCGTTGGTATGGATTGTGGCATCCAGGTCGAGTCCGCTCAATGGTTGACCATTAACTCCGCTGCATAAGCCTGTGGCAGTGTGTGCCTCGCCGTCGTAGATGACATCATAGGGTTCGATCTGGCAGATTGCATCGGCCTCTCCGATCACGTCTTCGATGGATCCATTTTGATCATGGTAGTTACCGGTTGTATCGATAAAAAACCATGGATCTGTGTATGTGCCTGCATTCAAATGGTTTGTGTTGCTCAGGTCAAGGCCGGATAGAGGCTCACCTTCCACGCCGGTACATGATCCGGTGGCAGTGTGAGCATATCCATCATAGGTTACATTGTAAGGAGTAATTTCACATACGGCATCGGTTACAGCGATAGTATCTACCACGGTCCCACTCTGTCCGTTATAGTTTCCGCTCCCATCGGTAAATGACCATGGATCAGTATAGCTGCCGGCATTCAAATGGGTGGTTCCTGTCAGATCGAGCCCACTGAGTGGCTCATCAAGCACGCCTGTGCAACTGCCACCCGCCGTGTGCGAATTGCCATCATAAAATACATCATATGGGGTGATATTACAGGATGCATCTGCTTTGGTGATGGTGTCTATAACGATGCCACTTTGATCAGTGTAGTTAGGATTAACGAATGTCCATGAGTCAGTGTAATTTCCCACATCCGTGTGGGTCGTATTGCTCAAGTCAAGACCATCAAGCACCTCTCCGTGTGGACCTGTGCATGAACCAGTAGCAGTATGGTCAGTACCATCATAGCTTAAATTATATGGGTTGACGACACACGTAGCATCAGGACTGGTGATGAGATCTACGATCGTTCCAATTTGATTGTTATAGTTGGTATTGGCAAACGTCCAGGTGTCGGTGTAATTTCCCACCTCTGTGTGGGTTGTACCGCTCAAGTCAAGTCCGGTTAATAGATCCCCCAATATGCCAGTACATGTGCCAGTTGCTGTATGGGGATTGCCGTCATATGAAACATCATAGGGTGTAACCACGCAAATGGCATCTACTTTACTGATATTGTCATCGATAGTTCCACTGGCGTCAAAATAGTTACCGGTGGCATCGGTATAGGTCCAGGGGTCAGTGAAGGGTCCTGCGTCCGTGTGGGTAGTACCACTTAATTCAAGCCCGGCAAGATCTTCACCCAACACGCCGGCACATACACCGGTGGCAGTATGGGTAGTTCCGTCAAAAGGCAAATCATACGGAGTGATATCACATGCGGGAATAGCCTTAGTGATGGTGAGCGTACCATTATTGCATGTCAGGTTGTAATTAATCGACAGCACCAGGGATCCCTGGAGGATGGTATAGGATCCGACGTTTTCGCCTGGATCACGGCTTAAGTTTCCTGTGAAGGCATCATTGAATACCAGCGATCCTTCGGTGATCTGATAAGTCAGCTGAGGATCCTGTGTTCCATACACCTTGGTTTGTGGATTAGCAGTAATAGAAATGGGTCGGATTAGGACATTTACGGTTTGAGAACCATTACTGGGGGTATAGTATCCATCCCCATCATAGGTGGCAGTCACCAGGTGGGCTCCACCACCAACAGACCTGGGAGTGTAGGTCGTGGAACACGTAGCAACGCCGTCCGCACCCGTCAGGATACAGGGGTTGGGTTCAAACGTCCCAGTGACATTCGACGTCCATGTCACCGTGCCACTGGGGGTCAGGTCTCCTGTGATGCGGGATACCGTGACGATACAGGTGACGCTATCTCCGAATGTGATCGACGTTCCATCCCCACAAATCACACTGGTAGTAGTGGTAAATTCAAACTACACCGAGATCTGCATTGTATCGACCAGAGCAGCCCTGGAATTATTTCCACTATTCTCCCGGTACGCTGCCAATGCGACCCCGAAATCGGGTGAATTGATCTCTTCCGGTGTCCAGGTCGTGCCCCACAAGTCTGTTGCACCCCCATATCGTGCTATGGTGAGGACGATTGGCCAGGCAGCAGCTGGATTGGCTTTATTATCGCCAATGATCGCTCCACCCTTGACCAGGCTGATCACGTTATCGACAACATTCGGGTTGCGCGAGCTGGACATACGGTTGATGGCAACCTCGATCCCGACTATTGATGCATCAGCTGGAATGGTAAAACCGTATTGAGTACCTTGAAGGTAATTGGAATATCTGTGCCCATTGTATAGTACGTCTGTCGCATATGGAGAACCAGGCTCGGTGATATTCTCCGGATTTAGCCAGGGTTGGGTACCGATTGTGGATACATTGATGCCGGTTGCAGGATTATTGGGACCCTCCGTATCCGCCACCGCACTCGAAAGAGGCGTGAGCGCCAGGATAATCATGATGGTTATAATTGCTGTATTGCGTAGGATGGATTTAAAAGGGTACATAATATCTATCTCCTCTTCAAATAAGGTAGTCAATGATCTCAGTATAAAGGAAATTTGTAATGGAATTGCTTACAACTCTGTCAGTATTTTCGTTGATCAACATAGAGATTTGTAATGGTTCATAGGAAGCGATTCATAGTTTTCCCACCTAATGCGATTCTATATCGCCTGGCAGACAAACCGGACAGTTCAGTTATGAGCGATTTGTCAGATCTACTTGCTAAGAGCAAAATGCTAACCTGTCCGGTTTCAGTGATCTCCTGTCCGGTATCAATTTTACCGGAGCTCTACCGGAATGCTCGTCCTAGATCCCTACTTCCCGAGCTTGAATATATTTCCCGAGCGTGTTAACGCCCACACGCTGCCTTGCGGGTCTTGCTCGATATCCACAATCCAACCATAGCCGGCGATATCGGTAGTAATCGGTTGCCAGCTTAGCCCATTCCTTAACGCAGTGAAATCTCCTCCAAGCACAATCTGACCGGTGGGTAATATACTCAGCGCATAAATGCCTCCGGTGAGAGGTGGGAGAGATATGCGCTGCCATTGTGTGCCATCCCATTGAAAGAGCGCTCCGCGCGTATCCGATTGATCGCGTGCTACCTCGATCCCAGCAACCCAGATGCTGCCATCATCCGCCTGGCTGAGCGCATACAGGTGGTCAGCACCTGGTAGCAGCGTGCTCGTCCACGCTGATCCATCCCAATGGAAGATCATCGCTCCCAGGTCAGAACCGCCGGCGGCATACACATCGTTATGGCTGCGAACCAGCACCGCGTTTAAGCCACAGTTACAATCGGGGAAAGTATTCTCCTCAACCAGTTCAGTACCATCCCAGCGCAAGGTATAAGGGCGGAACTTACCGTCGATGCCTTTCATCGATCCCACCATCCATACGTCATCTTTGGAGGCTGCATCCACCGCATACAATACCTGGGTGGTACCACCTGGTCCTTCCCCGGGTCCATGGTATGGCAGGGTCTCGCTCCAGGTATCCCCATTCCATTGCAGCACTTCAGCCCCGTCGCCCACAGCCCAGCCACTTGTTAAACCGGAAAAACTTAGGTCATAAAGAGGATGGCTGGCCGGAGAGCTCACTTCCTTCCAAAGGGTTCCTACCAGGTTAAGAATGATCCCATCATCCCCAATCGCCCATGCCTGTCCGGCAGGGCTGAATGCCATGGCATTCAAAGGCACCGAATATGAAATAAGACACAAACCTACTGTGCCTGCCTGATCCTGGCATATCCACCGATTGGTAGAGGAGGTGACATTAAAAAATGGGTTGGGGATGAGCTTATAAGTCGCGAGCACTTCTTCCGCGGCCTGGGTGCAGGTAGTATGGTCAGCTCCGGGAGTCATCTGGTAGCAAGTGGAGTTGGCATCACTCCCCGTGCAGTAATTAGCAAATAACAGCTCTCCGCCCAGGCTGGCGCGTGCTATTTGAAAACTGGTCGTGCCAATTGAACGGTTATATTTCTCTACTTCGTAGCCTTCCACACCTTTTCCGACGGACGGCTCCAGCCTGCAATCATAGATCGAGCGATTGCTAAGCGAATAGCCCATGGTTGCGGTGGGGTAATAAGAATTGAGCGTCCAGACCGAAGGGTTATATTGCAGCGAGACCAAATTGGCAGGCTTGGAGAGCTGTGCATAAGTAGGACGGTCCAGCATAGTCTCAATCGTAAGGGCAGAGGGTATACCCCCAGGGATTGTTCCGCCAAAGCCCTCTGGTGTCACCAGGGGCGTGGATGTGTTGCGGGGTGTTGGAGTTGGCTTGCGCGGTGGGGTTGGTGAAGGCGTCCAGGTGGGCAGCATCAATACTCGCGGTGTTGAGCTGGCTGGGATTGGCGTGGGTGGTGCGGAGGTTGGGGTCGATGTGGGGGTGGGGGAGGCACAGCTCACCAGGATAGTGGTGAATATTAATAGTATTAACTTGATGCGGTTCATGAAGCGCCTCCCATCTGTTGGCGGATTGCCTCTGCATTCCTTTCCAAATCAACCCGCGAGGGTAATTTGAAATACGATGGACTGAAACGCAGGTGATGTCCGTCACTAATGAAGCGTGGGATCACGTGCAAGTGGATGTGCATTACCTCTTGTCCAGCCGTACGCCCATCTGCCAGGAACAGGTTGATCCCCTCGCAATGGATCCCACTCGCCCTCAGAGCGCTGTCCACCTGTTGTGCAACCCACATCATATGCTTAATCGACGCTTCATCCAGCTCCGGGAGCAGCACGGCATGCCTGCATGGTACCACCAGCACGTGCCCAGGGTTTACCGGATGGATATCCATAAAAGCGACGCACAGCTCATCTCGATGCACGAAATCAGCGGGTGCTTGTCCAGCAATGATGTTGCAGAAGATACAATCGGTCATATAGTTATCAGTATTATTCTTGAGAAACCATTCATTTGTCGATACCTTTAGGCAGTAATTAAAAACTGACAACCATTCTATTTTCTTGATTCCTAATCACTAATCACTAATTACCAATCACTAATTACTAATTACTAATCACTAATTACTAATTACTAATTACTTCTAGGGACCTCTGTCAAGTCCTGAAATACGTTTACAGGAAAAGTTAGTTATTAGTAGCTCAATATGACCCATCAGGAATCTCCAAACATGGAACATCTGGTCGAATGCCAGAATACACTTCCTGAGGGACAGCTAGATTGAGCGATAGATGAGGTCTATCGTTATTATAAAGATGAACCACCTCCTTAACTGCAAAATTGACCTGAGCGATGTTCATGAAACGGGTATCCAGGCAATATTCGGACTTCAAAATGCCGATGAGACGTTCTGCGAAAATGTTGTCATAACAATTTCCAACAGCGCCCATACTAGGTTGAATATTGCGCGTGAGCAAGGTATTCATGTAAGCATGGTTGGTGTATTGAACTCCATGATCGGAGTGGTGGATCAAATCTTGATGTGTATGGGGCAAATGCGACAAAGCCATATTGAGGCTGGTCAGTGCACCGTCTGCTGCCAAGGAAGTAGTAACATGCCAACCCAGGATATAGCGTGCATAGAGATCCATCAGCACAAACAAGTAAGCGAAGCGACCGATCTCCAATTCCAGGTATGTGATATCACATACCCAGACTTGGTTGGGGTGGGAGATGGTCAAACCCGGCAGCCGATTTGGAGCTCGCCACAAGCCAGGAATGGTCGTCCGACGGTAGGCTTTACGGCGTTTAACCAATAAATCTTCACTGCGCAGCAGCTCAAACAGGCGATCGCGTCCGATTTGCAGCTGGTCACCTTCCAGGAGAGGTTGAATTTTGAACAACAACTTCCGAGTTCCCATACGTGGATGCTTGCGTCTCACCTGGCGGACCATTTCCAGCACAACTTCACCTTCGGAATGGCGTTCGACTTCCCGCCACAGCATCTGGTAATGGGCTTGACGACTGATACCAAATTGGGCACAAATTTGGGCCATGCTCACGTGGCACTTCCCTTGCTGGGCTTTCCAGAAGCATTGCTGGATGATGGAAGTACGTTTTTTTTCACTAATTCAGCTTCATTTTCTTGCAGTACTTCAAGAATGCTCTCCAGCTTCAGCTTTTCCAACATCACCTTCCCCAATGCTTGTTCCAATTCTTTTACTTGTTGTTCCAACTCTTTCACCCGATTGGCTTCTTCCGCAGTCTGTATCCGCACCAACTCTTGCCTAAATCCTTCCTTGGCATATTTCTTTATCCAATACTTGATTGTTACTCCACCGGTGATACCGTATTTCTTGGCTAAAAGGCTTATGTTGTTACCAGCTTCGTATTCGGCAACAACCTGCCGTTTGAATGCTTCACTATATCTTTTTGTCGTCATCCTGATCACTTCCTGTTTAGATATTTATTGTATACCTGTAAATATATATCAGGACGACACACTCACTATGATTGTCAAGATATGTTCGCCACAATCAGCGCCTTCGCGATATCCAATGAAATCATTCGCTGCTTTGACTTCTCGATGCCGTAGCTTGGTCCTGCCTGCAAGTAGGAAGGGAAGACACGCACTCCTCGGTAAGTAAACTCATCATTGCGGATCTTGTAGGTGGAACCAGCCGGGATCACCCTCGGTTCACCCTGGTGCCTGGCAACGGTGTTAAATGCCTTGATTGCCACATCACCCATTAAAAGATAGGCTTTCACTTTGGTGAACAGCCCGATCTCGCGCTCCAGAAGTGAGGCGCAATGGGTAATGGTGCTTGTGACGACCGCATAGTCGTATTTACCACACTTGACCGCTGTGGTCAGGTATATACCCTTATGCACCAGGTCCTGGACGTTGGATACACTGGCACCGGCTTCCTGGAAGGCTTGTACGGTAGTGCGGGCGAATAAGGCCTGGCAGGTACCGTAATAATAATCTGTGGGTTCGGTCGGGGCGGTCTCGGAGATGAGCATAATCCTGATATCTTCAGGGTCCAGGTCAAGATCGGGGATGAGGTAGCTTTCCTGGCGTGCTTCCGTACAAGGGAAGTCAATACACTGGATGTGATCCGTAATTCTCATATGTACTCCTTCGTCTGATTGTGTACTCCAAGAATTATTTTTAGCTGGACGGACCTTGTGTTTATTTCCGGGTAATGGGCAGGAATACCCTCGAATAAACAAATTCTAAAGCACCCATGTCTGCCTGGTAATAAAGCGTGCGCAGAGTGCCATCGTAATCGGTCACGGGCGCAACAGTGGCCTCACCATGGTTGATAGCAGGGGAACCTGCCAGTAGATGATAGTCACTCGCCGTTGGGTCAACAAAGACCGGATCAATACTCAGGCTATGTCCCAGAATGTCCGGGAAACCGCAATATTGATAGCGCTGTCCGACGACGTCATTGAAGTCCAGCATCTGGTTGCCTTCGTTCTCTATAAAAACCCCACACTCTCCGTTACTGGCAATAATATTGTTCTGCAGGGTGAATGTCGTCTCACTGGTCGTGTCCTCCGGGAACTGCACTTGTACTCCCCGGAAGGAATTCATGGCGATTGTATTGTTGATCAAATGCACATCTTGATTATTGAATGATAGCACTCCGGTACCTGCGTTCTCTACGATAATATTATTGGTAACGGTAACCGGAGCTGACACATCCGCGATACATAATGCAGACCTTCCACCGGGTGCGTGGTTGTCATCAATCCAATTGCCATCGATGATACCAGGGGAAGAAATATACAGTCCACTCCCTTCGAACCCACTAATTAGCGAATTGGCAAAGATGCGGTTCCCTCTGATCACCACTTGCACTTTATCACCCGTGGTATGGATGCCCGCGCCCTGACCGTCGAGTGGATCCAGCAGGCGATTGTATGCCACAGTGTTCGAGATGATCAAGGTCGCTACATTCCAACCCACATAAATACCACCCCCTTCACCTTGAGCGGTATTGTAAAGGATGGAATTGTTTTGTACCACCACCGGTCCGGAAGCAATATAGATCCCACCTCCATCATTGGTGGCATCGCCCTCAACTGTGATGACCGAGTTGGAGATGATCGTGTTGTTTAGGATGGATGGGGAGGCCCCGCGACCAACGTATATTCCCCCACCTCGCCGGTATGCCTGGTTGTGGATGATTTTATTGTCACTGATGGTAGGTGAGCCGCCAAAAATCCGCATCGCCCCACCAGGATAATAGAATCGCTCGGGGGAGTACGCACCATTTCCTCCTGTGAGTGTAAACCCGCCAAAGCGCACGTTCGTATTCGCCAGCACTGCCACATGCGCACCAGGCGTCTCTGAGGCGTTTAATATAGTTTCATAGCTATCGATATCTCTTATGGAGAAATCCGGCGAATAGCCCCCCAGGAACGAGCTGATATCCTTGCTGATGATCACCGTTGCAGTTACACCCATGCCAAGCTCTGACACGAACATGGATCCGCTGTATGTGCCAGCCGCAACGTGGATGTAATCCCCTGCCTGTGCTGTTCGGATGGAATATTGTACCGTCTGGCAAGGTGCCGTGGGATTCAGGCAGTCGTTTCCACTATCCTTGCCCTGGGTGGAAACATACAGAACTGCACGCGTGTGAGCCTGGTAAGGATTTGCCATAACCCTGGCAGTCTGTGTGCCTATCAGCCAGATCAAACCAATAACAAGCAAGAATCCGCATCCAAGCGGGATTGCCAGCCAATGCAGACGGTGCATTCTCATCTCATTTATTTTACTCGTAATTCAAAATAATACTTGGGGTTATGGGCGAATTTGCAGCCTATCCTCAATATGATCTGTTGAGAGCTAGCAATCTAAATGAACTACAATATTGGCAGCCTCACCCACGTAATTTACACACTCTTCGATTTTTCCCCCCTCCTTGAAAGTTTTCTGCCCATCCGCTGTGCCCAGGTGGACACCGGTCAGCTCAAGGCAGTTTAGCGCTTTGAACTGCTCTGTAAACTGCTGCAGGAATTCTCTTACACACTCATAGGCAGGGTCCACCGCATCCTTAGCAGATCTTCTGCCTAAGGAGAGCCCGATTGCCATAATCCCTCCGGAGACAGCTCCGCACATACCGTTAGTGCGCGCCATCCCGCTGCAAAAGCCGGTGGCAATTCGCGGGATAAGCTCGCTTTGGATGCCTTTATGCTCGGCGACCGCCAGCAGTACGCTCTCCGCTCAATAGTAACCATCCCTGTTAAAAAAATCTCTCGCTCGAAGTCCGACGTCTGATTTCATGGGTTCTCTTTTTGCAGCTCCTACTTTCTAATTCCAAAGTGGTCGAAAACTCATCATTATTGAGTCGTCATTTCTGGGTAATTGGAAGTGTCGTGTCAGGCTGGGTTCTTTTCTTACCAAGTAAAGATCTCTTAATCTTCTGACCTTTGAGCCCTTTGTGACCTTTGTGGTTATCTTAAATTCTCAAATTTCCAAAAATAAATCCTTCCACTCTGGGTTCATGGCCTCGATCAGTTTTACTCTTTGTCTCTTCGAGACATGCTTGATCTGTTTTTCCCGTTTTCTTGCTTCGCTATCACTCTCCACGATCTCATAATACACCAGCCTGGTGAGGCTGTACCGGCGCGTGAATACTCCCCCATTACCGGTGCGATGCTGTGCCACCCGCCGTTTTAAATTTCCTGTTCGGCCGGTATACAACAGGCTGTGCTGCGCATCGGTCATGATATAGACACAGTATTCGAAGGGTTCCATGGATAATGAGATGCTCTTGCGACCATTATACATTCAATCAGCGACGTTGAAATATCCCAAGTATCGGTAACCTGATGGGTTTATGTAGGTAAAGAGGAAACTCAATTTAGTTTTCTGACAGATAATGAGGAGTGCCTATCAGTTTATACGCCCGTTCCCATAAGTACGATAAGTCTAAAAGTTAGCAATCTATGTTTACTTCATTTTCATCAATGCCTGCTCATACAACCTGGCGGTTGCTTCAGGCAGCTCTCCGTTGATCTGCACCAGGATGTTATCCCTGATAAACACCCAGGAGAATAATACCGCACCGAATTTTCCCATTTGTGCATAATAGTCTCGTACAATCGTAAGATCTTTTTCGGAAGTAAAGCTCAATATCCGCCCGCCGCAATCTGCACAGACCGAAGGGATAAAAAATCGTGTCCCTTCCACGGCAAGCATAGGGACCAATCCATAATCATCCGCTGTCATCGGTCTGGTATTTTCTACTTCCAATCCAGCGGCGGTAAATGCATTCACAACCTGTTGGGTGTTCCAGACGATAAAAGGTGGGGTGGTGGGAATGCAAGCGCATGCTTCAGGGGTGAGATTGGGGTTTATAGTGGATGCCGCAGGTATAGGGGTGGTCGTGATGATTACTTCGAGCAGCTGATTCACGATTACAGTTTCGTGGACGACTCTGGTAACTTCGACGGTTTGAATGGCCGAAGATGCGCAGCTGGACAATAAGATTGGAAGGATCAGGAGAAATCTAACCAGCCCAGGTAGATGACTTCCCTGTTTTGTGAAACCGCCCCTGTTTGCTTTGGCATCTGTCTCCATAACCTGATTCCTTTTTTTAGCCCATCTGCGGATGTCTTATTAATGCTTAATCAGGTTATAAGGAATTCTTGCCCCTTTGTCAAGCATTTGTGTGAGCTGGGTTGAATAGGATCGCCTTCCAACGAATACCAATTGCTGTTCATCCCTGGGTTTCGGAGTACCTGCCTCAACCCCACAAAACCCCGCACCAATTATCCCCGAGCCACTAGTGACTATTCGCTCCCTCGATGAGCCTTTCGCGAAGCTCGGAAACCATCTTGCCTTACTTTTTTTCCTAATTACTCATCACTAATCCCTAATCCCTAATCACTAGTCACTAATTACTAATTGATAACCGCTAACAGCTGTTCTTTTCACACACAACACTCTTCGACTGGCAATCTGACTTCGACCTCCTTTTCTTGTACATTGATGATCCGCCTGTATGCCAACCAAACTGCCCACAGCATAACCACCGCGCTGGCTACACCGGGTGCCCAGGTCCCAATGCTGCCAATCAGGAATCCACCTACGGTGGGTGAGATCACCCGTGTGACGCTCTCCAGTGAAGTGGAAATACCCAGCATACCTCCGATCTCCTCAGGATCGACCGCCTTGGTAATGGCACTGGTGATGATCGTGTTTACGATCCAACCACCTCCCATCAGGGGTAGGATAACCAGCAGCATAACTGGCAGCGTTGGGGTGAGTGCCCAACCGACCAGCCCGATAAACATGAGCCATAGGGAGGCAATAATGATGGTGTTCTCCTTATAGCGCTTGGTTAATAATCCAATCCCAACACCCTGGATCACGACAGAATATAAACCTACATAAGTTAACACCAATCCGGTGGATTGGGTCGAAAGGTGTAGTTTAATCTGCGCATACAAGGCGAAAACAGACTGGAACATGGCGAACGCCAGCATGATGACGAAGCGCACCAGCAGCAAAGGGCCCACCTTCGGTCGCTTAAGTGCTGCCAGCATCGCGTTCAATGTGATTGCAGGTTGTTGATGCTCTCTGTTGGCCGACTTGCGCGCCTCGGTGAGCGATTCAGGCAGGAAGAAGAAAATGGACGCCAGGTTTAGGAAAGCCAGGCTGGCTGCAGCGAGTGCAGGGACGTTATATCCCCACTGGCTAAGCAAGCCTCCTGCAGCCGGGCCTATGATAAAACCCAACCCAAATGCTGAGCCGATGATGCCTAAGCCCCGTGAGCGGTTGGTTTCGTCAGTAATATCACTGATATACGCCTGGGCAACCGTGATATTGCCGCCAGTAAATCCATCCAGCATTCGGCTAGCGAACAAAACTCCGATGATGAATGTATTGATCGCCTGTGAGCCGGTCAGATGAGCAAGAAATCCGCCAATCGGTGCTGCGAAACCTAAGAGTAAATAGCCAATAAAAGTACCCGCCACACTCAATAAGAGAATCAGGCGTCGTCCATAGCGGTCGGATAGCCGGCCCATCAATGGAGCACCAATTAAAGATGCTGCTGCATAGGATGCCACGATAAAACCGATCACCAGTGGAGAAGCACCGAATGTTTCAGCATAATAGGGCAATAACGGCAGGATAAGACCGAACCCGAGCAGGTCCACGAAAACCACAATGAATATATTGATCAAACGACCTGTTTTCATTTACACCTCTGTGCCGGGATCATCTTCACTGCCAGGTACACCCCGATAGGGACGAGTATCAGGTCATCCAGGTATCCCAATACTGGGATAGGATCAGGGATCAGGTCAATTGGGCTGAACGCATACCCCACCACCAGTGCAGTAAAAATCCTGGCATACCACGGGGTGCGCCGGTCTTTGTATGCCAGGTACAGGGCATAAAGCTCAGTTTTTAGCTGCCGGGCAAGCGTTTTCCACCTTTCGAGAAACGAGGCCATATCTCCTCCCAGGCAGATTATAATGGGAAATAACCATAGGTTTTGTTTCCAGGAGAAGGTAGTTGATAGATCTAAACCGAATTTCACTCCAGCCTGCTGATCCCACCCGTCACTTTTCTTCGATCGCATCGCTCATGACCAGCCAAGAAACCGAACCGACCACTGAAAGATCGCTGATGGATTGGTACACTCGCCAGCTTGAGCTGGGCATCCTATTTACCGTCGCAGTGGATCACGATGGGCGAACGCTCGGTTTTAACGGTCTCTACAGGGATAACTTGAATCGGGATCGATTATACGGATTGTATCTGATCGTTGAGCCGGATTGCCGGGGTTGTGGCTTGGGCAGTTTTTTATTTGATGACTTGATGATTCATGCAGCCGGATCGAATGCACGCACATTAAAGACCAGGGTCAGGGATGATTGTGAGCCGGGGATCCACTTTGTTACCCATCGCGGCTTTATTCAAATGAAACACAGCCTCGAGATGGTATTTGACCTCAGCACCTGGGATGATCGCCGTTACAATGAAATCCTGCAAGCCGTACAGGATCAGGGGTTTCGATTGACTGACATGGCCGAGCTGGGTGATACCCAGGAGGCACGCCGGAAGCTGTATACCCTAAATAGCACCGCTGCCGCCACCGACCCTGGTTCCGATGGCGTCCCTCCTTGGGCTTCCTTCGAGGAATTCGAAAAATCCGTCTGCAATTCCTACTGGTATCATCCTGAGGCGCAGATAGTAGCTATCGACAGCAGTAATGGTGAGTGGGCAGCCATGAGTGCGATTACCGTATTTACTGGAGCCGACCATGCTTATAACCTTTTCACTGGCACCGATGTGCGCTATCGCGGACGTAAGCTGGCCCAGGCCGTGAAAGCCTTGGCACTCCGCAAAGCACGCACCTTTGGGGTGGGAATGGTGCGCACCAGCCATAATTCCGAAAACGCCGCCATGATTGCCATCGACTTGAAACTGGGCTACCGGTTCACACCAGGAACCTTTACCATGGAAAAGGAATTATCCAATGCCTGAAACTTTTCCGGCACCAGCCGGAAAACCCGAACGTTCTTGGATTTCACGCTATTGGATCTACACACCCATATTGGTGTGCATTTTGATCATGATACCCAGGCTTGTCTCAGCTCAATTCGGCTTAATGGATGACGGACGTGCCCTAACCATCGCAGATGGCATCCTGCACGGAAAATTTGACTTGAGCTGGGATGTGGTCGCCGGTCGGGCTCGCCCGGTCTACTGGGCCGCCTTCGCATTCTGGTACCTGCTGGTGGGTGGTCATCCATTTTGGTACTTTCTGGGTAATCTGATCGTCTTTTCAACCACCACATTCCTCTTGATCTACCTGGTAAATTCTCTCGGTGGCACCCAGCTCCAGGCTTTCCTGACCGGTCTGGTATTTACCCTTACCACGTCGGTGATCGAAGATGTTTACACCCTCTCAAAGGCGGAAAACTTTCAGGTATTGCTGATGCTGAGCACCATTGTTTTGGCTATCCTGGCGGCTCGGTCAGTGAGGCGGCTCCAAATATGGATGCTCCTGGTGGTAGGTGCGATCCTTCTGCTGGTAGCAAGCTTTACTAAGGAAAGCACCCTGCTCCTGCTGCCTGTAGCTGTGGTCTGGTGGGCGGTTGCCTGGTTTGGAAGTCGCAGGCACAACCCTTCCGCCCCGTTCGTAGAGAAATTCTCTCGTTATCTCGTTTTTACCAGTTTGGTGAGTGGATTGATCTTTTATCTCGGACGGACCTGGTTTCTGTCTTCTTCGAAAATCCTCGGCGTGGGGCAATCCTCAGAGTTCTTTTTTGATCGTGCCTCAATCATCAGCAGCCTGGTGCGCTGGGGTGGGTGGATCATGCGTGATTACATCTGGCTGCTGCCCATGGCATTGGTCGTGGTGATTGGTTGTCTGGTAATGCGCCGCTGGCCTCGGTCGGGTCTTTGGTGGCTGGCAGCTGTCTGGATGGCATTTTGGCTGGGGATGTACATTCCCTGGCATTTTGCCGTCGAGTATTACCTGCTCCCCTTCGCCGTCGGGACGGCTGTTTTATCAGGCGTATTGTTGGTGGAAATCCTGGATTTTATCCATCAACCTGGGCGCTTTTGGAAGTGGGTTGGTGCACTTACCCTGGCATTCACTTCATTGCTGCTGCTGTTCTCCCAGGCGAACAGCTACACTGATGCCACCGTCCAGCTCACCCAGGATGCCGCCAATACGCATGTGCTTGAGTACATTGCGACCAATGCCCCCGACCGCAGCCGGGTGATGGTCAATATTCAGCTCGCCAATGAATACATCGAACAAATGCAGCTCATGCTGGCAAATTATTATCACCGCCCAGATTTGGAATTGGTGATCTATCAGGGTGAGGATTTATCCGTTATGAAGGGTCAGGCACAAATGACCTATTTCCTGCTGGCGGAGCTGCAAAATCAACCTAAAATGGCCGTCCGCATGGGTCTGGACGAGCCCAGCCTGCAGCTGTGGAATTCCGCTGTCTACCCTGCCCTGTCCACCTGGAATGAGGTGTACCAGGTGAGTGAGAACCCGCATATATTGACCATCGATTTTCCTCGCCTGCTCTGCCCGATCATCAAGCGTGGGAATTATTGCTCGGTTGGTGGCGGGTTGGTGAATTATAAACAGCTTCATTACCAGTGGTCGGTCTACACACCGTAAAACGACGATAATTGATTAAGGAGCATAAAATGTCTGAAGAAAAAGTTCGCACGGAAGAGTTTCAGGTTAAGGGTGAAGAAATTGTATCCAAAATAAAGGAAATATTGCATGAAGGCAATATACGCCGGGTGATCATCAAGAATGAGAGCGGCCGCACTCTTGTCGACATCCCATTGACCTTTGGAGTGGTAGGGGCACTGCTGGTTCCTCAACTGGCTGCCATTGGCGCCATCGCCGCCCTGCTCTCCCACGGCACCATCGTCGTCGAAAAAGTGGAACAATAGGGATAGAATTTATTTTCAATGTCATTATGATTGGTTTCGGTCGTGGTATGGATTTCATCCGATTCATAATCATGAATCTGATGGATTTTTGAAATTACTAATCACTAATCACTATTCCTTATTATTCGAGGTTCCAATGACCGCGCTCAAATTCATCTCCCATTTGTTTGTCTGGCTGTTGATTGTCATTTTTCAGATCGTCGCCTCATACCTGATAATCTTCCTTCTTGCTGACATCCTTTATTTATTCGGGGTGGATAGCATTTCCCGCGATGGTTGGATCGAATCATTGCTCGTGATCTGGCTCGGGTATGTGATCGGTGTCAACCTGATCGGTCTGATCTCCTTACGTTGGGTTTGGAAAGGCATCCGTATGCTCCCGCTTCAACGCCTGCTGGGCAGCGCCATTGGTGCATTGATCCCGCTTATCATCCTTCTGCCGATTGGCTTCAGCGTCCCGATTGGTGATTCCGGCACCCGCTTTTATGACCTGGTCACGAATAATTGGCAGCCGATCCTTGCCCAGGCCTCTCTGTTTGCTGCCATCCTGGGTTATTTCGTCCCCGGAATGATCAAAGAGAAAAATCAATCTACCAACGCAACCCCAGCTTAGTTCCTGCTTGACATCTTTCCGAAATTGCCATATAATATAGACAAGTCTATAGTACAGACTAGTCTATGAATGGAGAATGTAAGCATGGATAATAAGTTGCAGGCAGCTCAAAAACGAGCGGTACAATATTGGTTCGCAGACGGACTGGCAGAGTTCAGCGCTGCAGCCATGTGCTTGCTGTTGGCGATCTATTTCATCTTCCAGCAGGTTGTTCCAGCTGCCCAGGGCAGCTTTGCCTTGATCTTCCTGGCAGTGTTTGTGGCTGGGATAGGCATCCGCAAGCTGATGCTGTGGTTTCGCCAACGCAGTACTTATCCACGTACCGGATATGTCGAGCTAAAGCAAGGTTGGGAAGATCGTCGATTCCTAGCTATCGCAATTGGCTTCACCGTCCTACTGTTGGGCTTCAATTTATACATGATACTGCGCGGCATCAAGACTGTGGTGCTGATGCCTGCCCTGGCTGGGTTTATGCTGGCTTTCATGTTCGGTTTGGCCGGCGTTCGGATCAAATTGGTGCGTTTCTATTTCCTGGCAGGCTTCTGCCTGCTCCTGGGAGGCTTCCTGGCACTCAGTGGTTTGGGAGACCTGTGGGGAGCCGGACTGCTCTGCTTCTTTGCCAGCCTGGTGTTATTCGCCTACGGTGTGATCACACGGGTGACATATTTGCATCAAACCAGAGTGTCCGTGGAGCAGCTCGATGAGCACTGAACCTCAGCTAAAGCCTTCCCTCACGGGTGTCGATAGGTTGATCCACGAGCCTTCGCGCAGTGTGATTTTGGCAGTCCTGTCTGCGGTACAGAGTGTGGATTTTTTATACCTGCAGCATGAGACGGGGTTAACCAAAGGTAATCTCACTATACACCTGTCAAAGCTGGAAGCTGCTGGCTATATCGAGATCGAGAAAACTTACCGTGGCAAGCTTCCCCTTACCCTGTGTTCCATCACTGACGTAGGCCGGTTGGCGTTCGAAAACTATCGCCAGCAGCTCAGGCAGTTTCTGGAAGCGGGAGCAAAGTCGTGAGTCATGGGCTCCTATCTTCGTCCCCCCGATGATGTCTATTGGCACTTCCGGCGTCTGAAGACCCATGATCAGGTCGGGGCGGAATTCTTCAGTCGCGAGGATGGTTGCTTGTACCGGGTTAATCTTGAGCGACGTATCTGCCAGGTGGTGGATGGCATCGAGCTCCCCACCATCGACAGTTTGCCAGGCAGGTTGCCCGCCGGGGCACATGTGCTCACCGGTGTAGGCTGGGGTTTCCGCATGCACATCTCCACCTTTTATCAACAGGTGATTGCCAGGTCAGATATTAAATCCAAAGATTAACTCCCTGACTGATGATTCACCGACGAAAAGCCCAACCAGTAGAGCAGGCATCGTTTCTACTGCCGCCAACAGTCCCATTTCTCCCGCCGAAGCGTTGAGGCTGACAGCAGCATGCATAGGGATTGCCAGCCTGGTGAGAGCGCTGCCAAAAAAAAGAAACCGTCTGTCTGGTCCATAGCTTCATAAAATCGGTGTGCTGCCATAAGGATGATTCCCGGTTGGTTTGTGTATTGATCGGTGGGGGTTGAGTGAGTGTCTCAGGCATGCATTACCTTACCGATGTTGGTTTTCCAGATGCTCGATGAAGGTTCAGAATAAAAAAGGGAGGGAGCGGGACTGCCCGTCTTCCCTCCCACATGGATGAGAGACCTGCATATTAGCGCACACATTCCTCAAGATAGGAATGGTCGCTTGGAACGTCCAATAATTTTTTATTGTTTACAACGAAACCCTGTTACCCAATACCCGAGGTCGGTTTGTTCTTCTTTTCTTCCTTCAGCTTTCGTTTCTCCTTCAAGGTATGTTGGGGTTTCTTCTTCTGTTGTTTTCTACCCTTATCCGCTTTTCCGGAACCAGCCATCTTCGATCCTCCTAGTTTTATGGATAGTCGCTATTATAGCATGGCATCCGATTTGCGTGAGGCGGTTACCGGCATTTGAGCCTTGCCCTCTGCCCACAGCTGCCAGACCAGGAGCACTTCGGCCACCTTGGCAACCGGTGCCCATGGAGCTGACCAGATCCCGGACTGTGCGCTGATGATGACATATAGCACAATGGTGAGAATCGTATAGCCGATGAAAACTGGTCGTACCAGCCTGTGTAATGATGCCGGTATACCTAGTGGCAGGTAAAGAAGACCCAGCAAGCCTAAATAACCGAGTCCGTTTAACAGGAACATAATAAATAGTAATCCACCTTTCGGATCGGTCGTAAAGAAATAGAAATGTATCACTGTTGTAATCAGGGTGAGTAAGATGATCAAGAGACGTCGCATAACTAAACCTCCTTGGCAAGATGGTTAGAAATTTGGATTTGGTAAATCATTTCGACTCATCTGCCCAAGGAGAGTAAAAGATTTTCGATGAATTCTCGCTGACATTCCATACCGGGCAAATGTAAGCCATTTCTATAGCCATTTGTCTTATATCCAAGAAATACGTATATTAACGATGATTAGATGCATCACCCCTCCAATCGTCACATAATTGTCAGACATTCTTCTCAAATACGGTCAGGGTATCACAAAATAGTAGAGACACCCCGCCCGGGCGTCTCCATGCAAAGTTTTAGCTCGTTTCTTGCCATTTCGATAACGTTGTTCGGTAGACACCTATGATCATGCTTACTCCCAACGGAACGTCTTCATGGATACAATTACCCCCACTACTAGAATTCCTGCCAGTACCACCACATCGGTCACGTGTTTATTCCACGCCTCACCTACCCACAGTCCGCGTAGAAGTGTGACCACATGGGTTAGTGGTAAGAATCTGGATACCTTAAGAATTGTTTCGGGCAGTAGCTCACGTGGAAACCCGGCGCCTGAAAGAAATAGCATCGGGTAGAGTATCACCATCCCCACCACCTGGGCTGTCCGCGCGGTTGGCATCAATCCGGCCAGCACAAAGCCAATGGCAAAGAAGCTCATGCTGCTCAAGATAAATCCTGCCATTACACTTAGCGCATTTCCTTCAAATCGTAGATGATAAACTAGTACCCCCGCGATGATGAGCAGGACCATCCCAAGCAGCGTCATCGTAAACAGGACGATGACCTGCGCCCCAAATACAACTAATGGATTGATGGGTGTGGTGCGCAGGCGACGCAAAACGCCTTGCTCCCGGTAGGCAGTTATCGTGATAGTCAAGCCTACCAAACCTGTGGTAGCGATGATCATCGCTGTATAAGCTGGAACAGAGATATCCACTGTACCTTGGCCATTTAGCTGCATCAAAGGGGCATTACCATAAATCGAGCCGAAAAGGAATAAGAACATCAATGGGAAAACAAGAGTGAAGAATGCTCCCACAGGCTCACGTAGAAAGAGCTTGGTTTCCATCCAGGTCATTTTCCATAGGCTTCTCATAAATGCCTCAATCTCTTATTTCTCTGCCCGTCAATTTCAAGAATACATCCTCCAGGGTCGCTTGTTCTGTCAGCACATCCCTAAATTGGATGTTTTCTTTTGAGAGTAACGTAACCATATTACTTACCAGAGTCGCCTGGCTGGTCCTGCCATGAATGACCACCATTTCCCCTTGCACTTCTAATCTTCCCAAATGGTTTATCGCCTCAACAACCTCCGCCGGTAGAGGCTTATCAACCTTGAATGATAATCTTTCCTCGCCTCCCATGCAGCGGATTAGCTCGGCAGGTGTGTCTATGGCCACGATGTGCCCGTGGTCAATGATTGCCACCCGGTCACATAACCGTTCAGCTTCATCCATATAATGTGTGGTCAGCATGACGGTTTTGCCTTTCGAGCGCACGTCTCGTACTAAATCCCAAATGACATGCCGGGCTTGTGGGTCAAGTCCTGATGTTAGCTCGTCCAGAAAAATAAGCTGAGGGTCGGGTAGTAAAGCCATTGCAATAAAGAGACGCTGTTTTTGCCCACCAGAAAGCTTACCAAATGGGGCATTGCGCTTCTCTTCCAACCCTAGCTGGATGAGCAGCTCTTCCCAATTTGCACTTTTGGGGTAAAAAGTACTATACAAATCCAACGCTTCCCACACTTTCATCCGGTCTGGTAAATTGGATTGTTGTAATTGCATCCCTGTGTGGGTGTGCAGAAAATGACTGTTACGCTGGGGATCGATGCCCAAAACGGTGAGACTCCCCCGGTCGGGCTTACGAAGACCTTCCAGACATTCAATCGTAGTGGTCTTCCCCGCTCCGTTCGGGCCAACCATTCCGAAAATCTCACCTTCACGAACCTCAAAACTCACAGCATCGACAGCGATTGTCTCGCCATAGGTTTTGCTCAATCCTTCAACTTTTATTACCGCATCCATATCCTTGCCTCACTGCTCCACATTCGCGTACCAACCAGTGTGTGATGTTGCAGTTTTCAGTAGCCTTGACCCTGATGCGACAGGTGTGTTGCTGATGAATAACCTCAGGTCGAATATTACTCCAAACACGCCGTCCGGTCGGATAATTAATTTACACTTCCATAATAGAGCAAATAGTTAAAAAAACAGGCCCTAAAAGGGGTATTAAACGGGTATTAAAATGCGGAATGTCTATGTATGGACGATCCCTCCTACCATCATTGCCAATAGTATCAGCAAATCTGCAGGATACGAGCTAATTCAGGGGGATACCAAATCGAGATGAAATGAATAGACGTGATCGTAAAATCCTGCCATCACCACGGAGATATCGCCATTGGTCATATTATATACTGCTGACCATTGGGTGTTATCTTGCCTGACTTCAGAGAGTAACTGCATGGCATCCTGCGTTTCGAGCCGGCCATCCAAACTGGTAAGTCGTTCAGAAATCCTTTGATATCGCTCGCAGCCTCCATTGCCTTGAGCAATGCATCGTAAATGGTTGGTCGCCAGGTGCCAATACGCCTCATTAGGTAACAGGACTATTTCTCCCCGGTAAAACTCGATCAGCACTGCGTTCCCACTCGGGTCAGCGAGTAAATAATGGATCGGCGGTCCCCCACCGAAGTTGATATTGAATTGTGCAAAGATTACCAGTGCTTCATCCACACTGCGGGCATGGTCGAGCACCTGCCGGATAATCCCGATCGATCCAATGCTGGGTCTGGATGGATCCTGACTGGCATCATCCGCATACTTTTCGGGCACGGCTGCCATGCCAATGGTCAATCCGTATTCGTTGATCCCATCAAAGGGCATGGAAGGTGCGCTCAGTAGGGAAGTTCGCTCGAGAAGAGGCAGATCGGTCAAAGACGTTGCCTCTGCAGGGTTGATGCCCAGAAAAGTCAGGTCAACCATACTGGTTGACGCATACCCATCGGGTGGATCGGTGTAGAGCAGCAAAGCAGGGCTAAAATCCCAATCAAAGTTGCGCCCATACAACATGTCATCGGTTTCATTTAGCGAGCAAAAAGCGAGCATGCAAACTCGCTCCCCCCTGGCATGGTCGAACTGGTTCGCGGGTATTCATAATCCCCGTAATAATGCATCACATAAAATGGATAGTCGTCGATCTTTTCCAGGCTCTCCAGGGTAGCCACGGAATCGTCTGATAAACTGCCGTAATCTGCTTCGAATGGTATTGGCGTTGCTTGTGTGGTTTTTATAATTGGCGTGCTAACCTTACAGGCTGTTAGCAGGATTAATAGAATCGCCAGAAGAGTGAAGCGCAAGATGGTGGTCAGGTTGGTAAATTTCATATTCCATCCTATTCTTGCTCTTACCCCATTCGTTTTGTCGGTCATTTGTTAGCCAGAGCTAATATAAATCCACCAATTATCTATATTTAAGCGGATTTCTGATTTAATTTAAGTACTCATCGACCGATTTTGTTAATTTTACTCACAGAGGCGGCTAACGGTTCAGATCGATGTAATCGCAAAGTTGTCCTAGTTTTTACCTTCTTGCTTATTCCATGATATTCTCTCAATCCCCAATCAAGTCCCACTACCCTGCCAAAATGAGAAATCTTAAATTATTGGTGGAGTTCACTCAAACTACTTGTAGATTAGAACATTGTGTGCTATAATTGAAGATGATTTCCTATTATAATTTAAATCAGATCATCTTCATACCGGTTGGTTTTTACCGGTACCACTGTACTTCTGTACCAGTTGTTCATTACCGGTGCAGTTGTTCTTAACCAGTGCGGTTGGTCTTTACCAGTGCAGTTTTGTACCGGTTTTTAATAACACGTGTCAATGGTCATATCAATAATATCCGACACATTTTCCAACATTACCCCCAACCAAAACTACGATTTGATCCTCTTCGTTTTTTGTGTTTTTTTATTAAATAATAATCTCTTATGATTAAATTTATCCAATGTCTATTTATTCTCTATGCGTTAAATTCCATTCTCTATTTACCAAGCTCTAATGACTAAGCCCTAATCACTAAGCCCTAATTACCAAGTACTATTCCCTAAGCCCAAATTACTACGCCCTTTTTCCATTCAATCCAACAGAAAGGGCTTCATCGGCGCCCATTGATCTTTCCATACGCTTGGAACAAGCTCATTGACGATTGTCGGTGGGAAATTTGCCGCCATTTGCTCCCTATCATCTGGCTCGAGATTAAATAATACGAATGGCACCACCCAGTGTGGAGGACCTGAGTTTTCCTGGCTGTGCCTGGCGGAAGCATCACTGATCCGTCTTTGCTCATCCGCATTAATGGCAGCGTTAATGGTTTCCTTCGAAAAATAATGTTCCTCGAGCAGGATATGCGGCTCCCATATGGAGTTTAACTGGTCAAGGGTAGCGACGATTACCTCCAGTCCCGTTTTGGTGATTCTCCAGTCAGGTCAATGATCGCCTGCGGCATACCGATTAACAAGGATCCGATTGCGTGATGGTCGGCAGAAAGCTGCGCGTAAGGAGCAGATGGTAAATATTTCATGAAAGCCGGAAATGCGATCAGGTCTTCACTATTGTGATGTGAGCTTAACACCTGGGTCAAGCAATGGGTATAACATGCAAAACCGTGGGTCAGCTCAGGCTGTGGAAACCCGTGCTCGAGATAGTCTTTTCCCTTGATCAAGCTGGTGTCGAGCCCTCGTGTGATCACCTTGTGGATGCGGAGTAAATCCTGGGCCAGATTGGGTGTAGAAGAGGTTGTTTTCATGGTTTAGCCTCCTTTATTCACGATACCAAGTAAGGTTTGGATAATAGAACGCCAATGGTTATCCATAAACCATGGAGATTGAGCAATGCATTTCTTGCGTTATTTATTCGAGTGCGTGCTTGGTTGTAATGCAACCCGCCTGCCTCGTGTCCATTATATAAATACAGTATATATCAAGCCTTCAGATTATTAATTTGAGTTGGTTAAATAATACATGAGAATCGAACTACCATGGGTAGGGACAGTCTATCTCTGGGTGACTATTGCACCATGCTTAAGGCGAATGATTTGTGCGTTCTTAACCTCGTCAAAGACCATGCCCTTTCGATAACTATATACAAAATGCTCCCGCTGTAATTTATCTGACTCCCGTTATTTTGAGCTATTCTGGCGTTTTTTGGCAGTTAAAGAGCTTGTATTGGCAGTTTTGTTCGTATAGCATGGTATCAAGGATGGAGTGCTATGGACATATACTACAGTGTGATAAAAACGATTTTTAGGATTTTACATCTCACAATTGGGCAAGATTGCCGTGTGGGTGGAGAAACCATCTTCCCTTCAGGGGCAAAAATCATTGCTGGTAATCACCCCAATGTGACGGATGGATTATTTCTCCCATTTGTGTTCGATGAACACTTGCATTTCTTTATCCAGGGCTATGTTTTTGACATCCCAATTCTCGGCTGGCTCTACCGAAAAAGTGAGCAAATCCCTGTTCTCCCCGGTCAAAAAAATCGATCGCTTGAGCAAGCTGCACTACTGCTTCAGCAAGAGAAAGTTGTAGTCATCTTTCCTGAAGGGCGATTGAACCCTGATCAGCAACCTTTAAAAGCCAGAACCGGGGCCGTCAGACTTTCGTTGATGACCCATACTCCAATTATCCCGGTTGGCTTTTACGTCTCTCCCCAGCATCTCCACCATATTTACCTGGGAAAGTATGATCATCAGACACATGGGAGCTGGCAATTTGGTGGGCATTGTTACCTGCAAACCGGGAAGCCTTGGCTGCCTGAGGAAGAAATTAATGGAGTAATAGACATTGATAAGCTCCATGAGTTAACTGAGCGACTGATGGAAAAGATTAGGGTACAAGCATATGCAGCCAGACGGCTGGGTGAAAAAGAGTCTGCAATGCTTTTATCGGGTGCATCAGACTATGGCTGGGACTAATCGCCTATCGTCTCATTTCCTGTCAATACCGGTTCGGGTGTCATTATTCGAGCTTGTATCAAACGCCTCGCGCCTATGTCTCTACACTCTATCGCGATTGAACCGTTTGACGGCGATGGTTCTTTCTATATTTTATGCGCTGAAATTCATCCAGGAACATTGCTATATACTTAAGTACCTGTCTGCGGGATGGGCATTCGTATCTAGTATCCTATTTGGGACACTAACAGTCTGTCAAAACTTGAACATATAGGAGGGAAGTATGGCTCAAGCAGGGATTCACAGTTTGATTGGTACAGCGGTGCGCAAGTGGGCACCGGTACGTGAGTGGCTGATGTTGGGTATCATCCTGGGGAGTTTGCTCCCTGATACAGATAACCTGGCAGTTGCTGTGGCAACGATGATGAAACTTCCAACCGACGGATTACACCGCACCTTCACTCACAGCTTGTTCATTGTTGTGGCGGTCGTGCTGGTCTTCTATTTTATCTCAGCCTTGGCTAAACAGCCTCGCCTGGCAAACCTGGGCATTGGGTTGGGGGTCGGCATCCTCATGCACATCCTGCTCGACCTTGTAATATGGTTCAATGGGGTGGCCATTTTGTGGCCCATCCCCTCTTGGGTTAACCTGTGGGCAGGGTTTACCCCGCCGGTATGGTTTGATAAGCTCATGCTTTCCACCGAGTTCCTTTTCTTCGCTCTGTTCTTCATCGGGCTGGATGTAGCTGCCCGGAAAAGGAGCTCAGACCAGGATTACTTGACCAAACTCCGAGTCTGGACTTGGGTGCAAATAATCCTTTTCGCCGTTTTTACCATATTAGTCTATGTAATGCAAAAGGGATTCATGACCCCATATGGGGCTGTCTATCTGCTCTCTTTGGCACTCGCTTTTGGTGTGACCATCCGCATGCGGAAGACGGTCGAAGCACTTCAGGCGTGATGGATGTCTCCTGACCTCAGAAGTTGCTAATACTTTTGATAGCCTACCCTATCAGCCATTTTAGCCAGCCATCTTGAGGGGGAATGATGGCTGGCAGGTTTTCCGGGGGTGCCCAGGTCAGCTCGTGAATAAGCTGGCAACTTTAAGCACTTGGTCGGTCATAAGCTGGAGAAGTTGATATCCACGTATGGGGAGTCATCCGTGATGCGCCTCTCACGGTCGCGCATAAAGCGACCTACCCAGCTATCCGGCGTGGAAGCATCCGGGTGACCGGTAAGTTCAGCGTAGATACATAATTCCTTAAGCTTGAGGAATTTGGGTATCTGCTCCTGCCAGAAAATGGGCAGGTCTTTCTCCTGTCGATATCCAACCAGATAATTGGAGAGAAACTCGCTGGCGAATTGTTTGCTCTCTTCAGCACTGGTGGCGTTGTAAAGCACCAGCACGTCGAACAATGCCATCGAGACGTCCATGGCGAACCAGCCATAGGAACAATCATCGAAGTCGATAATGGTGACACTACCTCCAGGCTGGATCAGGAAATTTGCATAGTGCAGATCTTCATGGATCAAGCCGTAATCAGTTGTGGCTCTCGGTAATTGCTGCAGCTCTTGTATTAGGCTGGTAAGCTTCTCCCAGGCAGTGTTGTTAGATTCGGCCAGCTTCTTAATCGCATTCTGGATTTCATAAGAATCGTGCCATTGGGGCCGTGTGTGAGATGGACGTGTGGGTTTATAACCGGTTGAAATTCGATGTAACTGACCCGCGGCTTTTCCGATGGATTGGAACAAACCGGTTGACCACTCAGAGACTGGGATGTTTTCCGCAAGCACGCCTTCGGCTTTTTCAAACACGGTCAGGTTGTAAACCGTGCCGTAATGCCTGACACATTCCAGCAAGTGGTTATTGATCGACAGCAAGGGTGCAGACACAGGAGCGTGCTGCTCTGCAAGGTACTTTACCCACTCGAGCATTCCCATCGTCTGGTTATACGGGCAGTCCTGGACGCCGATCCGCAGTATGGCGGATTTGTTACCGGCTGGGAATTGGTAAACGGCGTTATAGTGACCGCCTGAGAGCGGGACGAGTTCCTCGGGTGAGGTATTGTACAGATTACTGGCAATCGTGAGCAGGATTTGGTCCACAGATGGATTGTATCAACAATACCATTTGGTCACAACTCGTTTTAGTGTTTAGCAACTCTGACTTTGTTTTCACAGGGGTAATCAGAATCATAATATATAATAATGGTGCCTGGGTTATTCCTTAAGCTTATGGAGACAAAATGATGACTTTCGATCTGGTGCTCACCAATGGACAGATTCTTGATGGCTGCGGCAACCCATGGTTCTGGGGTGATCTTGCCATTCAGCAGGGGCGCATCGTCGAAATCGCACCCCGCGGCACGTTGCAAGGTAAGCGAACCATAGACGTTGACGGGCGCTTCGTCTCACCGGGTTTCATCGATATCCACACCCATTCCGACCTTTCCATCTTGGTCAATCGCCTGGCAGAGAGCGCCGTCCGCCAGGGGGTCACCACTCAGCTCATGGGGAATTGTGGCATGTCACCTGCACCTGTAGCCGATGCCTACCTCATTGAGATGCAGCGTCAATGGGGTCCTATCTCCAGTCAACCGGAAGTGAGTTGGGCATGGCGCACATTTGGGCAGTACCTGCAAGTGCTTCAGGAAGGCGGCTTGGGGATCAACGTTGCCTCATTGGCCGGACACGGAGCATTACGCATAGCCGTTATGGGCTTGGATGACAGGAAGCCCACTACAGCGCAGCTTGAGCACATGAGAAAGCTATTGGATGAAGCCATGCGAGCTGGGGCATTCGGTATGTCCACCGGTCTGGTATATCCACCCGGGTGTTTTGCCGGTACCGATGAGATCGTATCGCTTTGCCGCATGGCAGCTGAGCACAACGGGATGTATGCTTCACACATCCGTGGAGAACGTGAAACGATCTTGACCGCGGTAGCTGAGGCTATCCATATTGGGCAGGAGGCGAGTATACCGGTTCAAATCTCGCACAATGCACCCAAGTTTGGTGCCCCGTGTGATGCCAATGCCAATTTACAGTTGGTGGAAGAGGCACGCGCCCGCGGGCAGGATGTGACTGTGGATAATGACGTCCACACCGATCTTGGTCCTTCACTGACGGCTGGACTGCCCCAATCCATTCAGGACCTGCCTGCGGGTGAGATCGCTGCTCTGCTCCAGGATCCTGCGAAACGCCTGGAAATCCGCAAAGAGATCGTGCTGGACCAGAAGCCTGCCTTTGGTCCTGTGGGGCTATTGAAGCATGGTCAATGGCAGCGCATTACTATGCTGCATGCCCCTATGAGCCCGGGTGTGATCGGAAGAACTATCCAGGCAATTGCCGAGCAGCGTGGGCAGGATCCCTTTGAAACCTACTTTGATCTGATCGTCGAAAATGGTCATGCGGCAGAAGCTATTTTTGATTATATTGATGAAGAAAATATCCGCATCCTTTTGCAGCACCCCTCAGTGATGATTTCTTCCGATGGACAGGTGCTGGCACCCTATGGTTTCCTGAACGATCCAATTCCCTACCAGCCGTGCAGTTATGGCGAATACCCAGGTGTGCTCGAGCGCTACGTGCGTGATGCCCCGGTTCTCACCTTGCAAGATGCCATCCGCAAGATGACCTCCTTCCCAGCCCAGCGCATGGGACTGCGTGACCGTGGTGTGCTGCGCGTGGGTGCCTGGGCTGATGTGGTGGTATTCGACCTGGAGCGCATCCACGACCGGGCTACAAACCTGTATCCTCACCCCTACCCGTTTGAAAATTACCCCCACCAATACCCTGAAGGCATCGATTACGTTTTCGTGAATGGTGTCTTGGTGGTGGATGGAGATAACCATACGGGTGCCCTGACTGGGAGGGTGCTGAAACATGGTCAATCGTGAATGCTAAAACAGCGAATATGGCTACATGCCAGGTTAACTTTCTGCCATTCGCTCACCCTTAAATCGATCGCATTCGCCCAAACAATGAAACGCTTCACTCTCACTTTCAGTCTTTTAGATCCTACGGTGACCACGCTTGCGCTCAAAGAAGAGCTCGATTCGGTTTTACTCCGCCTACATCCCCGTATTACTTATAAACTGGGGCGGGTATACCAGGAATCGAATGGAAAGCTTCGGGCAGAGTTGGCCATGGATGGCAAGCGTGAGCTGCTCGACGAAACTTCAAAAGCCTGGGTGTGGAAACTTCCTGTACGGTTCGATAGTCTCAGCTGGGGTTGGATGATGGCGAACGAAGATGCCGGCTTGTATGCCTCTGCCACTTCATCCATCGATGTTGATCCGCTCGCAGGCGTGGAACCTATTGACGGAGCAAGTGAGTTTCTGGTAAGTAAACGGCGTTTGCAAGGAAGATATATTGCCTTGATGATATCCACCCTGGGATTGATATTGTTATTCATCGCCAATGCGATTGACCCCCATTCACTGATACTAGAAGGGATTTACCTGGTATGGTTTGCCATATTTATGTTTTCATTGAATGACACGCCGGTTGACATCCGTGTTTACGCCGAGAAGATCGGTATAAGGCAGCAAAAGCTTGAAGTGAGCTACTGGATGCGAAAGGATCCAGCGAGCCTCGAGTGGGATAAGATATGGGGTCTCGAATATGTCAGTCCAGTATGCCTGATTTATAGTGGGGATGACAAGCGGCGTTTCCTGCTGAGTGAGCGCTTTGGTTGTAAGGAGAAAGATGTGGTGCTTAAGACCATTGTACACAGAGCTGCCTTGAGCTACGTTGAAGGCAATGTCCAAAAGTTAATTTACCGTAAGCCAGACGCAGGCAACAAACGCTAGCATTTTAATAAATAGCTTTTTACGAACCGCAAACTGCCATTAGTTAACCTGTCCGATTCGTTATGACCGGTTTTACGAACCGGTTTGCTGAATCCGGTTTCAGTGATCTCCTGTCCAGTTTGGTCTTTTACCGGATTACCGGACTTCTATGGGATTACCGGAATGGTGCCTAAATACCTGTACGCCCCCATGGATTGGATGAAGATACTGATTATCGATGCATAGGAAATGACCTTCTGTCCCACCACCTGGATCATCAATCCCTCGGGTGAGGTAAAGCTCGGTCCGTTGGTCATCAGGAGGTAATAACCGATTAACATCAGGCAGAATAAAGCAAAAACCCAGGCGTATACCTTGGGATAATGTGGATGTAAAAACATGACCGGCACAAAAAATAATACTGCCAGGGGGAACAAACGAAAAGCCCAGGTGACGAACTGCACATGCACAGGTCTGTCAATATCCGCAGGAGAGAAGGCGATCCCGACGAAGCTGATCCCTGCCAGTACACCCAGAGCCGATCCAATCAGACTGAGGACTCTCTGCAGGCTTGAATTGCGAAAAAACCGTGAAAAGATGACGAAGAAGATTACCAGGCAGGTGCCAGCGGCAGCCAGGGAGATAAAGAACAGCCCAGCGGAGATCCAATTAGGTTTACCGGACACAGCAGTAACCATCCCCAGGTTGCTAAGGAAGTTGTGGGTGAAGGAATAGCCTTTGGCGGTGGGATTATCGTAATTCCCGCCAGTATAAGTCAGCATGGCAATCAGCGTAAGGACGATGAATAGTGCGCATCCAATGGCTATGATGAGGTAAAGCTTTCGGGTTTTTTCGAGCTTGTCTATGTCTGTGCTCATGCTGTCGACTATAATCGCAAGGTCGGAGGGTGTCAAGTGAACCGATAGTCAGTCTCAATGAATCCTTTTATCACAAACATTTAATCTCAATTTTGCGATAATAGCCTGATAATATTCTTACTAAACCTAGGAGGGTTATATGTATACAACCGATCAATATGAAGGCATGCTGGCTGAGACGGTGGTCCTACCCGGCTACCACGCAGATATCATCAACGCATATCTTGCCCGTCCGCTTGGTGCAGGACCATTCCCAGGGATGGTGTTGATCCATCACATGCCAGGCTGGGACGAATGGTATCGCGACGCCACACGCAAGTTCGCTGCACATGGGTTCGTCACCTTGTGCCCAAACCTGTATTCCCGCGAAGGGCATGGCACCCCCGAAGATGTAGCTGCCAGAGTGAGGGGAGCAGGTGGTGTCTCCGATGAGCAGGTTCTGGGTGATGTGGGTGCCGCTCTCGCAATGTTGCTGGCGCTGCCGTACGTAAATGCTAAGGTGGGTGTGTTTGGCACCTGTTCAGGTGGCAGGCACGCATATCTAGCTGCATGCCGCATCCCAGGGTTCGCGGCATTGGTGGACTGCTGGGGAGGCAGGGTGGTCATGACTCCTGAGGAGCTTACTCCAAAGCAGCCCATGGCACCCATTGAATACACCGCTGATCTATCCTGCCCAATAATTGGCATCTTTGGCAATGATGATCATAGCCCTACTCCTGAACAGGTGAATGCTCTGGAAGAGGCGCTGAAGAAGCATGGTAAGAACTATGAATTCCACCGCTATGATGGCGCTGGGCATGCATTCTTTTATTATGATCGACCGAGTTACCGACAGGCTCAGGCCGTGGAAGGTTGGCAGAAGGTATTTGCATTCCTGGATAAAAACCTGAAGGGAGACTGAGAATGTGTACAATGATTGCCCAACAAGTTAAAATCAATGGCAGTGGAAAAACCAGCGCGGGTTGGATCAAGGTGGACCAGGCGAGCGTGAGTTATGATCACCCCTTCGATATGCCGCTGGAATATACACTTAATATCGATTTTACCAATCAGGCAGGTGCACCCGGTGAGCGTGTGGCAGTGGAGCTGGATGCAGCTTCCGCCAGGAAACTGGTCGCTCTGGTCCAGGAAGTGATGCATCAGGCTGTAGCTGGAGGGTTTTTGGAAGAATAATACCTTTGTTTATCTCGCAACCATTCGTCGATTCAAGGAGGATTTTGATGAGCAGTATCGAACGTGCCAAGCTCACCCAGCTGGCAAACATTCAGAAAAAAACCGGTAAAACATTAGATGAGCTGACAGCATTCATTCAATCCAGTGGGCTAACGAAGCATGGCCAAATCCGCAGCATGTTAATTGAGCAGCTGGGGCTTACATATGGCGATGCGCATAATCTGGCTTTATACGCGCTGAAAGCCGATGCCCAGCTGGCTGCAAAGGAACAAGGTTTATCGACATCCGAAGTGTTAGCTGAAATCTACAGCGGTCCGAAAGCCAGCTTACGACCCATCCACGATAAACTGATGAACGCCATCCAAGAGTTTGGAGAATTTGATATCGTCGCAAAGAAGGGATACGTCAGTCTGCGCCGTAAGCGGCAATTTGCCATGCTCGGACCAGCTACCAACACTCGTTTTGAGCTTGGGATCAATATTAAACAGCTTGAGATAGATGATCGCTTGATCGAACAACCTGCTGGCGGAATGTGCAATTATAAAGTCAGGCTCACCGAGGTAAGCCAGGTGGACGATACGGTGATCGGGTGGGTCCATAAAGCCTACAAAGTAGCTGAATTGTAATCAATTCATAAAAACAGTTGCAGGGTTATCATGGCATGGTAAGATACCCATGCTTTAGATTACTCCCAATCTGACACAATGGAGATTTCATGGACACACTGAATGCCATCCGCAAGCGCTGTAGCTTGAAAGCCCATATTTCAAAGCGTGAAATCGAAAAAGAGAAGATCAATACCATTCTGGAGGCAGGTCAGCTGGCAGCCTCGGCCCGCAACAACCAACCCTGGCGTTTTATCGTAGTGCAGAATAGACCTGCGATTGAGCAGCTCACCCAGGCATTCTCGGAATCCAATCATGTCATCATCGACGCGCCCGTGATCCTGTTTGCCTGTGCGCGTGCCGTGGATGATGTGATCAAAGATGGCCGGGAATATTATTTATTCGATGTAGGTCTGGCAGTGGGGAATATGATCCTGGCTGCCACAGATCTGGGTCTGGTGACGCACCTGATGACAGCCTTTGACGAAAGTCAGGTGAAGAAAATCCTGCACCTCCCGGACGACGTCCGGGTGGTGGTAGCAACCCCGCTGGCATATCCTATCGAAGCCAGTTATGATGAGGCTGCCAGGGAAAGATTATCCATGCGCACGCGCAAGGATTTAAATGAACTGGTGTACTATAACCATTGGAGTGAAACTGAGCCTGCTTAGTGAAACTATTCTCTTCTGAAAGTCAAATTTCTGTTTACGTAAGCGGAGGGAAATATGTAATGAGCCCATCAGCCATCAAGAAAGATAAGCATTTCCCGGTATTCGCACTCGACAATTTTCTAAGAAAACTGTTCGACAAACCTGATAAATACAATAATCAGATCGAACAAGGGCAAGTGGTAGCTGACCTTGGTTGTGGGCCAGGATATTTTACTTTTTCGTTAGCTGATCGGGTTGGGATCAACGGGCATGTGTATGCGGTAGACTCAGATGAGAGATCAGTTCGAGCTGTCGAGAAAAAGGCAATAAAAAAGGGCAGTCATAATGTCGAAGCTCACACTGCATCCTCCGCCAGGCTGGACTTTATCGGTGATGGATCTGTCGATTTCGTTTTGGCAGATGGCTTGCTATGCTGTGTAGCGCCTCGGGACCATCCAGCGACAGTGGTCGAGATTAAACGTATCCTAAAAACAGATGGTAAGGCATTTCTAGTGACCGCAAGAGGTTCCATCAGTTATGTCGATGATCAAGAATGGGAATCAATCCTTGGCGAATTTAAAGTGGAGAAGAGAAATTATGCACCATATAAGGGGGATCGTTGGGCGATCGTACGAAGGAATAAATAAAAATGCTGTCTCCTTTTTAAGCCAGGTTTGTGTGGATTGAATCGGAAATACGTCCAAGAATTTGTGATGAGAAAATCCAGTTCTTAAATTGAGCATCGGCGGGCATACCCCAACAGGTTCGATAGGATAGAAAATCGATCTATTTTGATGTATCGATGGGGATTGTTTTGAGTTATTCTCATCAAAATAAATGATAGAATTAATCGCATAATTTTTGGGGGAAGGAACTATGAAGATAGGAGCGGGATCATGGTATGTCCACACTGTCAGAAGGAAAATCCCGAAACAGCCCGTTTCTGCCTGAATTGCGGCCAGGAATTAGTGTTCAAGTGCTCCAACTGTCATTCTGAGCTTCAGCCAGGCGCACATTTTTGCAATCAGTGCGGGCAACCTGTGCAGGTGCAAACCCCGATCGATGGACATCGCCTTAATCGGCTAACCGCTGTAGCCCCCGGTGCATTGGTCCAAAAAATGCTTTCTGCTTCAAAGGAAATGAACTCAAAACGACCAGGTTCATTAAGAGAACGCCGGACCGTGACCACTCTTCTGGCAGATGTGGTTGGTTCTACAGCATTATCAGAGAATTTGGAACTGGAAGTTTGGATGGAACTGATCAACCAGGCATTCGATCGAATTGCCCAGGTTATTTATAACTATGAGGGCACCATTGCTCGTTTACTTGGAGATTCGTTGCTGGCATTCTTTGGTGCACCCGTCGCACATGAGGATGACCCGCAGAGGGCAGTCAGGGCAGGGTTGGAAGTTATTAGCCAAATCAGGCAATATTCCCTGGAAATTAAGGATAAATATGGGATCGATTTCGCCATGCGGGTATGCATCAACACCGGACCAGTAATAGTTGGCCCCGTGAGTGATGACCTGACCTATGACTTTACGGCCTATGGTGGGACAGTCAACCTGACATCGCGGATAAAATTCGCTGGAGAGCCGATGAGTGTGATCATCACTGAGCAAACTTATCGTTTCATTGCCCCTTACTTTGAATGCCAAAGTCTGGGAGAAGTTGAAGTAAAGGGAATGAGCAAGGCAGTGGGTGTATTCCAGGTTGAATCCACCAGGGCAATCCTCGGACGGACGCGTGGCTTCTCTGACCTGGAAAGCCCAATGGTCGGACGTGATAATGAATTGGATACTCTTCTGCGCACCTGTGATGCCGTGCAGGCTGGTTTGGGACGGGCAGTGCTCATCCTCGGAGAGCCAGGATTGGGAAAAACCAGGCTGATCCAGGAATGGCAAACAGCTGCTGAAGTAAAATTTTCGAACACTGCCAAAAATTGGGCTGGCGGACGAATGGTGGCTGCTCGTTGGTATATCGGTCGTTGTGTATCCTACAGTCAGGGCAATGCTTACCAATTACTGATCAACCTTCTCCGGAACATACTCGGGGTGACTGTGAGCACAAGAGAGGTAGACACCCGCTCAGCTTTGCTCAAATTACTGAAAAATTTGTTTGGTGAGCAAATAATGGAGGTATACCCATATCTTGGTCACCTGCTGGCGCTAAAACTTGAGGGAGAAGCTCAACAACGATCACAAATCACCGATCCACAGGCACTGCAGACCCATTATCTAAACGCGATGCAGAGCCTCTTACAGGCGATGATGAAGGAAAACCCGGTGATCCTGGTGTTGGAAGACCTGCATTGGGCAGATGCTTCTTCGACTGAGTTATTCACCCGCTTGCTCTCCCTGGTTTCATCAGGACCGATCCTTTATTGCCTTGTAACGAGGATTGAACGTGATGCAGCAGGTTGGAAGCTGGTAAACACCGCCCGCGAACAGCTGGGTGGTAGTCTGACAGAAATCACTTTACAAAATCTGTCCGATAGGGACAGCCGGTCGCTGGTTTCAAATTTGCTCTCGATTGAATCGTTACCTGAACATGTAAGAGATTTGATCCTTAGAAAAGCCGAAGGAAACCCGCTTTTCATGGAAGAGCTGATCCGGATGCTGATTGAGCGTGGAACAATTATTCATCAAGACAACGCCTGGGTGGCACAGCAGGATATTTCTGAGCGCGACATCCCCGATAACCTGCAAGGACTTCTCCTGGCACGAATTGACCGGCTTCCACCAGAGGCACGATATATTCTGATGGTGGCATCTGTCATTGGGAGGAATTTCCCTGTGAAGGTGCTCTCACAGGTGGTTGAAGGAGCTTGAGATGAATTTAATGAACGACCTGGGAACATTGGAATCCGCCGGGTTAATTCAAGTGGCGAAAGTTGAACCTGACCTCGAATATTTATTCCGTCATTCCTTGGTGCAAGATGCTGCTTACGCCTCATTATTGGAAAGTGATCGGAAGCGCCTGCACCAGGCAGTCGGCGATGCGATTGAGCGCTTGTATCCCGAACGGAAGAAGGAGCTTTCGGCGATATTAGCTTATCATTTTAAGGAATCCGGTCAGGATGAACGCGCCCTGGGTTATTTTATCGTCGCTGGTGATGAAGCCCTGGCAGTTTTCGCGAACCAGGAAGCGGAGCTCCAATACCGGCATGCATTGGAACTACGCTGCTGCAGCGGACCACAGATTGCCTGGCTATATTCAGGACTGGGGGAAGCACTTTACCGTCAAAGCCGGTTTGATGAATCAATCCATGCCTTTCGAAATGGCATTGATATTTATCAGTCGTTGAATGATGATGAAGGTACAGCGCGTTTATATGCGCGCTTGGGACGTGTGGAGTGGTATGCTGGAAACCGTCCCGAAGGTTTGCGCATTTGCCTGGAAGGTCTTGAGCTCGTTAAAGACGCACCGGATAGCCAGGGAAAAGCGACTTTGATCCACGAAACGGCACGCGCATACTACTTCAACGGTAATTCCGATTTAGCGTTGCCGCTTTGCCGTCGTGCTCTTGCCTTGGCGGAGCAGCTTGGGGCAGTCAACGTATTAGCTGACTCACTGGCTACCCTGGGAATTCTAGCGGGCGTCCCTGCTGAAGTCTCATTGGAATCACTCCGCAAGGCGGTTGAACTGGCTGAAGCAAATGGTCTTTTACAGGTAGCTATGCGCGCTCATATTAACCTGGGCACGATGACCCGCGGTTGGCTGGCAGATAATGAGGCAGCTTTGCAACATTTTAAGCGCGCTGCCGAGCTAGGCAAGCTGCGAGGTGTGGCCTCTGAAGAGTTACTCGGATTATCCACATACATCAGCTGCTTGTTCGCACCTGGAAGGCTTAAAGAAATCGATGCTGAGTTACCCCGTTTGGAAGTATTGGTTGAACAGATGGGAAATCCGGATTCTATGAGAGTATTGGTGAAATATATAAAAGCGGTGTTGATCAGTCACAAGGGGGATTGGGATGAAAGCATTGCCCAAAGTTGGGAGTGCCTCCAGGAATACCGGGAACAGAAGAATCATGAATCGGTTTTTAATATGCTGGATGAGCTCTCCTGGGCGATACTGGAGAAAAATTGTTGGGGTGAAACCGCTGATTTGGATCAGGTTGATAAACTACTTCAGGAAGCACTTGCATTCTTCGAGCAGGATAATACGAATGAAGGTATCTGGGTCTATCCACGGATATCTATACTGCGGTCACGCCAGGGCAAGGTAGATGAAGCTCGCCAATGGATGGAGAAAACTCGCCAGGTCTTGATCGCTAAGCCATCAGCCTGGTCGGATCGGATTTTAGGTGAATGTGAGACGGAGATTGCAATTGCCAACCAGGATTGGGATAATGCCATCCTCGCAAACGAAAATGTGGCCAGATTCGAGAAACGCTTGGGATTTAAAGTCGGGGCAGCCAGGTCCTTATTGTGTTGGGCTGATATATGCATTCGCAGGAACAATACGCTTGATCTTGAGAATGCCCAGACTTTATTACGTGAAGCAATTACCGAGTTCACGGAGATGGGGATCGGTCACTTTTATGCGATAGCCCAAGAAAAGCTAAAAGTGATCCAGTCAATGTTGCGTGATCAAACAATTGATCGTGAGCAGATGACGAAGGAGCTCCGAAAAGCGCGCCACGTCCAGGAAAGTCTGCTGCCTGAGTTCCTTCCAGAACTCCCGGGTTGGGATCTGGCAGTGCTATTGGAACCCGCTCACGAGACGAGTGGTGATTTTTATGATTACCTGACCTTGCCGGGCGGTAACTTGGGTCTGGTGATTGCCGATGTGACAGATAAAGGCACCAGTGCGGCACTATTTATGGCCTTAAGCCGTTCGCTCTGGCGTACGTTTGCAATGGAACACCCAGATGAGCCTGAAAGGACTATGACCGATACCAACCGGCGTATCGTGTCAGATACGCATGGGGGGTTGTTTATCACCATGTTATACGGCGTCCTGAACCCCCAAAATGGAGAATTCAACTACTGCAGCGCTGGTCATCACCCAGCTTTTCTTTTGCGGGCAAAAGGGGGCACTGTAGAGACGCTGGGCTCAACCGGGTTTCCGCTTGGGATCATGGATGAGACAAACTGGAGCCGGGAAAGTGTAAAAATCGAGCCTGGGGATGCATTGATCCTGTATACGGATGGCCTGACAGATGCCCAAAATAGTGCCCAGGAGTTTTTTGGGCTCGAGAGGCTGCAGGATGCGATCCAAAGTCATGCCGTACTATCTGCCAGTGAGCTACGCGACTCATTGCGTGAAACAGTCCGCAAGTGGGTGGGAGTCGCCCCCCAGTTTGATGATATTACCTTGATGGTGGTGGTACGGAAGGTGTAGAGATTCGCCTTTTGGAACCATGGGTGAGACAAATGCAATTGATGATGATCGGCAACCATTATCGAAACGAGTTTTCTCTGCTATCCCCAATGGATTCATAATTGACGGCCTGACCGATTGTCCATAATTATTTGAAAAGCCGGCTGATTAGTGCATGATGCCAGATACCCAACCTGAGATGACCGCTGAGGCAGTGCGAGTGCTGGTACGGCTCTTTGAGCAAAACCACATCGACGTGATACTAGACGGGGGCTGGGGTGTAGATGCATTACTCGGCGAGCAAACCCGTTGTCATGCTGATCTGGATATCGTCATTCGATATGATGATTCGTCCCGTTTAAGAGCGTTGCTTGAAGCGCATAGATATACTGAGGTGCCTCGACCAGATACGCGTCCGATTAACTATGTTTTAGGAGACGGTCTGGGTCATCTGGTGGATGTCCATACCTATACCCTTGACAGGGTCAATCACCCCGAACAGGGGCTGGATTATCCGCTCGAATCATTGCATGGTACGGGTACCATCCTGGGATACCCAGTTCGGTGCATTGATGTCAAAAATATGGTTCCATTCCATACCGGCTATGACCTGGATGAAAATGACTACCACGATGTGAAAGCCCTTTGCCAGCGCTTTGGCATTCCTCTCCCAACGGAGTATGCAAGATTTCTTTCCGGAGACGGGTTAGCAAAATAATATAAATCGACTATCGATGGATTGCCTGAAGTGAAAGGTGAAAAAAATGACCTACCGGAACGGGTCATTTATTCTTGGCGGGAATATAATATAGCGAGGTCAGGCAAGATCGACAATGTAATTAATCTTACCAACGGATTGTGCCATTAAACCATTGGCGCTTCCAAGGAGATGCATATGGATGTGATGGTCGAGACCAGAGATTTAGCCAAGACTTTTGGTACAGCCAAAAAAGGAGAAGTCGTGGCGGTGAAGGGGATCAACCTCCAGATTCATACGGGTGAGATCTTCAGCCTGCTTGGCCCAAACGGGGCAGGGAAAACCACGACGATCTCCATGATCAGCGGGTTGACCCAGCCTACGCGTGGCGACGCCTTCATCGGCGGTTTTTCCATCACCAGGCAGCCCCTGCAAGCCAAGCGTCTTCTGGGCGTGGTGCCCCAGGAAATTGCCCTATACCCTTCACTGAATGCCCGCCAGAATCTGGAATTCTTTGGGCAGATGTACGGCCTGGGGGGCAGTGACCTGAAACAGCGCATCGATCGTATGCTGGATTTTGTAGAGCTGAGCGACCGCCAGCATGACCGGATTGAGACGTATTCAGGGGGGATGAAACGACGTATCAACATTGCCGCCGGCCTGCTGCACGACCCGCAGGTGGTATACATGGATGAGCCCACAGTGGGGATTGATCCGCAAAGCCGCCGGCGCATTCTCGACACGGTCAAACAGCTGCGTGAGCAGCGTGGAATGACCGTGCTCTATACCACGCATCTGATGGAGGAAGCCCAGGAACTAAGCGACCGGGTGGCAATCATCGACCACGGCGAGATCATCGCCCTGGGTACACCCGGTGAATTAATCCAGCAGGTGGGTGAGCAGGACCGCCTGATTTTCAAAGTGGGAGAAGCGACGATCTGCACCGAGCTCTTGGAGCGAATTCGCACCTCAGTGGAAGGGGTTACCCACGCAGTTTACGACCCACCTGGCGAGGAGGGTGAAAATAAAGCTAACCCAAGTGGCCTATTAATCGTCAACGCGGCACGTGGACGTCGAGCCCTGCCATATATCCTTCACCTGGTGGAGGAAGCAGGTGTGGATATCCTGTCTGTCGAAGTACGTGAGCCCGACCTGGAGGCGGTCTTCCTGCAGCTCACCGGGCGGGCATTAAGGGATTGATATGAACAAGCTTTGGGTGATCGCATATAAGGATATCCGCTCGCGCTTCTCGGACCGGACGCTGCTCTTGATCATGCTGGCTGCCCCACTGGCAATCGCCACCATCATCGGACTGGCATTTGGGGGCCTCGGGCGCACCACTAGCCCCATCCAGCACATCCCTGTAGCGGTGGTCAACAATGATAAGGTGGGTTCATCGGGGACCTCTTTTGGAGCCACGCTGGCGGGGTTGTTAACCGAGGGCAAGCTACCTGCAGATGCGAGCTCTTCCATGGCAGCCTGCCCGCAAAGCTCCGCTACCTCTCCTACGGCTTCAAGTGAGGGGAGCGTGTCTCTGGGTGAGCTGATCAATGGGACACACTTCGACCAGGGTGTGGCAGATGAGTTGATCACCGCTGGGAAAATCGATGTGCCTCCTGATCCCCCAGGTAGCTCAGGTTACCTGGATTCAGCAGCCTGGTATGCAGTCCAAAAAGGAATATATACTGCCGCAGTCATCATCCCTGAGGATTTCTCCAAAGCGCTCACCAGCCTGTCGGATCCTCGCCAAACCGTGAGTGGAGCGGGCATTATCGTCTATGGCAATGCCGGTAATGGTCTTTCCGCTGGCATCGTGCGTAGCGTGGTGGACTCCATAGTTGCTAAGCTCGTAAGCGGTAATATCGCTATTGGAGCAACCTTGCGTGTGGTCAGCGCACAGCAACCTGCATTGCTGGCCAACGTCTCCTCCCAATCCATCAATAATCAGCTGATCTGTGCCTTCGCACCTGGAGGCAACCTGGTCACCTTATCCGAACAGCCAGTCCAAGCTTCTCAAACCAGCATGGCAGGCGCAGTGCTGGTGACGTTCGGTTCAGCCCAGGCTTTGTTCTTCGCACTGTACACCGGGCAATTCGGCATCCTCAGCATGTATGAAGAACGCCGTGCCGGCACGCTCCAACGTATCCTGGTGACACCCACCCCACGTTGGACCATCCTGGGCGGCAAGCTTGTGGGCGTGCTGGTCAGTGTGCTATTCCAGTTGCTTGCCCTGGTCTTTGCCTTGACTGTGGTGGGTAGCCTGATCGAGAGGAGGGCGGTATTCATCTGGGGCAACGATTACCTGATTCTGGCTTTACTGCTCCTTGCAGTGGCGATCGCCACCTCGGGTCTTGGTATGTTTTTAGCCGGCGTGCTCAAGGGGATCGAACAGGCGAACATCGTGGGGTCGGTGCTCAACATTGCCTTGGGTGTGTTGGGAGGGGCATTCGGATTCCAGCTGCCACGCTCGGTGGCTCAGTTCTCACTCGTATACTGGGCGAGGGATGGTTTTGATACCATGGCCGCCGGTCGAGGAGACATCTTCTTGAATATCCTCGTGCTACTGGTGGAAGGAGTGATTTTATTTCTGATCGGATTGTTCCTCTTTAACAGCAAGTTTGAGATATGAGGTAAGCCATGCGAAAAATATTCGCAATCGTACGGCAGGATTTACAGCTTTTCCTGACCAACCGGTCCAATTTGCCGGGCTTGTTATTCGTCCCGGCGGTCATGACCATCATCATTGCATTGGTGAGTGGCGGAGCATTCGGTGGGGTCGCCATTCGGCGCCTGGATGTAATCAACCAGGACCGCTCAAACGCTTCACTCCAGTTCCTGGCTGCAGTCAAGGAGGCTAACCCAGGGTTGACCTTATGCCCAATGGACAATACCGCCAAAGATATCTGTGGTTTGGGTGCATCCAATATTCTATCTATAAGCCAGGCACTCGACCGGGTGGCAAAATCCTCCTCATTGGCAGCCCTTGAAATCCCGGCCGGTTTCGGTGCTAACTTGGCGGCTCTGGCGCCGGTGAATATCTCTTTCCACAGTGCAGTTTCCTTCGGCACCTCGCAATCCGCGCTAGAGGCGGTACAGGCTGCCCTTTCGCAAATAAATACCGCCTATGTGGCTTCCCAAATTGGCCTGGCGGTCATCAATGACCTACAAGGTCAGCCGGTGGAAGGTGACCAGGCGGTCCAGCTCAAAAACGCCCTATACCAGCAGGCGATCCAGCTCGAAAACACAAAAAACATTAATGTAGGTTTCTTGATGTCCGATTCTCCTCAAAAACGGTCCGTGGGTGCAAGCCTGCAGGAGGGGCTGGGCCAATCCGTGCCAGGGATGGGCACGATGTTCGTGTTGATGACACTCTTTGGCGGTATGGCTGAGTTGATCGTTGAGCGGCAACAGTGGACGCTCCAACGCCTGGCAGTTATGCCGCTTTCACGCAACACTTTATTAGCCGGTAAAATCCTGGCCCGCTTTTGCCTGGGCTTGCTGCAATTCCTGGTGGTATTCATCGTTGGGGCGTTCTTCCGCATGAATTTCGGCGAAGACCCGGTGGCCTTGTTGCTGCTGGTATTTATTTATACCCTTTCTGTCACTGCCCTTTCCTTTGCCGTAGGTTCAGGACTGAAAAATGCCTCGCAGGCTAGTGGCCTGGGCTTGTTGCTCACGTTGACCCTGGCACCCATCGGAGGAGCGTGGTGGCCGATGGATATCTCTCCAAAATTCATGCAGGTCATTGGTCACGTCTCCCCCATTGCCTGGGCGATGGACGGCTTTACCGCCCTCACCTACAGAGAGGCGCACCTGGTGGATATCCTTTTACCAGTTGGAGTATTGGTAGGGATGACGGTCGTCTTTTTCCTCATTGCTATCCCGCGCTTCAGGTACCAGGTGAGTTAACCCATACTGGCAGGCTTGACGACATGATAGAAATCACACCCCAACAGGTTTCTCCTTCCATCAAAGCTTTATTTGATATCCGCGTGCCCACCGGTGTGCGCTGCTTCTCTGTCTTGGGGGGCGGAAATGCAGGCCGCATCTTCATTGATGACTTGGAAGCTCACAAAATGGGCTTCGTGTGGGAGCGCGACGACGGCAACTTGTATCGCGGTGGTACCACCGATTGGCAGGTGTTGGCAGACATGTTGAGCCTGCTGCGACAGTCGGGGACAGTGGCGCTGGCATTCAGGGATGGTGATCCGAGCGTGGACTGCTTTCCTCCTAACCCGGATGCCGGCGCAGAATGTCTGGAGCTTGAGCGCCCAGCGCACAGCAACGACCTGACCCCCTACCTGGACCTCCCACCCGGCTATGAAGCCTTCCGCATGGGGCGTGACCTGGTGGAGAAAAGCCCACGCCTCGAAGAGACACTATTCCGTTATGGGGACCTCGACACCTACATGGCGACGGGTATGGACGTATGCATTCTGCATGGGGATGAATTCGTGTGCGAGGCAGGGGCGGATATGGATGTGGATGGGATCCGCGAGGTGGGGGTGGTGGTGGAGCCTGCCTACCGGGGAGGCAAAGGTTTTGGCACCTTGGTCACTGCCCACCTGCTCAAATGGTGCGATGAGCTGGGTGTCGATACATATTGGGATTGTGTCAAGCTCAACATCGGCTCACTCAAGATTGCCCGCAAGCTGGGATATGCTAATGAAAGAGGCTATAAACTATTGGGATGGTTTCCACCCAAAGATGATATTAAACTAAGCGCCCAGCCGTAAACCAGTAAACCGTCAAAACTGAATGCAACAGCGTTGTGAGGACTCAACAGCAAGTGAAAGGTCGATGAAAGGAATATCATGGACTTTGTAACCCTCGCACCTATAATTTCGGCAATAGCATCTCTTGTGGTCATATTGATCAGTGTATTCGTGAGTAGGAATACTATTATGGCCGCACGGCAAACACTTGAGAAGCAGCAACTAGGTAGTATGACTGCCAAGTTATATGACATTCGGATTGAGTCGTATCCCAAAGGGATGGAAATCACCGAAGCATTGCGTAAAACCCAACTTGCTGGGGATGTGACCCTATCCGTAGATTACCTCAACAAAATTGTATCCCAACTTGATTTATGGTATTCATCCAAGGCTGGGTTTGTGCTTTCACGCCACTCTGCCCAGTGTTTTTCCGCACTTCACAAGGCAGTCCGAGAGAAGCCCGATACGAATGGTGTGTATTTGCCAGAGCAAATCGACAGAATGGTGAGAGCCAGACGAGAGTTCCGCATGGCTCTCCGGGCAGATATATTGCTGCTATTTAACGAGGATGTGATAGAGGATTTTCTTGAAGACTGATGCGATTCATCTTTCAATCAATGGCGAACCAACACCGCTTTACAGGCGAGAGTGATCGACTGGATGGATAATCTGACCGCATTTCTCACGCACAGCACACAAGCCAAAAGATGAAGATTGTTTTGCACGTGGATTAGGGATTTAGCATTGATTCGAGTGGGAGAAAACTACCCAATTGAAACCAATTTTGATCAGTTAAAGTAAGATGATTGTGATCACTAACCAGTAGAAGAATATGGAGTAATTCCATGATCAATGATCGAACCCCCAAAATTGTGACCGGTCAGGATTACATCGAGAGCCTGCGCGGGCGTATGCTCAAAGTGTACCTTATGGGCATGCTGGTTGAAGAGCCCGTCGACCATCCCATGATCCGCTCTTCGATGAATGCCATGGCCATGACCTATGACCTGGAGTTGGAATCGCCCGATTTGGCTGCTGTCACGTCACAGATCTCTAATGAGAAAGTTAATCGCTTCTTGCACATCGCTGCGAGTGCAGAGGATGTGGTGCAGCAGAACAGGCTTCAACGTAAGCTGGGGCAGTTGACTGGCACCTGTTTTCAGCGCTGCGTGGGCATGGATGCGTTGAATGCGCTGTATTCAGTGACCTACGAGATCGATATGCAGCATCACACTGCCTACCATTCCAGACTGATTTCGTTTATCAAAGAGATGCAGCTCCATAATTACGTCATCGGCGGGGCCATGACGGATGTGAAAGGTGACCGCAGCAAGTCGCCCTCAAAACAGGCTGACCCCGACATGTACTTGCATGTAACTAAACGCACGCAAGAAGGGGTTTTCATCCGAGGGGCGAAAGCACACCAGACGGGCTGCATCAACTCGCACTGGCTGATCGTCATGCCAACCTTGCGCCTGCAACCCGAAGAAGCGGAATATGCCATCGTGGGTGCCTTACCAGTGGACGCAGAAGGTATTACCTACGTGATCGGCAGGCAATCCTGCGACACGCGCGGTCTGGAAGGCGAGATTGATGCTGGAAACGCAGAATTCAGCGGGCAGGAGGCATTGATCATCTTTGAGGATGCCTTCATTCCCAATGAGCTGATCTTCATGGATGGTGAGACGGAATTCGCGGCTATGCTGGTGGAGCGCTTCACGGCCTTCCACCGGCGCAGTTATGTGTGTAAATCGGGCGTGGGTGATGTGCTTATCGGAGCGGCAGCAACGGTCGCAGAATATAACGGTGTGCAGCATGCCTCGCATATCCGCGATAAACTGGTGGAGATGACCCATCTTAACGAGACCATCTACGCCACAGGTCTTGCTGCTTCCTACCAGAGCCGACCTACACCTTCAGGCGCATACTTATGTGACGAGCTGCTGGCGAACGTGTGCAAGCAGCAGGTGACTCGCATCACTTACGAGATGGCGCGCCTGGCACAAGACCTGGCTGGTGGGTTGCTGGTCACCCTTCCTTCTGAAGCGGATTATCATAATGTAGTGATCGGTCCATTGCTCGAGAAATATCTCAAGGGGCGCGAGGATGTGTCCACCGAAAACCGCATGCGCATACTCAGGTTGATCGAGAACCTTACCCTGGGCAGGAATGCCGTCGGTTATTTAACCGAATCTTTGCATGGGGCAGGCTCACCTCAGGCACAGCGTATCCAGATCCAGCGTCAGATGGACCTGGATTTCAAGCAGCACCTGGCGAAGAAGCTGGCAGGGATTAAAAGCGAATCATTAAATTAAGAAAATCCTGCTGGAATAAATAACAATCCATCACAAGAGTCCTCTGGCTGATCCCTGACCTAACAAAATTCATTTTTATCTTTTTAAAATCCATTTTCTGGTGATCGACCTTAGAGCAATCGTGATCCTGCCCAGCATACTATGTTTGGATCGGTAGATTCTTTAACCAAAATATATCCAGACTTAATATTTGAATTGGCTGATAGGGTGTAAAATGTGGGGTGGTTTTGCCAAAAGGTAGTCATTGTAGCATACTGACCACCAGGTTATTATTTATTGCTATCCAAGGAGGTGGCTCTAGATCAAACCAAAAATACTTCCTGTTCACTCGACCTACATCTTATTACTTCAATATAATTAAAATCTTTAGAGGAGTTGAATTGTGAAAAATCGACTTTCAGTGTTACTTGTTATTCTCGTTATCGCCAGTTTTGTTGTGTCCGCTTGCGCGACTGCCACTCCGTCTGTAGTTCCCCCTACAAACGCCCCTGCCAATACTGCAGTACCAACCAAAGCACCCACTGCAATCCCAACCGAGGTCCCAACTGCAGTACCTACGGAAGTACCAACAGAAGCGCCCACAGCAACCAGTGTTCCATTAGGGACGGCTGACAATCCCATTATTGTCGCCTTTGAACCTTCCGCAACCTCTCAGGAGATCACCGCAGGTGGTCAGGAGCTGTTAGACCTGCTCTCAACGGAGACTGGATTGACCTTCAAAGGTGTCATTCCAACATCCTATGCTGCCCTCACCGAAGCCATGGGTTCTGGGAATGCTCAGATCGGCTGGATGGCTACATTCGCTTATATCCTTGCTGCCCAAAAAGGCTATGCAGAAGTTGCTTTGATCACCAACCGCTTTGGATCTGACCATTATGGTGCTCAGTTCATCGCTCGCGCCGATGCTGGCTTTACTGTTGCTGGCAACTCTCCCGCAACCGATGCAGATATTACCGTGTTGGAGCAATTCAAGGGCCTAAGACCCTGTTTTGCTGACCCACAGTCCACCTCAGGTTACGTGATTCCCCTTATCTTCCTCAAAAAAGCAGGATTAACCGATGCGGATATCAAGGCCCCTGTGTTCACCCAGGGTCACACCCAAACTGTACGTGCTGTCTATGCTGGTGGTATATGTGACTACGGTGCCACCTTCGTGGATGCCCGCACTTCTGTGACCAAGGATCTACCGGATGTCATGGAGAAGGTGGTCGTGGTCTACCAAACTCCTGCCTTGATCCCGAATGACAACATGTCATACGCACCCGATATGCCGCAGGATCTTCGCGACAAAATCACCGCTGCCATGCTGAAGATCGCTGATACCGAAGCTGGTAAAAAGGCTCTCAACGATCTTTATCAGATCGGTGGTTTGGTGCAAGTTGACGATACTGCGTACGATCAGTTCCGCTCTTACCTGACAGCCTCAGGGATAGACTTGAGCCAGTACGTTAAATAAATAAAAATTTTACGATCTGAGGGGAGGGAAGGTAGATTTCTCTCCCCTCACTTCTTATATTCAGGGAGAGGTTTCATTGCTACGCATCGAACACCTGACTAAAATTTATCCTAGTGGAACAGTTGCTTTAAAAGATGTAAATTTTGAGGTTAAAGATGGCGAATTCCTGGTGGTGATTGGGTTATCAGGCTCAGGTAAATCCACCTTGTTACGTTGCATTAACCGGCTAATTGAGCCCACCGAAGGTCGCATACTTTGGGATGACATCGATATCACCCGGGTATCTGGCGTCGAGCTGCGGCATATACGTCGAAAAATTGGCATGGTTTTTCAACAATTTAACCTGGTAAAACGCTCGAATGTGATCACGAATGTCCTCTCTGGGCGGCTGGGTTATGCCAATTCCTGGCTAAGTTTATTAGGCATTTGGTCCAAAGCTGATCGCGAGCGAGCGGTGAATGCTTTAGACAGAGTAGGTATCGCCGATAAGGCGAATACCCGGGCGGATACTCTTTCAGGAGGGCAGCAGCAGCGAGTAGGCATTGCTCGGACGCTGATGCAGGAGCCTAAGCTGATCCTGGCAGATGAACCGGTTGCTTCACTGGATCCGGTTCTCTCCCATTCCATCCTTCGATACCTCGAGCTGCTTAACAAGGAAGGCATCACCATCATCTGCAGCCTCCACTTCCTGGACCTTGTGCATCGCTATGCCACACGCGTGATTGGGTTGAAGGATGGGGTTAAAGTTTTCGAGGGGCTACCCGCAGAAATTAACCGCCTCAAATTCAAGGAAATTTACGGGGAAGAGGCGCAAGAAGTGCGCGCTACTACGGTGGAGGAGGCGTGAGCAACCACGCCAGTCAATCTCCAAATCACCAGGCACGTTCTCCTCTTCTTGCAGGATTGCTTTCACTTTTTATCCCTGGTCTTGGCCAAATTTATGCGGGGCAGCGCTACCGCGGTGGCGGGGTATTCATCAGTGCCGTTATTACTCTTGTCACTGCGTTCTGGTACAACATACCTGGTTGGTACCTGGTGCCCGCGGCGGTATGGTTGTGGAATATCTGGGACGCCATAAGTCTGGCGAAGGGCAGAAAAAGCTCTATTTCCATACTCGTTGCGGCTATATTGGTGATGGGTTATGGGATTGGATGGCAGGTTACCCAAATTGACCTCTCTGCCCTGACCAAGAATTTGGACCGGGCGAAATCCATCGTTCTCCCCATGTTCCGTCCTGATTTTATTTCCCATCGCGAAATAACTAATTCGGGGTGGGTCCCCGTCGAAGTGCCTTGTGGGCCAAACCCTCCAAAATCTGAAAATACAGTCAATGGCATAACTATACGGATAAGCCCTGACTGTGCGAGTTTGAGCGACACGCTGATCCTGCAATCCAGCGGATTATGGCCTGATGCCCTGACAACAGTGTATTGGTCCACACCCATTGGAGATCAGCTTCCTTTGGGACCGGGGAATTCTATACCCCTCGATCTTGTTTCTGATAGTCAGGGCAACCTCAATGCAGCCATCCAGGTTCCCAAAAATGCCTTATCAGCTGCACCCGATCCAACTAAACCACTCGAGCACCGCGTTTATCTCCGGCAAACCCGTCCATTACCAGGGTATCAGCTGTCAAAAAATGGTACTTATCTGCTACAAGGTATTATTGAAACTTTATTCTTGGCCCTTATGTCTACCACCTTTGGGGCATTAATTGCGATTCCGGTCGGTTTCCTGGCAGCGCGTAACCTCATGGGCGGTAACGTGATCACCCTGTCGATCTATTTTCTCGTGCGCACTATTCTGAATATTGTGCGATCGATGGAACCGCTGATCATTGCCATTATCTTTGTGGTTATCGTGGGCCTTGGACCATTCCCAGGCGTGATTGCGATGACGCTGCACACCGTAGCCGCCTTGGGCAAGCTTTACTCCGAGGTCATTGAGGGCATCGACCCGGGACCATTGGAAGCCATTCGCGCCGTCGGTGGAAACTGGCTTCAAATGGTCCGCTACGCTGTTATCCCGCAAATCGTGCCACCCATCATGTCATTTACGATTTATCGTTGGGACATCAACGTCCGCACATCTACCATCATTGGTTTTGTGGGTGGCGGTGGCATCGGCTTCTATTTATACCAATGGATATTCAAAGGAGATTACCGGGCAGTTGGTTCGGCATTTATTGCTATCGTGATCATTGTAATGATCCTTGATTTTGTGAGTGCCAGGATCAGGGCGAGGCTGGTGTAATATGAGCCCTAAAGACTTCAACCTGAAACGCACTATGATCACAATCATCTTAGTATTTTTGGTGGTTGTCATATACGTAATTGGTTACCGGGCAACGCAAATTGATCCAATCAAGCTGCTTACTTCACTGCCGAATAGCAAACAAATCCTGAGTGATCTCATCCATCCAGATGTGACCACTCGCGCATTCCAGGAGACTACACTCGACCTGGTTTTCCCTGTTCCTTGTGGATCTGCCGCTGCGTCAAATCCACCGTCAAGTGGCCCAAGAATCTCCACCAATGTAGCCTGCGCTAATTCGAGGGATAAAATCACTGTCCAGGGCACACAAATGGTACCCAACAGCAGTGTCAAGCTGCAGTGGTTGTTGCCCAGTGGGAATGCGCTGTTTTCCGTGTTAACCAAAACGGATGCTAATGGGGAATTTACCGCTCAGATGGAGGTGCGACCGATCACTGCCACCACCGATGGTGTGCCCAGCCATTTGCAGGCGGTGACAACTGTACAGGAAGGGGGATTGATTCCCAGCCAGGCATTGAAGGATGTGGTCAACAATATCATGGTGACCATCTTCATGGCGCTGTTGGCAACCACTGCGGGTATGGTTGTCGCTGCACCGGTCAGCTTTTTAGCTGCCCGCAACATCATGGGCAACACTTTTATTGGCAAGGCTGCCTACTTCATTACCCGGACGGTTCTCAATATCACACGTTCCTACGAATCGTTAGTGCTGGCAACGATTTTTGGCCTGTGGTTGAGCTTTGGAGCTTTCGCAGGAGTATTGGCATTAACGATTGTCACCATTGCCTCGTTGGGTAAGCTGTTTTCTGAGGCTGTTGAGAATATAGATCCCGGTCCACTCGAGGCTGTGCAGGCAACAGGCGCCAATTCAGTCCAGGTCATCATTTATGCTGTGATTCCCCAGATCATTCCAGATTACATCTCCTATATTATTTACCATTGGGATATTAATGTGCGCATCAGCACCATCCTCGGATTTGTAGGTGGGGGCGGGATCGGCTATTACCTCAGCCAAAGGATTAACTTGTTGGAATGGCGAAAGGCCGGCACTGCGATTTGGGCTATTGTGGCAGTGGTTTGGGCAATGGATTTTCTCAGCGCTGAAATTCGCAAGAAAGTGACATAATAAGTTATCATATGACGAATTGTCCCTGCACACAGTTCGATAAATAACTTGACTGGAGGATGCATCTATGCGGATAATGGTCATCTACGATTCGCTATATGGCAACACAGAGAAAATCGCTCACGCCATTGGTAATACTCTTCGCCAGATGGGTGAAGTGGAGGTTATCAGGGTGGCGGATGTAAAACCAGAGCTGCTCTCTGGGATTGGTTTATTGGTCGTGGGTTCTCCCACCCAACAATTCAGACCTACTGAAGCGATGAGAAATTTCCTTAAGAATCTACCCAATAATGGGATCAAAAGTATAAAAGTAGCCGCCTTTGACACACGCCTCACCCTTGCTGAGATCGAAAAGACACCCATCTTAGCTTTTTTCGAAAGAATTTATGGTTACGCCGACAGGCGCCTCGTCAAAGTGTTGAGGAACAAAGGTGGCGAGCTGGTGCTTCCAGGGGAGGGTTTCTTTGTGCAGGGGATGAAGGGTCCACTGGTGGAGGGGGAGCTGGAGCGGGCTGAGCAGTGGGCTGGTAAGTTATTCGCATAGTCGATAGCACCTTGAGCGATCATTGAAGTATTTTTTGGTGAGAGGTATTAATGAAGAAACTATCGATCCTATTTACTTTGTTAATCGTGGTTTGTTTGACCACTGGTTGTGCGGTAATCGCTGGTTCTTCGAGCGATAAAAACAAGCAGATCAAACCCGGTGATACGATCGGTGATTTCAAGGTTACGACCGGTGTTCAGGGGGATTTTACTTATGGGTTTAATGTAGACTGCTCCGAACCGGCGGCAGATAATTCTTATACCTGTAATGCCAGTGTTGGGGAGGCAATAAACGTCTCTACCGGCCTGTATGACACCACCGGCAAAGGGAACCTGGATGGAGTCTGGACGCATTCTAATTACCAGATGTTCATCAATGACCGCCCGGTGGACTTGCAGGCCTTTGGTACCATCGATTACAACCATCCCCAGGTAGGTGCAATCCGTTTTGGGAATGTGGTGATCATTGCCAGCCAACCTGGTGAGATCACCGTGCGCGACTCAGGATTTTTTGATAACGGCGATCCCTTTTCCTCGACTTCCACGTATGTGTTTAGTACACCATAATTGAATTGATCATACCCTGCTGATTTTGTGTACAAGGAGAGAATTTCATATATATTGCCCATTTAGCAGTTGGATTGGTTGCAAAAACAAGGGCAGATAAAGTACCTCTTATTGCCTTGGTTGCAGCGGCTTACACGAATGACATCCTCAAGTTTGGATTCAGGGCCGTGGGTCTCGAACACCCCGGAAATTACGATCTGGACGTAGCTCAAGGGATTACAATCCCAACCCCCGCGAATATTCCCTGGTCACATGGGCTATTCATGTCGGTGGTTTGGGCACTGCTCGCAGCTACGGTTGCTTATCTAGTCTATAAGAATCGACGTATCGCAGGTGTTATTGGGTTGGTTGTGATTTCCCATTGGATACTGGATTTCATTGTTCACCCACCCGAGCTTCCTCTTTTATTTTCCGGTTCTCCGATGGTTGGACTGGGCTTGTGGACCACTCATTGGGGTTTACAGGTCTCTGCAGTTATCGAGGTCGGAATGTTAGCTTTTGGATTAGCTACTTATTTGCTCCACCGAAAGAAGTCAGCTGCCTCAGCTAATTGATTACCTTATACGATCATTGGAGTAAATCGTTATCTACGATAGCGGGATTTTCATTGTATACTTCCAACAAGCCGAAGATCGATACTGTAGAAGCTGAGGTTGCTGGTGATTATTGATCCCTTCATGTAAACACTCCACAGGATAATGTTTTGCCTGTTGGGAGGTGGTTTTGCACGCAACCTATGTATCTACTACATTTTTTCAAAAGGAGAGCGGAGCAATGAATTACAAATTCGTCTATACTCGTTTGTTAGTATCCAATTTCAAAGCATGTTTTCGGTTTTATCAAGATGTAATGGGGTTTCAGGCGACCTTTGGCAATGAAGATGACGTCTATGCTGACTTCAATACCGGTGAGGTGGTCATTGCCCTATTCAACCGGTCATTGATGAGTATGGCTGTAGGCACGTCTCATCTGCCAGCCATGGTCGAAGCACAGGATAAGATGAGCCTCATCTTTACCGTCGAAGATGTGGATGCAGCCTGCCAGCAGCTTAAATCTCAAGGAATTTCTCTACTTGGTGACCCTGCTGACCATGCCGATTGGGGTATCCGCAGTGCCTACCTGCGCGACCCGGATGGGAATCTGATTGAGATTAACCAGCCGCTAACCCATTCCTGAACAAGGGGCTAAGTTATGCCATCAAACATCCTCACCCTAGAGAAAGCCGCCATGGAGCGTTGGCGCAGTGGTGACCCGTTGGGTTTCGTGGAGATCAGCGCCTCCGACATCTGCTATGTGGACCCAGGTCTCACCAAACCCATCCTGGGGTTGGACGCATATCGAGCTTCCATGCAGCAGGTGGTTGGCAAGATTCACTACCAACGCTCAGAATTTATTGCACCCAAAATCGTGGAGATCGGGGATGCTGCTTTGCTAACCTACAACTACCGCTCATCGATCCTCACCCCCGCGGGGACGGTGTCTTCACAAACTCCCTGGAACACCACCGAAGTATATTTTAAGCGCCAGTCTGAGTGGAAAATCGTGCATACCCACTGGTCATTCGTCCATCATCGGGCTCCCGCTCTGGTAGAAGTCCCCTTGCCAGTCAGTTCCTCCAAAATTGAATATGATGGAATTTTAGGTGAGCTGATGCAGTTGGAATCAGCTGCCATGGAACGCTGGCGCGCGGGTGACCCCTGGGGGTTTATCGAGCTGTATGCTCCGCAAGTGACATACTTTGACACCGGTACCCCCCAACGCATTAACGGTAAGGCAGCGCTTACGGCTGAGTACAAGAAGCGTGAAGGGAAGATTTCTTATGAGGTGATGGATTTCATCGAACCCTGGGTGCTGGTGAATGGCGATATGGCGGTGTTGTTCTACCGCTTCCTTTCCACCCGCTTGAATCCCGACGGCTCCGTTGCTTCCCGCACACCCTGGAACTGTACTGAGGTTTATGCGCGCATGGAAGGCAGCTGGAAGATCATCCACAACCACTGGTCACTTATCCTAGGGGAGAGGGTTTGATGCGAATAAAAAAAACTCAGAAATTCTGGTTTATATCTGGCGATTAGGAGATAAATCGTAAATCAATAGGCAAATTCGAAGGAGGGTGACATTATGGTTGGAATTTGGTCGATGTACAATGGCATTTTCTTAATTGTGGCCGGGGTTGCGATGCTAATTTCCTTTGGTATACCATTGATGTTAGCACCAGTTGGCTGGGCACGTTTGTTTAGATGGGAGATTCCACAGCCTCGGAATCTGGTTATATTCCTTGGGCGTTCTATGGGAGTATTTATAACCATTATAGCGATATTTTCAATCAAAGTATCTCAAATCCCTGCAGTCAAACCCTTCTTTTTTGACCTGATGTTATGGATATTCGGGGGCATGATCATTTTGCATGTGTTTGGTGCCATTCGCAAGTCTCAACCTATCACCGAGACCTTGGAGATCTTATTATGGATAGCATTAAGCGTGATCACTATCCTTTTTTACCCTGTGTGAAGTTATATATTTATGGAAGCGAAATCCTCTCCATACGATAATTTGGTTGGTCTGTGATCTTGATCGATCTAGACTGTGAAATAATTTCCGGCTCAACTTGGAGCATTTTCGTCGTGGACCGATGATGACAAGAATCGATCAATATCAGGTGAAGTTGATTAGTCTCGATGATTGGGATAGTTACCTGCTGCGCGAATCTGGGCTGCCCGGACCGCGAGGGAACATAGAGCTGGCTCAGGCGGTTGCAAATCAGGGCGGTCGGGAGCTTTTTCTGCGCTATCTTACCTATTCAGCCGATACAGCCCCAGTAAATTCGCCCTACGAATTTCTTGCCTTCTGTGGCGCACTCGGGTTAGGTCGCCTGCTGGCAGAAGGAGATCTCAGCCTGGTGGAGACACTAAAAATTCTTGCATCCGATCCCCGCTGGCGGATGAGAGAAGCCGTTGCCATGGCACTCCAAAGATGGGGTGATGTGAACATGCTGCAGCTCATCGAAGCCATGCGGATTTGGAGTCTGGGAACACTTCTCGAACAGCGGGCTGCGGCCGCGGCACTATGCGAGCCCAGGCTGCTGGCTGAGGCTAATTGTGCCAGGGAGACCTTGAAAATCCTGGATACAATCATGACCCGGCTTGATATCGTAGTTGATCGTCATTCAGAAGGCTTCATCGCCTTGAAGAAGGGGCTGGGTTATTGCTGGAGTGTGGCTGTAGCTGCCCTACCCGAGGAGGGCAAAGCCTTGATGGAAAAATGGTTGGTAGTACCTGATACGGATGTGCAATGGATTATGCAGGAGAATCTTAAGAAAAATCGATTGGCACGCATCGATCGTGAATGGGTGGAATGCTGGCGGAAAAAGAAGGACGAATAAGTTTGCCCGGTTAACCGTTTTTACGGTTGCATTCCTGACCTGCATGGAATCCAATTCATCATAATGGCGCGATTTGCTCAACGATATCGAACACCGAGAGCACCGGCTCTGAATTGGCACTGCGGAATATCAGCACTCCCCGCGGGGTGTCGACTGACCTGCGCATTTCATCCAGTATTTCACGGCTGCTCCAGATAGTTAGAATTCGCCACAAATCCGAATCCCTGGTGCCATGGATCAGGTATGATCGCTCCAATCCCGTATCCGGCTGGCTTGATCCGTCTTTGAATGCTTGCTCCAGTACCGACCAATTCTCTTTTACAACCCTGGCTTCCAATATCGTCATCACCATTTTAATTCCCTCCTGAATGATATCGATGCAATATTATACGATCAGGCGATAATCCAATCCTGATCATCAGCGATATATAATACCATAATTATCTAAATATCGTGTGAGTAATTATTATATAAGGAATTGCTGATATCTCTTAGATCCGGCTTGTCGGTACGGAATCATTCAAATCGGATAGGGAGAATACTACGGGGACCTTGCAATATTTAAAACTTATCCCGAAAGCGTAGCCATTCTGTTCGTTCTTGAGCTAAACAATGAACGAATCTGTGATGGTTATAAGGCATCCAAATTATGTTCTGCTTCGCACAAATCAGGCGTGATTCGAAGGAAATTATTATGGGGTAGGTGTGGATATGGCTTCATTGGTTGGTGTGGGGGTGGCAGGGAACGGCGCCAGAACTTCAATCTCGCGCCACGAGACCCAGGAGGGGCTTTCGGTGGTGACGATGCGCACAAATCGGATATTCGCCAGGGGTGCTGCCGGTACGTAATTCAATATATCGAAGTCGAATTCCTTGCCTTTGAATTCATATACCATTTGCATTGTGCCCCGCTCAGTCCCCACCCAAACCTGGTGCACCGTTTGCCCGGCAGGCCACTGGCCTACCGTCAGGTGGATCTCGCCAATCGAGTATGCTGCCCCCAGGTCAATCTCAATCCACTGGGTGGGGTAAGCACCGGCGCTCCATTGGGTGTTGGGGTCGCCATCCACTGCCATTTGTGCCGTCTGGTCTGGCAGCGATTCAGAGACCTCAACGGTCTTCCCCAATGCCAGGTTGCGCCCTGGTAGGGTGGTGGCTGCACATGCATCAGGCTGATGATTGGGAGCAAGGGCTTTCAGGATCAAATTCTGCTCATCCACCAAACCCCAGCTGGCCTCTGCCAGACCAGCTGGCGAAGGGTAATAGCTGGAGTAGAACCACCCGCTGAATCCCAGGCTGCACGAATTGGCAATCCAGTCCTGGACGGCGATCGCTGCATCGTAAATCTGTGGGTATGTCCAAGTAGAAGCACCCACATTCCCCATCACCACAGGTTTGGATACATGGTAATCCAACCCAAAGTTCTGTGCCACCTCAGATAAAGTCAGTCCAGATCCAGGGCTGGCGTGCAGGTCGAAGAAATCCAGTTCTGAAATTGATAGCAGGCTGGCCGTATCCACGAGCCGGTTATCCCCTTCACGCCATGGGTTGGGTGCATCAGGCGCCAGGAATCCCATGCTGATGAGGGCGGTCGGGTCATAGATCAGGATAGTCTGGCGCAGCTGGCTGATGTAATATCTCATCCCCTCCACCGCCAGCGCTTGCCGGTGGACCAGGTTAGACATGGTGTAAGCTTTGCCGTTTGCCGGGCTGACCTGTCCGAGGTTCAGCGAGAAGGGCGGCTGGTCGGAGGCAAAATATTGCTCGCTTACGAGCTCCCACCCCAGGATCACCTCAAAAGGAGCCTGGCGTGATGCCAGTCCACCTAGCAGGTCTGCCCAATACCCCTGTGCGGCATGGATCCCATCCAGGGTGAGAAATTCTGCATTGCGGCCGGGAGCGAAGGAAGCATTGGCACCCTGGTTGGCGAGAGCTGCGTAGCCTCCCAATTCGGGCAGGTCTTTCGAGGCAAAAAGTACAAATAGGTGATTATCTCTCGCCAGGCTCATCAGGTCGGCGATGTTGTCCAGGTATGCCGGGTTTAATCCCTGCCCATTTTCCACACCGATGCAGCCACTCCCACTGGTACATCCGTCCAGCATAATGCGTACGGTGTTATAACCTGCCGCTGAAAGGGCGGCAAAATCTGCCTGGGTGCGTGTGTGATCGTACAACCCCACGGCGAACAGGCGGTCTTCATAGTGGTCCAATATGGGCACCAGGATGAAGTAATTCACCCCGCGCGGGATGAATTCTTGTGACGTTTCACGGTCATAGAATTGTGCAATCCCATAGATGCGGTGGATGGCGATGCGCTGCTCAGCCACCTTGGGTGGTGGAGTGGGTCGGGTGGTTGGGGTGGCAGGGTTCGCTGGATTTGTTTGGGGGATTTCTGTTGAATCTACCTGGGTAGCTTGTAAGGTGCTGAATAGACTGGTGGGCGTGGGTGAACCGCTCTGTGGAAGCTGACACGCCAGTATGGCAAGGATGAGCGAGATGATAATTGCAAGGATGAACTGCCTACGAAGCGAATTCATGCGATCGATATTTATCTTATTGGATGAGCAAATTGTTCAGCACGAAAAGCAGGCATCCACCTAGAAGAAGCAAACCGATGATCGATCCCGCCAGCCTCAAGCGATGATCCCGCGCCGTCAGCAGGGCACCCACCAGGAAAGCCGGTAGGCTGGAGAGCAGCACCATCTTACCCCAGTTATACACAGCCGCATCCAGCCAGGATATGTGGATATGCAGGAATGATAATATTTCGAGCAGGAAGAATCCAGGTGAAACCATCGCCACCAGCGCAGCGTGAGTTAAAGAGAATGGCTCACCTGGATTGAGACTGTATATTTTGATGCTGTAAGCCACTCCCCATTGGTTTAGTAAAAATAGGTGCAGTGCGCTCAAGGTGACCGCGTATGCCAACCATGCGCTGAGACCACCGATCAGCCATAGCGGTGTGCGTGAGTGTTTGGGTAAACCATCGTTAGCCATCATCAGGATGGTTCAATTATAGCTCAGATGAGTCACGAGAGTGATGGAGGGCGATGGAAAATTTGAAGCCGTATCTGAGACTGCTCAGCTCATGGCTCTGGCCGCGTCGTCGAAGGATATTCCTGGATCCAAGAATCAATGAAGGGTTGATTCGAGCTCGGATTCATTGCGGTGGAAAGCGCGTCGATGCAAACTCCGGTAGTGACTGCGAAGTTATCGAAGTGCCCATCATAATTTGCTACGAATGCTTCACTGACCATCCCAACCCCGCTGCCCAAATAGGTACTATCGTTCGTTTGAGCGATCAGAGTACCGTTTGCATATAATTCAATCTCGGATTGTTTGCGCACCACCGCGATATGGTTGGTTGCATATCGACCCGCGATGGCATCCGAAGGTTGCCATCCGATGAGTTGAGCCCACCCGCTTGGATCATAACGCCACAGGCTAAAATAACCGTCGCTAATCTCGTATAGGTAGAAGCCATCATTGGTACGACCGAAAATTATACCCGTCGCCCCCTCTATATATGCCGCCGGGCGGGTATCCACTTCCACCTTATAATCGTTGACTCCTACATCCTTATTCGCAAATACCAACCAGCCTGCATCTTTGACCAGGATGTGGTACTCCCCATTCACATACGCCATAATTCCATGTTGCGACTCACTAATTGGCCAGCCACTGGAAGGGTCTGAGAAATTATCAAAATATGAAGGTCCGCAAGCTCTTCTGGCACAAGGTATATATACCTGGTATGGAACAATTTCGATCGTTGCGTCCCTTGTCAAGGTTTCCGAGGTGGAGCTGAAGATGGCGGTGTTCATAATGCTCGTACCAAAAATAACTGATTGGGCAATCTTTACTGAATAATTTATATCCACACTTTTGGTCGCAGTCAGCAAGCCCGTCCACGAAATGACCCCATTCTGGTAGTCAAGACTGCCACTGCTGGCATTAAGCGAGCCTTCAACGTAATTTAACAATATCGGCAAAGTGTCAGTCACCGCGGCTTGAACTAAATCGACTTGCCCATAATTATAAAAAGAAAGGGTATAGTCTACAACCTCTCCCGGTGAAGCTCGCCTTTGATTTGCGACTTTCCGCGCAAACACGCCTGAATTAATGGGTGAACACATTGCAATACTACGCGCATCTCCCTCAGGCATTAAGATGTGATATGGGATCGAGAAATCCTGCGTATTGATAACCGGAATAGTATTTAATTCGTTCGCTATCCATAGCTCGCTTCCATCACAATTGATCTCCAAATCCAGGGCATTTACTCCGATCCAAATCGAATTGAGAACAGAGAAATTGGCTGCGTCGATCACGACGACCGCCTCATTGAAATCATCAACCACGTAGAGTTTGGAACCGTCAGGCGAAAGTTTGATATCGGCAAACCATTCCGTTCCTGAAATACTATCTACCGCCTCGTTCGTTTGAGCATCTATTTTATAGATACCTTCCCCGTAGAAATCACTGGCATACAACCATTGACCATCTGGGGAGGGCTGAACATCGTGAATGTAAAATCCTAAAGCCATCGTGGTTTCAATGCTAAAGGTGCTAGTATCCAAGACTTGGATAAAACCTGCATTGCAGCATCGGTAGCCACCAATGTAGATCAGTGGCAAGTAAGGATGTGTAGCAAGGCTCAAGGGAAAAATCGAATGAATCGTCTTAATAATAGCAAACGTTGCCGTATCGATCACGTATACATTCTCAGTTTCATCAGATCCGGCGACTGCATAGGCTCCATCCCGGGTAAAGGCGAGATCACCTTGAAAACCCCATGTTGGAAAAGGAATTGTCGCCAGATACGCATTATTAGATGTATCGAAAACTATTATTTCATTACTTTGGGGGCAATATACGTAGAGCTGATCCAAATTTGGCGTGAGTTTTACGATTTGCGGTATCGAGCATCCGTATTGCGCTAAATCAATAGAAGCAACTGGAACATGTAGTAACGGATCGACAAGCACTAAATGTTCGTATGAAGCGACATATGCCAGTGTGGGTGAGACGGTGGTTGAATCAAGGATAGCTGGAGTTGTTTGATCGAGCCTGGACTCATCTTGCTTCGTTTGCTCTGATATTCTCCCTGTTTTTGTTGAAGCAGCTATGCTTGTAGTCACTGTTGATTGTCCGAGCACGATCAGGAAAGGTATCATTAAGACAATGATTGCAAAACGAAGTATTTTGGGTATTGTAAATTTTTTATCGCTTATCATGGCCGTTACTCCTTAGATTCAGTTGAGGAATATAGTTAGGAAAATTGGTAATTATGTCTATTTTTCACAAACTAACTCTTATCGGATATAAGTATGAAATGCTGTGCAGAGACCATCTCAAACAAGCGAGGATTAAGTTGTAACAAAAGCTTTGTGGCGTAAAAAATATATCCCTTACAAGCTTTCCCAATTGGTCGGGTAGAACCAAATGCGATAGGCTGAGGTAGCCTGCTTAGGCCAACCATGCGCTGAGGCCACCTATTAGCCAGAGAGGTGTGCGTGAGTGTTTGGGCAATTCATTGTTTGCTGTCATCAGGATAGTTCAATTATAGCGCAGATGGACGCCCACCTTAATAGACCTGTAAATTGCTGGAATAACTTTTAGTTCAGGTTTAAGTATTCTCCCCGGTGGGTCTATCCATTTGGACGGATCAAGTCATATTCGAAATTGAATTCTTTCATGGTATCAAAATTCTAAAGAAGATATCCATTTTCTTGACATTTTTTTATTTTCTGATCTGAAAATAAGCGATATTCATTGTTGATGATTGGATTCGGTAATAACGGTTTATCCGCTAATCCGCTATAACATCCGTTGACCAGCTAATCGAAAACCAGCTTAATTTCAATCTTGGTGGCGAATATTATTCATGTAGACTAATTGGCTATATAATATTAAGGCAACATTAAACACATTCACTCAATTCGGATATATATATTATTTTGCGGGAGAGAGCATACAATGGAAACATTGCCCTTAGAGCCAGTCGCAACCAACCGTAAATGGTATGAGTTATGGCGGGAGGTTTGGTTCCATCCCAGCGCTGCGTCCTTTAAATCCATTTTGAACGAACGTGATCATTCAGCCTTGCGTGGGTTAATTTGGATTGCTGTTGTGGCGGTCATCGCTGCTTTGGTCTCAAATATTAGTGGAGTTCCATATATTAGTGCTTTTGTGCCGCAAATAATCGGAATTACCATCCTCACAGTCATAGGTGACGTGATCATCTCCCCAATTATCGCCATTATCTTGAATATGCTTTTGACTGGAGTACTTCATCTGATTGCTAAAATATTTCACGGGAATGGCAAATGGAGTGACCTTGTGTTTTGCCTCACAGCTATCTCTGCACCAGCCAACATCCTAGTTGCCATTGCCAGTTTGATCATCTTCGCATTTGGCAGCATACAAAACTCTTTCCTGATCGTGTCCATTTGTTACCTCGTTTTTTCGTTGATCTTAACTATTTATAGCATTGTGCTGAATATCAATGCTATCAAGGCTGTTGAAAATATTAGCACCGGGCATGCGGTAGCAACATATTTCATTCCCGTGATTGTTTTAATTCTAATTGTCGCATGCATCCTCTCCTTCGTCCTGATCGCAAATTCGGTGAGAACATAGGGGAGTGAGTAAGTACTCACGGGATTTGTTCCATGATTTGCAGGCTTATTGCCACGCGTAAATTCTGATCTCTGCGGCTGAACAAGTAAATCCGCAAATTCCTCTTGAGCAATGTGGTTATGACTATAAAAACTGCCTCCAGTGAAGTTGGAGGCAGTACGTTTTTCTATCCAGTCGTTATGATTTATGGATTGGTGATCAGGGGTAAATACAGGGGTTTTATCGCTCTGACTTCCACATTATCAAACCGGATCCTGTCTACCCCAAATGCCCCTGTCCAACCCATCAATCCAATCCCTCCTGGTAAAATCTCGGAAATCTGATCAATCAATAATCCGTTGTTTACATAAACTCTGATGTGTGGTCCGAGTGCGGATATGGTGATGTGATACCAAATTCCTTCATAGTTGGGATAATAAACCATTGTGTAGTCATCATTCAGCCCAAGCATGAGATGGTTGCCTGGATTGCCTACAAGATTAATCCAGTAACCGTTTTCATCAATATTTCGGAATAAGATTGATTTATCTGCACCCTGGTCAGCATAAACGTCCAATTGCAAGACATAGTCTGCCCAATTGGGGTCACCAGCCCAGGAATATCCCACAAGAGACTGCCCCTGTCCCATATCGACAATGTATTCTCCATTGACAACTGTCCATGTCCCCGACATGGTAGTCGTCCATCCATCTGCATTGCCGTCATTGAAATCATCCCGAAAGAGGAGATACGGATCTGACCCTTGGGTATCCGCACCCTGCTGGATAAGTGGCGGGATGGTCGAATTTGCCATCCCAGCCTGAACTGGTTGCAGTGTACCCATCTGGAAAATGGTAGAAAACATCACCAATATTCCAACATAAAATATACTTCTCAAGTGTTTTGTTCGCATCTCGAATATCTCCCCTCACTCTCTTTGGAAAACGCTCACTTGGAGCTATGAATTGGTCACTACTTTTACTACATTCAGCGTTGTCACATCACTTGCTACTAAATTCGCATTATGCGTTGTCGCCATAATTGGCTGGGTAGCCAACGATATTTCGATTCAATCACAGCTAAGGAGAACTAAACCGATAAGATAACAGGGAAGAGCTAGAAGCACTACGCCAATCACAAATAGTAAAAGGTGTTTTACAAGCTGCATCAAGACACCTTTTATCCCTTCTGTATTGTATATTTCATCATTGAAGTCAATCATTAGTAACTTCCTTCAATCGTATTATTATCCCCATTTGAACACATCCCCAATTCTAGCCTTCTCCCCTTAGAGGTTTTTGCCTCAGTTCGTTTATTCACGAGCATAGGAACTTATGGGTTCAATATTCAATATAGCAGAAATAGCGATCAGAATCAAGTTAATCTTTTAGAATGGATTACTTATCTCCTTTGTGTCCATTGCAGGTGAAATGTCAAGAACTATGAATAGTTGTGGGTTACTCATTTCCCATCCGAACCTGATCCTGGATATTAGCCTGCCTTTTAATCTAATCGTGCTACAATATTTCATCCCACCAGTATTATAGGAGACTGCATATGCCCACCGATGCTGACATCATCATCACTGACGCACACGTCTTCACCGCAGATCAAGATAAGCCCGTCGCACAGGCCTTAGCAGTCAGGGGAAAACATATCGTCTACGTGGGTGATAACCAGGGCGTAAAGGAGTTAAAGGGGGCAGCTACCCGTGAGATCTCCGGGGATGGTCATACCCTTATGCCCGGCTTCATCGATTGCCATTTCCATATGCAGCATGGCTCCCTGGCTCTGGAACAGATTCATTTCGAAACCTGTTTTACCTACGAAGAAGCTGCTCATTCAATTCGTGATTTTGCCACCCAAAACCCTTCTGCACCCTGGCTGACTGGCTTTGGGTTGCGTTACAACCTTGGTCCTGGTCTCATCCCGCTTACCCGTCAGCACCTGGATACCATTGTTGAGGATCGACCAATCGCGATAACAGCTTATGACGGACACACCATGTGGGTCAACACCCTGGGCTTATGCATGGCAGGTATCTTCAATGGTGGGGAATGCCCCCCCAATTCAGAAATCGTCCTGGATCAGTACGGTCAAGCCACCGGTGAGCTTAAGGAGCACGCTTCCAAGCATATTGAAGCTATCCTTCCCATTCCGGATCGGGCTGCCAGGTTGCGCTTATTAAAAAAAGGCACGCAGATTGCTTCACACATGGGTCTGACCAGTATCCACAACATGGATGGCGATGACGAGCAAGCCGGGTTATACATGGAGCTCGAACAATCCGGCGATTTGACCGTCAGGGCATATGTCCCTTATAGTATCCGGGTGGACACGCCCTTCGAAGCTATCCAGGAGCAAGCTTTACCGCTGAAGTCTAAATACCACTCTGATCTAGTACGGGGTGGCAGTGTCAAAATGTTCATGGATGGCGTGATCGAGACCTACACGGGGTTGTTGGTCGACCCCTATGCTGATAACCCCACCACCTGTGGCGATAGCAACTACAGTGTGGACCACTTTAACCGCATAGTGGTGGAGGCTGACCGGCTTGGGTTACAGATATTCGTCCACTCGGTGGGTGATGGCGGAGTACGTCGGGTGTTAAATGCTTTTGCGCTGGCGAGACAGACCAATGGTGTGCGCGACTCGCGTCATCGGGTGGAGCATATCGAGGTCATCCATCCCGATGATTTGCCGCGCTTTGCACAATTGGATGTGATCGCATCTATGCAGCCTCTGCATTCACCCCCCTCTGTGGATGATGGGGATATCTGGCAATTCCGGGTAGGTGAGCAGCGCTGGCCGCTTAGCTTTGCCTGGACTGATATCCGTAATGCCGGTGCCAGGCTTGTCTTTGGCTCCGATTGGCCGGTGGTCAGCCAGAACCCAATGCTCGGGGTGCATAATACCCTCAATCGTAAACCCTGGGCCGAAGGTTTGCCGCACCATCACCAGAAGCTGGTAGACACCTTGCACTCCTACACGCGCGACGCTGCCTATGCTGAGTTCCAGGAAGGCGTCAAGGGCCAGCTCAAGCCGGGTTACCTGGCAGATATGGTGCTGCTCTCCGATGACCTTTTTGTAATACCTCACGAAAGAATGAAAGAAGTTCACCCACACATGACCATGCTGGGTGGCAAAATCACCTATGAGGTGTAATGGCTAATTACGCCCTGCGCCGGGTCCTGCAGTCCATACCGATCCTGTTCATCTTGAGCATCCTGCTCTTTGCAATGGTGCGCGCAGCCCCTGGTGGACCTCTATCCACTGCTTACCGAAATCCCAATGTGACCAAGGAGCAGATTGCCCTGCTAAAAAAGCAGCTGGGACTGGATCGTCCGTTGCCCGTGCAGTATGTGAGCTGGCTGGGAGACATGTTGCGAGGCGATATGGGTGATTCGATCAAGTTCCGCCGGCCTGTATCCGAGATGATCGCTGAGCGCATCCCCAATACCCTGGTTCTGGTGGGTGTCTCATTTCTGGTAACTTTGATCATTGCCCTACCAGTGGGGATTATCTCTGCCCGTAAGCCGTATTCTTTATTTGATTACACTGCGACCACGCTGACGTTTATCGGTCAGTCAGTGCCGGTCTATTGGCTTGGTCTGGCACTGATTTTGGTATTCTATGTAGCCATCCAAAACCCTGCCACCGGTGAGCCTTTATTCCCCGCGGGAGGCATGCGCACCATTGGTGGGGAAGGCAGCCTGGCAGACCTTGCCTGGCACCTGGTTCTACCCGTCGCAGCCCTCAGTGTTAGCTGGATCGCCTGGTATTCACGCTTCCTGCGCTCCAGCTTATTGGACGTGCTGCATGAAGATTACATCCGCACTGCGCGAGCGAAGGGCGCTTCCGACCGGATGGTGTACTACAAGCATGCTCTGCGTAACGCCATCTTACCCTTGGTGACTCTGGTTGCATTAGATCTGCCAAGCTTGTTTGCCGGTGCCCTGTTCATCGAGACGATTTTCGCCTGGCCTGGGATGGGGCGGCTGTTTTGGGATGCCGCCAAGGGGCGCGATTATCCCGTGCTTCTGGCCGTGGTGATGATCGACGCGGTCATCATCATCACTTGTAACATCCTGGCAGATATCTTCTATGGAGTTTTGGATCCGCGTGTGAAATATGACTAACCGCAGCCTGGGTAGTCAGATTCTGCGACGTTTCTTCAAGCACCGCCTGGCGGTTGTGGCGATTGTGGTGTTGGCGTTGATGGTATTGTTGGCATTGGGTGCCAGCTTGAGCAGATATACACCCACCCAACAAGAACCCACCAATCCGTTTCAGCCTCCCACATCCGCCCATTGGTTTGGCACAGATGAGCTGGGACGTGATATTTTTACCCGCATCCTGTACGGTAGCAGGGTATCGTTGATCGTGGGTCTGATCTCTACCCTGTTGACCATTTTCCTTGGGGTGGCAGTGGGTGCCATATCGGGGTATTATGGAGGCTGGCTGGATAATGTGCTCATGCGCATCACGGATACATTCCTGACGTTCCCGACGATCTTCGTGCTGATCATCCTGAGCTCATTACTGCGCGAGCTACCTTACCCCTGGCTGAAGAACTCCGTGGTTGTGGTGATCGTGATTATCGCTGCCCTCTCCTGGATGTGGCCGGCTCGTCTGGTCCGTAGTTTGTTCATCACGTTGCGGGAAAGAGAATTTGTAACTGCCACGCGAGCCCTGGGCGGAAACAGCGTGAGCATCATCATCCGTCATATCCTGCCTAACTGCCTGGGTCCGATCCTGGTAAGTGCTACATTGCAAATGGCGAATGCCATTATCACTGAATCAGGTCTGAGCTACCTGGGGTTTGGGGTACAGCCTCCCACACCTACCTGGGGAGCTATCCTTTCCACAGCCCAGGTGCATGTCTTCCGTGCCCCCTGGATGGCAATCTACCCGGGTGTGATGATCTTTATCACCGTCATGACGATCAACTACATTGGTGACGGTTTGCGTGATGCTTTTGATCCATACGTTGTGCACACGGATAGATAATCCTGTAAGACGATAGAGCGATGTTCTAAGAATTAACGTTAAGAAAAATCTAAAAAGAGGAGAATGAAATGAAAATGCGTTTACTTACCTTGTTTGTGTTATTGGGGTTGTTGCTTTCAAGCTGTGCGACAGCCACCCAGGCTCCGGTGGTCACTGAAGCACCCCCTCAGCCGCCGGCGGGCGAAGCCACCACTGCTCCGGTGGTCGAACCCACCACCGCTCCAGTGATCGAGCCTACCGCGGTACCCCCTGCCGATGGACCAGCCGGCGGAACCGTGGTTTTGATCATCCCTGAAGAGCCAACCACCCTTAACTACTACATGTCAGACGCAGCCATCGTCCGGCAGGTGGCGGATGCCACCAGCATGACCGGACTTGTGGTGGTGAATGAAAAGGGAGAGTTCGTTCCTGTCCTTGCCACTGAGCTTCCTACCGAAGCCAATGGTGGTCTCTCTGCCGATAAACTGACTGTCACCTGGAAATTGCAGGCAGGCTTGAAATGGTCAGATGGCGAGGCTCTGACCTCCGATGATATCAAGTTCACCTGGGAAGCTCTGGCAGACCCGAATTCCGGCGCAATCTCAGGTACGGGAGGCATCTCGCAAATCGCCTCGATAGACACCCCCGATGGTCTAACGGCAGTCGTTCACTACAGCACACCCTATGCCGGATACCTATCACAATTTGCTTACGGGATTTTCCCGCGCCATGCTTCCGGAGCGACTTCTGATATGTCCAACTGGGAGTGGAATCGCCAGCCTGTTGGAGCAGGACCATTTATCGTTTCCGAGTGGGCTTCCGGCGAAAGCATATCCATGGAGCCCAATCCTTACTACTATCAACTTGGGAAACCTTACCTGAGCAAGCTCATCTTCCGCATCGTCCCCGAGTTTGCTGCCCAAATCGCATTGATGAAAGTGGGCGACGCACAGGTACAGCTCTGGCCTGGAATTGACAATCCTAGTGAATACAGCACCGTGGTGGGTGGTAACGTCCATGAGGATATGGTCCCAGGGGTATGGAACCTGGCAATCGACTTTAACCTGAGCATGCCTTTCGATGGCGACCCCGGTGCGACCCCACCCCATCCCATTTTGGGAGACTTGCGCGTGCGCCAGGCGATTTCTTCCGCTATAGACTACCAGACCCTTGTCCGTGATGTTTTACGTGGTACTGTGGCTGAGTCGACTTCCCCGTTTGCTTATGGGTGGTATCAGTGCGATTTGACCCGCGCAAATCCCTATGATGTGGCTAAAGCTAATGCACTCCTGGATGAAGCTGGCTGGAAGATGGGCTCGGATGGCATCCGCGAAGCTGAAGGCGCACTTTATGCGAAAGATGGCACCCGCCTTAGCCTTGAGCTGCAAGGGTATACCAGCTTCGAACCGTTGCAACGAACCGAGGAATTCATCGTCGAAAACCTCAAAGCAGTCGGCATCGAAGCCAAGATCCAAAACTATGACTTCTCGATCATCTTCGGGGCTTACGAAGATAATTCACCCCGCATGATTGGTGATTACGATATGCTCATTTACGACCGCAGCCTGTCCATTGAGCCGCAGGGTTCGATTGAGAATGATTATATGTCCACCCAGATCCCGTCCGCAGATAACCCGACAGGTGGCAATATCTGGCGATGGGTAAATCCGCAAGTCGATACTTTCATCGAGCAAGCTGGCAGCACATTTGACCTGGCAGCGCGCAAGGATGCGTATTGTGGTATTGCTAATTTGATCAATACCGAATTGCCGCAAGTGTATATCTACATCTTCCAGGATGGTTATGGTTATGCCAATAGCTTGACGGGTTATGTCGTCAGCACATGGGGCAGCATGGTGTGGGACGTGCAGAACTGGCAGCTCACTGGGCAGTAATATGATCTTTATGTAGGGGCACGGCATGCCGTGCCCCTACATGTAATATTTAATATTTGGGTTATTAATAATTAAGCTCTTCCCACTTAAATGGCTTGCCATGCCCTGGGTAGACCATCTTGATCGGGTAGGTCTTCAGCCTCTCAAAGCTGGCATCACCAGCGGGTTTGTCATACATCATCGAGTTGAGCCTCGGCTTGCCCGTGGAGTTATTCAGCAGGTCCCCACAAAATAGTTCTCCTTCTGTGGTCAGGATGCAAATGGAACCGCTCGAGTGTCCGGGCGTATTCAAGACCTGAGCCTGCAGACCATATTCAGTCAGGGAAGCTCCTTCGCGTAAAAGTAAATCGGGTGTGCATTTCTCATTCTTGCCAAAGCGGATAAATAGTGGCAGTACTTTTTTGAGTAATGAGCTCTTGATCTTCCGGTTCCAGAACATATCACCATTTTCGAGCATTCCAGCATCATCTGCATGCATGGCGATTTTTGTGCCGAATTTTACACGCAGGTATTTGGCATTCCCGGTATGGTCAAAATCGCCGTGAGTGAGCAGGATCAGCTTAAGCTCTCCTGGATGGCAGCAGAGATGTTCGAGAGCTAAATCAAGCTGGCGCCTGGCATTCGTCATCCCGGTGTCAACCAGGAAAAATCCATTCTCGTTCTTCACCAGGTAGCTGTTCACATCGCTTAATTTGAGTGGAAGTGGTAGAGGTATGGGTATAATTTCTTGGGTCATGGTTTTCTTGGTTTAGTACCCTCATATTGGACTTAGGATCTCATTTTATCCGATTTACGCATCATCAATCGATAATAACTCCGGATAATTAGAAATTATCCTGTATAATTTCAGCTTTCTTGCCTGAAAATTGCCAGAATCGATGGGCTGCCTGGACGATCAGGTCCATGGTAGGGGCATCACTGGGTTTAAGAAGCTGGATCTCGATGAGCAAGCTGTCTTTCTGGATTGTCCGCTTCCAAATACCTACCACCTGACCATTGACCACAATGATGGGTCGGAATACACCCCGGTCAGAGATTTTTTTCATATGTTGTTCCAGGTTAGACGGGATGGATGCACTCCGATCAGTGTAGCTGATGATGAATTCGTCATAGGTTGGTAAGAGATACACAGAAGGTTGTTTGGACTGAGGAACGGTGAAGTCAGGTGAGAGCCAGTAGGTGCTTCCATCAATGACTTCAGTAATGAATTCAGATTTCACTTGTTCCAAGCCACGATTAGCATCCCTTGCTGGCAGACCTGACCACCAGGAAAAATCCTGCAACCTGGCCGGGCTCCGGCTGGCGAAATATCGCCTGGCTAGCGTCGCAACGGCTTCATCTCTGGATAGCTGCTTACCATTTGGTACCCTTTCAGCCAGCAGGGCGTATGTGGTTTTCCCATTACGGGTGGCGCCGCTGCAGATAATTTTCTCGATCTCAGCTCGCGAGAATAAATGCGACGCTCGGTTTTCGTCGGTTGCGATCCCGGCTCTGTTCAGCTCGGTGATCAGCTCTTCTCGGATGAGTTGCCTGCCGTGGCTTAAGGCTTTTTCGATGATTCGATTGCTTTTGGTATAAATAGCTTCGGTCAGCTCCAATTGCTTGTCACGGGCGCTTTGACTGGCTTTCAGCCGTGCCGCGCACAGGTCAAGTATCCAATATATATCTTCTGCATTCACAAAATGCCAGGTGGGTCTCAGCAGGTGAGTGCGGATGATTTCCGCATTGGCGATGGCCGTTTCAAGGCTCTGGTCCGTTGCATCCACCAGGCGCACACCGACAGCCCATTTTGCCATGGGGTAGTCCTGCGCCTGCATGGCACCCATCCAGGAAACAATTTCCTTGGGAGAGTTTACATTCGATCCAGTAAGTTGTTGGCTTGCCAGCCGAATATGGGTGATATCAGTTTTGTTCATAATCATTAATGCCTTAATTAAGAGACTATTTTATCCCCGCATTCCAACCTCAACTATTTCGACTTTAAGCTGTACTGATTATACAACCCGTTCGTCGTTTACCAGGTTCAGACCTTGATAGGCAGAAATTGTCCTGTTCGATTAGCAAGACAAGTATTAGGAAAATAACCAGGACGAGGTGAATCGGATATTCTTAGTAACATACTTCCCCGATAAGAATTGTCGATTAAATAACATCAACTAACTGCCAGTTGACAAATGGTGCAATCATTTTATAATGAAAATATCTAAGCTAATCGTCGGGTCAGTTTTTATCCTGAGGGCAAAAAATGCAGCAAGGGTGGATCGAATGGGATCGAAATGCATTACAGCGCAGCCCGTGTAAGAGATAATTAAATCTCTTTGCGGGTTGTTTTTTATTTGTTATAGGGATCTTTCAATGGGACAAGATCGCCAGGAATCAAATTGACCATGTGGATAGTTTTGCAAGAAAGGGTGAACCGAATTTCTCAAATAACTAACAAAAGAAACCGGAAGCTAAACATCCATGAAGGAGCTATGTTATGAAAAACGAATATTCCCTTCCCCAAAACTGGCCGAAAACCACATTCTTGCTGCTGCTCCTGTTTACCCTCGCCAACACCATTGCTACCCTGATCGGCGAGGCATTTAAAACCCACCTGATCTGGTATTTCCGTTTCGCCGACTTGGTCGAGATTATCGTCAATTCTGCGTTCTATCTTATTAGCCTGGCGCTGTTTTTAGAGTTGTTCTGGCAGGCACAAGGTTCACCAGTGCTGCGCCGCCTCTTTGCTACCCTGACAATCCTGTTTTTCATTGGTCACGTTATGCACTTCACTGCCAACACAACCAATGTATTTGCGACCGAAATCCGCGATTATAAGGTCTTGATCCCGCAAGACCTTTATGCGCTGATCTATTTCATGGACGAGACCCTCTCACACGTGATCCTATATCTATCCCGCTATAGTCTGTTGGCCTGCCTGCTTGTGCTGGAGACCGGTTACTTGGTCAAGTATGCTGCGGTACAACGACTGTGGGTGGGAGGGCTGATTGTTGGATTGTTGTATGGGTTGTGGGAAGCTATTGTGTTTATTGAGGGACAAAAAGTGTGGTTGGTGCCCCTCGCTATCATTATCCTTGGTGCAATCTGGATCTGGACCTGGCGCAAGAGTGGCTCACCGCTTGGGAAGTTTATTAAATCTGGACCAATCACTGCGTTCGTCACCGTGGAGCTTCCCTGCCTGGTGATTGGATTATTGGTCTACCTGGTGATCTTTGGTAGATTCGTAGAGCCATCCCAGCTGGGTGGATAATGATTTCTATGCCTGTAGGTTGGGTTGAGAGGTGATGGAATAGAATATCCATTTCCAAAAAAACCGCACCCAATAATTTACTACCCAAGCCGGTAATGGAAAATCCCCGTGGTTTTGGAAAGCAGCGGAATGTACCTCACCCAGCGGATATGTGCCAGGCGCGGTTCAGGGCACAGGAATGGATACCACTCTTTCAATAGGTGAATGCCATCCGCCCAGCTTTCGAGCTCCTGCCCATTCTTAAGCGCCCAATGTGCTGTGGCACCGATTTTGGTGCGTGCAACCCGGCGGTTATTTCCCCAAAGGTAAAAAGGTGAGAAAGCATCGAAAACCAGCTCTGAGTCAGGGAAACGGTCCTTCAGTGATATCACCAATTCCTTAACTTGACCTGCTTCGAAAAACATGAACAGCCCCTCCGCCAGGAAGAGAAACGGACGCGGGAGATTCTCAGCCACCACCTCCATCCATCCCTGGTCGAGAGCTGAACCAGCCAGGAGCTTATATCGGCAGGACTCTACACCCAGGAGCTTGCGCCGGAGAGCGATCACCTCTGCTAAATCCAGGTCATACCATGCCACCTGCCCGTTATCCAGCCGTTCGAAGCGTGCATCCAGGCCGCAACCAAGATAAACTACCACTCCTTCTGGATGGCGGTTTAGGAAATTGCGAGTGATATGGTCAAACTGTCGGTTGCGTAGCAGGATCGAAACTTTTACCTCATCAGCCAATTGTGCTTGCTCGAAAAAAGCAGCCTCAAGTTTCAGCCTTTGAATTAGATCGACAGCCCATTCATCCTTTAGCAGAGCGTCCGTTCGTTGTGTTTCAAGGGCGCGGATAAACAATGGCAGTAGCAGGCTTTCTGACACTTCCGGCAACGTTTGAATGGAATTCTGTTCCATTTCGACCACCTTCCTGGTCATTTTTATCGACCGGGTAAAATATCAGTCTCTCTGGGGTTTCTGTTGTAGGTACCAGTTCCGGTCAATGATAAGCAAAACGATAGGGACGAGGTTCAGTATCAGGACCACTATATCAGACCAGCCAACATTATCGAAGATGGTAAGCACAGCTGTGGATATGAATATTGCCAGGCTGAGGTAATATGCCATCCGGATTCTTCGATATAAAAAGATAAACACCACCAGGATAATCACTGCCATACTGATGGATAGACCTGCGAATATCCACCGAATCCCTGGAGAATCTGGAAGTGCTGGGTGAGCATTTATTGCAATGATAATTCCCAGCACAAGCCAGATGAGTGCGTTGAGCAGGATGAAGATATAGCCTGCGATTACAGATTTTGGACGGTTAGTCATATGAGTTCCTATACCATAAACTCTGCTATATGCACCATCTTTCTGCTTATCCGAACGATTCCGTCCCCCATTACCTCAGGACTCTGATCTCATTCTCCATTTTCTAGTTATTCAGGTACCCAATAGTTCAAGCAGGAAATGGTTAATTTAATTTTCGTATTGCTTGTTCGAAAATAGCGATCCTGCGTTTTGAATAAGAACCTGGTCGGTTATTCCTCAAGTATTTCTCAATCCTCGGGCGGGCATAACTGAGCTCGTTATAAGCCGCTTCCAGTTCGAGGTCAAGCATTGAATATACGCTGTAAAAGAAGGGGAAGTTGCTCCACTCGCCGTCCTGAGTGCGGCGGTCTTTCATCATTTTTAATCCCTTCGTTATATGTGCTTGCTTGTTTTCAAAATCGCTCACCCAGGTGTGCCTCCAGTAAGCCAAAGAGCAGCGCCCGCAGCAGTAAGTTCCCGATTGTTGAAAACCTGGTTCTTCAACCATCCAGCCGGTTGCGCGGTGATAAGCATCCCGCACCATCGGGTCTTCCTTACCCAAAAGCCAGGCTGCACGTGCAGCTTCCTGCCCCATGATGTGCCTCGCACTGGCACAAACCAGTCTTTCACCCGTAAACAACCTCATTCCTTGCTCGAAGTCAAACGGTGTGGGCGCAAATAATTCTCGATAATGACCTTTTTTGCCCTGTTGGGTGGCAATCCAACGCGCTGCTTCGATCCCTTCATGCTCAGGGATCGCCTCACCGTATAGGAAATGCTCGTTGATATTATCTACAGTTTTCATTAACGAAGTTGTATCAAGGATCATCTTTGTGCCACCTTTATTCTGGTTCCACACATATCGACCAGTTAAGCAACGGTATCATCAGATTCTCTTTTAATTATCTCATGGTTGGATGAGAACATCATTCCTATTAATCTAAATAGTGGATCTGTCCTTGGATGGTCGACTTAGGCTACCTGGTGAATTAATCAGGTGCGGATTTACCCGCCACTTCTATAACTGTGAATAATTACGGATGTTCAATATCAAGTCCCGTTTGTTTTGTGTAAGTTTGGAATGCATTCTACGACGTAGTAGCCAGATTCATGCTGCCGGGCAGCAACCACATCCAACCCTGACGCTCGGGCGAGCTCACGGAATTCCGTAATCGTGCGCTGCCTCCCGCCCAGCAAGACCATCTCAATGACCAGGTCCTTGGGAGCATCATCCGGGCGAACACTTTTAAGCACCACCACCCGACTAGTCTGCCTTCCATTCCTATTTGCGAGTGCAGCTTCAGCACAGCGCTTCAGTATCGCCACACATTCGCTATCCGGCCAATCATTCAATATGCCCCGTAATAGATAGATATCCCCACCGATTGGCAAAGGGTCAAAAAAGCTCTGCCCGATCGTAGTGACACGCTTGTGTACTCCAGCTGCCTTGAACATCTCGTCAGCTTTGGTGATAGTACGTGGTAGGTCCACCAGAATGCCCCGTAAATGTTGCCATTTACGTAAAATTTCTGCTAACATGGCTCCGGTGCCCCCGCCAACATCGACTACTGTCTGGATGGACTCCCATCCCCCGCTGATCTGGAATTCTGGGTTCGGTGTACTGTGCCCAGCTGGACCAATGATCGTATCGAAACTTGCCGCCAGATCCGGGTGGGTTTGGAGGTCGTCCCAAAATGGCATCCCGAAAACTTTATCATAGGCTGGTTTACCTGTTTGCGTGTATTCAAGCAAAGTGCCCCAAGCATATGCAAACCGTCCACCAATCCCATTAAGGTTGAAGGAGATTTGTGCTATGGGCTCCAGCAACTGCCTGGAGATATCATTCAGCTCAAACTTACCTGGCATTTGTTCCTTAAAAACTCCTTTGCTCACCAGGTGTCCGAGCACAGCGTGGAGTGCGCTTCGGTCGCAGCCGGCAGCTGCTGCAAGTTCGCCAATTTTGCTTTTCCCATTAGCTATTAATTCGGCGATATGCAGGGTTACCGCCACGTAGATGCACCAGGGCGTTCGAAGATCACCCATTGTCCACAGGTCAATACCACTTGTCTCGCCCATACCGCACATTGCCTCCTTGATCAATTATCCCTTGTTCGTATGATCTATTTGAGAATTCAAATCCATGGATACGGATTTAGAACGAAATTCCATTTTCATTTACTTATTCCGCTTCCAAGTTCCGCCAGAATCTGTGTCGGTCCTTTATCTTGTGCATTTGTGTGGTTGGTTTATGCAGCTGCAGGTGGGTTTGCTTAAATGACTAAATAGTCATATGATAGATTAAGATACAGACCTAAATTAACTTTTCAGGTAACATCCAGCATCAAAAAGTTATTTTTAAAAAAAAACTCTTACTGATCCACCAGTTTCCGATAAAACTCCTCATATGCCTGGAAGGTGAGCTGTTCGTCATGGGCTCTGCCAATCTCGAGCGAAACCTCTCCCATCTTGCGCGCTTCTTCCGGGTTGCTGATGATCTTATGGATGGAATTTCCCAATTCATCCGCGGTCAACGGGTCCACCAGGAAACCATTTTCGCCCTGCCGCACCAGCTCAGGTAAAGCAGCTGAATTAGCCGCCACAATGGGTAAACCAGTCACTGCTGCCTGGAGGGCTGGTAAGCTTTGTACCTCCACCAGTGATGGAATGGCGAAAAGATCACTTGCCCGGTATAGCGCGGGTAAGTCTTGTTCTGGTACGTATCCAAGCAAATGAATGTAGGGTTCAAGCTTCAATTTTTGGATAAGAGCCTTCAGGCGCGGCCGTTCACTTCCACGACCAACCACCAGCAAGTGAGCCTCCTGCTTATCACACACATTTCTCATCGCCTTGATCAACATGTCTAGCTTCTTGTCCTTCATCAGGCGCCCTACAGAAAGGATGCGTGGTGAGGGTGGCAGGTGGTAGCGTTGCTCAATATCTTCACCCGGCTGCTTGTCAGGGCAATAGCGATGAATATTTACCCCATTGGAAATGACCGTGGTTGGAGGTCTTAAGCCATGCGTAAGGAAATCTCGTTCGTGTGTGCGGGTACAGAAAACCACGTGTTCATACCCATTCAAGTTACCTATAGCAGCCTTCCATAAGACGCCTTCGAACCAGGTTTCCAGCCCACCTAAATGCATGAATTGCGTAGCATAACTCGGCAGTGAGTAGCATGACGTAATAAATGCCGGGCGTTTTTCCCAACGCGTCATCAGTAGCATAAAACTCAGTATTACATTTTCATGGGTATGAATGATATCTGGCTTATATTCATCAACGAGTTTTCGGATGGCAGGCGGGATGATGAACGGGATCGGTCCTTCCCACCAAAACGGATTGGGTATCCCGAACACCCTATGCAGGCGTACACCTTGATCTTCAGACTGGTAAGGCCAGTGCTTCTCACTGGCTGTGACTATCATTACTTCGTGACCACGCTGTACCATGGCACGAGCTATCTTTTGAACCACCAGGGTTACACCGCTGAGCGTTGGCAGGTAGCCATGGCTGAACATCATAATGCGCATTGACACTCTCCTCAGAGTTGGATGGATGCTGGCTTACTTGCCCTGTGTAGTAATCGGTTATAGAACGGAAGGATGAAAAGATAAGGTAAGAGGTAATACAGGAAGCGGAACAATATGGCAGCCAGGATAGCTTGCTCGAGCTGTACTCCCAATAAGGCATAGATACCAGCCATCGAGCCTTCCTGGACGCCAAATCCTCCTGGCACCATGGATAACACACCTGCCATGATACCGATGACATAACCGGTCACCAGCGCACCGGCTTTTACTGGAGGTCCCAGGGCTTCGAATACAAATCCGATGGCGATGATGCTGCATGAGAAATCGAGTAGGGTGAATAGCATAACCCATCCCAGAACAATCGGCTTGTGACGAAAAGCTTCAGTGCCACGGGTCAAAGTTTCATCGAATTGAGTCAGCCAGTTGGTAAAATCACGGTGTAGAAATTTCTGTCCCATTCGAGCTAGTAAGCTGATGACAGGCTGTCGCCTGGATGGAAAAAACACCAATACAGTGATCAATACCAGCACCACACCGAACAATAGGGTCATCAATCCTAAAGCAATAGCAGCTCCACGCGGGACGACTGCGTTCAACATCAAGTAGACGAAACAGATGGGTAGGAATGTCAGCATATCCAGGCTGGTTAGGTAATAATGCAGGAATGACGATGTAAGCACATCTTTTAGTGTGGCGTTATACATCTTCATGAGTAAATAACGAAGGGAATAACCCACCACACCCCCAGAAGTTAACACATGGTTGACCACTGTAGAGATGAAACACACTTCTGCCAGCTCACGTTTACGCATTGGTATGCCCAGCATTTGTGAGACAAAAGCATACGCATAACTATAGAATGCATACGACAAGAATGTGAATAACATCACCAGGGGCAGATAACGCCAATCAGCTTCAGATAGAACCTGGCGCATATCCTCCCAATCCAAAGCAACCAAAACCACGCCTATCACAGTAATGGTTAAGATCAGTAGCGTAACGAGTCGGTGGTGAGGTCGAGTAGATGATTCCATGTTAGGGTTGGGGCAGGTTTTACCACATCCTTTTCATGTGGATGGCTAGCCCCCCTGTCGCTCTATTAGTGAACAAGATTATACCCTGAGAAAGTAAAGTTCAGCACTCAGCCATCAGCTGTGAGCTATTGACTTCCTAACTACTAACTTTTCCTGTAAACGTATTTCAGGACGTGACACTAATCACTAATCACTAATAACTGATCACTAGGCACTGATTCCTAATCTGCAATATAATCAAATTTGCCAGAAAGGATGTTTATCCATGGATACGAAATTTTCAAAGCAATTTGCTAACCAGTGGAACAAATATTTCCCTGGTGTCGAGCTTCCTATTATCTATTACTACACCGATAAACCTGGCCTCGAGGAGACGAATGCTAGCCAAACCATAGACCGTTGCCTGATCGGCAATTTGAAGCGGGTCAGGCAGGGTTTCCCATTTGTATATGATGCACATACCCCTGGCTGTTCAGGCGGCAAGCGCTATACTGGCTTCAGCCATTCCCTTCGTCCTGATTTCGAGTATTTTCTTTCCTGTGGCATTCCTGGCGAGCTGGAAGGCGAGCGCTATAAACGTGACCCCGCCCTGGTAAGCCAGTACTTGCTCCAACATCCACCATTTGAAGCGCCTGCAAGGTATCTGGTATTCAAACGTTGGGACAAACTCGATACTTTTAATACCCCTTTAGCTGCAATTTTCTTTGCCACAGGCGATGTATTGAGTGGGTTGTTCGCATTGGCGAATTACGATGTGGCAGAGCCCGACGGGGTGGTCGCCCCCATGGGTGCAGGCTGTGCTTCTATCATCGGCTATCCGTTGGAACAGGCCTCGATGGATAAACCTCGCTGTGTGCTGGGCATGTTCGATGTTTCTGCCAGACCCCATGTCGGTCGTGATGAGCTTACACTAACAATCCCTTTCCTGCGCTTCGTAACGCTGGTGGGTTATATGGATGAGAGCTTCCTGATCACTGGCTCATGGGAAAAGGTTAGAAGCAGGCTGGCTGTCTAATAATCATCTTCAATGATGAGCTATTCGCGGGAATTTTTCGCTCTTAACCTGGTCTTCGCCACTCGGGTCAGTCAGCTCTCCGGGATTCCGCTCGATCAAGCATTACTTCACTATACCAACCTGTTCGTCCGCTTTGGTCTGGGACATGATCTGAATCCGCATCATCCCCTATGGCTGGAATATATTTTGGGATTTGAGCACACAGATGATGACCTCGCCTGGACCTACCAGTTCGCCATCGAGCACGATGCAAATCTCCACATTGATTACGACCAACCCTCCTTTGGATGCTTTTCCTATTCTATTTGGGATGGGAATCGGTTGAGGTTACATTTTCATAATCATGAGCAATCGGGCATCAGCCCATTGAGCGTTAATAAACTCAAAACCCGCCTGGCAGAGTTAAATGCGATGTTTAGCTTTGTCCAACAAAACGAGACAGGATTGATCAATGTAGTAGGTGGCTCCTGGCTTTATCATTTGGAAAATTACCGCAGATTTTTCCCACCCGATTTCTTGTCAACCGCAAGACCCGGGATTGATGACTATCCATTTCTAACCTTATGGAGCCAATTCTTGGATCGGAATGGCCAGGTACGGCAGGCGCCAGCCATGAGATTTATTAACTCTCTAAAACAGCAGCAAACCTTACCAGGAGTATTGAGCTGCTTCCCACTGGCTGTCATGTACCTTGAGGCACCTCTTGACCTGTTCTATGCTTATTACCTGAATTAAAACAAATCACCACCGGGCTCTGCTGTCGACTTTGCTCAGTGGTGGTCGGTTTTTATCGTAATAACTAATTACTAATCACTACTAACTATTTATTTCCCTTTCACTTCACTTCTACGGTAACGGTGATGGTCTTCTCAGGCGAAGTGCTCTTGTCAAAGCCCTGTTTGTATTCCAGGGTGATGGTAGCCGTACCAGCTTCAATTGCCTGCAGGAAGAAGGTTTGCTTACCTGCAGCACCAACAATCGGAGTACCTGCATTGGTTGGCGGTTCCTGATATTGCGGTTCACCCATTTGCACGATCACTTTTGGATCGGAGGTGGTGGCGAACCAGCTGAATCCAGTGGTGAGGTTGGATTCAAGTGTGATCGCCATGACTTCGCCTACCTTGAGTTGCTGAGTTGTGCCATCTGCATTGGCATCCAGTCCGACGTTTGCCACCTTCCCCGAAATAAGCGGCAGCATTTGATAGTTGTCAGCTGAATTGGTCGAGGTAATGGTCTCGGATCCATCGCCTTGCGAATTGTCAGTGTTGGGTGTGGGCGTGGTTTTTGCACCGCAGCCTGCCAGGGTGACCAGCATGATTAAGATGGTCGCTGTAAGCGTAAATTTTGTGAACATTCTTGCTCTCCTTTTTCTTTTATCGGTATTTAACTTTTAGACGAGTGAAAAGGCAGCATTGTTCCGTTCATGTGAATTATAGTACATTTTCACTTTGATCTGGTGTCTGTGTAAAGTGGAGTAACCCCGCTCCAGCATCCCTGGTAGAGAAGGTTTAATCTCAAATTACCCAAGAAATAATTTGTCAGCAATACAATTCAGGCATCTCAAGAATCGCAGATATATTTCCCCACTTGAAACCATTTTACCTGCTGCCTTATAACTAACAGCAAATAGCTACTGGCTAAACGCTAAATTGCTAATTGCTAACTGCTAACTGCTAACTGCTATCCTCACGGTTCCTGGGTATTGGTTCCATTCGGGTCGTGGTTGCCATTCCCAGGTGTGTTCTGGCTTTTTCCATTTCCTGGATTACCTTGCCCCGGCATATCCGTCGGTTGATGCGTGTTGTTCCCGTTATTATTGTCATTTTTCTCAGGCATGGGTGTAACAGTTATCCCCGGCATGCCTGACTCAGCTGGTTCTGTCTTGGTCGAATCTTTGAGTTCTTTATGGATTTGTTGTCTCTCCCTCATTTGTGCCCGGAATGCCTCCGGGTCCGACTCACCGAACGAGCTCAATTGAACCTGTTCATTCAGCCTTTCCTGTAAGCGAATGATTGCTGGTTCTGCCTGAGACGGTAGCAAGATCATCAGCTCCTCGATCGTCATGCCCTGGTTTTCAGCATGTTTTTTTATCTGCCCTAATGCAAATTGAATCTGACTATCATCTAGTCGAGCCGCCAGCTGGAGGGCACTATCCAATTCCTGTTGGAATCGGTCTGACGTTTGGTCGTTCACCGCTTTTCCTCCCGCCAGCAGGCTTTGAATTTCATCTACCCTGCGATTAGTGTAATCCAGGGTCAGGTTAAGTTTGGTTTTTGTGGAAAAAGCCAAAGAGAGCCGCACTTCTTCGCTCCACGATTTAACTGAATAAAGCGGATCTCCCGGTAGGCTGCTTTGGGCCGCAGCGACGGTAATAGTAGAACCAGATAGAATGATCACCACAGCTATAATTATTGCTGCCAATGCCTTTAGGATTGGCTTGCGTTGGAACATTCCAAAAATATTGGTTGGTTCTGGTTTGATCTGCTTATCTCGCGCACCTGGTCGCAAATTTAAACCCTGGCGCAAGCTCTCTCCTTGCAAAATGAATTGTTTCTTTGCTTCAGCAGATACCATTGGATCCATGCCTGGCGCTTGGCGCAATGGTGCCAAAATTCGCTTCCCATATTCATCAAATTCTTGATCAGTACTGGTCATACATTAATATCCTCGTACCGGTTCATGATCCGGCGTAGTGCTTCCAGTGCCCGGTGTTGGAGTGCCTTCACAGCCCCAACAGGTTTATTCAGCGTCCGGGCGATGGCTTCGTTCTCCCAATCTTCCAAGTATTTTAAGATGATCACCTGGCGTTGGTCAGGCGTGAGCAAGGAAAGTGCCTCTCTCAGTTGTTGGCTCGCCATCATATCTACCAACACCTGGTGGGGCTCATCAGCAGGGTTGGCTGGTGTCTCCGCGTCTAGTGGTAAAGTGGGTGGAGTTTTATCGCGGTAATAGTCAGTCACCCAATTATGCGCGATACGGTATAGGTATGCTTGTAAGAAGCTATCTGGACCACTATCCCGTCTTATGGCACCCAAAAACCGGCTAAATGTTTCCGACATGCACTCACGCGCTAATTCTTCATCACCCAGCAGGCGGAATGCATAACGATAAATACCAGGGCTGTATGTATCAAAAATCTCTTCCAATGCCTGGGCCTCGAAATGTTTCGCTCTTTCCAGGATTGCCTGGTCTGGGCTGCTTTTCATAATCTATGACGTAAAATATCCCTTATAGAAACGGGTTACCCATTACAAATTTGTATACATTCTATCGTAATATCAGGTTATCATGAATAAGCGGCGTGGAGGTAACTCCACACCGCTTATTTAATATTATAAAAGTTTAGTGTACGATTAGCCGCCTGCAGGCCCGGGATAAGCTATTGGAACGTAGAATGTGATCAACCTGGCTGTGTAGACGCTATCCAACAGTCTACCATGAATGGCCACTTTCTGGCCGACTGCAAGGTCTGCGAAAGTTTTGGGCACTCTGTTCCCATCCGGCTCATCGCTGTTCAAGATGGTTGTAGCTGTCCTCTCGTTCTCAGAGCTGCTCAAGCTGGGTGTAACTGCCTCACCACTCCCTGGACCTTCTTCATTCCCCTGGGTTACCTGGAAGATCTGGGTTGCATCGGTAGCCTTTATGATCAAATCCGTACCGATAAATTGCTTGACCTTGGCATTACCATGGATCAAAGTAACTGTGACCGTTTTTGCTCCCTGGTCGACAGCTGTGATTACCCCCTGCAGGTAGAATGGAGTAAGCATGTTCCCTTGTCCCTGATTTCCATTCCTCTTTCCATTATTATTTGTTTGTCGGTCTTGTTTTTCTTGCTCGGTTCCCCCCGGATTAACTCCAGTTGAATTACCCTGTCCTGCGTTGCCTTGGTTACCTTTACCGTGTGGAGGGTCTTTCGCCAGCACGGGTACGACCGAAACAGCCAACAAGATCAAGACAATTCCGAGGATTGTTACTTTCTTCATAATTCGTCTCCTTTCAGAAGTTAACCAAACGTGTGGGAATTTTCACTCCCGTTTATTATGACGTTTTATGCAGGCTGAAGATATGCCTATAACGGTAGTCTAATCTAGGCTTAATCAAGTTAGTCGAGGTTGAAGGGTAGGATTAATCGCCTCAATCACTCGATTATCCGGCAATCGGCTGGTGGGTTTCGCTACCAGGTCGATATTCGCACGGCTTTTTATGCGACTGATAGTGGGTCTGTGCATCAAAAGCTGGGCGTAAAGCAAGATGATATACTGGGTGGGCAAGCTAATTAATTTTCACGCCGAAGCAGTAATGGTCGGGGAATGGTCGCTGGAAGGATCAAATGACTAGCTGGCATAGCTTAAGTATTGAACAAGTATTCAAGCAGCTCGATTCTGGTCCGCAGGGGCTGACAGTTGCCGATGCCGCGGACCGGTTAAAACGTTCGGGCAGCAACATTCTCCAAACCCGGAAGCCAATTTCTCCATATAAACTGTTCTTCAAGCAATTTGCCAATTATTTCATTCTGGTTCTGTTGTTTGCAGCCGTGCTGGCTTATGCAGTTAGTTTTTTGCCTGGCCAGAGCGAGCGCAAGCTGACTGCAATTTTTATCCTGGTCATCATCCTGATCAGCATATCCCTCAGCTTTTTCGAGGAATATCGCTCGCAAAGAGAGCTTGAAGCTCTCACCCGGTTACTCAATTTTCGTACCGCCGTCTTGCGTGCTGGAGCCAGGCGCGAGATTGACGCCATGCATGTTGTCCCAGGCGATGTGCTCGTATTGTCGCAAGGGCAGAAAGTGCCAGCGGATGGCCGCCTGATTGATGCGCATAGCCTGCGTGCGGATGAATCCACGCTCACCGGTGAAAGCCTGGGTGTGGAGAAGGGGATTGAGTCCGTCCCAGCTGAAACTGCCCTGGCAGAACGTACCTGCATGGTGTACGGTTCAACCTTCATCACCCATGGTACCGGGCTGGCCGTGGTGGTGAGTACCGGCAGTTCCTCTGAAGTCGGCCAAATCGCCACAACCCTGGGTAGCATGATGGATCGTCCAACTCCATTCCAAACCGAGGTCCGGAAGATGGCACGCCAGATGACCTGGATCATCAGCATTCTTGCTGTGATTGTTGCCCTCATTCTTTATTTCGTCCTGCATGAGCCGTTGGTGGATGTTGCATTGAATACCCTCAGTCTGGCTATCGCCACCATACCCGAAAGCCTGCCCATCGTGCTCACTTTTGCCCTGGCATTAGGTGCCCGGCAGATGGCGCGCCAGGGTGCAGTCGTTCGCAACCTGTCCGTGGTTGAGTCACTTGGTTCGGTGGATACCATCTGCACCGATAAAACGGGCACCCTCACTCAGAACCGCATGGCAGTTCAGCAGTTGTTTTCAGGTGGGCAAATAGTAACCCTCCCGGAGGGGATAGGTTCAGATGGGCAAGTCCATGCCCTCTTGGAAGCCGCGGTTTTATGCAATGAAGCTAGCTTCGAAGTTGGAGAAGAAGCCAAAATCCTGGGCGATCCAGTCGATACAGCTCTGTTGAAAGCCGCACAGGATGCTGGTTTGGATACCGACCGGATTCGTGAGAAGCACCCGATTCTTAATACGATACCATTTAGCTCGGAACGTAAGATGATGACCACCCTGCACCAGCAGGACGGCAGCATTATCGCAATCACCAAGGGTGCACCGGGGATCGTACTATCTCATTGCTCTGATTGTGAAGAAAATGGCCAGCGCTATCGTCTGGGTGATCCTCGCTGCCAGATAGTCCTCCAAACCATCCAAAAATTACAGGGTGAAGGGATGTACGTGTTGGGTCTGGCACGTAAACAGCTCGAATCCGCTGAGGTTTCTGATCAAGTTGAGCAGGGTATGACCTTTATGGGTCTCCTCGTCTTGATGGACCCTCCTCGTCCACAAGCCGCTGAAGCCATAGCCAAAGCCCAGGCTGCCGGGATCCGCGTGGTGATGATCACCGGTGATAATGGCCTCACCGCTCAGGCCGTCGCCGGCAGGCTGGGGATAGGTCAGAACGTGGTGGATGCCCGGCAGCTGGTCGGGCTCAGCAATTCAGAGCTCTTTGACAGGGTCAAGGATGTAGACATTGTGGCTCGCGCCACCCCGCAGGTGAAGCAGGTGATCCTTCAGGAGCTGCAGCAGGCAGGTCATTTCGTAGCCATGACCGGCGATGGGGTGAATGATGCCACCGCGTTAAAACAATCCGATGTGGGCGTTGCTATGGGCTTACGCGGCACTGATATCGCCAAGGAATCCGCCCAAATGGTGCTGTTGGATGATAACTTTGCCACCATCGTGGTCGCTATTAAGGAAGGGCGAAGGATTTTCGATAACATCCGCAAGTTCACCAATTACTTGCTCAGCACCAGCCTGGGTGAAGTCTTTGTCGTCCTCATGCTCTCAATCGCTGGGTATTTTCCATTATCTGCCATCATGTTGTTATGGGTGAATGTGGTCACCGACTTGGTTCCCGCCAGCGCCTTGGCAGCCGACCCGGCGGTGAGTCAAGTCATGAAACGCCGCCCACGCCGTCACAGTGAACCCATCATGAACAAAGCTATTTATGCCACTATCGCCGGGAGCATATTCCGCACCCTGATCGCCTACGGTTTGATTTTCTGGGTGGGATTGCACCTGGGTGGGCTGGTCTATGCCCGCACCATGCTGTTCACCGCCATCGTCCTGCACGCTTTCACGCGGGTCATGGTCGTCCGCCAGCTGGATGACCTGTCTATATGGTCCAACCGTGCATTGCTGGTCAGTTATGCCGTTGCTGTCGGCTTGCAGCTCCTGGCATTATATACGCCCTTGCGCAATGTGTTCGGTGTGGTCGCTCTGGATTGGCGCGCCTGGCTCGTCATGATTCCGGTGACTGCGGGTTCATCTCTCTTTGGTGTCTATATGACCCGCTGGATCCTGAAGCTGGTGCCGTTGTGGGAGAATTAGGTGGAGGATTAGATAAAAAATAGCGCCGCGAAGTCTCTCACGGCGCTGGTCAGGATAATTATGGATGGTTGTATTATGGTTGGCAATTCAATAATGCACCAGATGTTACCCTCACGGCAGTCCAGACTCCATCCACCAGGGTACCATGGCTGCTGACATTTTGACCTTCAGCCAGGTCATCAAAACTGATCGGGGTGACAGTTCCGTCCGCGTTGCGCAGCAGGAAACGGGTACCATCGGTGGTCAGCAAAGTTACATTTTGACCGATAAATGGCTGTGCCTGGCGGTTGCCACAGACAACCATCACGGTGACGGTATGCGCAGTAGCATCAATGGCCGTGATCGTTCCCGAAAGAGCATACGGAGTCCGCACGCCAAAACTGTTCCCAGAACCATTCTGGGTACCTGTGCAAATACCCGTTCCTGTAACACGGTCCACCGGTTGGTTGCCTTTTGCAAAAGCAGGCACAACTGATAAAGCTAACATGATCACTACCAGGGTTAAAACTGTTATTTTCTTCATTACTTAGTTCCTTTCATGAGTTAAGATGGGTTTTTGGTCTTTCACGTTCTTGATCTTTATGACGTATGGTTTATGGATCTGATATGGCATACAGAAAACCTTCACACAACCTTCACATCTTTAGGGTTATGATTGGAGAATGGTATTAACATCGTCTGTGTAAACTCTGTTACTATATTAAGATATCGAGTAAACGGTTTAATTTGGCTGCCAATTGAGACTAAAAATTTATGCCAAGTGATTTGTATGACAATCACAGGCAATAATCTTTCGGGAGGCCTGTATGTCTGATTCTGATACCGTTATCCTTATCACCCGCAATGGGATGGGGGATGCTGACCAGGTTTTACAATATAAGCTGATCGATACATACCTGAAATTGCTGGATGAACATAATATTCTTCCAGGTGCAATCTGCTTTTATACAGAGGGCGTGCATCTCGTGGTGGAGGATTCACCGGTATTGGATACGCTGCTGTCCCTTGAACGCAAGGGTGTGCGTTTGATCCTCTGCTCCACCTGTTTGAACTACTTCGAGCTGATCGATAAGGTGAAAGTAGGCATTGTAGGTGGGATGGGAGACATTCTCGAAGCCCAGCGTAAGGCGGCTAAAGTAATAACGCTTTAATATTCATCAATAAGGTTTACGTTTTTGGAGGTGGACGATGAAAAATAACACGCTAAGATTGGCTCGAATCATGGGGATCCCGATCGGTCTCGACCCTTCCTGGTTTCTGGTCTTTGCCCTGATCACCTGGGTTCTGGCAGCCAATTACTTCCCGATAGAATTCAAGAATTGGACCAGGCTGCAGTATTGGTCCGTTGCAGCCCTCACCTCCATCATCTTCTTCTTGAGTGTATTGTTGCACGAGCTGGGTCACTCACTGATGGCCTTGCGTTATAAAATTCCGGTGAAAAGCATCACCCTGTATATCTTTGGTGGGGCTTCGGAAATCACCGCAGAACCAGCCAACGCTTCGGCTGAATTCGTCATCGCATTCGCTGGACCGCTGACCAGTCTTATCCTGGCAGGTATATTTTATCTATTGCAGCTGGTGTTCCATGCAGTGACTCCCATTTATGCCATGACTAAGTATCTGGCATTTATCAACCTCACACTCGCAGTCTTCAACCTGATCCCTGGTTTTCCTTTGGATGGAGGCCGGGTCTTTCGTGCCATCGTCTGGGGGATCACCAAAAACCTGCGCCGAGCCACCGAGATCGCCGGATTGCTCGGCCACGCCATCGCCTTTCTATTCATCTTGGTGGGAGTGTGGCGTCTGTTCCAGGGGGATTGGATGAACGGCTTGTGGATCGCCTTCATTGGCTGGTTCCTGGAAAACGCCGTGGTCGGGCAGGTCCAGCAGCAGCGCATCCACTCCTTGCTCACCGGGCACACGGTAGATCAGGTCATGAGCCGCAGCTGTGTCATGGCTTCCTCGGATCTCACCTTGCAGGAGCTGGTGGACCAATATATCCTTGATCAGGGGCAGCGTTGTATGGTGCTCATGCGGGGTGACCAGCCGGCAGGGTTGATCACCTTACACGATATTCGCCAGGTTCCCCGTGAGCGCTGGGGCACAATCAGGGCTTCGGAAGTCATGACTCCCATGGATAAAGCGAAAATCACCAGCCCCAAGGTTGGATTGGAGCAGGCGTTACAGCAGATGGGCACCGATGGGGTCAACCAGCTGCCGGTGATGGAGAATGGTCAGATCGAGGGCATGCTCAGCCGGCAGGATATCATCAATTACCTGCACACGCTGCAGAATTTGGGAAAATAACACGTTTGTCCGGCACGTTCCCCGTAGGCGCGGGTATTCCATAAAACATGTGCCATTTCATCGCTATCCATTCCGAACCGGAGAAATACTCTACTAGATAATTTAGACCCGCCCGATCTTCTCCCGCCGGTAGCGACGGGTCTTTCTTGTGTGAAATACCATTTTCACGTTATTGAAATAAATCGAAGAAATCCTCTCAAAATCTGATCAGACCCGCCCATTCATCTCCTTTCGGTTGGGGCGGGTCTTTCTTATGTGAAATACCAATTCCTTGCTATATAAATTTAACGATTTGCAATAATTTGCGTTCCTTTTGCAATCATTTTGCGCGCGTTTGCTAAAGTATAGCTAACTGCAAACCCCTGATACTCCTTAGTCGCCAAGGAAATAAAAGATCAAATGGGGAAAATACGTATAAGGAAAGGATGGATAAAATGAAAAAGTCGATTGTACTGATCGTTCTGATGGTTATATTAGCAAGCACGTTGACTGCTTCTTATCCTGCTCCCCGCCATACTTTGCAAGGCACGCTGATGTGGGCGCGCAACAGTGTGTGTGGTGTCTCAGATTATGTATCCACCCACGCTATGACGAATGTATACCTGACCGGTAAATTCAATCCCACCCTTGGCGTTCTTCAAGGTTGTTCGATTTTAGCCACCGGTAGGTACCACCTTAGTGGTCACTGTGACTTTTTCATGGTCGAATCTTATACAGTTTCCTGTAAGGATCAGCCATGAAATTCGAATGATCCTAATAATGGGGGTTCAAAGGGGGACCGGAATTACTCGGCTCTAAGAACTCAGGCGACCGATCAGGATCAGTAAAACTTCCGGACCAAAAATTCCGGAAGTTTTATTTTTATTCGCCATCGAGTTCCATCATTCACAAGTCAATCCGCATCTCAGCTTCATTCTCCAACATCCTTCCGGTTAAGCTAAACCCATAACGTCGGTAGAATGGCTCCGGGCCGTCTTCCCCAGGATGGCAGCTTAGCCGGAGCTCACTCGCCCCAGGGCGTGAACGTACATATTCCATCAGCAAGTCCATTGCCCGCTTTCCAAAACCCATTTTTTGATAATTTGCATCGATCATGTATCGCCATAAGAAGTATTCCGGTTCATCCGGATCGTCATACAGCATCAGGAAACCCACTGGGGTTTCATCGGCATAGATGGCACGGAACCACGCCTTTGGCTGGAAATATGCCTCGGCAATGGAAACGGAATTCGGAGCGACAAAATGCTTCTGTGCCACACTAACATCCAGTCGGCAAATGGCTCTTACTGTCTCGGCAGTTACTTCCCGCACACTTACAATGGAATTGCGTGTGATTGTTGGGCTCTCATCAGTCATACAACCTAATCCTCTTAATTCTTCAGATAATGTCTCTGCACACAGTCCTTCTATATCTCGCTAGAAATGTCATGTAATATCATTTCAACCGGATTATACCTGTAGATGACTTGTAATAATTAGTTATTAATAAGCAGGTCTCATGAACATCTCGATTTGCCTGCAAGCCATGCCGTAAACCCAGGCCATTCTTCACATATTCTTGTTGCCGCCTCGAACTTGTTTAGTGTGGAATACGTATTCCAGGACACTAATCACTAATCACTGATCACTAATTACCCCTAATGTTATAATTCTCCCCTCACAGAGAATCTCATGCCGTTCTGGACCATTTTCCTCATCGCCATTGGCCTTGCCATGGATTGCTTCGCTGTCTCCCTCGGCGTGGGCACTGCTGGCACTGCCGTCGGGCTTCGTCCCACCTTCCGCTTGTTTTTCCACTTCGGGCTTTTCCAGGGTGGAATGACCCTGCTGGGCTGGCTGGCTGGCAAGACCGTGGTTACCTACATCGCTGCGGTAGACCATTGGGTGGCCTTTGCTCTATTAGTTTTCGTCGGCGTGCGTATGATCCGCGGTGGGCTAAAGAAGGCTGGGAAAGAACCTGCCATTCCCGACCCTTCCCGTGGACTTACCCTGGTGATGTTGAGCATTGCCACCAGTATTGATGCCCTTGCGGTCGGTCTCAGCCTGGCGCTGCTGGATGTGAATGTCTTTTGGTCAGCTCTGTTGATTGGTGGAGTCTCAGCGGTGCTCTCGCTTGTCGGTCTGCTGCTCGGCAACCAGCTTGGGTCGCGCTTCGGCAAATCAATGGAAATATTAGGCGGGATTATTCTGGTAGGCATCGGTCTTCGTGTGGTGATTACGCATTTATTTGGATAGGATTTATATTATTAAGCAACAATTTCCGATTTTTGTGTCGAGACCTTCATCAAGCCGACCAACAGTGTGAATGACCTGCCGCAATTCTGAGCTACCAAAGCTGAAGTCCTTAAGCCTGAAAGTGGTATACTCACCAATCGTAATGAAAACATCGGTCTGACGGGATGAATCGTCCAGTCAAAAAAATTTCATGTTATCACCGTAGCTATATCCCAATTCCGTGTGAGGACTTCATGCACAATAATTTGAAATTCCGCGCCACATTGATTATTAGCCTGGTTATAATCTTAACCTTGTCCACTGCCTGTACTGCTTCAAAGAGCTCAGGGACACAGCGTGTATCGGTGGCTGGCAATGGCTCGCAAGCCAATAACCGCTCGAAGCAGCCTTCCATTTCAGCCGATGGTCGCTATGTCGCCTTTACCTCCGAAGGGGCTAATTTGGTGGAAAAAGATCTCAACGGGGTTATGGATGTCTTCGTCCGCGACCTGGTAAAAAAGACTACTACCAGGGTTTCGGTTTCTAGCAATGGATTGGAGGGGAATCAAGCCTCTTACTGGCCCTTCATCTCTGCCGATGGACGCTACGTGACCTTCACCTCAGAAGCAGACAACCTGGTTGAAACTGACCCGAACACCTATGGGGATGTCTTTCTGCACGATCTAAAAACTGGGAAGACCGAGCTGATTTCTGTTGCCATCAACGGGAATTCGGGAAACGATTTATCGTTCTGGTCTTCCATCTCGTCAGATGGACGATATGTGGTATTTATGTCGCAGGCGACGAACCTGGTGGCATCCGATTTGAATGATTCCTGGGATATCTTCCTGCGTGACAGGACCACTGGGGTAACAAAAATAATCTCGAACGGCTATGATGGCAAACAGGCCAATTCACAATCCGAATATCCGGTGATCTCCGCCGACGGGAACTATATAGCCTATGCCTCGGATGCAGCCAACATCGTTGCAGGGGATACCAGTGGCTACCGGGATGTATTTGAGGTGGATTGGAAAACGGGTAAGACCATCCGGGTATCAGTTTCCACCGATGGTATCCCGGCGAATAATGGTACTCAGGTTTTTGCCCTCTCCATTTCTGCCGACGGAAAATTTGTTGCCTTTGCTTCCTTGGCCACCAACTTGATCCCCAAGGATACAAATCAGGCCTGGGATATCTTCGTCCATGACCGTGATACCGCTGTTACCACCCTGGTTTCCATCTCCAGTGATGGCACGCAAGCCGATGCTGGTTCGTATGGTGTAGCCATCTCCGCAGATGGTCGCTATGTGGCATTCGGATCCAATGCCACGAATTTGGTGACCGGGGACACAAATAGTACTATGGATGTTTTTGTACATGATCTGCAATCCGGGAAAACACAGCGGGTCTCGATCGCCAGCGATGGCACACAGGGCAATGATTCTTCCGGCTTCTCTCTCATCGCGCCCAATGGAATTGACCTTGCGTATGGCCCATTGATCACGTCTGACGGCGGTACGGTCGTATTTATGTCCAACGCCTCAAATCTGGTGAACGGAGATACGAACTTAAATCAAGACATCTTTATCAACAAACGCTGATCAGCCCACCTTCGAGCTGCTCTCTTCGTTGGATAATTGGGGTAAAAAGATTCACAATTTGGTTTAAAATATAGGTATTGATGGTCTTCCATCAATATAGGGGTAAATATGGATAACTATCCAGACGTCGAAGCGTTGACCCAATTCATCACCGATGAGCTGTTCAAGCTATTCAAAGCTTCCCCCCAGGGTTGGGTGCGTCGAACATTTGGTCCATTATTCAGGCTGCCAACCCACCGTTTTGCCCAGGTCGCAGCGAAATTTGACCAATACGTGGCAGAATATGGCTTTAGAGAAGCTGCCATGCGCATTCTGCCGGTTTTCGCCCAGGCTTTTGAAGCCCGTAATGTGGAGAATATTCCTCAACAGGGCCCGTTGCTCATCACCTCTAACCATCCTGGCACATGTGACTCACTGATCATCGCCGCCACCATCCCGCGGCCAGACTTAAAGATAGTTGCGACCGGTGCTCCATTCGTACAGGGGCTGCGCCATGCTACCTCAAACCTGATCTGTACTTCACACGATGTTCAAGAGCGTATGATGGTTGTGCGGAGAGCTATCCGTCATCTTCAGGATGGGGGAGCCCTGCTCATCTTTCCAACCGGGACGATTGACCCCGACCCAGCCTTATCCCCCCAGGCTGCCAATGACCTGGGGAAATGGTCACCCAGCATCGAAGTGATGTTACGCCATGTTCCACAAACCCGCGTGCTCCTGACGATTGTCAGTGGGGTACTGTCGGCTCGTTGGCGCTGGAATCCATTGATCCGTTTATTGGGGGATGATCACAGGCAGCGTAGTATCGCTGAGTTCCTGCAGGTGATCGAGCAGATGATCATCCCTAATTCAGTGCATGTTAACCCTCGGCTAACCTTTTCGAATCCTTTGACCACCGATGATCTGTCATCCATGGGACAGGGCTTGCTTGGCGGGATGATCGAGCATGCCCGCTGTCTATTGGAAGATCATATGGCTCAAGACGAGAAGCTCCTGCCCGCCCACGCTTGAGCAGGTAGGATATCCTTGTTTAGACGATTCATGTGCGGCTGTCCAAAAAGTCACAAAATTGGGTTTTATACCCTAAAACGTCGTTGCGTAGCTGCGTAGGGGCGTAGGGATGGGATTTGAACAAAATACACCAGAAAAAATACCCCTACGCCCACAGGATCCGCCTCTGGTCAGAGCGCGGCGAGTCCGGTTAGCATTTGATCGGACCGGTCGCGCATCTCCTTATGAGACAACTCCAATTTGTTGTTCGCACTCTCTTATCGATCTATCACTTCCCTAATCCTGTGGGGGGAATCCCCCCAAGTGCTGGGGGAACCTGCACACGCTGACTATCGGTAGAGGAACGCTTTCTGCAAGTCGCAACTATCCGCTCTAGTATTGTTAAATCGACAAATCACCATTATTTCAAAACTTAATGAGATTGTTTCACTTGTGATAATAAGACCTGCTATAGAATTACGGTAAATTACGTTTCCTGATCGATATTTATCCGGTTTTTTTCTCTTATTATTTCATATTAGACCTAATTTATCTGAAAATATTATCCATCGAATATCACTTGTGATATACTCCGGTTAAATTATTGGTATTTTACGGCTGCTGTTGGCGACACTGTTACAAACATCTAAACACCAGGGCAGGCGTGGAGCTGGTGATATTCATGGATATTTATGATTTATGTGTTGCCTGGAACTGGGAATACGATGCTGATTTCATTAGCATGCTAGATTTAAGCTGCCAATCCAGGGGGCTTTCGCTTTTACAGATCAATCCAGGCAATCTACCCCAGATGCTGAATTCCCTTGTTGAGCGCACGCTTGGCTGCCGGGTATTTTTTGACCGCGCTTCCGATGTTGACCCTCAATTTTTGCCCCTGATTCAATGGGTGAGTGAAGATTCAATTCATTCCATCAATGCTTATGAGCGCGCTTCTCATACCTGGGATAAAACCGAAATGCACGCCTTACTCGTTGCTGAGGGGATAAATGTTCCCAATACGATCATCCTCCCACCTTATATCGAACAGGCTGAGTTAGCTCCCATGGATTTATTTTCACTCGGCGAGTCATTTACGATTAAGCCTGCTCATGGTAGTGGTGGCATTGGGGTGATGGTCAATGCCACGTCTTGGGATCAAGTTTTATCTGTCCGCAAAGAACATGTCACCGACCAATACCTTCTACAGGCACATATAACTCCGATCCAATTAGATTCTCATCCCGCCTGGTTTCGGGTAATCTACTGTGCTGGGCAGGTATTTCCTTGCTGGTGGAATCCTTCCAATCATATTTATGCTCCCGTCACTGAAGCTGATAAAACTACCCATGGCCTTACCCCCTTGGACGACATTACACTCACTATTGCCGAGCTATGTGGTTTGGATCTCTTCTCAACTGAGATTGCCTTCACCTCAGATGGATTGTTTGTGGTGGTCGATTATGTGAACGATCAGATTGATTTGCGCCTGCAGTCCAGTGCTGCTGAAGGGGTACCTGATGAGATTGTTAAATCCATTGCCCAGCAGCTGGTCAGTCAAGTAGCTGACCATTCCTCTCGAGAAGCACTCTGATCAACAGCCATTTTGACCAATTATTCGATCACTGATATGAAAATACCCTTTTTTCTTGCCTGGTAGTGAATATTATTCATGAAGATAAATTATGGAAAAAACAGCTGATCCATCCAATGCATATATTGTAATTGTTTTCTATAATCCACATTTATCAAATGCTTAACTAAACTTCATATTCAAGGCTTCTAAACTGTATTATCATTTAGGCTGGTTCCACTTGGATGCGAACAGTTTAGATTGGTACTCTAGATGAATGATGTTTTCAAACTCCTGAAATATATAAAACCATACTGGCGGCGCGCAGTCATAGCCCTGGTGTTGTTATCCACCCTCGTGATTTTTGATTTATTCATTCCATGGTTAACTCATCGTATTATTGACGAAGGGATAAATAAACATAACCAGGCCGTCGTAATCCAAACCGCGCTTCTCATGCTGGGTATGTCTGTGCTTAGTTTCCTGATCGCGATCGGTAATAACATCACTTCTATTCAAGTGAGTGAGAGTTTCGGGCGCGATTTGCGTGATGCCATCTTCAGCAAGATCCAATCCCTCTCGTATGGAAATCTGGACCAGATGAAAACCGGTCCGCTGATTACCAGGTTGACCAGTGATTCGGCCGCAGTCAAGCAGTTGGTGCAGATATCGCTGCGAATTGGCACGCGTGCCCCGCTCCTGATGATAGGCAGTCTGGTTTTGATGTTCGTCACCAGCCGAACCCTGGCGCTCGAACTGATTCCGTTGCTCATTATTACATCATTGGTGATCGTGTTTTTCGTTAGCAAAATGGCGCCGCTTTTCCGCAGTGTGCAGCAAAGGCTGGATCGATTAAATACTGTATTGCAGGAAAATATCGAAGGGGCACGAATTGTGAAGGCCTTTGTACGTGCGAATTTCGAAAACCAGCACTTTGAAACGTCAAATGAAGCCTACACCGACTACTCAGTCAAGGTGATGCGCTTCATGTCCACCATGTCACCTGCATTAACGATTTTTATTAACCTGGGAATGGTGTGGTTATTATACAAAGGGGGGATGCTTGCAATCTATGGAAATTTACCGGTTGGACAGATCGTGGCATTCAACAGCTATTTGCTCACCACCATGACCCCTTTGATCATGATGACCCAGCTCTCGCAGACCTGGGCGAATGGTATAGCTTCATCCAGGCGGGTGAACGAAGTGTTGGACGCTATCCCTGAGGTACAAGACCAGCCCGATGCGCAGATACTACCTACAGCTACTCCGGGGCGGGTTATATTTGAGAATGTTGGCTTCCACTACAATGGTGCCAGTGACGAGCCGGTGATAAGTAATGTTAATTTAATCGCCGAGCCAGGCCAAACAGTGGCTATTTTGGGTGCCACTGGATCCGGCAAGACCAGCCTGATCAACCTGGTCCCGCGCTTTTATGATGTCTCTTCTGGACGGATAACCATCGATGGGGTGGACCTGCGTCAGTTGAATCAGGATTCACTGTTGGAAAATATCGGCGTGGTACCCCAGGAATTGGTGCTCTTCAGCGGTACGGTGAAGGATAATATCCGCTATGGACGACCGGAGGCAACTGATGATGAAGTGATTGCCGCTGCAAAAGCTGCCCAGGCACATGATTTCATAATTGAACTACCCAATGGTTACGACAGCCGTGTAGAACAGCGTGGGGCCAACTTTTCAGGCGGGCAAAAGCAGAGACTGGCGATTGCGCGCGCCTTATTGATGCGTCCGCGTGTGCTTATCCTGGACGATAGTACCAGCTCGGTGGATGTGGAAACAGAAACGCGCATTCAGGTTGCCTTGGAACAGGCAGGATATAACCATACCAGCCTCATCGTCGCACAACGCATCAGCACCGTATTGAATGCAGATAAAATCATTGTCATGGATCAAGGTAGGGTGGTGGCTCAGGGAACGCATAAGGAATTGATGGAATCCAGCCCCATTTATCGCGAGATTTATGACTCCCAGCTCGGTGATGGCAACCTCTTACAAAAACAGATCGGAGAAGAAGAGGCGCGCGTATGAGCATGCAGCAAACAGGTTATGGCGCCGGCAGTGTGCGCGTCACCATGATGCAGCGGAGACCGGCTGACCCTGGGAAGATCGAGAAGGCAAAAAACCCACGCACAGCCGTGGTGCGCCTCATGGAGTACCTGAAGCCTTTCGCGCCCCGCATGATCCTGGTGTTGGTTTTCGTCATAATTTACACCCTGCTTGGCTTGATCGGACCCATCCTGTTTGGGAAAGCCATTGACCTATTCATCACCCCCAAAGCAGCCACGGGGCTGGCAGCGGATTCACTGATTAAGCTGCTTGTCAACTTTATATCTACTTTGATCGCCATGAGCTACCAAGTCGCAGGGCTGGTAGCAATTTCCATTCTCATGCTTTTCGCCTATCTGGGGAATAATTTATTTCAGGTGGTGAGTAATTGGATCATGGCAGATGTCTCACAGCGCGCCCTTAAGCTGGTGCGCCGGGATTTGTTTACCCACCTGCAAGATCTGCCCCTCAGTTTTTACGACCGTAATCCTGCCGGTGAGCTTATGAGCCGCCTGACGAACGACATCGATGCCATCAACCAGGCAGTTTCCCAAAATGTAACTTCACTCATCGCCAGTGTGCTGTCAATGGCAGGTATAGTGATTGCTATGTTCGTGCTCAATGCTAGGCTGGCATTGGTTTCCCTGCTGGTAATACCGATTATGTTCCTATTCACTAATTTTGTTGCCCGCTACACTCGTAAGGGATATCAGGATCTTCAGAAGCATCTAGGTGAGATGAACGCCGTGATGGAGGAATCCATTAGCGGTGAGAAGGTGATCAAGGCCTTCCGCCGCAACCAAACTGTAATTGATAATTTCCGTCAGCGGAACCAGGAGGTATTCAGAGCGGGAGTTTATGCCAACAGCTACGCCCTGTTGTTGATGCCGCTCACCAACGTCTTGGGTAACTTCTTCGTCATCGTCCTGGTTGGATATGGTGGTTGGTTGGCTCTTCAAGGAATTGTTACGGTGGGCATAATTGCCACTTTCATCAGCTATGCTCAGAACTTCATCAACCCGCTCAGGCAGATTGCAAATATATATAACTCAATCCAGGCAGCCCTGGCTGGAGCTGAACGGGTCTTCGAGCTGATCGACTCTCCCGCTGAGATTCCAGATATTCCGAATGCTTACCCCTTGGACACGGTCCATGGGGATGTTATCTTTGATCATGTCAACTTTAGCTATATGCCCGGCACACCGGTAATCAAAGACATGTCATTGCAGGCAAGTGCCGGACAGATTATCGCCTTGGTCGGACCGACAGGTGCTGGAAAAACCACTTTAATAAATCTGCTGTCCCGTTTCTATGAGATTGATACCGGCAGAATCACGATCGATGGCAAAGAAATCCGCGACATTCGCAAGGATGACCTGCGCCAGCAGCTGGGGATCGTGCTGCAAGATACCTTCCTTTTTTCCGATACTGTAATGGAGAATATTCGTTTTGGTAGGTTGGATGCCACTGATGATGAGGTCATTCAGGCTGCACGCATGGCAGATGCGGATCATTTCATCCGCCAGCTGCCCGATGGATACGGGACGACATTATCAGAGCGGGCGGGCAACCTTAGCCAGGGTCAGCGCCAGCTGCTGTCCATTGCACGCGCCATTTTATCGAATCCAGGTATCCTGATCCTGGATGAAGCTACCAGCTCGGTGGACACGCGCACGGAGGTACGTATCCAGAAAGCCCTCCTGCGCCTCATGCAGGGTCGTACCAGCTTTGTCATCGCCCACCGCCTTAGCACCATCCGCGACGCAGATAATGTCATCGTGATCAATGATGGGGAGATTGTCGAACAAGGTACCCACCAGCAGCTGCTCGATAAGCGCGGTTTCTTCCACCACCTCTTTATGAGTCAGTTTAAAGGTCAGCAAATCTAATACGGGTAAGAAATCGCTTCTCCCCCTTTTTTTCATAGATGGAATCGAACCAGCTTTTCGGTTTTAAAATTTTAGCCAGTGGGTTTCATCCACGAGCGTAAAGGACAGAAAAATTAAGTAAACTTACTATCATTTCCCCAGCGAATTACCCACACCGATTGGATTGATTTGGAACGCCTTCTCCTTACGAATAAGCTTAATGCCAAGGATCAGCAATGGAATTCCAATAATTAATTCTGGAACCGAAAATATTACTCCCATTTCTATAATGAGATCCTTCATAAAAATGTAATCGTAATAAAGTGGGTCCAGTTTGAGATAACTATAGATGGAATAAAATCCCCAAAAAATACCCCACATCGTAAATAATCCACCAATGGTTGCAATTATCCAGCTCCAGATTCGACTACTATTACCTATCGTTTCCTTTTTCTTGGAGTTCATTCTTCAATCCACCTGCTTTTACTTGGTTGTTTACTCCTACATTATCTCTATTGATCCCTTTTAGAAGGACGGATCAAACCCCACTATGTCATTTTACACCCACCTTGACGTGTTTTTTTGCGTTTATATTAAAACATTTCAGGTTGTTTGTTTCTCACGCCATCAGAGATGATTGGACGGGTTCCAATCATCTCTTATCCACCAGCACTTGATGATGCTTCGTCAGCCAGGCTTACACCACCATCCAGGCAAACCTGGGGTGACGGTTGATAATCGTCTCAGCCAAATCGCGTAATTCATGCGAATCATGGTGCCAAATTTCGGCCTCGATGATCGTGTCATCCGGGTTGGGTAAATCCTCTCTTAAGGTTTTTGATGTATCCACAGGGTTCTCCTTGGGATGTAGTTTATCAAAGAATTGGTTAACCTTCCTTAACAATTCTGCAACTTATGGTCATCTCATGCCTTGAAAACAATAGTCTTAATACTCATCCAATCTTTATGCTTTCTAACTTTACTTGTCTACACGATAGGATACAATAAGAACCGTATCTAAGGAGGCAATCCATGGAATCACAGACTCCACCTAAAAGAACTGGCATAAATCCCATCTGGTGGGTGATCATGCTGCTCCTATTGGTTTGGAATGTCTATGCCTTCTGGCCGCGCACTCAAGCGCAGGTAAGTTTACCCTATAGCAGTTTCATCAATCAAGTGAAAGCCGATCACGTCAAGGCGGTGCAAATATCGGGCAGCTCCATTAAGGGGGCATTCAGTCAGCCCCAACCCCTGGGCGAATTATTACCTGTGCCAACCCCATTGCCAAACGCTACCCCGGTGCCAACGGAAACGGTCACCTACACTACTTTCACCACTAATTTTCCAGATGTCGTGGGAGATACCAGCTTAATGCCGCTCCTCAATCAGCATAATGTGGAAGTAGTTGTCGCGCCGCCCACCAGTCCATGGTTCACCATTCTTCTAACCGATGGCTTGCCCATACTGCTGATGGTGGGATTCCTCGTGTTGCTTAGCCGTCAGGCTACCAGGGGTCAGGAGTCAGTCTTTTCCTTCGGGCGTAGCAAAGCTCGTCGCTTTGTCGAAGACAAAAATAAGGTGACCTTCATTGATGTGGCTGGAGCCGATGAAGCCAAGCGTGAGTTGCAGGAAGTGGTGGATTTCTTACGCAACCCGCAAAAATATCACAAGCTCGGAGCGCGTATTCCGCGTGGTGTGTTGCTTGTAGGTCCCCCTGGAACCGGCAAGACCCTGCTCGGACGTGCTGTTGCCGGTGAAGCTGAAGTCCCTTTCTACAACATCAGCGCCTCCGAATTTGTTGAGATGTTCGTGGGTGTGGGTGCCAGTCGTGTACGTACGCTCTTTGAACAGGCAAAATCCACTGCCCCCGCCATCGTCTTCATCGATGAGTTGGATGCTGTCGGTCGGCGTCGTGGTGCAGGCATTGGCACGGTCAATGATGAGCGTGAGCAGACGCTCAACCAGCTCCTGGTTGAGATGGATGGCTTTGATGTGACCCATGAAGTCATCATCCTGGCTGCCACCAACCGCCCGGATGTGCTCGACCCTGCCCTGCTCCGTCCTGGGCGTTTTGATCGCCAGGTAAACGTCGCGCTGCCCGATCGTAAAGGTCGCGAGGGCATCCTTCAGATCCATTCACGTCCGTTAAACCTTTCTGGTGATGTCGACTTAAGCGTGCTTGCCCGCTCTACCACCGGTTTTAGCGGAGCAGATTTAGCCAACTTGTGCAATGAAGCTGCCCTGGTAGCAGCTAGCAAGAACCATGATCAGGTTTTCATGAGCGATTTCGAGGAAGCTATCGACCGCATTGTCCTGGGGGAGGCGCGCCCGTTATTAATGGAGGGCAAGGATCGCAATATTGTTGCCTATCACGAATCGGGTCATGTCCTGGTCGCCTGGCTGACGCCTAATACAGACCCCGTCCACAAGGTAACGATTATCCCCCATGGCCGAGCACTAGGTGTCACCGAACAGATGCCCGAGGAAGATCGCTATAACTTCAGCCGTGAAGAGTTGCTTGCGCGTATCCGTGTCATGCTGGGAGGCCGTTCCGCAGAGGAAATTGCCTTTGGTGATATTACTACGGGTGCTGAGAGTGACCTCGTACAGGCCACCAGTCTCACCCGCCGCATGGTCACCCGTTGGGGCATGGGCAGCCTCGGCTTGCAGGCCTTCGCTGCTGATGAGCAGCAGCCTTTCCTGGGCTATGAGCTCACTCAGGGACGTGATTATAGCGAAGAGACCGCTGCCCTGATCGACAGGGATGTGAAGACGATCCTCAACCAGTGCCACGAAGACGCCAAATCTTTATTGGAGCGTGAGCGTGCCAAGCTGGATGCGCTCGTTGAAGCCCTTTGCAAGGACGAGACCGTTGAGCAGGAAGAGCTGACCCGCATCCTCGGTCCACGTGTAGGGGCATCGATCAGTGAAAAATAGATAATAATGTACGCTCTTATGTCGGGGCGTAGGGCCATGGTCTCCCCAATGGCAATCGAACTCAACCCCTACGCCCATTTTTCACAACACATTTGCTGCCCTTGATCGAACCGTAGGGGCGTAGGGCCATGGTCTCCCAAACGGCAACCGTAGTCTACCCCTGCGGCCATTATTTACCCTCCCACCTTTAAATACTTATCAAAAAACTCGATCGTCCTCTGCATCGCCAGGTTGAAATAATTCGCCAGGTTGTGGTCATCTCCTGGATACTCATAATATTCGACTGTCTTTCCTGCTGCCTGGACTTCCTGATATAGGTCCTGCGAAAACTTGACCGGCACTTCCGAATCCCCCGTATCATGCTGCAGCTGTAGCGGACCGGATAGGTCGTTCAGGTACGCATTCGCTGAGATGCTCATCCAAAATGCCGGGTTCTCCTCGGGTGTGCCAAATAGTTTCTGCCACTGTGTCCTCCACCCAGATCGGAAATTCGGGTTCGGTGTGCTGGTCGGCATTTCCAGGTCGGGGTGATGCCAGCAGCAGATCATATCAGGGTAAGAGCCCACCACTCCCGACCAGATCACTCCGGCTTTGATCTGCGGTGATATCACCATCGCCCGCAAGGTTAAAAATCCGCCCATCGAATGTCCCCACATCCCAATCCGGTTGGGGTCAGCCAGTGCATATTTCTGCAGGGATGCAAAAGCGTTCAGCACATCGCTGGTATAGCCCGGGTCACCATATGCACCGCTGGCTGTTCCTTCAGACCGGTCATGCCCGCGATAATCGATTTTATAGACGATGTAGCCGTGCCGCGCCAGCTGGTCCACATACCCAATGTACCGCTCGGTTGTTTTGTATACTCTTGGGTCGATATAACCATGGTTGAATACGATTGCCGGCCATCCACTGGCAGGTTTCTCACCAAACGGCACTGTCAGTAATCCGTAGATCTTCAGTCCATCCGAAAGGTACCATGCATAATAACGGAAATAGTTGGCTCCCGGTTCAAGCGTTTCCTCAATCGTGATCGCGCTGCCTGGGTAAGTGTTTCCCCTCTCCGCCAGGATGCTCATTGGGAAGGAGGTGGGGGTGTTGGTCGGGGTTACGGTTGGGCTGGGAGTGACGCTTGGTGTCGGGGTCGTGCTCGGAGATGAAGTGATGGTTGGTGTCCGAGTCGGGCTGGGAGCTGCAATTGTTTTACTCGGTGAAGCCGTTGTAGCTTCCTTTGTAACCACTTGCTGCACTCCGCTGCAACCGCTGGCTAAGAATGCCACGAGCAACCCTATCCCCACCCCAACTGCTAGGTTTGTAGAAAAATTAGGTTTACCATTAATAGGATGCATATTGGTTTATGGTCCAATTATAACCACTCTGTGTTCTTGGTTCCTGGTTTCCCATGCGGTTTCTTTATGAGAGATATTTGATGCCTCTCGGAAGTGCTGGAATAATGATTGAAGCACCTGATTCCTTACAGGTATAGTTGATCTTCATCGGTATGTACCTTTCCTAACGCAATAGAGCAATAGTTCCCTGGATTGATTTTTATGAGAAACCTTAAAAAATTCGTGAGTTTTGATAAACCCCTTGTGGAACAGAACATATGTGCTATAATTAGGATGTAACTACTCACCAGATACGGGAATGGGGAGGGAAGGCGGTCCAAAAAGGGACAGGATCGCCTCAAATGATTGCATTCCATTCAATTCTGCCGTATCAATGACCGAAGCCAATGCTGCATAGGTCTTTGTGCCCCACTGGGAGCGAAATCCTCCAGTCACTTTGCGATGGACCACCGAGTGACGTAAAGCCCGTTCAGCAACATTATTAGTGGGTTCAACATCGGTCCGATATAAGAACACAAACAGGCATGAGCGATATTTACGATAACGGCGCTGTAATTTTTGAGCTTCGGGTGGCGCTAAATCTTGTTGCAGTAAGCGGTTACAGGTACGCTCAACTCGGGCTACTTTGGTCTCATACTGTTCAAGAGATAACTGGTCACGTTGGTGATGTAGATTAATGGCGTACCGAAAGAGAGCCTGCATGGCCTTTGCCCAGGTGAAACGAGGCTGGGCATCCACAACGTGCTGTAAGGCACGCATTTGATGGGCCATACATAGTTGTCTCTGCCTGGCAGGGGCTTTCAACTGTCCCGCATAACAATCGCTCACCCACACTTCGGCTTGAGTTTCACCCATGATATCTCGGATTACTTCTACGCTGCGGTTCCGTCGGATGACATGCAAGACACTTGTCAAAGTACAGAAAACCCATTCCCAGGCATTAGCGCCATCGATCCGGTTACTGGTCTCATCACAATGCATCACCTTGCTTTGGCAGACCTTATTCTGGATCTGCTCTATCTTACCCGCTGCCCACTTACCAGCTCGTTTCATGATCTCATCGATCCCACCCTGGCTGATCTCCACCTGATGCAGATCAAGCAATGCTTTTTGAGTGCGAGCATAGCTCATATGCTGTTCTTGTCGGTAATACACCACTGTCGCTTCGAGACGACTTCCGAACGCCCGGTTCATCTCCAATCCAGAAGGTGGTTCTTCAATGTGCAATGCACTACATTCCGGACAGGTCACAGCGTACTGCCGTACTTCAATTACTTGTGCTGGCGCTTGAGGCAGCTCGGTAACCTGATTCACATTCACCAAACGACCGGTTTTGTCGCTCAAATCGGTATGACATTTACAACATGACTTTGCACGAAGCTCAATGGTCTGATCCGGTTGGGCAATAAACTTACGCACATGCTTTTCATGTCCGATGGGTGGCCCATGCCGATGTCTTCGGCGATTGGTTGGTAAGCTGCCTTTTTGATCACGCGAAGGTGGTTGAGAGGAGTTTTTTGAAGAAGTGGGTGGTTTTTGGTTCTTCTCGAATTTTAATTTCAACGCTTCAATCTCATCTTGAAGCATCAAAATCAGTTGGATTAATTCTTCTTTCGAAAATGACTCGAGATCTGTTTTACTCACACGCGCATCTTACCAGAAAATGTTTAAATCGCGTAGGGGTGAGTAGTTACATTAGGATGCTTTCCTATAGTGTTTTAAATAAAAGCATTCGTATACCGGTTGGTTTTTATCGGTACAAGAATCTACTCACTGTATCTCTATCTTGATCCGTCGAATTTAGAATTATCGAAATCATCTCACTTCGTTGTCATTGCGGAATCCCCGCTGGTTTTCGGGGGATGAGGGCGTAATCCGTTTCTTGGGTTATAACCACACTTCGTAGCCCGAAGAAGCAATCTTCCACTGACATTCCCGATGATTTGGCAATTTTCCCGATTTCTGTGAGTAATTACCTCAACGTGTAATTACTAACCCGTTATTCTAAGGAAGGACAACTATCTATTCATTTTTTTTCGACCACAATCTTTTCTTATTAATTACTGCTATGGAGTATGTGGCGATATTATTCTTGCCTTCCTCGAGAAATAGCTTTTAGTAATCCTCCCCTAAAAACCTTATTTTTGGAATTGTGAGGTGGCAGGCGTGGGCTTCGTGTATTCGTGTTTCTTTATTCGTGGATGGTTACAGGTCTACTAGGAATTGAATGCTTTTGAATTATTTTCAATTCAATTCATCCGGAATACTATGGCAATATTGCTCTTCACCCCCTCGTCCTTTTGGACCAATATTCGTCTCTATTCGTTTTTTTCGAAACGAATATATATCCTCTGGAATTAATTAACAATGTAACTTAATTGAATGCGAATTGAATCTTTTTATTTTTTTTATTAAACAAATCACGGCCAATTACCTGATATTATGCTCGAAGTATCGCAATTCCTCAATAAATTCCATTTTCGATCGGCGTTCTATTCGATAGCCAGAATCGCTGATCCCGGGTACTATTCCTGACCCGCCTCGCGGGTTTGATATGATGAGCCGACTATGTCCGGTTTGCACCTGCATTGTCCCCATGATCGCAATGTTTCTACCGGATGGATTCATCCGCCGGCAAATCTTTCCCTGGCATTCTACCAGACCTTTCCCTAGAATGCCCCCATCCGGTTGGGTGAATCTACTGGTACCGTCTGACCTATGTCCCACATCTCGACAATTTTGCCCTCTTCGAAACGGAAAATGTGTACAACTGCAATTCCAGGTTCTCCTGGCGTCATCACGATGTTCGAATGCACCGCCACCAGGTCATCATCACCCAGCACATTCTTTACCATTAACCGCTTGATAGGGAATTGCGCATGGTTTTCAATCATCCCTTGTTTCAAGGAGGAGAAATCTGCCGAGTAGAACATATTATGGTGCTTGCCATACATATTCACGTAATTCTTATATGCTTCGTCGATAGATCCTGCTACTACCAGGTGTAGGAAATCCAGGGCACTTTCCTTGTGAGTTTGAACACTGCTCTTATTGGTCATTGGCTTCATTCCTCTATATATCCGTGCTCTTATTTCCGAATGGGCTGGTAATAAAGCAGTATGTTGCCGTTACGAAAAGATTTGGTGTTGAGCAGTTTCAGCTTTAGCATTTCACCACTATTCTTGAACAGTGGGTTACCTGCCCCCAGTACGATTGGGTTCACGATCAAACGGTATTCATCGATAAGGTTGTTCTTTATAAAAGTTGATGAAAGATCAGCACTGCCAAATATGAACAGATCTTTGCCATCTTGCAGTCGCAGTTTTCTCAGCTCAGCGGCTCCGTCGCCTTTAAGCAGCTTGGTGTTATTCCATTCTGATTTATCCAGTGTATTGGAGAAGACGTATTTTTGGATCGAGTTCATCAATCCCGCCACCTGTGGATCATCCCTGATGGCATTGGGTGACGCCCAATAGCTTGCCATGCCCTGGTACGTGACCCTCCCAAATATCAGCCCGCCTGCTTTGTTTAACTGTTCGATGCTGAACTCGTTAAACTCATCATCCACCTGGTGCCAGGAGAGATCCCATTTATTCGTCCCCTCAAAATATCCATCCAGGGTGATCAGGTTGAACATGACTACTTTTCGCATAATTTCCTCCCATGATCGAGTGAATTTTACAACATTAGTTTCTGACCATCTACTGATTGATTATTATATAAACATCGTCACCGGCAGTTGATCTTTCGAATACGAATCACTGCCGGTGGCGATAATTGATATCCACACTCTCATGCTTCTTTCTAATGGTTATTTAGCCGCTCTTTCCCCTCAACTGCGAGAGCTCATCACCTGGTTCCGCTCTCTCGCAGGTGCATTGGTTTCAAGTGCTGCCAGCATTTTGTTGCAGGCAGCTTCTATTTCCTCCACTGCTGCCATGAATGCGATCTCATTGTTCTTGGATGGCTTTCTGTATCCGCTGACCTTACGCACGAATTGTACTGAGGCTGCACGAATTTCCTCCTGGGTTGCAGCGGGTTCGATATTATAGAGAGTGTGAATGCTTCTGCACATAATTTATCCCAGGCACTCCGCCAGCTTATCAAAGGATTCGTTCCATCCTGCCTTCGTCTGTTCGAGGATATCACCCTCCGGTAAACCGCAGTGTTCCAGAATCATCCTGGTCTTCCCACCAATCTCTTCAAGCGTCACTTCCACTTCCAATTCAAGCGTCATCTCAGAGTCCATCCCGTAATAGGAGGCAGGGACTACGTTACCATGTTCATCGGCGAAGGAATCCGTCATCACGATTCGGTTTGGCTCAATAATCTCCTTATAGGTACCTGTGCTCCAAATTTCCTTCCCATCCGGTCCTTTCATGCAGTTCAGGTACTTTCCTCCTATGTGCAAATCGAACTTGGCATAGCAACCAGAGTAATCCTTCGGACCCCACCAGCACAAGGCTTGGTCCGGATCAGTCCACCGCTGCCATACACGTTCCCGAGGTGCGTTGTACTCACGTATGATTCTGATACTCCTTCCATTTCCCTCATGTAGCATCATTGGTTCATCCATCATTTCATGCCGGTTGAGCTTTACCAGAAGCTCATTGACCCGTTCCGTGATTTCATTTATTCCGTTTTCCATGTCCTGCTGGAGCATTCCATCGCGATCTTCAACGGTCTCAAAGACAGACCTGGAGAACCAGCTGGTAATTCCTTTCTGCTCTTCGAATCTCTCATAATTAAGCAGGACATGACCAGGCATTCCTTCCCATTCAAATGTATAGATCAATGATACGGGCGATTTTGCCTCATGGTAGACGCCATGGAATGCAAAGATATTGCCTTGAGGATCCCGTTGAATAAATCTCCATTGTCCGCCGGGTCTTACTTCCATCTTTTCAACTGTCGTGGTCAGGTTTCTGGGTCCCCACCATTCAGGGATGAGTTTTGGATCAGTAACCGCCCGATATACTAGCTCTCGGGGCGCGTTGTATGTCCGTCTCACCACGATCTCCTGTATGCCAGTAGGTGCTTGAATTACAGCAGTTTCCATAAGATGTTCTCCTTTCAGGTACTAATTAACTAAGGTTTGTAAGTGTATCCATCGAATTCTTATCGGTATCTAAGCTTGCTCACCAGATCCTATCGGTATTTGGCTGGAATGGTGCTTTTCACACTTTACCATCCGGTCGGTAACATAACACAATTGCCCCCGATTTAAATGGACGGCTCCATTGATAATTTAGTTTTGGCATATTATCGATACCCTTGAATAGCCCTTTCCCTTCTCCGATTGCCACTGGGTGCACGACTAACTGGTATTCATCTATCAATCCATGTTGTATGAATTCCTTGGCGATTGAAGCTCCTCCCCCAAGTAAAATGTCGCCACCAGGTTGAGTTTTCATCTTAATGATTTCATCTGGGATAAATGTATCAACAAGTTGGGTGTTCCATTCGACGTTTTTTAAGGTTTTTGAGAATACAATCTTTTTCATCGGGTTGATGGTGTTTGCAAATCGAAGCTCACCCTTCGAAAGAGATGGATCATTCTTTGCTGTTGGCCAGTAATTGACCATCAGCTCGTAGGTAACCCGGCCCCATATCATTAGATCCGCAACCCTAAGTAAATCGGAGAAGAAATCATGCAACTCATCATCCGCAATCGTCCAATCCAGCTCCCGTTGAGGCCCCTCGATATATCCATCCAGTGAAATATTCATGCCAAATATTAACTTTCGCATTAACCCTCCATCAATTATGTATTTTGTTAATTGAGGACATCTAGCCTTATTTCCTCTAGTAACGATGACATCCCCATTTTATAAATGTAATCTTTTTAATTACGATTTTTAACTCCAAATCCGACAACTAATGTCCTATTTTAGAACCCGCGTTATATCGTGTCAAGACATAATCAATTAATATTTGATAATAATTATCCAATTTACGGGCGTCTATTAAAGGTATTTAGAATTCTTGCTTGGTCCTTCATACTACTTACAGGCTTACAAGCAGGTTGAAAGAAATCACCAGCTGCTGGAATTAAGCATTCAATTCAAAATCGGATATGATTTTTCGTCCGCTTAATCACGTTAGTCATAGGCCCAGCAGGTGCGCCGGTCCTTGACTTAAGGTAAAATTACTTCATTCCAGATGGGGTAATTAAGCCAATTTAATACATGCGGAGGATCAAGATGAATCGCTTCATCGGTATACTTATTCTGATTGCACTCTTGAGTTTTTTGGTCTCGATCCCTTCGGGAAATGTACTCCTCGCAACAGGAAAGTCTTCCGAAAGTCTGACTTACGTAGAATCTTCAGATGGATTGATCCCACCCAATCTGGAAGCAGGACCCATCGAGGTGGAGATGGGCGATGTAAACAGGGATGGCAATCCCGACTTGATCTCCATTGGTGACCATTACGGAGGCGTATATGAAGAACAAGGTATCATGGTCTGGTTTGGAGATGGTACAGGTCACTGGTCCTGGACTCACGTTGGAGAGAATTTCGGTTATGGTGGTATTGCTCTGGGAGATGTCAATAATGATGGTTTGATGGATGTTGGATATGGCATGCACCATAACAACGACGGCGAGTTGGGTGACCAGCTTCTCGAAGTCGCACTTGGCGATGGGACAGGATTGAGCTGGATCCCGTATGACGATGGACTGGCGGTCAATGGTGAGTCTTGGGGAATGTTTGGCACCGATTTCGCCGACGTAGATAATGACGGTGACCTTGATCTCGGGTCGACTTCATTCGGCTGTTGCAATGGTATACACATCTACCTGAACCAGGCTGATGGCTCCTGGGATCAATCCTGGAGTACTTTGGAGGATAATGGCTTTAGTAATGACCAGTTCACCTTTGGCGATGTGAATGGAGATGGAAACGCTGACCTGGCGGTCAACTATGAGTATGGCTCAGTCTATTTGGGCGATGGAACTGGATCCTTCACCTCGAGTCAAGGCAATCTGCCGCCGTCTGCGGGAATTCTTAGTACCGCATTCGGTGAAGTAAATCACGACGGGCGGGACGAGATTGGTTTGATTACGAGTAGTGGTGCGGTTCAAGTTTGGTCGTGGCTCTCTCCAGGTACCTGGCAGAATATATCCGGTTCTCTCCCCACCAGTGGTCCGTATGAAGCTATCCAGCTGCACGACATGAACATGGATGGGAATGGAGATGTAATCGCATTTGGTACTGGGCAAGTGCGCATCTGGGCGGGGGATGGGGCTGGAGAATGGTCAGAGATTAGCAGCTTCACTACTCCGGCTCCCGGTTATGCACAGGCGTTTCGCGTAGGAGTGGATGTGGACCATAACGGCTATCCGGATATTGTTCTCGTTTCGGATGAAGGATCATGGCCGAGCAGTCAAAATCACCTTCGGTTTTATAAGGAAGCTTCATCACCCTCAATTTTGGAGATCAAGCCAGTGGCACCCACGGAGAACAAGTACTACCACGCAGGTTCCATTGTTTTTGTGGATTGGGTGAGTAGCGTACCAGGTGGCGAGGCAGGTACGGTCTCACTTGAGCTATCCATTCATGGACCTGATGGACCCTGGGCACCGGTGGCCAACGACCTACCTGACAGTGGACGTTATCAATGGCTGATCCCGGACGGAACGCTTTCCACAGATCAGGCATTGATCCGCTACACCCTGACCATTCCCGGCGAAACCGTTACTTCTGTCACACCTGCTGCCTTCCACATCCTTGGTTCGACTCAAGAGCCCATCTCAGGACTATCTGCGTTCAACGATGGCCCGACTGTTTGGAATGAGACTACTATTCTCTCAGCAACCATCATCTCTGGGACGGATGTTACATACGCCTGGGACCTCGGAGACGGTTCCATCACTACGGGGGCAATCGTTAATCTTGTGTACCCGGACGTTGGTGTATACACTGCTACGGTAACCGCCAGTAATGCGGTCAGCAATGCCCAGGCTATGACCGTAGTGGAAGTTTATGAAGACCCCATCTTTAATTTACTAGTGTCTACCAACAACCCAACCGTTTTAGGTGAGACGACCATCCTGACTGCAACCATTATTTCGGGGACAAATGTTCTCTATAATTGGGACCTTGGTGATGGGTCCACTGCAACTGGAGCCGTGGTCAGCCATGTATATCCAGGTAGTGGTGTCTATACTGCCACGGTTACCGCCAGTAATTCGGTCAGCGAGCTCATTGCGATGGCGAATGTATTAGTGCTTCCGCCTCAACCTGCTTGGAAATTTTGGCTTCCCGTTTTATGGCGCGGTGGTGGGTGAGCGAAATAGTATAAAGAAGTATGTACTTAAATAAGAAAATCCCGCTATGAAGTAAGGTAAGTCTTTAGTACCGAGAAGTGTTGGGTTGCTTGTACTACTTCTGGTGATCTAACCATCGATTATTGCTGATGGGATTCAAATCCGCCAACGATGGTGACATTACAAAAAAAATGCATGTTTCCCCACCAGATTCCGATTATGTGGTCAGTATCAGGTCCACAATTAAAAAGCCTCCCACGAACGCTCGATGCTGCCATTTTCCACCCGCCAAATCTCTTCCGCAAAGCGTTGAATGAAGTAACGGTCGTGTACCACTACCAGGACCGCTCCCCCAAACTGGCTTAATGCTTTTTCGAATTGGGTTCGGCTGGGGATATCAAGGTGATTGATGGGTTCATCCAGGAGCAGGAAATTACAACCTTCCGCTACAAGTTGGGCAAGTAGTAAGCGTGTGCGCTGTCCTAAACTCAGCACTGTAACCCGCTTCAGTGGTTCATCCCCGATAAAGAGATAATACGCCAGAAAATTGCGTGCCGCAGTCTCATTCGGGAAGCAATTTTGGATGTTCTCAAGCGCGGTCCGGTCGGGATCAAGCCCGGATTGATCTTGGGTGAGATAACCCAATCGCGCGGTAGTACTGAGTTGGACATTTCCTGACAACGGTTGAATAACTCCCGCAATTGTACGTAACAGTGTGGTCTTGCCACATCCATTGAGACCGGTAAGCGCGATTCGTTGACTTGAATGAATATCAAGATTGATATTGTGGATCAATGAATGATCAGGCTCGAAACCAATTGTCAGATTTTCCATGCGGAGAACTGTACGCCCTGTTCGGTTTACTTGGTTGAATTCTAGCTTCATCTCCCATGCAGATTTTGGTTTTTCCACTCGATCATCCGATGTCAAATACCTTTCCAGCTTTTTCTGGCGTGATTTAGCTTTTTTAGCGACTTTCTTGGCAATTCCTTGTTGGTAAGATTTATACCCTTTTTGTTTATAGTCACTTCCGCCAATCCGTATAGAAGAAGCCTGTCGTTCAGTGTGGGCAGCTTGTTCTTTGGTCCGGATGATATCCAGGCGCATTCTATGAATCTCCACTTGTTGGTCATTATACGCATTCCACTGCTGCTCGATTTCAGCCTTTCGTTGTTCAAGGTACTTGGTGTAATTACCTGCATATTCACGTACTTGTTGCTTTTGTGGATCCATCTCCAGGATGTGGTTGACAGTTCGGTCGAGAAATGTCCGATCATGCGAGATGATCAATGCTGAGTACGACGCGTTTACAAGCCATCCCTCCAACCATTCAAGCATCGAGATGTCCAAGTGGTTGGTCGGTTCATCCAGCAAGAGTAATTGGGGGTCATCTAAAAGAACTAACGCCAGTGATAACCTTGTTTGCTGTCCACCACTTAGCTTGCCAACAGGTAGGTTATGGTCAATGCCATCCAATCCCAATCCTGCCAATATATGCGCAGTGCGACCCGTATCAAAGGATTGCATCTGGAGGAGGAGTTTGTCATAATGATCTTGGCACGTCTCATCTCCAGGTCTTTTAACCAACTCTTCCGATGCAGTCCATAGCTGAGTCTCCAGATTGGAAATATCACCACTATTAAGGTCGATTATTTCCTCCAGGGTCAGAGATGCGTCAGGCTCGAAACCTTGGGGTAGATAACCGATGCGCAGATGAGGGCTATGACTGACATTCCCGCTGGTTGGTGCCTCTAAACCCGCTAGAATGCGCATTAAAGTTGTCTTTCCACACCCGTTCGGACCCACCAGACCAGTAAGTTCACCTGGATTCAGGCTGAAGGATACTTTTTCAAATAATGTTAGTAATTCGAAGGATTTACTTAAATGATGTGCGGTAAGCATACTTGCCTCTATTCTGATCCGGTAGAAATAAAAGTAATCCCAGCCCTGTGATTTAGATAAGGCCTGGAGGTGAAAAAGAGATCAGTGAAAGCAGCTTACCGCGTCATGGTCGTTGCGTACCCGTACCTTTTGTTGTGATGGGATATTAATCCATTGCGAAAAGGGTGTCAAGAGTTGAAATGAATTTATGTTTAAATATTTCAAGATTCAGGAATGTATGTTCATTCAGGTATTGTCGATAGAGTTGGATAAAGCGAGTAAGCTCGATTATATCGGAAGAATCTTTCACGTGAAGTTTATCTATCCCCTCGTCATATTGCTGGGGACTCTGATATACTCGAGTTAGGAACATCGGGGTATGGAAATCATTGACCAGATAAAACAGTTTCTGACTACGCTAGATATTACCCAAATTGCTACCTGGGGCATATGGAGTTATTTATTATTGGCTGTTTTAGTAGCAATTGAAGGCCCAATTGCCACTTTGCTCGGAGCAATAGCCGCGTCAGAGGGATTAATGCACCCTGGTCTTGTGTTTATTGCTGCATCAGCCGGCAATTTAACCTCGGATACGCTCTGGTATACATTAGGTTTAATGGGAAAAATTGAATGGCTTTTCCGATTTGGTAAACGTTTGGGAATCAATCCTGGTTATCTGAATCGGCTTGAGTCCGTGCTTCATAAGCATGCGCCGTTAATTTTATTCTTTTCAAAGCTGACGGTGAGCCCGATGATCCCGGCGTTGATCGCGACGGGATTAATCCGCTATCCCTGGCGGCGCTGGTTCCCATCAGTTTTCGCAGGTGAGATGATCTGGACGGGCTCTTTGGTGTTGATAGGATTTTTTGGGCTTATCGTATTTAAAAAAGTTCAGCTTGGAATTGAGCATTTTATCCTGGGCGGAACAATCCTATTTGTTGTGTTCATTATTTATATGGGGCGAAGTTTATTAAAGAAAGAAATCCAAAAACAGGGTGATACCTCAGAAATTACTAGTGAGAAAGAAGACTGAAATCTGATGAGAATTTTGATCACGAGTTCGACCTACGCGCCAGCGATGAATGGGCAAGCGGTCTTTACCACCAATCTGGCAGAAGGCTTGGTAAAGCGGGGACACCAGGTGTTAGTGGTCCAAGATTCGCATCATCGATCCGCATCAAACACACACATCAATGGCGTAGAAATTCATGATATACCCTCGGTCAGTTTAAGCCTTTTTCATGCAGGGGTATATTTTTCACCATTTCCGCGTCTGTACGTAAAGCGACTTATCAATACTTTTCGACCTGATATTCTTCACATCCAGGATCATTATCCGATATGCGGGGTTGCGGTGCATTATGCGCATAGCCGAAGGATAAAAATTGTTGGCAGCAACCATTTTGTCCCTGAGAACCTGGCGCCATATTTCCCGGGTATATCAAGAGTAAAACCTCTCTTCAATTGGGTCCTCTGGCAATGGATGTTAAGCGTTTATAAGCATGTAGATGTTATCTCGGCTCAATCCGATGCAGCGGTTAACCTCATCCGGCGCCAAGGCTTAAAAATGCCTATCCTACCGATTTCTTGTGGGATTGACCTTAATCTGCATCGTCCAAATGCAATGGTAGATCGAAAAACGATTCGCCAGCGCTTTGGCATAGACCTGAATAAGACAGTATTCTTATTCCTGGGAAGGATCGATGGTGAGAAGCGGATAGATATGTTGGTCCGTGCCATGCAGCAAATACCCCGTAATGATATCCAAATGGTCATTGCCGGTCACGGTAAGGTGGAAAATTCACTGCGACATTTGGCTGACGACTTGAACATCACTGATAAAGTGAGATTCACTGGATTTATTCCTTCTGAAGATGTACCAGGCTTGATGAACAGTGTGGATGTCTTTGTTATGCCCAGCGAAGCTGAGCTTCTCAGTATTTCCACTCTAGAGGCCATGGCCTGTGGCCGGCCGGTATTACTGGCAAATGCATTAGCATTGCCTGAGCTCGTCAAGGATGGCGAGAACGGTTATTTGTTTAAACCCGGTGATGTGATGGACCTTGTGTCCAAAATGAATCGCCTGGCAGAACAATCTGATCGGTGGGCAGAAATGGGCATGATTAGCCGTAAAATCGCACTCAACCACAGCCTTGATGATACTATCCTAAAGTTCGAAACGATCTACACAAAATTAGTTGCACAAGGCTCAATTGCTGAAGTAAAACATGGTGTTAAAACACCAGTTATGCATCCTTGATTGCTAAATAAATTACTAGAATCTCCCAGGTATTATTATCCTGTGGTGATCTTTATGGTGCAGTAATTATTGATCTTAACGGATGAATATCCCTACGGCGACCAGAACGGGGGTTAGCAGGTTGACCAGCACATTCTTTCCCATGAAGGGGATCAGGTTGCGTACATCCTCCGCATGTTTGATCGAGCCAATTAACAAGGGAATTGCCAGGTACAGGGTGGCTAGTCCGAGCAAACTTCCGATAGGCAAAAAGGAGAAGATAACACCTGCGATAATCGCAATGTAAGTGAGCACCAGGAAGCTGCTAAAAATGATGCTACTGAAGTGTCGTCCGATCAGGATAGGGAAATGCCTGCGGCCTACGGTTTTATCGGCTTCTGCATCTGGGAATTGGTTCAACAAGAGGAGGTTGCTAACCAGGAAGAAAGGAACCAGGGATGAGAAAAACGCCATCCAGGAATATTGCCCGGTTAGAGCAAAATGAGTCCCCATGACCATTAATGGACCGAATCCGATGCCGGGTGCGATGAGGCACAGCAATGGACTTCGTGTCAGCCATGGCGTATAAGCGACAATTGCAAACATCCCGAGCAAACCAAGAGGAAGAAAAGCCAGACCATGATGCCAGGTGAAATAGATACCTGTCAGGGCAACAATTCCCAACGTGATCAGGGCGGTTGCCAAGGCGGTCTTTGCCATTCGCGGGTTCCCAGGTAAAGTACCACTACCACCGCTAAAGGGAGTGCGGACGGTGCATTCATCCAATCCACTTTTGAAATCATCGTATTCATTGAATGCATTTACACTGATATGGGTACAAATTGCACCGATCAGCACGAGGGCGATATGCAATGGGTTAATATACGCCCCAGATCGAACAGCAGTGGCGATGCCAAGCAACACACATGCAGGTGTGAGGAGTAAAAATGGAACGCGCATGGGGCCAAGAATCTCTTGACTTTTACTCATGGATGACTCCCTATACCAGTTTTTTTCTTTCAGCGTTGGATTGTACTATAGATTATTGTTTTTATATTGGCTCGGTGGAAACACCCATTTCGGACTTTGGATATTTTTCTGTGGATGGACCACCGAATTCTCCATACCGATTGAGAGTCGTCAATTGACCGGCATAGAGTCCGGATATTACGAATTAATCCTGATGAATAGTGGATAATGCGGGTGAGGTGTGATATTATCGCCTCACTTTGTTGGATACGTGATAAGCATAACCCAAACAAGTTGTTCCTTTTATTGGGAAATCAATAATCAGCATAAATCATTGGAGTGTGTGCTATGGATCATTATTCAGATGACACTTATGGTGAATCTATCGCAGGCGTTTATGATCAATGGTATTCAGAATATGACCCCAACGCCATACAAGCATTGACGGAGTTAGCTCACGGGGGTAATGCCCTTGAACTGGGGATCGGAACCGGACGGATCGCGTTACCACTAAAAGATGCCGGAGTAAACGTCCATGGGATAGATGCATCAGAATCGATGGTTGCCAGACTACGCGTAAAACCAGGCGGTGCAAATATTCCTGTGGTGATGGGAAATTTCGCAGATGTCCGCGTCGAGGGCCAATATTCACTCATCTATGTGGTCTTTAATACAATTTATTCATTACTTGACCAGGATGAGCAGGTCCGTTGTTTTGAAAACGTTGCGAGTCACCTCACGTCCGATGGGGTTTTCGTGATCGAAGCATTCGTTCCTGATCTCAAACGATTCACTGGGGGACAAACCATGCGTCCGATCCGGTTGGGCGATCATGATGCCCAATTGGATCTCTCCCTCATCGAAACTGACAAGCAGATCATCACCAGCCACCACATGCTGATCACAGAACAGGGTATTCGGTTTTACCCAGTTAAGATTCGCTATATTTGGCCAGCCGAAATGGACCTGATGGCAAGATTGAGCCAGCTTCGTCTCAGGCACCGCTGGGGTGATTGGAGAAAATCTCCCTTCACCGATGAAAGTGGAAAGCATGTATCCGTTTATGAGCCTATTAGATAGGTGATTACCTTTCAGACTGGATTCAGCAAGCATGAAATTTGGGCATGGATGATTTATTTTTTTCATGTATCCATTTTGGCTGTGTATGATCATGCCTCGACTTCGGTGAGTAATATCCTTAACCAAACCTGGTAAACGAAAAATAGTTAAAACCAATTAGGATGAAGATCATCTTTGCCCGCCATGGTGAAAGTCAGGCTAATATCCTACATACGATTTCAAATCGGGAGCTACCACATAGTCTGACCTCAGAAGGGCGGAAACAAGCTGTGTCTTTAGCTGATCGATTGAAAATATTCCCGATCGCGATCATATATACAAGCCCTGTCCCAAGGGCAGTTGAGACTGGCAGAATTATTGCCGAGCGGTTGGGGATTGAGGTCATGGAGGCGGATGCTTTGCGCGAATTCGATTGCGGCGTTATTGAAGGTCGCTCTGACGAGGCTGCCTGGAGACAATGGAAGGAATTGTTCGATGCCTGGCAGATTTATCACTGTTATGAACAACATATTGAAGGTGGCGAAAGCTTCCTTGAAGTGAAACAGCGTTTTGTTCCTTTCATCGAAAGATTGATCAATGAATATGCTAGCACTCCAGCTGAAATCTTGTGCATCTCGCATGGTGGTTTATATTCCACCATGCTCCCGTTGGTCTTGCAGAATGTGAATCAAGCCTTAATAACCAACTACGGTTTTGACTATACCAGTTGTATCGTAGCAGAGCAAGTAAAAACTGGTCTGATATGCACAAAATGGAATGAACATTCCCTTATCGATGAATGAGTTGTTCAGCTGATTGATTCATTGAATTATTCGAGAAATTGACACTTCTGATGGCAGAGTTATCGGGAAAAGATCGAGCAATTTATGTCAGGCGCATGTTCGCCCGCCTTGCAAGACGCTATGATTTGGCTAACCGATGGATGACCTGGGGACAGGACTTGAAATGGCGTCGTGAGGTTATCGACCGGGCACACCTGCCGGTTAGTGCAAGGTTACTAGATATTGGTTCGGGCACAGGTGATTTGGCTTTCGAAGCATTGCATCGCGATAAATTTGCCTTTTCTGTCGGAGCAGATTTCACACCCGAGATGATGTTGGTCGGCCGAAACCGACAAGACGGCGAACTAATCCGGTGGATTAACACGGATGCACTCGAACTGCCTTTTCCCTCGAGTTCATTTGATGCAGTGGTATCAGGTTATCTCTTACGAAATGTGATCAATATTGAAGGCGCAATTGTTGAACAGTACCGGGTGCTGAAACCGGTTGGTCACATGGTATGTCTGGATACAACTCCGCCACCGAGAGATATATGGCATTTTCCCGTCTGGCTCTACTTGCAGCTGTTTCTTCCAATTATTGGGGGGTTGGTTGCTGGAGATATTAATACATATCGGTACTTACCTAAATCAACCAGCCAATTCATGAAAGCAACAGAATTAGCTGATTGTATGTCAGGGGTTGGCTTCAAGGAGGTAGGTTATCGAAGCTTTATGGGTGGGACGATGGCGATCCATTGGGGAACAAAATAGGTTAATAGTGATTCACCAGATATCGAGAAGATATTTATCTAACCTGGCTTGACGAGTGAAATGTCCGGTCTTATAATAGATTAAAGAGATAGAATTTGTCTAAAATTTAGTGGAGGAAAACCATGTCAGATCATAAAATTGTCCATATTGAGCTGTCAGCAAAAGATCGCAAAGCATTAAGCAGATTCTATACAGATGTATTTGGATGGGAAATGCAACATCTCGATGATATGAATTACACTACTTTCAAGGCTGGAGATGGTGTAGGTGGGGGATTTAATCCTATAACAGAGACAAATCCTGTAGGTACAGTACTGATTTATATCGAGACTGATGATGTTACCGCTTCCTTGAATGATATAAAAAAGGCAGGCGGCACAATTATTTCGCCGGAGATGGAGATTCCCAACACTGGCAAGTTTGGAATCTTCCGCGATCCGCAGGGAAATATGATTGGTTTATTCAAGCCATATCCGATGCCAATGATGGGTCAACAATCGTAAGCCTTGAGCATTTTAGCCAATTTTATTCTCCGGATTTTCGATGGAATGTCGGGAAAGGTGCTGCATCCCCGACATTTTTATTTATATACAAGTTTTTCTCCTACAATAAGTAAATTCTTGCGATTATTTTGTCGATATATCCACATTAATACCTAGTTTGGTTTGCGTGCTTCGACCAGAATGCGGTGTTCGTGCACCATTAAAGGTCCTTTTTCAAGAATATCCCGATGAATGGAAAGCAATCTATCGTGGTACTTATCCACATTAAAATCAGCGATCTGCCAGGAGACGATGCGCAGAAAGAATACTAACGCACCGACGTCAAAAAACTCTAGGACAGGGAAATCTTCGCTGACAGTGATCAACCCGAATCCAGCATCTTCGAGCTGGCGAGTGATCAAGTCTGTAGTCCAGAAAGAGTACTCAAATTCCACCTGATCTTGGATCAGCTCATTCAGTTGGATACAGTTCTGTCCACCAACCTGTTGGGTGAGGAAGATACCTCCCGGTTTTAATAGTCGGATTAGCTCGCCTGGAGAATAGCCGCCGTGGCGATTGAGGATCAAGTCCAGGCTAGAATCGGGCAGGGGGATAGATGAGATGGTGTAATCTGAGATGATTTGCGCACCCAAAGGCTCAAGGCGTTTTTGTGCGACCGGGATGTTGGGTGGATAGCTTTCGGTTGCCCAAGTATGGGGTGGAAAGGGAGCCAATGATGAAAGTACCTCGCCACCACCGGTATCTTGATCGAGCATGGAGGTAATACCCTGCATAAGTATGCGTGCCAAGAGGCGATAGTTCCACGAGGTCCGGTGTTCCTTCGAGCGGTTTTTAATGCTTGAGAAATCCCAACCCGAGAAGGGCAAGGATAATCCATCTCGGATGAGGTCGTCGAACGAATCTTTCATGGCACGCGGGCGTAGAGGCGGGAATATATACTGAAGACTTCGTAAATGCCCATCAGATAATTGTGTGTCTCGTCAAAACGAATAATTTCCACGAACAGGTCGGGGTCACCCTTGGCAAGCGTCTGCCAGGAGGCTGCATTACCTGGTCCGCCATTATAGGCAGCCAAAGCAGCGTAAAGATCCCCCCCCAAAGCGTCGCGTTGGTGGGCAAGGTAGTCTATCCCAAGAGTGAGGTTTACATCCGGGCGGAGCAGGTCCGACTGGGAGTAGTTCGGCGGCCATCCCAATCGAGTCACGATCTCTTGACCGGTGGCAGGTACGACCTGCATCAGTCCATAAGCCCCCGCACTGGATTGGATCGAAGGGTCGAACAAGCTTTCCTGCCGTAGAGTAGACCAGATGAATAATGGATCGAAGCCATAATCCTGGGCTGCCGGTACTACCAGGTCTGAATAATATGCCCCAAAGCGTATGTGGCTGAACAGCACCGGAGCAGTCAGGGTGCCGGCGTCATCCAAACCAGCCAGGTCAAGCACCTGACGGGCAGACAAGAATTGCCTGCCGGTACATGCCTAAATCAGAAAGGTAAACTGCTAACCGGTAGGAGATCAGAGGATCATTGATGGTTTCCTCTCGCATGGCGTTGAATTCGGCTTCAGCCTGATCGTACAAACCCAGTTTCCATAATTCCTGTCCACGGATGAAGCGCGGATCACTGGCAATTGGTCCCGGCACGGAAAAATCGGTGCCGGTGGCATAATTAAAGGTAGTTAGCATCCACAGCTCAGCCTGACGCAGCTCAGATTGGTGATCGATACTCAGGTCGATCATCTTGGGCGGGGTGAAAGGGGAGTTGCCATTTAACAAATCACGCGAGCGCTCTGAGTAGTAACCAGTCGGGTCGATCGAGGCTGTCTGCTGCCAGGTGGCCTCTGCTTCGCTGGTATTCCCCTGTGCGGCTTGAGCTTTACCGACCCAGAAATAAGCTCCAGCGCGCTCGGTGGGTGTGGTGGCAATACTTTGAGTTTGCCAGAAGACAGTCTGCGCGGAGGGGTAATCTGACAGTCGATAATGGCAGATACCGGCTAAAAATAAGGAACGAAAGACATACTCCGAGACTGGGTATTCAGTCGGAATTCGCTGCCAGATCTGGGCAGCATCTGCCAGACGGTCATCACGCTCTGCAACCCGGCCGGCATCGAAGAGAAACTCAGCAGCACGCGAGTGTGTGGGAAAAACAGCTACGAACTCTAAGAGGGTCTTCTCACCGGCTGGGTAATCTCCTGATACGCCCATTGTGTATATGCTTTTTGCTCCCAGGCAGAGTCAAGAACCGGGCTGGTCTGATCGCCCTGGATCACCAGATCCCACAAGGCGATGGCTGAGACAGAGTCATCCTGGTCACGCAGGATGATCCCTTTATAGTAAAGAGCAGTGGAAGCGTCGGACGGACCGAGGGAAAGATATCGGTCGAATGCGGCTAAAGCGACGGAGTATTTCTCCATTGCTGTCTCGTAGTCATTATTTTGGAAGGCATTCTTGCCGACGTAGTAATCCACCAGCCCACGCTGAAACTCACTCACTTGATACCCGGAATTGACCAATTCGATCAGCGCAAGGTAGGAATAGTAGGCTTGCGGATAGTTGAAAACGGTATCCACGTAGGATGATGTAGCCTGTTCTGCTTGACCTAAGGCGGTGAATATTTGACCGCGGGCATAGTCCACCTGGGCTTTAATATAATCTGAGCTGGTACGGGAAAAGATATCCGTATACACCACATCTGCGGTGACATAATCTCCCAAGATGCTGTAGGTTTGAGCTAATTTGAGCTCCAGAGAGAAATTGGTGGGCAGGCGGGGAGATTGGACTGCATTGATATAGGCAACCAATGCACCACTGTAATCGCCATCGGCTGCTAGGGCGTCTGCACGCCGTTCGTTGATGAACGCATCCAAAACACCCGGGAAAACGGTGAGATAGCTGGCGAAGGCATCAGCAGCCTCTGAATAACGGCTGAGCTGCATGAACGTCTCGCCGAGGAAGTAATAGGCGTCAGCTGCCTGGGTTGTACCGGGGAAATCGATCGATGACTGTTCTCAATTCGTTCAGAGCATTGGGATAGACCCCGGATAGATAATGTGTACGACCCTGACCCAGGATCGCAGCTGCCTGGACGATTGGATCTGAAGAATTGGTGAGAGCAGCAGTGTATTCGGACATTGCGCCATCATAATCTCCATTGAACAGATCATGGTCAGCACTGGCGACGCGTATTTCTGGCGCGGGCGTGGGTGTGAAAGTGGGCAGTGGGGTTGGGGTGCTGGTGGCGGTTGCACTTGGTTGGGGAGTATGGGTAGCAGTAGGAGAGGCAGTTGGTGTGGAAGTTGGGGCAGCTGAGAATAGACCTGGCATAGTACAGGCTTGTAGGAAAACAGCCAGGGCGAGAACAATACACAGATGCTTCTTCATGGAAAGACTATACTCGGGAGCGTGGGAGGTGTCAAGGAGAACAGCGACAAGCCTTAAGCCATTCGCAATTAAGAAAAGAGATTGTACAAAGGACATGGAGGTGGTCAAAAGGAGGGCCCACCGACACAGAGGATGTATTTACAAGGTTCGTAGATCCGACGTATAAAAGCATGAATCTGATTTATTTAATAAAAAAACGAAAAAAACGATGAGGAACAAATATCCTTGAGATCAATTTATATATTATAAAAATCCAAGCCAGTGAAGAAGAAATTGAATCTAATAAAAAAACAAATGCATTCAATTCATTTTTGGTGCATATTTATAGGATGAACGTGGCAATAAGAAATCGATAAAGTATTTGATATGGGAGTGAAAGCTTCGAATAATACTCATTCCAGTAAAGATCGACCGGAAGGCGGACGCATTTATCTAAAACCTAAAATAGGAATGCTTTCTATACCAGTGTAAAGCGACTGGTAGAGAAGTATATTGATTATAGCACATATGTTCTATTCTACAAGGGATTTATCGAAACTGTGGCAAAAAACGCAAAACTTTAAGATTTCTCATAATATGCATCGTGAAAATGAATAGCACTATATCGATTTGAAGAGCACAAATCGATACAGAAGAGCGCTGATGTTCTAATCCACAAGGGGTTTATCGAAAGTCACCAATTATTTAAGAATTCTCATAAAACTGTTTGAAGTGGGACATCCCAGATAGGTAATTACCCAAAGACGGAATTTATAAGGGGTTATTATTGGAAAAATTGTGTTGATAATTTCGCGGCAGTGAAAATCCTGATGGAATTCAGACCTGTCGTGCAAATGATAACAGGATTATCAAGACCAGTACTCCTGAATTGAAGGAGAGAATCACAACAGGGCACCTGTCATTCGAACATCTCCCAGTACCTGATGAAGGAGTTAGCGACTTACCAGTTATCTCTATAAGAAAGTGATCCCAAACCGGATGATAGGCAAATAATCTAGAATCTTTAGCTCCAATAATATTAATTAGTGTGATAATTGAGATAGCCGTCTGGCAGTTATTCAAAAGTCGGACGTTTGTGGTTATCGAAATTAAAGCCATTATTGAATTAGGAGAATTCTAATGAAAGCCATGGTCATTGATGATCAGATAAAAGTCTATAGCAGCACAGATGCCAATTCAGTGTCGATTGCCTCGCTTCCAAAGGGGAGTGAGATTAACTATGTAGGCACGAAAAAATCTGCAGGAAAGATGTGGATACAGATCGCTCTATCCACCGGTCAGCCGGCCTTCATCTCAGGCGACACACGCATCCACATTATCCGAGAAGGCTCAATCATGCAGAATAACGTTGAATTACACGCCCAACCTTCGAGTGAGTCATTGGTCAAGTCTCAGCTGGCGCTCAAAACGAAGGTTTTCATCCTGGAAGTTGTTAAGGGTGATGGTGTGGATTGGGTGAGGGTTCGCGATGGAAGCGGAAGCGAGGGTTACATCCAGGGGACGACGCGCATCCGGTTGGAACAGCAGAGAACCAAGGCATCCGGACGGAGAAGCATGGTCAGTGGCGCAATGTGGTTGGCGGCAGGCTTGGTGATTGTTTTTTCCCAATCGGCTCAAACCCCAGGGGGTGGTTATATCTACCTTGGATATGGAGCATTAGCGTTTGGTGCCATCATGTTCATATCGGGAATTTACCAATATGTGACTGCTCAATCTTGATTTTAGATCCATTTTTTGATGATATGGAACTGATCACTCCCAGATTGAGATTGAGGGATTTCGTGGAAGGCGATTTCCTGGCAATACGAGATATGGATTCCAGGCCTGAGTTTAATACTTATGAGCGGGAGTATGCCAACGAAGCGGAAACTCGGAAGTCTTTGGAAGAATCCTTATCGACTCAACACGATAATCCTCGCACAATATTTAGATTCGCGATTACTATTCCGCCAGAAGATATCGCCAGGGGGGTCCTAAAGATATCGAGGCAGTGGGAAGCGATCCGCGAGTGGGAAGTAGGTTGGGCAGTCCATCCTGACAAGTGGGGTCAGGGGTATGCCACAGAAGCCGCATGGCACGCGATCGATTGGGGATTCCGAGAGATGAATATACATCGGGTGGTGGCATTTTGCCATGCTTCCAACGCGGCATCCGTGCGTGTAATGGAAAAGCTGGGGATGCATCAAGATGGCAGACTTAGAGAAACGCGTTGGCTAAATGGTAAGTGGTGGGATGAATATATGTACGCAGTATTGGAACGGGAGTGGAAGGAAATAAAGACCTCGGGGGTAATTTCAACCGGTGAGGTCGATTAACGATTTTGTTTGAGGTCAAACTTGCATATCGTGAAGCATGCGATTATAATGTGTCCCTATTCAATCAGGGCGCGTAGCTCAGTTGGTTAGAGCGCACGGTTCACATCCGTGAGGTTCGGAGGTTCGAGCCCTCTCGCGCCCACTAGCATAGTCGCATTCTGTCCCCGCAGGGGGGATAATAAGGTTCGGAGGTTCGAGCCCTCTCGTGCCCACTAGCATAGTCGCATTCTGTCCCCGCAGGGGGGATAATAAGGTTCGGAGGTTCGAGCCCTCTCGCGCCCACTAGCATAGTCGCATTCTGTCCCCGCAGGGGGGATAATAAGGTTCGGAGGTTCGAGCCCTCTCGCGCCCACTAGCATAGTCGCATTCTGTCCCCGCAGGGGGGATAATAAGGTTCGGAGGTTCGAGCCCTCTCGCGCCCACTAGCATAGTCGCATTCTGTCCCCGCAGGGGGGATAATAAGGTTCGGAGGTTCGAGCCCTCTCGCGCCCACTAGCATAGTCGCATTCTGTCCCCGCAGGGGGGATAATAAGGTTCGGAGGTTCGAGCCCTCGCGCCCACTAGCATAGTCGCATTCTGTCCCCGCAGGGGGGAAATAAGGTTCGGAGGTTCGAGCCCTCGCCCACTAGCATAGTCGCATTCTGTCCCCGCAGGGGGGATAATAAGGTTCGGAGGTTCGAGCCCTCTCGCGCCCACTAGCATAGTCGCATTCTGTCCCCGCAGGGGGGATAATAAGGTTCGGGGGTTCGAGCCCTCTCGCGCCCACTAGCATAGTCGCATTCTGTCCCCGCAGGGGGGATAATAAGGTTCGGAGGTTCGAGTCGCGCCCACTAGCATAGTCGCATTCTGTCCCCGCAGGGGGGATAATAAGGTTCGGAGGTTCGAGCCCTCTCGCGCCCACTAGCATAGTCGCATTCTGTCCCCGCAGGGGGGATAATAAGGTTCGGAGGTTCGAGCCCTCTCGCGCCCACTAGCATAGTCGCATTCTGTCCCCGCAGGGGGGATAATACAGGTTCGGAGGTTCGAGCCCTCTCGCGCCCACTAGCATAGTCGCATTCTGTCCCCGCAGGGGGGAGTACAGGTTCGGAGGTTCGAGCCCTCTCGCGCCCACTTTTTATTGATCACATGCGTGTCCCCGCAGGGGGGATAATAAGGTTCGGAGGTTCGAGCCCTCTCGCGCCCACTAGCATAGTCGCATTCTGTCCCCGCAGGGGGGATAATAAGGTTCGGAGGTTCGAGCCCTCTCGCGCCCACTATTTTAGTCGTATGCTGTCCCCGCAGGGGGGATAATAAGGTTCGGAGGTTCGAGCCCTCTCGCGCCCACTAGCATAGTCGCATTCTGTCCCCGCAGGGGGGATAATAAGGTTCGGAGGTTCGAGCCCTCTCGCGCCCACTAGCATAGTCGCATTCTGTCCCCGCAGGGGGGATAATAAGGTTCGGAGGTTCGAGCCCTCTCGCGCCCACTAGCATAGTCGCATTCTGTCCCCGCAGGGGGGATAATAAGGTTCGGAGGTTCGAGCCCTCTCGCGCCCACTAGCATAGTCGCATTCTGTCCCCGCAGGGGGGATAATAAGGTGCGGAGGTTCGAGCCTTCTCGCGCCCACTAGCATAGTCGCATTCTGTCCCCGCAGGGGGGATAATAAGGTTCGGAGGTTCGAGCCCTCTCGCGCCCACTAGCATAGTCGCATTCTGTCCCCGCAGGGGGGATAATAAGGTTCGGAGGTTCGAGCCCTCTCGCGCCCACTTTTTATTGATCGCATGCGTGTCCCCGCAGGGGGGAGATAAAGGTGCGGAGGTGCGAGCCCTCTCGCGCCCACAGAAATGCAGCATTCAGCAAGTAGCTATAGGCTGTTAGCAAGAAAGATACTAGATAGCCTTTTCATCACACAGAAGGGCTATCTTTTTTTATAGCGCAAGGATTCAAGCGCTTTCTGCGCAGCCCAAGGAACCGAGGCTGTCGGTTCGATACCTTCGAGAGCTTCGAAAACTTTTACCTCAGCGTCCGTCAATTTACCGAAATCTTTGAAAACATGCAAGATGTGGTGCGCACTCTGGCGCAACCAGATGGAATCAAAGTCATGCACCAGGGCTTCAAGCAATGGTGGAATCGATTCCCGCTTTAGTCCAATGAGTGCATTCGATGCAGCCCAACGGACGCCAGCATTTTCATTTTTTAATTGTTCCACCAATGCGGGTATGGTTGAGGGATCGCTGATACTTTCCATTATTTTGATTATTTGCCAACGGAGCTCCAGATTCGCATCCTGAAGAGCATGTATCAGCTCAGGAATGGCGGGACCACCGATGCAGATTAATACTTCGTGTGCCTGCTGCCGGATAAAACCATCCGGATTGCTTAAGTGTTTGATCAAAGAAGGTATATCGGTGTATGGAAGATCATCCATACAATCGGTTATTTTATATATTTCAGATATGACTGGATTGTTCATTTTCTAATCCTCCTCAAGCTACAATACATTGCCAGCAAATGAACCTGGGCGACACTAGTTTTGAGAATTGATGGTATATCATTTAATCAATATATATTAATCCAAAACGTTTTGGATGTCAACTTATGGTTAGATTAAGGATTCGGATATCAGTACACAAGTAGGAAAGATGCATACTGAAATTCAAAATATGAATAATCGGTGTGTGTCGGGGGTGGAGCTTACAGATCAGGCAAATACGATCAGGTGGTTATTTAAATTTTCTGGGGAATAGAAAACCATTTTGAGGTGAAACTGGGATCGGGAAAATTCCTTCCTGAGTAGAGCGGATATCCTGGATGGATAGGAAAGCACGTGGGTGAGTCTCATGGATGATGGATAAAACATTTTCCTGGCAACGACGTGGGAAGATTGTATAAATTAGCTTCACCGGACCATTCGCACCGGCACCATCCACGCAGGTTACTCCATACCCAGCCGTGTGAAGATGATCAACGAGCTGAGCTGCATCATCCTGGATTATGGCAAGGATAACCTGGGTTCCAATTGCCAGGCGATTCTCGATGACCATACCCACAAATGCGCCGGTTGCAAAACCGGCAGCGTATGCCAGGTATGCCAGAATGTTATGGGCATGGCTGACAATCTGGGAAACGATCGTGATCCAGATGAATACTTCGACAAAACCAAGCAAAGGTGCCAGATTACGTTTACCTCGCGAAATGAAAATTATGCGCAAGGTGCCTAAGGTAACATCGGTCACACGTGCAAGGAAAACCATGACCGGGAGGACAAGCCAGACATACGTAGCTGAATCTAAGAAGCTCATCACTGACCTCCTTTACTGGTGGACTGACGAATGCGAAGTACCGGTTGGATCACTGCATGCTTTTCAGTGAGGGTATCCCCATTGATTTCGGCCAACAGCAGTCGCACCAGCTGATGGGCGATGTCGCAAAACGGTTGATCAACTGTGGTCAAGGGAGGTTGGGAGTAGAGCGAATCCTGGACACCATCGAAACCTGCGACGGCCAGGTTATCTCCAACGATGAGGTGGGATTCATGGGCCGCGTGCAACACACCAAACGCGGTCTCATCATTGATACAGATGATTGCGTCGGGAAGTGTGCTTCCCGATAATAATTGCTTGCCAGCCTCGTAACCACCCGGACTGGTCAGATCGGATTGAATAACCAAGGCTGAATCAAATGCAAGATCATTGTTAGCCAACCCCTGGCAGTATCCGATGAAGCGATCAGCCTGGATGGTTAAGCTCTCTGGTCCACCTATAAAGGCGATGCGTTTGAAACCTTGCAAAACCAGGTGATTAACCAGATTGGAGACACTTTCCATATTTTCCACCTGGACAGACGGATACTCCACGGGATCCATAGAGCGTTCCAGGCAACTGAATGGGATATGTTCTGCATAAAGATAGCGGATACGCCAATCGGATTGGCGGACGCGATTCAGAATGAAGCCATCCACACGCCGCTCACAAACCCAACGTTGGTAAACCTGCTGTTCAATATCACCACCTGCTGGGGCGGAAGACACCAGCAGGTCATAATTGTTTTGGGCAGCCTCATCTGCCACCCCAGAGATAAATTCCGCAAAAAATGGATCGGAGAAGCGGGCAGAACCGGCAGGCAGGATATAACCGATGGTATCTGTGCGTTTGCGCCTGAGCTGGCGGGCAGCGCGGTTGGGGAGATAGCCAAGCTCGTGTGCGGCTTGCAAGACACGCTGGCGGGTGGACTCCGATACGTCGGAATACCCATCCAAGGCGCGTGAGACAGTGGTTATGGATAAGTTTAGCCGTTTAGCTACATCACGGATGGTTACAGGCAATATCAATCTCCACGTGACCGAAGGTTATTTCTGAACTTGATTCATTGGTGTTTTACTAAGTTCAGCCAGCTCATCCGAAAAAGAGCTTTCGGAAACGGCGGTTGCATTACAAAGCCCTGAGGCTGACTCCTCGGGGAATTTTTGTGTATAAAATACCATTAATAAGAAGATATCAAATCCGGGTGAAGAAGATTCTTCAAATTCAGCAAGACTGTCACCCGCCTTTCTGGAGTAAAAAAAATAAACTGCATTACAATTTTATCAAAGCTCTTCTTTTGGGATATCCTTTTTTACTTCACGCAAAGATGCTATGGCTTCATCGCTCCACTCACGTTTACATAAAAGGGTCACAATGTCACCAGCTTGTAATAATGTATCTCCATGGGGAATCAGTAAGTCACGCCCGCGCCGAATGGAGATCAGAACAGCAGCAAGTGGAAGCTTGAGCTCAGATACTTTTTTACCCGTGGCGACAGAATCGGGCATCAGGGTAGCTTCCAGGAATTGGCTGCGGGGATCGCTAACTGCGCGAGCTTGTTCTATGCGCTGGCGAGCGTCCTCTCTACGCAATGAGCCCATTTCATATGCGCGGACGATATCATTACGGCGAACCACCCCCACCAAGTGATGCGGGTCATCACGTGAGACAACTGGCAGACGGGATATGTCGCGAGGTGACATGCGACGCAAAGCCGTCCCGACCGACTCATCTGGGTAGACACTTATCACGTCACGTGTGGCAATATCCTTTACTACAAGTTGATCGACGGTTTCAGGAGATTTGTTTCCTGCCTGGCGGTAATCTTCAAGAGAGACAACCCCGTAGAGCCTCCCATCCTGGTCCAGGACCGGAAAACCATGTCTTCCAGTGCGTAGAAATTCATTCGCTAACTGTCTGATTGGCATATCGACTGGGACAGTGATAGGTGTACATACCATGACTTCTTCCACGCGCACCGTTTCCATGATATCCACATCGCGTCCCTGTTTTAAGTGGATGCCTCGTTTTACCAGTTTAAGGGTGTAGATTGATTCGGGGAACAGCCGGGTGGAAACAATCAGACTGACGATAACTGCAGCCATGAGGGGTAATATCAAAGTATAGTCATTGGTCATCTCAAAGACGATCAAAATAGATGTAAATGGTGCATGGGCTGCTCCTGCAAACACAGCTGCCATGCCAACGATGGCAAATGCACCCGGCCCAGCCGTTGCACCCGGAAAGAAATGTTCTACAACCCAGCCAAACGCGCCACCGAGGGCTGCACCGGTAAACAGTGATGGAGCAAAAATCCCACCCGAGTTCCCAGAACCAAGGGTGAGAGAGGTGGCTAAAGGCTTGATAAAAGCTAAGGCAAAGAGAATGATAAAGGGTAACGATCCTGATAAGGCACTCTCGATGGTGCTAAAGCCCGTGCCAAACACCTGGGGTAGGTTGGCATAAAGGGGTATTCCCTGAGTTTGTCCTAAAATCATGGGGTAAATAAAAGCTACTCCACCCAATAATAAACCACCAACAGCGGGTTTTAATGCATCTGGGAAATGCCAGCTGTCGAAGCGATCTTCCATCCAATACAACAACCGAATGAAATAAATGGCAACCAGGGCGGCAAGTACTCCAAGTAATGCGTAAAGCAGTACCTCCCAGGGGGTTTTCATGGTGTACGTAGGTATGGAGAAGGCGGGACGACTGCCGAGAAAAATGCGTGATACGGTACTGGCGGTCACGGATGCAATGACAACATTGCCTAAATCGCCCAGATGTAATTCGCCGAGGATGATCTCCATGGCGAAAATTACTCCGGCGATGGGTGCATTGAATGTTGCAGCAATGCCTGCGGCTGCACCACAAGCAACCAGGTTGCGAATGCGGTTTTCAGAGAGGTGGAGGAATTGACCAATGGTCGATCCAAGAGCGGAACCTACCTGTACAATGGGTCCTTCGCGACCAGCAGAACCCCCACTGCCAATACAAAACGCAGTGGCAATGACTTTAGCAACCACCACACGTGGTCTTATTCGCCCCCCATTTAGTGCAATTGCTTGCATCACTTCAGGTACGCCATGCCCTTTGGCTTCTTTTGCAAAGTAAGAGATGATCGGTCCAGCCAGAAGACCACCGATAACAGGCACAAGGATGAACAATCCACGTCCGAGGAAACCTAAAACTGAACTACCAGTTTGATAGAAAAGAATTTGGACTTGACCAATCAACCAGATGAAGAACACCGCTCCGAGCCCTGTGCCAGCACCGACGACGATAGCCGTACCAAACAGCACCACAGTTTCCGAGGGCTGCAATCGGTCAATGAAGTTGGCGATACGGGATTTATTGATTCCCTTGAATAGACGCTTAATCTGCTGCACTCAAATTCTCTCTTCGGGTGATTTATCCTGTTTACGCTCAAGCAATTCTTTCACTGTGACTGAAAACTCTCGTTCGCACAAAGTGGTGACGACATCGCCTGCATGCAGCCTGGTATCCCCGCGGGGAATAATCGTCTCTTCTCCGCGTTGGATAGATACCAAGACCGCTGAGCGTGGGATGTTGAGCTCAGCAATGGTCTTACCAACGATGCTTGAATCATCGGGGAGAGTGACTTCTAGGAATTGGGTGCGGGTCTCGTTTTCATCCAACTCTGATGGGTAGCCTTCACTCAGCTGAGCATCGACATCGCCAGTGAGGCGCTCGAAGACCTCGTCTGAAATAACACCATCCTGGCGCAAGCTGAGCAGGGAGGCACGCTGGGCACGCAGCATCTCGCGCCAACCGGTATCAAGCTCTTCAGCTTCGAGGACGGGGTCGGCAAGTAGCAAGCCGCGCACTTTCTCTGCCAGTCCAGCTGCCTGACCGGTCAGGCTGTGTTTCAATCGCTCCCAGGTATGGCTGGAGAGCATACCATCAGCATGCATACGGTCGAGACGGGAATCGGCGCTGCGCAATGCAGCCAGGCGAGCATGCTGAAGCTCATATTCCACCTGTGCATCCGTGCGCGTAATAATTTTCAACCAGCGGACGAGAGGGGTCATGGTAGTACTCTGCACCAGCAACGTGAATAGCACAACCCCGAATGTCATTACAATCAACAAGTCACGGTCCGTGCCCATAGATAGCGGCAGACTGAGGGCAAGGGCCAGACTGATGGCACCGCGCAGGTCTCCCCAATTGAGGATATGCTGCCAGGTGATTGGGATCGGCTCAGCTACTCGCTTCACCAACCAGCTCAACCCATATACTACGATGGAACGAGCGATAAATACTGCCAGGATAGCCCATAAAATTGGCTGCCAGGATGCAAGCAAGGCGACAATGTTTACCTGTAGCCCAATCAGAAGGAAAACCATGGAGTTAGATAGGAAAGCGATATACTCCCAAAAGTTAAATATGACAATCCGGCTGGTAGGGCTCATGCCCTGCTGCCCGATATTGCCGTTCACAAGTCCGGCAGCTAAAACCGCCAGGACACCGCTAAAACCGAGTTTTTCCGACAGCAGGTAGGAACCGAATGCCAAGATCGTGGTGAGGGTGGTCTCGATCAAGTAGTTATCCACGCGGGTGATCATCTGTGCAACCAGCCAGCCTACCACAAGCCCGACGATAATCCCACCAATGGAAACGCTGAAGAATTTACCCACACTATCGAGCAAATTGATCTGGCTGGTAACAGCGACTGCCAACATCAGATTGAACAACACAATGGCAGTCCCATCATTGAAAAGACTTTCTCCTTCGATGAGGACCGACAGGCGCTTGGGCACACCTAATGTGCGGAACAACGCTACTACAGCCACCGGATCGGTCGCTGCTATCAGCGCACCGAACAGTAAAGCGATGGGCAAACTGAGTTTGATGCTGAAAACTAACATCCCACCAATGATGAAGGTGGTCAGGATGACACCAGGAACTGCCAGGAGCAGGATGGCGGTCAGATTGCGGCGCAGTTCATGGAAATTTATATGGAAAGCGGCTTCAAATACCAGGGGAGGCACAAGTAATCCGAGGATCAGCTCGGGAGTGAGCTCAAATTTGAAGGCTGATTGGAAGGTAATGAGCAAACCCACGATGACCAGGGCAACGGTGTAAGGAATGCGCATACGTCGCACAGCAATGGCGACGATGGACACAATTAATAGTAGCTCGATGACCAGGGTCTCAGTGGATAAGAATTGATCCATTATGGCTTAAAATCCTAGCAAGAAAATTGTCGCTCGCATGATTCAACCAGATACTCAGAGATGATTTTTTCCATGATACTCCAAATCGTTTTGGTGGGCAAGCAGAATTGAATAATTTAATGGAAAACCGCGTTGCGAATGAGAATATTAGCTGGGATGATATAATCTGCAGAAGGAGGGTCCGACTATGAGCTATACCAACGAGTTCAGGATTAAACCGGGCAGCAAGGTGAACCTGGCAAAGATCGATCCAGGATATGCCGGGGGATTTGCGAATGAAGACACAACAAAAGATGAATTAAATAAATATAGCCAACGCCTGAGTGAGCTCCAGGCGATGATGTATGCGGAGAATAAACACGCCCTATTAATCGTTCTGCAAGCGATGGATGGGGGTGGCAAGGATGGGACGATCCACCATGTGATGGCAGCCATGAACCCGCAGGGTTGTTCGGTGGTGGGGTTCAAGGTACCCACAGCTGAAGAGCTGGCGCATGATTATCTCTGGCGCATCCATGAGCACACGCCCAGGAAAGGGCAGATCACGGTGTTCAACCGTTCGCAGTACGAGGATGTATTGGTGGTCAGAGTGCATAACCTGGTGGCGAAGGAAGTATGGTCTAAGCGCTATAACGAAATCAACGAATTCGAGCGCGAGCTGACGAACAGCGGGACCACGATCGTGAAGTTTTTCCTGCACATCGATAAAGAAGAACAGCTCAAACGATTCAGAGACCGGCTGGACCAACCTGACAAGCAGTGGAAGATCAGTGATTCAGATTACACCGAGCGTGAGCTGTGGGACGATTATCAGAAAGCCTATATGGATGCACTCAGTAAATGCAGCTTTAATTATGCGCCCTGGTACGTCATCCCAGCCAACCACAAATGGTTCCGCGACCTGGCAGTGTCACAAATTTTGGTAGAAACGCTGGAGGGTTTGAAGATGGAGTATCCTGCGCCAAGCGTGGACCTGGTAGCGATCAAACAAATGTACCATGCTGAGGTGGCAGAGGCTGCAGGAATACCTATAATTTCAGAAAATGAATCAGGAGAACCGGCTTCGAAAATTCCTTCGAAGGAGAAAAAAGGGAAGAAGAAAGGGAAAAAGAAGAAAAAGAAGAAATGAGCTGAGACGAACTCAGCCCTCTCCACTTACGGAGAGGGTTTTTGTTTTCTGTCTACTCAACCAAACCGGATAGCCGACGAAGAGCAGAGCAGCATAGAAGAACCATTGCAGAGCAAAACCGACATGCGCTCCTGGGTCAAGATCAGGTGTTACCATCAGGCGATATGGCAGGTTCTCGAGGTTCGTGCCTGGTGATTGCTGGACGTATATGCTGAGCAACGGGTAGGGTGTTTGTGCTTGCAACCTGGGAATGGTGACGAAATTCCAAAGGTCCAGGCGGGTTTCACCAGGCGAGAGGGTCGGGTCGAGCAAAGCACTGCCGAGCTCAGCTTTTTCCATCGAGAGGCGGATTATACCTTCAAGCTGTACAGTTCCAGGCTCATCAAATTGCCGCCATGAAGCCGGGGTGTTGAACTCGAGGGGGATCCAGCCACGCTCCACCAGCACTGCCTGACCATCGGCGAGGATAAGGGGTGTGATCAAGGCAATCCCCGGATCGGTACCAGACATACGCGCCCGCACCTGGTTGCGCAGAGCCACCTGGTGTTCAAAATCAAATCTTCCGGTCACAATGACCTGGCGGTATTCCATGGTGGCTAAATCAGCTGGGAGAGGCCGCAGATTCAGGTCAAGCACAGGCAGAGCTTGCATTGTCTGGATCTGGCTGATGGATGCCAGCCGCTGGGAGTTCCTGTCCAGCTGCCAGAAGCCCAGGCGTACGGCGACACAAATTGCCAAAATTGCAATCAGCGTGGTCCACCACCAACGACGGGAAAACAATAATCGAAACATGTGGATACCAATAATATGAATTTTACATCGGGTCACGATTCAGGAAGTTTGGTTTTGGGCTTAAGTGGCTTAGCCACCAGACTATAAACACCCAATAATACTCCGAGCGGGATCCCAGCCAGCAGGGAGGCCTCCAGGCGCGTACCAAGACTCAAACCCTGCTGAACTTCGATGCCGTAATACTTGGCGGGCTGGAAAGAGCAAGTGTAGCTCAGGCTACCCACCTGATCCAGTTTCATGCTGGCGGAGGAGCCTGGGGGAATGACCAGCGGTCCCAGGGTTTGGGTGACTGAATCTTCATTTTTTACCTGCAGGGTATCACCCACCATGAAGGTTTGACCTGCAGGAATGACGCTTTGACCCTGGGCTACTTTTGCCGCCGTTCCAGCTGGGATGACCAGAACGATCACCTGAGGGTCGCGGCTGGTGGTTTCGCCTTGCAAGCGGAAAGATGCTTCGCTAAAAATAGCAGCAACGACGATCCCTATCACCAAAAAGACAAGCATGCGGATTAGCAGATCTTTTCGAAGCGTCATTTTCCCATTATCAAGTTCTTGATGTCGGCAGTGATCCCGTCAGCATTCTGCAGGAGAGGATAAGTGGCAATGAGATTCCCTTGCGGGTCAATCAGGTAGAGATAGGATGAGTGCGTCTCACCATTATCCAAAACCGTGACTCCATAGGCAGACCAAACGGGTTGCAGGTCCGCCTGGGTGGAGGTTAACCCAATGAAAGAGGGGTCAAAATGGCTCAGGAATGCCCCCATGGCTGCCGGCGTATCACGGGCAGGATCAGTGGATATCATGATGACCTGAGTCTGCTCTGCCAGTGAACCCAGGCGGTCATGCATTATCTTGAGGAAGCCCATGGTGAGAGGGCATTCAGAGGTGCAGTTGGTAAAACCAAAATAAACCAACACATATTTACCACGAAAATCGGCCAGCTTGACCGTGGAACCGGTTTGACTGGTGAGCGAAAAATCAGATGCAGGCTCGGGAGGGGTGATACGGGAGCCGTGAAAAGCTGGATAGGCTGACTTGTACCACGTATATCCCACCCCGACCATCACGATGACCGCAAGGATTATTATGGAGTAAATTAGATATTTGCGGTTCATCAGCGCTCCTATAGAGTAACTAATTTACCTGCTATTTCGCCAAAGTGCCGATCAAATATAGGGCCGGGTAGAAGAAAAACCAGACTACATCGACAAAGTGCCAATAGACCACGGAAGCCTCGACCCCCCAATGTTTCTCAGCCGAATATAACCCATGTAAGCCTTTCCGTAACACGATGGCCAGAAAAATCACACCACTTAATACATGGAAAGCATGAAAACCTGTCATGATGTAGAAAATCGCGCCCGCCAGGTTGGTCTCAGGGCCAAATGGAGCCAGGCGCCATTCCACGCCCAGCACACCCACCAGGAACAGGATACCTAGGCTCATAGTGACAGTGATGCTGCGGGTGAACTGCTTTTGGTCGCCATATTCGATTGAAATCTCGGCACGGTTGGCGAAAAAAGATGAAATAAGCAATACTGTAGTGACGGTTAGCCCGAGTACCTGGATCAAATCAGGGCGGGTGAGCCCGAGCAGGTTGATGCGCGAGATCATCAGCCCGCCGAAGATGAACGCGTCGGAGATCAGGAACAGCCACAACCCTATGCGATTGGTCGCCAGCTTGTAGGCAAAGGATTCGCGATCCACATCTGAATCATCCTGGAAGAGCCGGTAGATGTGCATGTAGTAATAGAATACCAGCCCGGCTTTGATGATGGGTATGATCGCCAGGATTTGCCAGATATTGATCGTCAGAGCGATGGCGAACTCGACCGCAGTGAGCACAGCCAGTGCTCCCAGCACGATCAATCCGAGCTGTAGGGTGGAGGATTTGGATGGATGTTCCATGTTATTCCTCCTCGATGAATTTCACGTACTCAGAGCCGGGCAGTCCATAATCGTATGGCTCACCCACCACTTCGAAGGGTTTGTCATAGTTGTGCGAGGGCATGGGAGAGGGAACCTGCCATTCGGGGGAGCGTGAGTTCCACAGGTTACCGGTAGCGATCTCTCCATGGCGCTTGCTCCAGAAAGCGTTGATGATGAAGACCAGCACTCCCAATGCGACGAGAAAACCCGCCACCGTCATTACCTGCTGGTCGCCAGTGACACCCAAGGTGGGGTCATAATCGGCAATGCGTCGGCGCATACCCAGGAGACCGGCGCGCATCATCAGCGACGAAAGAACGATAAAGGCGGGCGCCATGAGCCAGAAATGGATCTTACCCAACCTTTCATTCAAACGCCTGCCGGTCATCTTCGGGAACCAGTAATAGATGCCAGCGAAGAAGGGGAAAATATAGCCGCCGAACATCGTATCGTGGAAGTGACCGACGATAAAGTAGGTATCTGTCAGCTGCAGGTCAGTAGCAACAGTCGCATTGGGGGGACCAGTTAGACCTCCAAGCAGGAACACCACAATTCCCGCCAGGACGAAGAGCATGGGGACGGGAAAGACGATCTTTCCGCGCCACAAGGTGCCCAGCCAGGAGAAGAACTTCACTCCGGTTGGCACAGCCACCAACAACGTGCTATACATGAAAGGAACCCGCAGATACTCTGCCATACCCGAAGCGAACATATGGTGTCCCCAAACCAGGAAGCCGATCAGGGCAATGCCAAAGGACGAGATGGCGACCCATTTATATCCATATAATGGTTTTCGGGCAAATACCGGCAGCAGCTCGCTGATGATGCCTAATCCGGGCAGGACGAAAACGTAGACTGCCGGGTGCGAATAGAACCAGAACAAGTGCTGGAACAAGATGGGATTTCCACCTTTAGCTGGGTCGAAGAAGCCCATCCCGAACAGACGTTCAAACATGACCATTTGGAAGGATAAGCCAATCAATTGTGTGGCCGTCAAGCTGATAAGGGAGGTTGCCAGAGCTCCCCAGACGAAAATGGGCAGGCGAAAGCCGGTCATGCCCTTGGCACGCATGCGAAGGGCAGTTGTAATGACATTGAGGGAGCTTAAGACCGTGCCCATACCTGCCAGGGAGACACCCAGGAAGAACATCTGGATGCCAATGGGGGCGCGGACTGAGAGCGGAGGGTAGCCGGTCCAGCCGGTATCAAAGCCACCCAGCGCCATACTGGAGAGTAGAATGATGCTAGCCGGGACTGCCAGCCAGAACCCGAAGGCATTCAGACGTGGGAAGGCCATATCGCGGGCTCCGATCATCATGGGGATGAGGTAGTTCATGAAGGCTGCCACCCCAACCAGGATGCCAACGATCATCACCATGCCGTGAAGTGACATCAAGGTGTTGTATTCCATTAAGGTAAGAAACTGCATACCAGTATTTGCCAGTTCGGAGCGGAAAATCATCGCGAATGAACCACCCACAGCCATCAGGACCAGCGATAACACCAGGTATTGGACGCCAATCACCTTATGGTCAAGCGAGACGCCAAAATATCGCGCCCGACCCCAACTTGACTCATCCGGTTCGGGAGCTTCCTTTCCAGCAGACTCCTTTATCCACCCATCCACTGCACCAATGCCATAAAGGAAAAACAGGGCACCCATGAGTGCCCCAACCACGAAGGCGGGTTCGGGTTTCCAGGCAGGCAGCCTTAACAAGATACGGATGCCCGTAAGTATCCCTATACCGACGGCGGTCCCTAGAATCTGCCAGAGCAAACCGCGTATCAGCCCGATGGAATAGAGTTTCCTCATAGCGCCTCCCCTATTTCAGGGTCTTGATGTATGCTACCAGTGATTCAACCATGGTTTGATCCAAAACGGTGGAAAAATCAGGCATCACGTTGGACGGGAAACCCGCCACGATTTGTACGTTGGCATTAATTATGGATGTTTTTAAATAATTATCGTCGGCCACCACCGTAGACCCATCCGATAACTTCACATTGGACTCATACAGGTGTAGCCAGGTAGGACCAGTCTTGGGGGAACCGTCTATGGAGTGGCAGTTAACACAGCCATAACTTGTGGCGAGCTGCTGCCCGCGAAGCTCCGGACTGGGCGGGGTGGCTGATTGTTGTTGGCTGATCCATTTGACGAAATCTGCCTTTGAGACGACCGTGACCGCACCTTCCATGTACGCATGCCTTAATCCGCACAACTCTGAACAGCGTACCTTATAATCGCCAATCAGTGAAGGTGTGACGCGCAGATCAACCGTCCGTCCCGGGATGATATCTTGCTTCACCCGGAACTCCGGCACCCAAAATGAGTGGATCACGTCGACGGAGGTCATTTGTAGGTCAATTTGAGTATTGACTGGTAAATACAGATCTGTGCTGGTAACTCCATAATCGGGGTAGGCATACTGCCAGTACCATTGACCAGCGGTCACTTTCACCTGCAGGGCGGTTGGGTCGATCACACGGATGGCACCCAGCGTTTTTGCTCCTGCGTATGCCAGAACAAGCACGGCTATGAGCGGGATGCCGGTCCAGGTGATTTCAAGGGTCGAGTTGCCGGTGAAGTAGGCACCATCGCCGAGCTCACCCTTTCGACGACGGAAGACGATCAGGCTATAGATCAGAGTGACCATGATTAGCGAGAACAGGACCGATATCAGCCATAAATGAACGTGGAACAGCTGGTCCACCGCAATAGATTGAACGCTGGCTTCCTTGGGGAATAAACCGATACCGATTAACCCGGCGTGAATTAATAACGTGCTGACAATAACCAAAACGAAGACGATACCATAACGTTTCATGTGTGGTTCCTTTTCGTAAGGTCATTCATCACAGATTTACCCTTTGGGCATACTACCGTTATATTAGCTGATTTAAACTCCATCCAAGATGAAAATACATTAACATAATAATAATATAGTATGAGAAAATTGCATATATCATTTATGATATTTCTTGTTGATGTATAATTTTAAGCGGCGGGTTAATCTCCACAAGCCATCCAGACGATTGGGAGAGAGGCAAGCTTATGAAGAAGCCCAGAAGTGCAATTGCTTTATTACTAATCGCTGTGATCACTCTGGTGATCGCAGGCAGCGCACTCGCAGCAGAGGCAACCCCATCCGCGGATGACATCATTCGGGGAGCTCAGCTTTATGACAAATGGTACGCGGTGTTGGGGGTGGATCCACCTGCGGGAAACATGCCAATTTGGAATCGCCAAAGCACCAATTCACGTTCGGGTGCAGATACCTGGCGCTGCAGTGAATGCCACGGCTGGGATTACAAGGGCTCACAGGGGGAATATCAAGACGGGTCACACTATACGGGTTTTCCTGATTTATGGTCCCTGGTGCAGGGATTAACTGTAGATGATATCGTCAACCATCTGAAAGGCAATCTCGACCCTGCGCATAACTTCTCCGCTTATTTGGACGACACTTCTCTAACCCAACTGGCTGACTTCCTAAAATTTGGCATCATCGATGACACGACCTACATCAATCCGATCTCCCTCCGGATCATAGACCCAGATTACGCCCACGGGCAGAGTCTATATCAATCCACGTGCCTATCCTGCCATGGGGAGGATGGAGAGAAAATCGTTTTCCGGATCGAAGGGATTGACGAGTACCTCGGAAGCGTTGCCAATCGAGACCCATGGCGGTTTCTGCATCGAACCCGATTTGGGGTTGCCGGGACGGATATGCCAATTGGCTTGAACCTGGGTTGGCAGCCACCGGATGGGCGCGACGTTCTGGCATATGCCCAAAGCCTGCCCACAGGTGGAGAGATTGCCAGTGAACCCACGCGAAACCCACAGCTCACACCCGCACCCTTGCTGGGCGGTCCAGGAAGCAACTTATGGACCGGTATATTGACCAGCCTGGGGACGATGATCGGTGGGGTGGTTGTAGCTGGGGCTTTTATTGGGGGATTTGTTCTGTTGTCATTGATCGTGGTGATCATATTGCGTAGACGCACCAGGCGCAATTCATGAGGCATAGACATGCTTGACAAGCTAAAAGCACTGCATCCGATCGAAAAAATCAAAGCACTCCCCGGCAGAGTCAAGTCGATTGATTGGTTCGACACTTTACTGAAACTGGTGAAAAAGCCAGCTTTCATTGCTGCCGTGGGTATTTTAATTGTGCTTGTACTCAGCGCCGGTACTTACGGGGTCTGGCTGACGCAGCAGTCACCCAAACAACCCATCCAATTCAACCATAGTCTGCACCTGGGGTTCGGAGTGCAGTGCCTGTATTGCCATCCTGGGGCGTGGAAGGGGAGTTCATCAGGGTTGCCCACGGAGACCAAGTGCTGGGGCTGCCACCAGCAAATTCCAATAAAGAATTCTGATCAACAAAAAATTGCGGATGCGATTTATAAAAATGAACCCATTAAATGGGTACCGGTTTTTATATTGCCGGATTTCGTTTATTACAACCACCGGCCGCACATTGCTTTCGGATTGAATTGTGAGACTTGCCATGGCGAGCTAAGCCGGATGACTGTCGCCCAGCCACGCAAGAACCTTAACATGGGTTGGTGCCTGCACTGTCACCGCACATTGACAGCTGATGATCCTGTACTACAAACCCGACTGACCGATTGTGGTACCTGTCACCGGTGATGGCGAATGGTTGTATTGCACTTTACTACTGGAGCGCTTTATGAGCCGTAAGTTGACCCGAAAAGGATTCCTTAAAACCACCGTTGTCGGAGCTGCAGCTACCGCGGTGCTCACCGGGTGCGGACCAGTATCACGCTACGTGATCCGTGAACCTTATACCCGCATGCCTGAGTATACCTATAACGGGCAGAGCACTTATTACGCCACCACCTGCCGTGAGTGCCCGGCTGGATGTGGAACGGTGGTGCGCACAGAGCAGGGAAGGGCGCTCAAAGTGGAAGGGAACCCAATTAACCCTATTAACCAAGGGAAGACATGTACCCGCGGTCAGGTTGCATTGCAGGGACTGTATAACCCCGATCGCATCCAAAATCCACTCAAGCAAGAAGCCCGCACAAGCCTGAATTTCACCAATCTAAGCTGGGACGATGCGGTTGGAGTCGTTCAGAATACACTGCAAAACACGGCGCCGGGTCAGATTGCATTTCTGCTTGGAATGGCACCCGATCACCTGTTCGACCTGGTCACCGAACTGTGCACAGCCCTCGGTGCTCCGGCACCGATGCGGTTTGGAGCGCATGAGATCTACGATGCCCGCCTCACCCTGGTGAAAGCCGCACAGCAACTTTTCTCTGCCACAGCCTTGGCGCACTTCGACCTGGGTAACGCTGACATAATTTTTTCCTTTGGCGCGAACTTCCTGGAAACCTATCTTTCACCGGTGGCATACAGCCGGGGGTTTGCTCAAATGCGACGGGGGAAGACCGGTCAGCGGGGGTACCTGGTGCAGTTTGAGCCACGCCTCTCGCAGACAGCTGCCTGCGCCGACGAATGGATCCCAATTGTTCCTGGCAGTGAAGGTCTGATTGCCCTGGCAATTGGTCGTTTGGTCGCTGAAATCCATGCAACCACCATCCCCAATGCTTATCTGGGAGTGGATGTAGAAAAAATATCGACTGCCAGTGGAGTATCCGTGCCAGATCTGCAAAGACTGGCGAATATATTCACCAATGCCGCCCATCCACTGGCAATTCCAGGTGGTTCTGCCAGCGGATCGAGCAATGGATTGGAAGCTGCCCAAGCTGTGATGGCATTGGATGCAGTCGTGGGCAACTTGGGGAAGACCGGAGGACTATTCCTGGCTGCAGCCAATGCTGTGCATTCAGACTTACCATGGTTGCCCAATTCGATGGTGGAAATGTATGACCTGATTAACCGAATGAAAAATGGAGAGATTAAAACGCTGTTCATCCATGGGATCAATCCGGTTTTCGAGCTGCCGGCTTCATTGGGATTTATAGATGGTTTAGCTAATGTGCCGCAAATCATCTCATTTGCTTCATTCCCGGATGATACCAGCGCTTATGCGGATTATATTTTCCCTGACCATACCGCACTTGAATCGTGGGGGTATCAAAAAGGTTCCCCTGGGGCTGACCGGACTGTAATTTCGGGATTTCAGCCCGTAGTCATACCCTTCTATAAAACGAAGGCTTCAGCCGACGTACTATTGGCGGCTGTACAGGTCATAGGAGGGAACCTGGCAACCGCATTGCCCTATAAGGATGAAGTTGAATACATTCAATCTTCTTTAACTGATCTGGTTCCCATGGAAGGATTTTTTAATGCCGTAGATATTAATGGCTTTATGTCTCAATTCCAGCAGTACGGCGGTTGGTGGAACGCACAACCCAAGCTTGATATCCCAAATGGCAGGCAAGCCCTGAGCCTACCGCTTTCCACCCCTGCCGCAAAATTTGCTGGAACAGGCGATTTCTTTTTATTCCCCTTCATGTCACCCATCCTGGGGGACGGCAGTGGGGCGAACAAGCCCTGGCTGCAAGAGATCCCCGACCCCACCACCACGGTGATGTGGAATAGTTGGGTGGAAATCAACCCGGTAACAGCAGATAATTTGGGCTTAGCCGATGATGACGTGGTGAGAATTAACTCTCCAATGGGCAGTATTGAAGCGGTGGTCTATCGCTACCCTGCCATTCGACCGGATACGATTGCCATCCCATTCGGTCAAGGGCATATAACTTATGGCCGGTATGCCCAGGGAAGAGGGATCAACCCAGGTGACTTGCTCAGTCTGACCTTGAATGGTGCTGACGACCTGGCTTTTGGGGCGACCAAGGTGCAGATCGAAAAGACGGGTCGCAAACAGCAACTCTCGCGCCTTGAAAGCCTTATGGGTGTATATGGTGAGTGATTTATTGATGAGAGTAAAGAATCGGGCAGGAGGCTGCTCATAATGGACAATCCATTCAATGAGATTTCTTTGTACAAGTGGGGAATGGTTATCGACCAGGACCTGTGCATCGGCTGTCAGGCGTGTGTGACAGCCTGTGTGATGGAAAATAACAATTCCTTCGTTGAAGAAAAAGATGCAGGTTATGGGCGCACGTTGCATTGGATCCGCATCGAAAGATTTTGGGAAGGTGAATATCCGAATGTTAAGAATACACCTTTCCAACCTGTGCTGTGCCAACATTGCGAGCATGCACCTTGTGAGCCAGTATGCCCGGTATTTGCATCCGTGCACAGCCTGTCACAAAAGACGAATTTACAGGTCTACAACCGTTGCGTGGGCACCCGTTATTGTGGCAATAACTGCCCCTACCAGGTGCGGGTGTTCAACTGGAGGGATTACGTTCGTCCTGAGCCTCTAGCTAACATGCTGCACCCAGACGTTACCGTGCGCCGCAGAGGGGTGATGGAAAAATGTACATTCTGCCTGCAGCGCCTGCTCCAGGCGGAAGATAAAGCCAATTCTGAAAACCGAGAAGTAGTGGATGGCGAGGTGATCACAGCTTGCGCCCAAGCATGCCCGACCAATGCCATCGTCTTCGGGCGCATCGATGATCCGTCCAGCCGCGTTAGTAAGCTGATGTCGGATGGCAGGGCGGTGAAATTATTGGAAGACCTGGGCACACTTCCGAGCATCACATACCTAAAGGGAGGACCATCCTATGGTCGCAACGGCTGAACCGCTCGAACAAGCCCACCCTATAGAAACTGAAGACCCCCACGAGCACCTGATGCTCGACCCGAAACCGCGCGGCGAGATGAATGGCATGGTGATGGAGGCCATGCAAACCACTTCATGGAAGTTCTGGGTGGTAGCGGGATTTCTGGGTCTAATTGTGCTAACTTGCCTGATCATTTCGTGGGGTTATTTAATCGCTGAGGGATTGGGGGTGGCTGGAGTTAACCGACCCTCTTATTGGGGGATTTTCCTGGTCAATACCGTTTATTGGATTGGTATCAGCCATGCGGGTACATTCGTCTCAGCCTTACTACGGGTGATGAAAGCTGAGTTCCGCCGTCCATTCACCCGTGCGGCTGAGCTGATGACTACATTCGGGTTGATCCAGGCTGGCATCAGCATATTTATGCATCTCGGACGTGTATGGCTGGCATATTGGTTGTTCCCGTATCCCAATGTGCGCACATTATGGCCTAACTTCCACTCCCCATTGGGGTGGGACTTTTTAGCCATCAATACCTACCTGATGGCAAGCACGATGTACCTGTTTCTACCGCTCATCCCCGACCTGGCCATGGCACGCGATCGTTCCAAAGGCTGGCGTAAATTATTCTACCGTGTGTTGTCATTGGGTTTCCGTGGCACAGAAGGTGAGTGGACACACTTGCGCACCGCCATGACCATCTTCGCCTGGGCGATTATTCCGGTGATGTTCTCGGTACATACCATCGTTGCATGGGACTTCGCTGCTGCCATCCGACCGGGTTGGTCATCGACTATCTTCGGCCCTTACTTTGTGGTTGGTGCGCTTCAATCAGGTATTGCGGCTGTCGGCATGGTGGTGGTAATCGTCCGGGCACGTATGAAAAATATGAAATATTTTATCCGACCGGAGCACCTGGATGCACTGGGCAAGCTGATGTTGATCGTGTCGATGACTTGGGCATACTTCTTCTTCAATGATTATTTGGTACAGTGGTATGGCGGGGACAGCTTCACATCCATGCTACTTGATTTTCATGAGAAAGGACCCATGGGGTGGATGTGGTTCGGCATGCTGATTTGCAACGTCGCCATCCCCTTCCTGACCTTGTGGAATAAGAAAATCCGCCGCAACCCGGCGATGCTGTTTACGATTGGATTACTGATTAACGTCGGTATGTGGTTCGAGCGCTATATCATCATCCCGGTTTCATTATCGATCAATCGCATGCCCTTCACCTGGAAGCTTTATGTACCCAGCATTGAGATCCTCTTGAGTATTGGCACGCTGGCACTCTTCGTCCTGATCTACTTGATCGCCTCACGCCTGATCCCCTTGGTTCCGGTGTGGGAGGTGCAGGAAGGACAGGCAGCGCATGGTCTGCGGAAAGTGGGTAAGGCAACTGTGAAAACTTTAAGCGATATAGAGTAAGAAGGAGCCTGGCATGGGTGAGATAAAAACATTCCTGGCACAATTTTCGGAAATCGACCCGGCGGTCGAGGCAATCGATCGCTTGAGGGAAAACGGGGTCAAAGATGATCAGATGAACGTCATCTCCGGCATTCCGCTGACAGAACACATCCTGGGTCGACCACGCGTATGGACCAACGTCCCACGACTGGCATTGGGTGGTGCAGTCATGGGGATGTTATTTGGGATTTTCCTGGCAGTGGGTATCACCAACTTATACCCGCTGAAGATCGGACGGCAGGGGTTGGTGAATGGTGCCCCCACAGTGGTATTACTCTTCGAAATGACCATGTTGGGACTTCTGGCGAGTACTTTCATCGGTGTCTTCCTGGATAGCAGGTTTCCTTCCTATCGTCCGAAGGAATATCTCCCTGAGATCAGTGACGGCAAGATCGTCATAATGTACACCATTGCGGAGGAAAAGGTATCCGAGGTGTCGGATGCGTTGAAGTCGCTTGGGGCAGAAACCATCAGCCCGGCAGAGAGGCGGCCACTATGATCAAACAGTTGGTCTTGCTGTTCCTTGTGGCTGCTGCTCTGCTTGGAATGGTGATGCTCTTTACGTATAACCTGATTCCACTTCACTGGATCACTTTCATGACCATCCAGGCTTCTTTTAAGCCGATGGAAGACCCACTGCCTGTGCCAGCCGACTCGATTCCGGTTGAGGGGCAGGTCTACAATCTCGTGACAGGTGTGCCTGCCAACCCGGTGAGCCCAGATAACATATCCATTCAGCGCGGAGCTGAGCTGTACAAAGTGAACTGCGTCCCATGCCACGGTGCAAAAGCCAAGGGGGACGGTGTGATTGGCAATTTTTTCAAATTCAAACCCGCTAACCTGACGTCATACGAAGTGCAGCAAAATAGTGACGGAGCCCTGTTCCTGGTGATTTCTAACGGTGTGCCGGGGCGCATGCCACCGCTGAATGAAAATTTTAGTGTGCGCGAGCGATGGGATCTGGTTAACTACCTCCGTACAGTCGCCGCTACAGGCACGGCACCATGAGCATTCTGGAGAATGGATCATGAAACGCGATTTCAAATCTTGCATGCTGTACGCCTTATTCGGACTGCCCATTTTCCTGCTTTTATTCATTGCATCGATATACTTTGCCAATTGTGGTTTTAGTGCCGATTGCTCGCAAGCCAGTCTGCCCGGAATAATTCACACGCCCATCCCAACCCTGATCCCTGCACTAATCCCAAGCCAGGGGAGAGTAGTTGAGGTAAAAGCCCTGGTGCCATGTTCGATCACTGCCCGCAGCCTGCTTTCAGCCTGGGTGACTGCAGGTTACCAGGAGACACAACCTTTCACTTTCAGCGATATCAACGGGAATGTTTGCCAGGCGACATATGCAGATGTGATTCCGCTTTTTAACCAACCTGGTTTATGGTACAAAGGTGCTTTGGCTTGTGATGCATGTCATAATGCGGATATTTCAATCGCTGCAGCCAACCTGGATCTCAGCAGCTATTCCGGCATCCTGGCTGGTGGAAAGCGCACGCCGCCATCTGGCGAGGGGGAAGATATCCTGGGCGGAGGTAATTGGGACCAATCAATATTGAATCAGATTCTGTTCGTGAGCCAATTGATGCCTTTCGGTCACCCATTGGGAGGTGCGGCTCCTGATGGTCCTACCATTCAGGCTGGTATTCTGGTCACCACACCGGTGCCTGGTCCGACCGAGGCACCAGGGGGGGAGGAAGTCGCCCGACCCAGTGAAGCTGGCGGACCTGGAGAAGCACTCAATCTCCCTGCAGACCCAACCGCAGGGCAAAAAGTGTATCAAGATCATTGCCAGCTGTGCCACGGTCTGGAAGGCACAGATAATGTGGTCAACCCGGGCAGTGACGATGGAACGATTCCACCCCTTAATCCAATCGACTCGACACTGGTCAGCCAGGATTACACAACCTTTGCCTATAATATAGATCTATTCCTGCAGAATGGCTCAGTCGCAGAAGGTCCAAATGCCGCCTACCAGATGCCTGCCTGGGGAGCGAAAGGCGCCCTTACCCAACAGCAAATCGCGGATGTGATTGCGTATCTGATCAGCCTGAACCCGTGAGCTAAGAGTAAAAACACGAAGTACACAAAGGACACAATGGGATATTAAGGTAACAACAAAGAGAAATTGTATCCGGAATTCATACGTCGAAATTAATTTGACTAAGGGCAGGGGCATTAAATATCGTGCCCCTACTCTTATTGCGCTGATATGCGCCGGGGAATGGGATAGATCAAGAGGATGAGTTTCTTATCCTATACGTTGCTGCAGCTCATCCACAAAACGCCTGGCAAATAGCTCGGCATCCACGTACCAGCGCGAGGTGACCAGGTTACCATCTGCAACCACAAACGGACCCAATAACCCAGGCCCAGCAATAAAATCATTAGAGTGCTCCAGGCAAGCGCGTACTTCCTCGGTTACACAGCTAGGGTACATGATATAGCCATGTTTCAACACCAAGGAATCAATTCGATAGCCAAAACGATCCAATGACCTGGGCAGTGCGGTGACTTTATGACCATAGAGTACGCTTCGACCAGTCTGAGGATCGATGGTGCGGGTGAGGACCAGGATGCCATGACAGATAGCACCAACCAACTTTTCTTGCTGGCAGAATTGCAGTACTTTACTGCGTAATTCCGCGCTTTCCAGGTATTGGCGCATACGAGGCGCATCTCCACCGGGTAAAAGTAAAGCGTTGTAGCGATTAGGATCGATTTCTGGATAAGGGGTTGGGTGCTGATAACTTCGATCCTGGGTCATTTGCTGGTAAGCAGAGCGAGCTTTTGCTCCTGCAGTAACCAGGCCGGGGAGGGGGCCAGTGAGCTTATGCGCGTCAGCTTCAGGCACACCACCGTGTTCTGTACTGAATTCAACCCTCCAACCTCGAGAGGTGCATGCTTCCCAAGGAATTGAAGATTCAGTGGGATCGAAATCGTGGTCGGGAAGCGGCATGAGGATCGTGGGGATGAAATTGGTGGGCTTCATGCTGGTGACATTCGTTTCAACCATAGCCTGGTCCTCCAGTTGCCTTACCGATATTTATTACTGTGCCACAACAGATATTATTTACTTGAGATTCGTGGGTTATCAAAATTGAAGTGGGATCGCTTGAAGCGTTGTTTCCAAAAGAATTATTTGCTATTTACTCGATTAATGCACAGACCCTTGTTGATATCTACGCTAATTCTCCGATCCAACTCACGAATTATGTGAGTGGGGCACGATTATACGCGGAGATAGCAGACAGTGCCCCAGTTATGTCAAAAAGCTAATGGATACCCCAAAATGTGATTGGGAGCAAGTGCAAAATGGTATCCACGATCAACCCCAGGATAAACAGGCCTCCGAGTAAACGATTATGGTTGAAGTTAAAGGCTGAAAAGTATGTTGGCCAGATTGGATAACCCGGAGGTGCAGTTTCAGGGCGAGGCTTGGACAGGATTTTGATGGCCGTGATCAGGCGCGGGACCGCAAAAAAGATGATCAGCATAATTGGTGTGAAGTAGCGTGGAATGAACACCAGGTAGACCACTACCAGGTAGATCAGTAGCAAGATGGCAATATTGAGATAGCGGGCAGCCGTCTCACCAATCCGCACCGGCAGGGTTCCCACACCTTTTTTGGCGTCCTCTCTCATCTTGTCGATGTGCTTGCCTACATTGATACTGACCACGCTTAAACCGAACGGTACACCTGCCAGGACCACATTCCAAATATTGCTCAGGTTGCTACCGTTTCGTAGTGCCAGCACGATATACACCCCAGCTACCATGATGGGTCCCCAGATCAGGAAGATGAATAACTCACCCAGTCCGTAATATTTGAGTGGGTATGTATACAGCAGCAGGATTAACGCTCCAAAGGCGAAAAAGCCGATCACGATCGGGTCGAAGTGGGCATAGAAGAGGGCATAAACCCCCGAGAGGAAGGCAATTACACCGCTCACCAGGAACCAACGTAATTGCTGAGGTTTGCTCCAGAAGGACTGCACCAGCGGATGTACGCCATACTGGGTGCGGAAATAATTATCTTTATCCACCCCGCGGCTGTAATCGGTGTAGTCGTTGAGCAAGTTGTTGGTGCCGTGGGCGATAAAAAGCCCGACCGTAAGGAGGAACCAGGGGAAGAAGGAGAAGTAGTGGTCCCGTAGTGCCAGCAATCCAGCGATCACACAGGTGTAAACGGTCACCAACGTCACACCTGAGCGGGTGGCGATGAGCCACTTGGAGACGATATCGAGCTTGTCCCACTCGTCTTTTTTATCCATTTTGACCAAAGTCCAAATGGCGGTTTTCCACATTGCAAAGTTTATGTTCATAGAAATGTCCTCCTTATTAATTTAACCATTCATTGAACCATATCGTCGATAATGCGACGCTCGGTAAAGAAATCGTCCGATGGTTAATCCATATATATATCACTAATCCTGGTATATCGTGCATCGATATAAATTAATATCCTATGAAATTTTTTGAGCAAATAGATGATATCTGATTTCAGTGGTCATTGGTCATAACGCAACGAGATCAGGGATCCCGGAAATAAATCAGGCAAATAAATAGTAATGGCGGGAATGAATTCCCGCCAAATTAAACATAAATTTGTTAAGATGGTAATAATTAAATTATGGTTTCCAAAAAGGATAATCATCAGCTTGAATGTTTTTGGTAATTTGTTGAAGTCCTGTACCGTCAATTTTCACGACGTAAATATCATAGTTGGGGTCATCATATAACTCATCATTCCGGCTTGAAAAAGCGATCCATGAATTATTTGGAGACCAGGCAGGCTGAGAATCTTCATTACCTAATTCGTGGGTCAAATTTGTGTTACCAGTTCCATCCGAATTAATCGTGAATATATCCCAATCATATTCACTATCTTCTTCATGAGCTACGTAAACAATTCGAGCACCATCAGGAGACCATCTTGCTTCACCGATAAAATTATCTGCCAGAAAGGTGTAGATGCCTGTCTGTAATTCATACTTTCCCAGTATATATGGATCCAGATCGTTGGTTAATTGACTGGCTAGTAGGAAGTATCTGCCATCCGGTGACCAGCCTTGAAGAACATCGCGATGATGACCAATTTCAATCTGATGAAAGTCGGTCCCATCTGAATTCATGGTATATATCCAGGAAAATCTTACTTGTACTGCTATCTTGCTGCTGTCTGGAGACCAAAACATATCAGTCTCGTTTAGATTATTATTCGTAAGTCGGGTGAGACCTGTCCCATCCAGATTGATCACATAGACTTCACCATTATATTGATCTTGTTCATAAGAAACAAAGGCAATTCGCTTACTATCTGGTGACCATGCTGGATAAAAAACTCTATTCGACTCGATTATCTTTAGGATGGTCTCTCCAGTTTCAGTATCTCTGACGATGATTTGATGTTTGCCGTTAACATAGGGTACTAATGCGACTTTTCGACCGTCCGGTGAATATGCTAAAGCATCAATTTGAAGAGGTAAATCGTTTGAGATTACTCCACGTCTATTGCTGCTTCTATCAAAGGTTGCAAGCTGGTGTTCGACAAACCATTCGGATCTGAAAAGGATGCGGCTGGATTGATTGAGATTAAGCGTCAATGGTAGGAAATACTGGGTAGTACCCACGCGTAGATTAACCGGGATGGTTATATTGGATTGTAATGAATCGGCTGGTTCAATCACGATGGATGCGTGATAATTACCTGCCAACAAGGCGGATGGATCGATTTGGACCTGTAGCTGGGCAGGGGTGACTCCCGCCGGTTGGATGATTGAGAGCCAATCGACTTGAGGGTCCACTGAGGCAGTGAATGTGATTGGCATGGCAGTGCTGGTAATAGGAATCGTAGTGGAAAGTACCGGGGCGGCTAGATCACTGAAGAGGTCAATTTTTTCCGTGGATGTTTTTAGTATCGGATATTGTGAAGGGTCGGCATAGGCATAAAGCATTTGATGATTATCCACCAGATAGAATATTCCATCTTGAGCAATGATCGGCTGGGTGGCTGATACAGTGATAACCGAGTCTGTCAATGGAAATTCGAATTCCCACATGACTGCACCCGCTGAACTCATCCCATAACAGCGTGAATTTTCCAGACATATAAATGCATTGCCTGTCCGGTCGATGGTAATTGGATGGGCGAAACGAGGACCCAGACCAGTAAGTGTATTCCCGCTGAACTGTAGCTGCCATTGGAATTGTCCAGACGAGTTGATCGAATATGAATAGCTATCTGGCGTGCTTGTTATGTTGAGACCAAAATATACCGACCCATCCGGACCTATTGCGATCCCATCTAAAATTTCAAAAATGTCGGGTTCATCCGGGTGGAAATGCCATTTGACCGAACCTGACGGATCTACCGCGACCAGAACACCTAAATCTAGAAAAGGAGGCACAGGATTACCTGATGTGGGAACATATATTGTTCCATCTGTTCCTACCGAGACCGTTCGATCGTCAGCAAGTCCGGGGATATCCAGGCACCAGGCAATACCACCGGACATTGTATATGCACAAATATCTTCTATCCCGTAGGTTGTCCCGGCATAAATATTTCCATCCAACCCTATTGCGGGGGATGCGTGGGAACCAAATTCTCCATATGGAACGAACCAACGGTAATCACCCAGTGTAGTGAAAGACCATACTCCATCATGGACAAAATATAAATTTCCATCCATTCCAAAGGTGGAACTTGATCCGAATACAAAATTAGGGTCTAATTCAGCCAACCAATTTGTACCACCTGTAGGTGCCACTTGAACAAATGCCATTCCAAATCCCCAATATAGTGTCTGATCAGCCGTGACAAGGGGAACACTTCGACTATTATCTCCATATTGGTAAAGCCAACGAATCTGTCTTGTAATTGGATCAAAATTAGATAGACATCCTCCGATAGAATTAAGAAGGCTACCATCCAATGCAATGGAAATCCCACCAGATTCTCCGAGACATTGACGTAATTGAACTGTCCAAAGCAATTCAGGTTCCTGGAGCGAGCCTTGAAGTGGGCTCCTACCTGTATGTTGAGGGTCATGTTGATACATTGGCCAGGGAGTATCTGCGAGACCATTCGCTTGATCTTGTGCATTAGCATGAGTAACCACGAAAACCAGGAATAAACTTATCAGGATAATTCCCAACCGCATCCAAAGTTTGCACATGGGTGGTCACCTCCTGCCTGTTTTGTTGCAGATAGAATTGATTATTTCTTCAAATGGTTGAAAAAAAAATAACTGCACGTCGTTGAATAACTATATACCCAATAATTTCTAATTACAAGTGGTATTCTTAGAAAACATAAAAATAGGTGACTGCATGCGAATTAATCCAATCAAAAAATCGATTAAAAATGAAAAACCTTATTCAGGTACAAGAGTTGCAACCCCTTATCAATACGAAGACTGCAGTCCAAAAGTGGAGGTTCTTCCAATATGCAAAGCCGCGACGATACAAGTGATCAAAGTCTGGAAAATGGAAATGAGCCCGATCCAGGGGAGATCGTTGAACGATTCATGCGAGAAAATCCGTTACCCGATGAAGTTACCCCTCATTCGAATGATGAAACAACCCAGCTTTCAGATTCAGATGAAGAGAGTATCCCACAGCCGGCTGAGGAGACAAGCGACGCACCCAACCAGGATGAGGAAAGTCCACTCCAACCTGACGATGAAGCTGGCACAAACCCTGGCTTACCCGCGGATGACCATCCACAGCCTGCGGAGGAGGTAAGTTACGAACCAGAATATGCCGAAGAAAGCTCGTTTCAGTCCTTTGAGGAATCCGGCCTAGAAACTGGCTTGCCCGCTGACGACCTCCCGCAACCGGCTGAAGAAATAAGCTATGAACCTGCCCAGCTAGGGGATAATTCGTTCCAATCCTTTGAAGAATTTAGCAGGCTCACTAACCCTCAAGATGAAGAACTCCCAGCGCCTGCTGACGAGATCAGTAACGAACCAGCCTCGCCCGAAGAAAGTGCAGCTGAACCGGAGGCAGAACCCGGCATTCTAAATACCCCTTTGGAAGAGAATTATCTTCAATCCATCCAGGAAGCAACGCCTGCTGCTCCGACTGGTATTGATTCTCCATCAACAACGAATGCTGACATTTTGACCATCACTCAGGAAGTAGCCATGGAACCTGCTCCCAGGAAAATCGCCCTCATCCTTTCAGGAGGTGGGGCACGCGGAGCGTTTCAGGTGGGTGCAGAAAAATATGCCCGGGATGTAAAAGGTTACCATTGGGATATTATCGCCGGGGTATCCGTAGGGGCAATGAATGGCGCCATGCTGTCCATGCATCGCTATGCACGCCTGATGGAGATTTGGGACACTATCTCAGATTCACAGATCTATACCGGTGGATTCAACCTGATCTCGCTGTTTAAATTGATGTTTGGGGCAAAATCGTTTTATGGTAACGCCCCATTGCTAAAACTGATGCAGCGTGAGTTCGAAGCCGGCAGGATTATTGATGACCTGCATGTAGGAGCAGTCTCACTGATCAGCGGTGAATACGTCCAATTCACCAAAGAATCCCTCGAGCTCGCCAAAGCCATCCTCGCTTCCGCTTCCATTCCGGTAGTGTGGCCGCCCGTGGATATATCCCCTGACCGCTTATCCATGGTAGATGGTGGTGTGCGCAATATCAGCCCGGTGGGCGATGTGCTCGACCTGGAGCCGGATGAGATCGTGATTATCAACTGCAGTGCTGAACAGCCTGCAGTACTTCCCAAGGCGCCAGCAAATGTGCTCTCTATTGGTATGCGCGCCCTGGATATCATGCAGAATGAGATTTTCGTCAACGACATGAAGGAATTCCTGCGCATCAATGCGCTGGTTCAGGAAGCCGAAAAACAGGGCTGCCTGCTGCATCACCCCAAGACTGGTAAATTGCTCAAGTATTATCCTTGCCAGGTCATCGAGCCGGATATTGAATTGGGTGAGGTGCTGGATTTCTCGCAAAGCTCCGTACAGGCGGCTATTAAAGCGGGTGTGAGGCGGGCACGTGAGGTCTTAGGCAGACCGTAAGTTCGCAAATTCCAGTCTTTGTGTACTATAATCAATTTCAGCATTGGATAGATTATGAGCACTGGAGAGTCAAGCTCTACGCCTGTCACGCGCTTCCTGGATGAATGTGGTGTTTCTTACCGCTTCTTTCGGCACGCAGGTGCAGTGCATTCATTAGAGCAGGCTGCTCTCGAGCGTGGGCAGCACCCCGAGCAGATCATTCGCAGCATCGTGTTTCGCCTTTCGCATGGTGGATACGTAATGGTATTGGTCGCCGGCGAAAAACAGATCTCCTGGCAGGCATTACGCCACCACCTGGGCACTTCTCGCATCAGCATGGCGACTGAAGCGGAGGTGTTGCAAGTCACAGGTTACCCATTGGGGGCGGTCTCACCATTTGGAACAAAACAGCCGATACGCCTGCTGGTTGATCGGGGTGTTTTTCAGGAGGACGAGATATCCATCGGGTCAGGTGTGCGTTATACGACCGTGATCATGCAGCGCGAAGATTTATTACATGCCCTGGGTAAGGTGGAAGTGGGGAATTTCGCCAGCTCAGATGAAAAAACCGGTTAAGAACCGGATAGCTGGCTGATAAGTTTAGACCATCGGGTTGCACGGGATTATAATTCTTGCTGAATGATCTGGATGGTTTGGTGGGTTATCATAGCGATCAGATCGCATGACCAACTTTATCTCTCTGCTCCGTAAAAGCATTTTAGGACTGGATCGATACCCCCGGTTTCTGATATTTGCCTGGCTGGTGGTGATGTTATCGCTGCCACTGCTCCAGGCAGTGTTCGGTCTGCAAACCTTGTTGCAAGGTCTGGCTTTGGCAGTATTGCTTCAAGTGGTCTTTGTATTGAATGCAATGTATAGAACCTGGGGTTGGTGGAGCATGCTGCGGACTTCACTCGGGGTAGTATTATTAGCCTGGGTGGTACAGGCGATCGTTATAAAAAGCGGATTGCCTTATGGCAAGTTGCAATATACCTCGTTATTGCAGCCCCAGGTGTTGAATGTTCCGCTTCTCATCCCTTTGGCATGGCTGATGATGTTACCTCCTGCCTGGGCGGTAGCAAAACTGATCACCCGCAAGCTAAGTGGCTGCCTGATGCGGTTTACTTATATCGCCGTTAGCGCGCTGGTATTCACAGCCTGGGGCTTCTACTTCGATCCGCTAATGACCCATCTGGGGATTATCACATGGAATCCAATTGGTTCATTTTATGGTACACCCTGGCCGAATTACCTTGGCTGGGTACTGGTCTCCGGGGTGATCACATTTGGTGTCTCTCCTAAACGCCTGCCCGGAGGGGCGCTTATCCTGGTATATGGCCTCACATGGGTGATCGAGTTTCTCTCATTACTCCTATTCTGGGATTTGGCGGTGCCTGCGCTGGTTGGTTTCTGCCTGATGGGTGCAGCATTACTGTTGGCGGGTATTGCCACTCGATAATATTGGTGGATCTATTGATTGAATTGAGCACTGATCGGGTGTAAAATTTTTAATGAGCATGGAATGAATCTTCACCGTTATGGCATCCATATTGCATCCACTGCGTAGATATCATTGATGACGATTTCTGGAGGATAGAAAATGAACATTGATACTCCGAGCTTGAATATCATTACGCCGATCTTAAGCATCATCTTGGGAATTCTTCTGCTGACTACGGGGAAAAAACTATACTGGCTATTTGTGGCCGTCGTCGGGTTTGTGATCGGCCTTGCGCTCGCAATTCAGCTTAATCTCTCACCCAATTGGCTGAATTATGTTGTGGCCTTCGCGGGAGGTGTTCTGGGAGCAATCCTGGTGACCTTCGTGCAGAAACTAGCCATTGCCCTGGTGGGATTTGCCGTTGGTGGATATGGTGCCTATTATCTAACCGATACTTTACTCGGCATTAAATCAGTTACGAGCAAGGAAATAGCATTTGTCATCGGGGGCATTGTTGGATTGCTGCTGGTAGCCAGCGTATTCAATTGGGCGCTTTATATACTTTCTTCCTGGGCAGGGTCCACTCTGGTAACTCGAACTGTGACTGATAGTGTGAAGATGGACCGGACGATTGGATTGGTCATATTTTTCCTTCTTTTCGTTCTTGGTATGGTCATCCAGGCGGGCTTGTTCAAAGGTGAGCCTAAAAAGAAACCTGCTGAAGTGGTGCCGGATGTTCCGCCGGCTAATAAGGTAAAATAATCACGATAAATGTCTGAGATCCAGCCTTTGAGCTTAATTTTTGAAGAAGATATGAAATTCGCCTGAGGCAGGTGTATTCTCTATTCACCGATAGAGAGGAAACAAACTGCCGATAATTCCTGTAATTAAGTAAAAGTCTTTCAATATAGAAACGACCTTTCTTTAGCCCAAGCAGATAAAAAAACTCCAACCAGGATGTCTCTGGATGGAGTCGGAATAACATGGAGAGGGGGAGGATTATATATCGCCCGAGAAAATCAATTACACCTTTGGGAATTCTTTAGACAGATGCCTCTCACAGTTTTCTATTGGATCGGGTACGCTACTTTGGCAATAATGAAGAGAAAAACGTGCTAATGTTTGGGATGATTGACGGCCAATAGTGTGCCAGGAATGCAACGAGCAGTACCAATACCAGCAAAATGATCAGTACAATCAGAATTACGCGCCGGATATTTCTTTTGCTTCTTGGCTTGGATTGCGCTGGTGCGGAGGCATTCTCTTCAACCACATTACTCTGCAGAGCAGTGGCTTGCATAGTCGTGGTATCAACATGGGTATTTGGGATCAGGCTGGCGCCACAATACCCGCAGTATTTTGCATTCGATCGTAAAGGTCGCAGGCAGTTCGGGCAAATGGTAGTCATTGTAAATCCTCCTTATGATGAATTATTATGACAGATAAGTTCGGTGCCGTGGTTCGGTAGATTTCTGTCGAATTATCATGATATACAAAGTTATGGTTGATAAACAATTAAATTATCAAACAATATATCTGTCCCAGGGGTATCATATGTCCCGGCAATCAACCCAACATTGCCGTTGGAATAACCACTATCCATTTGTTGATCCACCTGTTGTCCATTGACATACAGCGTCAGTACATTGCCAACGCAATCGAAACGGATATGATTCATCGCTGCACCCTGGTTAATCGCTGCGCTGAATTCCAGGCTATCTCGGCCAAGTAACTCAGAGGAATCGCTGGTCACCTTGGTAATGCCGTAATACCCATCACTGCTGATTACACCGTAATAAAATTCATTCAGGTTTTGATAACGACATATTAAGCCAAAATCATTGTCGTCTGGTCCCGCATTCTTGGTGGCATCCACTTCGACACTCACATCACCGAATACGTTACTATCAGGGTTTGTCCAGCTATCCGACATATCAGTATTTACCACAATTCGATAGCCATTTTCAAAATAATCGGCAAAGTAATCTGCTTCATCAACCTGGTCCCATCCTGAATTTATATTAGAGAAATCATCAGAGAAAATCACACTTCTGGTCGCTGAGCTGGGATTGGCTGTGACACTGGGTACTGCAGGAGAGGTATCGCTAGGTGACTGACTGGGGATCAAGACCGGTATAGCCTGAACGGTAGCAACAGAGGGAAGGGTTGGGCTCTGGTTCGCCGGATTAATCAATCGACCCGCGTGCTGATAACTGATATAAGCCCCAGGCAAATACTCCACAACCTATAATTATGATTACCACCAGGAAGCATCCAACGAACCACCAGATTTTATTTCCAGAGAATATTCCTGCGCTCTTATTCGGTGCAGGTTGACCCGCCATCGTGTGGGTTACTGCAGATTGGGTTGGTGGTTGATTACTGAGTATCGGCACTTCAATCGGTGGTGTTGCTGGAATATTTTCTTCTGCAGGTGCGACTAAAGGTCCACCACAATAACCACAAATTTGAGAGTTTTCTGGGTTTTTCTTCCCACAATATGGACAAATCATAATTTCCTTTCAACAGTAGAACAAAAATAGGGTTCAAACATCTAATATTTACTCCTAGGGTTGGGTCCAGGGTACGTTTACCCAAACAGTATAGCCATGTTTTTCAACCCCATATACCCTGGCATGTGATAATTCTGAGCAGCCAGGCATATCCGTCACAGTCACGATCGTTTCCCACGAGCCAATTGCCTCGAATGTGAGCAGCCCTTCGTGGCATAACCACGCTTCGATCAGATATGGATACTGCTCTGAGTCATCTCCTGCCCTCAAGTAAAGCGGATTCCAGGATACGATCACGTTATCCCCATCACGCACCGATGATACCCCACTGAGGGGTCCATAATATGGTGATTGGGGCAGGGGCAATGAAGCAGGTGCCAGGCTCTGAATATCTCCACGGATATCCATCAGAGAGGCTTTGAGCCAACATGGGTTGGATCCCCCAATCGCTTGAACCACTATCCATGTGCCGGTATCATTTCGCCCGATAATCTCCAGGTTGTTACCAGCAAATAGACCATACTTGTATAGATAAGCCGCGCCAGGTCCGTAGCGACAGTTGGATTGCATGAGTACGGTTCCTCTCAGGATGGCATACGTGGGAGTGGATGTGGGTGTATAAAATTGAGTGGGTGTTTGAGATGGAGCGCTCGTTGGTGTTACCGTGGAGCGTTGTGTGAATACGGGGCTTGGTGAGTTGCCACGTTGAATGGTTGGAATCACTGAATCAGTCAGGGTCGGAGTATTTGCCGCTTTGCCAGCATATATTACCTCTGGCGCGAACTGATTCTCACCTTCACCGGTAGGGCTGATTATGCGAGTCGGAGAAGCTTTGTTTGCACAAGCTACTACCATGATGCTAGATATGATCAATCCCGTGATATTCTTTAATAACTGGTACAGAAAATGCCGTGCTTGAGGTTCGGAAGAAATTAGAATGATAAGACCTCAACTAAAACCACAGAGATATTATCTTCCCCGCCAGCCAGGTTCGCTTCTTCGACCAACCTATCACAAGCAACCTGGGGTGAGCTGGAATCGAGGACAATCTCCTTGATCTTCTTGTCATCCAGCATGTTGGTGAGCCCATCCGAGCAAAAGAGAAGCCGCTCGTTCGGGAAAAGTTGTTGGGTGAGATAATCTGCCTCAGTTTCGGGATTTTCACCCAGGGAGCGGTAAATCACATTGCGTTGTGGGTGGAAACGAGCTTCCTCCTGGCTGATCTTACCCATCATCACCATGCGCTGCACCAGCGAATGATCCGTGGTCAATTGCTGAATGTTTTCCTTGCTGAGTAAGTAAATTCTGCTATCTCCCAGATGCCCCAGGTAGGCCTGACTCCCCACAATCAAGCCAAGCACAAGGGTCGACCCCATATCATTGCCTGCATTTTGCCTGGCTTTATAGACTTTCTGGTTGGCAGCCTGCATTGCCCGTTTAATCCAATCTCCATATTTCTCATAAGATGGATCCCGAAGTGTGGCAAGATCAATTGCTCCAATTTGGGCAATCATATCAGTCACCATGCTGCTGGCCAGCTCCCCGGATGCATGCCCACCCATTCCATCTGCCACCGCGCATAGAACGAGAGGCTGGATAAGGCCCTGGTGCAAGATACTGAGCTCAATACTCAGCACACTATCCTCATTATTTGAGCGCACCTTCCCTGAGTGCGTTCGCCGACCAACCTGATAATCCAGGTTGAGCCGCGCAGAACCGTTGGATCTAGCCGTTTCAATCTGCTGCTCGAATTCGATCGCACTGGTAAAACCATCTCCCACCAACGCCTTTTGAAATAAGTCATTTACGATTGGGGGCAGATATGGGTCGAGGCTATAGGAGGCTTTACCTGTCATCCACGAGTACATCGCTAATGCCAATATGCGCACATTATTTACTTTCTCACGGTCAGTCAGCATGGGTGAAATACGGGTTGACCCAAAATTTCTCCATACAACTTTAGCCTCGTCCATTCCAATATTAGATTGATCAACCTCCTCCCCCAGCACAATCCCATTCGTTTGAAGATAATCGAGCGCTTGGGCTAATTGTCTGCCCCACTCTAACACCTCGGAAACTTCAGGCTGGGCAGGTAAATCCTGTGAACAGGGAGTGACCAGGCAATAACGCGGACCGCCCGGCATATCTTGTTTAAACGTCACCACAGGAGGATGAATGTTCGGATGCAACAGGTGAAGGTCAATAACTGGTTGAATGGATTGAAACTTGTCCGAATCTGTTTCAAGGAGCATGAAAATTGGCGAGCGCTCATCGAGAGCCTGACCACATACAGTGCAGAACTTTTCCGTTTCTGTACTGATTGGGCAATGAATAGTTCGGCACTCAGGGTTGGAACAGACCCGCACTGGTGGAATTTTCGGATCGCTGACCTCAGTCACGGTATAGAGGATTTCGTGCTCGCCCAAGTTAACCAGGCTGTCATACCTGAAACGATTGCCGAAAATTGCTCCTTCAGGGCGGCTTGGGAAGCCCACAGATCCGGTCGAAATTTCTTTATTTGCCACCTCAATAACTTTCTCTGGTGTGCTTGATGGAGCAGCTTGATCTGTAAGCTTTACTGGCACAGGCTGTTCAGTGGGTTTTTCAGGAGCGGATTGTTCTACAGGTCTAGCTGATACGGCTTGGGTTAATAATATTGTTCCACAGCGGGCACAAAAGGCTGCTTCCGGACGGTTTTCAGCATTACACTTCGGGCAGATCACCATGATTAACTCCTTACCATTCCATATTCTTCATGATTTACAGGGCTTCTCAGTTCTAATTCAGATCTGGCGAACTCCGTCGTACCGACATTCTCCTGAGAAGTCGAACTTGTTTTTTGACCTGGTTTCTCGTTTTACAGGTCACACGCCCATTTACTGCATCCTGGACATATTTGACATCAACTCTGGAAAGAGTCGAACGCGTAGGTCAGAATGCGATTTCCAGATTGATCAACTAAACCAAATTGACGAGCATTTCAATAATAGCGTGCCTTTGAAAACGCCAAACCTTACCAATTTTAAGCGCAGGCAATTCTCCACGTCGCGCCATGGAGCGGATGGTCTCAGGTTGAAGCTTGAGATAGGTGGCAACATCTTCCACAGTCCAGAGTGGGTCGTAGGATAATCGCGCATCACCTTGAACTGGAAGGACTAAATTGTAGCGATCATTATCCATAGAATCATCCGTTTTTGCCATACGATAGCTCCAAATGGAGTTTATGCAGCTCTAGCCAGAAGCTAGATCAATCCTGATGTGTATATACTCGTTTGTACTTGAATATACTGTTATCTGAAGGTATGCATGAATCATACCAGAGGATAATGGAGATCACGGATGGTTTCTCAATAATTGCGGCATCGCCTGGTGAAGAGGGATCGGAAGATCAATTTTCGATTGCCGCTAAAAATATCCCATGCGTCTTGGTACTAAAATAGACCGCATTAGGGATGGAACGGTCGAAACTGATGGACTGAATGGTATGTCCATTGATCAGCTTGTCAACTAAATACCAGGTGAGGCCATCATTGGTGGAGTAGTAAGCCCCGGAGGTTGTACCTGCATAGATGAACCCTGGTTTGGCAGGATCTAGCGCAACAACGGTGACCGTTTTATCGTCTAAGCCTATTGAAGACCATGCTCCAGATTCATGCAGATAAATACCCTGGTCGGTACCCGCATAAATTACACCAGATTCCGTTCGCGAGGCCGCCAATGAATAGAAATTCACAGGTAGATAAATATTATTCCAGCTGCTACCCCCGTCGATACTGATCTTTAAGCTACCTGAAATTTCTGTGGCGGCGTAAACCAGATTGGGATCGCTCGCATCCACGGCCAGACTGAGGATAGTTTGTCCACCTAGCTCGGCAGGTTGCCAATCCACACCACCATTCGCGCTTCTATAAACACCAGCTCCGCGTGTGCCTATATAGGCAATTTGCGGATTGGATGGAGCATATACCATCTTGAGAAGGTTGACACTGATTGCCTGTTCTGCAGATAACGTGATCTCTGGATTCGCAAAGGCTTCCTGCATATCGAGGCTTGCGAAAGGGTGACTCGCTGGGTAAGCAGGCAAGGGTGTCTGGGTGAGTGGTAATCCTCCGCCAATATGAATCCAGCCGTTACTGCCGTTCAGATCGTTCTGGTATAACCCGTCCTTATCAGTTAATGCGTATAGCAATTCTGGATGAGCAGGGTCCATGAGAAGATCGTGCACAAGTTTATCCCCCAGCCCTGAGTTGATCACATCCCAGGTTTGGCCACGATTTTTCGACTGGTACACACCAGCGCCATAGATGCTGGCGTAAATCGTAGCGGGATCGATTGTTGAATGAACTACCGAGGTTACCATGGCATTATTGATACCGTTGTTGCTCGGCTGCCAGTTATTGCTGCTATCCGAGCTGCGGTAAAGGCCATCTCCAGCAGTACCCAGGAGCAGATTATTGGTCAATTGTGGGTTGATGGCCACAGCATATAGTTGGTCATGTTGAAAACCTCCACTCTGCCAGGTATCGCCTCCATCATAGGTTTTTAATAGTCCATGCGAAAAGGTGGCCATATAAACCGTGTCCACAGAGAATGGATCGATTGCCATGCTGTAGACCATAACCTCAGGAAATCCATGGCTGATGCCAGTCCATAAATCACCGCTATCGGTGGTTTTATAAACACTGTCAAAGTGCCAAACGCCGTGATACAGGACCGACGAATAATCAGGTTGAGGGCTGATGACGATTGCCCTGCCTGAAGGGTCTTTGATCCCAGTATAAATTACATGCCATGTAGTGCCGTAGTCATCACTGCGGTAAGGATTATTTTCGTGTGTGGCAGCGAAAACTTGTTCAGGTTTATTTGGATTGACCGCCAGGGAATATGCCCAATCCTGGAAATTCATTCCGCCGACATTCCACAAAGATGGAGACCAGGTTTGACCAGCGTCAGTGGATTTGTAGACAACGCCATTCCAGGGAGCATTGTCATCATTGGATAGGCCGCGAGTGGCTGCATACAATTTAGAAGGCGTGACCGGATCGATGGCGATGCTGTACACCACTGCTTGGTCCTGGATTCCCGATCCGGACCATGACCATGATTCTCCACCATTCTGAGATTTAAACACCTGATTGTGATAAGTTCCAGCATAAAGCGTATCAGGTTGTTTCGGATCGATTGCCAGGGAATAGATATACAAATTCGACAAGCCTCTATTGACTGAACTCCAGTGAATTCCCCCGTCGGGGCTCTTGTACACACCTGATCCAAATGACCCGGCATAGACCTTTTGCGAATTTAATGGGTCGTAGGCTATTGAAATAATCGTTCCGCCATAAGGTCCGATCCAACCGGTGAGGTCATAGGAAACAATGGGCAGGTACGATTTGCTTGCCGGAGTCTGACCGGTGGATATAACTTGCTTGCCGAGACCCAGAATAATGAGCAGTATGAGGGGAATGAGAATTCGGTTAATCTTAAGCGGCATTGATAGGTATTATATACGCAAATTTGAAAATGTTCGTTATACTACAGATGCGGATTGTGATGGAAAGCACCAAATCGAAGGGTGTATGGCGAAACGTATCTTGATTGTGGATGATGATGATTTAATGCGGCGCAGCCTGGCATTTAATCTAGAACAGGCAGGTTATCATACCAGCACAGCTGAAAGTGCTGAAACTGCCCTCTCCCAGGTGCGGCTGGATAAACCTGATCTGGTGTTATTGGATATTAGTCTACCCGTCATGGATGGGCTGGATGCCATGCGCCACTTGAAGGATCAATTCGATCTGCCGATCATTTTTGTAACCGCTCGCCGGCGTGAGCTGGATGAAGCACTTGGTCTGGAATTAGGCGGGGATGATTACATCACCAAGCCATTCGATTTCAATGTTCTGGTGGCCCATATCAAGGCTGTGTTGCGCCGTTTCGAACGACCAAATGCACCTCAGGCACCCTCGACCAGCGAGCCATTGGTCGTTGGAGACCTGGTGGTAGACCCGCAGAGCCATTCTGTGACCGTTGCAGGAAAGCTGATCGACTTACCGCGCCGGGAGTTCGATCTCTTGCATGCCCTTGCGCTCCAACCTGGGCGGGTATTCACCGTGGATGAGCTGCTTGGTGCAGTTTGGGGAGCTGAGTTTATCGGTCAGCCACAAGTGGTATACGTCCATATCCGCTGGCTGAGGGAGAAAATCGAGCGGTTTGCAAATCATCCGCAACGCATCCTGACGGTGCGCGGAGTGGGGTATAAATTAATGCCGGAGAACTCTTGATGTTTCGCTCATTACGTTCCAGACTGGTTCTCAGCCACGCTCTGCCTTTACTTGTTATTATCCCAATCATCGGGGTGGCACTCACCAACCTGATTGAAACCCGGGTGTTGCTTCCCAGCTTGTCGAGAGCATTGCAGACCAATGCTGTTCTCCTCGCAAATGTCACTGGTGACCAGGTTGAGCTGTGGACAAATCCTGCCTACGCTGAATATTACCTGACCCATTTACGCCACGATATCAGTGCCAAGGTGGAGTTTATCACCCCAGGTGGGGTGCTATTCGCCTCATCTGATCCATCGGAAGTACGAAGGCTAGGGATCATCCTTGATATCGAGGGAGTAGCGCTGGCACGTGGCGGGCAAGTGCACAGCTTTACGGATTACAATAGCTCTTCTTCATCAGAAGTCATCGATGTCTTCGTGCCAGTGCTCAATCAAAATCAGCAGCTGATTGGCATCTTGCGCATGTCATATACCTACACAACACTTTACACGGAGTTTACTCGATCCCGATATGTGATAGTCGGCATCCTGGCGGGGGGGCTCCTGGTCGGGATCATTCTGGGGTGGAGCCTGGCGGTAAACCTCAGCAAGCCAATCCGTGACGTGACCAACGCGATCAATGATTTAGCCCATGGGAAAAGCCAGGCTGAAGTAGCTGTCCATGGACCCGAGGAGATCCATCTCCTGGCACAATCGTTTAATTTTTTGAATCAACGCCTGACCAGCCTGGAGAAGGCACGCAAGCAATTATTGGCGAACCTGGTGCATGAGCTGGGGCGCCCTCTGGGAGCTTTGCGATCCGCCATCCAGGCACTGGCTGGCGGAGCTGCTCAAGATCCAAAGCTCCTGGCAGACTTGACTACCGGGATGGATGACCAGGCTGCCCGTCTTCAGCACCTGCTGGAAGATCTGGCACATCTGCATGATAAGGTGTTAGGTACCCTGGAGCTTGACTACCAACCTTTGGAATTGAGCGAATGGCTGCCAAAGGTATTACGTCCCTGGCAGGAGGCTGCCAAGGATAAACACCTGACCTGGCAAACGGATATCCCTGGTGATTTGCCAGAGATTTCCGCTGACCCATTTCGTCTGGCATCAGTCGTAGAAAACCTGGTCAGCAATGCCATCAAATACACCCATTCAGGGGGAACAGTCACAGTGTGCGCACAGGTTAAGGGGCAGGAGTTATTGATCCTGGTGAAGGATAATGGTTCTGGGATTGCGCTCGAAGAACAGCAGAAGGTGTTTGAGCCGTTTTACCGCGGCAACCAGGGACGCAGGTTCAAGCAAGGCATGGGTTTGGGATTAAGCATCGCCCGAGACCTGACGGAAGCCCATGGTGGAAATATAACCCTGGAAAGTACGCCTGATGAAGGCAGTGAGTTCACCATCCATTTACCCATCACTTCGGGAGCCTCATCTACACCAGAAACAAAATAATCAGTATCCTGTAAGATCGAAAGTCAGGTGTCATGGGCGGTTCGGAAACCGCCCTTTTTTAATTATTTCCATAAGCTTCGCTTAAGCATTCCATAGGGGTGTGATAAGGACTAATCCCAGCCTATGGGCTATGATATTGCCAATGCAATAAAAAAATTAACAACGAGGTTCTCGGGAGGTAAAAATGAAAAAGCAAGTATTTAGTCTAGTAAGTTTAGCTCTTATCTCAGTGATGTTACTTTCAGCTTGCAGTGGGGTAGGGGCTGTCTTTGCAAATACCGTAAGCCGGCTGAATACAGTCCAGACGGCACCTCAGACTTCAACACAAGCATCTCCATCCACCAGCGGCAGCCCATCGAATTCGAGCTCGGCCTCAGCTAACTCGACGAATCCATCGACATCAGCGCAGGTGACGGGTGGATCAGATCTACTGACGGCTTATGAAAATACGTTGGAATCGATATATACAACCGTCAATCCACAGGTGGTGAATATCTCGGTGCTAACTCCAGCTACTGCCAGTAATTTCCCCAATTTCCCAGGTTTCAATAACAACAATAATAATAATCATACCCAACAATTTTCCCAGGCATTAGGTTCAGGTTTTGTCTGGGACACCAAGGGTGATATTGTTACCAATAACCACGTAGTAGATGGCGCTACGAAAATCGATGTCACCTTCTCAGACGGCACGACCGTTCCTGCAACGATTGTCGGTCAGGATCCTTTTAGTGATCTGGCGGTGATCAAGGTGAGTGTCGATGCGAGCAAGCTGCCACCTGTTACTATGGCTGATTCAACCCAGGTCAAGGTTGGCGAGATCGCCATCGCCATTGGCAATCCATACGGATTTGAGGGTTCAATGACCGTCGGCACAGTCTCTGGTCTTGGACGGGATATCCCAACCAGCACTACGGATCAAACCACCGGAGCATCATATTCTATCCCTGATATTATTCAAACCGATGCAGCCATCAACCCAGGCAATTCGGGTGGTGTGCTGGTCAACGATCTGGGTCAGGTAATCGGGGTCACATACTCCCTTGAATCCTCCAGTGGATCCAACTCGGGTATCGGGTTCGCAATCCCAGCTGAAATCGTTTCGAAAGTCGTTCCATCCTTGATCTCGACGGGTGCGTATCAACATCCATACCTCGGCCTTAGCGGCACTGACATGAACCCTGATATCGCCCAGGCGATGAATCTGCCAACAGATACACGGGGTGCATTGATAGAGACGGTCACCACCGGTGGACCAGCCGACAAGGCAGGGCTGCAGGGTAGCAATACGACTGTGACCATTAATGGTGCCCAGGGTCTCGTCGGTGGAGACATTATCACTGCGATCAATGGACAAACCATTAACACCATGTCGGATGTAATCGCTTACCTGTCGATCCATGCCCAGGTTGGACAAACAATTTCCCTATCGATCCTGCGCAATGGTAAGACCCAGACAGTGCAGATCACTTTGGGCAGTCGCCCAAGCCAATAAAACACATGGTTTTCTCCTTTCCGCCTCCCCCAAACTGAAGATGGTTTGGGGGAGGCGGCTTGGGGAGAAAGCGTGGTGAATCATGTTCAAACGACGAAGTGTCCGCATCCTTGTATACCTGCTCTTCCTGCCAATCTTTATTGGCGCTGGATTTGCAGGTGGTGTTTTGGTGGACCATTTTCTCCTCACGCCCACCATTGCCTCGGCCAGCGCTCAAACTCAATCCAATGGATTGGATCTGGTCAGCCAGGCTTATCAGATCATCCAACATAATTATGTAGATCAAACAGCGGTGCAAAAGACACAGCTTGAGTATGGGGCAATTTCCGGAATGGTAGATGCACTAGGTGACACAGGTCACAGCCGGTTTTTAACCCCCCAGATGGTTAAAGAAGAAAATAACTTCACTCAGGGCACATTCGATGGTATTGGGGCTGAAGTGATGTTGAATAGTAACGGTCAGGTAGTCATCGTCGCTCCGATCGATAGCTCTCCTGCCCAGGCGGCCGGGGTTAAAGCCGGTGACATCATGTTGAAAGTGGATGGAGTAGACTTGACCGGGTTAAGCCTCAGTGATGTGGTCAGTAAAGTGGTAGGTCCTGCTGGGACGAAGGTGACCATCACATTGCAGGATCCAGTAACTGGCGCGACCAGGGATGTGACCATCACCCGGGCAAAGATTACGGTCCAAAATGTCACCTGGATCATGCTGCCTGGCACAACTATCGCCGATGTGCGCATCGCAGCCTTCAGCCAGGGAGTGACCGATAACTTACGAACAGCCCTGCAGCAAATTCACGCCCAAGGCGCCACAAGCATCATTTTAGACCTGCGTAATGATCCAGGCGGCCTGCTGGACGAAGCAATTGGTGTAACCAGTCAATTCCTGGGCAATGGGAACGTCTTGCTGGTCAAGAATGCCCAGGGGCAGGAACAGGCAATCCCGGTTCGTTCAGGGGGTTTGGCGGTCAATATGCCCCTGGTGGTACTCATCAATCAGGGAACTGCCAGCGCCTCTGAGATCGTAGCCGGTGCGCTTCAGGATGCTCATCGAGCGACACTGATTGGTCAAACTACATTTGGAACTGGCACGGTGCTCAACAATTTCCCGTTATCGGATGGATCACAGATCCTATTAGCTACCGAGGAATGGCTAACACCCGCTGGGCGTGTGATTTGGCACAAGGGTATTGCCCCAGATGTGAGCGTCAACCTGGCGACCACAGTCAATTTATTCCTGCCTGAATCAGCCCGAGGAATGACCGCAGCTCAGCTGCAAAGTAGTCAGGATGCACAATTGTTAAAAGCGATCAATCAGCTTTCAGCGGGGGCCAATAAATAGGTGAAAGAAGTTTGAAGAACGGTTTGGTTGGTTTGCCCTCCCCGGAAGTCCTCTCCTCCCTTCCGGGGAGGGTGCGTTTAACGGAGGGGGGTATTTTGCCGCAGTGTTTGTTGTAAATTGGGGTTATCAAACTTGATATTTCCAGCCAGAGCAGCTGCATCAGCCGCTTTAGCGATCTCCAACGAGCTGCTATTCTACTTTTATCTTAGGACGCCCGATAAATCTCGCCACTCGCCTTTTGTATTCCAGGTATTCTGCTCCGAAGCGTGCCTCAAGCCATGGTTCCTCAGTGAATGGAGCCAGCAGGTTGAGCATTACGCCTAACAACCCCACAATGCCAACCATCCAGGAATTGGTGAGCACGAAGTACCCAATGATATTCAAGCTGTCGCCAATATACTGCGGATTCCTAGTGTAGCGATAAGCACTCGTCGTGATCAACCGATCACCGAAGCCTATGGTTGCCTTGAGGGGAAACCTAAATGATCCCCAGCCCCCAACGGCACAGCCGACAACAAAAATGGCGATGGCAATGGGGAGACGAGCTTGGAAGCCTGACAGGATGAAGCTGTCGAAGTCCAGGAGTCCCAGGAAAGCGAAGTCGACCAGAACAAGACACGCCATGATCCAGGCAGCAAAGAACTGCCATGACCGTGCGGACGGGGGCGGCCAGAAGCGGAAGGGTGGGCGTTTGATCGTGATCACAAACAACCCTAGATAGACTATCTCCATGATTAACGCGCTTAAGAAAAAAATGAGGCGGGTTAGAAACAAGGATGTGTCCAAAGTATTTCTCCCACTAGCTCTTGCTATTCTATAAATTCACCGTTAAAGGGAACGGTTTTGATATAACGCACTGCATAGCAGCAGACAATTAGATTGATTTCAAACGAACAAACTCATTGCCACTTTATTATTTATCCGCAACTCAACCTATAAAAAAATCCGAACCCAGGCTTGTTTCAATAGAGACCTGTGGCCCATCCCATTCCTCACTTCCTAGTCTCTACTCCAGCTCAGCATATCCTGAAAATCGGAGGCACCATGTTCCGCGACACCATCATCCTGGCTGAGAACATCCTCTGCAACCTGCCACGGGTAGGCCGTGAGCTGCATATTCTCAATGGGATATCATTCGCCATCGAACCAGGCCTGTGGCTGACGTCCACCGAGCCGTCTGATCGTATAAGACTGTTGAGATCAACCAATTGTTACTCACGGTGATAAAATGTTGTGTTATGAGTTTCAGGATGTCCAAACGAAAAAGGTTGCGCCATTCGTTTTTGCTTGAAATCACGATCAGTTGGCCTGGATAGCACCTATCCCTTCGGCACATTACATTTGTCGCCCATTTATGTGACATTGTTCCCGTGTTTATGAAAAATTATTGACATTTTCTAGTCTAAGTGATATTATTTTCAGTAGATGAAATAATTATCACTTCTGTTTTATGTACTGATAATAATTTCAGCACTAATATATTTCCGAGACACAAGAAAATACCTTACGATTCTTTTCATCCACAGAAGATATCCAAATAAGGGTATCCAATCCAGATGAAGCCCGTCGACGGGCTGAGTATCGAGGTCAGATAATGAATTCTTCACCCCTACTTCAAGTGGCCATGGATTATATTTCGTTACCAAAAGCGTTAGTAATGACATCCCTGGTTGCTCCCGAAGTAGACATTATTGAAATTGGAACGCCGCTCTGTAAATCGGCTGGGCTGGAGGCGATCCGCGCAATCCGAGAAATAGCGCCCGATAAAATCATTCTGGCTGATTTTAAAACCCCAGATGTTGGAGCTCTTGAAGCAGCCATGGCTTTTGACGCTGGCGCTGATTGGATGACAGTGATTGGTGGCGCTGCACTGGCGACAGTGAAGCAGGCATACGCAGTTGCTATCGAGCGCGGCAAGGAAATGTTGATGGAGCTTACCGGCGTTCGTGATAATGAAGTACTGGCCAGGGCAGCCGAATGGCGGGAAATTGGCATCAACCGTATTGTTTATCACCGAGAATGGGATGCTCAGTCAGCTGGTCGCATGTGGGCTGAATCAGATAAATATACGATCCGGCGGTTGATTGATATGGGCTATAAAGTCACGGTTACCGGTGGGATGACCATGGAACTGCTCCCATTTTTCGCCGATTTGCCAGTGGCCGTTGTGATCTGCGGACGTGGTATCCGCGAGGCGGCTGATCCACGAGCTGCTGCCCATCAAATGCGCATGGCCATAACAGATTTATGGTCCGGAGCTTCTAAATTGCACTCGTCGGGCTCCACCGCAACTGGCGTTCCACTCGCAGATTTAGCGGTCAAGGCTATTCGTTGGGGAGTAAGTGACATGGGGTTGTCTTTGGTTGTGGATGGCCGCGAATGCCCTGGTTGTGATTCTCCCAGCCGCTTGTGTTTGAGCACTCGAACAGACATCCTGTGTCCCAGCAATTTTATGGCTGAAGATGTTGTGCGGGGCTTGGCGCAGGTTGTGACCGCAGACGGAACATTTGGCCTGGTTTCTGAGAACGCGTTTTTTCTCGACCCCACGCAAATGGGCGATCTTTCGCGCAACCGGGTGATTGACCTCTTGAATGCCACAGGGACCGTTCTACGGAATTTAGGGTACCCGGTTGATACCAACGCGGGAATTAAAGCCGCGAATCAAGTGTTTGGAATCTCTTAGAAGGAAGGATATATATGGCTGCGTCACATTTGCAAGTAACTGCGCTCGGAATGGTCGAAACAAAAGGATTGGTGGCCTCGATCGAAGCGGCCGACGCAATGACCAAAGTGGCCCATGTGCGATTGGTCTGTCAAGAAGAAATCGGTGGTGGGTATATCACCATCATGGTCCGCGGTGAAGTTGGTGCGGTGCAGGCTTCGGTGGATGCTGGCGTTGCGGCAGCCAAGCGGGCAGGAGAGCTGGTAGCTGCTCACGTTATTGCCCGACCTCATCCTGTCGTCGAGAAACTACTTCATCAGGGCTCGACCAGGGTCGTGCGGCCTCTGCTGGAATACTAGTCCACGGTTGCGCAAGTAACACGATTTACTGAGAGGAACCGACAAAATGGAACTCAGAACATATGTAATTATCGACTCGATGCAGCCGCAATATGCAGCTCTCACCGGAATTCTCCTCAGGGGAGATGTCCCGGTGGAAGGCATGGCTGAATTGTTCGTCGAGCTAGCACCTGCCAGTGAAGTTTACGAATTTCTGGATGTAGCTCTCAAAACGACCGATGTCCGGCCAGGAACTTTGAGTGTGGAACGGGAATTTGGTAATCTCGAAATCCATGCGCCCTTCCAAGAAGCGGTGCGGGTAGCTGGACTTGCCGCACTCGGCCGCTTTAATCTTTCTGAACAAGATCGTCACAAGCCAGAGATAGCTTCTGTCAAAATGATCACTAACGTGGATGCTTACGAAGCACAGTTAGTGAACCAGACCAGTCGAGGTGGGTTGTTGCTGCGAGGTCAAACGCTGTGTGTGCTTGAGGTTGCACCGGCATCCTACGTGATGCTGGCGGCGAATGAAGCTGAAAAAGCGGAAAATATTACGCTGGTTCATTACCAGTCCACCGGGCGGTTTGGGCGCCTGTATATTTCGGGCAGCGAGTCTGAGGTGAAGGTTGCCCGCGATGCAGCCATTAAAGCCGTGCAAAGTTTGAGCGGCAAGGCTAAGTAATCCATAACGGAGGTGTTTGAATGAAATACATTTGCATGGAAGACATCGAACACCTGGCGGCACAGGGAAAAAAAGAGTTGATCTTGGATGAGAACACAATCCTGATGGATCTGGCGCGGGATATGGCTCGCCAACTGGGTATTACAATTCTGGTTGGCAGCTCACCAGCCACCCCGGCCAAAGTGGCTTCCCCGGCTCCATCTTCACCTCCGGCCCAATTAGTTTCACCGGCAGCCCTCACACCTTCCTCACGTGATACCGCACCCGTTCTTGGCGCCAAACCTAAAGGATGTCAGCATGGTCCAGTGGCGGTCACACTCCGGCAGCAGCACTCGCAAAGCTACCCGGGCTCGGATGAGGTGGTAGACCAATTGGTTGAACTTGTCAGGCAATCCACCGGAAAGCGCACCGGGAACTAATGGCCTTATGCGCATGAGGAGATAATATGATTGTCGCTAAAGTCGTGGGCTTGGCAGTTGCCTCCCTAAAACATGATTCACTAAAAACAACCAAGTTGCTGCTTGTCCAATCAGCGGACCCCAATGGAAATCCTGATGGCGGCAAGATCTTTTTGGCAGTAGATTTGATCGGCGCGGGCGAAGGCGAGCTCGTCATTGTCATTCAGGGCAGCTCGGCGCGCATGGCCACCGGCCAAAATTCATCGCCAGTCGATGCAGCGATTGTTGGTATTCTCGACTCCCTTCGATTTGAGGGAGCCATTTCCTACAGGAAGGAATAAATGACCATGGCAAAAACGAATGAGAGTCAAAAAGAAGAGCAGTCTTTGAAAGTCGAAGACTTGGATCCCGGGATGCGGGCTCTGGGAATGATCGAGACTCGCGGACTGGTGGCATGTATCGAGGCGGCCGATGCAATGATCAAGGCTTCGAACATCACGCTGCTAGGTCTGCGCGCCATTGGATCCGGTTATATGACCGTAATGGCTCGCGGAGATGTTGGAGCGGTGCGGACAGCTATCGAAGCAGGTTCACTCGCAGCACGCCGGTTGGGCGAGGTAGTATCGGTACGGATTCTACCCAGCCCTCATCTGGACCTCGAAAATTTATTACCTGATGTTCTAGAGTAAAAAAAGAAAGTCACACGTGAATACACGGTCTAAGGTAACGACAACGTACCTCAAGACAAAGAAACGACAAGGTCAGAAGATCTCCATGCTGACGGCCTATGACTTCCCAATGGCCAGTTTTATTGACCAGGCTGGTATAGATGTGGTACTGGTCAGCGACGCCGTAGGTACCGTTGGCAATGGCCGGTCTGAAGCCGTATCGGTCACTGTAGACGAGATGATCTACCACACCCGCGCGGTTCGCAATGGCGTCAGACGCAGCCTGGTCGTGACAACCCTTCCTTTTGGTTCCTACAACAACGTGGATGACGCCATGCGTACCGCTACACGTCTCATCAAAGAGGGTGGAGCGGATGGCGTGCATCTGGAGGGTACTTGTCAGGAGGGCGGCCTGGTGCGGGCTATCGTTTGCGCTGGCATACCGGTGATGGGGCATATTGGCGTGACCAAACAAAAAATCGTCCAATCCGGGCGCATCAAGTTGCCCGGTCAGGATGCCGCTTCCGGCATGGAAGCCATCCATGATGCGGTCGAGATGGCTAATAACGGGGTATTTGCCCTGGTTTTGGAATGCCTGCCGGTTCGCCTGGCCGAGATCATTACCAAAAGCCTGGACATCCCGACAATCGGGATTGGATCGGGACCGGGATGTGACGGTCAGGCACTGGTGACGCAAGACATGTTGGGGATGTTTAAGGAAATGTCGCCGCGTTTCCTCAAAGTGTATCTAGATCTGACTCAGATTATTGTGACAACGCTGACACAGTACCGGACGGAAGTTGAACAGGGACAATTCCCTGAGCCGGAGCACACTTACTCAATCGATGATGAAGAACTGGGCAAGCTGCTGGCCCAGTTGAGAAGTAAATCGATGCAACAAGAAACCAGATAAGGAGATACGAATATGGCTGAGTCTCTAAAAGGAAAAGTGGCAGTCATTACAGGTGTCGGATCAGGATTTGGTAAGGCCACGGCTGAGTTATTCGCCGCAGTGGACCAGGTGGGACTTGTCCTGATCGACTACAACGAGAAAGCCCTCAATGCTACCACCGAGGTTTGCAAGGCAGCTGGATCGAAGGTTGTTCCTTTGGTGGGTGACGTCACCTTGACGGAAACTTTCGAGCGTGCATTCAAGGCAACGCTAGAAACCTTTGGCAAGGTCGATTTCCTAATCAACTATGCGGGTGGCGCACTTAAAGTCGCTCCCATCGAAGAAATGGACGATACAATTAACCGTCGCATCATAGACCTGAATCTCACCAGCACTATTACAAGTTGCCGTATTTTCACACCACAATTCAAACAGCAAGGCTTCGGCAAGATTATCAATGTGTCGAGCGCATGTGATCGGCGCTCATGGCCGGGTTGGTCGGTGTATTCAGCCGCAAAAGCCGGCGTTAATGCTTTCACAAAGTGCCTCTACACAGAACTTCGACCCCACGGCATAGCCGTGACTCTCCTCGTGCCGGGTGGATCCAATACCGGTTTCCAGGCAGCAGCATCAGGCGTCAACAAGTTCGAATGGGACGAGTCCCTGGCCGTACGGCCAGAGCACTTTGCTGATATGGTGTACCAGACCTGCGCGCTCACGAAAGGTGGGTGTGTCCCTGAAATGCTGGTTTATGGGTTGGCGCAGGATGTCAGTGGATTTTAACAATAAGGAAATCATATTGAGAAAGTTAAACCCCGAGGGTTTCGTGAACTGTTTTGAGCGGGATCGGAATGATGAGTGGGGGATGGGAAACAAGCAAATTTTCGCCGCTTTCCCAAAATCAAATGGTTCCGATGCCAGTAAAATAATGGTTAGTTTTGGCGAAACATTTATACCGGGAGAAAGCAGGTGAAGCGAACGAAGACACTAACTAAATTAGCAACTTTAGTGTCGCGTAAACGTCGACCCAAGTAAAAGTGGAGATCGGTAACTGGCGCGACGAATCCAATCGTTTCTTTTACTCATAACGTTAAAGAGGAGAATTCTCAAAATGAAAAAGATCGTGTTCGCTCTTTTGGCTGTTCTGATAATTTCCAGCCTTGTTTTGTCCGCCTGCGCCCCTGCAGCGACACCTGTTCCAACGACCCAAGCGCCGCCGAACACTCAGGCTCCTGCAGCTCAAGCGCCCGCGGGGAAGGCTGTGAAGAAGATTGCGTTCTTCGTATCGGATCTGTCCAACGTATTCCACCAGGCTCAGGCTACCGAGGCGAAGAAGTATGCCATGGAGAAGTACGGCGCTGAAGTGTTCGTGTTCGACGGCAAATCAGATAGCTCAGTCATGGTCCAGAACGTTGACCAGGTGGTAGCGCAGGGCATGGATGCCGCCACTATTCAGCCGTGGGACCCCGAATCGAACAAACCCGGCGTGCTCGCAGCCCTCGATAAGGGCATCATCATGACTGCGTTCTTCAGCCCGCTGGCTGACACCGGTATTCCGGTAGCTCGCAGCGATGAGAAAGGCATTAGCTTTGCCATGGGTGCAGAGATGGCCACGCAGTGGAAGGCCGCGCATCCCGACAAGCCCATCGTGATGGTTGAATTGGGTTGGCCGACCAACGCAGAAGTCATTTCCGGGCGTACTGCTCCCTTTGTGGCGGGTGTAAAGTCGGTGGATCCTACAGCAACCGATCTCGGTTGCCAGGATGCCAGCAAGGGCCAGGATGCGGCCAAGCAGATCATCACGGACTTGATGACCACGCACCCGGAGATCAACCTGATTTACTCCGAGGCCTCCAACCTGACGGTCGGCACGATGGCGGGTCTGACCCAGGCCGGACGAGGCAAGTTTGACAACGGCAAGCCGCTGACCGAGATCGTCGCCAGCGTGGATTTCGACGAAGTCGAGATGAGCGAAGTCTACGATCCGAACAGCTCATTGAAGTTGTCCATGGGCCTTCCCCCAATTGAGACCGCCGATGGCCGCATAGACCTGATCATGGATGTTGCCAGCGGCAAGGTGCCGCAAGTTTCGCAACCTCCTCAGGAGTTCTTCTACAAAGCCTACAACATCTCCTTCTGGACAATGCCGGTTGCCGATGCCGTGAGTTGGTTGAACGAACAGTTTGGAACCAACGTCCAGGCTCCGGAAGCTCAAGCGCCGGCGGGGATGGTCGTGAAGAAGATTGCGTTCTTCGTATCGGATCTGTCCAACGTATTCCACCAGGCTCAGGCTACCGAGGCGAAGAAGTATGCCATGGAGAAGTACGGCGCTGAAGTGTTCGTGTTCGACGGCAAATCAGATAGCTCAGTCATGGTCCAGAACGTTGACCAGGTGGTAGCGCAGGGCATGGATGCCGCCACTATTCAGCCGTGGGACCCCGAATCGAACAAACCCGGCGTGCTCGCAGCCCTCGATAAGGGCATCATCATGACTGCGTTCTTCAGCCCGCTGGCTGACACCGGTATTCCGGTAGCTCGCAGCGATGAGAAAGGCATTAGCTTTGCCATGGGTGCAGAGATGGCCACGCAGTGGAAGGCCGCGCATCCCGACAAGCCCATCGTGATGGTTGAATTGGGTTGGCCGACCAACGCAGAAGTCATTTCCGGGCGTACTGCTCCCTTTGTGGCGGGTGTAAAGTCGGTGGATCCTACAGCAACCGATCTCGGTTGCCAGGATGCCAGCAAGGGCCAGGATGCGGCCAAGCAGATCATCACGGACTTGATGACCACGCACCCGGAGATCAACCTGATTTACTCCGAGGCCTCCAACCTGACGGTCGGCACGATGGCGGGTCTGACCCAGGCCGGACGAGGCAAGTTTGACAACGGCAAGCCGCTGACCGAGATCGTCGCCAGCGTGGATTTCGACGAAGTCGAGATGAGCGAAGTCTACGATCCGAACAGCTCATTGAAGTTGTCCATGGGCCTTCCCCCAATTGAGACCGCCGATGGCCGCATAGACCTGATCATGGATGTTGCCAGCGGCAAGGTGCCGCAAGTTTCGCAACCTCCTCAGGAGTTCTTCTACAAAGCTTACAACATCTCCTTCTGGACAATGCCGCGCGCTGATGCCGTGACTTGGTTGAACGACCAGTTTGGAACCAACGTCCAATAGCAATAATACGGCCCGAAGAACTAGAAGCATGAAACTTGACGGGGGAGGGACCAAGTCTTTCCCCCGTCAAGTTCAAGGAGCCGATGTATGAAATCGACAGATAATGTACTGGAGATCAAAGATCTCGTGAAAGATTTCCCGGGGGTGCGGGCGGTTAATAATGTCAGTTTTACCATTGAGCGGAATACAGTCCATTGCCTAGTTGGGGAGAATGGCGCAGGGAAATCCACTCTGATCAAGATCCTGACCGGCGCATATGCGCGCACGAGCGGCAGGATTCTTCTGAATGGTGAAGAATATGATCCGCACAACACCCGGGATGCGAAGCAAAAGGGGATCAGCACTCTGTTCCAAGAACTTAATGTGGTCAACCAGCTCACCGTCGAGGAAAACCTGACCCTGGGCATGGAAGAAACGACACTGGGTTTCATCAGAAAGACAGACAAGATCAACCGGATGGTCAGAGTGTTGAACGACATCGAGCCATCCATCAAACCGGGGCAGTTGGTCTCGAGCTTGAGCGTGGCCAAGAAACAGATTGTGGAGATTGCCAAAGCCGTAGCCGCGGAGGCCGACATCATCATCATGGATGAGCCGACGGCCGCGATTTCGGAGAGCGAAATTGCCCGATTATTTGCTATCATTAAAAGCTTGCGTGAGAAAAACGTCACCGTCATATATATCTCTCACCGCCTGGATGAGATCTTCGAAATCGGAGACTATGTGACGGTCATGCGCGATGGCAAACACATTGATACAAAACCTGTCGCTGAGATCAAGGACCGATCTGAACTTATCAAGTTGATGATCGGTAAAACGGTATTCGAACAGTACACACCCCCGGAAAGTGAGTGTTCAGATACGATCCTTCAGGTCAAGCACCTCTCCAACCACAGGCTGAATGACGTTTCATTCGATATCCACACGGGGGAGATTGCCGGTTTCTATGGTCTAGTAGGCGCCGGTAAAACAGAGCTCGCCCGTGCCATCTTTGGCGCTGATGAATATACGGGCGAGATCATCTTCAAAGGTCAAATACTCAAACCATCTCCGGAAAAAGCCATCGCAGCGGGTATTACCCTGGTGCCAGAGGAACGGAGGACCCAGGGTTTGTTCACCGTCCTGACCATACGGGGGAATGTGTCCGTGATGAACATGAAGAAAATCTCCCGCAATGGGTTCATCAACAATGCAACGGAACGCAAGGTTGCACACGAATATGTGGACAAGCTGAATATATCTACCAACAGTATTGAGAAGGAGACTGCCAAGCTCTCTGGAGGCAACCAGCAGAAGGTGGTTCTCTCCAAGTGCCTCTTCGCAGAATCTGATTTGCTCATGATGGACGAACCAACTCGCGGAATTGACGTAGGTTCCAAGAGTGAGATCTACAGTATCATTCGCCAGCTTTCCAGGGAGGGGAAAACCATCATTATTTTCTCTTCAGAGTTACCCGAGGTCATGAATATTTGCGACAGCATCTATCTTCTGTACGACGGAAGCCTGAAGTCCACACTGCGGAATTGCAGTGATGTCAACAGCGAGAATATACTTCATATCGTCACAGGAGGAGCATAGCCATGGAAACCAACCAGGTGAAGATGCCGATAATGCGCGGCAAATTGAGCGACGAGTCGTTCATTACCCTGTTCATGGTCGGCGTGCTTATCATCGTGTTCGTTCTTGCCAGCCTCGTGGTACCAAACTTTTACAAGACACAGAACATCCTAAACCTCATCACCAACAATTGGTTTATCATCACTCTGGGTATTGGCATTACGTTCGTAATGATTACCGGAAACTACGACATGTCGGTCGGCGGCAACATCGCTTTAACCGGTGTGCTTGCAGTCTGGTTTTGTCAGGGGGCAAATGTCTCCCAGAATCCCCTGGCTAACGGCTTAGGTTTACCATACCTCGTCGCCGTTGGGCTTGCTCTGCTTTGTGCGATGGGTGTCGGTGCAGTCAATGCTTTCTTCATTGCCAGGTTGAAGGTGCCCTCCATCATCGTCACGCTTGGCACGATGATGCTTGCCCGCGGTGCTGCGCAGGTCGTTACACAAGGCGCACAGCGTAATACCAGCCTGCCCGCGGCATTTGGCGTGCTGGGGAGCATAGGTATCCCTGGCACAACCATTCGACTTTCGCTGCTCATCATGATCGCCCTGATCATCGTCGCCTTCGTTTTTGAGAAGAAGACTGTTTTCGCAAGACGTATCTACCTCATCGGAGCGAATCCAGAGGCAGCCCGGCTCTCAGGTATCAACGTGGCTAAATACCTCACTGCCCTCTACATCCTCAGCGGATTGCTTGCCGGGATCATTGGAATACTACTGGCCTCTGAGTACAAGGCTGGGATATCCAGCCGTGCAACGGGATACGAGTTCGACACGCTGGTAGTCGTGCTATTAGGAGGCGTCAGTATTGCGGGAGGGTTTGGATCTGTGCTGGGCATGTTTGTGGGTGCCCTCATCCTGTCCGTTGTTACAACGGCTGCCACCGGCCTCCTGCTTTCGCCTGACTGGCAATTTATCCTCAAAGCAGTTTTTACCTTCCTTGCGATTGTTGGGCAACGTTTTGCCCTAGATAAAAGAAAAGGCTGATGATAATGCGCGGCAAGGCTAGCAGGCATTTTCACAGGAGCAAATTATCGTGGATACCATGAAAAGAGAGTTACCCCAACTGCAATTCGATCGATCGGCGATGATCCTATCAAACATCAAACGATATTACATTTACGTTGTGCTTGTGTTGATCGTGTTGATATTAAGCGTAGTGAAGCTGGACCAGGGCAGCCTGTTTGCCCGGGGACAATTCCTAAGCCCAGATAACATCATCAATCTGCTTCGTAGCGCCGTACCCATTATGATCTTGAGTGGCGCATTCACGCTTGTGATGATCTCGGGCTACATCGATCTATCTGTCGGCAGTGCCATGAGCCTGACCGCGGTGGTGTTCGCCTGGTTAATTCTGAATGGAACTAGCTTTCTGATTGCCTTGTTCGCCTCATTGATCCTGGGGATTGTGATGGGATACATTAATGGCTACCTGGCAGTGAAGTTGCGCATCACCCCCGTGATCTCTACACTGGTAACGCTGAACCTGTTCAAAGGCATAGCCCTGCTGATCACGGGGCGCGGTAATTCCTCCATCAAAGGCAGTGCCACGCAGTCCATGCCTGCTTGGATCAACGATTTTGGGCGGAAAGATGTTCTTTTCGGGCTGCCTTGGGCGTTCTGGGTCGCAATACTAATCATTGTCTTGTTGACGATTATTCAGCGAAAGACAATTCTTGGTAAGTATGCCGCTGCCGTTGGTGGTAACCGCCTGGCAGCCGAACTTTCAGGGATCAATGCGGCCAATATTATTTGGCTGCTCTATATTGTTGTGGGCGTTTGTGCCGCACTGGCTGGTGTGGCGCGCGCCAGCTATATGTCATTGGGAGATCCGCTTTCGGGCGACGGTATGGAACTTAATTGTCTCATCGCAGTGCTATTGGGGGGCACCGCATTTTCAGGGGGCGAAGGTTCGGTCCCGAAGACAATCATTGGAGCGATTATTATCATATGTGTAACCATTGGACTGATGACAGTCATCCCCCCCTTTTGGCAGAATGTGGCGAAAGGGAGTGTTCTGATGATTGCCGTCGTCCTTAACCACCTGCTGGTGCGGGAAAAGGTAAACATAGTTGGGTATTATACAAAATTGGGAAAACGAACACCATGATTTGTGAGCAGGCTGGCTTTCCAACGAAGCGGTTGCTTATAAATATGAACACAGTATGCTTAGCGAGTTTGTTGTAGAGGTGAGTGCACAAGACCCAAAAGGTGTGAGCGTAATTGACTTCAATGTTGAATTGATGGGAGATTTGTACACTCATGGTTTCGATCATCTGGCGGATAGAGTTGTAAAGGCTTTGTACCGCAGGCGCAAGTTCAGGATTGGAGATTTTGCCGTGTTCAAAATGCCTGTTGGTCTTTATGAAAAAGCGTTGCCCGCTGCCCTTTCTTGGGAAGAACGTCTTGCCGCGGCAGGCCAGGCAGGTTTTGATTTTGTAGAAATCTCGATTGACGAGAGCGATGAGCGTCTGGTCCGGTTGGATTGGTCGGCATCCGCGCGGGTAGCACTTCGCCATTCCATCGCTAATACCGGCGTGCCTATCATGACCATGTGCCTGAGCGGCCATCGTAAATATCCGCTTGGAAGCCACACACCAGAGCTACGCCAGCAAGGACAGGAAATCTTGCGCAAGGCAATCGAGTTTGCAGGAGATATTGGTTTGCGAGTTGTTCAAGTTATGGGCTACGATGTTTTTTACGAAATAAGCGACGATGAGACGCGGGCGAACTTTATCGATGGTCTCCGTCTTGGTGCTCGTTGGGCGGAACAAGCCGGAGTGATGCTGGGCCTTGAAAACCTGGATACTCCGTTTGTGGAGAATCTGAGCAAAGCCCTGGCCATTATCCATGAGATTGACTCACCCTGGTTGCAACTATATCCAGACATTGGCAATCTCGCTGCTGCCGGGTACTCCCCGGCCAGCGAGCTTCCTCTGGCCAAAAGACAATTGTTGGGCGTTCACGTCAAGGATGCTTTACCGAGGATCATTCGTGGGGTGCCTTTTGGAGATGGGATCGTGCCTTTTCGAGAGACTTTTCGGGCGTTAGCGCAAACGGGCTTTTGGGGCCTGATTGGCGTTGAGATGTGGGGAGACAAGCATACCGGCGAGGATCCCATTGCTTCTGTTGCTGCTGCTCGCAAGTTCGTAGAAGATTTGGTGACCGAAACTTGGCCAACCGGATCGCCTATTGAGCCGCTCAAGGCTGGAATAAAAGAGAGGTACCCGTGATTTTCCGTAAATATACTGGTTGGTAACAGGGAGCGATAATGCCTACCTACGAAACAACACGTCTTATTAATATTATCTTGCACCTGTACTATTTGGATGGGCTGACACAAACCGAAATTTCACAACGCCTGAGTTTATCAACGGCTAAGGTCAATCGCCTGCTCCAGCAAGCTCGCGATGATGGGTATGTTAATATCACCATTCGGACTCCATTTCAACAACTGTTTGAAATTGAAGATCGCTTGAAGGCCGTCTTTGGATTGCAAGATGCAATTGTCATTCCGTCTATCGCTGAGAACGGCAGCTCGCCGTTAAGCCCCCTTGGCGACGTAGCGGCAAACTTTTTGCTAAAACACATTCGAGACGGTGACGTTCTGGCTATCTCTCCTGGTACAACCGTCCAAGCTATCGTTCACTCGCTTGAGGCTACCCGTACTTACCAGATCGAAGTCGTTCCGATCCTCGGAGCGATCCAGGGTGAAATTGAATCCGATATGAATTATTTGGCCACTCAGATGGGCGAACGGTTGGGCGGAAAGGCATACCAGCTCCACGCGCCAGCTTTTGTAGATACCCGTGAGCATTGTGAGTTATTGCGGTTTATGGCGCCGGTTAAAAAGATACTCGATATTGCCCGCCATGCAAACATCGCGCTCCTGGGGGTTGGCACGGTGGATCCAGAAGCCTCGCGCTTCGTTCAGTTCACGGCCCTGTCTGCCAAGGACTTGAAACATATTGCCGAGGATTGCGGAGGGGTCGGGGAAATTGGGGCCTATGTGTATGATATTGAGGGCAGGCCGTGTGGTAAGGAATATGCCGATCGGGTCATCGGGCTCACTCTGGCCGAAATCCTACAAATCCCCTTCAGGATTGGCGTAGCTGCGACGGCAGCCAAAGCACTACCCATCTATGGTGCTTTGCGCGGCGGATATGTACATGCGTTGATCACCGATGAGGCAGCCGCGTGTGGGGTTCTCGAAATCTTTGATCGAGAATTTCGAAAGAAATCATAACAAATTGGAGATTCATCATGCTTTTAGAGCAGCTTCGCGAGATTGTCTGGAAATGCAATTTGGAATTGCCCAAGAACGGCCTGGTCAGGATGACGAGTGGCAACGTGAGCGGGCGCGACTCGGAATCGGGATTGGTTGTCATCAAACCGAGTGGTTATGCCTTTGAAGAGTTGACGCCCGCGCATATGGTAGTGGTTGATATGGATGGTCGAGTGATCGAAGGAAACCTCAAGCCTTCGACAGACACAGACACACACCTGTATGTCTACCAGCATCGCCCCGATGTTTTTGGCATGGTCCACACACACTCCCCTTATGCAAGCAGCTTTGCCGTATTAGGGCAGGTAATTCCGGCCTGCCTGACAGCAGCTGCAATGCTCGGTGGCGAAATCCCCCTGGGTGGGTACGCACCGATTGGTGGAAAAGATATTGGGCAGGAGATTATCAATAAAATCGGCCGGTCGCTGGCGATCGTCATGCAGAATCACGGCGTCTTTACGATCGGGTCCTCGCCTCAGCAGGCAACCAAAATGGCAGTCGAAGTTGAAGAAATAGCCAAGATCACACATTTGGCCATGCTGCGCGGGCAGCCAATCGTTTTAACGACGGATCAGATAGATTATATGGTGGACCTGTATCAGAATGAATACGGACAGAGATGACATGGCTACTAAAAATTATGAGGTTGATATGACAGTAAATCACCAATTAGACAAGGCCGCTGCATCCAACGCCCACCACCTGTTGAATGAATTACCACGTGAAAAGCTGGTCTGGATGTTACAGCGAATGTGCGAAATCCGCTACTTTGAAGAAAAAGCCGAGGATTTATATGTGCGAGGGTTGGTGCATGGCACGATGCACCTTTCGATTGGGCAAGAAGCCGGATCTGTCGGTAGTATTGGAACGCTTAGGCCAGATGATTTGATCATCCACCACCATCGTGGCCACGGCCATACGATTGCCAAGGGTGCGGACCTCACAACGATGATGGCCGAATTCCTGGGTAAAGAGGCGGGGTATTGCCGTGGTCGTGGCGGCTCAATGCACATTGCTGATATTCCAGGAGGTAACCTGGGGGCAACGGGCGTTGTCGGCGGCGGAATCCCCACCTCGGTGGGAATTGCGTTGGCGCTGCAAATGCACCACTCAGAGCAGGTTCTCCTGTCATACTTTGGAGATGGGGCCTCGAACGAAGGTGAGTTTCACGAATCGTTGAATATGGCCTCCATCTGGAAGCTGCCGGTGGTGTTTATCTGCGACAATAACCAATACGGCATGTCGATGCATGTGTCTAAATCAATGAATATCGAACATATTTCCACTCGCGCTGCCAGCTACGGAATCCCTGGCAAGACGGTGGATGGTAATAATGTGCTTGCGGTCTATGAGGCGGTTTTGGCTGCCGTTGAGTACACGCGCGCCGGAAATGGTCCTTCGCTCATCGACTGCCTGAGTTATCGCTGGCGGGGGCATTCCAAAAGTGATCGAAACCTTTACCGGACGCAGCAGGAAATCGACGACTGGAAACACAAGTGCCCCATCCAGCGCTTCAAAGGGGTTCTGGTTGATAACGCTGTGATGACTGGCGACGAAGTGGAAGCCATCGATCAAGCCGCCAAAATAGCCATTGACCGAGCCGCCGAGGAAGCGCTGACCTTCCCCGACCCATCGCCGGACAATATGGAAGACGAGGTATATGCGTTATGACTGCCGACAATAAACGTGAAATCACTTATTCAGAAGCCTTGCGCGAGGCAATGGTACAGGAAATGCGCGTCGATAAAGAGGTCTTTCTCATCGGAGAAGATGTTGGTACCTACGGTGGCGCATTTGGGGTGAGCAAAGGCATGCTGGAAGAGTTTGGTGCCGAACGAGTGCGCGATACCCCCATCTCCGAAGCTGCGATTGCGGGTGCGGCCACCGGCGCGGCGCTGATGGGGATGCGCCCCATCATGGAAATCATGTTCATGGATTTCCTGACGATTTCCATGAACCAGTTGGTCAATTCGGCTGCCAAAATGCGCTTCATGTTTGGCGGTAAATGCAGTATCCCAATGGTCATCCGCGCTCCATCAGGCTCTGGTACCGGGGCTGCCGCACAGCATTCGCAAAGCCTGGAAGCCTGGTTTGTGAATGTGCCGGGCATCAAGGTGGTTGCGCCGTCCACACCGCACGATGCCAAGGGTATGTTGATTACTGCCATTCGTGATAACAACCCGGTCCTATTCATGGAACACAAACTGCTTTACCGCATGAAAGGACAAGTGCCAGAAGAATCCTATGTCATCCCATTGAAATCGGCGGAGGTCAAGCGCCAGGGGCGCGACCTGACCATTGTGGCTTACTCGATTATGGTTCCGCGTGCGCTCGAAGCTGCCGAAAAGCTGGCAGGTGAAGGCATCGAGGTTGAAGTGGTGGACCCGCGCTGCCTGAAGCCGCTCGATACGGAAACCATCATTCGCTCGGTTTCCAAAACTGGCCGGGTGCTGATTGCCCACGAAGCACCGGTTACTGGCGGCTTTGGCGGCGAATTGGCCGCCGTGATTGCTGAGAGCGAAGCTTTTGACTATCTTGATGCCCCCATCCGTCGACTGGCCGGGAAGAATATACCAATCCCATACAACCGGACACTTGAACGGGCTGCTGTGCCCCAGGTAGAAGATATTGTCAATGCGGCACGGGCTCTGGCATTGGAAGGGAAGTAGATATGGCAACTGAAGTTATCATGCCCAAAGTCGATATGGTTATGGAGACAGGCACTTTTGTCGAATGGCTTAAGAAGGAAAATGAGCAGGTCAATAAGGGCGATCCGCTCTTTGTCATCACCACCGATAAAGCGGCGATTGAGGTGGAATCACCGGCAGATGGAATCCTGGCTGGCTTGAATGCCAAAGCCGACGATGTCATCCCGGTTACTGAGGTGATCGCCTATATACTAGCCCCTGGCGAAGCGTTACCGGTCAAGAAAGTTCTCGAACCGGTCGCCGCTACAGGTGCTCCATCTACGGTCGAGGTTGTGACAGCGGTGGAGCCGGTTGCAGCCGTCGCTGAAGCCGCCGAGCCGGGTAAGGCGAGAGTCACCCCAGTTGCGCGTCGTCTGGCGGCCGAACTGTGTGTAGATTTGAAGCAATTATCGGGTCGCGGGCCACGAGGCCGGATCCACAAAGCTGATGTTTTGGCTTTCCAGAAACCCCAGCCGGGCAGCGTATCTGTGAACGTTCCAGTTCCTGCACTGGCTCCGGTAATATCGATGCCTCCCGCCACTTTGTCCGTGCCTATACCGCTGCCGGATGCCCGCCGCAAGCAGGTAATACCCGTAGCAGGGGCGCGCAGGATCATTTCCGAGAGGATGGCCTACAGCGCAATTACCGCACCGCACATTAACCTGTCTTTGCGGGTGGATATGACCGAGGCGATTCGCTTGCGCGAACAGGTACTGGAGCCGCTAAAGGTTCAGACTGGGCAGAGTGTTTCTTATACGGCTATCCTGGCGCGCGCGGTTGCCAGCGTGCTGCCGCGTCATCCATATCTGAATGCCTCGCTCTCCGATGGCAATATCATTCTTTGGGAAGATATCCACCTGGGTATTGCCACCAGCGTGGAAGAGAACCTAATCGTGCCTGTGATCCGTGCGGCGCAAGACAAGTGTCTGGGTCAGATTGTCACCGCATTGGCCGATTTAACTGACCGCGCCCGTAATCGGCGCCTCACGCCGGCCGAAATGTCGGGCAGCACTTTTACCATTTCAAACCTCGGGATGTTTGGTATCGAGAGGTTTACAGCCATCATCAATCCCCCTGAATCGGCCATTCTAGCGGTTGGCAAGATAATTGATACGCCCGTCGCTCACGAAGGTCAAATTGTGCTGTGCCCGATGATGGAATTGACCGCCTGCGCCGATCACCGCATCGCCGATGGCGCTAGCGTGGCACGCTTCCTGGCAGACCTCAAGACCACCCTCGAAAATCTTTATTTACTCATCTGATACGGTCTCATAATACCAACCAATCCCCTTGCCTTCTGTAGAAAGCGATGCTGATCTAATCTCATGCTGGCACTCTCTAAGATCACCCACCTTATCATTGATATGGATGGTGTCCTTTACCGAGGCGACAGACCAATGCCCCGCCTGCGCGATTTTTTTGATTTTCTGCGTGAGCGTCGTATCCCTTTTATCCTGGCAACGAATAACTCGACCCGCACGCCACAAGACTACGCCGATAAATTGGCGCGGATGGGTGTGCAGGTCTCGCCGGCCGAGATCATGCACTCAGGCCAGGCCGCGGCGCGCTACCTGGCGGGTGAGTATCCTCGCGGAACGCGCGTCCACGTTTTTGGGATGCCCTCGCTCAAACAAGCGATGACTGACGAAGGTTTCATCATGGCTGATGAAGATGTCCAGTTGGTGGTAGCCAGCATGGACCGGAACGTTACTTATGAAAAACTCAAGCGCGCCACCCTGCTGATCCGCAGTGGTGCCCGTTTCATCGCCACAAACTTTGATCCAACCAATCCTTCTGAAGAAGGATTGATACCAGGCACTGGCACGATGATCGCCGCGCTCGAGACCGCCTCCGGCGTCAAGGCGAAAGGCATCGGAAAGCCGGAACCAACCATGTACCAACTGGCGATGGAGCAGATGGGCGCGTGCCCAGAGACAACAGCCGCTATCGGCGACCGTGTCGACACGGATATTCTCGGCGGGAAAAAGGCTGGCATCACCACAATTTGCGTACTATCAGGCTCCTCGGATCGCACCGAGGCTGAGGCCATTGAAACGGATATGATTTTCGATGATATTGCGCATCTGCTGGAAACCTGGATGCATCTTTAATGGCAAAAGTGGCAGGCTCTGTTCAGGTTTTTGAAATTAGGCTCCTTATGAGATCATAAATGGATTATCTTGCGGGAATTGACCTCGGATCAACGAGCCTCAAATGTGTGATCTATAATCTGGCTGGCAAAGTCATAGCCAGTGGTAGCCGGCCAACGAAGCGTTATAACCCTTATCCCGATCACCCGGAATGGACAGTGTGGCAGCCAGAACAAATCTGGGGTGGGGCGGCGGCGGCTACGAAAGAAGCCGTTGCCAGGCTGGACGACCCTCACCGTATTAGAGCCGTGGCCGTGACAGGCATGGGCATGGATGGTGTCCCGATTGACGAACAGGGCAACTGGATTTACCCATTCATCAGTTGGCATGATCCACGCACCGAAGCGCAACTGCGTTGGTGGGAGAGTCATATTGGGGCGGAGCGGAACTTTCGCATTGGCGGAAACAACTTGTGGCGCTTTAGCACAGCACTGCGGCTCTTGTGGATGGCGGAGCATGAGCCTGAGATTTTGGCTCGTACCGACAAGTGGTTGCTGATTGAAGATTTTCTAAATTTCAAGCTGTGTGGCCGCCGAGCGACCGACTACACCATGGCTTCATGTACGCTTTTATTCGATCAGCTCAAACGGGACTGGTCGGATGAGATCCTGGCCCAGTCTGGAATCGAGCGTCGATTGCTGTGCGAAGCGATACCCAGCGGCACGGTGCTGGGTGAAGTGACAACCAAGGCAGCCGAGGCAACGGGTCTTCCAATCGGAACGCCGGTTGTATTAGGTGGGCACGATTATTTGTGCAGCGCGCTGCCGGTGGGAGCCTTTGCATCTGGGGTTGTTCTGGACGTGACCGGGACCTGGGAGATCGTCCTGGCCGGAATCCCTGCGCCCATCCTGACACCCGAGGTGCAGAAGTTGGGTGTAACTGTTGAAACCCATGTAGCGCGCGATACCTATGCAGTTTGGGGCGGTGCGGTTGCTTCGGATATGCTTGAGTGGTTCCGTAAAGAGTATGGCTTTGAAGCCCAACTGCGCGCGGAAAAAGAGGGCGGGGATGATTGGGATTACCTGATGGCAGATGCCGCCGCCTCGCCAGCCGGAGCCCGAGGTGTTATGTTCCTGCCGCACATGTCAGCGGCTGGCTGCCCAGTTGTAGATGCCCGCTCGTTGGGTGCCTTCGTGGGGCTGAGCAATTTTGTCCAGCGTGGCGACATGTTACGGGCAATCATTGAGGGGCTGGATTACCAGGTTCTTGATATTGTCACCGCGTTAAAGACCGGCCTGGGGATTAGTCCGGACAAGCTTGTCGCGGTAGGAGGCGCCACGCGGAATTCATTCTGGATGCAGAACAAGGCCGATATCACCGATCTGCCGATCGACGTGCCAGAAGTGGAAGAGGCCACGCCACTTGGCGCGGCGATCCTGGCTGGGATTGGGATTGGCCTATATCGGAACGAGCAGGATGCTTTTGAACACGTTTACAAGCCAGGTAAAACCTACTTGCCAGACCCAAAGCTGTCCTTCAAATATGCCGAGTGGTATCATATTTACAAACAGCTTTATCCGGTTCTCAAGCCGGTTAGTCACCAACTTTACGATCAATTTAGAGTCTGACAAAGGAGTCCATTCCATGAGCGAGCCGGAGCATCTTGTACCAGCGCAGAATAGACTGGGGGAAACCCCCATCTGGGAACCCGAAGAAAATGCCCTGTATTGGGTAGACTGGGGCGGATTGCCAACTTGCCGGTTTGAGCCGGAAACGGGCAAGTATACAACCTTTCCGACAAGCCTGCCAGTGACGGCATTGGCGCGCCGGGCTTCGGGAGGTTTGATTGCCATTGCTCAAAATGGGGTGTATGGTTGGAATCCGAAAACCGATGAATATCAGCTCATTGTGGGTTCGACTCAGCCAACCAAGCCAGAGATTTTCTACAACGATGCCGCAGTGGATCGACAGGGACGCCTGCTGGTGGGGACGTTCAATATGAATGATCCTTTTTTGCCGGAAGGTTCGCTGTATCGCCTGGACCCCGATGAATTGCTCCATGAACTGGACGCGGGGTATGCCACGACGAACGGGATCGGGATCAGCCTGGACAGCCGGACGATTTACGTGGCAGACCAGCGGAAGTGGGAGATCATAGCCCTGGACTACGACCCGATTACTGGTACAGCCAGCAATCGACGAATCTTTGCCCGCCTTTCGAAAGACGAAGGACAACCTGATGGGGTGATCATAGATGCAGAGGGCTTTATTTGGAATGGGCATCAGGGCGGATGGAAACTCACCCGCTATGATCCGGATGGCAAGATCGAGCGCCAAATCCGGTTCCCAGTACAGCATGTCATCTCTTTTGCATTCGGCGGCAAAGATCTCGATGAACTCTTCGTCACAACGATGTCGTGGGGCTTGGAAGAAGAGCAGCGGAAACAACAGCCCTGGGCTGGCGACCTGTTCTGCCTAAGGACGGGTGTAAAAGGCCTGGTGGAACCCGCGTTTGCAGGATAGCATAAATCATATATTGAGGAAACCGTGTGAAATACCTAACCTTGGCAGAAATCTTGCGCCCTTGCATTGGGCATGACTGGGCTGTAGGCGCGTACGATACTTGTAATCTGGAGATTACCCAAGCCATTGTAGATGCAGCTGTGGCCGACCAGGCCCCCGCCATTATTATGATCTATCCACATCATTCGCCACAGACAGAATGGCCAACATTGCTGGGCATCATCGAGGCGGAAGATAAACGCACGGCGATCTCGGCAGCGCTGGTGCTTGACCATGCCAAGACGCTTAATCAGATCGAATACGCGCTCGAGCTCGGCTTCTCCGGGGTCATGATCGATGCCTCGCATGCGCCTCTCGATCAAAACATTGCACTCACCCGCCGAGCGGTCGAGCTTGCTCATACAGTAGGCACTTCAGTCGAGGCCGAGTTGGGGCATGTGGGTTTAGGGGATGAGGTCATCAGCGAAGACCAGCAGAAAGCTACCCTGACACGGGTGGATGAGGCCGAACGTTTTGTTAAAGAGACCGGTGTCGATGCGCTCGCCGTTTCAATTGGCACCTTACATGGATTGTATCGAGGTAAACCTCATCTCGATTATGAGCGTCTGTCTCAATTGCGCGCCGTCTGCCAGATACCGCTCGTGCTTCATGGCGGTTCGGATACACCGGACCAGGATCTGCGACGAGCTATCGATATTGGGATTGACAAGATCAATATCTGGACCGATGTACGCATTCCTTTTTTGCGGGCTTTGAAGGCGGCGCTGGAAGGCCCTATCGAAAAAATCGAGGTGGCTGAAGCATTTACGCCCGCCCGCTTGGCTGCGTGCGAAGTCATCCGCCGCAAGAATCAACTTTTAGGCTCAGTTGGCAAGTCCACTCAATACGCATAACGCTCGTTAACGAGGGCAAACCATGGGTCAATATCTATTGGGCATCGATAATGGCAGTACGGTCTCGAAAGCCGCTCTCTTTGATTTGCATGGCAAAGAAATCACGGTTGCCAGGTGCAAAGCGGATACCGAGTTTCCGCATCCTGGGTGGACTGAGAGAGATATGGAAATGCTCTGGCAAAGCACGGCCAGCGCCATCCGCGCGGTGCTCGCCAAGTCTGGTGTGCGGTCAGAAGAAATTGCAGGGATTGGCAACACCGGGCACGGTAATGGTGTCTATCTGTTGGATAAACAGGGGCGACCTTTGCGGAACGGTATTCAATCCATGGACTCTCGCGCTGCTGATGTGCTGAACGGGTGGAATCAGCATAATCTTCACGCAAAGGTGTTTCCGTTCACGGTCCAATCATTTTGGCCAGCGCAGCCGAATGCGCTGCTTGTCTGGCTCAAGAAGAATGAGCCGCAGAATTACGACCGCATAGGCGCCATCCTGATGGTTAAGGACTATATCAAGTACCGCCTGACTGGCGAGATCATGGGTGACTTCACCGACATGAGTGCCACCAGTTTGATGGACGTACGCAATCGATGTTACTCGAGCGAACTGATGGAGCTTTATGGTCTCTCAGAAATTTACGAGGCTCTGCCGCCTCTGAAGCAAAGCAGTGAAATTTGTGGACAGGTGACGCCCGCCGTAGCCCAGGAGACCGGGTTGGAGGCCGGGACTCTGGTGGTGGGGGGGATGTTTGACGTGGATGCGAGCGCGATTGGCGCTGGCGCAATCAATGCGAACCAAGCCTGCTTGGTCATGGGTAGTTGGAGCATTAACGAGGTAATTACAAAAGATCCTATTGTCGACCCCGGTCTATTCATGACCACCCTGTTTGCGATACCCGGTCTTTATCTCACCATCGAAGGCAGCGCCACGTCAGCTACCAACCTGGAATGGTTTGTGAATCAGTGTTGCGGTGACGAGCGCGCTGAAGCCAAACAGCGCGGGATCTCAGTCTATGAAGTTTGCAATGAAGAAGTCGCCAGCCTGTCTCCGGGCAGTTCAAACATTATATTCCACCCGTTCCTCTTCGGTTCGAACGTACAGCCGACAGCGCGGGCGGGATTCTATGGCGTAGCTGGCTGGCATACGCGCGCTCACTTACTGCGTGCACTATACGAGGGCGTGGTTTTCGGCCACTTGAGTCATATTGAGAAACTGCGTGCGGCTGGAGCCCAAATCAACACTGCACGGCTCGCCGGCGGGGGTTCGCGGAGTCAGGTCTGGTCACAGATGTTTGCCGATACGATTCAAGTACCGATGGAGGTGTCAGATGGTAACGAATTGGGCGCACGAGGCGCGGCTATGTCCGCCGGTATAGGCGCTGGTATTTACAATGACTACGCAGAAGCCGTTCAAGAGGCCGTTTCGGTCGTGCGTGTTCATGAGCCGATTACCACCAACACACCGCTCTACCTGGCGCGCTACGCCGAATACGAGCGGTTGACTAAGGTAATGCAAGCACCGTGGCTAGAGTTGAGCAAATTAGGTTGACCGGGCATGAAAGCTATACTTTTGCGAGAACCGGGCGGGTACGAGCAACTGCATTTGGAGGATGTTCCGATCCCTACGCCGGAATTGAATCAGGTTCTGATCAAATTGAATTCAGCCGCGCTCAATCGACGGGATTTGCTCGTCAGGAGCAGGGAGCAATACCGTATGGCGATGCCTTTCATTCCGGGGTCTGATGGTGCGGGTGTTGTTGTCGCTGTGGGAGCAGGTGTAAGTCACTCAATGGTCGGAGATGATGTCGTCATATACCCCGCACTGGATTGGGGAAATGTCGAAGCTACACCATCGCCCGCCTTCAGAATCCTTGGCGGACCCGATAACGGGACTTATGCCGAGTATATTTGCATTTCTGCGGAGAATGTTTTTTCCAAGCCCAGTGTATTGTCTTTTAAAGAGGCGGCAGCTTTTCCGCTAACGTGCCTGACAGTCTGGCGCGCTCTTATCACCAAGGCGCGTGTCCAGGCTGGTGAGTGGGTACTAATACACGGGGCAGGGAGCGGTACTGCAAGTTTTGCCGTTCAAATCGCCAGGTTGGCGGGTGCTCGAGTGGCTGTCACATCTCATAGTGACGAGAAATTGAACCGCGCTTGTGAGCTTGGTGCAGAGATCGGCATCAATTACTCACAGTGCGAATGGGATGTGGAGATTAAACGTTTATTGAGCGACAGCGGCGTGGATATTGTCATTGACAGCGTTGGCAGGGCAACCTTTTTCAAGAGTCTGGATATGTTGAACCCCGGCGGCCGGCTCGTGACTTTCGGAACGACGAGTGGGGCACTTACTGAACTCGATATTCGACAACTCTACCACAAACAATTGACGGTTTTTGGTACGACGATGGGAAGCCCTCAGGAGTTTGCACAGATGCTGCAAGTAGTTGACGCCGGAAAAATTCATCCCGTCGTTGATCGTGTCTTTCCTTTATCCGATGCTTGCCAGGCCCACCAGTATATGGATCAACAAGAACAGTTTGGAAAAATTGTCCTGAGCATTGAATAGAAAGTAGTAATTTGATCACGGAGATAGTTTGAATACAACGAGATCCCAAACGGAGTCAATCATCGAGCAGATTCTAGCCGAGTTGGCGGTCTGTGTACGCCAGGTTTCAGCCGAAAGCCTGTCCCAAGCCGGGGAGCTCATGGAAGTTGCTTCCCGTATTTTCGTTGCCGGTGCCGGGCGCAGCGGCTTGTGTATGCGAGCATTGGCCATTCGGCTTATGCACTTGGGAAAAACAGTCTACGTTGTGGGTGAGACCACTACGCCCAGCATTGCAGCGGAAAACTTGTTGATCATCGGCTCGGGTTCGGGACGTACGGAAAGCCTTCTGGCAATGGCTGGACAGGCCCGGCGCCAGGGAGCCAAAATCCTGCTCTTCACGACAGATGCGTCCTCGCCTCTGGCCAAGCTGGCTGATCATTATGTTGTGATCCCTGCCTCATCGCTTAAGGCGACCGAGGAACTACGCACCTCCATCACCATGCAGCCGCTGGGCACGCTTTTCGAACAAGCCATGTTCATTTTATGTGATAGTCTCATCATAGGATTGATGCAGCGCACGAGCGTTAGCGCAACGCAGATGTTGGAACACCATGCCAATTTGGAATAAATATTTCGATACAACTGCCGCTACCTTTTCCCAGTCAAGGCATGGGGGAGCAAACCAGGCTTTTTTATAGGAGATAGATCCATGGTTGAGATGACTTCAGAAGAGCGTGTTTATCGTGTGCTACAGCGGCAGGTACCGGATCGTGTACCTCATTTCGAGTGGGTGGTGGACCATCGGGTTCGTGAGGCTCTCCTTCCGGATTGCAAAAGTCATGAAGATTTTGCAGTACGGATGGGGCATGATGCCATCGTCGTTGACCTGAATTATAAAAAGGATAGGGTGGGTGAGAATCGCTGGCTCAGTGAATGGGGTTACGTTACGCAGGATACGAATGAGGAGCACGGAATCGAAGTGGAATCACCCATTAAAACCATGGCTGATTTCGAACGCTTCACTCCGCCTGACCCACATAAGCCCGAACGGTTTACGGCCGTGGAAGTCGCGGTACAAAAATATAACAGGGATAAGGCGGTTATCGTCCATCTGAATGATGTCTTTTCGCTTCCACGTTGTCTCATGGGCATGAAAGAATTATTTATGGCAATCGTGATTCAGCCAGAATTGGTGAAGGCTTTGGTAGAGATGTCTGTAAATATTAACCTTGAACTGGCAAAGGAAGTTGTTGCCCGTGGGGCGAAGATTGTTTACACCGGGGATGACTTTGCCTACAACAAAGGGCCACTCATGTCGCCCAAACACTTTCGTGAATACTTTTACCCCGGTCTGTGTCGTGTAATGCAAGGCTACAAGGCACTTGGCCTGTATGTCATCAAGCATACAGATGGAAATCTTTGGACGATACTTGACATGATTATCGATTCGGGTATCGACTGTCTCGATCCCATCGACCCGCAGGCGGGTATGGACCTCGGCGAAGTTAAAGCCAAATACGGGCAGCGCATCGCGCTTAAGGGCAATGTGGATTGCGCCAAGCTCATGACGTTTGGCACGCCGGATGAAGTCATCGAGGCCACCAAGGTTGCGCTGCGCAAGGGGATGCCGGGTGGCGGTTATATCCTCTCATCAAGCAACTCCATTCACTCGGCTGTCAAACCCGAAAACTATGCTGCCATGCTGCAAACTTTGCGTGAATATGGCCGGTATTCGTAGAGCACCCTAATAAGACGTCTTTATAGGACGGTGCGCCTTTTGGCTTAGGACGCCCTATCGGAAGCACTTTTCACTTTTTTCGGAGAACCTTCTCCTCATATTCTTTGAGATCGATATTCCTTCTTTGAGATCGACATTCCACTCGAATTTTCTACAGCATGAGGACGTCTTGGAACCTCAAAGGTTGATCGTGCGTGTCGCCAACTGGTGCACCGGGAGGTAGAGCAGGAATGCAACCAGCCGGCTGACCGGCGCACCTTCTTTCTTGGCCAGGATCTGTAGGCGCGTTTACAAGTCGACCGGCAGGTCCAAGTTGATCGCTTCGCCGGGCGTTTCTGTGCTAGTTTTTGTTTCTAGGGTCGCTTTTCCTTGTTTGATACGCGGGAATAAAACTGGAACAATTGGGAACAATTCGGGAACAGATATCCTGAAATATCCTGGCAAATCATCGACTAAACAGACGTACCGGACGGCTATTTTTGTTTGATTCGGGTACAAAATTTTCCCTTCCGGGAGGGTGCTTTTTAATAGAACAATCATCTTTATTAATTATTATTTCTCAACTTTACATGTTATTATCGGTATTGATCTGATACACGAGGGTGATCGAGGCAGGATAATAAACCACCATGGTTTAGGAACGTGTAGAGCATGGCGAAGGACAAACCATCACCGATAGAACTGAGCAATACCGAAAAAGCCGCCGCGCTTATTCTTTCAGGCAAGAGTAAAAAGCGTGGCTTAGCACGTTTGCTGCCCTTCATGGGTCCAGCATTCATTGCCAGTGTCGCGTATATGGACCCTGGGAACTTCGCCACAAACATACAGGGAGGAGCGAAATTCGGTTACACCCTGTTGTGGGTGGTGGTTGCTACCAACCTGATGGCAATGCTGATTCAGACTTTGTCTGCCAAATTGGGAATAGCCAGCGGCAAGAACCTGGCTGAGCTGTGTCGTGAGAGCTTCCCTCGTCCGGTAGTGATCGCGATGTGGGTGCTGATGGAAATCGTCGCCATGGCGACAGACCTGGCAGAATTCCTGGGTGCAGCCCTGGGGTTTTATCTACTGTTAGGTATTCCACTCTGGATCGCAGGGTTTATCACCGCCATCATCACCTTTGTCATCCTGGGTCTTGAGCGCTACGGGTTCAGGCCTCTCGAAGCAGTTATCACTGCCTTGATTGGGGTGATTTCCATCAGCTATCTGATCGAAACAATCCTGGTGAAGCCGGTATGGGGGCAGGTGCTCTACCATGCTGTGGTTCCCCAGTTTTCAGGCTCTGAGAGTATATTATTGGCAGCAGGAATCCTGGGTGCCACGGTCATGCCGCATGTAATTTTCCTGCATTCATCCTTGACCCAAAACAGGATCGTAGTACGCAGTCCTGCCAAGCTGCGTATGTTGTTTAAGTTTGAGCTGGCCGATGTGGTCATTGCCATGGGAGTGGCAGGCTTGATCAATGCAGCCATGTTGATGATGGCCGCCTCGACGTTTTTCCGCACCGGCTCGACCAATGTGGGCACCATCCAGGACGCCTATCAAACCCTCCAACCTCTGCTGGGGAAAGCCTCCGGTGTGTTCTTCGCCCTGGCACTTTTGGCTTCCGGCCTGTCGTCTTCATCTGTTGGTACCATGGCTGGTCAGGTGATCATGCAGGGATTCCTGCAGTGGCACATCCCGGTTTGGATTCGTCGCATTGCCACCATGTTGCCTGCCCTTACGGTGATCCTGCTCGGTTTGGATCCCACCCGTACTTTGGTCATCAGCCAGGTGGTGCTTAGCTTTGGGCTGCCTTTTGCTGTCATTCCGCTGATCATGTTTACCTCACGGCGTAAGGTGATGAAGACATTGGTAAACCATAAAATTACCACCCTACTCGCCTGGCTGGTGGCAGGCGTGATCGTTTTTTTGAATATATATTTACTCGTGCAGATATTTTCAGGAAAATGACATGACTATTAAAAATATCCTTGTCCCCCTGGATGGTTCGAAGTTGTCTGAAACCGTGCTCCCGCTGGCAGCTTTGCTTGCTCAGCAGAATAAAGCAAGGCTCATTCTATTCCATGTCATCGAACAGAACCCTCCCGATACTGTCCATGGAGATCGCCACCTGACCGACCAGCAGGAAGCATCCGGCTACCTGGAAGAAGTAAGTCAATCCATGCCGGATGGTTTGATCCTTGATCGGCATGTGCACACCAGTGCAGAGAAAGATGTGGCCGTGAGCATCGTCGAGCACTCCAAGGAAATGGGTGTTGACCTGATCGTGATGTGTGCCCATGGGCAGAGTGGCTTGCAGAAACGCATATTCGGGAACATTGCCCAGGAAGTGCTCAACCTGGGTAATGTGCCTGTGTTACTACTCTCGCCAGAAAAAGAGCTGCGGGCAGAATCTTGCAGCTGCCAATGCATCCTGGTGCCGCTGGATGGTAACCCAGATCATGAAGCCGGCTTGGATATGGCGGTTGAGCTTTCGCAATCCTGCCAGGCCAAATTACACCTGGTGATGGTCATCCATGAGTTGTCCACCTTACCGGGTGAGCAGGCTGCCTCCGCTATGCTCCTGCCTTCAGCCACTTCTGCATTATTGGATCTGGGCTGTGAGGAGGGTGAGATGTACCTGGCTGAGCTGATGGGGAAGTTGTTGGATAAACATATCCAGGTTACCGGGGAAGTGCAGCGAGGTGACCCTGCAAAGGAGATCATCCGCTCTGCGAAGGAATTTCAAGCTGATATGATCGTTTTGGGAACTCACAGCAAGACTGCCATGGCGGCTTTCTGGTCGGGGAGCGTGACCCCGAAAATAGCCACCCAAACTCATTTACCGCTCTTACTGGTGCCTGTGCACGAAGGTTAGCGTATCATCAAAAACAGCCTTTCATAGTATTAGGTTCGATATAACTAATGAGTAGTCTTTGATGATCGTGGTTAATGAAACGTCGATCGACCAGTAAAGAGGCGTAAGATGAGCGATATACAGCAGGTTTCGCCCTCGAATTCATCATCTTTACATTCGAATTCATCCTCGATTTCATCTTCGATGAAATCGAACTATTGGTCTCAAACGACCGATCAGCTTTGGCAGGAGCTACAGAGCACACCAGATGGCCTGACCCAATCAGAAGCCGAGCAGCGCCTGGAGAAGTACGGCCCAAACGTGCTCAGCACCAAGCGCGAGCTTACTCCGCTGGGGCTTTTCCTAAACCAGTTCAAAAGCTCGATCGTTCTCATCCTGATCTTTGCTACGCTTATGTCGGCCTTCTTGCAGGATTGGACCGACGCGATCATCATATTATTTATCGTTTTAGGCAGCGCGATCCTGAGCTTCGTCCAGGAGAACAACGCTCACAATGCGGCTGACAAGCTGCGTTCCCAGGTGACCCTAAAAACAACCGTGTTGCGGGATAAGCAATCACAAGCAATCCCTGCGGCGGATGTCGTGCCAGGGGATGTGATCATGATGTCGGCGGGCAGTCTGATCCCTGCGGACGGTGTATTGATTGAAGCCAAGGACTTCTTTGTTAACCAGGCCGTGTTGACAGGAGAAACCTTCCCGGTTGAAAAGCAGCCTGGAGTTGTGCCAGAAAATGCCGGCCTGGTAGAACGCACCAATATGGTGTTCAGGGGTACCAGCGTGCCGAGTGGCACTGCCAAAGCATTGATCGTGCAGACCGGGCTAGCGACCGTATTCGGGCAGATTGCTGCGCGCTTGAACTTGCGCCCACCAGAGACTGAATTCGAGCGGGGAATTCGCCAATTGGGTTATCTGCTCACTGAGTTCATGCTGGTGCTGGTTATATCAATATTTGCGGTGAACGTTTACTTCAAGAAACCTGTGCTCGACAGCCTGTTGTTCTCAGTTGCCCTGGCAGTCGGACTCACCCCTCAGCTGCTTCCGGCCATCATCAATATCAACCTTTCCAAGGGTTCGCAAGTTATGGCGAAGCTGGGGGTGATTGTACGCAGGCTGGAGGCGCTGGAAAATTTTGGCAGCATGGATACCCTGTGCACCGATAAGACCGGCACACTGACGCAAGGGGTGGTTCAGTTGGATAGTGCAGTGGATGCCCAGGGTCAACCTTCCGAGATCCTATCCCACCAGGCTTACTTGAACGCCCACTTCCAAACCGGCATGGTAAACCCATTGGATGATGCGATCCTTGCCAGGAAGACCCTGGATGTGGCAGGAATCGAAAAGGTGGATGAGGTGCCCTATGATTTTGTGCGTAAACGCCTGACTGTGATCGTTAAGGAAAATGGAGTGGTCAGCATGCTCACCAAAGGCGCATTTGAGAGCGTTTTAGGGGTGTGCAGCTTCGCTCTGATTGGGAATGAGCCAGCTGCGCTGACTGGTGAATTATCTGCTCAGCTCCACAAACGCTATCAGGATTGGAGTGAACAAGGCTTCCGTGTACTAGGTGTTGCGGTAAAGCAAGTGGACCAACAGACAGGTGTCTTCAAGCGCGAAGACGAAGCGAATATGACCTTTTCTGGGTTCCTGCTCTTTTTGGACCCACCGAAGCCAGGCATCCTGAAAACCATACAGGATTTGGAGCAGCTAGGGGTGCAGCTCAAGATCATTACCGGAGATAACCAGTTGGTCGCCCGGCACACAGCCCAGGAGGTAGGTCTGGAGGTAACTGGGATCGTTACCGGCTCACAATTGATTTACACAAACGAAGGCGCACTGATTCATTTGGTCGAGCATAACAACATTTTTGCAGAAGTTGATCCTAACCAAAAAGATCGCATCATCCTGGCATTAAAAAAGGCCGGCCGGGTGGTCGGGTATATGGGGGATGGGATCAACGATGCGCCTTCACTGCACAGTGCGGATGTGGGTATTTCCGTGGCAAATGCAGTCGATGTGGCTAAGGAAGCAGCTGACTTTGTACTGCTCAAGACAGACCTGGAGGTCTTACGCCAGGGCATCCTCCAGGGCAGAAAGACCTTCGCCAATTCCCTGAAGTATGTTTTCATGGCTACCAGCGCCAATTTCGGCAATATGTTCAGCGTGGCGGGTGCCTCCTTATTCCTGAGTTTTCTGCCCATGCTCCCCAAACAAATCCTGCTGATCAACTTTCTGACCGACCTGCCTGAAATGACCATCGCAGGCGATAACGTGGATGACGTATTTATCCAACAACCCCACCGCCTGAATGTGGGCTTCATTCGTCGTTTTATGCTGGTGTTCGGTCCGCTTAGCTCGGTGTTCGATCTGCTCACCTTCGGGGTATTGTTGTGGTTGCTGCATGCCGATCAGGCATTGTTCCATACGGGCTGGTTCATTGAATCGGTGCTCTCGGCAAGTGTTGTGGTGTTTGCCGTCCGCACCCGCCTGCCATTCCTGCGCAGCCATCCCAGCCGGGCGATGCTGCTGGTCACTGTGGTTGTAGCTGCAGTTGCTCTGCTGCTGCCGTATTCGCCTTTAGCGAATATTCTAGGGTTTAAACCGCTAGGTTTGGAAGCCCTCGGTTTGATCGCAGGAATTATCATCTTGTATTTTATCTCGGCAGAGCTTGTCAAACGTTGGTTCTATCGCCACTATACCGTATAATTATTTTTACTCACCCAATAATCAGGAGGATGATCCCATGGTAACTGAGTTGACTGCTGAACAGGCATATAAGTCATGCGATGCGGAAAATATTGGTTGTGATTCCAGCCAGGAGCTTTCCCCGTTGGAGACGATCGTAGGCCAGGACCGCGCCATTCGTGCCATGCAGTTTGGGCTGGGCATCAAGGAGAAGGGCTTTAATATCTTCGTCTCCGGCATGCCTGGCACCGGGCGCACCACTGCTGTCCGTCGATACCTGGAGGAGGTTGCAATTACCAAACCTGTCCCCATGGATTGGTGCTACGTGCATAATTTCGAGGACCCTTACCGTCCGCATGCGCTAAGTCTGCCAGCTGGAAGGGCATCTGACCTGCAAAAGGGAATGGAAAATCTGACAAAATTAATCTTTCAGGAAGTTCGAACTGTTTTTGAAGGAGAAGAATACGCCAAGCATAAAGAAGAAACGCTGAACAAGTTCGAGCAGAAGAAACAAGAAATTCTGGAGCAAGTCAATCAGCAAGCAATTGGTGAAGGCTTCATGCTGCAGCCTACTCCCATGGGGGTGGTGACCGTGCCCACCCGCAATGGAAAGCCGATGAGTGAAGAGGATTTCCTCAAGCTTTCTCAAAAGGATAAAGAGCAATTGCTGCAAAAGCAGCAGAAAGTACAAAATGCCCTAGAGGCCTCCATTCGGCAGTCGAAGAGCCTGGAGAAGGATGCCCGCGAAGCCGTGGACAAGCTGGACCGGGAGATCGCCCTGTACGCTTTACGCAATTGGTATGAAGATATGAAGGAGAAGTTCAAAGACCAGCCGGGTGTGCTGGGATTTATAGAGTCAGTCCAGGCGGACTTGCTCGATCAGGTGGAGCTTTTCAAAACCGACGGGCAGGAAGAAACACCTGCCCTCCCGTTCGCAGCCCCACCCAAGGGTCTGCCGGTCAAGAAATATGCAGTCAATGTCCTGGTGGATAACTCCAAATTGAAGGGTGCACCAGTGATCGTTGAGACCAATCCCACCCACGATAACCTGTTTGGTCGCATCGAGCAGGAAGCTCGCTTTGGCGCCCTGGTGACGGATTTCACCCTGGTGAGAGGTGGGGCGATGCACCGGGCAAATGGTGGTTATCTGGTGCTGCCGGTGGAGGATGTTCTCCGCAGCCCATTTGCCTGGGAGGATTTGAGTCATTCCCTGGCGAACGCAAAAATCGAGATTGAAGACGCCACTGAGAAGTACGGATTTTCAACAAAGAGCTTGAAACCCGAACCCATTCCCCTGGATATCAAGGTGATATTGATCGGCCGGCCGGACATTTTCCAGGCACTGCAAACCTATGAAGCACACTTCTCCGAGCTGTTCAAAGTGAAGGCGGAGTTCGATACGTCCATGGTGCGGAGCCCTGAGCATACACATGAGTATGCGGGGTTTGCCACCATGCTTTCCAACCTGGAGAACCTGAAACATATGGATGGCACCGCCCTGGCAAGGCTGGTGGAACATGGCTCGCGCCTGGCAGAAGATCAGGAAAAGCTGTCCACCCGTTTTAGCGAGATCGCCGATGTGATCCGAGAAGCCAATTACTATGCTGGACTGGATGGCGTGGACTTGATCTCCGCACAGCATATCCGCAAAGCCATTGAAGAGCGCTATTATCGCTCAAACCTGATCCAGGAACGCCTGCAGGAAATGATCGGTCGCGGGGTAATCAAGATTGATCTCACCGGTAAAGAGGTTGGTCAGATCAATGGTCTTTCAGTCCTCGGGCTGGGTGACATCAGCTTCGGGCAACCCAACCGCATCACCGTCAGCCTCAGCCTGGGCAGGGAGGGCGTAGTAAATATTGAACGCGAAGCCAAGCTCAGCGGACCCATTCACACCAAGGGTGTGCTTATCCTGTCGGGTTTCCTTGCCAAGCGTTATGCCCAGGATAAACCGTTGAGTCTCTCAGCCCGCCTGGTTTTTGAGCAAAGTTATGGAGGCATTGAAGGGGATAGTGCCTCCAGCACCGAGCTGTATGCCATTCTTTCAGCACTTTCCGGTTTGCCGGTCAGTCAGGCGATCGCTGTCACCGGCTCGGTCAATCAGAATGGCGAAGTCCAGGCAATCGGTGGCGCCAACGAGAAGATCGAAGGATATTTTGAGATTTGCAAGGCTGCTGGATTGACCGGTGAGCAAGGTGTGGTCCTTCCTGCCAGCAACGTCGCCAATCTGATGTTGAAAGAAGCAGTAGTGGATGCCATTCGCCGGGGTAAATTCCATTTATGGCCGGTGACTAGCATTGATGAAGGTATCGAGGTCCTTACTGGGGTAAAAGCCGGTGCGCGGCTTGCGGATGGCAGTTTCGAGCCGGAGACAGTCAATGCCCTGGTGGACCAGCGCCTGCGCAAGATGGCAAAGGATCTGCAACGTATCGGCAAAGAGAATGGTCAGAAGGAAAAGGAAGCCGATCATCCCAATGATGCAGGATGATGCCCTCCTAAAACTGCTCGAACGGCATATTGGCTGGTACCCCCTGATGGAGCTGCGTGATTTTTACAAGCTGCTCTATCAGGGAGTGATGGGATCGGAACATCTTCAGACCTCAGCCGAAGAATACACCCAAAACCTGTATTCCGAGTTTGAGCAGCTCAAGCCTGACCCATTTTTACGTCTTCTCGAGTCCGTGCGACCTGATCGAGCTCTATACCGGTTGAATTTGGGTTCTTATAAAGCTCAAAACTCGAATATCGATCGGGTTACACCATTTCTGGTGGAAAGCGCACGAATTGTTACCGGAACCCGTGATGAGCTGAAGGCGGTTTGGGAAAACTTTGTCGAGCTGTGTCTCCATGGGCAGATTTGTAATTTCGATGCCATCGTGATCAGCCAATTCAGCCAGCGGTTGGAAACCGTTAATTATCCGGCGATGCACCATTCAGAGATCTATCGGATCGCTTACAAGCCAGCCTACCGTCTCTTAGCTGCAAAATATGCATCGGGGTTGGTTTTAACGGATTCAAGCTGATTTCAACCCATCTGCAAGGCGATTCAGTTTCTGTCAAATTAAACCTTCATACACGTTCAACTAAAGTGGGTTTGCCTGATTGGTGATTACTGATAAACCGGAATCGTTTGTTTGTGCACTTAGCAAGGAGTGCCAATTTATACCAAGGAATCCAGATGAATTCTGAAATGACAACAGTATTATAGTTCCAGCAACAACTGGTTGATCTAATAGGATACTTTGTTACATTTTATACCAGTCGTGTCCGTTGTGGTGTTCTTTTCTTATCACGACACGAGTATACGATAGGGTACAATTATCCCCGAGGCGGACTTATGACTGAAAACACTCTCCAATCCCGACTAAACCGTGCCAAATCACTGCTTCCCACAGAGCTCCAGCACCCTTCTGTGCTCAACCTTATTCAGTTTGCCCTGGCGGAAGATCTCACCGCGAATGGGGACCTGTCTTCCCTTGGGCCTGACCTGACGGATGGAGATATCACCAGCCACGCTACCATTGCTCCGGATATCTGTCTTATGGCATACATCCGTGCCAAAGCACATGGTGTGGTGGCTGGATTACCGCTTGCCCAATCAGTGTTTACCTTCATCGACCACGAGGTGTATTTCTCCTCCATGGCGAAAGATGGTGATCGTGTTGGCGCGGGTACCATGCTGGCCGAGTTGAGTGGGTCAGGGAGAGCATTGCTGGTAGGCGAAAGGACTGCCCTCAATTTTCTGGGCAGGTTATCTGGCATTGCCAGCCTCACCCGTCAGCTGGTGGATGCAGTGCAGGGAACCGGGGCGGTCATCCTGGACACACGGAAAACTGCTCCTGGTTTGCGCCTGTTGGATAAATATGCAGTTCGTATGGGAGGGGGTCAGAATCACCGCGCGGGTTTGTTTGATATGCTGCTGATCAAGGATAACCACATCAGTGGGGCGGGAGGGATCACACCCGCGGTAGAGCAGGCGCGTGAAATGTATGGGAAGACCTACCAAATCGAGGTGGAGGTTAAGAATCTGGATGAGCTGAAGGAAGCCCTGGATTTAAATGTGGATCGCATTATGCTCGACAATATGGACCTCGAAACGATGCGCATAGCCGTAGATACTGCTGGCAGGCGCATCCCCCTGGAGGCCTCAGGAAACGTCAGCCTGGCAAATGTACGGCAAATTGCCGATACGGGGGTGGATTTTATCTCCTTGGGTGCCCTCACTCATTCTGCACCCACTCTTGACATCAGTATGAAAATAGGATAGATTATATCCAGAATCTAATTATTATAATTAGATTTGGAATTGGAGCGCGCGCAATGTCAGTAGAAACAATGTATGAAGAAATGAAAAGCAAGCTCGAGAAGGTGGTACCTGATTTCGAGCTGCGTTATAAAGCTGAGCTGGCGGAAGAGATCAACCAGCTCAAAAAAGAAAAGAATGCCGTCATCCTGGGGCATAACTATATGGAGCCGGCGCTGTACTACTCCATCCCTGATTTCAGAGGCGATTCGCTCGACCTGAGTCGCAAAGCTGCTCAAACGGATAAGGATATCATCGTTTTTTGTGGTGTGCGCTTCATGGCTGAGACGGCCAAACTGCTCAATCCCACCAAGACGGTGCTGCTGCCTTCCGAAAAAGCGGGCTGCAGCCTGGCAGCCAGCATCACCGCCCAGGATGTGCGCGATCTGCGAGCACGCTTCCCAGGTGTTCCGGCAGTAGCTTACGTGAACACCTATGCAGATGTAAAAGCCGAGGTGGATATTTGTTGCACCTCCAGCAATGCTGCCGCGGTGGTCGAGTCACTCCATTCTGACACAGTCATTTTTCTTCCTGACGAATACCTGGCACGCAACGTTGCCAAAGACACCGGGAGGCACATCATCTTCCCGACCTTGCAGCAGGGAAAAAACTCAACTAATTTGGATTACCAGCAGGTGGGCAACCCGGATGTAATGATAGGCTGGCATGGACGCTGTGAGGTACACGAGAAATTCACCGTCAAGGATATTGAAGCTGTACGCCAGCAATTCCCGGAAGTAGTCATCCTGTCCCACCCCGAGTGCAGTCCGGAGGTGGTGGCGGCTTCTGATTTTTCTGGCAGCACCAATGCGATGATCCGCTATGTGAAAGAGACTTCTGCTCCCCAATACCTGGTGCTCACTGAGTGTGCCATGGGGGATAATATTGCTGCAGCCAACCCGGATAAAGATATGCTCCGCCTTTGTTCGGTGCGCTGCCCACACATGAACCAGATCACACTGGAAGATACCTTGAAGAGCTTACAGCTCAACCGCTATGTGATCGATATCCCGGAAGATGTACGCATCAGAGCTGCCCGGTCGGTAGAACGCATGATTGCGATCGGATAAGGGAGAGGTGAGGAGATGCAAACCGACGTACTGATCATCGGTTGTGGGATCGCGGGTGCAACAGCAGCCATACAGCTGGCGCGTGATTCCCAGCGCCAAATCACGATCATCACCCGTGCTGAAGAGGCAATGGATAGCAATTCCAGCTACGCCCAGGGAGGTATCATCGGTCGGGGTGTCAACGATAGTGCCGAATTGCTTGAAGAAGACGTTTTGACTGCGGGCGCGGATCTTTCATACCCACCAGCGGTACGATTATTGGCCGAACGCGGACCAGAGCTTCTGAACCAGATATTGATCGAGCAAGCGGGTATTGAATTCGATCATGACGAGCAAGGTAACTTGATGATGGGACTGGAAGCTGCGCATACCCGCAGGCGGATCCTGCATGTGGGGGATGGAACGGGTGAAGCCATCATGAAAGGGTTGCTGCGCACGCTCCATGGTATATCAAACATCCAGTTGCTAAATATGCACACGGTGGTGGACCTGATCACCTTCCCTCACCACGCAGCTGACCCCCTGGCGGTCTACAAACCGCTCACCTGCCATGGTGCCTATGTCTTTGACCAGGAATCACGGCGGGTGGTGCCGATATTGGCACGCCAGACCATCCTGGCAACGGGAGGGATCGGGCAGATCTTTCTGAATACCACCAACCCGACAGGGGCACGTGGAGATGGGGTAGCCATGGCATACCGGGCTGGGGCGAATGTGATCAATGCTGAGTATGTTCAGTTCCATCCCACTGCCCTGAGCTCGTCCGATGTCACCAAGTTCCTTATCAGCGAAGCCGTGCGTGGTGAGGGGGGCATTCTGCTCACCCCGCAGGGGAAACCGTTCATGGAGAAATATGCCCCTGAGTGGAAAGACCTGGCACCGCGTGATATTGTCGCCCGTGGGATCTATTCGGAGATGGTGGATAAGGGCTACCCGTACGTCTACCTGGATATTGCCACTCACCAATCTGCTGATTATATCAAGGAGCGCTTCCCTCATATATATGCTTACTGCCTGGACCATAATATTGATATCACCCGCCAACCGATTCCAGTCGTTCCCGCAGCTCATTACTTCTGCGGTGGGGTGCAGGTGGATCTGGTGGGACGCACCAGCATTCCGAACCTGTATGCGGTAGGTGAAGTGAGCTGCACTGGCGTACATGGAGCCAACCGCCTGGCAAGCACATCTCTGCTGGAGGGTCTGGTTTGGGGATACGAGGCTGCCGAAGACATCCGCCTGCGCTCGCCAGAAATCTTGTTAAATGACCGTGATGTTCCCGAATGGAATGACAGCGGGTTAATCTATGAACCTGACCCTAATTTGATCCAGGGCGATATGCATAGCGTACGCAACCTGATGTGGCATTATGTAGGACTGGTGCGCAGCGAATACCGCTTGAATCGTGCCATTCGCGATTTACGCCAGCTGTGGCTGGATATTGAAGAGTTTTATCGAAAAACCCGCCTGAGCGATGGGCTGATTGGTCTGCGTAACAGCGTACAAACAGCCTTGATTGTGGCGTATGCAGCCCATCGCAACCGCGACAGCCGAGGTTGCCATTATCGGGAAGACAGTCATCCCCAAGCAAAGACCGGCACGCCCCCCGAAGCTGCCAATGTCAAGCTCAGTGGGGGATTGCAGTAAACCGAATCACGGTTTGACCGTCAATTTGTGAACTTTTATCGCTAGATCTGGCCAATACAGCAATCTCTGCCTGGAATGATGCATCTCGTAGCGCCCGTCACTTATCCAAACCGAGTATCCATGCGGGTAATGACAATTCGGGATGTAGATTTCTGTGGGGGCTGCTATCTCACGGTCATGCATAAATTCCATTTTAAAGACCCTGGTGTGAGGAATGAAATTTGCACGAAGGATTTTTCCCGCAGTCACAACCGGATAAGGGCGCACGACAGCTTGCAAACCACGACCTCCAGAATTAATGTCGCGATGGTTTGTACGCTGGTCAGGGCTGTAAATAGACAGGTCTTCGTCATTCCAAAGGTCACCATGCAGGTTGTTGTTATCGGGTGTATAGTTCCACAGGGTGTAATTGAGTAGGTTGTCTTCTACAGCTCGCATACTTCGTTGCAAAGCCTTCACCTGGGTGCTATAGTTCCCGCTTTGATAGGCTTTTTTCCCTCCCAGGTCATATGGAATTCCAAATTCACCCAGGATGAATGGCACGCCTCCCAGCTGTGTTTCCGCACAGCTTTTGATAATAGCCAGCTGTTGCCGATATGATCTGCGGATGGCTGGCTGACCAACCACCAGATTCCTGGCAAGACTGTCAATACCAAGGAAGGGGATAAAAGATTTCTTCACCAGGACGTAGGCGTCATACCAGTGAGGCGCGTAAACAATCCTCGATGCATCGTCCTCACCCCACTTCGAGATGGGAGTATCCTGTTGAGTTTCGAGGAAGATGAGCGCCGCCGGATGAGCACTGCGCATGGCATCCGCAAAATGGTTGGCGAAAGGGCGGTAGTAATCGCGCGAGAAGTCAACCGGGTGACCATTCACCATGCTAAAGTGATGTGGGCGTAACAATTGAGCTGTGCCCGAAGCATCAAAATCCCAAACACCGTTCTGACGCCAGATGCAGTCGAACCCATCTCTCCATGCACGCGTATGCGTATCATTCAGATGATGAGTACCTTGCAATTTAAAGCTGGCTACACCCAGTACCCATTCCTGGACGTCTTGCGGAATGCCCTCCCCGAGCAGCATGGATTGGAAAGGAGTGGGCACCTCCCCGATTGCAAGGATTCCACCCGGGGTATTCAAATCCTGCCAGCCTATGTAACCACAGGAAGGCTCATTCATCGTGTCATACCCAAGCACATAGGGTTGGTCTTTCAGCCGTAGAGCCAGCTGCTGGAATGCTTGCATGTAATGGCGTTGCAAATAGTCCTGTACAGGCTCACCTTCCACGGTAGATAGCTTAGCAAAATCGTTCCCACCAAAGAACAGGCTGAACATGGTGGCACACGCCAGCTTGCCAGCGTTAGAAGACCAGATCATCCTTGGAAAAGGATCACCATGGGTGGCATGAACAATTGCTGCGCCAGTCTCAACGAAATGAGTCAAGTCGAACCCGACCGCTTCGAGAGTCCAACCAGGTGCACCGTCTCCGCCGGAAAACCGGCTCCATACATCCTGATGAGGGTCGATGAACAGATTGAAACCGTACTCAGCGGCTTTCTTGACCACCGCCAGGATATAGTCGAGGAAGCCTTCATCATAAATTCCCGGACCGGCATGCTCTATCGCTTCCCAGGTGACTAATAAGCGCAGGAAGTTAAACCCCCACTCACGCAGTCGGCTCAGATGTTCGTCAGCCTGGTCGAGAGGAAACGGGCGCCCTACGAATGAGACATTCCGATGGTCGAAGAAACCTTCACGGATATACGTAGCTCCATCGGGGGTAAAGGGTATTTTGCTGCTGCCGCTCAGGTTCACCCCGCGCAGCATAACCTGGCGACCCAGCTCATCTTGAAAATGAGGACCATGTATATGTAAGTTCATGGATGCACCGATGGATGCTCAGTATGATATGAATTCTTGGTCTCGGTTAAGCTCGAGACTTATAATCGAGCAAGCCATGTGGCTGGTAGATAAATGGTATCGATTAATTAGTGTATAAGAAATTATATCTCAGTCGGTCTGGGTCATCGATTACCGGAGGGATGTTGGTGGGTTGTTTAGCTGTATAGACTGTAAATTCCTACCCATCGGCCATTATTTTTGGATACCATTGCCTCAATTTGTATGATAAAGGTCATATTTGGCGTATCCAACCTTGCATATTTGCAAGGTTTCATCTCCAAAAAAAAGTGACATTTGTCACTTCAATGCTCTTGGGTTCGTGACTAGAATAATCACCTATTGGCTCATCATTATCGGTATTTCCTCTTTTCTGCAGTCTAGAATTCGTCCAGTCACTCCCATGCCTTGTAAAAGTGGGATTATTGCATTAATGAATATCGCAAGTGACTGCGACTACAAGAGGAAAGGATAGAAAGGAGATCCATAGACAAGATATTGTACGTAGGAAATTTGTCGCTCTTTAACAAATAAGAACTGACGACGGGACCATCAGGAAGACCAAACCAGGAATTAATCTTCGAACAAAACCTGGTTTAAAAATCCTCACCTCGGTGAGGACTTCCGCCAACCATTCTGGTAGGGGGGAAAGGGGTACCACGAAAAAATGGTAATTCCCGACAGAATAATTCTATAACCGCTATCCATTCTACTCTCGTCATTGCGGTAATCCCCAGAATTATTCTAGCACCCCAAATTAAGGAGAATTTACCTCATGAAACTTTCCCAAACCCGCCTAAAAGCGCCTTCAATTTTGCTCAGCCTGTTTATGGTGATCGTCCTGGCGACCACCGGGTTGATCGTTTTTACCCATCCAGGCACTGTAAAGGCAAGCAGCACGCTGACTTTTTCACCTGTCGCAGATTCATATGTCAATCAATCCAGTCCAACCAAAAATTATGGTGATTTACACACCATACGGGTAGATGGCTCTCCTCTGGTACGTTCCTACCTGCGGTTTGACGTCAGCGGGATAGGAAGCGGCACTGTCATCAAGGTCACCTTACGAATTTACGCCAATAGCGTCTCTAGTAGCGGTATAAAAGTAGATAAGGTGGCTGATAATAACTGGCAAGAGAACCAGATAAACTTTGATAATGCACCTGCGCTTGGCAGCCAGGTAGGGAGCTCAAATGGATTTCCAGCCCATAACTGGGTTGCAGTAGATGTTACATCGCTGCAAACTGCGGATGGAACAATAAGTGTTGCTGTACTTGGGATTGACCAGCAGGCAATCAGTCTGGCATCCCGTGAGGATCATGACCAAAAACCTCAATTATTGGTCGAGATCTCTTCCGATACGAATCCGACACCGACCAAGACCCTGGTACCCAGTGCCACTGCCACTCGCACAGGTGTGCCGAGTGCGACCGCAACCAGGACTTCGGTTCCAAGTGCCACTGCCACCAACCCACCCGGTCCATCTGCCACACCGCCTGGTGATACCCAGCCGGGTTTCCCCATCCGGGCAGTATTTTATTATCCCTGGTTCCCGGAAGCCTGGAATCAACAGGGATACAATCCCTTCACGAATTACACACCCAGCCTCGGATTTTACGATTCGAGCTCAGTGCCGGTCATTCAAACCCATATCAGTGCTATGACTTACGGCAATATCAACGCAGCCATCCTTTCCTGGTGGGGGCAGGGCTCCAACTCAGACCAGCGTGTGTCCACCATCTTGGGTGCCACCCCCGGCTCTTCAAATCCGAGCTTTCGCTGGACTATTTATTATGAAAATGAGTCGCAGGGTAACCCGACCGTCGCTACAATCCAAAACGACCTGCAGTATATCCAGAGCCATTATGGGAGCAATTCCAGCTACTTGCGCGTGAACGGCAAGTATGTGGTATTCGTATATGCTGACGCAACGGATGCCTGTGGAATGGCTGACCGTTGGGTGCAAGCGAACAACGGAATCGGTAGCCCGGCATACATCGTTCTAAAGGTATTCGCTGGTTATCGAACCTGCACCAGCCAACCAAATAGCTGGCATCAATACAGCCCAGCCGTGGCCTCTGACAGGCAAAGTGGATACAGTTATGCCATCAGCCCTGGTTTTTGGAAGAAGGGTGAGGCCGTACGCCTGGCGAGAAGTCTGACCACCTGGACGGCGAACGTCAAATCCATGGCAACGTCAGGCGATCCCTGGCAGCTTGTGACCACCTTTAACGAATGGGGTGAGGGCACCTCGGTCGAATCGGCTGTGGAATGGGCCTCATCCTCCGGTTATGGGCAGTACCTGGATGTACTGCACGATAACGGAAACGGTGCACCGCTACCCACACCCTCCGCAACCCGCACTGCGACCGTCCCGCCGGGTGCTACTGCTACTCCAACGCGAACATCAACTGTTCCGCCCGGTCCTACCGCAACTCCGACCCGGACGGTGACAATACCGCCCGGTCCGACCGCCACACCAACCCGAACAGCAACCGTCCCACCAGGTCCGACTGCTACTCCAACCCGTACAGCGACGGTACCACCGATCCCCAGCCCAACCCCAACTCGCACACCGACCCCGCAGCCTGGAAACGACCCCATCCTGTTTTATACCAGTGACCTGGTTTCAAGTGGCTCACTCAGCCGAGCACAAGCGGTGGTGAGCTTGATCCAGAATTTGATGAGCCAACACCCAGGTACGCAGATGCTGGTAGCTTCCGGTGGGGATAATGAACAGGAGAATTCCCCAAGCATCAGCAACTACCAGGCTAATTTTGGTACCACGTTTGGGAACTTCGTCACCCAGGGTATCTTCATGCAAGTGCGTGGCAACCACGACATCCAATCTCAGGGTTCATACACCGATTTCGATGGCACCGTCCATAATACTGGAGCTGCGTATTGGGATTACTTCGGTGCGAATGCCCACATGTTCAATATCGAGGGCAAGAAGCTGACGGATTACAGCTATGACCTGGGAACCTGGCATATCATCGGTTTAGACCAGCTGAATGGCTCAGTCAGCACTCCCTCGCTTCATTTCCTGACTTCTGACCTGGCAGCGCACGCCAACACGACCTGCCAGCTGGTGTACTGGCATGTACCCACCTACTCGTCGGGATCGGCGCACGGAGATTCTACCGGCTTAAAGCCTCTCAACCAGGCCGAATTCGATGCGGGAGTGGATATCCAGCTTAATGGGCACGACCACGACTACCAGCGCTTCTACCCGATCAACCCCAGTGGTGTAAGAGATAATGCCAATGGGATCACCACCTTCGTGGCGGGTATTGGCGCAGAGGACAATCGATTAGGATCACAAACATCCATCGCCCAGGCAGCTTCAGCTGTATACCTGGATTCGTTCCCTGGCGGCTCTGGTCATGCGATTGGAGTAATCCAATTCACCCTTCACGCCACCTCGGCAGACTATGCTTTGTATGATGCCAATAATGGCGCCATCCTGGATTCAGGCACGGTGACCTGCCATTGATAAACATCCAGGCTTTGTCGATACATTGACGACAGCCTGAACATAGCTTAAGAAACAATATATAAATGATGGTGTGTATTTTGACAGTATGTCGTTAAAATACACACCATTTTTTATCATCTAGAAATTATCAAAAAGGGAACGATACTCTAACCTGCAATTATCACCGATTATTCCTCAATCTATAATGATCGGTGGTTAACCTCTCCTGTTGAAGGTGAGGGAGGATAATTGCGGAAGTCTCCGAGTTAAGTGCTCTTACCAGCCGGTCTTAGATCATCAAGCAGTGCGGCGCTCACGGATGAACAGGTGAACAATGAAAGACACGATGCTGACGATGATCGAGCCCCAGAAAGCACCCCATGGCCAGGATACAACAAAACCTACACCAAGCAGCTGGCAGATCCATGAGGAGAACCAAAGCAGGAATGCATTGATTACCAGCATGAACAGCCCAACCGTCAGAATAATGAAGGCGCAGGAAAGCAGCTTGAGCACCGGGCGAATAAAAATGTTCACCAATCCCATAACAGCTGCCATGACCGCGAATGCGAACCAGGCAGACGATCCTTGAATTGACATCAGGTTGGAGGGAGCCAGAATGAAATAGGCAACAACCAGTGCGACGATCGTGATAAGCCAGTGTACGAAGAATTTCATAGGTTACCCCTTTCTAAGCATCCGGCAATTTTGAATAAAGTAAATAATAAATAACAGAAATAGGGGATTATGTCAAGAAAAGAAGATTAAGGAGAAGGTTAAAATATCTTCGCTATTGTCTTCGAATATATAATCATCCAAAACGGTATAATTCATTAGAAATCATTTGCTAATGGAAAAGTATATTTTGTGAGCTGCGCAAGAAGGAGGTGAGCATGAGACCACTGCGCGATCCTGAAAAAGCCGAATTAGATCATCTCATCAATGCGATTAAAATCGCAGGCAAAGATATCCTCGAGATTGGTAGTGGTTTAGGGCAATTAACCTTTCAGTATTCAAACCTGGCAAAAAAAGTGATTGGAATCGATCCAGAATTTTCCGAATTGAAGAATGCAATGGCTGGTAAGCAGTTATCAAATTTGGATTTTATTGCGGCAAAGGGTGAGCACCTGCCATTTCCGCGTAAGGCTTTCGATATCGTCATTTTTGCATCATCGCTCTGATGAATTCCTGAAGAGGGCATGGTTCATGCCCTGAAGGAAGCCTGGCGGGTACTGGTCCCTCACGGAATCATGATCGATCTTCGCCCCGTATGTATCGATGTCCCGTTGGAAATCGTCCACACTGGAGGCATCGATTCGGCTGGCGTGTTGGATTTCAGCTCGGATATTCAAAGGGATATTGATTCAGCCAAAGCACTTGATCTTGTTCTCATCGAAGGGATATATCAGGAAACGCGACTGGAATTTTTTGATTTTGCTTACTATTGGAATACTTTGAAAGGCATGCGCGAAGACCTTGATGAGTATTGGATAGATGAAATTGTCATTCCTGAGGCAGTCTGGTCACAAGCCAAGCTGTTTATTAAGCAACGGCGTCCTAAGGCGAAAATACGGATTGCTGTCCGGATGAAATTGGGTTTGTACACGAAGCAATAATGGCTAGGAGATCAAGTGCGACGATTGTGAAAATGGTGCTAAATCTGTTCTATCAAGGCGCGATTATATTCGAGCTTTGAATTGTCTCGACCAGTTTCTGACAGGATAAAAAAATCCGTTCGTTAGAACGGATTTAAAAATTCGTTCCTTACAACGGATTTTTAGTTGGTTCAGGTTATCTTGTGAGTAGTGTTTATGATTTACCGCGCATGCGTGGGTCGAGCACATCCCGCAAGGCATCTCCGACCAGGTTCCATCCCATGACGAACAACACCAGGGTTATACCAGGTGCCAGGACGATGTAAGAGTAGGTTGATAGACTGGTGATCCAGTTGCGGGCAAAACTTAGGATCTGTCCCCAGTCTGCGTATCCTACCTGGGTACCAATCCCCAGGAAGGAGAGGGCCGCGAAGCTAAGCACAACATCCCCGATGCCAAGCGAAGCCAGAACGAGGGTGGGGAAGATGGCATTCGGTAGGATATCGCGGAAAAGGATGCGGTAATTGCGCACACCTACTACCCGCGCCGCCAAGACGTAATCGCGTTCCTTGACCGACAGTATATCCCCACGGATGATACGCGCATAACCCATCCAGCCGAATGAAATCAACGCAATGATGGAGGGATAGAGTGTCCTCCCTATCACCGGGGTTAGCACAGCGGCCAGGATCAATGCCATCAGGATAAACGGTAAGGTCATGAAGACATCCACAACGCGCATCATGATGTTATCAACGACGCCTCCATAATAAGCAGAAACTGAGCCGACGATGATGCCGATTAAGAAGGTGGATACCACCACGATAAAACCTGTGCGGAAGGCCGTGCGCGTTCCCCAAATGATCCCGTAAAATATATCATATTGTCCCTGGGCAGTGCCCAGGAGATGGACCCATTTGTCGTTCCCGGTAACAGCTTTGTACCAGAAAGGCACTTCCGGGACATTGCGTGTCCATGCACTACCGATCCCCCTTGGCTCACTGCTGAATCCGTCACGTGGGATTTTATAAGGGTCGCTACCCACTGGAGGAATAATTACCGGAGCAAGCAAAGCGATCAGAAGAAAAATACCTATAAACGTAAAACCCATAATGGAGGCGGGAGTTTTTAGTAAGCCTTTTACGATACGATAATTCTCTGGACCTAGAAAGCGCTCCAGGCGTCCGATTTTACGATCGGAAAGCACTTCTTTCAGTAAGGTGTTATCGCCGGTAGGGGCAGTTATTTCTGTCATTCAATATCTCCTTAAGCCAGTCGGACGCGCGGATCAATGAGACCGTACAAGACGTCCACTACCAGGTTTGCAACGATCAGGATCAAGCCATTAAACACTGCAAAACCCAGCACGGTCACTACATCCAATTGGGCAGCTGCGTCTGCGGCAGCCTTACCAATGCCGGGATAATTAAATACGGTTTCAGTGATCACCACCCCACCCAGCAAACCAACGATGCTCATCCCGGCCAGAGTAGTAATCGATATCATGGCGTTGGGACGGGCATGTTTATTGATCACCACTCGCTCTTTCAAACCTTTGGCACGCGCGGTGGTGACGTAATCCATTCGCAAAGTCTCCAGCATGGAGGAGCGTGTGACTCGCACAAAGGTAGCCCAGTTAATGTAGGAAAGGGTTAAAACGGGCAGGAACATGTGGCGTAGAGCGTCGATGAAGATATCCAACCGCCCATTTAACAAAGCATCGATAGAGAGTAAATGGGTATACTGGTGAAACCCTCCGGCAAATAACACCTGGCTGACCCAATCGGACATTTTCCCAGGCGGGAACCACTGCAGATTGGCGTAGAAGAACATCAGCACCAATAAACCGAAGACGAAGGTCGGAAATGAAGTGCCTACGATGCTGAATATGCGCGCAGCCTGGTCGATCCACCCGTTTTGATGCACGGCTGCCTGGACTCCCAGCCAGATGCCCACCGAGAGCATGGGGAAAACTGCCCAGAGTGCGAGATCCAGGGTATTCGGGAAGCGATTCTTGATGATATCAATCACCGGCTGTGAGGCAGTGCGTGAATATCCGAAATCACCGAAGATGACTCCGCCTTCCCTTTTGCCACTTGCTGGATCTTTAACCCCTACCAGCCAGCGCCAGTATTGCTCATAGATTGGCCGATCCAACCCATATTTCTTGATGATCCCCGCGATTTGTTTCTCATTTTTGGGGAAATCTTTCACATATAAGGCGGAACGCTCAACTGGTCCCAGGAACTGGAGCACACCAAAAATGATCAGTGTGACACCGAAGATCAGGACAGGAACGAGCAGTAATCGCCGGATGATGTAATTTGTCATTGATTGCCTCTTATCAATTTTTGCCTTGCGGAATGGATTAGAGCCATATGTTCGAATTCATTCCGCAGAACAAAAATCTTTGGGCATGCGGGAACCTTTTCAGGCTCCCGCATGCTTTGTTAAAAACTACTTAATCGCCATTACTTAATAGCGAAATTGTATGTGAGCACATCCTGAGACAGAGCAGGGCGTCCGTAATACAGGCGCAGCGGCTTATCCGAAGGTGTGTCGCAGGTGGTGAATCGCTCTAATGCGAGTTTGGTTGTATCCACAGTGCAGACAGGTTTGGCTGCAGCATAGGTATTGGCGGCTGCATCGTAAACGCGTATCTCAGCCACCATGGGGTCAATCTGAACGCGCTGCTCAACAGGGACGTCGATGATATCGGCGTCACCAGCCTGCAGGGCAGCGAAGCGGGTGCCGAACTCAGGCACGATCTTGACTACAACACGGTCAAGCTTGGCAGGATCGCCCCAGTAGTTCGGGTTCTTGGTCATGACGATTTCTTCACCCGGAGTCCAGTGATCGAGCATGAATGCACCGGTGCCGTTCATGATCGCTGTGAAGGGATCTTCAGCAGAAGTCATAGCATAGAAATTCTGCCAGGTGTCGCAAGATCCATCCCAACCACCATTCGAGCCAACCCAGGCTTTGTCCATGACGGAACCCCAGCCATTGGCGATGGTGGGTAGTAAAGGACCCCACGCTTGTGCCAGGTTGAAGGTAACCGTACCAGCGGCATCATCAGCGACAATCCCTGCCTGAACAGTCTCACATGCTGTTTTAAGCACGGCAGGATCGTTCTTGAGTAAAGCCTCGCGGTCATCCGCAGAAGCGCCTTGGTCTACGATCATGGTGATGTCATCATTGCCTACACCCAGGAAGGGTTCGGCCAGCAGCCACTGCGGGGAAATGTACCCACCCTGCAGAATGCCACGTTGTAATGAGAAAGCAACATCTGTTGGGGTTAATGTATCGCCGTTATGGAATTTCACATCCGGGCGGATATTAAAGACCCAGGTCTTGCCATCCTCTGAAACGGTCCAATCGGTGGCCAGTTGACCCACGAATTTGTCGGTGGCTTCTCCATCATAGAATACCAGGGTTTGGTACACGTTTTGGAGGATCTCGCCACTGGAAGTATCATACGCAAGGGCGGGATCGAGAGTATCCGCATCGCCGATAGTCATGTAGGTGAAGGTAGTGGGATCTTTGGCAGCAGATGTCTTAGAGATCGTCGGCCAATAGATGCCGGAATAGATGGGGTTCATAATACGACCTTCAACCCACTTCTGTTCAAAGGCATGCGAAGTAGCCAGTACAACCGGGATGCCGGGAACATTATCATAGTACAGCTGATTTGCCTGTTTGTAGATGGCATCGCGGGCAGCGGGATCAACCAGGGTGACACCCTGATCCAGCAGGGCTTTGAACTGAGCCTTAAGGTCAGCGGGCATATTCTGTCGGCTACCATAAGTGCCAGTAGTGTAAGGCTGATACCAGTTGTGCGGGTCATGGATGTCTTCCAACCAGCCGGCAACCATCACTGGAATCCTGTAAGCTCTCTGAGCAGCCAGGTAAGATGGCCATGGCAGACCGAGCACTTCAACCAGGAATTTATCGTTCACTGCAGACAGATTCGATGCAAGAATTTCAGCATAAGTCTGGCGAGTGGTATTGCCGGTGTTGTACAGCATCTGAAGGCGGAAACCTAAATCCCAGACATCGCCTGTATCTTCACCCGCGGGAACGCCATTTTTGTTCACGTCAGCCAGCTTAAACTCTTCCTCGCATTTAGCGGGATCGTATGTATAAGCCGGTGCATTGGCATCGAAACCAGGCATACCTACTAGTGCAAGGGTCTTGGATTGGACAGCTTCGCCCTGGTAGATATCGTTGATGACCACGGACCAGTCAAAGCAATAGGAAAATGCCTTGCGGATGTGAACATCAGAAAAGAAATCAGGGGGGACGCCATTTCCATCCAGTTTATTGGAACCCAGATATGGGTTCAGAGTAACTACCTCTGCCGTTGGTGCTTCAACCGGCGCAGCCGTAGGTTCTGTCGTAGCCACAACGGGTGGCTCAGTCACGACCGCTGTGGGTTGTCCCGGTGCTACTGTGACCACCGGGGTGGCGGTTGGTGTGGTGCAGGCGGCGAAAATCATAGCTAGTGCCACACTCAACACAATCAAAATAAATCGATTACGCATTATCTTTCTCCTCCGTCATAGAAATTATTGTTTGGTTTAACCATCATTTCACAAATAGATCTGGTTCGTAATTATTTTATAGTTCACCTCCTTATATTTTTAGGCAAGCAGCATAATGACCTGGTGTGATCTGTAATAATTCCGGTCTCTGTAGTGCGCAATATTCATCTGCGATGGGGCAACGCGTGCGGAACCGGCAGCCAGAGGGTGGATTCACAGGCGAAGGTACGTCACCTTGCAAGACGGTGCGCTGGTGGGTTTCGCTATACACTGGATCTGCTACAGGGATCGCGGAGAGCAAAGCCTGGGTGTACGGATGCAACGGGTTAGTATAGAGCTCATTGCGGTCGGTGATCTCAACAATAATTCCCAGGTACATGACGGCCACCCGGTCACTGATATGGCGCACCATGGACAGGTCATGGGCAATAAATAGATACGTCAGGTTTAAATCCTGCTGTAAATCTTCGAGCAGGTTTACCACCTGAGCTTGAATGGAAACATCCAACGCTGAGATAGGTTCATCACATACTATGAATGAAGGGTTCAGAGCCAATGCTCTTGCCACACCAATGCGCTGGCGTTGACCGCCAGAAAATTCATGCGGATAACGCCCAGCGAAATCAGGGTTCAATTTGACCAGCTTAAGCAGCTCGGCCACACGCTCATCGATTTCTTTTCCACTTGCTACTTCAAATGCAGTAAGAGGCTGGCTGACGATATCGCGTAAGGTCATGCGAGGATTCAAGCAGGCATAGGGGTCCTGGAAGATCATCTGCATCTCACGCCGCATCCAGCGCATGGCCTCGGGTTTTAGCGCCACAAGGTCCTGGTCACGGTAATACACATGACCAGAGGTGGGTTTGTAAAGTTGTAAGATGGTCCGCCCGGTGGTGGATTTACCGCAGCCTGACTCTCCCACCAGACCGAGCGTTTCTCCTTGCTTAATATCGAATGATACCCCGTCCACCGCGTGGACTGCCCCTACCTGGCGTCGAATGACACCTCGGTAAATCGGGAAGTGCATGACAAGATCATCGACTTTGATCAGAGTTTCCTTATTGTTATTCATTGTGCATTACTTTCAGCCATAGGATTAACCCAACAAGCCAGGCGATGATCGGTCTTAACCGCTATCAGAAGTGGGTTCTCATTCCAACAATGCTCGATCGCCCATGCACAGCGGGGAGAAAATGGACAGGCTTGTGGTTTCTTATACAAAACCGGTGGCATACCTTCAATGGAATAAAGACGTGTATGCCCGGTCTCATTGAGTTTCGGCAGACTACCGATCAATCCCAATGTGTAAGGGTGACTGGGGTGGGCATAGAGCTCTTTTACAGGAGCTTCTTCAATGATATAGCCACCGTACATTACCGCCACGCGTTGGGCGATATTGGCTACTACCCCCAGGTCATGCGTGATCCAGATAATCGCCATCGCAAATTCTTGCCGTAAACGCTTGACCAATTCAACGATCTGGGCTTGAATGGTTACATCCAATGCTGTGGTTGGTTCGTCGGCAATCAGGATTTCCGGCATGCAGGATAATGCCATGGCGATCATCACACGCTGGCGCATACCGCCTGAATATTGGTGCGGGTAATCTTTTAGCCGCTCATCGGCATTGGGGATTCCGACCAGCTCAAGCAGTTCAATGGATCGCTTGCGGGCTTGCTCGCCAGACATATCCATATGTTCAATGAGTGGCTCAGCCAGTTGTTTTCCGATGGAAATTACTGGATTTAACGAAGTCATGGGATCTTGAAATACCATGCTGATGTGGGAGCCGCGCAGCTTGCGGATCTCCTCATTGCCCATCTTTAGTAAATCCTTTTCCCTGAATAGAGCCTTACCGGCAACAATCTCACCGGGAGGAGAGGCGATCAAACGTAAACAAGAGAGCATGGTTACGCTCTTACCGCAACCACTTTCACCCACAACCCCCAGCGTCTCGCCTTGATCGAGTGTAAACGAAACACCATTGACTGCGTGCACAATGCCTTCAGGTGTTTTAAAATGAGTCTCGAGATTCTGAACGTCTAATAACTGGTAAGCCATCTACGCTTCCTTAAACCAAACAAAGGTATCAGTATCATTATTGTATGTATCTGGGGGAAACCATTAACAAATATGCCCAAAATAGGAATACGATAATTATACTCTTATTGTGATGAAGCATCTAGTCTAAATGATTGCTACCCCGCATGCTAGTTACATTAATCATGGATTTGAGGTTAAGATTATACAATCTGTCGGTTGAGAATAAATTGTGGTACATTTTACCAAAGTTCCTTCAAAATTTACCAGAACATCCATCATCCCGAGATTTTCGTCATAACCGATTAAAGTTAATTCACGCGGTTTTTGAATCACACTATCCAGCTGCCTGATTGCACTTAAATGCATTTTCCTGGCTGTTTCGCGGGGGACATCAACGCCTACATTTTCCGCTCCAAATTGGAGCAGGCTATTAATCTTTTGCACCGGTTCCCGTATGTTAACATTGATCATCTGGTCAGTCGCGCTTCCGACCACGCTTAATAAAATTATTGCAACTGCTATAGGTGTAATGGATGCCGCTATATATGGAGAAATCAACGCCTGGTGAATGAGATTGATTTCCAGCAGACCGCAGAGAATTGCACCCAACCCGATCAGAACCATACTGACCAGCCTGATTTGAGCCAAATCTTGCAGAGGACGAAAATCAAACCATTTAATGAGCGATGGGCTGAGTAATTTTAATATGAACGCATTACCTGTAAAAGGCAACCATACAACCAGCCACGAGTAAAGTCCAGCCAGTAACCCCCACAAAAGCAGGGCAATAAGATGGTTTTCGATGCGGATGGTCAGCCAACCAACCAATCCAGATGAGAGGGTACAAGCAATCAAGCCAGGGATAAATTTCACCCAATAAAATGCCGCATTGGCACGCGCTAGGAGTAAAGCATCCACGCCGAAGGCAAACACAGAAAATGCCGCACCTGCAACCAGGCCATAGATCAATCCCAGTCGCAGTTTTTTTATATGAACATCAATATTCAAGCTGGCACGCATACTCATTTGGCAAGCCCATATTATATCCCAGATTAACGAAGCTATATATGAAGAGATAATAAGGTGATCATTGATATAAATTTAGGGGACTCGGTAGAAATATGATCCAAATAGAATCCTGATTGCTAAGGTTTTTTGAACGGGTTATTCACTCTTATCTTCGTTAGTAACTTGTTCAAAGAAGTAGGTTTATCTCATGTATAATTTCATAGTTCGGTTACTATAGCTAAATAAAACAATATGCCACCCCTGATTAAATTTGTCGTCCGTCGGATATTTTTCCTATTGATATCTTTCCTGGTGATTACGGCTATGATTTATGCCGGTGTGATGCTTACATCGCCAGAGGCGCGCGCCACGCTTTACCTACCCGCGAATTTTCCCGGTCGTATGACGGAAGCGCAACAACAAAAATTTATCAATAAGCTCATCGAGCGTTATGGGCTTAATCAGCCATACCCGGTGCAGTATATTTCGTGGATGGGCACTTTGTTACATGGAACCTGGGGTTATAGTCCAACACTTAAAGAAGACGTTCTCACCAGCCTGTTGCGCCGTACACCCGCAACCCTGGAATTGACTTTATACTCACTGTTGGTTTTTATACCATTGGGGATTATCACCGGGGCACTGGCAGCGGAAAAAGCACACAGACCTAGAGATACCATTTTCCAGGTCTCCGCATTTATGGCTACGGCAATGCCAACATTCATCCTGGCGTTGTTCCTGATCTCAATTTTTTATGCCGGTTTACATTGGTTCCCGACCGGCCGGATGGCAACCGCGGTTAGCTTTTCCATACGTGAAGCTTCCTTCCACCAATACACAGGATTGCTGACGATCGACGGCTTGCTCAATGGTCGCCTAGATATTTTTGTGGATGCATTGCGCCATTTGGTGCTCCCCGTCTTCACGTTGAGCCTCTTCCATTGGGCTACACTGCAACGCATTACACGCGCAGCCATGTTGGATGAAATGGGCAAGGAATATCTGCTGGCGGTGCGTGCGCGCGGTATGTCTCACCGTCGTGCAGTCTGGAAACATGCGCTCCGCAATGTGTTTTCTCCGGTGCTGACCAGCACCATGCTTTCAGCTGCTTCATTACTCACTGGGGTATTTGTAGTGGAGATCATCTACAATTTTCAGGGTGTTTCATGGGTGATCACTCGGGGAATTAGTACGATACCTGATGCACCTGCCGCAGTTGGTTTCGCTCTGTATTGCATCCTGGCGGTGTTGTTCCTGATGTTCATCCTGGATGTAATTCAAGCTTGTTTAGATCCTCGGTATCGTGAAGGGATACTGGATCTATGAGACGCTGGCTGCGGTACTTTCGCTATTGGCGTAATTGGTTGGGTTTGGCCCTTCTGGCAATTATGCTTGGAGTGGCGATCGCTACTCCTATCCTGGCACCACAGAATAATCCCAGCAGTCCAAACACATTTCAGCGAATTGGGTTGGGAACGGATGCGGTACCGAAACCACCCAGCGGTAAGATTTTGCTCGGGACGCTTTCAGGTCAATATGATGTGCTGTTCACGCTTTTGTGGGGTTTACGCAAGGCGTTTACTTTCGGTCTGTCAGTTACCCTGGTCACAGCCGCTTTTGGTGTGCTTTATGGTGCTGTGAGCGCATATATGGGTGGGCAGGCTAATAATGTGATGATGCGTATTGCAGATGCATTTCTGGCCTTTCCGGTATTAGCAGCCATTGTTTTTATCCGCCAAATATTTGTCATATTATTGGATCAGTCGGGTATCATATTTGCTTACGGTTGGATTATTCCTGAGACTCTCACGCGTGTACAGCAGTTATTGCTCAATACGGATCCATTAATGTGGTCGCTGATCCTTCTTTCTTGGATGCCATATGCGCGCCTTGTGAACGCCAGTGTTTTGTGCTTGCGGAAAGTTGACTATGTATTGTCAGCGCGTGCCCTCGGTGCCGGACATGCCCGGATCATCCTGCGCCATTTGCTGCCCAACTCCATCTCCCCAGCAATCGTACTGGCAGCCCGTGACGTAGGAGGGATGGTAATTTTGCAAGCGACGTTCACCTTTATCGGCCTGGGTGGGAATAGTCCCTGGGGGGCGCTATTATCTCAGGCGCGTAACTGGGTGGTTGGACCAGGTGGAAATCCATTGGCTTACTGGTGGACATACATTCCGACCACCCTTGCACTCATTATTTTCAGTATAAGCTGGAATTTCGTGGGGGATAGTCTGAACACATGGCTCAATCCACGTAAGTTGGTTCAGTAAACGGATCGGGAAAACACAGACGGTGTTTTATCCTTCTATTTGGGTAGGTGGATTGCTTGTTCAGGTAAAAAAGCTTTGTAAAGATTATGAGTCATAGTACAATTAACCACAATCCACTTGATTGATCCTTTCTATTGGTTGAGGGTGGAATTGACTCCGATATTGATAGTTATATGATCGGGGGCTTCCAAATTTGCTATAAAGGTACACCTATTGGGGACATTGTTAGGCAGTGCGTGCAATCGCGGTTAGTTTTCATGAAGTAAATATCAAGAGTGACACTAGGCGCTATATATTCACTAAACTAGGCAAATAAAAAAATAGGAGGGGTACACAATGAAATCCAGGAAGCGATCGTTAATGATTGTGTTATTTCTGGCTGCTATTCTATTCTTTTCGTTTTCTCAACATGTGCAAGCGGCAATCTGCACCTGGGATGGTAGCACTGGCAACTGGAATGATCCCAACAAATGGAGCTGTGGATACGTGCCAGGTGTAGGAGATGAAGCCGTCCTTAATAACGGCACAGTAAATATGACTGCCGATGCCGTGGTCGGAGAATTGACCCTGTCTGGTGGGACATTAACTGGCCCGTTCAACCTGAGCGCCAACACCATCGTTTGGAGTGAAGGGGTGATGTCTGGCAGCGGTGCGACCACTGCCACCAGTGCGGCCAACTTCACTGGTACAAACCAGATGAACCTGTTCGATCGCACTTTTAACAATGCCGGTACTTTGAATTGGGATAAAACCGGCAACCTGTATATGAATCCTGCTGACACCACATTCAACAACCAGTTGGGGGCAATATTTAGCGTGGTGAATTCGGGGAGTACGATCGTATATGGGCCAGGCACTTTTAACAATTATGGCACTCTGAACTTAACGACTGGAAAAATCGAAACCGCCACCTTCAGGCAGGAAGCTAGAGGGATAATCAACCTGGCAGTTCGTGGGACGACACCTGTGAGTGATTACTGCCAGATAGGCGTTGGAGATATTTATTTGGATGGAGCTTTGAATATCACCTTTACTGGTGGGTACACACCGGTGGTTGGTGATCACTTCATACTTTTGTGGGGCAACAACCGGACTGGTGATTTTTCACAGGTAAGCATTCCATACCTGGATGGGATCGACTGGAATTTATTCTATGAAGGTAATACTCTGAATTTATGGGCGATCAAAGGATTATTACACATCTTCGTGCCGTTTTTATTGAAATAAATTATATATCCTTTGGCATTCCTAATTATTCAGATTATACGAATTTGTTCGAATCCAACCTCGCGTTGGGATAAAGACCTGGAATCTAGAAGGTGTATCAGTTTGGTTTGCTATAGGTAGGGGCGCAGGGGAAGAATTCTCGCGGAGCATAAGCACCACCCTGCGCCCAAAACAATCGGGACAGTGATTTTATTTTTACTGTGGTGTATGAGTCGAAGCCATACACCCGTCTAGGTGTGCACCAGCGAAATACCCAAAAAAACCGTCCTTAGGTTAATAACCAATAGATACCAGTTGACCTCTGGAGTCATGTTTTGAGGATCATGCGGATGATTTGAATGGGTAGTGGATAGATCCAAAAGATTGTTGATTTACCGCTGGCTACATAATTTACAAAAAATATGTTGAGAGCAGCTACATAAAAGGTTGCCGTCGGAAGGTCATTTTTTATTTTGTCATGGATATATCGAAAACCAAGTAAATATGCTGGTAATAAATATGCCATGCTTCGAGTGATGTCGTTGATCGATAAAGCTACCAAAGATTGAAGAACGATGAACAACGAAAATAATCCAAGAATGAGGTATTGTTTATTCCGGAATAATAAAAATATAGCCAGCAGGATAAAGACCCAACCCACCTCAAGACCGGTCCACAACCCCATTGGGATCATATTTATTTGGTTATATAGGAGAAATTCCTGGTTCGCCTGTACATACGTTGTGACATGATACATATTCGTAATGACCAGGCGGATGATCAAATGAATCACCAATGCAATAATCACCGAGAGTGTCTGTACATTAAGAAATGCTTTGAACCATGACTTTTTAGCATCATATTTTTGGGAAAACCACCACAAGAAAACGAAGCTTGACGCCAGAATTGCTCTTTCATCCGTAAAAGACGCCAGCAAAATGCTGGGCAGGATTACCCAAAAAGATTTAGACCAAAGAGCTATGAGCAAAAATAATATGGCAATTCCATCGTACTTGGATCTGAATTCCCAAAATGACGATACCCCTGCATAAATACCTCCGACCGATAGCGTAATAAAAAAAGCTACAACCCTGCTTCCGCTCTCCCTCTCAGCTATTCTGGCGACCAAATAAAATATCAGGATACCTGCCAAAAATTGCAGAATGTATGTACCTGTAAGATTTAGCCTTAATAGATTGGCAATAATGGGAACGGTAATTCTGAATGCGGTATTTCTGCCGATATTCGTATTCCAATAGGACCCAAGATTGGAAATTTGTTGAGATACCTCGACGGGTCGATTTTCGGTCAATATTTCATTAAACGACTGATAACTTGGAAATGAAGCAAAAAGCGAAATTACCAGGGTAGTCAAGACGATGATTACTGCCCAATATTTATTGGATAGTTTTAATGCGCACCAATCTGTAAATCGAATCGTGGAGAGATATATTATTTGGAACATTAATTGACCTTTGTAAAAATATTATTTATTGCAGAATAGTGATCGTATTTAAGGAGCCAAATTTCGCGTGAGGATTTCGATTGAGGTGTGACTACCGACTTGAGTTCAAATTTCTACCCAGGAAATAAATCCGATTATACATTTATTGATGCTATAGCTCAATATCCCTCATTATTCTAGAAAATATGTCGGATTTAAATCCAAAAAAATATATAACCCTAGAGCGGGTATATATGCAAGCTCTCCACAGAGATTAGGGACCTACAATATAAAAATCCGTCCTTTTGGACAGATCTTTTTCATTCTACAACGCTCATAAAACCATTCGCGTTGTTTCGCGCAAAGAACGCCCTCAAGTAGCGGGGCTTGGATTCCGGCGTTCTGTGCCGCAAGGACCTCCGGGTTATGATTAATGCTCTTGAATCCGTGCTATTTTTGCGGTGGGTTCTGCAAATCTGCCAAACCGACGAACGCTGGTTTTTGCTTGCTCGGCACGTAGCATTAGTTGAACGATATGCGTATAGTAACATCTTTTACGTGGGTTCTTCAAGGTCAATAATATTCCTGATCAGTAATAATCCTTGATGAGTCTTCTTTGTTAATACCCCAGCTCCAATGAAGCGCGCTGTATAATTTATTTTTAAATGCCTGAGCCGCTTCTCCTTACAAAACTTTATGTCCCATTACCTCGGAGTAGCATTATCCACCGCCCCCACCTGATCGAGCGATTGAAAGAGGGTTTACAATCTAAACCGACCCTGATTTCTGCTCCTGCCGGTTTTGGGAAAACCATACTGCTCCGAGAATGGATCGGCGGGCTACAGCTGGTTGAAGATGTTTGCGGTGCAAGCCGACTCTGTTGCGCTGGAAAACGGACTTGCCAATTTTATCGGATTTGGATGCCAAGCGTTCGTCAACCCGGATTTCGAAAAAGATATATTGAGCGAAGGCACGAGAGTATCGGGTAAAATCTATATCACGTGCACCAAATGCGTGGAGCTGATACACAGCATACTGCCGTCCGGCTGTGTGGTGTGTGACAAGGCGTCTGCACAAATTTATCAACAATACATAAAGAACAACGGTTATTGGAGGATCAGGTATGAAATACAGTATTGACAAAACGGCGTTGCTTATAGTGGATCTGCAAAACGACTTTGTTCGCCAGGGGGCAGGTATGGAGGTGCCCGCCGCACGGGATACTATCGAAACAAACCAGAAACTGCTAGCCTTTGCACGAGGTAACGATATACCGGTGATATACACCAAGTTCATGGCGGGGCCCAAGCGGACACTGCTTTGGAACTGGAGCCCGCAGATCGAAACTGTGAACGCCTGTGTGCGCGGTTTCAAGCGGTTTTACCCTGATGTGAACAAGGCACTGGACTGTACGGATGTGATCGACGAGCTGTATCCGCAGGAAGGGGATTATATCGTTGAGAAATACGGCTATTCATCGTTCCGCAACACCAATCTGCTCGACGTGATGTACAGCATCGACCGGGACATCATCATCGTGACGGGTACGGTGACGCAGATCTGCGTGGAGGACACCGTGCATGAAGCCTTTCACAACCGCATTAAGGTGATAGTTGCCTCAGACGCGGTGTCATCGTTTGATAAGGAGCTGCACGATGCGGCGCTCAAGAACATCGGTATGAAGTACGGCGTGGTGATGGATTCGGACAGCCTCATTAGCATGTTAAAGGGAGCCTGATACGTCTGCAATAGTGATCACAATCGGGGAGATCATGCTGCGGCTGAAAGCGGCGGGATACGTGCAGTTTTTTCAGTCTCCTGCTTTAAAGCGACGTTTGGCGGCGGTGGTGGCTTCGGGGCCTCTGGTTCCGGAAACAACATTTGTGGCCGTCACTTACGCGCTTCGATAGTAATTATTTTAAGATCCCTTTGGTGATCAGTAGGGGCTGTCACACATTGTCCTTGGCAAATTTAAAGCGTCTGAGTGCTCTCCAATATACTGAACTACTTATTAAATTCTGCTAGCCATAAGAAAGCCTCTTTAGACATAAATATGCCTACTGCGAATCCTTTCCACCCAAAGCCCCCATAAGCGTTGCTACAATGAAAATGACTCCCATGAATATATACTGGAATGTCACATCAAGCCCAAAAAGCAAAACGACATTCAGTACAAGAGTTGTAACAAGTACGCCACCAACAACACCCATGATCGAACCTCTTCCGCCACCCAGGAAGTTCCCACCTATTACCGCTGCAACGAGCGCAGTAAACTCATAACCCTCTCCAATCCACATATCTGCATATCCGGTATACCCGGCAAGCAGTAATCCTGAAAAAACAGCCATTACACTGCAATAAATATAGCTTGTTATGACAGTAGAATTAGCATTTATCCCAGAAAATATGGCAGCCCTTTTGTTGGTACCAACAGATACCAGGTTTCTACCATAAACAGTTTTATTCAGAATAACATAACTGACAATGACCACGAGGAAGAAGACGATCACGGCATTTGGAATAGGCCCGGTCAGATCATTCCCCAAGAATCGCATCGTACTCGGAACGGAGCCTGCAGATTGAACCCCGACGAGAATCATTCTAGCGCCTGTCAGTATTTCAGCCATAAACAATGTAACCAAAAACGGTTGAACATTGAATTTAGTCACAATCACGCCATTGGCAAGGCCAATGAGTATTGCAAGAACCAGCGAGATTCCAATACCCAGAATCAGTCCCCAAACACCAAACGCGTTTGTAAAATATACACACGTCACAATAGATATCTGCATTGTGGCAACTACCGACAGGTCAACTCCGCCGCCAATAATCACGAACAATTGGCCAGCCGTCAAAACGCCCAGTGCAGATGCCTGCCTGAGCATATTGAATATTGTGGAGCCACTCAAAAACTTAGGGCTGTATAGGTATGTAGCTACCAATAAAATCGCCATTACGATGTATACACTGTAATGCTTGTTTATTCTAAGTTTATTGCCAATAAGAACCGATTTCATCTTGTTATTGCCTTTTGAGTTTTCGTAGAGGGAAAGCAATTGCTCGCTGGATATAATCTCTAAGTTTAGGTTTGGAAAATCACTCTATTTTTTTTCATTCTCATTTCATACGTGATGATGATGGCCAGCAACAGCATTCCGCCAAAAACATCTTGATACCACAAATCAACATTCATCAAACTTAGGATATTTTCAAGGATTGCCAGTAGCGATACGCCCAGCAAGGCACCGCCCACCGTCCCACTACCTCCGCCTAGACGAGCACCTCCGATGAGTGCACAAGCAACGGCCATAAGCTCCATCCCTGGTCCAAATGCAGGATCTCCCGCACCTGTCCGGCCCATCAAGAATAACGCGGTCAAGACAGACATCGAGGCGCTGATCATGAATGCGATGAACTGGGTCTTTTGAACGGGTAATCCCGCCCAATAGGAGCCTTTTGGATTTTCTCCGACAGCATAGAATCTTCTGCCGAGTGCCGTGTATTTCATTATTATGCCAAACACAACAACCAGTGCGATGATGATGAAAAGAACATACGGTATACCAAGGACATCTTTATTTGCTATATCTCTCAGAATTTTGGGTGACGGCCCAATTGGGTTTTTTGTGATGATGAGTGAAACGCCAGTTAAAACGATCGACATGCCTAGGGTAACAACAAATGAATCCAGCTTAGCCTTAACCACAAGCACCGAATTTACCAGTCCGACTATAAGCCCAAAGGTAAGCATGATCACAATACCCAGCAACACGCGGTCGGGATTTTTTACCATAAAAGATACACCCAATACGCCGGATGCCGCTACAGCCGCACCACTTGAAAGGTCCAGCCCTCCAGCCACAATGACTACCAATTGCCCGAGCGTGAGAATAAGGTAAGGCATCGCCTGCCCCAATAGATTCCTCGCATTCATAAAAGTCCGGAATGAATCGCTTATTGAAACGCTGGCAATCACCAGAAACAAGGTGACAATCGCCAGAATGGCTGTGTCGTTGTTTTTATATAAAGCCCTCAGTTTCCCTAAATATTCCTTGGGATGCTGCACAACGGTTATATTTCTTTCCGGGTTCCTTATGCGCGTCTCCTCGGCCATCCCTTCGTAATTCACTTTACTGCTTTCTTCATCCTTTTGCACATCAGCAATTGTTGCCAAATGGCCGATTTTCTCTTTGGTAACTTCTTCTCCGGACATAACGCCTGTGATTTTGCCTTCCGACATCACGAGCATTCTGTCGCTGAGGTATATCAATTCCTCCCAGTCGGAGGAAACCAAAATGATGGACTTACCTTGATTGGACACCTCTTTAATAATGGAGTATATTTCTTCTCTAGCTCCGATATCTACCCCACAAGTCGGCTCATCGAGCAGTAAAACATCTGCGTTCACCAGCAACGTTTTAGCGATAAACGCCTTTTGCTGATTTCCACCGCTTAAAAGTTTTACAAGGTGTTCAATTCTCGACGTATCGATCTGTACGTCCTTGGCTGCCTTTGCAGTGATCTCTTTTTCCTGTTTAACGTTAATGAATCCGACTTTAGCCCGCTTTTCCAATGTTGCCGAGGCGATATTAAAACGGACACTTTCATTCAGGAACAGTCCATCAATTTTTCGGTCTTCAGGAATAAGCATGATACCATTATCCATGGCATCCTTAGGATTTTTTATGATGACTTCTTTACCATGCTTGTATATATGGCCCGATGTTTTTTTGTCTATCCCAAAAATTGCGCCCAGAAGTTCAGTCCTTCCTGCGCCAACCAAACCGGCTATTCCAAGTATCTCTCCTTTTTTCACCTGAAAACTGACATCTTTAACCAGATTTCTTAGACTGATGTTTTTACACTCCATTATCACATCAGCCGCAGCTTTTTTCGCATCTGTCCTTAAAAGCTCTACATTGTGCCCGATCATACTGTTGATAATCTTTTCTTTATCAAATTGCCCGTCCAGCTGGTCGGCCAGCTTTCCATCCCGCAATATAACGCATCTTTCGCACAGTGCTATAACTTCATCAAGGCGATGGGAAACATAAACAACGGTAGTTCCATTCTGACCCAGTTTTCTAATTATTGTAAAAAGCCATTGGATCTCTTTATCCGATAGTGTGGCTGTGGGCTCATCCAGCAGCAGTATTTTTGGTTTTTCGCTCAATGCACGTGCGATTTCAACCAGATGCTGGTTTGCCACACTAAGGGAAACCACTTTTGCATCCGGATCTATGTCCAATCCCAAAGACTCCAGAATTGTTTTTGCCTTTTTGCGAGTTGCTTTCCAATCAATCAGTTTTGTTACTGATATGTTTTCTCTACCGATAAACAAATTCTCAGCAACAGTCATATTTAGAAAGAGATTTAACTCCTGATAAACACTAATAATTCCTTTTTGCTGAGCAATATACGGGGTGATGTTGCCAAGATTGACATTATCCAAATATATGTCGCCTTTGTCACTCCTTTGGACTCCTCCGATGATCTTTAATAGCGTGCTTTTCCCGGCACCATTTGCGCCCAAAAGGCCAAGTATCTCACCTTTATAAATATCAAAAGATATGTTCTGAAGTGCTTTAACTTCATAGAATGACTTAGAGATATTCTCTAATCTTAAAATAACATCTTTCTGAAGCATTAATTTTCCCTGTTATATTGAATTTACTGGGGAGCCGTTTAGACTCCCCAGTATTGAAATGCTGACTTCTATTTAAAATAATCCTTTAAGTATTCCATTGGAATCTTTGCCAGAGACCAGAAACCATCGGGCATTCCATCAGGTATTCTATCAAACATTTGTTGAGCGGTGAACAGCTCGACGGGGGCGAGGTAATTATGTTTAACCGGCACGCCAGCGAGTATATCCATTGCGATATCTGCAGCGTCAAAAGATACTTCCGCACCTGCGCCATAAGTGATGAACTTAGTAAAATTATGCAGCTTTGCGGCCTTCATGAACAGGTTAATATCGTCAACTGTCATGTACGGTGGCTCCAGGCCCTTATCCAGATAGGCCTCCATTATTCCAAGACCCATATGGCCACCCTGCACAATAGCCGCTACAATGTCATCATTTGCGTTAAGCATTGTTTCCATCTGCTGCTTGGCAGTTGCCTGTGAGTAATTGGCATATACCGTGGGAAGAGGTACGATGTCAGGATATTTCTTTAAGGCTTCCTGAACACCCCTGTATGCATCCTCGGTATAACCACTGCCAGCTTCACCCATCATCACCACCACTTTGCCTTTACCGCCAATCTGTTCTGCAATCCATTCGGTATAAGCGTATCCAATGCCCGTGTTGTCGGTGTTGACAAATGTTACATACTGATCCGTCAGCAGACTAGCGCCAAAGATTACAACCGGGATACCCATGCCCATTGCCTTTTCCACAACAGCAACTCCTGCCGATTCGCTTATCGGTTGAAACATCAGCAGATCTATCCCCTGCGTGAGAAGGTTTTCGACGTCGTTTATCTGCCTTGCGGCATCACCATCAGCCGCAGCGACAATGTATTTTTCAACCCTGTCTTTATAAGCGATATCAAATTGATACTGAATGTGATAAAGCATGGACTTGGAGTAGTCATTGAGCGGCCCTTCATAAGAAACGCCTATGACAACTTTGCCGTCATGCTTGTACTGTGTGGTATCAACCATACCTTCTGCAAGGGGTACGGTGGTAGCTGGTGGTACTGTAGCCGGTGCTGCTGGAGCGCAGGCGCCGAGGATGAAACCAAAAAGCAATACCACAGAAATTACAAAACTAATTTTCTTCATTTTTCCTCACTTTTTTTTATTTTTTTTTCTAGATTTCACGAATGAACACGATTCGATAATAATTACCACCTCCTTGTCATATTTTTCTCGGACCTTTTGATTAAAGGTATATAGGATTTCAATAAACTTATGCTGGTTGTTGAAATCGGACATAGTATATGTTATCCTGTCGTTACAGGATTATATCATTATTAATACAGGATGATATTATTATTAGTATGTTATCATATTTTTATTAGATTTCAATCTCAGTGAAAAAAAATAAATCCCGTAGTACTCTAGTCGCCAATTTCCTGGCACACTGCAGAAGCTGATCGATTAACAAATAATATTTTAATTATTAAGTTCGTCAAAGAATAACATCAGATAATATCATCCGCTTCGGGTGGTTGCCCAGATATTGGTCTCTGAGCAAGGGGTAAAGTTGCGTTCACGCCGAGGTGTGGAAGTAGAAAGTGTTTTTGGAAGGATCAAACAGGATTGGGGGTTCCGAAGATTTACCCTCAGGAGGATGGATAAAGTGAAAACAAAGTGGGGATTGCTTTGTATCGCTCATAACATATCAAAATTGGCAGTCCAATGACTGCCATTTTTTTGCCTCTAACCTAACTTTGTCTTTTTTGTTTATTTTCGAGCTGTCGAATGTTGCTTTTTAGCCAGCCCCTTCAGGATAAAAATTTACCAATATTGATATGCTGCATTGGTATCACTGGAATGAAAACCTTGATCTATCGATAGAAGAGACGATTAGGAGATAACAAATTATCTCTCTTCTCAATAAAATAGTTAAAGGAATCAGCGCATGTTAAAACAAAAAACACCCATTTCTGGGTGTCTGGATAACACTAGCGGGGCGTGGATTCCGGCGTTCTGTGCCGCAAGAACCTCCCATATAAAAATCCGCACTTGTGGTGTAGTGCACCCCAATAGTTAGACAAGTTATACTGAAAAAAAGGACTGAGTTCTGAACTGAACAGGGCTCAGTCCTTTTAGTTTACACTTGATGCGCGAATTGTTGTAGTACTGGATATACTCTGATAGTGCCGTGCTGAACTCTTCGATCGAAGAAAACTTCTGATCCGTGTAGAACTCGGTTTTCATCAAGCCGAAGAAGTTCTCAATCACACTGTTATCGTAACAATTCCCTTTCCGGGACATGCTTTGTTCGATGCCCTTCTCTCTGAGCATCTTCTGATAGGGCCTCATCTGGTATTGCCATCCCTGATCCGAATGCAGGATCACAGGACCCAGGTCAGTATATTTTTGGAAGGCTTTCTCTAACATCGATCTCACCAAGTGAAAGTTAGGGGTCTTGGACACAGAATAACTCACGATCTCCCCGTTGAACAGGTCCAGGATCGGAGAGAGATACATTTTCTGGTCTAGCACCTTGAATTCCGTGATATCCGTGGACCACTTTCGGTTAGGCTGGGTGGCTTTGAAATTGCGCTTCAGTCGATCAGGGGCCACTTTCCCAAGCTCTCCCCGGTACGAACGATACCTCTTCGGGCGTAGCTTGCAGGTGAGATTCTCTTCCGCCATCAATTTCATCACTAATTTATGGTTGGTTAGATAGCCATGCTGCTGCAGGGCGATGGTTACCCGGCGATAACCATACCGTCCTTTATGCTCGGTGCAGATCTGGCGGATCGCCAGCCGTTCAGGCTGGTGCTTTTGAAGCGAATAGAGCCGTTTGTGGTGGTAATAATAAGTGCTTCTGGGGATGTTCGCAATTCGCAGAAGCAGCGCTAACGCATATTTCCGCCTTAGTTCAGAGATAATTGCTACTCGGTCACTTTGCCGTGCTTTTCCCGGGCTTCCCGCTCTGCAACCAAGGCGTTCAATTTTTTTAGGTATTCATTCTCGGCACGCAAGTATTCATTTTCCTCCAACAGTTGTTCCACTTGCGTGAGCAGTCGCTTGGGCTTTTGCCGTTTTGGGCGTCTGCCTTTCTTCTTGGGTTCCAAGCCGTTGATTCCGTTTTCCAAGTATTTTTGCTCCCATTCCCAGACTGTGGCGGATCCTCTTATCCCGAATTTTATCCCCGTTTCTTCGGCTGATAAATGGTAGTTGCGCATGTAATCTAGGACTTGAAGTTTTTGTTCCTTGGAATAGACTGTATATTTCCTCGAGAACGCTATGGCACCATGCTCCCGATACAGTCGGACGCTTCGGCGCAATACGTCTACTGACATGCCGTACTGTATCCGAATATCTAGCTCGCTTTCTCCGGCTTCCACGGCTTGAGCTGCGGCTAACCGTTCAAACATCGTGAATTTTGTCATAAAAAACTGCACCTCCAATCGTTGGTTTGTGTCCAACTTATGGGGTGCAGTTCATTGGACGGATTTTTTTCATTCTACAACGCTCATAAAACCATTCGCGTTGTTTCGCGCAAAGAACGCCCTCAAGTAGCGGGGCTTGGATTCCAGTGCCCTTCTGCAAGGACCTCCTCCGGAAAAATAAAGGGGCTGTCTAAAAAGCAACTCATGCCAACCGTAAAATAACTGAAAAAGCAAGGATTTGAAAGAAGGCAAAAAAATTGGCAGTCATTGGACTGCCAATTTTGCTATATTATGGGCAATGCATAACAAACCCCACTCGGTTTTCACCTTTTCTATCCCCCTCAGAGTAAATCTTCGGAACCCCCAATCCTGCTTAATCCTTCCAAAAACACTCTCCGCTTCCACGCCTCGGCGTGAACGCAGTCTTCTCCCTTGTTCAGAAATGAGCTTCTCGCGCGCCAGATGTTGGTAGCGGTTGAGGGTTGGGTTGATTCCAATTCGGCGGTTACCAGCCGCCCTTGTACACTCTGGTTTAAGGGGACAGGAAGCACACGAACCACACTCATATTCCCGGATCGAGGTCTTGTAACCATTATCTGTGATGCGATAGCGGGGTCCCAGGAAAGTCAATCGCTGCTGACTGGGGCAGATGTACTCATCCTTGGTTGGATCATATTCCCAATTCTCGACCCGGAAGCGCTGCTTGCGCCAACTGCGTTTCTGCTGTTTGGAGAAGAGCGGATACTTCACATACCCTTCTACCTTGGCTCGTTCCAGGTAGGCATAGTTCTCTTCGCTCCCATATCCCGCATCAGCTACCACAGTACGTGGGAGACGGCCCAGGCGTCTCTGGACCTGGTCCAGGTGCGGGATCAGCGCGTTCAAGTCATTGGCCTTCTGGTGAATGCTGAAGCCCACCACGAACTGGTTCTCGGTTCCGATTTGCACGTTATACCCGGGTTTCAATTGCCCATTCATCATCACATCTTCTTTCATGTGCATGAATGTAGCATCATGATCGGTCTTGGCATAGCTGTTGCGCCCGTCCAAGATTTTCTCCTGCTCTTCATACTTCTTCTGACGCGGCAGACAGTCTTCCTGCAAGGTCCGCAGAGCCTTAGCTTCCCGCTTGTCTTTCATCTTGTCTGCCAGGCGTTTATTCAATCGCTCGATTCGTTTCTGCAGTGCTTCACTACCGATGTCGCCTCCACCTTGTTTGTTCCCACCCCCCATTTCTTCCAAATCCTTGTCCCCGTATGCTTCCTGCTCCGCTTCATTCTCTTGCTCAATGTTTCTGAGCAACTCCTGGATCTTCTTTTGCAATCGCTCCTTGTACTTCGCCGTGCTCTTCGCCCACACCCACTTGTACTTGTTTGCATTCGCCTCGATCTTGGTCCCATCCAGAAAGTAGTTCTCTAGCGTCACGTATCCACCTTCGATCAGGTACTGCAGCACTTCACTGAATACCACCTCGATCCCCTCTTTCATCACACTGCTGCGAAAACGATTGATCGTCCGAAAATCTGGTCGATTGTTCCCACTGATCCACATGAAGTTCACGTTCTCCCGCAGTCCCTTGGCGATCTGCCGGGATGAGTTCACTTTCTGGGTATAGGCATACACCAGCACTTTTAGCATCATGCGTGGGTGATAGCTGCTCGTGCCTCCCCCTTTATACTCGTTCAGGATTGGCTCCAGGTCTAGTTCGTCCATCACCCGGTTCACCACCCGCACCAGGTGGTCTTCGGGGATCAACTCCTCCAAACTTGGAGGTAATAGTGCTGGCTGGTTCATTGTGTAGGGTTTGAAGGTAATCTTGTTGTGTCCTTTTTTCATACCCTATTGAATCACGGTTCTTTAAAAAAGAAAAGGGCTATCCCTTACTTTTGGGACAGCCCCTTCGTTTATAGTAGCGGGGCTTGGATTCGAACCAAGGACCTCCGGGTTATGAGCCTAGCTCCTATTTCGCACACTTTTCATCTTCAGGCTACTCTTTTTAGCCTAGCCCGGCAATGTACGATCCAAACATGCCAGACGATGGTTTATTTAGAACTTCCGAAATAAGTTTACCATAAATCCGTTTTGTATTAGCACGTAAACCGGGCGTATTCGGAGCAGGCCGGACACCACCCAGAATGTTGTAAATCGCCTTTCACTTTGCGGTGTCTTATCGAGGAAAAATTTTGTCATTATGCTTTCCTCAACTCGTTATCTAGTGTTTCCAGATCAATGAGCATCGAACCCGCCGCTTGACCTTCCTGGCGCGCTGCGTCAGTGAATCCAGCTCTAGCAAAGTAAATATAGTACACCTGCCACCCATCGCTCGGCACGACCTTCGATGCTTTATCCACCAGCTCACGGATCACCGAGCGTCCGACCGCATCTACTCCCCACTTACACTCGCCTAGCAAGATGGCTTTGTCGTGCCAGTTGACGGCTACTACGTCCACCTGGGAGTCCGCAGACCAATGGCTGCCGACCACCTCTGGAAGCATTGGCAGTTTGCCAGCCCGTGCTTGCACCAATACCCACTCTCGACACAGGTCCTCGAAGGTGGTCATTCCCACGAAGGCGCGAAACTGATCAGAAATTCGGTCCCAGAGAATTTGGCTTAGTTCCTGTTCTACCAGTTCGGCATTGGGAGCTATGAAGCGGAAGTAAAAGCGCAAGTAGGGATCAATCAAATGGTACTGGCTGGTTTTGGTGCTCTTGCGTCGCTCCGGAGGCGTGGTAGCCGGAATGTGGCGTTTGACGAGATGCAGCTCTTCTAATTGCTTGAGATAGGGGCTCAGATAAGACGAGGAGACACCTAACGTGTTGCCGATTTCTTGAGGCGTCCTATTTCCAACTGCGATGCTCTTCAATACAGCCTCGTACGTCTGCGTTTCGCGGCGGATCACGTCACCGATCAAGAAGAAGGGCTCGGTGCGGAAAATGCTCGTGCGTCGCATGAAGAGCTCGCGGATGTTCTCGGTGAGTGATCGCCGTTCGTCAAAGCGCTCCAGGTAGGCAGGCACTCCGCCTGTCACTGCATATACGGCTACTCGTTCGGCCGCCGTATAGCGCGGTAAGAAATCACTCAATGCTGAAAAGGGGAGCGGATCAACCGGAAGCTGCGCCGTGAAGCGTCCGTATAGCGGGGATTGGTATCCCATTAAGTCAACCATCATACCAATGTGGGAGCCGGATAGCACGATGGTGATGTTGCTGTCCTTGAACAGGTGGTCCCACGCGGCTTGCAGGTGGGAAGCCAGGGAGGAATCCGATTCGTTTGCGTAGGAGAACTCGTCCAGGATCAGGATCATGGGCTGGTCGCCGATCAGTTGGACGGTAGTTTCAAAGGCGTCTTCCCATGTGTCGAAGCGAGGCACGGCCTGGCTCTCAGGGTGCGCCCAGCGCCACACTGCACGCATGAACCCCAGGCGCAGCTGGGCCGGCGTATCCCTGTTGGCCACCCAGTAGATATATGGTTCACCGGAATGCTCGACCCAATTGAGCAGGAGAGTGGTTTTGCCCACTCGCCGGCGGCCGTAAACCAGGATGAATTGCGCACCACGTTTGGAGATGATTCGATTGAGTTCTTCGAGTTCGCTGGAACGTCCGATAAATTTATTCATTTATAATACTTTCTAAGCAGTTTATTATAAACTGCTTAGATTATATCACGAATGAAAAATATCAGGATTGATCTTGGAGTTGACCCACAGATGTGAATTGTTATTTATTTCATATCTGACAGATATTGGCTTCTGGATTATGCCACGACCCTTGCAGCACCTGTAAAATTTCATCCTCCCGATACAGGCGCTTATGCGCCTGGCTACAGACTACTCTCAGGTGACCGATATATTCCAGCCTCTGCATATATCATTACGCTGTTCGGTATGGAATATCTATGATCTTGATGCAGGGATTAAACGACTCAAGTCTATTGGCATCACTATAATTCAGATTACTGGGTTGATTTTTACAATGGTGCGTGGATAATGTAATTTTTATCAAGCTGGGAGATATGCCATCGGGACTTCCCTGGTAGCCTCGATCAATTGGTTGTCGAACGATGCCAATGTAACCGGCATCCCCAAGGTTTCTTGCCAGATCAGTGCACAGGCCAGGTGAGTGGCGTCGTAACCTCTCAGATTATGCTCAACTGCCAGGCCGTCACTGCGCACTACCGTATTCTCGGTGATTGGCAAGCGAAGGAAGCTCTCCCATTCCGAGCGGAATTGGCGCAGTGCAGCAAGGGATTCATACGGTGTGATGAGTTTCATACTACCAGCGCGAGCAATCGCTGCAGCGACCTCGACCCGGGTAATCAGCCCAGTCACGACCATATCAGCTGCCTCGATCCAGGCGTTGACATCCTGTGAAGCCTTTTCCTGGATATAGCGTTTGACCAGCGCACTGGCGTCCAGGTACAGGATCATTCGCGCATCTCCACCAGGATCTCAGAGACTTGCCGTTCACCGCGATTGATAGCCGCCGGTGTGACAGGTTTCAGCTTCTGACCGTTCCAGGCGACCAACGCGGCATCCTGCAAAGACTTGAGCCGTTCATCCAGGGGCTGGTCTACCGGTGACAAGCGACCGACCGGACGCCCATGATCGGTGATAATGATCGTCTGCCCCTGGCTGACCTGGCGCAGGTACTTGCTCAAACGTGCTTTCAAATCACGGACTCCGACCCGCGTTTCACTCATACTACCACCTCCAATTGTGACTATATTATACCAATAATAGTCACATAATACAATGTGCTTCCTTGTTGGCAAGTAAAGGATAGTAGTATTGGATGGCTTATTTGGTAACCTGGCCGGAACTACATCTTAGCCGGTGGGAAGACATGAGTATCCCTGTTTAGCCACGTTGATTCATCGTAAGGGAGATCATCTCACCCAAGCGAATAACCTGCCGGCGGTGGATTGTCTTGCATCCATGCCTGAAACCAGGATTCGTCGAATTGGATCACCCGCACCAGCAAATCACGTTTCTGGATGAAGAAGACATACACTTCCTGGGTCTGCTTGTGGGTCTGGTGAAGGGCCTCGTCCATGTCCATGTGATCCAGTTCACCAGCTTTCCAGTGCTCAAATTTCTGATAAAGTGGCTCAAGCACCTGCCGCCAGCGATAATCGTAGTAGGCATCCAGCAAGGATTGCTCCCATTGATATCCTGGGGTTTGGGGGGTTCGGCTGCGTTTTTTGTGTTCCATCTTAAACTCCAATAGGTCAAATAGGTGGTTCTACAGAGAGCTGCGACGAAAAAACATCGGGAACCATGACGTTAAAACCTGCAGATCTGGATGTAATCAATTATCATTTTATAACCAAGGTGTAATTAGCGCTATTAGTTATTTACACCTGTCTACCCCGGATTACACCTGGAACCGGGACATATGTCCCGTCATAGGTGGGCACATGTCCCGAATATCTCAAAAACGCTTGACAAAGAGAATTTCGTTGGTATTATATATATCGTAAGACTTTGACAAATGAATAATTACCGAGCGCTCTTTAGCGCCCGATAGAACGTCAGTCAACCAATCCCCACACGTGAGCAGCATTTTCCTACTGTTATGACGTGTGGCTTTTTGTTTAAAACCACATCGAGACAAGTAGGGGAAGTAATAACGATAGCTTTGGTTGAACTCTGCACGAAAAAAGCAATCGGCAAAATTTTCTAAAACCAATGGAGGTGATCCGACTCGATATTCATTCCCATATTCCCATCCCCAGCCGCACTTTCACCGGGTGGTTGGGCAGCGCGCTGAAGCTGTTGGGTCGCTCAACTGCAGCGTGGGCCTCACTCAAGCGATCAACCTGCGATCTTTGCAGGCGCTCCCCTCAAAGGGGAGTTGCAACCCTAAGGCGGTGTGCCGGCAAGTTGTCTTACCGAGGTTGGCGAAGCAGAATGCCTAGATAGGAAACTAAGGGAAAAGCGTTACTGGGTCAAGAACCAATGATCTCGGATATGTGGAGGTGAATTATGAGTAAAGGTGGTCAAGGTAGCCTGGGCTATCAGATGATGAAGGCTCTGCAGGGTATATTTCGACCTGGTTCCAGCCGGCATAGAGCCAAGCGATACCATCGGGATGCAGAACTGATCACCGGCATCAGCACCATGCGCTGCATGTCGGCAGATGTACACCAGTTCGCCAGGTTCATTCGAATCAATTGGCCAGAAGTGAGACATTTGTCAGAGATCAGATCAGAAATGGCGCTAGCCTATATCGAAGAGCTGGGGGATCGAGAGAGGTCAGGAGGAAGGATTGCACGTGTCTGCGCTTCTCTTCGCAAGCTGGACGTCGCCTGCCGCAAGACCGGCAGCTTCCCTCTTGATGCACCACCGCTGCTACCTTACAAAGATCAGGCAGGACCAGGCGGCTTCCATTCTAAACCAAAACCAATCCCCTACACCGAAGAAGAAGCCCAGGCGATCATTACACTCATTGCTCCGCAGGATCCAATCGTTGCCAGGCTGCTCACTCTTATGTGGGCAGGCGGTTTACGCATCAGCGAAGCCACTTATCTACGTGCCCAGGATATAGACCTGGTGAATGGGACGATTTCCCTGAACCAGGAAGGTAACATCAACCGCACCAAAGGCGGTAAGCCACGAACTTTCAGTTATACACCTCAGGCCCAGGAATTCATGACCACCCTTAAGAACTCTTCAGACATCCAAACAACGGGTCACCTTTTCGCTGACAGGTTGGGATTGCCGGATCGGGCGAGAAAGTTGGTGCGCCAGGCTTGCCGGGAATTAGGACTCCAGCCACTGGGGACCCATGGCTATCGCAAAACGTTCAGCGTGGAAGCATATCACCAGGCGAGAATACACGGCGCGGATGACCGCCAGGCTTTATTGGAGACTTCCTACAAGCTGGGCCATAACCGGATCGATGTGACTCGCCAGAGCTATGTATCCTCAGATGAGCGGGAGAAGGGAGCTATGCAATATGATGAGTGATGAGACAATTACTTTGTCGTCTATTCAGTACGTGATGGGGGGAGATCTAGAATCGGTCCGCAGCGCCTTGATCAAAAGCCTGATGATGAATTCCATCCCCTTCTCTCAAGGTAACCATGGTGAATCTGCTCGCCTGGGCGCAGCTGATGTATTCCAGCTATATTCTCCCCTTTGGATGGCCGTGGGTCGGATCGAGCTGGAAAGCGTCGATCTCAGCCAGGTTTTGTTGCGCTTCTGCTTGCCAACTTTTCCCAGTGAAGTAGAAGTCGAAATTCACGAAAATGCTATCCGCGATGCACTTCCACCACCCGCAGCTGTCATCCGCATCCTGGATGCCGAAGGCGAGCGGACCAGGGCAATGGTATATCTTGCACGCTATCTTCATCAATTTCGCATCCAATGTCTGCTGGAGATCCAATCCGTGCTGCAAAGCAGGCTGGGGTTGATCCCCGTGTATGGGCTGATCATTGAAAAACAACGAATCCTTGAGCTGGCAACTTCACCTACCAGATGTGAGATGGGTAAAGATGGCGAAGATCGGGATATCCCGCGGGATAATCTTGTTTTACGGGACGACCAGCAAGAACTGCTGCGCTTGTGGCAATCCGGCCAGACTGCCAAGATGATTGCCCTGCGCACTTCCAAGACTGAAAAGACGGTCCTGAACCAGCTGACCCTTCTGCGCAAATCGCTCGGTGAAGAGCTCGTACCGCGCCGGAGGTAAAAAAGGGATAAATTGGGATAATCTGGGATATGGACAACGGGATATCCCTGCGGTTACAAAGGTAGCGATAACAGTAGCTACTATAAATTTCTGCAGGAGGTAACCGCCATGTCTCAAGAGTTGTTAAATCCCCGCATTAAACTTCCCCACGCAGTCATCGTGAAAGCCCCCGGTCTGCTCCCCATGCTGTATACGGTCCGCGAATTGGCTAATGAGCTGAGTATGCCAGAACGCACTTTACGGGATTGGTTGGTCCACAGCGCTCCGCATACCCGCGACCGTTTGGGGCACATCTGGGTAGATGGGCAGGCATTTGCCAATTGGGTTGCCGGTCAGCGGAAAAAAGTGTTAAGTGCTAGACTTAATCCCGGCGAGGGGTATTGCATGAATTGCAACCGCATTGTGATGATGCTTCATCCCACTCGTCGTCAATCCTCTGGCAAGTTGGTTTATATACAAGGTCTTTGCCCCCATTGTAATGGTAGAGTCTCTCGGGGATCACGGCGTGATTCATCGTAATAACTATCTCCTGGTCAGGCGGTATCTCCAGGACCTGAGTGAAGTTTACCAGTTGTCAGGCAGCTCACTGGGTCGCTATCGCTTCTATCTCCGCCACTTGCTGCTTTGGGCTGGGGATACGCCATTTCAGCAGGCAGCCAAAATACGCCCGGCATTCCCAAGTTATATCAGCAATCTGCCCGGCTGGCATGGAGAAGCGCAGCTGGCATCGGTGACCCAAAAGAAAATCACCGAAGCTGGGAAGCGCTTTTTCATCTACGTTAAGCAGAACCACCCCAAGGATTTTAGCTCAATGAGTTCAGCCTGGTTAGAAAGCTTGCGACCGCCTCGGCTCAGGGAAACCAACAATGAACATGAATATGTCTCGTTGGAAGAAGTCAAACAATTGATTGTCATTCCTCATGATGAAGACGATCTGGCACTTTTGCGGGATAGAGCTGCTGCAGCGATGCTCTATCTTTCAGGCGCTCGAGCAAGCGCCTTCACCACCTTGCCAATATCAGCAGTGGATCTGCCGGCCAGGACCTTACACCAGTGGCCTGAGTTAGGTGTGGCTACCAAAAATGGAAAGCGCGCCACGACCTACTTGCTACCGATTCCTGAATTGCTCGCATTGGCTCAGATCTGGGATGATGTGGTCCGCTCAAACCTTCAATCGACAGCACCCTGGTATGCGCCTATCTCTTCACGTTGGGGCTGTCAATCCCTTGCAGATGCTGAACCAGGAAAGAATCGCCACCAGGCGTTGGACAAGCGCCTGCATAGGCTATTCACGCTGGCAGGCTTAACCTATAAATCGGCCCACAAGTTTCGCCATGGACACGCGGTTTATGGTCTACTCAAAGCCCAGACGATGGCGGATTACAAAGCTGTCTCGATGAACTTAATGCACCATGACATCAAGATCACGGACAGCATCTATGCACCGATCCTATCGGAAGAGGTTAAAGAGCGCATAGCTGGATTAACAGCAAGTCCGCCGTCGGTGCCAGAAACCGAATTGGATGGCGTGTTGGACCGATTATCCAATACTGATCTATCAAAAGTATTGAGGATCGTCGCAAGTCGATTATCAGCGTAAAATAATAAGCATCACTGGAAAACAGGTTCCAATTGATATGTTTGACACGATCTACACTGAATTAGTCCGCCATTTCTGCGGACGGCAGTATCGTCACGGGCTGCTGGATGTGGCCGATCACCCCAAGCCGGCTACCCTTGCGCACGTGCCCGTACACCAGCTCAGCCAGCGGGCTATAAACGCACACGCGCACTCCCTTGACCGCAGCAGCCCCAACCACACCCTTTCTCAACAGGTACAGGCGAAGATATTGGACATCCTTCGAATCCAAATAGAAGTTGTCGTAATAAATATCGCCGGTAATATCGCCTTTGATCCAGGTCAGGTTGTTTCTTGCCACGCTGTATTGTTACTCGGTAGATAAAGATCATGTGGTGAGTGTACGATGATTTTAGAATAATTGGGATGGGAAGACGAGAGACACGTGTCACCCAGAGATAAGGCGACTATCCCGTAGAGACAGGGATATTTGTCCCGTTATATGCCTGTCACCTGCTTTGGATTCTTAGGCAGCTAGAAACGACTGAAATCCAAGTTTTATTTAATGATTGACCTCATATATTGTAAAGTAAGATCAAGGGGGGTGATTAGTAAACATTCTTAAAAACGCAAATAGAAAGTAAATACTTGGCGTTATTTGTTCTGAGAGGAAGATCATCATGAAAATATTAGGTTTTATAAATTTAGACCTGGTATTATATTTTCAGTTATCTAATTTTGGCATACAAGTGGGTTTAAAAGCAGGAATAAGTCCCAAATATCTATTATCAGAGAAAGTAATACTAAAGGTGAAAAATGACTATAAAAGTAACTCAAAATAGTTTTATTAATCTTTAACAGACACTTTAGAGGACAGGCATTTGATAATATGATATTTGGGAAGCTCCTTGAGTGAGGAGTAAGTCCTGGGTGGGGAAATTTAACATCTGATATTAACGAACGCCAGCAGGCCGATGGCGGGGGATTGTTCTGGGAGGGAGAACAGAATGAAAAAGCATGGATTTTTCAACCTGGTCCTGGTCTTATCTTTCCTTTTATCCAATCTTGGAAGTACTACAACTAATCAGAATATTTACCCAAAGCAGTGGATTTCTTGGGATTTCAAAGCCATCGTGGAACGGATAAGCTCATGGATGGAAGAGCAACTGGTGGACACGCAGGCGGTGGATGATCTGTTAATTATTAAAGGCTTGCCTACAGCGACACCTACGCCAGGATTGGGAATCCCGCCAACGCCTGAACCAACCCGTACGCCAGAACCAACCTTGGAGCCAACACGGGAGCCAACGCTGACACCCACCAACCCGATCACCCCAACATTGACACCGACACCAGACCCCGGATTCGTGCTTGCGGCAATCGACGTCACGCTGGAGCCTGACCCGGCGGCACCAGGGGATGTGGTGACGGCTACCTGGACGATCCGCAATTATCACGGACAGTATGAGGGGGTGGAGATTTGGATGTACCTACCGGAGGCATTCCTCCCGCTGGAGGTTTGGAGAGGGGAGTTATGACCCGGAAGCGAATTTATTGATCATGCCGATCATCAATGAAAGCGGAATAATCAGCTGGTTCATCGATGGGAATGCCCTGCCACCTTACGACATCCTGGTGGAAGTGCGTTTGAATGGGCAGGTAATCCTGACCGTGACCCGCAGCCTGGGACAGCGCGGAGCGGACCTGATAACGAGAGGCGGAGGGGAAGCGCACGGATTTAACCGCCACGTAAAAGTCAACTTCCCCGCCGGGTCACTGCCGGAAGACGCAGACGTGAAGGTGAGAGCGCCCGAAAACACAGAGCTGACCCTGGGAGGACGACCGATGGAGCTGACTGCGACCGGGCGGGAAAGCGGGATGGAGATCACCCAGTTCAGCCAGCCGGTGACCATCACGTTGGAATATAGCGATGAAGATGCGGCGCGGCAATTAGAACATGCCGGAATGAAGGACGAGAGCAGCCTGACTCTGTTCTACTATAATGAATCCAAAGGAACCTGGTACCCACTGACCACAAGCGTGGATAGCGCAGCCAACCGACTGACGGCGATCACGGACCACTTCAGCCTGCTCGATTATAAAGCCCAGAACTGGGAGGCAGCACGCTTGCCTTCGCTGGAAGGCTTTCAATTATCTACTTTCACCGGTGCAGGCAGCTACAGCTACCCGATCCAGGTGCCACCCGGACCAGGAGGTTTACAACCGTCTCTGGAATTATCCTATAACACCCAGGAGGTGGATTCGTCTTCCTCGCGCACACAAGCCTCCTGGGTGGGGATGGGATGGTCGCTGGATACCGGATATATACAACGCAACATGAACGGCACCCCCAACTATTTCGGTGACGATACATTCTCATTGGTGATGAATGGGGTCGGAGGCCTTTTGCTTCCCGTAGCAGATCAAGATGGGGATGGAGATTGCACCAATAACGGCTGCACGATCGATTACCACCTTGCTAATGAGAACTACTGGCAGGTGAGGCAATACCTGGCATCTGGAGATGTGGGCGGGTACAATGGGGATCGTTCCCAATGGGTAGTGTTTGCCCCCGATGGTACAAAATTTTATTTTGGAAATTATGCGAATGGCTCGTTGGACGGACATGCCTGGTACCAAGGATATCCATCTGGATGTACTGTTTACAGGCAAACCTGGCGATGGAGCCTGACGAGAACTGTGAATATTTTCGGAAAAGAAATTACCTATACTTACAATTACGATAGTTTACCTAGATACGGCAATGGATGTCAAGGAACGCAAGGTTATATGGCGATGGCAGCATACCCGGAGATGATCATTTATCCAAATAACCGATATCGGATAAAGTTTACCCGTGATTTGAACCCAGACGGATCGGGAAAGAGGACAGATTTTGATCAGGCCTGGATAGGTAACCCTGCCGCGACTACTTTATTCATGCAGTCGAACCTGAAACAGATCGAAGTGTGGCATGACCCAAATGGGACGTGGGACAGCGGAGATGAAGTTCTTATAAGAAAATATGTCCTGGGTTATGGTGAAGATGGACAGCAGATTTTCCCCGGGGTAACCTGGCCAGGATGGACAGGCAATGATGGAAAAACTTTATCCCTGACAAGTATTACCGAGTATGGGTTGAACGGGACCAATTCATTACCAGCAACAACATTCAAATACTGGCCGATGCATTTTAAATCGATGGAAAACGGGTATGGCGGCAAGCTGAGTTTTGGTTATGACAACTGGCACGCAGACAATGGAGACGAATCATACCTTTTCGACCCGGATGGGGTACTGTATGGGACTGGGGAATTTTATCCAGATGATTTCAATGACAATGAGCTGGATTTACTGAAACAATATTACCAACCCGGTACATACTACCAGATCGTGACCCAGGTGTGGCCAACAGCTGGCTATAGCTGGATCCAATCGGGATTGGACGATGGGGTAACGCGGGCATACGGAGATCAATATAACCTGACCTGGGGAGTATGGAACACAATCACGAGCACCGTCGTTATATCAGCAGAAGCAAGCCAGGCAAGAGCGTTATTTAAATGCAATGGAGGCTGCGAACTTGGCAAATATGAAGTATTCCCCCTGGTGACGCGTTACCGGGTTACCACCAAAACAATCACGGATGAAGTGACCGATGACCCTCCCTATAGCATTACTTACGAATACGAAGGAGCGGCTGTGAACGATGCCGATCATTCGGATTACGTGGAGAATGACCCGGAAGGGGATTTCTTGATGACCAAGCCCAATACCGAGTTCAGGGGTCACAGCCACGTGACCGAGACTGACCTGGATGGGAGAAAGGTGGAAATCTGGTATTACCAGGACGACATCTATAAGGGGCGGGCATCTCAGACCCAGATTACAGACTACGATGGGAATATTTACACCGAAAGCGACATCACTTACGACAGCCAGGAGAACCCAACGTACAACCTGCCACACCCTGAAGGGCAACCGGCGAACAGCGACCTTGAAATTTGGTGGGTTTATACAACGATTGAGGAGAATCGGACCTACAATGGAAACAGTAGTTATGTCGCCACTAAAAATGAATACCAATATTTAACCAGCGACCAGGGCAATGCGCAGTACGGCAACCGGACCAAGACGATCAGCTACTGGTGGAATGGATACGATTGGGGTACTTACCGGGGAACACTCACTAAGTATTTTCCGAAGGTTTCTAACGATACGCCCAACACACCGGAAAACTCACGCTACCTGACCGGACTGAGAGCGTATTACAATGCCTACGATTGTAATGGCAGCTGCGATTTCAACGATCCGCTTACCTTGATCAGTGCGCATAAATGGCTTTATGACTACAGCGGAGATGCAAACGCCCAACCAGCAAATGGGGTATTAACCGGTGAGCGCAACCTGATCTTTTACGCAACCCCACCTCGAACCAACGCACAATTTGCCGACACCGAATATGATTACGATGCATGGGGCAACCAGGATAGTTTGACGGTCTATACTGACGCGACCGACAGCAGCAATTTTGGGGAAGGAACAGAGGCACAAATTACGACATCCTGTTATGGGTCAGGCACTGCACCGACCTGTAGTGAAGACAATTATGGGACCTACATGGCATGGCAGAAAAATGACCTTGGGCACGTCACAAAATTCACTTATGATAAAACCAAGAGCGTACCAACTCGGTTAACGGACCCAAACGAAGCATTCACAGACGCGACTTATGATGAATTTGGGAGAATACTGACCATCGTACGTATGGGCGATTCAACCAATTACCCCACGGCAGTGATGAGCTACCATGAACCCAGCGGTGACTTTACTAACAACCCATTTTGGACGGAAGCGCAGCAACGCATTACCGGGAGCACCTATTTTAAGATCCGCAAATACTACAACGGGATAGGGCAACTGTTGCAGACGCAAGTGGTGGGAGCGGTCATCGGTATTTATTCACGCGATATCAGGAGTGATACATACTACGATGTGGCTGGCAGGGTTTACCGCCAAAGCGTGCCCTATGATGTGCAAACCAGCTATTATTACCAGGAGGGTGACCCAGAGGTTGCCTATACAGAAACGACGTACGATATTTTAGGCAGGACATTAATAATCACAGCTCCGGACGGGGCTACGACAAGCTATTCTTATACCGACGGTTATATAAGCGATGTGCCATACCTGTCTACCACGGTAACTAATGCCAGGGAGTATGACACCACCACGCAGAGCGATATGTGGGGCAGGGTGGTGAAGGTGACACCAGCGACGGGACCGACGGTGAGCTATACATATGATGCGGCAGATAGACTGCTGGAAACGCAACGTGGAGGATCGACAACCACGCTCACTTACGATTTCGGAGGCAGAAAAGAAAGCATGACTGACCCTGATATGGGTGGGTGGAGCTATACATATGACGCCTTGGGAAGCTTGAAGACTCAGACTGATGCTCGTGGCTGTATAACCACCCTGGACTATGACTCAATAAACAGGTTGACCGGAAAATCTTACAGTGGATCGTGCTGTGGGACGGCGGTGACTTATAGCTACGATGCTGGCACATATGGCAAAGGACACCGGACGGGAATGAATGACGGATCGGGAAGCACGAGCTGGACTTACGATAACCGGGGGAGAGTGACCCAAGAGATCAAGGTAATTGGCGATACTGAATCATTCAAAACGTTGTGGGGATACAATTCAGCGGACATGGTGAGCTCGATGACTTACCCTGCAAGTAACAATGGGACAACGGGAGAGGTAGTAACCTTCAGCTACCTAAGACAGATGCTCCTGGATACCGTCATTGGAACAAATACCTACGTATTAAATTCTAATTATGAAGCCGCAGGAAGAATAACGGAGCGCGAATTAGGTTCTAACGGGGGAACACCCATCATCCAGACCAGTTACACTTATTTCGACTGGAAAACGATCAATGGCGTGGGCAGGCTGCAAAACATGCTGAGCGAACAAGGAGCGAACACTTTACAGGACCTATCCTATACGTATGATGCGGTAGGGAATGTGAAGACCATCACCGATCTTTGGGCAGTTTTTCCGAATCCTCAGTATCAGAGTTTCTATTACGATGAGCTGGACCGCTTAACCAGTGCGAGGGCATATAATACTTCGCCGGACGGTTACTCTGGCGGGGGAGGGGTGGCAAGTGATGATGGCACATATGCCTTGCAGAATTATACTTATGACGCCAGCACTGGCAATGTGAGCAGCATGGGAGGAGCCGGTTATACTTACCCCAACCCAAATACGAGTATCCCTGCACACGGCGTGCAAAGAATCAGTGGGGGCAACAGTACAATTGGTACGATAACAGTCAGGGCGAAAGGCACAAGCTATGGAGGTGTCTGGCCGGTCATGATATTGTACGTGAATGGAGTAAAAATCAAACAGTGGACGGTGAACAGCAGCTCATTTGCGAATTATACAAAGACGGGTGTATCACTTAGCGCTAATGACCAGATCGAAATCGTGTACACCAATGATCAAAACACCACCAGGGCACTTTATGTGGATTACGTAATGATCAATGGGCGGACTGTACATTCAGAAAATGGAGCTGCCGTGATAGACAAGGGTAGCGGCAGTGCGGCATTTGACTGGCTAAATGTCATCCCCGGGCAGCAGAGTATGACCGAGAATGGGGCCTTGAGATTGGTGGTAGGTGAACGGGCTTTTGCCGGAGCGTATGATGAAAACGGGAATATGGAGATAAGGATCGTGGATGGGGAAGTGTATAGCATGACGTATGACGCGGAAAACCGGTTGGTGGGGGTGAATTGGGGCGTCACAGCAACATTTACATACGATGGGGATGGCAACCGGGTGAAGGGGGAGATCACTGGAGGAGATACCACGACTTATATCGGCAATTACGTCGAATGGATAGAAGGCGCCGACTACCCCTTGGTTAAATATTACTATGCAGGAAACACGCGGGTAGCAATGCGTTCTGATTCGCTAAAATTCCTACTTGGAGATCACCTGGGAAGCACGGCGATTACTACGAACAGCAGCGGAGGATTCAACTCGGAGATACGGTATTACCCGTGGGGAGGAGTGCGCTACACGAGTGGAAGCAGCCCAACTACATATCAATTTACAGGGCAGAGGATTGAAAGAGACCTGGGATTGTATTTTTATAATGCAAGATGGTACGACCCTCAACTAGGTAGATTTATTCAAGCCGATACGATTGTGCCGGGGGGTGTGCAGGGGTTGGATAGGTACGCTTACGTGGGGAATAACCCCTTAAGGTACACCGATCCGAGTGGACATCAGATCTGCGACCCAGATGGGTATTGTGGTAATTATGTTTCAATCGACGCGCAGTTATGGCAATATAAACTTCAATTAGGTGACGATTGGACAGATGTAGAAAAAATATATATTTTACTAGCTGCATCTGCTATTGGAAATAAAATGTCTGATGTAATTGGCGGTTCATCAGCTTATGCATTTGGAACAGTATTTGGAGGGACTAAATTTATCCGAGATCCCTCACTTGGAGTCTACGGAGGAAAGTGGACAGGCGAGGCTGTGCTTTTGAATCCAAGTTTAATGAACCAATTCGTGGTAACTCATGAACTAGGACATGTTTTCCAGTCTCTTGTTTACACCAAGAATTATGCTATGTCCCCAGCAAATATGCTTGCGGCAACAACCTTATTTAACGACCTACATGAACCTATAACTGGCCTCGATAACGGTAATTTCAACAGAACAGATCAAGGCTATAAGAGTTGTTCACCCAGTAATGCTTGTCGTTATGAAGAACATCCTCGTTATAAAGCGGATGGCAGTGAGATGGATGATGGAAATAGCGCGTATGAAGATACTGCGGACATGTTCTTGAACTGGGTATACAACTCCTTTGATTATAGTGTAGCAGCTGGAGGAGCAGGTTCTGAGAGATACGAATGGATGAATTCAAATATGAGTTTATGGGTCAATTACACTCAACCATGATATTTATTATTGTAATGCTGAATGACAAAGGAGATTTATATGTCTAAGAAATGTATAATAATATCATTTGTAATTTTATTCATACTCCTAATAACGGGTTGTGAAATATTGAAGAATGGTACTTTAATCTCTATCACACCAAGCCCGTGGTTACCTACAATGACAATCACACAAATAAAGAACACAATGGCGACTAAAACTAATACACAAGCGCTAAGTTTTTCACCTTCCCTCACACCTCTCCCTTCAAAACGTGGCTCGACTTCAACATTTATCCTCCAAGAACCAACCATAACCATGACTCCGGCTCCTACACTATCAGAAATCCAACGTATGGATTTATTCAGTGAATTGATAAGGGATAATGATGGCTGTAAATTACCTTGCTGGTGGGAGATATATACTGGTCTTACCACTTGGAATGAAGTGCAAAATAAGATCCTGTATATGGGTGCTACGATAGGCAATTATAATTTGGCAAATGGAGCAATATATCACGGAATTGGTGGGTTCAATCTAGATTCTCCTGATATTATAAATAACATTGGATTTTATGAAGATAACGGTATCGTGGAAGCAATAAATATCGAAGCCGTGGGATATGAAGATAAAACCTATTTTCGTAATCTATGGAATAGCTATTCACCGAACCAAATTCTAGCTACTTATGGTCTCCCTACCGAAATATATATAGGTGTTGGTTCAGGTCCAGGTGAAATCAATGAGCCAGGTTCGGGTTTACTCCTGAAGTACGATAATAAGTTCATGGTTTTATATTCAATTCGTCCGTTAGAAGTTGACGAACAAGGAATACCAATGTACCGGATTTGTCCATCGTGGCAAGACAACGTTTGGGGTCCAAAACTCTATGTGTTTATTCTATCGAATGATTCATCGATATCTCTTGAAGAGTATGTAGTATTAATATCAAGTATTAATTTAAAACCTTATATCTCAATCAAAGAAGCAGCTGGTATTAGTGTGGACGATTTTTATAATAGATTTTCACCAGGAAATGGCCCTGCGTGTTTTGATACTCCTCAAGATTTATGGAAGTAGAAATTAGTGAATAGATATTATCATTCAGATTAATATGCATATGCTGGTGAACAAATACTATAATAAATTACATACTTACCATGTTTCGGGACTAGAGAATAGCATTTTTCTTGGTAGATAGATAAAGTAAACGAGTGAAGTCAATTGGAATAATCATGAACACAACTACTTACATCGGAAATTACCTAGAGTGGACAGGGTCTACCAGCACGATGATCGTAAGAGCACGATTCTATTACGCCGGCAGCACACGCGTGGCGATGCGTTCTGGCGCCAGCACGTTGAAATTCCTTCTAGGCGACCATTCCCTCGTGCCTCGGGACAGGCTTGGAAGCACATCGATCACCACTGACAGCAGTGGGGTACTTGGCTCGGAGATTCGGTATTACCCGTGGGGAGGCAGGAGTAGTTGCCCGCGGATGAAATATATACTTACTTATATAGTGATGGGATAATTAGGGAGGAGCAATCAACTGGTTGGAAATACCACCCATGTGATGGACTTGGCAGCGTTCGACAATTGACAAATCACAATGGGAGTGTGACATTAGCAGAAGGTTCCCAACTATATGGGAAGGAGTTGGATAGTGCGGGGAGTGTCGCCTTGGAATTGATAGACTGTTAAGCAAATTAGCAATCTCTGCTATGGGAAAGACTACAATAAGCCATAGATCGTAATAGATGCTCTAGCAAGAGCAAACCTACCTGATTGCTGAAATAGATATAGAAGGGAGGAAATGATGTCTGCTTTATCGGGCAACGAAAAACTGAAAATTCAACCCAAGCTGCGCATGATCGCAGATGGCTCTAAGGACGTTAATATCGTCCGCGCAGAGCAATCCTCGGTCGTCGCTGTAGAAAAGATCGAGGATGTTGCTAAATTACCATTTTTACGGGGTGATGAGCCTGTTTTCGCGTTAGCTACGCCTCCATCACCACCCAGGTTGGAACAATTAGCCAAAGATATACGTGTAAATGTGTTCGTGGAAACGAATGCAGAAGGAGCCAGTTTACCGTCTTCATTACGAGGTAAGCCGAAAAGGGGAAATATCGTGGCTGCCACGATTTCGCTGGATGAGCTCCCGGAGATTGCCCAACACCCGAATGTCTTAAATATCGAGCTGGGCGATCCTATATCTGTCCCGACACCTGAAATTACTACCCGAAGAATCACCCAACCAGATCCAGCTCGATGGAGTTTTGGTTCGGCTGATAAACACCACGATGGAGCTGATGTATTAATCGGCATTATCGATGTACAAGGGTTTGACTTCGCCCATCCTGATTTTCTAAGCAATAATAAAACACGTTTTACCCACATCTGGGATATGGGAGGCAATGCGCGACCCAGCCCAAATACTCGCGATCCTGGTCATTACGATCAACGCTTCGACTTTGGGGCAGAATTCCTGGGTGAACACCTAAATCAGGCTATTGAGATGTCTGCCATATTAAAAATACCGGCGCAAGAGATCGAGCGCCAATCACAAATGGCCACATCCTCCCATGGAACTCATGTAGCCAGCATTGCTGCCGGTAACCATGGTATCTGCCGACAGGCAAAGATTGCTGCTGCACTAATCTCCATACCCGAAACAGATAACGACCGCCGCAGGTCGTTTTGTGATTCGACCCGCATTGCTCTAGCGGTGGATTACCTTTTACTGGTTGCTGAAGAATTGAATCTCCCGATCTCGATCAATATCAGCCTGGGAACTAATGGTCATGCACATGATGGCACTGCTGCGATTAACCGTTGGATTGATTCCGCTCTTAGCACACCCGGCCGTTGTGTGTGTATAGCGGCTGGAAATGCCGGGCAGGAAGTCGCAACATTTCCTGGCGATATAGGTTTTCTAATGGGTCGTATCCATACCACCGGTAGAATTCCAGGCCGCTATCTACACCAGGAAATTGAGTGGTCTGTGGTAGGAAATGGGATCTCAGATGTATCGGAAAACGAATTAGAAATATGGTACGAGGCTCAAGATCGCTTCGCAGTATCGGTCCGCCCGCCCGGTGATGAAACCGATTGGATTGGCCCCATCGCGCCACGCGAATATTTGGAGAATTTCCAGCTCCCAGATGGTAGCTTTATCAGCATATACAACGAGTTATTCCATCCGTCCAATGGGGTAAATTACATTGCAGTATACCTGAGCCCTTATTTTGGTACTGATGCTGTTACCGGCATATCTGCTGGAATTTGGACGGTACGACTGAGCGGTTTGGATATACGCGATGGTCGCTACCACGGATGGATTGAACGGGATGATCCTCGTCGATTAGGACCGATAGGTCTCAAGGAAGCCTGGCGGTTTCCATCCTGTTTTACTGAACTTTCTAATGTGGATAACTCATCGGTTAGTTCGTTGGCTTGTGGCCAGCGGGTGATCGCAGTTGCCAATCTGAATGAAGGCGAAGAGCGGGTGCATATCACAAGCAGCCAGGGTCCGACACGTGACGATCGGAAGAAACCGGACGTTGCAGCTCCCGGCACAGACATTATAGCTGCAAACGGATTTGCCTCTCCTGATAGTCCGTGGGTAATGATGACTGGTACGAGCATGGCCAGCCCCTTTGTGACAGGTATCGTTGGTTTGATGCTATCAATCAGCCCTGGACTCACTGCAGCGCAAATTGAAGGTATCTTACATCGCACCTCCCGTCCCTTACCCGGAAACTCCTTTACTTGGGTAGACGATGCCGGTTTTGGTATGATCGACCCGGCTGAATGTCTAGCGGAAGCAGAAATTATCGATCAGCGCACGGAGGTGGCACCATGAAGCTAAATATATTTCAGTCGGAAAAGGGTGATTGCATCTTGCTTACGAGCAGAAATGGTAGTCATCGAATATTGATAGATGGTGGGATGGCTGATGCTTATAAAGAATTTGTCGCGCCATATTTAGGCGATCTGGCAGCAAAGAATAAGGCTATTGATTTGGTGTATATATCGCATATCGATCAGGATCATATCGCTGGTGTGCTTCAACTCCTGGACGATATGGTGGCATGGCGCGTCCATGAATTTCAAATCAATCATGGCAATCCAACCCATCCAAAGCCTAAGTCACCCTGCCCGCCAAAGGTGAGAGATATCTGGCATAATGCTTTTCATGAATTGATCCCCGACAACCTCGGTGAGATTTCCGACCTTCTAGCAGCGAGCGCCTCGATCTTATCGGGCGCATCGGATACAGTATTTCAAGAAATTGCCAGGCAGCAAAATGAATTAGCCACAAGTATTCCTGAAGCCATTCAGGTATCGCGGCGTATAAGCATTGATCAACTTGATATTCCACTCAACCGTCAGTTCAATGGCAAACTTGCTCTCGTGAGTACGCCTACGTCACCGATTAAGATGGGTGCATTCAAGTTCTACATAATTGGGCCATTCAGTGAAGATATAGACAAGCTCCGTCGAGAGTGGAACAAATGGCTGAAAAATAATCAAGCTGCATTGGCGAAACTACAGAAAAAAGCTCAACGAGATGCTGAGAAACTGGGAACCGAAGATGCGCTGACATTACTGACCCTTCGCCAATATCTATCACAGGAATTGGGCAACCGTTCGAAAGTTACCCCTCCGAACCTAGCTTCTCTTATGTTTTTTGTCGAGGAAAACCATAAGACACTACTTTTGACAGGCGACGGGCACGCCAACGATATTCTCAAAGGACTTAATGTTAATGGTAAGCTAGATGAAAATGATTGTATCCATGTTAATGTATTAAAAGTCCAACATCACGGGTCCGAAAATAATATTAATGAACATTTTGTCTCAAAGGTCACTGCGGATAATTATATTTTCTGTGGCAATGGCGAACACCTGAATCCCGACCTGGATGTTTTAAATATCATTATTAACTCTCGGATCGGTGACGTTAATTATCATGCAGACCATCCAGATGCAGGCGGTTCTTTTAAACTATGGTTCAACAGTAGCGAAAGTGCGACCAAGAAACCCGAAGCGAAGCAACACATGCATAAGGTTAAACAGCTAGTTACTGATTTAACGGCAACCAGTGGTGGTCGGATGAGCGCTGAATATCTGGAGGAAAAGTCTCCGTTCTTGGAATTGGAAATTAAGTAATTCAACCTAACCTTGCTAGAAATGATTGTATTGAAATATATATTGACAATATATATACGACATTAATTTCTAAGGTCAGATTTTCTTCAAAAATAAGGATGTGATTTTTCTATTCACTTTAATTGCTGTACTTGACTGGCATGTCATTTAAAATTATGGCAGGCCTTCAAGTGCAGCGTGGAGATATCATTCAATAGATAAACCTATATGAGTCTCAATTTTTTCTATTCAATCTTCATGACCGGAAACCTGATGGGATAAAACGTCTTTTTCTTGTTCAAGATCATCCAACCGTTTTATTATTTCTCCGGTCTGTTCGTAAAATTCGTCTTTAGTGGGAAGATGAGATAAATCTCCTTTGACTGCAACTCCTTTTTTATCAAGGATCTCATCGACAGTTACTTCCACAAGATTTTTAATCGCTTTAAAATCATCGTCGTCAAGTTTTGCCATATCCGTCATTTAAGCATAAAGAGACTTTCAAATCAATGGCACACCGCACTACGCTCGTCAAGGGTTTTCAATAAACTTCGCTAACGCTTCGCCCTTGACTTCACTTTGTGCAGGTGTGCGAAAAGACAATTAATGGAAGCAAATGCTTCCACAACATAACAGGAAGCTAGGAAAGGGGGTGAAAAATATGAAGCAGATCAAAGATTTCAACTCGAAAGAAAAGAGCCAACCCATACAGGCTGGCACTAACGGACATATAAATGGTAGCACATTCGACCCCAATATGTACATGCTCAAATTACCAAAAACCAAAAAAGTAAAACTTTCAAATGGCGAGGTCAGGTTCGAGCAAATAGAAGCTGATTATCTTCCAGTCGCACCCAGAATTGCTTGGTTTAGAAGAGATCACCCCGATTGGAGCATTATCATAAAAAGCGAAGAGCTTGCCAATAAAGGGGTAGTAATGAAGGCGATCATTAGAAATTCCGACACGCGAATAATTGCTACAGCCAGAATAATGGAAACGGAAATCGGTTTTTCGGATTATATCGAGAAAGCCGAGACAGGAGCTTTAGGTAGGGCATTGGCCATGTGCGGATACGGTACTTTGCAAGCCCCGGAGTTTGACGAAGGGGAGAGAATAGCCGACTCTCCGATAGAGAAAAACGAAAAGGATTCTTGAGCCTTGCTAGTGGTCTTGAGGTTTTACCCGCAAGACCACATAGGAAGGTTTTTAAAAAATAAAAAACAAATTTCCTTTTCCTGTTGAAAGGATTTGAGCCAAGCATTTGGAATGGACGGGTTTTAATGCAAAACCTGTAGAAGGGAAACTACAAACATACATCATCCATACAATCGGAGGTATTTTCAAATGGTCTCTGTGAATGGCACCAAAGTCTCGAGAGATACAGTGTAAGAGACCTAAATATAGATCAAATAATTAAAAATAGAACAAGGTCAAAAGGGGGTATTTGTTAATCTTTAACAGACTCTTTCGAGGACATGCATTTGATAATCTGATAATCGGGAAGCTCTTCGAGTGGGGAGAGGGTCCTGGGTGGGGAAATTAAACAACCAATTGACGAACGCCAGAAGGAAGCAGGCTGATGGCGGGGGATGGTTCTGGGAGGGAGAACAGAATGAAAAAGCACGGATTACTCAACCTGGTCCTGGTCTTATCTTTCCTTTTGTCCAATCTGGGAAGCACAACCATTAATCAAAATATTCAGCCAAACCAGGGGATTGCCTGGGATTTCAAAACCATCCTGGAAAGTATCAGTTCATGGATGGAAGAGCACCTGGCGGACACGCACGAAATAAAGGATCTGCTGATCATTAAAGGGCTAGCTACCGCTACGCCCACGCCAGGATTGGGGATCCCGCCAACGCCTGAACCAACGCTTACCCCAGAGCCAACGCTGGAGCCCACGCTGGAACCAACACTGGAGCCAACGCTAACACCCACCAACGCGATCAGCCCGACGTTGACACCCACCCCAGACCCCGGATTCGTGCTTGCGGCAATCGACATAACGCTGGAGCCTGACCCGGCAGCACCGGGGGACGTGGTTACGACTACCTGGACAATCCGCAATTATCACGGACAGTATGAGGGGGTGGAGATCTGGCTGTACCTGCCGGAAGCATTCCTCCCGCTGGAGATTGGAGGTGGGAGTTATGACCCGGAAGCGAATTTATTGATCATGCCGATCATCAATGAAAGCGGAATAATCAGCTGGTTCATCGATGGGAATGCCCTGCCACCTTATGACATCCTGGTGGAAGTGCGTTTGAATGGGCAGGTAATCCTGACTGTGACCCGCAGTCTGGGACAGCGCGGAGCGGACCTGATCCCGAGAGGTGGAGGGGAAGCGAATGGATTTAACCGACACGTGAAGGCTGAATTTCCGGATGGAGCATTGCCGGAAGACGCAGACGTGAAGGTGAGAGCACCCGAAAACACGGAGCTGACCCTGGGAGGACGACCGATGGAGCTGACCGCGACCGGGCGGGAAAGCGGGATGGAGATCACCCAGTTCAGCCAGCCGGTGACCATTACAGTCGAATATACAGACGAAGATGCGGCGCGGCAATTAGAACACGCAGGAATGAAGGACGAGAGCATCCTGACCCTGTTCTACTATAATGAAACCGAAGGAACCTGGTACCCACTGAATACAAGCGTGGACACTGCAGCCAATCGACTGACGGCGATCACGGACCACTTCAGCCTGTTCGATTACAAAGCCCAGAACTGGGAGGCAGCCCGATTACCATCTCTGGATGGCTTTCAATTATCTACTTTCACCGGTGCAGGCACCTACAGCTTCCCGATCGAGGTGCCACCCGGACCAGGAGGTTTACAACCGTCTCTGGAATTATCCTACAACACCCAGGAGGTGGATTCAGCTTCCTCACGAACGCAGGCCTCCTGGGTGGGGATGGGCTGGTCGCTGGACACCGGATACATCCAGAGGAGCATGAACGGCACTCCGAATTACCTGGGAGATGACACCTTCAGCCTGGTGATGAGCGGCGTGGGAGGGCTGTTATTACCTATCGCAGACCAGGATGGAGACCCGAACACGATCGATTACCACTTTGCCAACGAGAATTTTTGGCAGGTACGGCAGTACCTGGCAAGCGGAAGCGTGGGAGGTTACCCGGGAGATTACTCGAAATGGGTGGTGTTCGCCCCGGATGGGACCAAGTATTTCTTCGGTAATTACTCTGACGAGAGCCTGGGAGGGCACGCCTGGTACCCGGCGTACCCGAATGGATGTTCGAGCGTGACCATGCAGACCTGGCGCTGGGGATTAACCCGCGTGCGGAACATCTTCGGTAAAGAACTCACCTACACCTATAACTATGAGCTGTCACCTACAGCGAAATATATGCCAGGTTGTTCAGGATACCCCGCGATGATGTACGTAGCATTGTATCCGGACAGCATCATCTACGCCAATAACCACTACCGGGTAGTCTTCGTAAGAGAAGGATATCCGAACGGGACGGGATCGCGTTTAGATTACGACACAGCCTGGGATGCAGCCCAATCAACGATGTTATACATGCGCTCGAAACTCTTGCAGGTCGAGATATGGCAGGACCCGAACGGCAGCTGGGGTAGTCTTGATGAAGTGCTGATAAGAAAGTATGTATTAGGTTATGGAGGAAATGGGCAACAGGTCTTTCCAGGCGTTACCTGGCCAGCAGGTGGCAAGGCGCCGACCCTGACCAGCATCACGGAATATGGCTTGAATGGGACTAATTCTTTACCCGCATCGACTTTCTATTATTACAATATGCACTTTAGATATATGGAAAATGGATATGGGGGAAAATTGAATTATTATGTCGACTTCTGGCATGCAGACCTCGGTGGGTATGACTCCTATCTTTATGATCCTGAAGGAGTGACATATAACGGACCGGGAGACTTTTATCCTGATGAAAATGGTGTAAATGAGCTCGATCTATTAACCCAATATTTTCAGCCTGGGGTGTATTATATGGTTAAGGCTGATGTGTGGTGGAATTATGGTGGGACTACGGTCAAGCTGGGATTGGATGATGGTACAGGTAAAGTATATGGAACCCCCAACAATTTAATCCCTGGTCAATGGAATACAGTCACAAGTTATGTGACTATCTCCGGAGCTGCCAGCCAGGCACGCGCTTTATTGTACTGCAATGGAAATTGCAAACTTGGTAGATATGAGGTATTCCCACTAGTTACGAGGACTAGAATTACATCCAGCGTAATTTACGATGAAGTTACCAACACCTCTTATACCACCCAATATGCCTACGAAGGAGCAGCGGTAAACGATGCTGACCATTCGGATTACGTGGAGGCAGATCCAACCGGGGCACATCTGATGACCAAACCTTATGAGGAGTTCCGCGGGCACAGCCACGTGACCGAGACCGACCCGGATGGAAGAAAAGTGGAAACCTGGTATTCCCAGGACGACATCTATAAAGGTCGGGTAACCAAAACCCAGGTGACCGACGGATCGGGGAATATTTATACTGAAAGCGATATCACTTATGCCAGTGCGGATACCGATACAGCGAACCTGCCGCACCCGGAAGACCAGCCGCCAAACAGCGATTTGATGATCTATTGGGTATATACCAGCGCGGAGGAAAACCGAACACAGAATGGGGGAGGAATCTATGTGGCGACAAGAAATGAATACCAATATGTAGTGAGCGACCAGAACGGTACTCAATATGGCAACCGGACGCGAACGATCACGTATTGGTATAATGGAATAAGCTGGAACACGCACCAGGGAACGATCACACACTTTTACCCGAAGATCAGTAATGGCACTGCGGAAGCATCGCGATACCTGACCGGATTACAAGCGTACACCAATTCTTACAATTGCCCGGTTTCCTGCGATTGGGAGTTATCTGACCTGATGGCGGGATATAAGTGGCTGTATGATGATCATAGCGATTATACAGCCCTACCCGATGATGGGAAATTGACCGGAGAAAGGAACTTAATCCGTTATGTCACACCACCACGGACAGACCCACGTTATGCCGATACCGAATACACCTATGACAGCTGGGGAAACCGGACGATTACCACACAATACACTGGAGAAACTGATATTAATAATTTTGGGAATGGGAATGGGGCGCAGGTGACCTCAACCTGTTATGGGAGCGGACAGGCGATCAATGGCGATGCATGTATCGATGACGGCTATCATACCTACCCGTTATGGGGTCGTGATGCAAATCTACAATGGACCTCATACAGCTATGACAAGACCAAAAGCGTACCTCTTAGCTTGACCGACCCGAACACCGCAGTCACCAGCGCGACTTATGATGAATTCGGGAGGATCCTGACCATCGTCCGACCGGGCGATACAAGCAATTACCCCACGGCGGTGATGAGCTACCATAATGCACAGGATCCTTATGACGAATACCCATACTGGACAGAAGCAAAGCAATTGATCAGCGGTACCACTTACTTTAAAATCCGGAAATATTACAGCGGAATCGGGCAGCTGCTCCAGACACAAATAGTCGGGGCTATGATCGGTACAACGACACAGGACATCCTGAGCGACACATTCTACGACAGCTCAGGAAGAGTGAGCCAACAGACGGTAGCGTATAATGTGAACACAGGGTCCTATTTCCACCAACGAGACTCGACGAAAGCGTCCATTCTGACGACTTATGATATATTGGGGCGGACACTCACAAGCGAGGCTACCGACCATACCACCACGACGTATGATTATTCGGACAGCTATACCAACGGAACACCTTTCCTTTATACCGAGCTTACCAATCCCAGGGAAAATACTACGCAAACGAAGAGCGATATCTGGGGAAAGGTGGTAAAGGTGACACCGCCGACCGGACCGACGGTGAGCTATACATACGATGCGGCCGACCGGCTATGGATAACCACGCGCGGCGGAGCAATCACCACCCTGACCTACGATTTTGGAGGCAGAAAAGAGAGCATGGCTGACCCTGATATGGGCACTTGGAACTATACCTCCTACGATGCGTTAGGTAATATGTTGACCCAAACGGATGCCCGTGGTTGTACCACAACGCTTAGCTATGACGCGCTAAACCGACTAACCGGCAAGACCTCCAGTGGAACAGACTGCGGCACTACGGCGGTGTCTTATACCTACGATGCTGGGACGAATGGCAAAGGACACCGGACAGGGATGACGGACGGCTCTGGAAGCACGAGCTGGACCTACGACAACCGTGGCAGGATGACGCAGGAGAGCAAGACGATCACGGGCAGCGGGACGTTCGTGACACAGTGGGGATACAATTCGGCTGATTTACCCATTTGGATGAAATACCCCGCCAATAATTACAGCGGAGTGGGCGAGCAAGTGAATTACACATACTTGAACCAAATGTTGGTGGATAGTGTGAGTGGTACGAGCCCCTATGTACAACATACTGAATATGATGCGGCAGGGAGAGTGGACTTGCGCAAGCTGGGGGCGGATGTTCTGCGCACCGACTACGTTTATTATGCCTGGAACACCCAGGGAGGGCGCTTGCATTATCTGAAAACCGGCACACCCACCAACGCCACCTCGATGCAATATTTCACCTTCACCTACGATGAAATAGGCAATGTCAAGACCATCCTGGATGCAAAGAACAGCAACCAAAAGCAGTGTTTCTTGTATGATTCGCTCGATCGGCTGACGCGCGGCACGACCCAGCTGAGTGATTCATTCTGCCAGGCAACCCATATCGGCAACGGCCAGTATGACGAGAGCTACGCATACAGCACAACAACCGGTAACTTGAGCAGCAAGGGAGGATATACTCTTAGCTATGGATTTACGAACCATAAGCATGCAGTCTCGGCATGGAACGGATGGGCATATACGTACGATGCAAACGGCAATATGGTTACTCGCACCTATGGAGGAACGACTTACTCACTTACTAATGACGCAGAGAACCGCATGACAGGTATGACCGGTGGGGGAGTTAATGCCAGTTACATTTACGATGGGGATGGAAACAGAGTACAAGGCAGTATGGGTGGGGTGACCACAGCTTACATAGGAAATTACTTCGAATGGACAGAGCCAACAGATACGATGAAGAAGTACTATTATACAGGTGGGGTGAGAGTCGCCATGCGTGAGGGCAGCAACAACCCACTATGGTTATTGGGCGATCATCTTGGCTCGACCAGCAAGGTTGCCACCTTCAATGGGCTCTCGGTACATAGCCAGCAATTGTATAAACCATGGGGTGAAAAACGCTACCCAACGGGTGCACCGACCCTGCCAACGACCTTCAGGTACACCGGCCAGCGCAGTGAGACAGGCTTAGGACCTTCAGGAGGCGAAGGCTTGATGTTTTATGGGGCGAGGTGGTTTGATCCTGCTTTAGGCAGATTCATCTCGCCTGACCCGATTGTACCTGGAACAGGAGAAGGTGGCAACCCGAATGCAGTAGGATATCTAGGAGCATATACTTATTCACCTCTGATTGTTGATTACCATGAAAACCAATTTCTTTATCAACAAAATAGTGAAAATATTGCAAGGGTTCAGAATCATAATGAAAAGCCACAATTTATTCCTACAAATTCTGTCGCTTTCGACCGTTACGCCTATTCTTTTAACAATCCGATACGTTACACAGATCCTACGGGACATTGCCCATTTTGTATAGCAATACCATTTGTTGGAATTCCCGGTGTTGGTTGGGTAATTCTTGGTGTTGCTGTAGTAGCAACCGTCGCATACTATGCTGCAGGAGGCCCGGAGGCTGTGGCTACCAGCCTAAACCAGGCTGTAGAAAATGTATCTAATGGATTAAATGCACTTTTTGCTAAAGGAGAGTATGTTCCACCAGGTTTAGGCGAAGGTACTGCAGAACGCGCTGCATATCGTGAAGCTCTACATAAGTACAAAGACGCTTACAATTTGGGCGCAACAGACAGAGTCGAGCGATGGATTTTAGATAAGATGGCTGAACTCGCTAAGCAAGGTGTTAAACCTAATGATATAGTAGACCAATTACCTCAACCTCCTGAGGAGGATTATGAGGGTGAAGGAGATGATTAAAATTCATGAATGAAAAAGATATCCAAAAACATCTCTTTGCAACATTCATTTTGAAAGGAAAAGGATTAAATCCTCATGAAGTAACAGATTATCTTGGAATTAATCCGTCAAAAAGCTTTAAGCGTGGCGAATGGCGAAACGAAACGGAAAGATGGACCCGTAATTTTTGGAGCTTATCATCGCAGGATGAAGTTCAGTCTGATGACTTATCAATACATATTGAATGGATATTGAATCAATTTGAACCAGTGAAAAATCAGCTTAAAAATATATTGAATAGAAATGGCGTAGATAGTGAAATTAGTTGCTTCTGGATATTTCAAACAGATCATGAAGGGCTAGAGCTCAGTTCGAAACTGATAAGTAGAATTGCTTTTTTGGGAGTTAAATTAAATTTTGATATTTACTGCCCTGATTGAAACCACTCATAAATGGTACCTAACAATGAAAGACGAACGAACTGGAACACCAGCCCGCTCGCCTTCCATTTTTGGGGTAGCCTGATTACGATGCAGCGGACAGGGTGGACGTGCGCGACCTGGGATTATCAGGAAGCGACCCGGTGATACGGATGGATTACACCTACTTCCTATGGACGGATTTATACGGGCAGGGGAGATTGGAACAGATCACCAGCGGCTCGGTAGGAGCTCCAGATAGTCTGCAGGATCTGCGATATATCTACGATGCGAACGGGAACGTGCTGTCGATCGAGGACTATAAAGCAGACAACCCACAGACGCAGACATTCACCTATGATGGACTGGACAGATTGATCAGTGGACAGGCAACAGGGGGAAGCGGTGGTACGTATCCCTTACAGAATTACACCTACAGCAGCTCGACCGGTAATCTTTCGACCCGGGCAGGGGTGAGCTATACTTATGGGGATAGCAGCCACAAGCATGCGGTGACACAGATGGGCTCAGATACTTATTCCTATGATGCCAATGGAAACCAGGTGACCAGGAATGTGGGAGGAAGCAGTTATGACTTGGATTACGATGCGGAGAATCGCCTGGTTGAGATAAGCGGGGCTGCGGAGGAAAACTATATGTATGATGGGGATGGTAACCGTGTAAAGAGCACCGGTTCAACCATGAACCTGGCGGCGGGTATCTTACCAACGGGAGACGTTACGATAAATAGAGCAGCAGTCATTACAGATAATGATAGCTTGGCAGATAACAGCACACAATATGCCTACGCCGCTACTGCAGGGTTGCACTACGTCAAGATCGACTTGGGGGCGATATATTCGGTCAACAAGATAAAAGTGTGGCATTATGCCAATGACGGCAGGACTTATCACAATACCAAGACGCAGGTGAGTGTAAATGGAACGAGCTGGGTGACTGTATACGATAGCGCCGTTTCGGGGGAATATCCAGAGACACTTCAAGGCAAAGAAATCACATTTACGACACAAGATGTGCGTTACATTCGGGATTATGTGAATGGGAACAGCGTGAACACCGGCGATCACTGGACGGAAATCGAGGTATGGGGATATGGAACGGTGAGCTATGTGGGAAATTACTTCGAGTGGAAGGGCAGCACTACCACAATGGTGAAGTATTATTATTCAGGATCCAACCGGGTTGCCATGCGCAGAGGAACAAGCAGCCTCTACTGGCTGCTGGGTGACCACCTGGGTTCCCAATCCATCACCGCGGATGCAACTGGCGGCAAGATTTCAGAAGCGCGGTATTACCCATGGGGAGGGGATCGCTTTTATGAATATACCTCTTCCACCAATTACCGGTTTACAGGACAGAGGAAAGAATTTGGCAGTGGATTGTATTTTTATGGGGCTAGATGGTATGACAGCGCGGCAGGGAGGTTCATACAACCAGATACTATCATACCCTCTCAAAATGATACCCAATCTTGGGACAGGTATTGTTACACACTAAACAACCCTATTAGATACAACGATCCGTCGGGCCATTGTCCCTGGTGTATAGTTATTGGTGCAGTAATAGGTGGAGCAATAGGTTATGGAGCACAGGTATACAATAATTATCAAAATGATGTTGCTAATCCATGGACAACCAATATAAGTGCTGAACCTATTATTGGTGGTGCAGTAGCTGGTGCCACAATCGGATTAGGTATTGGAGTAGCATCTGTTCTAGCCGGGGGGGGAGCCGCAACCACGACTGCAGCAACCTTAATAAATGCAACCGGTGGAGATCCCTCTGATGAAATAAGCACTGTATCCAATACCGTACAAGACTTTCAAGGGGCAAACCAATTCTGGACAAATACCACGAATTTCCAGGGTAATCTTGTCTATCAGAGATCGGATCTCATCAATCCTAGCTTAACTCAAAACGGGCTGACAAATATACAGCGAATGCAGCAGGGATTAGCTCCAATTGGACCAGATGAAAGTTCATTGCAGCTTCATCATATGCTTCAAACAGCGAGCGGTCCAATTGCTGAGGTCACAAGAACCTTTCATCAAACATATAGTTCTATAATCCATATAAATCCAAACACTGTGGCATCAGGGATTGATCGTATGGCTTTTAATGTCTGGAGAGCAGAATATTGGATGAATAGAGCAAATGACTTTATTGCCAAGTAGTTGAATTGAATTTGGAGTTATTCTGCTATGAGTATACAAGATTATGAAAAAGGAAAAGAATTATTAAGAGAGTCTCATGGTATATCAACGTTTGTTGGACCGACATCAGAAACAATTATCAAATTGGCTGAAGATCGTCTCGCTATAAAATTTCCTGAAATTTATCGTCGATTTCTTCTAGAGTTTGGGGCAGGTGGAGTAGGTTCTTTTGAAATCTATGGTATTGTTCGTGAAGATTTCGAATACACTGGTGTTCCAGATGTAGTATGGTTTACCCTCCGAGAGCGTAAAGATACGAACCTGCCCACATTTTTGTTACCTGTCTTCGACTTGGGAGATGGTGAATTATTTTGTTTAGATTTACGAATACAACATGGATATGAAGCAAAGGTGGTTGGATTTACCCCTGGTTATACATCCGTACAGCAAGGCTTTGATGTTGTTGCTGAAGATTTTGGTAAACTATTTTTGGATTTAATCCAAACAGAATTAAAAGTTAAACGAACATGATTTAAGTTAATTAACGTAATAAACCTAAATCATGCTAATGTGTAATGAAAGACGACCGGACTGGAAACCAGCCCGCTCGCCTTCCTATTTCGAGTGCCTTGATTATACCTTACCCCGGCCTCAGGAGGATGGCCCGGGTCAATCTAGTGAAGACTGCATTTTAAACTTTGTGAATAATACCGATTCGATCAGCATTATAAAGAAATATTACTATTAAGGCACGACCTGAGTGGCGATGCGCACTGGGAGCGCTAATCCCATGTGGCTGGTGGGTGACCACCTGGGTTCTCAATCCATCACCGCAGATGCAACTGGCGGCAAGATTTCAGAAGCGCGGTATTATCCGTGGGGAGGGGAACGCTTAAGTGAATATACGTCTTCCACTAATTACCGGTTTACGGGGCAGAGGAAAGAATTTGGCAGTGGGTTGTATTTTTACGGGGCTCGATGGTATGACAGCTCGGCAGGGAGGTTTATACAGCCGGATACGATTGGGCCGGGGGGAGTGCAGGGGCTGGATAGGTACGCGTACACGAATAATAATCCGGTAAGATATAACGACCCGACTGGTCATTATGGTGAGGAAGTTCATCGGGATCTAACCTATCAGATTGTTCACGATGCTGCAATAAATATCGCCGATGAGATGGGATTTGATCCAAACCAAATTAATGCATTTTCTGATTCAATTGCAAGTGAAGTGGCTAGAGGAGACATGGCAGCAGATTCCTTGAACTTAGATGAAACCGTAAATTTCGATTACTTATCAATGAACTCTTTGACTCCACCAATACAAATTTCAATAGGAGGTTGTTCTATTATCGATGAAAAGTCACCTTCCTGGTTTACGACTCCTGAAGCGCTTGAGAACATGGATAAAGCAGACAATGCCTTTGAATTTGGAATAGCCAGTCATGAATATCAAGATTCATTTTCACATTGGCAAAAGCTTGGAGAACCAAGTACGCCTATCGAAATATGGGCAAAATCGGGGTGGAATGCGTTAACAGCTGGAAATAATATTGATACTTATAATCTTGACAATCCTATTGATCTAGCAATGACAAATGGGTATACAGTACACGTAAATCCATTTATCCAAAGTCAGGCAATTAATTGGAAATACAATGAACACAGGTAAAAGTAAGGGAAAGACTCTCATATCCTTTTCTATTGTTTCTTTATTCATAGCACTGCTAATTGGATTGCTAATCATTGCAACTCATTCAATTTCATATAATCCTGCAGATGTGTATATAGTTCTAACACTACAATTATTGATACTGATAACAATGACCTTCCTAATAAATCTTATTTTTCCAGTAGTAAAAAATATGCGCATGGGGATATTAATAGCTATACCTTCTTTTATCGAATTATTATATTTCTATCAAATCCGTACCTTTTTCGATCACCTAATTCCTAACCGATTGTATTACATAATCACAGTCGTGTTTATATTCGGTCCATTTTTCGAATTGATTGAATTAATTAGCATTGTTGTATTTAGCAGACTAGGAACTATTATCAATAACAGGATTCATGCTGAACATATCATATGAACCTTAACAATTGAGAGTTTCTTGGCGACGCGTAATGGCGGTAGCACGTTGAAATTCCTTGTAGGCGACCATTTAGGAAGCATATCGATTACCACAGGCAGCAACTGGGTATTCGGCTCGGAGATACGTTATTACCCGTGGGGAGGCAGGCGTTATGCCAACGGGAGCATACCGACGACATTCCAGTACACGGGTCAGAGATTGGACAGCGGGATTGGATTATATTTCTATGGGGCTAGATATTTCGACCCAGCGTCGGGGAGGTTCATTCAAGCAGATACGATCGTGCCGGGGGTGTGCAGGGGCTGGATAGATACGCTTATACCAATAATAATCCGATAAGATATACAGATCCAAGCGGACATAATATATGCGATGAAGAAGGAAACTGCACTATCAATGGTAGAAAGTCATCAAGTATACGTACTGGTTCGACAACAGATTTCACTTTTGAGGAACAATTTGGAATCTCTTTTGATGGAGAAACATGGACCGAAGCGCATAAAAATGCTGTCAAAGCTGCAGTAGTTATGGTAGGAACAAAACTTGCTGGAGGTGGCGATGCAGCAAAAGCATTCAACGATGCATATGGCCATATTAATTTTACTTGGGGGAATGGTAATACTTCCGGTGGATGTGCTGATCCAAATATAAATAGTGGAGGTTGTACGTCAGGTTCCCACCAAATCAACTTCTGGACGATGAGTGGAGACGGCTCATATGGATATAATCGAGCCATTAAAAATGGTGTTCACGAATTAGGGGAAGCCTACTATGCTATCCTTGGTAAACCAACGTTAAGCTCATCGTTTAGCAGAGATGCACTTCGACCTAACGAACAAATTAATGGTAATGAAATTATTGATTGGCAACAGCACCCTCCATCCATGAATGTAGGAAATGAAGATTATCCAAATGAGTTATTCTCAGACACATTTATTGCCTGGACTTATGATGCTTGGAATCCACTAAATGTGGATGCTGCTCTGAGTGCACAGATAGCCATGGATAGTTTTATAAAATAATATTAAATTTTCCGAGGACATTATGAAGATAAAGAAATTCCCTCAGTTGTTACGTTTGCTTCTTTTCGTACCAATAGTTATTGGTTGTAGGCAATCAGTCACAATTGCCCCATCCACTTATAACAAGACGCCAACCCCAGCCATCACTAGTGTATCCCAAACTGCGTCGATTACTATAACATTAGCATCCAATCCTACGAAGACACAAACACCATCATCAAGCCCAACAGTGATTCCAACATTGTCCACCGAAGACGCGCGTAAAAGATTATTAGAATTGCTTAGTAAAAATGGCAATTGCAAATTACCTTGCCTATGGAACATCACACCTGGGAAAAGCAATTATCAGGAAGCCCAAAATGTTCTTAAGCCGCTAAGCAGTGTAGCGGAGACATTATACTTCGATCAGCCAAAAGTAAATGGAATTTTAATGGGCTCAATAACACCGCTCTATGTTGAGGGAGACCTACGTCTCAATATTCGCATAGCTTATTGGTATGATGACATTGGAACAGTTGATTTCATCTTTTTTAGAGCGATTGAAGAACTCGTTAAAACAGATACAAATGGAAATTGGATTAGCAAACAGCCAATTTTTGACTTTCCAAACTATTATAAGCGCGTTGAATATTATTCACTTTCACATGTTCTAAGCGAGCAAGGCATGCCATCGTCTGTGGTGATTAAAGCCTCTGGTGCGCCGGGAGGTCCTATGATTGCCGCAGGGATTGACATTGCGCTCTTATATCCAGACCAAGGAATATGGGTAAATTACACCATGCCAATGTACAATCTTGATGGAGTCAAAAAAGGATGCCCTGCAAATACGCATATTGAAATGGAGCTTTTCCCTCCGGGAAATCCGGACTTCTTTTTCACCCAATTAGATCAAACCGATTGGGGGGTGATAAAAAATGGATATATACCACTCGAAGAAGCGACATCCATGTCAGTGGAGCAGTTTTATCATAAATTCCTAAATTCAAATGACAATTGTATCGAAACTCCCGCTTATATATGGCCAACCCCAGAACCACGATCTGATTGGCCATAAGAATAGAATAATTAGATGATGATCAATAAAAGTCATTTGTGGAGGATATTAATCACCACGAACAGCAGTGGAATCAAGGTCACAGAAATACGCTGTATGCCGTGGGGGACGACGCGATATACCAGCGGGAGCAGCCCGACGACAATGCAATATACTGGACAAAGAATTGAAAGCAGCCTGGGATTGTTGTTCTATAACGCGAGATGGTTCGACCCAGCGGCGGGCAGGTTTATACAGGCAGATACGCTAATACCGCAGGGGCAGGGGGTGCAGGCGTGGGATCGGTACGCGTACACGAATAATAATCCTGTCAGATATAACGACCCGACTGGGCATTGGAGTATCAGTCTTTCAGGTATTCTTAATTCAGCAATCTCAATATTTGGTGGGAATAGCGAAAGTGTAGTAAACACATTAGATACTATATCAACATACGCTGATGCAATTGGGGCAGGCATTGACACATTAATAGCTGCTGGTGATGTCGCAAGCGCTGTGGTCGGTGCTTTAACTGGAGTTTCTGCTTCAATACCCACAGGAGGAACAATTTCTCAGACGACAGTGCCATCGGGAGCCCTAGTTGCCATGGGGGCATTTGAGCTAAATCCTCTTACAAGAGGCGCATTGTTAGCGGGAAATGTACTTGCGACAGCGTCCACATTTCTTACAGGTATATCTGATGCTATTACTGGTGATACAGATATTACTTATTCGCTAGATGAAAATGGATTTAGCTACAGCTCATCAATAGGGAGAGATACAGTAACAAGTATATCAACTTGCCTATTGGGTTGGGTTTCACCTATTGGCTTAACTTCTGCTCCGTTAGCGTATGTTCCACTTGCAAATGATCTTGGACTTTTGGATGACGAACCATTCTCAATAGTGCCCGAATCTATACCAATATTCAACCTTAACATAGGGCAGAAATATGATGAACAATAATCTAAATATTACCGGAATATTAACAGGGATTACGCAACCTTTTTTCTGTAAATATGAGTCATAAATATCCATCGTACTTTAACAATTGAATGACTTGCCAATACAATAGTGCTTTCCGATCTGCCATTCTTCGCTGATTTCCATGAGGAGTGCTGAGATCAATCTGAGACACGAAGCCTCATTCGGAAAAACACCCACAACTCTTGTCCTTCTACGAATCTCCCTATTGATCCGTTCCAGGCTATTGGTTGTCCGGATAGATCTTCGATGTTCGAGAGGAAAATCGAAAACCGTAAACCCTTCCGAAAGGTTTTCCTCTAACCAGGCAGATAATCTGGGCGCTGAGACTGCATATTTCTGGATGGATGCTTGCAGGAATTCCTCTGCAATCTTTCGATCCGGGGCATTGAACATGGACCGGATATCGGCTGCTACCTCCATGCGCATGCCTTGTTTGGGCACATAAGCACCGGCATTTTGCTGCAGGTGGAAGTGGCACCTCTGCCAGGGAACACTGCCCAGGATCGCTCTCCTGGCTGCTCCAAGACCTTCGTGGTCATCACTGATCACCAACTGCACTCCGTTCATTCCACGGTCCTTGAGCCCTTTCAGAAAGGTCTTCCAGTGGCTTTCATGCTCGCTGAGTGACACAGAGACCCCTAAAACCTGCCTTTCACCCTGTGGAGTGATGCCTGTGGCCATCAGAACAGCCGCATCCCGCACCTGGCCAGCCTCTCGTACCTTCTCGTAACGGGCATCCACATAGAGATAGGTGATTTCACCCAACGATCGTTCTCGCCACTCCTGCAGCACTGCGTCCAATTGGGCCGTTGCCCGGCTAACCTGCATGGCTGAGATCTCAACCCCGCACAGCTGCTCGGTGATAGCTTTGACTTTTCTGGTTGAGACACCCTGGACATACATCTCTGCCAGTGTGGTAACCAGAGCTCGCTCGCTTCGCAGTCTCTTTTCCAGCGCAGTCGGGTAAAAGCCACCCTCTCGCACTTGTGGCACCGCAAAGGTGATCTCACCCATTCGTGTCCTGACCGTCTTCGGTTTGTATCCGTTGGAGTGACCCTTACGATCTTCAGTTCGTTCATACTGATCTGCCTGGAGATACTTGGATCTCTCCGCTTGCATGACATTATTGATCAGAACACGTAATAATTCTGGGACAGCATCCAATCCTTTTTCTGCAAGTTCACCTGGAAGGGTATAATCATTTTGGTGAGTCATTTCCGTCTCCTATTTTGGTTTTGCGACTTCTATAGGATACTTCTGACTCACCGTTTTTGTTAAGGTTCAACAATTTACAGAAAGAATGTTACACCAACTTAACAGGCGCTCAATTAATTACTTTACTGGTTATTAATATTATTGGTATTGTTATTCTTTGGTTAACTATTTATGTAATTAACAAGAAAACACCAGATCTAAAAACTAACTTATTCTCATCAATAAAAATGGGTCTGTGTTCATTAATCATTTTTGCTATGTTAGCAGTTGACATCTGTATTGTCTTTTGGATTCAATCGGGTAATATCCGATCCCTCATTTTTGCTATTCCGTTACTTATCTGTGGAGGTATTTTCTTTCTTCCAGTTGTGATCGCGGGCACATATGTTCAATTAAAATATACAGAAAAGATACAAGAATATGTTAATAAACACAAATGATATTAAATATTTGAGTTTGTCGGCGAAGTCATAAAAACGGTAGAGGGGATGAGTTATACCCCTGAAATGAAATTACACAGAGGCAGAGCGATGCTCAAGCTTAAAAATAATACATAAATACTGATTGAACCTTAACAATCGATAGAGAGTGCATTTAACCGACCGCTTCACTGGATTCAGGAATGGGTAAGGGTGCAATATTCAATTGGCAGTGGGATGTACTACCCTGACAAATGCGTTGGTGGGAGCTTGAAGCGTTTAGAGCCCCAGGGGATCTGGTTCACATCCTGACGGATACCCAACCGATCCAGCTGGTTGCGGGTGAACTGCAGGGCAGATTGACCTTCGGGCAGGTTGCAAATGCGCATCCGATATACCAGGGCGAAAAGTGAAACAGCAACCTGTTGTGGGTCAGCATGACAGTCTGCTTTGTTTTCAGTGAGGATATGCCAGACAGCTACTAACATCATACGGGCGATGGCGACTACCGCCTTGGAACGACCTTAACGCTTTTCCAGGTGTTCAAAGCGCGGTTTCCAGTGCGGATGAGATACGATGGCGTGGTTGGCAGCTTCGACCATGGCAGTGCGCAGGTCACGGCGACTGGTTTTGGTGATGCGGCCGGTGGTGTGCATCTTCCTGAGGTTTCATGATATGAACCACATGCAGCTCACCGTAGGCCACACCGACCCGCGTGAGAATGCCCGCGGCGCAAAGCTGACGGTGCCGGAGACCCTAAACCCATCCGAGTTGCTCGCTGCAAGTCAAAGATTGAATCTATGAGGAATGCTGGTAATCTGATTGGAAATATATATTCTACAGCCTCCAGTTATCCGCTGGACTGGCCCTTCGGTGGGCCTGTTCGATATCGACTTCTGCAATGCGGGCGTAGTGTTGAACCATTTCTAGCGAGTTATGTCCCAGCAGCGATTTCAACGTAAATAGGTCTCCGCCCGAGCGCAAATAAGTAATGGCAAACGTATGGCGGAATTTGTGTGGGTGACACTTGGCTATTTCCGCCTTCTGCCCCAATGCGGTCACCAGCAAACGTAGCCCATTCGGGTTCATCGGACGGCTGTTCTTAGTAATGAAGAGTGGCGGTTCTGGGTCGGCACCATCATCCCGGTCCGCCAGGTAGCGCCAGACTGCCCGGCGCGTCGCCTTGCCCATGAACACCATTCGCCCTTTGCCCCCTTTCGATCCCCCCAATGCGCCGTGATGCACGATCACTCTGCCGGTTTTCAAATCCACGTCGCCGATCAGTAGCGCACACAGCTCACCGGCGCGCAATCCCGTATCCAACAAAGTCAGGATAATTGCCCGATCCCTTCTACCCGTAGGCCGGCTCATAGTGAATTTGCGCCGCTGGTCGGTCCTGGACTCGCGGCAATATTCGCAGACTTTAAGCAGGTTCTCGATTTCCTCTTTCGTGAAGGTTTCTACCTGCGCCACAGTATATTTAGGAGCCGGTACGCCTTTCATCGGATTGAGAAAATCGAACTCTTCGCAGGCCCATGTGAAGAAAGCTGACAAGCTGATCCATATATTACGCAGGGTCTTACTGGATAGCTTACGGTCATTGTTCCCGGTGATGCGGCGCGGGGTGTACTCGCTGCGCATGTAGTTCAGGTACTCGCGCAGATCAGTGGTGGTAATCTCCCGAATGTCCTGGTCTCCTCGGATTTCCAGCCAAAGCTTTAGGTCGTGCTCGTAGCCTTCCAGCGTTCGCGGGCTAAGGCCTTCGGCGCCTTTAAACTGGATGAATCCGGGAATGGCTTTGGAGACCAATAAGCCTGGATTGTGCTTTTTAGTATGTCTTTTAGACTTCGTAGAATTTGACAAGCCTGACGGTGTACGGTTCATAATTTTCCTCCGTGTTATCAGGCATGTTTGTAACGTAAATCGTCGGGCTTCCCATTTCTGAGTAGCCCGACGATGTGCGATTGTTATTTAGTAGCGGGGCTTGGATTCGAACCAAGGACCTCCGGGTTATGAGCCCGACGAGCTGCCACTGCTCCACCCCGCATCGGTTCCCCGAGAAGATCACTCGGGATTTGGTCTGCCCTTTTCAGAGCGGGCGGTATTATAGCATGCCCAGACTACGGCGTCAAGGAGCGGACTTAGGCTGGTCCACAAACAGGGATAACCATACCTGCCAATTCTGAATTATCTCGGGAGTGACTACTGGAGTAGGTGTGGGTTGAGGAATATTGCCTTCAGGCTGGATGGGTACCACTATCACATCGCCTTCCTCGCCCAGGTGCCCGAAATTATAACCCCAATAGTACGCTGCAGCATCGGACGTGGCATAGGCGACTTGAGTCTCTAATGATATCTGGGTCTCGACCAGGCTGGTCACCCGTGCACTCACATCCTCTTTCTCGGCAGTCAGATGGCGGAGCTCAGCCATGCGGTTGTTAAAATCCATCACCAGGAGCACCAACACCGCAAACCCAATCACGATCAGAGCTGGTTTCCATCCTTTTCCCAGTTTATTCATATCTTCATCTTACTCCAGCCTTATTGTTCGCGCAAGGGAAATAAAAAGCCCTGCACTTAAGATGCAGGGATTATGCCAGTGCCGAAGGTGGGACTTGAACCCACACGAGCGTAATGCCCACTAAGCCCTGAACCTAGCGCGTCTGCCAATTCCGCCACTTCGGCTTTCTACTTGCTAAACAGGGTGAACGAAATTTTACCATATTTTTCATTATGTCAACCGTAAGGAGCATGCTATAATTTCAATGGCTCATACTTATGGCTCCGATTATTGATCAGCTCTTGCACTTGCTTTCAGCTCCAGTGGGAAATTTAATTTATTCTCTGGTGTTAGGACTCACTTCATTAGGTACATTATTTTCCAGTTTTTATGCATCTGGCAAACAGGTAACTCCAATTGGCAAACGCACACAAACCGGGTTGCTGGTCTTGGTTTTAGCGCAATTGGTGATATTTGCAGCTTCCTGGGGTGCCCTTATTGGGGACAATTCAGGGCATTTCTACTTACCCCCGCTCGATCGGATGGTGGCAATATTCAGCCTGGTGCTGATCATATGGTTGTGGGTTTTTCCAAGACCACAAGCTTTTGCTGATGTAGTCGTGATTCTGGCAGAAATAGGCATCATTGTAATCGGTATCCTTGGAATGCTATTTTGGCTGGGATCGGCTTCAAATAGCTCATTTAATTCATCTATGCTGGGGGGATATTCCTATTATCTTGGTTTGGGTCTCCTGGTCATTGCTTTTTTATTGCTGCTTATGAGACGACCGAGATCATGGGGCTATGCTGTCTTAATGATGCTCATTTTATTGAGTGGATATGTTGCGCAATATGTGATCAGCCAGGCAGACTCGGACTATACCTGGTTTGTACATCTGGGTGAAATGATCGCTTTCCTTTGCTTGCTTGCATTACCGAGCCAACTTATTGAACCTCACACAGCAGGTGAGACGATGGATAAGACGAGTCCCGCTCAATTAACCCCTTCAACTGGCGGACCAGCTTTACTCCAGGCAGTGATGAACCTGCTCATTGAAACTTCTCCCCAGCAATACTACCAGGAGTTGACCCAGGTAGTGGCAGAAATCATGAACGCTGACTACTGCATCCTGATGATGCAGCCAAAATCAGGTGACCAGCTCATTGTCCCGGTTGGGTATAGCCGGGTTCAAGCACGTGTGCTTGACGGATTTTCAGCGGAGGCGGGGAAAATTCCCTCGATCCAGCAAGCCATAAAAAGCGGTACCACGATGCAGAAGTTGGGCAGCAAATCCGATCCAGAGGTGCAGACGCTTGCAAGTCAGCTTGGAATGACACAAGCCGCCCAATTCTTAATGGTGCCGTTTCAGCTGCAAGGCATCAGTGCAATTATGTCGCTGGGTGTCCTCTCGAGACCATCTGCAACGATATGGAAAGACGATGATGCCCGGCAGTTAAGGGAAATCGCTGAGATTTTGGTCACCAAGGCAGGACAATACTCTAAGGGTTCCAGCCGTCAAACTGACCAAGTGGAAATGATGCGGAAGCTGCAGCGGGCTGAAGCCTACGCCGACCAGGTAAGGCTCGAATATGCCCAGCTGAAGGCCAAGTATGACAGTATTTCCACCCAAGCCACACTGCCTGCTGATCAGACCGAAGACCTGGCTGCCCTGGCCGCGAATCAAAAAAATCTGCAAGATACTGTGAAGCAGTTGGAGGACCGAAACCTCGAGCTGGAGAATTTGCTTACCAGGGAAAGACCTTCCGTGGACGAGGTCGAACAGCTCAGGCAAGAATTGCGCTCCGCTCTAACCGACCTGGCACGCATCCCATCCACACTATCAAAATCTGACCAACAGATGTTGGAAATGCAATTATCGGCAGTAAAACGGCTGGATGAAATGCAGCCGGTTGAATTAGTTACCTCCATCGCCCAAGAGTTCCGCCAGCCCATTTCCTCAATCATCGGGTATACCGACCTGTTGTTGGGTGAATCTGTAGGCATTCTGGGAGCGTTGCAGCGTAAATTCGTTGAGCGAGTGAAAGCTTCCACCGAGCGGTTGGGGATATTATTGAATGAGCTGGTACAGGTAATGTCGATTGATGGGGGTATCGTGGATCAGACTCCCGCCAGCGTGGATTTGAAAACCATCGTTGACGAGGCGATCGGCAACATCACTGCGCAAATCAACGAGAAAAATATTATGATGAAAGTGGATGTTCCGGATGTTCTGCCCACCATCCGGGTTAACCAGGATGCTTTACAGCAAATCCTGGCTAACTTGCTGCAAAACGCTTGTTTGGTCACACCATTGGAAGGTGAGATCAAGCTGGCAGCCAATGTGGAACAGAAGGAAGACACCCCAGCCTACATTTTGATATCCATCACCGACCAGGGTGGTGGCATCGATAAAGCGGACCTGCCGCGGGTCTTCCTGCGTCGCTACAAGATGGATAATCCACTTATCCAAGGAATTGGGGATACTGGGGTGGGGTTATCGATTGTGAAATCATTGGTTGAGCTGTATAAAGGTCGGGTTTGGGTGGATACGAAACAAGGTGTTGGGTCTACATTTAGCGTGTTATTACCTTTGGTGGAAGATCAATCCATCGCACAAGAATCGGCCATCTCCACGGGTTAATCTACATTACGAATCTTCACTCTGTCTCCAGGAGGATTTCTCAGCTCTGAACATTATGATATTCCTTCCGGTATACGATGTGTTGAATAAAACCACGGGCATGAAAATTGCAACACCTTATTGATGAAGAGATTACTGCTATAAATTCAAAGTTAAAAGCATCAGAAAAATTAGAGCCTGGAACTTAATCATGGAAATCATCGTCCAATCTTGGGACAAAATATGAAAAGATACGCACTCATCATCCTGATGATTGTATTGCTGGTCATTGTTGCATGCACAGTACCAGCTCAGCTCCTTTCGCCTCACGCCAGTATATCTGGACGGAACAGCTATCTGTTAGTGGCGCCTCCAGGCTCCAGTCCAACACCGACGCCTTTCCAACCTATCCCACCCACACCCGTCTACCTGCCTACATCCATTGCTCCGGAACCAACGGCGACCCCGCTCCCTCCGACCCCAACCCCTGAACTCGAATTCACCTCCGATATCGGCCGCAGCTGGGAAGATTATCCGGGACCAAGCGTGTGGCCGGATATTGATGTACCAGCCCCAGTGGGTATCTTTTCCCATCCGGAAGGGCAGGTCAATATCCTTTTATTAGGATCGGATCAACGTCCAGATGATGGCGGCTTCCGTACGGATACGATCCAGCTGTTGACGATCAATCCACAAGAAGGCACGGTCAAGCTGACTGCCTTCCCCAGGGACCTGTATGTATATATCCCCGGATACACCGTTCAGCGCATCAACACAGCCATGGGTTGGGGCGGGTTTGAGGCCCTGGCTTCTACCATGGAATATAACTTTGGCGTAAAACCAGATTACTATGTATTGATCAACTTTTGGTCGTTCCAAGATGTGATCGACTCACTGGGTGGCATCACGGTGCAGATCGGACGAGACTTGTGTGATCAGCGCGATGCCTTTGGATGGTATTGCGTGTCTCAGGGGACGATGTGGATGAGCGGTGAGTCAGCCTTGTGGTACGTGCGCAGCCGTTATTCGACCAGCGACCTTGATCGCGGTCGGAGACAACAGGAAGTGCTGAATGCGGTGTTTGATCAGCTGATCAATCTGAATGGATTGCAGCGTGCGCCTGAGCTCTATGAAATCTACAAGGATAATGTGACCACAAACCTTGATTTCAATTTCCTATCCACTTTCCTGCCGATTGCATACCACCTGGCCGAATCACGCGATATCGAAGGGTATTCCATCGGTGCCGGGCAAGTTTATAGCTGGACCAATACTTACGGTGCCATGGTACTGGTCCCCGTTCGTGAGGCCGTCATTGAGATTATGCGCCAGGTGATCAGCGAGCCCTGAGAGCGAGATTGATGGGTTATGGTTGAGAAGAGGTTTGGATGACTTTAGAGGGAAAAGGTTTTTTTACCTGGAAGATCCCGAACTGCGAGCATGGTGATGCCACGCAGATTGCAACACAAGCCAAGGAAGCCGGTCTATCTCACCTGATCGTCAAGATTGCTGATGGCACCATGATCTATAACGGCACCTGGGGTGATCAAAAAGACTACACTTCTCCCGTAGTCAGTGCCTTACGTGCCCGCGGGATTAAAGTATGGGGCTGGCACTATCTCTATGGGGATAATCCCATCGGTGAGGCAAATGTAGCCATAACGCGTATCCGCCAATACAATCTGGATGGGTATGTCATCGATGTTGAAAAAGAGTATAAAGACAGTGGGAAAAAGGTCGCCGCCAGGAAATTCATGGCCCAGGTAAGGGCTAGCTTCCCGAATTTAACCATTGCCTGAGCTCATACCGTTATCCCTCGCTGCACCCACAGATCCCTTGGACCGAATTCCTGGAGCAATGTGACCTGAACATGCCGCAGGTGTATTGGATGAAAGCACACAACCCTGGTGATCAATTAGCCAGGAGTGTGACCGAGCTCCGGGCGAAGACCCCTTCTCGCCCAATCGTGCCAACCGGTGCGGCATTCCGTGAATTTGGATGGAAACCCACAGATACTGAAGTGCTCGAATTCTGCAAGAAAGCAAAAGAGCTGAATTTATCTGCCGTGAATTTTTGGGAATGGTCGGATGCACGCTCTGGAAATATACCCGGCGTCTGGGATACGATCCAAAAGTTCAAGTGGAAGGAAAAAGACGAGCCCAAAGATATCTGTGTGAGTTTGATCGAAGCCATGAACGCGCATGACATTGATAAAATCATCAGCTTGTACACCTTGCCAGCTGTGCACATCAATAATATCCGCACCACACAGGGTTTCGAGAATCTACGCCTGTGGTACAAGAAATTGTTCACTGAGATGCTGCCGGATAGTAATTTCATCCTTGGAAGCTATGATGGAAAGGGCAGCTCGCGCCACATGACCTGGACTGCTTCGTCTTCCAAGGGCATTGTCCGCAATGGGAATGATACCCTCGCGATCTCGAAGGGCAAAATCAGCTACCACTACTCGTTTTTCTACGTTACACCCTTGACTAACATTGCCAAATAGTCCACAGCTTAGCCGTTTAATTTGCATCTTTCTGACTGCATGCCTGTTATCTGCTTGCAGTCTGGCGGCTACCTCGAGCCCAACCCCCACCTTGACTCCCTCACCGAGCGCCACCAAAACTCCCACTCGCACTCACACCAGTACGCCAACCCCTACCCAGACAGCCTCTCCCAGCCCGAGCACGACACCCACTTCCACTTCAACCCCCACGTTGACCCCCACGCTGGCACCCTTGGATATGTTTACCTCCCGAGTATTACGCCCAGACATCCTCCCGCAAGCATATATTGGGGATAATTGTTCGTACCTGCAACAGCGCTGGTCTCCCGAAGCGAGCCAGCCGGGTACGGTGGTGGTGCCCATCATGTTCCATAGTATCGTCCAGGAAGGCTCACCGGTGACAGATCCAAAGGACATCAGCGGCGAACAGTTCAACAACTTTGTGGATTATGCCCGCCAGCTGGGATTTGAAACCATAACCTCGCAACAGCTACTCGATTTCCTGACCAATAATGCTCCCATCCCGGCCCGTTCGATGATGATCATCGTGGATGACCGACGCCCGGGATTGATCCGCGATTGGTTGCTGCCTGTCCTGGAGCAGTTCGATTGGACGGCTACTGCGGCGTATATTGCCGATCCAAATACCTTGCTTTGGGCATGGGATTTGATGGATCAGCTGTATAACTCGGGGTAAGCTGGATGTGCAGTCACATGGGTACACTGGCCAGTTGTACATCGTGCCTGAGACGCCTTTGGATCAGATCCAGAATGAGATTTGGAATTCCACCCAGGTGCTGGCTGATCATTTCGGGGCCCGTCCGATCGCCTTCATCTGGCCGGGTGGGAATTTCACGTCTCTCAGCGTGCAGGTGGCGCGCGAAGGCGGATATGAGCTTGGTTTCAGCGCCTACTCGCGTGGTCCATTACTTTTCAATTGGGTGCCGTTAGGAGCAGAAGAAAGGGCAGTCAACGACCCGTTGATGGTGCTGCCGCGTGCCTGGAGCAATTCCGCAAACGTCAACCTGGATGAAGCGGTGAGGATCAGTGAGCAAGCTTCAGCTTTTGCGGAACAAAACTTCCAGGCTGAGGCCGAGTGGTACCATACCTATTGTGGGGGAGAGATCAGCAACAACCGCTAGTCATCTAAACCCTTAAAAAATAACACCAAGTACACAAAGGACTCCAAGGATTATCACGAATTAATATATCCTTTTTTGCTTTTGGCCGCTTAGCGTTTTGATTTGGACGGTTTCACCTTCCTCCTGGGAGAGGGAGTCTTTTTCGTGGGCGGTTTCCAACCTGCCGGGATCAACACATTGATCAATGCATCTGCAGATTTGGTCGTCATGCGGGTTCGAGGCGGCTTGGTGCCTGGTTTGCGTGCCCCTGATTTTTTCGAGGCAGGCTTGGCGGCAGATTTGCTGGAGCTGCCACGTGGTTTAGAAGCAGCGGCTTTTGCTGGAGGGGAGCTGGCCTTTTTAACTACAGGCTTTTTACCCTTGCTCGCACCAGGTTTGGTTTTACTGGGATGGCTGGTCTTGACAGAGGCTTTCGTATCTTTTTTGACAGCTTTCTTAGTCACCTTGGGTCGAGCAGGTTTGGAATCCAACGTCATTTCCCTGATCGAAACGACTTTGCTGGTCAGCTGCTTGCGATTTTCTTTGGGTTTCACCTTTGGACGAACGCGTTTGGCCGTGACCGGTTCTTTTTTCACCGGGGCGGCTTTGGACGACATGGATTTTTCTTTGCTGCTCGGCGGTTTGGTGATCAGCGAGGCCTGTTCAGCCACGACCGCTTTCGTTTTTCGAGCGGCAGGTTTTGCTTTCGGCTTTGAAGCCTGGCCTGGCTTGCGGGTGCGGGATTTCTCACCCTTGATGATGGCTGGCGCAGTTGGCTCGACCATCCCGAAGCTCAGCTGCTCCACTTCCGGCGCTGGCTCTTCCTCCGGCTCTTCAGGGACTTCGATTTCCTTTTCAGGCGCATCTTTCACTCCCGCTACAGCCCTTGGTACGGCCCAGGGGATGCTCAACCCGAGCACCTGGTAGCCGGCTTTCAAGTCGATAATCGCTTTACCGGAGGCCCCACGGGTTTGCAGAGGTGCTTCGTCCAGCCGCATTGCCTTGGGAGACAGTTTATCTAAAATGACGGTGATACGCGCGGAGGCTTTGCCGGCTGCTACACCCACCAGCTGAGATGTGCGGGGCAGCTTCCAGGCAATCACACCCTGGCCATAGCGCCCCTGGCGGGGGAATTGGTCGGACGCGATGCGCTTGGCTTTGCCATCCGAGGTGAGCAGCAGGATGTCGCCCCGGCGGGGGATGAGCTCCATGCCAATCACCAGGTCACGTGCCCCCAGCTTGATCCCGCCCACGCCGGCTGCCACCAGGCCCATTGAACGGACTTCATCTTCATGGAAGCGGATTGCCATGCCGTCTGCCGTGACGAGCAAGACTTCTGCCTTGCCATCGGTGAGGCGGACCCAACCCAATTTATCCTCCTCATTGACTTTCACCAGCGTAAAGCTGTGCCCGGTGGGACCAGGCATCTCCTCCAAGGCAGTCTTTTTGAGCATACCCTGCTGTGTGGCAGTGAATACATACCAGCCTTCCAGACGCTCTTCCTTGGGCGGCAGGGTGAACAATGCTGCCAGCACATCTGCTTCAGACAAGGCAGAGACTTTGTGCGCCGGTGCTCCTTCCTGAGGGGTGGCAGCTTCTGGCAGGGTTTGCACCGGGATGCCGGCGGCTTCACCTTTATCTGAAATCAGGAACAGGGTGTCGCGTGTGTTGACTTGCAGCAGGAAGCGCGGGGCGGCTGTTCCACTGATGCGCGGGGGCTTTTCATCCAATGTGCGTGAAACCAGCCCGTCGCTGGTGGCAGAGACCCACACGGTCTGTTCGGGCAGCAGGTCGGAGGCAGTCATCACAGGTAGAACGGATTTCGCACCTGCTCCAAGGCGGGTGATCTGCGTGCGGCGGCGGTCGGCATAGAGTTCCTTCACCTGGCGCAGCTCGCTGGCGACGGTCTGGCGCATTTTTAAGGGCGAGTGCAGCAGTCCTTCCAAAATCTTGATCTGCGCCAGTAATTCCTTGTATTCGTCTTCAATTTTCTTGCGCTCGAGGGCTGCCAGGCGGCGCAGCTGCATATCCAAAATCGCCTGGGCCTGGATCTCTGAGAGCCGGTAGCGCTTCATCAGGCGGTCGCGGGCGATATCGGCATCCGGCGCTTTCTTGATCAGGTCGATGATCTCATCCAGGTGTTTGAGCGCCACCCGTAAACCCTCGAGGATGTGCAGACGGGCGCGGGCTTTTTGCAGCTCATATTCGCCCCTACGGCGGATGACCACCAGGCGGTGGTCCAGGTAGACCCGCAGGGCCTGCTTGAGCGACAGCATGCGCGGTTCGCCATCCACCAGGGCCAGCATGATAATGCCGAAGGTGGAGCGCATGGCGGTGCGTTTATACAGAGCCTGCAGTACTTTCTCCGGCTCGGCGGTGCGGCTCAACTCGACCACGATGCGCAGCCCATGGCGGTCTGATTCATCGCGCAGGTCTGTGATGCCTTCCAGGTGACCCTCGCGCGCCAGCTCGGCGATGTGCTCGATCAGCGTGGATTTATTGGTCATGTAGGGCAGCTCGGTGACGATGATGCGGTTGCGACCCCGGGTGATCTCTTCGATGTGGCAGCGCGCCTGCACGGTCACGCGCCCGCGCCCGGTGCCGTAAGCCGCAGTCAGGTCATCTTCATGGGTATCCTGCACAATCAAGCCGCCGGTGGGGAAGTCGGGTCCCTGGATGAATTTCATCAAATCTTCAATGTTGACGTCGTCCAGGCGCTCCCAATTTCCGAGCATGAAGATCAAGGCATCCACTACTTCTCCCAGGTTATGGGGTGGGATGTTGGTGGACATACCCACGGCGATGCCGGTGGCACCGTTCACCAGCAGATTGGGCATGGCAGCCGGGAGCACATCCGGCTCCTGCAAGGAGCCATCGAAGTTATCCGAGAAGGTGACCGTCTCTTTGCGGATATCCGCCAGCATCTCCATGGCAGGGGCAGTCAGGCGCGCTTCGGTGTAGCGCATGGCAGCCGGGGGGTCGCCATCCACGCTGCCGAAATTTCCCTGCCCTTCGACGAGCAAGCAGCGCAAGGAAAAATCCTGTGCCATGCGTGCCATCGATTCGTAGACTGCCATATCCCCATGCGGGTGGTACTTACCCAGCACCTCTCCGACGATACGGGCGGATTTCTTGTAAGCCGTATCTGGGCGCAGACCCATATCGAACATGGCATACAGGATACGCCGGTGGACCGGCTTGAGACCATCGCGCGCATCTGGCAGGGCACGCGCCACGATCACGCTCATGGCGTAGTCGAGGTAGGCTTGCTGCATGGTTTCATCTATATCGATTGAACGGACGAGACCGACTTCCATAGGAGCTCCAAAGGAATAAAGTGATTATATCGAGAAGAACACTCGATATCCGGCAATCAGGTAATTAGTCAATCCGGTAGAAGACCGAACCGGACAGGTTAGGCAATCATCATCGAGAAGTCCACTCGATACCAGGGATCGAGAAGAACACTCGATATCCGGCAATTAGGTAATAGTGCATATTAACGACGTTGATTTTCGAGGGAATATTAAGGGTAAACAGGGGAAACGTCAAGCCAATTGGTTTCGTATTTGTAGAGACGCCACGCCGGTGCGTCTCTACATGGAGTGGAAGGTAACTATTTGTTTTGCACAAAAAATAAAGAGGAACAAATATTCTTTGGTTCGAAGTAAAAGAAGTTGGGTGAGGAATGGGGTTGTTGTTCGTAGTGATGCCCAGCGAGTCGTCTATATGTCGAGGAGAAAGGATAGATTTGTTTAATACAAAAAGAAGAAAAATAAAATGAAAACAAATATTCTCCGACAAGTTGTTAAAAAAATATGGATGTGAAGGGCAGGCGATGGGTAGTGGAGGAAGGAGGAAAAATTGAACCTGTATCGCTCTAATACGCTGACGCGACTGCCGGCAAGCCGCTTGGTTCGCCGCGCCTGCCAAGAAACCGCCCTTGAATTCAAAAGCATTCAAATCATTTTCCTTGAGAACAGCTGGGATGGTTGGGTGTGATTATTGAACCAAAACGGATTATGGGTGGACGGATAATCACCCGATGTTATTATAGCACAAATGTTCTAATTGTCAAGAGGGAAAATGGTAAGGGGATATATGATACGATAAATTTATGTCACACTTGCGAAAATAGTAATTATTTATTTTTTACGGCTCACGAACAAAAATATATTTGATCGAGAAATTTCCCCCCCAATATCAAATTAAATAAATATAACTATAACCATTAAGCTCGATCGGATAAAGATATTCAATACTTACACAGGAATGGATACTTTATTGAGGAGAGACGTTAATACTACGGTGTCGAATCTAACCTATACAATTGTGCAATTGCTTGCACTCGTATCTACCTATTAACCACCTTGGATGAAGTTGCTGCAATATAATAAGCAATCATTTTTTTTACACGATCGGTTAATCCATTCTTGTAAACTATATTTCCGTGATAATCATTATTAGGTAGCTTTTTTCGTTCGTAAGTTATCGTATTTTCTAAGGTAGGCGTTGCATTTATCCTATGAAGTTCATCTTTTTTCAATCTTACAGCACCGTTTGGAAACAGATAGCCAGTATTTTCGATTTTCATGTCCAGTGTAAACTGTAGGACAGCATCATGATCTTCCCAATTTATAGAGACTTCTTCTCCTCCATCATCTCGGAGTTGGGCTGTTTTTGTATTTGGTAAAAACAATTCATAAGTTACGCCCTCAGTTTCAGCAATAATATGCTTTTTCTGAACGATGCCGCGAATAAAATGATCTGGAAAAGGAATAATATCTTCCGACATTATTAATAATTAAGGACAATATATTGAAGTAACCAGAGGATTAGTCCCTCCTGATTTGAAGTATCCAAAATTTTTCCAGATGCCATGATACTTCCAGCAGTATCATCCGAAACCAGATACCATCCAGAGGCATCTGAGTTTTGAGCGATGCTAAATCCTACACGATAATGTATAAACACCCATTCAAAAGTTACTGAATCATCTTCTGCTTGAAAAGCTCTTAATGGTGGTAACTCGGTTATATCAATGTAATTGTTAAGTAACGTTTGTATCAAAAACAAGAGGTAACTTGCGTTATTTCTGACAGTGTCATTGGTAATATTAGCTATTATTGCACGAGCTTTTGATGTAACATCAGGTTTATTTTGGAATGAAGGAGCCTCAATATCACTCTGGCCAGATATGTACGCTGAAGTATGGGAAGATACCCTTTTTGGAAATATTGCCGGAGAGCCTGAAGTTGTACTAGATATTGGAGAAATATGATATTTTTCAGTGTCTGTCATAGATTTTCGGGTTCTAATGCATTATGTAACGTATCGGTGATACACCACCGAAAAAGGTTTCTACCGCGTTGGTTGAAATAGTTTAATTTATCAATCGCTTGATCAATAGCGATTTTATACTCAGTGAAAAAATCACTATCAATTAGATAACACAACTCATTATTATCTAGAGAATTTACAAGACTATGCCTAATTCGAACGATGCTGGTTCCATCTTCCAGACGAATTTCATTAATATTTTTACTTACCAATATGTTATTTTTTACGGCATCATTTGACAGCATACCTGCTATATACGGCTGAAGTAAATTGTCCCAGGAAACATCTTTAAGATTTAATGCCGATTTATCAATTAAATCTTTATATCGTAATCCTATTCTACTAAAAAAAGATGGCGTATAACTACTTCGAAGAGCATTAAATACAAGCATTAGGTGTCCTAAATAGTCATCCCAACGAGAATATTTGGTGGTAGTCATCGATATGAATGTACGCGTGAGATTGACCTTCCAAATCTCGTCTTCAGAAATAAATTCGTAGTTTTTTATACCTTGTTGTGGAAAGAAATTTATGACATCTTTCGGGAGTTGAGATACCAATTCATCTGGAATATTTACTGGTCTATCAACTCTCTCTCGATAGAGTGGATATAAGTTCCGAATCTCATTTTGAAATTTCGCGGGTAGATCTGATTCTATAGATAAGATAGGCGGGAAACGTAATTGTACAATTACCTCAATTAGTGGATTTTTCTTATATATTATATGGTCAGTTTCAGGAAAAGGCATAATTCCATCCTTATTTCAATGAACTATTGTAGTAGTACCGATAATAATCATTACACTCATTACTATTTTAATCGAACCCAATTCATATAATTTTGATCGGAAATATAAAATCGCTGCAGGAATTATGGATAGGAGAAACAACTCCTGAAATCCCGATCAATTATGTATTGGGAACTAGCGACGTCAGAATGAATATCCTTACAAAATATATGCAGATTCCGATTTATGAATTTCGGTTGTTAATATAGTAATTTTGATCGGTCGGTAGAAAAAGTATATTCAACGAAGTAGATGTGTAATTTTATCGATTTTGCTAAATAATTGCAATCTAAAATTGTAATATTTTTTCTGTTTTTTATGGTGCCATATTTCCTACTCGATTCGTGATTTAGTAATATACCCTCAACTTTATTTATCACCTTATTAACATATTCCGACCAACTTGAGGTTGTTTCAGCTAAGATACAGGTGATTTTCAGTGTTAATCTAAGTCCATCATCCCTTTTTTCATAAAAATCCTTTTTTGTGAATTCATGGCGTTGTATGAATTCCAACAACAAGCCATCAACTTTCGGTCTGACCGCTACCATAACATCATAAACAAAAGAATTGCGCTAAGGATTATTTACAAGAGGAGCAACACAATGATCGCTATTTCTGCAGAATTTATTGATCTACCAGGATGGGAAATCCTGTTCTATAATCCGGTCATAACCAGAAGGCACAATTCAAATTACGGCGGATTGAGGATTACACCGGCTCGAATTTGGCGG
>CAWELB010000010.1:0-123070 GCA_963809805.1 uncultured Chloroflexia bacterium | reverse complement strand
CAAGCCAGAAGCCAGGGATGTGAAACGCCTTCTCATCCTGAGCGGTCACCATGATAGTGCTCCGCAGAATACCTGGCTTCGGTATACTGGCATTGGATTTTATATTCTCTCTGCGATCTATTTCATCGGATTGAGCACATTGCTGATCATGTGCCTCATCCAGCTGGCGGGTTTAATCCTTGGCTATGCGGCTGTTGTGGCTTTTGGAACGATAGGATGGGTGTTACTGGTTTTTCCAATCGTGCCAGCAGTGATATATGTCTTGTTTCTCAACAGTGGAAGGAAAAACGGAGGCATTGTGCCAGGCGCGGCAGACAATCTCTCTGCATGCGCGGTTTGCGTGGCAATGTGCAGGTTCCTGGTAGAAAATCCTGATTCCATTCCAGATGACACAGAAATTCGGTTCATAACTTTCGGCAGTGAAGAAGCTGGCCTGCGTGGTTCAAGGCGTTACGTGCAGCGCCACCTGGATGAGCTTAAACGTTTGGACGCGCGGGTGCTGAATTATTAGATTATCGCCCATCCGGTCATCTCCATCCTCACCTCAGACGTGAATAGCACAGTTAAGAATTCACCTGAGATGGTGAAAAGCGTGGTGGTTGCCGCTGAACGCTCCGGAGTACCTTATAAGATTGGCGCTGCGACTATTGGAGCGGGAAGTGACGCAGCTCCCTTCACCCGTGTTGGTCTAAAGGCTTTACCGCTGTTAGCTTTCAAGGTACCGCAGCAGCAATTTGCTTTCTACCACCAAGACCGGGATACCCCTGAGGTTTTGTCCATCGAGCCGATGTTAAATGTGCTTAAGCTTACCCTCGGATGGATCCGTAGCTTCGGAGAAGATGAATGATGCATCACCAGTAAAAGGAGAAAATATTATGCCCGACAACGAAAAACTCAATGCGCTCCTCAACGCTTACCGTGGCGAGATAATGGCTAAAAGCCCGAAAGCACTGGCGATCTGGCAACGTAACCACTCCGTCATGCCAGCGGGCGTGGGGAGTATCTTCAGGTTGGCAGATCCCTTCCCCATGATTATTCAGCGGGCGAAAGGTGCCAGGGTCTGGGATGCAGATGGCAACGAGTACCTTGACTGCATGCTTGGCTTTTCGACCATGATCCTCGGCAATGCGCCCGACGTGGTCGAATCAGCGATAAGGGAGGCTCTGCCGCGCGGGACCTCCTTTGGGCAGTGCCACGAGCATGAATATGCATTTGCGAAGCTGTTTTGTGATATGGTCCCCGGCGTAGATAAGGTGACCTTCTGCAACTCGGGGACTGAGGCAACCATGTATGCATTGCGGTTGGCGCGCGCAACCACACAGCGGCCGTTGATTGCAAAATTTGAGGGGGGATACCACGGTGCAAATGATCTTTTGTCGGTCAGCCTTGGTCGCCCAGGGCCGAGCACAGAGCAGTTTGGACCAATCGAGGATCCCACCGCCATCCCTGAGAGCCCCGGGCTGGTCGAAGGTGCATGGAAGAGCACCATTGTTTTACCTTTCAATCATCCGGCAGCATTTGAAAAGATGCGTAAATACGCAGCTCAGCTGGCTGGCGTGATTATTGAACCCGTGCAAGGCGCGGCGGGCACAATCCCTGCGTCCAGGGAATTCCTATCCGAGTTGCGCCGGATCACGAGTGAGATTGGGGCTTTCCTCATTTACGACGAAGTGATTACCGGCTTCCGTTTAGCCCCTGGGGGAGCTCAAGAGTTCTACGGGATCCTTCCCGACGTGAGCACCTTCGGCAAAGTCGCAGGAGGTGGTCTTCCATTCGGCGCATTGGGAGGTACTGTTGAGGCGATGCGTCTGATGGAATACGATGTTGAACCCGGTTCCATCCTCGTGGCAGGCACTTTCAATGGCAACCCGCTGGTTACTGCCGCCGGAATGGCTGTTCTACGTCGGTTGAGCCAGGAACCGCAGCTGTATACACGCTTGAACGCCATGGGTGACCGTTTTCGAGACGAGATAAACCGTTATGCTCAAGAAAGTGACTTCCCGGCATTTGCCACGGGTGTTGGCTCTATGTTCTGGATGCACGCCATGCGTGGACCCATCGGTAGCGTCAGGGATGCGCGTGCTGGTGACCCAGCAGTAGGCCCTGCCCTGAGGCTGCTGTATCGCAAGAATGGGCTGCACATATCACCCCGGCATGGTTTCGTGAGTACCGCCCATACCGACGATGACGTAACGAAACTGATCGAGATCCATAAGCAGGCAATGGAAGAATTGCGGTCGCAAGGCCTGTGGTGAACCGAGCCAGATTGTCAATCGCAGTATCGGTTATTTTATTGGAGGAAGCCCAAACATGAACAAAAAAATCGAGCCTTACCAGGTCGTCGATTTCCCATTGGAGCGCCGCGCCATGCCTGCCTACCTCGACATAAAATCGGGCAGGCACGTCATGTATGCTTTACTGGAGGCAGATGTAACAATCGCCAGGAAATATATCGAGGATTACAAAACCCAGACCGGTGAGCAGCTCTCCTTCACGGGGTACCTGGCCTTCTGCCTTGCAAATGCGGTGGCTGAGAATAAAGCAGTGCAGGCATACCGAAAAGGCAGTAGACGGCTCATTATTTTTGACGATGTGGACGTTGGGATCATGATCGAACGAAAGCAAGGAGATACGCGTATCTTGACCGGTCACGTCCTCCGGGGTGCCAACTGCAAGACCTACCCGGAGATCAACCAGGAAATTCGGTCGGCACAGTCAGAGCCGGTACCACCGAATAATAGCATACCTCTATGGTTCCGTTCCGCCCTGCTGCTTCCATGGCCGCTGTCAGTGCTTTTCAAGGCAGTATTCCGCATGATCACTCGTCGCAACCCGACGATAATTACATCCTTGGGAGGCACAGTCGGAATTTCTTCGGTGGGGATATTTGGCAAGGGTCACAGCGGTTGGGGGATTTCTGACGGCTCCCACGCCCTTGACCTGGTCGTAGGGGGCACCGCTCGCAGGCTCGAGGAAGTGGACGGGCGGATAGTATCGCGCGAGATGGTCAGCCTCACGATCATCTTCGACCATGATGTGATCGACGGGGCACCGGCAGCCCGATTCACCCGGAAACTGCTGGAGCTCATCGAGAGTGGGTATGGATTGGCAGATGGTCAGCCTCAGGCTGTCCACCCAACCGAGCCAACCGCAGTTCAGACGGTGTAACCCATCTTGAGTTAAAAGCGCACGGTATGTATGCAGGTAATCCTTATGTACTGATCTGATTAGGATTATTTTTGGAGGTTCACGCCATGAAAGTACTCATCATCTCATCGAATATAGGTCCGATTACCTGGTTATTGTGGTTGGAGGGTGCTGTACGGGCATATTGAAAAATGAACATGAGCAATTCAACGGAGCGGTCTACCTCTCTCCAAGCCTGCCTAAATCCGATCTGGGTGAGCAGCCAGATATGCTGCGCTCCAGGTAAAAAACCGTCGTCCAGTTCAATAAATCACACAAACCGTGGGTATTGTAGCAATCGTTAGATCCGATGGAGAAACTTATTGGTTCCTGCTACGTAATCAGATAAGAGAAGAGCCAATGAAGAAAATCTTAGTCGCTTATGCAACCAATGCCGGGTCCACTGTTGAAGTAGCGCAGGCTGTTGGAGAAGAGCTGGGCAAAGATGGTGACCAGGTGGATGTCCGCCAGATAAAAGATGTGCTCACCATTGATGGATATGCTGTTGTGGTGGTGGGTGCACCCATGATTATGGGATGGCATCGCTCAGCGGTTAAATTCGTAAAAAAGCACACGCCTGAGTTGAGCAAGGTTAAAGTAGCCTATTTTCTGACCGCCATGAGCCTCACTCAAACTGGGTATAATTTTGGGCAGCTGCCTATCTTCGTAGATCCACGCCTGGCAAAACCGCCAGTAGATCCGAACCGGATGAGTTTTAAAGAGCGCTATGCTACAGTGAATAAGTATCTTCTACCTGTGCTGAAAACTGCACCACTTGTAAAACCGGTCAATGTCGCCTTTTTCGGGGGAAAGCTGGATCTATACCGATTAAACTGGTGGCAGAAATTATTCGTCCTGATCGTAGTCCAGGCACAACCTGGAGAATATCGTAATTGGTCTTTCATACGAGAGTGGGCAGCCAACTTAAAGGCTGTCTTATAATCAATTTTGATTTTGGGAGGAGCTAAAATGACAACCAATCAAAGTAATACGACTGCAAGTGGTCAATCCAATCCGGCACAATATCCTGCTCGTCTGCAGATTGACTATCCCCAGAAGTTGGACCGGATGACGACATTCTTCCGCATCATCTGGATCATTCCCATCGCCATCATCTATGCTCTCATCTCGGGCGCTGGCCAGACCGTCAATAATACCATTGTCTATAATCAAGCCGGTCAGATTGTGACTACCACCCGGGATACTGCAGGTGGACTGGTGAATGGCCTCATTTTCGCCACGGCTTTAATGATCCTTTTTCGACAGCGCTATCCCCGTTGGTGGTTCGATTTCTCTCGCGAGCTGGCTCGCTTCGGTTACAGGGTTGGCGCTTACTTTGCGCTGCTCACCGACCAATATCCATCCACAGTTGAAGAACAATCAGTCCATCTGGAAATTGACTACCCCGATGTGGAGAAGGACCTGAACCGGTGGATGCCCCTGTTCAAATGGTTCCTTGCGATCCCGCATTACATCGTCCTGGCTATTCTCGCAGCGGTCGCCGTCTTCGCAGTGATTATTGCCTGGTTTGCCATTGTGTTCACCGGTCAATATCCGCGCGGCCTCTTCGATTTTGTGGTCGGTGTGGGTCGCTATGGCTTGCGGGTTGAAGCTTACGCAGCTTTACTGGTGACGGATCAATATCCACCCTTCAGCCTTACATAGCCTATATGTGAGCTATTGGAGTGACCAAGTGATAAACAAAGACTGTTGAGTCCAATACTCAACAGTCTTTGTTGGCATTTAAAAAATGCCTCAGCTGTTTATTCTGTAGATGCAGCTGTTCTCAAAAACATCCGCTTGCGGAAATAAAAAGCCACGTTCACCAATCCAATCATCACCGGCACCTCCACCAGTGGACCGATCACCGCAGCAAACGCCGCCCCGCTGTTGATCCCGAATACTGCTACCGCAACCGCGATCGCCAGCTCGAAGTTGTTGCTGGCAGCTGTGAAGGAGAGCGTGGTGGTCTTGGCATAGTCTGCTCCGACGCGATGACCCATCCAGAAGCTGACCAGGAACATAACCACAAAATAAATTAATAACGGGATCGCAATCCGTACGACATCCAATGGAATTTGCACGATCAGGTTGCCCTTTAAGCTGAACATCACAATTATTGTGAATAGTAGTGCGATCAGCGTAAGAGGGCTGATTTTGGGTACGAAGCTCTTGTAATACCACTCCTTACCTTTTGCACGCACCAGGATCAGCCGAGTTAAGAATCCGGCAAGGAATGGAATTCCCAGGTAAATGAATACGCTTTTAGCAATCTCGCCAATTGTAATCTTTACAATACTGCCCGATAAACCAAACAATGGTGGCAGCACTGTAATGAATACATAGGCATATAAGCTGTAAAACAACACCTGGAATATACTGTTGAACGCCACCAGCCCGGCCGCGTATTCGGTATCACCATGTGCCAGCTCATTCCACACGATTACCATGGCAATGCAGCGTGCTAAACCGATCATGATCAACCCGGCCATGTATTCCGGGTAACCGCGCAGGAAGATGATCGCCAGCGCAAACATCAATATCGGACCAATGATCCAGTTTTGGATCAGTGAAAGCGTCAGAATCTTCTTATTTCGGAATACGTCTCCGAGTTCCTCATATTTCACTTTGGTAAAAGGTGGATACATCATCAAGATCAACCCTATCGCAATCGGGATATTGGTTGTCCCTATCGAAACCGCGTTATTAAAACTTTTTACCGCAGATGGGAACAAAAAACCGATGCCCACTCCCACCGCCATCGCCAGGAAAATCCACAGCGTCAGGAATCGGTCAAGAAATGAGAGTTTTTTGGTCAGGCTTGTAGATTGAGGCTGGCGAACAGCAATGTCAGACATATGGTACCTCCGGGTTGAAAATATTATTTACTGATAAGTCGGTATGATTACGCATAAGATGATAATTTCGATTTCAGAAGAATCGTGTTCTTGATAAAAATCAATCACATCATAAATCTCTTAAAGCATCGCTTCCAAGGTCGCCCGTCGTTCAGCGTAGGCTGCGTCTGCCTGCAGCGGGTTGCATTCTGGCAGCTCCCGTTCCTGTAAAAGCAATTTACACGCAAATGCCATGCAGGTTGCTTCACCGCACAGTTTACAGTTGGTTTGAGGCAGCAATGACCATACATCCAGGGGGCGCGGAGCGTGTTTTTGGGCAGTCATCGCCACCAGCTCCTCCCGATGGTCCCAGGTTGCGTTGATTGCTTCCACCAATGCCTGGAGCAATTCTAATCCCTGCTCAGTATCCTTCACCTTGGTGATATACGCCTTGTCTGAATATAACGAGATAAAACCCGGTTGGCGCCGTAAAGTAAGCGTGCAAGTCTCCGGGTTATAGGAGATCACATTGGGCAAGGTTGCCAGGAATGGGAGCACTTCATCCAAATTTCGTGATGGGTTGCCTATGACGATGATTTTGCCCGGTTCTGCCAGGCAAGGCAGTACTTTGATCAGCGTGATTGATTCAAGATACATGGCTTCCTCTTAGCATGGTCATATCGTTATTTACTACCTGATATCTTAATCGGCAGCCCGAAAATCAAGTTGAGATTTAAATTCCTTCACATTCAAGCATTTAATTGCAAACCCTACAGCCTTCATTATCATTCCATCTCTTGTTGCAACCACCCAATAACCTCATCCTTCTTTGGGAATCGTCCGATACAAATCAGTTGATCGTTGATCACCAAACTGGGGTATATGACCACTTGAGTATATTCTTCCATCTCATCAAGTTTTTTAACCTCGGTGATCGAGAGCTCCAGGTTCGGGTACTTTTTCCGTAGTTCATTCTTAGCCCCGAGGATGGTCTGCCTGACTGCGTAGCGTTGGGGACTTTTATAGCTCAATATCTTGATATGGATCACATTCCACCATCCCCTACCCACAGCGCCTGCGGATCGCTTCTTCTACTCTTTTGGCAATTACATCCTTGACGAACTTGTAGATCGCATCTGCATCACCCCTTTGCGCCAGCTGCATCACCTGGCGCAGCTCATCTACATTCAAAATAACCAGCGTCTTTTCGATCCGCAGTTTTGCCATCCCCACACCTACAATATATCCTGCAAGGCATCCACGGCAAAATCGATATCTTCAGCAGTGTTAAAAAACCCTGGACTGAAGCGCAAGGCCCCGTCTTCCAATGTCCCCGCCACCTGGTGAGCCTGGGGTGCACAGTGAAGTCCCGCCCTTGTAGCTATGCCAAAAACCTTGTCCAGTACAGCGGATAGTTGGTCTGGTATGTAATTCTCCACTGTAATTGAGATCACCGAAGTACGTTGGTCCAGGTTTTGCGGTCCTAATATTCTGAGATCAGGGATTGCCTGTAGCCGTTCGATCAATTGGCTGGCCAATTTCATTTCATGGGCATGGATTTTTTCCACACCCTGTTCCAGGACGAACCGAACCCCTTCCAGCAGACCTGCAACCCCGGTGGAGTTCTGTGTGCCAGCTTCCAACCGCAATGGTAGCTCATCCGGCATGCTGTCGGGGCGTGAAAGCAAGCCTGAGCCGCCCTCCACCCACGTGTCGAGGTGGATACCGGGCGTTACTACCAGACCACCGGTGCCTTGTGGGCCATATGTCCCCTTGTGTCCGGCAAAAGCCAGCAGGTCTATACCCATCGCCTGCATATCTATGGGAAGAATTCCAGCAGTCTGGGCAGCGTCTACGAGAAAGAATGCTCCATTACGATGGGCGATTTCTCCTACCTCGCTCACGGGCAGGATCGTACCAAGCACATTGGATGCATGCAGCATTGCCACCAACCTGGTATTGTTGCGTATTTCAGTATGCACTTCAGCTGGATTAAAACTGCCATCGGGCGCACAAGCCACAGTTGTGACTTCCACACCCCGCTTCTCCAACGCCTTGAGCGGTCGCCACATGGCATTGTGCTCTATGGAGGAGGTGAGTACATGGTCCCCGGGCTTCAATATTCCTTTTAATGCCATGTTGATCGCCTGGGTTGCGTTCAGGGTAAAAATCACTCCCCGCGGATCGGGAGCATGAAAGAGCGTGGCCAGTTCGGTCCGTGTTTCGTCTGCAATCTGTTGTGCCACTTCCTCTTGTTGATAACCTCCCCGTCCAGGCGAGGCACCCACCTCGCGCATGAAGTGATCCACTGCCTGGTAGACAACCTCAGGTTTAGGCCAGCTGGTAGCGGCATTATCCAGATAAACGCCCATTGCTCTCCTCGTTGCCTTCATCAAGCGAAATTCCCCGCTTTTGAGCAGCTTCACGGGCGCGCGGCAGGATCACCCGCCAGAAGAAGTCGACTACATCATTGGAATCCCTGTCCATGATCGCCTCCTTCAGTTCGATGATCTCCTGGGCTTCCAGGGTTACCCACGCAAAACGAGCGTGCTCATGAGCCATAGACGTGTTTTGTTCTTTCCCGAAGAAACAGGGTGCTACCTTATCAGGTAGACATGGCGTTGGCTAACCAGGTGGTTACCTCTGTTTCAGTCGGAATACGACCCGCGCAAACCACCTTTTCATTGATCACCAGTCCTGGCGTTCCCAGGATGGGGTATTTCTTGATCTCCGTCCAGTCGGTCACTTTGATGACCGTGGCATCGATGCCAAACATCGCAATCGCCTTTCGAGTGATGGCTTCGACTTTTTTACAATTTTCACAACCGGAACCTAGTACTTTAACAATGAGCATATTTTTCTCCTATCATTTTGATTCTGCTACGCCTTGAGCGACAATTTCAATGATTGGATCAATGATGATCTCGGATTTTACCGAGTTGGCTACCAGGCTGTACTTCTGGGCTGATTGCAACGCTTTCCTTACTCGACTTTCCACTATCTCGGGTGCTTCTTCTCCGCAGGCAACCCGGATGACGGGATGGAAATGGATTTGGGTAAAAATTTCTGTTCGATCCAGTTCGATCAGTTTGGTTCCCTCTGCCTTGCAGTCGTAAGCGAGTAGATTAAGCTTGAACCGTTCCGCTGCCCAGATGAACATCATCATGATGCAGGTATTGGCTGCGGCCACAAATGCATCTTCAGGGGTTAGCACACCCGGGTGACCTTGCGCATCGGGTGGGGCCGAAAAATCCATCTCTGGTCCGTTACCCATTACGATATGGCCCCAATGTTCACGAATCCAGGCAACAGTGGTGTTGTAGGTGGCTGTGCGGCTCATTGTGATAGATCCTTCTCGAAATATGTGCGGTATTCTTTTAGCAGCATTTCTTGATAAGCCGCTTCTTCTGCATCCTGGATGGGATTGTATATTTTGAGCGTTTCCATAAGCTCTTTAATACTCGCAGGACCTGGTGTTTTACCCGCCTCTTTGAACTGCTGGAAGATCACCGGCAGGGCGATAAGAGTAACTTCCTGCCCGTTGATCACAACTTTTTGAATCGGAATTCCCGATCCACAGGAGCATGTAGCCTGTACAGATCCTTGGATTGATGCAGTAGACGCATCAGCGGTCTGAGCCGTTGCTAAAAACTCACCTTTATGACGATCCCACTGGCGACCAATAATCAGGTCGACCTGGTCCGCGATTTGCTCTGCCAGCAGCTCCACTACCTGTGTTCCAGCCTCGTTCAATCGGCGCAATCCTCGCGGTCGTTCCAATCCCTTTTGCTGCACCAATTCACTTACCACCAGGCTGACAGCCGGTTTGCTGGAGTACATCTCCGTTCCGCGCGCTGCGCACCGTAACGCGCATCCATCGACAGCGATAGTCGGATAAAAGCGGGCGAATGCCCGATCGCCCTCACCACCCGCCAGAAACAACGGCAGGCAGATGGTGACCGTATCAGCTGGTCGTAACTGTTCGAGTACCTTCAACGCTGCCAGGCGTGTCACTGTGCCTTCAGCCAGTTCTTCGCCTGAGCAAGCCACGATCCCTACTTTTTTCTTGGGCAGGTCAACCATTCTTATTATCTCCAGCTTTATCCAGCGTACTATCTACCACGTTCGCAATTTCTTCTGCCAGGGCACGCGCCAGCTGCTGGCCACTTTCATTGAGCTCAGCAATCCCCTGTGGCTTGAATTGTTTGTAGCGCCGATAGACGTCCAGCACTGCATACTCTTTGGCGACGGTCCCACCGCTTTCGCGCACCATTTTAGAAGCACAGGCCAGCTTGCAGCCATCAATGGTCACTGCGGGGGCTGCAGAAAGAGCGGCTCTGGCGCTTTCATCACCCAGTACAAGCATTGCCAGGGAAATCAGTTGGGTTTCCTCGGGGCGCAGGTCTTCGGTGACGTCATAGGCTGCCTCACGGCTGACCGAACCGTAGGTTTTTCCGATCCCGCTGCAAGGCACAATGGCAACTTTATTACGCATAGTCGAATCGCTCATTTTTCATCTAGATCCTCTTCTGCCAGGTTTTTCATGTGTGCGTAATAAGCTTGCGCATCCATCAAGCGTGCACTGTCGGCTTGCCAATCATCGGCTTCGATCACTGCTATCCAGCCTGCACCATAAGGGTCCTGGTTGATCAGCTCGGGTGCTCCTGTCATGCTGGGATTGATCTCGACAACTTGTCCAGCAACCGGCGAACCCAGGCTGATGTTTACTTTTATTGTTTCAATCACCGCCATTTCATCGTCGAAAGCAAGCTTTGTACCTACCGGCTTGATTTCCGCAAACGCAACATCGCCGCTGCGTTGCTGTTGAAAATCTGAAAGACCGATCCGGATGCGGTTTCCATCAGCCAACGCCCACACTCCCGCTGGAGTATATCGGCGGTCATCCGCTGCTTTGAAGGTAAATTTGTCGACTTTGAGTTCTAGAAAATTTGGCATGTTTCCTCGCGATTTTGTCACTGACTTCTATTGACGATTAAGAGTTAATTGTATGATTACGTTCTATCAAATTCCTGTCTCAACCTTGGTTAATGCTGACTCAGCGATATCGGAGTGGATCGGTTCAGCCCTTGCATTACACTTTGGACACGGACATGGACGTTTGTTACCGGGTTTACCCTCATCCGATTCTTTATCACCGCCTTGTTCACTGCTTGCTGGATCGATAAATGTCCTCAGCTCATCAATCACCTTATAGATTTCTGGCTTGCTCACATGGTAAAAGATATTCCAACCATCTCGCCGATCGGAGACCAAACCTGCATCACGTAATATCATCAGGTGTTGGGAAATATATGCCTGACGTAAGCCAAATTTGGCTTCCATATGGCACACGCATTGTTCTCCAGTGCGCAGCTCATCCAGGATAGCTAGTCGGGTGGGGTGCATCAGCACTTTTAATAACTGTGATTGATTTTGGTAGATATTCATTGGGTTTTTTCGGAATTCATTTTCATCTAGATTTCAGTAATGGTTTTTATGGGTATTCATCCTGATATTTGGTAACTAATAATATTCGTTCAATTGAATATATTTTACCCAATCGACGATGACTTACGAGTGACAGATGTCACATATCTTTCTGAAAGCTGTCATTCCCGCGGTACTATTTACGATTTAATCGGATCCACACCAGTGGAGATGATGAAAATGATCTACTGGTTGAATAAAAATACCCAGGAATTTATATGCCTGGGTAGATAATTCTGGCTCGCTTCGACCATGAATAGATTACTTTATTAAGGCATAACGGAGGTTAAGCCTGCAGACTGGTTCGAAGGAGGCAGGGGGGTTAATTCGCGTAGATATGCCTATTACTTAGTTAAGCTGCTTTGATCTAACCTCCTGCCTAATATTGAGCGAATATTAATAGTGCTGGTTCGGGCCTGGTTTCTATGGGTATTGATCTGCTCCGAACCTCTTTCACGGGAATGCACGAAACAGATCGCTCAAATCTGTAGCATTCGCGGCATCTCCCAGGAATGGGGTGATATTAAAAATTTCTTGGATGGTGCGTAGGGTAGAGCTATGGGTATAGTGAATACTGTTTGAATATCCTCCGCCTTTTGCTTCGGGAGATAAAACGATCATGCCAATTGGATTATCACCACTCTCAGACTCATCCCAGGTGATGAAAATGACCCCACCTTGTTTGTATGCAGTCGAATCCATGATCATCGGCACCTGCTGTGAGAGCCAGGTATCTCCATTTTTTACTGCATCCGATGTTTGGCACCCGCTATCATCATGCATGTCATTACATAGGTTCGGGGAGATGAAATTATATTGAGCCGCGCTATTGTTCTTCAGATCCGTCTGGAGTTCGGTAAATGGTCGCTCATGGGCAATGCAGTACGCTGAAGTCGGGTCATTAGTGTTGGTGACGTTATCAAAATAAACCATAGGATTATGCTTCGGGGAGTATAAGCCATTTGATTCCAAGGGGCAAACCTTACCGCTGATCCCTTCCTGATAAGCCTTCCACGTGACTCCCGCTTTATCGAGATAGGTCACCAGGTGATCCGATGTGCTCTGATGGTTGCTTGCTGGAGTGCTGTCATCATGGATACCAAGTGACCCTCCCGCCTCCAGCCAAATATAATTGGGTTCGCTGGGATGGATGCCAGGGGGGTTAAAGTATTGGGTTGCATAAGAGGCTTGGGGCAACAGCGTCTGGTTGATATAGGGCGCCGATGGGTTCTTATAAATATCTGACCAGTTGTGGTTCTCCATCATGATAATGAACACGGTCTTGATCTTGGACCCAGTGGCCGATTGAGTTGCACTGGGGGTAGCTCCACTGGTTGGAGCAGCCGCTGTTGGGTTTGCCTGGGTCGCTTTTGATGTGGTCGCTGTGGTCGCTGTTGGACTGATCAGATTTGACGCCGGCGCTGGTGTTGTTGAGATGTTATTGCTTGATGTCACTATGGCTGGTGGTAGAGTGGGGGAGGCGACCGCACAGCTGCTCAGCACAAATGCTAACATCACCAGGAAAATCGATCTGATTGATGACCCCATTTTTTTTGATGATCGATACATAATATTTTTTTGTTAAATCCTTTTCTTCAGTTATTCCAGCCGCTGAGTATAATCCTATTAATATAAAGGAAAGGTTTATATATGATTAGATGTCGATTAATGATTGTGGCATCGTGTACAATAATTCCCATTCTGATGCGATACACCGGGGCTGGACTGGCTGGTTGACGAATCATCTGTTTGCGATTACAATTCGCGCTACATTTTTGGGCCCATAGCGCAGTTGGGAGCGCGTCTCAATGGCATTGAGAAGGCCGAGGGTTCGAATCCCTCTGGGTCCACCTTAAAGTCTTGGCAGGAGTATTAAGCCATCCTTCAGCGAGTCGGGAGAGCGAAGTGCGAGCCCGTCAGAGTGCCCAAGGAGCACATAGTATTATTCACGGCTGAACTCGCCTGCTGTCCAGCAACACATGGACAGACTTCAACAGTGAAGACATCTATTGTTTAGCTGTTGGCAGGTTCGCCTGTTATAGCGCATCTGAGTGGCTATGTTGACCCATCCATCCGGATGGGTTGGATAGCAACCAGGGTGGTACCGCGGAGATAACCTTCGTCCCTGAAAGGACGAAGGTTTTTGTTCTTTAACAACCAGGGATGATCTAAATTTATAAAGGATTCGCCGCCATCTCTGAATTCACTACGTTTAAAAAGACATCTACGACTTCCGGGTCGAATTGTGTCCCTTTAACCTTTTGTAATTCAGCGACGGCTTCTTCATGGGTGCGGGCATCTCGATAATAACGATGTTCTACCATCGCCTGGTATGCATCAGCAATACCCAGGATGCGTGCCCCTAAAGGAATATTCTTCCCACTCAGGCCTTTCGGATACCCTGTTCCATCATATTTTTCCTGGTGTGCAGAGATCGTCGGGGCGAGAGACGGGTAGGCATCAATCGAGCTGACGATATTGGAGCCAATCGTGGGGTGCATCCTGATCAGCAACCAATCCTCTTCGGAAAGCATCGACTTTTTGCGCAGTACTCGATCGGAGATGCCGATTTTACCAATATCGTGAAGGATGGATGCCCAATATATGTTATCGACATCGTCATCACTCATGTTTAGCTCACGCGCAGTCGTGCTTGCCCATTGGGCTACTTTTGCACTGTGTTCAGCGCTTTTTGAGACACGTCGATCCACGAATTTGGAGATGCTGATCAAGAATTGAAGCCAGAGTGCCTGTTTTTGTGAGTTGGTCATATGGTCTCTTCTATGAATGAGATGGTTTCTGATCAGTATGATGCAAAATCTGTACCAGCTTGGTGAACCTGAGATACTGACTGGATAAATAGTTAATTGAAACGCTGATTTATCCGCGACATTTCTTGGTTTTATTGAAGGAAGGCTATTTACAAAGATGATTAAGCAGGAGTTGGAGCAATGAGCATAATATTGGCAACCACCTGGTACCCACGCGGTGAATTGCCGCGTTTCAAAAGGATGCTGCCTACCCTGATGGGACAGTATCATGGGGTCGTGGTTTCTTATATTTCGGGTATTGATCCTGATGTCTCCCGGGAATTCACCTCGGGAGAATCTTCATCAGATCCGCGCCTGATCTTTTATGAAAACCATGATCAGAAGCAGGGCAGGTACATGGCTTTGTCCAGAGCTCTGGACAGCGGCGCTGATTTTATTCATTACGCCGATATGGACCGGTTATTACGCTGGGTTGAGACTCGACCGGAAGAGTGGCGGCGAATTCTCGCCCAAATTGAGAAATTCGACTGTGTAATTTTTGGTCGCTCCGCGGCTGCCACCGGCACTCATCCTCAGGCTTTGGTCACCACGGAGAAGCTCAGCAACCGGGTGGTGTCACGTTTCTTGAACGCTGAGATGGATGTCAGCGGCGGCTCGAAGAGCTTCAGCCGTTCTGCTGCCGGCTACATCGTCGAGCATGCCAGGCCGGATAATTCCATTGGTTCGGATGCCGAATGGCCGATTCTACTTAAGCAGGCAGGCTTTGCATTGGAGTACCTTCAGGTGGATGGTTTGGATTACGAATCGGCGGACCAATTTTTGTCACAAGCCGCCACGATTGAAGAGCAAAAACAAGCTGCCGTGAAATATGATGCGGATCCAATCCATTGGAGAAAGCGGGTGGAGATCGCGGAACAAATTATCCAGACCGCGTTGGAAGTGGGTCAGATTAAACCTGGAGGTGCAACTATGGAAAATTCTGCTGTGAAAGAATTTGACGTCGAAGCTGTATTTGATGTGGATGATTACTTGTATTTCTATAGTGAGTCGTTGACAGACGAGCGCACCGAAGATGAAATCAGTGCTGTGGTCAGGTTGCTTGAATTGAGTGTGCCCATGGAAATACTCGACCTGGCTTGTGGGTTCGGCAGGCATACCAACCGGCTGGCAGCTTTGGGGTATAGCATGACGGGTGTCGATTTGATGCCGGGTTTTCTTGAAATTGCCCGTCAAGATGCGATTAAGCGCAACGTTGAGGTGAGATATCAACAGGGAGATATGCGTGAAATCACCTTTGAAGATAGATTTGACCGTGTCATGCTGCTCTTCACTGCCTTCGGTTATTTCACCGATGAGGTGAACCTGCAGGTTCTGATCAAGGCGCGGCGCGCCTTAAAACCGGGCGGCCTGTTGATTTTTGATACGCTCAACCGTGACGTTTTGTTAAAAGATATGCGACCCTATTTTGTGGTTGAAAAAGAAGGGAATATGATGATCGATCGGTATAGTTTTGATGGTTTACAAGGAAAGTACTACAACAAACGGGTTGTGATCCGCGATGGAATAAGGAAGGATAAACCATATTATGTCCGTCTGTATAACCCGAGCGAGATCAAAACTTTGCTCGATCAGGCAGGGCTGGAGCTGTACCACCTTTATGCAGGCTGGGAAGGAAAGGAATTCGCCTCCGACGCACGTCGGATGGTTGTGATCGCTCGTAAACCCTGATCAATAATTATCTGGTGATCTATCCAAGCTAATAAAAATGGAGATTAGAATGTCTGAATTACCTGTTTACAATCCATCCATAATTGAGCCAAAATGGCATGCAAAGTGGGAGGCTGACGGTTTATATCAAGCTGAAATTGATAACTCCCGTCCGAAGCATTACGCTCTCACCATGCTGCCGTATACATCGGGTGAATTTCACATCGGTCATTGGTACGCCATGACGCCTTCAGATGCTCGCGCCCGTTATAAGCGCATGCGGGGGTACAACGTCATGTTCCCCATTGGTTTCGATGCCTTTGGTTTACCAGCCGAGAATGCGGCAAATAAGAATCACATCCATCCCAAGACCTGGACCCATGACAATATTGATCACATGCGTAAACAGCTGAAGAGCATGGGCGCCATGTGGGATTGGCACCGTGAAATGATCTCGTGTGAACCTGAATACTATCGTTGGACGCAGTGGTTCTTCATCCAGCTGTACAAACACGGGCTGGCGTATCGAAAATTTTCTGCCGTAGACTGGTGTCCGAAAGATCAAACCACTTTAGCCCGCGAACAGGTGATCGGAGAAGACCGCCATTGTGAGCGCTGTGGAACACCGGTAATAAAAAAGGAGCTTGAGCAATGGTTCTTCAGGATTACCAAATATGCTGACGAGCTGTTGGATTTTTCCACTATCGATTGGCCAGACCGAGTGCGGACTTTACAGACGAACTGGATCGGTCGTTCTGTAGGTGCGTCGGTAACATTCCACACCGAACAGGAGGATCCAATCGAGGTATTCACTACCCGCCCGGATACTCTGTGGGGTGTGACCTTCATGGTGTTGGCACCTGAACATCCTTTAGTCAAGATTATAACCACACCAGAGATGAAGAAAGCTGTGGATGCATATATTCAGCAGGCTGCGCGCCAATCGGATATTGATCGTGAAGCCACCGATAAGGAAAAAACCGGTGTTTTCACCGGAGGCTATGCCATCAACCCGGTGAATGGAGAGCGCATACCCATCTGGATTGCTGATTATGTGCTGATGACTTACGGCACCGGTGCCATCATGGCTGTTCCTGCGCACGACCAGCGTGATTTTGAGTTTGCCCGTAAATTCGGCTTGGAAGTGCGTGTAGTCATTCAACCCCCCGATGTTGAGCCATTGGATGGTGCCTCGATGGATGCCTCGGTTCCGGCTTATGGGGTGATGGTCAACTCAGGTCCATTGACCAGCACGCCAGCCGACCAGGCTTTTGGTAAGGCAATTGATTATGTCGAGCAACGAAGCTTCGGAAGGGCGGCCGTGAATTATAAGCTGCGCGACTGGTTGATATCCCGTCAGCGTTATTGGGGCGCACCCATCCCGATGGTATATTGTGAAGAAGATGGATGGAACCCTGTTCCTGAAGACCAGTTGCCGGTGTTATTACCGGATGATGTGGAATGGAAGAAGACCGGGGTTAATCCATTAACCATTCATCCCACTTGGAAATACACCACCTGCCCGGTCTGTGGTAAACCGGCAGTGCGTGAAACTGATACCATGGACACCTTCATGTGTTCTTCCTGGTATCACCTGAGATATTTGAGCCCGCACTATGAACAGGGTCCATTCGGCCCCAAGGATTACGACTATTGGATGCCGGTGGATACATATACAGGTGGCATTGAGCATGCCACTATGCACCTGATCTACACTCGTTTCTTCCATAAAGCCCTGCGCGATATGGGCATTACCCGCGGTTCAGAGCCCATTATGCAGCTGAGGAACCAGGGGATGGTGTTGGGTGAAGATCATGAAAAAATGTCGAAGAGCCGGGGTAACGTGATCGCGCCTGATAAGCTGGTCGCGCGTTATGGTGCCGATACAGTTCGGGCATACCTGATGTTTTACGCCCGCTGGGATATGGGTGCCCCATGGAGCAGCACTGGCATCGAGGGGGTAAATCGCTGGTTGCGCCGTGCCTGGACGTTATTCACTGATCCTGTCGAAAACGGCAATCCGGATCCTGAGTTATTGCGCTCTATACGGCGTAAGCTGCACCAGACCTTGAGGCAGATCACCCATGATTATGAAGCCTTCGAGTTCAATACCATCGTTTCCGGCTTGATGGAGCTGCTCAACGAAATGTACAAGGCACGTGAACAAGGCGCAGCCGGAACCCCCGAATGGAACGAAGCCGTGGATATTTACCTGAAGATGATGGCACCCGTGACCCCTCACATTGCGGAGGAATTATGGGCGTTTTTGGGTAAGCCTTATTCTATACACCAGCAAGCCTGGCCTGAAGTCGATTTGGAGGCTGCTGCAGACGAGCTGATCACTTTGATCGTTCAGGTGGATGGTAAATTGCGCGATCGCATCATCGTTCCCGCCGATATCAGCGAAGAGGCTGCCAAAACAGCCGCATTGGAAAGTGAAGCAGTCAAGAAGTTCCTCGAAGGGAAACCCCCCAGAAAAGTGATCGTCGTCCCGCGCCGGCTGGTCAATATCGTTCGCTGAAATCCTGGAGGTTGCCTTTAAGTCGCAATATCGGTGAAGATATTCAAAAACGTATTAGCGTAGGGGCGTAACGAGTCCGGTCAGCTTTTGACCGGAGGGGTGGGATTTGAGTAAAATACCATAGAAGAATTTCCCCTACGCCCACGTGGTGCGCCTTCGGTCTGAGCGTAACTAGTCCGATCAGCTGAATCCGGTTTGCACTTCTACCGGATTTGACCGGACTGGTCGCGCATCTACTTTTGGGACAGCCCTCCATTTTTCCAGAATTATGAGAACCTGAGATGAACCATAATCTTCCTTTAAGGGTATTTTGTTAGAATTGGTGTGTTATAGTAGATGTGAATGGTATGAATAGCTCGGATAGAAAGAAAACAAAAAATCATATCTGGGATTTACTGGCAGTGATCTTAATGATTATTATCATGCAGATTGCTGCCGCACGCCTTGTGGCCACTTTATGGACCCTGGATCTAAACCTGGTTTTGGTGGTCACTTTGTTTGGATCAATATTAGGGATTACGCTTGGGGTCAGTGTTTTTGGTCGCTTGTGGAGTTTTATCTTAGCAGTTGCCTACGGTATTATTCTAATTCCCTGGCAATTAGGGTTAACCCTCGATTCTGATGTCACCTGGCGCAACCGTTTGATCATCTTATGGGGGAGACTGGATACAGTCATCCAGGAATTGGCAACCAAGCAGCCCGTCACTGATAATCTGCTCTTCTTATTATTGATGGCCATGTTATTTTGGGCGATATCCACCTATGCAGGCATCGTCTTGCTCCGCGAGGCAAACCCGTGGAAGGTTGTCATCCCGGGAGGGATTACGGCATTTGTGATCAATTCCTTCGATCCAATATTATCCGTCCGTACCTTGTATCTGGCATTTTACTTGTTGTTTGCCCTGCTCCTGGTTGCGCGTTTAGTTTTTTTAAAAAACACGACCAAATGGAATAAGAATCGCACCCATACTCCACCGGATATTGGTTTTGATCTGTCTCGCGTAGCCCTGGTCCTGACGATGTTGTTGGTGTTCTTTTCCTGGAATGTGCCTGTCCTTGCTGAAAGCTTCAAACCAGTCGCTCAATTGTGGCAAACGACTGCCAGACCCTGGCTTTCATTAAAGGATCGTTTCGGCTTTATGTTTGCCTCATTACAAGCCTCTGTTAGCTCGGTACAGAATTTCTATGCCGACACCTTGTCGTTGGGATTGGGCAGCTCATTATCGGATAAGGTTGTCATGACTGTTCAAGGCCCCACCCTTGCTCCCGATGGGTTCCGATATTATTGGGAAGCTCGAAGCTACGATACCTATGCCAATAATATGTGGTCGTCTTCGATACAGACACCACGAACTCTCACTGCGGATAGCAAAGACCTGAACCAACCAGGTAGAAGTGTCCGTTCTGTCGTTAATTTTACATTTACCCCCTTTGAGCCGATTTCGAATATCTATACTGTTTCCGAACCGCTGTGGACCAATCTGACGACCCAGGCTTTCCTAAATACAAATAGTGACGGTACTGTTAATCTCAGCGCATTGATGAGCAAGTCATTCGTCCGCCCTGGCCAGCAATATGATGTGCGTGCTGCGATTGATGATGCCACTGTAAAGAGGCTGAAGGACGCTGGTACCGATTATCCTCAATGGGTGTTGAACGAGTACTTACAATTACCCACATCGATCACCCAAAGAACGATAGATCTGGCAAAGAGTGTATCCTCTGGCTTAACCAATCCCTATGACATAGCCAATGCGATCACGCAGTATTTACGGGCGAATATTCAATATGATCTATCGATAGATCCACCACCTTTGAATCAGGACCGTATCGATTGGTTCCTTTTCGATTATAAAAAAGGATTTTGCAATTATTATGCTTCTGCGGAGGTCATTCTACTAAGGTCACTAGGGTTGCCTGCTCGTATGGCGGTTGGATTTGCTCAAGGTGAGCAGGAATCGACGACTGCACAGGACCTGCCTTATAGCGCCAGCGTAGATGCGCCCCGTGCGCAAATGAACGATATTTCCACCTATGTTGTCCGTCAACGTGATGCGCATGCCTGGCCGGAAGTTTATTTCCCTGGAGTTGGCTGGGTTAATTTTGAGCCCACGGTTTCCCAAACCGATATCTCCCGGCCGTCGGGTGAGGTGGCCGCCAGCTATGATCTTATCCAGACCGCTCGCGGCGATACAAACGTGACCCATCAGGAACTGGGATCTGAGCCTCAACTCCCTCAATCCAATCCGTCCACTGGCCAACCAAAAAGTTTCTGGACAACCGGCAATATTATATTGTTCGTCATCTTTCAGTTTGCAGTCGGATTTTTATTGATCTTCATCTGGCAGGTTATGCGTGGCTTTAGAGTATATCCATTTCTGGCGCGTGTATCTCTTGTGGTACCTGAAAAGATTGAAAAAAGACTTCGCCGTCTTGGTATCACCCCTCCCGATTTCCTGGTGAATTGGGTTTATTATCGACAACTTCCGTCAGCATCCCGCTCATATCTCGAAATAAATCGTGCCCTTGAGCGTGTGGGGAAAAAACCTAAAATCCAGGACACACCCTCAGAGCGAACCGCTATGCTTATTTCTGCCATCCCTGCGCTCGCTACTCCTGCGGAACAATTGTTGAAGGAGTACCAGTCTTCGGTTTACGGCCGCCATCCTGGTAATCTTGAATTTGCCCGGATGGCTGCTGCAGAAATCCGGAAAATATCCTGGCGTGAGAGGATAACACGCTATCTCTCCCGCTTCCGGATTCCTGGTAAACATCGATATTAATCATCTTTCCGAACCATTGAATCATAATAACTGGTAAGCTTTTTCGTTTGAAAGCTCACTCTTTACCCACAAATAATTGATCAATACTTGCGTTGATGGAATCTTTTACCGGTCTGTAAAGATTCTATACGGCGGATTATATCCCATCCACCAGGCTGGCATACTTTTCTGAAAATAACGCGGGTGTGCCTCCCGTATGCCAGAAGAGCACAGTCTCATCCTGTTTAAAGAATCCCTTGTGAATCAAGTCAATCATCCCAGCAGCTGCACGCCCTGTATACACTGGATCCAATAGTAATCCTTCCGTTTCCGCTAATAATCGGATCGCCTGGATCTCAGGCGCGCCCATGACCCCATAACCACCCCCGAGATAATCCGCATTAACCAAGATATCTTCAGCCTGAAAGTCAAATTTTTCACCCAGAGCATCCGCGGTCTCAATTGCCAGTGAGGCCACGTGCGCTTTTAAATCTGCTGCAGTTTCATCCACGCTGATACCCAGGATTTTCCCCTTAAATCCAAATAATTTGCCTCCAGTGACCAAACCAGCTTGAGTGCCCCCGGAAGAGGAAGCAAATATGATCCAATCTGGCTGATAATTTTGATCGAGTAATTCCTTTATTGCGAAAACATAGGCGCTTGCTCCGGTGGTATTCGAACCCCCGTAAGGGATCAGGTACGGTCGTAGCCCGGCATCCCACGCTTCCTTAAATGTCTGGTTGAGTACCTGCTCCCGTTCTTCCAGTGAGGTCCATACTAATTTCGCCTTGAACAGCTGGTCGAGCATCAGGTTTCCGGTAGCAGACTTTGGTTTCTCCCCCGATAATACCAATGTGCAGCCAAAACCAAGCCGGGCACAAGCTGCCGCAGTTTGCCGGCAGTGGTTGGATTGCACCGCACCGGCAGTAAGGATTGTTTTCGCGCCATGCGATTGAGCTTCCGCCAGTAAGTACTCCAATTTTCGGGTTTTATTACCGCCCAATGCCAACCCGGTGAGATCATCCCGTTTAACCATGATCCTGGGTCCTCCTAATTCGGCGGTGAGCCTGGGCAGGTTTTCAACCGGGGTGGGGAGGTGGGCAAATTTTATACGCGGGAGCGTTCGCATGGCTTTATCCAATCACTTGTTTTGTGCTTGCCTTCCCGTGTTTGCGCATGATATCCATCAAACCTGGAAGGGTCTTCGTATATAGTCTGTACAACATCCGGTTCACAGGCAGGTCCCATGCCCCGAGATAGCGATGAACAGTTCCTCCCAAACCTTCTTTGAACCTGAAAACCCCCCACAACGGATCGGTATCAACGAATTCGTCGGGGGCACCCCATAGGTCGTATACGATGCAGCCTGCCGCTTTGGAGCGTTTGATTGCCTCCCATTGGATAAGGTAATTGGGCATCATGTCGCGGTGTGCCAGGCGGGACATTCCATATAAATACCAGGCTTTTCCTGCAAACCGAAATATGATCGCCCCTGCTACGGGTTCTCCTTCCACTTCGGCTACCAAAGCTTCAGCGACTGGCTGGTCAAGGCGTTTCGCCTCCTGGTGAAACATGAAGACATTCCACACTTCGCGGTAATAGCTGTCATTGCGAATAACAAAACCATCTCGGACGGATGTTTCTGCATACATCCTGAAAAGCATATCGATATCATTTGGTTTACCCGTCCGAATTGTCACACCTTTCCGCATCGCCAGATTTATGTTGTAGCGTGTTTTCTGCTTCATACTGGCAAGTAGCTCATCTTCATTTTTTTCCAAATTGATGAGCACCGTGTTCCTGAATTGGATCTGTTCTTCCGAGAATTGCCAACCATCTGACCTTAATTGATTGATAACAGTTTTACCTACCTCGTTTTCATTGGATCCTGGCTCACCCGGGATCCCGCTTCCCAGCTCTAAATCTGCATCGATTTTGATAAAGATGGCGCTGTGTTTTCCTGCGAACCCCTTGAGATCCTGTAAAACCCGTTGCCGCAGGAGTGCATCGCTCCAATCAAGCAGCGGTCCCTTGGGGACGTAAATCACCCCCATCCTGTGGGAGAATCCACCAATCCGGATATTTCGCTGCAGTGTGAGGGCTGCCGCAACCAATTTACCTGCTTTTCTTTCATCAGGAATGTGATTTATATAGCTCGAATATCGATCATTTTCTTGATACCACAGCAGGTAATTGGGCTGCCACCCAAATTGTGCCTTGACCTTGCCCCATTCCCAGGTTTGTAGAACATGCGCACCGCACAGCTGTGCGATTGCGACATTCCATTGAACCGGATTTACTTGGGTTGGGAAATTCGGAAGCATTGGATCGCCCTCAGCGAATTAACCCTCGACCTTTCTATATTTTAACCATATTGAGTATAGTCGATAAAGAAAAGGATTGTATACTTTATCCCACGGACCTATCGATCGTTTTAATTCCCCCCCAAAGCCGCGCTTGAACCGGTATACACCCCATAATCCATCATTGCGTTTTGCAAAATTAGCTTCCAGGTTCTCCAGGTCGACATCCGGCACTCCCCACAAGTCATACTCACTGCAACCTTGGAGTTTCGCCCAGCGGATTGCTTCCCACTGCAATAAGTAATTAGGCATTCTATCTCGGTGCAAATTTGATGAAGCACCATAAAAATACCAGGCACGGTTTCCGACTCGAAAGGCAATCAAAGCTGAGATGGGTGTGCCTTCATATTCAGCCAGAAGCAGCAGGCACTGGTCATGTTCATGGAAGAGGTCATATGCTCGCTGATAGTAAGCAAAACTGTGGATCCCAAATTGGTCTCGATTACCGGTCATTTTCATTAAATCATAAAATGCACTCAGTTCAACCTGGGGTTTGATAATTACATTTTTCTTCAGGGCGAGATTGATGTTGTAGCGCGTCTTTTGCTTCATCCTGCCGAGAATTTGCGATTCATCACCTGCTAAATCAATCAACAAGGTCCGCATGGGTTGAATGCTGTGCGCACTTTTGACTAATTTCTTGGATAGATAGTACTGATCTTCGTCTTGAACTCCATCATCCTTCAGCCATTCATCCGGTTCAACTTTTATAAACGCGCAATCCTTTTCACGGCAGATTGTGTCAATTTCGGTCCACAGCTCGTCCTTGGTTGACCCAACCGGGCCTTTAGGGATGTAGGCAAAGTTAATCCCGGGCATAAGGCGTTTGATTAAGATCTGCGTTCCACAATCTTGCGCAACCACATGCGCCAATTGCCACCCGAATTCGGCTTTTAATTTCCCCCAGGCTGTGGTTTGAAGGATATGTGGATTAGGAAATCGGGAGATAAATGCGTCCCACTCCACAGGATTTATTGCTGTCATAGCCAATTAGACGATCGAAGTTAAATCTGGAGAAGGCGTGCTGCTGACCACTGCACCAGGCACGATTGCATTCAACATGTTTACCACCTGGTCTGTCTCACCCTTTTTCCCCAGCTCTATCAAGTTATCTACGGCTGACTCAAGATCGTTTCGGCTGAGGATTTCATTCTCGTTCAAGCGCAGCACATCGGGGTGCAAGGTGGATAGATAATCTGCACCTTCATCCCATAGGGCTTCCTTAAGCTTTTCACCCGGGCGGATCCCTGTATATACGATCTCAATATCCTTGCCCGGTTCGAGGCCGGAGAGGCGAATCAAGTCTTGGGCGAGATCCAGGATCCTGATTTGATCACCCATATTAAGCACGAATACTTCTCCACCTTTTCCCATGGCTGATGCCTGCAGTACAAGGTGGACTGCCTCAGGTATGGTCATAAAATAGCGTTCCATGTCAGGGTTAGTGACCGTTACCGGACCACCATAATCGATTTGGCGTTTAAAACGTAATATTACACTGCCACGACTTCCCAGTACGTTCCCAAAACGAACCACTGAGAATGATTTTCCCGTTCGCCTTGCAGCATCCAGGATCAGCATTTCTCCGATCCGTTTGGTGGCCCCATAGACACTGGTAGGGCAGATTGCCTTATCAGTGGATATCATTACCAACCTTTCGATATTGTTTTCGATCGATGCATCAACGATGATATGCGTCCCAAGGACATTATTGCTGATAGCTTCCTCGATATTGGCCTGCATCAAAGGCACGTGTTTGTGCGCTGCTGCATGGAATACCACTTGAGGTTGATACGTGGAAAACAATCGATTAATCAATTCCTTTTCGCGGATGTCGGCGATAAACGGAAATATTTTTAATGATGGATAACTCTGCTCAAGCTCGATCAGGGTCTCAAAAATACTGTTTTCGCCATGACCCAATAAATATAATTCCTTGGGCTCCCAGCGAGCGATCTGGTGGCATAATTCGCGCCCAATCGACCCACCTGCGCCGGTGACCAATACCCGCCGCCCGCCAAGGCTCAGCCCAACTAATTCGGTATCGATATGGGTGGGGGCTCGCCGGAGTAAATCTGTGATATCCACTTCCCTTAATCGGTTTACGCTTACTTTTCCCCCAATCAGCTCATGCAAGCTCGGCATCGTGCGTGATGGAATGTTTTTCTTGCGGCAAATTTCTGCCACCTTACGCACAACCTTCCCGGGAGCGCTTGGGATTGCGATGATCACTTCATCTACTTTTTTTTGGTCAATCAATCGAGCCAGGTCATCCAATTTTCCGATCACCTGTGTTCCATGGATCTCCTGCTTTTGTTTTGCAGGATCATCATCCACAAAACCAACCGGAGATAAGTTAGCCTGCGGATTACGCTGCATTTCGCGCACCACCAATGCACCGGCATCACCCGCTCCGGCAATCAAGACCCGCCTTAAGCGGTTTTCAGATTGCCGGGTGTTCAATTGGTTTTCAGAAATTATCCGGAAAGAAAACCGCAGACCGCCTACGGCGAGCAGGGATAATAGCCAATCAATCACCAGGACGAGACGGGAAAAATCCTTGCCCATAATCGATGGGAAGAAAGAAATCAGGACGATAATGATTGAGAAGATGATCGAGGCAGTAGTGACCGCGATGGTGATTAACCGCAGCTCACGGATACTCGCATAAGCCCATAACCGCCGATATAAGCCAAATTTATAATATACCAATGGCTTGACGATTAATGCCACGCCGATCATGATCAGGATTTGATACCTGAAATCGTACAACCTGGCGCCTAATGGTACCCGTAGCACGAAGCTGCCGAGCACACATACCAAAATGAATAAAAGATCCCCTACCAACACTGTTCGATTTCTGGATAGAAAGCGGGGCTTCACGCTATCTGCCCCTCAAACTTAATACCTGGGATGGTGTCTGCACAATGATGCGTAAGTCCATCAGGAAATTGCGGTGCATAATGTAATACAAATCATATTCAAGCTTTTCAATCGTTTCATCGATGGTGGACGCATATTGCTGGTTGACCTGTGCCCAACCGGTCATTCCAGGGCGCACCAATAGCCGGGCGCGATAGAATGGCACATGTTTTTGGAACCACTCCACCAGTTCAGGGCGCTCAGCCCGCGGACCAACCAGGCTCATCTCACCGTGTAACACATTATAAAACTGCGGAATTTCATCAATGTGGGTTTTTCGCAAGAAAAGACCAACCTTGGTTGCCCGCCGGTCATTTTCCTCCGCCCACTGGGGTTGCCCGTCAGCTTCTGCATCCTGGCGCATCGTACGAAATTTATAAATATTGTAGAGCTGGCCGCCTCGGCCCATGCGCACTTGCCTATATAAGATAGGTCTGCCAGATTCCGCCAGGATCGCTATGGCAACAAATGGAAATAAAATAATAAGGAATATCATACCGACAAGCCCGCCCAGGAAGTCCAGACCGCGTTTCAGCATCTCCGAAAACGTCTCAGATCGGGCTTTATCCACGAAAGAGCGCAGAATCCATTCAGCTTCAAGGTAACGAATTGGCACCCGGTGCAGTAATTCTTCATACGCTACCGGCATGCGGATGATCTCAGCTCCTAATTCCTGTGCATCTAGTAGTGCCTGGAACATCCCCCCTTGCATTTGCCCGGAAATTGCGACGATCAAATCGGTGATTTGATGATCACAGATGGCTTGTAACAGCCTGTCACAACCTCCGAATACTTCAAATCCCTCTATATTTTTGCCATTTTTTAGTGGATCATCATCGATGATCCCAACCATGATATATGGACGGGGCTTGATCTGATTAAAAATTTGCAGCATGATCCTGCCTGTGTCGCCTGCACCCACCAGCAACATCCGGCGCATAAATTGAGGCGCGGTGAATATCTTGATATAGAGTAATCTCCAAAAGAGGGTGAGGAGAAAAGCACTAATAATAAAAGCTGCGACGCCGATTCTGGGCAGAGATTTCGGGGTTTGATATGAGAAATAAAAAACCATGTAAATACCCAACCCGATCAATGCCGAAAAAGCAATATTACCGAGGGTTCCCTTGGGATCTCGAGCACGATGCTCTTCATATAATCGTGCCATTAATAAGGGCCAGAAAAATGGGAGCAGAAAAAACCAGCTGGGTAATCTGCGCAGGAAGAGTATCGTAAGAGTCTGGAATTGATCGGCTTCCGACCAGACAAAGATTGCGATGACCAGGGCCAGGATTGCCATGAGTAGATCAACCAGGAGCAGTAATGTCCGTCTTTCACGCGGACGTAATCGCCACTTCGCTGAAGTCGGGGTGGTTTTGATTGCCATCATATCAGGCTCTCTTTAACCTTGGGTCTGGCAACCAACCCCCATAGGAATGCCGTCCCCCAGGCAAAATGGATCGTGGCAGTTGCTAGGGGGATGCCAATGATGAGCGATGCGCTAGAATGTTTAATACTCATTTGGATTCCGATACCGAAGATAACAATGGTATATAGTAACACAATAAATGCCAACAACCAACGTGCAAGATTCCATACGGGCGAGAGGAGGCCCAAACCTGCGAGCGCTAAAACGAATAGGGGTGGGAGGGTCTGTCGCCAACGTAAGGTATGCGGATGCTTGCGCAGCATCTGTGCCTTCCAATATCCATAACGCCAGTACTGTTTCGCTAGCTCACCAAGGGTTGGTCGGGCATAATAAATGGAAGAGATCGATGGATCCAACCATACCCGCCCGCCAGATTGCTTGATGCGCGTATTGAACTCATAGTCTTCATTGGTTAGAAGAGTCTCATCGAACAGCCCAATTTTTCGGGTTAAATCCTTGTGAAATGCCCCGAATGGGACCGTTTCCACCTCCTGGGAAACGCCTCCGATTCTATATCGTGCGTCTCCAGCCCCGATCGGGTGTGAAGCTGCGATTGCAATGGCCTTTGCAATCCAGGTACCAGAGCCAGGTTGAATCTCCCAGGTTCCACCGACATTTTCCCCCAGCTTGGCTTCCAATCCCTGGATACATTTTTGAATGTAATTACCATTGGGAATCGAATGACCGTCCATCCGGACGATGTATATTCCATTGGCTGCCTCAATTGCACGGTTTACCCCAGACGGAATAGTTCGTCGCAGGTTATCAATCACCCTGATTTTCAGGTCGGGATGCCTGGTTTGGTAATCCTTGATCACACTACGTGTGTCATCGGTTGAGAGTCCATCCGCGATGACTACTTCTATCTCACTTTTTGGATAGGTCTGATTGTAGATTGCCTCCAGAAGCAGGCCGATCGTCGCTTGTTCGTTATAGCAGGGTATGACAACCGATACCGTGATCATTCGTTAGCTGTATAAAATGCAATGGTCTCTAGGTGGTAGCCAAATAATTTGTCAGCGATTGAATATTTTTGCTGAATTTACAGTCAGCGCGATAGCTTCAATTTCAACTGCCCCTCCCTTGGGTAAGGCAGCCACCTGAATCGTTGACCGGGCAGGAGGGTTCTCCGTAAAAAACTCGCCATAGATGGCGTTCATCAGGCCGAATTCTGCCATATCACGCATGAAAACTGTAGTTTTGACCACTAAATTCAACGAGGAGCCTGCCGCTTCAAGGATGTGTTGGATATTGAACAACGCTTGCCTGGTTTCATTCTCAATCCCGCCTTCGATGATATTACCGCTTTCCGGAATTATCCCGAGTTGACCCGCAGTAAAAATAAAACCGTCAGTCTCCACTCCGGCAGAATATGGTCCAATCGCTTTTGGTGCTCGATCGGTCTTGATGATGTCTTTTTTTGGGCTCGTCATATGCACTCCTCGATGAATTTTATTCAGATGATTACTCAAACTTTAGCAATTGTAATATGTCTTCTAATGCCGCTGAGAAAACTTCCGCCATGATTCCTTCATCCACCTGATACGGACCACCGAATACGCCATCTTGATACAGCTCGCGCGCCGTCTTCGCACTGACTAATCCTGGAATGTGGGGAGGTGTTTTCTCCCCTTCCGGCAGGTCACCCACACGGGTAAAAGCGAAGGCTTCAATCCAGGCAGCATGATAAGAACGAAGACCATGTTTCATCGCCACAGCTTCCACACTGTGTGCTTGCCACCAGGCATACCATGCAATCTGCAGCTCAGGACAGGTGTTTGATACTTCATATAGCCTGGCGCGTGAAGGATCATTTCCGCCATGTCCGTTCAGGAAAAGGATGCGCCGAAAACCTTGATGATAAGCAGAACGCACCAGGTCTTCAACCAAATCTAGCATTGTGGAGGCGCGCAAGCTGAAGCTGCCCGGATATTCGATGAAATATGGAGAGATACCATAATTGACTACCGGTGCCACCAACACTCCGGTAATTTGGCTGGCAGAATCTGCCAATGCCAGCGGTATTTTTGAATCTGCGAGCAGGCTCAAATAGCCGTGTTGTTCGCATGCACCCAGGACAAAAATCAATCGGTTTTCATTTTTTAGGTATTTTTCGACATCAAACCAGGAACAGTCTTCGAATCTCATGCGTGGCATCCTTTGGCGAAATTATACATCGCATAAGTATAAATTCAAAATAATCAAGCTTTATTGGCAGGATAGATACCTAAAAAACACGTGATTATCGATAAGTTGACACGATTTTTACTTATGGTAAAATTATCGAGTTAAATCCTCGGCACCGGTGAAAGTATTTAAATAATGTCTTTGTATTGGGAATACAAAATATCTCCCCACTTGCAGGAGAATTATTATGCAGAGTGATTGGCTTTTTATCGGTCTATTCCTGCTCATCGTCGCCTTATTCCCTGGGGCGCCAATTATTCTTGCGGGTCTGATGGGTCCTCACCGACCAAGCGCCACAAAATCTGAAACATACGAATGTGGAATTGAAACAGTAGGCGATACCTGGGTCCAGTTTCGGGTCCAGTACTATATTTTTGCACTTACTTTCCTCGTCTTCGATGTTGAGCTGGTCTTCCTGTTCCCATGGGCGGTAGCATTCGGGCAGCTCTCACTATTCGGTGTATTATCGGGGGTGATATTTATCCTGATTTTATTTGCAGAATTGCTGGCAGCCTGGCGTAAGGGTGTTCTGGAGTGGGCATAGCAATTATGCTGGGGAAAACTATAAAGGCTGATGGAAAGTTCCCTCAGCCTTTTATTTGTCGATTAGTGAATTATCGTTTTGACAACTTAAGAAGGAGCGCAGGATGAATTTCTTAAGCGATCCGATTAATTTCATCGCCAACTGGTTAGGGAACCTTTTGCTCAGCTGGGGAGTAGCCCAATCTGCAGTCACTGTGATCCTAAAATTCATCGGCGCAGGTGTGGTGGGTATATTTGGTTTTTCCCTGGTGATTTTCACCATCTGGCTTGAGAGAAAACTTTACGGTCGAATTCAGGATCGGCTTGGACCAAATCGCGTCGGTCCTTATGGGGTTTTCCAAACAATTCCCGATATTATTAAAATTTTTACCAAGGAATATATCACTCCAGTCGGGGCTGATAAGGTTGCCTACAACCTGGCACCGATTTTATCGGTATCTGCCGTACTCTTGATTTGGGCAATCTTGCCCTTTGCCAAAACCATTGTGGGCACCGACGTGAACGTCGGTGTGTTATACGTAGTTGCCGTCGGTGGGATCGGCGCCTTGGGGATCATCCTGGCGGGTTGGTCTTCCAACAATAAATACTCCTTGTTAGGTGCATTTCGTGCCGTAGCGCAGATCGTCTCTTATGAAGTTCCTATGGTATTGGCACTGCTCATTCCGGTCTTATTAGGCCGGACTATGGGCATTGCCAGTCTGGTTGATGCTCAAAATGTATGGTTTGTGCTCATGTCACCTATCGCTGCATTTATCTTTTTCACCAGCTCAATCGCAGAGACCGGGCGCGCTCCATTTGACCTCCTGGAAGCTGAATCAGAGCTGGTTGCCGGTTATCAAACCGAGTATTCAGGTCTGAAATTTGGGATGTTCTACGTGGGAGAATTCCTGCATGCATTTACCATTTCTGCACTTACCGCCACCCTCTTCCTGGGTGGCTGGCGTGGACCCTGGGCTGTGCAGGTTCCAATTCTTGGAGTAGTCTGGTTCTTTATCAAAGCATTCATCGTTTATTATGTCGTCGTGCTGATCCGGATTTCCATGCCTCGCTTGCGTATCGACCAGATGCTCAACTTCAACTGGAAATTCCTCACCCCATTAGCATTGGTTTTGCTCATTGTCACTGCCGTGGTGGACAAGCTGTTTTTTGTGATCATTCCCGGTTTTCAAATCAGCGCTGCGCTGATCCCCTGGCTGCGTGCTGGTGCCCATTTATTGGCGAACATTATCATTGTGCTGATTACCATCCAGATCTTGAAAAATTACCATATCAAAGGTGTAAAGGTTGTCGGAAAACCACGCCCTGTGGCAGTGGCACCCGAACCTCCGGCTTCGGTGATTTCGTAAAAATGGAGTAATTATTCATGACGCCTGAGCAAATTATTTTCATCTTTGTCGCTTTGGTTACACTGGTAGCGGGTATATCCGTCGTAACCAGTCGCAATCTTATCCACTCGGCATTATGGCTGATCCTGGCATTATTCGGGATCGCCATCTTTTATGTCCTTTTGGACGCCGGTTTTTTTGCGGTAATTCAGGTGATCATCTATATTGGCGCCATTGCCATCCTCTTCATTTTTGCTGCCATGTTAACCCGCAAGGTCATGCAGGATACAGGACCTCAGGCGAACTCGAATTGGTGGCTGGGTGCGCTGATCGCATTATTATTGTTCGCCGGTATTGCCTTGATACTCATCAATTGGCCGGGTTTCAACACGCTCGCAACTGACTTGGCGAATCCAGCCGGGCGGATCAGCCAGCTCGGATTGGCATTGGTCTCTGCGGACCAATATGTATTACCCTTTGAATTAGCTTCAATATTGTTGGTAGCAGCCATGATTGGTGCCATATATGTCGCAGGAGAAAAGAAGCAATGATCCCTCTTTCCTGGTATTTGATCTTCGCTGCCCTCCTTTTTTGCATCGGTTTGTACGGTGTGTTCACCCGTAAAAATGCCATCGCCATATTGATGGGCATCGAATTAATGCTAAATTCCATCAACATCAATCTGATTGCATTCTGGCGCTATCGTTCATCAGATGGGATTGCGGGCCAGGCCTTTGCGATCATTGTGTTCGCGGTTGCTGCTGCTGAGGTAGCAGTGGGGCTTGCTTTGATCATCTCTATCTACCGCCGCCGGAGCTCGGTCGTGGCGAATGATATGAATATGATGAAGTGGTAATCAGAAAGGATTGTCATGTCGACCAATTTACTAATTTGGCTTCTTCCACTTCCTCCGCTATTAGCATTCTTTCTGATAGTTCTGTTTACCCGTCGGAATCACGCTCTCAGCCATAGCATCGCCATAGGGGCAGCGCTGCTATCCTGGCTTGGCAGCATGATTGTATTTTTCCGCGCCGTAACCACTGAGCATCTTGGCGCCAATCCTTTCTCCTCCGTATTGAATTGGTTGCCCACCGGGGATAATTGGTTCCAGATCGGGGTGAGAGTTGATCCACTCTCTGCAGCAACCCTCTTCTTTGTCGCCTGGACTGTCTTGATGATCTTCATTTATAGCGTTGGTTACCACAACTTTGGGCAACCTCAAGGTGACCATGATAAGCCAGGTTTGCAACCTCACGGGGCCACCATCGCCGATGAGCATGGGCACAAGCACGCTGTCCCATCCATTGAGCCGATGTATTCCCGCTTTTTCGCCTTTATTGGCTTATTCGCCTTTGGGATGTACACGCTGGTCGTTTCAGACAACCTGTTAACGCTTTTCGTGGGTTGGGAGATCATGGGACTCTGCTCCTACCTGCTGATCGGTTTCTGGTACCAAAAACCATCCGCCAGGGCGGCGATGATCAAGGCTTTTATGACCACCCGCGTGGGTGATGTATTCATGCTGCTCGGCATAGCCTATCTCTATTCCTCCATCGGCTCGCTCAGCTATTCCGAGATATTCAAACCCGAGACCTTGGCCCGGCTGGCTTCAACCCCGGCAGTGGGTGGTTTCCTTGGGCTTTCAGCTGCCGGGATGATCGGTATCCTGCTCTTCATTGGCACCGTTGGTAAATCTGCCCAGTGGCCGCTGCATGTGTGGTTGCCCGATGCCATGGAAGGTCCGACACCTGTATCCGCAATGATCCATGCCGCCACCATGGTTTCAGCCGGCGTTTATATGGTCATTCGCATGTTCCCATTGCTCCAGGCTGGAAGTGAGGGCGGGCATCTTACCGCTGCCATGAGCTTGATGACGGTCATCGGTGCGTTTACTGCGATTTTTGCGGCTACGATTGCCCTGGCACAAAACGATATCAAACGTGTCCTGGCATATTCCACGATTTCACAATTGGGATATATGATCGCTGCCCTCGGGATTGGTGCTTACGTGGCTGCCGCATTCCATCTGATTACGCATGCCTTCTTCAAGGCACTTCTCTTCCTCGGTTCCGGTTCTGTGATCCACGGTGTGGAGCATGGCGTTTTGCACACCGGCGAGCATGTCGACCCGCAGGATATGTTCAACATGGGCGGACTGCGCAAGAAAATGCCCATCACATTCTGGACCTTCCTGATCGGCGGCTTTGCCCTATCTGGTTTTCCTTTGATCACTGCAGGATTTTGGTCCAAAGATGAGATCCTGGCAGATGCCTTTGGAAATGGGCATTGGGTTGTTTTTATCACCCTGGCACTGGCTGCGCTTTTAACCGCTTTTTACACCATGCGCCAGATCACGTTGACTTTCCTCGGGGAACCCCGTACTGAATCTGCCCACCATGCCCAGGAAACCAAGTGGACGATGACCCTCCCCCTGGTTGTCCTGGCCTTTTTTGCAATTACCATCGGTTGGGCGGGAATACCCGAATCGTTCCCGGTCATCGGTGGATTAATCCGCAATTTTGTGCACGAGTTTATCGGTGGCACCCTGGCTGAGCTGCCCGAAACTTTGCCATTCAGCATCGTGCCCCTGCTGGTGTCACTTGTGGTTGCTTTGGGTGGTTTGACTTTGGGGTGGTTGGTATACCGGAACCAAAAAGCCGGCGCAGAAGACCCCCTGAAGGTTGCACTCGGACCGGTACATACCCTGCTCAAGAATAAGTATTATTTTGATGAATTGTACAATTTCATCTTAGTACGCCCGGCATATTGGATTGCGGATACCTTTACCAATCAAATCCTTGACCGGGGGATTATCGATGGCATCCTGCATTTCATCGCCCGTATAGCTTCCAATGTAGGGCATGTCTTCCGCAACTATTTCGATAAGCCAGTGGTGAATGGTTTTGGTGATCTCGTCGGTGAAGGCATCAAGCGATTTGGCCGTGGTATCAAGATCATTCAGACAGGCAAAGTACAACAATACTTACTCATGGCATTGGTGCTGGCTTTTGGTGCCATGTTTTACTTTGTATTTACATTTATCCAGCATTAGGAACCTCACTCTGCCAGAATGGAGCGGCGGGGAACCAGGAGTAAATGATGGGTTTCGTCACAACTAATATACTGACATTGATCTTATTTACACCAGTCCTGGTGGCAATTGTCTTATTATTTCTGCCTCGAGCCGATAAAAAGGTGCTCAGATGGGTCACCTTGGTCGGCAGTTTGATTCCTTTTGGATTTGCATTGTTTTTATGGTTCTCATTCAAATCTGATACTCCCGGGTTCCAGTTTGAAACTCAAAGTCTCTGGTACGGTGCCATTAATGCTTCCTTTCACCTGGGGGTCGACGGTCTTTCATTGACCATGGTACTGCTCACCACCCTGCTTACTCCCGTTGCCATTCTGGCCTCTTTTAGTATTACGGAACGCATCAGACCGTACATGATCCTGTTTATGTTGCTTGAGACGGGCATGCTCGGAGTATTCCTGACTCTGGATCTATTATTATTCTTCGTATTTTGGGAAATTGGTTTGGTTCCCATGTACTTCCTGATCAACCAGTGGGGGAGTGAGAAAGGGGAGCGTGAAATCTGGGGTGGGCGCAAGGTTTCAGCCCGAACCTACGCATCATTTAAATTCATGATCTACACCATGGCTGGCTCGCTGGGTTTACTCCTGGCAATTCAGATGATCGGTGTTTCATTCAAGACTTATGACCTGACCAGGTTGTTCACCCTGTTCCCAACCGTCACCCAATTAACCAATATTCCGCTCAATTTGCCCCTCGAAACCGTTAAAACGATTGCATTTTGGGCGTTTGTGATCGCTTTTGCGATAAAAGTCCCGGTTTGGCCCTTCCACACCTGGTTACCGGATGCCCACACAGAAGCTCCCACAGCGGGCTCGATGATCCTGGCAGGCGTGCTGCTCAAACTCGGAGCCTATGGTTTCCTGCGTCTGGTTTTACCGCTCTATCCCCAGGAATCACACCAATACGCCGTGGCACTGGCATTTCTGGCTGTGATGGGCATTATCTTCGGTGCACTGGCGGCTTATGGACAGGATGACTTCAAGCGTCTGGTGGCGTATTCTTCCGTGAACCACATGGGTTTTGTGGTCCTGGGCATCGCTGCGGCTGCCTACGCTGCCGGGACGAAAGATGCGGTCTTAGCTCTGAACGGGGCGGTCTTGCAGATGTTCAACCACGGTCTGTCTGCGGCTGCCATGTTCTTCCTCGTGGGCGTGATCTATGAGCGGGCGCATACCCGCAATTTGAATGATTTTGGCGGTTTATTCCCCCTGATCCCGATCTATGGTGGCATTCTCATCTTTACCTCCATGGCCTCCCTGGGCTTGCCAGGTTTAAACGGCTTTGTATCTGAATTCCTGGTGGTGAGAGGTTCCTGGCCGATCTTTACATTATTCACTGCCTTATCCATGATCGGACTGTTCTTCACCGGGGCGTATATTTTGAAAGGGATCAAGAAAGTCCTCCATGGGCCTACCAATGAGCACTGGATTGGTCATATCACCGAGATCAATCTGCGCGAGATTATCGTCGTCGGTCCGTTGATGGTTTTGATGTTATTGATTGGGGTTTGGCCTGCCTGGATTTTAGGGGTAATTAACTCCGCCATGCAAGTGTTATTCAAGGGATAGAAGCATGCTCGAACCCGGAATGCCTGAACGAATTACCGCAGCCTGCTTTTGAGGTGATGTATGCATTTTCCAATTCTTAGCGTCATTGTTCTCACGCCCATCATCGCCGGGATGATCATCCTGCTCATCCCAAGCGACCGCAAGAATGTGGTGCGCTATATTGCATTGGCTGCTGCAACGATTGCACTGCTGCTTTCTGCCTGGGTTTACTTTACTTATAGCATTCCCACGGGTGGATATCAATTCGTCGAACAATATAACTGGCTTCCCCAGCTTGGAATTTCTTATTATGTGGGTGTGGATGGCATGAATGCACCCCTGGTGCTCCTGACTGGAGTGGTGATGTTCACCGGTGTGCTGATCTCCTGGGGGATCGACGACCGCCCACGCGAATTCTTCGCCTTCCTGTTCATCCTGGCAAGTGGTGTTTTTGGTGTCTTCGTAGCCCAAGACCTGTTCATGTTGTTCTTCTTCTACGAAATTGCCGTCTTCCCCATGTACCTGTTGATATCCATTTGGGGCTGGATCAAGACGCGCGAATATGCCGCCATGAAGCTCACGCTGTACCTGTTCATCGGTTCGGTGGTTTCCCTCGTCGGTGGGCTGGCAATGTATTTTGAGTCTGGGTTGAATACCTTCAATATGATCTCACTGGCGGGTGCTGGTTTCTCCGAGAGCTTTCAAGTATTTTGGTTCCCCTTTGTATTCTTCGGCTTCGCCGTGTTGGGTGGTATCTTCCCATTCCATAACTGGAGCCCGGATGGTCACGTTGCAGCGCCAACTGCAGTATCCATGTTCCATGCGGGTGTTCTGATGAAGCTGGGTGCATTTGCAGCTTTGCGGGTTGGGATCATGCTCCTACCCGTTGGAGCCATGCATTGGCGCTGGCTGATCTTGATCCTGGCTTTAGTCAACGTGGTCTATGGTGCCTTTATCGCCATGGTCCAGACTGACTTTAAATACGTCATCGGTTTCTCCTCTGTCTCACATATGGGACTAGTGATGCTCGGTTTTGCCACCTTGAATAAAGAAGGTCTCACTGGGGCTGGTATCCAGATGTTCTCGCATGGCGTGATGACGGCTCTCTTCTTTGCTGTCGTCGGCATGGTCTACGATCGAGCTCACACCCGCGAGATCGGTGAGCTGGGAGGCTTCTCGAAGAAGATGCCCTGGGTGGCAGTAGCTTTTATCATCGGTGGTCTGGTTTCCATGGGCATGCCGGGTTTCTCCGGTTTTGTGGCCGAGTTCCCCATCTTTATGGGCGTCTGGCAGGTGAGGCCGATCATCGCCATCATCGCCTCGATATCGATCGTCATCACCGCATCCTATATTATCCGCATTATTGGGAAGGTCTTTTTCGGTCCAATGAAGGAAGAATTTGAGCATCACGTGGGTGATGTGACCATCAAGGATAAGCTTGTCCTGACGATATTATCTGTCATCATGATCACGGTGGGGGTATTCCCGTCCATCATTAGCAACTTGGTCTCCTCAGGTGTCGACCGGATCCTGAGTCTGTTCGGAGGTGTATAAATGGTGATCCTGAACTTCGAACCGACGATGGTTCTAGCTGTCCTGCCCGAAATTCTGCTGGTCGTTCTGGCGGGCTTGATCCTGGCATTGGATGCACTCTGGAAACCGGAAATAAAACGCAGCCTGGGGTGGATCGCCGCAGGGGGATTAGTCGTAGTTATGGTGGTCAGTATATTCGTCTCAATCCCGCCCTCAGAGGGTCGCCTGATTTTCGGGGGCATGCTGCGCCAGGATTGGCTGAGTTACGCCTTCAACATTTTGTTCATGTTCGCCGCTGCCATCACCGCACTATTCGCCATGGATATGAAGGGCGTTGGTCAGAAGGGCGAATTCTACGTCTTAATGTTGATCTCTACCTTGGGGATGAGCCTTATGGCCTCCGCGGCCGATATCATCATGCTTTATCTCGCCATCGAAACCACCTCCATCCCCATGTACATCCTGGCTGGCTTTATGACCCACGATGATAAATCCACCGAGTCAGGTTTCAAATACCTTCTCTTCGGGGCAGCCTCATCTACGATCATGTTATATGGGTTCAGCCTGCTGTATGGTTTTACCGGTCAGACGAACATTTACCAGATCGCGACGAGCTTTTCTAGTCCGGAGTTTCCGAAGATTGCTACCATCGGCAGTTTGCTCCTCATCTTGGTGGGCTTCGGTTTCAAGATCTCTGCCTTCCCATTTCACTTTTGGGCGCCCGATGTTTATGAAGGTTCTCCCACGCCGATTGCTGGCTTCCTCTCCACGGCCTCAAAAGCCGCCGGGTTCGTGGTGATTCTGCGGGTATTGGTGGCAATCTTTACACCGGCAGTGGCACCCGATTGGATCAATATGCTCGCCATCGTCTCCGTGCTCACCATGACCGTTGGGAACGTGCTTGCCATCGTGCAGAAGAACATCAAGCGCCTGCTGGCATACTCATCCATCGCCCATGCCGGCTACATCCTCATCGGAGTAGTCGCTCTTTCGCAATTAGGGAAGACCAGCGTGGTTTTCTATCTCATCGCCTATCTCATCACCAACCTGGCAGCTTTTGGGATCGTGATGACCTTCTCCAAGGTGGTCGGGTCGGATGAGATTTTGGCTTACTCAGGTCTCAGCCGGCGAAAACCCTGGCTGGCATTGGCCATGCTGGTTGCTTTCCTTTCGCTGGCGGGTATGCCTCCCCTGGCCGGGTTTATCGCCAAAATCTTCGTCTTTGCCGCTGCAGTTAAGACCCACCTGGTCTGGTTGGCTTTCGTGGGTGTGCTCAATTCCATCGTAGGTCTTTACTACTATCTGACGGTGTTGAAGTATGTCTACCTGTATCGTTCTGATGATGAGGATAAGCCGTTACCGATTTCCCGGCCTTACACGATCGCCTTATCCATCTTGATCTTTGGCATCATCCTGGTAGGGACGTTATTCGGTCCTTGGTTCAATCTGTCGACTCAAATTGCATCTTCGTTATTTTAGATGGATGAGGGCAGTTTTTACATTGGTTACAGTTATAATGTTGACGTCAGTCCTACCCATATGATAAAATCTGCCCGCTATGAGCCTGAGCAATCAGCCTTCTGAATCTCCAAAGACGCCTCAGACTACTCCGAATTTAGCAATATTATCGGTCGGGGGTGAGGTGGGATGCGCGATACTGGCTCTTATTTTAATAGCTTTAGGCGTTGGAATCGGGTTGGACAGGTTGCTGGGAACAAATCATATTTTCACCATTGTCTTGTTTTTAGGTTCTTTTCCATTTTCACTATATCTAGCTTATCGATTGACGATGCGGTCAGTGAAAAGCGTTAATCAAAACCAACCGGTTGCTTCCCAACCTAAGGCGTTGGAGGAGGAAGAGAAGCGTGACTGAAGAAAAACCGAAAAAGAGATTTGGAGTAAAACGCTGGATCATCCTGGCATTGATTGGTGTGGGTATTTATGCTGCCTTTATCGGACCATCCATATTGAAACCAGTCAGTCCGGAAGTGATTCTAGCGGCTGAGCCTACTGGCCTTCATATCGGTGGATTCCAAATCACCAATTCGATTCTCGCAACATTGCTGACGGATGTCGTATTGATCCTCGTTGCCCTTAGCGCTTATCGATTTGTAAAGAGTGGTAAGTTGGTTCCGGGTGGCTTTTATAACGCATTTGAAGCCATTTTTGAGTTCATGTGGAACAGTGTGGAAGGTACAGCTGGAAAATGGGCTAAACGAATATTTCCCATTTCCGCGACGATATTCCTGATCATTTTTGCTGCCAACATGGTAAAGCTCATCCCTGGTTTCGAAAGTATCGGGCGGTTGGAGCAATCACCGACCGGAAGCGGTTATGCAGCTGTGACGTTATTTAAAATTGGAAGCCTGGATGTAGTCACCGTAGATAAATCACAGCCGGTTACTGTTGCTCAAGCAGAAGGTGCAACGGCCGAAGAATCTACCACTGGGGCTTGCACAGCTTGCGCAATCGTCCCATTTTTTCGCGGTTCAGCCACTGACCTGAATTTCCCCTTAGCCCTGGCTATCATTACGGTCGTCCTGACCCAGGTGTACGGAGCCTGGGCGGTCGGACCGGGCTTCTTCTCCAAGTTTTTCCCGGTAGGCCAATTGGTCTCCGGGGGTGTCTTTGGGATCATCAATTTCGCTGTAGGTATCCTCGAGGCAATCCTCGAGTTTGCCAAAATATTGTCGTTTACCTTCCGACTTTTTGGTAATATTTTCGCTGGAGCTCTATTGCTTTCCATCATTGGTGCGTTAGTGGCAGTCGCTATTCCACCTTTTTTGTACGGTTTCGAAGTATTTTTTGGGACGATCCAGGCCTACGTGTTTTTCCTGCTGGCCACAGTCTTCATCAGCGGTGCCACCATTGCACATATTGGTGAGCAACATTAACCGATTTTGATATTATTTTGAGAAGGAGTTATCTACATGAATGATCCCGCCGCTTTTATTCACGCTTTGAAATTAGTGGGTGCTGGTCTGGCAATGGCAGGTGCGATTGGAGCCGGTATTGGCGTTGGTTTGGCTGCTTCTGGGGGTGTGCAAGCCATGGGTCGCAACCCTGATGCAGCCGGTATCATCCAAACGAATATGATCCTGGGCATGGCATTCGCTGAAGCGGTCGCCATTTACGCCATGGCTGTCGCCCTGATCATCATCTTCGTGGGCTAATCCCTTTAGGGAGCACATCCAACATGGAAAAACTCGGTATTAGCTTAGGTTACTTGTTATTCCAGATCTTCAACTTCACCATCATCTGTATCCTGCTGTATGCCTGGGCATATAAACCCATCCTCAGAATGCTTGATAACCGCAAGCAGAAAATTGCCCAGGGGCTGGAAGACGCCCGCATCGCCAGCGAAGCCCGCGCAAACGCAGAGCAGGATGCCGCCAAGATCATGGCAGAAGCTCAAAACAAGGCTAACCAGGTGATACGCGAATCCACCGAGCGGGCTGAGGCTGCGGCTTTAGAGATCCGTGCCACCGCCGAAGCTGAAGCTGGCAAAGCGCGTGAAGCTGCCCTGGCTGAAGTCCAGGACGAACGCGGCCGCATGCTGGGTGATTTGCGCAGCCAAATTGCTGCCCTGGCAATCGCGGCGGCTCAAAAATTGGTGGGCGAGTCACTCGATGAAAAGCGCCAGCACGCCCTGATCGATGAGTTCTTCTCAGGGGTGAGAGCCGGTAAAGTGGAAGTCCTGGAAGGGACGACCATCAGCGGCGCATCCGCAGAGGTTACCAGCGCTTTACCCTTATCTGCCGATGAGATGACATCGGTCAAGAATGACATCTTATCCAAAGTTGGCAGCCAGGCTACAGTCTCATTCCGTGTCGATCCCGACATATTGGGCGGTCTGGTCATTCGAGTAGGAGGCAAAGTATTAGATGCTTCTGTGGCAGGTCAGCTGGAGTCGTTGCGTCAATCCATCTCCTGATACCGCTGAAATCCTTCATTTACAACGGGATGACTGAAGGATTTAGCTCGTCCCTGGCTGGATTGAAATGATAATACGATATGATGGCGCCCTCGGATTTTTTCCTGGGGCGTCTTGATTTTCTTGCCATGAAATTATCCGAGCTTGTCGATCAATTTCCATATTCCTACCACCTGCTGAATGGCGACGCAGACATTACTGGCCTGGTTTCCGATTCCAGGTTGGTGCAGCCTGGTTATCTTTTCATCGCCTTGCAAGGGGGTACTGCCGATGGTCACAGCTTCATCCCTGCTGCCCTCCACCTTGGGGCAGCTGCGGTAGTCGGAACGAAATCCTTACCCGGGTTGAGTGTGCCGTACCTGCAGGTGGATGACAGCCGCATGGCATTACCTCACCTGGCGGCGGCATTTTATGGCTTCCCAGCCCGCAAATTGACCATGATTGGCGTGACGGGCACCGATGGTAAGACCACCACCACCAACCTGATCTACCAAATCCTGCTGGCAGCTGGTATTAAATCCGGCATGATTTCCACCATCAATGCCGTCATCGGTGACCAGGTGCTGGATACAGGCTTTCATGTCACCACCCCTGATGCGCCCGATATCCAGCGCTACCTGGCACAAATGGTCGCGAAGGGTCTTACCCACGTGGTATTGGAAGTCACTTCTCACGGTTTAGCCCAATACCGGGCGGATGCATGTGAATTTGATGTAGCCGTGGTCACCAACATCACCCACGAACATCTTGATTACCACGCTTCCTACGAGGCATATCGCGCTGCCAAAGCACGTCTCTTCATTAACTTGGATACCACATTTGCAAAACAGCAGGGCAATCCCAGGAGCTCCGTTTTGAACCGGGATGATGCTTCATTCACGTACCTTGCTGAAGTCTCCACGGGCTCGCTGCTTTCGTATGGATTCCATACCGATGCAGATATCCGTCCGCTCCAGGTAGAGCACACGGATGATGGCACCAGCTTTGTGGTAAGCGGCAAAGGTCTGCAATTTCCAGTTATTTGCCCATTACCCGGAGATTTCAATATCTCCAACTGCCTGGCTGCTATTTCTGCCACGGTATACACCCTTGGGGTAAGTCCAACAGCTGCGCAGGATGGAATCGCTGGGCTGAAAAACGTTCCGGGGCGGATGGAAAGGATAAGCCTCGGTCAAGACTTTATCGCCATCGTGGATTTTGCCCACACGCCCAATGCCCTGCGGGTGGCTCTACAAGCCGTGCGCCCCTTTACCCGCGGAAAGGTGATCGCTGTTTTTGGGGCGGCTGGTCTTCGCGATCGGCAGAAGCGCAGGATGATGGCTGAGACCTCGATCGAGCTGGCCGATCTCACCATACTGACCGCTGAGGACCCGCGTACCGAATTGCTACAGGATATCCTGGCTGAAATGGCTGCCGGAGCCGAGCGCAAAGGTGGCATTGAGGGGGAATCCTTCTGGCGGATCCCTGACCGAGGTGAAGCCCTGCGCTTTGCTATCACCAGGGCTCAACCTGGGGACGTGGTGATTGCCTGCGGCAAGGGGCACGAACAATCGATGTGCTTTGGCGAAATTGAGTACCCCTGGGATGACCGGATCGCCATGCGGGCAGCCCTCTCAGAGCACCTGGGGATACCAGGCCCACAAATGCCCTACCTGCCCACCCAGGATCAGTAACCGGTTAATTCAACCTGCGTAACTAGTGCCAGTGTATAAATAATTATTCACCCCTCAATTCCTCTATAATGATTGGTGCCTGTATACTTATTACTTCTTCTATATGCCCCCTAGGATGGAATTCCCTGGTTGACCTGCAAACCGTAATTCTGTCTTTGAAAGGTCGGCGTAGGCCGACCTTGTGAATTTATAAGGAGCGGTTTTAACCGCCACATCTATATCCGTGAGTAATTATGTGTCTATAACAGGGGCGTCAAATCAATGCCGCGGACTTCGGCGCGCTGATTTTCCCAATCTTTGAATCTCACCGGCACGGGTTTGATCTCATCCTCAGGACGGCGCACTAACACCAGCGCTTGCTCGGGGCAGGCGGTGACGCATACACCGCAGCCCACGCAACGCGTTCTATTCACAGTAGCGGTCCCATCCATGCTCAGAGCATCAAATTGGCAGTATTCCACACACAGCCCGCAGGCTGTGCACAAGTCCTCTTCAACCGTATTGATGAATGCGGAGCTGGCGACCACGTTGGCGATTCCAAGCTCAGCCATACCGCGCAAGATGCCGCACGAGCAGGTGCAGCAATTGCAGATATACCAGTTGCCGCGTTGGTTATTGCTCACCGAGTGCACCAGGCCTGCCTGGTCTGCCCGGCGCAAGACTGCGTAGGCTTCTTCCTTGGTGAGCGCTTTAATGACGTCATTTGTGGTGTATGCATCCGGAGTATCGCTCATCGCCATGCACACGTCTACAGGGTGTTGGCATGCTTGGCCGATCAGAGCCTTTTGCTTGCGGCAGATGCAATCCAATACTGCCCAGGATTTGGCATTTTCTATGATTCCGGCAGCCGATTCATAGGGAGCAACCGTCATGTCCATTTTTATGCTCTCGCCCACCGGTATGACGCGGTGGAAGGCAGGCTGCACTGCCAGGATTTGGGTAAAAGCACGTTGATAATAGTCTTCAAATAGTCGGGCAAGCTCTTCATCGAGTGCCGAGCCGGTTTGATTCTCGTAGATCCCCACCACGAAGGGTAACAATCCATACCCTAGCCCATCATCGGCTTTCCCGGCTTTAATCAGACCCTTGCGGGCCATGCTCTTCAGCAGCTGGCGCGTGATCCCGTAGTCCAGCCCCAGGCGGGAGGCCACTTGAGCTGCGGATTCCAGCTTGATCAACAGCTGGGAAGCAAGCTCAGCTTCTTCCGGGGTATAAAGTTTAGCGAGCAGCTTTAGCTCTGCGCCATCTTCAGTAGGCGGGAAACCGTTTGGAAGGTTGTCCAACCGTTCAGCTAATCGTTTATATGCGTCGTGTGTTGTGTTCATATTCACCTCACCATTAATTTGTGGATAATCGACTGAACTCATCCTGGAACTCCTGCTCCAGTTTAAGCCTTTCTCCCTGGCTGAGAAAACTGGACCGGATGGCATTCAGGCTGATCCGCTCCAGCTCAGGCTGTGAAAAATGATACTCGCTTACCAACAGCTGGTACTCGTGATTTAGATCTGTACCGAACAAGGGTGGGTCGTCCGACCCGATGGTTACCATCATACCTGCCTCCCAAAGTTTACGCAATGGGTGATGGGCGTAATCCGGGTAAACGTTCAGGCAGATGTTACTGGTGGGGCAGATCTCGAGCGGGATGGAGTTTGCTACCAGGTATTCGACCAGGCGCGAGTCTTCGATGCTGCGTACCCCATGACCAATTCGCTCTGCATGCAGCAATTTTATCGCCGACCACACGCTTTGCGGTCCCGAAATCTCACCCGCATGCGGCACCCGGTGCAGGTGCTCCTTCTCAGCTCGTTTGAAGGTCTCCACAAACAGCTCAGGTGGGAACCCGTTTTCGATCCCCCCCAGGCCTAGCGCGATGACTCCCATCTCTCGCCCGGCAAGTGCAATCTCCAATACATCTTTCTGGGTATCCGGCACATCCCGCACGATATCGAAAACCCATTGCCACCTGACTCCATAATCGAGGTGTGCTTGCTCCCTTCCGGCATTCAATCCCTGTAAGATCGCCTGCCAGGTCAAGCCGGTTAACCTCATATTGGTGGAAATGGAAAATGTCACCTCGGCATAACGGATATTTTGCCTGGCGCACTCACTGCCAAATTCATACGCAATCAGGCGATAATCATCGGGGGTCCGCAAGCAGCTGGTGATCATTACATATACTTCGATAAACTGGTTGAAATCGCGGAACCGGTAAAGCTCGCTCAACCCGCTTTCATCCTCCGCAGGCAGGCTGACGTGGTTGCGCTGGGCCAGCTTGAGTAATGTACGCGGCAAGATTGAGCCTTCGAGATGGACGTGCAGCTCAGCTTTTGGCATGCGTTGGGCAAATATCGATAGATCCATGAGGTTGAATCTGGCTGGCTATGATTTCAACTGGCGAGGTTTTTATCCATCAAGGCTTGCATGTTGCGGTATTCCTGGGTACCGGAGAATTTGCGAATCTGTTCGACACGTTTGGCGATCATCGGATGTGAAGCGATCAGCTCTTCCAGATTGTTCATGATGTTATCGTCTTCCGCCTCGATGTGCTGGATGGCAGCCTGCATCCCAGCCTGTGTGCGGGCTGCGGGACCGGCCTCGAGCTTGATCAAGGCTGAAATTGCTTTGGCGGGTTTAGCACATGCCAGCACCCCCGCCCGGTCAGCGGAATATTCGCATGCCCGGTTCCACCATCGGAAAGCCAGCTCCATTATCGCGGCAGCGCCCAACCCGCTGGGTATGCCTGCCATTCCACCCACCAGGGTGTTCAGCCAGGTGTGTCCAAGCTTCACATGCCCCATCTCATGACCCAGGATGAACTGGATCTCATCCTGATCCATGATTTTGAACAGGGAGGAGTAAAGCACAATTGCCTTGGGGGAATCCATCCCGAAAGTATAGGCATTCAGCTGGTTGGAAGGCACGACGAACACATTCACCGGCTCCACTTGCAGGCGGGTGGAATTCACCTGGATCAACGGCATCATCTCGGGAGCGGATTGCGGGTTGACTTGCTGAGCTTGAGAGAGGAGTGCCTGGTGCCTGCTCCGACCGGCATAATAACCATAGATGACCACGAATGGCACAAAGATGGCGCTGGTACACACGGTCGCTGCGGCGGTGATTGCAATCACCAGCAGCACGACCACGATCGTGATGAACAAGATGAGATATTCGTAGGGATAACGGTAATCGGTGGTCGAATATTTGACGCTCATGGTTTTGATTTTAGCATAAAAAAAAGAAAACCCGTTTTCGGTTGGAAAACGGGTTGGTATATTGTCTTAGCGGCGAGGGCCGCGATCACGGCGGTCACGGTCGCCACCATCACGCGAAGGACGGCGGTCACGATTGCCACCACCACTACCACCACGTGGGCCGCCCGAGCGCCCTCCGGAAGGGCGGTCGTGCGAGATGGCTTCTTCGAGGGTCCAGCCCTCGAGTACAGCCTGGCGGGAGAGGCGGATCTTACCGCTCTCGTCGATGTTGGTGATCATCACAGTGATCTCATCGCCCATGGAGACGATATCTTCCACTTTATTGACCCGCTCACTATCCAGCTGCGAGATGTGCACCAGACCATCCTGGTTGGGCAGGATCTCGACGAACGCGCCGAAATCGGTGATGCGAACCACCCGCCCGGTATAGATGCGCCCGACCACCGGTGATTCGGTGATCTCTTCGACCATCTGGCGCGCCCTTGCGGCGGCAGGGCCATCCGTGGCTGCGATGTAGACCGTGCCATCTTCCTCGATGTCGATCTTGACCCCAGTTTCTTCCTGGATGCTGCGGATGATCTTCCCACCCGGGCCGATGACCGCACCGATCTTATCGGAGGGGATGTGCAGCACAGTGATGCGCGGGGCAAAGCTTTTGAGCTCTTTACGCGGTTCGGGGATGATCTCCAGGATTTTATCCAGGATGAACAACCGTCCCACGCGTGCTTGCTCGAGTGCTTCTGCCATGATCTCGGGTGTAATCCCTTTGATCTTGATATCCATCTGCAGGGCGGTGATGCCCTCGCGGGTTCCAGCGACTTTGAAGTCCATGTCACCCAGGTGATCTTCCAGGCCCTGAATATCGGTCAGGATGGAGTAGCGTTCGCCTTCCTTGATCAAGCCCATGGCAACACCGGCTACAGGTGCCTTGATGGGTACACCCGTGTCCATTAATGCCAGGGTCGAGCCGCACACCGACGCCATCGAGGTGGATCCATTGGAGGACAGCACCTCAGAGACAAGGCGCAGGGTGTATGGGAAATCTGCTTCGGATGGGATGACCGGCACCAGTGCGCGTTCTGCCAGTGCTCCGTGACCCACATCCCGCCGTGAGGAGCCACGTAGTGGTTTTACCTCGCCGGTGGAGAAGGGGGGGAAGTTGTAGTGATGCATGTAGCGCTTGGCTTCCATGCCGGTCAGGCTGTCAATTTCCTGGGCATCGCGCGGCGTTCCGAGCGTTGCCAGGGTGAGCACCTGGGTCTCACCTCGCGTGAACAGTCCACTTCCGTGGGCGCGCGGGCTTAGGCCAACTTCACCCCAGATGGGGCGAATATCGGTCAGGCCGCGTCCATCCGGGCGGATCTGCTTATCGAGGATGCGCTGGCGCACCACGGTCTTAAGGCTTTCGTCGAAGGCTTCCATGACATTGGGGGCGAGAGCTTCATCTTCAGCGGTGAGCTCGGTGACGAGCTGCTCGCGTAAAGCATTAACCGCCGCGTCCATCTCAGCCTTGGTATGTGGCTTGTCCAGGATGGCGTTAAGGTGAGAGGCTGCATGTTCATCGACCTGCGCCTGGACAGGTTCAGCCAGGTTGAAGGACACGTATGATTGCTTGGGTTTACCGATCTCTCGGACCATTTGTTCCTGGACGTCGATCAGCGGCTGGATGGATTGGTGCCCGAAGTTCAGCGCTTCCACCATCACGGATTCAGGCACTTCCTGGGCACCACATTCGACCATCAGGATGGCTTCGCGCGTGCCGGCGATGCGCAGGTCCAGGTCAGAGCGGTCCTGTTCACTGGAAGTGGGGTTGACGATTAATTTCCCCTCGATGCGCCCGATGCGCACGGCTGCCACTGGGCCTCCCCAGGGTACATCCGAGATCATCAGTGCCGTCGAAGCGGCATTGATCGCCAGGGCATCGATCGGGTTCTCACCATCTACGGAGAACGAGTACAGGATCACCTGGACATCGTTGCGCAGGTCTTTGGGGAAGAGTGGGCGTAGAGGTCGATCGGTGAGGCGGGCGATCAGGATTGCCACCTCAGACGGGCGGCCTTCACGGCGGAAGAACGAGCCGGGGATCCGTCCACCGGCATACATGCGTTCCTCATAATCCACCGTGAGGGGGAAGTAATCGATCCCGAGGCGGACATCGGGGCTCATGGTAGCGGCAGCGAAGATCATCGTGTCGCCCAGGCGGACGGTGACTGCACCGCCGGCCTGTCCGGCAAGCGTGCCGGTTTCGAAGGTGATGGGTTTACCACCAACCATCGCAGTAAATATTTTTGATTCTGGTTTCATTATTCAGTTTCTCCTAAAAAGTTTTGGTGCCCTTTGGTCAGAAACTGAGAGTTAGCGACAACGTTGTAAGGCGGCATATTAGAAGCCGCCTAATTTGAAATATGTTGTCGTTATCCATCAATTCCCGACCTGAGGCTGTTTAATTTTCTCCCTGAAAAAAGGAAATGGGATGGTTCCCATCTGCTCTAGGGTGGGCTAAAGCTATTTGCGGCGGATTTTCAGATGGTCTGTCAGCGCCATATAGCGCTGATAGTCGTTGCGTCTGATGTAGGCCAGCAAGCGGCGGCGTTGCCCCACCATCTTCAGTAATCCACGACGAGAACTCTCATCGTGCTTGTGCTCGCGTAAGTGCTCGGTGAGCTCTGTGATCCGACCGGATAACAGTGCAACCTGCACTTCTGGTGATCCGGTGTCGCCCTCATGACGGGCGAAAGTTTCCATTGTTTTTGCTTTTACGTCCTTTTCCATGACATCTGCTCCATTCAGGTTGTATTTTGCTTCTAGCAGGTCTCCAACGCGGCAGCCTCAGCCGCCGGGCGGTCTAGTCAGCGGGCTGGATTATACCAGAGTGTGACCGAATCGGCAATTAAGAACGTGTGAGCAGATCTCAAGAAAACCACGAAGGACACTACGGACACAAAGGTCCTTAATAATTAGTAGGGGTGAAGCATCCGGCAAAATAATTATGATCATCGATTATGCTGAACGTGGGATGCTTCACCCATTTTATATCTGTTCGTTATCTTCGAACCTTAAAGAATTCACCAATTTCGATAAACTACTTGTGGAATCAGAACATATGTGCTATAATTAGGACGCATTCATTTTATAATGGTTTATTTAGATAAATGCGTCCGTATATCGATAAGTGATTTTCTTATCGATATGCGTAATGATATGCTGCTAATTTACTCAGTAATGGATTCGTATACCAGTCGACCTAAACTGGTATAGGACGTTGCTACTCACTGAATTGTTTATTTTGATTCGTTGGATTCTAAATTTTCGAAATCGTCTCACATAGTTGTAATTCCGGAATCCCCGATGGTTTGCGGGGAGAATCCCTGCTGATTTCTTGGCCCAACTTTTTTTGAGGGGCTCGGGAAGCAATCTCCCACAAACATCTCCGGTGATTTGGCTATTTTCCGATTTCGTTGAGTTCTTACATAGTATCAGGAAACTTTTTGCCATGACAATTTATCCCCCAAACCTTTACCCAAACACACTTTTCCGCCGCATATGATTTGTTTCCTCTTTGATTTTTTCTTTTTTTTTATTAAATAATGCTGCTTAACCTTCATATTCTTCATATGCATCGATCATTATAGGTTTTATTTCTTGGTTTTCCTGGTTCCTGATAAAGAATTCCGGATCATTCTCGATCATAAACCTCCCCAGCGTCTTTATAATTTCTCTATTTACTTCCAAAAATAATGTTGTATGATTATATCGAGATGGTATCGATCAACTGAGTGAGAGGAGGGTTGCGATGTGTGAATTCAGCATGAAGCAACAGAAATTTATCATTCTTCTGTTGCTCCTGACTGTGTTATCAGCCTGTCAGCCATCAGAGGAAGCAGCCCCTACGGCAATCTCCACGGAAACAACAGACTTCGCTCCGTCCATAACTCCAATCATCAAGGTTCAACCAACAAGCACCTCTTCACCAACCGTTCAAACCTCCCTTACTCCCGCAATCGAGATATCGACAACAACAGCATCGGTTAATCCAGTATTTGTTGATTGTATTGATATTTCGAAATCATTCCAAGACAATATGAAAGTAGATGGTCAGCTTATTTTGGGAATGCTTGGTGGAGGTTACTATTTATTTGATCTTAAATCCAGTATAAAAACCCCTCTACTGAATGGTAATGAGGACATATTTGATCTGGAAGTTTCGCCTAACGGATCGCAATTATTATTGTTAGATTGTAGTGAGGCGCAGTGTATGGGAAAAGTTGTTTCTGCGAATGGAGTTGTGAATACTTTTCCAAATAAACAGGAATGGCGAATAATACATTGGCTTGATAATGTACATCTAGCGATTGTTCACGATAATGAACCTTTAAACTCGGTAATTGTACTAAATCCATTTACTGGCGAAGAATTGAGTGTGGCATTAAACCTTCCACATCCTTTTTATATGTCTACGCCATCTAAAAAAAGTGTGTTGATTAGTACTATCGACCCTACTATGACACGTGTCATTTATTTTGACACTGAAGGATTGGGGCGAATAATATTATGGGACATTCAACAAGAGAAAATCTTAGCGTGGCTACCTTTTAGCATTTCGATTGAATCCCCAATCGCGTCGATAGATATTGATTATCTACATGGATGGTCACCCGATGGTACTCAATATATTACTACTTCCCCGGATATTTCCTCAAGTTTGATAGAAGGCAGATTTTCTGTCGAAGAACTATACAGCATCACTAGTAGGGGCGGAGTAACACAGCTTACTCACTTTGGCGATGAGTATAGGTCCGTCCGTATACGTGAATATAGATGGTCTCCAGATGGAAGATATATTGCTTTCTGGTTTCAAACCAATAAAGGTGATAACCCACCCGATGATGAAATTTATAGATTAGGGATAATTGATACAACTACATCTACATTTATTGACCCCTGTCTAATTGGAGCTAATAAAGACTCCTCCGCATTTCTACCATTTTGGTCGCCAAATAGTAATCAACTATTGCTAAGGATCCTGGATGGAGATGGTCAATTTCGACTTTTTATCTTAGATTTAGTCGGCGGCAAATTATATCAGCTTGATGAGACTATGTTTCCAGCAGGTTGGATTGGAATGCCATAAACAGTATATATACACCAATATTTGATGAGATATTTATAGTATGGAAGGAAATCAAAAACCCAGTTGCGATTGATTAGGGAATAGAGGATGAGGAAAGCTATTATTCTCGTGGCGATGATCGCCATATTAACAGCCTGTCAGCCATCTGACGAAGCAGCCTCTTCGGCAATCCCCTCGGAAACGACGATTGTTGCTCCACACATAACCCCAACGCTCTTAATTCAACCGACCGGCACGTCTTCACCCACCGTACAACCCTCCCTGACCCCCACCCGCGGGGTGCCGACATCCACCAGCACATCGGTCCCACCCACGCACATCCCAGCTCCGACACAATTGGCGATTACTCCGGGTCTGATCGCATTTGCAGGCGGTGGTGGTGATATCAATGTTGGGTTGATCCGGGCGGATGGCACAGGCCTGACGTCGGTGATCGAGGGGTTCGATTTTTGCAGCTCGGTGTCATGGTCCCCGGACGGGCACAAACTGGCATTTACTGCCGGCAGCGTGATGGGGAACAGTAATATAAGCATATATATCACCTCCCTGAATGGGAGCGGAGCGAAGAACGTATCATTCCTGACCCGTAACCCTGCAGATGTTGCCTGGTCTCCCGATGGGCAGTCCATCGCCTATGCCGAATCAGGGGTTTATGATGATCCTTCCAGTGAAATCAAGTTGGTAAACGTCAAAGACGGAATAATTTTCCAGCTCACCCCTCCAGTTGGTGGACTGTCTCCCGCCTGGTCTCCAGACGGAAGAGAAATTGCCTTTTTAAAAATGAGAAGCTGGTCAGGCTATGGAGCTAAAATCACCTGGTATTTGATGACGATGAATGCCGATGGCAGCAACGAGAGACGGGTGACAGATTTCGCTGCCGCGAAAGGCAGGATTAGCTGGTCGCCCAATGGCCAACGGATCGCGTTTACCTCATCCGAAGACTGTGGAACGATCCATACGGTGGGGGTCTACGGCAGCGACCAGCGGCAATTAACCTTTTCGTCATACTGTGCGTCGAACCCAAGCTGGTCTCCGGATGGGAAATATATCGCCTTCGAGGCTACGAACCCCATGAGCACCTCTACTTTTCGAAAGATCATGGTGATGCAAGCTGATGGGAGCAACATCACGGAGATCTATTCTGCTGATACTGCCTTTTCGATGCGGCCCGAGTGGATGCCTATCTCGATGCTGAATATCGGCCAGTCGTACGAAGTGAGTGTAGCAGGTGCAGGAGCAGAGATTCGCAGCAAGCCATCCACGCTCAGCCCGGTGCTATCCTCGCTCAAGGTCGGTGATGTGGTGACCATTATCGATGGACCGGTCGATGCCGCCAGTAACTACTGGTGGCAGGTGAGGACGGCAGATGGTATCAAAGGTTGGGTGGTGGCAAGGTACGGCTGGTACCAGCCTGTCACACCGTGAGGGCGAATATGGATGGAAAGAAGAGCAATATTTTCATGTTCCTGGCACTGATTGGCATGTTGTCAGCATGTCATCCGCTGGCTAAAGCCTTCCCAACTGTAATACCTGCGGAAAAGGCCATACCTGCACCATCCATATCTTCAAACTTGCAACCGTTATCGACTAAAACTACCTCGCCGTCTGTTCAGATTTCATCAACACCGATTTTAACCAAAGTACCAACTGTAAATGTTACACTCGCAGCTACTTTGCCCATCGCAAAAAACACGGGTACCGCATTTTCTGAGCCTTTATCTTACCAATGCTTAGAGATTGCACCCAATCTTCCTTCTGATGCGGATGTAAAAGGAATTATTCTTACAAGCGGATATGGGGAAACGGGAGAAACCACTTTACTGGATATGAAGAAAAAGACTTCCCAAGTTATAGAGGAACCTGATGGCACGAGTTTATTGAGTATTCAAGTTTCTCCAAATCGTAAATGGCTAGCATATATATTATTTAGTCGTATTCCTGGAAAATCACAATTAATTGTTGCTAATTCAGATGGTCAATCCAAGCAGATAATTCCTTGGAGAGATGATTGGTTTTTAATTGCTGGCTGGCTCGATAATGAACGTTTATTGATCACAAAAAGACCTGGGGAGATGACCTTTGGGGTTCTGATTATTCTTAATCCGTTTACGAGCGAATCTAAAGTGATGATTCCCGATTATCCTGACATGGTACTTCCAGCAACCACTTACATTAAATGGGGGGATTTTAGTTACAGTGGAATGATCTACAATTCCTCATTATCCAAAGTACTGTACCCACATTCCGGTACTGAATTTAATTCCATCGTAGTCTGGGACATTCTAAAGCATGAAGAAATCGTATCTATACCGACATCGCTTCCCATTACTCCGGACCCGAAATGGTCTCCGGATGGAAAATACATAGCTATTGTGAAATATTACTTTGAGCTGAGCATTCCTTATGTACAAAAACCACCAAAGAGTGATTTGTTTCTGGTAGATACCTCAGGAAATGTTGAACAATTAACTCAGTTTGGCGAGTATCAGCAAGCTTCAATAGGATATTTTAGCTGGTCGTCTGATAGTAAATACATTGCCTTTTGGTTAAACGCAGATCCAAGTAAGTTTTCAGATGATAGATTGGCGGTATTGGACATAACTACCCGGCGGTTAACCAATTATTGTATTCCAGGCTCATTTCAAAACGACTCCAGAGCGCCAATCTGGTCACCAGATGGTCGGCAATTGCTGGTGGAAAATTTCCTGGGTGATAACAACCGGCGGGTAATTTTGGTGGATATTTTGCAAGGATTTGGGGCTCAAATAGCTGTAGATGTTTCGCCTGAAGGGTGGATGGTCTCGCCATAAAGATTGATTTTTCCTAGCTATTTGATGGAGACGATATCGAAATCTTTTACCCCATGCCCTTCATCGCGGCCCTCAATCCTGCTTGAGTTTCTACAGGAAACTCATCCAGCACCTGCCTGATCAGCCAGGGGGTGTCGGGGTTGTCGGGGGCGGTGAGGTTCTGGCGCAGTAAACCCGAAGCACATCCTTTTTTCGGTGTTTCCGTCTCCATATCATCTCCATCGAAGGCAAATGGAGATGGTGTGAATAATTACCGGCAATTTCACTGCTTAAATCTCATAAAATATTAAGCAATTCCACAGAAATGAAATAATAATTGCAGAATATAATTTATATATCCTTTAATCGATGCTTCGACGTCTGGGGGTTAAGGTCAACAATACAACTCGCAAATTACCAACCAAATAACCATTCAAGCGGAGGATAATCCAATGAACGGCAAGAAATTCCTGAATGTAGTTTTAGTACTGGTCTTCTTGGTTAGTTCAGTTCCAAAAGGCAGTTCTTATGCCAGCCATCCGTTTAATTCTAATGTCGCTTCAGGCCCAGACACAACCCCCACCGTTCCTGCACCGACGGGATTTCCGACACCTACCATCCATCTCAGTATCAGCCACAGCTACGTAGGCCAGAGTGTTATCGTATCGGGTAATGTACCATCCAACGCATATCCTGGTGTGCGAGTGGGCTGGGTTATTTCCGACACGACATACACTTCAAGCGTGGTTAATGTCAACCCCAACTTGACGTATCAGGTTACAACAGGCGTGCCCCACACGCTTGAAACCGGACCAGCGAAAGTATGTGCAACGCTGACCGGGACAGATATCGCAGAATATGCCTGCCAGGATTTCACTCTTGACCCTGCTCCAAATGGCTCCGTCTCGGGCATCATTCCTACCGGCGGGATAGCTGCCGGCGGTGCGGAAGTTCCGGCTGGGCCCGGTGCCTCAATGAGCGCTTCCGTAAACCTGATGGACAGGGCGGGCACCATCCTTTACAGTGGGTCTATCGACCAGAGTGGCGGATTTAACATACCGAATGTATCACCCGGCATCTATCAGATTGCTGCTATTGGTAATGTAGTTCAACCCGTGCTATCCGGCCCTGTGATTGTTAACCCGGGCATAGGTGCTGTAGTTAATTTTAATTCCGCCATTAAAATATCCACGGATCCGGTGACCAATCAGCCTTGTATTGGTAATTTCAGCGCTCAGGTATCTGCGGTACATAACACCACCTCTACAGCGGATTATAAGTACCTGGTACATTACCTTCCGTTCAACTTCACCCTGGGAGATATTTACAACTCGGCACCTCCCGCCTATGATTTTGGCCTGTATATCAATGGGGTCAGTCTGTCCGTTCCTTTCAGCTCTTACCTGCAAATCACTGGCAATGCAATCGTGGATGAGGTGCAATATCATGTAATGTTGCCTGGAGGAACGATCGTAATGATCGGCAGCTCAAGTGACGCTGGTAGTAACTACGGCATATCTTACGATGTGGGCAATTTACCCGCTGGAGATAGCAAATTGATCGTCTCGCCAGTCGTATCCGGCGTCAGGCAATGCCCCAGCCAGTACAAGATCAGGGAGATGGCAGACCCAATGAAAGATCCAATTATGCAGCCAGGTGCCGTCACCACCTGGGATGGCACCCATAACCGGTACTCATTCCAGGGTACATTAGTCAACGTAGGTGGAGTGCTGCCGATCATCTACCCAAAGCCTGCGCCAAGCTTACCCCTGGTTGGCACTTTAACGAATGAATTTTCTGCTGGCGTGAATATATCGGGCAATATCACCCTGGATGGGGTGATACACATTCAGGTCATGCAAGCACAGGCATTGCTGGAGCTTTTCAGCATCAACGTATTCAATAAAACCCAGGACTTGTTGAAAGCCGGGGAAAACACCACCAATATTGACCCAAATCATCCTTTGGACTCAAACATTGCCTTTGGGCCGGTTAAACTCTGGTCGGATAGTATTAACACGCCGGTGTTTAGCGGCGTGATTGCCTCCTTCTGGGGCATTGTTTCCATCGACGCCAGTGTGAGCGTCGGTTTGAGCGGCTCGCTCAGCATCAAGGGGACAATTTATCCCTTCCAGCCCAATCTCGATACAACCTTGACTACCCAAATTACCCCAAGCCTGACCATCAGCGTTTGGGTCGATCTGTTGTTAGGGGTCGCTTCAGCTGGTGCGAATGCTACAGCCTCGATCGGGTTTGGCCTGCCTCTGCGGGTAGCTACCAATGATCCGAATCACCCTGAAATTGTCTGGTTCGATACCCCTTGCTTCTCGGTGTCTGTAACCCTGTCTGCATGGGCGAGGGTCAACCTGTTATTCTGGTCTCAAACATGGAATATAGGTTCTTTTAACCTGGTGAACTTTTCGGAGCCGCCGGGATGCAACAGTCTGGCTCAAGCGATCAAGGAAATTGATCCCGAGGCTGTCATATCACCACCCCGTATGATGGCCTCCCCCTCAGTGGCGACCAGCCCGGTGGGCGATGCATTGTCGGTGTATATCTTTGATACCACGCCTAACCAGCAGCAGCCCACTCCGGTCGTGGCTGCCAGTTTTTGGGATCCAGCCTCTCAAACGTGGCTATCTCCATCCTACCTTACAGATGGGGACCATGCAGTACAGGATCCTGTGGCAGCATTTATCGGTCCGAACAATACTCCTATGGTAGTCTGGACCCAAACAAACCTGACATTAGCTCAGGAACAGAATATGGGGTCGGATATTAACGCTTACATGCAGATGCAAGAGATTTTCTATACCACGTGGAATGGTACGAACTGGGATCCGCCCACGCAGCTGACTAATAATATGGTTCCAGATGGAAGAGCATCCATATCGGGTGATCTCCTGGGCGCCACCCTTGCCTGGGTAGAAAATACTGGTGGCCTGGTGAGTACACCTGAAAAGATGCGCATTGCAATCACAGAGTGGAATCCCGCTTCTAATACTTGGGATACTCCGAGCCTGTTGAATGGCAACCCGTCGGGTGATGCGATGAATGTTCAGCCGAGCACCGCCCGGCTGTTCCTGCCTGGTGGATTATCAGATCGGGCAATAGCCTGGACGGTGGACTTCGATGGTAATCCATCCACCAACAGTGACCGGCGGATTGTAGTGGCTCGCTGGACGGTTGCCGGTGGATGGACCTCACCGACTTTTGATTTGACCGACCAGCTGCCTGGCGGGGCAGAATCACCGAGCCTAAGTTTTGACACCCAGACTCAGCTTGCACATATGGCTTTTCTGGTCCGAACAGTTGACGGTGATGGTACCACCAATACAGGCGTCGGCAACCGATCTATGCTGTGGAGTGCAGATTCCAATGTGGATAAGTTTTGGAATGCAGCCCCGGTGATGGATAAGGGGATGACCATTTATGCAGAAAGACCCATCTTGCAGATCAGCAGCACGGGTGAAAAGCTGCTTGTCTTCAGACGTTTCGGCGCTCCTGGCACGAATGCTGTTCTGGGTCAACTGGCAATGTCCCAGGGGCTGGTTGCCGGCGGATACTCGGCACCCTTATACATGACCGATGCACCGGTTAATCACTGGTTACAGTCTTTCTCTATTAATCCAGTGTCGGGTGACGCCATGGTAATAAATGTCAACCGCTCGACGATCATGCTGGATCAAGCCAACTCATTAACCAATGCTACCACCACTCCCATTGCAGCTAGCTCGACCCATTCATTTACCTCGGGGAATGACAACGTTGAGACTTTCAATATCTCTGCCGATCCCGACCTGGCTCTGGATCCGACATTGGGGTTATCAGCTATCCACGCCAATGCAGGAGAAACAGTAGTTGTGACCGCCACACTCGAGAATCTCGGCAGAGGGGTAGCCACCAGCGGGGCTGTTCCGATCAGCGTGTGCTTCTTCAGCGGGGTTCCACCTACAGGGACTCAGCTGGGCTGCGATGATCTGCCTGCTGGCGATACCTTGGGATACAACGCCTACCTGCCAATGACCTTCGATATTGTCGCGAACGGCAGCGAGCAGCCGATCTACGCACAGGTATTCAGCAATGATGAGAATGGAGATCCGGCCAATGATACCGTAACTGGCGCCCTCGGAACCCTACCTGCTCCTGTCCTTACCAGCGTCACCCAGGATAAGCTATATCTAGTCAATGCCCTGGGAATTCGTTGGATGCCCCCGCTCATTCCGGGCGTTGCGGGTTTTAGAATCCTGCGCAGCACAGATGCTGGTGCCACTTACGAGCTTGTGGGAGAAACTTCAGGTAGTTACCTTGCGGATCTCCTGGTCAATAGAGGCGTGAATTACTGTTATCTTGTTCAGGCCTATGATGCAACGGGAACACTCTCTGCGAAAAGCAACCAGGTATGTGCCGCGGTGCCATTGCAGGGCTTGTATTTGCCATTGGTAGCGAGGTGATATTTGTGACCATAAAATGTTGGCAATCCTCAGACGTGAAAGCAAACTCGAATTTATCGTCGGGTCATGGATGCCAACTACGGTGAGAATGGTCTACATAAAATTACTACGCAATATTTAGACATCGAGACATTTACCCCAGGCGCCCGTCGATTCGACAAGATCGCATCGGATTGCTTGGGGAGATGGTGTTGAGCAGGTTGAGGCTGCCGCGCTCGGAGATTTGGTGACCGTTGTAGACGGCCCCGTCGACGCGGCTAGTAACTACTGATGGCAGGTGAGGACGGTAGGTGGTAACGAAGGCTGCGTGGTGGCAATATACGGTTGGTACCAGCCTGTCGCGCCGTGAGAGCGAAGATGGAGGGAAAAGGTGGGCGGGTCGCATTTGCGTGAAGATCCGGGAGTAAGTTAACCTATGGAAAGTGATGGAGTATTCTCGGATGGAATTAAGTCCCGCCTCTACCGGAGAAAATGGCAGTAACGGGATGGGTATAAGGTCTGGAGGATTGATTAATTCACCCTGTGCCCTTCATAGCGGCGCGTAATCCTGCCTGAGTTTCTATCGGGAACTCGTCCAACACCTGCCTGATCAGCCAGGGGGTGTCGGGGTTGTCGGGGGCGGTGAGGTTCTGACGCAGCAGGTAGGCGGTCTCAGCCGGGGAGCAGCGTGCCAGGGCAGCCGTAACGGCAAGGATATCCGGGCGCAGGCGGGGGTGAGCCACACGCAGGTAAGGGGTTGCCAGGCGAAAAATTGCCGGCAGAGAGGCGATACCAGCATTATTGATCAAGGGCAGCAGGGCGCGTAAACCCGCATGTTGGGCGGAGATATCTTCCCCAGACAACCAGGATGAGACCAGCTCCAGCAGCCGGTCAGGGGCTTCCTTTTGGAAGCGCAAGAGACCTTGTTCAAGCACCCCATCCAAAAGGCGCCGGTCAGGGTTGGAGCCCACCCAGGCTTGCAGCCGGTTCATCACCGGGCCGGGCGGCACGACCGGAATCTGCCCCAGCAGGCGGGCAGCTAAAAGCTGCAGGTCATAATTCGGCTCTGCCCATAAAGCATCGCACAGCTGCAGGATTTCATCGGGGTGCTGGTTGATCGTCCGGCTGAGCTCATGCCATACCTGGCGCATCACCGGTGGGGGAGTATTATACGAAGCCAGCAGGGGGTTGGGAATTCCCGATTGACCCTGGCGCTGGGTATGATCCGTGTACACGTCGAGCAGGGCATGCAGCTCGCGTATAAAAGCAGCTGGCTGGTCATATTTGGAGACCAGATCAACTACTTGTTGCTTCAGGCGGGCAGGTCGGATGGCAGGCATCTCAAGCGTTAGCAGGTTGGAACGTTAGCACGTTAGAACGTTGGAACGTTTAAACGTTTAAACGTTGAACATTCAAACGTTTTTTAGTATGCCTTCCCGAAGATAACTTTTTCGGTGGCGGGTTTGCCGCACACGATGCAGGTGCCCTTACCAGGCTCCTGCTCGAGCGGGATGCAGCGGGTGGTGGCTTTGGTCTCTTCCTTGACCTTGCTTTCGCATTCGGCATCACCGCACCACCAGGCAAATGCCCAGCCCTTCTCTACCGCCGTTTTAAGCTCTTCATAATCCTTGGGATCGAAGGTATGCGCCCGGCGGAATGCAAGGGCTTTCTCGAACATGGAAGCCTGGATGGATTGCAATGCTTCCGCCACCTGGGCTTCCAGTTGGGAGTGTTGGACGAAGGACTTGCCGGCTTTACCGGGCAGATCCCGCCGGGCAAAGGCAAGCGTGCCTTTTTGGACGTCCTTGGGGCCAATCTCGATGCGTAAGGGCACCCCGCGCATCTCCCAATCGTTGAATTTGAAACCAGGCGTGACTTCTTCGCGGTTATCTGTTTTAAGCCGGAAGCTCTGCAGCTCCTGCTCCACCCTTGAGACCACCGGCATGACCAGGTTCTTTTCTTCATCATTCTTGTAAATTGGGATGATGATGATTTGGAAAGGTGCCAACTTGGGCGGCAGGATCAACCCCTGGTCATCGCCGTGGGTCATGATAACGGCACCCACGAAACGGGTCGAAAGACCCCACGAAGTGGTCCAGACGTGCTGCAGCTGGTTATTCTTGTCCAGGTATTGGATCTCGAAAGCCTTGGCGAAATTTTGTCCCAGGTCATGTGAGGTGCCGGCTTGTAAAGCCTTGGTATCGCCCATCATGGCCTCGATGCTGTACGAATTATCAGCTCCGGCGAACTTCTCCGACTGGCTCTTGCGCCCCTTAACCACCGGGATGGCACCATCATTAATGGCGAAGTCTTCATATACATTCAACATACGGAGTGTTTCTTCCCTACCTTCCTCAGACGTGGCATGCGCGGTATGTCCTTCCTGCCAGTAAAACTCCAAGGTGCGCAGGAAAAGCTTGGTGCGCATTTCCCAGCGCACTACACTGCCCCACTGGTTGATCAGCACCGGCAGGTCGCGATACGATTTGATCCACTTGGCATACATCGTCCCGATGATGGTCTCGGAGGTGGGACGGACGACCAGAGGCTCCTCCAGCTTCTCACCACCGCCAATGGTGACAACCGCCAGCTCGGGTGAGAACCCTTCCACATGCGCCTTCTCTTTTTCAAAGAAAGACATGGGGATGAGCAATGGGAAAGCTGCATTGACGTGTCCGGTAGCTTTAAAGCGCCGGTCGAGGGCAGCGGTCATGTTCTCCCATAAAGCCCAGCCGTACGGGCGGACGACCATACAGCCGCGCACCGGGGCGTAATCAGCCAGCTCAGCCTTAAGCACGAGCTGGTTGTACCATTCAGCAAAGTTTTCAGATTGGGTGGGGAGTTTATCTTCGGTCATGGTTTATTCCTTGTGAGCTATATTCTTTGTTTGGGTAGTGATTGCTGCAAGCGCTGAAAGGCGGTATCGACATCTGGTACAAAGGAGACCCATTGGCGCTGCACTTCAGGGATGAATTCACCCTGCTGGCTCAAAAATTTGCGCACGGTTGCCTGCCAGCCTTGACCGATCAGGATGAGCGGGCGGGGAGGCAGGATGCGGGTGAGCAGCAGGTTCCAGGTGAGGCTGATTTCTGCCAATGTGCCAACTCCACCAGGTAGGGCCAAGACAGGCATCACAGTTTTCGATCAAGGCAAAGATGCGCTCCTTGAGTGAAGTGTAGTGCCAATCCTCCGTCACCCATGGGTTGGCTTTTACGGGTCGCCAGGCTTCGATTTCGTCGCAGGTGACGCCAATGACATGCCCGCCCGCTTCAACCGCACCACGCGAGAGGGCTTCCATAGTACCGATATAGCCGCCCGTGAGCAAGGTATAGCCGGCTTTTGCAAGCAGGTTGCCGAGATGCAACGCATCCTGGTAAACAGGGTCGCCCGGCTTGGGCTGTGAGCCTCCAAATACTGTCACGCGAATAGTCATGGGTCAGTCCTTCGCATCCCAGGTGCGGTGATAATTCTTTTCCAGCTTGGCGAGCACGGCTTTTTCAAGGTCGATGCCTGCCAGGCTGGCAAGCTGGAGCAGGTAAAGCATCACATCAGCCAGCTCATCGGATAACGATGGTGTGTCCTTCAGGTTGTCGCCCCATTGGAACTGCTCCAGCACTTCGCTGGCTTCCAAATTGAGTGAAACTGCCAGGTTGCGCAGGGTTTGCGGGCGCGGGCTATCTGCTTCGTACCAGCCCATGGTGCGGACGAATTCGTGCATGGCTTGAGTTAGCTGAGTGATATCCATGATCAATCCTGTTTTGAATGCGTACCGATTACTTTTATCGCCGCCCTGGCCGATAGAGCGCTGCTCGGGCTGCCAGCCATCTTCCTTTAGCATGCGGCGCAGATGGGCAAGGACCGCTTTTTGTTGTGCCGCCTGCAGCGATTCAAAAGCCGACCGGATACGGGCAGGCTGGCGGGAAAGCAAATCATCCCATAATTGTTCGAGCTGATCCGAAAGCTTATCGGGTTGCGCTTGCGACTGCTTCTTGTTCATAGATAGCGCCTATTTTATCTCATTAATCAAATTGTCGATTAAAATTGTTTTTTAAGATTGGTGGTTTAGCGCATGCGAATTATTGTGACTCACGAACAGGCTGATTTCGATGCCCTGGCATCCTTGCTGGGAGCATATTTATTGGATTCATCCTGCCATCCCCGTCTTGCCCAGGCGGATGAACCGGAATGTGCGTGCTTTTGTGACCCTCTATGGGGCTGAGCTGCCGTTCGTGGACCCGCATGATCTGCCCAATGAGGCCGTGGAATCGGTGTGCCTGGTGGATACCCAGTCCATGGCAAGCGTGAGGGGCGTGAGCACGGATACGCCCGTGCACATCGTGGACCATCATCCCATCCGTCCGGAGATCCCTGCGGGATGGACGATTTCCAGCGAAGATGTAGGTGCAACCACCACCATATTTGTGGAGGACCTGCAGGAGCGGGATGATGACATCAGCATGATCCACGCGACTACCTTGCTGCTCGGGATTTATGAGGACACGGGCTCGCTGACTTATACTCGAACCACGGCGCGCGACTTGCATGCTGCCTCTTATTTACTGGAACAGCAAGCCAATTTGCGCATCGCGGCTGATTTCCTAAATCATCCGCTTTCCACTGAACAACAGAAGTTGTATGACACCTTACGCCAGACCCTGGAAAGCTACCACATCCACGGGCATACGGTGGTGATCGGGTGCGGGAGTGCCTTTGGGCTGGACGAAGAATTATCCACCGTGGCGCATAAATTGCGCGATCTGCTCGACCCGGATGCGTTGTTTTTATTGATCACCACCCGTGCCGGCGTCCAGATGATCGGGCGCTCGACCTCTGATAACATTGATGTGGCGGAGATCACTGCCCGCTTTGGAGGGGGAGGGCATTCACGCGCAGCTGCCAGCCTGATCAAGGGGCGGGAGCTGGATGATGTGCACGATGAGCTGATGACGCTGCTGCCTGAGTTCATCCGCCCGGCAATCACAGTCGCTGAAATCATGTCGCATAACCCGCAGGTGTTGGCGCCGGATACACCTGCACAAGATGCAGCTGACCGGATGCAGCGCTATGGATATGAGGGCTACCCGGTGGTGCAGGATGGCAAAGTGATCGGTTTGCTTACCCGGCGGGCTGTCGATCGGGCTATCGCCCATAAGCTGAACCTGACGGCCTCAAGCTTGATGAATGCCGGAGAAGTGGTTATTCATACGGATGACTCGATCGATCGCTTGCAGCACTTGATGACCGATACAGGCTGGGGACAAATCCCCGTGATGGACGAGAACGACAGGGAGATCATTGGCATCGTCACCCGTACCGATCTGCTGAAGATCCTCACCTCCCAGGCTACCCGACCTACCCACCTGAACTATGCTGAAAAACTCGATGCTGCCATACCGAAAGCCATATTGGCACTGCTGAAAATCGCGGCTGAAATTGCCTCCGAACAGAAAGCAGCCCTTTATATCGTGGGTGGGTTCGTGCGCGATTTATACCTGGGAAAACCGAAGCAGGACTTTGACCTGGTGGTGGAGGGGGATGCCATCCCACTGGCGCGCCAGCTGCAGGAGCGTTATGGAGGCCGCTTAACCACCCATGCGCGCTTTGGCACGGCAAAGTGGATGATCTCCGAGATCCGTCCCGAGCTGGCAAGGGTTCTTCAACAGCCCGAGAATGCCGCCGACCTTCCGGATTTCCTGGATTTGATCTCGGCGCGCACGGAATTCTATACGCACCCAACTGCCTTGCCCACCGTAGAACGCGGCAGCATCAAGCTGGACCTGCACCGGCGGGATTTTACGATCAACACCCTGGCTCTGCGCCTGGATGGCAGTCATTATGGTGACCTGCATGATAATTGGGGTGGTCTGAACGATTTGCGTGAAGGTCTGGTGAGGGTATTACATCCGCTTTCGTTTGTGGATGATCCCACCCGCATCCTGAGGGCGGTTCGCTTCGAGCGCAGCCTGGATTTTCACATCGAGAAGCGCACCCTGGAATTATTGGTAGAAGCCAGGTCTTTGGTGGGGCAGGTCTCCGGAGATCGAATCCGGCATGAGCTGGACCACATCCTGGACTTGGAACAAAGGGTGGGCATCCTCGAGAGACTATCGGAGCTGGGATTGCTCGGAGAAATCCACCCGGCGCTGGTGTGGGACCAGGAAACCCGTGAAGCGCTTGAAATGATGGATTTTATCGAGAGCAAACCCTTGCGCGGAATAGATCTGGACCTCGGACGGCGAAATAACCTGCGTAAGCTGGCGTATGTTCTGTGGTTTCTCCATCTAGCAGTAGAAAAGGCACAGCTCGTATTAAAGAAGCTGCGTTATCCATCCACGCAAGCTAAAGTGGTCCTTTCCGCATGCCGCTTGTGGAAGGATCTACCCTGGGTGGCGAACGCCAGACTCAGCCTGATCGCCAACCGGCTGGAGGATGTGCCAGCGCTGGCGATTTATGCCAACTTCCTAGCCGCAAGGGATGAAAGCCTGTGTAATAACATTCAAGCCTACCTGAACCGCTTGACTACAATTACCCCCAGGATCACCGGAGACGATTTGCGTGAACGAGGGCTGCCACCGGGACCAATTTACAAGCGCATCCTGGGTGCAATCCATGAAGCCTGGCTGGATGGTAAAATTAATAATAATGATCAGGAACAAGCTTACTTTGATGAGTTGGTTGGAAATGAACCAGGTATCCATCCGGCAAGCTGAAAAGGTTGATTTAGTTAATCTGGAATGGAATGGGGAGTATACCCACTTCCGCCGCCTGTATGCCGATACCTACATGATGGTCGAGCAGGGTGCGGCGTTGATCTGGATCGCTGAAATCCACAGAAATGGACTGATTGGCCAGTGTTTCGTATCGCTGAAAAGAAACCGACCCGAGCTGGCAGATGGGATCGTACGGGCATATATCTACGGTTTCCGGGTCAAGCCTGAATACCGCAACCAGGGCATCGGCACACGCATCATGCGCACCATTGAGGATGATCTGAGAAAGCGCGGCTTGCAGCAAGTGACACTTAATGTGGGGAAAGATAATCAAAATGCGCGCCGTTTCTACGAACGGCTGGGATATTCTGTGATTGGTGAAGACCCAGGATATTGGTCATATATTGATGAAAAGGGGCGGCGTATCGATATGCACGAACCAGCCTGGCGTATGGTTAAAAACCTGTTCAAAATCACGGCGAACAATCAATCCAGTTAAGTAGGATTCCATCGAACCTTGAATGGATATACTTAATATTGTAGACTGAATTTCATTGCGTCAGTTAGGCAAGAAAACATTATGGTAAACTTCACCGCTGGAGAATTAGCTTCTCGTGGCATCCCTTAGCCCAGCGTCACTCAAACAAAGTAAGAATTTCCCCTTCAATTTCATTGTAAATGTCTTTGATGGTGGTTTTTTTGGATTTGCATTAGGATTTGCCTCATTCTCAACGGTCTTACCCCTATTCGTCAGCAACCTCACTGATTCGGCGGTGCTGATTGGTCTAATCACGTCGATCCATGTATTAGGTTGGCAGCTTCCCCAACTATTCACTGCACACCGGGTATCACAGCAGAAGCGATATAAACCCATGGTTATGTTTTATACCATTTTTGAAAGAGTGCCATTTTTAGGGTTGGCAATCGTCTCATTGTTCATCCCTCAGATTGGATCCACAGTTGCCCTGGTTTTAATCTTTTGTTTATTGATCATTCAGGGAATCGGAGGTGGATTAGCGGCTAACCCCTGGCAAAACATGATAGGGAAAATTTGTCCGAGGGAACACTGGGGTATATTTTTCGGAATCCAATCTTCGGCAAGTAATTTACTATTAGGCGTGGGTGCGATCATAGCCGGTGTGATTTTGGAAAAAAATCCATCCTATGCAGGGTTTAGCTTATGTTTCCTTCTTGCAGTGGGCGCGTTCACATTATCTTATATTGCAATTGGGTTAAGCCGTGAAGAAGAATCCATCCCAGTAGGTGAAGGAATTAATCAAAAAGATTATTGGAAAGACATACGAAAAATCTTAAAACGTGATAGTAATTTCAGGTGGTTCGTTGTAATTCGTATCCTGGCACAGTTGGGTACGGTCGGATTTGCCTTTTATTCAGTGTATGTCGTTCGATTTTACGGGGTCGATGAAGCCACGGTAGGAATATTAACCGCGGTGATGATGGTTTCTGAGATGGTATTTAATCCAATTATGGGATGGCTGGGTGATCACTGGAGCAGGCGGGGCGTGATGGCCGTGGGAATGGTTTGTGCAGCCATAAGTGCGCTAGTGACCATGTGGGCACCCTCTGTAATCTGGTTTTACCTGACCTTTGCGTTGGCAGGCGCTGCATTCGTTGCTGTCTGGACAATTGCATTATCAATGACACTTGAGTTTGGCACTGGGCATGAGAAACCAGCCTATATTGGTTTGGCAAACACACTGGTGGCGCCAACGGCGTTCTTGATCCCACTGCTTGCCGGATGGCTGGCGGATGCGGTTGGGTACAACGCTACTTTTCTTGCTACTGCAATTGGGGCAATTTTGACTACATTGGTACTGTACTTCTTTTTGCATGATTCCGCAAAAATTGATCCGGTTGTCGAATAACTCATGGAAACCGTAATGAATTCGACTCAAAAATGGGGGGTATTGATTGCCGTGGGGATTGGCACATTCATGACTGCGCTGGACACAAGCGTGGTAAATACCGTGCTGCCGGTGATCGAGAAGAATTTTAACGCGTCTCTTGCGAGTGTTGAATGGGTGGTGACGATCTATCTATTGGTGCTAAGCGGGCTTTTGCTGAGTTTCGGCCGGCTGGGAGATATGCGTGGGCATAAGGCAATCTACCTTTCAGGTTTTGGAATCTTTATGGGCGGTTCATTATTGTCGGGGATTGCTCCCAATATAGGCTTATTGATCGCATCACGCGGCCTGCAGGCATTGGGTGCAGCCATGCTCTCTGCCAATTCTCCCGCGATTTTAACCAAATGCTTCCCCCTTGAGCAGCGCGGTCAAGCCCTGGGATTACAAGCCACCATGACCTACCTGGGGCTAACGGCTGGACCAGCTTTTGGTGGATGGTTAGCCAGCCTATTGGGCTGGCGGGTGGTGTTTTATATCAATTTGCCGGTCGGTCTGGCTGCCATATGGCTGAGCATGCGTTTTATCCCCGGAGATGCAAGCCAAAAGCGCAGTGAGAAATTTGACTATCTGGGAGCAGTCACGTTCATGGTGGGTTTAGGGTCATTATTGCTTGGATTAAATCAAGCCGGGGCGTGGGGTTGGACGTCGGCACCCATCGTAATCCTATTATCCTGTGCAGTGATTTTCATTTCTTTATTTCTATATATTGAGAAGCATGTCGAGCAACCCATGTTGGATCTCAGTCTGTTCAGACAGCTGCCATTTTCCATGACCTCAGCGAGTGCAGTGTTCAATTATATCGGTGTTTACAGCAGTATATTTTTAATGCCGTACTACCTTATCCAGGGGAGAGGGTTTTCATCAGCGCAGGCTGGGTTTATCCTGACTGCCCAACCGGTGGTGATGGCAGTAATTGCGCCGATCAGCGGCACTCTCTCGGATCGGATTGGCACCCGCATCCCCACAGTTTTTGGCATGGCTGTATTATCCGGCGGCTTATTCCTGGTCTCCCGATTATCGGCAACCTCCAGCAACCAAACCATCATGCTGGCACTGGCAGTCATCGGCCTTGGGACGGGGGCATTTATCTCACCAAATAACAGCGCCTTGATGGGAAGCGCCCCTAAAAGCCGGCAGGGAATCGCGGCCGGGATTTTAGCAACCTCGCGCAATTTCGGCATGGTTTTAGGGGTGGGGATTGCTGGGGCGATATTCACGACTGTGATGACGCAGGCCAGCACTGGGATAAACTCATCTGCCAGCCTGGTTCCAACTAGCCCAATATTCACCGCCCTGAGCATGAGCTTTTTTGTGGCATCGATGATCGTCATACTGGGGGTGATCACCTGCATGATCAGGGTAACCCGAAACTCTTAACTTAGCTTATCCATCGTATGTTGAAAAAATAATCGTATTAAATTTGGAAAAGTATTAATTTATACCCCCAAGGTTTCCGACATACGTTGATCAAAGCATATTTTAAAGCATTCAGCGCCCCTGGGCAGACTCGAACTGCCGCTTTTGGCTCCGGGGGCCAACGCTCTATCCACTGAGCTACAGGGGCACAAGGATTTTTATTTTACCATAAATTAATTTTAGCCAAATCTCCTTACCATAAATGTGGATTCAGGCAGTGATTTGGGGACTTAACTGGATCAGCTCAGCCCGCATGCGGTCGATCTCGGATTGATTCGCCTCTTGCTCTCCCAGGCTGAAAGCTTGATGCTTCTTAAATGCTAATTCAGCCGTAAGCAAGTAAAATTTGTCGATCAGACGGTATTTTCCCGCGAATAAGGCTCTTATGCGGGTGGATGTCTGCGCCCAAGCTGAGCAAGCGATTTTATATTGGATCGGGGTAATCACGCCGTTGGTCACTTCGTCTCGCAAATGGGTAATGATCCACTTCTGTTCGCGGTACAAGGCCCAAATCACAAAGAGGATCATTGCAATCCAACCTGACCAATCGAAGATTACCCCGATGAGTAGGCTCTGTAGTCCTTGAAAGAGGGTTGAAATTGTGTTATGCAGCGAGTGGGTAAAAACAGCGATGCCCCAACCGAAGATAGGTGCGATGATTTTGATCGAGGTATTTCGGCTGAGACGGGAGACAGCCAGACCAATGCCGGTAAATGCAGTATAAAAAGGATGCTGCCAGCCCACCAATATCACCCGCACAAAGAACATGTACAAGATTCCGTTTATCCCGTTTTGTTGGAAGCCATAGGTATAGATGTAGTACACATTTTCTGTGGCAGCAAAGCCGATGGCGGTAATGGCGGCATAGACTATCCCATCCAGGACTGAGTCAAACTCATGGCGGAAAAACATAAATACCAGCAAGCACGCCATGCCCTTAAGCGATTCTTCGATAACCGGGGCAATGGTCGAGGCGGTCGATATCTCGGTGAAAGCTTGCGAGCCGGTGAACATGTAAATTCCCAAACCTAAGAACGAGTTAGCGATGAACGCAGCCCCGGCTGCGATAATAGCGCCCCAGAGAAATACTCCCCCTAATAATGCTACGGGTTCCTTTTCATAGCGGTCAACCCAATAGACCACATACGCGAATACCAGCATGGGTACAAACCCGAAAAGGATTGAAAGGACAATGCCTGTGCCTTGCATTGCAGTCTCCCTCCCACTGTATTTGCGTTCAGTTTAACATAATAATAAAAGCGGTGCAAGCCGGGCTAATCGTCCATTAATAGGAGCTGTTCGCGATGAACAAGTGTGGTTTCAAATTTGATACCCAGCTCATCCAGCAGTTCTTCCGGTCGACCCGTTGCCCCATCACGGGCGGCAAGCTGAATGCGCAACCTGGATTTGCCTTCATCATCACATGGCTGCAAGCTGGCTTGCTCGACTAATGGACGCAGATCGTAAGGTTTGTTGCGCCGGAAACGGGGCAAATGCTCAGCACTGATGATCTTCTGGAGGCGAGCTTCCAGATCCGGTACTTCATCGAGCAAGGTGATCGAATAGATTGCGGATCTCACCTGGGTCTGCAAGGCAGGTAAATGTGGGTCAATAGCTTCCAAAGCCAGGATTTCCAGGCCAGGGGGTAACGCTTTTGATAGAGCTTCCCTGATATCAGCAATGGGAAGATCCTGTTCCAGCCAGGCGTCAAGCAGCTCACATTGGCTGGTAAATCCGAGCGGTAAAGCACAGGCCAGGTTTAAACGGGGTTGAGGGTGGAAACCCTGGCTGTATGCCAGGGATAAGCCTGAGCGCCGAAAAGTTCGTTCCCAGGAACGATGCAAGTCGAGATGACCGACATATTGCATCGCCCCAGCCTTGGAAAAAGTGATCCTGATTCGCATGGTTTATTCTGTTTACATCGATGTGGGTTAGATTAGGTTAATTCAGCTTCTTTGACCCTGGATGGGGACTTGACTTCCGGGCATGACCATGCAGCACCGGGGTTTTCACGGCGTTGTTCTGCATAGGTGGGCAGGATCCCACAGGCATAACATAGCTCACGACAATCCATCCGGGTTTGAGATTCCAGGCTTTGTTTGAAATCCTCGAGCAGGAATTTCTTACGCACACCCGTGCTGATATGGTCCCAGGGGAAGACTTCATCCAGTGATCGTGCCCGGTGGGTATAGAAGGTTGGATCAATGTGACTGCTTTCGAAAGCATCTGTCCAGGCTTTGAAATTAAATTGATCCTGCCAGGCGTCGAAGCGGGCGCCATTTTTCCAGGCCTGGTGAATCACATCTGCCATGCGCCTGTCACCGCGGGATAACCAGGCTTCCAACAGGGTGACCTCTGGATTTGTCCAGGTGAGCTTAATATCTCGATGGCGAAGCTCCTGCTTAAGCAAAGCCTGTTTGGATTGGATCTGCTCAACCGAGTCACACGCCACCCATTGAAAAGGTGTGTGCGGCTTGGGTATAAATGTGGAAACGCCTACATTCAGCTTTGCCCGGTGACCGATGGTCTTATGCCCTTCTGCCAGCACAAGCTTGCATAAGTCCGCAATTGCTTGCACATCTTCCAATGTCTCAGAAGGATGACCGATCATAAAATAGAGCTTGATGGTAGTCCAATCGCGTGAATAGATCTGATGGACAGTCTCGAGCAGCTGGGCGGTGCTAACGGGTTTGTTGATGATATTGCGCATGTGTTCGGTGGCAGCTTCAGGTGCCAGGGTAAACCCACCATGCCGGGAATCGATTAATAAGTTCATTAATTCGACTGAAAATGATTCGATGCGCAGGGAGGGTAATGATATCCCCAGGTGTTTACCGAGATATTGCGTGGTAATTGCCTGGATGAGCTCGGAGATATGCGTATAGTCAGAGGAAGATAGAGAAAGCAAGCTGATCTCCTCAAACCCGGTATGTTTTAGGGCTGAGTCTATTGCCTGGACGATCTCGTTCACACTCCGTTCACGGATCGGTCGGGTGACCATGCCGGCGTGGCAGAACCGACAACCGCGGGTGCATCCACGCATGATCTCGACCGGCACTCGATTATGCACCGTCTCAATATTAGGGACGATGAAGCGCGTGGGGGGCGGAGGCAGGATTGGGACGATACGTTTACGGACGGGTAGATTGGCTTGTTCGACCAACTTTTCCATGCGCTCAATGCTGCCATCTTGATTGTAATGTGTCTGGTACAGGCTGGGAACATAGACACCTTTCAAGGAGGCCAGACTGATCAGCAGCTGCTGGCGGGAGCGGGAGCTGCGCTTCCATGACTGGAAAACATCAATCAGCTCGTGGATGACCTGCTCACCTTCACCGATGACGAATGCGTCCACAAACTTGTGCATTGGTTCCGGATTGAATGTAGTTTGACCGCCTGCAATGACCAGGGGATGGCTTTCATTGCGTTCAGTATTAAATAATGGGATGCCACCCAGGTCCAATGTATTGAGCGCATTTGTATACAGGGTCTCATAGGGGAGTGAAAAGCCAAGAATATCGAACTCAGAAAGGGGCTGCCTTGACTCTAATGAATAGAGTGGAATATGCTCGCAACGCATAGCCTCTTCCATATCAATCCATGGATTATAGACGCGTTCAGCCAATGCATCTGTGCGCTGGTTGATCAATTCATACAGGATCGCCAGACCGAGGTTGGACATGCCAATATCATAGATATCGGGAAATACCAAGGCGACATGGGTGGCGATCGTATCCCAGTTTTTAACCACCTGGTTTAACTCACCACCAGTGTAACGGGCAGGTTTTTGAACCAGGGGAAGTATACGTTCTAATTTTTGGTTGATCTCAGATGGGGTTCGAACCATTAATGCCTCAAAATCAGAAGATAAATTTGCCTAATAAGCCTTAGATTGTCTGATTATATCTTAAAATGATCCGTGTCCCTTTCCATATAAATGGGGATTTTCCCCAGGAAAGAAACACGGAATAAATTTCCTAATGTCAATTAAGGGTATGCGGAGCCTGTAGCTGATGAGCTAGTCTTCAAATACCCAAGGATCAATAGAACGCTCCCAGGAAACCAGCTCCTGGGGAGTGAACCATAAAGCCACTTCCTTTTCACCATTTTCTACCTTATCGGAGGCATGCGTCAGGTTGCGCCCGATCTGCAGGGCAAAATCATGCCGAATAGACCCTGGCGCAGCTTCGGTGGGGGAGGTGGCGCCCATCGTTTGTCGGATAGCTTGGATGGCGTTCGGACCTTCCCATACCATCGCCATCACGGGGGCGGAGGTTATATAGCTGATCAGACTATCGTAAAAAGGCTTGCCTTTGTGGATGGCGTAATGCGTTTGAGCCAATTCCAGGCTGACGTTGATAAATTTCGCGGCTACAAGGCGCAATCCACGCCGCTCTAATCTCATGATCACTTCACCAATCAGTCCCCTTTGCACTGCATCTGGTTTTACCAGCACCAACGAGCGTTCCATTTTCTCCTCCAGATTATGATGATACGCGAAACGTGAAACGTATAAGCATACGTTTCACGTTGAATATCATTCAAATTTATCTCTACCTGACCAACTCTTCTGCCTTGGTGTAGGCGTTTAAAGCTTCCTGTAATTCATTAGAACGGTTTTGTGCATCCCCGAGGGTGACCCACATGTCCACATCGACCGGGAAGCGATAAAGTGCATCCTGCAGGTCTTTAATCACCTCATTGAGATGATAGTTTTGTTTGATCAGCTCCGAATAAAAGGCGACTGCCTCCGAGGGCTGTCCTTGTGTAATCGCCTCGCGAGCGTTTGCCAGAGCTTCTTTCTCTGCATCCAATTCAGTCTCCACCGGCTGTTGTTCGGGTTCCGGCAGGCTGATCGCAGGTATCTGCTCAGCTTTTACAGATAATTCTTCGGTTAACGGAATAGCTTTTGGTTCAGCCTCCGGTTCAACCTCCGGTGCAACCTCCGGTTGAGTCTCTGAAACTGGTTGCAGTGCAGCTTCAACTTCAGGAACCCAGGTTCCAGCTTCCAGCGTTGCTTCTGCCTTTGCTCCAACAACGGCTTCAGAGGGCGGAATGATCTCTTCCATCTGAGAAGTGGTTTCCTCAACTAATCCAGCGGGGATTGGTTCTGCGGGAAGGACTTCCGCTGGTGAGTGTATTTCCTCTACAGCAGTGACTTCTTCTACAGCGGGTGCGGTCATTGCTGGAACTGCACCTTCAGGTTCACCAGACTCGGTGATCTCTTTGAGCCAGTCGGGTAATTCTTCTGATTTCCACTCCAGTGGTTCTTCGGGAGATGCAGGGGCTTCTTTGGCTGGCTCGGGTGGCTCCATCTCAAGCAGCCAGGCTGGAAGTTCTTCAGCCTGGGGTATTTCAGCCTCAGGTGAATCTGATGGGACTGGTGCTTCGGTAATTGGCTTAATTTCAGGTTCTTCGCCCAAACCCTTGATCCATTCAGGTACTTCATCTGCGGGTAAAGCGGAAGGTGCTTTTTCTGGTTCTGCTTCCAGATTCATTCCATCCAGCAGGGTGGGTTCATTCTCGAGTTTCACCCAGTCTGGCGGAGAGATTTCACCTTCTGACAACGGCGCGTTCAAATCTCCTTCCATGGTACCCTGCTCTGCAACCAGACCCTCCAACCAGGCGAAGGCATCCGGCTCGGTGGATGAAGCTGGTTCCTCAGATGCGTTTTCGCCTTCTAGTGGGCTGGGCTGTACAACCTGAGGTTGCTCTGCCCCACTGGCAGTAGTCTCAATGGGTGGCAATTCATCCGAGATGAACTTTGCCTCGGCTGACTGTAATTGCTCAATACCGACAGCTTGCTCAACAGCAGGAAGGGCTTTGGTATCCTCTATTTCTTCTTGAGAAGAGGCTTCCTCTAAAACTGTTTGTCCTATGGATGATCCTTCAGTAGAGATAGGCTCAAATTCAGTTTTTGATATTTCTTCAGGTACTTCGGTCATCTCAGCTGTTGGAACTGATTCTTCCATTAAAGGTAGTTCTTCAGAGGGAGTCACCGGCTCTGCAGTGGGTAACTCTTCCGTGACAGCAGTCATCTCTGCTTCTGGGAGAGCTTCCTCCATTACTGGCGGCTCTACAGCTGGTCCCTCTTCAGAGCTAGGCTCAATTCCAGCTGTGGGTAATTCTTCCGTAACTGCGGTCATCTGGGCTTCCGGAAGAGCTTGTTCTATGATTGGCAGCTCATTTGTAGTTACTTCTTCAGCGATGGGCTCGACCTCAGCTGAAGCTAACTCATCACTCATTGCCGTAAGTTCGGTCTCTGGTAGCAATTCGGTGCTCTCGAATAATGCTGCTGGCACCGCTGCCTCCTGAGAAACTGGTACCTCTTCAGGTACAGCAGGTTGCTCGGGTGTAAGCTCTGCCTCAGTGATCTCTGCTTCGTTACCACCGGGTTCTCCAGCCAGAGGCATAAATGCACCGGCTGCAGGCACCTCTTCAGCAATCTCCTTAAGCCAATCTGGAATCTCATCTTCAAATGCAGCTGCGGCTTCCTTTGTTTCAGAAAACTCCGGAGAAATGATGGGCTGTGCAACCGATGGTTGTATTTCCGCAGCCGGTTCCATCAAATCTTTTAGGAATGTATCATCAGCCCCAGCTGAACCAGCAATTCCGGCGTCTTCGGTTAATGCAGATGATTCGAATGAGAATGCCGGGGTTGATCCAGCTGCAGTTTCTTCCTGGGCAGATGTTGGCGTGGGTAGATCGATGTCTTTAAGCCAGTCAGGGATCTCGTCTCCGCCGCCTAATGAAAAGTCACCTTCTGTGTCTGCAGGAGTTGCAGGTGTACCGGGTTTCTTTTCATCCAACCACTGGATGATCGAATCGGTTGGACCGGGTTGATGAGGTTCCAACCATGGATTGGAAAGCTCGTCTGCATTCGGCTCGACACCCAGCTTTTCTTCACCCGCAGCTACATCAGGAGCGATGCCAGTTAACCAATCGGGTATCTCAGTTTTTTCCACTGCTTCGCCTGCTGCGCCATTTTCCACCGGTTCCTCAGGCTTTACCCCCTCAGTGGGCGTGGAGGCTTCACCTGCTGATGTTTTCCAGCCGGCATCCTTCATCCAATCTGGGATGTCCCCTTCTGGTTTCGAGGTGTCAGTAATAATCTTCTCCACTTCCTGTGTATCCCAGATAAATGGGGAGACGGTGGGCGCTCCTTTTTCTACAGGTGTGCCGGGAGGCGGGGCTTCAGCTGATTTTAACCAATCAGGAATGTTTTCTTCGGCAGGTTTCTCCATGGAAATTCCCAAGGAAGTTGCCCAGGCGGGCTGATTGGGAGTTTCTCCAATTTGGATGCCAGATTTCCAATCCAGGTGCTCAATATTGACTGCGTTTTCTGGTACCTGTTCAGATGAAATTGCGTCCTTTTCTGCAAATGCATAATAGGGATCCATGGAGATCACGATCTGGCGATAATTCTTAACTGCATCCGAGCCCTCGGCATCTGGCAGCGATACAGCTAATATTCTATTAGCCTCCAGACACAAAGGAATCTTCTTCAAGATATTGACACAGGTCTCTACAGCTTCCACCCGTTGGGAGGTCTGGTAAAGCATCTGGGCAAGCAAGAGCTGGAGATCAGGCCGGTTTGGATCTTCAGTGATGGCAGCATGCAGCTCAGCAATCGACTGGTCGAATAATCCACCTTTCGCATACATACGTGCCAGGGCACCACGCGTCAGGCGTACTTTCGGTGGCTGGGTCCCATCTCTACGACCGTATAATCGACGCAGCTCATCCTGGATGGCAATATTCGCAGGTTGGGCTTCGTAAGCCAGCTCCATATGCCAGATGGCAGCATCCAGGTTATTTTCATCTTCACGGATGATACTCATCCCGACATTCGCAATGAAATCATCCGGAATGGCCGTTAAAACCCGTTGGAATATGTCGGTGGCATCACTGATCCGCTGCTGTTCCAAATGAGCCTTACCTAATAAGCGATAGGAGGCAATATGCTTTGGGAAAGTGGTAAGGATGTGACGACAATGGGCAACTGCTTCGTCTAATTGTCCGTTATCGATCATGCCTTCTATCTCATGATTATATGCACGCAATGGAATTATTGCCATATTTAGTATGCTCCCAATCTTAAGTATGCCTTATTCTGGCAGAAGATGCAAGTGTTGGACCGATTATAAAAAACCCTCCCGGTTAGGGGAGGGCTGGTAAAGTTTGCTAGAAGGATTCTTACTTGGGTGGGACGGCAGGTTTTTTGCTTTGAGAAATTGCCCAACCGATTGCCACCAACAATACAACTCCAACCAGGACCGAGGCTACCTGTGAATTGCTGTATTTTACGATGACAGGCGCCATGATCAAGCTTACCAGGTTAACCACCTTGATCATAGGATTTAGCGCTGGTCCGGCTGTATCCTTCAAAGGGTCACCTACCGTATCACCAACCACACCCGCTTTGTGGCGCTCAGAGCCTTTACCCGTGTTGGCTTCCAGATTGCGAGGCTCATCTTCGATGGTTTTCTTAGCATTGTCCCAGGCACCCCCAGCATTGGCCATAAAGACTGCCAGAAGTTGACCGCTTAAAATGATGCCCGCCAGAAAACCGCCTAATGCTTCAACTTTTAGTATCAGACCAACCGCCAGTGGTAATAGAACTGCAATGGTGGCAAGCGGAATCAGCTCTTTTTGGGCGGCAGTGGTGGAGATACCTACAGCCCGGGCATAATCAGGTTGTACCGTGCCTTCCATCACGCCGGGGATGTGGAACTGGCGGCGTACTTCTTCAACAATCAGACCCGCCGCCCGCGTGACAGCCCGGATGGAAAGAGAGCTGAAGAGCCAGGGAAGAGCGCCTCCCAATAGAAATCCAACAAACACCTGCGTATCGGAAACACGAATGGAATTCATGATATCTTCAGGCTTAAAACCGAGCTGGGTCTGCACCCGACCGACATCGGTTATGAAGGAAGCAAACAGACTTACCGCAGCAATTACCGCCGATGCTATTGCGACGCCTTTGGTAATGGCTTTGGTGGTATTCCCGACTGCATCCAGGTCGGCCATAATCTGACGTGCCTTACGCGTTTCCTCGTCATCCAGACCATGCCACGACATTTCTCCGATACCATTGGCATTATCCGAGATGGGACCATAGGAGTCCATGGCAACATTATTGCCGGTGTGGCTGAGCATACCAATACCAATCATGGCTACTGCATAAAGTACATAAGTAGTTCCATTTACTCTATAGAGAAGCAAAGCCAGGATAAAACTTATGGCAATGACCACCAACGCCCAAACACTGGATTCCATTCCGACAGATAAACCGGAAAGAATGGTCGTCGCCGGACCACCGCGGGTAAATTCCACAATTTCCTTGACCGGTGCGCGTTTGGTGGAGGTGAAGTAAGAGGTCAAGGGGTTGTAGGCAACTGCAAGACCCACGCCGATGGCAGTCAAGGCAGCCAGTCTCCAATCATGAGCGTACCAAAACGCCAAAGCAAAAGCCCAAATAATTGTATTGACACTCGATACTTCATAAGAACGGAACATAGATTCTTCGGCATCATGGGCACGCAAGAACTTGAGCGGGAAGCTTTCCCAAATTGGGACTGTGAAGGTACCCAGAATCGAGCTGATCACACCAATCGCACGGATGATCAAGGGATACACTATCCATTTTAAGTCACCAGTCGCTGCTACGAGCGCCAGCCCGAGGATCAAGCCAGAGACGATTGTTACCTCATAACTTTCAAAGATGTCGGCGGCCATCCCGGCACAATCGCCCACGTTATCACCGACCAGGTCTGCAATCACAGCCGCATTGCGCGGGTCATCTTCCGGAATATCTTTCTCAACCTTACCCACCAGATCAGCACCAACATCGGCTGCCTTAGTATAAATGCCACCGCCCACGCGCATGAATAATGCCAGCAGTGTTCCACCAAAGCCAAACCCTAAGAGGGCATCGGGTGCAGCCCGACCAAAGATCATGAAGATGATCGTTCCGCCAAAAAGTCCCAATCCATCGGTAAGCATACCCGTAATGGTTCCAGCATAATAAGCAATGGATAACGCCTCATTGAAGCCACGCCGTGCAGCTGAAGCTGCGCGAACATTGGCCTGAATTGCCATGCGCATCCCAAGCTGGCCTACAGTGAGGGAGAAGGATGCACCCATGACGAAGGCGATCATACGGGCTACACCAATGATAAGGAGGATTTGTTGATAGGCCTGAGGTGAGCCATCCTTGGTGATGCCTTCAGCGCAGGTTTTTAATGCATCCAACTGACGGGCATCCACACCTTGAATGAAAATGCAGTGCCATTCACGCGCTTCCAAAGAGGGAGGAACGATATAAACAGATAAAAATAATGCGACGGTTAAGACCAATATCAGCGGTAGGATTGAACGCAGCTGCCGGTTCAGATAGCTATTTGCACCAATGCGAATGGCATTCCACACTTCCTGCATCTTCGCGGTGCCTTTATCCTTTGCCATCACCCTGCCGCGTAAAAACCAGGCGTATAACAGGCTGATAATGGCGACCACTACCACGCCAATAATTGCTATCTGTTCAAATCCATTTAATCCATGTCGTGCCAGGCCCAGTATGTTCATGTTTCCTCCACTTATTTCATTCAGATTTAAACAAACAAAATTCCCACACGTGTTTGCGTCTGGGTAGCAGTTTATAAAATTATATCAAAAATATCCATTGGTAAAGCTTCCGCGCAGGCTGCGATATTTTACCTAATCAAATAGAAAAAGTCAAATAACTATGATAGATTTCGGCAGATTAGCATTTCATTAGACTTCATCCAACCACTTGACTTTGCGTCTTTCTTTAATGTATAGTCTTACTCAGTGATTAGCTTATTTATCCATAGAGATTATGCCAGCATAATAATCGCATAATCAAGCACACTAGCACAGCCTCTGGGAGTTCGGATGCGGTGCTTTTGTTCGTTTATACAGGAGATGGTTATGATTGAAGTGGAAGGATTGACGAAAGATTACGGCCCCAGACGAGCAATTTATAATTTATCCTTCACGGCAACCTCCGGGGAGATCCTGGGCTTTTTGGGTCCAAATGGGGCAGGCAAGACCACAACCATGCGTATCCTCTCAGGGTTCATGCCGCCTACGCTGGGTACTGCCCGGGTGGCAGGATTTGATGTGGTCGACCAATCTTTGGAAGTCAGGAAACGAGTCGGATATTTACCTGAAACTGTCCCGCTCTATCCAGATATGACTGTGTTTGATTATTTGAAATACATGGCGGATCTACGGCACATCAAAAATGCTAAAGACCGAGTGAATGACGTGCTGAGTATCGTGCACATGAATGATCGAGCCCATGGATATATCAGCAACCTATCGAAAGGTATGCGGCAGCGCATTGGGCTTGCACAGGCTTTGCTGCATGAGCCGGAAGTTTTAATTCTGGATGAGCCGACCATTGGATTGGATCCTGCCCAGATCAAGGAAGTTCGCACCTTGATCCGCGAGATTGGCAAGCAGCGCACGGTATTACTTTCCACCCATATACTATCTGAAGCACAACAGATATGCGACCGGGTTCTTATCATCAATAATGGCATTATCGTTGTTGAAGACACCCCTGAAAGATTGCAAGCAGGGTTGACTGGTGTTCAGCGGGTCTCGGTACGAGTTCAGGGTGACGGTGATGGTTTGGAAAAACTGATCAACGGGATTTCGGGTGTTGGAAAAGTTTCCAGCACTGATGAAGGCTGTGTTGAAGTCGAGAGCACACCTGGCAAGGATTTACGCCCAATTATTGCCCGGAACGTGATCAAAGGCGGCTTCGATCTGCTTGAACTGAAAAGCATCGATCTGAGCCTGGAGGATATATTCTTACAGCTAACGGAAGAGCCAGAACCTCCCAAGACGGATGATTCGTCTGAGGATGCAGCCTAAGAACCATAGGCCAGGGTGCAGCACGAACTGAGATAAGGTAATTAAGGAAGGATTTCATGCGAAATGTGTGGGTAATTGCCCGTCGAGAATACAAGCTATTTTTCGTTCCCCCGGTAGCGTATGTTGTGGCGTTCTTTTTTATGATCCTTTTAGGCTATTTCTTTTATGGTGGGCTGATTGATGCGATGAATTATTCAGCCTACTATGGATCCTATGCTCCTGGTGTGGAGATCGTCATTGGACCGATGGTAACGCTGCTGGTGTTCGCCATGCCGGCCATGACGATGCGTTCGATTTCAGAAGAAATGAGAATGGGAACCATGGAGCTGCTCCTGACTGCTCCGGTCAAAGACTGGGAATTAATCATTGGCAAGTGGCTAGGGGCATTTTTGTTTATGCTCAGTCTGCTTGCAGTAACCTTGTTCTTCCCACTCGTGCTCACTTTTCTGGTCAAGCCAGGGCTTGACCTGGGTACTGTAATTGCAGGATATCTTGGATTGGTCTTGATGGTGGCAAGCCTGGTGGCAATCGGAATTTTTATCTCTTCACTTGTTAGCAACCAGGTCGCCGCATTTTTTATAAGCCTGGCGATTATGTTGTTTTTATGGTTTGTCCTGCGACCACTGGGAACAAATGCAAGTGGTGGCGGCAACCAAATACTTACGTATATGAATTTCATTAATCATTTCATGAACTTTTATCGCGGAACCATTGACCTGAGTGATATCGTCTACTACCTGAGTATTACTTCACTTGCGCTCTTCTTAGGCACAGTTTCCATCGAATTACGGAGGTGGCGCTAATGCAATCCAATTGGCAGCTTATCGCTCGTAGAACTTCGATCTCAATTTCATTGGCTGCATTGGCAGTTGGTGCCGCTCTTTATATCATCCAGCGGCAATGGAATTTGTATCTGCAAATCGCACTTGGGTTGTTCGTCATAGGTCTGGCAATCTTTGTGGCACTGGACCCTGGAGCGATACGGAAAGCATTAACCGGACGGCAGGCGAAGTATGGAAGTAATGCGCTCATCATCACCGTCGCTTTTCTCGGAATCCTGGTGGTGGTTAATTTTCTGGCCAATAAATATACCAAGCGCTGGGATTTAACCGAAAATCAAGCCAATACCCTCGCTAAAGAATCGGTAGACGTACTAAAAAGCTTACAAAATAACGTTGTAGCCAAGGCTTTCTTCACATCCAGCTCCACGATCGCTTCTTCAAAGGACAGTGCAAAAATCCTGTTGGACAAGTATGTCTATGAAAGTGGCGGAAAATTCCAATATCAGTTTGTCGACCCCAATAAGGATCCGATTGCTGCACAGGATGCAGGTATCACCAAAGATGGGTCAATCGTCCTTTATATGGGAAGTTCGAAGCAACCTGTATCCAGTATCGCCGAATCGGATATCACCGGTGCAATGATAAGGTTAATGAACCCTGGAACCCATGTGATTTATTTCCTGACAGGTCATGGCGAGTATGATATCCAGGGGGGAAGTGACCAATCGTATACACAATTAGCCACCGATTTGGCTGCCAAGAATTATAAAGTTTCGACTTTAAATTTGATTTCGACCAACCAGATTCCCCAAGATGCCAGTGTAATTGTAATCGCTGGTCCAAAGAAACCGCTCTTGGATACCGAAGTGAGTATGCTCGATGCCTACGTAAAGAACGGCGGTTCGCTGGTGGTCATGGAAGATCCAACAGTCGTCAATCAATTTGGGGATTCCCCAGATCCATTGGCAACTGACCTGGCACAGAATTATGGAATTGACCTGGGAAATGACGTAGTGATTGATGCTGGCGGATACCAGCAATATGGGAATGCCCTGTTTGCCCTGGCTGCCCAGTATGGATCGCATGCCATCACGCAAAATATGAGTACACAAGTAACTGGTTTCTTGGATGCAAGGAGCGTATCTGCAATCGATACGGTTGCGACGGATTATAGTAAAACCCAGTTAGTACTCACCAATAATGGGTCATGGGGTGAGACCGATATGGCTTCGATTCAAAACAATAACACACCCAAGTTTGACCAGGGAGTTGATGTTGCCGGTCCAGTCTCACTGGCAGTGGCTGCAACAGGGACGGCTACCCAAGCCCGCCTGGTGGTGTTTGGGAACTCAGAATTTGCGGCTAATTCAGGATATGCATGGTATGGAAATGGCACCTTGATCCTGAATTCCATTGACTGGGCGGCTAAAGTAGAAAATTTGATAAATTTGACCCCCAAGACCACGGTTGATCGCACTCTGGTGGTACCTCAAACCTATACGATGAACCTGATCTTCCTCGGCTCCCTGATCGCCTTACCAGGATTAATTCTTGTCGCTGGTGTGGGCACCTGGGTGGCACGCAGGAGAAAAGGATAAAACCGATGGTTCGTCGATCAACTTGGATCGTCCTCGGTTTATTTGTCCTTTTGGTTGGTTTTGCCCTGCTGTTTGAACGATACCAGGCAAATAAAGTTGATACTGCGGCCACTGCCACACCAACGGTTGCCGTGGTGAATTTGTACGACATCACCAGTGACCAGGTCAATGAAATCAGTATTACCGCAGCTACAGGAGATAATATCGACCTTTACCGAGATCCAAAATCCTCAAGTTGGGCAATCACCAATACCCCTGTGGATCAAGCTGACTCGTCTCAAATTGATTCAATGAACTCCCAATTACTTTCATTGCAAGTTCAGGAAACTTTTACCCAATCTCTAACCCTTGAATCTGTCGATTTAGCTTCCCCGGCGTATACGATCACATTGACAACGAAGGATGGGAGGCAAATCATCACCGCTATAGGCTCTGCGAATGCCGTGGGGAATGGTTATTACGTCCGGGTTGATTCTGGGCAGGTGATGCTGGTCAATAAACTGGTGTTGGATGATTTGATCGGTTTCTTGACCAAGCCACCTTTGCTGCCTACACCAACCCCTGAGGTGACACCCACAACGACGGTCACCCCAACTGTATCTGGAGGTCAGGCAACGCCAACACCGTAAAAGTGTTATGGTCCATAATGCCTGGAATTGGTACTTGATTTTCGACAAAAAAAAGTGTATTCTGATTATGAAATCGTGGTTCCTATCCCGGTGAGAAGGCCGGCTAGGGAGAAAAAATGATTGATGAAGAATTAATTAATGCAATAGCAAATCGAGAAGATGAACATCCAGCCTTAGCCAGACTAATCGAGCTAGGCCGGCAAAAGTCCTTTGTTACGATCGATGATATCCTGAGTTTCTTCCCAGAAGCTGAGCAAGACGTAGATCAGCTGGAGGAAGCTTTTGCTGCTTTGATCAGCGCGGGCATCCCCTATATGGATGACGTGACGGTGGGGGCACCCACTGAGGATGAGATAGCTGCGGTTGAAGAAGAAGAGACCGAGGAAGAAACCCGCCGTGCGGTTGTGGTGGATGACAATTATTTAGCTAACATCGATACCGACGATACGATCGGACTCTACCTGAAAGAGGTAGGGCGAGTGCCGCTGCTGACCGCTGAAGAGGAAGTCCAGCTGGCAAAGCGCATTGAACAGGGTCGGATGGCTCGGGAAGAGCTGGCAAAAGGAATTGTGAGCATCCGCAGGCGCGGTGAGCTTCAGATGCACATCGAAGATGGATGGCTGGCTCGTGAACATCTGATTACCGCAAACTCACGCCTTGTGATCAGCGTCGCCAAGAAATACATGGGACGTGGGGTACCTTTCCTGGACCTTATCCAGGAAGGGAATATTGGTTTGATCAGGGCAGCTAAGAAGTTTGACTATCGGCGGGGTCACAAGTTCAGTACATATGCCACCTGGTGGATCCGGCAGGCAGTGACACGCGCCATCGCAGACCAGGGGCGCACGATCCGTGTACCCGTCCATATGGGTGATCAGATCAATAAGCTGTTACGTGTGCAGCACCAGCTAACCCAACGTTTGGGGCGCGACCCGAGTGTAGACGAGCTTGCTCAGGCGCTGGAAGTAACTCCACAAAAAGTGGAGAATATGATCCAGGTTGCCCGGCGACCGCTCTCACTGGAAACCCCCACCGATGATGAAGAAGATTCGGTCCTGGGTGATTTTATTCAGGATGAAGAAGTTCCTGCCCCGGATGAGACTGCAACGTATAATTTGCTGCGGGAACACCTGGATGTAGTGTTGAATGGGTTACCTCCTCGTGAGGTGCGTATCCTGCAATTACGCTACGGTCTACTGGATGGTCAGGCTTACACCTTGGAGGAAGTGGGTCGTAAGATGGGGGTCACCCGTGAGCGTGTCAGACAAATCGAAGCCCAAGCACTCAGCCGATTGAGACATCCAGCGATCCGCCGCAGGTTGCGCGAATACCTGGGATAACTAACAATATTGTCAACCAACGAGCGAAAGCTCGTTGGTTTATTAATATATAATACAGTCATGCCATCAGCCATCGATTACATAATTTCTACACAAGATGAGAGCGGTGGATGGGGATATTCTGCAGGGCGAAGACCTGTGGTCGAACCCACTGCAGCAGTATTACTCGCCATCCGGGATGAGCCCCTCGCCGTAAATTCTTTTTCCAGGGGAGTGTCCTGGTTGTTGAGTTGCCAGCATAAGGATGGGGGCTGGGGGATAAATGAGGATGACCCGGAAAGTGGCTGGCAAACCGCCTGGGCATTGCTCGCATTGAGGTACTCCACCCAGAATGTGGATTCCATCTCCCAAGCAGCAGACTGGCTGACAACTGTTGGCACCTTTGAGATCTCTCGAGAGCAATTCAAGCAACCAGAAATTCCTAAAAATGATAGCATTGAAGCATTCGTATGGCCCTGGATGCCGGAACAGGCAGGATTTGTTGAACCGACCGCGATGGCGGTTTTAGCTTTACAAGGTATAAATAAATCTTGGCTTGCAGACATCAGGATCAACGCTGCGTCAAGTTATTTTCAAAAGAATAGGACCCCAGATGGGGGATGGAGTACCGGGAATGAAGGTCCATTAGATACTCTCGTGCGCCCACGGGCATATCCAACTGCCTTGGTATTGGTGGCTCTCACCCAGATTGATCAGCCAGCGATCCAAACAATAGATTTGGATGCATTACGGCAGGATTTGTCAAGAGACCCAAGTATCCTTGCGCAATCGAGTGGAGGCCTCGCCTTACGGACGATGGGTGCTGAATATGAGTCGTTAATTGCGAATATCCCCAAACACCAGCTACAAAATGGAAGCTGGGATGATAATCCTTTCTTTACAGCCTGGGCACTCATGGCATTAAGAGGTTATTTTTAGATGAGCAGATTAAAAATTAGCCGGCGTGCCTTTATCCGCTTATCGCTCCTGGGAGGGATTGGTGCTGGGGCAGTGTATATCCAGCACCAAACCGCTGGAATGGGCGTTCTAAATTTAATTCGCTGGAGTATACGCGGGCAATTATTGCGGCTGAGTCCGCCTGCAATTGTCGGGTTGGGGTTGTGTCCATCTTATGATGAGGATCTGCTATCTAAGCTCCGCGACTTATGGAATATCTCCGACATGCCAGATGTAAGGGGAAAGAGCATCATGGTGAAAGTGAACTTGTTGGATGAGGTTGAAAATAATATTGCTACCACCAATCCCAAAGTGGTGGGGGCGGTGCTGGGTCTTCTCGGAGAATTGGGTGCGGGGCAGCTGGTCGTTGGTGATGGATCTGCCTTCCGCCGTGATACCATTTCAGTGGCAAAAAGTTGTGGGTTAATGCCAGTATTAGACAGCTATGGAATCCCGTTTATAGATCTTAATTATGATGAGCTGGTACCTACCAGAGTTCGAGATGGCTGGATACGAAAAACAGATACCTTATGGTTGCCACGCCACGTAATCGAAGCAGATTTAATCGTCTCAGTTCCAAAATTGAAAGCACATCACTGGGCAGGGGTGACATTGAGTCTCAAGAACCTTTTGGGAGTAATTCCTGGTTCTCGCTACGGTTGGCCGAAGAATATCATTCATATCAATGGGATTAACGCTACAATTCTCGGATTGTACCAATCACTACCACCTGTTGTATCAATCATTGATGGAATCATTGGCATGGAAGGAAATGGGCCTCTGGACGGAAAACCAGTCCAACATGGTCTTCTGGCGATGGGTCAAGACCCACTGGCAGTAGATATAATATGTGCGAGACTTATGGGTTTTTCAATCGACGCCATCCCACATTTAAGCGGAGCTGCCTTGGCTGGAATCGGGCAGGGCGAGAAAATTGAAACGCGAGGAGTTTCTCCAAATCTGCTTCAAAAACATTACGAAGCACCCCCAACTATATAAAAAATGCGGGGATTTTGGAAATCCCCGCATTATGTGAAAGCTGGTTATCTCCCGATAAGTGGTAGGAAGGCTGGATATATATCTCCGATGATGATCCTAGCATCTGTAAATGGTCCTAGTTTTCCACTTCGGTCTCTAATAGCCACCCTCCAATAATACACCTGGTTAGTTGGATAGATATTCGTGGGTGTGTATTGGATATTGATTGTTTCCACAGATTCATAAAGGGGGTAAAAGGTGGCATACCATGATACTTCGAATAGATAAGTTGCGGCGCCATCTACCTGTGTCCAAATAAATGTGGGTGTAACTGGCACCGGTTGATTGACCGGGCTGATCAAGGTCGTAATCGGATATTGTTTGGTGAAGGTGGCTGATGGACTATAGTCACCCATCCTGCCACTCCCGTCGATCATTGCAACGCGCCAGTAATATACCCCATCATTGTACCCCGTCGTGGGAGTCCAGCAATTATTATTGGTGTCAATACTGTCATAGGTCGTGCTAAAGTTTGGATCCTGACTCACCTGAACACGGTATCTCCAAGCCGTGAGTACTTTTTCATTGCCAACATAGCCTACCAGGGGATCCCAACAGAAGCTTGGAGCATATTGTACGATTTCCTGATCAGGAATTAGACCGGTGGGTGTAGGTAGGCTAAGCGTGAATTGCTCTACCTCGGACCAGTCATTTCCAATGTTGCCGTACCGGTTGATTTGTACCCGCCAGTAATATAATCCTTGGGCGAGCGTATCAGATGGTGTATAGGAGTTCATCGGCGTGGATATATCGATCACCCGGTTTCCAAAATTCGGATCAGAAGCTACTTGTAAATGATATGTATTTGCACCTTCTGTCATATCCCAGCTAAATGAGGGAGTGGAGAATGTCACTGACGTGGTTAAATGTTGAGGTGTAAATCCCAACCTGCGAAAACTCCATCCTTTGGTCCATGCTCCAAAAGTTTCTGGAGTGCCTGGATACAGATATCTAGACTGAACTCGCCAATAATAAATATTATCTCCCACAAGATCACTTAAGGAGGTAACCTGGTTTTTACTAAAGTATGCTGAATTCGAATTGGTTTGGAAGTTGGCTTCGTGGGGAGGTGAATAGTCTTCATCCAGATCGATCTGCAAGACACTCCCCGCAAACGGTGTAGTTCCATTACTGCCCGTAGGCCAATCCCAAAAGAAAGGTAGTACGGATGTCATAATATTCGTATCACCTGTTGCGGTATTGGGTGGATAGATAAGATTCATATGATCCGAAACTGCGCTAAAACGACTGAGCACCGCATTCCCAGGGACCTCAGGGTCGGATGGCACGCTGTCCTTGAGTTCGTCATTGATAATATCGACGCTGAATAACATGACCGAAGCACTGCTCGTATCCTGACTCATTCCAATCGCTGTGCTCGGTACCTGGAGCTCGACATATCCAGAAGATACGAATATATTCGCACCAATATCTGCAAATCGGTCACCAAATTCCCAAAAACTACCATTCCAGGAGAATACCCACGTGTTTTGGGTGTTGATCACGCCGCCGATCTCATCAACGTAAATTGCAAACTCCGGCTGGTGAGCAGGTATGGTGGAGACTACGTAGTTACGTTCAGGAGGGGTGGTAGCGCCCGATCCATCAATATTATCCATGTCAATATAAAACACGTACGTCATATTTGTTGTAGATATTTCTGCATTAAATCCAAAGTACCAATTGGCATTGTCTTGAGTGACGAATAAAGTGGAAAGGTTGTAACCACTCGGAACAGGAATTGGATCTGTGATTGGATCGGACCCAATGATGATCTGGTTAGCCGCATCTCCAATGGTTCGGTAGTATTGGAACTCTGATTGTGATGCGATTTGAAAACGCCAAACCTCACTCCAATTACTCCATCCATTTCCTGTCAGTCCCCGAACCCGCCAGTAAAAGGTACCATACTCTAGTCTACCAAGATTTCGTTGCGCCAGACTGGTCACAGGAGAATATGCGGGAATATTTACAGTTTCCGAAATTTCATGGCTAGAGAAACTCTCTTCACGACTGACCTCGACTTGATATTGAGATGCTGGACTTTGATCCATATCCTTAAACGGCCACCATTCTAGGAGTGGGGTGGCCTCGACTGATTCTTGTCCATGTGCAGGCCTGAGAAGCTCGGGCGAGGAGCCTATGGTTGGGGTAAGCATAAGACTGTCGTCAAAGCGTGCTCTCCAAATCTGGCTCCACCATTCCAGGCTGTTATTTGGATTCACCAGACAATTAGGTTCGCTATTGCCGTCCAGAGGGCACACACGCCAATAATAATCCTGTCCGAGAGCTGGTATAAAATCGTTCAGTGATGTAGGCGTTGCACTTGTGTTTTCTGTATCACTCTGCCAGACAACCGGGTTAAAATATGGCGTTTCGGCTACCTGGATGCGGTACTCGGCTGCTAAGACACCACCCGTCGGTGGTGGTTCCATAACCCTATGCCATATGAAAACCGGAAACGCAACTGTCCGGTCTTCATATGGGTACATATGCGCTTCAGCGTAGTTATCAGGCAGGTAATAGTAAAGTGGATATACCTGGATGGGGGCTAAAGAAGTAACCACACTTTGAAATTCTGCTTCATTGCTAACCACCCCATATTTACCACCTCCATCGATCGGTCTGACGCGCCACCAGTAATGTGCATTTCCATCATAATTCTGAGGAGTATAGAAAGTATTTGAAGTGGTCGCCTCTTCTTGAATGTGACTGAAATGATCTATGGAAATCTGGATTAGGTAACTGGCTGCACCCGGAACAGGCGTCCAGCTATATAGTGGGTATAGACCTGTTTGGTAGAGATTCGTAGGGGTAAGCAATACCGGTTGGAGGTTCCATCTTTTCTGGAAATGCCAGGTCTGGCTCCAATCGCCCACAGCCTGTCCAGATTCAACCCGCACGTGCCAGCAATAACGGAAATCATTTGAGAATGTATCGTTCGGTGTATAGGAAGTCTGACGTGTTTCTAGACCGGTACCAACGCTAAAGTCGCAGGTTTCATCAGAGGTGTATTCCAGTCGGTAATGTTCTGCACCTTCAATTGCTGTCCAGTGGAATGTGGGTGTGAAGGTTGGGAATGATTCATCTTCAGGGTAGACCTGAGTAGGGACCATGTCGGTGAGCAGAGTTCCATAGGCTGCTGTGAAAGACTGAACGTTACTGGGTGTTCCAAGATGATCAACCGTGTCCATGGGGATAACGCGCCAATAATATATTCCATTTGACAAGCGATTATTAGGTTGGAGTGAGGTTGACAGTGTATCTATGTTGACGATAGGTGAATCGAAACCTCCAGGAGTGATTGAGATTTGAAAACGATAGCGTGCTGCACCAATCACACGTGTCCATGAGAAAGTAGGTGAATTGAAAAATGCCAATAACTCACCTTCTCCAGGAGCGAGTAAATCCGGTTTATTCGCGGGAGTAGCCCAGGTTTTGGTAAAGGTATAAATCGGGCTCCAATCACCCACAGGGGCGGGATCATCCACGCGCACTCGCCAATACCATTCACCGTCGGTAAATAGATGCCCTGTCGACGAGGGAGTAAAGGTGGTATTGCGAGTCGTGATATCCAGATAGATGGGTTGGTTAAACCCAATCTCGCTATCCACTTGTAAGCGATAGATATTTGCTCCTGTGACCGCAGACCATGAGAATGAAGGGACGCCTAAAGGTGGATCAGAATCAGGCGTTGTAGTAGCAAAATTTAATGGATAGGTTGGCTGGGGAACGTCCAGTGCAAATGCTGTGATGGCTGTGAATGGGACGATAATACTAACAATGATGATTGCAGAAATTATGCTCGACAAAAGTCTCCATGAATTCCTGGTCGTGTGGTATTTTTCTCTCATTGTTTCCTCCAGAAGAAAATCTATTAATTGGCTATAAATATAATCATATCTTATAATTTGATTAATAAAAAATGAAATAGGGGTTACCTTACAATTATGTAAACCGTAATATTGGACGTGGTATACTCCGACCATCTGTGGAGGGGCTTTGAATCAACCTCGTTCGCTGGCTTCAATTTTGGTATTTGTTTCATTTATATTAATAATTATTGGTATTGGATGGGGGAATTATAATTTTGCTAAGCAGGATGTTGCAGGAGAAGGTTTTGCTATCCAGTGGGTGAGTATACGTTCACTGGTAACCTCCGGAATTAGCCCCTACAGTGATACAAATACTACAGAAATTCAAAAACTCGTTCAAAAAGAAAACGGATTCACTCCCGGAAATCCACCAAAATTCACCTCACCGATATTTTCGGGAATTTTGGTATTCCCATTCGCTTTGATTGGTGAGGAAAACCTTGCACATGCGATCTGGTTGACTGCACAGCTTGGAGCGATCTTCGCTATCGTGCTGGTTAGCATTAAAATAACTGCCTGGAAACCCACCTGGTTTATTTTCTTACTATTTTTATTATTCACCATTTTTAGTTATCATGTGGTGTTTCCATTAATCGATGGTGGATTATCCATTTGGGCGGCTCTATTTCTCGCTTCCGCTTATCTTGCACTATCCACAAATCGGAATGAACTGGCTGGAATATTGTTGGCACTTTCCGCAATACAACCCCAAATGGTCATTCTGGTATTATTACTCACCTTGATTTGGGCGGCTTCACAGCGTAGAAGATTAGTGATCTTATGGTTCTTTGTAACAATCGTATTTTTATCCATCGTTGGATTGCTCATTGCCCCTGATTGGATAATTCAATATATCCGCTTGGTTTATAAGTTCCAGCAGAATTTTCCTCCAGGTACTCCGGGGGTTTTATTTAGAGATGTTATGCCTGGTTTGGGAAAACAACTAGGCTGGCTGGTTAGCGGTGTTTCTGCAGTGGTTCTTCTTGTCGAGTGGTGGCTGGCATTGAAGAGAGACTTTCGCTGGTTGCTTTGGACGGTATGTTTGACCCTCGTGATAAGCCAGTGGATAGGTATACCAACGATCCCAAGTAACTTCATTGGTTTGATCCTGCCGCTCATCCTGATCTCAGCGACCTTCATTGAGCGGTGGTCTCGGGGAGGGCAATGGGTGGCAGTCCTGATGGCAATCCTAATATTTATCTGGGAATGGATTTTGTTCTACATGGACGTGACCGGCAGCCAACCACAAATGCGAATAAACCTGATCATTCCACTTCCGTTGATCTTACTCATTGGACTTTATTGGGTGCGTTGGTGGGCCTTAAAACCCAGGAGATTATTAATCGAGGAGATTAAACTTGGCGGGTCGTATTAAATTTCACTTCAATATTGAGCACTTATGGGGTCTGGTCGTATTGATGGGGATATTTATTTTCATCAATACCCACCCCATCCGCCCAAATGATTTTTGGTGGCATATCACGATCGGACGTGAGATTCTCACCACAGGAACCATCCCGAAAGTAGATGTGTATTCATACACTGAAGCGGGTCAACCGTATCCTTCCTACCAAATGTTCTGGTTGATGGATACCGTGCTTATATAAAGTCTATATGCTTGGTGGTCCTGCCCTGGTGATTTTTCTTCAGAGCCTAATAATCACGTCTGCATACGTAGTGGTTTTCTGGGTCTGTAATCTGGTTACGAAAAGCTGGCGAATTGCAGCCCTAAGCACATTATTTGCTGCTGCTCTCGGCATGAATGACTGGAATGTGCGCCCCCAAGGGGTCACATTTTTGTTAGCAAGTCTATTCCTATTCGTCATATATCAATATAAAACTAAACCTCAATGGGGCTGGCTGGTGATCTTGCCCATAGCAATGCTTATTTGGGTTAATAGCCATGGCACCTTTATCCTTGGTTTGATTCTGATCGGTATCTGGTGGGGAGATGAGATTTGGCGAAGTATCATCCAGCGAAATAATATGGGCCATAACCATGGGGTAAAGCGCCTGGTCGTACCTGGCGTGATGTTAGGAATTACTACACTGGTCTGTCTGCTCAATCCACGTGGGTTCGGGATCATCGATTATCTTAAAACGCTTACCGGCAACAGTGTAGTGCAAAACCTGGTGACAGAGTGGGCACCTCCAACCTTGAGTACTTTGATGGGTATATTATTCTTATGTGGATTGATGGCAAGCGCGATATTATTAGCTCTTTCACCAAAAAGGCCGGACTTTTTTCAAATTATTACCTTCCTTGTGTTCGGACTTTTAGGTTTAAAAACCTCCCGAGGAAGTGTATGGTTTGGTCTGGTAATGGCGCCGATTATCGCCATGCATTTATCTGCCTGTGTCAAAAACCTTCAAAAGACAGAACAAGGTTTAAAAAATCAGGGCGGAAATCGAATTGTAAATATCCTGTTTGCTGCTGTAATCATCATAATGGGAGTGATCTCTTTACCCTGGTTTAAAAGTGTTTTACCTTTACCAACAGTGAAAGCCGGATTAATCTCAGCAGAAACACCTGTCCAGGCGACCCAGGTCTTATTGGAGAAAAATTTACCTGGACGAGTGTTTAATGCCATGTCGTTTGGGAGTTATCTCATCTGGGCAGCTTACCCACAATATCAGGTTTTTGTGGATCCGCGCATCGAGCTATTCTCTGAGAATATCTGGGTGGACTACCTTAATATTAGCAATGCAAACGGCGATTGGGAATCAAAACTAAGCGAGTATGGAGTAAATACACTGATGCTTAGCCCGATGGAATGGAAGCCAGCCGTTGAATTGGGCAGATAAATCATTTGGTTGGAAAAATCAAGGAATGCTGTAAGGACCTATATTTGGTATATTAAGACAATCCCATTCCATATTGAACGAAAGTAAAATAAAGCTAAGGATTGCTTTATATTTACCCCAAATTATCCACAGAATAAGAAAACCGATAACAAATTGAGGTTTAAATATCGATAAAGCAGCTAAAAAGCCCGAAAGCAACCATTTTTCCCGTTGGGTTGTGACTAAGAATGGCAACAATCAATATCACGATCCTAGTGATTGAATTTGCCCTTTTTCGAATCCTTCAATAAATGCAAAGCTGATAATTGATCGATAACTGTAATGGGATTTCCCTTGTCAATCATCCAATCAAGGATAAGCTATCGTTTCATCGACCATGCGGCTAATATCACGCAAGTTATACTAAGTAAACACCAGAGAGCTATTGCCACTGGTAGTGGTATATACGTAAAGGCAGAATGTAATAACGCTGCGTTCGGGGGTAACTATAGAAAGACAACCCGATTGGTTTCGATGAACCGATTAAACTAAGCTGAACGGTCTCTTGCGTTTTATAATCATACAAATGTGAAATATCGTTTATGTATAACTGTCCCGCAGCATAATAGATGATGAAGTCTCCCCACAACAAGTAATTGGTCAAACCTCCGATCCAACCGTGGCGTAATAGAAAGTTCAATAAAAGAACTGCGCTACATGTTATAAGTACAAGACGCGGATAATCCCTTAAACGCTTGGGATTAAGCCAAGTCCATATCATCATTTTATGAATCCTCTGCGAAGTATTCGATAAATTGAAAAATACAAAGAACAGGACCGGAATGCTAATTTGAATTGCCACCGGGAGTATTTTTAATTGTGCCAGGGTTAATGGACCGCTGATAAAGGTAGCAATCCATACCAACGTAAACATTGATTTTAAGAGTGGCTTGAATGGTTGCAGCGTACGCCAAAGGATAATTGCAGGGATTAGCAGGATACTCCAATCATAGATCATGGCATGTGGAGTGATCCAGATGGTCAAACAGATTGCGCCTGCAAATAATAGATCGGATTCACCCCGATTTTTCCGCCAGTAATAATAGAATACCACCACTCCCAAAATAGATAATACAATCGATAATCCTTCAACCAGCCATCTGTTTCCTGGGAATAAAAGGAGCCAAAAACCGCGCAGGGAATGCATATGCAATAAGGGAAATTGTTCCTGATAGATCATACCTGGCAGGAAGTTGCGTGCCAGGTCGATGTACGCACGACTGGCATCGGGAAGCAACCAAAAACAGAAACCAGCCAGGATGCCTCCTCCTAAGATAAGCCCCAGGAGAGACTTCCAACCTTTTCGCCATTCCAACAACCATAACAAACCCAGTCCTAATACCAATTGCGGTTTAAACAATAATAGACTGCTTATAATTCCTGCTGCCAATAATTTTTCTTTTTTCAGGAGCCAATAGGTGAGACTGAACAAAAATAAGCTTAATAAACTATTTTGTCCAAAACTTATGGTTGCAAATATGGGGAACCAGGTGAGTGACCATAGAAAGCTTTTGGATGGTTGAATTGAAAGGAGTAGCCTGACGCTCATCCACAAGAAAATATAACCCCAGGATGCTCCAAACGATAAAACTCCATATATATGGAAGGAGTGACAGTGGGACGAACAACCAGGCTAAAAAAGGTGGTGTGATGAAGGCATGAAAACTGGTCAAATTTGGACCAGCGATTGCTTGTTGGAGCTGGCTTTGATCAGAAAAGCTATACAGCTCAGAACTCAGTCCCTGGCGCAGGGTGACGCCGGCCGTGTAAAATTGTAGATAATCCGTACCCACCACCTGTCCTGCCAGGTCCATATTACCAGGTCCAAGCAGGCTGCTGAGGATCCAGGCAAACCACAAAATACCCCCTGCGATCCAGGCGTAAGATAAGCGCCTGTTTGTCAAGAACCGATCGAGCTTCATCCACCAGGTCATTTGGGTTTACCTATTCCTAATGTACTATTACGGTTCGAAAATGCCCAAATAATTAACACGATCAATAAACCCATCACGAATAATGATACCCAGGCGATTTTTGTCAGAGCTGCCACTAACGTAAGCAGAAATGCCCCTAGATAGATCGAGGCTGAAATATAGAGGAAATTCTTGGTATACGAATAGATCGCCCATAACACAAATGCTGGGATCAGTATGACCATATCATGAAGCAGTGCATATGGGGTGGCTAACAGAGGGAAAATAATGGCAGCCACAATGACTGGGATTCGTTCATACATTCCAGCTTTCCTGAGGATGAATGCCAGCCAGGCTAATCCGAGTGCGCTGATTATCAAAAGTAATTGCGATAAGATCGATAGAATGGGTTGAGTATTTTGTGGGAAAAAACTGGTTAATAATCCATAGAATGTGACTAATAGATACTTGGGAAAGCCAGCTATGTATGGCAGACCCATAAAAACCTGACTTAACTTGAGGTATGCACGATCTAGATCCAAGCCATTATTGATTGTAAACCAACCCACCCAAGCAATTGCTACCACTGCGAAGGAAGACAGAGCTTTGAATTTTTTCCAGATAAGCCAGATGATAATAAACCCAAGGACGAACTGGGGTTTATAGATTAATAAACCTGCAAAAACTCCTGACAGGAACCACCGCTCGGTAAACATTGAATAAATGATGCCCACGGTCAATAATAAAGTCAGCCAGTGGTTTTGACCTGCCTGTAACCCCTCGACAAACGGAAAGAACGATAAAACAATGATGATAAGCTGACCATAGGATAATTCGGGAATTTTACGGTCCGCCGGGATGAGCTTTATCAACCCATAGACGGATATAAAAACGGATGCTATTGCCAGGATGGTCCATAATAATAACGACCAATGTAATGGAATAAAGGTTAATAATGAGTAGAATGGCGCTACGAAGGGTGGATTCATGTAGGGATTGTAGCCGGGTAAAATGCTGGGGGCTACAAGTGCCTGCTGAGTTCGAGATTGTGTGTCGTAATCGAAAATCAAACTTGGGTTGGATCGATAGATCGTTCCCGTGCTATAAAACATAATATAGTCGCCGGCAATTACCTGACCGAATGCCCCGATCCATCCCTGGTGAAGAAGCAAGTTAACCGCCAATATCAACCAGGTAGAAAACAACATCAACCGGGGATAATCTCGCAGGCGCTTGGCGTTAAGAATCGTCATTTTGTTCCCAGCAATGAACTGCTCATTCTATCCGATCAAGCAAAGAATTCCGAGCACGGTTTTTAATCATGGGGTTGAATTCTTTGACCAGATCTGTGCGTTCTGGTCAGTATATTCCAATTTCCATTGACGATCTTCTGGTAAAACAGCTGCCAGGTTTGGCTGTAATTCTTTATCTAACATAGATTCTATCCACCCCATACTTCGTCAGGATATCATTGTATTTTACGGCGTTGTTAATATGGATATAATCCATCCACTGGTCATAAGGATAAAGCTCCACCCTGGGATCGATAAAAACACCCTGTTCGGGTACTGCCCATATGAGATAGCTGCCATATCCCATTTCATTAAAGAGCCGTCCACCTGGATGAGATTTTAAATAATCCGCAGCTGCCACAGGAGTATTAGGATCGAGTAAAGGTCCGGCAGGACTGCCACGCAGCACCTGTTGCCAGTATGTTTCAGGCAATGGTACTTTCTCTACAAACCAGGGCTGTACAGCCAGGGCGGGTATAAACACCACAATCGCCAATATTAGGTTCAGCCAATTTTTTTGTGGGATAAATACTGGGGTCCTTATAGGGAGGTCCTTTATCAATCGAGCCAGGATCAGCATGGAAATCACACCGTACCAGATGACATAGCGTTGACCTGACCACGCCAACCACAGGAATCCAACGAACAGAATGATCTCGGTAATTGTAAGGCGATATCTAGAATAGGCAAGGATAATGATAAAAATAATGATGCTTACAAAAAAAGTGATGTTCGAAATACCTTGAGGTGTAGGTGACTGCCACTCCTCAATCAATTGCTGGCTAGGTGGATTGGTAAGGAGGTTAATCGTGTAATTGATGATATCTGTAAAACGCGGATTGATCAGTAATGCCAACCCTGATAGGATTCCAGCCCCACCTATCCACCCGATTTGAGGCCAGCTTAACGAATTTACTTGTTTAAACACACGTCTGAGTGCTTCTCCAAGAAAGAAAGCCCCAGGTAAAATTAAACCCAAGATGAAGCTTCCATGCACGTTCACCCAGATGATCATACTCACAGGACATAGAAATAGCCAACGCTTGCTTAATTTGCCTTGGGTATAACGTTTGAGAACGATATAAGTGATGATAAACGGTAGCCATGCCCATATTTGAGTTCTGACGATCAAATTATTGGTGATCATCAAACTGAGCAGGGCTACTACCAGTGCGCTGATTCTCCATGAACCACTCTGACGCCGCGCTTCAACTGCGACCAGCCACATGGTGATCCCAATAAGTAGGGTGCGTATCGAGATGATCAATGCCATACCGCCCAGGCGATAAAGAATATAAAACAGTAATTCGGCCAACCAGGCAGCATAATAAAAAGGTTGATCAGCTGGTAACGTCCAGGCGTACATATTCGTCGTGGGTATGGAGTGGTTTATAAATATGTATTCTCCGGCTTTTAGATGCCACCAAAAATCATTCGGCGGTAAGGGGACCAAGGATGTGAAGAAAAGGAAACCGGCGAGGATCACCAATACCCAAAGGATATCGAGGCTGATTCCGCGAATTTTCGTGTTGGTATTCAATCCCTGGTGGTTAAGTTGAGACATCGTATTATCACTTTATATACATTTATCGACTTTCTTTTAATTTCGGATATTGCCATCGAATCAATAAGAACCAGATAAACAATGCTGGGACCATCCAGATGAACCAGAAATCATCCAACTTCATGTGCAGAACTAAATCGAGGATGTTTATGCTCAGAAATATAATCGCCAGGAATAATGTCATCCATCGTTTCCAATTTGCAGTCATCCAAATCGCTGCCAGGAGCATAGCGGGTAGTAATATTACCAGGTCGTATGTCCAAGAATAAGGCGAGGTAAGCTGTGAAACGAGAAGAATGATCGGCATCTCATTTACCCAATTCCATGTTGTATGATGCTTGTACCAATAAAAGATCATCCATAATCCGCCTGCCAAAGAAGGAATAAATTGAATCCAAAATTTGTCTGTTCCGAGCCAGAAGTAACGGATGTAAGAACCGATCGTTGGACTTGCCCAATCGGTAATCTGATATGTTTGCAACATACCCAAATACTGCTGGATGATGTGCGGATTACTCACCATGCGCGATCAGGGTCAAGCCAATTATCGTAATTAATGTGCTGATGGGAATCAGCCAGCGACGCTGTTGTATCACCCAAAATAATAGTGCGATCCAGAACAAAATCACTAATTGAGGTTTGATCGCAATAACCGCTAAAGATATCCCTGCCATCCAATCATTTCTGACGATCACCGTAAAATATAGAAATCCAACAATTCCGATAAGGATGAAGGCAGCGATTTGTCCGACCTCAAGCACTGAGATTGTTGGGGCGAAGATGAATACAGTCAATATGGCAAGCCAACGTTGCTTTGGATTCCCGGAGTAGATACGCCATAAGAGCTGTGAGGATAATAATAATAATGCAATAGAAAATATCAACCAGACAAATCTACTTACACGAAAACTTAACATTCCAAATGGCATTAATATGGAAATAGCCCACGGGGGATTCAGTGTTATTGCAGTCATGTTTGAATTTGAGGGCAAACTCCCTGCCTGGATTTTTAGCTGTTCTATGATCAGAGGATCAAAGTGATTTTTACCTTGAATGTTTAGATTCCCACTTGCCCAATAATGAAAAAAATCATCGCTGGGTAGAACTTCGGGCTTGAAAAGAATTGGAGATAGATGAATCAATAATAAAGTACTGATAATAAGCAGGATCCATAGTATTGCCTTATATACGCTTTTCTTGGTAATATGAACAGTATGCATCGAATTATCCCCGACTAAAAAATCGGCATCTTAACAAAGTATAAATTGCCTCATACCCATCAACCCATGAGATTTTCTTGCCCGCTTGCACTGTTCGGGGAGAATACGAGATGGGGACTTCCTTTATCTTGTATCCTTTTTTTAAAAAATTGGCAGTAATTTCTGGCTCAAAATCAAATCGAACGCATCGTAGACGAATACCATCCATCGTCTCCCGCAGGAACATTTTATAGGCTGTTTCCATATCCGTAAGATGGGAGCCGAAGAGAAAATTAGTCAGGAACGTTAAAAACTTGTTGGCAAGTTGTGATGATCGTTTAAGCTTTACGTTCGAGTTCAGGAACCGTGAACCATACACAATCTTGGTTTCTTGATCCAGTAAGTGAGGTAATAATTGCGCATATTCATTCGGATTTAGCTCCAGGTCTGCATCCTGGATTGTGATGATCTCACCGCTTGAGAGAGCAATCCCCAATCGCACTGCAGCACCTTTACCGAGATTAGTAGGCGAATGATATGTGACCAAAGAAGGATATTTTAACCGCAGTTTTTGAACGATCTCAGGCGTCTTATCTTTCGATCCGTCATCTGAAATAATGATTTCTTTTTCTACACTTCCAAGATTTACCGAAAATACCTGGTCTACTATTTTCTCGAGTGTAATTTCTTCATTATATGCTGGGATAATTATGCTTAATTTCATCTGCATTGCCTCAATCATATATAGATGTTATGGCACCCAGGCATTAAATATATATAGGGATAATAGAAATAACATTACAAGACCACTCAAACCGAATATAAAAAGCCTCAGCCATCGTTTTTTGACCACCGTTGCCACACCAATAAAAATCGGGAAGGCCAGAAATAAATGTCGGGGCAGACCCATGTATGGGTGGACGGGACCGGTATAGTAGCTAAAACTCACTAAAGCTATAGCCAGTGAGTATAACCGATAGCTAAGTCGAATTCTCTTCCATGCGATTATCATAAAGGATAAAAAGATAACCGCAACGAGAATATTTACCCAAATATCCATATCCGGTTGGGTAAACAGTTTAGATATAGCGTATTTGATTGCCAGCCAAGGCCAGACGAATTGCTGATCTGGCACTACGCTCGCAGCACTCGGAGATATGATCATCGAATAAACAAATTCCTGGAAACTTCCAGAATTGACCTGCAAGTCGTTCAGAATTACTGCGCGGTAAGCAAGCCAAACCAGCATACCGAGCGGAATCAAACCTAGTGCCAGCCAATCACGCCATTGTTTCACTAAATTATTTAACTTGCGTTCTGAATTTTCCCAGAGCTCCCAGGCTAACGGAATAAGTAAGAACAGCCCCTGCTGGCGAGTTAACGTCGCTAATCCACCCATCAATCCCGCCAACCACCAAGATTTTTGACGAATAAAAATCATACACAAAACCGCAGCCAGGAGGAATAATGCCTCAGCATAGGGTGCAAATAATATAAATGCCGGTGGAGCGAAGGCAAATAACATCAATGCAAAGGATGCATCACCTGGTGGAAGATCATAATTTGCTAGTTTGATGAAAAAATAAAATAAAGCAATCCCAGATAATGAGCTGATGAGTAATAAGCTTAATTCCGATGAGATCCCAATACTCGCTAACGGCTTTGCAAGCCATGGATATAAAGGGTGGAATGGCGCAGTGCCATCTGTGGCTGAATACCCTTGAGTAACAATCCGCTCATACCAAACTGCATCCCAACGCATCCATGGAGATAAAAAAACTCGACTCAACCACTCACTTATTGGAATACTTGGCGGAAATATAGGAATAGTATTCTCGATGGGTAGCATTGGCTTTATGGAAGATACTATTCCAGCGAAAAAACTGGTGAATAATCTCAAGATGAACCACAGGAATAATGGGTTCATGAGTACGTCATCCCAAGCCACTTATCTTAGGTTTGAATAAGAAGATAATTTTAGTCATTATTCAAATGAATCATTCTTGGTAAATCACATATCCAGTTAGTTTAGTGAGGCAACCTTCTTGGTACTGTTGCAATAATAACGCCATCTGCAATTTATGAGTTTCTCAGTTAATAATCAAATTTTAGTTAAGAGTGTTCACGCTGATTTGAACTCTTTGGAATTATACATGAGGAGTAATTTGGCTAAGTTATTAGAATTGTAAGCTAAGGATGGTTGCTCGTGGTGTTCTACTGTGCTATACTCGATTACTATTCATAATAATTGCTGTGACCGGATTTGAGGAGCATGGATCATGAATTTGCCGAGCAAAACCCAAGATAACGATGGACTAACAGTTTGGGCCAAGCTTAATCAGGACTGTAAAGCTGAGCTTGAGCAAGCTGGAAAGGAATTAAAAGAAGTTATCACATTGATTGATCAGAGTCAGATGGAAGTCACTCGGATCCAGCAGAGAAATGCCTCAATTTCCGCTCACCTGCAGCAAATCCAATCTCAAATTGATTCGGCCTCAAAAGCGGATATTCGATCGGCCTATGATTCAGCTCTGGATGCCCAACAGAGGGTGTTCGTTATGCGAGGTCAAATCGACAAATTACAGAGTGATCAGGCCCACCTCGAACATTATATAAGTATTCTGGAAAGAGTAAATCAAGCATTAGCTGCTGACGAATTTGGGAAAAATGGCGCCAAGAATGATCAAATGGCTTTGGCTAAGACGGTGGAAATGATCATCCAGGCTCAGGAAGCTGAACGCGGACGTTTAGCACGAAAAATGCATGATGGACCAGCCCAGGCACTATCGAACTTTATTCTACAAACTGAGATAGCCATTCGCCTTTTTGATATCGATCAGATTAAAGCCAAAGATGAATTAGCGGGTATTAAAACTACCGCTGCATCTACCTTCCAGAAGGTACGCGATTTTATTTTTGACTTACGGCCTATGATGCTAGATGACTTGGGCTTGGTGCCAACAATCACCCGGTATGTAGAAACATTCAAAGAACAGTCGGGGATTGAAGTCCGGCTCATTTCAACTGGAATGGAGCAAAGATTTGAATCTTATGTTGAGGTCATGGTATTTCGAGCAATCCAGGAATTATTAGGAAATATTGCCCTCCATGGTCAGGCTACTCAGGTAATCATTCAGATGGATTCTTCGACAACCGGATTACGGGTTAGCATCGAAGACAACGGTAAAGGGTTCGATGTCGAAAAATCACAAGAAAAAGGCGGAATGGGCTTGAAGGTGATCCGTGACCGGGTCCAAATGCTGGGGGGAACCATGGAAATTCATAGTACGGTTGGTCATGGCGCACATATTTTATTTCAAATTCCTTCAAAAAATGCAGCAACCTTTGCATAATTGTTAGGAAGAATTAAGCCAAATTATATTGATTATTTTTACTTTATTGCATATAATATAGCTAATTGTTGGTACAGTTGTAAAGAAACCATGTGGAAAGGAGGTGATTGCCATGTTGTTCTCGCCGAAGGAAAAGGGTCAGGGTATGGTTGAGTATGCATTGATTATTGTACTAATAGCGATTGTTGTCATCGTAGTTTTAACCGTCCTTGGTACCCAGATCTCCCGAGTCTTCAGCCAGATTTCTTCGTCTCTTGCCGGAACTACTTAGTAAATCTTTTATCTTCCTAACTATGGACCCGAAGAAATTCGGGTCCTTGTTGTTTAATTCGATAATCAGATAATTAATGATAGACAGTTAGGTCAGCCAATAAATTTCTGTTGAGCAATATTGGAAGCTCTAAACTGAGATATTGGAATACGCGTGTCAATTCGATCAATGCAGTCCTTCGAGCCATCCTGGGTTATTAGTCAGCTATTGCAGTATATAGCCAGGCCACAGATGTGATCATTCAAATTGATTCGTCTAGGATAGGATTACGGGAGAGTAAAGAGGTCACCTGAAAAGTTGTTGAAGCCGAAAAAATGCAAGACAAAGGGGGGTAGCCCTAAGAGTAACCTGTGATCGGTTCCACACGTCAGGGATGACTTAGAAAGTTCATAAGTACGGTTGGACAATGTGTACATATTTTATTTCAGATATACCTTGCTAATGCAGCATCCTTTGCATAATTGAAAGGAAGTATTAAGCCAAAATATATTGATTTTTCTCAAGAAATTGCATATAATGTAGCTAACTTTGGATTAGTTCCAAAGAAACCAAGATGGGAAGGAGGTGAATGTCATGTTGTTCTCGCCTAAGGAAAAGGGTCAGGGTATGGTCGAATATGCATTGATTATTGTACTAATAGCGATTGTTGTCATCGTAGTACTTACAGTCCTTGGTACCCAGATTTCCAGAGTATTTAGCCAGATTTCTTCAGCTCTTGCAGGAACTACGTAATAATTCTTATATCTACCAAAACATGGACCTGAAGAAATTCGGGTCCATGGTGTTTTAAAACGAATTGGTTAATTATTTTCAATATTGATTCACATGGAAGAATTAGTAAATAGATATCATTGCATTATTACGATTATCATAACAATAAGAGCTACATTCGAGTATTTATCCAGTATAATCTCCATCCTATTGAATATATTTTGGTGGATAACCTGATTAACATGCTAGGCTTCTTAAGTTTGCATATCTGTTAGGGATTATTAAGTGTTTTGAAGTCATAATTGGGATTTAATATCCATATATTTTTAAATTATGAATGGGATTTCGGGTAAAGAAGGGTACACAAATTTGCTGTTCTCACATTTCACCGGGATGTATTCTCCGCAGTCTTCAACAATAATTCACCATCTCACGACTGCTGATCGTGTAATTATCTAGCATTTGGATCAAATCACATGGTCCAATTGTTATCTGGGATTGGCGTAAATCTTGCAGCAAAAGGGCGGTAATGTGAGTAGCTTTTTGAGCATAAGGGGCCAGAAACCCCTATCCTTGACTTCTGGCATAATGGTCGTATGATTAAACCAAACGCCACTTTAGAATATCAAATCATGGGAGGCTGAAATGCGTCGTGGAAGAGTATTCTTTCTTTTGGCATTGATTATAGTTATTGTAATCGCCCTCGTTTATCTGGTTTATAGCAAGGGTTTGATATTTCCAAAGGCAGAGGGGACGAACGATGGCACCAGTCAGCAGGCTGTCACCCCCACACCAGTTGCCACAACCAAGGTCGTTGTTGTTACGCAACGTGTCGAGCGCGGTGAAATTATCACAGCCGATAAATTAGATCTGGTTGATTATCAAGCAGACCTCGTTCTGCCGATCATGTATACGGATGTCAACCAGGTGATTGATAAAATGGCGCGTTACACAATGGATCCATACACTGTAGTGACTTCGGCACTCGTAACTGGCTCTCCCATCACAGAACAAGGTTCTGATGATGCGTTATTCATTTCACCTGGAATGGTTGCAGTCTCTATTCCGATAACCCGCTTATCCAGTGTGTCCTACGCCCCTCAGCGCGGAGATCATGTGAATGTAATTGTCACCATGCTTTTTGTCGATCTGGATCCGGCCTGGCAGACGAAGCTACCCAATTGGACAGGTAACGTGATTGGTCCGGCTGGCGGCGCGAGTGAAGTATCAAGCGGGATAATTGCTAAGGAAACGATTGATACATTACTTGCCCAACCCTTCCGGGGTGCTTCTGAACAAGGCCGGGCTGAGACCGATCCACTGATGAATCAAACGTTTTATATATTACCCTCTGAAGAACAACGTCCACGCCTGGTGAGCCAGACTTTGTTACGCGATGCTATCGTGCTCCAGATGGGAAACTTCCTCACTCCGGCTGAAAAAGCTGCCTTACAAGCAACCGCGCCGGCTCCAACAGCCACACCTGAACCTGGGGCAGCACCTGCTGAACCTCAGGCAGCTGCGACACCGACACCCATGCCGGCACCTCCGGATGTGATCACATTAATTGTTTCTCCCCAGGATGCAGTGACTTTGAACTACCTGATCTATGGTGGGGCACAATTGACCCTGGTTCTTCGCAATCCCCGCGATACAGATACGAATACCACCGAAGCTGTGACCCTGTCGTATTTGTTAGACCAGTATAATATACCCATTCCGGTAAAGTTACCCTATGGTTTTCAGCCTGCGGTGACTGCATTGGTACCACAAGTTCTTCCGAATGATGCTACCCCAACCCCGCAGAACTAATAGATTTCTTCCCCTGGAGCTGATAAGTGGTTGATACGGATAAAATTCGAGTAGTAATTGTCGACGACATCGCTGAAACGAGAGAAAACATCAGGAAAATATTGCAATTCGAGCCTGATGTCGAAGTAGTAGGGGTTGCGCGCACAGGTCGTGAGGCGATTGATATCTCCAAAGATGTAAAACCCGATGTCCTCTTGATGGATATCAATATGCCTGACATGGATGGGATTGCAGCAACGGAAATCATCCGTAAAGTCGTTCCGTTTGCGCAAATCGTAATCTTATCGATCCAAAATGATCCCAATTACATGCGCCGGGCAATGTTGGCCGGTGCGCGAGATTTTCTGACCAAGCCGCCGACAATTGATGAATTAACCGGAGCAATTCGCCGGGCTGGAGCAATGGCACGTGATGAACGTTCACGGGCACCCCAGGTAAGCAGCGCACAAGTCGCAAGAACCGGTGGTGCACGTCCTTTTGGCGGATCGAATGCGGGCGGCAAGGTGATCACTTTTTACAGCCCCAAAGGCGGTTCAGGCTGTACGACCCTGGCAACCAACCTGGCAGTTTGCTTAAACAATGAAGATTCCTCGGTGGTCATTGTAGATGGCAATCTTCAATTTGGTGATGTAGCTGTATTCTTGAACGAACAGGGAAAATTCAGTATCCTGGATCTAACCTCCCGTGCTGATGAATTAGACCCTGACATTGTGAATAGTGTGACGATCAAACATTCTCAATCTGGGATTAAGGTATTAGCTGCACCCATGAAACCTGAGCAATCCGATATGGTGTCAGGTGAACAATTCTCTAAAGTTCTACGCTACATGCGCACCATGTATTCATACGTAATCGTAGATACTGCCTCATCGCTGCAGGATATAACCGCAAGTGCGATCAATAATAGTGATTTATTAGTTCTTCTGACAACCCAAGATATCCCTTCAATAAAGAATTCCAGGCTTTTCCTCGATGAGATCGATGCATTGGGTTTCGAGCGAAATAGAATTGTTTTTGTGATGAATAAGTTTGATAAACGGATCGGAATCACGCCTGAAAAGGTTAGCGAAAATTTAAAACAAGAAATAGCAGCGGTAATACCTTTTGAAGAAAGGGTAATTGTATCTGTTAATCGTGGAATACCATTTTTATTGGTGGACAAATCACGTCCAATATCCCGTTCCATCCTTTCACTCGCTGAAGTAGTTAAAAAGCGGATCTCCGAATTAGAGTCGGAAACCGAGACAATGCCATCCGGAAGAAATAATGGTAAAAAATAATACTTTGATACTGGACTGGAGGATTTGAAATGTCTCTCCTGAAACGAATTGAGCAAGGAAAAAGTGCGCTACCCCAGGCTGGTCAAACCCAGGGTGGGGGAGCACAACCCAACCTGATGACCTTACAAGCCCGCCGTGTAGTTCCACCTGGAGTGGGGTCACAAAAAGATACCTATGCTGACCTAAAAACCCGCGTACAAAATCGGCTGCTATCCGAGCTGGATCCTTCCATGGATATCACCCGGGTGAGCGAGGTCCGTAATACGATCCAGGAGATGTTTGAACAGGTACTTGCAGAAGAAAACATCGTTCTATCAAGGCCGGAAAGACAACGCTTGTTTGAGCAAATTAGTGCTGAGATATTAGGGTATGGACCTATTCAAACCCTTCTTGAAGACGACACGATTACAGAAGTCATGGTCAACGGTGCCAAGAATATATATATCGAGCGCGCAGGTAAAATCGTTAGGGTGCCGGTGGCATTTGAAAGCGATGAACATGTCTTACGAATCATCGATAGAATTGTCGCACCCCTCGGCAGGCGGATCGATGAATCCAGTCCATATGTAGATGCACGTCTACCCGATGGATCACGTGTAAATGCTATCATTCCACCTATATCGCTGGTAGGTCCCGTGCTAACCGTACGGAAATTCGCCAGGAATCCGATCACCCTTGAACAATTAATAGAATATGGGACGATCACACCCGAAGCGCTCCAATTTTTAAAGGCATGTGTGGAATCAAGACTTAATTTGGTCATCTCTGGTGGAACAGGCTCAGGAAAAACCACCCTGCTTAATATCCTGTCGCAATTTATTCCCGCAGATGAACGAATTGTCACCGTTGAAAATGCAGCAGAACTACAGCTGCGTCAGGAACATGTGGTAACGTTAGAATCACGCCCGCCGAATATTGAGGGGCGAGGCGAAGTAACCATTCGCCAGCTGGTCATCAACTGCTTGCGCATGCGCCCCGATAGGATCATCGTAGGCGAAATCCGTGATGAAGCGGCTCTTGATATGTTGCAAGCGATGAACACGGGTCATGATGGCTCAATGACAACTGCTCACTCCAATAGTCCGCGTGATACCCTGGCTCGTATGGAAACGATGGTCATGATGGCTGGCATGGAATTGCCGGTGCGTGCGATTCGTGAACAAGTATCATCGGCAATCGATTTGATTGTTCATGAAGAACGCATGAGAGATGGAACTCGTAAGGTAGTGAATATCACGGAAGTCTCTGGCATGGAAGGTGATGTGATTACCATGACGGACATCTTTGTTTTCGAGCAATCCGGATTTGAAGGTGGCAAAATTATTGGTCGATTACGGCCCACTGGATTACGCCCGAAGTTTATGGATAAGATTGAATCCTCCGGAATACATCTACCTCCATCAATATTTGGTATTGGTGAACGCAGGCGGTATTAAACCTTCCGAGCTGTACAGGAGAGGTCGATTATGGGTCCTTCAACAATTCTTATCTTAGGTGGAGCGGCAGCATTAGTGCTGTTGGTAGTAGGTTTGGTCATTACTGCCACTGAAGAACGGTCATTAGTTGCCGATCGTCTTGAGTATCTTGAAGAAGAAGGCGTCGAAGTAATACCGAAAAAGCAAATTTTCGGTGAATGGGTCGGAAAACAAGCTACTAAATATACCTGGGGGCAATCACTAACCCGATCATTGGCGCGTGCAGATATTAAGATGAAGGTTGGCGAGTTTGTCCTGGTCACCATTGCTTTAACCGCCTTGGGCGGATTTTTGGGATTTGTGCTTGGTGGAGGCCTGGGTTCGGGTAGTGGTGAAGCATTGCGGATTGTAACCAGCATCCCGGGGGTGTTTATTGGCGCATTTATCGGTTTTATATTACCCTCGCTGTATTTGCGCAGGCAACAGGGAAATAGGTTACAAAAATTTGATAATCAGCTTGCCGATATGCTGAGCTTGATGGTGAATGGTCTTCGAGCTGGATATTCCATCATGCAAGCCATGGAATCGGTCAGTAAAGAATTACCCGCACCGATTTCTGATGAATTTCGCAGGGTAGTCCAGGAAATGCAATTAGGCATACCCATGGATACGTCTCTACAAAACCTTACTCGAAGAATCCCAAGTAAAGATCTAGATCTGGTGGTGACAGCATTAAATGTACAACGCGAAGTGGGTGGAAATCTGGCAGAAATCCTCGACACAATTTCACACACCATCCGTGAGCGCGTGCGGGTTAAGGGTGAAATCAGAGTGTTGGTGTCGCAAGTGATGATGTCAGGTCGGGTATTAGCGATCATGCCCATCGGTGTGATTGTCTTGATGTACTTTTTAAATCGAGAATATATGATGCGGTTTTTTAATCCAGCTACTCGGATGTATGGTATTCCCGCCTTGATCATCGGCGCTTTTTTGATCATGATCGGATATTTCTTAATGCAGAAAATCGCGAGTATAGAGATATAGCGTCTCGATAATAGGAGATAGAAAAATGGCAACATTACCATTATTCATTATTGGTTTGGTTATCATTGTCGGGGCGATTATTTTGATCATTGTCGGCATAAAATCCCCTCAAGGTGTGGATCCACTTGAAGATAGATTAGCTGAGTTTGCAGCCCGTGGAGAAACCGTATCTCTTGAAGAAATAGAGCTTTCCCAACCATTCTCTGACCGGATCATCGTGCCCATCGCAAAAAAGATGGGCGAGTTTGTGATGAAATTCACTCCACAAAACGCGATCAATTCCATGTCGAAAAAGTTGGAGTTAGCTGGAAATCCCGGTAATGTTGATCCTGCGGTGTTCTTTGCCCTACGCTTCGTCGGTCTGCCACTTGGGCTGATATTTATTGTCCTTGACCATTACGCCTCACCAGGTAGTTTTATGGATGGAAAAGGGATTTTAATAGGACTGCCAGCAGCTATTTTGGGTTTTTATTTACCCGATCTCCTTCTGCATGGTCGAATTGAGCACCGGCAAAAAGAAATCCGAAAAGCTATGCCAGATGGTCTGGATCTATTGACGATATGTGTGGAAGCAGGGTTGGGATTTGATGCAGCCATGTCAAAGCTGTATGAGAAGTGGGATAACGAATTGGGACGGGCATTTGGTCGAGTGGTACGGGAGATTCAGTTGGGGAAGCTCCGCCGCGAAGCTTTGCGCGATATGGCTGATCGACTGGGTGTGACTGAAATGTCCAGCTTTGTGGCTGCTGTGATCCAAAGCGAACAGCTGGGTGTGAGCATGGCCCAGGTATTGCGCATTCAGGCTGACCAGATGCGTATTCGGCGGCGACAGCTGGCTGAAGAAGAAGCCCATAAAGCTCCCATTAAAATGTTGCTTCCCATGGCATTTTTTATCTTTCCAGCATTATGTATTGTCCTCATGGCACCTGCATTATTGATCCTTATCGAACAAGGTGTGGGTCCGCTGGGTGGATAGTCGGATAAATATCGACCTACAGCCCCACGATTTACGTTCATGAACCATTTGCCAGGAAACCTGGCTTATTGGGCATATCAATTGCTCTGGGATGCAGAAGATTGGTTGTTTCCACCTCATTGTGGCGGCTGTGATTTACCGGGGGTAAGATGGTGCAAGCAGTGTTCACAGAATACCTTGGAAATCGATCAACCTATTTGTCCCATCTGTGGAGATATTAGCATTGTGGTACCAGGAGAACCTTGCTCGAAATGTCAGACCTCCAGACCCATTTACACAGCTCTCCGCTCTTACACTATTTATTCTGGACACATAAGAGAAGCAATCCACAAGCTAAAATATCAACATGATATCGGTTTAGGAGAGGCTCTCTCCAGGCCTATGATAGCCAGTCTTCAAAAGCTTAATTGGTCATTAGATATCATCACATCCGTACCCTTAGGTCTTGTCCGATTGGAAGAGCGTGGATATAATCAGGCGACTTTGCTTGCACGACCCATTGCACTATGCATGAAAGTATTATTTTCTTCACGAGCATTGATTAGAACGCGTGAGACTCGTTCGCAAGTTGGGCTAACGGTTTCCGAAAGACAAGCAAATATGGCTGATGCTTTCCGTGCAAACAGCAAAATTGTCAAAGGTAAAAGTGTATTAGTCGTGGATGACGTGGCAACATCTGGTGCTACATTAAATGCGTGTGCAAAGGCATTATTAGATGAAGGGGCAGCGAGAGTCTATGGTTTTTCCCTTGCCCGTGCAGTTTTTACTCCTGATGCAGAAGTCGATCAATCCTGATTGATTGCGTTTTAGAAGAACTCTAGAAAATAAATGCATAACCGATATTGTTGTTAATAACAGATAGGGAAAATTCATTTTAGGAGCATATCCAATGGCGATTGATGTACAAGTTTATGGTCGTAACCTCGAAGTTACTGAACGAATTTTGGATTATACAAAGAAGAAAGTAACTAAGCTGGATCGATTTTTAAGTGATATTGATGAAGCGCGGGTAGATTTGGCTTATATAAAGTCTGCCCGTAGTGCTGCCGATCGACAAGTAGCCCAAATCACTGTGCGTGGGAAGGGATACATTTTGAGAGCAGAAGAGCGCTCTGATGATATTTTTACTGCCTTTGATTCTGCTGTTGATAAATTACAACGCCAGATGGAACGATTTAAGGGTAAACGCCAGAAGGGGCGTGGTGATGGGAAACCCGCCTCAGAAGTAATTCCGATGATTGCTGAAGAAGAGGGCGAAGAGGATCAATCGTTAATCGTGCGAAGGAAAAAATTTGTTCTCACCCCGATGGATGAGATTGAAGCACTCGAACAAATGAAGCTGCTTAGCCATGAAGACTTTTTTGTCTTTTTCAATTCGGTCACAAATTCGGTCAATGTGCTCTATCTCCGCCGGGACGGTCTGTATGGCCTAATCGAGACTGAAATTCGATAATCTTCTCTCCTGGCGGTGAAGGTGCTCAGAAGTCCCAGCCCTGTCGGGATTAACCAGACTACATAGGAATAAGTATGCCGAACAATCAAAATAACTCTAGCGATATCATGGATGCGATGCTTCCGTCCAAAGACATGGATCTCCATGCCATCGAGACTGCCATCACCCATATGCTGGCTGCCTTCGGAGAAAACCCCGCTCGAAAAGGACTGGAGCGGACACCCGAACGTGTGGCAAACATGTACACCGAGTTATTATCGGGCTATCGGGTCGATCCACTGAAAATTGTTAATGATGCGCTGTTTGAAGTTACTTACGATGAAATGGTGGTCGTGCGCGATATTGAGTTTTATAGTATGTGTGAACATCACATGCTCCCCTTCATGGGAAGAGCCCATGTGGCATATTTACCAAGTGGTCGGGTAATTGGATTATCTAAAATACCTAGAATTGTGGATGTGTTCGCCCATAGGTTGCAAGTCCAGGAACGCATGACCCGGCAAATCGCAGATTTTATCAATGATGCCCTCATGCCGAAGGGTGTCGCAGTGGTTGTGGAAGCCCTTCATTTATGCACCATGATGCGCGGGGTTAAAAAACAAAATGCACGTATGACGACCTCTGCCGTTCATGGTGCATTTCGCAGGAGCATCGCTACCCGGCAAGAATTTTTTGATAATATCTCGCGTGGCTCAGAGCCGATGCGCTTCTAAATTACTTGCGACTGCGCTCTATCTCAACACCCACAGATTGAGAAAAACGAACCGCTCCGGGTTTTTCAACCCGGACGGTTACTTTTAATACCCTTGGATCCTCCAAACATAATTGGGCGATATCCTCAGCCAGTGCCTCAACGGTGAATCTCATCGCTGTTTCCGCATGCTTGATCACCTTTTTGGTGACTCTACTATAATCAACGCTCTCCGAGATATTGTCTGAAGCTGTTTGTGCTCGGATTTCTGTATATAAATCGAGATTAATTAAGATATCCTGGGGTTTGTCCCGTTCCCACTCATGGATGCCAATGATGCCACGGGCAAGAATATTTTTGATAAAGACTTTATCCATAATGCCTTCAATTCTTTTTTATCTCACAAGTATACATCAGTAAAAAAAGATATTCACAGTGTATTCGGGGATTAACTCCCTTCGCACACTGTGAATACCATGGGTACGTATAGTCTGGTTGATATTTTCAGAATCGGGCAGGATTATTGTGCTGGTTGAGTGGGCGGTACAGTGGGTCTGGTTGGTACTCTCGTCTTCCAGATATCAAATGTCTGTGCATTTTCTGCAGTCTTTTGATCGCTGATCCATTTCTGAAAGTCAGTTTGTTTCAATGTATCCAGCTCTGCATCGGTCAAAGTTTTGACTTCATGCCCTAAAACCTGATAGATTTCCCATCCAGCGGTGGTTGAGATGGGTTCACTAATCGCACCGATTTGCATTCCCCAGACGATGGTTTCCGCATTGGAATCCAGGGTACCCTTACCAAACCAACCCAGGTCGGTGGTGTTGGAGGTGCCAGAATATACCTCGGTGGCGACGGTTACAAAGTCTTCATGATTGGTCGCTACTCGATCATAGATGGATTGAGCCTGTGTCTGGTCGGTTACCACGATATGGCGCGCCCACACCTGATCCTGCTGACGCGAAATATCTGCAGTAATGGCATCAAATACCTTCGTTCGTAAAAGCTGCATGGTGAAGACCCAGCGTAAGTCTGCCTCAGACAGGCCGGCACCAGATTTTATGCTGGTCAGGTATTGCTGGACATTCTTATCAAATTCCTGCGTGGTGTAGGGGGTGGATGTGGGCAGGGGTGTGCCTGTCGGACCCGGGACAGTTGCAGTGGGAGTAATGATGGTCGTCGGGGTTGGGCTGGCGACTTCCTGGGTCACGGTGATCACAGGTGTAGGCGTCTGTGTTGAGGTCGGGATTGGAGTGGATGTCGGCGGGATCAACGCAATCTGGGTTGGATTGAGCGTCGAGGTAGGGACAGTGGCACTGGTTGCTGCTGTAGTCGGGGTGCCATTCGGGTAATAACCCATATAATCTTGCAGGTACTTGTCGACTTCGTCTGTGGAGACGGTGATTCCGCGTTTATCCGCTTCCCCTTGGATGATCGCATTTGCGAGCAGATAATCGATCGTAGCTTGTCCAAGCGTGGAAGGTTGAAGTTGAAGGTCAATTTGAGACATCAGTTGTTGGATGTAGCTCAAACTCGATTGGTCACTACCGAAGAGTGACTGGAGTTGCTGGTAATACTGGTATTGTTGAACCCATTGAACCCGCTCATAGCGGGCGTAGGTTTGGAATTGTTTCGTGGTAATGGTTTTATCCCCAACTTTAGCCACCGGCTGTTGAGGGACGATTATATTTTGTTGAATAACCCCATATCCGATCAATCCGACCACGATAACGATCACAGCAATGCTTGCGAAAAGAATATAACGGTTTTGTCGGCGTTCGCGTTCCTGACGGGCGAGATGTTTCTTCGTAATTAGCTGACTTTTTTGTCCTCTTGCCATTTTGTCCTCACATATTTTAGGGTGATCATATTTTTACACACCCTCGTACTAGCATTTACATCGATTATCGCAGGACTTCTCCGGTAAAAGGTAACATTGCCAGGTGACGAGCGCGTTTGATTGCACGGGCCATTTCACGTTGGTGCTTTGCACATGCACCCGATTGTCTGCGTGGACGAATTTTGCCACTTTCGGTGACATATCGGCGTAAGGTATCTATTTGTTTATAATCTATCTTTAAACTTCGATCGGTGCAGAATTGGCAGACCCTCGGTTGTGAATAAAACCTTCGTGGGCCTCCCCGTGTATCGTTTGAATTCTCATTTGTATCCACTCGTAATAACTCCTTTTATAAATTATTTGCTCAGATGAGTTTATTTTGCTAATTAGACTCACTAGAAAGGAAATTCTTCTTCCTCGATCGTTTCGGGTTCGGCGTTGGATTCTCCGGCTTCCCGTCGTTCTCCGAGGATGATCATTTCGTTGGCCACAATTTCGACCGACGTGTGTTTGATCCCTTCCTGGTCATCCCAATGTCGGGTCTGTAAGCGACCCTCGATATATACTTGTTGACCTTTGGTGAGATATTGTTTGCATATCTCTGCCAGGTTGCTCCAGGCAACCACATTAAACCACTCGGTTTCGACGTGTTTTTCTCCTTCAGACGTATTCCAGGTGCGGCTGGTCGCTACACTGAATGTGGTGACCGGTCTGCCTGAAGGTGTATAACGCATCTCAGGATCGCGTCCGAGATTGCCAATGATCATTACTTTATTAAGCCCTCTACCCATTTTGGACTCCTTATATGTAATTATTCAACGCTAACTAATAAAAAGCGCATCACAGGTTCCAGGAATCGTAAATTTCTTTCCAGGGTGATCCCAAAAGTCGGTTCCATCTGGGTTCGAAAAAGTACATACTGGCCTTCTTTCTGCTTACGAATCGAATATGCCAATTTGCGCTTACCCCACAGGTCAACCTTGGATACGATACCGCCGGCTTCTGTGATCCATCCACTGACCTTTTCAACTACGTCTTTAAGCGCAGTATCATCCAGTTCTGGATGGACAATAAATACCAGTTCATATTCACGCATGGGAAACTCCTCCTTTCCTCGGGTTTGCTCCTGGATATTGCCTGGCGACTCACCAGGGGCGGAAAGCAAGCCTGATAGTAGCTATGGCTTGACACAAGCGCTAACTATAGCACAAAGGGGAATATTTGCACAGAGGAATAATTCTGAGTAAATCTACCTTCGCGCAGTGATCAAACGTTTTTATATCAATGGATCAGGAACACTTTCAGTAGCTCATTTACCCGATCCAGTGGTCAGCTCCAATAATTTTCGATAATACAAATAATTTTCGAAAGGCACATCCTCCCGCACTCTGCCATCCGCAAGTGGAATGAAACCGCCACTTTCCAGAAGGGGTGGGACGACATCCATCACTGCCCGGTAAATATCATCCTTGCCATGCCGCAGAGAATCGGAATCGATGCCCCCGATCAGGCGTAAATCTGTTCCGAATTCCTCCCGGATCGAACGATAATCCATAGCCTGGGGATTGCATTCACATGCCCACAGACAATTGAATCCAGCTTTCACCACCGCCGGTAGCAGCACGCGGGTATTGGCATAGGTCCGGTAGATGATGGTCGTGATGCCATGGGCCTTCAATACTTGCAGGATTGGTAGGTAGCTGTTGAGGACGAATTCCGCATACATCGCAGGTGAAATCAAGGGTCCGTGATTTCCTCCGATGGGCTCGCTGAATAACGCCGCATCCACTTGCACTTCACTGAGCACCTTCTCAACCAATCGGGAGGTGAAATCAGCATATAAATTCATCCAGGAAGCTACCAAACCTGGGTCATCCACAAGCAATTGGATCGCGTCGGTAAAGCGATGCCATCCATGCACTCCCATGGTCAGGAAGTAGCCCCGATGGACACGCAAGATTAAGGGATAATCACGCCGTTTCCATTCTTCAACCTTTGCCTCCCAGCCATCAGGAAGTCGCTTCGGGTCATCTGGATCTAAACGTGTGAAGAGTTTACCTAAACCGTGTATGCTTTTTGGCCAGTAGGTGGGTGCGGGAGTGGGCTCAAGATCTGGCTCGATTTCTTCCCGATGATCAAAACTGAACAGGCCTTCGAGGGGAACCCGCTTGCTCAATCCCTGGGTGTGCCAGAGCTGCAAGACTTCCTCCCGAATGCCGTCCTCAAATAAAGGCGGGCGGTCAATGGCTTCGAAATTCAGGGATTTTTGAAAGCGTTCTTGTGCATTCATCGGGAAATCCTGATGGTCACGATAATAAGTATACTTTGATTTCAATTGACATTACCCATCCTCAAGTGTACAATCTTAACAATATCCATGTGAATTAAATTACTAATTGACCAATCCTAACTATGCTAGATACACTAGCCAGGCGGCTCCGAGGAAAACGGACGGTCATCCTGGGGATAGGAAATCCTTTACAGGGCGATGATGCTATTGGTCCGAGTCTGGTAGATTTCCTGCATGGTCGCGTCGACGCCACATTGATCAATGCGGGTGAAGTACCCGAAAATTATTTGAGCTCGATCCGGGCAGCTCAGCCTGAGGTGGTCCTCATCATCGTGGCGCTCGAATTGGGTGCTGAACCTGGTTGCATGGTAGTACTGGATGCCGATCGTCTACGGGCGATCGAGAATTTCACTCGCAACCCCGGGTTGGCTTTTTTAACCGTAATGATCCAGGATGATACCGGTGCAGAGGTCATCCTGATCGGTGTCCAACCGGAGGCCACCGCATTCGCTGCAGATCTCTCCAGCCCGGTAGATCAGACCCTGCATAACCTGGAGGAAATGCTCGTCAGTGTGTATTGAATCGAAGCCATTAGAAGATACACACACTTATTCACATATCTCGGCCTTATCCCTTATCGCCTCGCGCAATTATTCGGTGGTTTCCCAGCCTGAGAAATCTATTTAATTTATTCGTAAAGGCGCTTATTTGTTGTGGCTGAAAACGGGTATAAAATTTGCAATGATCTATCTATTGGTAAGTTATCTATTTGGTCGAGCTGTAATCACGTTTAGGGTCTATACTAAGCCAGGTTGCATTTATGTATCAGTCAATCAATCTGCCTGGGCAGGTCGCTCTGCGGTCAGGCGTATGGTTGAGATTTATCAACCGGTAGATATTATGCAGCAGATGCATAGCAGCATGCTTGAATGTTTCATGATAAAAAGAACCAAGGAGAATTGCCATGGCGATCGAATTTGATGAGAAGGGTAAGTACTTTACTGAGGTGATTGAAAAGGACGTCATCCTCACCCATATCCAAACCCGAAATTATCGCATCCGTGGTTATATCCACGTTCGCAAGGGTGAACGCTTGAGTGACGAGGTCAATAGCGCCAATAATTTTTTGGCAGTGACGAACGCTGAAATCTATGACCTGCAGGGGGAGCTCATCCACACCAATGACTTTTTAGTGGTCAATCGTGCTCATATTGTGTGGTTGATGCCGGTAGAAGATGATCAGGAATCGTCAGGTTAAGAAGGAGATGGTTTATGGATAACCCCAAGGAAATAGATAGCGCACAGCTTACCAACGCATATATTCTTAAGCTAAAAGCTTACCTCATCAATGCGGTAACCCGCGAATTCAATCAGGTTTCCTCATCATCCGATGAACGCACCAAGCAAATCCAGGAGGGTTTGAACAAAGCCTATGAACAGACGGGTGTAAAGTTGCCGTCCAGCTTGCGAGCCGAGCTGTTTCGTGACATTATGAACGATTTGATCGGTTATGGGCCGATCCAAAAGCTGCTGGATGAGGCAGAAGTCAGCGAGGTGATGGTGAACCGTGCGGGACTGGTTTACGTCGAACGCAAGGGTAAGATCGTTGAAACCAATGTTCGCTTCGATAATGACGAGCATATCATGCGGGTGATCGAACGGATCATCTCTCCGCTTGGTCGGCGGGTGGATGCTGAAAACCCGATGGTGGATGCGCGTTTACCCGATGGCTCGCGGGTTAATGCGGTCATCCCTCCGGTAGCCATTGATGGTCCCATACTCACCATCCGTAAATTCACCAAGGACAAATTAACCATTGAACAGCTGATCGATTTCGGCACGCTTACCACCTTGATGTCTGATTTCTTGCGCGCTTGCGTTTTGGGCAGGCTGAATATCATCATTTCAGGGGGTACGGGTTCGGGTAAAACCACTTTACTCAACGTGCTCTCCAGTTTTATCCCTGAAACAGATCGGGTGGTAACGATCGAAGATTCGGCCGAGCTGCGCCTGGACCAGCGGCATGTGGTGCGCATGGAAGCCCGACCACCCAATGTGGATGGTCGTGGTCAGGTGACCATCCGTGACATGGTGCGCAACTCCCTGCGTATGCGCCCAGACCGGATCGTGGTGGGTGAGTGCCGGGGAGGGGAAGCGCTGGATATGCTGCAGGCGATGAATACGGGTCATGATGGCTCGTTGACCACCTTGCACGCCAACACACCCCGCGATGCGCTTTTACGCTTGGAAACGATGGTGCTCATGGCGGGGATGGAACTGCCACTCAAGGTCATCCGCCAGCAAGTAGCCTCAGCGGTGGACCTGATCGTCCACCAGTCGCGGCTCAAAAACGGTCCCCGTAAGATCACTGCCATCTCGGAGGTGGCGGGGATGGAAGGGGATACGATCGTCATGTCGGATATCTTCAAGTATGAGCAGACCGGGGTAACGCCGGAGGGTGATGTGATCGGCAGCTTCCGACCGACTGGCATTCGTCCGATGTTCTCCCCGCGCCTGGAGGCGGTGGGATATAAACTGAGTGCTGAAATGTTCAGCACGCCAAAAACCCCACCCATGCCGGCCAACCGGCACCGGTAGGGGTGAGGCGGATTGATCAGGAACGATAAACAAAATTCAGGTTTTCAATAATTTGCATCCTTACATTGCAATTCCATGGGCATTAAAGTGGGGGAGATGTCCCGCGCTCATACTTATAGGAGGGAGAGCAGTGTAAAGTACAAAATTGTTTCGGACTGGGTGTCCATTGTTCTTAATATGCGAAAGAGGCTGTCCAAAATAGACAGCCTCTTTTTCCTTTTACCCTAGTACGCCTTTGGGGTATTTTTTATAGCGGTTTGGTAGTTCTATTAATCTTCCTCTAGAGTCTAAACTAATATCTTGGTTCTTGTTATTACCTTAAGATTGCCGGTAAATGGATCCAGTAACCCGTATCTAGAATCAATGGCTCGATCAGCTGTGTCCCTTCGTTGGTGATCAGCTCCAGCCAGTAGTAATAATGCTGACCTTGTTCGACCTTGTCGCTGAACTGGTAGGTTGCCCCGATCATCTGCCCGGGATTCATTGCCGGGAGCATATCGGTATTTAGCTTTTGCTTCACCCCATCGAGCAAATCGGAACGGTAGACGTTGAAGCCTACCAATCCTAACTCATTTACTGTCTCCCAGTCCAGCTGGATAGTATAAGGTGTGACATTGCCAGTGAATGAGGATATTAATACAGCGGTAGGAACTACTGGACCAACATCGATTGTCGGTTCAGATGTAGCGTATTTGCGAATGATCCAGTTATCCAGGTTTTCATTGATGGCATAGTAGTTAGTAAACGGCTCCGACACTTCTACAGCCCGACCCAAACTAAACGGTCTGACTGAAGCCTTGGCAATTGAAGCAATATTCGGCAAAACGCTATTCCCCGTTGCAACATTGATCAGATCTACATTATAGTTGGTTCCATCATCCCAAATTCTTACCTTGTAGCTCCCTGGTCCTCCAAACCAAACAGCACTACTGCCCCAACCACTTCCACTCCAGAAGTAGGAGTTCCCTCCTGACGTGTACAAAATAATAAATTGGCCAGGGTTACTGCAATTTCCACAAAGGCGCTGAAGGTTTATCCCATCGTGTGTGTGCCATGGCGCAGCTTCCATGGGGGCAGGTACGGCAGACCAGTTCCCTAAGCCAATTTCCAATCCGGAACCAACACTGATTGGATCTGACGGAGTTTCTGTCAGGAATTCCCAAATGAATGGAGCTGTAGGGTCTAGCATAGTTCCCACAACCCAACCATCTGCCACTGCGGAGCTCAAGCCATGCAGTACCCTTCCTGGCTCTCCTGGCTGATTAGTCGCCAGCCCGACCTGCGGAGCGCCAGAAGAGTCAAAGCCTTGAAAATAGAGTTTACCAACCGAACCACTGTCAGTCTTTACCAGGAATGACGTTTCATTATGCGCTGTATCCCAGGGCAAACTTGGAGACAGGACTGGATTGTTCGGATAACGTGTCCAGGTGGAAAAATCAGTCGTCGATGCAAAACCCACACGCCAGGTACTGCCTGCCATCCCATTATAGGTCATGACAAAATTACCAGGCGACATTTCTACCATGTGAGGATTGGCCACGCCCCAACTTTCCCAACCAGAGCCGGTCTCCTGAAATACTGGATAGCCACTGTTGTAAGGTGTCCATGTCCCCGTGAAATCTGAGGAGGTCGCGGCAAAGATTCGCCATTGGCCTGACGCACCAGTTTTAATTGCCTCAAATAACAAAAAATAATCGCCATTGACAGATCGCTTTATAATCGATGGGACGCCTATCTGGTCAATTCCATTGCTTGAGTCGTAGTGGAACTGGCTTAGCGTCAGCTTCTGCCCCTGATCGGTCCAATTCACCCCATCGGTTGAGGTAAAAACCCCCAAGCTACCGCTGGTGTAAGCACTGGATGTCCAACCAGCTGCCATCATCATCAAGAGTCCATCACCGCTCCTCTTCAGCACTGAAGGTTGCTGCACGCTCCACTGATACCAAGAACCTGGCACCCCCGAAGGAGCAATGACTGGAGTGTCTAGCCTTTCCCCCCATGTATATCCGCCATCTGAACTCTTTGCGATGCCAATCGCCATGTACATGCCGTCTGCAGAGTTCCTGCCCAAATAGTATGCAGTGATCTTACCATCTGGTCCTGTAACTACCTTGCCGTCAGTTTCATCGATCACTGGTGCTATTTCGCGCGTTCCATAGTCATCCCATTTTCCTGGTCGTTTGGGTAGAACCGGATTGGGTTGTTTCACCCATCCGTCTACTTTAAGACCATACATGTATTGCGAAGGCGCAAGTGGAACATTAACAACTCCAGACCCCGCTGTGTTTACGGTTAAACCACCTGTAGTGCCATCTTCAAAATCAGCACCGAATATAAAAGTACTCGATGCACTACTTTGACTTGAAGCAGCCGGATTGCCATAATACAAGTAGATGGTCTTTGTTGCGACAGGAATAATTGGAACCTTCACCCACAGCTTGCCAGTCATAGTCGAAGGGTTAAAGCTCTCCAGCCAATAATTAAGCAGCGTTGTTCCATCTTCATCCGTGAAACGGATGTCACCACCATCTGGACGCGTGTGAGAAAAACCAAAGGTAAAGTTACTGTTCGTGAGATCGATCCGTACCTGGTAATCCGTCAGCGATGAACCGGTAGAATTGGTGATAGTAACTGGCTGATAAAAGCCCCAACCGGGCAAGTCAGATGGGGCATCAGAGCCAGCTGCCTGAACCGCGGGGGGAGTTCTGGATTCTGAAGTGGATACCAGCCCCAGAATTAGAGTAATGAAAAGCAAGCCACGCAGAAGATATATTTTCTTTGACATGTTTACTCCTTTCCACTTATTATTGAAAATTCCCATTTTTCTCATCATTTGAATGTCGATCTGTTTAGATGATTTTCAATAGAGCTTTTAAACACAAAACCAACCACATCGTGTGGCCGGTTTCGCAATTGGCTCTCTAGTGGTTGCTCCCCCTATCATGCAGGAATTGCGACCAAATCAACCGCTAGGTCATT
>CAWELB010000009.1:0-84854 GCA_963809805.1 uncultured Chloroflexia bacterium | reverse complement strand
GGTGAAGTGGCGCAATAATTCGGGGGCATAGGTGAATTGATAGCCGCGCAGGCTGTCCTTGCGTTTGGCAATCCGGGCGGCAGTTTCTGCCACGTAATCCATGTGGGATTGGGTATACACCCGACGGGGGATCGCCAGGCGCACCAGCTCGAGGGCCGGGTAAATCATCGCACCGGTTTGAGGATCGGGGTGGGCAAACATGACCGACCCGATCTCACATGCGCGGATGGCGCCTTCCCGATACAGCTCGATCGCAAGAGACTGGCCGGGGAACTGGGCAGGCGGGATGTGGGGCAGGAAATGCCCGGCATCGATATAGACGGCATGCCCGCCGGGAGGCTCTACGATGGGAACCCCGGCAGCCTGGAGCTGGGCGGCAAGATAAGCCGTCTGACCCAGCCGGTAAGCCAGGTAGTCCTCGTCCAGACCTTCCCACAAGCCTGTGGCGATAGCATCCAGGTCGCGCCCGGCCAGCCCGCCGTAGGTGGGAAAGCCCTCGCGCAGGATAAGCTCGTTGCAGGCGCGCTGGTAGAGACTCTCATCATTCATGCATAGGAAACCGCCGATATTCACGATGGCATCCTTTTTGGCGCTCATGGTGCAGCCATCTGCCAGGGTGAACATCTCCCTGGCGATTTCCAAAGTCGATTTGTCGGCGTATCCGGGCTCGCGCTGCTGGATAAAATAGGCATTTTCGGCATAGCGGCAGGCATCGATGAAGAAGGGAATGCCGAACTCGTGATAAAGCTCGGATACCTGGCGCAGGTTCTGCATGGATACCGGCTGACCACCCCCGGCGTTGTTGGTGATGGTGATCATGCCCAGCGGAATATTACCCACGCCGGTTTGCCGGATAAACTCGCGCAGCTTGTGGATATCCATGTTGCCCTTGAATGGCAAAATAGCCGAGGGATCATCGGCAGCCTCATTGATCAGGTTCACGGGACGCCCACCGCGGGCGCTGATGTTGGCACCGGTGGTATCGAAGTGCATGTTGGAAGGCACGGATTGACCTTTCCCAACCATCACGGCACACAGGATATTTTCAGCCGCCCTGCCCTGGTGCGTGGGGACAAAATAACGAAAGCCAAAAATGCTCTTGATGGCTTCTTCCAGGCGGAAGAAAGAGCGAGCGCCAGCGTAGGATTCATCCCCCTTGATCAAAGCGGCCCATTGTTCCTGGCTCATGGCACCCGTCCCCGAGTCGGTGAGCAGGTCGATGAAGATATCCTCCGCTCGAAGGTTGAAAACATTGTATCCGGCGAGCTGTAATGCCCGCTCTCGCTGCACTTTACCAATTAAGCGAATGGGTTCGACCATCTTGATGCGGAAAGGCTCGGGGGGATAGGTTGGCATGCTGACCTCCTGATGATAATTAAGTTTAACATGAAATAACCCAAATTCCAACGCTACGCCAGAGAACCTCCAGGCAGTGTGAGGGTCATTTTGACAGGTATAATCATATCTTGATGGAAAAAATCACTCGCCTTGCCGTTTCAGGCATAATTCTATTGGGATCGGTAATATTGATGATCTGGGCTGCGCGGCCAAACCCGCAGCAATCCATCACTCAGCCCATCGAATTCAATCAAACGAACATCCTGTCCAGCGTGCAGCAGTCTACCCCAGTTACTATGGATGAACGGCTGGTGGTGATGGAGTGGCCGAAATCAGTGCGCATAGGTGAACAAGCAGAGATATGGCTGACATTTAAAGCTGCCAAAGGTGAAAACCCCGCGCCATCGACATATTCGACGGATATTTACTGGCATTATAACTTGATGGCAGAAGCAAAGTACGAGGTGGCGGGTTTCAAAGTTGACCCAGCCAACCCCACCCGAGAGTCGATGCCGCCGGGAAGAACGGTGAGGTTTAAATGGGTGATCAGCACAGACCGGGTTGGATCGTATTCCGGGAAGGTGTGGTTGTCGCTGAGGCTGCTGCCGCGTGATGGTGGACCAGCCAGCCAGGTGCCAGTATTTATCCAGGATGTGGTGATTAATAGCTACAGCCTGTTTGGAATGACAGAGGCGATGGCGTATTTGATGGGCGGAGCAGGGGTGATGCTGAGCGTTGTCATCGCTTATGGGGATATTATTAAACTGGTTAAGCGGTTAAGGATTAAGAACAACACAAAGGACCCAAAGGACACAAAGGATTTTTAAGTATTGAGGGAAAGAATGTCATTGGAAAAAGATGCAAGATTATTCAGGTCACAAAGAGAAAAAAACCTATCCGTACATAAAATAGAGAAAAAACGATGTTAGAAATTATTCCGCTGGTGCTTGGACCTGTTGCTACCAATGCTTACCTAGTGGGGGAGACGGACGGTCAGACGGCAGTGGTGATCGACCCAGCCTGGGATGGCGAGCTCATCGTGGAGGAAGCAAAGCGACGTGGATGGCAGATCGAGCAGATCTGGCTCACTCACGCCCACTTCGATCATATCGGTGGGATCGCGGGAATCGTGAAGAATACTCATCCAGAGCCGAAAATCGCCCTGCACCCGGCAGATTTCCCGCTCTATTCCGTGCAAGGTGGGGCGGCGTTATTCGGAATGCGCATTGAGGCTGGGCCTGAACCCACGCTGTGCCTGGAGCATGGTCAGAGCTTAACGCTTGGGACGTTCACATTCGAGGTCCGGCATTGCCCAGGGCATACACCGGGGCACGTGGTGTTTTATTGTGCAGCGGAGAAGGTGATGTTTTGCGGGGATGTGATCTTCCAGGGAAGCGTCGGGCGGACGGACCTGCCCGGCGGCGATTATGACACACTCATTCAGAGCATCCAGACGCAAATCATGACGCTACCTGATGAGACGCGCCTGCTTTCGGGTCATGGGGCTGAGACTACGGTTGGGGTCGAACGCAGCGAGAATCCGTTTTTATCGTAATACTTTCGGATCACCACTAAGTACACAAAGGACACAAAGGTTAATATTTATTAAATAACCTTCGTGTCCTTAGCGTCCTACGTGGTTATCTTTTACTTGGCGTAGTCCACAGCGCGGGTCTCGCGGATGACGGTGACCTTGATCTGCCCGGGGTAGTGCATGGTTTCTTCGATATTCTTGGCGATATCACGCGCCAGGCGGATTGAATCCAGGTCATCGATATCTTCAGGCTTGACGAAGATACGCACTTCACGCCCGGCTTGCAGGGCAAAGCTCTGACTGACGCCCTTGAATGAGTTTGCCAGGTCTTCTAATGCGCGCACACGCTGGATATATTGCTCCAGGCTTTCACGGCGCGCCCCAGGGCGTGCGCCTGAGATAGCGTCAGCGGCTTCGGCGATGGCGGCTTCGACCGATTCCTGCTCCACCTCATGGTGATGCGAAGCAATGGCGTTGATCACAATGGGGCTCACCCCGTAGCGCTTGGCAAAATCGGCGCCGAGCTGGGCATGCGTACCTTCCATATTATGGTCCATGGCTTTACCCAGGTCATGCAGCAAACCGGCAGCCTTGGCAGTTTCGACGTTTGCCCCCAGTTCGGAGGCGATCACCGCCGCTAAACGGGCACATTCCACCGCATGATCGAGCTGGTTCTGCCCGTAGGAGGTGCGGAATTTGAGTCTCCCAAGCATTTTCGTGATCTCCGGATGCAGACCCGGCACACCGGCTTCGAAGGCAGCCTGCTCGCCAGCTTCCTCGATGATGTGGTCGACTTCCTTCTGTTCATTCTTGAGCACCTTCTCCACATGGGCAGGGTGAATCCGCCCATCCAGCACAAGCTTTGCCAGTGAGCGACGGGCAACCTCACGCCGGACCGGGTCGAAACAGGAGATGGTGACTGCCTCAGGCGTGTCATCCACAATCACGTCCACGCCAGCAGCCTGTTCGAAAGCGTGGATGTTGCGACCGTTACGTCCGATGATGCGACCTTTCATCTCATCGGAGGGAATGGTCACCGTGGAGGTGGTCACTTCACTGACATGATCAGAGGCTACGCGTTGTATGGCAGTGGTGATGATCTCCCTGGCGCGCTGGTCGCCATTTTCCTGTGCCTCAGCTTCCACCTGACGGATGATGCGAGCCATATCACCCCGGGCGTCTTTTTCGACTTCTGCCAGCAGTACATCGTGCGCTTCAGTCTGGGTCATTTGGGAAATACGCTGCAGCTCTGCCATTTCATCTTCATACATTTTTTCTATTTCGTTCGAGCGTTTATCAATCAGACTTTGGCGCTTGTTCAATGCTGCTTCGCGTTTTTCCTGGCGGTCGGAATTGTTATCGAGCTCCAGGCGACGCTTGCTCAAGCGGTCTTCTTCCCGGCTGATTTCTGTCCGCCGGCGGGTTACCTCAGCATCTGCTTGTTGGCGGATCTGTAACGCTTTATCTTTTGCCTGCAGATCAAAATTCTTGGCTTTTTCTTCAGCCTCTGTGATGATGTTTTCTGCCTTAATTTGCAGCCGGGCATTGGCTTGCTTGGCGATGAAATAATATAAACCGTACCCGATGACTCCCCCAGCAATTAGGGCGACTATCCCAATAATTACTACCGTCCCTGGATTCATGGATTGACCTCACGAATGTCTAAATTCATCAAAAACAAAAATCTCACAAGAAAATCACTCATCTGCCTGTTCCTGTTTCTCGGCCCAGACTCTGTCTACCACTTGCTTGATAATTTCATAGGAGAAACCTCTGCGTGCCAGGTAGCTACCGAGCTTATTGCGGAAATCCCTCATCTCTAATTCCTCATAACGGCGGGATTGCTTAAGCGCCGCCTGGTAAGCCAGAGCTTCTTCGTTCAAACCTTCCAGAGCCTTCTTAATCGCTGTATCGTTCAAACCACGCTGATGTAATTCAAAGGCTAAAGCCCTGCGGCTGCGAGGGCGAAATTCACTGCGGTTCTCTACCCAATCCTGAGCGAAGCGCTCATCATTTACCAAACCACTGCGTTCCAAACGCTTGAAGACGTCATTAATAACATCGCTTGGGACAGCATGTTTTTCAAGGTTTCGCCGCACCTCAGCCCGCGAACGCGGCCGGTAATCAAGGAAATGCAATGCTTGAACATAGGCTACTTCACGCTCATCTTCAGCCTGAAGTTTAGCTATCTTGGTGGGGCTTAGTTCCTGTCCCACCTGCAGCCAGGCGGCGGTGATGCGGGATAATCCGAAGGAAAATTCGTTATCGAGATAGACGTTGACACGATTGGGATGATGCTTTTGGACTTTCAAAGCTGTGACTTTACCACCAGCGACACTATCATTCATATAGCACTCCAAAATATAAAAGCCGCGCCCCTCCTCCTCGGGCTACGGCTCGGATCATTCGCTGATGAGTTTTATCGGTTGTTCGGTGTCAATATAGGATCGAATCTAGCTTCAATCCATTGGGTGGGATTAAATCCCAAATCGCCCAATCAAGGCGAATCCGGATAAAGAAAGGATTTAAGTAATATAACAGTTATTTTGAGAGGGTTTATTCGTTTTATCTCAACCTTCACGTGTTACATCCAGACTATCCGTTTTAGCACCAACCTGTTTTGCCAGGTACACTAAATAACATGTACGTAAGCCAGGTTATCCAGACACAGAACGTTTCAAGTTTCTCAAATCAGTTTCAAATCAAAGCCGAAGCTGCCAGGAAGATGAAGTATGAAAAATCTGCGCAGCATCAGGCATATTGCTGGGACATATGAGTGAAGTTGTGAAAGCGCTTTCCTTTCAGCTTCAATCATCATTTGGAGCCCAGCAGTTGTTAATTACTCTTTACCACTGGTTTTTCTAGCGGTAAAAAGTAGATAATTCAGATAACGATGCTTATATTATACATGAAATTACGGAAATCAGGTGAAAAGCAGGCCTTGATTTTCACCTGTGGTTAATCTGAGATAAGGTCTTGCCCTTGGAGAAAAAAATATGGTCGAAACGCATGTTTGGTCCTTGTATAAACTGTAGATTGTGTATATACTCACTTAGTGAGTATGAATCATCGAAGAAGCAGCCGACTTTCACCAGAATTTGTACTGCTCGGGTTCCTATATCAGCATCCCGGTCATGGATACCAGCTCCACCAGCGCTTGAGCGGGGATTTTGGGAATATCTGGCACGCCAGTCAAAGCCAGACTTATGCCATTCTAAAGCGTCTGGAAGCGCAGGGTTATGTCACGTCCGTAAGTATGGTACAAACCAAACTCCCCGCGCGACAACTTTTGCAGATTACCGAATCAGGGAAAGAACGTTTTGCTGGCTGGCTGGCGGAGCCAACCAAGAGCAGCGTGCACGCAATCAGGGTGGAGTTCGTAACGCGTTTGTACTTCCTGAGTATGTATTACCCGGAAAAAATAAAGGAGATGATCCTGGCTCAGATCGGGATAGTCGATGCAGGACTTAAAGAGCTGGATGCAGATCTGAAGGATCTGTCTGACAGCCAGACGTTCGAACGATTGGCGCTTGAATTGAGGATTAAACTACTCAATTCAGTCGTGCTCTGGCTGAATGAATGCCTGAGCACATTTACTTATGAGCAAGGCTCCGGGGTTAATAGTGATTAAACGGCTTGGAGTGATCAGTATAATCATGATGATGACCCTGGCTGGTTGCACCACAGGGGGGTCAGAGGCGGTATCTGGCAGCGAGATTGACCCGACTCTACCATCCGGGACGCAATCAACTTCGCCAGCTGATCAGACTCTGACCGTTTTTGCAGCTGCATCGCTCACCAATGCGTTCGAGGAAATTGGTAAAGGTTTTGAAAAAACTAGTCCAGGGGTAATTGTGCGCTTTAGTTTTGCCGGTTCACAGATTTTACGGATGCAGATTGAACAGGGAGCAGCGGTAGACGTATTCGCATCGGCAGATCATAAGAATATGGATTTATTGATCACAGATAAACTGCTATATTCAAATTCATACCAGGATTTCGTCAGCAATAAGCTGGTAGTCATCCTGCCGCCTGGCAACCCTGTAGGGGTTAAAACCCTGGCAGATTTAGCCGATCCAAAGCTGAAATTGATTTTGGCTGATTCATCCGTCCCGGCAGGGAAATATGCCCGCCAGGTGCTGGCTAACCTGAGTGCGGATCCTACATTCGGTTCAGATTTTAGTGAGCGAGTACTGTCAAATGTGGTATCTAACGAGACCGATGTAAAACAAGTGGTGACCAAGGTTAAGCTGGGTGAGGCAGATGCGGGGATTGCCTATATCAGCGATGCGATCGCCTCACCCGACCTGGTAACCATCCTGATCCCTGACCAGTTCAATGTCATTGCCCAGTATCCTATTGCAGTACTTAATAATACTCATGAACTAGAGCTATCAAAGGCATTCATTGCTTATGTCTTATCACCAGCCGGGCAGGCTGTTTTGTCGCAGTGGGGATTCAGCCCGGTAAACCATTAACCTATGAATTCAATAAAGCATTTACTTCAGCGTGCCACAAAGGATGGCTCACCAGGATGGGAGTTTATCATCCCGAGCCTGATCCTTACTCGGTCTGATTGGACTGCCGATCATCGCGCTTATCTGGCGTTCAGCCAACCTTAAAACTTTCTCCTTTGCATTATCTCCAGGCACATTGAATGCACTCCAGTTAAGCCTGATCACCAGTGTGCTCAGTGTGGCGATATCGCTGGTGACAGGTACCCCGTTAGCGTATATCCAGGTGCATTGGAAATTTCACGGCAAGGCAATCCTTGATTTACTGGTGGATCTGCCGGTGGTGCTACCTCCCGCAGTCGCAGGTATCGCCCTATTATTGGCATTTGGAAGAGAGGGGTTATTCGGAGGGTTGCTGAATAGTATTGGAGTGGGTTTGCCTTTTACGACTGCAGCAGTGGTGATGGCACAGGTTTTTGTGTCAGCGCCATTTTTAGTTCGCTCTGCCAGAGTGGGATTTGCCGCTATCGATCCACAATTGGAGGAGGCAGCCAGGGTGGAGGGAGCCAGCAACTGGCATGTATTTCGACATATCATGCTCCCCATGGCAGGCAAGGCGCTGCTGGCAGGGATCATCCTGAGCTGGACACGAGCCTTAGGCGAATTTGGGGCAACCTTGCTTTTCGCGGGCAACCTGGAAGGGAAGACTCAGACCATGCCGCTGGCAATCTATGTGGGGTTCGAGCAGGGGCTGGGGATCGCGCTGATATTATCCATGGTGCTATTGGCAGTTTCACTTGTGCTTCTAGCTGTACTCAGAAGGCTAGAATTACAGAGCCAGTAGCAATATATTCACCGGCTCAAGTTCTACGGTAAACCTTAATCAAATATTATTCTACTGGTCACATTCTCTTCTTATGAGCGGGGTAAAATTAGGATTGGACCAAATTGAATTATTAACCCCGAATATGAAGCCTTTTGGTTAATGGGAGGAATGAGCATGACTAAAGTCACACGTGAAGAAGCACTTGAATATCACCGTCTGGAGGGAAAACCAGGCAAAATATCTGTAGTCCCCACCAAGCCCATGGAAACCCAGCGGGATCTCAGCCTGGCATATACGCCGGGGGTTGCAGTGCCAGTGTTGGAAATTGAGAAGGATCCTGAGCTGGCTTACGAATATACCTCCAAAGGCAATTTAGTGGGGGTGATCACAAACGGCACCGCCATCCTGGGGTTGGGAGACCGGGGTGCGTTGGCATCGAAACCGGTTATGGAGGGCAAGGGGGTACTGTTCAAACGCTTTGCGGATGTGGATGTGTTTGATATTGAAGTCAACTCACACGACCCTGAGGTGATCATTCAAGCTGCCGCGGCAATTTCACCCACCTTCGGGGGTATCAACCTGGAGGATATCAAAGCTCCAGAGTGCTTCTATATTGAAGAGACGCTTAAAGGTATGCTGGATATACCGGTATTCCATGACGACCAGCACGGAACCGCGATCATCTCGGGAGCCGCCCTGGTAAATGGGCTGGAAGTGATCGGCAAGAAACTGGCTGAGGTGCATATCACCATATCGGGTGCAGGGGCATCTGCCATTTCGTGCGCTGAGCTGATGATCCGCCTGGGTGCACGTCGGGAGAACATCATGCTGGTGGATACGCGGGGTGTGGTCTACCAGGGCAGGACAGAAGGGATGAATAAATACAAGCAGCGCCTGGCAAATGAAACGGATAAGCGCACCCTGGCTGATGCGGTGAGGGATGCGGATGTGTTTTATGGGCTTTCAATTGCGGATATCCTGACCCCGGAGATGGTAAAAACGATGGCAGAGAGACCGTTGATCTTTGCGATGGCAAACCCCGATCCTGAAATCAAGTATGAGCTGGCGAAAGAAGCCCGACCAGATGCGATAGTTGCCACTGGACGGTCCGATTACCCCAACCAGATCAATAATGTGCTCGGATTCCCATTCATCTTTCGGGGTGCATTGGATGTGCGTGCGAAGGCGATTAACGAAGAAATGAAAGTGGCAGCTTCGCAGGCATTAGCTGCACTGACCAAGGAAGATGTACCGGATAGTGTTTTGAGAGCGTATGGGCTCGAGTCGTTAAAATTTGGTCCGGATTACATCATCCCCAAGCCATTGGACCCGCGGGTATTGCTGTGGGAATCACCCGCGGTCGCCCGCGCAGCGATGGAGACGGGTGTGGCACGCAAGCCGATCGATTTGGTCGAGTATCGACAGCAGCTGGCATACCGGCAAGGGATGGGGGAGCAGGTACGCTACTACATACTCAATAAAGCCAAGGCAGCCTCTCCAAAAAAGCGGATTGTGTTTGCAGAGGGAGAAGAAGCCAAGATCATTCGCGCGGCTGCCCAGATCCTGGATGAGGGGATTGGGATCCCCATCCTGGTCGGCAGGGACTGGGTTATTCGTGGGAAACTCCAGGCATTAGGATTGGACGATGATATGCTGATCGTAGACCCTGAGAATTACCCGCGCTTTGAGGTCTATGCTGAAGAGTACAGCAAGATGCGCCAACGCAAAGGGGTTACCATCTGGCACGCCAGACGCAGGATCCTGGAGCCCAATGTATTCACTGCCATGATGGTCAAGATGGGAGATGCGGACGCTTCCGTCTCGGGATTAACTTTTGATTATCCAGATGTGATCCGCCCGGCGCTGCGCATCCACCACACGCAAGCAGGCAAGCGCATTGCAGCCGGAGTGTATATCATGATTGTTGGCAGGCGTACGTATCTCTTCACAGATGCAACCGTAAATATTGACCCAACTGCAGAGGATCTGGCGGATATCGCTTTTTTGGTAGCTGATTTTGCACGCCAGCTGCAGATTGAGCCACGCGTGGCATTGCTTTCCTTTTCCAATTTCGGCAGCACACCCCATCCATTATCGGAGAAGGTGCAACGCGCCGTGGAGCTGATCCGGGCACGCGGAGCAGACTTCCCGGTGGATGGTGAAATGCAGGCGGATACTGCCGTGGTGCCTGAGCTAATCGACCAACGCTACCCATTCAGCCAGGTGCGGGATGCAAATGTGCTGGTATTCCCTTCGCTGGAAGCGGCGAATATTGCCTATAAGCTTCTGGCAAGGCTGGGGAACGCTCAGGCGATCGGTCCGATTTTACTTGGGATAGGCGCGCCGATACACGTGTTGCAGACCGGGGATGATGTGAAGAACATTGTGAATATTGCCGCGGTGGCGGTGATGGACGCTGCGAGCAGATAAATATATTTGTCAGGTAAGTCGGGAGGTCACCTACCGAACCAACCCATAGCTGTGGCAAATTATCCGGAGTGGTAGGAGCAAATTGCTTCACCTGACAACCTTTGCCGGGTGAAGCACCTTCATATTTTTCTAAAATGCTTGTTCCGAGCGATTGATTTTATAAGCTGAAATACCCGGTAAAATCTGGCTGCCAATCCGCAGGGGTATATTCACCAGACGCTTTTTCTTGGGTGTATTTTCCGTTAAAATTACCACTCGAGATGTGTTGTAAGGCGTCGAGCAAAATATCCACTTCCTGGCGAGTGTTGTACAAGCCGAAGGAGAGGCGGATCAAGCCCGGCATCTCAGATTTGTCTCCATCCATCATACGCCTACGTACCTCATTTGCTTCTGCATTACTCAAACCCAATAAATGAAGGATATATGGATGAGCGCAGAAACATCCACTGCGTACCCCAATTCCGTATTCATACCCCAGGACGGCAGCAGCCAGGAAATGATTGACCTGTTCAATCTGCAGGGGGATCACCCCCAGACGGTCGAGAGTAGTTGAGGAGTCAGTGTCTCCATATAGCTTGATGCCATCCATGGATGCCAGCTTTTCAAGGGTATATTGGGTCAGGTCGGCTTCATGTCGGGCCACGTTCTCCATTCCTACAGTATTCAGCTGGCGGATGGCAGCTGCAAGGGCAACTGCCCCAACAACATTCGGACTACCAGCCTCATCCCGCTCGGGCGGTGTCGTCCAGACCACACTATCCAGCGTGACGATCTCTACAGTGCCACCGCCGGTCATATCTGGATCACCCTGCTCGAATACATCCTTGCGACCGATGAGGGCTCCGGTGCCGAAGGGGGCATACATTTTATGGGCGGAAATACTGATGAAGTCAAGGTGGGCAGGATCAATCAGCGGGAGCATGTCAATCTTGCGGTGAGGGGCAAGCTGGGCGCAGTCCACCATGAACATCGCACCTACAGAATGGGCTTTCTCTGCCAGGCGATGGATGGGATTGATGTAACCAGTCACATTGCTGGCACCCGTGACGGTCACCAGGGCAATCTGATCGGCATACTTTGCCAGTTGGGCATCAAAATCATCTTCATCCAGGCATCCATCGGGGGTAAGTCGAATGTGAATTACCTGCGTGGCGGCTCGCCAGGGTAGGTCATTGGAATGATGTTCCATCCCAGTAGCGAGCACGAGGTTGCGTTTACCATCCAAGGGTAGACGCCGGGCGAGTTTATTGATGGCCTCAGTGGTGTTTTTTCCGAAGATGCAGGTGTAATCTTCGGTACATGCACCTACGAAATCCATCACGATCTGGCGGGATCGTTCATACGCATGCGTGGAAAGCTGACTTTTATAACCAGAGCCGCGATGGACGCTACTGTAATAGACTAAAAAGTCGTCTACTGCTTGTTGGACGGCTTTCATGGGAGGTGTTGAGGCAGCGTTATCGAAGTTGATATAACCGCGCCGGGTGCCATCCAGGAGAGGAATCAGGGCATCCAGGCCGATGAAAAGTGGACGATAATCAGTGTGAAAGTGGTTGCGCATTAGGATTTCCTGTTAAAAAATAAACTCATCATTAAATTGGGGTTAAATATCCTTGATTTATTTAATAATATATACTATACTGTGGGTAATTGTGTTATAAAGTGGGTAATAGTGGGAGCGCCGGTAATACCGGCGTTTCGTCTAAGAAAAGGATAACTAGAACATATGTTTTTGGGTGAGTACCGACACAGCATTGACAACAAAGACCGCCTCACTGTACCGGTCCGTTACCGCGAGTTAATGGATGAGGGTGCTTTTATCGTGCGCGGTTTTGACCGGAACTTGATGGTATTGACTACAAAAGCATTTGAAGCAATCACACATCGCCTCGATCAGATGAGTTTAACTGATCCACTGGCACGACGCTTACGAAGGTTGGTGATCGGTTCTGCCTCACGTCTGGAGATCGACAAGGCTGGCCGAATTTTGATCCCAGATTTCCTGTGCCAGATTGTGGGTTTAACCTGTGACCATGATGCAGTGTTGGTTGGGCAGGGTAGTTACTTTGAAATCTGGTCGACCGATGAATGGGCGCTTCAACAAAAAGAGTTGGATGAAGCCGAGGCGAACACCGAGCGTTTTAAGGTTCTGGATTTATCCACCAGTTCTGGCTAACTGGTTATATATAAATTGAGCTCCAAAAAACTACATAACTGATTTACCAGGTGATGATACACCTACCAGTTCTTTACAATGAAATTATACACGCGATGCAACCTAAGCGGGGAGGGCTGTTCGTGGATGGCACCGTTGGCGCTGGAGGGCATGCCTGGGGAATCCTGCAGGCAAGCAACCCAGATGGTCAGCTCCTGGGCCTGGATGTAGACCCCCAGGCACTTGCAATGGCGGGTGAGAAGCTGGCAGAATTTGGTGAGCGCGCTCACCTGGCGAGGGCATCCTACACAACCTTGCGGAAGCAATTGGCGGCCATAAAATGGCAATCCGTGGATGGAGTCTTACTAGACCTAGGGCTGTCATCTATGCAGCTGGACTCACCAGAAAGAGGGTTTTCCTTCCAAACGGAGGCACCTTTGGATATGCGCTTCGACCCAAACGGAAAAACCACTGCAGCCGATCTGGTGAATCAGCTGGACGAAGTCGAGCTGGCAGACCTGGTGTACCGCTATGGAGAGGAACACCGATCGAGACAGGTGGCTCGAGCCATTGTACATGCCAGGCCCTTTGCGACGACGACCCAGCTGGCGAATGTCATTGCGAAAGTGACGGGTGGTGGCAAGAGCGGTATCCATCCAGCCACACGCACTTTCCAGGCATTGCGCATCGCAGTGAACGGCGAGTTGGACGCACTCGAAGAGGTTCTTCCTCAGATAGTAGAGGTGCTAAAACCGGGAGGACGATTGGCGGTCATCTCGTTCCACTCGCTGGAAGACCGCATTGTCAAGCAGTTTATGCGGAAGGAAAGCAGAGATTGTATCTGCCCACCCCGCCAACCCGTTTGCACATGTGGTCATAAGGCAACCTTGCGGGAGCTAACCAAAAAGCCAATTCGCCCGCAAGAGGATGAAATTCGGAGTAATGCTCGGTCCCGCAGCGCCCGGTTACGGGTGGCGGAAAGGATAGAAGAGAAAATTTAGCGAAAATGGCATAAGACTTGCAAGCCTGCACTAGAAACCCGTTTCCTTTTGATGATGGTTGTAGATCCTGGCACGATTAAATTAACAATGTAAGAGGTCATATTATCAAAAGCGGACGGGTTTTTAGATAGGTAGAAGATATGGATAACATACACCAATTGACTCATGCTTACTCACAGGCACCCTGGCGAAAACAGATGTATATGATCGGGGTGATTTTATTGTTACTAGTTTGTGCAGCCATAGTCGCCGGGATTTACCTGAACGTCACTGCACGCGCAGCAGCTGTTGGCAGGCAGATCCAGGAGATGCAGGTACGCGTTTATGGTTATCACTACCTGACGGGTGACACTGGAGAGACTTACGTCCCTATTGAAGAATTGGAACAGAAAATAGCCAATCTTAATAGCCAGCTGGCGTACCTTACTTCATATTCAAAAATGCAGGAACGGGTAAAGGAGCTGAATTTAAACCCAATTACGTCAGATCGTATCGAGTACATAGAAATCCCAGGCTATGTTGATAGGCAAACTACGTCCCTTGCGCCACCACCTGTGCCCGTAGTAGTGAACGCATCTATCATCGATCCGCAATTCAAAGAATCGTTGTTCGAGTGGGTCACGGATCAGGTGCGGAAAACAGCCAGTCTTTTCAGTGAGGCAATGCCATGAGTCGATATTTGGCAGACCAGGCCATACCAGCGGGGCATGCACGGCGGAAGATACCTGTGCGGCAAGCCCCCGAAATCAAATATGCAACGGGAGAAAAGGCCGGTCAGATACTGACCGGTTGGCGATTTAATTTATTAGTCACCCTTTTTATGTTGGCTGGAGTGATGATCATTGTCCAGTTGTTCAGATTGCAGTTCAGCCCCGAACGAGCTGAATTCGTGACACAGGGAGACCAATATAATCGCACGCTGCACACTTTTTACCCTCCTCGGGGAGATCTCTATGATCGCTGGGGTCGCCTCTTGGCAGGCAGCACACTGGTGTACGAAGTTGGTGTGCAGGTGGCCAACGTTGACAATCCCGATTCGATCGCATTTGCGTTGAGTAAAGTGCTGGCGAACCATCCGGAATATAACCATGTAGGGTACTCAGACGAAATATTTACGGTCATCCACGAAGCTCAAATCTCCAATACTGCATATAGACAACTAGCCGATTTCGTCACACCTGATGAACTGAAACAGTTGCAAGATTGGGCACGGAATTATGCCAATCTGCCGGATGTGGATTACGGTGAAGCAGGTAGACCCAGCTTGGACGGACTGGTCTACAGACCACGCTTGCAGCGTTATTATCCAGAAAACGAGCTGGGGTCAAACATCATCGGCTTCGTCGATTACGAAGGTACCGGAATGTTTGGTGTGGAGGCGGAGTTCAACGACCTCCTGGCTGGGGTTCCGCAATCCGTCTGGATGACCCTGGATCCATATGAGGTGACTGAAATCCCACAGCTCAAAGCCGGAGCCGACATCGTGCTGACCATCGACCGCGAAATCCAGGCTGCTGCTGAAGATGTGCTTGATAATGGGCTGAAGGAAAGCGGTGCGGATGGAGGCGTAATCCTGGTGATGGATCCAAATTCCGGCGAGATGCTCGCAATTGCTACGACTCCGCGCTTGAACCCGAATGAATACTGGAATTATGCTGATGTATTCACCGATAACACACCTTATAATCGGGCGGTCAGCCAGACATACGAGCCTGGATCGGTGTTCAAGGTATTAACCATGGCTGCCGCCCTGGATAGTGGCGCAGTCACTCCTGAGACTCAGTTCGTAGATACGGGTTCAATTCAAATTGGCGGTATCACGATCCATAACTGGGATTGGGGTGCCTGGGGTCCACAGGATATGCAGGGCTGCATGGCACATTCACTCAACGTCTGCCTCACCTGGGTGGCAACCCAAATTGGGGCTGGTCCGTTTTACCAATATATGCAGAATTTTGGTCTCGGACGGGTCACAGGGATTGATCTGGCCGGAGAAGCCTCAGGAAGGTTAAAACTCCCCGGTGACACGGATTGGTATGAAGCTGAGCTGGGGACGAATTCATTTGGTCAGGGTGTTGCAGTCACTCCCATCCAAATGGTAATGGCAATTTCATCCGTCGCCAACCAAAAAGGCGAGATGATGATGCCGCATGTGATGCGATCAATGGTGCGGGACGGTTTTCAATACACCCCAACCCCGCAAATCGTTGGGCAGCCAATCTCAGCTGAAACTGCACGCCATTTGACGGAGCTCCTGGCCCTATCGTTGGAATCTGAATCATCGGATGCTCTTATCGAAGGATATCGAGTAGCGGGTAAGACTGGCACGGCAGAAGTAGCCACCCCTACCGGTTATTCGAGCGAACAGACGAATGCATCGTTCGTCGGTTGGGGACCAGTAAGCAATCCCCGTTTTCTGGTCTACGTGTGGCTTGAAAAACCGGAGAGTTCTCCCTGGGGTTCAGTGGTGGCCGCCCCGGTATTTCGCCAAATGGTTGAACGCCTGGTGGTATTAATGGACATCCCACCGGATGGGGTTCTCCAGGGTCATTAGAGGAATGATCTGTGATTTTATTGGCTGATGTGCTTGAAGCATTGACAGGGATCCGCTCAACGATGGCAACTACGGCGATCACCGAGGCGGAGATAAACTCACGCCAGGTGATTCCTGGATCGCTGTTCGTTGCTCTGCCTGGAGAGCACCATGATGGGCATGATTTCGTCGGTGAAGCATTTGCAGCCGGGTCCAGGTATGCCTTTGTAAAGCGTGATATGAGCAGTCAATTCGAAACGTTGGATTTACGCAGTGCCCTGCAACCTGAAGCGCTTAACGAGCGGTTAGCCGAGCTTGAGGGGGCTTTCTGCATTTTGGTGGATGACCCTCTCAAAGCTTTGCAGCAGGTGGCGAAGTTCTGGCGAGGCAAGCTTAACGTGAAGGTAATAGGTATTACTGGAAGCGTTGGCAAGTCGACTACAAAAGAAGTGGTGGCCCAGGTATTAAGCCAGCGCTATTGTACATTGAGAAATAAGGGCAACCTGAATAACGAAATTGGACTCCCCCTCACCATGCTTAGTCTGACCGAGCAGCATGAACGGGCAGTGCTGGAAATGGGTTTTTATGTTCCAGGCGAGATTGAATTCCTGTGCGATCTGGCATTACCCCAGATTGGCGTATTAACCAATATCGGCACGGTACATGCTTCTCGGGCAGGTTCGCAGGAAGACATTGCACGGGGAAAATCTGAGCTGGTGCAAGCGCTTCCCGAAGATGGCTATGCTATCTTAAATAACGATGATCCATTAATAAGGAAGATGGCCAGCCAGACCCAGGCGCATGTCTTTTTCTATGGTATGGATGATACCGCTGACTTGTGGGCTGATAATGTCGAAAGCCTGGGATTGGAGGGGATCCAATTCGAATTGCACTATCGGCAGGAAAAGAACCGATCCGCAGAAGTCTTGCACATGCGGGTACCGTTAATTGGAAGACACTCGGTGCAAACGGCACTACGCGCGATTGCGGTGGGGTTGGTCGATGGGTTAACCTGGCAGGAGATAGTCAGTGGTTTGCGATCTTCCAGCACTGAGCTGCGCCTGATTGCAGTCAGAACCAAGAATGGTGCATTGATCCTGGATGATACCTATAACGCAACCCCCGAATCCATGCTGGCAGCCCTCAACCTTTTGAACGATTTGGAAGGACATAAAGTGGCGGTACTGGGAGATATGCTCGAGCTGGGACAGTATGAGCAACGTGGGCATGAGATGGTGGGGATCCGTGCAGCTGAGGTGGTCGATGAGCTGGTGACACTGGGAGAACGTGGCAAGATGATCGCCGATGCGGCTTTGGAAGCTGGATTAGCGGCCGATAAAATAGTCATTTTGGAGAAAGCGGAGCAGGCTATTCAATACCTCCAGCCGAATTTGAAGCCAGAGGATGTGGTGTTAATTAAAGGCTCTAATCTGATGAGAATGGATCGCATTGTGTCTGCATTAGAGGTCCAATCATGAGAGAGAGCGCGTATGCCCTGGCTTTGGCAGGCTTTTCGTTTATGTTGACTGTCATCTGGGGCGAACCATTGCTACGCATTTTACGCCAGCTGAAAATTGGCGAATCGATCCGAGTGGATGGTCCGCAACGGCACATATTAAAGTCAGGCACACCTACATTAGGTGGCGTGCTGTTCATCCTGCCAGTCTTGTTGATCACTTTGTTGTTCAATGCAGCCTCTCTGATCGGATTTACCATCTTGGGTCGATCCATCTTCCTGCCAATGGGAACTTTGATCGTTTTCGGAATATTGGGTTCCATGGATGATTGGATGAAGTTGAGGGGTAAGCGGTTAGATGAGCGTGGAATGCGGGCGAGGACCAAATTCTTGATCCAGATCGTCTTCGGCATCGTCATCGCAATCGGTCTACAATACATTTTGCAAGCTCCACAGTTATATCTGCCCTGGATGAACCTGGAATTTACACTTGGTATTTGGTATGTACCCATTGCAACCATACTTATCGTCGGTTTCTCCAATGCGGTTAATTTCACCGATGGTTTGGATGGATTAGCGGGATTAATCTCTGCCACTTGTTTTGCAACTTTTGGGATGATTGCCTTGCTACAGGGGCAATGGTTCCTGGCGCGCTTCTGTTTCACCCTGGTGGGTGCCTTATTCGGTTTCTTGTGGTTCAATGTCCACCCAGCCCAGCTGATCATGGGCGATATTGGCGCTTTACCCTTGGGAGCGACCCTGGCAGTAGTAGCACTGATGACCGGCCAGTGGATATTGTTACCGATCATTGCAGTTATCCCGTTGAGTGAGATGGTGAGCGTGATCTTGCAGGTGACATATTTTAAATATTCCCACGGGAAACGATTATTCAAAATGACTCCGTTGCATCATCATTTTGAGCTGCTAGGATGGAGCGAGACCCAGGTTGTCCAGCGATTTTGGCTGATTGGTTTATTAGCCGCAATTATTGGCGCGGCGATTGCGATTGGATGATTGTGAGAAACGGAATGACAGATTGGAAGGATAAGAAAGTGGTCGTCATCGGTGCCGCCAGGCAGGGGATTGCCTTGGGGCGCTTCCTGGCATTGCATGGCGCACATGTAGTGATGAACGATCAAAAAACATCCGATCAGCTCGAGGCTGCCAGATTATCACTGAATGAGCTTGACCATACAAGCAAATCTCGAATTGAATGGATGATCGGCACCCATCCCATATCCTTGCTAGACAATGCTGAGATGGTTTGTGTATCGGGGGGCGTGCCGTTGAACCTGCCACTCATTCAAGAAGCACAAAAAAGAGGCATACCACTCAGCAATGATACCCAAATATTTCTCGAGGAATGCCCTTGCAAGACGATCGGAATCACAGGCTCGGCAGGAAAGACAACTACCACAAGCCTGGTAGGGAAGATTGCTGAAACTGCGACCAGCTCATTGATGATGGGGAAATCCAGATATCGCAAGGTGTGGGTAGGTGGAAATATCGGGAGCCCCTTATTAACTGATGTGGACCTGATGGATTCGAAAGATCTGGCTGTGCTTGAGCTCTCCAGCTTCCAGCTTGAGCTTATGACAAAAAGCGTGAATATTGCCTGCATTTTGAATATCACTCCTAACCACCTCGACCGACACGCAAATATGGCAGCATATGTGGCAGTTAAAAGCCGAATATTGGAATATCAAACGGATAGAGATATAGCGATTTTAGGAAGAGATGACCCCGGTTCCTGGGCGCTGATTGAGAAGGTGCAGGGTAAAAAATATTCGTTTGGGCGGGAGAAAGCACCCGGTGGAATGCAGGGTGCATTTATCGAAGGTGAATGGGTAAGTATATGGGATGGAACTACATCAATGCGGGTTATTCGGCAGGAAGAAATCCCATTACGCGGTTGGCATAACGTGGAAAACGTCCTGGCAGCTTTAACCATCAGCCAGGCAGCCGGGCTATCGCTCAAAGCAATGCGGGAAGCAGTGGTTAATTTTAGCGGTGTTCCTCACCGACTTGAATGGGTACAATCCTGGAAAGGTGCGGATTGGTACAACGATTCGATCGCCACCGCACCGGAGAGGGTGATTGCAGCTATTCATTCATTCGATACACCCGCAGATATTCAGCGTCCGATCGTGCTCCTGGTGGGTGGGCGGGATAAAAATTTACCCTGGGATGAGCTGGCAGAATTAATTCATGCGAGGGTGGAGCACCTGATCTTGTTTGGGGAAGCAGCCGAAAAAATCGCAATTTCGGTTGGTAAAACCAGAGACAACTCCAGACCCGCTACGATTGAGATATTTAGTGGTTTGGAACCAGCTGTTCAGGCAGCAGCACGGGTGGTTGAGTCGGGCGATATCGTTCTGCTCTCACCTGGTGGCACGAGCTTTGATGAATTCCGCGATTTCGAAGATCGCGGGGAGGCTTTTAAACGATGGGTGTTGAATCTTTCGTGCATGTAAAAGGAAGAGAAACGGGTATGACGCATATCAACGCTAAAGCGCGCCGTCCTGCGCGCCTCAGGTTCGATGTGCCATTATTATTGGTAGTCATCTCGCTAATGTTATTTGGAATGCTGATGGTTTACTCAGCGAGTGCAGATTATTCATACCAGGTGTTTGGTTCGCCATCCTTTATTTTTATGCGCCAGTTGCGTTGGCTCGGCCTGGGAACATTGGCAATGATCGTGCTGGCTTTCATTGACTACCATGTGTGGAAGAAATTTGCCTTAATCCTGATGGGAGTTACCATAATTGCATTGATCGCAGTGCTGGTCATACAGGATGCTCGTTTGGGATCGGTGCGTAGTTTATTCAGGGGATCCGTCCAACCATCGGAATTGGCGAAATTTGGAATTGTTATTTACCTTTCGGTCTGGCTGCACAACCGGAGGGATATGCTTAAATCAATCTATCTTGCGTTGCTGCCTTTGGCAGTAATCATGGGGATTATTGGTGGGTTAATCGCCATGCAGCCGGATTTAAGCGCTGTGATCACGATTGGTTTATTAGGCACGCTGATGTTCTTCCTGGCAGGAGGCTCACTCAAACATTTTTTGTACATGATGGCAATTGGTATCATCGTTGGAATTATTGTGATGAAATCAGGGTTTTTCCCAACCGGTCCTGACCGGATGAACAGCTACCTGGCCGGTCTCAAAGACCCATTGCAATACTCCGAGCACGTGCGCCGATCGCTGGAAGCATTCATGCGAGGGGGTTGGATTGGGGTTGGGATCGGAAAATCACAAACGAAATTAAACGGGCTTCCATTCCCACACACCGATAGCGTCTTTGCAGTGGTGGGCGAGGAGACAGGCGTGTTGGGAGCGGGCTTGCTGGTCATCCTCTACATGGTATTTTTGTGGCGCGGCTGGTCGATATCGCGCAAGGCACCCGATGGATTGGGAATGCTGCTCTGCGGAGGGCTGACCTTCTGGATTGCATTGGAAGCACTGATCAATATGCTGGTGATGGTAGGTTTATTGCCGTTCGCCGGTAATGCCCTGCCGTTTGTCAGTTCAGGTGGTTCCAACCTGATGGTAGTACTAGCTTCAATTGGGATCATGCTTAATATATCGCGTATGTCTGAAAAATCAAAACCAAGTGAGGAAAAGGGAAACAATGCGGTTGTTAATTTGCGCGGGGGGGACAGGCGGCGGCGTGTATCCAGCCCTGTCAGTCCTCAAACAGCTGATGAACCCGAAGCCTGAAGAGAAACAAGGTATTCAGGTTGAGGCAAGCCCAACTTCCCCGGAAGAGCTGCAGGTATTATGGGTGGGAGGCAGCGGCGGCATGGAAGCTGATCTGGTGAAGCGGGAAGGGCTTCGATTTGAGGCCATCCCAGCTGCAGGCTTGCATGGCGTGGGTGTGCGAACTTTGCCAGGAAATTTGTGGAAACTGGCCCAAGGATTTTTCTCATCCAGGCGAATCCTGCGTAAGTTTCGACCGGATGTATTGTTATTTACAGGTGGTTTTGTGGGAGTTCCCATGGCACTGGCGGCGCGCATTTCACGGCAGTCCAAGTGCTTGCTGTATGTGCCCGATATTGAGCCAAGCCTGGCGTTGAAAACAATTGCCCGGTATAGCGATTGTATTGCCCTGACGGTGGAAGAATCAGGGGCATTCTTTCCAAAGCATCCTGCGAAAGTGGTTACTGGTTATCCCCTCAGACCCGGGTTGGACCAGTGGACAAAAAGCCAGGCACGCAGTTTTTTTGCCCTCCAGGAAGAATTGCCCGTTCTGCTGGTGTTTGGAGGAAGTAAGGGAGCAAGATCGATCAACCAGGCATTGGCGGGAGCATTACCCGAATTTCTTCAGGAAATTCAGGTGATCCATATCACCGGTAAATTGGATTGGCAGATGATGGAACAAGCCCGGGAAGGACTTCCCACGGAGCAGTTAAATCGTTACCGGCCTTACCCATACCTTTACGAAGAGATCGGCGCAGCGATGAAGCTGGCAGACCTTGCCATCACGCGGGCAGGGGCATCTATTCTCGGAGAACTGCCATTATTTGGGTTACCTGCCATCCTGGTGCCATACCCATATGCCTGGCGATACCAACGTGTGAATGCCAGTTTTTTGGTGAAGCGCGGCGCGGCTGAGGTAATCGAGGATTCACAATTGGCAGAACAGATCGTCCCGAAGGTACGAGAGTTAATCGCCGATCAGGTCAAACGGGAAAAAATGTCACAGAGTATCCGTTCACTGGCAAAGCCTGAAGCTGCAGCCAGTATTGCCAGCCTGGTTATCAGCCTGGCAAAATCAACCCAATCAGGTTCTCATAATGTTCCCAATCCGGCTGATTAGGAGCAACGAATGGTCTATCTAAATTTTATTTTCTTCTGTTTCGTGATTTTATTTGCAATCATTGGTGCCATGCGCGGTTGGGCTAAGGAGATGATGGTGACTGCCAGTGCTGTCCTGGCATTGTTCCTCATCACCGTGATTGAGACCTATGTAAAAGGTATAACCCAGACCTTTGCTGTGCCAGGCTCAACCGCCCAATTTGGGATGAGGGTGGCAATCATCGTTATCCTGACATTTTTCGGGTATCAGACCCCGAATCTTCCCAGGATAGGCGGAGAGAGATTTGCACGCGAGCGATTACAGGATTCGCTTTTGGGTGTCGTCCTAGGCGCATTGAACGGTTACTTGATCGTGGGCTCAATTTGGTACTTCCTGTCACAAGCCAATTACCAAGCGATATCTTACATCATTCCTCCCGATCCGACCACTCTTCCAGGTCAGGCAGCCATCAAATTATTGGCGTGGATGGCACCAGCCTGGTTGGGAGTACCGTTTATTTATTTTGCGATCGCATTGTCATTCATATTTGTGATTGTAGTCTTTATATGATGGAAGGAAAATCAGTGCATATCATCGGGATCGGCGGAACAGGCATGTCAGCCATTGCTCAGCTACTGCTGGAGAGTGGCTACCATGTGACTGGTTCCGACCGTGCATTGTCACCATTGGCAAAGAACCTGCAGGCGCAAGGCGTGCGGGTTGATATCGGCCATCGGGCTGAGAATATTGAAGGTACTCAGCTGGTGGTGCGTTCGTCAGCAATTCCTGATGAGAATGTAGAAGTACTGGCAGCTCGCAAAAAAGGTATCCAGGTGCTCAAGCGCAGCGAATTCCTATCGGGCTTGATGGAAGGGCATTTTGGGATTGCTGTGGCAGGAACGCATGGAAAAACAACCACAACAGCCATGATTGCCTGGATGCTCACTGCTTTAAGTCAAGAACCATCGTATATTGTCGGGGGAGTGCTTACAAATACCGGTGCCAATGCGCATGCCGGAAAGGGACCGGCTTTTGTGATCGAAGCCGATGAATACGACCAAATGTTCCTTGGGTTGAAGCCAAAATTCGCAGTGATCACCAACATTGAGCACGACCATCCGGACTGTTACCCCACCGAACAGGACTTTTTTCGTGCATTTGATGAATTTGCATCGCAGGTAGGAAGTGATGGGACATTATTGGTGTGTGCAAATGACCGGAACGCCGCACAGTTGGGGCGCATCGCCAGAGCGCGCGGTCAAAGAGTATTATCGTACGGTGTAGAAGATGTGCATGATCGCACCACCCAGCCGCAAGCTGACTATGTTGCTGATACGCTCACTCCCAACCCATCAGGAGGAATGAGCTTTATTGGGATGTTCAGGCGATCAAAAAACGAGATTGAAAAATTTGCGAAGGTCAACTTGCAGCTGCCAGGCAAACATAACGTCGAAAATGCTTTGGCTGCCCTGGCGGTGGCGCACCAAATGCAGCTGCCTGTCGATCAGGCGAGTGGAGCACTGTCTGAATTCCTGGGGACGGGACGCAGATTCGAAATACGTGGGGTAGTCAACGGCATTACAGTGATCGATGATTACGCTCATCACCCGACACAGATCAAAGCGACGCTATCCGCAGCCCGTTTACGCTACCCAAATGGCGGATTATGGGTTGTCTGGCAGCCGCACACATACACACGCACACGTTTGTTGTTCAACGATTTCCTGACCGCTTTTGAGCAAGCAGATCACGTGATCGTAACCGAAATTTATGCGGCGCGTGAAAAGCAGCCCGAGGATGGTTATTCCTCCAGGCAGGTAGTAGCAGCGATGGTGCATCCGGACGTGCGCTACATCGCAGATTTTTCAGAAATTGCTGCCCTCCTGGTGCAGCGAATGGAAGCAGGAGATGTCTTGATCGTATTATCGGCTGGTGATGCTGAACAGGTCAGCGCGAAAGTGATGGTTTTACTCTCAGAAAGGAGCCAGAAACATGACTAACTCAGTAGCAAGCGTAAGGTCAGGTTACTACCCGGCTATGAAAAACAGGCGCGATTACGATGCAGATTTGGAACCTTATGCAGCATTGTTTTTGAAACCGATGAACAGCAACAAGAGTGCATTTACCAGGAGAGAGCTCGAAGTGATGTGTAAAGACCCGATGCATTCACCCAGGCTGATCGTATATTTGATCGAATTTATAAAGAATATGTAATTGGGTAGAGGATGATTGTGACGATTTCTTCAGCTCAACTCCAGTCGTTGCGAAACGCATTCGGCAGGCGCTTGCAGGAAAATGTATCCCTGAAGCGGTACACTGCAGCGCGCATCGGAGGAAAAGCGGATGTATTGATCCGTGTCGAGACACCGGTTGAGCTGGCTGAAGTGGCGAAATACTGCTGGGACCAGGCCATTCCCTTCGTCATCCTGGGCAGCGGTTCGAATGTCCTGGTGTCAGACGCGGGCGTGAGGCAAGTAGTGGTGCTTAACCGTGCCAAGAAAGTTACCTTTGAAACTCAATCACGGTCATTCAAGGCTTTAGTCGAATCGGGAGCTAATTTAGGTGCAATGGCTCGACAGGCAGCAGCTAAAGGATTATCGGGACTGGAATGGGCGGCGGGCATCCCAGGGACGGTGGGTGGTGCCATATATGGGAACGCAGGAGCCCACGGCAGCGACATGGCAAGTAACCTGCTGATGGCAAATATCTTGCATCTCTGTCTATCAAATAATGATCACCAACAGGAAATTTTGCAGGAGGAATGGTCAGCCGAGCAATTTGAATATTCTTACCGGAGCAGTAAGATCAAACGCCAACCGGGGCAGGTGGTGGTTTTGTCAGCTTCGCTGAAGCTGAGCCAAAGCACACCCGAGGCTGTAAAGGCGAAAATGGAGGAATATTCGGCAATGCGGCACAGCTCGCAGCCCAGCGGAGCTTCGCTAGGTTCGATTTTCAAGAACCCGGCGGGTGATTTTGCGGGAAGGTTGATTGAGGCTGCCGGGTTGAAAGGTAAGAAATTGGGCAAGGTTGAGGTGAGCCAGAAACATGCCAATTTTTTCATCAACCAGGATAATGCGACGGCGAGTGATTACGCAGATTTGATCAGGCTGGTGCAAGAGGAAGTACGGGAGAAATTTGGAATCAGCCTGGAGCTAGAGATCGAATTATTGGGTGATTGGACGGACCAGTAAAGGTATGGGAATGGACACGGGACGTAAACTGCGAGTGGGTGTGATTTTCGGCGGGCGCTCAGGTGAGCATGAGATCTCGCTGATGTCAGCGCGTTTCGTGTTAAGCATGCTCGATCCGTCACGTTACGACGTGACACAAATCGGCATCACCCATGAAGGCGCATGGCTGACCGGTGAGAATGTCCTTGATGCTCTACAGAAAGGATCGGTTATTGATCTTCGGCCAGCTGCATTATTGCCCGATCCTACCAGGGCAGGGATTAATCTCATTGAGAAGACCGAGCACGGATTGGTGATAAAGCTGCTCACCAGCCTGGATGTAATTTTCCCTGTGCTGCATGGGACGTTCGGTGAAGACGGAACGCTGCAAGGATTGTTGGAACTGGCAGGGATAGCCTATGTGGGTGCGGGTGTGCTTGGTTCTGCAGTCGGCATGGATAAAGGTGTTTTCCAAGACGTGATGGTGGCAAACCATATACCTGTAGCCGAGGGAATCGTGGTGCTGCGAAGCGAGCTGCCCGACCTGATGAATGCAATTATCACCCAGGCAGAGCACATAGCGCCTTATCCATTGTTCGTCAAACCCGCCAATCTGGGTTCATCGGTGGGCGTGAGCAAATGCACCAGCAGGTCCGATCTTGTCGAAGGAATCCTGGATGCTGCCCGGTATGACCGCCGAATTTTGATCCAGCGCGGGGTGAATGCGCGTGAGATCGAGGTCAGCGTGCTGGGAAACGATACTCCTGAAGCATCCGTCCCAGGAGAGGTCATCCCCAGCCGAGAATATTATTCCTACGAAGCCAAATATGTGGATAACGCCTCGGAGTTACGGATACCGGCGCCAATCCCAGAAACAACTGCAGCCTTAGCCAGGCAGCTGGCAGTACGGGCATTTACAGTCATTGATTGCCAGGGAATGGCACGCGTTGATTTCCTATTGGATCGGGATACGGGTGAGCTTTATTTGAATGAGCTGAATACGATCCCAGGTTTTACGAGTATCAGCATGTATCCAAAGCTGTGGGAAGCCAGCGGTTTATCCTCCTCAAAGCTTGTGGATCGTTTAATTAAGCTGGCGTTAGAACGCAAAGCAGATAGCCAAAAGACCATACATCGGTATATGGGATAAATTATGACAGATCTGGAGCGAAAATTCAAACCACAGAGTTCAACCACTGACCAGGGGCGGGCGCGCAAGCGGAAACTGAAGCGAGATGGAACAGAAGTTTCCAGCCAGTCAGAGGCAGGTTCAGGTCATCGCCGGACTGAACGCCGAGTATCGAGCCGGAATGGGCCGACTATTCGGGAACGGCTCGTTTCTGCTAAAGTGAAGCAGCCAGAAACACTGCTTCCATCGCTCCAGGAAAAGCTAAGCTCGACACTGGAAGCTATCTCTCATCCTGTTGGCAGTAACCAATCTCCGCGAAAATTGACTTCTTCCCCTCATGGGGTGATCAATCGCAGCCCTCGCCGGAAAGCGGATACGAGACGGACAGATAGCCTGTTCGAATCGACACCAAATACCGAAACCCAACGTATCGTAAACTCCCGCGGAGGAGCTCTGCCACGCAAGAATCGAAGGGTATTTGATGCCCGCGCAGACGCTGCACCCCCCGTGATGGTGCGGGGTGGAATGGGTGGGATGGCCTTTGGCAGGGTGGCCTCTTCGAAATTGGGTAAGAATAGACAGCCCAAGCGCCGGATCGATGTACCATTAAACGTCACCGGAGCTGAGCTACGCCTGCCCTCGATTCCCTTTGTTCATTTGGGCTGGAGAGCGGTGTCATTATTAATGGTTCTGATGATGCTCGCCAGCTTATTCCTTGTTTGGAAGGCACCTGTTTTCCAGGTAAATATCGTAGAGGCAAAAGGACTGCAGCGCCTGACTGCGGGAGATTTGAATACTGTGATGGGGGTTATTGGGCAGTCGGTTTTCACGCTCAACCCGGCTGTACTGGATGAAAACCTGCAACAAGCATTCCCAGAGTTTTCAAAAATATCGATCAAGCTTGGCTTACCTGCCAGCATCAAAGTGGTGGTGACCGAACGTGAGCCAGTCATCGCCTGGGTCCAGGATGGTAATGAGAGCTGGGTGGATGCGGAAGGTATTTCTTTCCCACCCAGAGGTACACCGGCATATACACTCGTGAAGGTGGAGGGGCATGGTAACCCCCCCGGCATTACACCGGTAGCTTCACCACAAGAAACGCAAGTTATTCCTGAAGGAATTCCAGGTTCTACGGCGAACACCCCAACTGTGTTGAGATTATCACCAGAGCTGGTTACAGCGATCCTCGCCTTAGGAGCCAAGATGCCCGCAGACACAGTACTTGTGTACGACAGTGTGCATGGGCTGGGATGGAATGACCCAAAAGGCTGGGAAGTATTTTTTGGGTCAGAGGATCAGGATATGGAAATGAAATTAACGGTATATCAGGCATTGGTAGACCGATTGGAGAACGAAGGTATACAACCTGCAATGATCAGCGTGGAATACGTCCACGCACCATATTATCGGATGGAGCGGTGATCAGACCGCAAAGAAGTGATTATGGACGAACCAATCATTGTCGCAATTGATATAGGCACCACCAAGATATGCACGCTGGTTGGGCGTGAAGAAGCACCCAACCAAATACGCATCCTTGGAGTGGGTGTTGAGCCCTCCCAAGGCGTGCGTAAAGGCGTGGTGGTGGATATGGTGGCTGCCTCTCAGGCAGTTGTGCGTTCTGTGGAAAAAGCAGAACGTACCTGTGGATTGGAGATCGATTCCGCGTTGGTAAGCCTGGCAGGGTCACAGGTTTCTTCGGTAAATAGCCGGGGAGTGGTGGGCGTGGCTGGGCGGATTATCGACGAAGGGGATATCGCCAGGGCGATCGACGCTGCCAAAGCTGTCAATATCCCGCATAACCGTGAAATCATCCACATTATCCAACGCGGCTTCAACATTGATGGTCAGGAAGGTATTCGAAAGCCCATCGGCATGCATGGATATCGATTGGAAGTTGAGACTCACATCATCACTGCATCAGCTGCTTCCGTGGAAAACCTGAGACAATGTGTGGCAGCTGCGGGTGTGGATGTTTCACAATTCGTGCTCAATCCACTCGCCTCGGCTGAGGTGGTACTGACGGAAACTGAACGGGAAATGGGTGTGGTGATCTGCGATGTCGGTGGTGGCACGACCGATATGGCGATTTATATCGGTGGTGACGTGTGGCATACCAATGTCCTGGCTGTTGGTGGCGATCACATCACATCGGATATTGCCCACGGACTTCGCTTACCCATCACCCAGGCTGAGGAAATCAAAATCAAACATGGGCATGCCATGCGTGATGAAGTGCCGTCGGGCGAATCCTTCAGTATAAAGCCATTTGGCGAGGAAAAGTCTGTGGAGATCAACCGACAGGAGCTGGCGCACATTATCGAAGCCCGTGTAGAAGAGATTTTCAGCCTGGTACTGCAAGAAATCAAGCGCTCGGGCTACGATGGGTTGCTGCCGGCTGGGCTGGTCCTCACAGGTGGAACGAGTGCATTACCGGGAATCAGGGCACTTGCCAGCCAAACGCTAAACTTACCGGTGCGGATTGCGATGCCAGAAGATTTAATCGGTATGGCTGACAAACTTCAATCGCCTGCCTATTCCACCAGTGTTGGTTTGCTTAAGTGGGCTTTATTAATGACTGATATTTATATTCAGTCTGATCGTCCAAAGAACCCTCTTGGAACAAAACCAGGCGGAATGGATTGGGAATCAGTCAAAGCTTTTCTGAGGAGGTTGCTGCCATAAGCGAAAAATCATCCATCATTTTTCTTAAGCAATTATCTGGTAGCGCTCGATTAGCGCACCAGAAAACCAAATCATTTCATACCAATTTTCGAGGAGGATCGTGATCATGAACAATAATGTAAGTTTTTCAAGCCAGCTGGAATCCTTTGCCCATATCAAGGTGGTAGGCGTAGGAGGTGGTGGATGCAACGCCGTTGAAAGGATGATCAAGGAGGGCCTTCAGGGTGTTGAATTCATCGCCATCAATACCGATGCACAAGCGCTGATGCTTTCAAGCGCCCCAACGCGCGTACGGATTGGCGAAAAACTAACCCGTGGGCTTGGTTCAGGTGGAAACCCTGAACAGGGACGGAAGGCAGCTGAAGAATCTCAGGAAGCCCTCTACAACGTGCTGCGCGGAGCCGATATGGTCTTCGTCACCGGTGGCATGGGTGGCGGGACTGGGACTGGGGCAGCTTCGATCATCGCCCAGATTGGCCGCGAGCTTGGTGCACTCACCATCGGAGTAGTGACACGCCCATTTGCATTCGAAGGTTCACGCCGCATCCAGGTGGCAGAAGCGGGTATTGAAAAGCTGAAAGAGCAAGCGGACACATTGATCGTCATCCCTAACGACCGCTTGCTGCAAATCGTCGACAAGCACGCCAACTTACAGGATGCATTCCGGATTGCCGATGACGTGTTGCGCCAGGGTGTCCAAGGCATTTCTGAGCTGATCACCGTTCCAGGACTAATCAACCTGGACTTCGCAGACGTCCGCACGATCATGTCGGAAGGCGGAGCAGCATTGATGGCAGTCGGCACCGGGCGTGGTGAGGAACGTGCAAAGATGGCCGCTGAGCAGGCAATCTCAAGTCAGCTGTTGGACATTACCATTGACGGAGCACGCGGCATCCTGTTCAACGTCACCGGTGGTCCTGACCTGACCTTGTACGAGGTCAACCAGGCAGCAGCCATTATCAAGGAGACTGCGCATCCGGATGTTAACCTCATATTTGGGGCTGTCATTGACCAGAATATGAGCGATGAAGTGCGGGTGACCGTGATTGCCACAGGTTTTGAGCGTTCAGGTCTGACCGTGAGGAGAGCGGCTGAGCCGCAGAAGAACCCTTTACGCCAGGAGAAGCCAGCCACGGTGCAGGAAGAGACCCCGCGTGAGATGCAATCCGTCGAAGTTGCCAAGACCGACTTCGCACCGCGCACTTTCAATACTGAGGATCTGGATATCCCAACCTTCTTGCGGAACCGGACTCGCAACTAGATCAGGCTTTGGTCGACTGGTTTGAGATATAGATCCTGTAGATGAAGACCGGCAATCGTCTGGAGAGCTCATTTTTCGTGGATTTGATGCCGATAAAGATTGGATTTATCCCTACAGCCAGGTTCTTTGGCCATTCGAGTAGTAGAAGGCTGAGGCTGCACTGATGGTCAGCGAAGCTTACTTTGTAAAATTGGATCGGTCCGTGGTGAACGGTTGGGTTTCTCCGCATGAAGACGTAACGATTGTGACCTTTGGGTGATCGGAGGAGAATTATGGACTGGTTATTATTCTTGGGTGGACTGGTGGTGGGAGCGTTTTTTGGAGCAAACATTGCCATTTTAGTTGCAGGTATGTGTGCTGCAGCGCACAACAGTGACCATGTCATGAGTTCAAAGGGTTAAAGCTGGTGTAGGTGCTGGAAAGGTAAGCAGGGCGATTGAATCGGCTTGGTATTCGGTGGTCTGGATGAAATCACCTGCCTGTTTGTAAACATCCTGGAGTACCAGATCATAGGTAAACCTTGTGACACTAAATGGCCAATCAGATGCAGCTAATGGCGATATCGCCAGTGTGACCTGTGCACGTATTATCCGGAAAATCTACGAGTATCAGAAGTAGATTATTCGGGATTACGAATTGATGTCTTACCTGCTTGGGAATGATGACTATTCTCGATCCGACTGCAAGCAGATCCAGTAAGTGGTGTTACTTCACCCCGCATTTCTCCTTTTTTGAGGTTGAACGTGTTCGATTGGGTGAGGTTGTAAGCTTGGTAGGGGATTGCCGGCCTCCTCCTCCCGGCAATCCCCGCCGGCCCGCTTCCTCGGAATATTCCGGGCAGGGAAGTGAAAAGGCTTGGACGCGTCATGGTATCACCAGTGCGGGTAGAATATTTATTACCCCAAATTGTAAGAATTATGGGGGAGAATATTTGATACTATGGAAGCGCTGTTCATTTAACAACCTCCGAAAACGCAACAATCTTAAAAAATTAAATAATCTTCAATATTTTAAGAAAAACGGCTCATATTTCTCTTGCACTTGGACGAAGCATGTGCTAAAATTTTCCTGTCTCCACTCCCACCTATGCGGGTTAAGAGGAGTGGAATCCCCATCTATAGCGATTACAAATGTTCTAGGAATGTAGGAAGAAAAAAATGCGTTGCCCGTATTGCAGACATGATGAATCCAGGGTGATTGACACGTCCCATGATACCAGAGGTGGGGTAAGGCGCCGCCGGGAATGCGAGAGCTGTGGTCAACGCTTTAGCACTTATGAGCGCCCAATCCTGGCAACACCGCTGATTGTCAAACAGGATGGAACACGAGAAGAGTTCGATCATGAGAAGTTAAGTCGAGGAATACGCATCGCATGCGCCAAACGCCCCGTCCCAGCCGCAGATGTCGACCGCCTGGTGGGAGAGATTGAAGCTACGCTTCAAGCCATGGGGCGGGCGGAAGTATCCTCCAGGGTGGTTGGAGATATGGTTATTGCCGGTTTGAAGGAAATGGACCAGATCGCATATATTCGTTATGCCATTGTATATCTTGGCCTGGATGATTTACGCTCGATCCGTAAAGAGATCGATAGACTTTTGGAAAGCTAATTAGTACTGGGGTGGTTTGGAGAAATTATATGTCACAAACTACACAAGAACGAATTAACCGTTTCGGTTTATTACCGACCCCTGAGATACCGTCCGGAGTGACGGAGGTTCATCTTACAGATAATGCCCGCCAGGTACTTATCAAACGCTATGTCCGGCGTGACCGTGAAGGTAAACCGGCTGAAAGTATCGAAGGCATGTTCTGGCGGGTAGCTTATCATGTTGCTAAAGTTGAAAAGACGTGGAATGGAAATGAAATTGATCGGGCGGTGGATTTTTATCGGCTGCTGACCAGCAAACAATTTTTCCCGAATTCGCCTACATTCACGGGAGCTGGAACTCCGCTAGGACAGCTGGCAGCATGCTTTGTGCTGCCCGTCTCAGATGATATGGGACGACACGAAGCCGGGATCTTCCAGACCTTGCGAGATGCTGCTCTGATCCAACAAACTGGTGGCGGCAACGGGTTTTCCTTCTCCCGCTTAAGACCAAAAAACACACTGGTGAAATCGTCAGCCGGGCAGGCTACTGGTCCGGTGGGATTTTTGAGGGTGTACGACAAAGCCTTTGGTGAAATTGCCCAAGGGGGTACGCGCCGGGGTGCCAATATGGCAGTGTTACGCGTGGACCACCCGGATATCGAAGATTTCATTACCTGCAAAACAGACGAAAACGCAATTACGAACTTTAACATCTCTGTTGGGATTACCGATGCATTCATGGAAGCTGTGGAAAATGATTCCATGTGGGACTTGCGTTTCCCAGATGTGGTCAGCCCGGAGTATCACGAATTTCACGGGACGTTGGAAATGGCAGAAAAGGCCGGTGTGCCAATCATCACATACCGTCAGGTGAAGGCACGCGACTTATTCAATAAAATTGTCACCCAGGCACACCATAATGGCGAGCCTGGGATGTTGTTCCTGGATACAGCCAACCGGTTCAATCCAGTGCCCCATCTCTACCAGCTCGAGGCTACCAACCCCTGTGGTGAGCAGTGGTTGGGTCCTTATGAGAATTGCTGCCTGGGGTCAGTCAATTTAGCCGAGATGTTCGGAACAGCACACCAGGTGGATTGGGAAAAGTTACGGAAGGCAGTCGAGCTGGCGACCATATTTTTGGATGATGTCATTCAAGCCAATGCATATGTTCCGGCGGTACCGCAGCTAAGAAAAGCAGCTGAACAGGCGCGTAGAATCGGCCTGGGTATGATGGGTTTGGGTGATCTGATGTATCACTGTGGTATCCGTTATGGCTCTGAAGAGGGGCAGGAATTTGCAGCCCAGTTAATGGAGTTCATCCGTTACCATGCCATGCAGACCAGCATCAAGCTAGCAGAAAAACGCGGGGCATTCCCTGCAATCAAAGGCTCAATTTATGACCCTGAAAATGTGACCTGGGTACCCCCTCAACCCATCACGCCGTTTATATTTAAATTTAGCCGACCGGCATTGGATTGGGATACTGTTCTCCAGGGAATTAAAAAGTATGGGATCAGGAATGCTGCCCAAACCACGATTGCTCCGACGGGAACGATTGCGACCGTAGCGGGATGTGAAGGTTATGGTTGTGAGCCGGTGTTCGCCCTGGCGTATATCCGCCATGTCAATGATAACGGTCATGATTTACCACTGGCTTACACCAGCCCGCAGTTTGAGAATGCCCTGGTTGAAGCTGGGGTTGACGAAAAAACCCGCCAGACGATCATCGAACAGGTGATGGAAAGTGGCACTTGTCAGGAAAATGAAGACGTCCCCGAGCAAATCCAACATGTTTTCGCAGTTTCACAGGATATCAGTGCAGAGGAACATGTGCGCATGCAAGCCGCTATGCAGTCTTTCGTGGATAACAGCCTAAGCAAAACTGTTAACTTCCCACCCAATGCCACTGAGGACGATGTCGCAACCGTGTATATGCTGGCGTGGAAGCTTGGATGCAAGGGAATTACTGTCTATGTAACCGGTTCGCGCATGAAAGTGGTGCTTGAAACCAAAGCTACCTCACGTGAGAAAGAGCTTGCTTTACGCGAAGGAGAAGTCCAAATTGCATTACCGGTAAATATGGTAGAAGAGGAACATAAGTGGTCCTCCACAAAAAAGCCGCGTCCCAGGCGATTAAGAGGTTATACCTATAGCATAAGCACACCGGTTGGAAAGGCTTTTGTAACCATCAATGAAAATGGGGGCGATCATCCCTTCGAGGTATTTGTCAGCACTGCCAAAGCAGGCTCGGAGACCGCAGCAGTTTCCGAGGCAATCGGCCGCCTTATTTCATATCTTCTCCGTTTGGCTTCACCCGTTTTACCAAGAGAGCGGCTGAAAGAGATCGTCAAGCAGCTTTCAGGTATCGGGGGCGGGCGCTCACTAGGGTTCGGACCCAACCGGGTTCGTTCACTCCCAGATGGCGTCGCCCAAACCTTAGCAGAATATCTGGATGATTCGGAAGAATATCAAGAAGCAGCTGCGGTGAGTGGAAATGGCGGGTATGATAAACGACCAATCCGTCCATCAGATTTAGCCGAAAAACCAGCTATAGCAGTACAGCCAGCATTTAAGATTGGTGACCTGTGCCCCGAGTGTGGTCAAGCAGCAGTTGTTAATGAAGAAGGCTGCCGTAAATGCTACTCATGCGGTTATTCTGAATGCTAAGATCAATAAAAAAACTTGCACGGCACCTATACGATGCCCTGCTTCGTTTTATCCTGAGGTCCTCCCTTCCAGTTTTGTGATCAGCACATTCAACAGAATGGTATTCACCTGATTGGCTTGCGTGCTAAACCTGGCTTGGGCGGTAGCTTGCATCTCCACCTGGCATTGAACCACCCGAGGGTGGATTGCGAATGGTGCGATGGTGATGACCAGTATCTTGGGGGTCGAAGCATAACATTTATCTGAATATCCTTTTATCAGTATATCCAACCGATATTCAGAAATGATTACGGAATCATTTCAACAATATTCACTTAATATTGTTACATTGCATGGAAAATAAAACCCTGCGTAGGATTTCATACGCAGGGTTGGGTAATTTATGATGCGCAGTTCAATGGTTATGGGTTCAAGTCCCAATAGGCTACCTGATCCACATAGACGGTCAAATTATTGGTATTTAGTGAACCGATGACCAGTCCAAATTGACCATGGTCGAATGTGCTGTCGGTAAATTCTGCCAGCTTATGACCATTCGCGTATAGACGTAGCGTGGTGCCTTTCATATATATACCCATTATATTGGTTTGGTTGGTGCCTGCCAGGATTGATGATGCTGTGCGCCATTCCTGAATGGCATTGTAATTCTTGCCATCCCAGGTGTATAAACGGTAATGACCATCACAGGAAAACTCGAAAACATAGCCTTTATCCTGATCGGGGGCACGCGCAAGTAAACCATAACGATCGACCCCTGAACAGGTACTGCCGGTGATGAAGGTGGCTTGCAGGTAATAATCGTCCATTGAAGGTTTATCCGAGAGACCCCATTCTTCGGAAACGCCGGGGTTGATCGAAGTCATCACCAGCTTACCATCACCTTCAGTAAATTTCGTATTGGCAGTATCCAGTAGGTACCAGTTATTGGCGTTGTCCATATTATCGGTCCAGGTAGCTGCCCCCAGATTCAGTTCTGAGACACCTTCCACGACCTTGATCTGGACATAGAATGATACAATCGCATCAGTTTCCGGATTATAGTTGAACGCGCTCGGGGTGAAAAGCACCCAGCTACCACGATAGGTGCCAGCTGTGGCAGGAGCCTTCAACGTGATAGAAATGTCAACGGTGCTATTGGGAGCAACAGAACCTGTAAGGGGTAGTGGGCTGGTACCGTTCATCTGATCGCCGTTCACAAACATGAGAGCATATTGATCAGACCAGGTACAAGTGCCTGTATTTTGCAAACGCCAGGTTTTAATATACTCCTGACCGGGTAACATTTCGGTATCATCGGGAATGGTCACATCGTCTATAAATTTACCCTTGTTCGAGCAAGAGAGTGGAGTGGGCGTTGGAGGCATGGTTGCAGTAGGTTGAGGTGTGGATGTAGCTGTCGGCGCAGTTGTCGCCGTGATGGTGGCAGGTACCTGGGTGTCCTCTAATGTTGGTTGGACGACCCCCTGGGTGATAGTAGGGGCTGCCTGCTGCGTTTCGGCTGCGGTTGTAGCGGATGGGTTGGGTGTGACTCCACCCGTGCTGGGCATATTACAGCCAGCCGCCAGGATGGCAATAAGAATAAAGACGGACATCGTGCGAAGTGGTAGTTTCATTTTCTTTCCCTCATCAAGGTTCAATTATATAATTAAATGCGTAGACAACAATTGATCCACACGGATATTATGACGTAAATTATACGATAGTTGTTCCATATAATTTAATAGCTCGCAATAACTCGAGGATATCATGTCTTTGGAAGAGGTAATTAAATGACCAAACGGCTCGTCATCGTGGCAGGAAATATCGGGGTAGGCAAGACCTCCCTGGCGGAGAGGATCAGCGAACGGATGGACTGGCGCTGCGCATATGAATCGGTAGCAGATAACCCATACCTGGCTGATTTTTACAAGGATATGCATGAGTGGTCCTTCCACTTGCAGATCTTTTTCCTGGGGCATCGTGCCAAGCAGTATCTTGACCTGGCAAATGAGACCCAATCGGTCATTTTCGACCGCACAATTTACGAAGACTTTTATATCTTCGCCCGGGCTCTGTACCATCTGGGCAATGTGGACGAACGCGATTATCTCTCATATCAGCGGGTATTTAATTTGGTGACGTCTCAGCTGCCACCCCCGGACCTATTGATTTACTTAAAGGCCCCCGTTCCGGTGCTGATGAAGCGCATTCACAGCCGGGCGCGCAGTATCGAGACGGGGATCACCAGCGAGTATCTATCCCTGCTGGAAAATTTTTACGATGATTGGCTGAAAAGCTTTGACGTGTGCCCGGTATTAACCATTAGCTCGGATGATCTAGACTTCGTTCACAAACCCCAGCACCTGGATGTGGTCGTTGAGCGCATTCAAGACAGGCTGGCAGGTAAGGAAGAACTAGAATTCCCGGCTGGGTAAATTAAAATCTAAGGATAGCTAGCCTCAATAGTGTTGGAAAATTAGCCAATAAAACGGTATCCACAATCAACGCCAGCATAAACCAGATTCCGAAGCTACGGTTGTGGATGAAGGCTGCTGCTACGAAGTAGTTCGGCCACACATCTGGATATTCGGCAGGTTTCTCGGCGGGTTTAGGGAAGCGAAACATTGGCCAAATCTGTCTCAGTGTTGGGATCGCCAGCAAAACTGCAGCCATCACCAGAGAGAAGTAACCAGTGAGCACCAGCACCAGGGTCAGCACATATTGCAAAATAAGCATAGCTACGAGTGTGTAGCGTGCGGTGCGTTCACCAATCACCACCGGCAGGGTGTGAATATGGCGTTCCTTGTCCATCTCATACTTGTCGATATGTTTCCCGAAGATCACCCCCGTCACACCCAGGGCATACGGCAGGCTGGCAAGCACCACTGTCCAGCTCCAGCTGCCTGTGAGCACAAAATAACCCCCACCAATCATCAGCGGTCCCCAAACCAGCAGCACGGAGAGCTCTCCCAAGGCAATATACTTTAGCGGCCAGGTGTAAAACAAGACGAAAAAGACACCCAGACCGAGTAGTAGCAGCGTCCACCAATTATGGGTTAGGATGACCAGGCTCAAACCAAACAGCAGGGCGATAGCTCCGGTCACACCTGCGTATGTCAAGTGCTGGCGCTTGGTCATCAAGCCATGCACCAGGGGCTGCGGACCATATTGGGCGCGGTAGTAGTTATCCTGGTCGACACCCCGGTTGAAGTCGGTAAAATCATTCAACAGGTTGTTTGTGGCATGCGAAAAGATCAGCCCAAAGGTGAGCAACAGCCATTTGACCAGTTCGAACTTTCCATCCCGGAAAGCAAAAATACCAGCAAAGGCTCCACTGAGAAAAGTCATGATCAAGACGGCTGCGCGGGTGGAAATCAGCCATTTTGAGATCACATCCAACTTTGTCCACTCTTCCTTGGAGACGTGCGGGATAACCTGCAAGGCTTTGCGCCACATCGTAATGTTCATAGACAACTCCTAAAATATTAATAAGGTGCAAGTATACCCCTAATATTTATGTTTGCAAGATAGAAGATATTATAAAGAACAGCTAGCTGAGTTGTGGCTCAGTCTGTTGTTGCGCCCAGCTCATTAATCCAATGCTCTACTAAAGGAGGGATCGTTGAGGTGGCATTCCCCTGATAATATTTAAATCCATGAGGAATTACTTCTATCTTCAGTGCGACCAACACTTTTTCTGTATTCCATTTTGCTTCATTAACCAGGGATGCAATTGGAAAAACGGCCAGGGATGTTCCAACGACAAGTACTTTGCTCGCAGTGGTAATGTGATGTTGGCTTTCTTCAAAATGCATTACTTGCTCACCGAACCAGACTACATCAGGCCTAAGCTGACTGCCATCCTCACATTTTTGTCCGAGGGTTATTGGAGCTCCATCAATTCGATAGCGAAGATGCACATTTCTAGAACTCCGCGCATATGCTATGTTGCCGTGTACATGGATCACATTTTTTGATCCACCCCATTCATGTAATTCATCAACATTTTGAGTAATTACTACTACATTGTAAAAATTCTCTAGTTTGCCAATCGCGATGTGAGCATCATTTGGTTTGGCATTCCAGGCTTTTTTCCTTCTTTCGTTATAGAATTCGAGTACAAGGCCTGGATTTTTCTTCCAACCATCCGGGCTGGCTACTTCTTCCCATGAATAGTTTCTCCATAATCCATTTAAATCTCGAAATGTAGGCAAGCCGCTTTCAGCACTGATTCCTGAACCAGATAGAACCACGATTTTTGTTGGATCAATCCCTGGGTTCATTTGGATTAAGTAGGTAGATTATTGAATAATATCCCGTAGAGCCCGGCACACATGCTCCACCTGGCTTTCATCCATCACGCCCGAGAATGGCAATGCCAGCCCGCGCCGACCAAGGTCTTCAGTGACCGGGAAAGTGCCTTCCTGGTAACCAAAGCGTTCCACCATGTAGGGCTGCAGGTGAACGGGAAGAAAATACGGTCGGGCAGGAATTCCCAACTTACCCAGCTTTTTGGCAATCCCGTTCCGGTCCAACCCGGGAGCAAAACGGATTACGTACACAAACCAGCTAACCCGGGAGGTGTATTTTGCGATAGTGGGTATCTCTATTCCAGGAATTTCTGGCAGGCGTTGGTTGTACCACTCAGCCACCTGGTCTCGTTTAGAGATAAGCTCATCGAAGCGCTGCATCTGAGCCAAGCCAAGCGCGGCGCTCATCTCGTCCAACCGGTAGTTATATCCGAGATGCGTATGCTGCAGCCAGGTGTCTCCAGGAGCACGACCCTGGTTGCGCAGGGCGCGCATTAAATTCGCAGCTGACTCATCATCGGTGATGATCATTCCACCTTCACCCGTGGTGATCTGCTTATTGGGGTAAAAACCGAAGACACCATAATCTCCCAGAGTGCCTGCCGGGTGTCCCTTATATTCCGCGCCTAAAGCCTCGCATGAGTCTTCAATCACCTTCAGCTTGTACTTCCAGGCAGTATTCAGGATCGGCTCCAGGTCGGCCGGCTGTCCGAACACATCCACAGGCAGGATAGCTTTCAATGGCGAGGCGGGACTGGCATTTTTTGGTGGCAGCCATGCCTGAGCGTTCTTGCCACCCTGGATGATGTCTTGCGCAGCCGCGAAGACCAGGTACGGGTCGATGTTGCCGGTATACGGCTCTACATCCACAAATACAGGCACAGCACCTTCATATAATAAAACATTTGCGGATGCGACAAACGAGAAGGGCGTGGTGATCACCAGATCGCCAGGCTGGATGCCGGCTGCCCGAACACATAGATGCAAACCACCTGTTCCTGAGCTGACCCCGATGGCATGCTGGCTGCCGGTATAGGCTTTTACACTATCTTCAAAGGCTGTGATCTGATCACCCATGGAGAGATTGGGTGTAGATAAGACCCTGGCTACTGCCTGGCGCTCTTTGTCCGTCAGGTCGGGGGAAGACATTGGGATTGTTGGGGAGATTGCGACTCTCTCAGATTTTGTCATGATGGCATTGAATTATGGTCAGTCATTGGGTTGGTTCGGATTAGATCCGCTTGGATTTGGAGATATTCCTTGCCCAATACTAGATGCAAGCGCCCATTGGGGTGGATTATCCGGCAGGATAAAAATAAAGTAATACACCGGCATTGCCAGAATTGCCAACAAGAACATTCCCACGCCAAGGACCGCACGAAGAACATCTCCGCCGGTCTTATTTATAATGATATGAACGATGTAGAACGCTTGAAGCCCAAGTTGGAGAAACGATGAACACATAACCACGAAGAATATAGGCAGGAATGTCGTGGAGAATGTACTAAAATCAGGCAAATACTGGTAATCCATCGTGCTCATTGAAAAGATAGAGTAAAACCAGATCCCAATGAAAAAAAATGGATATATCATAACCCAGGCGGTTAATAGCCCGATAATGATTTTGATTGGTTTACTGAGCCTCATTTTTGTTCTCCTCATAGCATCCAAACCGCTTTAGCAAAGAATAGTTCATTATTTCAGACCATTGCTACCATGAACTATTCAAAAAAGCACAGGTCAAGATGGCCAAATCGTGCCCGCATGGACGATGCCGTTTTCAGGCACATCCGACTTGACCGTGGCACCATTTCCAATGCGGGCGCGGTCGCCAATTTTGACGCGCAGGTTCAGTGTAACACCCATCCCTATGAGAGCGGCGTTTCCCACGATTACTTCACCTGCCAGGATGGCACCAGGCGATAGGTTGGCATAATCTCCAAGCTTACAATCGTGTGAGACGATCGCACCTGTGTTGATGATCGCACCAAACCCCACCTTGGCTTCGCTGCCTACGTAGGCATGCGGCATCACCTGCACACCTTCCGCAAGCTCAGCTCCAGGTTCGACGAAAGCAGTAGGATGTACCAGTGTCGGGCAGGAGAACCCCATCTTGGACAGGCGATCGAATACCTTGATCCGCGTGGTGATATTGCCGATCCCACCCACTGCATTGGCTGCCAGGTGCACCCCTCGCATCACCAGCTTCTCCAGGACAGCTGACCCACCTAATACTGGCACTCCCATGATGAGAGAACCAGCCGGGATACCATCATCCACAATCCCTGCGATGGGATAGATCCCAAGGATCCTGATCAGGTCGATCAGGGCTTTTCCATGCCCGCCCCCCCCATAAATAATAATGGCAGTTGGGCTGAAGTGTTCGGCCAGAGCGGGTTCAGGCTGACTGGATTGCTCGATCATCTCCCGGACTATTTGTTCTGTGATAAACCTTTCACTCGATAAGTGGCTCAGGTCCAAATTATTCTGTTGTGCCAGCAGCAGGGCAGGCTGGCTGATACGCAGGCTCGATGGAAGTACGGGTTGCGATTCAATTGTTGTGCCCGGGACGGCTGGAGGGATCCAATCCGGTGAATCAGCCAGGTAACCCAGGATTTCCCCTGCCTGGACGTTCTGACCAACGTCATAAGCTAACCCGACCAGGTAACCCTCAGCTTCTGCAATCAGATCTACTGTCGACTTGGTAGTTTCCAAGGTGCATAACTTATCCCCAAGGGCGACTTGCTGGCCGGGAGTGACATGCAATGCTGCCATTAATGCTCCAGGCTCATTGGGATTGATCAAAGGGATGATGATGGGAGTGGGCTCAGGCATACGGTTTATTGTAGTTCATAATCATGGCGTTATCGAATTTTATGCGAATGATTTTTCTCATCCAATCCTGCCGACATCAGGTTCACCTCATCTTAATAGCCGACTGAATAATAGCATCCACACCCGGAAGTATCTCGGCTTCAAGCGGTCGTGATGCGGGGATAGGCAGGTCTTTGGCTGCCAGTCGCTGGAATTTGATGGATTGATTACCAGCTGCTTCTGCTACCCTGGCAATCACCTCAGCCCCCCAGCCGAGCGAGCAGGTTCCTTCTTCGAGCGTCAAGAGCTTTCCTGTACGGCTGGTAGCGCTGATCAGGGGATCAAGCATAAATGGGGATAGCTGGGTAGGGACTACTAATTCAGCAAATAGTTCATGCTCATATGCCAGGCGGACAAGCGCCTGCTTTCCTAGCTCAGCCATATACCCATAGGCACTCATCGTCAGGGTGGCTGGAGAGGCACCCCGCACTGAAAGGGTATAAGTAGGTAGGCGCATACCCTGTCCAGTTTGCTCACTATTGAGGCTAAGATCAGTCAAATCGAGCTGGCTCTGGATGGGGAGTAAATATTGAAGTTTATTCTCAATGAAAAGGGTGGGGTCTTCACTTTCCATGATTAAGTGATATAGCAAATCGCCAGGAGCTCCCGTTCCATCCGGCTGGCTAAATGCAGCCGGAGCAACCACTCGCAACCCGGGAACACCCAGGTATAGTTTTTCGAGACTCTGGCTGTGCGTGGGACCATACCCTCGTCGACCACCCATTGGTGTACGGATTATCAATGGAACGCGAACCTGGTCGTTGTACATCCAACGGAATTTCGTGACGTGATTGATCAGCTGGTCAGCAATCAGGCTAATGAAATCACCAAACATGATCTCCACCACCGGTCGAAGCCCGCGCAGTGCCATTCCAGCCGCCACTCCAACAATACCAGCTTCAGAGATGGGAGTGGTTATCACCCGCTGCGGATAGCTGGTTGATAAACCGCGCGTGACCTTAAATGCACCCCCGTATGGGTCAAGCACATCCTCGCCGATTAAATATACATTTGAATTATCAGCGAAAGCACGGTGCAGGGCTGAATTTAGTGATTCAAGTACGGATGGCATGCGGGTAGTTTCGACCCAGGTGTGGGGATGTGTAGGATCCACAAGTTGTGATTGAAGTGTTTGATTTTTAGACAGAGCCTTCTTCCGGGGTGCCAGGGCGGTGGTACACCGGTTTATTGATCTCGATCTTTAACCCTTCGATACCTTCACGGACACGGACTTTATCAGTTTCCATCAGGTGAGTGGAGGAGATCAAGCTCTCGAGTATTTTTAGACTCTCGCGCGGCCGATTAATTTGCTTCAAGTAAGCCGCCAGATATTCTTGAGCCTCAAACCGACAGTGCGGTTTTTCAAATTGGACGGCTTTTGTATACCATTCCAGGCATTGCTGGTAATTCCCCAATTTATCATATACTACAGCAATATTCAGGCACATGGCTGACTTGTCAAGATCAGATATATCACTGGAAACTAATGATGAAAAAATCTCAAGCGCAGCCTGTAAATTGCCGGAATCGAACATTTGGGTGCCATGATCGACACGATTTTGGAAATCCTTGTAGTTCATTGGCTCCCTCCCCAGGCACTTTCAGCGTCTGTAACTTCAGGTGAACGCATCGGATGGCGGCATCCGGAGAACGCGGGTAAGATCATGTATATATTTTAACCTAACAATCCAAAAAAAGTTACATATTCGGGGTCAATTTGTGCTCAACTCTTGCAAGACTGCTAATAGTTTTTCTTTCCATCCATTTGTTTCAGTGATCGGGATCCAGATGGCGTTTTTCCCAGTGCGGATATCCTCACCCAGCACTGGTAGTGCCCGCGCAGTTTCACCTTCTGGCAGGGGTGGGTAGCGCAGTATGATCTGACCTCCTTCGCCACTTACCGATGCCAACCCGGCTTTTTCAGCCAGTAATTTGAGCTTAAGCTGGAAGAACAGGTTCACGGCCTCTTCCGGTAGTGGACCGAAGCGGTCGATGAATTCTTCCGACAAGGCATTAATATCATCCTGTGAACGCAGGTCTGCCAGACGCCTGTACAGCCTTGTACGGGTCTGCCTGTCTGGAATATAGCTGGCGGGCAGGCTGACCGGGATGGGTAAATCTACTGAAACCGGCATACCAGGAGTTTGTTCTTCTTGTAACACTTCTGCCAGAACCGGTAAATCTTTCCCGGTCCGCAAGCGCTGCACTGAATCAGCCAGTAAGCGAGTATACAAATGAAAACCTACCGAGGCAATATAGCCATGCTGCCGAGTGCCTAAAATATCACCTGCGCCGCGTATCTCCAGGTCGCGCATGGCGATGGAGTAGCCTGCACCCAGCTGGGTATTCTCGGCGATGGTTTCCAGGCGTTGGCGCCCTTCCAAAGTTGGTGCCAGGTGTTTATGGCGGAAAAAATAGGCATAGGCGCGCTGTGCACCCCGGCCCACCCGTCCTCTCAGCTGGTATAGTTGGGCGAGACCAAAGGTGTCGGCTCGATCCACAATTAAGGTGTTGGCATTGGGGATATCCAATCCTGATTCGATGATCGAAGTGCTCAAAAGGATATCCACATCACCGGCCGAAAACTGTTCCATGCGCTGGGAAAGCTGGTCCTCCTGCATCTGACCGTGTGCAACCGCAATACGCGCTTCCGGTATCAGCTTTTCCAGATGCACTCGCATCGCACCAATGGTCTGTACCCGATTATGGACGAAAAATACCTGCCCACCCCGTTCCAGCTCACGCAGGATCGCTTGCCTGACCAACCATGGGGAATAAGGACCCACGTGGGTGATAATCGGCAATCGCTCCTCAGGCGGTGTATTAATCGTCGATATATCCCGCACCCCGGTAAGGGTCATGTAGAGGGTGCGCGGGATGGGTGTGGCAGTCAGGGTCAAGACGTCCACTTCGGTGCGCATTTTCTTCAAGGTTTCTTTGTGGGTCACACCGAAGCGCTGTTCCTCATCGATAATCAATAAACCCATATCTTTGAAGTGCACATCCCCCTGTATTAAGCGATGCGTGCCGATGATGATATCCACCTTGCCCCGCGCGAGGCGATCCAGGATATCCTTTTGCTGCTGAGGTGTGCGGAAGCGGGAAAGCATTTCCACCTCCACCGGGAAAGGCGCCAGGCGCTGGCAAAATGTGTGGTAGTGCTGTTGTGCCAGCACGGTGGTTGGCACCAGGATCGCCACCTGTTTGCCGTCCATCACTGCTTTGAACGCCGCACGTAATGCCACTTCGGTCTTACCATACCCCACATCACCGCAGATCAGGCGATCCATGGGTTTGGGGGTTTCCATATCCGACTTTACATCCGCAATAACCCGCAGCTGATCCTGGGTCTCAATATAGGGAAAACTGGCTTCCAATTCCTTCTGCCAGGGGGCATCTTTTCCGAATGCGTGCCCCTCCACCACATTACGCCGTGCGTACAAATCCAGCAAGTCTTGGGCTACTTCTTCAACCGCTTCATTGACTTTCGACTTGGTGGTGCGCCATTCCGGGCTTCCCAACCGGGTAGGCGTAGGTGGGTGGGCATCCGGACCGATATAGCGCGTCAGACGGTCTGCCTGGTAGACCGGGACGAATAACTGGTCACCTTCAGCGTATTCGATGGATAGATATTCACGCTCTATCCCATCCACCGGGCGTTGTACCAACCCGTTGAAACGCCCGATACCATGATCCATGTGTACTACCCAATCTCCGGGCTCCAGGTCTGCATAGGCGGCTTCAGGTGCCTCAGCAACTGGGCGTGGGCGCTGGCGCAATTCGGGTCGACGCCAGCCGAATATCTCACTATCGGTCAAGAGGTGATGCGGTATTCCACCCGCAGGCGCAAAGGTGAAGCCCTCTGAAAGGCTGGCATCGTAAAACTTCAGGAATTGATCCTGTGATGGGAATGGACTATGTTCCTTCCACAGCTCTTGTAAGCGGGATGATTGGCGTGACACGATGGTGACAGCTTCACCTTGCGAACTCATCTTATCCAGGTGTTCCATCAGAGGCTTGAGCTGTCCGGCAAATCTGACCCCCGGCAGGAAGCTCGAGGAAATATTCGTGGATCCGATCGGGAGGTTCTCAAGGTCCGCAGGTTGACCTAGGTCAATTGCCTGTTTACTCGCCAGGGTATCCTCAATCTCACTCCAGGTGAGGTATGGGATGGGAAAATCTTCCGGCAGTTCACCATCTTTGATATAGTCCTTACGCAGGCTTACTGCTTGCTCTTCAATTTCCTGTACGCTATCCTGTACAGACTGCAGGTCATCTATCAGGATCAAACCCTTGGGTGGCAGGTAGTCAATCAAGCTGGAAGGATTGAGATGCAACAGGGGAATATAAAATTCCGACAGGCTGGAAATATCAATTTTTAACTTCTGCAGGTTTTCAGGGTCAGGCGAGATGAACTCACGGGCTGGTGAGATTGCAAGACGATCGATCGTACTGATGGTGCGCTGTGAAGCTGGGTCGAACAAGCGTAAAGTATCAATCTCATCCCCGAAAAACTCGATTCTTACGGGTTGTTCAGATGAAGGCGTCCAGACGTCCAGGATGCCACCCCGCCGGGAGAATTGACCCGGACTTACCACGATATTGCTGTGCTCATATCCCATGCTCACCCAGGCGCGCAGCAATTCGTCGGGCTGGATCACATCCCCTATTTTGATAGTCCGCAGGGCTTTTAAGAAATCCCGCCTGGGCAGGGTGCGAGCCATGACTGCCCTGACTGGGGCAATGATGATGGGGGGAGCAGGTTTTGAGGCACCCGGAATATGGTAGCCTGCCAGGTTGGTCAAGACCATCAATCGATCTCGACGGGTGGTTAATCCCCAGGGAGCATTTTCATAGAAAAGTGGGTTGGGCTCGGGGAAGAACAAACGGGGCAGTTGGGGAGCCCACAGACCAAGCTCATCTGCCAGCATCAGGGCATGATCATTACGGTCGGTGATCAGCAGGAGTGGGTGTTCAATGGATTGCCGCAAAGCTGCCAGCCAGGGCAGTCGGGCTGCGCGGCGCAATCCGAGCGGTGTAATGGTGTGACCCTGCTCAATGATCTGAAAAAGCTCAGATGAAGAAGTAGTAATGGAGGATATGATCGATTCAAGCTGCATAAGCGTAGAAGTAAATTTTTCGAATGTCTAAAACTAAGGTTTAATTAATTCGCCATTGTACAAATTCATGGCCCGTTCCAACCCATCCTTCAAGAAGACCAGCACAGCTTCAACCCCACGGTCCAACGTTTCAGCGAGAAGGTCAGCTTCGTCATGGGGGAAGTCTTGCAGCACATAACTGGCTGCTTCCATCTTCCCCGGCGGTCTGCCTGTACCGATGCGTAAACGTGGAAACTGATCTGTTCCCAGGCGCTCAATGATCGATTGCATTCCCTTTTGCCCGGCTGAACCTCCAGAGAAACGCAGTCGTAATGTTCCAAGGGGCAGATCAACATCATCATATACCACCAGCAGGTTAGCCAAAGGAATTTTGTAGAAATTGACTAACGAGTTTACCGCGGACCCGGAGTTGTTCATATAGGTCTGTGGCTTGATCAGGATGACTCGCTCACCCTGAAATATTGCTTTGGCAACCAGCGCTTTTGATTCGACCTGCCCGAACGTTTCATTCAATTTTAACGATAACCGGTTGAGCAGCATAAAACCGACATTGTGCCTGTTGTGCTCGAACTTTCTGCCAGGGTTCCCCAAACCTGCAATGAGGAACGGCCCCTGGCGCTTATAAGGTTGGATCTGTGTTTCCAAATTCTGATCATTCATGCGAATCCCGCCTCATTTGTGCTGATTAAAATACATTCGAATACCAAGGTATATCCCGAGAATGGAAAAAATGCCAAGCGTAATTATTACGCCTTTACCGAAAGTTGACCACGTCTCTGTCATGGTGATTTCAGCTGGATTATCCGGTAAAGCTGCCGGTGTGGGAGGTCGAGTGGTCGCGATGACGGTGGAACTAACTCGTGGGGTTGCAGTAACCGTGGGTGCATCTGGCACCTGGGTGATAGCCTGCATCGCAGAGGTGTGAGGGGGGGTTTCTATCGGCGTGTAATTGCGCACCTGCAGACCAGTAATTTCAATGATCTCCTGAACACCGCTTGAGTGATGAATCACCAATCGCAGGTTGTAGTCACCATCTGTGATGATGGAGGTATCCCAGACTGCCAGGACACCTCCTGCGATAGGCAAGCTACTTTCCTGGACCAGGAACCAAGTTTGAGTCGGGTCGGAAGAATAAGCAAAATCGACATCATAGGAAAGAAATCCTTCTACATTTGTTATACCTCGAACGATGACAGCTCCTTGAACTACCTGTCCCGAGACTGGCATGCTGATCTCCGCATTCTCTTGTACAGCCTGCTGCAAATTAACAGTTGATACCCACTCCGCTTCTAGGAGGCGGGGCAGGAAGAAGAATGTTACCGTCAGCAGCATAAATATGGTGCGCATGGCAACCTCTGATAATAACATAAAACTACACATGGGGCAATTTTGATGTAGCTGCATCAAGATAAAATATCTGGCAAATATTAAAAGAGAAATTCCTCCCGATTCCCTGCAAAAAATGTCTATAAATTTTCTAAAATCTGGTAAGATTATCTTATCCGAAAAGAATCTATAATTTACCAGGGCGGGTAATGATCGATGGTGATAAAGGAGGTGATCTATCAGGTCATTGCAATCTGATGGGTTCTATTTTTACCAAGCTTAAAAAACTATAAAGCAGTACAAATGATCGGGAGAAAAATTGAGGAGGATGTACCATGCGGAAAAGAGGCTTATTTTCATTTCTTATTGTGATCGCGGCGATTGCGATCATGATCCCACCGGGGATCATCGGCGCTGCGCAAGGGGTGACCTCGAATGGCACCGATGCGACAGTAAATTTCACCATTCTACACACCAATGATTTTCACGGTAATTTGGAGTTATCCGGAAGTAATCCGGGTATGGCACGCGTTGCCCAGAAAATCATCGATGTGCGGACTGAAGTTGGCGCTGAAAACACCCTTTTAGTGGATGCAGGGGATATCATGCAAGGCACCCTGCTTTCGAATCTGTTCATGGGTGAATCAACCATTGACATATACAACTATGTTGGGTATCAGGCTGCTACGTTTGGGAACCATGAATTCGATTGGAGCCAGGATACACTGATCGAGCGAACTACACAGGCACAGTTCCCATTCATATCATCCAATATTGTCGTATCCAACACAGGAAGCTGTGACACAGCTGGATGGGAAGCACCATCATTCGCTATTCCATGGACCACGAAAACCTTCGGTACAGCACCAGATACCGTTACTGTAGGTATCCTGGCTGTTACTACTCAGGAGACACCCTATATCACATTAGCTGGTAATACCGCTGGGCTATGCTTCAAGGATCCTGCCAACTCCATCACGCATTACTATAATGATGTGGTCAATGCAGGCGCGGATGTAATTGTGGTGTTATCGCATATCGGCTTCAACGATGGTGGCTATGGTTATGGTTTCCCTGTTTATGGAGACAAAACCATGGCTCAAAAATTGATCGATGCCGGTACACCTGTCAACCTGATCATAGGTGGTCATAGCCACACAAATCTATGGCCGTTGTCGGATCCTGATCCGGCTCACACAAAGATTGCGGTGATCGGCAACACAACGGTAACCCAAGCATACTATGCTGGGCGTGTCGTCGGGCGAGCTGACATTGCAGTTGATACTGCTACCCATGCAGTTACCATAAACTGGTCAAGGATCGGAGTTGGTACCGGTGATCCAGAAGATCCCGGCACTGTGGATGCGATTAATGTATGGGCAAACGATCCTGGGTACCTGGAACTGATCAACCGGGTGGTTGGGTTCACCAATGTGCCCATCATGCGCAATTACAATGGCGATTCGGAGATGGGTAAGTTTGTTGATGATGCCATCTATAACGATTTGAATACCGATAGCGATCCCGGCAATGATGTCGATATGGTGTTCAATAATGCCGGTGGCTTAAGGGCTGATATTACCTTCCCGATCACCACCACCCTCCCTGTGACGCTAACCCATGGGATGTTGTACAGCATTCTGCCATTTGGCAATGCCACTGTGGTGGGTGAAATGACTGGTGCCCAGATCATAGAGCTGCTCAACCAAAGCGCCACGCTATTCAAGGGTGCACTTCAAGTGGCAGGAATACGGTTCAAATTCTATGCTTACGGAACTCCTGCCAATCCCTATGCCTGGGGTGCGTATGATGTTCAAGTTTTGAATAAGGACAATCAGACTTACGAGCCGATTGTTCTCACCGAAACTTATCAGATTGCCACTAATGAATTTCTCGCACCGGCAGGGCAGGATGGATACGTCCCGTTCAAATATGTGACCAATATCTCCTATTGGGGAGACATGTTGGATGGGGTCGAGAGGTGGGTCAACGCGAACTATACCCATGATACACCTTACGATGGCACAGTGGATGGGCGCGTCACAAGAAACGGCACGGATATATATGACCCGGCTGATCCCAGCTTGGTCGTCCCGGTGACCATCCTGCATCATAATGACTCGCACGGAAACACCGACCAGGGTGCTTTTGTTGGATATACACAACTGGCTACATTGATCAAGCAGGAGCGTGCATTGAACCCCGATCGAACCTTGCTGATGACTGCGGGTGATAATATCCAGGGCGATGCCATGGCATATTACTACAAGGCAGCTTTCACCGGGTTTGGCGCAGATGGCACTCCCTTGGATCCCAGTTTGTGGACCAACCCCATCATTGCTGAGTTCAATGCCATGGACTATACTGCCATGACTCTGGGCAACCATGAGTTCAACTATGGCAATTACGTCTTCACCGGCACGCTTGGGCAAGCCACCTTCCCAATCCTTGGCGCAAATGTCACTGATGATGGTCAATATGGATTGGCTGAAGTAGGTGTAGAACCCTATATCTTAACCTCCGTCCCAGGTGCAAATGGAGAAGGTGATATCGACCTGGCCGTCTTGGGTATAACCAACCATCGTGTGCCCAATTATGAGCTGCCGAGTAATATTCCTGGTTTGACTTTCACTAATCCCATCGATAAGGCAGCCGAGCTAGCCCCGATCCTGGCTGCAGATAATGATGCGGTCGTTGCTCTGACGCATATCGGTTTCACCACGTTACCTGGGAGCATTGAAGTCGACAATAATGTGGACACTTACATGGCCGCGACGGTGAACGGGATCGACGCCATCATCGGCGGTCACAGCCACACCAATCCGGATCCATCCGCAACAGGGAACACCTATCGGGGTGATTATAAATACCTGCCAGCTATCGTGGGCGACCCGGATGGTAATCCAGTGATCATCAACCAGGCCTATCGCTATGATAACTATTTGGGTGAGGTAATCCTGGGCTTTTTACCCGATGGATTTGGCGGCTACACTCGAATAACCAGCGCGGGTAAGTTCATCAAAGTGACCAGCACCACACCTGAAGATCCGGAAATCAATGATCTCATCACACCCTATACGGATCAGCTCAACGTCTATCGTAATACCATCATCGGTCAAACGACGACCCCATTGGATGCACTGCAGGCCTTCACCCAGGAGACCAATGCAGCCAACCTGCAAGCTGACTCAGCGGTGTTTGAGCTGGGGCAAGAAGATATCGTGGTGGATTTCTATCTCTCCGGAGCGATGACGAATAAGAAAGTTGCAGACGGAGCTACGATCACCAACCCAGTCACGTTGACCGTAGATAATATGTTCACGTTGATGCCGTATGAGAACTCGCTGGTTACACTGAATCTTAACGGACCTCAGCTGAAAACCCTGCTCGAGCGTGGGTATCGCAACTACTATTACTACAAGTATGTCCCGGGTTATGGTGGGTACTCGTTCTATACCACCTGTTTGTTGGACGTGAGCGCTGAAGCCAAGATATACTATCGAGACACCTATCCCGCGTTACCTTCGGGGAATAACGTTATCTCATTGGAGGTAGGCGGTGTGCCCATCGACTTTAGCGATGCAGAAACTTTCTATCATGTCGCCACGGTCAACTATCTGGCTGCAGGGTCTTGCAACTTCAATGATGATGGACAGACATTGTGGCCTCTGGATCAGATCGTACACGATACGCAATTCTATGTACGCGATTCGGTGATCAACTACATCACAGCTATGGGGACGGTCTCTCCTGCGATTGAAGGACGCTTAAACTTCCTTCCGCCCTCCGACTTCTTGTGGTTGCCATTGCTGAACAGGCAGTAACTCTTGTAATCGGTGATTGATCCAGCTTAACCTGAGCACCCGGATATTTTTTCCGGGTGCTTCTTTTATCATGTAAGCAGCGCTAAATTCCCAGACTTTGATAAAATTATGGTAAACTCATGGTTTGGAATTAATAAGCCGTCTCATTAAGCCGAGGAAAGCATGGATCTTACCCCAACAGAACAGATGGTTGCGAGATTACGTCAAATGCAAGTGGCCTCTCCTGATATCGAAGCCTCTGCGGTCGTGTCGGTGGACGGACTGATCATCGCATCAGCACTCCCGAATGAAGTGGAAGAAGACCGTGTATCAGCCATGTCTGCCGCAATGCTCAGCCTGGGTGAGCGCATTTCCCATGAGCTGGGTCGCGGCAATCTGGAACAGGTCTATATCAAAGGCGGAGAAGGCTTTGTGATCCTGACCTCTATCGGGAACGAAGCTGTTTTGACCGCGCTAGCAGGACCACACGCCAAACTTGGCCTGGTCTTTCTTGAGATGCGCCGGGCAGCAATTGACCTGGAACGAGCAGTGGTATGATGCAGGCTGATAATCTGAGACATTCAGCAATTCGGTGGGGAGGTCGCCGTCAAACGGCCCTCCCCACTGCCTTTTTTAACTGGCCTGGTTTATCCATATTATTTCACCCATGCTAAATAAGGTTGGGAGGAACAAAGCATGACGACAAAATATATCTTTTTTACCGGCGGTGTGGTCAGCTCGGTTGGAAAAGGTGTGACTGCCGCCGCCATTGGGCGGTTATTGAAGGAACGCGGCTTCAACGTGGCTGCCCTAAAATTGGATCCCTATATCAATGTGGACCCGGGCACAATGAGCCCATACCAACATGGTGAAGTGTACGTTTTAGACGATGGGGCCGAGACAGACCTGGATTTGGGTCATTATGAGCGCTTCATCGATTCATCGATGAGTAAGGTGTGCAATTTCACCAGCGGGCAGGTCTATGCTGAGGTGATCACGAAAGAAAGGCGGGGAGATTATCTGGGGGGTACCATTCAGGTGATCCCACACATTACCAATGAGATCAAACGTCGCATTTTACTGGTTTCCAAGGCAACCGGGGCTGAGATCGTACTCGTGGAAATTGGTGGGACGGTCGGTGATATTGAATCGCTGCCCTTCCTTGAGGCTTTACGTCAGATGCGCTCGGATATCGGCCGTGAGAATACCATTTACATCCATGTGACCTGGTTGCCCCATATCGGTGCGACTGATGAGCTAAAGACCAAACCCACCCAGCACTCGGTAGCTGAGCTACGTTCGATTGGTATTGCACCCGATATGATCGTCGCCCGCTCAGATTACCCTGTGGCGGAGGAATTGTGTGACAAAATCGCCCTCTTCTGCGATGTTGAGAAAAAGGCAGTGATTGCCATGGTGACGACGCCGGTATTGTATGAGGTTCCATTGATCCTGGAAAAGGCCGGGGTAGGCGATTACCTGCTCAAACGGGCAGGACTTGACGCTCGCAGTAAACCCGATTGGTCAGCCTGGGAAAGCCTGGTAAAAAAGGTCAATCTATCCAAACCGAAGGTAAAAGTTGCCCTGGTCGGTAAGTACGTTGAGCTGCATGACGCTTACATGAGTGTGCGTGAAGCTCTAAAGCATGCCGGGTTAGCAACAGACGTCGAAGTGGATATCCAATGGGTGCATTCATCTGATCTGGAAAAAGGACGCGGCTGGGACGAGGTTCAAAATGCTGCCGGAATCCTGGTTCCAGGTGGATTTGGCTCGCGTGGAATTGAAGGTAAGCTCCAGGCAGCCCATTACGCCAGGGAGAACCAGGTGCCCTATTTTGGGTTGTGTCTGGGGATGCAGCTCATGGTGGTCGATTTTGCTCGCATGATCTATAAAAGCGAGGCACCCAATTCGACCGAATTCGACCGCTCGACACCTTACCCGGTGATCGACCTGATGCCTGATCAGCGCGGTGTGGTTGATATGGGCGGCACAATGAGGTTGGGTTTATATCCATGTGAGCTGCAGCAGGGTTCAATCGCCGCCAATGCCTATCAGAAACCCATGGTACAGGAACGTCATCGTCACCGCTTTGAACTGAACAATACCTACCGCGAAATATTACAACAAAATGGGATGCGCTTCTCAGGGATATCACCAGATGGTCGTTTGGTGGAGATAGCTGAGCTGGTGGATCACCCATTTATGCTGGGAACTCAGTTCCACCCTGAATTTTTATCCCGCCCAAACCGCCCGCACCCGCTATTTGTCGCGTTTTTACAGGCGGTTAAGCAAAGGGCAGGTATAAGTTAGACCGAATCCCTATCGGTAAAGATTATTGAGTCAACCATTCAGGTTCCATTTCTTTGCGAGCGAGGCGTTTTTTTCTTAGGCGATAAAACGAGGGTTAATTTTTGTGTATTGGGGTAAAATAGTGGCTGTTTTCACAATATTATCTATCATCCCACATTTGGGGATGCAACCAACGAAAGAATAGAGGTCAAGAATGGATACATTAATAGAATCGGTGTTAGGGCGTGAAATCCTTGATTCACGGGGAAACCCGACTGTGGAAGTTGAGGTGATCCTGCTGGATGGGTCAATGGGCAGGGCAGCCGTTCCTTCCGGTGCATCTACAGGAGTGCATGAAGCGCTTGAGCTGCGGGATGGTGACAAGCAGCGCTATTTGGGTAAGGGCGTTTTGAAGGCTGTGGAAAATGTTAATGGTCCCATCACGGAAGAGTTGAGTGGGTGGGATGCCACTGAGCAGAAGCTGATTGACACAATCTTGATTGAATTGGATGGAACTCCCAATAAATCAAAATTGGGAGCAAACGCCATGCTGGGTACCAGCCTGGCGGTGGCTAAGGCGGCAGCAATATCTCTGGGGATGCCGTTATATCGATATATTGGTGGAGTTTACGCGCATGTGCTGCCTGTTCCCATGATGAACATCTTGAACGGTGGCGCACACACGAGCTGGCAATCCACAGATGCCCAGGAATTCATGGTCATGCCCCTGGGAGCCCCTAGCTTTGCTGAAGCCTTGCGCTGGAGTGCTGAAATCTATCATAACTTGAAGTCTGTGCTAAAAGACCGCGGTTATACCGCCCTCGTGGGTGACGAAGGTGGCTATGCCCCAGCGCTTAAAGCAAATAGTGAAGCTGTCGAAGTGATCCTCACCGCTATTGAGAAGGCTGGATACAAACCCGGTGAGCAAATTGGAATAGCTCTCGACCCGGCTGCCTCTGAATTATTCGACGAAGAAACCCGCACCTACAACCTTCGTAAGGAAGGTAAGAAGCTCACTGGTGCACAAATGGTAGCATTCTGGAAATCTTGGATTGACCAGTACCCGATCGTATCCATTGAGGATGGGCTGGCTCAGGATGATTGGGAGAGCTGGGAGCTCATGACCCGGGAGCTGGGTGATCGCATCCAGATCGTGGGCGATGACCTGCTGGTCACCAACCCCGAGCGGGTTCGCCGCGCCATCAAAGAGAAAGCTGCCAATGCATTATTAGTCAAGCTCAACCAGATCGGCACGCTCACCGAGACCATTGAAGCAGTGGAAACCTGCCAAAGGGCGGGATGGCGTGCTGTCACCTCCCACCGCTCCGGTGAGACGGAAGATACCACCATCGCTGATCTGGCAGTTGCCCTCAATATGGGTCAGATCAAGACCGGCGCACCGGCCCGTTCAGACCGGGTTGCCAAGTACAATCAATTGATGCGTATTGAGGAAGAATTGGGTGAAACAGCCAAATATGCCGGCTGGGATGCTTTGAGACGTTGAGAATTGAACGGCGCACTCAAACGAACTGAACCTTTTCAGTTCACCTAAGTGCGTCGTTTATTATTTAATGCCCATTCATCAGGGGACCATCCGCCAGAAAAGCGTCTTCCGGCGGTGTATCACCCTCCAGCGGCGTTGGGCTGGTGGCATCTTCCAGGGTCATATTTTCTCGGCGCATCCCCGGTGCGGGAGTGCCACAGTATGGGCATAAATTCCAGGAGAGATCCATTAATTTACGGCATTGGTGACAGACTTTTTTGAGGCGTGTGTGGCAGCTTGGGCATACCATCCAGGACTCTTGAATGTGGCGACCACAGCCGGGGCAAACCGAGACATCTTCGATCGATTGGAGTAGCGCTTCTTCCTCGAGCGTGTGCTGGTATTCTTCTTCCAATGTGTGTGCTGGGCGCAGGATAAGATAGATTATCACTCCCGGCAGGAAAAGCAAAGCGACGATGATGATCGTCAGGAGGCGCAATAGGGGATCGCGTGACCTCGAACGAATATCGCGATAAGTCCAGATGATCAGGCTCAGCCATAATGCCACCAGGAAAGCTGCAGCCCAGGCGGATAGTCCCATGATAAGATTGCTTAAGACTTGTGGATCGATGGTCATCGCATGCTCCAGGGCTTGATTATAGCATTGAGCCAAGCAACAGATGAGCTGATTGAAAATTTATAATAATAGCCAAAGGAGTACCAGACATGAGCCGTACAGATGCCACTCTTTACACCATCAAGGAAATGAGCGAGGAAGAACGCCCCAGGGAACGTTTAGCCAAACTTGGGCCTCAATCCCTGTCAACTGCCGAGCTGATGGGGATCCTGCTCCGGGTAGGCATGGTGGGCGAAAGTGCGGTTCAGGTTGGTCAGCGGTTGCTGCAAACCTTTGGTGGTATCGCCGGGATTCACCGGGCATCGTTTGATGAATTAAGCAGCCAAAAAGGGGTTAAGCTCGCCAAAGCTGCCCAAATCAAGGCTGCCATTGAGCTTGGCAGGCGGTTGGTACTTGAGTCACCTGAGGAACGTCCGATCGTGCATAGTCCTGCAGATGCGGCGGAAATGGTTCAATACGAGATGAGTGCACTGGAGCAGGAGGAACTGAGGGTGATGCTGCTAGATACGCGTAACCGGGTTCAACATATCGAGACGGTATATCGAGGATCGGTGAATTCATCTCAGGTGCGCATAGCCGAAATTTTCAAGACTGCCATCCGGCGGAATGCCACCCACGTGATCGTCGTCCACAATCATCCATCCGGTGATCCTACTCCCAGCCCGGATGATGTCGCCATCACGCGCGCCATCTTGCAAGCCGGGGAGCTGCTGGATGTGAAGCTGCTCGATCACATCATCATCGGAAGTGGTCGTTTTGTATCTTTAAAAGAGCGGGGACTGGGTTTTACACAGGGATAAAAGAATTTAGATCGTTTTAGTGACCTGGAAACCGGTGAACTCACCAGTGTAAGGCAGCCATTCAAAATCCACATCACTCACGGATGCCATCGGTGGGCCATCTCGCAGAGCCTGGAGCAACAAATCGAGATTCTTGCGTGACCCTTCAGCTGTCACTTCGACAGAGCCATTCCATCGATTGCGCACCCAGCCCACTAAATCTAGCTTCTCAGCCTGATCCAGGACGAAATATCGGAAACTCACCCCCTGTACGCGTCCTTTAATGATGGCATGCAAGCATGAATTAGTGACTTCGCTCATGGAGTTCATTTTGTGTAAATCTTTTACCCCTGGGTGAGACTAAAAACTTCTCAGTCGAACAAGTCATCGATAATCACCATTGACCTGACCTCTAAGCCCCCAGGAATGCCAATAAGGGGGTTAATGTGAGTGGGCTGAGCAGGGTGGTGATTAACACCGCCGTGGTGACAAAGGTGGGTTCGGCATCGAATTCAGTGGCCAGGATGGTGGTCATGACTGCAGCTGGCATAGCGGCTTCCAAGACCACAGCCTGGTAGGACGGTCCGGTCATGCCAAATGCGATTGTTAGGCCATATGCCAGCAGTGGTGCGATCAGCAAACGCATGCTGCTGGTAAGGATGAGCGGGATCACATGTCCATCCAGGTGGATATTAACCAGCTGCATACCCAGCAGGATCAACATGCACGGGATGGCTGCATTGCTGAGCAATGTTACGGTCCGGTCCAATCCGGAAGGAAGCTGCCATTTGAATTGTAAAAAGAGCACGCCGAGTGCCAGGGTATAAATGGCGGGGAATTTAATGAGACCTTTGATCGCATTCCATACGCTGGTTGACCCTGAAGAGGCAATCACGATCCCCACTGTGTTAGTGGCAACTGCATTGATGACAAAAAAGACACTCGCAAACGCCAGGGCTGCCTCTCCAAAAGCGAAGCTGGTGAGCGGCAAACCATAATTCCCCGCGTTCATGAACATCGTGGTGATCAAGACAGCTGCCAGGGTCCGACGGTCAAATCTAAAAATTTTTCCTAAAACCCAGGTGATCACCCCAACCCCGCCGATCAGCAGAATAGCAAAAACCAGCGTGCGCAGGATATCCTTGTTGCTCAGCTGGCTATCAGTGATTAGATTAAATACCAGGACAGGGCTGAATATGTAAAAAATAACTTGAGAAAGCGGTCGCGGGTTGATCTTAAGCCATTTAGCCAGGGCAAAGCCAATACACGCAGCCAATAAAATAGGGAAAAGGTTATTGAAGAATAGAGCAAATAATTCGCTCAATCCTCGTCATCCTCAGAGATGAATTCGTCCGAATCATCGTCATCCGGTAGTTCTTCATATTGATCATCTGAGGTGTCTTCCACGTCATCCCCATCCTCTGGTCCTTCATCAAATTCATCTCCTGATGTGTCGTCAGGATCATCCCCATCCTCAGGGATATCCAACAAGGCAAGATCATTCATTTCCTCGGTGAAATCGAGGTTTTCCAAAGCATTTTCTATCTGATTCGCTTCTTCGTCGTCATCCGTTGATTCCAGCAAGGATTCCAGCGCTGAACGGACCCCAGCTCCGCCAATTTGAGAAAGTGACCAGATCGAAGCCATTCTGACGTCGATATCCGGGTCGCGTAATAATTTCAGCAGCTGGGGCACGGCCGACTTGATTTCGAGCTCTCCCGCTGCGCTGGCGGCTTCTGCACTCACAGCAGGATTCTCATGCATGAGCATCCTCAGCACCTGGGCCTTCCAGCGCGAGTTGGCAGAACGACCCATGGCAAATAGTGACGATACCAGCCAATCCATATCCGGCGAAGCGTAGGCTTTTTCGATCAGAGCAACGACTTCCTTACGCGAGGAGAATCCCAACGCTTCAAGGGCACGCCGGCGTACAATGATGGCATCCTTGCCCGCGATCAAACGTAGCAGGCATGCTTCAACTTGTTGTAATTTTTTAGGTGATATGTCTTCGACTTCACCCATGTATATGTAGGTAGCAAGCGCTGCCGCCGAGGCTGCACGAACATCAGTATCGGGATCATTCTCAGTCATTTCCACGAGCGTGGGCAGTAGATCCACCAGCTCATATTCACGCAGGATTTGGATGGCGCGCATCCGCACACCCGGCTCGCTATCTTTGAGTGCTACCCGGGCTACTTGCTCGAAGCACAGCAGATCATCCGCCATGTGGATCTCTTCCATGTCTTCCAGCAGTGCTTGACGGCGTCGCAAGGATACTTTCGGCCAGGCTGCTTTCAGTAAAGCTGTGTCCGCAGGGTCTAGGTCAGACATACAGTTCAGGTATTTAGGTGAAAATGGCGTGCTCTCGTCGAGCAAAGCGTCGATAAGTTTTGTGAATGGTATCGGGGTAATAATTGTCATGGCAGTCTTATTACGGTGTTGGAGTGATGGAAATAGGGGTAATGATATCGTGTGCATTCACGATGATCATTAGCAATATAAGCAGAGCAAAACTTACGAAATTCACCCACATTTCATATTTGGGTGGGATGCGCTTGTGGATAATGATTTCGGGTAGGGCAAAAGCAATCCTCCCACCATCCAGGGCAGGGATGGGGAGCAGGTTAAGCAAACCCAGGGAAAGGCTGATGCTGGCGAAGAATAGAAATACGTTTACGATTGTGGGAATACCCGGAATGCTGGTACCCTCACGCATCGAGGCATATACCTTGAACATACCTACGATACCCATCACTCCACCCTGAGAATTGGTCGACTGGCCACCGCGGATGAGCTGGCCGATCATCGTAAACAACTCCTTCGTGTAATCGAACAGGGAGGAGAAACTTTCAGGGATGGCACCCCAAATTGTAAATGGTTTCGTCGGGTAGTTCATGTAAATACCGATGGTAGGATCGCTACCTGGATTGATCTGTGGAATGATGCTCACCCCATAGGTTACACCATTGCGCTCGTAGATGAAGCTCAAAGCTTTGCCCGGATTGGCAGTTACAATTTGTTTAATTCCATCAAAGCTGTGGATTGGCATTCCATCTGCACTTACCAGGATATCACCGGACTGCAAGCCTGCCGCTTCTGCGGGCGAGCTTGCTATAGTACCCACCACCAGAACTCTATTCCGATCTGGTAATGAGCCAAGAATGGCATATATGGCAATGAATAAAACCACGGCGGTCAGTATACTCATCGTCGGACCAGCCAGGAAAACGGCAATGCGTTTCCATGGACTGGCGGCGGACAATCCTCCCTGTGTATCGACGTCATTTTCGCCTTTCGGACGCACAAAGCCTCCGAATGGCAGCCAATTCAATGTGAACTTGGTGCCACCCAGCGTAAACATGGTTAAAGCCCTGGGAGGGATTCCAAACCCGAATTCCTCCACTTCCACCCCCACCAGCTTGCAGACAATGAAATGTCCGAGCTCGTGGAGGAAAACCAGCACAGACAGGGCTAAAGCAAACTCGATAATCAATTCGATGGTCATATTTTTCCTTATACAAACTACATTCGTGCTAAACAATCGGCACGCAATTCATTAACCGGAGAATTATATCCTGTCCGCTGGGATGCATCCAGATTAAAACAGGATCCAGCAAATAATTCTAACAGAATTCTAAGGGTGAGACAGATGAGTGGGTAGAACAACCCGTTTTCCTGCTTTGGTCAATCTTTGGCTACAGTGGCAGGTCCCCCCGGGTGGGATACAAGCACCTGCATCACACCGGGTAAATTTAACAACATTTCTCGGACCTTTTCTGTGTCTTCAGTTAAACACAGCACATGTACATTGGGCCCTGCATCGATGGTATAACAAACCGGGAGGCCAGCTTGTCTCCACGCTTGAACCGCATGCATGACGATCATGGTCGCAGGCTGCCAATAGATAAGCGATGGGGTTGAAGTGATCATTACGGCATGCATCAGGTTGCTGTCCAATTCAGTGATACCTGCGAGAGCGTCAAAGTCGCATTCAAGGATCGCTTTGCGGCATATGCTTAGTCGGCGAGGAGTATCGGCCAGGCGGGATGGTTGTAATATGCTGGTGGTTGCCAGAGAATGTCCGCTATTAGAACCGACCAGTTTTTCCTCCTGGCTTACCAGGGCGATGCAATCTGCGAGATCCCAATGGCTGGGTGGCGCAATAGAATGGGCGTAGGAATCTTCATCATCCTTTCCCGCCTGCCATTCGACGTACCCACCCGGGATGGAGCGGCAAGCTGAGCCAGAACCCCTGCGCGCCAGTCGCGACAGGTCTTTCTCGTCCAGCACCAACCCGGCCGATTTTGACGCTGCCAGGCTCAGAGCAGCGAACCCGGATGCTGAGGATGCCAGACCGGCACTCATCGGGAAGTTATTGTGGCTTTCCACCCTGGCGAAAGTTGGTATACCTGCCAGTTGTCGCACATGATCCAGGAAATCGCTTACCCGTGCCAAAACCTTGCCGGTCGTATGTTCACCATTCAGCTCGATTTGATCTTGCGATAATGCTGGGTCAAAAGTCACCATCGTTCGGGTAATGAGCTCTGCCAGGTTCATCGATATTGAGCCGTTGGCAGCAATGTGCAGGTCGGAATCGATATCTCCCCAATATTTGATCAGGGCAATGTTGGGGTGGGCGACGGCAGTGGTGGGATTATTTAGCATATATAGCTAATTATAGCAGTTGACCAGAATGATTAAAAACAACCGAAAACAAAAAATAACCAGATTGATGCATGGTATTTATCCATGGATGAGTTTAATTTCAAAACCGATCACAATGGTTTGGAGCAAATTAGTAGATTGGTACACTTATCTTCAAATATCTTCTTCAGCCAAGTTAATCGAAATGTTTTACTGAATCGGTCATTTATTCCTCATATATATCGCCCAGGTCTGAATATCTGTATAGGGTTGGTAGTATTGCTCCACATAACGTTTAAAGGCGATTACGCCTTGTCGGATGTCTGGTGTGCAGTCACTACAAATAGCGGCTTCGGATAATCCTAAATAAGGTAGACCTTGTTGGGCTGTCTTTGAGGTGATGATCAAGACAGGCGGGTCGTCCTGCAGCTCCTGCAGAAATTCAGCGAAACCATTCGTAGCCCCAGGAATGGGTGTATACAGGTGCCGCAAAAAAATAAACCGTGATGGAGACCGGCGATCTACATGAAAATAGATGATCGGGTCGTAATCCCAGATCAGGATCGACTGCTCGGGTGTACTATTTTCCAGGATAAATTGCTCTATTGCATTCGGCTGGTATACCGTGATATTCGGGTTTGAACGTAGTTCCTTCCAGTTTGTCAGGCTCGGAATTTCTTTTCCAGTCACCTCCACCAACCAGGGTAAAAGGATGATTGCGCATGCACCCAGGATGATGGCAGTATACGCCTTAAATTTAGAGGGAACTGACCGGAGTTGAGACAGGCGGTCGAATAAATAGCCGCTGATTGCGCTCATACTAAGGATGGGGATTTGATAATAATGACGAAAATTCGTTCCGGGTAGGGTAGTGAATAGGATATCCAGTGATATTACAATGAGCAAACCTGCTGTCATCCAGAAGCGAACAGATTCTGGATTCTGTAAATCTAATTTTTCCGGGTCAATTCTCCAGATTTTCTTCCAATTCTCGAAGATAAAGGCGAGGATGCTAATTACTGCGAGCCCAAATACCGCTGATACGGGCTGCTCGACGATTAATATCCTGAACGTGGCAATAAAAGCCTTCAATGAAAAGCCTTCTTCTATGTACAGGCGATTATGAATGAACACCGCGTAGAGCAAATCATACAAATCGTTGTGTGCCGCCCAATATGCAGCGACCAATAGTAAAGGTAATACAAAACTTGCCAAAATCAGACCAGTCTCACCAGTTAGCCTGAGATACCTGCGCTGGTGCAGTCTGATAAAAGCAAGGATCACGATTGCCGCGATACCCACCGAGATATAGGTGGGTTTGAATAATAAAGAGATCGCAGTGAACAACCCAATCCCGATTAGAAAAATGCGTTTACCTGTTCTCAGGTAACCCCCAAGAGCACCCAATGCAAGTGTGATGGGAAATAATGCGTAGGTCTCGGTCAGGTTTCCCCCTGAGAAATAGAGCGGGTAGAGTAGGGTCAGTAACATCAGCGCAGTGCAAATAAAGGCCGACTTTCTTGTCCAAATTTTCTTGAGAACCGCATAGAATGCAAGCGTGGTTAGTGAGAGCCAGACAGCCTGGAATAACCACATATTCCATTGTTTTTGGCTTCCCAGGGCGATAATAGCCGCATTAAGATAATAGATTGCAGGCGGTTTATTATCCCAACAATCGCGATATAGCAGAGCTCCCTCCACGATTCGCTGCCCGCAATAGGCAAAGGCACCTCCATCGCGCGACATGCTGCTAAAATTGGGGTCCACCGCGACGGAGGCAACGAAAATAACCCCAAATGCCAGTATGCATATTGTGATTGCGGTAATTAGATTTTTAATCATCTCTCGCCCCGTTTGAAGACTGCTGGAAAAAGACTGCACATAGCTACAGCGAAATATTTTTGGTATCAGCTCCGATTTTTATAAGGTAGCAATAAACGCTAAGAAGCTGTTTCAAGGATAGCTTCGGCATTATTGATGAAGATACAGATCAACAATTTGGACTTATTTAGTTTGTTCAACTCTCTCTTGCAATATCACGCTCGAATATTCGATCTTCCAGGCGCAGATAACCCCGTATGGCCTGGCTGGCGATCATCCTGATCGGCTCAGGCGGCCAGGGGATGACACTGCGATTTACAAACCACACGTCGGTCAGGTCGGTTTTACGCTCCAGTGCCAGGTCTGCCAGAGTGCGTCCATTGAGATGGGTCATCGAAACGCCGTGCCCCACACAGCCCAGGCTGTAGATGGCACGTTCATCGCCGAGAAATCCGATGGCGGGTGCCATCTGTATAGGCACAGAAACAGGTCCACCCCAGCGATGGGTGATCTGGATCCCTTTCAGGTGAGGGAACAGCCAGACGATATCCCGCTCAAGGTCAGCAAATGTATGCGGGTTCAAGTCATACTCCATATTCCCGCCATACGCCAGGCTGACGTCACTGCCCCCCATGACGATGCGGTTATCTATGCTTAAGCGGAAGTAATGCACCAGGTTGCGTGCATCCTCGATTCCCTGGCGGTTTTTCCAGCCAATGACATCGAGCTGAGCTTGGGTAAGGGGTTCAGTGACCACCATATGGGTAAAAGCAGGTACCTGTTTCCGCTTGAGCTGAGGGATCAGGTGGGAATAGGCATTGGTGGCAAAAATGACTTTATTGGCAGTCACATCACCTTTTGGAGTCTTTAATATATAGTTGGTATGGCGCTGGATTTCCAAGATGGGGGTCTCCTCATATATCTGCGCGCCAAATTCCAGGGCCAGGCGCTTTAACTCCCGCACCTGTTTGGCAGGGTTCAGCAATCCTGAACGCGGCTCCCACCAACCCCCCAGAAAGCGGGGTGAATTGACTTCATTTTTAATTGGATCCGCTTCGATCCAGGCGAGTCCGCTAATTCCCATCGAGGTCAATATATCCAGATCATGCTGGATGCGTTTGACATATCCAGGAGTGGTGGCTGCGCGCAAAAAGCCCGGGTACCAGTAATCCGATTGGATATTGCTCTTTTTGACAAGCTGGTCCACATAATCGACTGAGCGTTCCATGTACCGGTGGGCTTCAATGGTACGCTGGTGACCGAATAAAGCCTTGGTAACCGCAGGCTCGAGGCCGAAAAGGGTCATTGAAAAACCACCATTGCGACCACTGGCTCCGAACCCAACAACTTCTCCCTCAAAGACTGCTACAGATATTCCCTGGTCATCCTTACAAAGGTTATAGGCTGTGGAGAGCCCGGTGTATCCAGCTCCGATAATCGCAATATCGACCTTGATATCACCCATTAATGGGGAATTCGGTAGATAATCTCCATACGTGGCCAACCAGAACGATTTATCGCTGTAATCTTTCATATCATCCCTCCTTGATATTCATGCCATATTATTATTGCACAATATTTGGTAATTGTCATCGGAATTTCGATCCTTGACTGCATCAAAGATAAGTATAAAGAAAAACTGATACGATCAAAACCCTGTTCATCGAAACGATAATTATTATAATAAAACTCCCAGGATGACTACCTGCTCATCCTGAGAGTACAAACCTGGATAGACTTTCCAGTAATTACTTCAAAATAGCTGGTTTCACCGCAGTGCTATCAATATCAATCACAGGCATGGATGGGGGATTGGAATTTCGCGGGCTTGATTGGAAAGCAACATGGTCGATAAATAGATTGCTGTTATTCGTGCCATCGCATTCTGCTCGAATTTCCAAGGTCACCGAAGCTCCGGTATAAGCGCTCAGATTTACCACTCTCTCCACCCAACCTCCGGTATCATTGTCAATGCATAGATAATAAGAATCGACCACGGTTCCATTCACTGAAACCACTCCTATATCATACCCACCACAGTATTCTTCAGAGGCGATCCAGTGCCAATAGGATAAATAAGGATTATTCGCAGGAACGACGACCTGCTGCTGAATATAGGCAATCTCATCATAGTCACCACCCAGCCAAACAGCCCAGAACCCATCATAAGGTGTCACTGGGTCGGGAAAGTCTTGTGTAATCAACGGCCATCCATGGGTCGAAAATTCTGTCCAACCCACCGGTCCCTGTTCGAAATCACCATTGAGGATGGGCTCTTCAGTCACCAGTGTGATCGTGATGTTGAAAACTTTTTCAAAGAATAAGCCGCCGTGGTCTGTCGTGCGGAGACGAATAGAGTAACTGTTTTGGGTCTCGTAATCAAAGACCTCCGAAGATCGCAGCTTGTTCCCAAGAATATTGAAGGATCCATTGCCCGTATCGCCAGCACCGCTGACAAGGCTATATATAAAGGTATCGCCAGCATTAGGATCTATCGTGGATAGTGTACCGACCTGGGTATTAACCGGTAGATTCTCCTCTATAGAACTGTTGGATAGAAGGATATTAGTCGGACTCTTATTAATATTGGCGGGTCTCACCAGCAAAGACATTACGAGTTTGGTCGTAGGTGGGGGGGTAAGATGCACTACACTGACTGATAAAAGCTCCATCTGTTGATAACTTCCACCCCAAGGCATCGTATAGGTATGGTCTGGGTTGTTGTCCCATGTATCACGTATATATATGGTAGATCCGGAATAACCATAACCAACGATCGAATGACCGGTAAGATTAAGCTGCACGGGATGTCCACTATCAATTTCCGCCTTGAAATTGGCCAGTGAAAACCCCCCGGTAAATTTATTGTCTGTGTTTTGGTTATAGCATTCATTTACTTGATATCCCCTGGCTTCATAAAAGAGTTTTTTCCCATAAGTTCCATCGACCGTGTCGGCTCCGTCATCTTTGATATGACTGCATGTCATTTTAGCGCCGCTGTTCGTAAAATTATAAAATTTTGTACCGCCATCAATGTTGTTGTAGGGTGCGGCTGACTGACTGGTCTTCATATAGTCACCGATGGCAGATCCCCAGATGTGTTGGGTCCAACCGTTGGTAATGTATGGGTCATTGGCGGTACTCATATAGCTTACCCAATAATCATCGATCGAGCCGCGCGTGGTTCTACCGTCCACCCCATTATGAGAAGCGATCAATGGATTGTTCGGATAAGTCTCGTATCCATCGGACCAGACCGGCCAGGAAGTGTCGGTGATTGGCATTATTCCGCCATTCATGGGTCCGGTATACATTTCCGGATAAGCTGTGCGATCATAATAACCGGCGATCATCGCCCCGGAAACTGCCGCACAGCCAAAAACCCAGTTATAGGATGGAAAATTTGGTATTGCTACTGCGTTGGTGATTGGCTTGATTGAAGCAATGCGTTCGGCTTTATACTCAGCCGGTGGAGTGGAGGGACCATTTATGATATATACTGAAACAGGAGTTCCATCTGCCATGGTTTTATGCTCGATCGAGAAATATGGATTAATCACCTCAATGAGGGGTGGGTTTGTGTCCACCGGTTTTGAAGCCTGATAATCCGTCAGGATATCCTGAGCGTATGCGCTGCTCCATAGATTATTGGAAATTGTGAATATAAAAATGATCACCAGTAACAAATTAAACAGAATTCTTAGCCTGGAACCGGTTCTTGTGCTCATTTTTTCTCCTCAAATTGAGAAAACCGTAAGAAGTATGTAACCCCTGTTCACTTGAAGGTATTATTTTTCGAGATAGGCGAACCTGGAATCGAATACATTATACACATACCTATAGTAAAATCCAAGTAGCTGATAGTAATTTGGGGACCTTTCCACAATAAATTTCGTCATAGTTATAGAAAGACGTAATCCAGGAGGTAATGACATGTTTAGATTGGCTCATTTGCTCACTATACTGACAGCGGTTTGCCTATTGCTGACCGCTTGCGGAGGAATTGACCCAAATACCAAAGGGAAAACCGTAGTCATTACCCCCGCCGTCAAGGGAAATTCGACCAGCCTGAATGTTGGAGACACCTTAGAAATTCAAATCCCAACCATCCCAACCGAAGGGTTTGAATGGGTACCCCAAGATCTTGACAAGGCTATCCTGGCTCAACAAGGTAGTGCGGTCTACGAACAAGATTCTGATCCAAATTCGGCTGGAGGGATGGTAACACTATTATTTAGCGCGGTCGGTGCAGGCAATACTAATCTTACTCTGTTATATGTCAATTCACCATCGGATGGGTCTCCTTCGGTGTCTACCAATTCATTCAGCGTGACTGTTGAAGTAAAATAAAACGTTGTTACTTGAGATAAAAATTTTGTCCCGTACTGAGATATTGATACATGTTTGTCAGTAAATCATAATAGCGTTCGCGTAGAGTAGCAGATCCAATGAGACAGACGATTTGCTGATCCTAGATGAAATTTTATCGTATTATTTAGCAGGTTTCCAGAGACTTAAATACGTTGGAAATTTACCTCGCATGGAATTTTTCTTTGATACGATTTCGACAGCAACCAGTCATTAGGTCATTCATGCCAGGAGGGTTTTAATGAATAACTTGCTGCTGAACCCTAAAAAGCATAATCGCTATTATCCCGACGAGCACTCACGCGAATTTATGTTAAAAACCATTCAATTCTTTGAGAATAAAGGCAAGCGTAAGCTCAAAGCAGATGACCGTGAGTGCGTCTGGTATGCCGACTTCCTGGAATTCCAAAAGCGCGAGAAAATATTCGCCACATTGCTCACCCCGTCGGGTTACGGCGGTGAAAATTGCCGCTGGGATAGCTGGCGGAATTGCGAATTTAACGAGATCCTGGCGTTCTATGGGCTGGGATATTGGTATACCTGGCAGGTTTCCATCCTGGGGCTTGGGCCAATCTGGCAGACGGATAATGAATCCCTTAAGCGTAAAGCGGCACGCTTGTTGGATGAAGGTGAAGTATTTGCTTTTGGCCTATCCGAGCGCCAGCACGGTGCCGATATTTACTCCACCGAGATGAACCTGGCACCTCTGCCGGATGGGTCATATCTTGCTAATGGGGAGAAATATTACATTGGCAATGGCAACCTGGCTCCAATGGTCTCCACCTTCGGTAAGCTGTCACCGACGGGCGACTATGTGTTCTTCGTAGCAGATTACCGCCATAAAGGTTATGACTTGATCCAGAATGTGACCCACAGCCAATCCTATGTGGCGAACTTTGCCTTGCATGATTATCCGATCACGGATGCGGAAATCCTGTCCAAGGGTCAGGCTGCCTGGGATGCAGCCCTCAATACGGTCAACATCGGAAAGTACAACCTGGGCTGGGGGTCGATCGGTATCTGCACGCATGCCTTCTATGAGGCCATTCACCACGCTGCCTATCGCAGGTTGTACGGCATGGCAGTGACCGACTTCCCACATGTGAAGATGATGTTCACCGAAGCCTATGCCCGCCTGGTGGCGATGAAGCTGTTCACCTTGCGAGCAGCCGATTATATGCGCATAGCCACAATGGAGGACAGGCGATACTTGCTTTATAACCCGGTGGTCAAGATGAAAGTGACCACCCAGGGTGAGCAGGTGATCAATTTACTGTGGGATGTCATCGCAGCCAGGGGCTTTGAGAAGGATATGTATTTTGAAATGGCAGTGCGGGATATTCGCGCCTTACCCAAGCTGGAAGGTACAGTACATGTCAATATTGCCCTGATCGTCAAATTCATGGCGAATTGTTTCTTTTTCCATCAGGATTATCCCCCCGTATCACGCCAGGATGAAGCGCGTGACGATGATTTCCTCTTTCACCAGGGACCAGCCAAAGGGTTAAGCAAGATCCATTTTCATGATTACACTCCGATATTTGAACGCCAGGCTTCACCGAACGTCAGGGTATTCAAGGACCAGATCGATGTGTTCAAGGCGATGCTGGCTCAGGCTACCCCCAGCCCCGAACAGGTGAGAGACACGGATTTTCTCCTGACTTTAGGCGAGGCATTCACCCAGGTGGTCTATGGGCAGCTGATCCTGGAAAATGCCGCCATCTATTCGATCGATGATGACCTGGTGGACCAGATCTTCGATTTTATGGTGCGTGACCTTTCCGGGTTTGCCTTAAAGCTCTACAGCCAGACCAATACAACCGATGGACAAATGGAGTTTTGTCAGCGTATGATTCAACGACCGGTCATCAACCAGGATCGCTTCAACCATGTCTGGATGAATGAGGTCTACATCCTAAAAGACGAATATGAGATGAACCCTTGAGTTATCTGTATGGGTGAGCGGATAATAACTGTCGTGCCTGAGCGGTCAGACCAGCCAACAAGACACCTTCCGCTGCGTCCTCACCACCCAGGTCGGATAAGGATAGGGGCACCGAAAAATTGATCATTGGAGTGGCAGTTGGTGCTTTCCCGGTGAGCAGCTGGGAAGCAATCTGGAAGATCTCGGCCACCTTTTGGTGCTGTTCGTACTTCTTCCACAGGTTGATCAGGGGGTTCTTATACCATTTCTCCGATAGCATCCCACTGGCAATTGCAACCACGGAGGTGGTTTCAGGCACCTTGCGCAGGAACAGCTCCAAGCTGGATGACCATCCGGCCAGGCTTTGTTCCGCACCTGGAGATACGGTCGGGTCGGGTTCGACATTCCCGAGCGGGAAAATCAAGATCGCACCCGCATTTCGTAGATGCTGGATGGTATTCCTCACCGTCTGCACGCGGGAGGGGATGTGATAGGGTACCGGGATGATGTGGGCAAAAATGTTAGGCAGCATCTGCAGGATGGGTATGTCGGATGCGATGATCTTTAGATCATCGCGCTGGATGGCAGCCGACAGGATGGCAACATCGTAGGCAGCTGGGTGATTGCATGCCACCACCAAGGGCCCTTGTTTTGGAATTGCCTCATCTCCAATGAGACGAATATCTCTGACTAATTTATGTGTGAACAGGTTGACTGCTGAATTCCAGCCGGTCTGAGCTATATTCCGATCAAGCTCGACCAAGAGGCTTGACATGCGTTTGGCAGGAGAGTGAAATATTGGGTAAAGGCAACGCGTTACGATATTGGGGTGTCTTAATCCCATCACACCCATAAGCTGGGAGAAAAGGGCTGCAGTGACGTGGTTAACCTCCGGTGTGACGGGTGCTTGTGATGCGTCGATCATGCTAACAGGTCATCATTGCTTTTCTGCATTTCCAGGTACAACGTCCTCACCCGCTCTTCCAGAAGCGTGCAGAAACTATCGATCGCTCCGCGGTGCAGCCCAAGTGGATGAAAAAATTCTGCTTTTCCAATCGCCACCGTTTCAATGCCAGCATGAACCGACACCGGATAAACTGGTAATAATAAGCGTGAGTTAGCCTGGAATAAGCTGCAAAGGGTCACAAATCCGGGCATGAAATGCCGCATCAGGCTTTCCGGATCCAAGGGGAGCTCTGAGTCCTCAGGGAAGATAAGTAAGTTCTTCCCCTCCCTCAGCAATCTTAAGCTTTGACGGAATCCTTCTGTGGTCATGCCACCAAAACGATCAATGGATACCGACCCAATCGATCTGAGCAGACGCACCGAGATTTTTGTCAACAAGGTCGAAAACAGCAATCCAAATCGGCCATTGAGATGCAAGACCGGGTGGATAAAATCGTTAAATAGATATTCCGGTGCTAGTTTAAAATCTAACATCTCGGCGATGATCCAGGGATAGAAACGGATGGGCACACTTAGAATTGTCTCAATGGGACCAATTGCCCCAAGATGATTGGCGATAAAAATTGCCGGGCCAGGTGTGGCGATATTCTCAAATCCCACCACATCATAGCTAAATGGAGAAGCTACTAAACGTGCGATATTATAGACCAGCGAGTCACCCAGTCTGCGTTCGCCAGTATGCGCAATCGGTGTCCAGCTAGTCCGCATATTTCCCTCGGTCTGCTTTCAGATTATCCTGGGTCAGGATAATTCTATCAAGGACTTTACTAAATCAAACACCTTAACCCACACGTGGGTTCGCCATGGCTGTGAAACCAATCCTTGGGTAATTGTACTATTATTATTGCTCAAATATTTTTCCCCAAGATTAATTCAACATTACGAAACTTGGTAAAGCCTGTTAAAATCCTGGGGTTATATCCGGCATCGATAAATTTCACCATGGAGTGAGTGATTGACCAGCAGCATAGCCCGTAAGCGACGAAACTCTATTATCGAATTTTTCAGCGATAAGGAATATTATCAACGCCTGTATAAGCTTGCCTTACCCATTGCGACCCAGCAATTTATCATGTCGTCCTTGAACATGGTGGGGGTGTTGATGATCGGCCAGCTTGGTGATGTTCCAGTGGCTGCGGTTGGCCTGGCAAATCAGATCTACTTCCTGCTCAACTTGATGCTTTTTGGCATAACCACTGGCTCAGCAATGTTCACTGCCCAGCTGTGGGGCAAACGCGACATACTCAACATCCGCAAGGTTCTCGGCCTGGCACTCACCCTGGGTCTGATGGCCAGCACTATTTTCCTGGTCATCGCTGAGTTCTTCCCTACCTGGGCCTTGAGCGTCTACTCACAAGACCCTGCGGTAATTGCCCAGGGAAGTGACTACCTGCGTTTGATCGGCATATCCTTCTTCTTGTTTGCAATATCGTATTGTTATGCGATTGTCTTGCGCAGTACCGGGGATGTGCAAACCCCTCTAATCGCAACCTTCACCTCCCTTTCTGTCAACACCTTACTGAGTTACATTTTGATTTTTGGCAAGCTGGGAATACCAACCATGGGAGTTTCTGGGGCAGCGATAGCCTTTTTGATTTCGCGTGCAGTTGAGTGTGGTTTATATTTATGGTTGACTTATCGTAGGGATTCACCAGCAGCTGCAAACATCCGCGAATTATTCAGCTATGACCGGGATTTTGCTCTGCGGGTACTCAAACCGGTGTTGCCGGTGGTAGCCAACGAGATACTCTGGTCCTTTGGTACCACCGCGTATAGTGTCGTATATGCCCGCATCAGCACGGATGCGATCGCTGCCATGAATATCGTCAGTTCGATCGACCAAATGGGACTGGTGCTCTTTGGAGGCTTAAGCCATGCCTGTGCTATCCTGGTGGGCAACCGCATCGGTGCCGGAGAAGAAGATCAAGCTTTCCGTTATGCCGCCCGGTCCCAAGCCCTGGGTATCCTGGGTGCCGTTGGCATCGGTTCGATCATCCTTGCCAGCTCGAGCTCAATATTGACTTTGTATAATGTTTCTCCGACCGTAATCGACTACGCTCATCGGGTGCTTACCATCATTGGATTGCTGCTGTGGCTAAGGGTATCGAACATGATCCTGTTTATTGGCATCTTCCGCAGCGGTGGAGACACCCGCTTTGCACTGGTCTTGGATGGGGTGATCATCTGGGTCGTAGGTGTCCCGCTGGCATTCGCGGGCGCTTTCCTGTTCCACCTGCCGGTATATTGGGTCTACGTACTGGTGATGTCTGAGGAGATCACCAAGTGGGCATTGGGCGTATATCGATTCTTCTCACGTAAATGGATCCATAACCTTGCAGATACCGTGGGAAGCTGACCTTGCCTCTGTTCAAAACCCCTAGTCTCTGATAAGATAACATCCCGATGATACCGGCCTCGACCGCTTTGGTCGGGGTTTTTGTATGTTATAACAGGAAAAAAGTTGTGATTATCGAACGAAAAGATCTGCGCAATATTGCTATTATTGCCCATGTTGATCATGGTAAGACTACGCTGGTAGACGGTCTGCTCAAGCAGGCGCATGTATTCCGCGAAAACCAGCAGGTTATGGTAAGGGTGATGGATTCGAATGACCTCGAGCGCGAGCGCGGCATTACCATCCTGGCAAAAAACACCGCCATAGAGATCTGGGATAAAGAGATCAATGGCCTGGTAAAAATAAACATCGTCGACACACCCGGTCACGCAGATTTCGGTGGTGAGGTCGAGCGGGTGATGAACATGGTGGACGGCGTATTGTTGCTCGTCGACGCGGCCGAAGGACCCATGCCTCAAACCCGTTTTGTACTTAAAAAAGCCCTTGAGATGGGTCACCGGGCAATTGTGGTGATCAACAAGGTGGATCGCAAGGACGCCGAGCCGTCGCGCGTACTTAACCAGACTTTTGATCTGTTCATCGAGCTGGGTGCCACCGATGAGCAGGCTGACTTTCCAATCATCTACGCCAATGCGATCACTGCCCAAGCTGGGCTGACCCCTGAGCTGGGTCCTGACCTGCAACCGCTGTTCCAGGCCATCCTGCGCCACATCCCTGCTCCGATGGTGGATCTCGAAGCTCCATTGCAAATGCTGGTAACTACCCTGGGTTATGACGATTACCGCGGTGTCACCGCAGTTGGACGTATCTTCGCTGGTAAAATGCATCTGGGCCAATCGCTGGCACGCATGACCGTCGACGGGAAGATCCTTCCCGAACACGCCCGTTATATGTATGTCCACCAGGGCCTCAAACGTGTGGAAGTGGAAGAAGCTGCGGCTGGTGAGATCGTGGCAATGGCAGGGCTCGAAGGGATTGCCATAGGCGAAACTTTAGCTGATCCGGAAAATCCGGTAGCCTTACCGACCATTAAAGTTGAAGAACCTACCGTGCGCATGACGTTCGGGGTGAACACCTCCCCATTTTCAGGTCGAGAAGGACGCTGGAATACCTCCCGTCGGTTGCGTGAGCGACTGTTTGATGAGCTGCGCTCCAATGTAGCCTTGCGTGTGGCTGAGACCGACACGGCAGATTCGTTCTTAGTCTCCGGGCGGGGCGAGCTGCACCTGGCAATCCTGATCGAGACGATGCGCCGGGAAGGGTATGAGTTCCAGGTATCGCGCCCGGAAGTCATCTTGCGCGAAGGCGCCAACGGTGAGACGCTTGAGCCTTTTGAAGAGCTGTACATAGAAACCAGCAAGGAGACGGTAGGTGTGGTGGTCGAGATGTTGGGTGGACGGCGTGGGCAGATGCTGGATATGCAGGACACGCAGGAAAACACAGTGCGGCTTAAATATCTGGTGCCCACGCGTGGATTATTGGGCTTTCGCTACCAGTTCCTGACAGCTACGCGTGGTGCGGGTACCATGAACACCATCTTCTATGATTATCTCCCCATGGTCGGCGAGATGGCCAGGCGTGAGGCTGGTTCGATAGTCTCTTGGGAAACCGGCGTCACCACCACCTATGGATTGAACAACGCCCAGGATCGCGGCATCCTGTTTTTAGGTCCAGGTGTGGAGGTTTATGAGGGTATGGTTGTGGGTGAGCACCAACGTCCGGGGGATCTGACGTTCAATGTGTGCAAGAAAAAACATATGACCAATGTGCGTGCTGCCCGAGGTGAGATGGAAATCCGTTTAACCCCACCACGCCAGATGAGCCTGGATGAAGCCATAGAATACCTGGCTGATGATGAGCTGCTCGAAGTGACCCCTCAAAATTATCGCATTCGCAAGCGTATTCTTCAGAACGAGGAACGCGGCAAGCAGACCAAGCTGGCAAAACTCGAGCGGATGGAATAATCCTTTCGCTGGAATAAATCATTCGCGAAAATTGACCAATTAGTAAAGATGAAATTGATTGGCCGATCAAGGCCGGTCAATTTATTGTCGTGAATATTCCCCAAACGAGGAAGTCTTAGAGGTTCTTCCGGTATACCCGGTAGCGTTTATACAGCCGGGCGCCTGCCCTGGTCGCCAGGATGGGGGTGTAGGGGTTATCATCCGAGGTCAGTGACATGTCAAACCAGGTGTAGCCTTTGGGGATGGCGCGCCTGGCCATCTCATCAAACAGCATCACTGCCACCCCAGTATCCCAGTATTCCGGCAGTACCAGAACGCTCTTGATCGCCAGGCATTTGGGCTGTCTGCGCAGGTAAGGTAGTAATCCAAGGTAATTCCATGGGTAGCGCAAGCCATTGGCATGGATCAAGGCTTCATTGATATTGGGAATGCCAGGGAACCAGCCGACTGTTTCTCCATCCACTTCGGCAAATAGCACCAGCTCTGGATCGACAATCTGGCGGAACTGTTCCAGGGAGGCTTGCAAACCTTCACGCGGCCAGGGAATGAAATCCGGCAGGTGTGCCAGGGCTTTATTCAACAAAATATAGATGCGCTCAACCTCATCATCCCAATGTTGCAAATCAGCAGAGCGAATCTTGATCCAGTTATGCCGTCGCAGCCGCTCCGAAAGCTTCGCAAGACGTTCAAGCTCTTTGCCCGCCATGCTGGGGGTGATTTCATAGGCCAGGTTATCTCCACGGGCGGGTAGAAAACCGTATTGTTCGAAAAAAACCTGGTAATAATCCGGGGTGTGACCACACAGGATGACAGGTGGACGATCACGTCCCTCGAGCAGCACGCCATAACCATCCTCATAATCCAGGTTAAAGGGTCCGTACAGCGTCTCCAGCTGGTGGGAGATTGCCCACTGTCGGGCATGCTCGAATAACGCCAGGGCAACAGCTTCATCATTGACACATTCGAAGAACCCGATCATGCAGTCCTTCAATCCCCGGGCTGTGTTCGTTTCCTTATCATTGGCACAGCAGATTGTACCGGCAGATTTTCCGTCTTTTAGCGCGATGAAGAACTCAGCTACTCCACGCTTGAAAAATACCCCAGTTTTAGGGTCGATGAACTTGATCCGCTCGCCTAGCAGAGGCGGCACCCAGAGCGGGTCATTACGATAGATATGCCATGGGAAGCAGGCGAATCGGCGGCGAGTGCTTGTGTCAACAACCGGTAAGATCTCAATATTGCCCATTAACCCTCCTTGTTGCCACCAATCCGGCGTTGTTCAAGCTCAAGTGCGATCTCCGTGTAGCGTTCACGTCCCAGGGGGTATAGGATGGCAAATAGGATTCCCATGCACATCAACACTGCCGGGACAGGTCCGGTAAGCAGGCGGATGTTCAAGGTTGCACTTGCGGATTGCACGGTGCTGTTTTGGACGTACCCGGTGTCCAACAGCTGCGATACCAGCAGGATGGCAAGCGCGGATGCGGTTTTCTGAGCGAGCGAAATCAAACTGTAAAACATGCCCTCCGCCCTGTTTCCAGTTTTTAACTCTCCATATTCAATGGCATCGGGGATGATCGCCCAGGGGATCACATGGGCAGCTGAAACCCCAATCCCAGCTAACACGCATAATAACAGGATCAACCACAGCGGAGTCGCGGGGGTCATATTGAATAGCACCAGCAGCACCGAAGCGAAAAATGCCATCCCGATGATATATGCCAGGCGTTTGTTTAATCGTCGGGATGTCCACGACCATAGCGGCAGGGCAAGTATTGCTACACCAAAGATGGTACCCATGATCAAAGGTTGGTCATTTTCCCGATAAATAACGTTGGCAATAAAAAAGATAAGAATCGTCTGCAGGATATCAATGGTGAGCCAGGTGAAGATATATAAAATTGTGCTAAATATGAATGGACGGTTTTGAACCGAGGTCTTGATCGAATCCCAAAAGCCGGGTTGTTTTTGCTGCATGAATTCCGGTCGTTCACGGGTGCCGAAGAAGACGATATATAGCGGGATCGCAGAGATCACGCCAAAAATAACCCCCATCAGTAAAACATTATGGGCATGTTCCGGGATGAATCTATTCACGATCAACCCGGGTATGATGAATGCCACGATGCTGCCGAAGATAGAGAAGAATGCCCTTACTGACGTTATGGAAGTGCGCTCATCATAATTCGCAGTCAGCTCGGGAGTCAGGGCGAAATAGGGCATATAGATCATCGTGGCAGCCGCGTCGTATATGACGTAGACAATGGCATAGTACACCACGAGAGCCACATCTCCCTGGAGGGGAGGCCTCCACCACATTAAAGTGAATGCAATGGCATACGGCAGTGGCCCGAAGAGCAAATAAGGGCGGCGCCTGCCCCAGCGTGTGCGGGTATGATCAGAAATATATCCAAACAAGGGGTCGTTGACCACATCCCATAACCGCCCTACAAAAAAAGCAATGCCTGCAATTCCAGGTCGAATTCCAACCACGTTGACCAGGAAAAATAAAAAATATGCCCCTATGATCGTGCTCGTAATGCTGAAGCCGAAATCACCGGATCCGTACATCCATTTTCGCCACGCGGGTAGCTTGCTTATCATGAGAAGAAGTCCCTTCAGGGGGTGGAATGCATAATTTTACACCTACCTGCAAATAATGGAGTATTAGCTAATCCAAATGAATATAGACCTGGAAGCTCATTGGGGTTTGAATAGATAATTTGCTCCACGTGCAGGTATTAGCGATGCCAGGTGCCGGAGATGCCAGAGTATACGGTGATTGGATACCTGGATTTCCGCATGCTATAATCACGGCATGATTTTAGTCACCGGTGGTACAGGTTTTATTGGCAAAGTATTGGTCCGTCACCTTACTGAAGCTGGTTTTCCCGTGCGATTGCTCATCCGGCCTTCCAAACACTCTCCCGACCTACCGCGTGGAGTGCCAGTCGAGGTGGCGGTCAGCAACCTCACCGACACCCGCAGTATCCGCTCCGCCATGATGGATGTGGATATCGTTTATCACCTGGCAGGGGTTGAGTGGCATGGAGCCCATGCCAGCTTGATGAATGTTGACATCATGGGTACACAGACCGTCAGCCAGGTGGCGGCAGATACCGGCGTAAGGCGTTTTTTCTATGTGAGCCATCTGGGAGCAGACCGGGCTTCAGCCTACCCCGTATTGAAAGCCAAGGCGATTGCCGAGGAGAATATCCGCCGAAGTGGGGTAAACCACACCATCGTACGCTCAGCCCTGGTCTACGGTTTGAACGACCACTTCACCAGCGACCTGGCGCGCATTATGAACGCATTGCCATATTTTTTCTTCGTCCCCGAGGAAGGCAATACGCTTCTTCAACCCATCTGGGTGGAAGACCTCGTCACCTGCATGGTGTGGGCTTTGGATAACGAACTGACGATCAACCAAACCTATTCTGTGGGCGGTCCTGAATATTTGACCTTCAACCATATCGTCCAATCGGTGATGGAGCAGATCAGGCTTCACCGCAGACTGGTGCATATGTCCCCACCCTATTTACGTGTCATGACTGTGCTGTTTGAATCCATGTTCCCGGGTTTGCCTGTATCGGTTTATTGGCTCGATTATCTGGCCACAAATCGAACCTGTAACCTGGATGTGATGAGCCGGGTTTTCAACATTCTGCCCTCCCGCTTTGACCACACACTGGACCACCTCAAAGCTACTAACTGGCGCTTCTCCTTATGGCGCACATTATTTCGTGGTAGAAAAAGCAGGATGAGATCTTAGCTGCATATGAAATCACTTTGGACAATCAAGGTTATCGATAATATCCAGGAAATGCACATGGTGGAAGATCTCCAGCGCATGGTGTGGCAGGAAAGTGAGGCGGAAATCGTCCCTGCCCACTTGATGAACTCAGCGGTGCATAACGGAGGGCTGCTTTTGGGAGCATTCACCGAGCAGGATTTGGTTGGGTTTGTGTTTGGTTTTTCCGGGTTCTATAGAACTCCCGATGGTCCACGCCTGAAGCATTACTCGAGCATGTTGGGTGTGCGCCCCGAATGGCGCGATCAGGGGCTGGGTTTCGCCCTTAAGCGCGCTCAATGGCAGCTGGTGCGCTACCAGGGGATCGACCGCATCACCTGGACCTTCGATCCGTTGCTCAGCCGGAATGCCTGGCTGAACATCGCCCGCCTGGGAGCAGTCTGCAGCACTTATTTGCGCGATTTTTACGGCAAAATGAACGATGTGCTAAATCAGGGGCTGCCTACCGATCGCTTCGATGCGGACTGGTGGGTAAATTCGCCACGCGTGAACCGGCGCCTGAGCCGCAGACGCCGACCCAATCTCACCCTGATCCATTACCTATCTGGTGGAGCACAGATCTATAACCCGGCCGAAATGGATATTCATCATCTACCTCATCCCGTGGATAGCCAGGTGGTTGAAATTGGAATCGACCTGCCATTCCTGTTGGTGGAGATCCCGGATGACTTCCAGGCGCTAAAAGCAGCTGATTTTCATCTGGCAGGTGAATGGCGGATGCACACGCGCACGATCTTCGAAACATTGTTCAATGCCGGGTACATCGTCACGGACTTCGTTCGCAGTACAGACCAGGTCGGTTCGACGAATGTGCCATCCCGCAGCTATTACGTCTTATGCCATGGAGAGAGCACACTATGAAAATCCATCGCCTTACTCTCTATCACCTGCGCATGCCGCTGCTTAGTGCCTTCGAGACTTCGTTCGGGCGCATCCAAACGCGTGACTGCGTGCTGGTGGAAGCGTTCGCCGATGGACTGGTCGGGTATGGTGAATGTCCCGCCGACCGCGACCCAGGCTACTCTTACGAAACCGTGGGCACCGCCATGCATATCCTGCAGGATTTCCTTATCCCCGCGATATTGGAGCAGGAGATTTCTGATGCAGATGATCTGCAGAAACGCATGGTATTCGTACGAGGGCATCAGATGGCTAAAGCCGGCCTGGAAATGGCGTTGTGGGACTTGCTTGGTAAGGCGCAAGGGATCTCTCTAGCTCGCATGTTGGGTGGAGTGCGCCAGAGTGTGGATGTAGGTGTTTCAGTAGGTTTGCAGGCGTCACCCAGCAAGCTGGTCGAATCTGTACAGGCTTATCTCACCTTGGGCTACCGGCGGGTGAAGATCAAGATCAAGCCCGGGCGGGATGTCGGTGACGCAACAGCAGTCCGGCAGGAATTCTCCTCGTTGCGCTTGCAGGTGGATGCGAATTCTGCTTATACCCTTGAAGGGGCCCGTTCACTAGCTCCCTTGGATGAGCTCGAGCTGCTGCTGATCGAGCAGCCTCTCGCAGAAGATGACCTGTGGGACCATCGTACGCTGCAGGCTGAGTTCCGCACGCCCATTTGCCTGGATGAAAGCATCACCTCATCCCGCCTCGCCAGGCAGGCGGTGGAGATGAAAGCTTGCCGGGTGATCAATATTAAAGCCGGTCGGGTGGGCGGGCTGAGCCAGGCACTTGCGATCCACAACCTGTGCCAGGGCTTGAACGTCCCTGTGTGGTGCGGCGGTATGCTCGAGACGGGCGTGGGCAGGGCTTCCAACCTGGCGTTGGCTTCATTACCTGGTTTCACACTGCCTGGAGATATCTCCGCCACGGACCGTTATTACCACGAGGATATCACCCAGGAGCGCTTCGTACTCAACCCAGATAGTACTATAGACGTCCCTGCTGGACCGGGATTGGGGGTAAGCATCGACCCGGCAGCCTTAAACCGGGCAACCATCGCCAGGATCGACCTGGTAAATCGATAAGTCAACGGTTTATGAATTCTGAAGCTCGCCTTGGCGGGGTTCTTTCGCGTTCGGGAAATTGCATCTAAAATAAGTTGCATTATTTTTAACTATATTCTATACTTTTTTATACCCACAGGAGGTAGCGATGCGGACATATGACATTACCCTCACGATAACTCCTCAAACCATCGTCTGGCCGGGAGATTCTCCGGTTTCGATCAAGCAAATCAGCAGTATGGCTTCAGGGGACAACGCCAATGTGTCTGAGATCACGATGAGCTGCCATACAGGCACGCATGTGGACGCACCGGACCACTTCTTGAATAATGGGATCACCGTGGATGACCTATCGCTCGACCTGTTGGTGGGTCGGGCTTATGTGCTCCACCTGCCGGATGTAAGCGTGATCACCGCTTCGGTGCTGATGCAGGCAGATATTCCACCCCGCACTCGCCGTTTATTGTTCAAGACCCGCAATTCGGATCTATGGGCGAGCGGTAACCTGGAGTTTCAGACCGATTTTGTAGCGCTAAGCGTCGATGCCGCCGAATTACTGGTGGACCGAAACGTTAAGGTGGTGGGGATTGACTATCTCTCTATCGCACCCTATAAAATGGGCACACCCGTGCATACCATCCTGCTTAACGCCGGTGTGGTGGTGATCGAAGGCCTAGACCTTTCGAGAGTCTCACAGGGGCGTTATACCCTGCATTGCCTGCCGCTCAAGCTCGGTGGTGCGGAGGGCGCTCCGACCCGCGCAGTTCTCGTGGGAGTGTAGGACCCTCTGGTCTGGTAGTAGAGACGCCCCGCCGGGGCGTTTTTTATTTTTTTTCCGTAGGGGCGGGTCCTCGGTTGTAATTAGCACCGACGGATTTATCCACTGGTACATATCCTATCCATTAGGAAATTTTTGGCAGACCCGCCCCTTCGCTTCATATCCTCTGGATCATTCATCCTGCCCTGTGTGGCACCAATCGCCATTCGCAGTGGCGGCAATAATTTTATACTTCAACCACACACCCAGGACCGAACCGGTTGTTCTCTTCGTGAGGGTAACCCCTAGGATTACAAATCACATGCGTTGATCCGAGGAAATAATCTTTTGGTTTGTGAAGATGTCCATGGACCCATAACGATGCACCTGAGTTTTCGACGAATTCATTCAGGTCGGACGCATAAGCGGCATTCAGGATATCATCTTCATACCCCTCAGGCAGCGATTTTTTGCTGGGCGCGTGGTGGGTCACCACAACCATTTTCTCCCCACGGTGCTGATCAAATTGCCCGGTCAGCCAGCGGCGTGAACTGAAGTGGATCCCAGCCGTGTCGACCGAGCGCAGCCAGCGGTAATCGGGAGAAATTCGGATTTTTCGGTAATCCGTCATGCTCTCCGTGGCATAATAGCCCGCTACCCTGGGATTGCCGAACAGCTCAAAATCTGTCCAAAGCGTGCAGCCCAGGAAAACGACATCTCCGATGGTCAGGGCGTCGTTTTCAAGCACACGCACATTCGAACCCAGTGCCAGCATTTTGAGCTTGAGAATATGACTGGGCATGGCTTCACCATAATATTCATGGTTTCCGAGGATGTATAACACCGGGGTACCTGGAAATGTTTCCATCGCCCAGAAGATGCCTTTGCTGCCTGGATGGGTGTCACCCGCCAGGATGACCACATCAGCGCTGGTGTGCGGCGGTACGAATGGGGCATGCTCGAGGTGAATGTCGCTGAGGATGTGCAAGTGCATATTTAGATTGGATCCTGATTGGAGAGATTCCCGGTTAATCCTATCATAGGTTGTAGGCTAAAGTGATGCCTAAGTAGGCTGTCTCAATATCCGGGATCAACCCCCTTCAGATGCAGCGGGGGCAGGCTGATCCCGGCTACAAATGCTGATGTAGCCAACATCGATGATGGCAGACTGATGGGCTAAAGCCAGCTTCTGTTGTAGAGATATCCTGCCAGGACGTCTCTACCTAAACCACCTATGAGACGTCCCGCTGGGGCGTCTCGGAAAGACTATTCACCTCTTGAATTTCACTTGAATTTGGAATATAGTATTCTGTGACACGGGAAAACCGCAATGAAATTAACTGAAAAAATGGGTTGGATACTACCCTTGGGCTTGCTGATATTGCTGACAGGTTGTAAGAGCCAGGAGGCAGTGCCAGCCTCAGATGGAGAGCTGAATATGAGCATACAGATCACCAGCACTGCGTTTAGCGAGGGAAATACGATCCCGCGCATCTACACCTGTGACGACCAGAATGTGTCTCCGCCGCTTGCCTGGACCGGGGTGCCCACTGGAACAATCAGCCTGGCACTGAGCATGGACGACCCGGACGCACCCTCAGGTACGTGGGTGCATTGGGTGCTGTATAATCTGCCGCCGGATACATCCAGTTTGAAGCAAGGCGTCACCGGCATGGGCATCGATGGGAAGAACGATTTCGGCAAACTCAGTTATGGCGGACCATGCCCGCCGAAGGGATCCAATCACCGTTATTTGATTAAGCTATATGCTCTGGACATAAAACTCGACCTGAAAGCAGGGGCGAGCAAGGCGCAGGTGGAAAGTGCCATGCGGGGGCACATCCTGGCGCAGGGGCAGCTGATGGGTAAGTATGTGAGATAATAACAATAGGGATAGAAATTAATTGAGTGTGGGCCTGGGTTCAATCGTTGCGTATAGACAATCAGGAAATAATTATTCAAACAGTAACAATTAGTTAAATATATTGCGCATAGCCAATTATTTACATATTTTCGACTAGATAGCGGATGAACCGGGGGATTTTTCCAAACCGGGAGCCAGCAGGGAGGCGCCCCCATCCACAGTGATGACCTGCCCACGGATCATGCCGGCAGCCGGTGTGCACAGGAACGCCACCACATTGGCGATATCCTGAGGCACCACTAACCTGCCGGCGGGGGTGATGCTCACCGCTTTTTCCGCCAGGTGAACATCGCTGCGCACCATCTCGAAGTGCTGCAGGGCATCCGTGAGAACCATTCCGGGTGAAACCGCATTCACAATAATATTTTTTGGAGCCAGCTCCACTGCCAGGTAGCGGGTGATGGACTCGATGGCAGCCTTGCTGGCACCCACCACCACGTAATCGGGCAGCACACGCCCTGCGCCAGGGCTGGAGATGGTGACGATCGACCCACCCCCACGCTTTTCCATCATCAATGCGGCCTTCTGGGCAGCAAACAGCAAAGAGCGGGCGTTAATATTCATGGTCCAATCCCAACCTTTGGGGCGCTGATCCATCACCGAACGGTTATACCCCGAAGCGGCGTTATGGATGTAAATATCAAGCCCGTGAAATTCCTGCTCAATGGCATCGAACAGGAGATCTATATCCTCCATATCGCCCATATTGGCTTTGACCACCAAAGCTTTGCGACCGAACTG
>CAWELB010000008.1:0-956024 GCA_963809805.1 uncultured Chloroflexia bacterium | reverse complement strand
GCGCAGGTTGTAGAGCCCGGTCAGCTCGTCACGGTCCGACAGCGCGCGGATGCGGCTCTTGGCCGTATTGATGTTGTCGACCAGAAGGGACGTGCAGAACGCCACGAGCGCGAACGGCGCCAGCACACCGACCCCGGCCAGCACGAACGGCGTGCGAACCCGGCGCCGCCGATCGCGAGCCACTCGACGAGCGTGTAGCAGCCGCACACCAGGATCATCACGAGTGCCGTGGCGCGTTTGCCGAGCGCCAGCGCAGCCGTCACGATCGGCAGCAGATACAGGTTCACGAGCGGGCTCGTGACGCCGCCCGCGAACGCCAGCACGGCCGTCAGGAACGCCAGCATCGCGAGAATCTCGATCGCGAGCTTCAGGTGCACGTCGGCGGCGAGCGGCCGCGCGTAGCGAAACAGCAGCACGAACGCCGCGAAGCCGAGCAGCGCGCCGAGCACACTCGGGCTCCTCGCCAGGCCCGGGTTGCCGATGAACAGATACAGGACGACGAGAATCAGCAGCAGCGTCTTGACCTCGGCGATGCTGCGCGCGAACCCGCGCAGTTGTTGCTGCTCGATCTCGAGACTGCGCTCGATCGGGTCGCGGCTCACGGGGCGCCTCGCTCGAGCAGCGCCGACAACGGCACGAGCGTAACGCCTCTCGCCGCGAGGGCCGGCAGCTCGCGCTCGAGCAGCGCGAGCGTCGTGGCGTACGGATGACCGATGCCGACCGCCACTCCGTGCGTGCGCGCCCGCGCGAGCAACCGCTGCCACTGCGCTTCGATCGCCGCGGGCGCCGGATCGGCGTCGAGGAACACGTCGCGGCGCAACGCCGGCACGCCGTATTCGCGCGCGGCGGCGAAACCCACGCTGGCGGCCGTCGTGTAGCTGTCGACGAAGAACAGCGGCTCGCGCCGGCGCAGCTCGTCCATGAGCCAGCCCATGCGGTCGGCCTGCTGCGTCAGCAGGCTGCCCATGTGGTTGCTGACGCCGACGACGAACGGCACGGCGGCGAGATCGGCCGCGAGCACGGTGGCGAGCTCGGCGCGCGACTGCCCGATCTGAAGCGCGCCGGGGCCGGGATCCTCGGCGCCGGCCAGCGGCTGCATCGGCAGATGCAGCACGACCTCCTTGCCCTGCGCGTCGGCCTCGCGCGCGAGCGCGACCGAATGCGTGCCGAAAGGCAGCACGGCCATGGCCACGGCGCCCGGCAAGCGCACGGCGCGCTCGCCTTCGGCCAGGCGGTAGCCGACATCGTCGATGATCAGGGCGACTTTCGGCGAGCGGGTCGGCAACGGCGGGGACGGCGGCCAGATCGCCACGAGAAGCAGGAGGTGAGAGACGACCCTCCCGACCCGACGCATCACGGCGTCGGCGGTCTGCACGATCGAGTCGTAGCTGATGAGCTCGATGGCTTCGAAGAGTTGCGAGTCGTCGCGCAGCGGGACAGCGCCGCCGGCGCCGCGGTATTGCGCGTTGGCGTCGGCGTTGTGGACGACGATGTCGGGCTCTATACCCAAGCCGTTGATCGAGCGCCCGGACGGCGTCAAATAGCGCGAAGTCGTGAGCTTGATGGCCGTGCCTTCGCCGAGCGGCATCACGGTCTGCACGGAACCTTTGCCGTATGTCGTCTCGCCGACGATGCGCGCGCGGTGATGATCCTGCAGCGCTCCGGCCACGATCTCGGACGCCGAGGCCGAGCCGCGATCCACGAGCACGACCGTCGGCACACCTTCGAGCAGGTCGCCGGGGTGCGCGAACTGTTCGAAGCGCGCCTGCTGCACGCGGCCCGAACCGCTCACTATCAGGCCGTCGGCCAGGAACTTGTCCGCAACGCGGACCGCCGCGTCGAGCACGCCGCCCGGGTTACCGCGCAGATCGAGCACGACGCCGAGCAGCTTGTCGGTGCCGGAGCTCGCGAGCAGCTCGCGCACGGTGGCGTCGAGATCGCGCGGAGTGCTGTCGGTGAACGACGAGAGCCTCAGGTACGCGAGGCCGTTCCCGAGATATTCGCCGGTGACGGACTTCACCTGCACGGAGCTGCGCGTCAGCGCGAAGCGCAGCGGCACCTGCGTGCCGTCGCGCACGACGTCGAGCGTCACGGGCGTGCCGGGAGCGCCGCGCATGCGGGCCACGGTCGCGCCGACGTCTTTCTCGTCCACCGGCACGTTGTCGACCGACACGACGACGTCGCCCGGCAGGATACCGGCGCGCGCCGCGGGCGCACCGTCGAGCGGGTTCACGACGGTGACCTTGCCGCCGTCGAGGTTCACGTCCAGGCCGATGCCGGTGTAGTTGCCCGGACGTCGTGATCCGGATCGCTTCGTATTGCTCCGCGTTCAGGAAGCTCGAATGCTGATCCAGGTCGGCCACGATGCCGCGGATCGCGGCCTCGACGATGCGTTTGTCGTCGACGCGATCGACGTACTCGCGCCGAACGCGGTCGATGACCTCGGCGTCATGGCGGCGGACTCGATCGTGGGATCGGTGGCGACGACCTGGACTTTCTGCCGCGTCGTGAGCGCGGTCCACACGGACGTGCTGAGCGCGAGACCTAGTCCCAACACCACACCGATCACGAGAACCAGAACACCGCGCAGACTAGGGTCATTGTTGTTATTCGATCCCCGGAGGATGCAAATCACCTTAGCACGGACCCCGCGAGCGGGCATCTGCGGACCTTTATGTTATGCGCGCTCACTTCTTGTGACGCAGCGCTTCCAGCTTGTCCGGCTCGGGCACGTCCTCGCCCCACAGTACCTTGCCGTCCGCGAGGATCAGCTTTTCCCAGTGCACCACGTTGGTGCCGTCGCGCGCCGGGTTGCCTACGATCTTGACCCTGTCGCCCGCCTTGACCTCATCGCCTTTGAAGCCGTTGCGCAGCAGCACGGTTCGCGAGCCCCCCTCGGCCAGCCACTCCTGCTCCTTGCCGTCGGGGCCCGTCACGGTAGTGCATGTAGATGCGCGCGTGCGGGTTGCCCAGGTTGTACGTCTTGACCACGCCCTCGACCGTGATCTCCTTGTCGAGCTCGTAGAACACCGCCGCGGAGTGATGCGCGGCCGCGGGCAGCGCCATCGCGCCGAGCGCGAACGTCGTAGAGCGGTTTTCATCGGCGAGTCCTCACGGCTTCGTTGGATAGTCTTTGCAGCTGTCGTGCACGAGCTCGAGGCCCGGCGTGTGCAGCCAGACCTTCCGGAACCTGTAGGGCTCCGTCAGCATCTTCGGGTCCTCGATCGTGACCTCGACCTGGAGGCGACGCGGGTTCTCGGCGACCGTATACCGCTCGACGGCGTGTGCCTGCTCGCTGTAGCCGCCGCCGGAATACGCCGGGTAGAAGATGTCCGGCGCGAGCCCCACCGTGTCGATCACGAGCGCGCCGTCGTCGTAACGGCCGACGGAGTGCCCCATCATCGTCGGCTGCAGATCTTTCGGGTGCTCGCGGCCGTCCATGTAGACCGTGCGCTTCTGACCCCACTCCTCGTAATCGATCACGAGGTTCGGGCCGTCCTTGCTGATCTTGATCGGCAGCGCGTTCACGATCTCGCGGGCAAAGCCGTAGGGCTCGCAGTTCAGCGTGGGATCGGTCTCGTCGTTGATCTTCTCGAAAATCTCGAGCGCGGGCGGGGTCAAACGCGATTTCATCTCTTCGCGCGCCATGCCCCAGCTCCGCCCGACCAATGCCATCACCGGCACCTTGTCGTTGGCCGGGTCGTTCAGCAACCCCCGAACTTCAGCGACGGTTTTGTCGGTGCAGCCGTTGAAGCAGGCCCAATCCTCGACTCGCCGAAGTCGCTGTCGCGTGTCGTCATGACTCACGCTCACGCGCACCTTCCAGGCTCAAGACGGGGGCGGCCGCCGTTGACCTGGGCGCGCCGGCGGGTTTCGACAACCGCAAAGCGTCGCAGCGAACGCGGCGGCGATCAGCGCGACTCGGGCGTACGGCATGATTCCTCACCATTGGCCGGCGTGTGCCTCGAAGGCGCCGCACGACCTGCTGTAATTTCGCGGAATGATAGCAGCGTACCGCGCACACCGGGGCGGCGCGCGGGTCAGCGGGCGGCCGTGGGCCGCGTGATCCAGGTATGCGGATTGACAGGTTCGCCCTTGAAACGGATCTCGAAATACAGCGCCGGCCGCGGCGCTCCGCCGGTGTCGCCGACCTGCGCGATCGTCTCGCCGGGCTGCACCCAGTCGCCGGCTTCCTTCGTGAGCGCCTCGTTGTGCCCATACAGGCTCATGTAACCGCCGCCGTGGTCGATGATCACGAGCAGCCCCAATCCGGGCAGCCAGTCCGCGAACGCGACGCGACCGTGATAGACCGCCCGCACCGCCGTCCCCGCCTGCGCTTCGAGCAGCACGCCGTTCCATTTGACGACGCTGCCGGCACGCGGTTGGCCGAAGTCGCCGGCCAGGCGACCTTGCACCGGCCACGCGAGCTTGCCCTTGAGCGTGGCGAAGCTTGGGTTGATCGCCCTCGACGGACAGACCCGCCATGAGCTGGCGCAACTGCTCGACCAGGTCCGTGAGGCGTTTCTCCTCGCCCCGCAGCTTCGCGACAGCCGCGTTGTCGTCGTCGACGCTCGAATCCAGGCGCGTGACCACGGCCTGCCGCGCGTCGCGCGATTTCGCGAGCGCGGCCACCTGCGTGGCCTGCGCCGTTTCGAGCTCCTTGAGCTCGGCCTCCACGCGCTCGGTGTCCGCATTCAGCGCCGCAAGCCGCGTAAGGTCCGCCACGACGGCCGCGATGCGCGCCGCGCGCGCGCGATTCAGGTAGTCGTAGTAGACGACCATGCGACCGAGCGTGGCAGGACTCTCCTGCGACAGCAGCAGCTTGAACACCTCGGCGCGACCCGTGATGTAGCTCGACGCGCACCTGCGAACCGAGCGCCGCGCGCTCGGCCGCGAGCCTCTGATCGCGCGGTCCGTCTGCTCGCCGAGCGAGCGGCGGGCCGCGCGCTGATCGTTGAGCTTCGCGCGCACGTCGGCCAGTTTGCGTGTCGCGTCCGCGTTCTCGAGCTCGGCCGCGCGCAGCGCCTTGGCGCCGCCTTCGTCGCGGCGCGCGGTCTCGCGCGTGAGCCGCGTCTCGAGCTCCTTGATCTCTTTGCGCACCGTATTCAACGCGGCTTCGCTCTTGCGCTGGTCCTGCGCGCTCGCGAGCGACCACGCGACCGCAGCGCCCGCGAGAACGAGCACGGCGCTTTGCCATGATGAGGATCGGCCCCCCTGCATGCGCGGGAGTCTAGTCGCAGTGGCCCGGTTTCAGCTATCGGTCGGCGCTGCGAGCTTCAGGCGATAGCCGAGCCCCGTCTCCGTCACGAGGAACTTCGGCCGCTGCGGGTCGGGCTCGAGCTGAGGGCCCGCAGATGCTGGATGCACACCCGAAGCGTACGTGCGTCGCCGGCTTTGTCCGGCCCCCAGGCCTCGCGCAGCAGCTGCTGCGGCCGCACGATCATGCCGACGTGCCGCACGAGGCATTCGAGCACGCGGTACTCGAGCGGCGTCAGGTGCAACTCGCCCTCGGGGCCGGACGCGAGCCGCCGCGTAAGATCGATCTCCGTCCGACCGACGCGCAGCGTCGCGACCTGCTCCGCGCCGCGCGCGTTGCGACGCAGCGCCGCGCGCACTCGCGCGAGCAGCTCGGCGGCCGAGAACGGCTTCGTGACGTAGTCGTCGGCGCCGGCGTCGAGCGCCGCGATCCTCTGCGTTTCCTGCGTGCGCGCGGACAGCACGATGATCGGCACCGGCGACCAGGCGCGCACGCCCCTTATCACTACTATGCCGTCGATGTCGGGCAGACCCAGGTCCACGAGCAGCAAATCGGGCTTGTGCGAGCGCGCCTCGACCTCGGCACGGCGCGCGGTCTCGGCCTCGACGACGCGATAGTTCTCCGCCGTCAGCAGCACCCGCAGCACCTCGCGAATCGCCGCATCGTCCTCGACGACGAGGATCTGATGCATGGCCTGCGTCATTCCGCCGCCTCGGTGGTCGGCAGCGTGAACGTGAGCCGCGCGCCGCCACCGGGCCGCGGCCGCGCGCCGATCGTGCCGCCGTGCGCGACGACGATCGCGCGGCAGATGGAAAGCCCTAAGCCCACGCCGACGATCGTGCCTTCGTCGTTGCCGCGCTGGAATTTCTCGAACAGCCGCGCCGGGTCACCGGGCGGCAACCCGGGCCCCGTGTCGTCGACGGTCACCCGCACGAAGGCGTCCTCCGCCCCCGCTCCGATCGTGATCGACGTGCCGGCCGGCGTGTACTTCGCGGCGTTGTCCAACAGGTTGGTCAGGACTTGCACGACCAGAGTCGCGTCGACGAACACGAGTGGGAGATCGGCCGGCAAGGCGAGCTCGACGCGGTGGCGCTTCAGCCGCTCGTCGTTGTGTTCGAGCGCGGCGGCGACCAGATCGTCGACCGATTCCCAATCGCGCCGCAGCGTGAGCTCGCCGGAATCGAGCCGCATCAGATCCAGCACCTTCGATACGAGCTCCGACATGTCGCGCGCTTTGGCCTCGATCGATTGCGCGAGCCCGACGCGTGTCGCTTCGTCGAGCGCCTCGCCGCGCGTCCCGAGCGTCGACGCCGCACCCGCCATCGCCGCGAGCGGCGTTCGCAGATCGTGGGAGATCGACGCGAGCAGCGTGTTGCGCAACGTCTCGCGCTCGGCCGCGACGCGCGCAACCGCGGCGAGCTCGGCGAGCCGCGCGCGCTCCAGCGCGAGCCCGATCTGGCCGGCGAACGTCTCGAGCAGATGGCGCTGCTCCGGCAGCAACACGCGGCGCGGATTACGCGGCCGCACGGCCAGCACGCCGAGGCCGCGGCCCGCTTCCGCGAGCGGCAGATACAGCGCCGGCGCGGCCGGCAGCGTGTCGGAACCGAGACCCGCGTGCCGGCCATGGTCGGCCACCCACTGCGCGATCGCGAGATCCGCCCCGCGGAATGCGCTGTCGCTCGGCGGCTGATTCGGGTAACCCAATCGGCCCGCGTCGTTCGGCAACATAACTGGCGGATGCGCTCAGCAGTCTCTTCAGCCGGCAAACGATTGCGGAAATAGTTAACCACTACATCCGCCCCGTGCTCAGCGAAATGCAGGGCGATGGTCGCGCCAATCCCGCGCCCCGAACCACTGACCAGGACGACTTTATTCGTGAACACAGCCATCGGTAGGTTTTACGTTGCGATAGCGTGAACGGAGCTCAATCACGCGTAAAGCGGCTTCGATCCTCACGTGGGCGTCCATTTTGCTCTCCCCAACCTGCCGATCCCCGAAGTAAATTGGGATTTCCTTGATGCGGAAACCCAGTTTCTCCGCCAGGTAGCATAATTCCACCGTGAAGATATAGCCGGTGGAACGGATATGGTCCAGGTCGATCCGCTGCATGGCACTGGCATTCCAGCACTTAAAGCCGGAGGTGGAATCTCTTGTCTTCGTACCCAGGATTAGACGAACCCAGACGGAGTTTGCCCACCAGCTCAGCAGCCGCCGATACCAGGCCCAATGCACATCCAGCTGGCCACCTTTCACATAGCGGGAACCGACGACCACATCGTATTCTGGGATCAGGGCAAGCATCTGAGGCACACACTCAGGTGGATGGGAGAAATCCGCATCCATCTGGATGATGTACTGGTAATCCTGCTTGAGTGCCCACTTAAATGCCTGGATGTAAGCAGTGCCCAGTCCAAGCTTCCCGGTGCGGTGGATCACATGAAATCGATCGGTATACACCTGCACTAATTTATCAGCTACCGCACCGGTACCATCCGGAGAGGCATCATCAACGTCCAAGATTTCGAGGTGGTCAATTTTCAGGTCAAAGAGGGCAGCAGCAATCTTGCCCAGGTTTTCGGCTTCGTTATAGGTTGGGATGACGACCAGGGTTTTTGGCATGGGTATATTTTACAACTTTTTTGCTTCCTGCCAGTAATTTTCCATCTCATCCAGCGAAAGGTCGCTAACCGTTTTGCCCAGCGAGCGTGCAGATTGCTCAATGTGAGCAAAGCGTTGGCGGAAGCGAGTGTTGGTTCCACGGAGCGCGGACTCGGCATCGATCCCATAATGGCGTGCCAGGTTCACCACCGCAAAGAGCAGGTCACCCAGCTCATCCGATCGAGAGGCCAGGTCTTCGGCCACAAGCAGCTCGTGACATTCCTCGTTAATCTTATCCACCACGCCGCGTGTGTCGGGCCAGTCGAAGCCCACCCGTGCGGCACGTCCTTGTATTTTCTCTGCCTGAGCGAGGGCGGGTAAACTTGGCTCGACGCCGTCCAATAAACCTTTTACCTTGCCGCCATTTTCTTTATACTCGTCAGCCCGTTCTGCCGCTTTCAGCTTTTCCCAATTCTGGAGCACATTCTCAACCCCATCCACTTTCCAATCTCCAAAAACGTGGGGGTGGCGGCGAATGATCTTATCGTAGATGCCTTTTAATACCTGGTTGATGTTGAATTCACCATATTCATTAGCGATCTGGGCATGTAGGGTGATCTGCAGCAGCAAGTCTCCGAATTCCTCGCGCATATGAGCAGGATCATCCGCATCCAAGGCAGCCAAGGCCTCATAAGTCTCTTCCAGGAGGTTAGTGCGCAGGGTCTGGTGATCCTGTTCCTTATCCCATGGGCAGCCATCGGGTGCCCGCAGGTGGGCAATGATCTCCTGAAATGCTTCGAAGGAGGTGCCTTTGCCAAGCGGAGGTAAATAGAGACTGGTTAACAGACCAATAGATTCACTCTGATCGATGGCGTGCAGGGGCACATCTTCCACCAGCTGATGAGCGGTTCCAGCCGCATGAACCAGCCTGACAGGATGCACATCGGGGTAGGTTTCCATCAAGGTCAGCTTAACCTCATTAGCTATTGCTTTTGAATGCAGCTGGGCGATCAAGGCAGGGGCATCCGGGGGGAAGGGAGGCACATGGGCAGAGGCAAGCTCCAGGGCATCCACAATTGCCAGATGGGGCAGTGGGTCGAGTCCGAGGGCAGTCAAGGACGGCTCGATAAAACTCAAGCCTTCGATGACCTGGATGGGGATTCCTTCCAGACGGGCGCGGCGGGCGATTTCAGGGCAGGTGGCCTCGGCCACATACGGGTGACCAGGGACGGCATAGATCACACCCTGGGTGCGCCGGCCGAGCTCCAGCACCGCCTCGATTATACGCGCATAGACATCATCGAAGGAGGGGAGCTGATCATATAGCTCATCAAATGAATGCACCTCCAGTGAGGAAGGGAAACTTGCTACCGTCGGATGTTGGATGGTGCGCAGGTAGATCTCGGTGGCGTTTTCCAGTACTTCCTGCGCATGCAGGGTGAGTAAGGAAGCATCGCCGGGACCAAGACCGAGTAGGATTATCTTTGGTGCCATAGGACCTCTGAATTAAATAAGTAATGCGTAAAACGCGAGCCGCTAAGCCACGCTTTTACGCATTACAGGATGGATCAATGCTTTAACGCTTGGTGTAAGTAGGTGCTTTGCGGGCACGCTTCAGACCGGGCTTCTTGCGTTCCTTGACACGGGCATCCCGGGTTAGAAAGCCTCCCTTACGCAGGATCGTGTGCGCATCCGGCTTCATCAGGAGCAGGGCGCGTGCAATGCCCATCATAATTGCATCCGTCTGACCGGTTGTGCCACCACCATTTACAGTAGCAGTGATATCCAGTGTATTGCGGACTTCTCCGACTGCAATCAGGGGAGCGGTGATGGTTTCAATGTCACCGGTCCTGCCAAAATATTCTTCCAACGTCTTCTGGTTGACGGTGAATACACCGGTACCGCTGGCGATCCGTACACGCGCAGTGCTTTCCTTGCGACGACCTATTCCTTCAAAATACTGTATTTCCATGCTCACTCCTTAATCTCTACCTAGAACTTTTTCCAGTGGTTTGGGATTCTGCACTGCATGCGGATGTTCAGGACCCGCATAAACTTTCATCTTCTTGATGATCGACCTGCCGAACTTGTTATGAGGCAACATGCCCCAGACAGCGCTACGGATGACGCGTTCCGGATGGCGGTTCAGCTGCTGACGCAGACTGACGGTCTTGATCCCGCTGGGGTAACCGGAGTGATGAGAATACATCTTATCTTCCATCTTATTACCCGTTGCCTGGATCAGCTCAGCATTGATCACAATGACGAAATCACCGGTCTCAACACCTGGTGTGAAGTTAGGTTTGTTCTTACCCAGCAATGCATTCGCAATCTGCGTGGCAAGACGGCCGAGATATTGATCCTTGGCGTCAACCAGGATCCATTCATTGCTTATTTCATTCTTTTTTGGGACGTATGTCTTTTGCACGTCATCCTTCTCCAAATTTTTAGACAGAAGGTTTCTTTGTAACTTTCTGTCAACAGATTTTTTCGATTATTATTTATCCTCATCCATCTGAAGTGTTTCAGGTGGGTAATATACTTCTTCAAGGATCAAACCCTGGGCCGGTGCCAGGCCGTGAACCAAATGGTTCGACGGGGCAGACGTCTGATCGGTCCGTAAACCAAGGTCAGAACCGGTCTTCAAGGCATTTTGCAGCCCTAGCACGGTCAGCTTATCCTGTGCGATCATCACCTGCGTGAACACGATATGCCGCACCATGTGATAGAGGAAAGCCTGCCCGGTGATCTCAAAGATGAGATACGGTGCGACCTGCTTCCATTCTGCTTGCAGCACAACCCTTGATGTGGTACCTCCGGAGTGGGGTGGGGTGCCGAAGGCGCCAAAATCATGTGTGCCAGGTAAAGGCTGTGCGGCTTCCTGCAGAGCAGGGATAACCACCTCAGGCCAGACCCGCCAGGCATACGGTTCAAGCAGTGGCTCACGCACCGGCTGGCAGTAGATGCGGTAGGAGTACTTCCGCCAGCTAGCATCGTAGCGTGGATGGAAAGAGAGGCAAACCTGCCTGACCTCCCTGGCGACTACATCGCTGGGCAAGTACGAGTTCAAGGCGGTCTGCAGCGCTTGTGGATCGTGGTTCCAATCCAGGTCGAAGCTGATCACCTGACCAGTGGCATGAACGCCTGTATCGGTACGCCCTGCTGCCAGGATTGATGTTCCCTGCCAGTTGAGCTTGCGAAGGGTATCTTCCAGCACACCCTGCACACTGCGGGCTTTTGCCTGCCGTTGAAAGCCTTTGAAACGAGAGCCGTCGTAGGCGAGGATAACTTGGTAACGTTCCATGGATGGCTGACGGTTTTCTGTCATGAAGCAGGGTAAACCAGCCTCAGTACCATCACTTACTCTTCAATCAGCTCAATCAGCACCATTTCAGCATTATCGCCCAGGCGCGGTCCCAGCTTAACTGTGCGGGTATAACCGCCGAGGCGCTCAGCATAACGAGGTGCAATATCATCAAATAATTTCGTCACCGCAACCGGGTTGCTCAGCCTGGCGGCTGCCAGCCTGCGGGCGTGCACCATCTTCTCATCGCCATCCTTGATGCCGTGTTTTGCCAGGGTGATCAGACGTTCTGCCTGACCACGGATAGCCTGGGCTTTGGCTCGCGTGGTTTCGATCCGCTCGTGCTCGATCAATTGTACAATCAGAGTACGGCGCAAAGCTGTACGCACGTCTTTTTTTCGACCAAGTTTTTTACCTGCTACCTGATGTCGCATATCCAATTACTCCGCTTCTTCTTCTTTTTGGTCCCGGAGATAGCCCTTTTCGCGCATCTTCAGCCTTAATTCATCCAGGCTTTTCTCGCCGAAATTACGGATGGACATGACGGCTTCCTCACCTTTATCGAGAAGCTCCAAGACTTCTCCAACGGTAGTTATTCCGGTGCGCTTGAGCGAGTTGAATACACGGACCGAAAGGTCAAGATTTTCGATGGGTGTCTCAATCATCTCGCTGGTGAGATGGTCTTCTTCACTAGCTTCCTCAGTGAGAGATGCCAGGGTTTCCTCGCTGATACCTGCCAGATGGCGGAGGTGATCGATAAGGATCTTGGCAGAGGTGCTCAGAGCATGCTCCGGAGTGGTGGTGCCATCCGTCCAGATCTCCAGGATCAGTTTATCGTAGTTTGTGCTTTGCCCCACACGGGCAGAGCTGACTTCCCAATTCACCCGCCGGACTGGGCTGTAGATTGCATCCACTGGCAGCTCACCGATGGGCAGGCGACCCGTGCGATCGTCAGCCGGAGAATAACCCCGACCACGTTCCACGGTCATATCAATTTCCAGATTGGCTTTTGGATCGTCCACCGTAAACAGGTATAACTCAGGGTTGACAACCTCGACATCCGGATTGGCTGAAATATCAGCCGCGGTCACCGTACCATCTCCCTGAACAGCCAGGTGAAGATGAGCGGTATCCACATCTAACAGACGCATGCGCATTTGTTTGATCTGCAGCATCACGCGAATCACATCCTCGCGGACACCAGGGATCTCACTGAATTCATGCTGTACATCAGCGATGCGGATGGACGTTACTGCCACGCCGTCCAAGGAGGACAGCAAGACACGTCGCAGGGCATTGCCCAGCGTTATGCCATAGCCATGTTCCAATGGACTAATGACGAACTTGCCGTAGTTACGAGCTTCAGCTTCACGCTCGATCTTCGGCGTTACCATGTTACTTAGTCCTAACACAGTTCACCTCTTCCCCCGCGCCTGGGATTATCTCGAGTAATACTCAACGATTAGTTGTTCGCCAAGGTTGGCGTCAATTTCCGAACGTTCCGGCATACGAACCACAGTACCGGCAAGATCTTTCAGATCGCGGCTTAACCAATTGGGTACATTACGGTCTTCCGCCAGGTCTGGAAGCTCTTTGAAATAAGTGCGCTTGCGCGAGCTGGGGCGTACGGACACAATGTCACCAATGGTAACGGTCATGGATGGGACGTCTGTTCGTATCCCATTGACGATGAAATGTCCATGGGTGACCAGCAGTCGTGCTTTTGCGCGACTATCTGCATATCCGAGGCGGTAGACCACATTATCCAGCCGGCTCTCGAGGATTTGCAGCATGGTCAGACCGGTGAGACCCCGACGTTTTAAGGCTGTGGCGTGGTAGCGACGGAACTGGCGTTCCAAAACACCGTACACGCGGCGAGCCTTCTGCTTGGCCCGCAGCTGGCGTGCATAATCTGATTCACGCTTGCGGCGGAATTGAGCGCTCTTACCGTGCAGCCCTGGGGGATAACCACGCCGCTCGAACGCGCATTTCGGCGAGTAGCAGCGCGCGCCCTTCAGGAATAATTTTTCACCTTCACGCCGGCACAATTTACATACTGGCCCACGATACTTTGCCATAAATTCTTACCTCTTCCTTATAATAAATGATGATTAGACACGGCGCTTTTTAGGAGGCCGGCATCCATTGTGCGGTACAGGGGTCACATCGGTGATCGAAGTAACCTTCATGCCTGAAGTTTGTACGGCACGAATGGCATTTTCGCGACCAGGACCAGGACCCTTGACATAAATTTCAACTTCCTGCATACCCAGGGATTGCGCATTTTTCATGGCGGCTTCAGCGGCTACGCGGGCGGCATAAGGTGTACTCTTGCGAGAACCCTTGAAACCAGAAGCTCCTGCCGAGGCGCTGGTGATGGCGTTACCTTGAGAGTCAGTAATCGTGACGATCGTGTTATTAAAGGTCGCCAGGATGTGTACCTGCCCCGAGGACAGGAGACGCTTGGTCTTACGACTTGATTTTCGGCGTCCAGTTGTTGCAGTTTGTGCCATAGAACCTCTCTATAAACTCCGTAAACTCAGTCTATTATTTCTTGGTTGCGCCACGCCGTCGACCACGACCAGCAACCGTCTTCTTAGGACCTTTGCGAGTGCGTGAGTTAGTCCGTGTACGCTGCCCTCGAACTGGTAAATTGCGACGGTGGCGGAGACCACGGTAGCTACCAATCTCGATTAGACGTTTGATATTCATCTGAACTGAGCGGCGCAGGTCGCCCTCAAGTTTATAATGCTGGCCGACATAATCGCGCAACAAGCCAACTTCCGCATCAGTCAGGTCTTTTACACGCGTATCAGGATTGACCCCGGTGGCGTCCAGGATCTCATGGGCGCGAGGAACCCCGATACCAAATAGATAGGTCAATCCAATTTCTATTCGCTTATTACGTGGTAAATCAACACCTTCGATTCTAGCCATAAGTCCTATCCTTGTCGTTGCTTATGTTTGGGATTTTCGCAAATGATATATAAACGACCTTTGCGTTTTACGACCTTGCACTTTGAGCAACGCTTTCTTATTGACGATGATACTTTCATAAACATTACTCCTGACGACGTTCCTTTGTTTCCATTTAGCCAAAGATTTGATTATACTTGTCAATGTTTCTGCCGTCCAGTAGGAATTAAGGCAGTGTCAGTATGAGCGCATCTCCATCGGTGATGGCGACAGAGTGTTCCCAATGGGCAGTAAGCGAACCATCTGCTGAGACAACCGTCCATTGATCAGGCAAGACCCTGGTTTTGGAAGTGCTGACTAAAACCATTGGCTCCAAGGCGATGGTCATGCCCTGGCGCAGGATTTGCCCACGCCCACGGATGCCGTAATTGAACACCTGGGGACCTTCGTGCATCTGCCTGCCAACGCCGTGACCTGTGTATTCTTCAGCGACAAAAAAACCGGCGCTTTCCACAAATTCCTGGATGGCAGCTCCTACATCACCAACCCGGTTATTCGCTCGCATTTGGCGAATACCGATATAGAGTGCTTGCTCGGTGACTTCGATCAGCCGTTGGGCAGTGGGGGAAATCTCGCCAACACCGACGGTGATGGCTGAATCACCTACAAAACCCTCGAAGGTCGAGCCGCAATCTATTGAGATGATATCGCCAACTTGCAGCTTGCGCTTGCCGGGAATTCCATGCACCAGCTGTTCATTGATGCTGGCACAGATGGAAGCCGGGTATGGGTACGCGCCTGGATATCCCTTGAAGGTAGGGATGGCACCATGCTTCCGGATCACTTCCTCCGCGGCTGCATCCAGCTCTGCGGTAGTAACACCGGGATGCACCAGCTTACGTACAGCCTCCAAAGCCATGGCATTGATGCGACCTGCTTCGCGCATGGTGGCAATCTCTTCCTGGCTTTTGATGACGATATTACGTTCCCAACTCATGATTTACCATTTCCTTGTAATGCTAACAGCAGGTCACTGGTGACTTGCTCAATCGGTTTCTTTCCATCAACCTCAACCAACACTCGGTGTTGGCTGTAGTATTCAATCAAAGGTTGCGTCTGTTCCGTGTAGACACGGATGCGGCGTTTGACAGTTTCAGTCTTGTCATCTTCACGTTGATACAATTCCGAGCCGTCTAGGTCACAAATCCCTGCTTGGCGGGGGGGATTATATTTTTCATGAAATATATGTCCTGCTTTACGGCAGGTCCAACGCCCAGCCAGGCGCTCGATCAACACATCATCAGGCACACAGATGTACGGGACGCTGATGACCTGACCATCCATTTCAGCCAGCATGGCTGCCAGTGCATCTGCCTGAGGGGGTGTGCGTGGAAAACCATCCAGTAAGGCTCCGGCACGGCAATCGGGGCGGGATAGACGTTCGCGGATCATGGCGATGGTCACATCATCGGGCACAAGCTCGCCTTTGTTAATGAACACTGCAGCCATCTTGCCCAGTTCGGTCTGATTTTTAAGGTGCTCCCTGAAAATATCTCCCGAAGAGATATGGGGCAGGTGAAGCTTTTCGGAAATTGCTTCAGCTTGCGTACCTTTCCCAGCCCCAGGGGGACCGAGCAGAACAATGAAACCGGCCATCAATAATCTCTTACCTTACTAGCAACGAATCATCATATCCATGCAACTTAAGGTCAGCATCGATGTTGAAGAATACATCCCTGACCACACCGACAACAATCAGCAGACCTGATGAAGACGTCAGTAACAGTCCTGTACTCTGCCCGAAAGGCACCACCAATCCTACCAACCAGGGCAGGACAGCGACGATACCCAGGAAAACGGCTCCAGGCAGGGTGATGCGGCGCAGCACGCGCGTGAGATACTTCTGGGTAGGATTCCCACGCGAAACGCCCGGGATCTGTGCGCCAACTTTTTTCAAATTCTCACCATAGTTCTGTTGGGCAAATAGAACGTCGGTATAGAAGAAGGAGAAAAAGACTACCATCAGGAAATACATGATCCAGTAAGCATTCCCGGTGCCACCGAAAAGACTGACGATGCTAGAAGCAAAATTGGCGATGGTGGTGTTCTTCGCCGTGGTGAAGAAGCTGGCGATAATGGATGGGAAGGTGAGCAATGATTGGGCAAAGATGATCGGGATCATGCCAGCCATGTTAACCATCAGGGGCAGTGTACCTTTGACGGGCATGGACATGCGGGCACCAACCCGGCGCCCGGGATACATGACCGGGACATTGCGGCGCCCCTGCTGTACAACAACGATGGCAAAAATCGTGATCAAGCTGAGTATCATCATGAAGATCAAGCCGATCCAACGGGTTGTGGCATCAGCCACAATGCTCTGGATGGTAGCCGGAATGCGTGCGACGATACCAGCGAAAATGATCAGAGATAAGCCCTGGTTGCGCAATCCATACTCAGAGATCAGCTCGCCCAGCCAGATACCGAACATTGTTCCAGCTGTCATACTGATGATGATGGTCATCGAGGGCAAGAAATACTGGAACCCGAAATTCTGAATCACCGGCGATAAACCGATCCGGGTTGCAGAGCTGTTAAATATATTCACTTGACCGATGGCTTGTAAAGCCGCCATGGGCACAGCCAGGTAGTAAGTCCACTTTTCCTGCCACTTCTGACCCTCGCGAGGGTCTTCCTCCATCCTCCTTTGTAAGGATGGGATGATGGGGGTGAGTAGCTGAAGGATGATTTGGGCAGTAATGTATGGATATACACCCATTGCTAAAACTGAGAAGCGGGAAACCGTGCCACCGGACAGCAAGTCAAGGATATTAATCAGGTTACCCGTTGCACCACCTGCGCTCAGGATCTGAGCCATCACATCCTTGTTCGCACCAGGCACCGGGACGTGACTCGCCAGGCGATAAATCGCCAGGATAAGCAGGGTAATCAACAACTTCCTGCGGATATCATGTGCTGACCATAAATAACGCCAGGCAGACCGCTTCATCTCATAAACTCCTTATCATCAACCTTACGATTTAATGATTTCAACACTACCACCAGCAGCTTCAACTTTTGCCTTTGCGGTGGCGGTAATGCGGTGAACATTGATTTTCAGGGCAACCTTCAGCTCGCCGCGGCCCATGATGACCACGGGATTGGCAGGTTTACGTAGCAGCTGAGCTTTAGCAAGTGAATCGGGGGTAATCTTACTGCCAGTCTTGAATTTTGCCAGCTGGTCTAGATTTATCTCATTGTACTCAATCCGGTGCAACGGGGTGAAGCCTTCGCCACGTTTGAATGGCAGGCGACGGTAGAATGGCAGGTTACCGCCCTGATTGTACTGGCGGACAGGCTTGCCGGCCCGTGCACCCTGACCCTTCGTGCCGCGACCGCTGGTTTTACCTCTGCGGCCAGCGGTCCCACGACCGACCCGGATGCCTTTTTTCTTGGATCCAATTTGTGGTTTTAGTTCGTGCAGTTTCATTTATACTTCCTCCACCACGACCAGGTGGGCAACTTTGTAGAGCATTCCACGTAAAGAGGGGGAATCTACATGTTCCACAGTCTGGTGTAAACGCTTGAAGCCTAAGGCTTTGACAGTAGCTTTATGCTCCTTGGAAAACCCTACCGCGCTGCGGACCAATGTGACTCGGATGACCTTCTCTTTGGGGGCTTTTTTACTAGGCATTCTTCCTCCGTTCCCAGAAGGGCATCACATCCTTGATATCTTTTCCACGGCGTGCAGCTTCTTCCTTGGGTGATTTTAGTGCATCCAAGGCTTCCATAGTGGCATAGACAACATTAAGGATATTACTGCTGCGCAGCGATTTCGTCAGGATATCTGAAATTCCTACGGCTTCCAAAACGGCACGCACGCCACCCCCTGCAATGACGCCTGTACCCGGTGAAGCAGGCTTGAGCAATACTTCAGCTCCACTAACACGCCCGATCACTTCATGCGGAATGGTTTTGCCGAACAACGAAACCTTGTGCATGTTGTGATGGGCTTTTTCCGAAGCTTTGCGCATTGCATCAGGGACGGTATTGGCTTTGCCCACACCGACGCCCACGCTGCCGTTATTATCACCAACGACTACAGTGACGCGGAAGGAAAAACGCCGTCCACCTTTGACAACCTTGGCGACACGACCAATTTCGATCACGCGTTCATCGTATTCTTGCTGTTCGAATTCTGCAGTTGGATAGTCTGTCATGCTTTTCTCCATGTTAGAACTTCAGGCCGCCTTCGCGCGCACCTTCTGCCAGCGCTTTTACCCGCCCGATATACTTGTAACCACCGCGGTCAAATGCGACGACCTGGATACCTTTACCCAAAGCGCGTTCAGCCAGAGTTTTTCCTACCAGATGAGCTTTCTCGGCTTGTTTAAGACCCTTTACCTGATCGCGCAGCGTGGGGTCGACCGTGGAAGCAGATACCAAGGTGTTGCCTGCAACATCATCGATCACCTGGGCATATATTCCACTCAGACTTCTAAATACACACAGGCGTGGGCGCTCAAGCGTACCAAAGACTGACTGTCGAACGCGTGTATGCCGCCGGTTGCGTGCTGCAGAACGTGTTTTGTTAGAGCTTGCCATAATATTATCCCTTACCCGATTTACCAGCCTTGCGGCGGATCTTTTCTTCGAGATATTTGATACCCTTGCCCAAATAAGGTTCTGGAGGGCGCTGCTTGCGAATAAAATCAGCCATTTGACCTACTTGCTGCTTATCCGGACCCAACACTTTGATCTGTCGGGATTTCGCATCGGTTTCAAAGGATATGCCGTGAGGTGGCTCAACCACAATCGGATGCGAATATCCAAGGTTGAGTACCAGATTCTTACCCTGGACCTCGGCACGATAACCGACGCCGTTAATTTCCAAAATGCGCTCAAAACCTGTGCTGACACCCGTTACCATGTTATTGATCAGGGCACGCGTGGTGCCATGCAGTGCACGGTGAGCACGATCATCGGAAGGGCGCTTCACATTGATCACACCATTATCAAGGGTAAAGGAAATATCCTGGGGGAAGGTATATTCCAACGATCCTTTTGGACCTTTCACCTTGATCAGGGTGCCATCAATCTTCACTTCCACTTGGGGTGGAACGACGACTGGTAAACGACCAATTCTGGACATTATGGACTCCTTACCAGACCTTGCATAGGATTTCGCCGCCAACACCAAGCTGACGGGCGCGTTGACCGGTCATGACGCCTTTGGGCGTGGAGAGGATGGCGACACCCATTCCTGAAAGCACCCAGGGAATCTCCTGCTTGCCAGTATAGACCCGACCTCCAGGACGACTGATGCGTTCCAAACCGGTAATTACTGCACGACGTTCACGACGCTCACCGACGTATTTCAGGCGAATGCGCAGAACCTTTTGTGCAGGTTTCTTACTATCATCAACAACTTCATACCCACTGATGTAGCCTTCATCTTTTAAAATCTGGGCGATCGCCGATTTCATTTTTGAATTGGGTAAAGCTACGGTGGTATGTTCAGCCATCACGGCATTGCGAATCCGTGTGAGCATATCAGAGATTGGATCTGAAACAGACATGTTTTTTCCTCCGCCCGTTACCAGGATGACTTCACAACGCCAGGGATTTTGCCTTCAAGGGCTTGCTCGCGAAAACAGATTCGGCACATCCCGAACCGTCGAATAAAACCGCGCGGACGCCCACAAATTCTGCAGCGATTGCGTACACGTGTGGGATACTTCCGCCGCATTTCACGGTATTTCATGCATGTTTTCGCCATTAGATTCCTTCCTTCTGAAACGGCATGCCGAGCATTTGAAGCAGTTGCCTGGATTCGTCGTCATTGCGGGCTGTTGTAATAATGGATACTTCCAGACCGCGTACTTTATCAATCTTGTCATATTCGATCTCGGGGAATACCAGCTGTTCACGTAAACCCAGAGTGTAGTTTCCACGTCCATCAAATGCGTTAGGTGAGATGCCACGGAAATCACGCACCCGTGGGAGGGCGATATTCATCAAACGGTCGAGGAACGACCACATTCTCTCACCACGTAAGGTGACTTTGACACCAATCTGCCGGCCTTCGCGCAGCTTGAAGTTAGCGATGCTTTTCTTGGCTTTAGTGATGATCGGCTTTTGACCCGTGATCATCGTCAGATCTGCTACGGCAGCTTCGAGCGCCTTGGTATTTTCGCTGACTACATCTTTTCCAACGCCAATATTGACCACTACCTTGGTGATGCGTGGGATCTGCATGACGTTGTCGGTGCCTATCGCAGCTTCAAGTGCAGGTGCGATTTCTTTTTGATATCTTTCTTTTAAATAATGAGTCATCGTATTGCTCCAAAAGGGTGATTATTCAATCACCGCACCACAATTCTTACATACACGTTGGCTTTCATTGTCTTCTCGTTGGATTCCCACACGGACGGCATTATCACATTTGGGGCAAACCAACATCACGTTGCCAATAAAAAGTGGGGCTTCGAATTCAATAATGCCTGGTTTCAGGGTGCGACCTTGCGATTGAACCTGTTTTTGATGTTTCTTGCGTACATTAATCCCGGAGATGACCACTTTGCCTTCATCGGGAAGGACCTTAATTACCTTACCGCGCCTGCCCTTATCAGCCTCGCGCCCGCTAATCACCTCAACGGTATCGTCTTTGCGAATTTTTACTCTCACAGCTTATACTCCTGCACCTGATTGCTAAAGGACTTCTGGTGCTAATGATACGATTCTCATGAATCCTTTTTCACGTAATTCACGTGCCACCGGACCAAATATGCGAGTACCTTTGGGGTTTTGCCCATCGGTATCCAAAATGACTGCCGCATTGTCGTCGAATCGGATATAAGATCCATCTTCCCGGCGCCATTCCTTGGCACAACGTACGATAACAGCCTTGACAACTTCGCTTTTCTTGACACTCCCCTGGGGAGATGCTTCCTGGATAGCTCCAACCACGATGTCTCCCACGCGACCATAACGACGCCTGGAACCACCCATGACGTGGATAACCAACAGAGAGCGCCCGCCAGTATTATCTGCAACTTTAACCACTGATTCTTGTTGGATCATGGTTATGCCTCCAGGCTTTCCTCTCCACCGCCAACTGAGTGCCTAATAATTTGTTCAACAACCCAGCACTTATTCTTGGAGATTGGTCGACTTTCGACAATTTGTACCTGATCTCCAACCTGGCAACCAAGCTCATCGTGTGCCATCACGCGCTTCCGGCTGTTGACCACTTTCTTATAGAGTGGATGGCGGTAAGTTCGTGATATTTCCACCACCACCGTCTTTTGCATGGCGTTACTGGTGACAAAACCAGTGATTCGTCGGCGATTATTCATTGGTCTCCTCGCTTTCAGGATTTCGCTGGCGCTCATTCAATACAGAGGTAAGGCGGGCGATGGTCTGGCGTGTTATGCGCAGGCGGGTGTAGTCACTTAATTCACCGGAGGATAGCTGGAAGCGCAGTTTCATCAGCTCTTCTTTGGTATCGCTGAGTTTGGCTTCAAGTGCATCGGTGGAAAGGGCGCGCACCTCGTGGATTTTCATTGTTCACCTCCGGCAACCCGATCAAGCCGGCCTACTACTTTGGTCTTGATGGCCAGTTTGAATTGTGCCAGGCGCAAAGCACTGCGGGCTTCATCTTCAGGTAAACCACCACCCACCTCAAACATGACACGACCAGGTTTGACTACAGCCACCCAATATTCCACATTACCTTTGCCTTTACCCATGCGGGTTTCGGCAGGCTTTTGGGTATATGGCTTATCTGGGAAGATACGGATCCAAACCTTACCGCGCCGTTTCAGGGAATGCATAATCGCCCTTCGGGCAGCTTCGATCTGGCGCGCAGTCACCCATCCGGGTTCCAGGGCTTGCAGTCCGAAATCGCCAAAATGAACTTCGGCACCGCGCAGCTCGGTTCCTTTCATGCGTCCACGCATTTGTTTACGATACTTAACTCTTTTAGGCATGAGCATGGTAAAAACCCTCGTTACTCACTAACATAAACACCCTCGGTCGATTCAACCTGTTCTTCGACCGCAGGTAGTAATTCACCTTTATAGATCCAAACCTTGACACCAATCCGACCGTACGTGGTCAGTGCCTGGGTCTGGTGGTAATCAATATCCGCGCGCAAGGTAGCCCGTGGGACCCGACCTTCACGCATATTGACCGCACGAGCCATTTCTGCGCCGCTTAATCGTCCAGCCACTTCAACGCGGACGCCTTCCGCGCCCTGACGAATTGCCTGTTGGATGGCACGTTTCATGGCACGCTGGTAGCTAATGCGACGTTCCAGCTGCTCTGCAATATTATTGGCGACCAAAAAGGCATCCAGATCAGGAGCCTTGATCTCTTTGATCTCCAGGTCGATCTTCTTGCCAACCATGGCTTCAAGGTGTTGGCGAAGATTCTTGACACTTTCGCCTTTGCGACCAATGAGCACACCAGGCTTGGCAGTATTGACGACGATCTTGACTTTACCCGGAAAGCGCTCGATCTCGATGCGGGAAACTCCAGCTCGGGCGGCTTCTTTGCGCACCAGGTTGCGCAAGGCGAAATCCTGGTGCAGCTGCTCTACATATTCACGACCTTCTGCATACCAGCGACCTTCCCAGGTTTTGTTGATCTTCAGGCGAAAACCAATCGGATTTACTTTTCGACCCATAAAAGCTCCTACTTTCCTTCTCGCTCACGAAGGATGACAGTTATGTGAGATGAGCGCCGTAACCAGGGCAGAAACCTGCCGCGTGGTCCAAAACGTCGCCATTTGCGAGTTGTAGCTTCATCAGCAAAAATGCGATAGACAAAGAGATCATCGCGACTGACGCCGAAGTTTTCTTCCGCGTTTGCCACGGCTGAAGCCAATAATTTTGAGACAGGCTTGGCGGCATAGTTGGGCATGAACTTCAACATGGTCAATGCCTGGACTACATTTTTTCCCCTAACTGTGTCAACCACCAGCCGTGCTTTTTGAGCAGAGACAGGCGTGTCGAGGGCCTGGGCGCGAATATCATGCGTTGCCATAGGTTATTCCTCCGTCTCCACTTTCTTCACTTTCTTTTCAGAGGCGACATGACCACGAAATGTGCGTGTGGGGGCGAATTCACCCAACCGGTGACCGACCATATTTTCGGTGATATAGATGGGCACATGCCTGCGACCATCATGCACTGCCACGGTATGCCCTACCATCTGAGGAAAGATGGTGCTGGCACGGCTCCAGGTGCGGATGACTTTTTTCTCGCCTCGCTCGTTCATGCTTTCAATTTTCTTGAGTAGCTTGGGCTCCACATAGGGCCCTTTTTTCAGAGATCGTCCCATTTTCTCGACTCCTGATACCTAATTGACTACCTGCGGCTCTTGCCGCGTCTGCGGACAATATATTGATCCGACAGTTTATTTCGTCGGGTTTTATATCCACGGGTGGGTTTACCCCACGGACTCTTGGGTCCGGGCATACCGGTGGGTTGACGACCTTCACCACCACCATGGGGGTGATCACGCGGGCTCATAGCTGTACCGCGCACGGTTGGGCGAATACCCATATTGCGTTTGCGTCCAGCTTTCCCGAGCTTGATATTGCTATGATCTAAATTGCCGACCTGCCCAATAGTTGCATAGCAGGTTTGGCGGATCAGACGTACTTCACCGGAAGGCATGCGGATCTGAGCAAAATCGCCTTCTTTGGCGAGTAATTGCGCCGCACCACCCGCTGAGCGGACGAGCTGCCCACCCCGACCCTCTTTGAGCTCCAGGTTGTGGATGAGGGTACCGACGGGGATATTTGAAATCGGCAAGCTATTTCCGGTCCGCACTTCAGCCTTTGGACCCGACATTACTAAATCGCCCACTTTCAGGTCGATGGGTGCAACGATATAGCGTTTCTCACCATCCGTGTAGAATAAAAGCGCCAGCCGGGCTGTGCGGTTCGGGTCGTACTCAATCGCCGCAACCCTGGCAGGGATGCCGAATTTCTCGCGTTTGAAATCTACGATACGGATATGCCTGCGGTTGCCACCCCCGCGATGGCGGACGGAGATTTTCCCGGTGGTATCGCGACCAGCATGATTATGCTTGTCCACGATCAGGGAACGTTCGGGTTTAGATTTGGTTATTTCGTCAAATGTATATCCGGTCATTCCACGTAAACTAGGAGTTACCGGCTTATATTTCTTTACGGCCATTATTTAACTCCTTCAAACAGATCAATCGTGTCACCCGTTTTCAGCGTGACGATGGCTTTTTTATACCCGCTGCGGCGGACCATAAGACGGCGACTCTTCGGCCGGCGAGTGCGCTTGGGGGAAACGTTGATCATATTAACCCGAACTACCTTGACATCGAAGAGCGTTTCAATCGCATCCTTAATCAAACCTTTAGTTGCACTGGAGGTCACCTCAAATGTATACTGGTGCAGGTTTGAGTTTTGAAAGTTCGATTTCTCCGTGACTATCGGGCGACGCAGGACATCATAAATAGTGCTCATGCTAGCCTCCCGTTACCCTAAATGCTCAGAAATTACATCCAGCGATTGGATCGGCAAGATGATCTTGTCAAAATTGAGCAGATCGCGGATGTTTAAATAATTCGCCAGCATAGTCTTGGTTCCGGCCAAGTTATTCGCGGAGCGGATGATCATCTCATAAGCTGGGTTTTTTACTGGAATAAGGATGATCGCACTATCTTCGCCCACAAGCTTCGCCATGATCTGTGCCATCATTTTGGTTTTGGCTTCCGCAACCGTCAGGTCATCAACCACGACGATGGCTTTTTCAGATGCCCTGGCGGATAAGGCCGAGCGGAGGGCAGCCTGGCGCATTTTTTTCGGCATGGGTGTCGTGTAATCGCGCGGATGGGGGGTGTGTATCTTACCACCGCCAACCCATTGGGCAGAACGATTGGATCCCTGGCGAGCCCGTCCAGTACCCTTTTGTTTCCAGGGTTTTTTACCCCCACCAGACACTTCACCGCGGGTTTTTGTGCTGTGAGTTCCCAGGCGGGCATTCGCCATCTGGCGTACGTACGCTTGGTGCATCAGATCAATATTAATAGGGGCTTCAAAAATCTGCGCTGGAAGCTCCAGCGTGCGGATTTTCTCACCTTCCATGTTTACGACATCAACTTCCATAATCTTATTCTCCACAAATGTGAGAATCAGTGCCGGGTGCCGGCTACTGTTTCCGGGTTTCTTTAATTTCCACTATGCTGCCCTTTGATCCGGGAACAGCACCGTTCACACCGATCAGGTTCCGCTCTTTATCCAGCAGGACGATCTTGAGGTTCTGGGTAGTTATGCGGCGGTTACCCATGTGACCTGGTCCACGTGCTCCTTTATACACACGACCTGGCGTGGTGGTAGAGCCACGTGAACCTGGGGCACGTTCGCGATCAGAAGTACCATGGGTCTTATGATGACCCTTGAAGTGATAACGCTTGACTGCGCCAGCGAAACCTTTACCTTTACTGGTTCCGACGATATCCACGGACTCGCCAGTTGCAAAAACCTGGTCCACATTAATCTGGGTGCCTTCGGTAACTTCAGGATTTTTCACCCGAAATTCACGCAAAAAGCGCAACGGAGGGAGAGTGTTGCGCTTCAAGTGCCCCAGCTCACCGCCAGTCAGGATCTTCGGTCTTACTTCATCAAAGCCCAGCTGGACGGCTGAATAGCCATCTTTTCCAGGAAGACGAACCTGAGTTACATAGCACGGCCCAGCTTCGATTAAAGTGACGGGGAGTGCCTGTCCTTCAACGAAAATCTGGGTCATACCGATTTTCTTTCCAATGAGCCCTTTTAACATCTCGGTTTTCTCCTATCAAATATATGTTTCGGGACTGTCAGCCTGGGCATGGCTGCATCATCCCTAACCGCAGTGCAGTCAACTGGTGTACCGTGGAGCCTCGGGTTTGTTCGCTCACGCATACGACCGCTCTTACACTGCCACCATTCGCTGACGGGTGATCAGTCTGACTGCACCCGTACTTGAAGGCGGTAATTCTATATTTTTATTTCAATGTCCACACCCGCAGGAAGGTTCAACCTCATGAGCATATCGATGGTCTTGGAATCAGGGTCCAATACATCGATCAAGCGATTATGCGTGCGGATTTCAAAATGCTCGTGTGAATCTTTGTCGATGAATGTCGAGCGCCGAATTGTAAACCTTTCTTTCTTAGTTGGCAAGGGTACAGGACCAACTACTCGGGCACCCGTGCGTTCTGCAGTCTCAACGATGCGTTTTGCAGATTGGTCCAGAACGCGGTGATCATAAGCCTTCAAACGAATACGGATTTTTTGTTTAGCCATTTTTCCTGTTCCAGTTATCTATATATCATCGCATAATTCTTATGCGATAATCTTGGTGATCACACCAGCGCCAACGGTCAAACCGCCTTCACGGATGGCGAACTTGGAGCCTTGCTCCAAAGCCACCGGCACGATCAGCTCAACTTCCAGGTTCACATTGTCTCCCGGCATCACCATCTCCACCCCTTCGGGCAGCTTGATGTTCCCGGTCACATCCATCGTCCGGATGTAGAATTGCGGGCGATACCCGGTGAAGAATGCCTTGTGTCGTCCGCCTTCTTCCTTGCGCAGCACGTACACCTCACTCATGAAACGGGTGTGCGGGGTGATCGATCCAGGCTTGGCAACCACCTGACCACGCTCCACGTCGGTGCGCTCGATACCGCGCAGCAGGATCCCGGCGTTATCTCCAGCTTGCACCTGGTCCAGGTCTTTGTGGAACATCTCCGTGCCCGTGATCACCGAGCTCATGCTCTTCTCACGCAAGCCCACGATCTCCACGGCATCACCTTTCTTGGCGATCCCGCGTTCCACCCTGCCTGTCACCACCGTGCCGCGCCCTTTGATCGAGAATACATCCTCGATCGGCATCATGAACGGCTTCTCGGTATCTCGCACCGGCTCCGGGATGTACTCGTCCACCACCCGCAGCAACTCCTTGATGCAGGCGTATTCAGGTGCATTCGGATCGGTACTGGTGCTCTCCAGGGCCAGCAAAGCACTTCCTCGCACGATCGGAGTCGTGTCTCCAGGGAACTCATACTCGTTCAACAGGTCGCGCAGCTCCATCTCCACCAGCTCCAGAAGCTCCTCATCGTCCATCATGTCCACCTTGTTCAGGAAGATCACAATGGCTGGAACTTCCACCTGGCGCGCCAGCAGCACATGCTCACGCGTCTGCGGCATCGGCCCATCTGGGGCGGCTACCACCAGGATCGCACCATCCACCTGGGCTGCTCCCGTGATCATGTTCTTGATATAGTCACGGTGTCCGGGCATGTCCACGTGCGCATAGTGCCGTTTGGTGGTCTCGTATTCCACGTGGGCAATGTTGATCGTGATGCCGCGCTCTTTCTCTTCGGGCGCATTATCGATCGTGTAAAACGAACGGTACTCCGCCTGCCCTAGAAACGAGCAATATTTGGTGATCGCAGCTGTCAAGGTCGTTTTCCCGTGGTCGATGTGTCCCATCGTGCCTACGTTCATGTGTGGCTTGGTTCGTGCAAATTTTTGCTTTGCCATAAACGTTCTCCTTAATAATCAGTGCAATAATGTTTTTATGCCAAAATTGTCTTAGCAACATTCTCAGAGACCTGAGAATAATGGTCGAATTCCATGGTAAAAACGCCTCGTCCCTGGGTGGCAGAACGTAGATCGGTGGCATAACCGAACATTTCTGCCAGCGGGATCATGGCGGTGACCATCTGGGTATTGCCAGGGCGCATCTCTGTGCCGATAATATTACCGCGACGTGCATTCAGCTGTCCCATGATCTCTCCGAGAAATTCATCCGGGGCGATCACTTCAACTTTCATGATCGGTTCCTGCAGGACAGGATCTCCTTTGTGGATGCCTTCCTTGAAAGCCATGGAGGCTGCCATCTTGAATGCCATGTCGCTTGAATCTACCTCGTGGTACGAGCCATCATACAGTCGAACCTTGATATCCACCACGGGGTATCCCGCTAAAACACCGGCTTCAGCGGCTTCATGCACGCCTTTTTCAACCGCAGGAAGATATTCTTTGGGGATCACCCCACCTACGACTGAATTCTCGTACACGATCCCGCTTCCAGGCTCACCGGGTTCCAGAGCCAATACTACATGCCCATACTGTCCATGCCCACCGGTCTGCTTGATGTAGCGGTATTCGGCCTTTGGCACCGGGCGAGTGATGGTTTCACGGTAAGCCACCTGTGGTTTACCAACCCTGGCTTGCACACGGAACTCACGCAGCATACGGTCAATGAGTATTTCCAGGTGCAGCTCACCCATGCCGGAAATAATGGTTTGGCCGGTCTCTTCATCCACATGCACCCTGAAGGTCGGATCTTCATCTGACAGCTTGTGTAAGGCTTCCGACATTCGGTCCTGGTCAGCTGCAGTGCGAGGCTCAATGGCAACTGATATCACGGGCTCTGGGAAGGTGATATTTTCGAGCACGATCTGGTTCGAAGCATCACACAGTGTGTCACCGGTGAAAGAATCCTTGAGACCAAGCACTGCACCGATATCACCAGCCAGGATCTCATCGATGTCTTCCCGCCGGTCAGCGTACATGCGCAACAGGCGTCCGATGCGTTCGCGGCGGTCTTTGGTGGGATTAAAGACCGTACTACCCTGGGTGATTTTGCCCGAATACACCCTGATATATGCCAGACGTCCAACATAGGGGTCTGAGACGATTTTAAAGACTAAAGCACTCATTGAGGCATCATCCTCTGCAGGTTTCTCCACTGGATGACCGGTGTGGGGATGAATACCTTCGACTGGAGGAACGTCCGCCGGTGAAGGCAGATAATCAATCACTCCATCCAACAAGGGCTGTACACCTTTATTTCTTAATGAACTCCCACAATAAACCGGGGTAATTTTCCCGGTAATGGTTGCCCTGCGCAAGGCAGCTTTTAGATCCTCAACCGAAATTTCTTCGCCTTCCAAATAACGCAAGGTAAGTGCGTCTTCCGTTTCAGCGATTTGTTCCAAGAGATGTGCGCGCATCTCTTTAGCATACCCAACCATATCCGCCGGTACTTCGGTTTCAATCGCATCGGTGCCGAGGGCGTCATCCCATACGAATGCTTTCATGGTGAGCAAATCCACCATGCCCCTGAATTCGGCTTCATTGCCGATGGGAAGCTGAACGGCAGCTGCATTGGCGCCTAAACGGTGCTTCATACTTTCAATGGAGCGCTCGTAGGAGGCTCCCACGCGATCCATCTTATTCACAAAGCAAATCCGTGGCACGTGATATCGATCTGCCTGACGCCAAACGGTTTCACTCTGCGGTTCGACACCCTGGACCGCATCGAAAACCACGATACCACCATCCAGCACACGCAGGGAACGTTGTACCTCAGCGGTAAAGTCTATATGCCCTGGGGTATCGATAATATTGATTTGGTAACCCTTCCACTCAGCTGAAACCGCTGCAGAAACGATTGTAATGCCGCGTTCGCGTTCCTGCTCCATCCAATCAGTGACAGTCGTGCCGTCGTCTACTGATCCGAGGCGATGGGTTTTACCTGTGTAGAAGAGGATGCGTTCAGTGGTTGTGGTTTTACCCGCGTCAATATGGGCAATAATGCCAATATTACGATACAGATCGAGGGGAAATCGGCGGGTCATAAAAGGAACCTACTGCCACTAGTGAATACTCACAGATACCGGGTTGATAATAACCTACGCCCGGAAATGGGAGAAGGCACGGTTCGCTTCAGCCATCTTGTGAGTTTCTTCGCGCTTTCGAATGGCTGTACCGGTATTATTGGCTGCGTCTATTAGTTCGCCAGCTAACTTTTCGGAGAAAGACTTTCCTGAGCGTGCCTGGGCACCCTGTAGGATCCATCTGGCAGCCAGTGCGAAACGGCGATAGGGGGGGACTTCCATAGGAATTTGGTAAGTGGCTCCACCCACACGCCGTGGTTTCACCTCAAGGATTGGTGATACATTTTTAATCGCCTGATCAAAGACTTCAAGAGCACTGCGTTTTGCGCGTTCTTCGATCATGTCAAAGGCATCATAAACTACGGTTGTGGCGACACTTTTCTTACCCGCGCGGATCACACGGTTAATAAAGTTCTGCACATGCTCGCTGTTAAAGCGGACATCACCGGTAATTTCATGTTTTTCGGGTTTGCTACGTCTAGACATACCATTACTCCCTGGGGATTATTCTTTAGGACGCTTGGAGCCGTATTTGGAACGACCCTGTTTCCGGTTATTGACGCCGCCGGTATCCAGTGAGCCACGCACGATATGATAGCGCACACCAGGCAGGTCTTTCACACGACCACCACGTACCAGCACGACAGAGTGTTCCTGTAATGCATGCCCTTCACCCGGGATGTATGCAGTGACCTCGATGCCATTTGTCAATCGTACACGAGCAATCTTGCGTAACGCTGAGTTAGGCTTTTTGGGCGTCATGGTTTTGACGACAGTGCAAACGCCCCGCTTTTGAGGTGAGCCTTTGCTCTGGCGAATCCGGTTTTGGTTGTAAAGATTGAGGGTGTACAGCAGGGCAGGAGCCTTGCTCTTCTCTTTCTTTGTTTTGCGTCCTCTGCGGACTAGTTGATTGATTGTTGGCACCTTCGCCTCCGAACAGTTTTTGAATAAATTAGATTATTCCATTAAGGGAGGCCATCAATAACTCGATGGCCTCGCCTTACTTGCATTGGTATACGATTATGGTAGAGAACCTACCCACGTATGTTAAAGACGACGAGAAAGGATTTTACCATGCGCTCATAGGAGCGTCAAGGATTTTACAGATGTGGATCAAGGTCCAATAGACCAGTTTGCAATCTGGGTGGACGTGAACGTTCTTCATCCTTGCCGAATTTAATCACTTCACCGGTATCGGTAACAGCTTCGACCGCCAACCCCAAACTCTGCAGCTCTTTCACTAATACGCGGAAGGAGGCTGGAATACTGGGCTCTTCGATAGGTTCACCCTTAACGATCGCTTCATAGGTCTTCACCCGTCCCTGGACATCGTCTGACTTCACCGTCAGCATTTCCTGGAGGGTGTAGGCTGCTCCATAGGCTTCCAATGCCCAGACTTCCATTTCACCGAAGCGCTGACCGCCAAATTGGGCTTTACCACCCAAGGGCTGCTGCGACACCAGGCTGTAAGGGCCGGTCGAACGGGCATGGACTTTATCTTCAACCAGGTGGTGGAGTTTAAGCATGGTCATCACACCGACGGTTACAGGTCGATCGTATGGATCACCTGATTTCCCATCACGGACAACCTGCTTGCCCAGGGTTGGAACGGGGATGCCCATAGCCAGCGAATATTTTTCAGCTTCGCTGGGAAGAGCCTCATCTTTGATCTTCGAAACATTAACCCCTTGCTGATCCAGCCACAGGCGCAGGCAGGTGTGGATGGAATAGGTAGCCATTTTCGCTTCCTGGGCTTTATCGCCAACGATGCCTTCAGAAGCGATTACCAGGTCTGGATCATAACCATAAACACGCAACCATTCGCGTAATACCGAACGACGGGCATAGTAGTAGTCAGATTTGAACAAAGAGACATCATAGCCCAGGTCACCCAGCCAATCCTCAAGGTACAGGTTGCGGACTTCATTATCATCTTCATACTGGCTGGGATCGTGTTCAGTTTGATTTAGCTGCTCCCAGGCTTTGGTACCAGCTTCCTTCCAGGCCTGATCAATCAACCAGGCACGCGCAAGCTCGGCATCGATCTCGTATTCGGTGGCGCCGTCGAATACTGGCGTGATAGCACGGAAACCCAGACGGCTTGAAGCCCATCCCAGGTGAGTTTCCAACACCTGACCAAGGTTCATACGACCAGGTACTCCCGTTGGGTTCAGGATGATATCCACCGGTGTTCCATCTTCGAGGAATGGCATATCTGCCTCAGCAACCACGCTCGAGACTACACCTTTGTTACCGTGACGCCCGGCCATCTTATCTCCAGCGGTGATCTTGCGGCGCTGGGCAACCGAGACACGCACCATCATATCCACACCAGCCGCCAGATCGGTATTATCCTCGCGGGTGAATACTTTTACCTCGACGACTTTCCCGCGTTCACCGTGCGGCATGCGCAGGGAAGTATCTTTTACATCACGAGATTTCTCACCGAAGATAGCACGCAGTAAGCGCTCCTCAGGGGTAAGCTCTTTTTCACCCTTGGGAGAAATTTTACCCACCAGGATGTCGTTAGGACCAACCTCGGCACCGATGCGGATGATACCGGTCTCATCGAGGTCTTTAATCGCATCCTCACCAACGTTGGGGATATCACGTGTGATTTCTTCCGGACCCAGACGGGTGTCGCGTGATTCGACTTCGTACTTCTCAATGTGGACCGAAGTGAAACGATCCTCCTGGACCAGGCGCTCGGAGATGACGATAGCATCTTCGAAGTTGGCACCTTCCCAGGATAAGAAAGCGACGACCACATTCTGACCCAGGGCCAGCTCACCATTTTCAGTGGAGGATGAGTCAGCTATGACTTCACCCTTATGGACACGCTGTCCTTTGACTACGGCAGGGCGCTGGTCGATGCAGGTGGATTGATTCGAGCGTTGGTATTTACGCAGCTGGTATATGTGGTCACTCTTGGGGGTGTGGATCACAATCCTATTCCCTGTTACAGAGGTGACTTCACCATCTTCTTCAGCGATCACTACCTGCCCCGAGTCCATGGCGGCGTGATATTCCATCCCAGTTGAGACGGCAGGCACATCAGGGTTCAATAACGGGACGGCTTGCGTCTGCATGTTCGAACCCATCAGGGCACGGTTCGCATCATCATGCTCCAGGAACGGGATCAATGCGGCGCTGATCCCGACGATCTGATGCGGGGCAACGTCCATGTAATCGATATTGTCACTGGTAGCGAAGATGAAATCGGAATAGTGGCGTGAGGAGATGCTGGTGAGGATGAACTCATTGTATTCATTCAGTGGTGTATTGGCCTGAGCGATGACGAAGCGGTCTTCAACATCTGCGGACAAGTACTCCGTCTCTTCGGTTACGAACGGTACAACAAGTACCTCTTTCAGCTTGAGCTTCTTGATTTTATCAGCGATGTCTAAGGTAACTCGCTCACCATTTTTAGCGACTACTTTACTCGTATCAGGGTGCTTTACATCTTCACGCAGTAACCGACCCACCAATCGCGGATCGGACGGTAAGATCGTTTTACGCACTCGCCGGTAGGGGGTTTCGATGAACCCATACTCGTTGACGCGGGCAAATGAAGCCAGACGGCCGATCAAACCAATGTTTGGACCTTCAGGGGTTTCGATGGGACAGATACGTCCATAGTGAGAGTGATGCACATCCCGGACATCGAAGCCAGCCCGTTCACGACGTAAACCTCCAGGTCCCAATGCGGAGAGAGTGCGCTTGTGACGCAGCTCTGCCAATGGGTTGGTCTGGTCCATGAACTGGGACAGCTGACTCGAACCAAAAAATTCACGCAAGGCAGCCACAACCGGGCGGATGTTGATCAACGTGATTGGGGTCAGCTGATCCTGATCGCGGATCGACATACGTTCCTTGATCACACGTTCCATCCGGCGCAACCCGATACGCAGTTTGTTCTGGATCAGCTCGCCTACTGTCTTTGCGCGCCGGTTACCAAGGTGATCGATATCATCAGGTGCCTGAGTGCCATTATTGATCATGATCATGCGGCGAACCAGGCGAACGATATCCCACTTGGTGATCATGCGGTGCGTGATGGGCACGCGGTCATGCAGATCCAGTTTTTGATTGAGCTTGTAACGACCTACGCGCTCCAGGTCGTAATGGCGCTGATCGAACAGTTGTTCCTGCAAGAAACCACGCGCATTATCCAGCGTGGCAGGGTCGCCAGGACGCATACGTTTGAAGAATTCCAGCAGGGCTGCTTCTGAGATTGTCTGCTTGCTGGTAATATCCCATTGAGGTTCCTGAGCGAAGGAGGATGGAATAAACATGCGGTCAGGGTTGTTATCCACATCCTGGAACAATGATAAAAGTTCTTCATCGGTTCCGGTGTTAAGTGGTGAATCAGGAAGACCGTCATTTACGGCCGCTAATGCACGTAAAAAGATCGTGATAGGCACCGTACGCTTGCGGTTAAACCTCAAGGTGAGGTAATCGCTTTTGCGGGTTTCGAATTCCATCCAGGCGCCCCGATCGGGGATCAGCTTGGCAATTGCCAAAAGACGCCCGGTGGAACGATCGGCTGGGGCTTCGAAGTACACACCAGGCGAACGAATTAATTGTGAGACGACCACACGCTCGGTACCATTAATAATAAAGGTACCTTTCTCAGTCATTTCGGGGAAATCACCTAAAAAGATGTCTTGCTTGATGGGTTGCTGGACCTCGGGTCCGGCAAGTAAGACTGAGACGTACAGTGGACTGGCATAGGTCAGGTCGCGCTCAACACATTCCTCAAGGGAATGCTTGGGCTCACCAAACTTATAGGTGAGTTCCCACTGATCCGATTCTGGCGTGCGGGAGGGGAAGTATAGTTTCATCCCCTTGTTATATGATTCGATGGGTGATATTTCATGGAAGAGATCAGCGAGACCTTCTTTTTTCAAGCGCTTAAAGGATTCAAGCTGAACTTCGATCAAGTCCGGCAGCTTCAGGTCAATCGTGATCCGAGCGTAGGACTTGGTTGGCAGGTTAGGTGCCATAATTCTCTCCTAGGTCAACAGTTTTTCGCTGAAGTAAATATGCGGTGAACAACAAATAAGGCGTGATGAAAATCGTTCCATCACGCTTTGAAATTTTCAAATCCCTAATTCATTGTCCATTTTATCCAAATTTATCGCACAGGGCAAACATGCAAACGAATATTATATCATGGGTTGCATATAGGTCAAGACGTCTGGATTAGCATTGGATGAAACTTTACTGTTATTTACTCGGCTTTCTCTGTTCACAATGCTATCTTATACTGATAGAATTTGATTATGGAAAATAAAACCACAGAGTTTAAAGCTGGATTCGTTGCAGTGATGGGTTGTCCGAACGTTGGAAAATCGACTTTAATTAATGCATTGGTGGGTCAGAAAGTGGCTGCCGTATCTCCCCGCCCGCAGACCACACGTAGACGGCAGGAAGGCATCTTAACTTCAGCTGAATACCAGGTAATTTTTATCGATACCCCCGGGGTGCATAAGCCGCACACCAAATTAGGCGTGAGTATGAATGATGAAGCCCGCTCTGCCCTGGAGCATTGTGACCTGGTGTTGTTCCTGGTGGATGCCAGCCAGATGCCGACGGAGGAGGACCGCTTGTTGAGCGGGATGCTCTCTAAGATGTTAATTCCAGACAAAGTATTACTGGTGCTTAATAAAATTGACCTTTTGCCACCTGGCAAAATGTCTGAGGTGCGCGAAGCCTACCAGAGCCTGATTCCTGAGGGAGGCTTACTTACTATCTCAGCCACACGCGGGGACAACCGGGAGATTCTACTCCAAAAAATTATTGCTCACATTCCAGTGGGAGAGCCATTTTACCCTGAAGAGCAGGTAACGGATTTGTTTGAGCGGGACATCACGGCAGACCTGATCCGTGAGGCTTGTTTGAATAATCTGCGTTTTGAAGTACCGCATGGCATAGTCGTCAGGATTGACGAGTACACCGAACGAAATGAACAGGGAGTATATATCGAGGCTACGATATTTGTGGAGCGCGAATCCCACAAGGGAATTGTGATTGGCCAGAATGGCCAGATGCTGAAAAAAATTGGAACGGCAGCCAGGAAAGAAATCGAGGCTATGAACGGGAAGAAAGTATTCCTGCTATTACGAGTGAAAGTACGAAAAAACTGGCGGGATGATGAAAAGATGGTCAAGCAGATGTTCAATTCATAATTGAGGAGCGAGTGCATGACTTATTACCCGATCATCGTAGTGTTGGTTCTGGCAGTTTTGAATTGGATCGCATCGGATAAAAAATGGAAGACTATTATCTATATCACCAAACCTGCGACCATGCTGGCGTTGCTCTGGTGGATGTGGCAAAGCGTTGGCTTGGGGGGCTCTATGTTATGGTTTACGTTAGGGGCACTATTCTGCCTGGCAGGGGATGTGTTCCTGATGGTTCCAAAAGACTTGTTCATATTTGGTTTACTGGCATTCCTGGTGGGGCATGTGTTTTATATCCTCGGCTTGAACAATATCGCCCCCTATATCAATCTGTGGGGGGGGATCCTGATCGTCCTGCTGGCTGCTTATCTGTGGTGGCTGTACCCGAAATTAGCCAGGGGTCTGAAGGAAAAAGGTAAGACTGCCTTGAAAATTCCGGTGCTTATTTATGCGTTGGTGATCAGTCTGATGGTCTACTCTGCACTCATGACGTGGACCCGACCGGGTTGGCCTATGGTCGCTGCGTTGCTCGTTAGCCTCGGCGCGGTTTTGTTTTTTGCTTCCGATTCGATGCTGGCATGGGACCGGTTTATCAATCCCTTATCCCATGCCCGTTTACGCGTTATGCTGACCTATCATTTGGGTCAAATCGGGATTTTGCTGGGGGCGATGTTAACCATCGCTGGTAAATAACAGCCTATGGGAATAGTCTAAGGATTCGTAATATTTACGTCTTATGACGGACTTCGCAATCACGGAATGCCCTTGGATTTATTCCGAAACCAAGATGCGATTTCCTCCGGCGGGATTAATTTTCGGGCACAGCGGAGGGTGAAAGCCTCTATTTCCTGGTTACTAGCTGTAAGGCGATAGCCATTGAGCTGTAAAAACAAGCCTGCAGCCGTAATCGCGGTTCGTTTATTGCCATCCACGAAAGCATGGTTACCAATCAGGCTTTGGAGCAGCACCGCAGTTTTAGTGAATAGATCGGGATAAAGATCCAGTCCGTCAAAGGATGCTTGCGGTCGGGCTGCCGCCGATTGGAGTAACCCCAAATCGAGCACTCCATGCTCTCCGCCGGTTTCCACGATCAGCCTGGCATGGATGAACAGCACCTGCTCTGGTGTCAAATAATTAAACACTTATTTAGCAAGTTTTTCCAAAGCAGGTCGATATTGCTCGATAAATTCAGCTACCTGGTGAGCAAATTCCTCATTGATACCAGATTTTGATGAAGGGATTTCCACTGGCTTGATGATCACCTGGCGGTTCTTTCGATCCAGATCCACTTCGATCTCCGTGCCTTCATGCATATTAAGGTACTCCAGGGCATCATGGGGAAGCGAGACCACCACACTATTTCCTGTACGGAATAATTTACGGACCATACCCATCAACCTCCATGTACTTACAATGTAAGTATATCATATAGATTTCATGTTACAAAGAGAAACCCATAACTCAGATAGCTATGGGTTTCCTGTTTGATACGTGCGATGACTTGATTCGTAATGCCGCTTGGCTGTTATCCCTGTAGAGAACTTTGCGTGCCTCCCACGGGCAAGCTCGGATTGGGTCCGGGGATGTATGGCTTCATCCCAAATTGAGTCAACAAGACCGCACCCAACCCCCATAAACCGACCAGGGCTTTAGGGATCCAGCCGACGCAGGGGATGATGGCTTCCAATCCGCTCAAAACTAACATCAACGCGAGTGTACCCAACCCGGCTGCAACCGCAGGGTGCCATTCCTGTTTGAAGGCAGCGCTGATGCGTTTCCCAACTTCTAGACCAATTGCAATCAATCCAAATACCAATGAAAGCACCAATAACAACGCACCGATCAGCGCAACCGGGATCAGGCAGATGGTGATCGCCAATAATACCAGGATGATGGGTACGATGATGACCGTCAGGAGACCCAACCCACCCGAAATAAGCGGTTGAGAGAGAGCTGTCTGGGAGATACGCATCATATGCGTCGGGATAAACATTGCAGCCAACATGGCAGCCAATGCCCAGAGGAAAAGACGCAAGAAGAATCCTACAACTCTAAAGAATGGGTCAATACTACTGGTCAGAGTGGGGATATGAACTCCCCCCGGAAGAATGACGTAAGGAGTGTTATTGTTATTATTGACCTGGCCTTTTATTTGGGCTGCCGGGTCACGATTAACCACGGTTCCACCACTGGTCAGGTTTCCACTCAGGATAAACGTACTTGCCAGATTGACGGTACCTCCGAGTACAGTAAAATCTCCATTGACCGTACCGGCTGCTTGAACGCTCCCACCAATAATGATCACACTCCCATTGATGGTTGAGCCGCTCATTAAATTCACACTTCCACCCAGGACAAACAGATCTTCATTCAGGGTTTGACCACTCTGTAGTGTATAACTATTCCCGATCGCCACATAATTTTGTGAAGCTGCGAAAGCGGTAGCTGGAAACAGCCCTAAAACAAGCACAGCTATGAATAGGGCAGATAAGAGCTTATTATTGAAATGTTTCATACGACCCTCCTGGCCAGGCTGAACTTGCGATATGCCGTCAACCATAGCACACTCATGAAACTGATGATACCTGCTAAAAAGAACATGCCAAGGAAAGTATATAACGATGTCGACCAGGTATAGGCGCCGGCGATATTGCGTAGTAAATAATACACGGATGCGATGCTCACCAGGCGATCCAGCCATAGCGCCAAAAATGGACCTGGTGACTCAATCAATGACCATAGTTGGGTAATCATAAGGATGATTAAACCAGTGGCAATGAGCGTGGTGGCTGCGATGGATACCCAACCCCAACGCGATCGTTGGCGTGACTGGTATTCTGCCAGGTGTTCCTGCCAGCGTAAGGTGAAACCCGAAGCTGGCTCTGTCTGGGGAACCTTTCGAATGGCGAATTCCACTTCCTTCAAGGCTGACTCCACCTGACTGCAAACCTCACATATGCTCAGGTGGTCTTGAAGAGCCAGGGATTGATCTGTGGATAACGGCTCTTCAGAAAGCAGCCACTCTCTAAAAGGCTGATGATTCATGCGGTTTCCTTTCCGGTATAAAATTGCTACCTTTCTGGTTAGCCCAGGATTGTGCCATGCTCAATCTGGCACGGTGTAAACGGCTTTTTACCGCACTTGAGGTCAATGAAAGGCTTTTCGCGATCTCATCGTATGAAAAATCATACCAATAATACATGACCACGGCTGCTCGATCATGCGGGTTGAGTGTTTTTAGTAAGGTCTGCACTCGTTTTTGATCCTCATGGGTATAAAAGGAAGCTTCAGGTCCGGGCAATCCATCCGGTGGGTCGAGATACGGTGTTCCATCCATCGAGATGACGATCATTCTCCGCTTGCGTAGCTGGTCGATGCAATGATGGGCTGCGATGGATAAGAGCCACGTGGTGAAAGGACGTTTGGCATCATAATGCTTAATATTTTTGTATACTCGCAGGAAGGTTTCCTGAGCGGCATCCTCGGCTTCATCCGGATCACCCAGCATTCGATAACACAGGTTATATACTGGTTTCTGATACATCTCAACCAGCTGGGTGAAAGCTTCTTGGTTACCTTGATGAACCAGGTTGAGAACATCAGGTTCTAGGTTATTCACGTGGTGCTCCTGTATGGTTATCTGATCCTATATACGCATTACGTAATCATCGGTTGCACGTATATAGGTTTGTATGAAAATCATTGCATCATTTAACCATAATCAACTACATCGCCACTGATATTATCTGAGGTATCTGTGATTAGCGCAGTGGTCGAAAGCCTTCGCCCAATACCTCATGTGCCTGACCAATCACAATAAATGCATCCGGGTCGACCTCCCGTACCAGACTTTTTAACACGCTCACTTCCGAGCGAGTGATCACACAATAAAGCATACAGCGTTCTGTTCCGGTGTATACACCTGTGGCATTAATGGAGGTCACCCCACGTTCCAGATCCGTCAAAATGGATTGGGAAACCTGATCGGGATGTGTGGTGATGATAAATGCGGTACGAATCACATTGGGACCTTCGGTGGTTACTTCGGCAGCTATTCCACTAATAAATAACATAATGATGGCGTACAAGGCATTTCGCCAGCCATATGCCAGACCACCAAGCAACATGATGAGCGAATCGGTGATCAGGTAACTTTGTGAAATAGGGATGCTGCGCCAATTTGTGATGATCCGCACGAGGATATCGGTTCCACCACTGGTGCCATGTCCCCGGTACACCAATCCATAACCGATGCCGCTGATCACACCTCCATACAGGGTCGTGAGTACCAGGTCATTTGCTAACCCTGCATTGGGCAATATTTGAGTGAGGAAATCGGTAAAGAATGAGACTGCGATCACCGCATAAGCTGTGCGGAAGGCAAAACGCCTGCCTCCCAGGTGGCGCCATCCCAGGATCAATAAGGGAATGTTACCAATCAGGATCATGACTCCGATGGGAAATCCGGTGTAAAAGTTGATCAGCTGAGCCAATCCACTGACGCCTCCATTGAGCACATGCCCTGGGACGAGGAAGAGGCGGATCGAGATTGCTTGGAGCAATGCTCCCAGGGTGATCAGTAGATAATCACTGGCCGAAGCCCATGAAAATCGACCGGATAAGGATTTTAGGGTTTTTTTCATTCTATCAACTTCGTATTTGCCAGGGTTTCGATGACCCCCAGCACAGCAGAATTATCCAGTTCCCCCATGTCCATCTCCAACATGGCGTTGAAGAGCTGGGCAGCTACGGCAGTGGATGGAAGTGGAATTCCATATTGATGGGCGGTTTCCATAATGATATTCAGGTCTTTGCCTTGCAGGTAAGCTTTAAAACCGGGGGAGCGATTGCCTGAGAATAGCCTTGGGGGTTTAACATCCAACGTCCAACATTGGGCAGCCCCACTTTTGATCGCTTCCACCACTTTCTGAGGGTCGGCACCCGCTTTCTTCGAGAAGATCAACAGTTCACCCATCGCCACCATCTGGGCTGCGACCATGATTTGATTGGCGGCTTTGGCGATCTGCCCTGCCCCCGAATCGCCCACGTGGGTGATCGTTTTTCCCATGGCAGCGAACACCGGGCGCACTACCTCCAGCGCATCAGCGGGACCACCGACCATGATCGCCAGGGTACCCTGGCGGGCACCGATATCTCCTCCACTCACCGGTGCGTCCAGGCATTGAACCCCCTTCTGCGCAAAGACTGAGGCAATGTGGCGTGCCGTGGAAGGTTTTATCGTAGAGTTGTCCACATAGATGAGCCCAGGGTGTGACCCGAAGATGATCCCATTCTCACCAAGGGCGACCGATTCTACATCGGGTGAATCTGGCAGGTTGGTAAATACCACATCCACCCTGGCAGCCACCTCGGCAGGTGTGGCTGCTAATTGGGCACCTTCAGCCACCAGCTCGGCAACGGCAGCTTGACTGCGATTATGGACCAGTAAGGGAAAACCTGCCTGCAGGATATTACGGGCAATTGATTTTCCCATTAATCCCAAGCCGATATAACCAATTTTTAAGCGATCAGCCATATGGACTCCTACTTTCAACTAATTGTTCGGAAACGGTAGCTTCTTGCTGACTGGACCCTCGTTGGTATCCATAATTTCCCATCCTAATTCGAAAATCTTCAGGCGTAATTCATCCGCGAATGCCCAATTACTGTGCTGACGAGCATTTTGGCGCGCTTGAATAAGTCGTGAGACTTCCTCAGGAGGCTGATCAGCATCTTCGTATGCGATCCGATTGTTCACCTGAACTGCTTTTTGCCAAACGGAATCAGGCAAACTGGCTTCAGGATGATACGCATGGAATGGTCCCAATTCACTAATGGGAAAAACCTGCCCATCCTGGTACTGGTGAACATGCCCGTTACGCTGCTCAGCAATCTCGATCAGGTCTGCATCGGTTCCAGCTAAATGAGCAGTCGATGGAAGCGAAGGATGCAATTGTTTGTTCTGCGAGTGCTTATGCCCCGTATGCAGCAAAGTGACCTTGCCTAATCCCCTTACCTGGCACTCACATAAAGCCGGATTCATAATCAAGGCGGTTTTTTCATCCAATCCAAGGATGGTCATCTCATCCGGAAGTATATCCATCAAATGCACGAAACGTTCTCGACCCATAAAGCAGCGGCTGGAATCAAGCTCTGCACCACCCTCCTGGTTATTCCAATGCGGGATAAAGACAAGCTGTAATCCATATAGCTTGAAAAAATCCAATCCTTCCACCCAATGCAAATCTTCCCCAACTTTATAGATTTCGTAAACCGGGAGAGCGCATGCGCTGATGGCAATGGTGGCAGCACTGGCAAGTGCGAGCACGGCACCCAAGCGGTGGCGCGCAACCAGGTAGTACCAGGCGAGGCTCTCGCGTAGCTGGCGAATGGCATATGTGGGACTACCAGGACCCATGAAGATGAGGTCAGAAATTAATAGGGGGGATACAGTGTCAGGATCATCCGGACTATATTTTGTCCCCCGCTTGCGGGCGGGGATGATATCCACGTGGGGAGAGAAGTTTTGTAAACGGTGAATGAAGAAATCACCCACGCGGTTGATCACCTGATTGGAATTTAGCTCAAATCCGGCGGGGGTTTCCAATAACGCTAACCGGGGTGATGTAGGCAGTGACTTGAATACACCCTCGAAGATTTTTCGACCGGTGGGAGAAGTCTCACCTGAGCCAAACAGGATAATTAATCCGGGTTCCGGGAGCGATTGATTACCGATCATGGCTGCCTTGGAATGCCTAATTGTTTTCACACAGAGCTATAAATATTGAACACTTATTTTCCCTGGTACATATTGCGAATATTCGGTACCAGATACTCACCAAACGAACGCTGGATATCATAATCGGGCAGCCAATTCCAGTTCCGTTTGGCAGCACTGTCATCCAAATCTGCCGGCCATGAATCAACAATCGCCTGGCGTTTTAGGTCCGGCTGGAAGGTGATCTGGGCATCTGGAAAGAACTTCAGTACCCACTCCCTGAATTCCATAGCAGACAGGCTGAAGCTGGTTACGTTATAGACAGAATGCTTCAGTCCTGCCCTGGGTGCATTGGTGAGCATCAATAGAGACTTGACCGCATCGGGCATGACCATGAAGGGGATGCGCACATCCTCACGCACGAAACAGGCGTAGGGTTTCTTTTGAGCGGCATAATGCAGCATCTCCGGACCATAATCACTGGTACCACCACTGGGGACGGTAAACGCGCTGATCAATCCCGGGAAACGCAGGCAGCGAAAATCAAGCATCACAGGCAAATCGGCAGCCAGCTGGCGATAATATTTACTGTAATAGATCCCCAATTGCTCACAATAAAGCTTATTGCAGCCGTACATGGTGCGCGGGTTATTCCACTCCCACTCGCGCACGCGGGTGTAAGCCGCTTTCGTTTCAAGATCGGGCATGCCATAGGCAGCAATCGAGCTTGGAAAGATGAACTTTACCGGCTCATCGCGCCATTCAGATTGTTCAGCAGCCAGGGTAAGCAAACCCAACGTGCCTTCTACATTCACCTTATGTGCCGCTTCGGGAGAGAACTCAGCCCTGGTTGAGAGCAATGCTGCCAAATGATAAATCGTGTCGATCTCATATTCGCTCACCAGCCGTGAGAGCAGCGATTTATCCATAATATCACCCTGGATGGCAGTGACTATGGCATGAATTTCAGCTGGAAGGGGGGCGATGTCAATCGTGATAATGGGCATTTCATTTTGCCCGACCAGGCTCTTTACCAGTGCCTGACCAATTTCACCTGATGCACCCGTAATTAGGATGGCTTTTTTGCGCATAACTTCTCCTCGTGAAGCGGTGGGATTGGGTTGCAGTGTTCGATTAGTATGTGCTAGAATGAACACACCAATTGTACAACACCTTTGGGTTAATTCTCCGTATTTTTAGATGCAATCATGATTTCTTGGCTGTTTTACAATGATAGTTTGATGGATGAATGAAAAGTTTATTTTATTATTGCTTGCTGATCCTTTTATGTAGTTCCTGTGCTGTTGCTCCGACAATCGTCGTTTTACCCACTGATACACCGCTTGCTCAAACTGAAACCGTCACCCCTACGATTGTGTGGTTTCCGCCTACCGCAACGCCAACCCCTTTCCCTACCCCGATCGTTACCCCAACAGTGGATATGCGCCCGAAAATAGGGCAAATACTGTTCGAAGATGATTTCACCGATGCAAAAGCCTGGACTTCAAGCCAATCGGATGCCGGGAGCGTGGCTTTGGGGAAAAATGAGCTGGCAATTGCGATAGGTGAAACGAATGCATATTTATTTAGCATTCACGAAGCACCAATCTTCACGAATTTCTACCTTGAAATCACTGCCCAAACCAGTCTATGTAGAGATCTGGATGAATATGGGGTTTTATTTCGGGTTTCACCTACGATCGATTATTATCGTTTCTCCCTATCCTGTAATGGGCAAGTTCGATTGGACCGGGTAAAAGACGGTCAAGCCTCATCGCCTCAACCGTGGATATTAAGCGGGTCAGTACCTCCAGGGGCGCCTGGTACAGCCAGGATTGGAATAGCTGCGCTGGGATCTGAGATGAGTTTTTTTGTTAATGGTCAATTTCAATTCTCCATCCATGATCCGGTGCTTACCTCCGGAGGGGTGGGGGTTTTTGCCAGGTCTGCCAATAAAATGGCAGTGACTGTAAATTTCTCCGACCTGGTAGTCTATGAAGTAAATCCATAAGCATTCATCATCACTCTTGATTTAATCGAATCGATATGACCAAACGCCCTTATATTAATAAGTTAAACGAATTGTCTCCGAAGGAATGGCTGAAATTCCAGAAATCCTGGTTCGTGCATAATCCCCCACCGCGCCAGAAGAACGTGTTGCGCCATCCAGCCAAATTCCCTGAAACCCTGGTGATGGAATTCATCACTTTTTTCAGCAAGCTCAACCAGGTTGTATTTGACCCCATGGCGGGGACTGGCAGCACATTGGTGGGGGCATTACGCTGCGGCAGGAATGCCTATGGGATCGAGCTTAATCCGGCGTATGCAGAGATTGCCCGCCAGGTAATCGCTGAAGAGGTAAAGAATCTTGGTCCGGCTGCTTCCGGCTTAGCGTGCGAGCTGATCACAGGCGATGCGGCGAATATTGCTGAAATTGCCACGCGTTACCAATTCCCACCCATCGATTATGTGATCACCTCTCCACCTTATTGGGATATGCTGCATGCCCACGGTGCTGCCACTCAAAAATCCCGGCGAACTGCACCGGAATTAGATGTAACCTACTCCACCGATCCCAACGACCTGGGGAATATCGGCGACTATCAGGAATTCATTGAACGACTCAAATCCATATACATCGCGATGCAGCCATTATTACGACCAGGAGCATACCTGACAATCATCGTCAAAAATATTAAGAAGGGTGGGAAAATCTACCCCCTGGCATGGGACCTGGCACGAAAACTGCAAGATACGTATACACTGAAGGATGAAAAAATTTGGTGCCAGGATAACCAGCGACTATCCCCCTATGGACTTGGAAACGCGTGGGTGAGCAACACTTTCCACCATTACTGTTTACAGTTCCGGAACGAGTGAGCGCCCGTTCGTCCGGACCTTTTATTTTTTCGAATTCAGTGTACAATTGTTCTGTAAAGCCCAGTGAGTGATCTCTAGGCTTTGGCCCGGATGGTGTTCATCCGGAACTTAAATCAAACCGCTCACTGTAACGAAAGGAGTCCCACATGTCTTACCACACGATTATATTGGTCGGAAATCTAGGCAGAGACCCAGAGATGCGTTATACACCCTCGGGTCAGGCAGTCACAAACTTCTCAGTGGCTGTCAATGACAACTTCACCAGCAGCAATGGTGAGAAAGTTGAACGAACGATTTGGGTGCGTGTTTCCACCTGGGGAAAACAGGCAGAAATCTGCAACCAGTATCTCAAGAAAGGGAGGAAAGTACTTGTTGAGGGTCGACTGGTAACAGATCCTGCCACGGGAGGTCCACGAGTTTGGGAACGGCAAGACGGCACCAAGAGTGCGTCTTTTGAAGTCAGTGCCCAGACGGTGCGCTTCCTATCGCAACGAGGTGATGATGATGGTGGTGCCACACCTCCGGGTGAAAGTGCTACGCCTTCAGATGAGGGCGGCGACATCCCGTTCTAATCCACAATCCAAAAAGGTGCGGAATTCCACTCCGCACCTTAATTCTTTAAACACAGGCTAACGTTCAAAGGAAAAATAGATATGTCAACTCCTGCTCAGAACCGTCCACCGGCTCCAGCTCCCCCTGCGTTGGAGGTGCCATCTGACTTAAGGACGGAGTATGCCAATGTAGTTCGCATTGCACACTCTCCTTCAGAGCTGGTCTTTGATTTTGCCCACTTGCTCCCGGGCGTTTCCCCAGCACGGGTTTGTACGCGTGTGGTAATGTCACCATTGGGGGCAAAATTGCTGCAGCGTGCCCTGACGGAAAACCTGTCACGCTACGAGGCTGCATTTGGAGAGATAAAGATACCCGGTGAAAATACCCTGGCGGATTTCCTTTTCCATCCACCTACACCTCCCACACCCCCGAAAGAGTGAAATAGATGCCCGAGAAATTGGAAGACATTGCCGAAAAGATCCACAATTCCTTCGAGGTTTGCACCGAGGAACGCGACCGGGCACTTGCCCAGGCACGTACCCTGACACGGCACTGTGCCAACGCCATCAGGGCAGTTCATCGGGAGGAGAATCCGCTGGCACAGCAACACCTAGATGAAGCTCGTCTATTAGTCCAATCCCTGCGCGATAATCTGAAGGACCTGCCAGATCTATTCTATGCTGGTTATACCCAGGATGCGCTCAAGGAGTACGCCGAAGCGGCGTTGGTGTATGCCTTGATCAATGATCATGATTTTCCAGAGCCGGAAGACCTGCTGCTCGAACCTGCCACATACCTGCAGGGTCTGGCAGAGGCAGTGGGGGAACTGCGCAGACGAATCTTGGACCTGCTGCTCAAAGATAAAGCCCCGGAAGCTGAGCGCCTTCTAGGTGAAATGGATGACATCTACGCCATTTTGGTGACCATGGATTATCCCGATGCGATCACCGGCGGGCTGAGGCGGCTCACAGACGTTGCGCGCGCGATCATCGAACGCACGCGTGGTGATTTCACCCTCAGCATACGGCAAGAACGGTTGGAGAACAGTATTCGGGAATTGGAAAACCGATTGGATGGGTTCAGCCAGAAAGAATGAAAATCATCCGGGCCTCTGAGATAGGTACTTATCAGTATTGTAAGCGCGCCTGGTGGTACCAGATGCAGGGCTATGAGCCTGAAAATAAGGCAGAATTGGCTGGGGGGAGCGAAATTCACGAAAAACATTCACGCCTGGTAGTGGCAGGCAATTGTTTGCAAGTGATTGCCTATGCATCGCTCCTGCTGGCAATCCTCAGTGCGACGATCTGGATCATCCGGGCTATTTTGTAGGTGTTAATCGCAATACAGAGAGTTTAATGTTTGAGATATATCTTACAATCTTATTTTCGATCATTGCTGTGGCTTTATTCTTGCTGGCAGCCCGTCAAAAACGGCAAGCAGGCATTCCAGGGGGTAGGGTGATCTATATCGACACGAAGCAGTGGGGAAAGGTCGAGAAACCTTTATACGACCCTGTGCTCAAATTAACCGGCAAACCTGATTATCTGGTGAGGCAGGGAAAGCAGGTCATTCCGGTTGAGGTGAAATCCAGGCAGGCACCTGCAAGTCCTTATGATTCCCATATATTCCAGCTGGCTGCATATTGCCTGTTAGTTGAGCACGAATACGGTACACGTCCCACACACGGCATTCTTCACTACGCCAACAAGAATTTCGCGATTGACTTTTCGACAGAATTGGAGCAATCCACCAAACAGATTGTCCATGAGATGCAGGGACTTTCCGACCGCTCTCAAGTAGACCGGTCGCACCAGGACAGAAATCGCTGCCAGCATTGCGGTTACCGTTCCATCTGTGATCAGTCTCTCAGGATATAATTGTGCCATGATGACTGAAGAGAAACAACAAATCCGAAAAATCGCCATTATTGGCGCTCAAAACCTGCCGGATACGGAAAAGGAATCGGTTGCCATCGCAGCGTTCCTGAATAAAAAGGGCATAGAAACGATCCATGGATTCCTCTATGACGAGGCGATGTACCGGCGGGTGAAACAGGGAGAATTCGATATTTTGATCGCCCTGGGTGGCGATGGGACCATGCTCCGCGCCGGTCACCTGGGTGGTCCTTCGGGGGTACCCATATTGGGGATCAACCTGGGCAGGTTTGGATTCCTTACCGAGATTGCCCAAAATCAGTGGGAGGAATTCCTGTCGCGCATGATCGCAGGAGATTATTGGCTCGAGAAGCGCATGATGTTATCTGCTGAACAGTGGCGGGCAGATTCATTGTTAGGAAAATGGGACGTTTTGAATGAAGTCGTCGTCAGCCGCGGGCAGATCATCCGCCCGGTACATGTGACCGCACAGGTGGATGGACGCTTTCTTACCACTTACGTGGCGGATGCATTAATTGCCGCCACCCCTACCGGTTCGACCGCTTACGCCCTGGCAGCGGGTGGACCGATCCTGCCCCCCGAGCTGCGCAACATATTACTGGTGCCGGTTGCCCCTCACCTTTCCCTCGATCGGGCGATCGTGCTGGCGGAAGGCTCCTCGGTGAGCATCACCGTGGATGTTGATCACCAGGCTGTATTCAGTGTGGATGGGCAGGTACCCATCGGATTGACGAATGATGATCGCGTGTATGTGTATGCCTCTCCACACGTGGTTAAATTTATCCGTTTTCAAGATCCCGGTTATTTTTATCGAAATTTAACTCCCCATATGAGTCAAAATCCTTCCGCAGGAAATCATCGCTAGAGGTTTAGTATGACCGTCGAAGCTCCAAAGTTGTATTGTGCCAATCATCCGAATGTGGAGACCCTACTCCGCTGTAACAAATGCGAGAAACCCATTTGTGCTCGCTGTGCCATCCTCACACCCACAGGATACCGCTGCAAAGAATGCGTGCGAGGTCAGCAAAAGGTCTTTGAGACGGCGAAGTGGCTGGATTATCCACTCATTTTTTTCATTGTAGCGATACTGGCTTACCTGGGGAGCATGATTGCGTTCAGGCTGGGATTCTTTATTATCATCCTGGCGCCTATTGCGGGAGGGGCGATCGCTGAGGTTGCCCGCTTTATCACCCGTCATCGACGCTCTAGGAATTTATATATCCTGGCAGCCGTTGCAGCCGTGATCGGTTGCATTCCACTTGGGCTTCAAGTCATCTTGAATTTTAGCTTACTCGGACTGATCTGGCATTTAGCCTATGCCGTATTAATGACCTCGGCTTTATATACACGCTTAGCGGGGATTAGAATCGGTTAGTATGCTCAGCGAAATACACATCGAAAATTTCGCCATCATTAGCCAGCTGGACCTCAAATTCAACCGTGGCTTGAACATCTTCACCGGTGAGACGGGTGCTGGGAAGTCAATCATCATCGATGCAGTTGAGGCGATTTTGGGCAGCCGCTCGGATGCGACCATGGTCAGAGCAGGTGCCGACCGGGCGCTGGTTGAAGCCAGCTTTGAGATTCCCGACGAGGTTGAACACTCTGTGCGTCAAATCCTGGAGCGAGAGGAGCTTCAAGACGAGACCGAGACGCTTACCCTCGGACGGGAGATCAGGGATAACGGACGCAGCATCGCTCGGGTGAACGGGAGAAATGTCAACGCGCATATCCTCAGCGAGCTGAGTGAGTACCTGGTGGATGTGCACGGCCAATCGGAGCACCTTTCACTTCTGCACGTCAGACGGCACCTGGGATTATTGGACAGCTACGCCCACGTCGAATCCGTGCTGGAAGAATTCCAGAAAGTTTATTCTCACCTGACCAAGATGCGTAAACAATTGGTCGAGTTAAGGAACGCTGAAACCAACGCCGCCAGGCAGATTGATGTCCTCACCTATCAAATTAATGAGATTGAAACTGCCCGCTTGCAGGAGGGTGAGGAAGAGGATCTGCGCGCTGAACGGACCCGGCTGGCAAATGCAGAAGGGATTGCTTCCACGGTTCAGCAGGCGGTGCAATTAATGGACGAAGGCACCCCTGACTCGCCCGCAGTATCCGATCTGGTTGGACAGGTCACTACATTACTCAATAATCTCAGTCGCCTCGATCCGCAGCAGGAGAAACTTGGTGATCGAGCCCAGGCTTCGTTGGACGAGCTGACTGATCTTGCTGCCGATTTGCGGGATTACCTTGAAACGATTGAGTTCAATCCAAAGCGCCTGGATCAAGTGGAAGAACGAATGAACTTGATCCAAAATATGAAGCGAAAATACGGGGAGGATATTTCTGCAGTGCTCAAATTCGTTGAGCAAGCTAAAATTCAGCTCGATTCGATCACACATGCCTCGGAGCGCATCCTGGACCTGGAAAATGAAGAAAATGAACTGTTGCGTAAGCTGGGAAAAATCGGTGAACAGCTCAGCTCGCAGCGACACTCAGCTGCAACGAAATTGGAATCTGCATTGGAGACCGAGCTGATGGATCTGAGCATGGCAGGAGCGAAATTCAAGGTCGAGTTCTCTGAGCGCCAATCGGACGACGGGGTTCCGATGAGTGATGGTCGAAAGGTAGCTTTTGATTCATCCGGCCTTGAACATGTTGAATTTTTGGTCGCTCCGAACCCTGGAGAAGGGTTGAAACCCCTGGTGAAAATTGCTTCCGGAGGCGAAACTTCCCGTTTAATGCTGGCAATCAAGAACGTCCTGGCGAAAGCAGACCGCGTGCCTACACTGATCTTTGATGAAATTGATCAAGGCATCGGTGGCCGGGTTGGCTCAGTGGTTGGTAAAAAATTATGGGAATTAGCCCGCCAGCACCAAGTTTTATGTGTTACACACTTGCCTCAGCTGGCTGCATTCGGTGAAGAGCACCTGAAGGTAAAAAAGCAGATCAGGGATAACCGGACGGAAACACAGGTTGAGATCGTTACCGGAGAAGAGCGTTTGCTTGAGCTCGCCCAGATGATGGGTGAAATCAGTGATGGCACGCGTCAATCTGCCAAAGAATTACTTCAGTCCGTCAAACAAGCTGTGAAATTGGCATCTGAATAAGTAAGCAACTTTCCCAATTGTTTTTCTGATCAATGAGTTCCAGGTATACTGGAACCAAAATCATGCCTAACGTATCCCAAACCATCAGAATCCGCAGGGAACAACGAGCCCGTCAACAGCGCTGCCCATGGCAAAGACTGGGTCTGGTCAGTGGAATATTGATCAGCCTGACCCTGGTAGTCCTCTCGTTGCTTGGGGTATGGAGGTACATCGACCTTACCCAGGGTCTTCCTTCAGTCGACACACTGGTATCGCTGTTAGAACCTCCCAATAGCATCCTGCTCCAGCCTACCCGGCTGTATGACCGCACCCGTGAACATGTAATTCTGACACTTGAAACTCCTACCTCTATAGGAAAACAATACTTATATATAGGGAATAACAGCCCGGCAGGTGCGAACCAGGCACCGCAGATTTTGATTGATGCGACGATTGCCGAGTTTGATCCGCAATTCTGGCACCACCCTGGATTCTCACTGGCGGGTATCGTTGAAGGCAACCATCCCACGTTAGCACAGCAGTTGATCTCCGACCTGGTGCTTGTAGATGAATCCCCTTCTCTGCGGCGCAATATCCGTGAGCGTTTGCTGGCTGCCCAGGTGACGGCGAAATATGGGCGGGAAAAAGTGCTGGAATGGTACATTAACAATGTCCAATATGGAGAGCTCGTCTATGGCGCTGATGCTGCCGCGCGGGTGTACTTCGGTAAACCAGCAATGGAGCTATCTCTGGCGGAAGCGGCGATGCTCACATCAATCGCCAGAATGTCTGCGGGCGATTTTCCCAGCGACTACCCAGGTCTGAAGCAGCTGCAGGAGCTGATTATTCAAAAGCTGCTGGTGGAAGGTTCCGTTACCAGTGATACAGCGCGCCAGGCATTGAAGGAAGACATACACCTGATTGATTATGTAAACCCACAATCGATCGCGCCTGCATACACCCAGCTGGTTCTCACACAGCTTGGATCGGTACTGCCACTGGAGCGCGTTCGAAGGGGCGGGTTCGATATCATCACGAATCTCGATTATGGTCTGCAATCCCAGGCGGAGTGTACTACCGCGATCCAGCTGGCGAGAATCAAGGGTGCAGAACCACCAACAGCTACGATGGATGGAAATCCATGTGAAGCGAGCAATTTGCTACCTACATTGCAAACTGGAGCTGATCAAAACCTGGAAGATATGCAAGCTGAAGTGATAGTCCTAGATCCTCATTCCGGACAGGTATTGGCATTGGTCGGCGAAGTTTCACCTGGAACAACTGCGGCGAGCCAGATAACCCATCCCACCGGTAGCATATTGAACCCCTTCCTTTATCTAACCGCCTTCACGCAGGGAATGAGCCCCTCGACCTTATTGTGGGACTTGCCAGTCAAAACGCAAAATACTGACCTTAATACTGATCCGAGCAACCTCACCGAGCAATTGTTAACCTCCTATCATGGACCGGTGAGCTTGCGCAAAGCTTTCTCCAATGACTATCGGGGTGCCGTGAGTGAAGTGTTGACTCAAGTGGGTATTGAAAACGTATTATTGACCGAGACACAGTTTGGGATAGGCACTAGTGGTAGTGAATCATTTCCGGGAGCTACTTTGGATGACCTGTATTCCCAGCCAGCCAGCTTGTTGGAAAGCGTTCAGGCGTACTCAATTCTTGCAAACCTGGGAGTCATGTCTGGCCAACCTGTGACTGCGATCGCACATGATGATGTTAATAGTGCAATGAGCTACACATCGATCCTGCAGGTGGTAGATCGGGCAGGAAAGATATGGGTGGATTGGAGCCATCCGCGCGAACTCCCTGTGGTCAGCCCACAGATTGCCTATCTGGTAAGCAACATATTGAGCGATGAAAAAGTACGCTGGCCCAGCCTGGGGCATCCGAATGCAATTGAAATTGGGCGACCGGCTGCAGCCAAGGTCAGCCTGACCGAGGCGGGATATGATGCGTGGGCAGTGGGGTACATCCCCCAGCTGGCAGTCGGTGCGTGGATGGGTCACTCCGAGGCTGGGGTGAGCGGAGTTTCCGTTGAAATGGCAGCTGGAATATGGCATGCATTGATGCAATATGCATCCACAGAGATGCCTGTCCAGGAATTTAATGTACCAACTGGGATCAGCAGAGTGCAGGTGTGTGACCCTTCCGGGAAGCTGGTCACCCCGTCATGCCAGACTGTGGTGCAGGAAGTGTTCCTGGCAGGCAATGAGCCAACCCAGGCTGATGACTTATACCAGAAGATTTTCGTCAATCGCCAAACCGGGAAATTGGCAACTATATTTACGCCGTCAGAGTTTGTTGATGAGAAGGTTTACCTGGTGATACCCCCTGAAGCTGCGGATTGGGCAAATGCAGTTGGCTTGCCTGTCCCCCCACAAACCTATGATGATATCGACCCTGCTACGAGTTCATCCACAGCTGCGCGATTATCCAGCCCGACCATGTTTGAAAATGTGAGAGGGCAGTTATCCTTGTTGGGCAGTGCGGGAGGAGAAGGCTTTGATTACTACCGTTTGCAGGTTGGACAGGGCTTGTATCCGCAGGAGTGGATCCAGATCGTTGAAGATGTTCACCAACCAGTGAGTGATGGGTATCTCGGCACCTGGGATACCAGTAGTTTGGATGGTTTATACGTGATAGAGCTGCTGGTCGTTAAGCAGGACAAACGAATCGAGCGAGCGCTGATCTCAGTGATGATTGACAATACCACGCCGAAGGTGCAGATCCTATTTCCAAATGCCAGTCAGCAATTCTCAGCCCTGAGTAACCCAATAATTATCATAAATTCGTCTATAAGCGATAACCAGGCAGTACTCAATGTAGAATTCTATGTCGATAATGAGCTGATATTTACTTTATATGATCCACCATGGATCGTATTATGGACTGCCCAGCCTGGGATGCACACATTAAGGGTTCGGGCATATGATCTGGCGGGAAATGTAACCGAAGCGTCCACAGCATTCTCAATCAATAAATAATTCCATCTGGCTGCTTCGTATTTTCTATAGCTAATGTTAATGAAGCAGACTAGCCTTTCAATTCGATCTATTTTCAACCAATGAATAAGTAATTACTCACCGAGTTGCAACACGCCACAATAATCATGGAAACAAACAATAAATGTTTCAATTAAGCTGTCATTGCGAAGCGGTCTTTGCTGAAGCAATCTTCCTTTCCGACTAAACTCATAATCACATCGGTTTACATATCAGAAATGGGACCTTGGTGAAGATTGCTTCATTCGCAAAATTCGCTCATTCGCAATGACAAATGTATGATTCTTACATTTTCCCTACTATGGTGAGTAATTACATGATGAGTGTAGAGCGGATATTCTGCTTATCCAGATTTCCCTAAATTTCTACCGGCTAGAAGTAAACGTAGAATGTCCCCCAAATATGATCTTTGATGTAGGCATCTTCAGTTTTGATGGAAATTTCGACCAGGATAATCTTGGAAGATTGATCAACGATATCCACTGCACTCAGCAGATAAGTATCGTACCCTTTGGTTCCGCCGCAATCGGTATACCGGTCGTATTTTCCCCAGTAAACACCATCATTATATTCATATCGATCCACCCATGTGCAGTCTTTCTGATACGGTGCGGCATAGGCATCCAGGATCTCCACATAACCGCGGCTTTGAGCAAGGGTGGGTGAAGCTCCAAAGAATAATCCCTCAGAATCGTAATTATTTTCGAAATCTGACAGGCTTGGGGCTGCAGAGATGGCTACACCGATATTCTCCCCATCATAAGTCCAGCTTGTACCATTCACCTCTTTCCAGCGATCTGGAACATCCACCGTAATATTGCCGGAATCATCCGAGCAAGTGATAAATCCGCTGACTTTACTCGATTGGCATAAGTCAGGGAAGGTGGCATCTACCTGTGTGGGAGGTACGTCGGCAATGCTTGTCGCGGTGGGCGTGGGAGGTTCAGTCGGCACTCTTGTGCGTGTGGGAGCAGGGGTATAGGTTGGATATGGAGTGTATGTGGGGGCAAGCGTAGGTGAAGCTTTTGGCGGTAGAGGTGTGGGAGTCTCGGCTTTGGTAGTGGTTCCACATGCCGTGCTGACAATAATGATAAAAGTGCTAATAAAAAATAGCGATTTGATCATTTTCCTACCCATCAAGTACTCCTCTATTTAATTGTTATAAAGTGTAATTTCTCTTGGGCTTATTCCCTGAAAAATTAGTTTACCATAGTTTCAGAAATACAAATCCAGGATTTGCTCAGTGGATGCGAAAGCCAGCGAGGGAAGTTGATGAATTGGGAAGTAGGCAACTTTCCCGGCATCATCTCCAGGTTTTAGCTCCCCCGATTGGACCTGTGCATGATACACGATCAGTATGCTCGCCCCGCGAGGATGTTCCTGTCCAAAAATCACATCGACCAGCTGGATGTCGCTAATCACCAGACCAGTCTCCTCCAGGCATTCACGTTGTGCAGCAACTTTGGGATCTTCACCTGCATCCACAAATCCACTCGGCATGGTCCAATGACCTTTTTGGGGATCATACCGGCGCTGAACCAGGAGTACCTGGTCGACCCTCCGGATAAGAACCGCAACCGCAACCTTTGGATCGGGAAAATATACCCATTTACAATTCGGGCATGCAGGTCTTATTTTCCCGGTATGGAGCCTTTCGGAAAGCTCCGTACCACAAAGTGGGCAAAATTTGATTGGACCTTCGATCATCAACGCGCCCGAAGACGCAGGATGATGGCGGTTATTCCTGCGAGTATGGCGATTGCCGCTAAACTGATCTCGACGGTCAGCACAATGTAGTTGAGAAAAGAATAATTCGGAGTAGACGGTGCCTCAGTAGGTACCTGGTCGGAAGCGACCGGATTACCAGCACTCAGCATTGGACCTGGTGAAGTGACCTCTGTGGACGATGCTTCACCAGCGGGTGGCATAGATTTTTCCACGGCAGGAGGAGTTTCTGTGGGTAAGGGTGTTGGCGAGGCTGTAGGTGTTGGAGTTGCAGTGGGTGTAGGAGTTGCGGTGGGTGTAGGAGTTGCGGTGGGAGTGGCTGTCGGTGTTTCTGTGGGGGTAGTAGAGATCGTTGAGAGATTGCTCTCCAGAAATTGTTCCTGGGTACCGGTAGGGGTCGGACAGGTGGAGATACCCGCACCACTCGGAGGTGCACCGGCATCATAATATTGTTCGCAGGCCATGCGAGCTACATCGGTTGCCTGCTCGAAAATGGAGATTTCGCTCTCAGATGTTCCTGTGGGAGGATACGCATTGACATAAATCGTAGTGGGAGTGGCAACCTCAGTTTCTCCAATTTTTAGAGATCCGATATTTTCAGTAGGCGTGGATAAGATCGGCGCTCCCATGGCCACAAGAGGTGCTGATTGGGTGGTTGTGACTGGAGATGTGTTGCTGGGTTCTGCTTCACGTGGAATAGATTGCTGTGCAATGGGGTTCACAACCTCAGGAGCAGTGGCAAGCTGGGAGGAACTAGAAAAAATCGAGTTGCCGAAGATAACCAATGCGAGTAATACACTCGCTACTGCGGAAACAATACCAAAAACCGGAGCCATGCGTAAAGCCGGTCGGGTTTGGGCTACTGGGGCTTTGACAAAATAGTTACGGGGAGCACGCAACCTGGGTAGGCTACGAACCAGTAAACGCGTTTTACTAATCTCCTGGAGTTCCTTGCGAAGCTCAGGATCCGCCTTCAATCGTGTTTCAAGAATAGCGCGATCCTTGCTAGCTAGCTGGTTGTCCAGGTATGCAGAGATTAGTTCGTAATCGCGCTTTGTTATCTCGTTGTTCATCTCACACCCTTATTCCAGACGAAATCCGGAGGGTAAAAGTTCCGCGAATCCGTGCAAGCAATCACGCAAGCGCATCCGGGCTCGTGCAAGACGACTTTTTATAGTACCAATCGGCTTTCCGATGGCTTCGGCAGCTTCAAAATAATCCAAACCTTGAACATCTACCATGATCACGGTCGACTTGAAATCATCCGGTAATTTGTCCAGACAATGTTGGATGGCATTTTGAAGCTCAGCCCTTTGGACCTGCTCCTCAGGTTGGTCCACCGGGTCCACCATCCACGATGCCGATTCGACCTCTTCTCCAGTATCATCCAACGGCTCCAGTGGTACAGTTGGACGCCGTTTACGGCGGCGAAGCTCATCGTAGCAGGAATTTGTCACAATACGCAGTAACCAGGCTTTGAATGAGCCTCCCCTGAATGATCCTAAATGGTTGTAGGCTGATATAAATGTATTTTGAGTGGCATCGTCGGCAGATTCTTCCTCGCCGATCATGCGATAGGCATGACTGTAGACCAGGTCTTGATATGCCAATACCAGGCGATTAAACGAATCCACATCGCCGGTCCTGGCTGCCTGGATCAATGCAATCTCATCCACATCAATATTTTAACGCATATCACCGATGTAAGCTATTGCTTCAGATGGATATGAGGATTAAAATCGATGCAGAGGTAGCACATGTCTGAACCTTCTCACACATTATTTAATTCCTGTTTGACGCTTACGATCGTGATCGGATTGTTTCTTTGTGCTTTATTTGTCATTGGGGCAGGGGTATTGATCTTTGGATCCATTATAACGGGGTAAAGCGACTATGCCCATTGATGTGAGCCGGATCAAAGCAATCTGCTTTGATGTGGATGGTACTTTGCGTGATACAGATGACCAGTATGTTCAAAAACTGGTCAAATGGTTGACACCGGTGCGATTTGCCCTTCCGAGGCGAGATGTACAAAGATTTGCCCGAAGGTTGGTCATGTTTACAGAAGGACCTGGGAGTTGGGCTATCAGCCTGACAGATCGTATTGGAGTGGACGGTAGAATTATTGCGCTGGGTGATCGATTATTTACCATTGGTAATGGGAAAAAATCTCAACCGTTCCAAATCATCTCCGGCGTGAGGGATTTGCTGGATAATCTTCGCCGCCGTTATCCACTCTGCATCATCAGTGCCCGCGGGCACAAATCTACGTACGAATTCCTGAACCAATTCGAGCTGCACCCTTACTTCAATGCTATAGCCACGAGTCAGACCTGCACTCACACAAAACCTTATCCAGATCCAGTAGAATGGGCAGCTAAAGTAGTAGACGTGCCGGTAACATCTTGCCTTATGGTTGGTGATACGACGGTGGATATTATCGCCGGGAAGAAAGCAGGCGCTCAAACCGCGGGAGTTTTATGCGGTTTCGGTGAGAAAAGGGAGCTTGAAAGCGCCGGTGCCGATCTTATCTTGGAGAGTACCGCCGATTTGGCTGGTTATTTACTCGATGGATAGTGATCACTCTGGCTAACTGCTATTCTTATCTTCTTCTTGCAAGTCAACAAGCATCCGCTGGTATACCCTGATATTAGTCGGGTTGAGAGCCAGGATTGTCATCAGTGATTCAATCGCAGCTTTGCGATTTCCAGCCTGCAGGTACATATCTTTGGAAATTTCCATCTGGTTGACAGCTTCTTCCTTACGCCCCAAGAGTCGATAAATCTCAGCCAGGCGGCGGTAAAGGGCGGGTAAATTTTGATTTTCGGCGATTTTTGTATTTATATATTCCAAGGCTTCAGTGGTGCGGTGTACGCTGATAAGATGATTTAGGTAATTATCCAATTCAGACATAGCCTGGTCTTCCAGTCCCAGACGAATATTTAGATCAAACAACATGTCACGCGCTTTTCCATCCTCAGGCTCCATGGTGCGGATTTGCTCGAACACATGGATAGCATTCCGCCAATCAAGGCTCTGCATGTCTATATCTGCCATCCGGTGCATCAATTTCACCTTGGTATTACGATCAATGTTAGATTGTTGAGCATAACGATAAGCAGATGAGTACGTCTTGCGAGCCATTCCAAGGTCGGCAAGATTGTAATACATTTCAGCCAGTTTGCTGTACTCCTGAACAGTGTCCTGGGCGTTTCCACGCGCTACCAGCAGCTCAATCAAATTATTCCGGGCTTCCATATCTGTCGGATTTAGATCACAAATACGCTGGTACAGGCTGATTGCACGGTTGGTCTCGCCACGGATGCCGTAACTTCTCGCTACGATCGAATATTTCAACACAGCTTCAGGGACACGATTTTCCTGGACCAATAAATCCCCGATGCAAATGTGCAATGGCAAATAAGTGGGTGCATACTTTAACGCATAATAAGCTTCTTCCATGGCAGTAAGCAGCTTATTGGCGCGTGCCAGCTGGTTTACTTTGGCCAGTGATTCGACCAGCTGTCCACTGGTCGCCTCGGTCAGCATTTCTGCCAGGGGCACCGGGGGTGATCCTTCTGGCTGGGGTGGGAGCTGCTGCCTTGCATTTTGGATCTGTACTCGCCAATCGGGACGGATCAGCATTTTACTGATGTTTTCGCAGATTCGTTTTTGTAATTTCATATCTGATTGATGGGAATATGATTCAATCAGCGGTTCATACAATTGCCGCAACACCTCCGCCTGATCGGCGGATACACACTCTGTATCTGCAATCCGAAGAGCCTCGAGGTATTGCATCGACGATTCTTTGACCGAATCCATTTTGTACAATGTCAATGCCAGCAACAGGCGCGCGCCCAGGTTGAATAACTCATGTTGTACGGATTTTTTAATATTGATCACCGCATTTTCCAGCTGGTCGCTCTTGGATTGCAGGAATCCCAACACATAAAACGCTGCTGAACTATCCAGACCTGCCTCCATCGCCTTTTCCAGCTCTGCTGCTGCTTTCTTTTCTTGCCCATGTGATTGCATATCAATTGCCTGGCTCAGGTGGAGGATGACCTTCCCTTGATCGAATTGAGGCAGGTCGTTACCACTAACTCCTTTTTCAATCGGTGAAAAACCCTGCCGTACTTGATTCGATCCCTGAGCTTCCTCTTGCTCGAAAAGTAATTCAGCGAGCAAGCTCAACGCCTTTTGTTTGGCGTCCTGGATCGGATCAAGGCGTGGACGATCAGCTTCTTCTGTTTTGGATGTTTCAGCTTGAAACCCCTGAGACGTTATCAGCGGTCCCGTGCCACCATGCGGGCGGCTTGGGCGGGGTAGGGTTTTTCCAGTCTCCAGGATCGCCAATGCCAGGGTTGCTTCCTTATTATTAGGATCTACTTCAAGTGCGTGTTTTATCGTTTGAATGGCTTTTTGAATACTTCCCTGGCTTTGCAGCAAGCTGGCAATGGATATAAATTCGATGATGGCCAGGGGAGTGCGGCCAAGGCGTTCATATACCAGTGCCAGTCGAGTATGGGCAGTCATGTTGGCAGGGTTTAACGCTACTACGCGTGACCAGCTGCGGATAGCTTTCTCGACATCTCTATTGCGGGCAAATAATTCAGCCACTTCCATATAAGCTTTGGTAGCCTTCTCCAGATCTCCCATCCGCTCATGGATTTCAGCCACTTTCTGCATAGGCACAGGATCGGTAGGAGATAATTGAGCTGCGCGCAGATAATAGTTCAGCGCTTCAGGATATTTCTGCAGCTCGAATAGTGCCAATGCCAGACTGGTAAGCGCGTTAAAATTCTCCGGGAATTCGCTCAAGGCCATGCGATAATATGTAGACGCGGTCTGCCAATCCTGGTCCCAGGCCGCAGAATGACCCTGATTGATTGCATCCTGATACTTTTGTTGATCGCCACTCATAAATTCATCCTATTCCTCGAGCACGGATAAATCTCCCCAATCATGACCAGAACGGGCTTCTGTTTTGAGGGGGATTACTAAACGATAGGCATCTTCCATCATTGTGCGCACTAGATCAGCCGTCTTTTTTAGCTCTTTTTGTGGGCACTCCAGCACGAGTTCATCATGGACCTGCAATAACATATGCGCTTTTAATTCACTTTCCCGTAATGCCTGCGCTACCCGCGCCATTGCGATTTTCATAATATCAGCCGCCGTTCCTTGAATGGGTGCGTTGATCGCTTCACGTTCTTCACGTGCCCGGGTAGCCTGGTTACCACCAGACTTTAATCCTGGGAAATATCGCCGGCGTCCCAGCAACGTTTCCACGTACCCTTGCTTGGCAGCCAGACGGCGCATATTATCCAAATACCCTTTTACCCCCGGGAATTGCTTAAAATAGGCTTCAACAAAATCCTCTGCCTCGGCAAGTGTGAGATCGCTGCTGCGCGTGAGCCCGAATGGGCTCATCCCATAGAGCAACCCAAAATTGATGGCTTTCGCATTACGGCGTTCAGCTTTGGTCACTTGATCGAGCGTTTTTCCCAGGATGGCAGCCGCAGTAGCAGTATGAATATCCTGATTAGCGCGGAAAGCCGCCAGCATGGCTTGATCGTTGGACATATGCGCTGCAATCCGCAGTTCCACTTGCGAGTAATCTACCGATAATAACGTAAGTCCAGAGGCAGCGATAAATGCCTGGCGAACTTGACGACCAAGCTCGGTGCGAACGGGTATATTTTGAAGGTTCGGGTCAGAGGAAGCAATCCGACCGGTGACACTGCCTGCTTGATTGTATGAAGTGTGAATTCGGCCTGTAGTTGGGTTCACCTGTTCCGGTAAGGCGTCCAGGTAGGTCGACTTTAATTTTGATAGCTCGCGGTACTCGAGTAAAAGGTCCACCACCGGATGTTTACCCTTTAAGGATTCCAGGACCTCGGCTGAAGTGGAGAAATTCCCTGCGTCAGTCCGCCGGGTACGATCTGGAGGCACCAATTTCAGCTGGTTAAAGATGGCATTGGATAATTGTTGGGTAGAGTTGATATTAAAACGCTCACCAACATAATCGTAAATTTTGTCTTCCAGCTCATTCATGCGGGTTTTAAGCTCGCCTGACATATGCTTAAGGAAGGCGATATCCAAAGCAATTCCTGCCATCTCCATATCTGCGAGCACAGGAATGAGCGGCATCTCAATCTCTTCAAATAATGTTAATGCGGAATTTGCCTTCAATTCTGCTTTAAGACCCGGGAAGAGGCGCATCACCGCGATTGCATCCATCGCAGCATAAGGAGCTGCTTTTTCGATCGGTACCTGGTCCATGGTGATCTGTTTTTTACCGGTGCCGATCAATTCGGTGATCTCGGTCATGCGAAAATCCAACCGCACCCAGGCAAGGTTTTTTAACCCCAGGTTGTGCGAGGTGGGATTGGTTAGCCACTCGGCAATCATAGTGTCGAAGGTAAGGGGTGTTGGACGCAATCCATTCCTTACCAACATGACGAAATCATATTTAAGGTTATGACCAATTTTCTGAATTTTGTGATTTGTAAGAGGTTCTTTCAATGCCTCTATGGCTTTCTTGAGCGGAAGCTGTTGACCAAACCCAGCCTGGTGACCTACTGGAATATACCATCCCTCTGCACCATCTACTGCCAGTGAAATTCCGACCAGATCAGCCCGCATCTGATCCGTTGAGGTGGTTTCAGTATCAAAAGAAATCATTTCAGAAGCATTCAGGCGTTTTTTTAGTTCTTGCAGGCTTCGTTCGTCATTTACGACATGAACAATGATATCGCCTTCTTGTTTGGGATCAGGTTTGGTTTCTACTGTTGCATGGGTAAATAATGACAGTTGTTCCTGCTTTTTTGATCCTGACTTTCCAAAAGCCGGGTACATGGCTGTGAGGCGACCCATTAAAGACCGAAATTCAAGCTCCCTGAATAGCGCTTCCACCCGGGCAGGATCAAATTTTTCAGTACGCGCCATATCCAGGTCCAATTTGACGTCGAGATTGGTGACTATCGTTGCCAGTTTCTGACTGAGATAGGCGTTATCCTTGTTTGCTTCGAGTTTCTTGCGGTTACTTTCGGAGATTTCGTCCAGATGTGAGTAAATGCCATCCAATGTCTCATAGGTATTAAGTAATGTCGCCGCAGTTTTTTCACCAATACCCGCAACACCCGGGATGTTATCCGATTTATCTCCCACCAGGGCTTTAAAGTCGACTACCTGGTTGGGTCTAACCCCGAAATATTCGATCACATCCTTGGGGAAAAAATCCCTGGCATCCGCGATGGTTTTCCCGGGCAGGTTAACCAGGATGCGGTCATCCACAAGCTGAAGCAGGTCACGATCACCGGTGATGATTTTCACACCAAATCCCTGTGCTGACAGGTGGTGAGCAAGGCTGCCCAGGACGTCATCCGCTTCATAACCTTCAAGCTCCAGGCGAGGGATATTGAATGCATCCACAATTTGCCGGATGCGCTCCATCTGCGGGCGAAGGTCTTCCGGCATCTTGGCACGCGTACCTTTATATTCAGGAAAAAGCTTATCGCGAAAAGTTTTCCCGGTATCAAAGGTTACTGCCAGATAATCTGGATGATCCTGCTCTAGCAGGCGCAGCAGGATGGAAGTAAAACCAAACACACCCGCGGTGGGTTCCCCACCATGGGTGGTAAAGGCGGAAGAGGAACCCCTCGTGAGAGCAAAATAAGCCCTGTATGCCAGAGCATGTCCGTCGAGTAAGTAAATAATATCAGGCATGGCTGTCTTTTTTATTCCGTTATAAATATCACAGCTTGCTATCTGCAAGTTTTAAGCCTGTTGAGCAAGCGCATGTGATGATTATGATTACCACCTGAGATTGTAATACCAGGTGATTTTAATTCTCCAAAGAAATTATTATATATCTTTATTCACCCTTCAGGCAATCAGTTTATCATGCGCTAATCTTTGCAGCAAGGAATATTGACATTGCCGAATTTACATGATAAGGTATATCAGGATGGAAAGGCTGATACGACTTTTCCGTTTTACTTTGGTTTGCCTGTTCTTGATTATTAATCTACTCGGAGCAGGAAAAGTTAGTGCCGCGGGGGATACCAGTGGCGAAATTGTTCGAAAATCTACCATAATCCTTACATACACAAGATATGAGTGGTGGCTGCTTCAGTGGTCTGATAACAGCCTTTTATGCCATGTATATATAGATCATGAGGGCTGGCCAACTGCAGATGAGGTATTAACCGATTGTGGCGGTACCATTTATAAGCAATGGATAAATACTCAGGCTTGCTCTGGGCTGGGAGAGGGGGATATTCCCCCGTCAGGCTGCGTCGGTTTGTATTTATTTTTTATCGGCAGCTCGCCTGCTGAGAAGACAATTGAGGTCGATTTACCACCCTCACAGGTTTATGTAACTTTGAGTGGATGTATCCCTATCCCTCCAGAAAACCTGTGCCAGACGATACCGAGCCTGCATTTTGAGGGAGAAGAACCACTACCGAATGAGCAGATTACTGCTATTCACGTAAAGCTAGATGGGGTTGAAACGGACTGTCAGGGGAGCACTTGTGATATTCCAATACATCCTACCCGCGTATCAGGTACAACGGTCGAATTTTGGGCAGATTCTAGTTTTGGAGATTCTAGCCTGACGTTCACCGCCATGGTGCGAGTGATTGATAGCGGTGTGCCTGCATCTCCGACCAGTGGGGGTTGGTATGTGGACGTGATATCTGACCAATGGCAGGGGAATGAGCTTGCCACCTGCTCGCAGGTGTGGCAGGCATTCCCGCCGGTTGGGGGTGTGCCTGACTGGTTATCTACACCTGAAGATGCAGCTTTCCTGGCGACAGAACAGCCCTATTCTTACCTGGCAGGCAGGTTGATCGCCCAGCGAGCAGTGGATGCTTCGACTTGCCCGAGTGGGGGTCTGCTGTCTAATGGTTATGCGGATAATTGCGGGATGGACCTGGCTATGCCTGAGGTGGTCATCTGGCAAAACCAATTCGATGATCAGATCATGCAAGTGGCTACAGAGGTCAAAGTGCCTGCGCAGTTATTAAAGAATTTGTTTGCCCAGGAAAGTCAGTTTTGGCCGGGAGTTTTCAAGCAGCCGAAGGAGTTTGGATTAGGTCAGATTACTGATAACGGAGCGGACGCTTTGCTGCTTTGGAATCCATCATTTTTCAATCAATTCTGCCCGCTGGTGCTTGACCAAGCAACATGCTCAATCGGATATCTCAAGCTGGATGCCGAGAATCAAGCCATCCTGCGGGGAGCACTCGCAACCAGTGCGGATGCAGATTGTGAGTCCTGCGAATTTGGGATTGATTTGACCAGTATTTCCTCCAGTATCAACCTGGTAGCTCATACTTTGTTGGCAAATTGTGAACAGGTGGCGCAAATTGTTTATAATGCCACCCACATAATCGCCGGTAATATTTCCAGTTATGAAGAGTTATGGAAATTTACGATTGCAGACTATCACGTCGGCTCAGGCTGCCTGTCATACGCCATGTATACTGCTTATGCAGCCAAAGCAACGATGGATTGGGAGCACGTCTCCACCTATCTCACCCAACCGTGTGAGTCAGTCATCCCCTATGTGACCCAGGTGATCTCAATCCCGTAAGCTTGATTGTAGATTTATCTTCGAGAGACTTACTTTTTTCCCAACAATCGAATCAGCTGTAAGAACTCCTCCCATTCCTCGGTGAAGAAATGGACAGTTACATTATTTAATTCCAGATGATATGTGGTTTCACCATCGGGCTCGTCGGCTTTCCAGACCTGATAGTGAAGATTGTCAGTCTCCGCAAGTACCTGGGTATTAAAATCCATGTCGTGTTCTGGCATAGTATTCCCTTTCAAAATTACGCGATGTGCAAATAATTTGCGTTGTATACTGATTGAAAATGATAATTATGGTAAGACGTACCAGGGATTGATAAATCCACCCATATATCGAACTTCAAAATGAAGATGCGGTCCGGTTGAATTACCCGTGCTTCCAACTGCACCAATATACGTGCCGGTATATACGCTTTGACCACATCCGGCACTGACCGAGCTCAAGTGGGCGTATAGCGTTTGGTACCCATTTCCATGGTCAATCATCACCATATTGCCATACCCACCATTGGCCCAACCCGCAAACACGACCACACCTGCATCGGATGCAAATACTCCATCCCCGAGCCCACCAGCGATATCTATGCCAAGGTGACCGGACCAGTAATCGTTCCCCGACAGGGTGTGAGAGGCAGTTGGCCAAGCAAACGCACCTGAACCATACGCACCTGAATAATCGCCCTCACATGCGCCCGGACCAAGCACCGATTTGGAAACACCCGAGTTAGACCTGGCTATGGTCGGCACCACCCACTGCTTAAATTCACGGTGACCATTCGGGACCATGATCCATTGATCCGGTTCCACTTGCGGATTGGTCAGATCAAAATTATTGCCTTCCCAGCTGAGGATATCCTGAACCGTGGAATCGAACTTTGAGGCCACCGATTCCAGCGAATCACCAGCCTGCCATTGATAATACACACCATCCACCGGTGGGACATTCAATGACATCCCCGGATTAAGCATGTCTGGTGAGTCATTCAATTGGTCATAGTTCGCCCACAGGATGGTTTCAGGATGTAGGTTAAAACTCTGCGCAATGCCGAATACCGAATCACCGGTGGTGACTGAATATTCAATCACTTCAGTCCGTGGACGAGAGGGGATATTTGTGTGCAGTGTGGTCCGGCGGATCACACCAGGTTCAGGTATGCCGCGAAAATAATCGGGAATTTCTGCGGTCACCGGTTGGGAAGATACGGCTCCACGCTCAATCTCTGCTGCCACTGAGGGGGTTGGTCCAGGTGTTGCTGCCAAAGTGGACTGAGTTCGCCATGCTAAATAACCAGCCAATAGAACCAGACTGATTGCCAGCATCCATATGCCAGCCAACATAACACCATTGGGTTCGCGCCTCGTTTTAGTTACGGCAGGCGTAGAATCAGGGGTTGACCGGCTTGATTTTTTACTTCGCTTCTCATCCATGAGCAATACCAATTAAAGGCGCGTTTATTATAACTGCATTGGTTCAAAACGCGGTCGGCAACAATAAGCAGGTTAATCCTGGTCTTCGTTAAGGGTTTCGAGGAAAGAAATATTATTGTCAGTTTTTGATAATCGCTGAAGAATCGCTTCTGTGGCGGTAGCCGGATCCATTCCAGCACCAAAGGGAGGCGCAGCAATCATCTGGTCATACATTCGCCGCATTAGCCATACCCGCGGGGTTAGATCAGGGCCGAGCAGCAGCTCTTCACGTCGGGTGGATGAGCGCTCGATATCGATAGCGGGGAACACGCGCCGTTCCTGTAATCGACGAGAAAGCAGGAGCTCCATATTCCCGGTACCCTTGAACTCTTCATAAACGACGTCATCCATGCGCGAGCCTGTATCTACCAGACAGGTGGCGATGATCGTGAGTGAGCCGCCTTCTTCAATGTTACGTGCAGCACCAAAGAAGCGCTTGGGTGGATATAGCGCCGAGGGGTCAATACCCCCGGATAGGGTTCGCCCGGAGGGGGTGACTACCAGGTTGTATGCACGCGCCAGGCGGGTGATCGAATCCATCAGGATTACGACATCCCGGCCCGTCTCAACGATCCGTTTAGCGCGTTCCAGGGCCATTTCGGCCACGCGCACGTGGGAAGTAACTGGTTCGTCGAATGTCGATGAGATCACTTCTGCATCCACCGAGCGGTCCATGTCGGTGACTTCTTCAGGGCGCTCACCGATCAGGGCGACCATCAGATAGACATCCGGGTGGTTGGTGGAAATTGCGTTCGCCAGCTGTTTCAAGATTGTGGTCTTGCCTGCCTTGGGAGGCGACACTATTAATCCGCGTTGTCCGCGCCCAATCGGCGTCACCATATCAATCAAACGTGTCGCCAGCGTGTGCCGGTCGGTTTCAAGATTGAAACGTTTGTCTGGGAAAATCGGGGTCAGGCTTTCAAAGGCAGGACGATTACGTATTTCTTCGGGGTCAATACCGTTGACAGTCTCAACTTTGAGCAACCCATAATGTTTTTCAGATTCGCGCGGAGGGCGAACGTGACCGATGATCAGGTCACCATCCCGAAGGTTATACCTCCTGATCTGCGATTGAGAAACATAGACATCAAAAGCTCCAGGCTGGTAATGACCTGAGCGTAAAAAACCCATCCCGTCGCTCATGATTTCCAGGATGCCTCCACGCAGCTCGAGACCATCCCGTTCAGCTTCTGCCTGCTGAATCTTCAAGATGAGATCGTCCTTCTTGAGACGATTGGCGTTCTGAACATTTAGATCCCTGGCTATCTGACGCAGATGATCTAAGGGGGTAGTTTGTAATTCAATCACTTTCATCTTTTATCTTCCCTGATGTAAGATTTTTTATTTATACGAGAATATATTTATTTTCAGTACTCCCGCAGAAACAAGGATAAACAACAATAAAATTGGCGGGAATCCTGGAAAATATTTTGGCTAGTTACTGTTAAGGGGGGAATTTAGGACCTGTTCATTATAGCATGTATATTAGAATTAGACAACCAAACCGCAATGCTTTTTGCTAATGTGCTTGTGTATTTTATCTCAAATCCCTGATTCATCAAACTACCGAAACGAAACCGAGACAATACGGTCTGCTGACAATCTTGGGAATTTTCGATTAGATATTAGGAATGATTCGATTTTGCTTACGGTAATTTGATTCAGCGATGTGTTCTTGAAAATGTTAAATTACTAGCTTGATTTTATATTTTTACCCCACCCCTTGGTTTACAGTGAACCAGCTGGCTTGCACACTACTACTATATCACAAAGATGGTTTTTTTGTTATACCCAATAATTCTAGCGGGGTTCGTACAAAATTAATCAACCATGATCCATATTTATCCAATTTTACATTTGCATCTTTAATTGTATATTTATGCTCAATTTTACTGGCTTTACCCAGCATAGCTTGAACCGGGCAGTATTTTGTGGATGATAGTTCAATAGAGCGTTCAACTGCCGCGGGTTCAACTTTGTGTCCTTCAATGATGTATTCTATAATGATATTGGTATACACTTTCGGAAATTCTAAGGCACGCTCCGCATGGACTTGCACTTCAAAAGCCGTCACATCCTGGCGTTTCTTTTGCAGCAGTGAGATTACATCCATCCCTGTACAACCTGCCAGGGCGATGACAACCAGCTCCATGGGTTCAAAGCCTTCGTTGTCACCTCCAGCAATGGTATCGGCACTTAAAGGGATGGTGATTCCATTTGCACCGGTGCTGGTAAACGAGAGTTTTTTCTTCCAGATTGCTTTTGCTTCCATAGTTCTTATTGCTCCAAAAGCGGTGTCAGATATTTTTCTAACATAGCCATATTGATTGGTCCTGACCATGCCAGGACTACATTTCCGTCATGATCGATCACGTATGAGCTGGGAAGACTGTCATTATGAAACGCGGTCAATGTTTTGGTATCCGGGTCCAACAGGATTGGGAAAGTGAGTCCATAGTCATCGATAAACTTACTCACCTCTTCCTGGGGATCGCCGGCGTCGATTCCGAATAAGATAAAACCTTGCTCCGCATGGGCTTTGTAGTACTTAAGTAACGTCGGCATCTCAGCTTTGCACGGGGGGCACCAGGTGGCCCAATTGTTGATCATTACAATTTTCTGGCGATACTCGGAAATATTTACTGGTGTACCTTTCAAGTCGCTTAAAGTAAGTTCGGGAGCAGGAAAATTTACCACAGAAGGTACGACCGAAACATCATTGGTAAAGTTTCCCGTGGTGAGAACCTGGGCAGCCACTAACCCAAGGATGATCAATCCTACACCCATTAAAACTAATGGGATCAGTTTTCGGAGATCTGTCTTTTGTGGTTTAGTGGTTAGGTCCATCTGAGTTAGAGAACAAGTAGCATCCTTCTAGAAAGAAAAAATCCTATCAATGCGGATTCCCCAGCTGCTGCTTCGAATACCATTGCCTGGTCTTTGTGGACATACTACTGAGGCATACAGTTGACATTATATCGCATGGCGTGTTCGTAAAATCGTCAGCCACGAATATTTCTGCTTAGGTCATGCGAATCATTATTGTTATTGGGGAAAGCACCGTGTTAAACGGCTTACCTGCCAGTTTACTCCTCTGTTGTATTAATCGAATCACTCAGGTCTTTTCATATACTTAGATGCACGATCAATAAATAGGTCGCATACATTATTAATTAGATACTCATCTGTCATGTTATAATATTTAACCAGCGAACGTTCAATATAAAGACTAATTATTCCTATAAATGAAAACCTTGCTCACAAGGCAGACAAAATCGGGTAAATACTCTAAGATCTCAGCCAGGATGTCAATATTCATTCTGAGTGTTTTGATTATTATGGGTTTGGTCCTGTTCCCCATGGCGGTATCGATTGCCCAGATTATCGATCCGCTTGAACACCCCAGATATTTACCGCTGCTCTTAAAATATGCAAATTTAGGACCGACCTATACCAATACACCGACGGGGACGTTACCAACACCTACCATAACGCCCTCTACCACACCCGTACCTACCTTTACTTTTACGCCCTACCTCACCCTTACCGGTACGATCACCCCCATTCCCGGTATCACCATCTCTGTTGCACCCACTTCAGGGGCAAAAGTAAATGAGGTCTTGACATTTACCATCACGGTAAAGAATACTGGTACCAGTCCTACATACAATAATTCTGTGTTTGATAATTTCCCGGTATCGTATATAGACGTGACAGACGTTTCCACGAGCAAAGGCACATATGTCAAACAGTCGCGCTCATTTATCGTTACGATCGGGGACATTATTCCGAATGAGGTTGTTACGATCACAGCCAAAGTAAAGGTCAATTCGTCGCTACCCACAACGACAGTCACAAATACCAATCTTGTGACGTTAACCTATGATAACGGAGCCTCGAAAACAGCCAGTTGTACATATATAGTAAAAGCTTCGTCCTTACCAGGAACTGGAGAGCTGCCGCTGAATTGGCGTGAGGAAAAAATTAAACCGCTTGCATTAATCCCTGGCATCATCATTATGGTATTGGGGGGAGCTTCGCTGGTCCTGGTGGCATTGTGGGCAAAAGCACGCCAGCCGAAAATCAAACTTTGGATGACGGTGGGTGGTGCCTTGTTGATTTTGATTGGTTTTGCGGTTGGGTTGACCGGTTCCGGTTTGATCAGCCCAACACAGCAGGTCCAAGAAGCGTTCATGACGCCCACTTTATCTGGGATCATTGCGCAAGGTCAACCTTCAGCAACCATTCTGCCCCATCGGCCAGCATCATCATTTTCAACCCCCGATAACTTCGTACCGCTCACACCCATCGTGACCCTCCCGGATTTCCCAATTCCGACACCGGAGATCACCGTAACGCCTCAACCCGGCGAGATCGGTCCGGATACGAGTGCGATTACACGGATTGTAATTCCAGCCATTCAGCTGGATACTGAAGTTAAATATGTGCCGTATGATGGCTTCACCTGGTTGATCACTGGTTTGAGACAGGAAGTTGCCTGGATGGGAGACACCTCCTGGCCAGGATTGGGCAGCAATACCGGGTTGGCTGGTCATGTCACAGTCGCCGGGATGGGCGATGGTCCATTCCGCCATCTGGATGAGCTCCCAAATGGCGAGCTGGTGCTGTTATACACCGAGAAAAATATTTATACATATCAGGTGCGCGACAGCCTGGTTACCGATGACGGTGACTTGTCGGTGATTGCACCCACCGATAACCCCCAGATTTCATTGATCACTTGTGTGGATTGGGACGAGGCGACTCGCACCTACTTAAACCGGCTGGTGGTAATCGCGGACCTGGTCCGTACTGATTCGATTACGATTGGGAGAGCGCCGTAACTGAAGGCTCTGCATAAATTCAATCGCGCTGGAATTCAATCCAGCGCATTTTTTTTATTCCAGCTCAGTATATACCCATTCTCCTCCGACCATTGTTGCCACCGGATGGATTGACGGCAATAAATCGGGAGCACAGGAAAATGGATCTGCGCTCAAAACCAGCAAATCAGCCAGGAAACCAGGAGCAAGCCTTCCAAGCTGGTCTTCCATACCGGCTGCAAATGCCGGGCCCGTTGTATAAGCCTGGAGTGCTTCCTCGACGCTCAACCGTTGTTCCGCATACCAACCCGAAGTGCCAGGTGAGCCATCCGCTCGCCTGCGGGTGATCGCGGCATGAATCCCCCAGAATGGGTTGGGTGATTCCACGGGCGCATCCGAGCCGAATATCAGCCGAGTGTGGTGCGATAATTGACTCCGCCATGCATAAGCATAAGCAGACCTGTCCCCCCAACAGCGGTCAGACATGAGCATATCGGAGGTCGCATGAATGGGCTGCATGGAAGCAATAATATTAAGCTCGGAGAAGCGCTGGACGTCGTCGGGATGGATCACCTGAACGTGTTCGATGCGGTGGCGTAGAGTATTTCGTGTGGTGGAAGTTAAGCTGCGCTCGAAATCCCTCAATTTCGCATAGGCATTAAGGACTTCGCGATTAGCCCGGTCGCCGATGGCATGCACTGCCATACTGATTCCATTCTCCACAGCAAGGCGTCCAGTCTCAAAAATTGTCTCTGCATCCATCATCAACATACCTGAATTATGTGGGTCGTCGTTGTAGGGTTCGAGCATGGCTGCAGTATGTGGTCCGAGGGCACCATCGGCGAATAATTTTAAGCAGCCTATTTGAAGGCTTTCATCACCAAAACCGGTTCGCAGTCCAATCTCGACCGCAGACGGCAAATCCTCAAGATGTATGTGCTTAACCACCCGCAGGATTAATTCTTTCTGCAGGTGAAGAACCTGTACAGCGGAGAAACACCGTTTGCGGTCAAAGTCATGCACGCCAGTAAGCCCCATGCGCCATAACAGGGGTATAGACGACTTTATTGCTTCGACCACTGCCTCCAGACTGGGCTGTGGTATGGATTGCTCGAGAATTTCGGATGCGGATTCAAACAAAATTCCATCCGGATTTCCGTTCGGAAGCCGCCCAATCCGTCCACCCGGCGGGTCGGGGGTATCCCGCGTGATCAGAGCTAGCTGCAGGGCTTTGGAATTTACCCAACTACTGTGGAGCGATTTGTGGGTCAGGTAGACGGGATTGTTGGGACTAACCTTATCCAGGAGCGCAGCTGTACCGTATCCTTGAATCCAATTATTTTGGTTCCAACCATGCCCCAGAATCCATTCACCGGGTGGGATCGTTTTCACACGTTCAGCAATGTTTTGCAGGCACTCCTGAAGGGTTGGAGTTTCACAATTTACTTTTTGCTGGCTTAATGCGAATTCTTCCAGGTGGATATGAGCGTCGGTGAGACCGGCAATAATCGTTCGTCCCTGCGCATCGAGTGAATCAGGCGTTGAGAAGGACGATAAGATCTCATGATCTGAACCTACCGCAATTAGCCTGCCATGCTCTATAACTGCAGCAGTTGCCTGAGGATTATTTGGATCTAGAGTATGGAGATTGGCATTATGGATAAGGCGCATATTTGGTGGGTCACTTATTTTGACCCAGGATGCGTAAGATCAACGCATCCAATTCCTCGTCTGAATAATAGTGGATCACGAGGGTGCCACCTTTTTTGCTTGGGCGAAGGTTTACTCGTGTACCCAGGCGCTCACGCAAGCGTTCCTCAAGGAAGGTCACATCGGGCTTTGGAGCAGGTTTTTCAGCACTTGGTGGGCGTTGACCGAGAAATTTACGCACCAGGTCTTCAGCTCTCCGCACGTTCAGCTCATGTTTGAGGATAGTCTGCAGGACTGCAGTCTGCGCCTGAGGGTTAGGCAGGCTGAGCAAGGCGCGGGCGTGTCCTTCAGTGATGTCACCTCTGGCGAGCGACTGGCGAACATCATCGGGCAGCTTCAGCAGGCGCAATGTATTCGTGATTGCTACCCGGCTCTTGCCCAGCTGTTGAGCGATTTGCTCGTGTGAAAGATTAAAATCATCGGATAGTTGGCGGTACGCTTCAGCTGCTTCAAGCGGGGTGAGATCTGCGCGTTGAACATTCTCAATGAGTGCCAGCTCCAGACGCTGCTGATCTGAGGCTTCACGCACCATGACCGGTACACGATCAAGACCAGCCATGCTGGCTGCCAGCAGACGGCGTTCACCGGCAATCAGGATGTATTTATCTGGCTCATCGGTTGGGGACACGATGAGAGGTTGAAGGATGCCATTTTCGCGGATGGAAGCTGCTAGTTCTGCCAGCTCTTCCTGATCCATCTGCGAACGTGGTTGACGCGGGTTGCGGCTGATATTTGCGACGGGTATCGACTCGATGCCGCTTGAAACCGGCGTCACCGGAGTTTCGGGGGAGAATTCTCCCGCCGGAATGAGGGCATCTAGCCCTCTACCTAATCCTGTTTTTTTAGTCATTCTGTGCTCACCAAGGTCTGAATTGGATCGGGTAGCAAAACCCCGTCACCCACCAGGATCTCGCGTGCCAGGTTGGAATAGGCAATCGCCCCACTGGAGCCGGGAGCATACACTGAGATGGGTTGCCCGTAAGACGGTGCTTCAGCCAGGCGGACCGATCTCGGAATAATCGTAGAGAACACCTGGCTCGGAAAGTGACGGTTAATTTCACGGACTACATCTGCGCTCAGCTTGGTCCTGACGTCGAACATGGTCAGGATGACTCCTCGCACACGGAGCGTTGGGAACAATGCAGTACGGATGCGTGATAAAGTTTGGTTCAGCTGACCGATACCTTCCAATGCTAAGTATTCACATTGTACCGGAATTAGCACACCATCCCTGGCAGCTACGACACCATTCAAGGTGAGTAATCCAAGCGAAGGCGGGCAATCGATGAGAATATAGTCGTAACGCTCTATGACCGGTTGAAGGGCTTCTCTTAGTCGAGTTTCACGGGCAATAACTGGAACCAGCTCAACTTCAGCGCCTGCCAGAGCAGGTGATGATGGCAGCAAGGATAATTTCAGGCGTTGGTTGAACAGGATATTTTTGATGGCGGGTGTTGCGCCGATGATGACATCATAAACACTGTTTTTTACAGTACGTTTATCAATTCCCAGGCAGGAGGAAGCATTCGCTTGTGGATCGAGGTCTACCAATAGGATACGCTGACCCAGGCTTGCCATGAAAGCCCCCAGGTTGACAGCAGTGGTTGTTTTCCCAACGCCGCCCTTCTGGTTGGCGATGGTATAGATCCGCCCCATTAAATTACCTCGATTAAATGTTCCTGGATTTCTTCTGGTGTGGGTATACCTTCCAAGCCTTTCCGTGTGACTGAAGTGGCGGCGATCTGATTGGCGAACCGGGCAGATTCCCATGGGTCACGCGTCAGGTAAAGGCGGGTGAAAAAGGCTGCCGCAAATACATCTCCTGCCCCGGTTGAATCAATCTCAATTTCCTGAGGTGGTCTGAAGCGGCGGACATCACCATTCCAGTACACTCTTGCTCCAGCCGCACCTTCGGTGACCACTAAAATGCGCGAGGCGGAAGCCATTTCTTCAATCCGCGCTTCATCATTTTGCACATCTTCAATGCTTAGTACAGCCGCACCCGCTTGTTGCAGGGTGAAGGTTGCCTCAGGCCATTCTGAAGCCCTGACGTGCCCATTTCCATTCCAGGCGCGTAACCAGCCCTGTGGGGTAACGCCTACCAGTGAGTTTGGAAAATGCCTGACCAAACCCGGCTCGACTTCTTGAGCGACGGGACCGAGGTGTACAATCGGTGCCTGTCTCCAGGGTTCAGGGATGAGGTGGTAATCCAGGCTTGGCGCAATAGTATGGACGACTTGAACCCTCCCTTTTTCCGTGTAGATGTTTTCAAAAGTGGTCGAATGATCCGCAGGGTAACTGATGATGGGGATATGTTTTAAATTTCCAAGCGGTAATTCTCCACCCCAGGATGTGACAATCCCCACCCGTAAACCCAATGCATGGGCGGTCAAACCTGCGTATGCAGCCGTCCCACCGATACGCGGACCTTCGGGTGTCATGTCATAGGTCAGGTGACCGATGATCAAATAATTAATGGGCTCAAGTGGGCTGAGGCTGAACATGGATAAATTATACCTGATATAAAAAGGATGCTGTCTGATCTATCAAAACAGCATCCTTTTGCGAATATTTAATCTTTTGGTATGATCGTTACTTTACGGTGGGGTTCCTCCCCAAAGCTCTCAGTAGTTACGTGGGAATCTTCCCGCAGCTCCATATGGATAATTCGGCGTTCATTGGGAGGCATAGGTTCGAGGGTTTGTTTGCGCCCGGTCTTCACTGCTTGTTCCGCCATCCGGTGCGCAAGCTGGCGCAGCTGTCGCTCGCGTCTTGATCGATAACCTTCAACATCGATCACCAGGGTAACATTTTCACCAAGCTCTTTGCTGACGATCAAGCGGGCGATGTATTGTAATGCATTTAGGGTTTCTGAACGCTTACCGATCAAGACACTTAAATCCTTGCCGGTAATATCAACCAGGATCGCTCTCGTTCCTCGAACGTCATCCACCTCGCCATAGGATGCCTCAACCTGACCTTCTATCTGCATCTTGATCAGCAGCTCACTCACTGTCTCCTGGGCTACATGCAGAGGGATCTGCTCCTTCGCATTAGCGGCAGGGATACGGATGGGTTTGATTGTTATTTCTTCCTCGGATACTTCAGTGAAACTCGACTCACTTGACCCACCCGCTATTTCTGATTCAGAGGCTGTTGGAACGTTCTGCTTCACGATCAAGCGCACGCGTGCCTGGTGAGAGCCCAGCCCAAACAATCCACGGCTGCCTTCATCTAATATTTCAATATCAACCGCTTCCCGGCTTAATTCAAGCTCGGCCAGGCCTTTCTCGATCGCCTCATTAATGGTTGGGGCGATGATTTCGAGTGTCGCATGTTGTGAGTTCATAGTTTTTTTATCGTAAAGGCTATCCCCTTATTTGGATGTTTTTGCACTGGCGACTTTTCCCTTGGGAAGCAGGTTGCCCCAATGAACTTTACCCATCGCTGCATATTGGGCGATACCGAGGACATTGCTGACGATGAAGTACAATGCCAACCCGGAAGAGAGGGTCAGAGAAATCCATCCCATGATCAGGGGCATATAAAGATTCATCATCTTTCCCATCTGCGCACCCTGATCTCCCGGATTAGTGGGGGGAGGGGTCATTAATTTGGATTGCAGATAGGTGGTAACAACCACAATGATGGTCAGGATCGGGATTGCTGCTCCGATAAGTGGGAGTGAAAATGGAAGCGGAATCAACGGAGTAGTTATCTCTGGGAGACCAAGGTTCAGCCATAAGAATTTGGGGTTTAATGGGATTAGCTGTGACCCAGGGATGAATGTATAAATTGACCGGCTCAAATTTAGCAGTTGAATAGGTGCAGCTGCCATGGCGAGGGAGATGGATTGGTACAGCCCGATCATGATGGGAAATTGGATGATTAATGGGAGACACGACCCAAGCGGGTTGATTCCCATCTCCTTGTAGATATTCATTTGTTCCTGCGACAGGCGTTGCTTATCATCCTTATATTTCTTTTGGATTTCCTGCCACTTCTTCGACTGTTGAAGTTCCTGCATCTTTGATTGGCTCTTCAGCTGTTGAGCAGTAAGTGGGTAAGTGATCAAGCGAATGACGATGGTAAATACAATGATCGCCAGTCCAAAATTATGGAAGAGTAAGTTGTAAATCCATATTAAGACGTTGACCATCGGCTCGAGAATGATTGTATTCCACATAGAGGATTATCTCCGTATCTTTTCCATTAAATACTTATTTTGCAGGGGTAAAGGGCCACTTCTGAGTGCCATTCAGATCCAAGGCGACCAGCAACGAATCGAAACCGGTTGGTGCTACAAGGATTGTGTCTCCAACGATTAATGGAGCTGAATAGATCACTCCACCGATTATGGGACTGCTTACAATATCACCCGACGTGCTTACAATTGAAAGTGCATCTGTCTCGGTTGTAAAATATAAATTATTTCCTGCGACCACTGGTGTATCAACAATGCCATTGGGTCTTTGGATGCGCCAGAGGGCAGTGCCATCGGCTGCATTCATCCCATAAAAATATCCGGATAGATCACCAAAAAACAAAGAGGTATTCACTAATGCTGGTCCAGACCAGACCCAATCCTGGGTGGTGAAACGCCACTTAATCGAGCCGTCTGCGGTATTTACTGCGATCATTTCCTTTCCAAACGTGCCCACATACAGAGTTCCATCCGTTCCCACTGCTGGGGTACCGACCAATGCTCCACCCAGATCACTTTCCCAGTTCTTTTTCCCTGTTGCGGCATCAAACGAATAGACCTTGTGATCCATTGAGGCAACATAAATACAGCCACAATTCGGGTCTGTAGTAGGCTCAGCCCAGACGGGTCCACCAGTTTTATAATCCCAAATCAGCTTTCCGGTCATATCAATTGCATAGATCTTCCAATCTGAGGAGGGCTGGTAGATCATGCCTTGCGTAACGAGAGGGCTGGCGACCAATCGGTTGGTTGATCCAGTGAAAAGCTCCTTCCCTGTACCGGTCGTTGGGTCGATGCTGTATAGTTTATGGTCATAACTCGGTGCAAGCAATTGACCATCGTCTGTTAGGACAGGATTGGCATAAAAAGCGATCTTGGTATCTGGCTTGGCTGGATAGCGCCATTTCTCGGTTCCAGTTTTCAAATCCACTGCATATAACTGAGCACCCGCAGCCAGGTAAGCGATATCTGAGCTGGCAGTCAGTCCATGCCAGCCGGTGGAAGCATAAATTGTGCTGCTGCACGAGGATAATAACAGGCTAATTAATAAAAGTGCGCTGACCAGGAATATTTTTTTTGAATTCATCGGTTATCTTTTCTAGGGTACGGGATCAAATCCGCCTCGGTTAAAAGGATTACAACGCAACACACGCCAGGCTGCCATTATGCTGCCCTTGATTGCGCCATATTTATAGACCGCCTGGTAGCCATAATGTGAACAAGACGGATAAAATCGGCATGTTCCTTCAGGCAGCGTGGGTGAGATTGTCATTTGATATAGACGTATCAGTGCCAATAATGGTATACGTGGCAGGTTCCAAAAAGTTATGGGCAGATCGCGTAATCGGGGCTCGATCGGGCTTTCTGTTTCATCAGATTTATCGTTATTCATTGCTCTTACGAATCAAATTTGCTTTCAAAAAAAGTTGCTGCAAGGTATTGTGTATTTCAGATAGATTAGCATTCAGGATTGGATGCCGTGAAATTACGATGACCTTCCACCCAGGTTGTACCTGGGGCAGAAGAGGTCGAATAGCTTCCCGCATCAATCGTTTTGCTTTATTCCTCTGAACTGCATTACCTATTGACCGACCAGCGGTCACTCCGAAGCGGGTTTTTTCTCCATCCGCAGGCAATACGACCAACACAATGAGCGGGTGAGCATAAGACTTTCCAGAACGCCTCACCCGCTTGAAGTCTGTTGATTGCGTCAGACGGAAATTGCGGTTCACCCACGCCAGTTGATCTTCTTAACGTGATTATTCTTTGTGACGGATAGACGATAGCGCCCTTTTAGACGGCGGGCTTGTAAAACCTTTCTCCCATCAGCAGTCGACATTCGTTGCCGGAAGCCGTGCACACGCAGACGGCGACGAATTTTAGGTTGATAAGTTCGCTTTGGCATACTATGTTACCTGATTCCTTTAACTAAATTTACCGGTTGATTAAACGATTGTGGATTATACCCGATGGAAGAGGTTTGGTCAAACCTCAATTTCTGATTGATTGTTCGAATTAGGCTTGATTCCCACCTTTTCAAGCACCCGCAAAGAAATCATACCGGATAACAAAGGGATCCAAAATGTAATCCCGCGGTAGCTTAGCGTAATCACGGCGGCATCTTCCAATGAGATATACATCGATGTGAGTGCCAGGGTCAGCGCACCTTCCACAACACCGATGCCAGCCGGGGTGGGGGAGATGATCACGAACAGGTAACCAATGCTGAAACAGGCAATGATCGTCCCGATGGAGATCGGAACTTTAAAAGCCATGAACACCAGTGTTAGAATGATGATCAGGGCGGTTTTATTGGTCAATGCCAGGAACAATGGCATGAGCATACTTTTGGGTTGGCTGCGCATTTTAACCAGACCTTCAGCCGCATCATGCGCAAATTCATGCGCATGTGCTTCCGATAGGTATTCCCGGTGAATGAATGGATGCAGCAGGCGGTTGATTAAGTGCGCCATTTTCGCCAGAGCATTACCCAAGGCGGCTGCAGATTGCATCCCCAGGTTCAACAGGAAGGCAAATGCCATTGCCAGGCCCACTAATGCAATGGAGGCCAGGATCACCACCAAGGTAAGGTCATTACGCCTGATCAAGATGATCAAGCCAACCAGCAGTATCGCAATCAGACCTAAATAATCAAAAAATAAAAAAAGAACCCCCGCGATTGCCGCACGCGCCGAGGAGTAATTGCGTCGGCGCGCCTCGCTCATAAAAATAGCCAGACCACTTACTCCACCAGACGGAGCGACAATATTCACAAAATTAGCAGCTGATACGATCAGGGATAAAGTCCCCAATTGTTCTTCAATCCCCATGGCGCGATAAATCGCCCGGAATGAGGCTCCACAATTAAGGAACCAAATGAACTCAACGATGAGCGCCAGCCCAATGAACCACCAGATCCCCCTTCGTAATGTGTCAGCAATGGATTGTATTTCAGCAAGTTTTGCAACGACGAAAATAAACCCCAGGAATAACGCTATAGCGATAATGAACTTCCGCATAAGTTGGATTATACCAACCTTCGCAGGCGAATATCATCAGGTTCGCCTGCGAAGGTTGGAAATGAATTCAGCTTAGCGCCTACGCCCGCCGAATCCCCCGACCAGGGAAATAAAATAGAGCAGCTGCATCACAGCAGTAACGAGACCTGCCACATAGGTGAGCGCGGCTGCATTTAAGACATTGTTTACCCCCCGCTTTTCATCCTGACCCATGATCATGCCTGTCGTGGTTAGAAGTGCCTTGGCACGTGCGGAGGCATTTATTTCAACCGGGAGAGTTGCCAGTGCGAAGAGGGCACCGCCGGAAAAGACCAGTACACCCAGCCAGGCAAGGTTTAACCCTAGAGCGGTCTGCCGGAGAAGCAACCCGATCACGATCAATATCCACCCAAGGTAGGAACCAATATTAACTGCCGGAACCATGGCAGCCCGCAACCGTAAGGGGAAGTAACCATCACGGTCTTGCATGGCATGCCCCAGCTCATGGGCAGCAATTGCCAGCGCTGCCACGGATGGGCTGTTATACACGCCTTCAGAAAGATGCAGCACCTTTTGCCGTGGGTCATAGTTATCGGTAAGATTGCCGCGAATAGCATCGACGTTCACATTCAATCCACCCGCAGAAATCAGGCGTTCCGCCGCTTGTGAGCCGGTGAAACGGCTGGTCGCCATAACCTGGCTCCATTTTTTGTACGCCCCACTTACATATCCCTGTGCAATTAACATCAATATCATTGCCGGGACCATAAACAGCATATATGTTGGATCAAGGAATAACATATCGTACCTCCTTCATTAATCCATCCTATTTAGTGTAAATCCTACACCTTGGTTGCATAAGCTACATTAAGGTTGGGATAGAAACTCGATGGCTCGGTTTAATTGGCTGTCTATCCCTGCCTGGGCATCTGCATCTGAAATCTTCACCTCAATGTCAGGTGTCAAACCTGTCCCAGTGACGTTTCGACTATTCGGAGTGAGCCAGCGGGCGATCGTCACCCGTATGGCGCCTTCATTGTTCAATAAACTGATCCAATTCTGAACTGTGCCTTTACCATAGGTGGTCACACCTATCAGCTGGGCACGCCCTCGGTCTTGGAGTGCCCCTGCCACCAGCTCAGAAGCCGAAGCTGACCACTCATTCACCAGCACAACCATGGGGATCTTGGTCGCAATACCCTTTCCGGAAACGTTGAATGTATCCCGTTTACCGTCTGCATATTCCTCGTATGCCACCACACCATCGGGCAGGAATTCTGATCCTACATCGATAGCTGCATCCAAGTAACCGCCGGAGTTAAACCTCAAGTCCAGGATCAATCCCTTCGGATTTTTAGCCAGCAGTTCATTCAGAGCAGTGCGCAATTCTACTCCAGAAGTATTGCTGAATGCATTGAGTCGAATATAGGCGATATTACTATCCAGCATTTTGTATTCGGTGCTGGGAATGGAAATTTGTGCCCGTGTGACAGTCACATCAAAAGGTTTTTCGACCCCTTCTCGCAAAATAGTTAAAACCACCTGGGTATCTACCGGACCTAATACTTTTTGACGGGCAAGTTCTGCCAGTGTGCTGGACATATCCACCCCATCAATGGCAATAATCTGGTCTTTAGCTTGAAGACCGGCTTTTTGAGCAGGTGAGTCTTTCATCGGTTCAGTGATCGTCAGGTACTTTCCCTCGGTATTCACCCAGGCACCAATCCCTGAGTAACCTTCAAGCGGAGCAGTGGCATCGCTATATTCAATCGGATTCATGTATCCTGAGTGAGGATCTCCTAGTGAATCCATCATTCCTCGGATAGCGCCTTGCATCATCTTCTCATCATCCAAAGGCTGCACCAGGTATTCATCATGGACGATCTTCCAGGCTTCCCAAAATGGCGTAAACAACTCATCCGTCCCCTCAGCAGTTGTGCTGCTGGTCGAAGGGTTTAAATTTGGGATGGAGGGTAAGTTTCCTGCTGCGCCGCGGGTTAGATAACCACCAATAAAACCCAGCGCTAAAAAGCCCACCAGTAATACGGCGATCCCGCAGCCAAGCAGGATCTTATTAATATTTCGGTTCGGTTCCATCGGAGCTCCTGACTCAATAAAAGTTTATTCTATTCGTGTCTAAAGATTATCATAATTGGGTGAGAAAGGGTTAATTTAAACCCGCCAGGTAACTGTCGAAAGAATCCTGGTCACTGACCCGTTCGGCATAATCAAGGATGGCTTCTGTATCCAGCGGATATTGCGGATGGCAAGACGTGGGTAACGCCCCCCGAGGGGCATGCACCACTGCAGAGACGCACGGTGCCACCAGATCCGCTTTATCCAGCTCAGGCACAATTGTCTCAGTGGTGAGGATCACCAATTTCGATGCCAGGCATAGTTCGATGTCAACGCCTTTGTTATCACCGATCAAAGCATTGCCGTCAAAATCGGCGGTCAATGCATGGATCACGGCAACATCGGGCTGAATTGCAGGGAAAGCCATCAGCTCCTCACCGCTATATGGATCGATCACGGTGCGAACGTCCGGTCGCAGGCGGGGAAGGTCGGTTCCAATCCAACCCAAGCCCGGCATAAACCCTACCGATGCCATCTGGGCGCGCAAGCCCATGGAAATACTGGTTTCGGTCTCCTCAATAATATCGATCTGTCCCTGGTTGGCGAGCATGCTGAACATGGGTGCGAATCCGAATATTTCCAGGCCGAAATAACACGAGCGGACGTGAGAAACCAGGCCCGCACCTAACAGCAAGTCACTTTCATAGCCAGCCGTAAATGCCAGCAAGGTCAGGTCGGATGGCTCAGTGGATCGCTGATAACGTTTGATCAATGCGCGCACAAATGCAACCGGACGCCGGTAGAGGGTCATTCCACCCAGTGCCAACATGCTACCGGTATGGACGAGCTCAACGGCAGCATCCATCGATATTTGTTTGCTTTTCATCGGATCACCGACGGTTGGTCCTTCTCCCACAATTCAGGCATGCTTTCTTTCAGAGCGTGTAAGCTGAAAATCGAACGATCCACCCTGGGGTCGGTGCCATTTTTACCGACCAGGATGGTATAAAACCCCAGCGAATGTGCGGGTGCCAGGTTGCGCACCGAATCGTCAAAGATAACACACCGACTCGGGTCATCATCTCCGGCAATCTTCATCGCACGTTTGTACGCGGTCAAATCGGGTTTGCAGGCGAAATCGATCGCCCGTATATCGATAATACCCTCAAAACAGCCTTCCAGGCCAATGATGCTTAGCACCCGCCTCGCATGGTTGTGGTCAGAATTGGTAAAAATCCAACGTCGTTGAGGCAGGCTGAGGATCAGTGAGCGTAAATTCGGGTCAGGGCGGATAAACTTTTCCAAGGGGAGATCATGTACAAACGCCAGATACTCGTCCACATCTACTTCATAATAGGCCTGTAATCCGCGCAAAGTAGTGCCGTACTGTTCGAGATACTTCTGGCGGATGCTGACGATATCTGCCAGCGGCAGGTCAATAAATTTTCGCATGTATATATTCATGCGGTCCCGGATGGCGTCCCACAAGCCGCTGCTGGCGGGGTAGAGCGTGTCATCCAGATCAAAGTATAGGCTGTCAAAACGCATGCTGGTTATTATACGAGATATTGATAGAAAAGCGTAATCCTTTGTTATATAATATCATCGTGCCCATCCATTTGTTGTCTCCCGAAGTAGCCTCACAAATCGCCGCCGGGGAAGTGGTTGAAAGACCCGCCTCTGTGGTAAAAGAGTTGCTGGAGAATGCCCTGGATGCCGGCGCCAGGCGTATTACAATCCAAGTACGGGAGGCCGGCACCCGGTTGGTGGAAGTCTCAGATGATGGATGCGGGATCTCTGCGGATGAGATTCTTCTTTCCGTCGAAAGGCATGCCACCAGCAAGCTGAGCTCTGCGGATGACCTGTTCAGGATTGAAACATTGGGTTTCAGGGGTGAAGCCCTGGCGTCGATCGGCTCGGTGGCACATCTGACCATTACCTCCCGTACCGCAGGCTCTCCCACTGCCACCCGTTTGCAGGTAGAGGCAGGACAAGCTGGCAAGCTTGAAAAGGTGGGCGCGCCTGTGGGTACGGTGGTCTCAGTCGAAGACCTTTTCTATAATGTCCCTGCACGCCTGAAGTTCCTGAAACACCCAACTACTGAGCGGCGGCACATCGACGAGATGGTCACCCGCTATGCCTTAGCCTATCCGAGTGTGCATTTCCGCCTGATCCAGGATGAGCGACCTGCGTTGATAACGAGTGGGAACGGGGACCGGCGTGAGATCCTGGCAACTCTGTATGGGGTGGAAGTAGCCAGGCAGATGCTGGAAGTGATAGCCGAGGAAGAAGAATTATCCGTGGCTGGATATATCAGCCCCATCAGTCTAACCCGCTCAAACCGGCGGGAGATCACCTTTTTTGTGAATGGGAGACCCGTCCAGGACCCTGCGCTGGGGACTGCCTTGGTGCAGGCTTACCACACTCTGCTTATGGTAGGAAGGTACCCTCTATCCATCCTCTTCCTTCGATTGCCTCCGGAAATGGTGGATGTGAATGTTCATCCAACCAAAGCGGAGGTGCGATTTAAAAATGCTGATTTAATCTTCCGCGGTGTCCAACGGGCTGTTCGCAGGGCGTTGTTAGCCCATACACCCGTCCCAGTCCTTGGTGTAAACCTGCGTTGGAGTGATTCGCAGGTGCATCAGGATTTTGGGCGCCAGATGGACCCAGCCTGGAGGATATCTGCCGATCTGAAGGACCATCCTGCAGATGCTGCCGCCTTATCGCTGGATGCCTCCAGCTCAACGCCCTTAAGACAACCGGGGTTGCCGGGAGCGGGGGTGCCACTCCTGCGTCTGATCGGCCAGATTGCCTCAGCTTACCTGGTGGCTGAAGGACCGGATGGGTTGTACCTGATCGACCAGCATGCTGCCCATGAAAGGGTGTTGTTCGAGAGTTTTATGGCTATGTGGACTGAAACTCACCAGTCCACTGACAGATCAGGAGGGGGCAATATCCCGGCACAAGAATTACTTCAACCGGTGACGGTTGACCTGCCATCCAGCAGTGCCCGTCTGATCGAAGAACAGCTCCCCGTATTGAACCGGTTGGGATTTCAAGTTGAGCTTTTCGGGAAAGGGAGTTTCCTGGTACGCTCCATCCCATCCCTGCTGGTTGGGATGGACCCGGCTGCAGCCCTGGTGGTGATCGTGGAAGAATTTGAGGAAGATGAAACCCCCTTGCTGGCAGAGAACGAAGCCAGGATCATCGCTCGGGTATGCAAAAGAGCTGCTGTCAAAGCCGGTCAGGCGCTCTCAGTCGAGGAACAGAAGGCATTGTTGAATGACCTGGAAGCCTGCCAGTCGCCGCGCACCTGCCCGCATGGTCGCCCGACGATGATCCACCTGTCGGTGGACTTGCTCGAGCGCCAGTTCGGGCGCAAGGGAGCAAGGTGATTGGGAAGTGAATTCCATGCGTGCTTTATGGCTTGAAAATCAAAAGCTGGATTTTAGAAGCGATATAGCGTTACCTGAACCCAGTGAAGGTGAAGCTCTTATTCGGGTGAGACTAGCCGGAGTGTGCAGCACTGACCTTGAGCTGGTGCGGGGATATTATCCATTTTCAGGCATCCCTGGGCATGAGTTTGTGGGCGATGTGGTTGAGTCGCCTGGGGAACCTTCATGGATTGGCACGCGCGTGGTGGGTGAGATCAATATTGCCTGTGGTGTGTGCGAGACGTGCAGGGCAGGCTATCCTCGCCATTGCGAAAAGCGCAGGACCCTCGGCATCCATGATTGGAATGGGGTATTCGCCGAATACCTGGTTTTGCCCCTGCTGAATCTTCACCATGTACCTGACCTTATCCCCGATCAAAAGGCAGTTTTTACTGAGCCCCTGGCTGCTGCCTTCGAAATCCTCGAACAAATCCAGCTGACGCCGGATGACCGGGTGTTGGTCATCGGGGCAGGGAGATTAGGCCAGCTGGTGGCGCAAGTATTACTTGGAACAGGTTGCCAACTTGAGGTGGTAGCCCGCCATACAAAGCAGCAGGAGCTGCTGGCAAAACGCCACATCCAGACAATCTCTATGCAATCCCTTGGTCTAAAAAAATATGATGTCGTCATTGAGGCGACTGGCTCACCGGATGGGTTTTCATTAGCCAGAAAATCCGTCCGTCCACGCGGGGCGATCATCCTGAAAAGCACCTATAAAGGTGATCTTGACGTGAATTTTTCTGCGCTTGTGGTGGATGAAGTGACCATAATTGGATCGCGTTGTGGTCCCTTCGAACCCGCCCTATTCACTGCTCGCCGAAGGCAAAGTGGACCCTGAAGCATTAATCGACGCTGTCTATCCCTTAGAGCAGGGTGTGATGGCTTTTGAAAAGGCAGCCATGCCGGGGGTCCTTAAAGTCCTGCTCCAGCCATAATATTATCCGTCATTGCGGAATCCCCCCTGGTTCTGGGGGGAGAATCCCCGCTGGGTTTCGGGGAGAATCCCCTTTGTTTTATTAGTCGGGTGAAGCAATCTCCAACCAGACGCTTTTTCAATCGGCAGACCTACTAATATAACCACTTATAAGAATTTGTCCGAACTTGTGTCCGAACCTGAGATAAAAAATTGGGGAATATAAAACGATTAAGGGAGAACTAGTTCTTCAAAACCTCGTCTGTGATCTGGGGCAAAATTTCAGTTACATCTGCCTGGATGACGACGTCTGCCCGTACATCCATAAATGTGTCGGCATTATTCAAGATGATCAAATGGGCCCCGTGATCCATTGCCTGAACGGGTAGCTTCGCCGATGGCATGACCTCCAGCGAAGTTCCAATCACCACCATTAACTCACAATTCTTGCAGGCCGCTTCTGCCTTGTTCCAGGTTTTCACTGGCAATTGCTCTTCGTAAAGGATCACATCCGGTTTAAGGATACCCCCGCACACCTGGCAGTAAGGTATGGCACAATGATTGATATAGTCATCCATGATAGCTGAGGCAGGGGTTTGACGGTAACAATTGGTGCAGCTTAGTGTATCCATCGTACCATGCACTTCGAGCACATTGACCGCACCAGCCCGTGAATGCAATCCGTCAATGTTCTGAGTGATGATGGTCGTCAGATACCCGGCCGATTGAAGTCGTACCAAAGCCTGGTGGGCAGGATTTGGCCTGGCGTTAAACACTTTTACTGCCAGGGGGTGGAACCATTTGTAGAATTGTTCGGGATCATGGCGGAATGCGGATAATGATGCCACGTGCATCGGCTCAACCAGTGTCCATAAACCCGTACCTGGGCTGCGAAAATCTGGGATGCCCGAATTTGTGGAAATTCCCGCACCGGTCAACGCCACCGTGTGTTGCGATTTTTTTATAATGTCAGAGGCATGGGAAATGCTTTGGAGAATCTCGGGAGAAGATCTGCTCATTCTTTCACCCGCACACGTTTGACAATATTATCAGCTAGCTTGGCGAATTGTTGGGAGGTTAAATTATCGGGATGTTGCATCACAAGAGGGACATTCGCTTTTGAACACTGATAAGTCAGCTCGGGTGCGGCGGTAAAGACGATACTGATCGGGTGCCGGAATTCCATTTGAACCTGTGCCAAAGTGTACTGCATTTCAGTACGTTGGCGATTATATAAGACGGTGTTGATCCTGCCTTCGCCAAACCCTTTTTTGGCTAGCTCATCGACCAATGCTAACGACCGGATGATGGTATTTGGGATGGGTTCCAAAACAACGATGATTTCATCGCAATGGGTCAGGATTCTATCGGTGACTGGAGTAATTCCTGGCCCCAGGTCAATTACTAAATGCGCGGCCATGTAAGCCAGATAACGAGAAATCGCTTCGAAATGATCCACTGCGGTGATAAATTTGGCATCCGCGGGATTATAGGACGATACTAATAACCTGACGCCTGATTTGTGATGATAAAGCTCGCTATCAATGGATGATTGATTGATGTTTTCCGGTGAGGCTTCCAACAAGCGGCTCAGTCCTTCAGGATTTAGAAAACCCAGGTCCAGGCCCATGCTGCCAAAGCCGGGTCGAAATTCAGCAATAATCACATTCTTTTTACTGCGGTCTTGCAGGCATATTCCTAGATTCAATGCCAATGTGGAGATGCCCAACCCACCTTTTACTCCCATTACCCCGGTCACATATCCCCGATTGCTTGAAGCGGGAGGAGGAGGAACAGGAATTGAGGACTTTTTCCCGCGCGCAATCACCGCTTTAACATGTGCAAAAAGCTCGCGGGGTTGAGTTGGTTTTGTTAGGTAGTCGTCTGCCCCGGCTTCGAATCCTTCCACTTTATCATCCACCTGGGTCTTGGCAGTGAACATGATGATCGCGATGGAATTGGTGGCCGGGTCGGATCGCAATTTACGTGCGACTTCATAGCCATCCATATCCGGCATCATGATGTCTAACAGGATTAAATCTGGCTTGTCGGTTTGAGCCAATGCGATGGCCTGGATACCACTATTAGCGGCGTTGATCCGATAGCCCTGGTGTTGTAACATCAACCCCACCAAACGCAAAGTATCCAGATCATCATCGACGATGAGGATTTTTTCCGGCATGAGGCTTTCTCCCTAAGAATGAAAAATTCCTACAAGAATATCCCAATACTATAATTCTACTGCGATTAAAGCAGTGATAATTCATTATACGCTATAATTTATTTTAGCATGCTTGACAGAATTGATAGTATTCTACAAAAAGATTGCCATTTATCCAGGAAGAATTTGCTGCTGGTAGGAGTATCCGGCGGTCCCGACAGCCTGTGTCTTTTACACGTCGTCCACAAGCTGGGATACCCAATCATTGCTGCCCATGTGAACCATGCCTTGCGACCTGAATCAGACCAGGAAGCGCAAATCGTCGCCCAATTCGCCTATCAATTGGGGATTGATTTTGTTTCCGCTCACCCGGATGTGCATGCTTTTGCAAGTGAGCATTCCATTTCCATCGAAGAAGCTGCCCGTATCATGCGTTATCACTTCCTCTTCGAGCAGGCAGGGGTGAAGCAGGTTAGCGCGGTCCTGGTGGGTCACAATGCGGATGACCAGGTTGAGACCATCCTGATGCACCTGCTGCGAGGCTCTGGTCTGAGTGGATTAAGGGGCATGGAATACTTTCTAATGCCGAATCCTTGGAGCCAGCAAATTCCGCTTATTCGTCCATTATTATCCACACCGCGCCAAGAGATAGTAAATTACCTGGCTGAGAATGAGCTCACTGCCGTCTCAGACCAGAGCAACCTGGATACCACATTTTTCCGCAACCGCCTGCGGCATGAATTGCTGCCCATCCTCGAAAGCTATAATCCTCGTATTCGCCAGAACCTGCTGCAGGCAGGGCAGATCATGCGCGATGATTACTCGCTGTTGCAGCAAATTGTCAATACTACCTGGGATAAAATCCTGGTCAGGCAAGGACCTGGCTACCTGGCTTTCAATTTGAATAATTTTATAGATCTGTCGCCCTCCATCCAGCGGTATTTTTTGAGAAAAGGAATTGGATACCACCTGCCAGGTTTAAGGGACGTAGATTTTGATTGTATTGAACGCGGCTTGGGATTTTTATCACATCCAATAAAATCTGGGCAGGTTGACCTGATCGCGGGTCTGTGTCTCGTCAAAGAGGGTGATCTATTTTGGTTGACCCAGGGTAAGGATAAGTTGCCGACAACCGATTTTCCTGTGGTCAAGTGCGGGGTGCAATTTACCCTGGATTTTCCTGCCTCACTTAATTTAGGTAACGGTTGGGAATTGCACACAGAAGAAGCACCGAACCCCATTTTGGCATTCGAGCTGAGTAATGCGAATCAGGATTCCTATCAGGCCTGGCTGGATGCTGGTGAGATCAGCCTGCCGATGATCGTGCGCTGTCGGAATACTGGCGAGCGTTTTCAACCCCTCGGAATGAATGGTCACTCGATGAAAGTCTCAGATTTGATGATTAATCTCAAGCTCCCAAAGCGGGCGCGCCCTACCTGGCCCTTGGTTTGCTCAGGGGCGGATATCCTGTGGATCCCCGGATTCCGCCAGAGCCACTTAGCCCAGGTCAAGCCGGGTAGCCGACTGATCGTTCACTTAAGTCTCAGCAAACTCCCGACCGGCTAATTTTTGTAATTTCAACCTTACTTCCCGCCATTGGATCTTGGAGAGTCCCATTTTTTGGCGCACTTTGTTCGATTCCATCCCGGATTGCAGGTCATTCAATGCGCACGTCCAGCGGCACATTTCGAACGAGAGATGTTTGGTTAAGCCTGCTTCTTCCCCCAGGTCTTCCAACAAATACTCCAACCGGCGTTGTGACCACGGGAAAAGCCTGTCACCTGGTTGGTACTGTGCTTTATACTCGTCGTACGCCTGGAGCCAATCCTCCGAGATGGCAATCTTGCGTTCCTTATAGCGGTGTTGTGGGCTGGCATAGCGCACAAACAGGAACGGTCCCCCCGGAGCATCCAGGTCGATATGGTTGGGGCTGAGCGCCAGGCATTCACTCTTTTTGATCCCGGTTTCGAGCAGCAAAGCTAAGAGTGTGAAGTAGCGTGAATCCGGTTGTTGGGCATGACGGTGCTTACCCGCCGCTTCCATGACGGCTTGGGTTTCTTCTTCCGTGAGCACCTGGGGTAGCGGGCTGATGACTGACTGCTGCAGGACCTTTTCTCCCGGGTCGACCAGGATTACCCCAAATTGGGTCATCCAGCGGAAAAATGCTTTGATGGAGGTGATGCGCCGCGCCAGGGTTTTAGGACTGCATGGTACGCCGCGTTGTTTCTGCATCCACTCAAGGAAATTGTTAAGTTCATTGGTGGTGATGGCACCCAGTGGGCGGTCGGGGGGCAGATAGCCTGCTAGCAGCAGCATATCGGCGGTGAAAGCTTTCACGGTATGCGGGGATTTCCCCTGGTCATTCAGGTAGATCCGCCAGGAATTAATCGCCGGGATCAGCGACGTGCGGGCGGTGATATGAGAGGGGATTTTGTTATCAGGAGACATGGTTTCCTCACTTCTTATTGCGCATAGCTTGTTCGTATAGGCATTTCGCATAGTATAATATCTTCTATGCGATTTGTCAACTGAAATGCCACAATTTTTGAGGCTTTCTTTCAATCATTTTCCCGAAATCTGACCTTCAGAGAAAAGATCTATCATCATTTTCATTGCTCCTGCCCCCGCTGCTTACGGGGGAAATCCCCCCTGGTTCTGAAGGGACTGCCCTCGCTGCCTTACGGGGGGAATCCCCGCTGGTTCCTGGTTTGTTGGGGGGAAAGACCAGTGCTCCTGCAGTGTCTTCATGTACGCACTGCTTCTGGTCTTGAAGCAATCTTCCTTTTCCAATATAGCTCAATCGGGCAATGTCTGGAAAGTTTTGTAGGTTGGGGCTACCCGGTTTGTTGAATCCGGTTTTACTTTTACCGGACTTGTACCGGGTTGAGCGGTTTGTGCGCCTGTCACCGCTGGGTTTCGGGGAGAATCCCCCCTGGTCTTAGGGAGAAAACCCAATGCCTGGATTGTTTCCTTCTACATAAAAACCTACGCTTCCCTTAAATTATTGGCGATTTTCAATAAACCACTTGTGGATTAGAACAAACGTGCTATAATTAGAATGTAACTACTCACCCCTACGCGATTTAAACATTTTCTGGTAAGATGCGCGTGTGAGTAAAACAGATCTCGAATCATTTTCAAAAGAAGAATTAATCCAACTGATTTTAGTGCTTCAAGATGAGATTGAAGCGTTGAAATTAAAATTCGAGAAAAACCAAAAGCCACCCACTTCTTCAAAGAACTCCTCTCAACCACCTTCGCGTGATCAAAAAAGCAACTTACCAGCCAATCGACGAAGACATCGACATGGACCGCCCATCGGACATGAAAAGCATGTGCGTAAGTTTATTGCCCAACCGGATCAGACCATTGAGCTTCGTGCAAAGTCATGTTGTAAATGTCATACCGATTTGAGCGACAAAACCGGTCGTTTGGTGAATGTGAATCAGGTTACCGAGCTGCCTCAAGCGCCAGCACAAGTAATTGAAGTACGGCAGTACGCTGTGACCTGTCCGGAATGTGGTGCATTGCACATTGAAGAACCACCTTCTGGATTGGAGATGAACCGGGCGTTCGGAAGTCGTCTCGAAGCGACAGTGGTGTATTACCGACAAGAGCAGCATATGAGCTATGCTCGCACTCAAAAAGCATTGCTTGACCTGCATCAGGTGGAGATCAGCCAGGGTGGGATCGATGAGATCATGAAACGAGCTGGTAAGTGGGCAGCTGGTAAGGTAGAGCAGATCCAGAATAAGGTCTGCCAAAGCAAGGTGATGCATTGTGATGAGACCAGTAACCGGATCGATGGCGCTAATGCCTGGGAATGGGTTTTCTGTACTTTGACAAGTGTCTTGCATGTCATCCGACGAAACCGCAGCGTAGAAGTAATCCGAGATATCATGGGTGAAACTCAAGCCGAAGTGTGGGTGAGCGATTGTTATGCGGGACAGTTGAAAGCACCAGCCATGCGACGTCAGCTGTGTATGGCCCATCAAATGCGTGCCTTACAGCACGTTGTGGATGCCCAGCCTCGTTTCACCTGGGCAAAAGCCATGCAGGCTCTCTTTCGGTACGCCATTAATCTACATCACCAACGTGACCAGTTATCTCCTGAACAGTATGAGACAAAAGTAGCCCGAGTTGAGCGTACCTGTAACCGCTTACTGCAACAAGATTTAGCGCCACCCGAAGCTCAAAAATTACAGCGCCGTTATCGTAAATATCGCTCATGCCTGTTTGTGTTCTTATATCGGACCGATGTTGAACCTACTAATAATGTTGCTGAACGGGCTTTACGTCACTCGGTGGTCCATCGTAAAGTGACTGGAGGATTTCGATCCCAATGGGGCACAAAGACCTATGCGGCATTGGCTTCGGTCATTGATACGGCAGAATTGAATGGAATGCGATCATTTGAGGCAATCCTGTCCCTTTTTGGACCGCCTTCCCTCCCAATTCCCGTCTCTGGTGAGTAGTTACATTAGAATGTAATTACTCACCTAGTTGCAACACGCCACAGTAATCGTGTAAACAAACAATAAATGTTTCAATTAAGTTGTCATTGCGAAGCGGTCTTTGCTGAAGCAATCTTCCTTTCCGACTAAACTCATAATCACATCGGTTTACTTATTAGAAATGGGACCTTGGTGAAGATTGCTTCATTCGCAAAATTCGCTCATTCGCAATGACAAATGTATAATTCTTGCATTTCCCATATTATGGTGAGTAATTACATTAGAATGCAACTACTCACCAATGTTGTACCCCGCTGCACTTTAAACGGTGCTGAGCTCATTCAAGATCTTTTACCTGTTTGGCCAATCGTACTTGGGTGATTTCCGGCTCTTTTATACACCTGTGCATAAGGCACTCGAGCACGGAATTCGATAATCCGTGTAATCTGCGGAAGAAATCCGTTGTCAGTTTTCTCAGTGAGTAATTGCCTATATAAGCTGCTATCCTATGCATAACCAGATCAAAACCTTTAGCCGCACTGGAATTGAATTGATTTATTTTTTTGTTGATTCAATTCCCGATCTATATCCTATGTATCCTGAACATCCCTGTCGAGTAATAATTCTTAAACAACCTAGAAACCCCTGCACCCGCCGGTTTTCGGATGTTCCAATCATCCAACGTGTCAACGTTCTAACGTTTCAACGCCTGCACCCGCTGTATTTCGGGTGTTCCAACGTTTCAACGTGTGAACGCCTGCACCCGCTGGTATTCGGGTGTTTAAACGTTCCCCGCCAACCCGATCTCCGGTGCTACGGTACGCATCGCGAGGATCACATTGCCGACGTGCTCCCACAGCTCGAGTCCGAATTCCTGGGTAGCCTTGGCAATTTCGTCCCGGTTGGCACCTGCCGCAAAAGCCTTATCCTTCCACTTTTTCTTCACCGAAGCGGCCTCCAGGTCTGATAACGAGCGCGAAGGTCTCACGAGGGCGACCGCTGTGATTAAACCGGTTACTTCATCACAGGCGTACAGCCCCTTTTCCATCGATGTAATCCTGGGAATACCGGTATGGTCGGCGTGACTCAATATTGCCCGCACGATTTCCTCGGGCACGCCGCGTTCACGCAGGATCGGTGCTCCCGCCATGGGATGTTCTTCCAGCGTGGGGTGGATCTCCCAATCAAAGTCATGCAGGATGCCGGTGACTCCCCAGGTATCTTGGTCTTCTCCAAGTTTCACTGCATAAAATCGCATGGCAGCCTCAACCGCCAGCATATGCCGTACCAGGTTTTCATTTTTGACATAATCATGCACAATTTGCAAGGCTTCAGTTCGGTTCATAATCAATCCTTGAGTAGAGTACTACCATTTTTGTTCAGTGGTTCCCGATTCACTGACTATCATTGGTGAAGATCGGTTCAGCCTGACCCAGGATTGGCACCGGGCGAAAGATGTGCACGTCCAGTAATGCAGTCAGGGTCGCAGGAAGCTCGCGTAAATGCCAATATAACAATGAAGCTAGACGATATTCATGTTGGTCAGAAGGCACGCCAACTGCCTCCAATCCCAAGAGGTTGCAGGTATAAAGTGCCCTCGTCAGGTGAAAACTTTGGGTAACCAGTATCGCCTTCTGCAAGCCGAAAATGGAATGCGCCCGGTAACAGGTGTCGTAGGTCCGCCTGCCGGCATAATCCAGGACAATTGCGCTTTCAGGGACTCCCAGGCTGAGGGCGTACTCTTGCATGGCGCCGGGTTCGTTATAATCCAGGTAGCTGTTATCACCACTCATCAGTATTTTTTGCACTTTACCGGTGAAGTACAGTTCAGCTGCGGTGTTGATCCGGTCTCTCAGCACGGTGGTGGGTGTGCCATCCCGCCACAATCCGGCACCAAATACAATGGCTACCGGTGTATCAGGTACATCTTTCATAGTAAATATTCGCGGGATGGCATACAGGGCAGTCACCAGGCGCGGCAAAATCAATACCGCCAGTCCCAGCAGGATGGTGATTTTAATGGTTCTGAAGATATATTTGATGGCTTTAAATAACACGCGGTTATTCTACCATGAACAAAAAATGACTGATTTCATGGAAATACTCTTCCTTCGACTGCAATTTCCTCTTCCATATAGGCTACCTAAGGGTTACAATCTTTGAATTATGAAAACTGTTGATAATGCTTACAAGGATGCACTAGAGTATCTGTATAGCTTCGTAGATTTCAGCATGCAGAAGGCTGTCACTTATTCACCTGAGAGGTTTAAGCTCGAGCGCATGCAGGAATTGGTTGCCTCGTTGGGGCATCCGCAGTTTAACTATCCAGTGATTCATGTTGCCGGTACCAAGGGAAAAGGGTCAGTTTGCATTTTGTGTGCCAGTGGAATAAAAGAAGCTGGATATAAAGTAGGTTTATATACCTCTCCTCATCTGGATGATTATGCAGAGCGCATTCAGATCAACGGTGAGTTTATCCCGCATGCCGACCTGGTGGAAATGGTCGAAGCGATTAAACCCCATGTAGCTGCTATCCCTGAGCTGACCACTTTTGAGATCACCACTGCCCTGGCATTCTGGTATTTTGCAGAGCAGAAGGTCGATGGAGCCGTGATTGAGGTGGGGCTGGGTGGACGTCTCGATGCGACGAATGTAGTGAGTCCGATCGTAAGTGTGATCACCTCAATTTCCTATGACCATACATTGTTGTTGGGAGATACGCTCACCCAAATTGCAGGAGAAAAAGCAGGGATCATAAAAACTGGTAAACCTGTGGTGATCGCCCCCCAAGCTGAAGAAGCGCGCCTGTTGATTGAGCATATTGCTAGCGAACGCGGTGCGCAATTGATCCAGGTCGGTCGTGATATTCTTTATGAAGAAGTTTCACATTCTCTCGAAGGTCAAACCATCAAGATTTGGTCACCTGAAGATAAGCCGAGTGATGGACTCGTTTTATCCATCCCCCTTTTGGGTGCACATCAGGCAGCGAATGCAGCCACCGCAATTGCTGCTCTGGAAATCTATGATAAGCATGGCTTGAAAGTAAAACAGGAGGCAATTAAGCGGGGTTTCGCCAATGCCTTTTGGCCTGGGCGTTTTGAAATTGTACAATTTTCCCCTCCAGTGATCCTTGATTGCGCTCATAATCGCGATTCGGCCTTAAAATTACGCCAGACCTTGGAGGAATATTACCCGGGTAAACCGGTGATTCTAATTTTTGGCGCCTCAGAAGATAAAGATATCCAGGGCATGTTCGTTGAGCTCATGCCGGGGGTAAAAGAGCTGATTGCTGTCAAATCATTTCACCCCCGAGCCATCGAGCCAGACAAATTGGTTGAAATGGCAGACAGTTTTGGACATACAGTGGATTGCATTGAGGATATCCCGCAAGCCCTCGAAAAAGCCTTGCAGCTGGTAGGTGATGATGGTCTGGTGCTGGTAACGGGCAGCATTTTTGTCGTAGCTGAAGCAAGAAAATACTGGGAAAAGAAAGCAAGTATCAGGAGATATTAATGAAGGAAAGCGATTGGTATTATCACGACGAGGACGATGATTTCGGCGAAGCCGTCCATCGTCGAACGGAAGAATTATACAAAGTACCCGATGCGATCACAGATAGCGATGGGCTGATTGAGTGCCCGGTATTACCTTTACGGGATCTGGTGATCTATCCGCACATGGTCGCACCGGTTTTTGTCGGGCGCGAATCCTCATTGCTTGCCATCGAGGAAGCCCAAATGGATAATCACACATTGATTGCCTTAACTCAGCGCGATTCAACAGTCGATAATCCCAAATTTTCGGATTTTCTGACCACGGGTGTGGAAGTGGCAGTAGGTCGCCTGGTGAGCATGCCGGACGGATCGAGCTCAGCCCTGGCACAGGGTCGCCGGAGGTTGGAGGTGGTTGAATTTACCCAACACGAGCCATTTATGGTCGCAAAGGCGCGTCCGCTATATGAGACCACCCACCTGGATCGTGAAATTGATGCCACCATGCGCACAGCCCTTGAGCTATTTCAAAAGTGTGTGCAACTTAATCGCAGCCTCCCCGATGAAGCGTATTTATATGCGCTGAACATCGATGAGCCAGGCTGGCTGGCGGACATGATCGTGACCACCATATCACCTCCTTTGGAGGAGCGATTAAAGATCTTGCAGATGCTTAACCCCTCGGAACGGTTGAAATATGTAGTCGTCCTGTTGGCTCAAGAAGCCGATGTGCTCGAGCTGGAAGACCAGATCCATACCAAAGCCCAAAGCGAGGTCGATCGGACCCAACGCGAGTTTTACCTTCGGGAGCAGCTGCGCATCATTCAAAGTGAGCTGGGAGAAACAGACCCCTGGGTGCGGGAAATTTCCGACCTGCGCAAGCGGGTGGAAGGAATTAGTTTGCCCGAAGAAATCATGCTGCGCGCTTTGAAAGAGATTGACCGCTTGAACCAGATGCCTCCTATGTCTCCGGAAGTGGGTATCATCCGTACGTACATCGATTGGATCCTGGACCTGCCCTGGACGAATATGACCGAGGACAACCTGGACGTGACCCATGCTGCACAGACCCTTGAAACGTACCATTATGGGTTACCTCGAGCCAAAGACCGCATTCTCGAATACATCGCCGTGAAGAGCCTGAAACCCAAGCGCTCCAAACAGCCCATTCTGTGTTTTGTCGGTCCTCCAGGTACAGGCAAGACCTCCCTTGGTCGATCCATCGCCGAAGCCTTGGGTCGCAAATTTGTTCGTCTGTCGTTGGGTGGCGTTAGAGATGAAGCCGAGATCCGTGGGCACCGGCGGACATATATCGGTGCGTTGCCCGGCAGGATTCTCCAAACTATGCGGCGCGCAGGCACTGCCAACCCGCTCTTTATGTTGGATGAAGTGGATAAGCTGGGGCAGGATTTTCGAGGCGATCCTTCCTCTGCCTTGTTGGAAGTATTGGATCCTGAGCAAAACTTCGCTTTTTCGGATCACTATCTCGAGCTCGCCTATGATCTTTCGAAGGTGATGTTCATTACTACAGCCAATTACATCGGTCCCATCCCATCGGCCTTGCTTGACCGCATGGAAGTGATCGAATTCCCAGGGTATATCGAGGAAGAAAAGATTGAGATTGCTCACCGGTTCTTACTTCCACGCCAGCTGGAAGAGGCAGGGTTGGATGACGATAAGGTGAAATTTCAAGATCAGGCTCTCCAACGGATTGTACGTGAGTACACCTATGAGGCCGGTGTCCGTAATTTTGAGCGCGAGATCGGTCAGATTTCCAGGAAGATAGCCCGTACAAAAGCCGAAGGGAAGCCCTTCCCTAGAAGAGTCACCCCGGGTGCGATTGAAAAATACCTGGGACCACCCCAGTTCTTCAATCAGGAAGCAGAACGGCAGGACGAAGTGGGCGTTGCCACAGCAATTGCCTGGACGGAAAATGGGGGGGAAATTATGCCTGTGGAAGTCTTGCTGATGGAAGGAAAGGGTAATATGCAGATCACCGGGCAGATCGGCAATGTGATGCAAGAATCTGCTCAGGCAGCCCTATCCTATCTGAAATCCCGTTCGAAGCAATTTGACATCGATCCCAAGGTTTACGAAAATTTGGATATCCACATCCACATTCCGGAAGGAGCCATTCCAAAGGATGGGCCAAGTGCTGGGATTACCATATGCACTGCCCTTGTCTCCGCATATACCGGACGTGAAGTGCGCAAGGATGTGGGGATGACCGGTGAGATCACCTTGCGCGGGCATGTCTTGCCGATCGGTGGCGTGCGTGAAAAAGTGCTATCAGCCCACCGCTCAGGTCTCAAGACGGTGATCCTGCCAAGACGGAATGCCAAGGACCTGGTGGATGTCCCCAAACGGGCGAGGAGTGAATTGCAGCTGGTTCTGGTCGATCACATCGATCAGGTACTCGAGGTGGCGTTGAAACCACCTAAACCGAATGCGACCCATAAGCAGCACCTTCCCAGGAAAGCGAAACCTAAAGAAAAAGAAGTGGTGGTAGAGGTCATTGCCGAGTCAGGCTCCAGCTAAAGCAAGCAGCTTTTTTGCACCGCCCGAGATAAATCTAATATACAATTAACGGGTACAGGTTGATGATTGGATCAACCTGTGCTAGGTTTTGTACTGGGAGCTGATCCGGGAAAAATGGGTTGGAGTGGATAGGATGGATAATTCGGAAGAGATCTTGACGTTGCTCTCTGGTGGGATGGGACCAAAATTCCACTGGTATCCTGAAGATGTGCCACTATCTACTTTAGCGACGACCCTGGTGGGAATGGCTAACTCCGATGGAGGGACAGTCATCTTGGGAGTATCTCCACGGGGAGGTGAGCTTATCGGAATAAAAGATCCTGAACTGGCTAGTGAGCGGGTCTTTCAAGCCGCGCTCCTTGCTGATCCAACCCTGGTATTACCCATTCCGCGCCTGGTCAGCGCTCAGAAACCTGGCATGCTGAAGCCTGTGAACATTATTCAAATCATCGTGCCCGCTGGTTTACCGTATGTATACTGCCTGGATGGAAGATACCTGGGACGGGAAGGAAATCAAACCAATCCGTTATCTGCCCGCAAATTATATAAACTGCTTCACCAACGTGGGACAGTTCAATTTGAATCCCGGTTAATTCCCGAAGCAGGGTTGCAGGACCTGAATAATGATGTATTAATCGCTTATGCCCATACTGCCGGTAATGTGCCCCTGGATGACCTGGAAAGATCCTATGAATTCCTGGTCAGGCGCGGCTGCTTGAAGCGGGTGGGGGATGAATTGCAGCCGACCTACGCAGCCCTGTTGCTATTCGGACGCTATCCACAACAATGGCTTCCGAATGCCTCTATCCTGGCAGGTCGTTTTCCAAGTCACGACTCTTTCAGGGACGTACATCAAGCGTGATATCTCGGGTAACCTGCCTGATCAGCTGAGGCAGGCGGAAGAATTTCTCCGCACCAATCTGGTCACTACCGTCAGGATGGTTGGACTGCAGCACCAGGAAACCTTGGAATATCCTTTTGAAGCTGTGCGGGAGCTATTGGTAAATGCCGTTGCACACCGCGACTATAACCTTCAAGGAGATAATATCCACTTGAATATCTTTACAGATCGGTTGGAGATAACCTCACCCGGCACATTACCAGGACCAGTAACCTTGAAAAACCTGCTGGAAGCAAGGTTTGCCCGGAATGCGGTCATCTCGCAGGTATTATCCGATCTGGGATATGTGGAGCGCCTGGGTTATGGATTAGATCGGGTCGTCGACGTTACCCGTAATGCTGGGTTGCTACCGCCTAAATTTGAAGAGCTTTCCGGAACTTTTCGAGTAACCTTGTTTGCCAACCAACCGGCTATCAATGGCGACGGAAGGATGACAGACCTTTCTGCCTATGCCGCTCTGGATCTGAATATCCGCCAACAGATTGCCCTCGTCCAGCTGGCTAAAAACAAACGCATCAGCAGCCATGAATACCAGGCACTTTGCCCGGATGTGCACTCAGAGACGCTCAGGCGTGACCTGGCAGATCTGGTGGTACGCGGCATATTGATCAAAGTGGGGGATAAAAAGGCGACGTACTATATTTTGAAAAGGGTATAAACACTATCCGGATAATCCATGGGATTTTAGTTTCTCCAATATTTGCGGTACCTGCTCAGCGATCACCAATGGATCACTACGCCACTCAAATACCGTCCCTACACCCCCATACTCAAATGCCAGCATCCAGGGTTGACCCCATTCACCTGAATGGATATGATCGAGCACCCAATCCAGCCAATACCAATCATTTTCTTGGATGGAGAGATGATCGACCAAGGTACCGTCGATTTTATCTTTGTGAATGCCGGCAAAGTGCATTTCCTTCGTATTTGACACGGGCAGTTTGGAGATATATTCATCGGGTTGCATTCCAAGGGATCTGGATGTGATGATTGCATGCGGGATATCCAGGAGCAGCCCGCAACCAGTCTCCGTAATCACGCGGGTGATCATATCAGGCAATACGCACATGCGCATCGTCTTACCATCCGTCCCATGATATGGAGAATTTTCAACGATGACATGCTCTGGTCCAAAGCGATCGACCACACCCATGATTTCGGACGCGATGATTTCGTACAACTTATCCACTTCAGTAATATCAACAGTATCAACGCGTAACCCAGGGTAGTAACTCTGTCTGGCATCCAGGTGGAGATTTATATATGGGGTCCCCGTAGTTTGGGATAGACGGCTCACCATGTCCCAATCCACTTGTTTGAGGCTACCATTCCCAGCTTCCAGGGTGAAATGGACAGCGACCGGTTTTAGCTGTAAAGCATCGTTTACCAGCCAATCCCAGTCAGGAGCCTTGAAATAATCGATATCAATTACGCCAGCCTTTACCAGCTTGGCGGCGGCAAGGGAGTAATTAATTGCCAGATGCATGAGTTAGGGGCACTCGTTCGCAACGTGTTCAGCGTAGGTTTCGGCAAATAGATGCCGGCCTGAGCCATCGCATGCAGCGCGGAAGTAGTAATAACTGGTTTGGGCGGGAAATGCGACTGCTCGAAGCGCTGCCAGCCCAGGATTGGAAATGGGTCCGGGCGGCAGGCCATTGTATAAATAGGTGTTATACGGTGAATCGAATTGCAAGTCTTCAAGAGATAAAGGATTCGTCCACCAGGTGCCTTGCTCCTGGTTGAATCCGATCGCATATTGCACCGTCGGGTCAGAGGCAAGCACAGCTCCAGTATTCAGCCGGTTATAGAATACTGAAGCGATCAACGGCATCTCATCCTTCTGAATGGCTTCACGCTGGACGATGGAGGCGAGAGTAACTGCTTGACAGAGGTCCAATCCCTGGTTAGCAAATCCACTCATCACTTCTGGATTGACCTGGGCTTCAAAATTCATCAATATTTGGGGGAGCAAATCAGCTATTGTGGAAGTGCGCGGCAGGGTATAGCTGCCGGGGAATAAGTAGCCTTCAAGTGATTTATCTGATAAGCACATGGAGAAGCTATATCCTTCAGGATGGACCATTACTGCTTGAAGAAATTCATCTTGGGTAATACTGAAGCCGGAGGTTGGAAGTGAATTCGCGACCTCTTCATTCCTCCATCCTGCCAGGATGGTAAGAGTGACATCCGCTGAAATGGATGATTGGATTGCATTGGCAATCTCGACAGGCGACATTGCCGGGCTGAGCATAAACTCGCCGGACTTCAGGCTGGTATCCATGCCAGTATATTGCAAATAGCTACGAAAAACACGAGGGTTGGGGATCAAGCCTGCTTCCCAAAGTTTACCAGTGATTGAAGGCACCGATTCACCCTGGTTAATCGTCAGACTTACCTCTGATCCATCGGGATCCATCGGTTGGGTCAAATCCTTGGATTGGGTTAGGAGTATCGTTGAAAGATACACGTGTTGGCGAAGACTTAATTTTTGTGAAGCCACCCCGAAGGTTTGCTCCGCTTTTGTGGTGATGAGCCTGGGAATGACTATCGCGGAGATGATGATCAATCCGATTAGTAGAACTGAGATGAACAGGCATGTTGAATTGCGGGAAGTCGTGCGGGAATTTGGCATCTTACTTTTTCGGTTCCGAGTCAAGGTAGGATTGCAGGATTACTGTTGCAGCCAGCTCGTCCATATGACCACGTCGCTTTTGTCGAGATGTACTCATTTCAATCCGTGCCTGGCGTGCATCCTGCGTGCTGTAACTTTCATCCCATATCTGGAGTGGTAAATTGCATTGCAGTCGAATGGCATCTGCCAGGCGGTCAGCCCGACGGCTGGCGGGTGTTGGTAATCCGTCGTCATCCAGTGAAGTTCCGATGATGATCATTCCTACCTGGTTCTGAAGAGCGAGATCTGCAATAGTGGCTGCGTCCACTGGGCGTGAGATATGCTTGATCACAGTAAGTGGTGCTGCAATTGTACCAGTCGGGTCACTCATGGCAAGGCCGATGCGTTTTTCACCCGGATCAACTGCCATAATTCTCATGGTGTTCCTGCCTTATAAACTTGGATGCGCATAGCCAAATATGGCAACCTGGGCCACCAGCTGGGGCTGAGCTCGATTCGGGGCTGTACATCTAACGGTAGAGAAGTAAAAAGTCTCTGCTTGGCTTCCGCAACGGTGATACCTTTAATAATCTCAATAACCTGGAATGGGAGGATGCTAACCTGAAGCTTGCGGTTAGTAGAGACCATCCAATGAATGGTTCCATCCTGCTCACGCGATGGCTGATTAAACTGAGATATTTCCAGCGAATTATCAATCGAGGCATAACCGGCAGGAGTCACAGAATCAAGAAAGGGGGTCACCAGTCGGCGTAAAACTTCTCCTGAAACCACCTGGGATTGAAAACGAACCTGCATGGTCATTTCGAGCTGGTTTCCGGGTTCCCCCAGGGATGGGTAGGAACTCTCTACGAGAGTTTCAACCATCGTTAATGTGGGAGAAACCAGGACATCTTGCGCAGGAAGGATAGACTGCAATTCAGTAAGAGCCGATTGCTTTAATTGTTCCTCTATGCGTGTCTTTATGATTTGAATATCCTGAGTCGCAGGTGTCGGGACGGTCGCATCGCTGCCACCATATGTAGCAGCCGGGTTGGAAACGGTTAAACCCAATCCAGATTTGCCTTCGATCACCACCAACTTTTTAGCTTGCAGGTTTCCTGACGTTCCGAGTTTGACTGCCCGAGCTGCGATAATCTCCGACTTACTAGCGCCAATGGTCACATCAGCTTCAGACAGAATGATGAAACGGACCGGATCCTTACCCTGAGTAGTTACGATGGTTCCTGCGGGGAGATTAATTGCCTGTTTGGTTGAATTGGTGAATTTCAGGTTTCCGATGGCTGGTTCATCCGGAAAGATCATCGAACCAGTCGTTGTGATCGTATCATGTCCCTGGACGATTACTTCCAGATTGTAGGTTGCTAAGCTGCCGGTAGACAGATTAACCGATTTCTCAGCCGGATCTACGGTCAGATCAAATTTCATCGTTTGGATCTCCACGCGTGGAGAGAGGGTTATCTTTGCCCCTGGAAGGATATAACCAGCTAATAGCAATACTGCTAATACACTCAATCCCAGACATAAAATCCTGATGATTGGATTTTCTATCCCGGCTTGAGGAGAGAGATGGTTATGATTTCGAATTCTCTCGCGGTTTACCCTATGTGAATCTTGTGGATTATCGATTTGCTCTATTGGTCTGATTTCCCAAGTACGATCCTGGGCCTGGTGAAGGTTGCGAAAACTTGAGATACCGAGCTGCCTGGCAATATATCGAACAACAGAATTACGGGTCACCAATGCTAACTGCGAACCCATTGAATCAGCATGCCGTTTTAGCAGGGTGAGATCAAGTTGACTGTTGAGTGAATTTTCGTTATCCGGCCAAACCAATATTATCCGACCAGTTTGGCTCCAATTCAGCTTATCCCGAACTGAGAGGAAGTCATCATTCTGATTGAGTTGAATAATTTGGGTTTTCACACTAAACCAGGCATCATCTGAAGCAAATTTCGATTCTGTATTAGACTAATATGATGATCATGGAATAGTCTGACATGGGAAGTCTATTACGAACGAAAGGTGTTATTTGGTCGAACATTATAAAAACCGCATCATTCTCATGTTATTAGATGGTGCTCCACCCAATCCTCAACCCCAGCCAATGAACTCGAGAGCATACGGGTATCCTTACCACCTGCTTGTGCAAGGGTAGGCTTGCCTCCCCCACTCCCCCCGAGCGGTGCAGCCACGAATTTTATCAGCTCGACGGCATTTAACCCTTGTGAGATCAAATCTTGGGTGATTCCTGCTACCAGTGCAGGTCGACCATCCTTAACGCTGCCTAACACGATCACACCTTTGGTTGGATATTGCTGGCGAAAACGATCGACCATCTGGCGTAAAGTTTCAGCATCTGCTTCCTTGAGTTGTATGGATAACACATTCACGCCTTTTATCGAATGTGTGAGTTGCAGTTTCTGGCTGAATTCCATCGAAACCAGACCTTCTTTTATCGCAGTAATTTCCTTCCGAGACGTACTAAGTTCATCGAGCAGGCTGATCACTTTCTCGGGTAATAATTCTGGAGAGCTGCCAATTAAGTTGGAGGACTTATTAAGTAGTTCGAAGCGATTCTGTATCAGCTCATATGCTTTTCTTCCGGTCACAGCTTCGATGCGCCTAATCCCGGCAGCCACACTAGCCTCACTGATGATCAGGCAGACACCGATGTCGCCTGTCTGGCGGACGTGGGTGCCTCCGCACAGTTCATAGGAAAAGGGCTTGTCTCCGCCAATCGTGATAGTCCTGACCGTCTCACCGTATTTTTCGCCGAATAGCGCGGTTGCTCCTTCAGATATTGCTTGTTGGTAGGGTTTTGTGGTGATTTTCAATGGATAGTCGCCCAGGATGTCGCGGTTGATCCCTGCTTCGATCTCAGCTAGCTGCTCTTTGGTGACCGCTTGAGCGTGGTTGAAGTCAAAGCGCAGCCTGTCTGGTGCGACCAACGAGCCAGCCTGGAGCGCATGTTCACCCAGCACACGGTGCAGCTCGGCGTGCAGCAAGTGGGTGGCAGTATGGTTGCGCATGATATCCCTGCGTCGTTGGGCATCCACGATTGCTATAGCCATATCACCTACACTGGGTTCACCCCTGCTCACCTCACCGACGTGGATAATCAAACCCGCGGCAGGTTTACGCATCTGGCGAATATTAATCTCCCAAGAATTATCATCCGATCGGATGACTCCGGTATCCGAAACCTGCCCACCAGATTCGATGTAGAAACATGTTTCGGGTAGGATGACTTCGATTTCATCCCCTGGATTTGCGGTTCGAACGAGAACTCGGTTATGGATTAATGCTAACAGATGACCGGATACTTCCAGCCGGCTGTAAGGATCATATGAGACACCATTCTCACCCAACTGACCATGGTTTTGGAGCTCTTCAACCAGCTGGTGGTAAACCTCAACCTCATCGTCATCCTGGTCAAGTTTTGTTCTGGTCTCCCTGGATTTATCCTTATGTTCCTCCATCGCCACTTTGAACCCGGTCTCATCTACTTCCAGGCCATGTTCCTTGACGATATCGCGGGTGATCTCGAAAGGCATACCGTAGGTGGTGAATAAGTCTTTGGCTTTATCACCCGATAGAATCATGGTTCCGGATTGTTTTAGTTCGTCTAACAAAGCTTCAAGGATTGCAGTGGCTCGATCCAGGGTGCGTTGGAATTGCTCTTCCTCACCGGTAATGGAATAGAGGATAGATTTCCTGTTGCGCTTCAGCTCAGGATAAAAATTACCATAATTTTTGATGACATTTTCTGCTACTTTGGCAAGGAATGGCTCAGTTAAACCGATCTTGCCTCCAAAGCGATATGCCCGGCGAATGATCATGCGCGTGACGTAATTCCGGTCTTTGTTACCAGGCACCACACCGTCTGCGATTAAAAATGCTGCTGCTCTGGCATGATCTGCGATCACCCGGTATGGAGTGAAATTTGCTTCTCGCTCTTCGTTGGTGTGCCCGGTGAGTTTTTGGATCGTCAAAATCATAGGCCACATCAAATCCGTGCGGTAGTTGGAATCAACGTCTTGCAGCACCGAAACAATTCTGTCAAAACCCATCCCTGTATCTACATGTTTGGAAGGTAGAGGCTCAAGCTGGGTTTCGTTGATGCGGTTATATTGGATAAAAACTAAATTCCAGAGCTCGAGAAAACGGAGACAATCCCCATTAACCCGGCAGACATGCCCGGGAATACCTTGTTTATCGCAATATTTCACACCACGATCCAGATGGATTTCACTGCATGGTCCACATGGTCCGGTTTCTGCCATTTCCCAGAAGTTATCTTTACGCCCAAAGTAGAGCACTTGCTCTGCGCGAATACCCGGCATTTTTTTCCAGGCTTCAGCAGCCTCGTCATCCTGGGGAATATTGCCTTTATCATCCCGGAAAACAGTCGTCCAAAGGTTTTCTTTGGGAAGCTCCCACACATCCGTCAGTAGCTGCCATGCCCAGGTGATGGCTTCTTTTTTATAGTAATCACCAAATGACCAGTTCCCAAGCATCTCGAAAAATGTGTGGTGTATATTATCGCGCCCCACATCTTCAAGATCATTATGTTTACCAGAAACGCGCATGCATTTCTGTGAATCGGTGGCACGTTTATACGGACGCTTATCAATACCTAAAAATACATCCTTAAATTGAACCATACCCGCATTGGTAAATAGCAAGGTTTGGTCTCCTCCTGGTACCAAGGAGGCTGAGGGGACCTGGGTATGACCGTGCTCAACAAAGAAATCAATAAATGTCTGGCGTATCTCCGCGCCAGTGGGTTTTACATCATCCATTCAATGTCCTAAGTAAAATGCCTTATATCAATGCAGATCTGATGTGCAATTTGGGCAGCGTGTAGCTGGAATCGGGATTTGGGTATAGCAGTATGGGCATTCTTTGGTCGTAGCAGCCACAGGAGCAGGTGCTTTTTTCATGCGGTTGATCTGCTTCACGAGCAAGAAAATAATTAAGGCAATAATCAAGAAATCGATGATCGTATTAATGAAAACGCCATAATTAACAGTCGCCGCGCCTGCAGCTTGTGCATCAGCAAGCGAAGCATATTTTGTTCCGTTTAGTGAGATGAATAAATCGGTAAAATTTACTTTACCTAACAGTTGGCCCAGAAGGGGCATGATAATATCATTAACCAATGAAGTGATGATTTTTCCAATTGCACCACCGATGATCACTGCAAAGGCCAGATCAATCAAGCTTCCCTTGAAAGCAAATTCCTTAAATTCTTTCCACATGGTAGTTTCCTCCTGTAGATGACGGTTTAATGTTCCAATTATACGCAAGATTAGGAATTAATGATAACTCAAACGTAATTAGTCAGGTCCAATAAACAGCAATAGCCAGGTTATCATGCTACATCATTGCCAGGCTGACCCATTTTGTTTGTGTGAATTTCGGCTGTGAGATATAATCCCTCAGCTATTACTTAGACTACAGATTAATGAATATCGTATGAAATCCACCGTAAATATTGGTAGCGGGAAAAGATATCTCTACTTTACCGTATTTTGCTCCGGGATGACCAGCCTGGCAATCGAGTTTGGTGCATCGCGTTTATTGGGGAACACCTTTGGGACAAGCAATCTGGTTTGGGCGAGCATTATTGGCCTCATCCTGATCTATCTAACCGTAGGGTATTTTATCGGGGGTCGTTGGGCGGATCGCTCTCCAAAACCCCAAACCATGTACACAGTATTGGCTTGGGGCGGGTTCACAGCTGGCCTGATCCCATTTATCGCTCGACCCGTGTTGCGCATGGCAGCAGATGCGTTCGACCAGCTCCAGGTGGGGATATTATTTGGTTCTTTCACTGCCGTACTGATCCTATTTGTCGTTCCGGTCACATTATTGGGGACTATCTCACCCTTCGCTATTCGCCTGGCGATCGTCGATTCACGCCAGGCTGGCCGCATCTCAGGACAAATTTACGCCATTTCCACGCTTGGTTCCTTTATTGGCACATTTTTGCCCGTGCTGGTAATGATTCCCCTGGTGGGAACAACTTTAACATTCCTGGTGTTCAGCCTCTTCTTGACCAGCGTAGCTCTGTTTGGGGTATGGAAGTCTGGTGGATGGAAGCGAGCTATCATGTGGGTATGGATGCCGGTTGTATTGGTGGGATTGGGAATCATATGGGGCAAAGGTCCTATCAAAAAAACTGCTGGAGAAATATACGAACTCGAATCCGCTTATAACTATATCCAGGTGATCGAGAAAGATGGTTATCGTTTCTTGCGGTTGAATGAGGGGCAGGGGATTCACTCTGAGTGGCATGCGACCGATCTTAATTATGGTGGACCCTGGCAGGAGTTTTTAGTCGCTCCTTTTTTTAACACCCCACCTTATGGACTCACTCAAGTGAAAAACATGGCTATCATTGGGTTGGCAGCAGGGACGGTAGCCAGACAGGCGACAGCTGTGTATGGCGATATCCCAATTGATGGTTTCGAAATCGATCCGGCAATTATCGCCGTCGGTCGAAAATTCTTCGGGATGAATATGCCTAACCTGAGTGCCATTGCCCAGGATGGCCGCGTGGGATTGGAGCACAGCTCCAAGACCTATTCAATCATCGCAGTAGATGCCTATCGACCGCCATATATTCCGCCCCATCTCACTACGCAGGAGTTCTTCACGGCAACCAGGGATCATCTGACTTCTGACGGTGTGCTGGTAGTAAACGTTGGTAGATCACCCACCGACCGAACATTGGTTGACCAGATAGCCAGTACCATCGAGACTGTATATCCTTCTGTCTTTGTCGTGGATGTTCCGGGTTCTTTTAACAGTATGATCTACGCTACCATTCAACCGACGAAGATCAGTAATCTTCAACAAAATCTAGACCAGCTTGGTTCTATCGCAAGTATTCCCAGATTACTATTAGAATCAATGACAGTGGCGATCGTAAATGTCCAACCCACACCGCCAATAAGTGTGGTGTATACCGATGATTGGTCGCCGATTGAGTGGGTCACGAATAACATGGTATTGAGTTATGTATTGTTCGGAAATCTTGAAGAAATTGGTCATTAACCTAAAAGATATAAAAAGTGAAGATAATTTAAGGTCCATCCATGAAATATATTTATATATGCTTATCCTGGCTAATCACAATACTCCTTCCGGTTGTCATCGTTTTGGGCGTAGTGCGGCTGGTGATCAATCCCTGGTACTTGCAATTTGAGTATCACACCCCGGGTTTCCCGGCAGATCCATACGGTTTCACCCTTCAAGACCGTTTGACCTATGGGCGCTTAGCCGTTGAGTATCTGGTTAACTCTGGCGATATATCTTTCCTAGGTGATTTGCGTTTTCCAACCGGGCAACAGGCACCTTCCCCATCCTGCCAAACGATGACGGATTGCACTCACCTTTATAACGATCGCGAGCTTGAGCATATGCTTGATGTTAAGCATGTGGTCACGGGAGCAATTCGAGTTTTGGAGGTCAGCGCCTTGATTCTGGTGCTATTAGCAATCTGGGCCAGGTTGGGGAAATGGTCAAGAGATTACATCAAGGGATTGAAACGCGGCGGAATCTTAACCTTGATTTTGCTTGGCTTGATTATCCTCCTTGTTTTGGTTGCCTTTAATTACCTATTTGTCATCTTCCATGAAATCTTTTTCAAGGCGGGTACCTGGACTTTCCTGTATAGCGATACACTGATCCGTCTTTTTCCAGAGCGATTTTGGGAGGATACTTTCCTGGTGGTCGGAGGGCTATCAGCGGCATTGGGAGTTTTCTTCTACCTCACCTCGCGGAGGGTATTACTTAAATTAACCTAAAGCGAGTAAAACAATAGTCCCACCATCGCTCGAAGAACATGGTGGGACGAATTTTATGATACGGATACTAGTTAGGGGTAATTATCCCGGTTTTATTAAATAGATAGAGGTTTCTCTAGTTCTACGGATGCAACTGTCAAACAGGCCGAGTAAGATTTACTAAATTTTTGCACTTATTTGGCTTTTCCCTGATTAGCCACGGCTTCAGCAGCTTTACGCACTGCCTCAGGATCTCCCAGATAGTAGTGCTGCAATGGCTGTAAATCCTGATCCAGCTCATAAACCAGGGGTATGCCGGTGGGGATATTCAGCTCTACGATTTCGTTATCGGGAACATCATCGAGATATTTCACCAGTGCTCTGATGCTGTTTCCATGGGCGCAAATGATCAATCGCTTGCCAGATTTAACCGAAGGAGCAATTGTACTGTGCCAATAAGGGAGCATCCGCTTGACCGTGTCTTTCAGACATTCCGTTCGTGGCAGTTCTGTATCAGTCAATGCAGCATAACGGCGGTCGAACCTCGGGTGACGTGGATCATCAAGCTCGAGCGCAGGGGGTTGGACGTCATAGCTCCTGCGCCAAATTTTTACCTGAGCTTCACCGAATTTTTCAGCCATCTCCGCCTTGTTCAGACCTTGCAATGCACCATAATGGCGTTCGTTCAGCTGCCAGGCATTGATGACCGGGAGCCATTCCAGCTCCATCTCTTCCATTACAATCCACAAGGTTTTGACTGCCCGCCGGAGAACAGAAGTGTAAGCGAGATCAAATGTATAACCGCCTTCACGTAATAACTTTCCAGAATCATGGGCTTCTGTCTCACCTTGGGGGGTTAAACCGACATCCGTCCATCCTGTAAAGCGGTTTTCAAGGTTCCAGGTACTCTGCCCATGTCTTAATAACACCAGTTTACATGTGGGTATCATTTTTATTCCCTTTCTTATTTACATAATAAACGTCCCCGAGCCACTTGTTCTTCCCGAAGGAAACCGAATGGTTTTCTTCGGGAAGTGTCCATGCAGGGAGACGTTTTTTATTATTTCCTAAGTCTCTATCTTATCGTAATTACCGGATCGCCTTCTCGGATTCAGGATCGAACAAGTGCATATTACCCATGTTAAACATCACCTGGGTATGCTGACCCATCTTTACCTTGGTGCGTGGGTCGACGCGAGCTACGAAACTATGGTCACCCGTGGTGATATACAGCTGGATCTCATTGCCCATCAGCTCAGTCACATCTACCATGCCTTCAACTGGCTGCGGGATGATACCTGGCGGGAGGAAATTGGGGTCCTTGATATCTTCTGGGCGAATACCCATGATGACAGGTTTGTCGATAAACTTATCGTATGCTTGCAGATTTGCGGTAGGAACCTCAACCTTGAATGAGCTGCCGTCCACGAAAAGTTTACCATCCCCTCGCACGAGTTTCGCCTTGAAGAAGTTCATTGCCGGTGAGCCGATGAACCCGGCGACGAATAGATTTTCCGGTTTATCATACAGCATTTGCGGTGTATCTACTTGCTGCAAGAGACCTTTGTTGATCACTGCAATACGGGATGCCATGGTCATAGCTTCGATCTGATCATGGGTGACATAAATAAAAGTTGTTTGCAGTTGTTGGTGAAGCTTGCTGAGATTTGCACGGGTTTCAACGCGAAGTTTTGCATCCAGGTTCGAGAGCGGCTCGTCAAATAAGAAAACCTTAGGCTCGCGCACGATTGCACGGCCTACAGCCACACGCTGGCGCTGACCACCAGATAGCTGGCGTGGTTTGCGATCAAGCAAATTTTCAATACCAAGTGCTTCTGCAGCTTTGCCTACTCTTTTCTTGATTTCTTCTTTAGGGGTCTTGCGTAATTTCAGACCGAACGCCATATTATCATACACACTCATGTGAGGGTAGAGTGCATAGGACTGGAACACCATGGCAATATCTCGATCTTTTGGGGCAACGTCGTTAACCACCCGATCGCCAATGAGTATCCGACCTTCAGTGATCTCTTCCAGACCTGCCAGGAGGCGCAGTGCAGTGGTTTTACCACAGCCCGATGGACCTACCAGGACCAGAAATTCCTTGTCTGCAATTTTCAAATTTAGATCACCGACTGCGGTTACATCCCCAAATCGCTTGTACACACCTTCATACGTGACACTAGCCATAAGATTTTCTCCTTTCGTGGAATATAGTGCCTCAATTATATCTGCGCTCTAAAAATAATACAATCTTTAAGTGAATAAATACAATATCTGTCCTTGCCTATTTCCGATGCTCATACTAGAATGAGAGCCGGAGGCAGCATGGCAAAAGCTGAAGATATCACCCCAATCCGAAAGCAATATCTAGAAATCAAACGGCAATACCCAAATGCCATTCTCTTTTTCAGGCTGGGAGATTTTTATGAAACATTTGACCAGGACGCAGAGATAGCCGCGCGTGAATTAGATATTGTGTTGACTTCGCGCCCGGTGGGGAAGGGCGTTCGGGTACCTCTGGCTGGGATCCCGCACCATGCTGCGGAAAATTATCTGGCACGCTTGATCGATCGCGGTTTCCATGTAGCCATCTGTGAGCAGGTTGGTGATCAGCCGCTCAAAGGGATTTTCCCGCGTAAAGTCGTGCGCGTGGTCACACCAGGAACCGTCACTGAATCAGGCTTGTTGCCTTCAGATGCAAATAATTATCTGGCTTGTATTCTGATCCAAGATAACCAGGCAGGTGTCGCATATGTGGATATCTCCACGGGTGAATTTGCAGTCACAGAGTTAAATAGTGATGATATTCACCTGGCATTACGCGCCGAGCTTACCAGGTTGCACCCCGCTGAAATCCTTTACCCCGATACAATGGTCTTGCCGGATGGCATATCTGGCCACCTAACAGCCTGGCAGCCCTGGAGGTTCGACTCTTCTCGCTGCCTGGAAGCCTTGTTGGCACACTTCAAGGTTGGTTCGATGGATGGGTTTGGGTTACGCGGTATGACATTAGCTGTGCAAGCAGCTGGAGTAATAATACAGTATCTACAGGAAACCCAGGCTGCCTCATTAAAACTTTTAACCAGCCTGAGCACCTATTCCACCACAGAATTCATGACCCTGGACGCCTCCACTCGTCGGAATCTTGAACTGACTGATACCATCCGGGATGGGAGCGTTCAGGGAAGCTTGCTGGGGGAGCTAGACCAGGCGATCACACCCATGGGTAAGCGATTGATGCGTCAATGGGTGAGTAAGCCGTTGTTGGATGTTAAGCTTATTCACACCCGACAACAAGGCGTATCAGTCCTGTTCAATCGTGGAATGCTGCGGGCGGAATTACGCGCAGCCTTGAAACCGTTGAGTGATCTTGAACGCCTCACCACCCGCCTGGTCAGTGGTAGTGCCCAACCCCGAGATTTGGTTGGTATGCGATCCACGCTTCAACGATTACCGGGCATCAGGCAGCTGCTGACTGAGCAAGAGATGGAAAAACCTAAAGTTGAGCCAGAACTGGCACAAAATGCCATGATCTTAGCTCTCCAAGAGTTTGACATTTGTAACGAAGAGCTGCAATTGCTTGAAGCCGCGATTGCCGATGATCCTCCAGCTACATTGCAAAACACTGGTGTGATTAAAAGCGGATTTTCCGCCGAGCTTGATGGGGTAATAGAACGATCGCGCCATGCGCGTGAATGGATTGCTAACCTGGAAAACGTGGAACGGGAACGAACAGGCATTAAAACCCTTAAGGTCGGTTACAACAAAATCTTTGGGTATTACCTTGAAGCTACGCGTGCTAATGCTGAGCTGGTTCCTGCAGAATACATTCGCAAACAAACCTTGGTGAATGCTGAACGCTATATCACACCAGAGATGAAAGAATACGAAGCTCTAGTGTTGAATGCAGAAGAACTGATTCATGATATTGAAACACGCATATTCCGGCAATTATGCGATCAATTGGGGTCTTCGTCAAAACGATTGCTGAAGACTGCTCGAGCGATTGCAGAATTGGATGTGCTTGCCTCACTGGCAGAAGTAGCTGCATTGGGGAGCTATGTCCTTCCTGAGGTGGTGGCGGAAGACACCCTTGAAATCCATGAAGGTCGGCACCCTGTAGTCGAGCATTATCAAAAGAATGAACGGTTTGTAAGCAACGATGCGATCTTTGAAGACGGCGAGCGCATCCGTATACTGACAGGACCCAATATGTCGGGCAAGAGCACCTTTCTGAGGCAAGTGGCTTTAATTGTGCTCATGGCTCAAATGGGCAGTTTTGTGCCGGCTGCTTCAGCCCGCATTGGAGTGGTGGATCGAATTTTCACCCGCATTGGAGCACAGGACGAAATCTATTCAGGGCAATCCACATTTATGGTTGAGATGGTCGAGACGGCTAACATCCTGCATCACGCCACCAACCGGTCGTTGCTAATCCTGGATGAGATCGGCCGGGGAACCAGTACTTACGATGGAGTATCGATTGCCTGGGCAGTGGTGGAATATATTCACAACCACCCAACCTTGCGCTCAAAAACCCTTTTTGCCACTCACTACCACGAGCTGACCCAGCTCTCAGATCTTCTGCCAGGGGTTCGCAACTATAATGTAGCAGTCAACGAGGCGGGCGGCACAGTGGTCTTCCTGCATAAAATCATTCCAGGTGGAGCAGACCGTTCATACGGCATCCACGTAGGTCAGATGGCAGGGCTTCCCACTCCCGTTGTGCAAAGAGCGGAGCAAATCTTGCTCCAGCTGGAGAAATCTTCGGGAAAAGCAATCAAGATTGATCCAGAAGCTCCGCGTCAAATGGCGCTTTTCCCCGAGACCAATCCATTGTTGGACGATTTGGATGGGTTGGATATCAACGCTCTGTCACCGATTGAAGCCTTGAATAAGTTGTTTGAGTGGAAGAAGATGTTTTTGAAAAAGCCATGATTCTTTGCAAGACTCTTTAGCAAAGCGAGGTAATTGAAATAAAACATAAATGACGTAAGTAGTATCTACGCTTTGGTCTCATGACCAGGGATTTTTATCCTGCCCGATCAGATCCTTTCAATGGTCACTTTTTCGGGCTCAATTTCAATCGACCAATATCCAAGATCACCAAATTTATATTCCAGATAAAGATAATCCTGGTCATGTTCCTGTTTTACCAGCTGAATGGATTTTTGGAACCCATAAGTGGCAAGCTCCGGATCCCAGTCACCTTGCGTTCCAGGGTCATAATTTTCGGGTGGCTCGAACAACCGCTCAGTCTCCATCTCCTGGAGCAGCAGACGGAGGATCGCTTCGGGTGCATCTACAGCAGTGAGCAAGCTGGCAGTGGTTTGTGCTTCCAGCTCCTGGATGCGTTCTTCTTCGGATAATTCCCACTGCACGGGCGACCAGATACCCGGTAAGCCTTCGATAATCAATGATTCAGGATCAATCACACCTGGCATAAGAACCCTCCTTCCTGGAAATTGGACATGACAAGATAAGATTACAACCACATGCAGATTTCTGCAAGCGGAATGGAGATGGATTGATTTCTGGACATCAGGCAATGATTCTCTCGAATTTTAAATTGATTGTGGTAAACTATGCGGTTGTACTTGTCCAATAGACGTGAAAAATACTACATGAAATTGTAGCGTTAGACTGCGAACAGGAGGCAATTTATGGCTGAAAAGAAGTGGGTATATTCATTTGATGAAGTTAATTTGGCAGAGAAATATGTAGGTGGAAGCTGGGATGGTGTGCGTGGTTTACTGGGAGGTAAGGGTTCTGGCCTGGCTGACATGACCCGGGCAGAAGTACCGGTTCCTCCTGGGTTCACCGTCACCACCGAAGCATGTAATGCATACCAGGCCGAGGGTAAATTCCCTGCCGGGATGTGGGAGCAAGAGCTCGAAGCATTGAAGAAAGTCGAGCAACAAACGGGTAAGAAATTTGGTGATCCCAAGAATCCGTTGCTGGTATCTTGCCGGTCGGGTGCGAAATTCTCCATGCCAGGCATGATGGATACGGTGCTGAACATAGGCTTGAACGACGCAACCGTAAAAGGTCTGGTGGAAATACCCGATAACGAGCACTTTGTATATGATTCTTATCGCAGACTGGTTGAAATGTTCGGAACAGTGGTTTTAGGTATCGCAGATGAGGCCTTCGAGAAACCCCTGGCTGATTATAAGCAGAGAAAAGGATATAAGCTGGATACTGAAATGACAGCCGAGGATTGGAAAACGATTATTGCCGCGTTTAAAGATGTAGTCAAAAAGGAAAAAGGGTCAGAGTTTCCACAAGATCCAATTGTGCAGCTCAAGCTGGCCACTGAAGCAGTCTTCAAATCCTGGAATGGTAAACGGGCAGTGGATTACCGGCGACAAACAAACATCCCGGACGACCTTGGGACGGCGGTTAATATCGTCACCATGGTGTTTGGAAATATGGGAAATGATTCTGGTACAGGGGTGGCATTCACACGCGATCCTTCCACTGGTGATAAAAAGATGATGGGTGAATACTTGCTGAACGCCCAGGGCGAAGATGTGGTAGCAGGTATTCGTAATGCGGCGCAGATTGAAAACCTAAAAAATGAAATGCCTGAAGCTTATGAACAATTCATGAGTATCACTGACAGGCTTGAAAAGCATTATCGTGACGTGCAGGACGTAGAATTCACAATCGAACATGGCAAACTTTGGATGTTACAAACCCGGAATGCTAAGCGTACTGCTAATGCTGCGATAAAAATAGCGCTGGATATGGTAAAAGAAGGTTTGATCAGCAAGAGTGACGCAATACTACGGATAACTCCGGAACAAGTAGACACCTTACTACACCCACAATTTGTAACCGACGCAATGAAAGCCGCAAAAAAAGAAGGACGTTATTTTGCCAAAGGGGTGAATGCCTCGCCGGGCGCAGCAGTGGGGCAGATATATTTTGATGCCAATACGGCTGAAATGCAGGCCAGGCAGAATAAACAAGATGTGATCATGGTACGGCCGTTCACCAAGCCGGATGATGTGCATGGCATGATCGCCGCTAAAGGCGTATTAACCAGTGAAGGTGGAGCTACCTCGCATGCTGCCGTAGTTGCAAGGCAATTTGGAATACCTTGCGTAGTTGGCGCCTCACAGATCAAGATCGATCTCGAAAACCGTAATATGTCAGTGGACGGCAAAGTGATTAACGAAGGCGAGTGGATCTCTGTTGATGGCACAACAGGTGAAATATACACTGGTAAGATTCTTACTTTCACTCCCAAGATAGAAGAACAGACAGATTTATTAACCCTATTGAAGTGGGCGGATGAGATATGCGCCACTCCAGGTATGCGGAAATTTGCTCCGGGTTGGCCGACCAAGGGTTTACAGGTATGGGCGAATGCTGATTACCCCAAGGATGCCCAACGGGCACGCACCTATGGTGCAGTTGGGATCGGATTGTGCCGAACCGAGCATATGTTCTTCGAGAAAGAACGATTGCCCATCGTACAGCGGATGATATTAGCGGAAAATCCTGAAGACCGTAAAACTGCATTGGATGAATTATTACCCTATCAAAGAGCGGATTTTGATGGATTGTTCAAGGCGATGGATGGATACCCGGTAATCATCCGGTTGATCGACCCACCGCTGCATGAGTTCATGCCGGATGAAGAAATGCTGCTCGAAGAGGTGATCACCATGCGGGTAAAGGGTGAAACATCTGGGCTGGCAGACAAGGAACGCTTACTGGCAGATATTCGTGGGATGCATGAGAGCAACCCGATGATGGGTCTGCGCGGTGTACGCCTGAGCATATATATGCCTCAGATCGTCGAGATGCAAGTGCGGGCGATCTTCGAAGCCGCAGCCGACTGCACGCTGGCCGGAATTGTGGTTAAACCAGAAGTGATGATCCCCCTGACCGGCACGGTGAATGAATTGAAGTGGATCCAACCGAGGCTGATCAAAATCGCTGATGAAGTGATGAAGGAAAAGAAAGTTAATTTCACGTATAAATTTGGCACAATGATCGAGATCCCACGCGCTGCGGTGACGGCAGCTGAAATTGCTGAGTATGCAGAGTTTTTCTCCTTTGGCACCAATGACCTGACCCAGATGACTTTCGGCTACAGCCGGGATGATGCTGAGCGTAACTTCCTGGTGACATACATTGCCGAGGGCATCCTGCCCAGGAACCCGTTCCAGACGATCGACCGAGCTGGTGTAGGGCGTTTGATGCAGATGGCGATCGATGATGGGCGCAAGACACGTCCCGAGCTTGAGGTAGGTATCTGCGGTGAGCATGGCGGCGACCCGGATTCGATCGAGTTTTGCCATATCGCCGGCAATAATTATGTGAGCTGTTCACCTTTCCGGGTACCAATCGCTCGGCTGGCAGCGGCGCATGCGGCGTTGAAGTTCAGTGGAAAAGGACTGGCTGAGGATAAGTAACGCAAACACCCTCACCAAATAAAATAAGCGTTACCCAGGCTGTCCATAAATTTCTTGGACAGCCTTTTTTATTTAGTGAATGTCCAATTTAAAATTAGTACTTATTTAAAACATGGGTGGCTGCGTCGCTATTACCGTTACTTCAGTAAATCGAAACGAATGCTGTCGGAATTCTCCGCACTAATAGCCCAAATCGAACCAGAGAAAGAGGGCGAGTCACGTGTATTGTAGGAGTTGGCTGTAAGTTGAACAATGAGTAAAGGAGGACAAATACTGTTGTTCGTAAGATTCGCCGCTAGATGAGAAAATAGGCACAGGTTGGGGAAAATTTATTTGAGGTTTTGAAAAGAGAGTGGTTGGGTTTCGAAGCCAGGATGGGGTGCGCTGACGGCTATATCTTATGCGACATTAGACCCAAACTGAGGGTCAACATGATAAGGATCAGGGTTATGACCCCCAAGAACCAGAACTTTACTAATCCCGAAACCACTCCGACGGCAACGACCAGGGCTAGAAAAAACATCCACCATCCTTGAGAAACAGCCGCCGGGTCGGCTTTATCATTATAACGTGACATGAGCCAGAGAGCGCAAAGACCAGCGATGATGGTTAATACCAGGCAGGCATAGAAGAGCATCGGACCACCCTTGATAGGCAAATTTAAAACCAATGTTCCACAAGTAGCCTCGCGCATACCTGCGGAGGTTGAAGCCGAGGTGAACACACGCCCAAATATAAAAGAGTGCAGATCGATGTTTTCTTTCCCCACCTCCCAAGCGAACGACCGGTTTTCTCCGGGCTGCAGCACAATACTCTGTTCGGAATTAGTAATAAGAACGAAGGAGCTGAATTGAGCATCGATATACAAGCTGAGGGGTCTGTTGAGTGAATTATGCAGCCTGATCGTCACCGGTAACCGGTCAAGAGTGGTCATCAACACCGGACAAGAAAGGGTAGAAAGTCTGGGATAGCCAAACTTTATGAAACCATACATGGTTGATTCCAGGTCGGGCCAGGATCTAGCCAGGTTGAGCAATATGCCTAATATGATGTAAATCCAAAAAAATATGAACCCCACCCTGCGAAGAGCGGGATTGGGATGGTTCATATAATTTCCTCCCTAACTATTATACCTTTGCCCTTAATTCCCTTTCAAACGGAAGTAGGCGCAACCGTCTCGGTAGGTTCTTGCGCCCTTGATATAACTTTGTCGATCTTCAATTCACCACGTGAATAAGCGGCACCCTGGTCTAGAGCATCCAGGTTGCTTTTTAGTAATTTCTTATGGCGCTCAGGTAAATGTGCTTCGAGCGAAATCTTAATATCATCTATAGGTAGTATGGGCAGCTTGTCTAATAATGCGCCTAGCATCACCATATTTAACAATCGGCGCGGACCAATCGTCTCCGCAATCTCCTGTGCGGGGATCATGAGCCAGGTGATATCATTCCGAATTGGGTCACGGTTTACCAGGGAAGAATTGACAATCAACACACCGCCAGGAATGACGAGGGGCTCGAATTTATCCAAAGAGGGGAGGTTCATCACGACAGCGGCTTTGGGGTGTTTAACGGCTGGTGAGCCAATCTCTTCATCGGCGATGACGACCGAACAATTGGCGGTTCCTCCACGCATTTCAGGACCGTAAGAGGGCAGCCAGGTCACATCATGCCCGGCATCCATCGCGGCGAACGCCAGGACCTGACCAGCGAACAAGACACCCTGTCCACCAAACCCTGCAAAGATGACTTCTGTTTGCATCTATATATACCTTTCCTATACCTTAAATCCATCAAGCCCGGATGAGATCTTGAAATCCTGGATGGGATACATCGGGATCATGTGTTCCTCAAGCCAGGTGAGGGATTCAGGTACCGTCATACCCCAGTTGGTGTTGCAGGTTGATAGTAGCTCGACCATCGAAAATCCAAGGCCACGTTTTTGGGTTTCAAATGCCGTGCGGATCGCTTTTTTAGCCAGACGGATATTTTTCGGATCGTGCAAACTACGCCGTACGACATACCCTGCACCGTCCATTTTTGAGAGAACTTCTGCCATGTGCAGGGGATATCCTTGCGTTTCCACATCCCGACCATGAATACAGGTAGTGGTTTTTTGTCCGGGTAGGGTGGTTGGAGCCATCTGTCCACCCGTCATTCCGTAAATGGCATTGTTAATGAAAATGACGGTAATATTTTCGCCCCGACCTGCGACGTGCATGATCTCGCTCATCCCAATGGATGCCAGATCACCATCTCCCTGGTAGGTGAAAACGAACCGGTCGGGAAGTACGCGCTTGATACCAGTTGCCATGGCAGGTGCACGTCCATGGGCGGCCTCGACCCAATCAAAGGTAAAATAGTTGTAGGCGAATACGGAGCAACCCACAGGCGCTACGCCGATAGTTTTTTCACGGATGTCCATTTCGTCTAATATTTCGGCGATCAAACGGTGGGCAATTCCATGTGTGCAGCCCGGGCAGTAGTGAGATGGAGTGCGTGATAACGAAGCCGGGCGGGAATATACGGTCTGGATTTCAGTTTGTACAGGTGTGTCCATTTTTTATCCTCAGAATTACGATAAAGTGATCACGCCGTCTTTAAGGCGTTGCATCCAACGTTGGCGTGGATCACCATCGGCGGATTTTGGTCCATGAACTAAGCGTCTGATCTCGCCCAGGATCTCATCAGGGTAAGGGACAATCCCACCCAAACGGGCATAAAACTCAATCGGAATCCGTCCTTTGATTGCTTTATGCACATCATCCAACATCTGACCGGTATTCATCTCGGTGACTAAGAAGCCCTGGGTGGTCTTGACCAGCTCTTCAATCTGCTGGTAGGGGAATGGGCTGACTGAGATGGGGCGGAACAGTCCGACTTTGATACCTTCGAGGCGAGCGTTGCGGACGGCAGTTAAAGCGATCCGACCGGCAGTGCCAAAGCCGATGACCACAAATTCTGCATCATCCAGGTAATATTCCTTGTAGCGGACCTCATTCGCCTGAATGCGGTACCAGGTGTCGAGGATTTTGTGGTTGTAAATTTCTTCGAGGGTGGGGTCAATCAGGATCGAGGTAAGGATACGCTTCTCGCGATCCAAACACCCATCGGTTGCCCAATCCGGCGTGATTTTTCGGAGCGGGCGCATTTCCGGAAGCTCAGCGGGTTCCATCATTTGACCAATACTGCCATCGGCCATCACCATGCAAATATTGCGGTATTTTTCCGCCAGGTCGAAAGCAAGAACAGTGAGGTCAATGGCTTCCTGCACAGAAGCAGGAGCCAGCACGATGGGATGATAATCTCCATGCCCACCACCGTGGACGAGCTGGTTATAGTCACCCTGGGAGGGTGCAATGTTGCCCAACCCAGGGCCACCCCGCACGACGTCGATCAGGACCATGGGCACTTCAGTGCCGGCGATGTAGGATAAACCTTCCATCATCAAACTGACACCTGGGCTGGAAGAAGAGGTCATCACACGCGCCCCGGTGCAAGCTGCACCATAGACCATGTTTATTGCAGCCACTTCACTCTCGGCTTGCAGAAATACGCGCTTTAACTCAGGCATCCGGGAAGACATCCACTCTAATAACTCGGTCTGGGGAGTGATGGGATAACCAAAATAGGCTTCTACACCGGCGCGCACCGCTGCTTCAGCCATGGCGAAGTTGCCTTCGAGAAATTCTTTTGCCATGGATATGCTCCTATTATATTGTTACGGCGACTTTGGCTGTTTTTACAGGTGCCTCACGGAAGACTGAGAGAGCTGCTTCGGGGCAAATAATTGCACAGATTCCACAACCTGTGCAGCCATCTTTGATCAGGGTAACGGGGTGATACCCTTTGGGAGTCAGCCTTTCATTATCCAGTGCCATCACATGCTGTGGGCATTCATTAACACACAACTCACAACCTTTACAAAAAATTTGATCGACCTCGATCCATCCCTTGACGGGCATTGCCTACCTCCTAAGTGTATCTAAAAGATCTGGTGCCTAATATTCGGATAGATGCAACCAAGATTATCTTCAATTATAAACCTTACTGCCAGTGTATACTGTCATATTACACAAGATACAAAAGTACTCAGATTAATGTGTTGACAGGAAAAAACATCCCTATTATAATTCAGCCCGCACTGCCCCGGCAGCTTTGCTGGGGCTCAATTTTGTCATGAGCCGGAATAGACCGACTCATCCAGAAAATGGTAAAGCCAGTTTTCTGGACTGCCATAAAAATGGCAATTATCCCCAACTTCCCCGAACGTCTGCGAGCGGTTGGCAGGTTCAAGAGAATTCTACAAAAATAGAATTTTCGCGGATTTTCTGGTGAAGTGAAGCTTGGAGGAAGCTTATGAAGTATGCAATTGTTGAGGATGGCGGTAAACAATATCGAGCCGTCATCGGTGAATCCATCGAAGTGGACCTTTATCCATTAGAGGTGGGCCAAGCAATCGATATGGAGCGCGTACTGCTTATATCGGATGGCGAGAACGTCAAAGTTGGAACCCCATTCATTCAAGGTGCAAAAATTCAAGCTACTGTCGTTGCACAGGTAAAAGGTCCCAAAATTGTGGTTTTTAAATACATGGCTAAAGAACGCATCCGAACCAAGACAGGGCATCGCCAAAAATATACAAAGGTTCGCATTGATGCGATTACCGAAGAGTAGGAGATAAATTATGGCACACAAAAAAGGTGGCGGTTCAGTTCGGAATGGACGCGACAGTCAGGGTCAGCGCCTGGGCGTTAAAAAATATGGCGGCGAGTTTGTACGTGCCGGGAATATTTTGGTACGTCAGCGCGGTACTCACATCAAGCCTGGTGATAATGTAATGGTGGGTAAGGATGATACCCTCTTTGCGACGATCGATGGATACGTGGTTTACAAAACCATCCGCGATGATCGAAAAGTGGTAAGTGTATCAGCCAATAAAGCAGAATAAGAATTATTTCGACGTAGTGAAAGGATAAGAAAATGAAAGCAGGTATACATCCGGAGTATTTTCCAGACGCACAGGTCATTTGTGCCTGCGGCAACACCTGGACAACCGGCTCAACCAAGAAAGTGATCCATACGGATGTGTGTTCAAAATGCCATCCATTCTTTACAGGTGAGCAACGCATTGTGGATACCGAAGGGCAGGTGGACCGGTTCTATAAGAAACTACAGGTCCGCCAACAATTTATCGATGATAAGACTGCGCGCGAGATGGCACGTACCTCCCCCGAGCGACCAGTCACCGAACTTGGTTTAGGCACACGCGCCACTGAGGCATTAGCAAAAGCCAATATCACCAAAGTCGGTCAGATCATGGATCTGTTGGAAAAAGGCGAAACAGGCATCCTGGCGGTAGAGGGATTTGGTAGGAAGTCTTTAGCCGATCTAAAGAAGCGTTTACGCCAGTTTGGTTATGAGTTACCAGAAGCTGCACAGGAAATCGTCGTTTAAGCTTGCAACTCATCCAATTTCAGTTAAACTTAACAGGCAGACGCAACTCGCGTCTGCCTGTTTGCTAAAATCAGTAATTGTATACAATCTGGGTCAAGCATAGAATAAAACTGGAGGAGAAGATGGAGCACCGGACAGGATCAGTCGAAGTCATCACAGGCTCGATGTTTTGTGGAAAAACGGATGAGCTGATACGCCGACTACGGCGGGCAACAATCGCACGCCAGAAAGTCCAGGTGTTCAAACCAGCGATTGATTTCCGCTATGCGGTGAGGAAGGTCACCTCGCATGCCGGCAGCGATTTCGAAGCCATGCCGATTGAACAAGCGGGGGAAGTGGTGGCGCATCTGGATGGTGACACGACCGTGGTAGCGATTGATGAGGCCCAGTTCTTTGACAACCAGATTATTGAGATCGTGCAGAGATTGGCTGATCAAGGATTACGCGTGATCGTAGCCGGATTGGATACGGATTTCAGAGGTGAACCGTTTGGCCCGATGCCAGTATTGATGGCAAAAGCGGAGCACGTGGACAAGCTGCAAGCCATTTGCATGGTATGCGGAGAGCCAGCCTCACGCACTCAACGCATCATTAATGGCAAACCCGCACGCTATGATGAACCGGTTGTCATTATCGGTGCAGCCGAGATGTATGAAGCTCGCTGCCGTAAGCACCATGAAGTACCCAAGGAGTGAGCAATGCAGGATTATCATGAATTTCTGGAAGAAGTATTAATCCCGGAAGAAGTATTACAGAAACGGATCGCTGAACTCGGGGAAGAGATCAGCCACGATTATCAAGGCGAGGAGCTACTACTGGTGTGTATCCTGCGAGGTGGGGTCATGTTCTTGACCGACCTGATGCGTAATATTTCCATCCCGCATATGATTGACTTTATGTCTGTTTCTTCATACGGTGTGGGTGTTCGCCGCTCAAGAGGGCAATCAAGAATTACTTTAGACATTAACACCGATATCCACAATATGCATGTGTTGCTGATAGAAGATATCGTCGATAGTGGGTACACGGTCAAGGCAGTTCTTGAGCTGCTGAGTGCCCGCCAGCCGAAGAGCTTGAAGATTTGTGCGTTGCTCGATAAAGCTGAACGGCGTGAAGTGGACGTGACGATCGATTATCGTGGGTTCGTCATCCCAGATAAATTTGTGTTCGGCTATGGGCTGGATGCTGATGAATATTACCGCAACCTGCCATTTATCGGAGTCTTAGCAGCGGAAAAATACGAACCGGGCGAATAAATCCTTGCCGCTTAACCAGTAAGTATTGATCGATCCTTTGCAATGAATGAACTACAAACCAGATTACGCCAACCTTTGTTGAATCGCATCCTTTCCCTCTTACCAGCGGATGTGCCTATTTACCTGGTGGGAGGGGCGGTCAGGGATGCACTGCTCAATCGCCAGAATTACGATCTTGACTTCTCCACAGCGGGCGATGCGATGAAAATTGCGCGCAAGCTTGCGGATGCGCTCGGCGCAGCGTACTTCCCGTTGGATCCAGTACGGAAAGTGGCAAGGTTGGTTTTATATCCTGAAGAGCGCTCAAAATATACCGGAGCTGGTCCGATCAAGGTGGATTTTTCAGCTTACCAGGGAGCAGACCTGAATGCCGACCTGGAGGGCAGGGATTTTACCGTCAATGCGATGGCAGTAGATGTGCACCAACTGCAGACCGTGGTGGACCCTACCGGTGGGGCAGCCGACCTGGTTGCTAAGCGTTTACGACTTTGCAAACCAAACTCACTGCTTGATGATCCGGTCAGAATACTGAGAGCAGTAAGGTTCTCAGTGGACATGGGTCTCGCTATTCCAGCTGAGACTTTACAGCTGATGGTGGAAGCTACCCCTGGTTTACCCAGTATATCTCCTGAAAGGCTTCGAGATGAGCTTTTTCGGATCCTGACGATATCGCATCCAGCCACATCGTTACGAATATTGGATAAGCTGGGCGCCCTCGAGATTTTATTGCCTGAGGTCGGCATGCTCAAAGAGGTGCAACAATCACCGCCCCACGTGCTGGATGCCTGGAACCACACGTTGGATATTTTAAACCGCATGGAAAATCTGCTGGATGTGTTGAGCCTGGGATATAACACAGATAAAGCCGAGAACCTGGTCACCGGGTTGGCAGCCTTGTACCTTGGTCGGTATAGAGAACAGCTGGCAGCGCACCTCAGAAATGGACTCAACCCCGATCGCCCCCACAGGGGATTAATTTTCCTGGCTGGGCTGTATCATGATGTGGGCAAAAAATCCACCCAATCGGTGGATGCAGACGGAAAAATCAAATTCCTTGGGCATGACCAGGTTGGAGGCCGGATGGCTGAGACGCGTGGTCAGGAATTAAGGTTGAGCAGATTGGAGATTGACCGGCTGGTCACCATCGTAAGCCATCACATGCGCCCATCGTTACTTTCGCATCCTGAAGAAAAACCAAGCCGTAAATCAATTTATCACTTTTTCCGTGATACCGGGGTGGCTGGAGTGGATGTATGTATCCTCTCCCTGGCCGACGTTTTAGCGACCTATGGACCAACCCTTCCGCAAGATAGATGGGTCAGGCATCTTGAAGTGGTGCAGACTTTGTTGGGTGCCTGGTGGGAGGAAAGAGAAGAGCGCGTTTTCCCCACCCCAATCATCAATGGAAGTGAATTGATGCAGGAATTGGATTTAGCCCCTGGCCCGCAAGTGGGGTATTTATTGGAATCCATCCGTGAAGCTCAAATTGCGCATGAAATTTATGACCGGGAGGAGGCCATCAACCTGGCCAGAAAAATAGTCCTGGAAAATATTCCAGGAAAAAATAATAAAAGAACGAGCTGATGTGAAGCACAGCCCGTTCTTGGTTTAAATTATGGTAATCTAGGGGAAAATCTCATCCAGGTAGGGGGCATAATATGCGCGGCAACCCAAAGGGTGAGAGCATTCTTCATAAGGTAAGTGGGGAACCTGATCTTTTGGATAGGTACCGGTTAAATTCTGGCAGGCTGGACAGGCATCTTCGGGAACAACGATGACGACGAATTTTATCCGTGGATTAGCTTTCATACGCTCGAGTGATTTAGCTGCTTCGGAGGTCTCCCAAATATCCGCTGACCGGTCAGTCAGCACTGAGGATGAATTTGATGATAAATGATCGTGTTTTTGGTCTGGCACGATAATCCTCCTGAGATGTTAATATGCATGATTCTAACCCAAGTATTGATAGAATCAAGGGAATTCTCAAGAGAAATTAATGAATCGGCGATAAGGAAGGATTGTTCTGGATGATCTTCGTGTGGCGGGTAAGCTTTTGAAGATGAGCGATGAGCATTTCAGATGAAAATGGTCTCGTCAGGTAGTCATCGGCTCCGGCGTCCAACCAGCGAGCAATTAAATTCGGATCTGAAACTGCTGCAAGCACGAGAATAGGGGCCTGGCAGAATTCCCTTATTTTTTTGCACAGCTTCCATTCATTCGCAGCAGGCTGCATGATATTAATAATAATTACATCAGGGTGCCACGATCGGGAAGTGGCGATACCTTCCGAACTGGAATTCACCTTGATAATTTCATAACCGATTGGATTCAATATTTGCTTGAGGAAATTCTCGCCCAGAGTGTCCTGGTCGAGAACAAGCAGTCTCTTCGGTGAAGCCGTTGTCATACGTTCAATTATGCATCAATTTATGCTATATTTCCTTATAATACCTTTACACAATTGTTAGGCTTGCGTTAAGAGGTAAGTCAGGATATCATATTAGAAATGCTATAGGTGGAGAATGGATTTACACTTACCTTGCCCAAATTGTGGACAACCCGTAAGCCAGGAGGTGCTTGAATGCCCAAGCTGTGGGGTAAACCTGGCATTAGCAGCCGTTATCGGGGAACAAGAGGTAATCTCCAGAATATCGAAAAACCCTGCCATACCCATCACACCTGAGATCCTGGTGCCTAGGGTGGGAGAATTGCTCATAGACCGCGGCGTTTTATCCCAGGATGGTCTACAAAAAGCTTTGAAGTATGCGAAAGAACCCGGACCAGATGGCCAACAACGACTGGTAGGTCAGGCTTTACTTGAACTCAAGCTGATCGATCGCGAAACACTCGACCAGGTGATTACGGAACAGATATTGCAGCTGCATACCGCATTACAGCAATCCAATCTAAAACTGGAGCAGCGGGTAAAGGAACGTACCCAAGAGCTCCAAACTGCGCTTAGTAAATTGGCTGAACTCAACCAGTTAAAATCGAATTTTATCTCCAACGTTTCGCACGAATTACGGACCCCATTAACCCACATCCGCGGGTACCTGGATTTGATGAATGAGGGCAGCCTGGGAGAGTTATCCAGTGATCAGGCAATCGCCCTGGATGTGATGCAGCGTTCAGAGGCGCGCCTGGAAGAACTGATCGACAAGATGATCCAATTCTCCCTAGAAGCCACGGGACAATTCACCTTGCAGATGAAACCAGCGAACTTTGGAGAAGTGGTATCTAATGCACTAAAACAAGCCAAATTAAAAGCTGCCAGCCGACCTGTAGTTTTGAATATTGAATTGGGTAAGGATCCATTCATGGTGCGCATGGATCACGAGAAAATCCAATGGGTGGTGATGGAGCTGGTGGACAATGCGATCAAATTTACCTCACCAGGGGGTAAAATTTCAGTGGTGTTACAAAATCTATCTGGGTGTGTGCAGCTGCGTGTGGCTGATACCGGTATCGGCATCTCACCTGAACGCTTATCCGAGATATTTGAACCATATCATCAGCTTGATGGATCCAGCACGCGCCGATATAGCGGCGTTGGATTAGGTTTGGCATTGGTCAAGAAAATTATCGAAGCTCATGGATCTGAAGTAGATGTTACATCTGAAGCAGGGAAAGGTACTTTGATAAAATTCCAATTACCCATCATTGGCACTGACGCTGTATGACCGTTCCTGACGAAGTTAATGAATCGGTAGTCCTGAGACCAGAGGACATCAAGGCTGTCTATGCCATCGGTTTGGCGATTGCCCAGACTGAAAATATCGACACTGCCATGGATCTCATCGTCTTACATACCCGCCACGTGTTGATTTTTGACAATCTGGTCTTGTATACACCGAGAAATTCGGATGGGCTTGACCCTACCTATGCGCGAGTGGTTGGTCGTGGAAAAAATGCTGAAGGTGAAATCGAATGGGGCGAGAAGATCGCCAACCAGGCATTCACATCAAAACAGACAGCGCTAATACAAGAAAAAATTGATGGATGGGAGAATAACCGTCTGTTCTGGCGAGATTTCCTTGGCTTACCGCTCAAATCAGGTGATGAGGTGTTGGGTGTGCTGGTATTTGGTAGATTTGGTGGCCCACCTTATACTCAGGACCAGATCCAACTGGCTGAATTCATCGCTGCTCAGACAGCTCAGCTGGTGGAAAACCACCATTTAGTAGAGCGGGTGGCAAAATTGGAAGCCGAACGTTGGTTACGGCGCATGCAGGATGATTTCATCACGACGATTTCCCATGAATTACGCACACCGATTGGCTTTATCAAGGGTTATGCCACCACCTTACTCAGGGAAGATACGAAGTGGGACGATGAATCTCGCCGTGAATTCCTTACCATCATTGATGAGGAAGCAGATCGTTTACATTTGTTGATTGAAGACCTGCTTGATTCATCGCGGCTAAAAGCAGGTACCATGTTCATGCAGCTGCAACCGGTTAGACTGGACCAGATCCTAAGGGAAATTGTTGTCAGAAGCACCACTCGATATTCCTCATTATCAGTCCAGCTACATGCTGATCATTATGTAGTCGTGCTGGCAGATCCCACCCGCATTACGCAGGTGTTCGATAACTTGTTGAGCAATGCCGTAAAATATGCCCCTGGCTCGCCGGTGATGATCAACTTGAAAAACGGTGACAGCACATGCAGTATAACGGTGGAAGACCAAGGACCTGGGATTGCACCAGAGCATCTAGGTCACTTATTTGAACGCTTTTATCGGGTGCCGGAAACGCGAGTAGCAACCCATGGAACCGGATTGGGGCTATTTATATGTCAGGAAATCATCCATGGGCATGGTGGTGAAATCACCATCAGCTCAGAAGTATCAAAGGGAACAACATTCATCATAACATTACCTACCAAATTTGATGACCAGAAATTACCAACCGTGGGAGAGGAGGCAACCCGTGAGTAAAAAAATCTTGATCGTAGATGATGAACCACGCTATGTTCGACTGATGGAAGCCAACCTGATATCCGATAACTATGAGGTGCTCAAAGCGTACAATGGCCAGCAGGCACTGGAAGTGGTGGAAAATGAGAAACCCGACCTGGTATTGTTGGACGTAATGATGCCAATTTTGGACGGGTTCACTACTTGCGAACGTATCAGAAAGTTTTCGACTGTGCCTATCATCGTGGTCACAGTTAAGGGTGAGGAGAAGGATCGTGTGCGCGGTCTGGACCTTGGAGCGGATGATTACATCGTCAAGCCATTTTCGGCGACTGAACTGCTGGCCCGCGTTCGGGCGGTTCTACGCCGGGCAGCCAAACCAGCCCCGACAGCTGCACCATCGATATTTCACCATGGTGACATGGATATCGATTTAGCCAAAGCAGAGGTTTTCCTCAGCGGGAAAATGGTTTATTTATCTGCAACCGAATACAGGATTTTACTTCAGCTGGCGCAAAATGTAGGTACAGTGATACCCTCCGAGCAAATGCTACGGGATGTGTGGGGGGTTGAATATCAAAAGGATAAAGAAATCCTGTGGGTCAGTATCTCACGCTTACGACAGAAACTGGAGAAAGATCAAAACGAACCGCAGCACATCGTTACACGGTCGGGTGTAGGATATATCATGCCCGTCCTACATTAATGAGTGAGATTATTTTTCTGTTTGCTTTAATATTGCTATTATGGCATAACCATTAGGAAGGTGCTGATATGACGGTTAACCCAATTCTGAAAATCATCAGAGCAAAGAAACTGGGCATTCTTGTCCGCGATGCGAGGGAAAAAACAGGCAAAAACCTGGAAGAATGTGCCAGGGCGATGGGTCTATCCAGCGAAGAGCTTGGAGCAATCGAATACGGCGAGCGAGCGCTGACATTGCCAGAGCTGGAGATATTGGCTTATTATCTGGATATCCCACTCGAGCATTTTTGGGAGAATGAGATTTTAAAACCTTCTGGAAGCGAAAGAATGGTAGATGCACAAGAAATAAAACTCACACGGCAGAAAGCGATTGGTGATTTGATCCACGATGGTCGGACAAAAACCGGATTATCCCAGGAGGAGCTAGCGGGACAAGCAGGTATTTCGTCAGAAAATCTGCAATCCTATGAAGAAGGTGTGCTGCCAATCCCCTTACCCGATCTCGAAATCATTGCCAGGGTTCTAAATAATTCGATTGCGGAGTTTGAAGACCATCAAGGACCAGCAGGGAGCTGGTTCGAAGAAAAACGAATTTTCAACGAATTTGCCACCCTCCCGCCCGAGCTGCAGGAATTTATCAGTAAGCCTATTAATCGACCTTACCTTGATTTGGCGGTTCGACTGAGCGAAATGAAAGTGGAGAGATTGAGGGCACTGGCAGAAGGTTTACTTGAAATCACATTATAAATATATGGAAATCATTGATCCACAACAGCTGGCTGATGAAGCACAGGCTGAATATAACAAAGGTGAATATCTGTCAGCGGCGATGCTTTACAAAGCAGCCGCTGATGGCTATTTATCAGCTGAGAATGAGTCATTCGCGGCAGAGATGGCAAATAATTGCAGCGTGGCATTCCTAAAAGGTGGAGAAGCAGAGCCCGCATGGGAAATCGTAAAAGATACCGATAAAATATTCGCTGCACAAGGCGACATCTTACGCCAGGCGATGGCACTTGGAAATCAAGCAGCAGCGCTGGAAGGATTAAAACAACTGGATAATGCGATACTTCTGTATGGGCAATCGGCTGAGTTATTGAAGCAATTGGGGGAATCAGAGCTGCGAGCCTATGTGCTGCAAGCAATCTCATCCATCCAGCTGCGACGGGGGCAGTACCTTGAAGCATATGGCAGCATGGGTGCGGGAGTAATGGGGTTGGATAAACCAAACTTGAAGCAGAAGCTGTTAAAGTCGCTGATGCAGCTGCCGTTTAAATTCATTCGATAAATGCAGATCCTGCAAATACTATCGAACTAAATTACAGCGTCCCTTTATAAATGCCACCGTCTATGGTGAGCATGACACCTGTGATGTAGGAAGCAGCTGGGGAAAGCAGGAACACCACCGCATTAGCTACTTCCTGCGGGAGTGCCATGCGACCCAAGGCGATCTCTTTTGCCTGGCGTGCTATTTCCTCGTCAACGCTGGTGCCATTGGTCTTCGCCCGGAAGGACATCAAATCCACTACTCTCTCCGTCGTGGTCCATCCAGGTAAAATTGAATTGAACCGGATCCCATCTGCTCCCAACTCGAGAGAAAGACTCTTGGTCAACCCAACTGTGGCAGCCCTGACACTGTTGGATAAAACCAGATTGGGGATGGGTTGCTTGATTGAATACGAGGTCATTGTGACCACACTGGCAGATTCCGATTGGCGCAGGTAGGGCAGGGCAGCCCTGATCAAGCGTACATGGCTCATCAGCGATAAGTCGACCGCGTTCTGCCAGCTGGAGTCATCAAACGAATCAAATTTCCCGGATGGTGGACCTGCGGCATTGGTGACCAACAGATCCAAACCTCCAAACGACTGGATGGTCTGCTCGACCAATTGGTCGGAAATCCCAGCCTGACCCACATCACCCGCAAGCGGGATGATATCTGCCTTTGTTTCAGCGATAAGCTGCCTGGCAGCCTCATTGATGCTTTGAGAGTAGCGTCCATTGATCGCTACCCGGCAACCTTCCAATGCCAGGGTGCGAGCAATTGAATATCCCAACCCCCGGCTGGAGCCAGCAACCAAGGCGCGTTTGTTTTTTAGCTGTAGATCCATATCACCTTCCTAATTGATTATCTCGATATGATCATCGATTAATGAAACGTCCGGCCAATTCTTATTCAGCCATTGAACAACTGTCTGCAGGGAACTCTCGGAAAATTTATGGTTATTGCTGATCAAGGCACAACCGATGGTGGTTTCATCCCATGTGTCCAGCTTACCCAGCTCAGCGACCGAAAGGTTAAATTCGCGATGTAAGCGGGCAACCAGAGGCTTTAGCCGGCTACGTTTTTCCTTGAGGGAGTTACATCCAGGCAGCTGGATCTGTAGGGTCAATATTCCGATAGCCATCCTATCTCAAGTATAATATATTCTTATGAACAAGAATAAAAATTGGCTCCCGTGGGTTTTGGTAATCGGTATTTTGGTAATTTTGATTGCAACCTCTGTGGGGGTAGTCATGACCATTCAACGAACTACCCAACGTGCCGTCCAGCCGGTGAGTGACATGACCAGTGCTTTAGGTACACAGGTTTCCAGGATTCTCCACCCAACACCAACCATCCTGCCTGACCCGGTGACGATCATCAACCAGATTCGTCCATTAGCACGCCTGGAAACCATCCAATATACTGTAGAAAAGGTCATCACAGCTGAGATAGGGCAGGATGCTTTAGCGCCCCTGTTTGGCGACAAATTGCTTTTCGTTGGGCATGGTTACGTCACCGCAGGGATCGACCTGGATAACATCACTTCACAGGATCTGGTGATCGAGGCAGGAATGATCAAAGTGAGCCTGCCTGAGGCAGAGATATTCAATACCACCTTGGATAATGACAGGTCGTACGTGTATGACCGCGAAACGGGCTTGTTGACCCACGGAGATATAAACCTGGAGACCACAGCCCGTCAGGCAGCTGAAGATCAGATCAGGCAGGCGGCACTGGATGATGGTATTTTAGCCCAAGCCCAAACGAATGCTGAAACATTTATGGAAAGTCTGTTAAATAAGCTAGGGTATCCCCAGGTAATTTTTATCCATCCAGAGAAATAGACGGGATTCGCTACCGGCTCATTAAATCCGTTCCAGCCAGGAGGGGTGAGAATATTTTTCTCGCTCCAAATTTTCTGCAAGCATTTTCTCGTCGTTTGACAGCTCACCCCTGACCAGATCTATTTTCAGCTCGGTTTGGAAAGCATCGATAAAAGACTGAGCTGCCTTCTCCCAACATATTCGAACTCCCAGAACCGTTTCTACTGTGGTCGCATAGGATAACAAGCGCAAGGCAGCTGCACCCCGTTTCTGCTCATCGGCATAAAACAGCACACTTGTGATGCGCCTCAAGTCTCCCCAGAGAGGCAGGGTGCCGTGTTGAAGCACACCATTCTTACGGCGCGCCTGGGCACTGCCGATCAGTTTCTTCCCACTGACCACAATTTCATAATTTGATGGTACCTCGAAACAAACGGCCTGATTTCCCTGAGGGTTTTGGGCTGCATGATTGGGATGAGATTCAGCCGGGATACTCAGGCTGTGCAAGGCAGTGATTAATGCTCGGGATAAGCGCTGATAACTATCGAGCACGCTTCCAGCAACCCTGGGTTCCGTTAATGGTGCGATGATTGAATAAGTGAGCTCATCAGTATGCAGGATAGCGCGCCCCCCGGTTGGTCGGCGAACCCAATCCCATCCCTGATCCGTTAACCGTTTCAGATCGATATCAGCGGTTGGTTGCGCATAGCCAATGGATAAACAGGCAGGCTCCCATGCATATAACCTCAGGGTGGGAAGGGCCTGATCCTGGTTCACTGATTCCAGCATAGCCTCATCGATTGCCATATTTTGGGCACCTGGCATCGGAGGGGTGACTAATAAACGCCACGGTTGGCGGGGATAATTCATTAATACAATACCTTTACTATACCTAAGGATTACCCAGTGGTGTATTGGTAGAAGTTTGGGTTGGTTTGATCGTCGATGTGGGTGTGACAGTGGAAGTGGATGTATTGGTTGGGGTTGGCGAGCTGGTAGGTGTACGAGTGAGAGTTTGGGTAGGACTGAGTGTGGGGGTGCGCGTGGGAGCCGGGGTATTAGTGGGGACCGGTGTGCGCGTATAGGTAGGCAGCGGGAAATAATCCAATTTAAGCCTGGCCATGGTGGTGAATGGACTTGAGCCGTAATTCCGCCAAACCCATAAATATTCGTCGATCGCGCTGCCTCCTTCTCCTACCAGGTCATTTGCCAAAGCAAGCGCGTAGTGGAATTGGTCGCAAATGTTGAATGCAATGCAATCCCCTTTGAAACGTGGGGAGTTAAATAACTCGAGCAGTTTGCCCCGCACTGTCATGGGTGGTGCACCGTCAAATAATGAATTCACCGCTGCGGTGTACCCATCCAGAATGACGGTCGGACGGGCATATTCTACATCCACCCACTGGATATAGGCTTCGCCTGACCCTGGGATGCGCTTGAAAATAAAGCCTTTGTGAAGCTCGAATTCGATCACAGGGATTGTTCCGGCAGGCTCATGGATATAGGGGAGAAACGTTCCGGCTTCAAGCACCTGGACGAATACGGCCTGAACTTCTTCGTGGGGTAATGGGTTAATGATCCAAAATTCCAGCTTGGTCTCTGGTTTTGGCTGGATGATCAGCCAGCGTTCTGCCTGCCCGTCACCATCGAAATCGAGCAGTCCACTGGAGCGAATGGTGACACGTCCGTAACCTTGCACAAAATCCATTACCTCAATCGGAGGGTCGTAGGAGGTGCTGACATGTACAATCGTCCGGAAGGCATCGCGCATGTTACAGAACTGGGCTTGCTGACAGGCGGGGTATAGATCGGTTGATGAAAAATAAACTCGTAAAAATTGCTCGGCAGGTGCCACCCAGGTGGAATCAGGCACGATCGGTGTATCAACAATCTCTGACATGATCTTTATAGCATCAAGGTCGCGATAGGCAAGCGCATATAACACGCCCAAGCGGTAGCGCAGCTGGTCATATGCGTCCGCCGGGTAGGGATGACCCTGAAGGTCTGTTTTGGGGGGCCACACATCCAACAGGGCGTTAGCGATTTTGATGGCGGCTTCAGGACCCCAATTTGACGAAGCCTGGTCGAGAACCTGCTGACAATAGGCTAAATTCTCGGGTGCGGGTGCAAAATCATAACTCAATGGAGTGCTGATGAATTCACTACCGTTCCATCCATAACCCTGGGAAGCATACGCTGGACAGGCTGGAAATAGGGTGTAAGTTACCTGGAGCTTGTTCTCACCTTGAGTTTTGGCTACTGTTTCTGCTTTTACCTGGATGGAAACACCAAAATCGATGGGTACCTGGTCCTGGATCGGAAGCTCGATGGGAGGGATAGCAGATAGGTCAAAAATATGTGGTGTGAGCAAGGTGTTACTATTTGGGTCGACTGTTCGATAGATCACCAGCTCAGGGGTTGAATCACCGGTTAAATCATCATACAGGTAGGCGTTTTCATGCGTTTGCGCAAAGTCAATATCATTGAGTAATGGATATACGGTACTGCCAGCTGGATTTTCGACCAGCCACAAGTAAGCGGAGCCGTCATCAATCAGCTCGATCAATTCGCGTCCAAGCTCACCAGGTTGGGGTGGCAGTGTGGAAATTTGCAGATCCAAACGGATCTCGAATAAAGCAAACCAGGCGGGTAGATCAGTGGCGCGCACCTGACCAGATGTGATGCCAGTTTTGATCAATTCGCTGTATAAAACTATACCTTGCGGGTCGTTGATGCGGAGCAGATTATAAGCTCTGTCCCACTTCCAGGAGGCGGCTTCAAGGGCACCCGGAAAACGAATATATGCCTCACCTTCAGCAAAAGCCAGAGCGCGAAATGCAGTATCGGATGGTTTAAGGATGGTATTGGCTTTCATCAGCTCGATGGTCCGATCCTGCTGAGCAAGATCCCATGGTTTTAACTCATAGCGATCATTGAAATTGGCCGGCTTGGCGGGTGTGATGGTGCGGATAAGGGTGGGGGTAGTGGTGCTTGTGGAGCTGGGGGTAAGCGTGGATGTGGAGGAAGGGCGTAATGTCCAGGTAGGGCGTGGGGTCTGCGTGATGGTGCTGGTTGTGGAGGGTGTGGGGCTGATGATTGCGGTAGGCGTGATGGATGCTGGTATATCCGTAGGGTTGACACTGGGAGCTGGATGCGCAATATAATTGATCACCACTCCAAAAAAGACCAGGATTGCCAGGGTGAATAAAATCAGAACTGGAATAAGGTATGGTGATGGTTTGGATGGGCCGGACGACATTGAATTTATCTAATCTAGCGCAGCCAAAAATTCTGATAGTAATATCTCAACCTTTGCGTGGTCAAATTCCATTAATGGAGGTTTTACAGGCCATGGATTAAATCCATGCAGGCGCGCCAGCAGTATCTTGATCAATGGTGGAAAAGGCTGATAGCGATCCAGCACTTCACGAGCAGCACTGAGCTTATCCTGAGTTATTTCTTCAGGATCACCGGCCTGAAATTTATCCCAAACCAGTCTGTGTAAGGGAGAAAGTAAATTTGCCATAGCCGTGATACATCCCGAGGCATTTGCCTGGAGGGCAAGGCTAAATAAGCGGTCATTTCCATTGAAGACCAGCAGGTCAGTTCCAAAGCGTGCCCCAAGTGCGCGCGCCCATTCCGGGTCACCAGACGAATCCTTGATTCCGGCAAACTTCATTGGATAAGCATCTTTAAGCCGTGCTAACAGATCCAGGGATAGTCCCACCCCTGAAACGTTTGGAATGTGATACCCCAAGACGAATCCATCCCCGGGGACAGCTGCATCCAGCACCTGCTTGTACCAGGTGAACAACCCTGTATCAGAAGCTTTTTTAAAGTAATATGGGGGGAGGACTAGCGCGGCATCATACCCGAGATCAAAAGCTGAACGGGTTAGTGCGATTGTGTCTTCCAGACTTGGAGTGCCAGTACCCGCCATAAGGTTGAAACCAGGGAGGTTTTGGCGTACTTGTGCCGCAGTCTTATAGATCGATAATCGTTCTTCGCGTGAAAAGGATGGTCCCTCACCGGTTGTTCCCATCACGAGGACTCCATGACAACCACGATTGGCAAGAAACTCGAGCATACTGCTCAATCCATCAAGCTCTGGGGATAGATCTGGTTTCAGAGGGGTTACCACTGCCGGAAAAACCCCCGCAAGTCGTGAAGCGTTTCGCATGGGTAAATTATACCGGATTTAGCTAGCAGGGGGCAGGAGAAAGTGAGCTGGTCTCACCCATTTCTAAATTTATGAGAAGAAACATCCACCTACTTTGTTTATTCAATTAACTAATAGATACTATAATGTTAAATCACTTGACAAACTAGACTTTATTTGCTATAATATTCACAATCGTTCCACATAGAATAACAGGATGGGTAATTGGACACGCTGACGAGCTCTTATCGCTTGAGAAATGTAAAGACAATCAATAAACGGATCATTTTGGATATGATCCGCTTTACGCCTGGAGGCATTTCTCGGGCAGAGTTGGCGCGTCAGATGCTTCTTACCCGTTCAGCAATCTCTACAATCATCGATGATCTGGAAGACATGGGATTGGTCGATGAGATTGAGACTGGTCCAACGACCGGTGGTCGCAGGCCGATCTTACTGGCGATCAATCCAAAATATGGATATGTGGTTGGAATCGATATGGGTGCCACCCATTTGGGACTTGTAGTGACCGATTTTTCGGCGCACGTACTCGAAGAAATCGAATATCCTTTTGTGGTTGCAGATGGACCTCAGATATGTCTGCCAAAAATTAATCAATATTTGAATGACTTATTGAGTAAGCTCAACCTGAAAGCTCATCAAATTTCTGCAATAGGGATGGATGTGCCTGGTCCTGTCGTCACCGAAGCCGGGGTGGTCAGTGCTCCACCCATCATGCCTGGCTGGGATGGGTACCCAATCCGAACATACCTGGAAGAGTTCTGGCAGGTGCCGGTTTCGATCGGCAATGACGCTGAGCTTGGTGCCCTGGGTGAATGGGCTTATGGAGCCGGGCGGGGAGAAACCAACTTGGCCTATATTAAAGTTGGGACCGGAGTGGGCGCTGGGTTATTGTTAGGCGGGCAAATCTACCGTGGAACCACCGGATGTGCTGGTGAGATAGGACATATCACCATCGAGGAAAATGGTCCTCTGTGTACCTGTGGAAATTACGGTTGCCTTGAAGCCATGGCTGGCGGGCATGCCATTGCACGCAAGGCACGCGAAGCGATTAAATCAGGCAAGCGTACCCAATTGGCATCGATTCAACCGGAAAAAATCCTGGCAGTCAACGTAGCTGCGGCTGCGCAGCGCGGTGATCTAGTAGCGCAGCAAATTATTACCGAAGCCGGCACTCATCTAGGAATTGCAATAGCCAGCCTGGTCAATTTGATCAATCCAGGGATGGTTGTCATCGGCGGGGGAGTATCTCAATTAGGAGATTTACTTCTCGACCCGATCAGGAAAACGGTGTTGCAAAGAAGTCTGCAATCTGCTGCGAAAGTCGTTCGAATAACATCTGCGGTTCTTGGAAGGCGTGCGTCGAGCATGGGGGCTGTTGTTCAGGCTATCAATCTTTCCTTAGACCGCTTGGTAGATGTATAATAAAGAGATGAAAGGAGGGGAGCTAAATCACCTAAAATCTATAAATTACAACGCCAATCTTAACCGATTTTAATCGATACCTATTCTTTACAAGAAAATATAAACAAAGAGGAGAAAATATGATTAAGAAATTTTGGAGTTTGCTGACAGTATTAATTATTGCTGCTTTCGCTATGTCAGCCTGCGCAACCGCAACGCCTGTCGCGACGGCAGAACCTACTGCTACGACTGCCGCACCAGTCACCATAACCATCTGGCATCAGTGGTCTGGTGATTACCTAACTGCTATTCAGGCTGTGTTCACACAATATATGACGGAACATCCGAATGTGACCATTGTGCTTGATTCACCCCAGGATGTCACTTCCGCTCTACAGGTTGCCATCCCAGCTGGCGAAGGCCCCGACATCATTGGTTGGGCTAACGACCAGATTGGTAAGCAGGCTGTCCAGGGTAATATCGTTGATTTAGGAACTCTTGGTGTGACCCAGGATTTCCTCAGCTCAACCTATGAACCAGCTGCCGTCAATGGTGTTGTCTGGCAAGGCAAAATCTGGGCACTCCCAGAGAGCCAGGAAGCAATCGCCATCGTATACAACACTGCAGTCGTAACCGCAGCCGACTTCCCGACCGACCCGATGGACTTAGCCGGTTTACTCACCAAAGCCAAAGCTTATGCTGATGCAAACCCCGGCAAGTACCTGCTATGCAACCAAGGTTTCGGTGGTGGTGATCCTTATCATGAAGCTCCGGTTTACTTTGGATTTGGAATGCCGAGCTATGTTGATGATACCGGCAAGGTATACCTGAACACTCCTGAAGGCATCAATGCCGCTAACTGGATCAAGGAATTCAGCGCAGTATCTCCGAAAGAAGCCAGCTATGATATTTGTAATGCTGGCATTACGGATGGCACCTTCGCCGCCTGGTGGACTGGCCCATGGGCGATTGCCAACCTTGAAAAAGCTGGCATCAGCTATGGTATCCTCCCGATGGGCAAGCCATTCGTTGGTATCAAGACCCTCATGATCACCAAGAATGCAATTGATCGTCAGACTGCAGAACTTTCCCTGGACATCATGAAGTACTACACCAACCAGGCAAATGAAACCGCGGTCGCACTTGCCAACAAAACCATCCCCGCCAACACTGCAGCGATTAATGATCCACAGATTCAAGCACTGGCGACAATTAAAGGCTTTGGTGCCGCCGCGAATTTAGGCGTCCCGATGGCCAACACTCCGTACGCGGATGCCCAATGGGGTCCCGTGGGAGATGCGACCCAGGCAATCTGGAATGGCTCGCAAACTCCTGAGGCAGCTCTAGCAGCCGCCCAAACCGCAATCGAAACCGCCATTGCGGGCATGAAATAAACTTCTATAAAAAAATGGGAGGGAGCGCAAAATGCGCCCCTCCCAATTTTTTTACCGGTGCTGACCGACTGGAAATTATCAAGAAGATAAAGCCATCTTGAGGAGGTCGTTATGATTGCTTGGTCTGGACGAAAAAAGGCTTTAATGATCCTGGCTTTCATAGGTCCCACGCTACTCGGGATCTTACTCTTTAACATCTACCCAATCATTTATAACACTTTTATATCATTTACCAACCGGAATCTATATCATCCCAATCCGGATTGCAGCATTACGGTAATTAATCTTATCGAGCCTAAATGCTGGCCCATGTTTAAAGAAAGTGTTGGAGTCAGCACATCCTATACCATCCAGTCGCCTCCTTTTGCAAATTACGGGACTTTGATCGGGACGCTCCTGACTGGAACTGGTTTACTAGCCATTCTTAAAATTGTTATCTGTTTTGTCCCACTGATCGTAGCGGGGCAGGTAAATAAATATTACGACCGTAAATTATCCAGGCCTATACCTGGGATTGTCGTATGGCTCCTGGGTTTGATCGTGCTGGTGCTGTTAGCCTGGGTACTCAATGCCCTTGGAGCAGTGCAGACATTACAAACTGGCAGCGATTTCTTCGTAGTTGTATTCCGAACCCTCCTGTTCGTGATTATCACAGTCCCGATCAACTACATCTTTGGATTAGCCCTGGCATTGGTATTGAATACAGAATATATCAAGGGACGGACGTTCTTCCGCACGATCATGATCATCCCCTGGGCCGCCTCAACGATGTTCATCATTATGTCTTTGGTCTGGCAGTTTTTCTTCAGGGATGTAGGCGTGGTCAATCAAATTTTAAAGATATTCAACATCACCGGTCCGACCTGGTTGAATAATCCTACCTATGCGTTTGCGATCATCCTTCTGGTCAATCTTTGGTTCTCGTTCCCCTTCTGTTTCAATATTATCCTGGGAGCTTTGCAGTCCATTCCCGCCGACCAATATGAAGCAGCAGAAATCGATGGAGCCACTTACTGGCAGCAGCTGACCAGTATCACCCTACCATTGATCCGCCCTGCAGTCGTCCCAGCGATCGTGCTGAGTGCGATTGGTGCGGGAGGGTTCCAGATGTTTGGCACTGTATGGGCGATCACAGCTGGAGGCCCATCCCGAGGGGCTGGGGCACCGGGGGCAACGGAGATGGTGATGGTCTTTGCATATAAGCAAGTGTTTCAATTCAGTGCCTATGCCAAAGCGGGAGCATTTGCGGTGATCATCTTCATATTCCTATTTATCATGACCCTCTACAGCTTGCGTATCACTCGCATTACGAAAGGAGCATACGAATGACCCGCAAACCGAAAACCCTGGCTTTGGTTCTTCAATACTTATTCCTGGCCTTCATGACCATCTTTGCGCTATATCCAATATGGTTTGTGATCCTGGCTTCCGGACGCACCGGGCAGCGTCTATTTACATTGAATTTGTTAGGGATGTTTATACCCACAACGTTCACGTTTGAAAATTTCCAGATCATGCTGGCTGGTCAACAACAGCCGTTCCTGCTTTGGATGCGCAATAGTGCCTTCGTAGCAGCATTAACCACCATTTTCTGTCTGTTGGTAGCCACTTCCGCTGCATTTGCTTTTTCGCGCTTCCGGTTTTATGGTCGCGAATTCGCACTGGTCCTTCTACTGGCAATCCAGGCATTTCCTGGGGTACTCTCGCTCGTCCCCGTTGCACAGCTGCTGACCGCTTTGGGCTTATATGCCAATCTATGGGGACTTGTGCTGGCATACGTAGTAGGGAACTTGGTGTTCACCACCTGGTTGTTAAAAGGTTATTTCGATACCATCCCTATCGAGATCGAGGAAGCTGCGATGATCGATGGCTGTGGACCAATCCAATCCTTCCTGCTGATCGGTCTGCCTATGGCCAAGCCTGCACTTGCGGTGACTGCTTTACTGGCATTCATGGGTGGCTGGGGTGAATTCGTTTTTGCTTCTGTGCTAATACCGTCTCCGGCAGCCAGACGAACCCTGATGGTGGGAATGTATCAAATTGCTAACAGTCCGGCAGTTCCGTGGGGATTGTTCGCAGCTGGAGCCGTTATGACCATTCTCCCGGTCATGGCCGTGTATCTGTATTTCCAGCGCTACTTGATCGGTGGGCTGACATTGGGTGGCGTAAAAGGGTAATGAAAGACTTCATCTTTGGCACCCTCGCTACGGAGGAGCTGCGGTATGAGCACGTGCGCACTCGCCGAGCGGGGGTGTCTCATTATCAAAGGCGTACCCCGCGCGATCCTCTTCCAGGGCAAGCAATCACACTTGAGCTATCTGTTGGACCGGGGTACCCCCATGAGCAAAGCTGGGTGTATTGGACGAAGGATGGAACAGACCCACAAGGTAAGCTGGGCGCTGCCTTGAATGGATTTTCCATTCCAATGGAAAGTGTTGGGGTGGAGTGGGATACTTCATTGTGGGGATATATCCGGCATTACCGAGGCGTCGTCCCAGGGCAACCGGCTGGTACTGTCATTCGTTACCAGCTAAGTGTGGGCTCTACTGGTGGAGAGGAATTCCTGGCAGACCATGGGGCTATGTATGCCTGTTATATCGATGATGACCCCACCCCTGAATGGACGCAGGATGCCATTGTGTACCAAATTTTTGTGGACCGGTTTTTCCCTGGGAAGGGAAGGCAATGGCTAGCACCGGCTTATCCATCTGGCTTTTATGGTGGGACGATCACGGGGATCATTGAAAAAATGGACTACCTGTCTGATCTGGGGGTGAATGTCCTTTGGCTCACACCCATTTTCCCAAGCCCATCCCATCACGGATATGATGCGACCGATTTATTTGAGGTGGAGCCGCGCCTGGGAACGAATTCAGAGCTACTATCCTTATTAAACGAGGCTCACCGGCGAAACATGCGGATTTTGTTGGATATGGTCCCCAACCATGTTTCCAATCTACATGCTTCATTTCTGTCAGCCAGCACTGATAAAAACAGCCGTTATGCAAAATGGTATACCTTTTCTCACTGGCCTGATAAATACCAGTCATTCTTTGACGTCCCAGAATTGCCTCAATTAAACCTGCGAGAGCCAGCTGCCAGACAGCACATGCTCGATGCAGCTGCTTACTGGCTCGAATTTGGTGTGGACGGTTATCGTGTGGATTACGCGGTTGGACCCACGCCTGACTTCTGGGCGGATTTCCGGCGTGTTACCCGAAATACACAGCCGGATTGCTGGACGTTCGGAGAAGTGGTCGAGCCGCCGGATTCGCAAATAACCTTCGAAGGCGCATTTGACGGCTGCCTGGATTTCAACTTAATGGAAGCATTTCGGATGGCTTTTGCGTATAGCGATTGGAATGCGGAACAGCTGGCAAGTTTTATCCTCAGACATGAAGCTTACTTTCCGGAAGGATTTTCCCGTCCATCTTTTTTAGATAACCATGATATGAACCGCTTCCTTTGGGCAGCCAATGGAAACATTCAGCGGCTGAAGCTGGCTGCATTATGCCAATTCACTCTATCCGGACCGCCAGTAATTTATTACGGGACAGAGGTGGGGCTATCACAGCTCCGGGATGTGCGTCAGGATGGGATGGGTCTGCCTGAGGAATCCCGCTTGCCTATGAGCTGGGACGAAGCGCAAAATGATGATTTATTGGCATATTATCGCAGACTGATCCAAATCCGCCGAAAATATCCAGAGCTATGTAAGGGTAAAGTACAGATCGTCTATGAAAATCAAGACGTGCTGGTATACACCAAGCAATCATCCAGCAACTTATTGGTTGTTCTCAATCTGTCCGATAAACCAAATGGGATTCGCCTTGAAAAGGGATCATGGGAAGTATTGATCGAAACCGGAAATAATGTGGTCCAGCGTGAAAGCTCTTGTATCCTGGTTTCGCCGATCGCGGGGGCGATCATTTCAAATCATTGAGTTTATTCAAATTGTGTGTACAGGAGATATATTAAGCATGAGAGGTGCACTTCTCAACCGATTAAATACTGAAATGACACCATTAATTGATCAGGACGGAGCTACATTCGTGTGGAAAGGCAAAACCGCACCAGACCTGGTGGGAGATTTTACGGGTTGGGATGATGGAAACCCAATCAAGCTGGAGAAGGCAGGCTCGCGTTTATGGACTTACCACCTCTCTCTACCCGGTGATGCATACATAGAATACAATTTCCAGAAAGATGGAGAATCACTTTCCGATCCACTCAACCCACGCCAAACTCACAATGGGGTGGGAGGAAAGAATAATTATTTCTCCATGCCTGGTTATCAGCCAAGTGAGCTCAGCCATATAAATATCCAGGTAAAGCATGGCACTGTAAAAAATTACACGATTTCGACTGAGTATTTTATCTCGGGCAATTCCCGTACAGTTCACCTGTATCAGCCGCCGGTTAAGGAACGAGTTCCTCTGGTTGTGGTTTGGGATGGTTATGAATATCTGCACCGGGCACGTTTGAATACGATTGTGGATAATCTCATTGCTCAAAAAAGAATCCGCCCTATTGCTCTTGCCTTTATTAATAACGGAGGTCAGAAATCGAGAACGGTGGAGTATGCTTGTAATGAAGCCATGCTGGTATTCCTGATGACTGAGGTGTTACCCCTGGCGAAGAAAGAATTAAAATTGCTTGATTACAATTCGAACCCAGGTGAATTTGGAATCCTAGGTGCTTCCATGAGCGGTCTGATGGCGATGTACATCGGCTCGCGTCTACCGCAAGTGTTTGGAAAAGTGTTATGCCAATCGGGAGCTTTTAGCTGGGCGGGTTTTGATATGGTGGTATTCGATATACTTGAATATATCGCAAAAGGTCCGTTAAATATATGGCTGGACGTGGGTAAATATGATCTCCCTGGATTACTTGAATCGAATCAGCGCATGCGAGAAGTACTGAACCGGCAAGGGTACCGGCTAACTTACCGCGAATATAATGCCGGGCATAATTATGCTGCCTGGAGAGATGAAATCTGGCGAGGTCTGATCGCAGTGTATGGTATTTAGAAACAGGGTGCCTGGAGAATGCACATGAACTTCAGAAATACTCTACTGCTTGTTCTCCTTATATTGACTTCAGTTTTCCTATCCGCATGTGTCGGCTCGAAAGCAAGCAATATCCAACCCATTACCGGATTACCTGCGGGAACGGATGGATATGCCTGGTGGAACGACACGGTTTTCTATGAGATTTTCGTACGCAGCTTTTATGATAGCAATGCGGATGGGATTGGTGATTTCAACGGCATCGTTGAAAAATTGGATTATCTGAATGACGGTGATCCTAAAACGACCACAGATCTGGGCGTGACCGGTATCTGGCTGATGCCGATCAATCCGGCTCCCTCGTATCACGGGTATGACGTCACCGATTATTATGGCGTCAACCCCCAATACGGGACGATGGATGACTTCAAGCGACTATTGGAAGAGTGCCACAAGCGTGGGATCCGTTTGATTGTGGACATGGTATTCAACCACACATCCAATGAGCATCCCTGGTTTACACAATCTAGAGACCAGCCAGAATCAACCTGGAGGGATTGGTATGTTTGGTCGGATAAGAACCCAGGCTATGCTGGTCCGTGGGGAGAACAAGTCTGGTATCCCACGGTGGCAGGATATTACTATGCCATCTTCTGGTCAGGTCAGCCGGATTTGAATTACACCGATCCAGCGGTCTCGGATGAGATGATGAAAGTAGGGCGTTTCTGGCTGACCGATGTGGGCGTGGATGGCTTCCGTTTGGACGCAGTCCGGTACCTGCTCGAGGATGGCAAGAACCAACAGGATACTGCTGCGACGCATGCCTGGTGGGCAAAATTCTACACGATGTATAAATCGATCAATCCCCAGGCGATGACCGTGGGGGAGGTTTACACCAGCAATTATATAGTGGATGACTATCTGAAGGATAAAAACTTTGACCAGGCATTTGACTTCGATCTGGCCTCACAGATATTGAAAAATATCGATAACCGTAACGCGGTTAACTTGAATGCCAGTATACAATCCAGCTTTAATTTACTGCCACGTGGGGAGTATGCGACTTTTCTCAGCAATCATGACCAGGAAAGGGTAATGAGCTTTTTTTCGGGGGATCAGATCAAAGCCAAGCTGGCTGCCAGCGTTCTTTTAACTACGCCAGGGACACCTTTCGTGTATTATGGTGAAGAGATCGGCATGACGGGCAATAAGCCCGATGAGCAAATTCGCACACCCATGCTATGGTCAGCGGGAAGATATGCCGGCTTTTCGACGGTTTTCCCCTGGGAATCAACCATCAGCACTTACGCCACAACGAATGTGACCATAGAGAGCAGCGATCCCAACTCCTTGCTTTCACTGTACCGTGATTTGATCCAGCTGCGGAATAATCATGCTGCCCTGCGAGTGGGTGATTTTTACAGCGTTCGTTCGGATAATTTTTCGATCCTTTCATACCTGAGGGTAAGCAAAGAGGAAAACTTGCTGATATTAATCAACTTGAGCGAGCAACCGGTGAGTGGATTTAGCCTGTCGCTAGCCCAAGGTCCGCTTAAGGGAAAGTATCGTGCTTTATCCGTGCTTGGCGATGGCAAATTGAACGGGGTGAGTGCAAATGCCAGTGGTGGTTTTGACGCCTACAAACCATTCGCAGAAATCCCAGCCAATGGATTAGTGATCATTCAGCTACACTGATATATATTATTCATAAATCGACTAATGACAGCTCAAGCAAGCGGAGAGGTTAATAAAGGACAATCGCGACCCAGAAATAGACGGCGTTGGATCATCCTCTCCGTGGTCGTGGTTGGATTCCTTTTACGCGTGTGGGCAGCCTGGCAGCTGCCCGTGGATTTTGATGAACCTACCTATTTGGACGCAGGTTATAAATACGCGCAGATGATACAAGCTGGCGACATCAACGCGATCATCGATTATAACGGAAGCAGCGAACACCCACCGCTGGTAAAAATTATCTACGGGCTGACTTTTTTGGTGCTGGGCAGGGGAGCATTGTGGGACCAGGCATTGTTTTTATCGCGCATGGTCTCGGTTGTCTTCGGCACACTGGCTGTCCTGGTGATCACCCTGGTTGATCCATGGGCAGGTGGGTTCATGGCGGTGCAAACCTTGCTGGTCAAATATACCAGCCAAGCGTATCTCGAGGCACTGCCATTGCTGGCAGGATTACTGGCTATATTTTTACTCCGACGTTCTTCATCCACCCGCGACAGGTGGTTTATTCTCTCCGCGATTGCGCTTGGGATCACAGGGGCAGGAAAATACAGTTATTTCCCCATCATTTTCGTCATCTTGTTTATCATGATCTGGGAGAAGCACCTCCGGATCGGGAACATATTCTTATACCTGGTTATCTCAGGACTCACCTTCTTTGCGTTTGACCCTTACCTGTGGCATGACCCTATCCAGCGTCTGGTGCAATCGCTCAGCTTTCATGCCCAATACGCTCAGGGTACCCACGTACAAGAGGTGGGCTACCCATGGTACCAGCCATTTTTATGGGTTTCACGTTCGTGGGGGTTCGTCTGGCACACGGAAGTATTTTTTTACCTGGGGATTGATGGGTTGATCTTCCTGCTCGCGCTTCCTGGTATATGGTTGGAATGGAAGTCCAAGCGCTTCATAGTGATATGGATCGTCACCAGTATGCTGGTTTTGTTATTCTGGCCGACTAAATGGCCTCAATATACATTAGTGGTGCTACCGGCCTTTTGTATGGCGGCTTCGACAGCGGTGAAAGTGGGTTATCAGAAACTTAGAGAGCAGGAACTGTATTGGGAATGGTTCCACAATATGTTTCCCCGACCGTCGCGGAAATATCTGATTATCATTGCCAGCATGATTGGAATATTGTTGATTGGAGCACTCGTTTCGCAGGTGTTGATCGCCATTAATCGCATAGGTTGGTCATCGATATCTGCCGACACTTCGGGGTTGCCGAACAATGCCATCAATGATCTCCAATCTTTACCCGATGGGAGGACTCTGCTTGGGACGGATGGTGGAGCTGCTATTTGGAAAGCTGCTACTGGTGAAGATGTCGTGGATGAGTGGAATGTGTTCAACCCTGGGAACTCACCTATACCCAATCAGCGGGTTCTATCAGTGGCGCAGGATCGAAATGGAGTGTTTTGGTTCGGTACTGAGGCAGGTCTGGCCAGCTTTGATGGAACCAGCTGGGCTGTTTACCGTGAGAAAGACTTTAACTTAAGCAGTGATCAAGTTAATACCATCGCCATTGACCGAGAGAACAGGGTCTGGATAGGCACACTGGCTGGGGCAGCGGTGTATGACGGCACTGGCTGGAAATCGTTTACAGCCGAATCATCTGGTCTGGAAGATAATTCGATTTTTACCATTGCTATTCAATCCGATACTGGAAATAACCTGGTCTGGTTCGGCAGCTTGTATGGGATATCTCGATATGACCTGAATGCGGATCAATGGCAGACCTACACCCGCAACGATATTGACCTAGGTTGGGGGGGAGTGTCAGATTTGTTCATCGATTCCACCGGCATATTATGGGTATGCACCGAAGGCGGAGGCATCAGTCTGTGGGACGGAAAGGTTTGGTCGTCGATAAAGGTCAGTAATTCGCGCCTGCCATATTCAACCATTGAAACCGTAGCTGAGCTCGAGCCTGGGGTATTCTGGATCGCTGCATCCATCCCCAATACTTCCGGCGGTGTGCTCGCCAGGTATAACGGCACAGACTGGCGAGTTTATGAGCAAGGATTATCGGGCTATTCGGGTGCTGAAACCGTTAGCATCACCAAGGATGACACTGGGAGATATTGGTTCGGCACTCGCACCGATGGAATTGACCTGTATATACCCAGGCAATGAAACGAGGAGAATTATGAGATCAAAAGTGTGGCTGTGTATCAATATTGTCATTTGTATGGCAATGTTATTTTCTGCCTGCAGTAAACCAACCGCTACTCCAACGCCTACGACCGCAGCTGAGGCGCCGATTTATTTGTCAATTATCTGGCATCAGCACCAACCGGTTTATTATAAAGACCCTGCGACGGGAGTCTATGAGAAACCGTGGGTACGTGTCCACGCCGCCAAGGATTATGTGGATATGGCAGCGATGCTGAAGAATTATCCCAATATTCACGCGACGTTTAACTTGACGCCCAGCTTGATCCGACAATTGGATGATTTTCAGGCTGGGGCTAAAGACCTTTACTGGGTGATAGCAGAGGTTCCTGCAGATCAGCTGACCGAGGAACAAAAACAATTCCTGTTGGACCGTTTTTTTGATACCAATCGGAAGATCATCGCGCGTTTCCCACGCTATCAAGAGTTACTGCAAAAGCGGGATGCAGGCACTGAATACACCCCTCAGGATTTCCTGGATTTGCAGGTGTTATTCAACCTGGCCTGGACGGATCCGGATTGGTTGGCTCAGGAACCACTTGCCAGCCTGGTAGCAAAAGGTTCCAATTATCAAGAATCTGACAAAGCTGTTGTGTTTGGCGAACAGCTAAAATTGATCAGCGAGGTTATCCCCACCCATAAAGCGCTCCAGGAAGCGGGTCAGATCGAGGTGACCATGACCCCATACGCTCACCCAATCCTTCCATTGCTGATCAGCACTCGCCTGGCATTGATCGCCAACCCAACCATGGACCTACCCAGCAAGGATTTCGCCTATGGACAGGATGCCATTGACCAGGTGCAGCTGGGTGTCCAGCTGTATAAAGATCACTTTGGAGTTGCTCCGCGTGGGATGTGGCCCGCAGAAGGTGCAGTTGCACAAGAGATTGTGAATATGGTGTCTGACGCCGGGATCCAGTGGATGGCCTCCGACGAGGGTGTGCTGGCTGCCAGCTTGGGAAAAGAGAGCTTTACTCGTGATGCGAAAGAGGTGGTTACTGAGCCGGATGTGCTCTACCGTCCGTATTACGTCCAAAGTATGCAGGGCAACCCGGTGGCAATGGTATTCAGGGATGTAGTCATTTCCGATAAAGTTGGTTTCACCTATTCAGGGGTGAGTGGCTCGGCTGCGGCAAAAGATTTCATCAACCGCATCCATGCCATCCGCGATTCCTTGAATTCCAGCGGTGCAACAGGACCGCACCTCGTATCGGTGATTCTGGACGGAGAGAATGCATGGGAAAACTACGATAATGATGGGAAGGATTTCTTGAACAGCCTGTATACCGGCTTGAGCAATGATCCGCGCATCCGCACTGTCACTCCAAGCGAGTTTCTGACCATCGCTGCCGATCAACCTAAAATAGATAAATTGTGGGCAGGATCGTGGATCAATCACGACTTCACTACCTGGATAGGCGAGGAAGAAGAGAACCGTGCCTGGGACTATCTGGCGACGGCGCGCGAATTATTGCAGAAATATATTGGCGGTATTCGCCAGACTACTCCAGAGGCTTTACAAAAAGCACGCGATTATATGTATATTGCCGAAGGGTCAGATTGGTTCTGGTGGTTTGGCGCAGACCAGAATTCTGGCAGTGATGAGGCGTTTGACCAACAATTCCGCAACACTCTCAAGCAGGTCTATTCCTCACTGAATGAGCCACCTCCAACCTACCTGGATGTGCCTATCATCCCGCTGAGCGCGATTTCCGCAGATATCGCTTCCACTGGGTTGATCTCAGTCACCGTCGATGGTAAGGTGACGGCTGGTGAATGGGACGCAGCTGGGGTCTATTTGCCTTCAGGTGGTGTCATGGCATCGAATCAGTCATTTTTCAAAGATGTAGCCTATGGTTTCTCATCGAAAGAGCTGTATGTAAAGGTGACCACCGCCCCGGATTATCACCCTCCGGCGGGGACGAGCAACCTTGAGCTTTACCTGCAGGTACCTGGGAGTGGTCAGACCAATAATTTCAGCGATAATGGGACATTGTTGGGATTTCCTGCCAATCTACTTGTAGAGGTTCAATCTGTGGATGGCAAACTTGCCTCAGCCAATCTATATCCAGCGAATGGGGATGAGTCGTGGGGAGGTGCCACGCCTATCGATACCGTGGCACAGGATGGAAATATTCTCGAGCTGGCGATTCCAATAGCCGATCTGGGAAATGCCTCGACAGGTGATCGGATCAGTATGCGCTTCATCCATTCGGAGCAGGTCGATCTGGCAGGAAAAGTGACCATGATGGATACGGACATCCTGCCAGGTAGTGGTCCTGCTGTGGTGGCAGTCCCGGATCTGGGCACAATGAACCTGATTTTGGATATCGCGGATCCAGAAAGGGACGATTATGGTCCGGGCACATACACCTACCCATCGGATGCAGTATTTTCGACTGGCTGTTATGATATATTGAATTTCCAGGTTGGGTCAGATGCAGAGAATATCGTCTTCAAGTTCACCATGCGGGGTGCAGTCGAAAATCCGTGGGGCTCACCCAATGGATTATCTGTGCAGACGTACGATATCTATATCGACAAAGATGGGAATGGTCAGGGTGGAGTGAATTTTCTACCTGGTCGGAACCTGGCATTGCAGGATGGCTTTACCTGGGATTATGCCATCACCATCGAAGGATGGGAGCCGGGTATCTATATCCCAGGTGACACAGCGGTTGAAAAGATAGCCACCAGCAGCGACTTTCAAATTCTGGCCGATCCAGGTCAGCAACGTGTGACCATCCGCATTCCGAAGGCAATCCTGGGTGATAACCCTGAAGAATGGAAATACGCCGCCATGGTGCTCAGCCAGGAGGGGTACCCGAGCGGAGGCGTACAACGTGTGCGGGATGTCAATCAGAAATCTGAACAATGGAAAGTTGGAGGTGCACCTGCAGACACAAATCACACGCGTGTGATTGACGTGGTGTGGCCTGAAGCAGGCGTTCAGGAGACCTGGTTGAGCACGTATACGCCTAGCCAGGCAGCTCAAACAGAGCTAACCGCCACAGATTTTGCACGCATCCAAATGCTGGCCAAAGGTCAATAGTATAATTAGTTTATCTTCCCCTTCAATCTTCCCGGGGGTTGTCTAAACCCGGGAAGATTGTGTTAGTATGATTGGGTTATGAGCAAACGGCAGATAAAAATTATAGCCATAAGCTTGATATTGATCAATGCGGTATTTTTAGGCGCGTGTAAGCGTGCCAGCTCAAACGTGACGCCAACGAATATCGTCGCCTCTACTCCCACACCAAGCCAGGGGGCAATTATTACTGCCAGCACCCCACTTCCTTCACCCAGCAGCACGAGCATCGCTCCTCCTACCGTTGAAGCCTATCCCTTCCCCACTTTTCAGGCTCTTCCAAGCCAGACCAGGCAGGCATATCCCCAACCGCAGACACCCGCAAATGTTGGATCACCAAGCGCATACCCGGCTCCATTACAATCGGCGACCCAAAACAAGACTGTTCAGCCCACGGTTCAAATAACACCGACTCCAAAAACTACCACACCGGAGGTGACGATTCCCGTCACCCCACAATACCCCGGACCAGGGACCCTGCCCACTATTACTCAGAAATATCCCGGACCTGTAATTACCAATACACCAATCCCTTATCCTGGTCCTGCCACATCAACACCTCGACCCACCCGCACACCATTGAAGTCCCCCACACTTGGAACCCCACGCCAGGGAACTACAACTCAACCAGCTACACCTACAGGGGGAATCGGGACACCGTTGGTCACCCCAACTGAGCTGCCGCTCAGACCTCCGTTATCTCCACCTCCAGCAGGCAGCTCAGTGTCAATCTGGCATTCGTGGGGAATTGGTGAAACAGATGTATTGAAATCGATCATCCAATCTTTTCAACGCATCTATCCAGACATGACCTTCAGCCTGCTCTATGTACCATTGGATGATTTATACAACACCTATCAAGATGCAGCGTACCTGGGTGAGGGTCCAAGCTTATTATTAGGACCTGCGCAATGGGGACCAACTCTCTATGATGGTGAACTCATCTCCGACCTGAACCCTTTTGTTCCACCCGATTATCTATCGAGAATAAATTTAGCCGCGCTCTCATCGGGTGAATACAAGGATGCACTCATTGGCCTTCCAATCTCACAGCATGGGATGTTGATGTATCGAAATACTGCCATTATCGATACGGCACCCAAAACGTTTGAGGAGCTGGATGCATTATCTCATCAGGCTACACACGGAGGGGTAGTTGGTTCCTACCTCGAAAGGGGAGCATACTTCTCCTCTGCGGACATCATCGGTTTGGGTGGAAACCTAGTAAATAAGGATGGGTATCCACAGTTTAATGATTCATTTGGCCTGGAATGGCTGAACTTGCTGCAAGACTATGATAAAGCAGGGGCAGTGACATTCAACACCAACCGCGATTTGGATATGTTCAAACGCGGTCGAGTGGGGATCATTATCGATGGCAGCTGGAATATATCAACCCTGGTGGGTATCCTAGGTCCGGATCACCTAGCCATTGATCCATGGCCTTCCTACGGCACCGGAAATCTGTCCGGTTGGGTGGAAGCCGATAGTGTATTTCTCAATACAAACACCACCGGTGATAACCGGTTTGCCGCGTTAGCATTTATGGGCTACCTGATTGACCCCAATGTACAACTCCGCCTGGCGGAAGTGGGACATATTCCGTCGGTCACAACCACCCGTCCGAGGGACCCGCTGATCCAGCAGGCGATGCAGGCTTTTTCCCAAGGTGTTCCTTATCCGATCACTGTCGATCAGAGGATACTGTCCTTATATTGGAGCGAGCTTGATAAGGCGATTCAAAAGGTATTTGTAAGCGGTATCAATCCAACCGCAGCATTAAAAACTGCCAGTGAAAATCTTGCAATACTCGTGAAAAATTTGGAGATTTCACCATAGGGAACAATATGAGTGTACCAGATTGGGTTCAAGATGCCATCTTTTACCAGATATTTCCGGATCGGTTCGCTAATGGTGACCTGGAAAATGATCCTCCAAATTTGATGCCCTGGGGTTCACAGCCGACAACCTGGGGCTTTCAAGGTGGCGATATAGCCGGAATATTGCAAAACTTCGATTATCTGCTGGACCTGGGTATCAATGCGGTCTACCTGAACCCCATATTCCAGGCAACTTCAAATCATCGCTATAACACCACAGATTACTACCAGATCGATCCAAAGCTCGGCACCTTGGATGACTTTCACCATTTAATCGAGCATGCCCACCAGAAAGGGGTGAGGATTATCCTGGACGGCGTGTTTAATCATTGTGGGAGAGGTTTCTTCGCGTTCAATGATGTGCTCGAAAACCAGGAATATTCACCCTATCGGGATTGGTTCCATACCAACCACTTCCCCCTGGATGCTTACTCTTGGGGTGGGGCAACTGATTACCTGGGCTGGTGGGGAATGAAAAGCCTGCCAAAATTCAACACGGATAATCCGGCAACCAGGAAATACCTGCTGGATGTAGCCCGCTACTGGATAGCGCAAGGTGCCGATGGTTGGCGTTTAGACGTACCAAATGAGATCAATGACGACCGCTTTTGGGAAGAGTTCAGACAGGCAGTTAAATCTTGCAATACTGAGGCTTACCTGGTAGGTGAGATATGGACCCCCGACTTACGCTGGGTGGGGGAACAGCACTTTGATGGGTTAATGAATTATCCCATCATGGATGCATTGCTAGGCTACCTTGCGACCAATACCTTGGATGCCGCTCGTTTCGCAGAGAAAGTGGAGGGCGTGCTGTCACTTTATCCACGTGAGAATGCATATGCCATGTACATTCCCCTTGGCACACACGATACGGAGCGAATCTTGACCCGCATGGGCAATAATTTGGATAAAACCCGCCTGGCTTTCCTATTCCAATTTGCGTACCCTGGAGCACCGGCGATCTATTATGGCGATGAGATTGGCTTGGTAGGAGGAAAGGACCCGGGTTGCAGGGGAGCATTTTTATGGGAAGAATCTCGGTGGAATACCAGACTTAGAACTTATCTCAAAAGCTTGATCAGCCTGCGGAAAAATCATCTCGCACTAAGGAGGGGAGAATATGTTTCCCTCACCCAGAGTGCAAATCCGGCCTGCTACGCCTTTGCACGCATTTCGCCAGAAGATAAAGTCCTGATCATTATGAATGGAAGCCCAGATAAACAGATTGTATGTATCGATGTGAATAAGGTTGGCTGGCAAGATGGACAACTCGTAAAAGATCTCATATCCTCGAAGAAAGAATATTTGATCACCAATGGTTCCGTAGAGGTCACGCTGCCTGCCTGGTGCGGTCGTTGGCTGGGATAATGTGCGGTATACTTGCCAGCACCTGTAAATAATAAACGACGATGAATTTCGAACCAATCTCCAACGTACAGCTGCCCCTTTTTATATATGGGGAACCCGTTGAAAACCTCAACGAACTTTTACCTGCGGTGTGGAATGCAACCGAAGCGCTGGCATCTCCAGATGCAGTGCTAAGGCAGCATGGGATTGATGAGTTGTTGGAGCTGGGGGCACAGAGAGCGTCTCCATTAGTGGCATTCATGATCGCCACCTGCTTGAGCGACAGGGACATCTACATTCGCAGGAGGGTCGTGTACATCCTGGCTGATTTAATTAATATGGAATCAGCTATCATCCAAACACCTGAAAATATACGCAGGACCGTCACCAACTACCTGCATAATATGCGACAGGAGACGATCTTTGGCCTATTGGAAGTGGCGGTGATTGACCCATTGATCGAGAGATCCATTTACTATTTGCTCAATACATGTCCATTTGCTGGAAGATACCTGGGAGATATCCTGTCAGAATGGAAGAACCCATTAGCAGTGCGGCAGAAAGCGATCCACTTTGTGGGAATGGTTGGATATATGGAAACTCTACCCATCCTGGAGCGTCTACTGGATCGGATGGAAGCTCGCCAGAATGGCCAATATTCCATGTCGTTTGTCCCAGCCTCGGTTAAATCTGATGAAGATTTAATGCCATACTTGCGCATAGCCATCGATAAATTGAGCTCGCGCTGAATCTCGATAGATTTCTTCAACCCCAACCATATTTACAAATGAATATAGTGATGAACTTGATATAAATCCCCGCTTGACGATAATTTATCAAATAAATAAGGGGCTGTCTAAAAAGCCACAATAGTGGAATATATCCTAAAACGTAGGGGCGTAGGGGTGGTATTTGAACAAAAAACACCAAAAAAGTTTCCCCTACGCCCACATGGATCGCCTTCAATCAGAGCGCGACCAGCCCTGTCAGCTTTTGACCGGACTGGTCGCGCATCTACTTTTGGGGCAGCCTCTTAATCGAATTAATTAAACGGGTAGGGGTCGTTTGCAATTGGGGCAAATCGTTTCCGAGCTTTTAACCACGAATCCGCAATAGGGGCAGGTTTGAGGCTGAACATCACCGAGGGGCGCACCACAAGCGACACAGCTGGATTCACCCACCGGATTAGCCGTCCGGCAATACGGGCAAACCATCCGGCGCAGACGATTCGAAAGCTCTTGCGATGCACCTGCTATACGTGCAACTTCATCAATAGCCTGCCAGACTTGTTCGTTGATCTGCAGGTTCTGGATATCCTGGGCCAGGTCATCCAGCCTGCCGAGCAGGTTGAAAGGGTTGCGAAAGGCTGCCAGGGCAGTTGTGCCGAGGCTGGCAGCAATACCCATCCAGGCCTGCTGACCGAGCTGAACAGCAACACCATCTTCGACTTTTTGCAATATTACCGAGACAGTCGTATCACCTCCGGCCATAGCTCCAGGGCGGGTGCCAATCTGGACGATCAGCCGGTCGGTATCGCCTAATTGCTGGGCGCGCAAGTTACCCCGATTGAAATGAGAGATCAGGTTTTCACTGATATCTGAGGGGGCTAAGTCACCGTGATAAATACGCTGCTCCATGATGATACTCCTGTGATTAATACGTCTATCTCATATAATTGTTGTAGACTACCCGTTGCTCGCCTGGGGCAACCATAATCAGAGTAGATTATAATCGTCCTGCACAAGAAAACCACAGATTTAATCAGGTATTATTGTTTTTGGAGTCATGATGCGCCAATTCAAAGCCAAGCTGCTCGCAGTCTTCCTGGTGGTCGGAATACTCACATGGTTGGGACTGACCTCGACCGTTCGTTTGAATGCATACGCACAACAGCCTACTGTAGCAATTCCCACTGTCACCAGCAGTCCATTCGGACCCATGGCAACGGTAAATCTAGACCAGGATCAACCGATAAACGTCCGGGCTGGCCCGAGCCAGGATTATCCCATCGTAGGTTTGTTGGAGCAGGGAGAAAAAGTTCCCGCCTTGGGGCGCTCAGTGGGTGGCGACTGGGTGGAGATCGTCTATCCGGTTGTGGATGGCGGTGTAGGCTGGGTGTATGCATATCTGGTGACTATATCTGGAGGTGAGCTACCAGTTATTGTGCCTCCACCCACACCCACCCCACAGGTCACACCTACCATCGATCCGACCCTGGCAGCCCAACTGATCGTTGAGATTGGTCCAACCCGCTTACCAACTTTCACACAGCCACCGCCGATCGAAATGCCCACATATACCCAGGCACCAGCGATCAGTGTGGCTGGCGGCCTCCCGATGGGGTTTATCATTATTGGTTTAGCTGTGGTGGGGTTGTTTGGCTTATTGATTTCGGTCTTCCGCGGTAGATAAAAAAAGGCCATGAAGATTATTCTTCATGACCTGTGTTTCATGCCAAATTAGATTTTATCCACAACCAGCGCAACCCCCCGAACTCTCATCTTCCGCTGAATTGGCACTTTGACCACAGCTGCAGGAGGAAACAGCATTCGGATTGCTGATCTTGAACCCGCTGCTGGTGATCCCATCTACATAATCCACTGTCGCGCCTTGCAGATACTCAATGTATTCTTTAGAAACGATGAGCTTGACACCATCTGTTTCTGTGACTGCATCTTCATTACTAATATTGTCATCCAATGCCAGCCCATATTGAAACCCTGAGCATCCCTCTCCTGCAATAAACAATCGCAGGGCATAGCCTTGCATGTTTTTCTGAGTGATAACCTCACGAACTGCCTCAGCCGCAGGTTGGGTAAAAATCAAAGGTTTTAAGGTAATTTCTTCGGGAAAGGTCATTGGTCACTCCATTGAATTCATAAATTTAGGATCTCGTAAAACTGAGGGGTGATTTTATCAAGGAATCGATTAGAACGTCAATGGTCCCTGAATTAATGTCTGGTGAATCTGGATCTTTACTGCTTAATCAAGGGGGTGAGCTGCAAGTCCAAACCTTACTTTTTAATCGAAGTATCGGCAGTAAGTGCTCAAATCAGGCAGTGCTGGTGTACTTTCCTAATCTTTATAGATTAAGCATGCCCCCTTCGAAATAAATAAGCTTAGCCATACTATAATTGAATGAGACGAGACTACTTTCTAAGGAGTCGCACTTGCCATTTCCACACCACCCCAGACAGCAAAGCTTAAAATCGCTGGTCGATGCAGTAAATATCCCGTTTTGGCTGGATGATCCGCGTCGACCGGAGCCAGCTTCCCCCCTGGCTACTACAATTACCACTGACCTGGCAATTATTGGGGCAGGTTTTACCGGACTGTGGACGGCTCTCTTAGCCAAGGAAGCTGATCCTGCGCGTGAGGTGGTTCTCTTGGAAGCGGAGGAAACTGCCTGTGGAGCCAGTGGACGTAATGGTGGTTTTATCGCCGCATCGTTGACGCATGGCTTTATGAATGGCTTGAAGCATTGGCCAAACGAGCTGGCAACCCTTACTGCAATGGGTCAGGCTAACCTGGAAGCGATTGGTGACAGCATAAGTCGTTTGGGTATCGATTGCGATTTCCAACGATCGGGTGAGCTGCTGGTAGCCACTGAGCCGTACCAGGTGGAGGAATTAAGCTGCATTCCAGACGTTGCTGCTCCTTACGGCGAGCAACTGGTCTGGTTTGATCAAGAACAAACCAGATCCATGGTCAACTCGCCTCTTTACCTGGGAGGTTTATTCAATCAGATGGGAGTCGCCATGGCTAATCCAGCTCAATTAGCCTGGGGTCTGCGGGGTGCCTGTCTGCACCAGGGGGTCAGGATCTACGAACAAACTCCGGTGTTATCTGTAAAGGCAGATCACCTAAAAATCCAATTACAGACCCCTAACGGATACGTTCAGGCCAGAAAAACAGCGATCGCTACTAATGCATTTCCTCCATTACTCAAGCGCATTTCTCGTTATATCGTTCCGGTATATGACTATGTATTAGTCAGCGAGCCATTATCGCCTGCCCAGAAAGCCTCAATTGGTTGGCAAGAGCGCCAGGGATTGAGCGATTCAAATAACCAATTCCATTATTACCGCATGACTGCCGATGATCGCATCTTGTGGGGAGGTTATGACGCGGTATATCACTGGAATAATGGAGTCGGGAAACACCTTGAGACCAATCACGAAGTCTTTGGCCGCCTGGCTGAACACTTTTTCATCACCTTTCCTTCGCTTGAAGGATTACACTTCACACATGCCTGGGGAGGCGTGATCGATACCTGTTCACGTTTCTGCCCTTTCTGGGGCACTGCTTATGGTGGGCAAACAGCGTACGTGGTAGGTTTCACCGGTCTTGGCGTGGGTTCCTCCCGCTTCGGTGCACAGGTGATGTTGGATTTACTCGAAGGAAAATCCACCGAGCGCACAAAACTCGGGATGGTACGCACCAGGCCGGTTCCATTCCCACAAGAACCATTCCGATCCCTGGTGATCAACTTCACCCGCAGATCATTGCTCCGGGCTGATGAAAAAGGGGGAAGCCGGAACTTGTGGCTGCAGCTTTTGGATAAGTTGGGACTGGGGTTTGATTCTTAAAAACGCTGGTGATAGCCCTATGCCTGGTCCGTCCAGGTAGAAACAGTATCCAGGCTGGCGTTCTCTTCTGCCGATAATCGTAAACCAGCTGCACCCAGGTTATCTTCGAGCTGTTCCAGGCTGCGCGGTCCAATAATAGGACTGGTGATAAGTGGGTCGCTAAGCAGCCAGGACAGTGCCACTTGAGAGACCGATTTACCCTTCTGCGAAGCCAGGCTCTCAACTGCGGCATGGATTGACCAGCTCTTATCGTTAAAATAGCGCCTTTTGACCCCACCAATCCGTTTAGATTCCGGTTCTGACCCATCATGTTTATATTTATCGGTCAGGAAACCAGCTGCCAGGGGAGAATACGGGATCACACCCAAACCGTAAGCCCGGCAAACATCCGCCAGCTCGCGCTCAAATTCTGCCCGGTGCACAAGATTGTAATGCGGCTGTAGCGAATCAAAGCGAGCCAGATGCTGCGTTCGTGAAGTCCAGATTGCTTCCGTGAGGCGCCAGGCCGGGTAATTAGAACACCCGATATAGCGCACCTTTCCCTGGCGCACCAGGTCATCCAGGGTACCCAGGGTTTCTTCGATCGGAGTTTTATCATCGTAAGAATGGGTCTGATACAAGTCGATATAATCCACACTCATACGAACCAGTGAAGCTTCTACAGCCTGCATGATATGAACCCGTGAAAGCCCTTCATCATTTGGACCTGTCCCCATCTTGCCGCGCACCTTGGTAGCCAGTACCAATTGCTGGCGAGGGATATTGGATTGTTTGATCCATTTTCCAATGATGCTCTCTGCTATACCGCCCGGGTTGCCTTCAGCCCAGCGTGAATATACGTCTGCGGTATCGATGAAATTAATCCCTGCTTCAAATGCCGCACTCAAAATCTTAAGGGAAGTGGCTTCGTCAGCGGTCCAACCGAACTGCATTGTTCCCAGGCATAGCTCGGATACTTTTAAACCTGTCCGACCCAGTGATCTATATTCCATATAATTTTCCTTTGCATAAATAGACACTCGATGGTGGGAGCATTAATCACTCACCGAGGTTAAGAAACCTTTTTGAAGCGCTAATAATACACCCAACTGGAGAGAGCCGTCGATGATTTCTCCATTAATAATCATCCGGAGGACGGTATCAACCGGCATATGCACAGTATCAAGGATCTCACCTGGCTCAAGATGCTGGGTGGTCTGCATCAGGTCGGTGGCGAAATATAAATTCGTAGCAGCCTGCAACACGCCGGGAAATTGATTGTAGTAACCAAGCTTTACCATCTGCCGGGGGAGATAACCCGTCTCCTCTTCAAATTCCCTGCGTGCGCCGTCCATGGGTGCTTCGCCTGGCTCAAGATGACCAGCCGGGAGATCATAGATCACCTTGCCGACCGGGTGACGGTATTGACGGGTGAGGATGATACAGCCTTCAGCAGTCAGGCTAACGGTGGCAACTGCTTCCACCGGGCTGGTCAGGTAAAAATAGGGGCGTTGAACTCCGTCGTATTCCAGGGTATCGAGCACTACTCTGGCGTAAGGGTTATCAAACAGGATTTGAGAGCTGATTACCTTGAATTCAGGCATAAGATTTTTCCTATATGAAGTTGGTTAAATTATAAGCCTGCGAGGGAGATTTACTCGCAGGCTTTGCAGAATTAGATGAGATTAATTCCTGGAAGACTGTATTGCAGCTTTGATCTGTTCCAGGTGGGTCTGAAGGTGGTAGGGGTTTTGATGGGTTGTATAAACCAGCTTCCAAAACCTTCCCTTATGGGACAAAAAATCTTCAGGGATATGGGACAGCATACTGAGTGTTTCAGCATCATGGGCTTTTAGTTCTCTCAGCAGATCAGCTTTGGTTGGTAATATTGTAAGCGTGCCATCGACCCGTGCTTGAAGATTACCGCCAAAGTCATCATAAGATGCTTCGTGCCCGCTGATGATCTCAGCTGCGGCGTTTTGCCAACCTAGCTCGCTGTGAATCAGATGGGCGAGGATTTCCTTGACACTCCATTCGGAAGGTGCAGGTTTGTGAGAACACTCTTTTTCATTGGCATTGTTCAGCAATGACTCAAGCTCTTGCTCGAATTGCTGATAGAGCGGTGTAACCTGGTCGGCAAATCCCTGGATCGAGGTGGGGATTTCAGGAAGTGGCCTACCGGATAGGGTCATCTTGGCTGTCTTTTTGTCTGGGCCGCGGTAAAAAGTGACATCGACCACATCGCCAGCGTGTTTTGCACCCAATATGGTACCCAAAGATGCGCCAGCGACAAGCTCGTGCCCATTAACACCAATGATCACATCATCCTTCTGTAGGCCTGCCTTTTGAGCTCCCATCCCATCCAATACGCCATCCAAGCGCGAGCCGAAATCGACCGGAACCCCCAGGCGAGCAGCTATACCGGCGTCAAAATCTGTAAGGTAGATCCCCAGCATGGGTCGGCGAGTAATACGCAAATCTGCACCCGTTTCGAGCACCGAAGCCAGGTTATTCAACCCACTCTGCCATTCCGTTTCATACCCCTTGCCAATCTCAGCCCACTTTTGCCCTTTGCCGATCTTGCGATGAGCCAATTTAACCAATGTACCACCCTTCTGCTTCTTTAAAGTAACGTCTACGCGGGTTTTATGGGGCTCATCTTTTCCAAACCAGGAAAATGAAACGGATTTATCTGTTTCCAGCATAAGATACTCACCACTGGTGTAATATTCTCCTGGCCAACACAGGTAGAGACGACCGCCTGGGCGCGGTTCGGCTGTGGCGACGTCGGAGATCCAATCTCTGAGAGCGGTCGAATTGGTGAAATAATGATATACCTCGGATGGTGAAGCCTGGATGAATTTTTCAATTTTTTTGGATGTCATCTTATCCTCCGCAGATAATTTATCCTATTTTACTCTCGTTATATTCTTTTGTTACCCTAGATGTATGCACTATATTACTCGTTTTGCCTGGCTTAGGATCAGTAATTGAGTAAATCGGTTATTGCATCCTTGATCCGCACGACACTTGGGATGACCGCATCCATTAATTTGACATTGTACGGAATAGGCACGTCGGGTGTAGCCAGACGGGTGATGGGTGCATCGAGTGAGTGAAATGCCTGCTCATTGATGGTAGCGATGATTTCACCCGCGAATCCATTGCTCAGGTTATCTTCTTGAACGATTATGGCTTTCCCTGTCCGACGAATACTATCCAGGACTGCATTACTATCCCAGGGCAGAATGGTGCGTAAATCCAGCAGGTTAATCCGTCCTTGAAACTCATCCGCTGTTTCCAGGCAGCGATGGACCATGGCACCCCAGGTGATCAAAGTCAGCTCGTCACCCTGGGTAAGCTGAGCCGCTTTACCGAAGGGAAGGCAAAACTCATCCCCAGGGTACGGCCGGCGCCCTTCAGGGCTATCCAATAATGCTCGGTGCTCGAAGAAGAAGGTAGGGTCATCGCCGCGTAAAGCAGTCCGCAATAACCCCACAGCATCCTCTGCATTGGATGGATAAGCGATCCGCCAGCCAATAAAATGGGCATAAATAGCTTCACCCGATACGCTGTGCCATGGGTCACCCGTTTTTTTGGCATAACCCACCGGCATACGGACAATTACCGGAGCCGCGAAATGATTGGCTGTACGCCAGCGCAATGTACCCAAATCATTCAGCTGCTCATGCGCTGGATCAGCATATTTCCGGAATTGGATTTCAGGTACAGGTAGCAGTCCTGCTATTGCCATCCCGGTCGAGCGACCGATGATGCCATCCTCATTCAAAGAGGTGTCGAATACTCGATCTTCGCCGAAATGAGTTTGCATCCCCTGAGTGGCACCGTGCACACCGCCTTTTACACCCACATCCTCGCCAAATACCAGGATGCGCGGGTTCTGCTCCATCTCGACCTCCAGGGTACGGCGGACTGCATCCAGCAAGTTGATGCGCGCTCCTTGCGGTTGCGCATCGGGCGATCCGAGGGAAACCAACTTCCCGATCGGACGGAGACCACCCTGCTGTGAGGACTTACCCGAGTAATAGAGGTGTTCCAAGACCGTATCAGCTGCAGGTTCGGCTGTTCCTTCCGCAATCGCTAATGCTTGCTGGAGCTCATCATCCACCTGTTTCTCCAAATTATTCCAGCCAGTTTCATCGATAATACTTTGCGTTTGCAGATATGCCTTGAGCTTTGGGAGTGGGTCACGGGCAGCCTCATCTGCGCGTTGATCAGCTGATTTATACGTCTGCGTATCCACAAATGTATGTCCCATAATACGGGGCACACGCAGTCTTAACAGGCAGGGTCCGCCTTCGTTACGCACGAAATCGACTGCTTCTTGGACAGCCATCCAGGTGATTAAGGGGTCCGTACCATCTGCATCGATGGTTTTCAGGTTTTCGTACGCAGATAGATTAGCGGCGATATCCCCTCCAGGTGTCTGGCACAAGGAGGGGACGGAGAGCCCGTACTGGTTATCCTCGATCACATAAAGGAATGGATACCATAGTGTGGTGACAATGTTCAAGGCAGCCCAAAATCCATTAGCTGCCACCGAGCCTTCACCTCCCATCGCAACCGCAATCGCTCCATTCCAATCCGCTTCCTCAAGCACCTGGGTATGGTAGCGAATTGATTGAGCCCATCCAGCTGCTGGAGAGTATTGTGCGCCTACATTCCCGGAGGTAGGTATGACGGTTAAACCCCCGTTTCCAGGCAAGTTATACATCACCCCCGTGTCTCTTCCTTCGGACGGACCGACCGCACGCGCCATCCCTGCAGCTATTGCGTCTGAGGGACTCAATCCACGCGCAAGCATGAACGGCCTGGAACGATAATAGATGGTGGCAGCATCATGAGGGTGGGTGAGCGCCTGAGCGACCAGGATCTGTGCCAGCTCATGCCCGGCAGATGAAAACTGGTACTTGATTTTTCCTTGGGGGGTTAGATGCTGCACCTCCAGGAGGTCCATTTTCCTGGACAAGAGTGTTTTATGTGCTACTTCAAGCCAATTGGGCGAATTTACTGACATATGCACCCCTTATTTCCGATATCGAAAATTGATCTTATCCATACTTGTTATGAGACAATCTCAACCGGTGGCATAATCAGTGGAGCATCATCGCGAGTATGCACTGCCCGGATTGCCTGACGGCTTCGGTATCTGAGCCAAACCGTCTGGATGAATGTGCTTAATACAAATGATGCCAATCCGACATACAACCCGGTAGCCTTTCCATACAATACTCCCAATGATAATGTGGCGATGTTAACAAATAAATAGATCAGAACAGCTTCAGTGATTCCCCTGGTTTTATGGCTGTGCAGGATGGCTCCCTGGTACCAGGATTGAAGCACCGCCAATGCCGGCATGGGCAAGGAGATCCAGATCCCAATTTGAGCCAGTCTTGCCAGCTCATCCGGTAAAGCTGAGACCGTTCTGAACCAAAAATTCGAGAGCGGTGTGGCTACGATCAGCAGCCATATTCCAGAGGTGATCAATATTATCTTGATGGCAAACGCCCAGAGCTTTTTTGCAGATTGATATTCCTCCAATAAGGCTACCACCACTTCGTTATATGCGATACCAAAACTCCTCAGCATGAAAATCAAACCGCCCACCACCGACCAGGTGGCTAATGATTCAATGGCATGAGGCATGCGGCTCAAGGCTGCGGCACCAATAGGTTGGACGAGTAATGAAAGCAGGGAGGTCATCACCAGCGGCAGGTAAAAGGCAAGAAAGGTGCGGAATCTAAGCGGCGGTTGAATGGAAACCGAAGGTTGTAATTCAAATTTGACCACCGGGCGGACGACAATGCCGGCATAAATCGCCTCGCTGATCACTCCAGCACCCACTGCACAGGTGGCGACGATAATCCCAGGTACGGTATGGATTGCATAACCGATCGCCAGCACCGCCAGATCAGCACACAGCCGAATCATTGTGCCTATGCTGACAGCCCTGGAATGTCCAAAGCGGATTAGTACTCCCTGGTGAAAGCGCCGGTAAGCGATCGACCATGTCCATGGAGTCATGATCATTAAACCGATCCGTGCCGGCTCTATCACCTCAGTGGGCATCCCCATGATCCGGCCGACGACGAGATAGTAGAGCGGTGTAAACGCGATCAAAATATGAAGCACTGTCAAACAAGCCGCTGCAATCATCATAAACTTGCGGATCTTTACAAATGAAGCCCAATCCTTGCTGAGTGCAGTGGAGGCTGCCAACAACATGATGATCGGCGATTCGATGATCAATGCCAGCGGTGAGATAATGCCGCCATATGCCGCCAGGTTGATTTCAGGATTTGCCAGGCGCGCAATGACTGCACTGATCACAGGCAGCTCAATTCCCATCAGCAGCCAGCTTGCTGCTAAAGGCCACCAGGTGTGAAAAATTCGATGTGTAGACAGCTGTGTGGATTCCATGAAACCATGTTGCCCCCAATCATATGATCAGGAGGAGATTAGTATAGCATTGGTCTGGCATAAAAAGATAAGCATTTGATAAATAGGTGAAATTAGATGAACTTTGGAGTACAATCACCCCTATGCAAGAACCGGATGACGGTTTATTGAAACATTTCCGGGGGATTGAGACAGGAAGGCAGGAAAATCCCGAGCTAAGCGAGCTCAGTGAACTAACCGAGCTTGCTTATCAGATGGAGCATGCAGATCCTGGCGATCCTGAGCTGCTCAAGCGTCTGGTTGCTCGGTATGCCGCCGATTTGTACAACTGGATTAGTGCCTTAATATACTACCGCTATGGTTATTTTTTCACGCAGGCTGAAATACTAGCCATCCTCAAGATAACATTCAAAAAAGCAATAACTGCCATAAATGACTTTCACGGCGAAGAGAGTATTTCAGCCTGGCTATTTGGTATCGCATATGACTGTATGAAGCGATTTAAAAGAATTAGATCCTCGCTATCCGGCGACCTGCCTGATGTTCCAGCTATTCAAACAGCAACAGAATCTCCCGATCCATTATCCCCGAACTGTGACATCCTGGATCGAATACCCAATAGACTTCAACCTACCCTGCTCTTAAAATACCTGTTTGACTTTGAGATTCCCCAGGTTGCAGATATCCTCAGTCTCCGACCTGCGGACGTGCATCACAGGTTGGTGGATGGACGGAGGCGCTTGAGCGTAAAACCATTCAAATCGCACCGGGAGATCCAGCTTCAAGCTTACCTGGATGGTCTATTGGATAAAGACATTGAGGCGGTGAACGCACTTAACCAACATATTGCGTCTTGCGATGCCTGTCAAAACAGGGTTGAACAAATTAATGAGCAGATAAAATCATTATCCGATAGCTTACACTCTCAATGGGTATCTGCTCCACTTGGGGATGCGATACTTAACCAACTGGTCCTATCCGTCTTAGACGAGCTTAATCAACTTGAGACTGGGTGGAAATTAAATTTCAGATTTCGTCAGGCTGCCTGGATGCTGAGTTTAGCCGTGGCGTTCGTTGGGATGTCAATCATCTTTGTACGGTTCACAAATGTAGAAGAAGAATTTCAACAGGCACTAAACTCGCCAACTCAGATATCCCCTCCAACCGCTGAAAATCAATCCTCCATCTTATTGTCACAAAATTCGACTGATATCCCGGTGGACCCGCAATATATCGAGCCAGCGTTTTCAAGTGATGGAAGTTGGGCTGTATTCGCCGTCGTACAGCCTATTCCCACCAGCTGGCGTCGATCTGTGCCTACGATCGAGCTGTATAACCGGCAGTCAGCAACCATTCAGGTGATCAGCCAGAGTGACGGTCGTTCAGATAAACCCTGGATCTGGTGGGATCTATCACCGAGCATTTCGGGCGATGGACGTTTGATTGCGTATGTCAGTACCACGCAAGATCCAAATGTAGCCGGAGATCCCTGTCAAACTCAAGATAATAATAATTGCCTGGACGTGTTCCTTTATGATCGCGAAACCGATCAAACAAGACGCCTGACGCAAGCAATTAATGGTGGTCCTGCAGATGGAGATAGTCTGGCACCCACAATTTCGGGAGATGGGCATTGGGTAGCATTTTGGTCAACGGCGGATAACCTGGTGAATGGATTTACCAATCAGTGCCAGCGTGGTGGGACAAGTGTTACATGCCTTTACATCTACCTTTATCACTTGGATACAGGAAGTATCGATTGGATCCCTATTCCTAATTTTCCAGGCAACCCGGTTTATGGGGTCGACAAGATCAGTCTGTCGGCGGATGGGCGATATGTGGGATTCACCGTCACGCCCACCATACTGGGCGGAATTCCTTCTGCATGTATATCGTCTTCCCCAAAAATGGTGGAAAAAATGCCTGATATCGGGATAAGTAATACCTCTATCCCCGATATCATTCATTGCAGTGAGGCATTGGTTTACGATCGTGAAACAGCCAGGTATGAAATTGAAAACCAGGCTCAAGATGGTACGCAGGGCGATGGAGAATCATCTTCTCCAGTACTCTCTGCAGATGGGCGGTTTGTAGCATTTGCCTCATTATCCACCAATATATTTACGGGAAGCCGGAATGGTTACAGTAATGTATTTCTAAGGGATCGTAATAATGGTGAAGTAGAGCTGATCAGTAATAACCCGACGGATTGGACCGGCCGCAGTGACAGTGGATTGAGCTACATTGGGAATGCGTATTACAGCTTGAATATATCAGGCGATGGCAGATATGTCGTTTTTGAATCCACTGCTACCAACTTGGGGCAATACTTACCGGTTGGTTGCAACGAGATCGATAATAGCCGCTGTCATTTTCTATATGTACATGACAGGCAATCGGGTATAAATGATCGGATTACTGCCCTGCCTGGTCCAGATTTTATTTTTTTCCCAGAAATTTCGTCTGATGGTCGTTGGGTGACATTCATGCAGTCTTCCCATACCTGCAGCGCTCCGCAGTTTCTATGTTCGAATGTCATGCTCTACGATCGGCAGCGAAAATGGATGACCAATCTCACCCAAAATGATCTCACTATTTCAAAACCTGGCTGGTCCTATTCCAACAGCCTGGTCCTCCCCTGGCAAACCTGGGATCGCGGGGCGTTTGCTTTTTCACCGGATGGTAAATTCATCGCACTGGCAGGCGCTGATTCTCAAATCCGCATCTGGCAATTCTCAGGTGCAGACCAACCCATGAACAATGTTGAACCGAACACTATCCTGGGGGAGAATGGAGAATTGTTCTCTGCCCTGGCATTTTCAGCAGACAGTCAGTGGATCGCCGGTGGCACAACCAGCGGCTCGGTTTATATCTGGCAACTTTCTGAAGGTAAATTATTGTATTCAACAATGGATTTGACCAGCACAATCGAAAAATTATCCTTCTCTCAGGATGGAGCATTCCTGGTGATTTCCACGCTGAATGGAGCCTCTATTTGGAATCTCCCTTCCGAACAGTTGTTGAGTATGAATAATAATACAGCTGAATATTCTGGGATTAAAACAGCTGACATATCAACCGGTGGAAATATGCTGGTGACTGCGCGCAATGACGGCTCTGTCTGGATCCAAGAAATACCTGCTGGAAAAATTATCGGGAAAATGAACCCAAACCGTCAAATTGATAACAATGTGGCGATTTCAGAGGACGGCACATTGATAGCAATTCGCACTTCAGACGGGGTGATAAACGTGTGGGAGATGGAACAAACGGTCTCTGAGTCACCTTCTTTTATATTTATAAAGACATTTCACTCGTATATATATGATGGTGCGTTGACATTTTCTCCCGATAACAAATACCTGGCTTCTTCAGGTATGGCGGGTGATGTCACACTTTGGAGTCTGCCTGACGGTGTAGAGGTCAACCTCACAACTGCTACAACTACAGGGATTGCTTACAGCTTGGCGTTTTCTAACGACGGAAACAAACTGGCTTCGGTTTTTGAGAATGAAATTGTCTTGTGGGCTCTGCACCCAGACAAAAGCTCACGTTATTTCGTGCACACAATTACAGACAGATTTTTCGATTCAAACCCACTTCCGACACCAACTGCCACTGATATCCTGGCACTTCAATCACAAAATTCTAATAGATCAAGCTACCAGACATTAGAACAGGTGGTGGGAAAAATAGATTTCCCGCTAAATATTCCGTCCCGCTTACCTGAGAATTTCACGTTTTCAACCGCTTCAGTAAATTCGGACGGGAGCATCCTGCTTCAGTATGACACGAATCCGCAGGAGTACCAGGCCTCTTTGTATATTTACGAAAAATATATTGGGGATACCACTCCACCTACCATGACGGTGGGAACAGGGGCAGATGTCCTCCCTACCCAAATAGAAATACCTGCTGGCAGCAGTACAGCTGAATATGTTCAAGGAGATTGGAAATGGAGCCTAATCTTCACTCCCCTGGGTGAATATTCCGGGAAGGCTACCACTCATGAGATTGTAGACTGGGATTTCACCTCAAATTCTCAACGGCTCCGCTGGCAGCAGGATGGTATTCTGATTGCCCTGTACTATCAGTTCTCCAGGATATACACACCAGTTCTGCCCACCCCAGTGGAGACCTCCCGGATTGTCAAATTGAGTCCGATTTTGGATCAGTCAGACCTGGAGCAAATTGCAAGCGGGATGCTGCCTTTCTCAGGAGTGTCACACCAGACAGGAGCGCATCAACCTGGCAACTCTCCGCCGACCGGAATGAATATTTCATTCAATATTAATTCAACTGTGAATGGGCAGGATAGCAAATCGGCTACAATTGTTGAATTGCAGAAGGTGTGCAGCGTGAAGTTGGTGACCAGGTAAATATGGAGAACATCGCTTTATCAATTGAGAAGTCTTACTGGGTCATCCCTGGTCGTTTTCGAGCTGGGGAATATCCAGGCTCAATTAACGAGCAGGAAGCACGCGGAAAATTACGCTGGCTTTTAGACCTGGGCATTGATTATTTTATCGATCTTACCGAAGCGGGGGAATATGATTTGAAACCTTACGTTCCACTATTGACTGAAGAGGCAATGAAGCTTGACAGGTCTGTGGTCCATAAGCGCATCCCGCTTCGTGATCTGTCCACACCAACCGTGGATGAGATGGTAAATATCCTTGATACGATCGAGACTTCCCTTTTAGAAGGGAAAAGCATATATCTGCATTGCTTTGGCGGTACAGGCAGGACTGGGACGGTGGTGGGGTGTTACCTGGCAAGCCAAGGATTGCCAGGTGTAAAAGCCCTGGAGCAGATCCAGGTTTTGCGTAAAGATTTACCAAATGCAGCAAAGGCATCTCCGGAGACGGAGGGGCAAAGAAGGATGGTAAAGGAATGGACCAAGGGGCGATAAACATGTCTACAGACATAGATTTTGAAAAACAAAAAAAGGCTAAACAGTATGCACGGATTAACCGCCGACTGATGCTGGTTGATTTACTCATCACTGCGATCTATATGCTCGCATGGCTGCTTTTCGGATGGTCGCTGGCACTCAAACAATGGTTATTTCGATTCAGCTCCAATGAGTGGCTGATTGTATTTCTGTATATCCTGGTCATCGGAGGCATCCTGTTCCTGATTAACTTGCCCCTCTCTTACTACCAGGGTTTTATCTTACCTCACCGGTTCGATTTATCCACCGAGACCATAAGGGGATGGATTGCTGATCAGGTCAAAAGCATCCTGCTGGGTGGAGTATTCGGTCTGATCATTCTTGAAATCATATACGCCATCTTACGGGAGTCTCCTATGTTTTGGTGGTTGTGGGCGGCGCTGATTTTGCTCGTCTTTAATGTTCTTCTAGCGAACCTGGCACCCACACTGATCATGCCCCTGTTCAATAAATTCGTCCCATTGGGCGATGAACACGCAGAACTGGCAGACCGGCTGCTTCAGCTTGCCAGGCGATCCGGTACCTATGTGAAGGGTGTGTTCAAGTTTGATATGAGTAAACGTACCAAGCAAGCCAACGCCGGTCTGACCGGGTTAGGTAATACAAGGCGAATCATTATTGGTGACACCCTGTTGAATGAATTCACGCCTGATGAAATTGAGACCGTTTTGGCACATGAGCTTGGGCACCAGGTGAATAAAGATATCCCGCTGGGGATCATTTTTGGCAGTTTTATTACTCTGGTTGGATTATTTTTGGCTTCCTTGGGATTGAACTGGGGGGTAAGCGTGTTTGGATTCGCAAGTACAGCTGATATAGCTGCATTCCCATTGTTTTTGATTGTGTTGGGATTATATGGTTTAGTTACCATGCCGCTTGAAAATGGATTTTCACGCTGGCGTGAGCGTCGTGCGGATGAATATGCCCTATCGCTGACCCATAATGGAATTGCTTTTGCATCTGCGATGAAAAGACTGGCAAATCAGAACCTTTCGGATGCTGAACCTGAAGCCTGGGTGGAGTGGCTTTTATATTCTCACCCGGCACTCGGGAAACGCATTGCCATGGCAGAGAGAGCTGCGGAAGTTGCTCCGGGTAATCCATAAAAGGAGAGACGCATTCGTTGCGTCTCTCCTTTTATGTTTTGATCATCATTGTTTGATAATCAATCATTCATTGGGAATGATGAGCCAAAGTACCAGGTAGAGAGCGAATCCGGGAACTCCACCAGGGATCAGGGCGATCAGGAATGCCAGCCGGAACCAGAATGCACTAATGCCGAAAAAGTTTGCCAACCCACCACATACACCGGCGAAGATGCGGTTGGAGCGCGAGCGGCGCAATGGTCCGCGTTCAGTTGGGGACATAATTCACCTCCTTCAATATCATCCAGGCAATTTCAACCTTCACAAGTATTTACGCATGGATGAAGGATAAGTTGCGCTGACACGTTACCATTTATTCCAGTGGATGCTCTCTTCGAGAGGGCGCCTGCCCCCTATTTTTGGTTTCCGTAGTAATAAATCGGCATTTTGCGGATAGCCAAACGATATGGCGATGTGCAGGTACATATCCTGGGGAAAACCCAGTAAATTTCGGGCTTTATCGGGTTCATAAATTGAGGCAATGCAAGAGCCGATGCCCAGCTCCCAGGCTGCCAGCTGCATATAAGCCGCGGTCTGACCAATATCGAACATTAATTGGAACTTTTCACCTGGGTCAGCATGAATGATCGCTACCCCCAATGCAGCTCCGGCCAGGTGGCTGGCGTATGCTCCACACTCGGATAAAGCTTTCAGGGTAGGTTTATCGGTGATGGCAATGAAATTCCAGGGTTGGGTGTTCTTGGATGATTGAGCGCGGCGACCCGCGTTGAGGATCGCATACATGCAATCCTCGGGCAATGATTGGTCGGTAAATTGTCGGATAGCTCTTTTTAGACGGATAGCGGCAGAAATATTCATCGGGAACCTTTCTTAGGGATACACACGATATAGGAAATTTTTCTTTATCTTTGATATTTATTCGAGTTTTGGAAAATTATGATTGTTCAACAATCTATTCTTCACAGGGATAATCAGGATTATCAGGATAAATATTAATATTAATTTATATTACTAGAGTTTTAGAAATCTTATGATCAATAGGCATTTCTATCTCAACAAGTATAGGCAGGGCTGAACGTATGATTATTTGTGAAACCGGCGATACTCCAGCTTGGGGTTGCCAAAATTTACCAGAAGACCCACTTCAATACCTGTGGCTTTTAAATAATTGATCACCTGAGCTTTATGTTCAGGCGTCAAAGCTGTGACTGCTTTAAGCTCAATCAAAACTGTATCTTCGACCAGAATATCCCCATAGAATTGGCCAACACTCTGCCCGCGAAACGATACTTCGATAGGTGCTTGTGCAATCGTTTTCAATCCTTTTTGTTGCAGCGCGATCAGCAGTGCTTTTTCGTAAACAGACTCTAAAAACCCGGCGCCTAATTCATTAATGACCTCGAAGCAAGCCGCTAATATGCTCTTCGTTAGTTCTTCGTATAAGAGTGGCATAATGGTTTATGGAGTACAAATAAAGGGTTGGAGAGGGTTAGAACGAACTGCCTTTATTATTTGTTTTTATTTTATCCTATTTATCCTGTCCATCCCTGTTATTTGAATCACGAATATTTGAATGAGCTTACCAAAATTCCTTATGAAATGGATTAGTATGCCTTATATGTGTGAGATACTTTATCAAACAATTTAATTATTACTATCATCGCAACTTGTACAGTTTTAGTAGCCAGCCAATAGAATCCCAAGGGTAAGCAAAGCACCAGGAAGATTTGAACTGGGTAATTAGCAAGTTCCAAGAGCGTCGGGCTCTCGAAATTGTCTATCGTCCTAAATCCAATGGCAAGGATAAATATCAGGATAGCCAGCATAAGTGTCGATAGGAGTGCTTGGGCGAGGTATTTATGAGAATGTATTCGCTGAGAAATTAACTCAGCCAGCGCCACCGAAGGGAAGATCAAGCAAGCTGTATAAAACAGACTTAAAACACCGGCTGCAGCGATGAAAAACGGCAATGAAAGTGGTCCCCCTAATCCGGAATTGGTGACGATGGCGACAATGAGTAGGGTAAAGTAAGCAATCACCACAACCAAGATAGCAGCAACAATAGAAATAATGGAGGCGAATAAATGTCTAAGGAAGAAGGTCGTAAATTGCTGTATTTTATCTGGGCACATAGAACCTGGCTTAACTCAAATATTAATTCCTAACTGCAGAAGTTCAGAAAAGAATATCAAACCATCAAATTTCGAAAATAATTCTAAATATTATCCTGTACATCCTGTCTATCCCTGTTAAATTTCTTTGCTTTACGTTAAAATGGTTCAATGATACTGCCGTTATTTTGTTTATAGTTTTTTAATATTTATAATTGTAATCTACTATCCAATGGAGAATGCATTGAAACCCAAACATTTCATCGATACCCAGGATTTTTCCAAAGCTGAATTATTGGAGATAATCGAGCTTATTCGTCTGATCAAGGCCGCCGATAAACAGGGCTGCACACCCAAGCTGCTTGCAGATGCTTCGCTGGCGATGATTTTCGAAGAGCCTTCCACCCGTACCAGGGTTTCTTTCGAAGTGGCGATGACTGAGCTGGGAGGGCATGCGTTGTATCTCAAACCTGGCGAAATCCACCTGGGGGTGCGCGAATCGCTTTATGATACTGCCCAGGTGCTTTCACGCATGTGCGATGGCATCATGGCACGCACCCTAAAGCATGAGACCATCACCAGTCTGGCAAAATATGCAACCGTGCCGGTGATCAACGGATTGACCGATTACAACCATCCCACCCAGGTGGTGTGTGATGTGTTGACCATGATTGAGCATAAGCCGGAAGAAAAGAGTCTTGAAGAAGTGAATGTCACTTTTATCGGAGATGCGACCAATGTGCTCAGCTCGCTCATGATGATTACTACGAGAATGGGGATGCACTTCACCCAGGCAGCCCCTAAAAAATACCAATCACCAGTTACTTGGCTGGAGATTGCACAGCAGAACTGTGCCGAATCAGGCGGCTCCGTCAGCCTGACCGATGACCCTCTCGAAGCGGTAAAAAATGCCGATTTTATCTATACCGACCTTTGGTGGTGGGTGGGTCAGGAAGATCAAATACCCGAGCGCAAGGCAGCCTTCATGCCGGATTACCAGGTGAGCTTGCAGCTCTTCGAACAGGCACCTTCACACTGCAAATTTATGCACTGCCTGCCGGCTTCGCGCGGGGTTGAAGCCACAGACGCAGTGATGGATCACCCAAGATCAATTATCTTTGAGCAATCAGAGAATCGCCTGCATACAGAGAAGGGACTTCTGATTTACTTTATCTATCCGCACTTACCCCACCCCACAGATAGCATGAAAGCCCTCCATCAAGCTGAAATAACAGCATTCCTTGCGAATGCCGCCCGATGACCGAGTCAGCATGAAGCGTATTTCCAAAATGCTCACATCCATACCCGCCTCTGAAGGTTTCCGAATGCCCGCTGAGTTCGAGCCGCATGCCAAGACCTGGATGCTATGGCCTCAGCGCCCCGACAACTGGCGCGAGGCTGGCAGATATGCGCAGCGAGCTTTCGTAGAGGTGGCAGCTGCGATATCCCGGTTCGAGTCGGTGGTTATGGGGGTTAACGCTGGGCAGCTGGGAACAGCCCGTAAAATGCTGCCTTCACAGGTACAGGTAATCGAAATTCCCAATGATGATGCCTGGATACGTGACTGTGGGCCTACATTTGTCATCAACGATACGGGCAGCGTGCGTGGGATTGATTGGATCTTCAATGCCTGGGGTGGATCGATCAGCGGCCTATATTCTTCCTGGCAGCTGGATGACGAAGTGCCAGGCAAAGTATTGGAATGTGAGGGGTTCGACCGCTACAAGGCTCCTATTGTCCTGGAAGGCGGATCCATCCACGTGGACGGCGAGGGGACGTTAATCACCACCGAGGAGTGCCTGCTGAATCCGAATCGAAACCCCTCGCTAACAAAAAATGAAATCGAGCAAGTTTTGAAGAATTATTTGAACGTTTCTAAAATTATATGGCTTGGTCGGGGTGTGTATAACGATGAGACCAGCGGGCATGTGGATAACCTGTGCTGTTTCCTGGAACCTGGAATTGTCGCTTTGACCTGGACGGATGATAAATCTGACCCGCAATACGAGGTCTCGCTGGATGCGCTCCATCGATTGGAGCTTACCAAAGACGCACATGCTCGAAAGCTGGTTATCCACAAAATCCACCAGCCAAACCCTGTATTGATGACGGAGGAAGAAGCAAATGGTGTTACGGTGATCCCTGGCACCAAGCCTCGCCTGGCAGGCGATCGAATGGCTGCTTCATACGTCAATTTCTACCTGTGTAACGGGGGCGCGGTTGTGCCGATCTTCAATGACCGGAATGATCAGGCAGCGTTGGAATTGTTGCAAAGCTTAATGCCACACCGTATGGTAGTGGGAATACAAGCCCGCGAGATTCTTTTGGGTGGTGGCAATATCCACTGCATCACTCAGCAGCAGCCGCGGGGAAGGTCAATGCTGCCTGACTAAGCACGTCTCGTTCCATGGATTTCCTGATTATTAGTGACTGATAGTCGTTCAAATATGAGTAACCTTAAAGAATTGGCGAGTTTTGACAAACCCCTTGTGGATTAGAACATCAGTGATCTACTGTATCGATCAGTGATTTTTTAATCGATATGTGCGGTTTTTTCCATGCCCCCTTTTATTAGAAACCTTAAAAAATCCATGAGTTTCGATAAACCCCTTGTGGATTAGAACATTAGTGCTATAATTAGAACGTAAATACTCACCGACTTGTAATATGCTGCATTAATTGCGTAAACACACAATAAATGCTTCAATTAAGATGTCATTGCGAGACGGTTTTTGTCGAAGCAATCTTCCTATCGCATTTAAAACATCTTCACATTCGCATACTTATTGAAAATTTAACTTTGGTGAAGATTGCTTCGCTCGCAAAATTCGCTCACTCGCAATGACGGGCGGATGATTCATGTATTGTCCATTTTATGGTGAGTAATTACATTAGAACACATTCCTATGGTTTTATTTAGATCAGTGCTCTTCTGTACCGATTGGTCTTTATCGGTAAAATGTGTTCGTATACCAAGCAGTGTTCTTCTGCTTGGTATGGACGCATTCTTTATATAATGGTTTTACTAAACAAATGCGTCCATATACCAGTGCTTTTCTGTACCAGTGCTCTTCTGTACCAGTGCTCTTCTGTACCGGTTGTTCTTTACCGGTGCAGTTGTTCTTCACCGGTGCGGTTGTTCTTGAATGTGCATTACTACTCGAAATATGTGCTTTGAATCAATGACAACAGTTCAGTCGATAAATCTGTCCCATAAAATATTATTTGTTTTCGATTTGATTTATATATTATTTATTATTAAATGAAAATTTATCAGCCTAATAAATATAGACTATCAATTTCAGCTGAAAGATATTCGTATCGATTCGAATTTTTCTATTCGAATATGCTAATATAATTCAATCCTGGTAGTTCCGATCAACCAGCCTTTGGGAGAATTATAGTGAAGTTGGTTGAGGTGTGATAAATTAATTTCTTTTCCCTGCCATTATCCATAAACGTATTTCAGGACTTACTAATCACTACTCACTAATCACTTATCACTTCTTCAACCCAATGGATTGGTACAGTCTATCTTTATCCAGGTGTGTGTCCATCAGGGTTTGGAACTGCTTGAGTTTGGTGGACTGTCCCAGCCGGGTTTTGCCAAAGAATTTTTCGATCTGTTCGATCGTTTCCATAGTATTGGTCCGCACCAACAGCACCGATATGCCAAATTCCTCGGCTTGTTTGATCACCAATGGGCTCGGACGCAGGTTACCTGTGAGGATCAGGCAGGTTGTGGACGTTTCGAGGGCGGCCAACTGGATGTCTGTCCGGTCACCACCGGTGATGACTGCCTTATTGGAGGAACGCCGGAAACGGCTTAGGGCTGCTTCAGCCGTCATTGCTCCCACTGTCAGGTTTTCTACTAATGCTTCTGCCCGCTGGTATTTCGTCAGCACTTCCGCATCCAACAGCTTGATTAGCTCGCCGACAGTCAGTGCAGATAACCCACGCACCTCCGGCAGGACACCGAAAACTTTCACTCTCTTCTTCTCCAGGAACGGGACGGCGATTTTTTTGACGAAGTCACTCGCATCTTCAGGCACACGATTAATGAGAATCCCACAGAATGAGTCACCCAGGCGTGTTTGGGTTGATAACACATCATCCAACATGCGCACTTCTTCGCGGTATTTGGCAATCACCAGTGCCTGGCTGCCGAGCTTGTCCACCACTCCAACCGTGGGCAACCCGACCACATATCCCTCACGCAAGCTGCCTCCCCCCTCAAGGATCATGATATCCTTGTCCTGGCTCTCTTTTTGGAAAGTAGCGACCACCTTGACCATCAGATCATCACGATCAGGGTTGACCAGCCAGTCACGTAAAAACTCGGGTGTGATTACTACAGGTGAAAGCTCCCAAGGTTCAGCGGATAGGTTTAGGACCTTTTTTACATAAGCCGCATCTTCATCGGCGATCTTGTTTCCAATGCGCCAGGGTTGCAAGCTGAGGGGTTTGAGGTAACCCACCCGGTAACCGTCCAGCTGCATACTCACTCCCAAAGCCAGGCATGTTGCGGTTTTACCAGAATATCTTTCAGCGCCAGTAATATAGAGTGATTTCATGGTTATTCCCTTTCCACACGAGAGACCATTAAGTAGATGAACCTTATTATTACCATTGATACAGTAGTCCCACTATTATCATTTTAGAACCAGGCGCATATCCAAAGCCAGTGCGCCTTCGCCCTGGTGATAAACCATTAATGGATTAATGTCCATTTCGATAATTTCTGGGAAATCCTGCACCAATTGTGAGATACGCAGAAGTGTATCCACGATAGCCGACTTATCCATGGGAGGTTGCCCTCGCACCCCATCCAGCAGGGCATGTGCCCGCACCTGGTCCAGCATTTCCTCTGCCTCCTGGCGGGCAAGCGGCGCAACTCTAAAAGTCACATCGCGCAGGATTTCCACATAGATACCGCCCAGGCCAAAAGTAAGCAATGGTCCAAATTGAGGGTCACGGTTCATCCCAACCAGCACTTCCAGACCACCTGCAGGTGCCATCTCCTGCACCAGGCAGCCCCATATGCGGGCGTCAGGAATATAGCGTTGTGCCCGGTACACCATCAGCTCAAAGGCATCACGAACATCTGCCGCATTCTGTAACCCTACTTTCACACCCCCGATATCTGTCTTATGCAGGATATCCGGTGAGGCTATCTTGAGCACCACAGGGTAGCCAATTTTTGCAGCAATTCCAGCAGCCATCTCTGGGGTGTTCGCAATCTCAGATTTGGGGATGCGCAGACCATAGGCTTGCAGGACCTGGCGCGATTCTGCATCTCCAATCGTCAGGCGATTTTCCAAGCGCACCTGGTCGAGCACCTTTTTGGCAGCCGAATGGTCGACTTCAAAATGCACATACTCCAAATTTGGACGAGATCTGATGGCCCGATAGCCTGACATGGCACTGAAAGCATTTGCTGCTCGCTCAGGGAAGGAATAATTGGGGACGCCATATTTTGTCAAGATATCGATTCCACTCTTGATGCGTGCTTCTCCCATGAAACAGCCGAGGATTGGGATATCTATCTGTTGAGACAGCAAGCCTACAATCTGGGCAGTACCATCGATTTCAGTCATTGCCTGGGGAGTGAGCAGCACCATGATCCCGTCCACATTGGGGTCTTTGGCCACCTGTTCCAAGGCGAATTTATAACGGTCTGCGCGAGCGTCACCCAGCACATCCACGGGGTTAGCTGCGCTAGCTGCATCCGGCAGGTACTGTTCGAGTGCATAGATAGTTTCTAGCTCGAAGCGCGCTAAAGACAGTCCACTTTTTTCCAGGGCATCCGTCGCAAGGATTCCCGGTCCACCTGCGTTGGTGATAATGGCAATACGGTCACCGTTTAAGGGAGGCTGGTAGCCCAAGGCGAGTGCCATATCAAATAGCGATTCCATCGATTCCGCCCGTAAGATACCGGCTTGATGAAAAGCAGCCTGATATGCCTGCTCAGACCCGGCTAAGGAACCTGTGTGTGAAGATACCGCGCGGGAGCCCGATTGGGTTACTCCAGATTTGATCGCTACCACGGGTTTTATACGAGTCACTTCGCGCGCCACGCGGATGAATTCCTGACCGCTTGGCATCCCTTCACTATAAATGAGGATGACCTTGCTGTGATCATCCTTCACCCAGGTTTGCAGTAAGTCAATCTCTGATACATCAGCCTTGTTACCGAGGCTGACAAATTTGGATAATCCTAACCTGCCTGCCAGAGCAATGTCCAGGACGGCCGTCCCCAATGCTCCCGATTGAGACATAAAAGCCATCGGACCTGAAGGAGGCGTCCCGGCAGCGAAGGAGGCATTCAGGGGTGTGAAAGAATCGATCACCCCCAGGCAATTTGGTCCAATCAAGCGTAGGTGATATTCGTTGCAAATTTGAACGAGCTCCAGCTCACGGTCCAGTCCCTCCCGGCCCGCCTCACGAAAACCTGCGCTGATCACGATGGCTGATGGGATCCCTTTCTTCCCGCACGTCCGCAGGGCATCGGGGACGTGAGGATATGGGATGACAATCACTGCCAGGTCAATAGGACCTGGTATATCGAGTACAGAGGGATAGACCTTGAAACCGAGTATTTCCGATGCAGTCGGATTGATGGGGTAGACGACTCCAATAGTGGAATAACCGCCATCTAAAAGATTCTTTACCACTGCATAACCAAGCTTATCCGGATTACTGGATGCGCCGATGATTGCTACCGATTTGGGATTAAAAAAGGTATCTATTCCATCCATAAAAAATTAAGTGACGAAGCGGAACATTTTTCCTGGCTCATTTACTTAACAGATTTCCAATTCGATACTCACGTCTGGATCAAGTTGAAAGTCTGTCCAGAATATCGTACCCCATGGCTTCCAGGCTTACCACATCATCGAGATCGAGCCATTGGAGCATTACTCTTTGAACCCCTACATCGGCGAGTTTCCTGCATTGCTCCACGATCTCCTCGGCGGTGCCGACCACCATTCCACGCTGGCGAAGATCATCAACGCTGCGCTGACCATGAGTCCGCAGATTGACTTTTCTATCAACCTCATTTTGATCTCTTCCAAAAATGCACCCGGTCATCAATGACCGCCGGACATCCTGCGGCTGCCTGCCTTGTGTTTTAATATATCCATCCAATAATGCATTCAAACGGCTTATTTCAGCTGGAGGAATTTGCAACGCATTCCATTCCTGGGCATATTTTCCCACCAGGGGTAATGTGCGGGTGCTTCCGTTTCCCCCGATCAGAATAGGAGGACCTCCGGGGCGCTGAGGGCGAGGTAATAATAGGGCATCGTGGATATGGTAGTAATTTCCTGCAAAATTCACCGGATTATCACTTATTAATAGTCGGGTGATTACCTCCAAACCCTCTTCGAGACGTGAAAAGCGATCTTTTGGTTTAAGCAGATCCCAGCCGAAGTTAGCATGCTCACGTTCCTGCCAGCCTGCACCAATTCCCAGGGTCAGCCTGCCACCTGACAGGTCATCTACTGCGGATGCCATGCGGGCGGTATGCGTGGGATGCCGGAAAGACATAGGCGATACCAAAGGGCCGAATTCGATCCGCTCGGTATGCGTGGCAAGCCAGGTGAGGGATACCCAACATTCAAGTGAATCCAGGTCAGGCGGGTTGGAATTAGTGTAATGGTCCGAGCGATACAAACCGGCATAACCACAGGCTTCAACCGCCGCTGCCAGGCGCTGCCAGCGCTTCCAGTTCAAGCCATTTTGACCTTCAATCATGATGGCGACTTCAATCATTTGAACCTTATTTAGGTAGGTCTGATATTACAGGATTGGACTGGCTGCCGATAGGTAGATTGTGGTCCGTGCTATTTGAAGATAGTAGTGATAATCCTTGAAAAATAATGCCGATCTGAAGGAGCAAAAGCCAAAGAATAAAGGCAGATATTATCCATGCGAGCGTGGTCATCCAGGAAGGTAATGCATTTTTAGCTCGATCAACCGACGATTGTATGGAACCTATTTGAGATTGGTAGCTTTGGATTGTACTTTGGGCTTGTAAAAGGTTATTGTTAATCACCATGACCTTTTGTCCTAATGTGGAGATCTGGACTTTCAAAATCTGCATGTTTGAATTCGTGCTGTCCAAGGAAGTCTTGAAATCTTGAAGGGATAACTGGACCGGGTCCAGGCTGGAAGATACTTCTCCAAGGGCTTTGTTTAATGGGGTTTTGGGATTATAGGTGATACCGATCAATGGGATGTTGGAGATGGTGCTCAGGATGTTGTCGATTACAACCGCACTCGCCTGGGCTGAGTTTAAAGCCGCTTGTGTATTCGTGATGGTATTGATAAGATCCTCTCCCACGAAAGTGCCCGCAGAGTCCATAAACACACTGGTGCTTTGCATCGTTTGTGAAAGGGCAATCGTAGCTTCATTGAGATACACTGTACTTGTATATACGTTCTTAACCACCTGGTCGATGACCGTTAATCCCTCCCCTGTGGTTTGAAGGATGGATGACGATTTGTCCAAACCCGATTGAAGGCTCACCGTGAAAGGTTGTCGGTAATGCCAGACAAGAAATAATAGAAATATCCCCAGGAGAGTACCAAGGACGGAAAAACAAATCATCGTCACACCAAGTGCTTTTTTCGACACTCCACTCATTGGTTTTCCTCCAGTTTAGGAATTTCCTCAGGTTTAGATTTAATAATGTGATTTTACCACGATGATTGAGACGAGTAATTGATACTGGATTTCACAACATGATATCGAGTGAAAAATTACCTGCCACTGTTTTATTGTTATAATCTCCGCATGCATATTCTCGTGACGAATGATGATGGCATTAACGCCCCGGGTTTGCTGGCACTAGCGAAAGAAATGCGATCCTTTGGGCAGGTGAGTGTGCTGGCACCAGATCACAACTGGTCAGCGTCAGGGCATGTAAAGACGATGCACCGACCATTACGCGTGAAGGAAACCGTGCTCTCAGATGGCTCTCCTGCCTGGGCATCGGATGGAGCACCTTCAGATTGTGTAGCGTTAGGTCTATTAGGGTATATCCCTGAGAAGATTGACCTGGTCGTATCGGGGATTAATCCAAATGCGAATATCGGGCATGATGTCACCTATTCAGGGACGGTCACTGCTGCCATGGAGGCAGCGATTGGGGGAGTTGCCGGGATCGCATTTTCATTACATGCGCCTGAAGAATATCAAGGTGTGTTAGATTATGATCCAGCAGCCAGGATTGCCCACCGGATTGTGTCGGTGATCGGCAGGATTACTCAAAGAGCCAATCTCTTACTGAATGTCAACATCCCGTACCTGCCAGATGAACAAATTAAAGGGATAAAAGTTACGCGCCAGGGATTACGGGTCTACCGTGATCGCCTCGACCGCAGACTGGACCCACGCGGGCGCCCATACTATTGGATAGGCGGTGACTCACCGACCGCGATACCTGATGAAGGCACCGATTTTGGTGCGATTGAGCAAGGTTATGTTTCGATCACGCCATTACATCTCGATCTGACAGATTTTAAAGCTCTAAGCTCACTGGGTGAATTGGACTGGTAAATCTTAAAACTCTTCTATTGCCCTTGACATATTAGAGATTCGCTGTAAAATCGGGCGGAATGGAATATAAGAAGCAAGTCATTCTAGCTGATAGGTTTCGCCCCGGAGCAACCGCTCCCGTGGGCGAAATTTTTATAAAAGCAGAGAGCCCTTGTGGCTCTATTTTTTTGCCTATTAAGGTTGAATTTTGATCACACTGCCTGGTCTGATTGATCCGCATGTGCATATCCGCGAGCCAGGCGGAACCCATAAGGAAGATTGGGACACAGGCACATCCGCTGCACTTGCAGGTGGATTCACCACCATACTGGCGATGCCGAACACGCGCCCTCCGATCACTGACCGTGAGAGCCTGCAACTGTCACTCGATTCTGCGTCTGCCAAGGCACACTGCGATTATGCTCAATTCGTTGGCGCAGGAGCAGATAATATTGAAACGTTGAGCGAATTAGCATCTCTAACCGTAGGAATGAAGATGTACCTGGATCAAACGTATGGTCCACTGCGGTTGGATGATATGTCAATCTGGATGGAACATTTCAAACGCTGGCCTCGGAACCTATCCATTGTCGCTCATGCCGAAGGTCGTACGATGGCAGCTGTAATCTTACTCGCAGCGCTATATAATCGACCCATCCACATCGCTCACGTATCGCTGCGTGAAGAAATATTACTGATCCGAAAAGCCAAAGAAAAGGGGATCAAGGTTACCTGCGAAGTCACTCCGCATCATCTTTTCCTTACGAATGCGGATATTTCGCACATCGGTGTGGGCTTCGGCGAAGTCAGACCTCAGCTCGCCTCATCCGCTGATCAGCATGCCTTGTGGGAAAACCTAGACGTGATCGATTGTTTTGCAACCGACCATGCACCGCATACTGTCCAAGAAAAGTCGGGGGATAATCCACCTCCAGGGTTTCCTGGGTTGGAAACGGCCTTACCACTTTTTTTGAATGCTGTGCATGAAGGTAGGCTGAGCATGGATGACTTAACCTTGCGTATGTACAACAATCCTAGAAAATTGTTCAATATCCCCGAGCAGCCAGAAACGCGTGTGGAGATTGACCCTGATTCTTTGTGGGAAATCCACGCAGCTGATAGCTTTACCCGCTCTGGATGGACACCATTTGAGTCCTGGAAAGTCCATGGACGGGTAATTCGCGTTACTCTCCGTGGTGTTGAAGTATTCAATAACAGGCACGTTTTAGCCCCAAGGGGTTTCGGTAAGAATTTCAGGCAACCTGCCCAGGCAGAATAAACTTTGTAAAAAGGAGAAAAAATGATTTTGAACTCACATTCATCGCGCCAATATAATCCGCACCTGCCTTTTGGTGATCAACGCACAGCACCCTGGTATGGAAAGGATATCTTATCGGTCAAGCAATTCTCGCGTTCAGATCTTGAATACATTTTTGCGGTTGCCCATGAGATGCACCTGATGGTGGACCACGTGGGGACGTTCGATTTGTTGAAGGGGAAAATTCTTGCCAACCTGTTTTATGAGCCGTCCACAAGGACGTCTTCGTCGTTTACCTCCGCCATGGAACGATTGGGTGGTAGTGTGATCCCGATCAATGAAGTGAGATATTCCTCGGTGGCAAAAGGTGAATCACTCCCAGACACTGTACGCACCTTGGAATGTTATGCAGATGTGATCGTTCTTCGCCATCCAGAGACCGGGTCTGCAGCATTAGCTGCCCAATATGCCAGCAAACCGATCATAAATGCAGGTGATGGAATCGGTGAACATCCTACCCAGGCATTATTGGATACATTCACCATCCGAGAAGAAATGGGTGTTATCGATGGATTGACCGTGACCATGCTTGGGGACTTAAAATACGGGCGTACTGTTCACTCCCTGGCAAGATTGCTTTCACTCTACAATGTGCGGCTTAATTATATTGCTCCTGAAATCCTGCGCATGCCAGCTGAAATCATCGAAGAACTACCCCGCACCATGTCGCAGTGTGAATATAGTAACCTCGATGATGCTTTGCCTGAGACGGATGTGTTGTATGTAACGCGTGTTCAGAAAGAACGCTTTGCGAGTGAAGAAGAGTACGAAAGTGTCAAGGGTTCATATGTGATCAACCCTGAGCTGATGAAACGTGCCAAGCAAGACATGATCGTGATGCACCCACTCCCCCGTGTTGGTGAAATCAGTATGGATTTTGATAGTGATCCCAGAGCAGCTTACTTTCGGCAAATGGAGTATGGGTTATACGTAAGGATGGCATTATTAGCCATGGTACTCGGAAAGGCATAGCAATGTCCTTTTTTAGCAGGTTAACCGCAAGAGTGTGCGAGGCTGATTCGTTGTTGTGTGTGGGTCTCGATCCCCATCTGGCGGATTTGACTTCACCTACTGTAGAAGCTGCGCAAGAGTTTTGTCACGAGCTGATTGACTCCACTTTGGATTTTGCTGCTGCGTATAAGCCAAACAGTGCATTTTTTGAAGCGTTTGGACCCGCTGGAATATCGGTTCTTCAGCAAGTCATCTCGACTATACCAAAGTCGATCCCCGTAATTCTGGATGCAAAACGAGGGGACATAGCATCGAGCGCAGAGGGATATGTAACAGCGATTTTTCATCAGATGGGTGCCCAAGCTGTGACCATCAGCCCATATCTGGGTCATGATGCGGTCGAACCCTTCCTGAGGGATCCAGACAAAGGTGCATTTTTATTGTGCAAGACATCCAATCCAGGCTCAGAAGAACTCCAAGATTTGCGTGTAATTGAGCCGGGTAACAATAATGTCGATACATTTGATCATTTGTTATATGAGAGAGTTGCTCTTCTGGCGCAAGAATGGAATGAGAATGACAACCTGGGGTTGGTGGTGGGAGCCACGCAACCGGATGCCATCAAGAAGGTGAGAGCGCTGGTACCAGAAATGTGGATCCTTGCTCCGGGGGTTGGTTTGCAGGGTGGTGATCTCCGTCAAGCTCTGTCAGCAGGATTACGGAGCGATGGAATGGGAATGCTCATATCGATATCACGGGGGATATCCCAAGCCACTGCCCCAAGGCAAGCTGCGGCAGAGATTCGCAATAAAATCAATGAAATAAGGATTAACATACCCTCAGTGTCAAAGAAGGCAGGTCAACGAGAGCAGTTGTCAGAGACACCTACTGATTACGGTAGACTGGCAAACGATTTGTTGGAAGCCGGGTGTGTGAAATTCGGAGAGTTCACATTGAAGTCTGGAATGATCTCTCCCATCTATATTGACCTGCGACAGCTGGTTTCTTATCCGCAATTGCTGCGGCGAGCGGCACAAGCATATCTTCGAATTCTAAGCATACTAACATTTGATCGTTTGGTAGCCTTGCCATATGCTGCTCTTCCAATTGCAACTGCCATTAGTTTACAAAGTGGATGGCCAATGATCTATCCACGCAAGGAAGTGAAAAACTACGGTACAAAATCTGAGATTGAGGGATTATTCAACGCGGGCGAACGGGTTGTTATTATTGATGATCTGGCAACCACGGGGAGTAGCAAATTTGAATCGATCGAAAAACTGATTTCAGCGGGATTAAAAATCACTGATATTGTGGTCTTAATCGACCGGCAATCAGGCGCGGCTGAGGCACTCTCTACCGCCGGTTACAAGCTGCATTCTGTGGTAACACTATCCAATCTGCTGGATTATTATGAAAAATACAACAAAGTGCCTGCGGAGCAGATAGAGAACGCCCGGAGGTTCATAGATTCAAGCAAGTGAAGATTTACCCGATTTTTCGTGCATTACTCTTTCAGCTAAATCCTGAGTTTGCTCACAAATTAACGTTGAATGCGATGCAATGGGTGGGTGAGATCAAACCAGTAAATACATTTCTTCGCAATATTTATCACACACCCCCTCGCCCAATGAAAGCCTTTGGTTTAAATTTTGCGAATCCGATTGGATTGGCAGCTGGATATGATAAAGATGGATTGAGCTGGCGCGGGTTAGCCTGCCTTGGGTTCGGTCACATCGAAATCGGAACAATCACACCCCAACCACAGCCAGGGAATCCACGACCACGGCTTTTCCGGCTACCAAAGGAACAGGCACTGATAAACCGGATGGGATTTCCCGGCAGAGGAGCTGAATTTGTTTTGCAGCAGATTTCGAGACCGCGTCCTAAAAACTTGGTTTTGGGGGTAAATATTGGGAAAAATAAGAATACTCCCTTACAAAGTGCTGCTCAGGATTACATCTACTTGTTTCGGTTATTTGCCAATCAAGCAGATTACCTTGCGATCAATGTGAGCTCACCCAACACAGAAGGATTACGGCAACTACAGGAACGCCAGGCATTGGAAAAACTGTTAATTCAACTTTGTGATGAGAGAGAATCACTAGCTAATCGAGGCTCGCCTAAGATTCCAATCCTGGTCAAGCTCGCGCCAGATTTAACCGATGCTCAGCTTGGTGATGCGCTGGACGCCATTTCAGCTGCTCAGCTGGATGGGGTGATAGCAACCAATACGACCATCGCGAGAGAAGGGTTGAATTCAGATATCGCCAGTGAAGCTGGAGGTTTGAGCGGAGTACCATTATTCGAGCGCAGTCTGGCAATGGTAAAAAAGATATATAGGCAAACTGGCGGAAAATTACCCGTGATAGGTGTTGGTGGGATTTCTACCGCAACCGGCGTCCAGAAAATGATGGACGCCGGAGCAGTATTGGTTCAGCTATATACAGGATTAATTTATCAAGGACCGGGCTTGGTTAAAAATATATTGAGTGAACTTCCTGAATAATATTCAAGACTAATTTATATTCGTCAAGGTTGACATATTAGCCAGGATCATGGCAAGAGGAAGTTAAATCGCCAGGCGCCCGTTGATTCGTGCGTGGCATTCGTGGATACCCCTACCACCTGGAACCAGGTAGGACCAGGTTTAAAGGGAAGGGTGTGCCATCGGAATAAGTAAGGGTTAACACTGAATTGATCGTTTGACGACTCCAAAGCACTTCATACATCTGCCCATCACGAAAAGCGTAAGCGGCGCCTGTGCCACTCAATAATATATCTATGATCTCATTGGGTGGTTGTTGAAAATACTCATGGCGTGCCAGTATTACGACCACATTCGAGGCACTAATTTGCTGGTTATTCAAGCGATCGGTTAGCGGAGTGTAGTCTTCACCCTGACCTGTGTCAAAAACATTATCCTGGAAGCGTAGATAATTTCCGGTGGCAGGGTCATAATCCCAACGCGTGTAGTTATCACCGGAATAACGGACATATAGCTGTTTGCCATCGACTCCGTTGGCTGGTATAGATGGATTAAAAGTCATTCCATCCAAATTTTGACGCCCATTGCCAACACCCAGGGATGTGATATAAGCACTTAATGCGGCCGTATCCCCTAATAGAAAATCGTTGGTAGTGGGTTCATACCTGCACAATGGAGTGGCGTTGGTTGGTGGGCAAGAGTTCGCATTACCTTCAAGAATCACTCGATTGGAGAAATCAGAATTCAATAAGCGTTGGTTAATGAGTGCGTCTGCGCTGCCATAAGCGAAAATACTTTGGTACATGTGCACCAGCTCATAATCCAGTAATCGTCCTGAACGAATTGGACCTGCCAAACTGGCATTGCTTCCATAAAATATGGCATGGAAACGCGAATAACCATCATTATGATAATAATCGTAGACAATATCAGCATACGAAAGACCCCATGGGGGGCGATTTGACGAGCGAGGAACGATGTTGATTTTAACTGCAACAGGACGGCGATCTAGCAAGGTAAGGTCACTTACAATTTTTCCTGTTAATGGATCGACATTGGCAGGAAAATTAGAAGGGCCATAGACTATAGGTGTGGGTGTCTCAGTAGGTGTTGGGGTTTCTGTAATGGTGGGAGTGAGCGTCGGGGTGGTTGTTTTCGTGGGTGACGGACTGGGTGTGTTGGTGTTTCCAATGGGTTGTGTCGTTTCTGATGGTACGGGAGGAATATTGACCTGTCCGCAACCAACCAATAATATTGTGAGCACCAAACCAGCGATTATATTTTTAATCATTATGCCCTCCGAAGGATAATCAATCGGCAATCATACCGCATTCAAGCTTATTTGCCAATTCATTGACTTCTCGATATGATGATCGGATTGTGTAGTATTTCGACTTATAATAACGACATCATCGCCAATCTTGGTATGAAGATAGAAAATGAACTTCATATGGAACCCGGTGCTGATTGAGGAGATTTAAAAATGGATATTTTTTCTGCTTTTGGTCTTTCGGCGAGTGCGGGGTTAAACGCATATATTCCTCTCCTCGTGGTAGCATTATTAGGAAAATTTACGAATCTGATCACCCTAAACTCACCATGGAACACGCTGGAAAGTTGGTGGGTGATTGGTATCCTGATCATATTGTCAATCGTCGAATTCTTTGCTGATAAAATCCCAGCAGTTAACCACGTAAATGATATTATCCAGACAGCTATTCGCCCGTTCGCGGGGGCGATTGTATTTGCAGCCAGTGCGAAAATCATCACCGATGTTCATCCGGTCCTGGCAATGTCTATGGGGCTACTGGTGGCGGGAGGCATCCACGCTGTCAAGTCATTAGCAGTCAGACCGGCAGTGACTGCTACGACGGGAGGGGCAGGCAATGTGCCGGTCAGCATTGCAGAGGATTTTTTATCCACAGTGCTATCGATCATTGCTGCAATTACTCCTGTGATCATCGCAGTTCTGCTCATCCTGACGGGAGCATTACTGGTCTTATGGATCTGGCGGAAGGTCAACCGGGAACGGGTAAAATACAAAAATCCCGGCCCTCAATAAAAGCCTAGCTATAAACTATTATTGCAAACGATTTACCTCATCCCAGTGTCATAAACTATCGTCACCGTGGTGAATTCTCCAGCGTTTACTATCACAGATTGGTCAGCTGCATACGGAAGAGTTTTGTCAGACTCCGGGTGGAGGGTATATGTACCAGGTGGGAGAACGAGCTTAAACGATCCTGAAGCATCGGTTTGAAATTGGGTGACCGGCTTGTTATTAACATCAAGGATAGAGATTGTCGCCTGATAAGGTCGGTCTGGACAGGTGTTCTCGCCTACAGCAACAGGTCCGGGACACATCGGTCCTTCAGAGACCTGACCTTCAATTCCGCTTGATGGGTTCGGTGAAGGTGTAATGGGTAATTGTTGACTGCAGGCATTTAGCGAAAAGAGCATTATGAATAACGGGATAAAAATCATTTTAACCATAGAGATCGTCTCCTTTACCGGTAAAGCACATGAATAAAGACGAAGAATATCCTCAGGTGGTTCCCGAGTTCCTTAGATTCTTGGAACACATTGCTCAGCACCCCGAAAACCGCGGGGTGTTTCGCAAAGATCGCTCAAAGTGGGAGAATATTTATTGTTTTTGGAATAGTTTCATCGCAACATCCGGATCGATGCTGATGATCATCTCAGCTCCAATCTCCGGAAGTGCCAGTGAAAAGGGAAACTCGAATGTTAACGGTGTGTGATTAACCATAATAATTACTCGCTGCCGGCTACCCCGAAAGGATACTTCAGCGATTACTCCATGGTAGACCAATGGTCCTTCACTATCCAATCGAGTCATATCTGGTCTGATTAATAGGCTGTTTTCCCCTTCCAAAGAAGTTTTGAACGAAAAATCTCCGAGGGAACTACTCAAACGTGTTTCTCCTGCCTGGTGATAAACAGTCGCCGGGATGATATTGGTCATTTCCAGAAATCGAGCGACAAATATGGAAGCTGGATTACTATAGATGGATTTGGGGGTACCGATCTGCTCAATCCGCCCGGAATTCATCAAAATTACTCGATCCGCAATGGTAAACGCTTCCTCCTGATCGTGAGTGACATAGATGGCAGTCTGGTGCATTCTGTGGAGTATGGCCTGTAAATCGACCACCAGGCGTTCACGCAAATTGCGGTCCAGAGATCCAAGGGGCTCATCAAGCATTAACAGGTGTGGGTGGGGTGCCAGCGCACGCGCCAGAGCGATCCTTTGTTGTTCGCCTCCGGAGAGTGTGTTCACATCGCGTTTTGTAAAATCTGGCAGCCCCACAATTTCAAGCATTTCAATAACACGTTGATCGATTTTTTCAGGATCCGTATGAGACATTTGTAAACCAAAAGCAATGTTCGCGTACACATTCATGTGGGGGAACAAGACAAAATCCTGAAACATCAATCCAAAGCCTCGTTGATGAGGCGGGGTGGCTGCGAGTGAGGTCCCGTTCCAAAGAACCTGCCCCTGGTCTGGGTTCTCTAGACCAGCTATCACTGACAAGAGGGTGGATTTTCCACATCCGCTCGGTCCGAGTAAAGCTACGATTTCACCATCTTCCACATCGAATGAAATATCATCCAGGGCTTGAATGGTTCCGAATGATTTGGATAGTTGGTGGATCGATAAGATAGACATTGGTTGAAGGTTCCTAATCAGATAAACACACTAAAACTCGCCAATATCACCGATGCGCATTCGATCGATGAGCAGCATACTTGCTCCAGCCACCAACATTAAGATAGTACTCAATGCCAATGCCTGACCGTAATTACTTTCTCCGGGTCGCGAAATTAGACGATAAATGGCGATTGGGACCGTTGGGTATTCAGGACGTGCAATTAGCGAAGTCGCTCCGAACTCACCGAGGGAAATCGCAAATGCAAAAGTAGCTGCGACAAGAACTGAGCGGGCGATGAGTGGAATATCAATATACCTGAACACATCACCTGGATCTGCACCTAAAACGGCTGCAGCCTGGCGTATTCGCGGGCGGATACTACGCAGCGCCGGGGTCAGGTTGCGCACAACGAATGGAAACGCAACCAGGGTATGCGCCAATGGAACCAAAATCCATGAAGAACGTAAATCCAGGGGTGGCTTGTCCAATGCAACGATGAAACCTAACCCAAGGGTAACTGCGCTCGTCCCAAGTGGCAACATTAGTATCGCATCCAATCCGCGATTGATGGGTGAAGACACATCCCGGGAGAGCGCCAATGCAGCCGGAAAACCCAGAATGAGCGCCAGAAGTGTAGTTGCCAGGGCGTAACCCAAGGATACAGCAATCGCCCTGGAGGGTGGAGCGAAAAATATCGAGTTGTTCGTGTTGAGCTCAAGATCACGATAAAAATCCAGCGTGAAACCAGGTGAAGCCACCGTTAGCTCACCTCGATTCGGCTCAAGGCGGGTCACCGAACGAACTGCAAGTGCAGCAAGAGGCAGGATCAGAAGAGTTATCAACGTGACTAATACCAGACCTGCCATCACCTTACTGCGCAAGGAAGTTAATCGACGTTGTGTGACTTGACGAGATTTAAGGGCGAGAGGTATGGACAGCCGCCTGATAAGCTGGGTGTAGATAATGGTAAATGCAAGCGTGCACGCTAATTGGAGCATGGACAATACTGCAGCCATTGGAAGGTTGAACAAGCTGATGGTTTGATAATATATCTCTACTTCCAGTGTAGCGAACTTAGGGCCTCCCAGGATCAGAATCACACCGAATGAAGTGAAATCGAATATAAACACCAACAATGCAGCTGCGGCGATAGCGGGGGTGAGTATGGGTAAGGTCACCCTACGGATAGCTTGCCAGCGACTTGCCCCCAACATACGGGCTGCCTGACCAAGATGCGGATCGAGATGAGACCAGAAATCTGAAACCACGCGCAAGACGATGGTAGTGTTGTAAAAAACGTGCGCGACAAGAATAGCGGTGAGGGTATTGGTGAATTGGATCGGTGGTCCGCTCAAATGAAATAGCTGTCTCAATCCAATATTCAACCAGCCATTTGACCCCAGCAAAGCATTGAATGCGGCAGCTACCACCAGAGTGGGCATGATGAATGGGATCCCTGTGAGTGCTTGAAGGATTGATTTTCCCCTAAAATTGTAATGCGCAAATAGATAAGCCCCAGGCAAGCCCAAAGCAAGGGTAAGCAAGGTTGATAGAATGGCTTGCCAGAGGGTGAAACCTAAGACACGCCATGGAACGGGTGAACTGATCGCTTCAAACAAAGACGATAAAATACCGCTTTGTGATCGAACCAGGCTGAGTTTTATGATGCTACCGAGAGGATAGAAGTAAAACAGTAATAAGAAAGTAACCGGTGCCACCCATAACAGGAGAAAGAAAAATGACCGGTGACGCTTGAGGATCATCGGATAACCGTCTCCGTCCAGGCAGTAATCCAAGATTCTCGATTGGCAGCTATATCTTCCGAGCTTACGTAAGCGGGATGTTCTGGTACTACCAGGAACTTTTGGAATACGTCATTCAAATTTGCCTGGGGATTCACTGGAAATACGTACATCTGGAGGGGCATATCCTCCTGGAAGGTAGTTGAGAGCATAAAATCCACCCATTTTTCAGCCAGATTGAGGTTTTTTGCACCACGCAGGATACCCACGAACTCAATTTGCTGGAAACATGTGCCATCACCGGTTATAGCTGCAGTTTGGGGTGCGGATTCGGGTGTCTTCGAGCTTATCACTTCAAATGCAGGGTCAGAGCTGTAAGACACCACAATCGGCCGGTCACCCCCATAACGACTGTAATCTGTATAAAAAGCAGTTTCCCAATCATTGACCACTAGAACACCATTTTCCACCAATCCCTTCCAATAAGTAAGGTAATTATCAGCCCCAAAGTGACCTATGGTGGTTAAAAGGAAAGATAAGCCTGGGGAGGAGGTGGCTGGATTTTCTACCACCAGCATATTCTTATATTCGGGTTTTAGCAGGTCTTCCAGGTTTTCAGGAGGCAGGAGTTTACGCGTGGAAAAGTAGACCTTATCGTAATTCAAGCACACATCGCCCCAATCCACAGGAAGGGCTTGATTTTGCGAATCCAATTTATATCGATCAGGAATGCCTGCCAACAGAGGAGAGTCATACGGTTGGAATATATCTTCGGAGAGCGCCCGGCTTAAAAAAGTGTTGTCCACTCCATAAAACACATCCGCGAAAGGGTTGTCTTTTGATAGGATGGCTTTATTGAGAGCAGTCCCGGCATCTCCGGAGGCGATGAACTGAACCTTGACGTTATTGGCGGTTTCGAAGGCAGTAATTACCGATTGTGAAGCTGCAAACGAATCATGCGTCATGACGATTAAGGTACGAGGCGCTGCGCTCGTGCTGGTAGGTGAACCCCCAGATTGTACGCAGGCAGAAAGCATGAGAGAGAGAACAATCAAGATATAGATATATTTATTCTTCATGGCTTACCACTTTCTTTTATCGTAATTTCATTGCTCTACCAGTGAGTGTTGGAGACTGATCAATAAAATGCCATCAGTAATGATCACCTCGGCAATATCAGTAATAAAAACGTTGCTCACGCCCCTGGCGGTGCCAAAATAAAGTGTTTCATTATTTAGCGGATATTCCAATCCATGAGTGGTGATACCGAGAACATCTCCAGCGATCGGGATAAGAGAGATCGAGTACCCGGGTTTACCGTTTATTTTAAGCTGCCCCTTTCCACGCAGGATCACCAATTCTTGTGAGCCATCCACCAGGTGGATGCTTAATTGGGAGAAATTCGAATGCGCAGGCAGCAACACATTGGCGATGGTCATATCCCAGCGTGCGCCTAATGCACCGATAATGTACACCTGTGTAACCTCATGCTTCAAAGTTAGCTGTAATGCCAGCTCAAGGTCAGTCTCATCTTTGTGGGAGGGGTATTGCAGGATCTCGACCCCAGCCTGTCGATAAGCAGACAGGTCAGTTGAATTAAGAGAGTCTAAATCACCAATGATCACATTCGGTGTGATGCCATATGATTTACAGTGATGAGTTCCCCCATCTGCGGCGATAATCAAATCAGAGTCGTGAATATCATTGAGGATAGGTGGTGGAGCATCCATCCTTCCATTAGCAAAAATGATGGCCCGCTTCATAAAATAAAAAACTCCTTGCCCCATAGCCGGTGGAAGGAGTTGGTAAATTATTGCTATTCCTCCGCCGGCATTATCCGGATCAGGTTCGCGGGTCGAGATCTCGTGGATCTCCTCTCAGCCCAGGAATACCAGGCTCCCCGTGCGTGTATTTTTTCGTGTGAATCAGTATAAACCACTTTTCAAAAATGTCAAGTTTGATGGATTTAACGCATAATTATTTGACGCATTATCCTTCTAAATGTATAATCTTTGCACCTCTTCTTGCAAAGGGGCGGTAGGAGGCCATACAATGGCATTAAAGGGCAATTTACGTGATTTTTCGGTAACTCAATTGCTCAATTTAGTGAATGTCGCTCGAAAAACCGGGACGCTTGTGGTCGAACGATCACAAGAACAGATCTTTGTATCCTTCAGGGAAGGGAAGTTATCTTTTGCCAGCAATGGTGCAAGTGCGGCCGGTTTAGCTATGGTTCTCTACCATGCGAAGAAGCTAAATGCCGCCCAGGTGAGGGCGATCAATGAGCACTCAGGTGGAATGAGTGATAAAGAACTGGGATTGTTATTAATCAATTCCAATTACATCAGTCAGCAAGAGATACTTTCAAGCTTACAGGCATATTACCTGGGCATGGTCAATCGCTTATTCACCTGGAGTGAGGGTCTATTCCGTTTTGATACAGAATTATTACCTCCCAAGGATAAGATTACAGTTCGCATAAGCCTTGAAAACCTAATTATTGAGGGGACTCGCCGGATGCGGGAATGGGAACAGCTCCAGGGCGAGATCCCGAGCCTGGAAATGGCGTTAAAATTCTGCCAGCGACAAGGAGTGAATTTACGCAATTTGAGTCTAAGCGCAGATGAATGGAAGGTCATTTCGTTTATCAATCCCAAGAATACTATTCACCAGATCGCCAAGGCTACCAATAAAAATGACCTGGAAATTCGTCGAATCGTCTATAGCTTCATCCAAGCCGGACTGGTAGAAATGATCAGGCCAGAAGGAGTGGCAGTGAGACAAGCTGCACCAACTGTTCAAACAATACAATCGGCTCAAGCTGTTCCATCTATTCCAGGTGTTCAAGTGGCACAATCGCTCCCTTCAAGCCAATCAGTCCAGCCGAGGATCGCTCCAGTACAAGGCAGTAAAACTGAGATCAAATCTTTAATCACCCGCATTATCAACCGGATCCGTTCCATTTGATGAACACTTATCATCGCGAAAAAGGGATGCGAATATGCAAACTGTAAAAATGGTCGTAACAGGTCCATTCAATGCGGGGAAGACAGAGTTCATCCGATCTGTTAGCGAAATTGAGGTGGTTTCTACCGAGCGCAAGATTACATCTGAGTCTGAGCGGGTGAAAGACCAAACAACGGTGGCGATGGATTTCGGACGTATTTCCATTGATGAAAACCTGGTGCTGTATTTATTCGGCACACCCGGACAGCGCCGATTTGATTTCATGTGGGAGATTTTATCTGAGGGGATGCTAGGATTTATCGTCATGGTTGATAGCTCACGACCGGAAACATTTCGGGAAGCGCGCAACATATTGGAAACCTTCCGGGCGTATGCACCCACGCCGTACGTGGTGGCAGCCAATAAACAGGATGATAAAGATGCCTGGGAAATTGATGATATCCGGATTGCTTTGCGGTTAAGCTCGCAGGTGAAATTGCTGCCATGTGTGGCGAAGAATAAGGAAGCAGTCAAGAAGGTTCTGTTGGAGTTGTTATACAGTATTTTGGAAGAAATGGAAATCTCGCCGACTGCCTAGTCGTTCGTATGGTGGAAGAGGCTTATAAAAGCCGAATCCTTGACACTGGTTTGCCTTACGCTTATAATCACGTCGCTTTATTCCTCGATAGCTCAATTCGGCAGAGCGGGCGGCTGTTAACCGCTAGGTTCTAGGTTCGAGTCCTAGTCGAGGAGCTAAATTCGTCCCAGACTGTGGGACGATTTATTTTGGCGGCACCCTAAAGTGAAGGGTGCTGCGCAAAGTACGCTTGCTGTTAACCGCTAGGTTCTAGGTTCGAGTCCTAGTCGAGGAGCTAAATTCGTCCCAGACTGTGGGACGATTTATTTTGGCGGCACCCTAAAGTGAAGGGTGCTGCGCAAAGTACGCTTGCTGTTAACCGCTAGGTTCTAGGTTCTAGGTTCGAGTCCTGCACCATGAAAAGCACATGGTGTTTCGCACAGAACGCTCAGCACCCCGAAAACCGCGGGGTACTTCGCAAAGATCGCTCAGGTCGAGGAGCTAAATTCGTCCCAGACTGTGGGACGATTTATTTTGGCGGCACCCTAAAGTGAAGGGTGCTGCGCAAAGTACGCTCACACCCCGAAGAGAACGGGGTGCTTCGCAAAAACCGCTTGCTGTTAACCGCTAGGTTCTAGGTTCGAGTCCTGCACCATGAAAAGCACATGGTGTTTCGCACAGAACGCTCAGCACCCCGAAAACCGCGGGGTACTTCGCAAAGATCGCTCAGATCGAGGAGCTGAAATTCGTCGCCGAGACTGTCGGGACGATTTACGCTGGCGGCACCCCGAAAACGCGGGGTGCTTCGCAAAGAACGCTCACACCCCGAAAACCGCGGGGTGCTTCGCAAAGAACGCTCGCACCCCGAAAACCGCGGGGTACTAGGTTCGCACAGTACGCTCACACCCCGAAGAACACGGGGTGTTTCGCAAAGATCGCTCAGCACCCCGAAAACCGCGGGGTACTTCGCAGAGAACGCTCAGCACCCCGAAGAACCGCGGGGTACTTCGCAAAGAACGCTCAGCACCCCGAAAACCGCGGGGTGTTTCGCAAAGAACGCTCACACCCCGAAAACCGCGGGGCACTTCGCAGAGAACGCTCATACCCCGAAAACCGCGGGATATTTCGCATAATACACTCACACCCCGAAGAACGCGGGGTACTTCGCAGAGAACGCTCATACCCCGAAAACCACGGGGTACTTCGCAGAGAATGCTCAGGTCGAGGTGCTAGAAAGCGCCCCAATATTCCGGTTATTTTAATTATCAAGGCAAGAAAATGAAAATGGGCGCTTATTCAGCGCCCATCGATTTTTGTGAGTGGATTATTCAGATTCCTTGGCTTTTTCGACCGCAGTTTTGAGCGGTTCAGGCTTTTTATCTGATTCGGCCGGTTTGGAAGATCGTTCGGCAATACCTGACGGTGAACGGTGATCAGTGGAATAAAACCCCGAACCTTTAAAAACAATCCCCACCGGGGTATAAACCTTGCGCAAAGTCTTCTTATTGCATTCGGGACAACGAGTGAGAACAGGGTCGTTAAAACCCTGCAGGCGTTCAAATCGAACGCCACAATTCTCACAACGATAGGTGTATACAGGCATTTTTACCTCTACAAATCTCAGCCCTAACTTAAGCAAACAAATTATAGCGCGTACCGGCAAGCATGACAAGATAGCTGGGAGGTGGTTCTAACATAACTCTAACATAACCAGGATATTTGTCATCAGAGTACATCATCTGTAGTAGGTAGGAACGGGTGTGGGGGTCGAATTTCGGATATTAGAAATGGTGATCACAATCGTAGGGAAAGGATTTATCGTGGGCGTAGACGTTCTTGTAGGTGTAGGCGTGCTAGTAGGAGTGATCGTACTGGTGGGGACAGGGGTGCGAGTGGGAGTGATCGTTGCGGTGGGAGGGTTAATAATATCCAGGTGCTGTTGGGCAAAAATCCGCCACTCTTCAGGAACCGCCTCTGGAGGCAGTGCCAGCAAGGCTTTCCAATCGACCATGGCCTTAGACATGCTCAAGGCTTGCTCATAAATTTGTGCCCGGGTGTAATACACCAATGCCAACTGGCTATCGGTGACGGCGAGGAGCTGAGCGCTGTTGAATTGACGGGCAGCCATATTTAAGCGCGCATCAGCCCACAGGGCTCGTCCAAGGGCAACGCTATAATCAAAGTTTAGCATATCCAAATTGACTGCGTGAACAAAATCGTTGACAGCAGTCCGAGCGTCACCTTGTTGAAGATGGATCAATCCACAGTAATACCAGGAGGGAGCATTCTCTTCATCTGCCGCAATCCCTTGAGTGCAGGCAGACAGCGTTTCATCAGCATTTCCCAGCTGGTATTCGGTTTGGGCTTTTACAGCCCAACCGTTGGCATCATTGGCAGCATATAACAGGTAAATGTCAATATAATGAAGGGTGGCGGGCAGATCTTGATTGGCAAGATAAACCTTGGCAAGGGTAAAGTAAGCCGGCAGGGAGGTGGTATCAAGATTGAACCCAATTAATGCATTCTCCAAGGCAGCAGCCGGGTCATTCAGCTGCAGGTATGCCTGGGCAAGATAGACATAAACCAGGGGGTGATTTGCGAACAGCTTATCGACCGCAAGGATATCATCAATGGCTCCTTGAGGATTTTTATGCTCGATGCGGATGCGCGCACGGGTGAGATAGGCATCTACATAATTAGGATCATATTCAATGGCATAATTCAACTCGCCTTCGATATCTGCCTTTGGGTTGATTTGCTCATAAGCAAGGGCTCGGCCAAGATAGGCAGGGGCGAACTTATAGTTTTTATCCAATGCCTGTCCGTAGGCAAGAACAGCGTCTTCGTACTTGCCCAGCATACGATATGCCTCAGCGGTGTAATAATATAAATCCGGTGAATCAGGATTAACTATCACTGCTTGCTCCATGAAACTCAATACAGAGGTCCAATCACCACGTTCGAATGCATGGATAGCTGAACGATAGGCTTCAGTCATCGGATGAGGCGTGTTTACATACAAAGGAATGGGGGTATAGGTGACGGTGAGGAACATCCAGAGAGGCGTGGGACCAAAAAATGTAGGAGTTGGAGAACGGACCACTAAAGTTCGAGTGGGGGTGGGCGAGAGGGTCGGCTCGGGGGTACGGGTGGGGAAGGGCGAAACCTTAAGTACCACCACCGGCTCTGCCGGATGCGGCAGGTTCGTTACTACGCCGATGATGATGCCGATGATCACAATGGCTGCAAAGGCAAGCGAAGCGAAACGCGAGATGCGATTCTCCCATAAGCGGTGAAGAAGAGATTTAGGAGGCTCGACGACTTTCTCGACATCCTTTTCCCAGTGACGGCGGACCGTTTGAACTGGGGTGATATCCTTATCCGCTTGCCTGGCACCAAGAATAATCAAACCACGTTTAGCGGCCTGGTTATCAGGATCGGCACGGAGGGCAGATTCCAGGCAATAAATGCGTTCCTGAGAGGTATCGACAAGCGTGCTCATCCACAGCCAGTACTCAGCTTTGGATGAATCTGAGCGCAGGAGTCGCGTGAATAAGTCGCGAGCTCGGGTGGTTTGCCCCAGGTCGATGGCTTCCAGGGCAGCTTTGTACATCTTTTCTTGTGCCATAGGTTTTCTAGGTAAAGTTTAGCACAGCATTGTAGAGGTAGCAAGTTGAGTGCCAATTCGTACGTGAAATGGTCGAAATTTCGAGAAGTCGATGGAAGCATGAGACCATTGGTAGCAATGGAGGCTGCATGCAGTGCGATCACGGGGACATCCGGAAAAGGAGCTGGACAGGCTTGCATGGAGCGTGGATTTTGTACAGGGTTGTGGGATACAAGCAGTTCTCCTGCACAATTATTAATTGTTTTATCAAAAAAATAAATAGATTCAATTAATAGTAGTTTGTTGTGATTGGGAGTTCTTCCAGCGGGAAGGCGTTGAAGGAATGGAACCATGATGTGGAAGAAGAAGAAAGAATGGTTATTTAATAAAAATAGAACGAATTCAAAAGAGAAACAAATCGGTTGTGAGGACTAAATTTATACTCTGTATATATTAGTAAAGAGATAAGTTTTTAAGGAAGAAAACTGAATGATATCAGGTAACTTCTCAGCAAGTGAGCTCTGCTAATCGAAAACACTGGAAAGGCATTAGATGTTTAATGTTTGTTGGTTAGGCGCTCATAAAACGCATATTGGTGGAGAAGTTTAAAGGCTGATTGCTTCAAGCCCGGCAAGATCACCGGTTTTCCCCCCAACAAACCAGGAACCAGCGGGGATTCCCCCCGAAAACCGGCGGGGGCAGGCCCCCCAGAACCAAGGGGGATTCCGCAATGACAACTTGGATGAGTAATTACACTCTGATAATAGCACAAATGTTCTAGTTTGTCAAGTTAATTACACTCAAGTTTGTTTTTGTTTTATTTTATTTACTCTTTCTTCTCTTCATCTTTCCGATTCATATTTTTCCTGTTTTTCCCTTTCCCTTTTTTTCCTCGGAAAATACTTCGGGCATTTCTGAAGAAAAGAGGATCCTACAGGATATTGCTAACACAACCACAAGAAAAACGCAGATTGCCACGACCCGCAGAGGTCGCTGGTTTTCCCCACGGAACCAGGAGGGTTTTCCGCCTATCAAAGCAAGATTCAGCGGGGATTTGGTAATGAGATCGACCGAGAATATTTTGCCATTAGAATTCTTAGCCTTCAGTGAATGGGGATGGAGATTGGGTATAATCAGTGACTATGTTGAGGAGAATTGTAAGTGTGATCTTCTATATGGGATTATTTTTAAGCAGCTGCAGCCAGGCTACAGTCCAATCAACACCTACAGCCGTTGCGACGGGATATCTCACCCCTTACCAGACAGTAACACCGAGCCCGGTTAAACCCACAGCTACAATCAAAGTGACCATCCCTGTTACTCCCTCTCCCACAACCACGCCGATTATTTATATGGTTAAGCGAGATGACACCATGCTAAGCATCGCTTACCAGTTTGGGATAACCTGGCAGGAGCTGCAGGCAGCCAACCCTAAAGTGGACCCGCGTGCCATGAGTGTGGGCTTAAAGCTGATCATTCCGATTAAGGAAGAACGCCAAGAATCTCAACCTACAGCCACATTGGTGCCGATAAAAGTGGAGCCGCCAATATGCTACCCAGCGGGTGATGGAGGCGCCTGGTGTGTCGTATCCATTACGAACGAATTGGAAACCAGCCTTGAAAACCTATCGGTTTGGATGGGGCTGTATAACTCAATGGGGGAGGTTATTGCCACGCAAGAAGCGTATGGAATGCTTAATATCCTGCGATCCGGAGACAGTATGCCATTAATGGCATATTTTGCGCCACCACTACCCAACGAATACCAGGCACAAAGTGAAGTGTTAAGCGGACTGGTGGTTGCGGCCGATGATGCACGCTATATCAATCTACAGGCGAAGGTTGGAAACGTTGAGATAAGTCAGAATGGAGACCAAGCTGTAGTGAGCGGTGAGGTGATCGCGACTGGAGACATGCCAACCTTTTCACAGTTATGGACTTTAGTTGTGGCTTATGATGCGAAAGGTAACATCGTCGGAGCAAGGAAGTGGAAATCGGGGGGCGAGACGCAGTATGATATTACCGTGTACAGCCTGGGGGGAAAGATAGATCATGTGAAATTGTTGGTCGAAGCGAGGCCATAATTTAAATAAAGAATACCACTAAGGACACCAGGGACACAAAGGTTAATTGAAATAGATAAATTAAAAATACAAGAGGAAAAAAACATATATTGGAAAAAAGAAAACCACAAATGTAAAGATAAAATAAAGAATACTGGAAGCGTACTTCTGGATGCTGCTTGCAGGAACTCCTCTGCGATCTTTCGATCTGGAGCATTGAACATGGACCGGATGTCAGCTGCAACCTCCATTCTCATGTCTCGCTTGGGCACATAAGCACCAGCATTTTGCTGCAGGTGAAAGTGGCATCTTTGCCAGGGAACACTTCCCAAGACAGCTCTTCTGGCAGCTCCTAAGCCTTCGTGGTCGTCACTGATTACCAAATTCACGCCACTCATTCCACGATCCTTGAGCCCCTTCAGAAAGGTCTTCCAGTGACTTTCATGCTCGCTAAGCGAGACAGAAACCCCTAAAACCTGCCTTTCACCCTGTGAAGTGATGCCTGTGGCCATCAGAACTGCCGCATCCCGTACCTGGCCGGCCTGTCGCACCTTCTCGTAACGGGCATCCACATAGAGATAGGTAATTTCTCCTAGCGGTCTTTCTCTCCATTCTTGCAGCACCCCGTCCAATTGTGCCGCTGCCCGCTCACAAAGAATACCACAATGGACACAAAGGACACGAAGGATAATTAAAAAATATAAACTAAATAATACAAGTGAGAAAAGTATATACGGGGAATAAGCTCACTTCAAAGGATGCAACGGATTAATTTATATCAGTTATCAAAATACTTTTTTTAACGTTGTACTTTTGCCTTTTTAATGACGAGGCGATTGTCTTAAAGAGATGTAATTAATAGGCTAGACCAGGGGGACGGGCATGAAGACCAGAATGAAGACAATCACACCCAGTACGGCGAGGGCACGGCGTTTTGGATCGAGGGTAGTAATCTGGTCGAGCGGCTCGGCGTGGGAGCGACCAAGGAAGAAAATCAAAGCAGCCCATAACCACCACCCATTCCAGGCAAAGCCCAGAAGGACAAGCCCGATCAGAATAAAGGGTAACAGCCGGGTGGCACGTTTACCCAGCAATACGTACATGATGTGGCCGCCGTCCAGTTGTCCGGCGGGGATGAGATTGAGAGAGGTAACCAACAAACCAGCCCAGCCCGCCCAAGCAATGGGGTTGAGGGTGACATCCATACCACCAGCGGGTAGTGGAGTGCCGGTGAAGAAATAACGAAACCAATAGATAATGGGACTTATTCCCGCGAAGGTGGCTGGCTGGGGAAGAAACTGCCCCTTTACAATAAACTTCAGAAGCAGATATAAGATTGAATTACCCTCAAAAATTTGACCAACCGGTATCAAGGAGGGAATTTTTTCCACTTTGGAAAGATACAACCCAATTAGAAGCACCGGTATGGCAACGATCAGACCTGCCAGAGGACCCGCAATCCCGATATCCAAGAGGATACGCCGGTTCTTGGGAGGTTCTTTCAGCTGGATGAAGGCTCCCATCGTACCAAAGTAACTAAAAGGAAAGGGGATAAAAAAAGGGAGGGTGACGGCAGTTTTATGATAACGACCGGCAAGATAATGACCAAATTCATGACACACCAGGATCGCCAGTAAGGCGATGGCAAAAGGTAAACCGCTCAGCAAAAAATTGAACCAGCCAGTAATATTCGTGGGGATATTAGGGGTGGAACTAGCGCCAGAATATATTGCGCCTGCAAAGGCCACACTGATTACCGTCAGGAGGAAAAACAGTATGTTCCCCCACACTTTGGTAGGTTGAGGTTGAATGATCCCCTTGATCAATACGATCACGTGGGAATTTTCATCAAGACGAAACAAAGGGGTGATATTTTGTGGACGCAGTGCCTGGGCTAACTGATCATAGGCTTGAGAAGAGTCCTGGTTATACAGCTGACCGCGATAACGAACGATGTATCCTTTTTTATCATCACCCCAGGTCGTATCTTCAATCCGTAGATAGCGGGAGATAACGGGTGTGTACAGATCATTTTCAATTGGTAACATATTTTTTCCCAATCCTTATTGGTAAAACAAACAATAACAGGCGGGAGTGGATGGGGGTCGAACCCACCGCGGCCCGCAACGCGACCCGCCACCGGTTTTGAAGACCGGGGAGCCCACCGGAACTCAACCACTCCCAACGGCTAAGGATACCGCAGGGAGGGGCTTTTGGCAAGTAAACAAGGTTAAGGTTAGTTTATCCTGGGATAATGAAGGTAGGCACCCAGAAATCCACTCTGGGAGGCTGTAAATTAGCCATTTACAAGCACATCGACTCGATCACCTATGCTTGAGCTAAGAATTCGCGCAGCGCTGCCATTCACCACCGAGATGGCTAATGAACCACTGCTGTCCATCAGAGCAACCAGGGATCCAACTGGACGTTCTCCAAAGGCGGTCACCAGCCCTTTGATGGACTTTCCTTTGATATTGATCATTAGCTCACCGGTTGAAGAAAGTTGGTTGGAGCTGAGATTGGTGGACAGATTTCCAAAATGGTCGATGTGAATGACCTGCCCGCGCCAACCCCCTGGGATGGATATTGGTTTGGGAATTACCAATCTGACCGGGTCGTTAATCGGAGTTCCGAGTGAGCTCAGGGAAACACCCATTGCAAGATGAGCAGCGACTGGCGCAAAGATATCACGTCCATGAAAGACGTGTGAAACTACAGGCAGCCAATATCCAGGGCGGTCAAGATGAACAATGCTACTAGGTTGATGCAGCTGTTCAGCGCTTGTGATGAGCAGTGAGATTAAGCCATTATCCGGTCCGACGAAATACTGTGTGCCAATACTGGCAGCAATCCCACGACGAGTTGTACCTACCCCAGGGTCTACGACAACAACATGGATGGTTCCAGCGGGGAAAAATGGCGCTGTGCGGCCAAGGAGAAGGGCAGCTTCCAAAATATCCTGAGGTGATATATCATGACTCAGGTCAGCTATCAGTACACCCGGGGCTATTTTCCAGATCACACCCTTCATCACAGCAGGGTAACCATCCTGCAGTCCAAAATCTGTGAGCAGGGTAATCACAGCCATGGATTTATTTTACAACGAAAACAGTTCCGACCATCCCAGAACCCGAGTGAACTGATAAACCAGGGGTGACTTCCACCAAGGGAATCTCAGAAGGGCAATGCATACGATTTTGGAGCTCATGCTTGAATTTCGATGCCATTTCGGGGGCATTGACATGCAGAATACACATTTTCTCGATCTGTTTCTCACCGGTCGTGATCGCAGAGAGCTCGATAACCCTTTCCCAGGCTTTCTTCTGAGTACGGACGCGTTCCAACAGGTCAAGCTTGCCATCCCGGATGGTGAGGATCGGTTTGACGTTCAACATGGAGGCCATACTGGCAGCAAGATTGCTGACCCGACCACCCATAGCCAGGTATTTAAGGGTGGATAAGGCAGCGAACAAGTGTGTTTTCTCGCGAGTAGCATCAATAATTGAAATGATTTCGGATACCGAAGCTCCCTGAGAAGCAGCTTCAGAGGCGGCTAAAACCATATACCCTAAGCCCATCGAAAGACTGCGCGAATCGATGACATGGATTTCCTGCTGGGGGAAGGAATCGCGTGCGGACTGGGCAGCACTAAAGGTTGCGCTGACCTCACTGCTGACACAAAGACAAATAATCTTCTGGCAACCAGCATCGAAAGCGTTTTTATAAGCAGATATAAATTTACCTGGGGAGGGGGCTGCCGTAGTGGGAAGCTTACCTTCCGAATCGATGCGACGGAAGGTATCGGCATCATTAACCGCATAAACTGCCTCATAACTATCCTCGCCAAAATTAATGGTCATTGGTACTTGATAGATGTTATATCGAGTAGCCAACTCGAAGGGAATGGACGAATCAGTATCAGTGATAATGGTTATGTCTTGCATAGCGTCTCCAAATACGGGTTGTATACCATAATCCATAACCCCCACCAGTTGATAAGGGTGTGATAAAATTGCGGGCAATTGTTTACGGGGAAGTTATTCATGCAATTTTGATTGTATCGTTGAGCCTGGAGGATGTATGGACAAAAAGCAATTATTAGACAGGGTTAAAGAAGATGAGGTGAAGTTTATTTCGCTCCAATTTTCTGATGTCACTGGCACTGTGAAGAGTGTGGATATTCCTTTAGTACGATTAGAGGGTGCATTGGACGATGGAATATGGTTTGATGGCTCGTCGGTTGAGGGATTCGCACGGATCCAGGAAAGTGACATGCGCCTGGTGCTGGATGTTGATACATATGCCGTACTACCGTGGACGCTTCCTGAGCTACGCAGGGCGCGGATATTCTGTGAAATCTACCAACCGGATGGCAAACCGTTCCCAGGTGACCCACGCGGTACTTTGAAACGTTTACTTGAAAAGCTGGTAGAACGAGGCTGGAAGTATAACGTTGGACCGGAACCTGAATTTTTCCTGTTCAGGGGTGGGAATGGGCATGAAAGTATCCACCCGGTGCCCCATGACGTGGGAGGATATTTTGACTTCTCGGCAAATGATGATGCGGTGAGAGTACGAACAGAGCTTATGGATGCTTTGGAGGGGATGGGATTGGAGGTGGAAACCGGGCACCATGAGGTGGCACTCGGCCAACATGAAATTGATTTCCGTTTTGACGATGCCTTACGCACCGCGGATAACGTTTTGACGCTGAAATATACAGTGAAAGCAATTGCAGCCCAGCATGGGTTGATTGCATCGTTCATGCCGAAACCGATATTCGGCATCAACGGCTCAGGAATGCATGTACACCAATCCTTGTTCGATATGCAGGGTAAAAACGTGTTCGCTGATCCGAAGGATGATTTTCATTTGTCGAAAATCGCGTATCATTTTATCGCCGGGCAGCTTGTGCATGCACGCGCCCTAGCAGCTATCGTTGCACCGACAATTAACTCATATAAACGACTGGTGCCTGGTTATGAAGCCCCGGTATATATCGGTTGGGCGCAGATCAACCGGTCGGCACTGATCCGCATCCCGAGATGGTCTGAGGGTAGAGATAATTCAACCCGGGCGGAGCTACGATTCCCAGACCCATCATCCAACCCATACCTGGCGTTCACTACCATGCTAGCAGCTGCATTGGATGGAATCGATCGTAAACTCGAATGCCCAAAACCTTTAAACCATGTAAATGTGTATGATCTAACAGCCGAGGAGCGGAAAGCCATGGGTGTGGCAGAATTACCGGGTTCACTGAGCGAGGCGTTGGATGAATTGGCAAATGATGCGGTGGTTAAGGGATCGCTTGGAGCAATCCTATTCGAGGCTTTCGATAGGGCGAAGAGGGAAGAAATCGAGGAATATCAGATGAAGGTTACGGATTGGGAAGTGGAGAGGTATCTGGAGCAGGCGTAGGAGGGGGGTATCGGTGAACGGATAAAGCAATTTAACGGAATTATGGGGGATTATGAGGAAGCTAAAATCGGCAAAAAAGGGCCGCCATCGACGAAGGCGGCTACAACGAACGATGGCGGTTACATATCATAAGCGGCTACAAGAACGGTGGTGGGGAGGAAGGAGGAATCGGATAGAAGTTTTTAGATTTGGAAGGGGGTGAAGTTCGTGCCGCGATCGTAATAGTCTTCGTGCTCGTGCCGTTTGAGCGCATTCACCACCAGGTATGTTACCGGGGTCATCAATGCCTCGATGGAGCATTTGAACAGGTAATTGGTCATCACCAGGGTGACGAACAGGCTCCAGGGGAAGACTTTGAACAAGGAAGCCACAGTGATAAACATAAGCGAGTCCACCAGCTCACCTACCAGGGTGCTACCGATGGTGCGGGACCATAACCAACGGCCACGGGTGAGGATTTTCATTTTGGCCAAAGTGAACGAATTGGAAAACTCGCCCGTCCAATAGCCGAGCATGCTGGCAAGAACGATACCACCGCTGCTCATGCCACCAAGGATGGCATTATAGGCAGCCTGACCGGCATATCGCTGCCAGGTAGCTTCACCGGGGAGCAGGCGTACGATCCAGAAAACAAATGCGCTAAGACCAAGACAGAAAAAACCAGTCCAGATTACCCGCCGTGAACGTTTGTATCCATATACCTCGGTAAGAATATCCCCAAATATATAAGAAACCGGGAAAAGCAATGTGCCCGCATCAAAAGCCAGGCGCACACCCAGAATACTGAAACCCCAATCGACAATCTTGGCAGAGGAGGCGATATTACTGACTACCAAGACAGTGACAAATAAGGCTGTAATCAGGTCCAAATATCGGTAGTTGGGCGTCTGGTCAGTCTTCGTTCTTACTGGCATCGTCATAAATCATCCACTTCATCTGAAACCAACTGGTCAGCTGATTTAACGAACATCCGGCAAAAAACACACAAGCCTGGGGCAGAGGTAGGCTGAGCGCACTGCGGACAAGCATGAACCAACTCTGCACGATCATCCACAGCTTGCGAAAATAATCCCGCTTGTTTCGCTTGAAGGTACGAAAGATAAAAACTAAGCTTGGCGCCGGGTCGATCGGTCTCCAGCTTATTCAGCATTTCCTTGTGGTAGATGGATGTAGAACCTTCTGCAAAGGGGCATTCTTCGTGAATATACGGAATAGGCCGCAGTAGGGCATATGCAGCCATCTCGCGTTCGTACATACGGCAAAGTGGTTTGACTTTCCGCACCAGACCGGGACGATTTGCCTCAAGCACAGGTCCCTGACGGATGAGGTAGGAACCGACCCAATTCAATGTATTGCCAAGCAGAATGGCGGCTTCATCATCCAGGTTGTGCCCGGTGATGAGGGCGTCATAATGCTGGTCGCGAGCGAGCTGGTTCATCACGTGTCGCTTGGTGAGCCCACATACAGAGCAGGGCTTGTAGTGTCCGCGATGGGTGCGATTTGCGATCTCGGGGATAGTCTCACCATAATCAGCCTGGATATCTTTGACGTGCAACAGGAGATTATGCTGCTGAGCAAAAGCCCGTGCGTAAGAGAGAGAACTTTCGGAATAATTCACACCCCCATCGATCCCAAGACCGATGTACAAGCCATCGGCGGTATAACCCAGACGGTTGAGAATATCCCATAAGGAGAGTGAGTCTTTTCCACCTGAAATGGCAACCAATAAGACGTTCGCGCCGTGTAAACATGCTGTACTTTTTAATCGCATGCTGCACCTGCCCAGGCACCCATTCTAAAAAGTGTAGGCTGCATAATGCCAGTTTATGCTGGCGCATATTGATGACGGCTTTTTCACCACATTTTCGACAACGCATAATTATTCAACCATTACAAATCGAGGCTCGACCAAGGGTGAACGGGCAATAATATTATCCAAGATAAGGTTCTCCCACAAAGGCGGTCAGATGTGCGCTGAATTGTATATCAGGAATTGGATTAATGACAGGTTATATTATTGGATTAAATATATAAACGAAGATGCTGCTATAATTTTAACTATAAGCATTGGCGATAAAACACTTTCGGTGATGGAGGCATTCCATGGTGAAATCTGGGTTAATCTTCGGTGCAATCGCATTTGTGCTGGTACTTGGATCTGCTATCGTGATCACACCTTTCTGTGCCCCATGTTTGGGATTAGTATTAGGGATTGCTGCAGGTTACGTCGCAGGTGTATTTGATAAACCGATCAACTCAGGGGAGAGCGTGAGGAAGGGCGGGATGGCTGGAGCCATTGCAGGAGCATTGGGTCTGGTGGGCGGTCTTATTGGAGGCGTAATCAATGGGGCTTTACTGAACCCTGCATCGATAGAAAATTTCACCAAGGTTTTTGGAGTAAACAACTACTCAATCAGCCAGTCGCAAATATGGACTTATCAGCTGACCTTTGCTGTATGCGTCGGCTTATTTAACATCGTCTGGATGGCGATATTGGGTGTCGCAGGTGGCGCAATCTGGTTCCAGATGAAAGGGAAAAATCAAACCATGACCGTACTACCTCCGCAGGAGCCTATCCCACCGAGTATGTGACTTACGGGAAAATTGAAGAGTTATCCAGTCCCGAATTGACGATCTCCGGCATCTCCCAGACCAGGGAGGATGTATCCACGCTGGTTCAGCGTTTCATCAATCCCGGCGATATGGATATGCACATCCGGATGATGGTCTTGCAGATTCTCAATGCCTTGGGGTGCAGCCAGTATACCGACGAACTTTATCTTGCGGACGCCCCAGCGTTTGAGAATGTCTACAGTGGCGACTGCAGAACCTCCGGTGGCGAGCATGGGGTCAAGGATCAGGCAGACTGACACGTCAGGCTCTACCGGCACCTTTTTATAGTATTCGACCGGCTTCAGTGTGTTTTCGTCGCGGTACAGGCCGATATGCCAGACCTCTGCGGAAGGCATCAGGTGCCAAACTCCTTCGACCATCCCCAGACCAGCCCGCAATATAGGGACGAGGCAGATTTTCTCAGACAATACCTTACCAGTGGTTGTGGCTAAAGGGGTATCGACATTGATTTGATACAGAATCAGATCACTGGTCGCTTCATAAGTGAGCAAGGTGGAGATTTCTCGGATGAGCTCACGGAATTTCTTGTGCTCGGTATTTTTGTCGCGCAGGAGTGATAATTTATGGGCAACCAGGGGGTGGATGGAGGGAAAGATATTGGGCATGAGCTTTAGCTCCAGGATGAGGATGATGGAATTATAGTACGTATTCTGTATCGGTTATAATCACGTTTATGGATGACAAGCCCAAACGCCTGGTAAACCCCGAACACCAACATGATGACCGACTCGATCTGGCATTAAGGCCGCGCACACTGGCTGACCTGATCGGTCAGGAGCGTGTGAAAGAAAATCTGGCAATCTTGATTGCTGCAGCGACCCAGCGAGGCGACCCACTGGATCATGTGCTGTTTTACGGACCACCCGGATTAGGGAAGACCACACTGGCACATGTGTTGGCAAACGAAATGAATGTCAACATCAAGGTCACTTCAGGCCCGGCGATCGAACGACCAGGAGACCTGGCAGCAATCTTGACCAACCTGAGAGCGGGGGATATTTTGTTTATCGATGAGGTCCACCGCCTGGGCAGAGCGGTGGAAGAAGTGTTATACCCGGCGATGGAGGATTACGCACTCGACATTGTGATCGGTAAAGGTCCTTCGGCACGATCGATACGGTTGAAATTACCGCGCTTTACCGTCATCGGTGCCACCACGCGCCTGGCACTGCTTACGGCACCACTTCGCTCCCGGTTCGGGGCAGTGTATCATCTCGATTTTTATGAAATGGATGCCATGCGTAAGATCGTCATAAGGGCATGTAAGACCCTGGATGTGCATGCAGACGATGAGGGTGTGGATGAGATTGCCCAACGGGGCAGGGGAACGCCGCGGGTGGCATTACGCCTGCTCAGGAGGGTGCGCGATTTCGCCCAGGTGCGAGCGGACGGCACGATCAGCCGAAAGATTGCGCGCGACGCGTTGAACTTGCTGAATGTTGACTTGATGGGATTGGATGAACTGGATCGCAGAGTGCTGAGCACAGTGATTGAAAAATATCGTGGCGGCCCGGTAGGGTTGAGCACGATTGCAGCCTCGATCAGCGAAGAGCCGGATACCATCATGGATGTGGTAGAACCGTACCTGCTTCAACTTGGCTACCTGGAACGGACCTCCCATGGGCGGGTGGCAACCGCACTGGCTTATGAGCACCTGGGGATTGCCATCCCGGAAGACAATCAGCAAAAACTATTCTAAGCACGCTTCTTACGATCTACCTAGAAATTGGATTCCGTATGCTTTCCTCTTTCGCCAAGATATTTGTGATTATTGGGATAATCTTCCTAGTGGTTGGGGGTATATTATACCTGGCAGGGCGGTTCAATCTTCCGCTCGGCAAGCTACCGGGAGATTTTCAAATTCAGGCGAAGGGTATTACCTGCCTTTTCCCCCTGGCAACATCAATTCTACTTTCAATCATTCTAAGCGTTATCTTATTCATATTTTCGCGGTTCATTGGCCGGAAGTAGGAGTGGTAGTCGATTGCGCACATCAGACTTTGATTACGAACTACCACTAGGTTATATCGCCCAGAGCCCGCTCGAAAAGCGTGACCAGTCCATGTTGATGATCCTGGACCGGAAAAGTGGGGAAATCCGCCACGGAATTTTCAATGAGGTTGGAAATTATCTTAAAGCTGGGGATATCCTGGTCATCAATGAAACGCGTGTCATTCCAGCGCGATTATTCGCCCGAAAACTGCCAAGCGGCGGTAGAGTGGAAATCCTTTTGCTGCGCAAGCTTGATACGCGCACCTGGGAAGCCCTGGTTGGTGGGAAAGGTCTCACGCAGGGGAAACAGCTGCAAGTGGAGGCCATCAAAACAGGGGATAGAGCACCATTGGCAGTTATTGAGGCGGTGCTGGAAGGAGCAGAGCGGGTGATCCGATTTGATGAACCACTCGAATTGCTATTCCCCAAAATTGGTTTTGTACCCCTGCCACCCTATATTCATACTCGCTTGACGGATCCCGAGCGCTACCAGACCGTGTATGCGAGAACAACAGGCTCCGCAGCCGCGCCCACGGCAGGGCTGCATTTCACTTCAGAGCTGATTGAGGGATTGAAAAGCGCGGGGATAGGATTTGCAACGGTCACTTTACACGTTGGGTTGGATACATTCGCACCGGTGACAGAAAATGACCCAGTGAAGCATAAAATTCATACCGAATGGTGCCGAATCACGCAAGAAGCTGCTGACCTGATCAACCAGGCAAAATCACAAGGCGGCAGGGTGGTGGCCGTGGGGACGACAAGTGTGCGCACACTTGAAAGTGCTGCAAAAGATGGGAAATTGAAGGCATTCGAAGGACCCACAAGCCTGTTCATCTTGCCGGGCTACAAATTCCAAATTGTAGCTGCGATGATCACTAATTTCCATCTGCCACGCTCAACCCTGATCATGCTGGTGAGTGCTTTTGCTGGACGTGAGAGAGTTCTCAATGCGTACGAAGAAGCTAAAAAAGCTAACTACCGATTTTACTCATTCGGCGATGCAATGCTGATCATCTGATCGATCATGATTACTAATGGTGCTCAATGGATATTGACACGCTAAACGAAACGATCATCAACTGCCGAAAATGCCCGCGCCTGGTAGAATATCGTGAAAGTGTGGCAAAAAAGAAGAAGCGTGCCTACCAGGAATGGAATTACTGGGGAAGACCTGTGCCTGCATTTGGAGATGTTCATGGCAGGATACTTGTGGTGGGCCTGGCGCCAGGTCCTCACGGGTCAAACCGCACAGGTAGAATGTTCACCGGAGATGCTTCGGGAGTGTTCCTGTTCAAAGCACTCAATAAGGTAGGATTTGCCAACCAGGCAAAATCAGAGAGCCGGGAGGATGGACTTGACCTGAACGACCTGCTCATTTCAGCGGTTTGCAGATGTGTTCCACCGGATAATAAACCCAGCCCTATTGAGATTACCAATTGCCTGCCATACCTCGAGCAGGAAATATCATTGATGGAGAATTTACAGGGTTTTGTTGCTTTAGGCAGGCTTGGTTTTGAGAATATCCTGAAAATATACCGCAGTCGGGGCTTGCCGATAGAGCGCTTTCAGTTCAGACACTCGGCTGAATATGAGCTCGGTGAAGGCATGCCTTGGTTGATCGCTTCGTATCACCCAAGCCAACAAAATACCCAAACCGGTCGACTGACGGTGACGATGTTCACTGAGATCTGGCAGAAAGCAAAAAGTCTGCTCAAATAACTATCCGGTATGCGTGTTCAAGGGTGCATATATACCCTAGATTCTGGGTAGATTATAATGGGTGGAAATAAAGGGAGAAAATCACCATGCGCATGGTAGATATCATCATCAAAAAACGGGATAACCACGAGCTGATGGACGAGGAAATCGAATACTTCATCCAAGGTTATACGAATGGTGAAATCCCGGATTACCAGGCGTCAGCATTGGCGATGGCAATTTTGCTGAATGGGATGAGCGCCAGAGAGACTATGGTATTGACCCTGGCGATGGCGCATTCGGGTGAAGTACTTGATCTGTCGCATGTGGTCCCAATCACAGTGGATAAACACTCCACAGGGGGGGTGGGTGATAAGACCAGTCTGGTGGTCGCACCGACGGTATCTGCCTGTGGATTGCCGGTAGGAAAAATGTCTGGCAGGGGATTGTGTTTCAGCGGAGGCACGTTAGATAAGCTTGAATCAATCCCGGGGTTCCGCAGCGACCTATCGACAGAAGAATTTATCAGGCAGTTAAAGCGCATCGGGATCGTGCTTACTGGTCAGAGTGCTGACCTGGCACCTGCAGATGGTAAGCTGTATGAGTTAAGAGATGTCACCGGGACGGTGGAATCCATCCCATTAATTGCTTCTTCCATCATGAGCAAAAAAATCGCGGCTGGCGCCCAGGCAATCCTGCTGGATGTAAAAGTTGGACTGGGGGCTTTCATGACCGATTTGGAGCACGCCAGAAAATTAGCTGAGTTAATGGTCGAGATTGGCAAGCTGGTAGGCCGGAAAACAGTGGCGGTATTATCAGACATGAACCAACCCTTGGGGAAGGCTGTGGGGAATTCCCTGGAGCTGCAGGAAGCTCTGGATACACTTCGAGGGAACGGACCGGCAGATTTTAGAGAGCATTGCATGGTGGCGTCGGGATACATGCTGGCGCTGGGTGGATTAGCCACGGATGAAGTTCAAGGGCAGAAAATCGCCGAGCAAACATTGGAGACCGGCAAGGCACTATTGAAGTTTCGGGAGTTGGTAGAGGCCCAGGGAGGAGATGCTCGATACGTGGATGAACCTTCCAGATTACCCAAGGCAAATTTGATCCAAGAGGTTAAGTCTCCCAGAGGTGGTTATCTTTGTGAAATCAATGCGCGCGAGGCGGGGGAAACTTCCGTTCAATTAGGGGGTGGAAGGGCGCAAAAAGGCGATCCGATCGATCATGCGGTGGGGGTGGTGGTGCAGCACAAAGTTGGAGATGTGGTGAAAGCGGGGGATCATTTATTCACCATCCATGCTAATGATGAGGAAAAAATGAATGTGGCTGTCAAATGCATGTTAGAAGCCCATCATTGGAGTGATGAGCCGGTGAAACCACTGCCTTTATATTACGGAACGATCAGTTAATTGATCTACCTAGCAACCGTTTACGCCTGAATATATATCCTGCAAGAATTTATCGGGATTATGGGAGTAATGGTCGATCGGAATCTCTCCCTGGGTCAGGCTGAGTAAAGTTCGGTTCAGCCAGAGATTCACAGGCGGAGGCACCCCAAGCTGCTGACCAAAACGAACTACCGCTCCGTTGAGATAATCCACCTCACTCTTCCCGCGGCCCGAATGCAGATCGATGTGAAATGAAGGCATCTTTTCGCCACGTCCCTTCCCGGCAAAGCGTGTGATCAAAGGTTGGGATAGGCTCGGTGAGAGATGAGTTATCAACCACGCAAATGCTCTGACCGGGGTGGCGGGCAAATTCACGGGATAAATTTGCTGAGCACGCATGACTGCAATGGCTTCACGTATCTGGTTGATCTCCACCCGATATAGATCGGGATGAGCTAAAATTTCAGCGGGGGACATATCCAGGATAGCAGCAGAGGCATTGGCTAATAAATTGGTCAGCATTTTTGACCACTTCATCGCCGCTGGAGATGGATAAAGATGCGCGTTTAGGTGGGCGTCGGATAATGCCTGCACGATTTGGAGGGAAAGCGGGTGGCTCTTCTCGACACCTACGCCTCGCAAGCGCTCCAAAACGATATCGCCAGCAGCGATCCGGCGAACCGAACTCGTCACCGTTCCTGCGATGACATTGTTTTCACCCAGGACGGTTTTCAGAGCAGGCTCGTTCTCGACGCCATTTTGGAGGCACAATATCGGTGGGAAAGATGGGGAATATGGGCGGATCAATTCGAGGGCAGTTTCGGTATCATAGGATTTCAGTGCGAAAATTACCACATCATAGGTATCAAAGGAAATGGCTGAGGGGAGGGTCGAAAATACGACTGGATGAAGTACCCGATATTCCTGAGCTTGAATGGTGAGCTTAAGGCCATTATCTCTGAGGGCAGAATCCGCGGGAGGTAATTCCAGAAAGACGACCTTCTGACCGTGCAAGAGCAGGCTGCCACCAATGTAGGTACCGATAGCGCCTGCGCCAAAGACGAGCCAACTTAATCTTGCTGCCAAGAGATAGTCCCTTCAGATTGCGCAGGAACAATATGGCTGTTCAGGCTGATCACAGCCCATTGACGAGAGACAGAATTATAACGTAATTGCGCATAGCCAGTATTGCCAAAGTGGAATATTGGGCTATTATAATGTCCCTGTGGGGTGATCCCCATGACGACATACAGGGTTTTATTCAATATGCCCCCATGGGAGACAACCAGGGATGAACCCTCGGGTTGGCGGATTATTTTTTGAATGGCGAGACTGGCGCGTAAATATAGATCCAGTTGACTCTCACCGTTTTCACCAATTGGCTCGTAGGGGTGGAAGAAATCGACCGGCGGAGTAAGCTGATCAATTTGCCGCAGCTCTACTCCTTGCAAACGCCCGAAATGTCGTTCTTTCCAGGCTGGATCAAATTCAATCGGAATTTTCAGGTGATTGGCAATGATCTCGGCAGTTTGGGAAGCCCTCAGGAGGGGGCTGCTGATCACCAGGTCGAATTTCGCATCCACAGATTTCCAATATGCAGCCAGTGCTTTCGCCTGTTCCATCCCATTTGTGGTCAAGGGATAATCGGATTGTCCTTGAAGCAAGCCTAACTGGTTACCTTCGGATTCACCGTGTCGAAGGAGGGTAATAGAATGCATATTCAGCTTTCTTCAGGGGAGCAGTGCAGGTGGTCGTTGAGTCCGAGGATATACCAATGGTGGGAGGACGGGTTATAGCTTAAAGTGGCAAAGGCAGAATTATTAAAACGAAAGCGCGGTCCATTAAAATTTGCCTGGGGGGCGATTCCAAGGATGGCATAAAAAAACATATTTAAGATCCCGCCATGAGAGACCACCAGGTACCTGCCAGGAGGATGATTGAACAGGCTCTGCAAGGCATTGCCTGCCCGCAGGTACAACTGCCACTGACTTTCACCCGTCTGACCTACCGGTTGGTAGGGGTGAATGAAGGTTGGTTGGGGTAGGGTCTGGCGCACTTCCTCCGGGCTTAAACCTGCCATCATGCCATTATCGCGCTCCATCCATAAAGGATCAAAAACCAGGGGAACATTCAATCCCCTGGCGATGATTTCAGCTGTCTCACGAGCGCGTGCCAGAGGGCTGGAAATTATCAGGTGGAATTCCTTTGCTTCTGCAATCCAGCGATCCAGCAAAGTTTTGGTTTGCTCTCTACCGTGATCGGTCAAAGGGAAATCTGCCTGTCCCTGGTGGCGACCTTCGAAGTTGCCTAATGACTCAGCATGCCTGAGTAAGGTAAAATGATATAAGGTGGGAGTGTGACTAGGATTGGCCATTTTTTTCTGAGATATTTATCATGCCCAATTCCTGATGCCATTCAGGAATGATTTGCCCGATTGAATATTCCTTCCAGCGAGCTGAAGTTCATCAAGCACAATTAAGCCATTTCCCGCAGTAATGGCAGGTAATTCCTTGTATATTACCCTTTTTCCGGCAACCTCAGGGGGATACTCGACCGGATGAGCATGATGAATTTTAAGCATCTGGTCATTCCAATAGGTGAAGGCACCCGGCCAGGGGTTATAGGCCCTGATCTTCAGATCCAGCACAACTGCTGGTAAGGAAAAGTCAAGCAAGCCGTCTTCTTTTTTGATCATGGGAGCATACTTGGCCAAGCTGCCATCTTGAGGGATTGGACCGAGCTTACCGCTCAAATATGACGGTAGTGTTTCGAGCAGCAGATCAGCACCAAGCACGGACAATTTCGTGGCGAGTGTTCCAGCGGTGTCTTCTGGTGAGATGGACAGCGATCTCTGGCTCAGCATCGGACCCGTGTCGATCCCAGGGTCCAAGCGCATGATGGTGATGCCGGTGGTTTCATCACCATTCAAGATGGCAGCCTGAATGGGAGCGGCCCCACGCCAACGAGGCAAAAGCGAAGCATGGACATTGATACAGCCGTATTTTGGTAGCTCGAGAACGACCGGCCGGAGTATCTGCCCGAAGGCCGCAACGACGATCACTTCAGGCGCCCAGCGCTGCAGCTGCTCGAGCGCATCCGGCTCGCTTAAACGGCGAGGCTGGATGACCGGGAGGTTTAGCTCAGCTGCCAGGATTTTGATAGGGGGAGGGGTTAAAATTCGACCTCGCCCGGCAGGGCGATCCGGCTGGGTAACCACTCCGACCACTGGATACTGTGCAACCAATTTGCGCAGCACCGGCAGAGCGAATTCGGGCGAACCCATGAAGACGAAGCGAAAAGGCATGGTTTCCATCACCAGGAGCGAATCAACCCTTCAGCTTTGCCCAGGCTTCGTCGTCGACCAGGGTCACTACCTTGAACCCTTCAGCATACTGCATTTCCTTGCCTTTGGCGGCATCACTTGCCCATTCTTTGAGCATCGATTCAGGGTCCCAATCCTTGAGCTGGCTTTTGTGGGCGCGCAAGGCGGCGATCTTAATATCCATCGTTTCTTCGATGTTGATAAAGACATCGGCTTTTTCCCAGACGGTGGCGTAGACTTTACGCACTTTATGGGCTTTGAGACCTTCCTGTTCCAATTCTTCGAAGAGGTTGGGCTGACCGGCAGCGGGGAAGGTGGCATCCAGGGCAGCCAGGGCAGCTGCACGGTGGTCGGGATGGTTGATGTAATCACCACCGGACCAAACGATGGTCGGATCGCCGGTGACGATCACCTCCGGGCGGTACTTGCGGATCTCACGGACTAATTTTTTTCGCAGGTCAAGCGTGGCTTGTAAAAGCCCATCAGGCTCGTGAAGAAAGACGACCTGATTAATGCCTGCAATGCGGGCGGCTTCGAGGGATTCAGCCTCGCGGATCTGAGCTGCTTTTTCACGCGTCATACCGGGCTCGGCAATACCCACATCGCCACTGGTGCATAGAACGTAAACCACATTTGTGCCCAGGTGAGCCCAGCGGGCAAGTGTGCCCACCGAGGTAAACTCAATATCATCCGGGTGAGCGGCGATTGCCATGGCAGATTCAGGGACGTAGAAGTTTTTTGTCATATAGACCCACCTATCCATAAATAAAACTAGAGATTATAAAAATGAATTATAAAAGAAAACCGTGCGCATTGGGCACGGCATTTTAATGGGGCGAGAGGGACTTGAACCCTCAAGGTATTTCTACCGGCAGATTTTAAGTCTGCTGCGTCTACCAATTCCGCCACCGCCCCGTGGGGATAATTTTACCTGAATTGAAGGATAGGTCAAGGAAATTGAAATTAAAGATAACCACAACGGACACTAAGTAGTCAGGTCACACTGATATGGATGGATAAAGTTGCTTCAGTTTGATGCGAGCCTGTTTCAGTTCGAAATTGTGCCAGTCCACACTGGCTTTTTAGTATGAAGCATTATCGTTCATCTGTCAACGCATACGCCTCGTTTGCAAACACCTGTAATTCAGGAATGAAGATTTTTCATGGTTCGACCCATAACACTCAATTCAATCTCAGCCATATTAAGCCAACTACCATGCTTAGGCGTATAGTGAAACTCCAATTTACGAAGAATGCGGCGCGCTTTTTCTGGAGGAAAGACATCATAAAGCGATGCTGGTTTGTGAGCGGCCAAGTTATCCATCACAAGCCTAATCACCTCCGCAGAGGGATATATTTCATCTACCAGCCATTGCATGCATTCCGCAAATTCTTTCTTAGTATGCTGCGGAGTGACCCGAATAAATCTTCTACCCATCAATGGTTCAAATATCATATGCAAATATGCCACTCCGTTGCGCCGGTATTCATAATCGACACGCTTTCGCCTACCGGGTTGAGCGGGCAGACTGGTTCGAGTTTCACCGATCAATGCCCGCCGCTATTCATCGAAACAAATCATCGGCCGTTGTGGGTCAAAAGGTTGCTCGTAAAGCTCCAGCACATCTTCCATACAAGCTACATAATCAGCGCTGGCTTTCGGAATACACCACATCTCTTGCTGCCACGGCTTCAGATCGTTTGTTTTGATTGCTATATTCCTCCTGCACCGTTTCATATTTTCTCAAAAAAACCCCCTAGAGAAATTCGCTCGTTTCGATCACAATGCGGATACTGCGCAGGCGTCTTATCAATCCTCAGCTAGTATTGATCTGGATGTTACCTATATCAGTCGTGAACCACGATACAGCTGGGATTCCCAAAAGCAATGGCCTGATCCGGGTGAACGAGTAACTTTTACTGCCCATATCATCAATAAGGGGACAGTTAGCTCAGGCAATTTTACATTTCAGTGGAAAATAGATGATCAAATCATTTCAATCGATTCTTATACTTCCATACCGCCCCAAGGGGAAGTGACACAAGCAATTACATGGTATTGGCAATCTGGCAGGCACGATGTAAGTTTTGAGGTTGATCCACAAAACCTTATTCCTGAGACAGCAGAAACCAATAACAAAATTGAAGATGTCACTGATGCATTAACTATAGGATTTTGGGTTGAGGAGACCGTTTATGATGATTTCAATAATATTCAAAATAGTACAGGAAGTTACTCTTGGGAAGATTGGGCACAGCATATCCTTCAAAAAATGAATTGGATGTTTGAAAACTCAGTTTATCCTAAAGCTCCTAAAGGTATACTCACGAGATCGTATCTACAACTCCGAGTTGTACCAGCTGGACTGCTATAATCGCAAAGTCCAATGGTCATGCCCTTGCGCGATTTATGATGGCCGATGGGGTTTTTCATTTGAGGAATATGGCAATGGATGTCAATGTTGTCCTCCGCCAGAGGTTTGTTATGACGTTCCCTGGTGGGTCATCCATGAACTTGGACACTATCTATTCGGTAGAGTCGATCTCTATGGTCTAGATGTACAAGGTGGTGATGTTAAGGTTTTAGACGAGAATGGATATCTTATTGCCGGTACTCCTTCGTTACCTTACATAATGTATGATGTTGTTCATTATGCAAGCCGTATGTATGACCTGTGCATGACGGTTGCAATCAAAGTGGCTTCTGCACGCCATATAGTTTACGCTTTTGGCCAGGCACGAAGGTCTTCATTCAAAGCTCTTTCGATCCCTCAGAGACAAAGCGCCTTCGGATTTTAGATAATAATAATCAACCCATGCCAAACATGGAAGTTTCAATGTATCAAGCATTGCCCGGTGATGGTTCGTCAGGTCCTTATAGCCAAAATTTTGACAATACACCTGATATCGTTGGGGTAACAGACGCGCAAGGATTAGTGTCTCTTGGCAACAAACCTTTTGGTGAGTTCGAGAATTATAGTATTACAGCTGGCATTGCTCTTGCGAAAGTGAAGAATTTAAATACGGGAGTTTATCGATATATCTGGATTGAAGTAACTGATCTAAATCTTGCCTATTGGCGTGGTCTGACAGGCGTTCTACTGTCGGACGGCTAACATTCAAGGCGGCCAGATCTTCTGGATTGCGGATAAGCCTTCGTTTGCTTTCAAGAGCACCATAGCACGTTTGAATTGGCGGGCTTTGATCGTACCCTTGTGGGTCAGCTGCATCAGATCGTTCCGCTCTTCTTCAGATAAGTTGATAATGTACTTTTTTCGCGGCATCTCCAGGTTCTCCTATGACCTGAAGATTGCAAGTTATGTTCCATCATATTCATAATGACTAACTACTTAGGACGCAACGGAAGAAATAACTCAATAACTAGATAAGAATCGAAAGAAATGTCCTCGGGTGGAGAACCTGGCGCAATCCCTGACATGACTAGTGTAGAAAATGTTAATGAAAGAAAGAGTCCACCTGCTTACGCCATTTGGCATAACGCGAGTAGAAATGTACGAGTGGATTGGACAGTCGAATATGCAGCTGCGCGTGAACCAGGGCGGTCCTCAGGGAGGCTGCATTGGAAAAGTCAGGCAGGGTGAGGGTAGCTGTACCAAGCTCAGTAGTGCTGTGCGCATCCGATCCAACCGTACCCATCAGATGATGCTGCAGGGCGAAATTTCTGGCTAGAGAATTGAATTGGGGATTCAGACAGCGTGAGTTGAATACCTCAATCGCATCAATGCTGGATGCAATCGCGAGCAAATCGGGCTCTTCCCAGTGTCCCGGGCGTAGGGAATCAAAGGGATGCGAGACAGAGATAAATGCATCCTGTGAGCGGAGCAGCTCAATGGCTTTGGAAGCAGGTAGACCGGGCGGGATCGGCTCGTTGACGAATATCCCAAGCAGCTCACCCTGCTGGGTCATGATCTCTTCGCCGATGATGAAAAGCGAAGGATCGAGCTCACGGGCTGATTCAGATGCATCGATATTATTATGGTCCGTGATCACCAGCCTGTGGATACCTTTTTTCCGGCAGGTTAAGCGCAGAGCATCGAGGGTGACTAACGAATCATTGGAATAAATGGAATGGCAATGGAATTCAGCTTTTATCATTTCAGGCAGGTGCATGGAAGATAGTTCTTGGGAAGGACGGTCGATCAGCGTTGTTTCCGGCGCAGAAGCTTATAAATACCAAATGAGAGGAGCGACAAAAAAATACCGATGGCCGCAGAAGCCTGGAGGATGGTTTTGGGTTCCATCCCAGGCATGACTACGGTGCCATCGCCAAGCGATTGGAATAACTTACCCCATTTCGTCTGCAAAGCAGCGGTTACTCGCTTTCGACCAATGAAAGGATACCAGTAAACATTGTGATAGAAATTACTGGCGAAATATGCCCAGGGAACCAATGGACTGCGCAGGAGCGGTTTTTCAAATGAATGCAACCAGCCATGGTAGATCATTTTCTGACCTCGGCTGGCGAAGGTATCTTCCTGGACGAAAGCCCAATTAGATGCAGCAAGATCAGGCTCACCGAGGATCTCGATCTGGCTCGGGTCACCGATGCCCATGCCTTTTTCATGGGCAAGGCGGATGAAGGGAATACTCATCGGATCGAAACCCTGCAGTTTAGCGCTGACGGCATCGATAGCAACCTGGTCTGCCGAGGCGAGCAGGACGTCGGTTTCATGCCAGCGCATGGCACGCGGCCCGGGTCCATCGCCGGAGAAAGTGCCGTCCATGACGGCGAATATCCCAGGGTGAATATCCTGCTGAATTTGAAGCAAGTCGACCAAGGTCTGGTGGATCAGCCCATGAGTCCAATGACGATTGCGACCCAGCAAACCCCCGAAGGCGTTTTTCATGGCACCGGTGATGGTGGTGAAAACATGTGTCTTAACCGTAGGCAAATGAACGATATTCATGCCGATCATTGGCTCGGGGATGAACAATCCTTCAGGAAAAATCTGATCCAATACCAGGAAGGGAGTTTTGGGATGATATTCTACCCATTTCACTGAGGGGTCGTAGGTATAAATACATGGGATGTTGTATTTATCGGTGATCAGTTTGTGCTTATTATTCTGCTCCGCATTGGCGGTGTTTACCACGACCGTATCGTTATGAACGCCCACCAGATCGGTGTAGCCAGCGTTATTCAAGGCACGGATGACGCCCTCGATCTGCCAGGGTGTAGAAGAACAAGCCGGGTACCAGGTTTGCCACGAAATGTTAATTTTCAAGCCGGTGCGGTTATCCTGGGGAAGGGCCTGGTCAAAACCTGCCAATTTCATCAATCGCTCGATGTCATCAAGGACTCGATCGGGCGAGGTTTTTAACAGAGCAACTTTACCTTTGGTTCGTAGATGGTCATTCATGATTGTCTCCCATGAGAGTCACACCTATTGTATCAATGATTATCCATCATGGATATGGAGCTAAGATTTTGGAATTTCCTTTACTTCTCATACAAGTATCCATTCATGGGATGGTAAAAATCGCAGAATAATCCAACACTATATATACATATTAACTAATTCCAACCCTAATGTCGGATTTTCCGGTAAAATATCGGTGTTCTTCAAAGAGACGAGACCCATGCTAAATGAATCAGTGATACCCTCCGATTTGCCTGTGCTCGTGATCGGTGCTGCGGGGTGGGACATGGTCGGCAGGATAAAATCCGACCTGATAGCTCATACCTCCAACCCAGCACAGATCAGGCTATCTTTTGGTGGGGCAGCCCGCAATGTGGCAGAAAACTTGCTACGTCTCGGCACCCCCGTGACCTTCTTAACTGTGGTGGGGGATGATACCTCGGGCGAGCGTTTGATCGATGCCATCGCAGAGGCGGGGGCGGATGTGGAGGCGGTGCTACGCTCGAGCGAATATCCTACCGGATCCTACCTGGCAGTAGTAAATGCCAGCGGTAAGCTGGAGTATGGTCTGGATGATATGCGTATCCTGACCGAATTATCACCCAAATACATCCATACCCATGAAGATTTATTTGCACAAGCTTGCTTGTTATTCATCGATACCAATTTATCCAAGGAAACTTTACGTACCATCATGTCGGTGGCACGACGAGTGAACCTGCCCATATGTGCCGACCCCACGTCTGAACTGCTGGCAGACAAACTAATCCCTTATCTTCCACGATTACGATTAGTAGTGCCGAATGGTGGTGAAGCATCGATTCTATGTGAGCGGAATTCTGGACCGACCACTCGAAAGGCAGCCATCGAAGCAGCCAAATACCTGGTGGGCAAGGGGGTGGAGATTGCCATCGTCACCATGGCAGAACTTGGGGTCTGTTACGCCACGTCTGAAACTAGCGGGTATGTTCCGCCTCTTCGCACGAACATTGTTGATCCGACAGGAGCGGGGGATGCTCTCACCGCGGCGGTGCTGTTCGGCTTGATGAACCAGATGCCGATCGATGATGCAGTCCGACTGGGGGTTGCAGCCGAGTCCTTAACCCTGAACTACCGTGGGGCGGTAATACCGGATCTATCCCTGGAGAAATTGTATGACCAGCTGGCATAGGGAATTCTTTTCCTACCTGCCCGAGGTGACCCAGGCGATAAAAGATGGGAAACCCATCGTAGCGCTGGAATCTACCGTGATCACCCATGGATTACCCTTCCCAGAGAATGGAGAACTGGCAAAAAGCCTGGAGAACGAGGTGCGAAAGCAGGGGTGTGTCCCTGCCACCATCGCCATCCTGGATGGAATGATCTGTATTGGACTGGATGAAAGAAAACTGGAACGCCTGGCACAGGCTAAAGACATGCTGAAAGTAAGCAACCGCGACATCGGTCCAGCGGTTTCGCAGCATAAAAGTGGGGGCACCACGGTCGCCGGGACTCTGGCGATTGCACAGGTAGTGGGGATCAAGGTCTTTGCCACGGGAGGGATTGGTGGGGTGCATCGAGGGGCACCTTTCGATGTATCAGCTGACCTGGGCCAATTGGGACGATCACAGCTGGTGGTGGTATGTGCGGGTGCTAAGGCGATTTTAGATATCCCTGCCACGTTAGAAGTACTGGAGACTTATGGCGTTCCCGTCATCGGATATAAGACGGACGAATTTCCAGCTTTCTATTCGATCAGCAGCGGGAGGGGGGTGAGTGCACGGGCAGATTCAGCTGAAGAGGTAGCTAACCTGGCAAAAATCCATTGGGACCTGGGGTCTCACAGTGCGGTCCTAGTGGGAGTGCCACCGCCAAGGGAGGTGGCACTGGATACGGTGGTTATCGAGGGGGCTATTCAAGCTGCCCTGAAGGAAGCAAAGATGGAGAATATTCGGGGGCAAGCAGTGACACCATTTCTGCTGCGCAGGGTGAGCGAGCTGACCGGGAAGGCAAGTTTACGAGCGAACCTTGGGCTGTTGGGTAATAATGCCTGCGTCGCTGCAGAAGTCGCACATTATATTTCCATCGAACCGTTGAAATCATAATCGCAGAAGCTCAATTTAATGTAAAGTAATCTCCAACCTTGCGCATAGCCAATTTTGTAATAGAAAAGGCTAAGGTGAAGGTGTGGAGGGAGTATTGGTATAGGTAGGTGCGTGGGTAGATGAGGGGGTGGGCGGGGTGTTGGTAAATGTGGGGGCGTGGGTGTAAGAGGCGGTGAAGGTTGGCGTTATGTATCTCTGAGAGGGCGTGGGAGTGGGTGAAGGTACAAGCGTATCAGATGGGCGCAGTGTGCGAGTGGGCGTGGGGGTGAGGGAAGGCGTTGCACTCGGGACAGCGGTGGGCGGCTGACCTTCCACGGTGAAGCGACCAGAGGTTTTCCAACTCAATCCCACGAAAATCTGGACTTCATATTCACCCACCTGCCACATAAATGGTTCGGGATTCCAATCTGTATACCCTATGCCACCGGTGCCTCCATCCCAGGGATTGGTCTCGTAATATACCAGCTCATTCCCAAAATACCAGAGGGCTGACCATTGGGCACCTGGTGTCATTTTGTCATAGGTGAATTGAGCGTACAGGTGACCCACCGGATTTTGGAAGACTTTGGCCGGGTTTATCGGTACGAAATCTTTATCCAGAGCCTGGGCGAACACAAGGGGGCTGAAAACAGCTGCAGGGTTGGGTGTTGTGGTGCTTAAAAATTGCTCTTCAACCGCCAGGGGCACATGGGGGGTGGGGGTTACGGTGGGTGTATCGGTGATTGAAGGCGTAGGGGTGATCGTGGGGGTAAGGGTAATGGTAGGCGTAAGCGTGATAGTTGGCGTGTTGGTAACCGTAGGTGTTTGCGAGGGGGTGGCTGTGGGAGGAAAGTAGTGGTACGCAATCGGTTCCGCAAACCGGCGGGTAAGGATCGCCACAAGGATAAATACAAAGGATAAGAACAGCATCCTCCAACCGATGACCATGCGATCACGGCGCATACGAAAGAATTTTAGTGTGCGTGCTTTGCGGATCGATCGAATACCCGTGAAGATCCCATACGCAGCCAATATGGAAAGCAGTGCAACGAAGGTAATGACCCCAGTGTGGATATCTAGCTTCATATATGAAAGCAGAAATTAATGAACTTCCAACGCCACGTTATTACGTAATTTACCAATCCCATCGATGGTGACTTCGACGACATCCGCGGGATGCAAGGGGCTGATTCCGGCAGGAGTACCGGTCATAATCACATCACCCACTTCCAGAGTCATGATCGATGAAATAAAGGCAACCAGCTGGTCTATATGAAAGATCATGTCGCGGGTGGATGCCATCTGCCGCAGCTCGCCGTTAACGTGACAGGAGATCATCGCATCGGCGGGATTAAATTCAGTCTCAATCCAAGGACCGAGGGGGCAGAAAGTATCAAAGCCTTTGCTGCGCGTCCACTGACCATCCTTGCGCTGCAGGTCACGGGCGGTTACATCATTGCCAACCGTATAGCCATAGATGTAGCTGGAGGCTTCGGATGGTTGAATCCAACGACCACGTTTACCGATCACGACTACCAGCTCAGCCTCATGATCGACCTGTAGGGATTGAGGAGGCATATATATGGTTTGGTCGGGTCCAATGACGGATGAGGGAGGTTTCAGGAAAAGCAGTGGGGTGGAGGGGGTTTCCGCACTGGTTTCTTTGATGTGTTCGGCATAATTCCTACCAACGCAGATAATCTTGCCGGGCAGGACAGGTGCAAGGAGCTGGATAGATTCGAGGGGAATGTTGGCTTCGGAGCGTTGATATTCTCCAAAAGGAGAACCAACCAGCGCCCCGACCATCGAAATATTTACCCAACCGAACCGGGCGGACTCGTTTTTGATTTGGTAGCGTATCAGGCGCATGGAGATTTATTCAATCTTCTGGTTCCTGGATGCGGCTGGCAAGATCGGCAATGGCCTGCTCGGCACCCGAGAAACGCTGGGAGAATGACCAATGAAGGGCTTCGACGAGGATGTAAATGATGGAACTGATCACGATCATGCCACTGGTTGGGGAAGGGTGTTCGGAGGCAGCCAATACCACACTGGCTGCGCGAGCGGTGGGCAAGGAAGCTGCTCCAACGATAGCAGCAGTGGGAATTTCGCGTGCCTTGGCTTCTGCCAGTGAGCGAGCGATGAAGGGGGATTGCCCCGTGACATCAATCGCTAGAAGTAAATCCTGGGGGGAGGCGGTGTGAACGGTGCGGGCGAAATCGATCACACCCGGCCGGGCGATATAGATTGGAAAACCACCCTGCTCGAGGAAATAAACCAGGTTATAGGCCGCCGGTTGGGCAGGGGATTCCACCAGCAATATGATGCGGCGGGCTTTACCAATCGCATTGACCAGCTTTTCAATCGAATCAATATCCAGCATGAGGCGCATCTGGTCGAGCTCATGACTCAGGGTTGATAAGGCAGAAGTTACTACGCCGGGCAAGGAATCGGGTTCTTTGGCGTCTTGTGGGTGGTAAAGGATGTTTTGGCGAACTTTATCGCGAATTTCACGCAGTAATTCGGGATAGCCTTTGTAGCCCAGGTGTTGGGAGAAACGGACTACCGTGGCAGCATCCAGGTTTAAGGCGTGGGCAAGCTCGCTGGCGGTCATGAAGGAAGCCTGGATGTAGGAATCGAGCAGGAAATCCGCTAATTTGGCGAAGCTTTTCGACATGTTAGGACGATCACGACGAATGCGTTCTTCGTAGGTCATAATCTTCTCCAAACTCATCATATTTTAATACAAAGTGTATCATAAAGATGGAGAAAAATGCAAACGAATTTGCGGAATATTGGAAGAATGAGCATCCAGGCTGCAGAAAAACTAAGGTATAATCACTGCGCCGGGCGGATAGTTCAGTTGGTTAGAACGCCTCTCTTACACAGAGGAGGTCGTAGGTTCGAGTCCTATTCCGCCCACAAAAATGAGCACTTATTATTGCAAACACCGGCTTATTAGCCGGTTTTTAGTTTGAACTAGTCGATTTTATAGGCGTTGGTCACATTATTTGTTGATTCTTAAAATTCATGGTCAATTCGTGACCAATTCGTGACCAATTACTTCGAATTCACCAATGGAAGATCTACCCGAATCGCTGCGATGATCTCACCCGTTCAATCATTGGTTTTTAAATCGTCAATTGAAGCTCGATATATTCCCCTGTCATAAACCAGAATATAAAAACTCTATTGAATTGTGTGTGATAATGATGTAAAACAGCATCTCTGGAAATATTTATTGCTTTCGGAATCCGCAGATACTCCGCCACAATAAGCAGCCATATTTCTGAGCACCGAGATCTATAAAAGTCTATCTCCTGTTTCTTGCTATCGATTTTCTCTTGTATATAATCAGCATCGACATCAGGAATGATACCCGCACTCGAACAGTACCAGAAATTATTTTCACCATTCGGTTGCGCTGCAATATGGATCATCGCAATTTCGCTTGGAAAATATCTATAATTTACGTGCGTTCTGTGCAAAGTAATGATCTGTCCAGGGAGTAATGATTCTCTCTTTATTATTTGATAAATACTTACAGCAAGGTGATCGATTCTTTTTTTCTTTAATAAAATGCCCGAACGAAACATTATCTGAACTAAAATTGGTTTATTTTTATCTTGTAAATAAAGATCACTTGCTTGCTTAACAATTTTCTGCGCTAAAACATCTTGAGCTTGAAGGGAACTTCCATCTGGAGGCCCTGGCTGGAATATCTCTGTGTGTTCAATACCAACGATCTTTTCGTTTGTATGAATGATAAAATCAGGCCTCTCAGTGCAGTCAATTTCACCCTCTGGAAAGAAAGTACAATTCTCTTTGAAGCGCTCGAGGTGAATTAGTTCGCGTTTTTTATCCATGTTTGGGTCCTTTCAAGTTTATTTCTTCCTCCTGGAGATCAGATTGATAGATTGATCTGAATCGGTGCGATCATTTCATCCATCATATCGCCAATTCCATCCATTGACCCAGGTACAAGGTGGCCGTAGATATCACTTGTAATGCTGGGCCTGGCATGGCCCAGAATCTTGGAAACGATGAATATCGGCACTCTATTGCAGATCAACAAACTGGCTGCAGTATGCCGTAGATCATGAAAGCGGATCATCGGCACCCTGGCAGCTGTCATCAGAGGTTTAAAATCCCGGTCCATCATGTTCTTGTAAATAAGCGGTGTTCCGGTCGTGCTGGTGAACATCAGGCCGGTATCCTTCCAATGGTTGCCGCCATTCTGGCATTCCTGCAGCTGCAGCTGGTAATGCTCCTCCAGCACCTGCAGCGTGACCGCCCCTAGCTCGATCGAGCGCTTTGCATTCCTGGTTTTCAATGGCAGCTCGAGCCCACCGGACCGTGAAAGCTGTCGTTGCACGTGCAGGATCCCACTGCCTCGGTCCAGATCCGACCACTTTAAACCCAACAACTCCATCTGTCTCATGCCGGTAGCCAGTGCCAGGTAAAAAAGTGCATACAACCGGTGTCCTTTTGCGGTAGTTAGGAATTGGTTGGCCAGGTCAGCCGTCCAGGGTTTCACCTCGTTATCCGGTTCTTTGGGAGGTTTCGCATGATCACACACATTCCGCATGACCATTCCGGTACTCTCAGCTTCTTCCAGGGCGTTGTGAAGTACATTATGCGCCTTCCGGATGGTATAAGCACCAACTCCCTCGTTTTGCCATTTGTTGTAAACAAATTTGATTTTATCGGCTGTGATGTCCTTCACCCGGATCCTGCCAAACGCCGGTTTAAGGTATTTATTACAAATTGACGCATAATGGCTGTAGGTAGTTGACCTGGTGGAGGTCTTTTTCCCAGCGAGCCAGTTATCCAGGTACTGCTCCATTGTAATCTTCGCAGCCTGGTACGTCATCCCCTGGTCAATCTGCTCCGCTGTTTTGCGGAGCCAAGTTTTTACCTCGCTCATAGATTTCGATGTGAAGTACACTCGCCGGCCATCTACTGTCAGCCGTCCCCTCCAGCTACCAGATGTTAGCTGGTGGATGTTGCCCTCACCATGTTTACGGATCTTTGCCATTCAACACCTAACTTTCGCTTGCGTCTCAGGAATAATAAAATCCCCGATTTTGATAATCCGGGGACAGTCGAGTAAAATTATATTAGCCTGTTGACCGTTCACCCGGTTGATAGGTTAGGTCCTGGTTGGTGCTTCAACACCTTCCGGGACCGCTTCTTATTGAAGCTACAGCGATTGTACGGCGAATTGACTCAATGTCAAGCATAACTCCACCATATAGTTAATAGTAGAGCTTCCTGAGCCTTCCTGGAGGCTCCCAGAGCTATTCTGCAGGCATTTAAGGTCAATATATAATAAAATTCATCAGTTTTCAGCATTATCCTCAGCTCCACGAATCGTGATCGACCTCTTTGGCCGGAAGAATTTCTTTCTATGCCCACCAATCACGATCTCCAATGAACCCCAGCCAATCAACAACAGCTCAGTCAGAAGCCTTGCCAGCTGCACCTCCTGTTCGGCTGTGAATATATCCGACAAAACAGGGGTAAATTCAGGCTCGAGCGCTTTTGGTTTATTCATCATCCGTATCTGATAGTCGTCCGAGGATTCCAGTCACAGATTACCTCCTGTCGGGCTGCCGGCCCATTCCGACAGCCCACTACGAAAGGAGAAGGATTCTTTGCCACCCCGACCCTCTAACAGGTAGCAAACTCCCAAAAGGTCAACGGGCCAGCCCGTGACCTGTCAGGCATACTTATGAACTGATCAAATTGCCAGGCCTCACACCAAACCCTTCGATATAATTCGGCCGGCTCGAGGCTTGAGAATGAGCTTGTCCCCAACCCAATCCCTCAATATCCTGCCAGGAGGCCAGAAGTGAGCGGGATAAACGATCATGGATATTTTTTGCCGAATAGCAATGCTCTGCGACATCAATAACCTGTACACCGCTATTCGACAGTCGCTCTAGTTCCGCAATCATTTCACCCAGTTTATCCACCTCAGCCTTCAATCCAGCTTCTCCAATTTTGGCCTGCAGATTCACGATTGCCTGTTGGACCTTTTTATCCATGTCCATGATAATCCCGCCTTGAGCTGCCCGGTCATGATCCTCAAGGGCCTGGCGAGCTTGATTGACCTGGCCGTTGGCATACTGCAAGGCCTGATGGAGAGAATTGACCCTCTCCCTGTTAATACTCAATTCGGAGAGGTGGTTAGTCTCCCCACTTTCCAACAATGCGCTATTGACCACTTCCTGCAACAGTTTAACCTGTGCTTCACTCTCTTCGAGCTGCTGGGCGATCCTATCCCTGGCTGTGCTGAGTTTTGTCAGCGCTTTTTCGATGTCTGTCCTTTTGTCCACCATGATATTATTTTCTCCTAATCAATGAGCCGATTTTTATCGGTTAGTAATGAACTGGCCCCTCCCGAGGTGGCCCGCCTCCCTTGTTAGAAAGGCGGGCACCTCTGCGCAGAACCTCCAGGACCAGTGGGGGAAGGAGGACCCTCCTGATCCTGCCCTGCCAGGGCAACCCTACGACCCTGGTAGGCGAATAAGTGCTCTACAGATTTGAACCCTCGGTATAAACATCGATCGATCGATCTGCACTCTCGATTACATTTGAGATCAAGATGACCGTTAGGACCCCTTCGAATAACGCAGCATTTGGTAGGGATAACGGAACCATCGCCGGTGCCGATGCTAAAGCAGAGGGCGCTGTGATGTAATTTTGCTGCACTCTGGTAGACACCACCAAAGTTTTCCCGGTGACATCGTTAAGTGAAAACCAGTGTGGTCCGTCATACGTCCCGAAGAAACTCAAAGCTGATCCCGAGAAATTAACCGATCCGTTTTCGTCGACTGGCAATCCAAGAGTTCTTATTTTTGAACCACCAAGAAAAAGGGGTGTTGATTCTTTTGAGCCTTTTGAAATCGTGACAGTAGATTTATTAAATTTGTTTGCCATTTCAATTGTCCTTTCAAAATAGTATCCGGGGTTTAACCGGTTAATCAACCGCAGCAGGCAGGGGTAGTTCTTTGCCATACTGCCAATCTTGTTCCAGAAAATATAAGACCGGCGGCCAACCTTGCTCTTCATCAAGCAGCAGTACAAAATAGTCAATAAATTTAGGTTTCCATAATCCGAGACCATTCCGGGCGTAGACCATGCAGCGTTGCAGCCAGGCCTGAAGCGCATGATTCCCGTTTGCTTTTCTGAATTCAGCAGATGCAAAACTGTAACAGGCCAACATGTGGAGCTGCGCAGGTTCTGGATCGGTCAGTTTGGGTAATATGAGAGTGTATATTTCAAGCTCCTCATTCTCGAGGTCATCCACGCAAAGAATTTGATGGTCATAAGGGACATCTGACGCCTTGTCGAAAATCATTTGCTTCTTCATCTGGATCCCCCTAGTAGTTTATTCAAATCTGCAATCTCTCGCTCGACGACCTGCTCGGGCGTTTCCTCACGAACTGGCGAAACACCCCCTCTGGATCTTGGCGTACAAAATAGTTGTTTCAGAAGATCCGTTACGAGTTTGCTGCTCATACGGAGCTCCGTCCTAATTTTCAGTAGGCTATCGAGATCCATGTGACCCTCTAAAAACATCTTATGTGCTGCGATTTCCATAACTACAGCCCGCTGCCTTGATTGAACAGCCTGGCAGTAGATGATGATAAAATCCATGTCCAATCTATTAAAGAGCTGCCCAGGTAATTGTGAATGTGCCCTCAGCAACTGGCGCCATGCCCTCTGAGCTGCAGGCATTCCCCTGAGCTCAACGGGTGGCGAGTTGGGAAGATCTCCTGCTCTGAATGCTTCCTCCGCCTCCGCTTTTGCCTCTGTACGCTTCCGGTCGGTCGGTTTTCTCGAAAGTATGTTAGGTTTGCCACGTGCCATAATTCACCTTATTCCTGGATTTTTCTAAATATAAATATTTTTCGTGCGAACCGCCCCGCCCGCTTGCAGACACCCCTCTCAAAACTTTATTAGGCCATACCCCCAACAGGCTATGATAGATCGACTGCATCTTCATAATCAGCATCCTGCATAACTGCCAGTGCTTGCTCGACGTTGAAAATTATCGCAATCTGGCCGCCCCATGAACGGATCCAGGCCTCTTCAGCTGGGGTGAGCCGGTCGCCTCTACCTTCCAGATTTTTGCACTCAAACAGATAATTCCTTTCACGATAACCACAGATTAAATCCGGGCAGCCACCGCCAACGGATGACAGTACAGTCACGGATGCGCCTATTGAGCGTAACCCTCTAACAATTTCAGCCTGATTGTTATCAGTTTTCTTAGCCATGCTCGCTCTCCTTTGTATCAGATCGCTGCAATATATCCGGATCGCAGTCACATTCACCGCCACGCAAGAAGGAACATCCATCCTTGTGGATCACATCCACCTGGATCACCTTGCCAGCCTGGGGCTGCAGCTCACCAGCCTGGATCGATTCCAGGATGGCCTTCTTATAGTTACCGCTCGACCTTCTGCCACGTTTCGTCATCTCATCACCCTTTTAAGTGTGCCAGCCGGCGCACAAGTTAAAAAATATTCCAGCAAAGAAGTGTGTATTGTGTCCCATCCCCTATAAATAGGGGGGATGGGACACATATGTGTCACACCATCCGAATGTGCAACATCGGGACACATTCGGGACACAATACACATTATGCTTAAGTTGTTAGTCGGTGTAATCATCATCACCGCCATTGCTATCGGAAGCGCTGCCCTTCTCAGTCAGGTCATAGATAGCATCGTTACCCGGGCCACTTACCCCGGGGTTCGTTCTGTATATCATTCCCAGGTCAGCCAGGCTATAGACCGCGTTCTTGGCAGATATCTCGCTGCACACTTCAGCATTATTCATAATATCTGTACGGGTGGATGCACCGTGCTTCTTCAGGAACTGAATTACATAATTCTGGCTCTTGGATAGTTCCTTCTCCTTATTCTTGGTATTCTCCGCAAACTGCAGATAGAACTGGTCTTCTGTCCAGGTGAAGACCCCATTGAACGTGGCCGGCTCGATGTGTCGAACCTTCTCGGATTTGAACTTGATCCAGTCGGATCCATCCTTGCATTCGACCTTCACCATCAGGTCAACAGCCTGCTTTATGGCTGAAGATCCACGATATAGCCCGATCTTGTTCGGATGGTGGACCAGGATGAGGGCAGCTCCAGTGCTCGCTGATATTCGCCGGAGGGCATTGAAGACCGGCAGTGTTTCTTGTTTGCTGTTCTCATCGCCGTCCATGATTTCACTCAAACTGTCGATAATCACAAGTTGGGACCCCAGCCGTGTAATCTCTGCTTCCAGCAGCTCTTCTGATTCTCTTTTATCCAGCTTGAATCCAGCCAGTGATACAAAGTCGAATGGTATGTTCTCGTCACCCAGCTCACCCCGTATGGCACGACCCAGCCTATGGCTGATCCAATATTCCCCCATCTCTTCGTCGACGAACAGAACACGGGATTTCTTGGTCTTGAAGTTCAGCCAATCCTTACCCAATGCCACACATACTCCCAGGCTTAGCATGGCATAGGTCTTCTTACTTCCCGATTCACCGAATACAATGGACACACTGCTGGTGGTGATCAGCTTATCCACGATCCAATCCGGTGGTGCCTGGGGCTGCAGTGCGTAGGATGCGTTTCTGATTGTATATTTCAGCTTTTCCTTGCCTGCCAGGTCGTTCGCTAGTTCTGTGGGCATTTTAGACGCTCCAGCTGTTCCAATAACCATGTAAGAACATCACCACCAGCTTGGTAATACTCAGTCAAATCCTTACCTGTGGGGACATGATCGGCCAGCTGGATATGGGAAGACTGATTGCATAGCTTTTCAGCTGCTTTGTCACCCTCACTATCATTATCCGGTGCTACCAGGATGTCTTCACATTTGGATTTTTCAACCATTCCGGCTTCAGGACTCCACTGGCTGGAATTGATGCGTATCCGATATTCAATCCCGTCTGCCAAGCAAGCAACACGTCCAATTCGCTCTCGAATAAATAGCCCAACAAATTGTCCTGGAAGGTGTCAGCCCCAAATAGCCAATACGACGATCCTTTCAGCATCTGATATTTTGGATTGCAGTCATTCCTACGGACTTTCACATAATGGAGCTCACCAGCTGCAATACACGGGATGACGATACCAGCTGGCAGATGCACCGTTTCTCCAGGAGCGACCCCCCAATTTCTCCAGCTGTCAGTCCCATTGTATGGGTTATATCCAATATGCCAAATGGCTAATGTCTGATCGTCCAGGCCTCTTCCGTGTAGATATTCACGTGCTCTATCCCCTTCCGGCTCCCACAGATACGAAATACAGTCACGGGTAAACTTCCATGCAGCTGCAGACCAGGTAGCCCGGTCCGGGCCTGGAGCGGATCCTGTTGTACTTGCAGTTACTTTCAGCAGCACATGTTCAGTCTGGGAAGTATCCAACATCCGGACTGCCTTGGGCATGCTTACACCGGATCTTCGCATCACAAAGTCGATGACATCATGCCATCGATTATCACCACACTGCCGGCAGTACCACCTTCCCCCTTCAGGATGGTTTGGCTGTACACAAAATCTGTCGGTTCCTCCACAAAATGGACATGGACCGTGCAACTCCCCTCCCCCTGTGCTTGCAGCACGGCGTAATGGCCAGGCGCCTAGCAGCTGCATTATGTCAACTTGTTTTGCTGTTGCTACGTCCATAATATATCCTGGAGGGGTGTCACCACGATGTGACACCCCTCCCTCTCCTATGTTATAGATCCACAACTTCATCGGGTTCTACATAATCCGCTTCTTCTACAAATTCAGCACTGGGTGGAGGTGGAGTTGCCTTCTTGCTTCCAGGTATGAAGTCACATACCCGAATTGCAGGGACATTTTTCCCCTGAAATCCGACTAATGCCCTTGTCAGTACGATCCGTTTGGAACGCCAACCATCTGTTTCGTCGCCATGCAACTGCGCAATCATGTCACCATTCGTACGGTTGCAGATCATCGGCTTCGCAAGTTCACGAAAGTACAAAACCAACTTAACGGATTTGTCCGATCCCACTGACTCCTGGAGCACATCGAGGATAGTCACGGCAATTTTTCCGGTCAAGTCATCCGCTTTCAGATATTTTGATGGAAATGCTTCAGAAATTTTCACGCTATTTCTCCTTGTAAGTTTAGGTTAATATGGGTTCAGTTAGACATAAATTATGTTATTTGCTAGTATGTGAACGTCTGTACCCTCCAATTCCTGCCGGTTGCGTTAGTATTAACAATGAGTTTCACGGGACCGCCCAGCAGCGCTCTGTCACCTGGTCCGCCCTGACAATGTGCAGGCGTTGTTTTAGCCTACACCTCGAACGTGCCCAGAAATAAATTGTGTGACATGAATCGGTAAAAAACGCACAGATGACCGAAATGGTACTGATCCGAGCTCGCCCAGCCGTGCCAAGCGGTAAATCTGGACCACACTCACATGCAAAATGCTGGCGACCTCAGGCGCTGTCAACAACCTATCAGGTAGGCTGCTGAGCTGCAATGTCACCTTGGGTTTTTCAGAACTTAGCCGATCACGATCATCGGGAGGGTTCAGCATTTGACGCCTCCTTTGCTTCGAATAATATTTTCCCATCGTTAATCATCTCTTTTGCAGTAGTAAGCACCACGAAACGAGCAGCATCTCCAGGTTTCCTACTCATTTGCTCCGCCATCTGATTGATTAAAGCTCGCTCTTGATGGGATATTCTGAAAACGAAATTTTCTGTTCGTGCAGGCATATAACCTCCAAAAAACAAATGGACCGCTTTATGCGGTCCATTTTTACATAAGTAATGCATTTTACGACTATAACCCAGACGACATTAGGTTATACCCCTTGCGTTTTTAAATCGCATATGCCACGTCTCACGATTGACGATTTGTTTATCTCTCTCCCATTTTTCTTTGAGCTTTTGCTTGTTATATCCCTTTTCTTTCCACCAGCCAGACAAATCACAGAATGTGAGCAATCCAACTAAATCCGAAAATAACACCGAAGTGTTTTTCATATCGTGGATTAGTAAGTCAATATCATCTCGATCAAGCTCACCAATCCAATAAAGGGTAGCGAATTCTAAAATGTCTGCTCTTTCAGCTAATGTTTTGGATTCAAGACTATCCAAATAAGTAATTGGATTCATTTTGGGCAGGGGATTTTTTTCACGAACAATATCATCGAATTTATCGAGCGTTTTTTTAGGATCATATCCATCAAGAGCCAGTAATAATGAAACCTTATCGATGTTTTTAAGATAAACAATATCATTCATTGATGCTTTATCTCTCCTACACAGTAATTCATACCAATCGGCTTGTGCTCGAGTAAATTTTTCAAGCTGATTATCATATCTCTGTTTTGCTTTAATCAATTTTTTCTTTCGAATGTATTGTGTAGACCTTTTAAGAAAATCCATTTTAAATTCCTAAAATAAAAGCCGTTCGATATGTAGCGAACGGCTTTTATAAGGCAATGGTATAATCTATTTTGCTAGGCCATTCGCCGGCCTGGTCACCGCTCCGAGTGCAAACACACTGCGGAGCGATTTTTATTCCTGCTGCCAATAATAACATAAAAGCAAAAACCCGAAAACATATATTCTAACCACTTAGGTTGTTTTAAATAATACTCTATTAAGATTATGAATTTTGTTTCTTTAGATATATACTATGTATTAGCAATTTCCATCGTTACATCATAGTCAACATCACAAATATTCCGGATCCAGCTGCAGAAATAATTTGCCATTCTTAAGAAGTTGGTTGTGTCAAATAGCTAAAAGACAATATCAAAACAACAATGATGGCTAAAATAATACCTGCAATTACAGTCAGTTTCTCTCGTTTGACAACTATTTTATTATTTTCCTGAATAGTGTGGATGTATGAATATACCCAGGTCCGAAGCACAGGGATTTTTTCGCCCATAAAAAATTCGTATATTTCACCCCAATCGGATTTTACTGGAAGATCCATCTTCACTGGAGCAAGAATATAAATACAAATAATGACTAATAAAATATAAAGAAACAAAAACAAAAGAAGAAACCATGATTGGTTCATTTTTCCTAATTCGAAAGCACTTATAATGGAAATTATTAAACTTCCAGCTCCAAAAATAGTACGAGCTGAAGATTTTATAGCATCCATACTTTCAAATTGCTTGGTTAAATTCTGCTTCATTTCTTGGATCGAGATCTGTAGACCAGCTTCTTCATTTTGAATCTCATTCTCATTTTCGTTCATTATTACCTCCGTGGAGAATATAGAGATGTTAAAAGATGATAAACCTACTTCAACGGACCAACCAAAACCCACTTCGCCTCCACCGATTCCACCAATACCTTCAACAGAGCCTACTACTCGAAAAGAGCCACCACCCATTCCCAAAATCCCTAAACCAGAAAATGCATATAAAAAATGGGGAGATAAAGAAAAGGATAATTAAGATAATTATATAAGATTCTATTAAAAAGGTTTTTTTATATGAACCAACTTTATTATGGTGATAACCTCCCGATTCTGAGGGCAATGCCTGCGAGCTCAGTCGATTTGATTTATTTGGACCCACCCTTCAATTCGTCCCGGTCCTACAATGTCCTTTTTAAGGACGAAAGTGGAATCTCCTCCGATGCTCAAATCACCGCTTTCGATGACACCTGGCATTGGGGTCCATCCGCTGAGCAGGCCTATCTCGATATTCTGCAGGCCAACCCAGGCGTAGTTGACGATCTCCTAGCCTCTTTACGCACCGTTATCGGTGAGAATCAGATGCTGGCTTATCTGATAATGATGGCCGCTCGCCTTGTGGAGCTGCAGCGAGTGCTAAAACCCACTGGTAGCCTATATCTGCACTGCGACCCAACTGCGAGCCATTATCTTAAAATTATTTTGGATACGGTTTTCGGTTTCCAAAACTTTCAAAATGAGATTATCTGGAAACGAACTAGTGCGCACAGCGACTCAAAGCAAGGCAATGTTTTACATATGGGCAGGATTCATGACACAATCTTGTACTACACAAAATCAATACAAGCCATCCATAACGAGATATACCAACCTTATGATGAAAGTTATTTAAACAGCTTTTACAAGTATAAAGATCCAGATGGACGACGATATAGGTTGGGAGACATAACAGGTCCAGGAGGAGCATCAAAAGGTAACCCCCAATATGAATTTCTAGGCGTTGTTAGGTACTGGCGCTATAAAAAAGAACGCATGGAGGAACTCTACAAGCAAGGACGAATCGTCCAAACCAAGGCAGGGGCAGTTCCACAATATAAAAGATATTTAGACGAAATGTCCGGTCTGCCACTTCAAGACATTTGGGATGATATTCCCCCAATCGGTGCACAAGCAGCTGAGCGCTTAGGATACCCGACCCAAAAACCAATTCCACTTTTAGAGCGCATTATCCTGGCTTCCTCTAACCCAGGTGATATAGTCCTGGATCCATTTTGCGGCTGTGGAACAGCTATCGCAGCTGCCGAAAAACTTGGCCGTCAGTGGATCGGTATTGATATAACTTATCTCTCTATCAACCTTATCGAAAATCGAATGAAAGCCATGTTCCCAGGAATACTGTTTGAAGTTATCGGCAAACCGGAGGATCTGGGATCTGCTCGCAATCTGGCACAACGTGATCGCTACCAATTCCAATGGTGGGCGCTTTCTTTGGTTGGTGCGAAACCGTTGGGCGGTACTGATTTGGGCGGAACTGGTAAAAAAGGTAGCGATAAGGGCATCGATGGCGTAATCAATTACATCGATTCAGCCAAACAGGAGCTCAAGCGAGTCCTGGTCCAGGTTAAATCTGGCCACGTGAATGCCAGTACGATCCGAGATCTCATCGGCACCCTGAATAATGAACATGCTGAGATTGGTGTATTGATCACACTCGAGTCAGCTACCCGGGATATGATTGCAGCTGCATCAACAGCCGGCTATTACAAATCTGAATTCTGGCAGAAATCATTCCCTCGTCTCCAAATCCTCACCATCGAGCAGATTCTGGCAGGATCTATGGTACAAATGCCTCCCGAAACCGGCACTTTTATTACTGCTCAAAAGGTGAGACAAGCACAAGGTAAACAATCACACCTCGACATCTAAAACTAACCAAAGTTTGTGTGTCAACAAAGTGATTCGAATGGGACGTTCAAAAAGGCTGAGAGGTTTAGAAGGAGGAGGGGAAGCAGGGAGCGCTGGAGATTTGATGTATAATTTGTTATTGGCGTAATGAATTCGCACTGTTTGAGTGGACTTAGGAGGAGCGAACAAGTCGCGAAAGTACTCACCGTATTAAACCGGTTTGGCTTATATCATGCACCAGATTTATACGCGCCGACTTGTTTTGCTCCGAACAATTAAAAAGATATACTGGTAAAAACAAGGGATTATTATGACTATCGAGCAGGATGAAGTGAGTAAATTACTCTGGTCACTCGAAACTCCAGCCTATTCTGTAACCATGACAAGTCGTCTTGCTGGAATTAGTCGGTGGAGAGTTAGACGATGGTTAAGGGGATATAAATACTCGGGTGGTGAGTTGAGCCCGGTTGTTAAGCGTAAAATATCTGCCGAATCACCATATGCTTCGTTCTTAGATTTAATTGACTTACTCTTTGTAAAGTTATTCCTTGAACGAGGTTTTACTCTCCAGCGGATACGTAAAGTCCTAGATGACGCTCGTGATCACTTGCAGACGCCTCATTTCGCCAGAAGTAAATTCTTCACCAGTGGGGATGATATTGTGTTAAAGCTGCAACAGGATGATTATGTACAGCTTATGGGATCTGGGCAAAGAGTATTCAAAGAGATAACAGAAAAACTATATGACAAATTAGACTTTGAGGACATCACGAAACATGGTTTCGTCTGTAGATGGTATCCAGAAGGCAGGAAAGGATCGATTATGATCGATCCTCAAATATCTTTTGGTCGCCCAACATTGATCGGATACGGTGTAGCCACGAGCAATATCTATGACCTTTACATAGGTGAACACAAACAAATAAAACCTGTGAGTAAGTGGTTCAATATTCCAGCGCCACAAATAAGGACTGCCGTTCATTTTGAACACAGTCTATGGCAGTAAGATTTTTGGTTGATGAGAATATCGGTATCCAACTAGTACAAGCGCTACGGCTTTTGGAGTATGAAAATATTGAACATGTGACTGAAAAATTTGATTGTGGAACCATAGACGAAGTTTGGCTGGAATATGCGGGGAAAAATAAATTAGCGATTATCACCAAAGACAAGGCAATTAGAAAAAATCCGCTTCAAAAGGCATTGATAAAAAAATACAAATTAGTCGCATTCTACCTCGGCGGAAATCAAGTCGGTATTAAAGAAATATCAAAGCAAATTATGATTGCCTGGAACCAAATGGAAAGTAAAGTGAAAATCTTCCAGAAGAAAGGTGTCCCAGCAGCATTTAGGATCAATCTCCACGGAAAAACCTTTGAACCTATACCGCTGGAATAGTCGTAATTCACCTTTTTTCATTATTTATGACATGTGATAATTTAGACTTTATGCATCCTATATATCTCGATCAATTAATATTAACATCTGGTTAGGTCCTAGAAAAAATAACAATTTACCATTGAGCCTTATTCTCACCAGGAAGAGTAACCGGGGCAGTTAAGAGCCTAACCAGCAAAGCAAGGCCAGCAGCTAAGGCACCGATCTTGGACAGCCTACGACTACGATCCAGGCAAGTGATACTGACGGTGCTCAAGTATTTGAGATAATTGGGATGACCATTTCATGACCATTTCGTGACCAATTTGTAGAAACAGATGTAACACATGTTCACTTTTACCGCCAGATATAGCACTACCAGACACACTATACACCATATATAGGCATGTTAATATCCCACAACACCGGAAATATGCCTTACACAGAGGAGGTCGTAGGTTCGAGTCCTATTCCGCCCATTAATGCGTTTGAACGTTTGAAAGTTTGAACGTTCACCGGTGAAGAACAACCGGTACAGGGGCACGTTGGAGAGAGGGGAAAGGGCGGCAGTACCATCGTTAAGCCCATAAATAGAGAAAATTATTTACACTTAGAATTCGAATGAAAAATATCGATAAGGAACGAAGTATTTCTTAATAAATAATTGTACAAAAAACAATTAGGAAACAAATCCCTCTGGATTGGGAATGGATATAATTCTCTGCTGAATGCGGTCACAATCTAGTGTGTGGATCATAAAGTCGGCCAGGTTATCAAGAAATATTCGAATAGATTTAATTCGAATACATTCGAATACTCTATCAGGTAAAGCGGTCGCTGATAAGTAATTAGCACTAATTAATACAGAATATGCCATGATATTATATTAGCACATATGTTCTATTTTGTCAAGAGGCAATTTCACGGATTTGAGGGACTGAAAAGCACTGTTGATGAAAGATCACCATTAGGGGAAATTACTACCCATTCCACAGGTGACCGGGTGGTGACCTACAAATTCATCGACACAGAGCGGAGCAAAGTTCAATTGTTGATACCCCCTATGTTCACTTACGGTCTTCTTACTCCCTCTATATAACCAACTTTCAAACGAGCAGGGGAAAAGAGTCGGAAACCTTTTCATCTGAATGATCTCGTATGCGAGGATGGGACTCTATTTATTAGTTAGCTAGTTTGGGAAGTTTTATTGGCGAGAGGATTACAGGAGGGGAGAGTCTGATCCTGAAAGAGGGACGGGTTTTCGATGAGGGAGGTGGGAGATTTCGGGTTGCGTGATGCGACGGGCATTTATGAACTATAATGAGTAATCATAGGGTTGTATAGACATTAGTTAGGATTGGATTGTAAATGAACGACTGGGCTATTTTCCGCCGAATAGTTGTAGAAGAATTGATTCGCCTTATGGCTCTTGAAGTGGTAATCGGGCTTCCTCCTGTAGGAATCGCAGATGCCCTTGGTGTGGAAGTGCCAATGCTATACGTTATTGCAGGTATATCGCTTTCCGCACCTTTGGTTATCTGCGTGCTAATGATAGTGATACGAACAAGGAAGAAGGAGGAACAAACACGGGGCAGAACGCCATGGCAGATGGACAAAAGAACCTTGATTGTTGGATGTGTTGCAGCGATTGTGTCTATATCACTTGCCTTATTCTACAGCATAAATGGATTGATTAACGATAGAGAAGTGGTAGCAAGTATTTTGATTACATTCCTTTGGATTGGATGGGGAGCGTGGTTGTTTCTCCGTCCAAATTTGCAATAAAGCTACCCAAGCATGCCTGGATGAGTAAGTTAGGGAGCGCAAAAACATACGCTAGATTGTGTTGACCGAGTTCAATACTAACGTGGGGGTAGAGTCTCTTTCACGACCAGATAACTATCCAGTATTAGAGCTTATTATTATCCACAGGACTTCCAATCCTTCGTGCCCGAGCAATATCCTCTGTGGTCTGGGCGAGGTATTTTACGAAGTGCCTGTAAGTCAGAATGTCTCATCAGTTTTCGCAGGTAGCAGACCTAATCTCTTGCATGAGCTGATGACTATCATAGGGGAAAATATCACTTCACCAAACCTATTGAAATAGACTCTACTAAGTGCTATATTATTATATGTATGAATGATTTGTGGGATTCCCAAATCTAAAGGAGGGAGCGTGATTCGCAAACCATTTTGGTTGTTGTTGATTATCTGGTTTTCGATAGCGATCCTGGCAGGATGTTTGTCATGCAGTAAGAGTCTGTAGAATCGATATTTAGGCGGACTCCAACTCCAGAGAGAAGAGATGAAATGAAAGTCTACCATCCATTGACTATCAAACAATCGGTTATCAAATGGGGTATTCTCATAGCCCTCATTCTAGCATGTCCCATCGTCTATATCGGCTCAGCCTGGATTTACACCTCGATACAACTCTCTATCGCACGTTCAAAAGGCGTGTATCCCTCTGCTGAGTATGGCATGCAATCACTGCTCGAAGAGTCATATATTGGGATTAGTCGCATAGACATCCGAAGCGCTGGCCCAAATTCCATTGACGGGAGCAACCCCCATGTTTGGTATGTCATCGCCGAGGTGCATGCTGATTCACGAGCCGATGGCTCCAGCCTGGGAAGAAATGGATGCGACGCGCCTGGAGTATTTTTCCTGCAAACAAAAGCGGGTTGGGTGTGGATGCCTGAAGGCGCGTTCCCAGGGTTCATTGGTACTTGGATGAAAATGTTTGGTATGGCTGGTGATGGGCAGCCTACGTCATCAAGATGTTGTCCTCCCGAACACTTCTGTCAATGGTGATGTTGTATACATCCATCTCACACCAGCCACACCAAAAATAACATAAGCATATATAAGAAGCGATCTTTTGCGTTTTCTTTTGATATGATGTGTCAATAGCCTTGCGATATAAGCCAGCAGGTTAGCCAAATTACTTACCAGCGCGTACATTACCAACCAAGTCATCCAGCACATGAAAGGTAACTAAACATTTGTGGGCAGCAAGGTAGCCTACTCCCCACTCCCCAAGTGTCCAGACAGCGCCCTATAGGGTCACCGATAGGAGAGATATGGGATATTCAATTGTTGATAGCCCCAGGTTCACTATTAGGTAGCATTACTACCCTATATAATCACGTTTACACCGCACGGGGGAAAATACCACTTTACCCAACCTATTGAAACCAACCCCTAAAAGTGCTATAGTATTTTATAGATGAATGATTTGGGGGATTCCCAGATCAAATGGAGGGAATGTGATTCGCAAACCATTTCGACTGGTGTTATGTTTCATATTCTCGATTGCCATCCTTGCAGCATGCGTTGCACCCACACCTATGTCTACTGTCACTCCCATCCCTCCTACGCCGATATCACCCACCGCCAGTCCGCCATCCTTCACCGCATCGACCTGGCGCGGGCGGCTTGGGCGTTTCAATTGTGGTTCACCGCAGCGTTGCTGCTGTTAGTACCTGCACTGAGAAGGAACTGACCCATGAACATAACAACAATCATGCTGATTGGAATCATCCCCACAACTCTGATAGTTTTAGGCGGGCTGTGGGTGATGAAAGCCGGCAAGGAAGAGACAGCGGAAAGACGCTTCTTGCTGTACCTGGTCTCGGTAAGTATCATGTTGCTATTGATCGTGGTGGTTCTCAGCCTGTTTTCGACAGATATGACCCTGACGCCGGGTATCACAGCATCCACTATTATATCTACTGCTATATTAGGCGTACTGGCTTTGATTTTGCTCCACTTGCCTGCATTGAAAGGGCTGCCGCGCCGCCAATGGCTGCCCTACCTAGCTTTGACTGTACTGCTGATCGGTCTATTGGCGATCTATGCCCAAAAGACCGCTGGTATGGCTTATTACGTTTTGCCTGCTGCGCTGGGGCTGGCGCTGATCTGGGCCGTCACCAACCGCTGGCAAAGGCTGGCGGTCATCCTGGGGATCTTCTGCCTGCTCAATTTTATTCTGATTAATAGCTCAATCTACACGAGTTGGCTCGAGCAGCAGATCTATACAATGCCGGCCTGGCTGCGATTCCCTTATGGAATCTTGATTTTTGCCATGCCGGGGATCGCAGTGGCACTATCAGCCATCTTGGTGCATACAGGGCTCAAACGCCTCTGGAGAATACCCAACGGCTCCATGCAAGTATCCGCCGCAATGGAAGCGCCGGGCAGACCTGATGAAAGAGGAAATTCGCCTGTTACGACAGAAAACCCACCTGCAATTTCGCTATCGCCGGTCAAACGCCCCGGCAGCAGGCTTTCCGGCGCCTTACGGCTGGCGCTGGCATTTACAATCCTCGGCGCATTGGCTTACACCATCTTCTGGTCTTCGGTTTGGGACCAGACCAGCGATGGCATGGGCGGGCTATTTTATTTGATGACAGCTGTGCCGGTGGGGGTGGGCGCTGGGGCTGTGATGGGGATCAAAGCCAAGAGCTGGTTCCGCTTGTCAGGTTTTGTCTTCGCGTTGACCGTACCGGCGCTGATGATCTGGGCTTTCAACTATGGCTGGCAGGTTCCCTTCGCGGGTATCACCGCCGACAGGGCGGTCCGCATCCAGACTGCCATCGAGAATTTTTATACGCGGACAGGACGCTACCCGTCCACTGTGAATGAGTTAGTCCCGCGCGACCTGCTCTATGTACCGCAGCCGGTGATGTTCCGCGGCGAGGGCTGGTGTTACCAGGGCGGCGCGGAATACTACCGCTTTGGTACCTTCTACCAGGAATATTTCAGCGCGCCTGTCTCCCTGAAAATCTATTCCCAAGCCGGCAGCCCGCCCGAGACCGGGTTGGCGTGCACCGAGCGCCTGGTGTACATGAAGCAGCGCTATGGGCCTCCGGACTTCGTGGAATTTGGTGGATCGAACCCCAACATCCCCACACCAGTCCCGCTGGCGAAGAGCAAGGCTACGGGGGAGAAAATATCTGCGATGCCCTTCGGGGGCGAAGCTGAATCGCTCTCCGTAGGCGATTGGTCGCCAAGCTCCAGATACCTGGTTTTTTCTTTTGTAGCTTCAGGTGTGGTCGATGCCAACCCTGTGAAGTATATGCAACTGGGCTTTTTAGATCCGCCTATGGGAAAGAGCACCAATACTCCCCCTGATTATCCTGCAATCTCTAGCCTGAGGCAACACGAGGCCTGGCTACCGGATGGGCGGCTGCTCCTGGTTTTGGAAGATGGCACGATGGATGCGTTCACTTCTCCCATGAATGTGAAGCACCTGGCAAGGAACTACCCGGTCCATTTCACCAGCATCCCGGCGCAGGATAAAGAAAGCTCGCGAATCCTTCTAAAAAGTGCCGATTCTTACTGGATCCTGGATGGCAAGACGCTGGAAGCGAAACTGATCCCGGGGGTTGCGCCTAACCCGTACGAGCTGCACTGGGACAACTACTCCTGGCTCCCAGGCGGCGAGAAGCTGGTAATCTCACGCCTGAACGGGCGTGATGGGACGCAGGGGACCACCCTATTCATTGTAGATGGTGCTACCGCCCAGGTGCTTGCCTCTCAGACAATCAAGGAAGCCTATAAGCAAAGCTCGCCTTGGGTCGATTTTGTTGGGCCCGACCAGGTGGTAATCAACGGCTCGGGCAAGTTTGACCTGTATGATTTTAGCTCTACTCCGGTCAGGGTCACCGAAGTGATGAAGGATCTGTTCGGTCTGGATCTAAGCTTCACAGACGATGTTTCCTCGAACTTCTCACAGATCGACGCCTCCGGCAAGTTCTACCACCTGGGGGTACACATTAACCAGCCTCGCAACCATTCTGTCTACCTGTACCACTCAGAGACCGGCAAAGTCGAGGTGCTGGATCCAACAGCCGACCCGATCTTGTTCTTGCCGGATGGGAAATGCATCTACCTACCGGCGAAGCAGAGCGACGCCACTTATAAAGACGAGTTTGAGCTGATCTGGGTCGATCAGCCGGAAAAGCCACACTCACACATCACCTTGCAAGGTCACAACCCGCGCGATTACTCCACCCTGGCGATGACATGTTTTGAGAAAAGCAGCCGCATCGCTTTCGCTTCGGCGCAAGGTGTATCCTTAGTTTCAATCCCGGATGGTAAGCTGTTGCGCTTCTGGGATTTGGGTGGGGCGCGCAATGTGAGCTTGACGCTCTCGCCAGACGAGAAGTACCTAGTAGCGATTACAGAAACGGCAATCTATCCATTGGAGTTACCGTGAAAGAGGGAGAAAGATGATTCGGCATAAGAATCTGGTCCGTATCGGCATATTTGTGCTCCTGTTTATCGCGTTCCTGGGTCCCTGGGGATACCACCATGACAGCCCACCAGCGGAGTGGTGCCAGAAACCTTTCCTCCTTTTGGAGAATGGGAGCTGTGCAGGACGTCAACCGGGAACTTTTTATCTCCTGTTCGCGGCTGTAAGTGTCCCGGTGTTGATCTTAGGGTTGTTTTCACGGGGATCTACCCTGCCCGATCTACTTCTGGTCTCCAAAGGTACTCTTTTGTTCCTGATCATATTCTGTATGCCTGTTATCAGCACGTTTCTCCTGATGCGATCCAGTGCAAGCCAGAAGCATAGAACTTTTAGCGTAATTGCCTGGGGGTTAGCAGCTATTCTCGGAACATTCCTTGCATTATCCGCAGAGGTCATCCACCCGGCACAGTTGTGGGGGATCTGGTTGTTTATCTTGTTAGCGTTCATGCTATTGGCTTTCGAGCTGCTGACTGGATGGCTTGAGAATTTACCCCGCTCCCGCCTACCCAGGCGATGACCCTACAAGGTCATCGCCACCGAGCGGAGCGAGCGCAGCGTAGTTCAATTGTTGATACCCCCATATTCACTTACGGCTTTCTTCTCCCCTTTATATAACCAGCTTTCAAACGAGCAGGGGATAGGAGTTGAAAACATATTCACGTGAATAGGCTCAAATGTGAGAACTACCGCATTACAACTAAGCAATTTATCGGTAATAATCGAAGTCTTCTGGGATGTGAAGACAGGGCGAATGATATTTTTCCATTTTAGTATAAAATAAAGTGAGATTGCAGTATAGCAAGAGTTCGTAGAATCTATAGTTTGGCCTCCAAACACAACAAAGATACAGATGAAATTGTGGCCTTGTTGTTAGGTGATCGTAGTACTTGAAAACGATCTCAATCTAATTGCTAGGAGTTCTTTCTCATGAACCCACAGCCTGTTTCAGAACAAGAGATACAACCGCATTCTATTTGGCAATCAATCATATTGCATTTATTTCCGAGTGTATTGCTCCTCGTTTTCTTTGTAATGGCTGTACCCTTTGTTGATCGCTTGGGTCTTCCCCTCCGCTTTGCAGCCATGCTGGGCGTATTCCTGGTTCTTATCCCATTCGAACTGGGAGTCCTTTTCTATGAGGGAAAGAAACGGAATGGCAGGTTCTCGCTGCGAGGGGTCGTTGTTTATCGAGAAAGGATCCCTCTGTGGCAATATTTCCTCTGGATTCCCCTGCTTGTCGTTTGGTCCAGTATTTGGGCTTTACTATTATCCCCATTAGGAGACCTCCTTAGTAAAATGGTGTTCTCCTGGCTACCCACCTGGTTTTTATATTCGGACAACGGTGTAACCTCAAGGATCATCCTGGTTGTAATGGTGATAGTATATGGAATTACGAATGTTTCGGCGGCCATAGTGGAGGAACTCTATTTCCGAGGGTATCTAATGCCGAGGCTCTCTAGCTTAAAAGGTTGGTCGCCGTTGGTCAATACTGTCCTTTTTGCGTTGCAGCATTTCCTTACACCCTGGCAGCAGCCTTTCATAATACTGGGAGTGCTTCCACAGGCATATCTCGTTTATAAAAAGCGGAACATCTATCTGGGCATCCTAGCCCATAGCATACTTAATCTGCTATCAACGATATTATTGATCATGTCGGTTTTTGGTCGATAGGAGGTAGCCTAACATCGGCTCCACCTGACCACTTTCAGCGTATGGTTGCGCATGGCTTTTCGCGGAGGGGAAAATAAGTGGCACAATATAAAAAGAGTCAGTAGAATCAATAGTTAGCCGCGCTATCACCACTGAAACAGCGTAGCTGTCCGGTCGGATGGACGAAACGAAGCTGGAAGAATAGTTAGGAATAAGGTGATGGCCATCATTGATAATACGATGTTGTAGCGCCAGTTTGGAGCAGCAATCGACATGTTAAGCGACATTCTGCAAGATTGCCTCGTCAAGGTATGGAATTCGTAACCACATAAACCCGAAAACAAGGAGCATCAATGAGCATGAAACCATTTTCCGATCTACAAGTGGGCGTCAGAGGACTCAAGCCAGGCGGATGGACCCAACCAGGCCTTGGTTTCTGGATGCGTACCAGCGACCAGGCTTTTTTTTTCCAGCGTGGCATCCCGAACATGACAGCCGAACAAATCAAGGTGGGTTTGCTCCCAATGTACGACCTGCCCATTCTGCGAGAACGAACGGGGCGGTATAAGACGGCTGCTTTCCAATGGGACCTCTATCACGTGGAAACCAAGGGACCGGCTGATGAGCCATTTATTGTCGACGCTGCGTTGGCGCAGGTTGGGAAATGGGCATTTATTGTCCTCGTGGCCGGTAACGCCTCTGCATCCAAGGACCTGCACGAGAAAGTCTTCCTGCCCGCCCTGGAGGCCCTGGCACCTGTCTATACTAGAGCGGAGGCGGTGCGCGTTGCAAAGGAACGGGAGAAAAAGTATGCTGATACGGTTCGGGACGTCCGGGATGCCATGAAGTCTGGCCTGACCGTGGAAACCGATTGGGTTTCAGACCAGATGAAGGGTCTAGCTATGCCCCCCTCACAAAAGGCCTGTGACCCTGCCTGCGAACTGATCTCCCTCCCTAAACCAGATCCATCCATTTTGAAAAAGTCCGACCTCCTGGCCTGCATCGGCGACCGGAAAAGCCGGAGAAAATATTCCGCAGCGAACCTGACGCTTGACGAGCTGGCCTATTTGCTCTGGGCCACCCAGGGCGTGCGGATGGCGCTCTCCTCCGGGCGCCATTACAGGATGGTCCCCTCAGCTGGCTCGCGCCATTCCTTCGAGACTTACCTTGTTATCCAGCATGTGGAAGGGCTGAAGACTGGCGTCTACCGTTACCTACCGTTCGACCACCAGCTCGCCTATCTCTTTACAGCGGGAAACCTGCCGGAAAAGATGACCGCCCTGGCTTCCGATCAACCCTTCGTGGGGAATTCGGCGGTCTGCTTCATATGGAGTTCGATCCCTTACCGGATGGAATGGCGCTATGGTATCGGGTCGGAGAGGGTGATCCTGATGGACGTGGGGCATGTCTGCCAAAATCTGTACCTGGCTGCCGAGTCGATCGGCTGCGGCACGTGCGGCGTCGCTGCCTATGAACAGGATGAACTGGATCAGTTCCTTAGCCTGGATGGCAAGGATGAATTCGTGATCTACCTGGCTCCGGTTGGGAAAGTGGGGCGAGAGCAAGAGGAATGACAAGTGGGCGCCACCGATCGTGTCAGGCTGAAAATGGCAATGATTTTATCGCAGCAGCCTGCATCGTAGCCTACCCACACTCCCCAGGCGTCAAGGCGATACCTTACTAGGGCATTGACACATGGGGAAAGTATTCAATTATTGATACCCCCATGTTCACTAATTGTCTTCTTACCCCCTCTATATAACCAGATTTCAGACGAGCAAGGGATAAAGGTTGAAAACTTATTCATAAGGATAATCTTATGGAGTGTATAGTTGTTCAAACTTCGAAATAATTTTAAGGCTCACTTCCCAGCTACATAGACGGGTGAATATTAGCGGGTGAGATAGTACGAATTCGATCAGTAAGATATCTGCCTAATTGACAAGCAAAAAAAAGTCTCTATACTGGAAGTGTGGGACAGGTAAGGCTATTCATGATTCTACCTACTATTCATTGGTCCAGCTAATAGCAATAACCGGAAGGCTCCTATCAACGATAAAACATCCGTTATATTTTACAAAATTGGCAGAATTGTTTTAGTTTTGATTCTTGCCAGTATAGGTGTATATGGGATTATTTCCCGAGTTCACTGCGGGTCTACTCAGAGTGATGATGGTGATATGTGCAGATTTTTAATGACGAGCAGTACGGTTATTATATGCATTATTCTTATTGCCGCATTTTTCCTGGTGAAGCAAATTTCCGATTGCCGTTGGGGTGATATTGGCAGGCATCGGAGCGATCATTTTAGTGTTTCCTGGGATTTTCATGTACTCCTTTCTTGGGATGATCTCCTTGATACTTTTGTACAGTGGCATATATTTCTTTCCAGTAGCATTCATCACCGACGGTTTATTATTAATTATCAGCGGTTTGATCGAGGTAAAGAACCGTAGGTTGGATGAACATCAGGAAAGTCTACCCGAGAAACTGGCAGAGTCATCTTCTCCGATCCATCCGGCAGGTCTGAAACCTGGCTGGTCAAATCGGAAGAAGACCATTTTCATTTCTATAACCGTATTACTGATATTGGCATCCACCGCAACCTTTGACCTGGTCAGCTACAACCTGGCGATTACCCGCAGCCGGGAATCTTCTTTAAACCACTTTAATCTTGGTTTAGCTTATGCAGGTAATGGTGATTTCGAAAATGCCGTCAAAGAGTATGATCAAGCCATCCATCTACTTCCTCGTTATACAGAAGCATACTATTATAGGGGGGTAGCATATTTATATTTATCAAAGGTTGGGCCCCATATCAGTGATGCTATCAACGACTTCGATCGCGTTATTCAACTCGATCCAAATTATGCCATGGCTTACTATTACCGAGGTATTCTCCATACATACGGAGATAATATAGCCCTCAATTTCCGAAGTATTTACGATGATTATATAAGAGATAGTGAGAAAAACGCAATCAGTGATATTTCTATTTATCTCCAGTTCAAACCTATCGATGCTGAGGCGTATAACTATCGTGGATTGGGATATTTTAATTTAGGTGATCTGGATAATGCCATCCTTGATTTCGATCAAGCCATTCAACTCAATCCCGACTTCGCGATAGCATACAATAATCGTGGGTTAGCCCATGCTCGTAAAACTAATTTGGATCGAGCCATAAGTGATTATGATGAAGCAATCCATCTAAAACCAGATTTCGCTGCAGCGTACTACAATCGTGGACAAGCTTTTTATGACAAAGGCGATCTGGATCTCGCCATCAGTGATTGGGAACAAGCTCTGTGGATCCAACCTGACACAAGTATATTTTTCAATCGTGGATATATCTATTATGATAAGTCTGAAGTATAATACAATCTGGGTTTGGCTTATTACAACAAAGGCGAACTAGATCTCGCAATCAGTGAATTCGATCAAGCTATTCAGCGCAGACCTGGCTATGCATTAGCACATTTGAATCGTGGGGTGGCTTATTATGATAAAGGCATGTATAGTGAAGCCCTTAGCGACCTTCATCAAGGCCAACCAGACTATCCTGATGACACCCAATATTCTTTCTATCAGGGACTCGTGGATTATTATACAGACCATCCAATTGGTGCCATCCAAAGTTTTTATATAGTTTTAACTCGTAACCCCGACTATGCTCTCCTTTATAATGATTGGTCGAGAGATTTTGGCGGTAAAGGTTATCTCGATCGTGCCATCAGCGATTTCAGTCGCAGCGATCCAGCTCTACCCCAAGGACCCACAGACATACTTTATTCGCGGGCTGACCTATTCAATCAAGGGTGAGACAGATAATGCGATGGCGGACTTAAACATCGTACTGAAACTATGCGATACCAACGCCTCGTTGTGCAAAGAAGCTCAAAAAGCGATACAAAAGCTAGGAGGTCAGTAACAGGTACTTGATGTTCCTTCTTGAGAAGCCAATTCTCATTAAGAATTCACATTTGTAGGTAACGTGGGGATTCGCATTGAGTATCGTTAGTGAGACAATGCCTCCCGAAGTCCATCACTTAAACCTCTAGAATAAATGCCGTGGTCCAGGTCTTACAGTGAACGAAATGTAGTTTGACAATCGTTCAAGCATAGAAATTGTAATTACACACCCATCCCCTCTTTATCTCCCCTTCCCTAGCCAGGGAAGGGGAAAATTGGATCGAAAAACAGGCGTACGCAGGAGCGTAGCCCTGCGTACGCCTGTTTTTCGAAATCTTACCAAGAGAAACGATAAGAAATGAGATAAACACGATTGGTTGATGAGTAGATACTAGAAATTAGTGGCACTGTAAAGCTCCCATGGTGCGCAGCCGGTTATATGGTTGGATTGTTTGTGGGCAGGGATGGTGGTTGAAAAAAAATGAAGGATGGGGTTAGAGTGCGAGAAAATGTAGATCGCGCGTATATCAGATTTCTCAAACATGGGCTGAAAATGATGCAGAATCCAAATCGAAATCCAACCGGCGATTTTTCTCCCCCTACTTGTTTGTCAATTCCAAATACAATAAAAAAGTGGTGGATGTTTCCATCCACCACCCTTTGGTAAATGTTTCCTTACGCCTGGGCCTGTTCAGGCATTTGAATGCCAAGCAAGTGCATCAAATCCGGGCTTGTAAAAGGTGCATCTTCTACAATTTTGCCATTGGCGAGACGGTAATACACCAGGCCAGGTACTGAAAAGAACTTGCCAGTTGGTTTGGAGCCCATGATTGAGCCTGTATAGGTTCCACTAAAAGTGAAACGCACCACCACCTGGTCCCCTTCAGCTACCATGTTTCCGATCGTATACTTGGCATCCGGGATCGCGTTATGAGACATACTAATAAACTGCTTGAAAACGTCGATGCCTTGTCCGGGCAAAAATGCATTCACATAATTGGGACCCATCAGTTGATCGACCACTGACACATCTCCCTTGGTGAGGATTTCTGTAATGAAACGACGCACAATATTTTTGTTATCTTCGAGTGACATGCGATTACCTCCCTTATGATTTATCTACTTTTGTATAGATATAATTGGATTATATCACATAATAAGACCTTAATGGTCCAATTAATGGCGATAAGCCTTTTCTCAATTGGTTAGAACGCATCTCTTGCACAGAGGAGATCGCAGGTTCGAATCCTATTACGACCAAAAAGGAGATCCCCAGTGAGGGGAAGTTTTATAGTCAGAATATCCGGTAAGAGAGTTATTCTTGCCTGGAGGACCAATCCAACACGCGTAAGGCGCGCAGCGTGTTCCAACGACTGGCCGTTCCTACTGACCCTTCCATGGGAAAGTTGACTTGATCGATGTGAGGATTTTGAAGCGGCCAGCGACCATTTTGGTGCTGTTTTGTCGCCACCAGATCGACGGCCTCATCGATTCGGTCGTCAGGTTTTACTCCGGCACTACGCAAGTAGTCTAAACCGCGCAGCACATCGTAGTGCCAGGTAGGTGGGTACGAGAAGCGCTTCCATTTGTTGTCAATCACCTCGCCAGTTGACAACCTACGGAACATATGACGCACCAGGAGATACTCCTGAGCTCGGAGACGGGCATCGGTCACTGCAGGATTGGCACCCCTGGTTTTCTCGTAGGCTAACAGTCCTTCCAGAACGCAGATGGTGGTGTGGAATGAAGACCGCCGACTAGGTGGAGCCTCACAGTTCCAACCTCCATCCTCGAGCTGCTCGCTGAGGAGCCGGTTCACCAGCCGATCGCTTGCCCAACCGAAGTAAGCCCCTAACGCAAGGACCCGACCGTTAATACAGGGCTCAACCTCACCTTCAAAGAAAGGAGAGTTTGCGAATTCTTCACCCCAGGTGACCCTGTCACGGACGAGGCCAATTGCCTTCTGGGCAGGCCTACTTGACGGGTCAAGCCCCATGTCCCTGAGAAGCAACAGGGCGTAAAAAGTAGTGGCCCACTGCGCTGGAAAGAAACTGCCATGCCACTTGCCATCGGAACCTTGCAGGGAAAGCAACTGTGCACCCCAACCTTGCGTGGCTACCCGTTTTCGTTCTTCAGCAACAACCTCATCGGGCTCACCGGTGAGGTCGTTCATGACCTGCCAGCGAATTGAAGGGTCGGAATTAAGCAGCCACTTTAAGACTGCTTTCCTTGTTCTGGTTTTTGGTTGTTTTATTGCATTCATCGATATCAACTTCTCCCACCTTACTTCGATTTACAGACTGAGCTCTCACGATTGGTATCGTTGGAAAGTATAGAGAATATTTAGATATAATCAGTCTAATTATTGATTATATATCCAGGAATTTTGATTGTCAACTCGAGACTGCTCAGACTCGAACGAACGTTCGGACAACCTTAAAAAATGGTCATTTAAAATAGTTTGGAAACTAATATATAGGTTTTTTGGAGATTGCCACGCCGCAAGAAGACCACTTGCGGCTCGCAATGACGAATGTGTATGATTATGATCCGATGGGCAGGTTACCATGCTATTTGTGCGGATAGATAGCGGGCATAATTCGCAACGATGATCTTTTGCTACTGGCTGTTGATCCAGTCTCGGTACCAAAGGGCGCTATCCTTCAAGATACGTTTCTGCGTGGAGTAGTCGATATAGATGAGGCCAAAGCGCTTGGAGTAGCCCTGAGCCCACTCAAAATTATCCATTAGCGACCAGACGAAATAACCCCGCAGCGGCACACCCGCCTGGATGGCGCGGGCAGCTTGAACAAAGTGCCGTTCAAGGAAGGAGATGCGCGCCGGGTCTGAGACCTGATCGTTTGGACCTAGCTGGTCGGGGAAAGCGGCTCCCCAGATGAAGTCTTTGGAGAAGGTTATCGGTGCGTGCATTCCGAATTGGGAGGCGTAACTCGAAATCCCCGTATCGACAGCGGCAGTTGGTTCTATCGGGAGTGAGGTTGGCACCTCAGTCGGCACCGTGCTCGGCAGCGGGTAGACGGTGCGGAGACGTCGTGAGAGCGCTACAGCTGCTCAGGAGAGCCCCTGCCATCCCAACCGCGGACAGCTTTAAGAATTTACTGCGAGTGATCCTTTTTTCCACCATTCCAGCCTCCCGTCGGAAAGATCACGAATTGATAGCCCTCAGGGGTGACTAAGATGCTGCCGGTATTATTATATAACCATCCGCATAATTTCATTTTTATAGATCCAGTTAATTGCGGATCGTCCTTCCTCGCATCATATTGCCGAGCAATTTGGGTGCAAATGCGCTGACCTGCTTGAATATCTTCGTGCCATACCGGGAGGTTAGTTGTATGTTCTGAACTTATATTTAGGTGCTGGATATAGTGTGTTGTTTTTTATCGACCTAGAATACTATTTTATACAGCTTACACAGATCAGGTCGTAGGTACCGAATCCTATTCGGCCCACTGAGGATATCCCCCAATTATTGGTGATGGGTGCGTGAAATAATATCGTGTAGATCCCTGCAGATTACATCCTGGTGCTCAGAGGCTACTATCCATCGGAAAGAACCAAAATGACCTCGATTTTATGAGTAGGGTTACCATTGGTAATCACCGGCACGATGGTATTGTTGGAATATACCTTTGTTCCAGAGCTGTCTTCAATCTTCACCTGGAGGCTATAAGTATGGCTTGGATTGATTTTGCCTGGATCATAGATCACTTCAAACGGCATGGGAAGCTCCACTCCCTGGCTCTCAATCACAGTTTCTGCAATCTTCTTTCCGGGGGTGTCTACCTTTGTCGTGTCTTCAATTTGCACTGTAATCTTGTAACCCGATGGGATGCTCATGCGGTGAGAATGGGTGATCACTCCGGTTATGGCAGCTTTATTGCTCGAATTTCCACAACCAGCCAGGGCAATGGATAATGTGAGTAATATAAGATTGAATATTTTTCGTTTAAACATACATTTCACTCCTGAACCAGGCGTCAGTTCATCTACTTCATCAGGACAGGTTGATTGGTCCGTATGATCCATACTGTTGCAAGAAGTTCGCCTGTTTTTAGGTTTCAAAGGGACCATGGATTATGCGTAATTACTCGCCGAAATCGGAAAATAGCCAAATCTTCGGAAACGTTAGTGGAAGATTGCTTCTTCGGGCTACGAAGTGTGGTTATAACCCAAGATGCGGATTACGCCCTCATCGCAATGACAATAATGTGAGATGGTTTCGATAATTCTGAATTCAATGGATCAAAATAGAAGACACAGTGAGCAGTTACACCGAATGAATGGCACATTTGTGCCATAGAGATGGTCGTTATATGTCCTTTATTGATAATAAAAAATAGTCCTTATTGTCTATTTTCTTCTGGCTATTTTACCGATGCGGAATTAATGTTTTTCTAATATATTTATCATAAGAAATTGCTACCCAGCTTTGAAATATTATCTTACATTCCACCAGGGCTCATGGTGAGATGGGAAGCCTAATGTATATTACAGCAGAGAGAAGGATTAAACCACGCGTCATTTGTGATTATCCAGCTATCGTTGAAGGCCATGATGAATATGGAAATAAATTCAACGATAGTGCAAAACTAACGAACCTGAGTGCCAGTGGTTTATTTATGAAGGCCAATCGACGTATCACAATTGGCTCACAATTATCTGTAACTATCCTCCTCACGAGTGCACAAATTGATATTAACACCCCCAAAATAGCGACGAATGGAATTGTGGTGCGATCTGAACCTCAAATTGATGGAACTTGTGGAATCGCATTAAAGTTTAACGGCTACCGATTTAAATAAAATGACAATAAGCTATACACGTGGAAGCAATATCGATCACAGAAATTGCATGGAATTATTCCGATATCAGAAGAATGAAATGATCAAACATAAAATCAGAAATGTCTTCTTTATTGGATCATAGCGCTGATCAATAATTACCTGCATGGGAACTATCCCAGAAAGGGTAGTGCAAAGCTGTTTCATATTGTCATGATTATCCGATATAAGCATCACATGTCGGAATGGCGGAGCATAGATAATGATTGCACTGGAATTATTTGGAGGAATATAGCATGAGCGCAGGGGATCAAATCCTAAATATTCGATTATCAACACAGATTTCAAGATCTGTCAAAATAAAAGTTTTGATAAGCGATTACATGAAGAGAGTTTTTGACATCATTCTGTCATCAACTGTGTTGGTGTTATTCGCGCCGTTCTACATGTTAATTGCGATTGCAATCAAGCGCACGTCATCCGGACCAGTTTTCTACCAGGGTATTCGAACCGGGAGGAACGGGAAGCCCTTCAATATTATAAAATTTCGAACCATGGAAGAAACCCCGAAGAGTTATGACGGACCCAGAATTACAGCTCACGATGATAATCGTGTCACACCCATTGGACGTTGGTTAAGAGACACCAAGCTGAATGAAATCCCACAATTCTGGAATGTGCTAAAGGGTGAAATGAGCCTGGTGGGACCTCGACCGGAGGACCCAGAATTCACTCAAACCTGGCCAAGAGAGGTTCGAAATGAGGTTTTATCTGTCCGACCAGGGATAACGAGCCCAGCATCCGTTCAGTATCATGATGAAGAAAAACTATTATCGGTGTGTAATGTTGAACAGACGTATTTATCCGAACTGAGTCCGAATAAATTGAGATTAGACCAGTTATATATCCGGTACCATTCATTTATGCTGGACCTGGATACACTATTGTGGACTGCAATGATGTTACTTCCAAGAGTAGGATCGTACAGCCCTCCCGAAGACTTGCTTTTTGTGGGTTTATTTTCGCGAGTTATCAGCCGATTCCTCAACTGGTTTACGATTGACCTATTCACTACATTGATTGCCTTTGGCCTGGTCGGCTTTTTATACCGCTTAAAAGGACCGCTGAATATTGGTGAGCTAAATGCGTTGCTACTTACCTTTGCGTATGCCGTCTTGTTCAGTGGAATGGGAGTGGTCTTTGGAACCAACCGGATTCAGTGGTCAAAAGCAAATCCATCTGACCTGTTTGATTTAGTTCCCTCATGGATCCTAGCTACATCGGTCGCATTTATCGCCAACTTGTTTCTGGGGTATTTCCCAGCGGATTTAATTTTGATTGGTTCAGTATTCTCGCTGTTCGGTTTTATCGCCTTCCGATCACACAACTTGATCATCGCACACTATTTAGAGCGATCAGTGATCTTCCATCGAAAATACCAAATGATGAGAGAACAGGTCTTGATCATTGGTTTGGGAGCATCTGCACAACACGCAGCATGGTTATTTGAGCACCTGACAAACTCAAAACTATATCATCTGGTTGGTTTTGTCGATAATGACTTAACAAAACAAGGGATCAGATTATTTGGCTCAAATGTCATTGGTAAATGGGAAGATATTCCGAATTTAGTGAAGAAACACGATATTGGGCTCATTATTTTAGCGGATTACAGAGTTGATACTAAAGGATATAAATCATTGAAAAAAATATGTTCTGGGACGAATGCCAGATTTGTGGTTATGCCTGATATTCTTGCATCCGTGAACCACCTGATCAAAAAATCGGCGAAGAAAGCCAGAGTTGTGAATATTGGGAATGGTAGCATCGATTCCAAATGCATTGACTGCCTGGCACAACGTACTTCTTCATTCATGTAGGGAGAACCATCTGTGAAAGCTGTTGTTCTTGCCGGGGGAAAAGGCGCCCGATTAGCGCCTTATACTCACATCATCCCAAAGCCAATGATGCCCATTGGCGATAAGGCCATCCTCGAAATCATGTTACACCAGATGCAGAGAGCCGGGATCGATGAGGTGATCCTTACTGTAGGACATTTAGCTGGATTAATGCGTGCATTTTTCCAAGATGGAGCTCATTTGGGATTACACATATGCTACAGTTTTGAGGAGCATCCACTGGGAACAGCAGGTCCATTGGGCTTAATCAACGGTTTAGACGAGACATTTATGGTCTGCAACGGGGACGTACTTACCACCCTCGACATGAGGAAATTGGTCGAATTTCACCAGCAGAATCATGGGGTGGCAACCATCGCATCCCACCAACGGCAAGTACATATTGACCTGGGAGTAATCGAGCTAAATGGCGACTATTCAATCATCGGCTATAACGAGAAACCGACGATTGATTACCTGGTGAGCATGGGGATTTATATTTTTGAGCCCGCAGTACTGCAATATATACCGAAAGGGCAATATCTGGATTTCCCTGACCTGATAAAAATCCTGGTCGCCGATAAAAAAAGGGTAGTGGCTTATCCTTTTGAGGGGTACTGGGAGGACTTGGGACGCCCGGATGATTATGAACAGGCGAATATCGATTTCGAGAGCATGCGTTCCCAATTCTTACCGGGAGATGATCAATGAACTGGCGGGTCCCGTTGGCGGATCTTGATTATGGGCAGGAAGAAGAGACCGCCATTTTGAGCGTGCTGCGTAATAAATGGCTCACGATGGGGGGACTCACCCAGGAATTTGAGGCACAATTTAGCCGGGTAATTGGAATAAAGCATGCGATCGCGTTATCTAATGCTACCGAAGCCCTCCACCTGGCGTGCCTAGCGCTTGGAATAGGCAATGGGGATGAAGTCATTACTCCATCTTTATCTTTTGTGGCTACATCCAATGCGGTTTTATATACGGGCGCAGAGGTGCGTTTTGCAGATGTCATTGGTCCAGATGAGCTAACCATTGATCCAGCGGATATTATCAAGAAAGTTACTCCACGGACAAAAGCCATCATCGTGATGCATTATGCAGGCTATCCGTGCAGGATGAATGAAATCATCGAGTTCGCAAAACGGTTGGATTTACTCGTTATTGAAGACGCAGCCCATGCACCAGGAGCATCATTAGACGGAAAGTCGATGGGTACCTGGGGGACGATTGGTTGTTTCAGTTTTTTCTCAAATAAAAATATCGCAACCGGTGAGGGCGGAATGCTGGTGACAGATCGCGATGATATCGCGGAAAAAGTCAGATTGCTACGTTCTCATGGAATGACCAGTCTGACTTATGATCGTCACCAAGGGCATGCGTACAGCTATGATGTGGTGGATCTGGGATACAACTACCGGATCGACGAAATACGGTCAGCCCTGGGAATTGAACAACTCAAGAAAATAGCCGATAATAATGCACTCAGGAAGAGCTGGACTGAACGATATTGGAGATCTTTGGAAGGGAGTGGAGTGGGTCTGCCCTTCAAGGGAAAAGCGGCATCATCTAGCTGCCACATATTTCCGATAATATTACCTTCAGGCATCGAACGTAAAGCATTTATGGATAAATTAAGAGCTGAAGGCATTCAAACCAGTATCCATTATCCGCCAACCCATCGATTTAGTTATTACCAATCCAGATACGGAACAATATCGCTTCCACAGACTGAACAGATTTCGGAACACGAAGTGACCTTACCGTTGTACCCTGGGATGGGTGCAGAGCGGGTTGATTTGGTTTCAGAAGCTGTCACTCGGACAGTGATTTCAATGCAGGAAGCAACGCGCGGTTAATAAGCCGGATCAGGAATTGGTCTGGATTGAAGGAGAATTCATGCAATCACCGGTTGTAGAAAATCAATATTCTGAATCCATTGATCTGATTAAGTACATCTTGCTCATATGGCATTGGGCGTGGCTCATCGCGCTTATTATTGTGATCACCACCGGGGGAACGTATTTCATTAGCAAACTAAGCGCCCCTGTTTACCAGGCTAAAACCTCAATTTTAGTGGATATGGCGCCTTCGAATAAAACTATCGATTACAACTCCGTTCTCCTTAGCTCCCAGCTCACGCAAACCTATGCGCAGATGATCGTCAAGTCACCTGTGCTCAGTGAGGTGGCGACGCGATTGGGTATAGCAGGAGTGAATCCGAAAGCCATCTCAGCCAAACCGGTCACCAGCACCCAATTGATCAACATTTTTTCTGAATCAACTGATCCAAGGCTGGCAGCTGATATTGCCAATACTTTGGTTGTGGTTTTCGCGGATCAGGTGCAATCCCTCCAAACGACACGTTTCTCTGCCTCGGAACAAAGCCTGCAAGCACAAATGGCTGATATTGAGGGTAAAATCGCACTTGCAAACGGGCAGCTGGCCAATACAACTGACCGTGTAGAAAAAGACCGACTTGAGACCACGATCGCGAACTATAACCAGACGTATTCAAGCTTACTGCAGAGTTACGAACAGGTTCGATTGACGGCTGCACAAACACTTTCCAGTATCGTCCAGGTTGAACCAGCGACCATTCCTATAGATCCTATTCGACCAAGAACATTCATGAACGTAGCTATCGCTGGATTACTGAGTGCAATATTGGCGTGCAGTGCGATCATCGGAGTTGATATTCTGAATGATACAGTCAAAACACCTGAAGAAGTTACGGAAAAATTAGGACTACCAGTTTTGGGAGTGATATCACACTATAGTGCAGAAGACGGGAAACCAATCACAGAATCTAAGCCGATATCACCGGAATCGGAAGCTTTTCGCACGCTACGCACGAATGTTAATTTCACGGGAGCAGGGATCAATAAACCTTTGCGTTCGATTTTAGTCACCAGCGCGATGCCAGGTGAAGGCAAAACAGATGTCGTAATCAACCTCGGAGTAGTTCTCGCTCAAAATGGATATAAAGTGTTACTGATGGATGCCGACATGCGCCGGCCATCAATTCATACTCGTCTATCTATAAATAATCAGATTGGATTAAGCCAACTATTTTTACACCCTGATTTAGCGGTTGATTACGCACTTCAGCCAACACGGATTAATGGATTGACCGCATTAACCGCTGGAGAATCCCTTCCGAATTCATCCGAGCTGCTCGGATCACATTATATGGGATCCATCCTGAAAGGGTTAAAATCCCATTTTGACATCGTTTTGGTCGACACTCCGCCAGCCCTGGCAGTCACCGATTCAGCGGTCATGTTGGGATATATGGAAGGGGTAATATTCGTTGTCAAACCTGGTTCCACACATCTGGCTCCACTTCGACGGATGATCAACCAATACCGCCATCTAAATGCAAATCTACTTGGTGTTGTTCTAAATGATATAAATTTACGTGACTCTTCCTACGGCTACTATTATAAGCATTATAAATATTACAATAACGATCTCCCAAAAAACAAAACAAAGCAAACCAAGAAAATTAAAGCAACGAGCTTATATCGAAATCCAAAGGGCAGAGGGGTTAAGAGCCCAATATCAGCCAAGCTGCACACGAAATAAATTTACATTTAGTGTTGTGAGGTCGCTTCCATTTGTATTACTAAGCCAGTTATTTCCGTTTTGAACAAGTTTTCAGGCTATTCGATCGAGAACCAGATTTATCTCTTGGAAAATAGTAGTAAACAAACTGTGGGTGGAGTTCATGAGTTACGAAATGGTAATGATATCGAACTCTATCCATAATTTATTTTAAACAGGCCGTCCTACCAAGCTATTAAGCAATTCAACGAATATTTCAATTGCTCTATGGTTAATACTTAGCCATTAAATTAATATTGGTCAAAGAGTATTCATGTATCAAAGGTTGTTAAAAAATTCAATTTATAATGGGTTTGGCCGTTTTGGCACGATGATAGTTTCTATCATCCTCACACCCATCATTATTTCCCATTTAGGAGACAATTATTTTGCGATTTGGTCACTGGTAACCTTAATTATTTCGTATATTGGGTTCCTTGACTTTGGTGTCAGTGGAGCTTATTCCAAATATATTGCAGAATTTCATGCCAAGGACGAATTCGATCACATCAATGGGGTAATTATCTGCGGTATTGGTCTATACCTATTAATTTCTGTATTTGTAATCGCAACCGGTCTTCCATTAATCCAATTAACCCCGAAGTTATTTAATATCGCACCAGAATTGCAACCCGCAGCATTAACATCTTTCAGGATAGGTTTGTTTGTTTTTGCGTTCGCTACCACTTTTAACGTGCTGGAAGCCATTCCTGTCGGACTTCAGCGGATGGAATACAATAACTCAATTCAGGTTTTCACTTCCATTCTATATTGTTTTGCCTGTATTATCTATTTGAATGCAAATGGGGGAATTGTCGGTCTGATGGTGATAAGGGCGGCAGATAGTGTCTTACAGATCTTATTATTGTATATCTGTGCGCATAGAATTCTACCGACCTTCCGCATCTCTCCTAAAAACCTAAACCTGAAACTAGCAAAGGAATTGGTTGGGTTCGGTTTAAAAGTTCAGGCTGGGAAACTGGCAAATATCGGGATTGCGAATATCAACAAGATATTAATCGGTACTTTCGCAGGATTATCAGGTGTTGCCAACTACCAAATAGGCTCGACGATCGTTCAAGGCGTCCGCGATATCTCGATGATCACATTCAGTGGTATGACACCGATGGCCTCGCAGATCCATGCGCAGAACAGGCGGAAAGATCTGCTTAACTTATACCATAACGGAGTCAGGGTTTCATTCGTTGTCACTTCGGCTGCATTTGGACTAATCTGTGCGATTGCTGATCCAATCATCGTATTTTGGACAGGGAAACACTATCCGATTGCGGTCATCGTACTAATTAGCCTGGCGCTGGCAAATTATATACACGTAAGTACGGGAACCGGTACCTGCCTGACGAGGGGTATCGGCAGACCGGGACTTGAAACGGTTTTTGGAATCGTATTACTGGCGAGCAATTTGATCTTCGGATATCTCTTTGGGAGGCTGTGGGGAATTCAAGGCGTGCTAGCAGGTACACTCATCGCTTATTTCTCATCGTCATTGTTTTTTATGTACTGGTTTAACAAGGTGATTGGCTTCTCCAATTCTCTGTTTTTACGCAAAGTGATCTTACCGCCAACCCTGGCATTAATCTCCAGCCTGACCGCTGGATGGTTGGTACAACGGCTGGTGCCCTCAATAGCATTATCAGCAGATACGGTTAATCGGTTGGAAGTGCTTGGAAATATTATGGTAAATGGTGCGATCTTCGCAACTATATATTTATTGTTATTGGTGCTGTTCGGATATGTACGACTGCACCATTTTAAAGTTGTGATCAATTTTATTGGGAACCTGCCAATTTTTAAATCAATCACCTTGTATTGGAGTAAAAAGTCTTGATTCGATTGATGGTAGGGAGAAACCATGGATGTTAACCATCAGGTAGAGCTTTCAATTTTGATCGTAAATTGGAATGTCAAGAACTATCTATGTGACTGCATTAATTCCATCTATGAAAAGACCCGTGATATTTCTTTCGAAATTATCGTGGTAGATAATGCATCTACAGATGGCAGTGTAGAAATGTTACGAAATGAATTTAGGGGAGTGCGAATAATTGAAAGCTTAGAAAATTTAGGATTTGGCAGGGCAAATAATAAAGCTTTACCTAAGGCAAAAGGGAAATACATCGGACTGCTCAACCCGGACACGATTCTGAAAAATGATGCGTTCGGCCTTATGGTGAGGCAATTGGAAGACGATGCCACTATCGCCATTGTTGGACCCAGATTATTGGCGCGTGATGGCACAATTCAGAGAGTATGCGCTCGAAAATTCAATCATTATTGGGATTGGCTCAAATTATTACTGATCACGAGAGAAAATGGGAGGGCTTATAGAAACTATCTAGAGGCAGCAGAGTATGAAATCGATCAATCCGTCGAATGTATTTCGGGGGCTTGCATGGTTATTCGACGAGAAATTTTAGGTGAGAACATTTTTGATCCAAGGTTTTTTATGTACGGCGAAGATGTAGACCTTTGCTATACAACGTTTCAACGAGGGTGGAAAATATATTATCTCAGCAAGGCTATGGTGATTCATTATGGAGGGGAGAGCTCAAAACAAGCAAGCGAATTTGACCAATATACAATCCGCACACTCTATCACCTGGTTGAGAAACGATACGGAAAATTTGCAAGTATTATTTTCCGGTGCTTTGGGTTTACCATGTCATGGGTGAAGTTAATGGTTACCGAATTAGCACTGTTAATCCCATTTTTACACGATAACCAGACATGGGTAAGCAGAAGATCAATCTATAAACAAGGAATTAGATTAGCTTTAAAGGTGGATTGAACTCTGAATCCATTAGAGCCGCTGATTTTTTTGAATTTAATTCGGGATTTCACACAGTGAGTAAATCTGACAGAAGGTTAGATTGATCATTCGGCGGAAGCGTTCATTCTCAGAAAATCAAAAAGAATTACGGACAGGATATTTTCATTGGAAGAGAATTTCTCGTATCAGATAATCGATGTAATATCGAAAAACATTGAGGACGATCTCGTACCCAAAGTGAGCGCGGAATTGACTTCACCGGATTCGGTTTCACAAAACACATTACTATCAATAATAATTTTGACAAGGAATAGAAAGGAAGAGTTATCACGAGCATTACTGTCATGCATTGAATGCTCTCTACCATTAAATACCGAATTTATTATTGTCGATAATGGATCTACAGATGGCACCCAAGAAAGAGCTGATCAATTTTTTATCGAGCATGGAACCAGGTGCAAATATTTTTATTTAACTGAAAATATAGGGGTTTCAGCAGGAAGAAATCTTGGATTTAGCCAGTCCAATGGCCGATATGTGTATTTTTTAGATGACGATGGTTACATCGATAGCCCAAAAGAGACCTATTTTGAGAAAATGATCGAGACACTGGTTGAAAATGAAAATATATTTTGTATCACCACATCAATTTTTGATACAGAGCTTAATGGACTACGCCCCCCAACAGCGACAAAGAAAAATTATACGGGGAGTCTCAAAGACAAGGTATTGTTTTTCCACGGTGGTTCGTGCCTCATAGATAAGCAACGTCTACCCGATCAAAAAAGGATCTTTCTCACTCAACAATTCCGCGGGATGCCGGAACTATACACATCGTTGAAAAATTATTTCAATGGAAAATATGTAATTGAGATGAAGGATATTCAAATCATTCATCAACCCAGCACAAGCACACGTCCAAGCTGGCGCGAAGAGACGATATACCACTATACAGGTTCGGTCCATGTAAAGCTGATTTTTTATCCGGTAATCTTTTATCCAATGGTATATACACTGTTTTGCCTGAGGATAATTAAGCATATTGGGTTCAAGAGCTTACCGCAGGCATTCCGTAAATTAACGCAATTGAATCAAAACCTGGTCAGGGAAACTGTGTCGTTGAACAAGTTCATAAGTTTTGTGCGTGATTTTGGGTTTATCGCAGCATTCTGAGGACCTGTGTCGATAAAAATTCTATTTGTCACTTATAAGTTAACTTATGGGGGTGCGGGGAAAGTGATGGCTTTTTTAGCGAACAGACTTTCACAAAAAGGATACGACGTCCATTTGCTCACCTACGAAAGCGATACAAATTCTCAGGCGCTTAACCCAAGAATTCATCACATTGCTATCCATTATTCACCGCCAGGAGTATTTGCACTACGCCGAATATTACAAATCGTAAAAGTAAGAAAAGTGATCACGGACATTCAGCCTGATGTCATCATTTCATTTTTAACTTATCCAAACCTAATCTCAATCCTGGCGTCAATCGGAACAGGTACGCCTGTCATTATTTCTGAGCGGGGTGATCCAATTACCGAAAAGGGTTGGTTTCGCCAGTTCAAGGATTTTATTTACAGATTCGCGGATGGTTATGTATTCCAAACTAAAGCGGCAAAGGATTATTACACTAAGAGGATTCAAGACCAGGCGACTGTCATACCAAACCCGGTAATCGCAGAGAACATTACAGAAAAATGGATGGGGGAAAAAGAAGATATCGTAGTTAATGTGGGTCGTTTTGAGTTAGTTCAAAAGAGACAAGATGTATTAATCGAGGCGTTTAAGAGAATCGCCGATAAATATCCAAACATAAATCTTGTACTGTATGGGGATGGGCAAGATAAACCTGAGATCATTAAACTCATTGCAGATTACAATTTGGAGAAGAGGGTTATCTTGGGTGGGGTGGTGGATAATATCTACGAGGCAATCAAGAAGGCAAGAGTGTTTGTTTTAGCATCCGATTATGAAGGTATCCCCAATGCATTGATTGAAGCAATGACTGTTGGTTTACCTTGTGTAACCACCGATTGTTCACCGGGTGGAGCGGCAGAGCTGGTTAAAACCATGGAAAATGGAATTTTGGTAAAGGCAGGCTGCGCTGAAGAATTGGCAAGCGCAATGGAATTCATGCTGGATAATCCGGCAATTGCCGAGTCGATGGGTTTCAATGCGATGAAAGTGATCAACCTGCTAGACTCCGACGCGATCATCGCTCAGTGGGAAAAGTTCATAGAGCTTCAGTTACAAAACAAGTCGGTACGAAAGTAAAATGACCAGCATAAATACTACGGTAATTTTGTATAAAAAAGTGCCGAAGGATCTGTTCATCACAGTATCGCTGGCTTTATATATTCTAACTTTTTACTTTATCAATACACCTGTGACCAATGTGCTAAGCAGCTCATTATTATATGTTTTTATTGGATTAACGATATTTAAACTACTTACGAAACAAACGCCAATAAAAATAATATCCTACAGCTTATGGTACACGGCTTTCATGCTTTTAGGCGCATTATCTTTTTATTATGCATTGAATGGCGATTATGTACTTACAGACTTATACATATTATTCGTTTCCGTATTGTTGACCTTTTCTTTTATACAGTACGCGCAAAACCTATCCAGTATAAAACGTATATTCTCTTTTTTTACCTACTTACCGATCTTCCCAATTTTATATTTATTCATAAGCGGCGAGCTAAATGCATCCAGTGAAAGATTAGGGCAGAGCACGTTTGGCAATGCTAATAATTTAGCAATGGTAATGATGATCAGCTTGTTTTGCACATGCTGGTTCATTGTTTACGGGAATAAGAAGCATATTTTCGTCAACATCGCATTGGCAATCCTATATTTGTATGTCACTGCATTGACTGGCGGTCGAAAATTTTTTCTGATGCCTTTTATATTCCTGATGCTATTACTTATTTTTAAATTTTGGCGGGATAAAAAGTTAAGCTCAGTATTATTGATCCTTATTTTTTTGGTCATTGTACTTAGCAGTGCCTGGGCAGTAATCAATATCCCGGTGTTATTTAATTCAATTGGCGTGCGTTTTGAGGGATTATTGAATTTTATAAATGGGGATCTGGCAGCCAGTGATCCATCTACGTTGAATCGATATATTTTGATCGTCAATGGATGGAAATGGTTCCTTGAGAAACCTTTATTGGGTTACGGTCTAAATAATTATTCCGGTTTGTATTCGGATTTGTGGGGATCGAGCTATGCGCACAATAATTACATAGAATTGATGGTTGACCTGGGTTTGGTTGGTGTTCTGGTTTATTATTCATTCTACATATATACCATTGTAAGCTTAGTCAAGATTCCGAGTGATACTTCGGGATTTCGGGACTTTTTTCTAGCCCTGATTATCGTCTTAGGCATATTTGAAATTGGCGCCGTGACTTACAACCTATTTGAGGTTCAGCTACTAATCGGACTGGCCTCAGTTTACACCTGGTTAGTAAAAAGAATTAAAGGGAAAGAACTATCGTATGGGTAGGTTTTTAATCCTGGTCGATTATAAAAGTAGATTTTTGACATCGATTGAAAACTTGAACGACTACACATCGATGGATGTTGGGAAGATTATGACGCGTCTACAGGAATATGGTCATAGCGTCGAGATTGTGAAATATAGCGAATTAAATCTGTCCAGAGAATATAAGGGTTGTTATTGTCTGTACCAATCATCCGAAGATATTGGTGGATTTTACAAGGATTATATCGAGGATATTGTGTATTTTCTACAAATGAAGGGGGCGGTTTTATTGCCAAAGTTTGATTTCTTGTTGGCGCACCATAATAAAAATTTTATGGAACTCCTGCGCGACAGTTTTAAAGATCCGAGATTTAAGACCATCAAAAGTAATATTTTCGGTACCGGCGGCGAGGCTCTCAGCCGAATTGCTCAATATCCAGTGGTTCTGAAATCGGCAGAGGGATCGGGAAGTTATTATGTATATCTGGCAAAAAACAAGAGTGAATTAGAAAAGAAAGTAAGAAAATTAAGCGGCGTTTTTTTAGTGAATGATCTCGTTAGTTTAATTGAATTTATCATTTATAGCGTCTGCTTAAAGCTTTTTAATAAAGTACAAACAAGGTATCGGAAATATCCATTTTATCGGAAGAAATTCCTGATACAAAATTTCATTGAAGGCCTTCAAGGAGATTATAAAGTTCTATATTTTGGCGGAAAATTCTATACAATGTATCGGCAAAATCGAGAACGGGATTTTCGAGCAAGCGGTAGTGGAAAATTCATACTTGAAATAAACGCGTATGAAAATCAGGGATTGCTGGAATTTGCGAGAAAATTAACCGAGGAGATAGATTTCCCGATCATCGGTATGGATATTGGCTTTGATGGGACAAACTATCATCTATTTGAATTTCAATGTGTCCATATCGGACCCATTGCCCTGCAAGCATCGCAATATTGGCACGAGTATATCGATGGGAAATGGGTGAAATATACTGGACCATCTAATCTTGAAGAAGAGTTCTGCAGGTCTATCAACGATTACGTACAGAATTTAGAAAGACAAAATGTCCGCTGAATTTTCTATCATCATTGGTGGGGATACCGTACCGACAAAATCTAACGAGGAGTATCTCGTCAATGGACTGGAAGCAAAGGTATTTAACAAAGTTAAAGATACTTTGTTATCTACTGACGTGGTCATCGTAAATTTAGAGTGTCCACTCACCCACAGTGAAAAGAACATAAAAAAAGCTGGCCCTTGCCTGAAGGCGAGACCAGAGACAATTAAAGGGCTGGTCGAGGCAGGGATCGATATATTTTCCCTTGCCAATAACCATATCATGGACTTCGGACCTGAAGGGCTGTCCGAAACCGTTAAGACCATCCAGGGGAAACAAGCCACCTATATTGGAGCTGGTGAAAATCTCGCCTCAGCAAGACAGATACTGACCATGACGAATAAAGGTTATAAATTTGCGATCATTTCTACGGCGGAGCATGAATTTTCCATTGCTGAGGAAAATTTACCTGGCGCAAATCCATTCGACCCATTCGATACCATCGAGGATATAAAGCAGGCTCGAGCAGAAGTGGACTATGTAATCGTGCTGTATCATGGAGGGATCGAACATTACGAGTACCCATCGCCTAATTTACAAAGGATTTGCCGTAAAATGGTCGAGAGTGGGGCGGATTGTGTGATCTGCCAGCATAGTCATTGTATAGGTAGCTATGAAAAGTACCTTGACAGACACATCGTATATGGCCAAGGGAATTTGTTGTTTGATCATGATGAAGATGAGATGTGGCAGACAGGTCTGTTACTTCAGATAACCCTAGAGAATTCTTGCGGAGGATTAGAGTTCATACCTATCGTGAAGAAAGGTTATGCAATTGACCTGGCCGAGGGAGAAGATAAAGAAAGGATTCTAAAAGCTTTCAAAAAACGAAACCTGAGTGTTACTGATGGGTTATTTGTACAAAAAGAATGGTTGGAATTTGTAAAAAGAAGAAAGTATTACTACCTGCAGACGTTTTTGGGGTTTGGCAACCTGGTGAAACGAGTAGATAACCGGCTTGGAAATATCATCTCAAAATCCCTGTATAACAGAACAATTAATACCCGTTTATATAATTACATAAATTGCGAAGCGCACCTGGAAGTGATTAAAAGCGCTCTAAAGGAGGACTATCTAAAGAAGGATTAATCCATCCGTCCATCAGTAAATGGGCAATGGATTTATATTTAATTGCATTCCGGAAAATATAACCCAATAAACTGCAATAAGAAATGCATTAATATGAGTAATCGGAAAATTAATTTGACAACATGCAATAATTCTGGTATAATATTCGCATGTTGCAAGAAAAATGTACTTATTTTCGTGCTCCCGAATATTCTACCAAGAATAGAATATCTGTCTTTCAATTATTCATCATTGCGCTGTTATCATTATCATTAATTTCTGCAAACAAAACCGGTCAATTCCCTAAGGTCCTTTCTTTTCAGCAGGTAAACCGTAACGCAACGGACGCGCTCATCATTCTGCCCCAGCTAACTGAGCTGGACCCGGCGATTTATTTACCGCTGATCAATTTTGGGGCGTCTATTTATTACATCTCACCAAGTGGGGATGATTCAAATCCAGGTACTCTGGCGAAACCGTGGCGAAGTATCCAGAAAGCGGCGAATAATGCCTCACCAGGGGAGATCATTTATCTGCGCGGGGGGACATATAACGAATATATCGAGGTGTATAAATCGGGTTCTCAAAAACAGCCGATTCAATTTAAAGCTTATCCAGGAGAAACCCCGATCATAGATGGAAATAATCAGCTGCCCCCATATCCCCAGGCGTTATTTAGCGTTTTCGGCGATTGGGTTAATATATCAGGGATTGAAATTAGGAACTCGAGTAATGACGGTCTCGGATTATACGGCAGCAATGATAGAGCAGATAAAATATTCTCGCACCATAATCGATATATGGGGATCATGATCACTGGGGATTATTGTATCGTTGAAAATAGCCGTGCATGGCGCAACTCTTTGGTAAATGAATATGGAGTACTTCAATCCAACTGGAGTACAGGCATATCCTCTGCGAATCGAAATACGATAGCTGAGCACAATATAATACGCAATAATATTGTGTGGGAAAATTGGGGTGAAGGCATCTCAGTGCATGAATCTACATTGAGCGTAGTTGAGAATAACATAGCTCACGATAATTATTCAACTAATTTTTATATCTCAGATGCGAGCAATATACTCTTTCAAGGTAATTTCGCATATATGGACCCCAACAGTTATGTCTATGGATACGGTTACGGCCATAATGTAGGAATTATGATGGGGGACGAGAAATATAACCCTCCGTCTGAAAATATAACGATGGTGAATAATATTGCGTTTGGGAATAATGTGAATTTTTGGTGGTGGCAGGGGGTTCAAGGCGGTGGAATGAAAAATGTGCTCATTGCTAACAATACCTTTGTTAACAGCAAGAACACCAGCGGCATTATCATCCACACCGGTACACACCAAAATGTACGCTTCATGAACAATGTCATTCAACAAGATGGCGACTTGCTTATAATTGATTTAGACGATGCGACCGGGATCACTTTTTCTAACAATCTTTGGTCGAAAGCTCCAACAAACGAGGCTTTTGGTTACGGCGATATCATTGGTGACCCAGCACTCGCGCATAGTGGTGAACCTTATACCCCCGAGTGGTTTGGACTGACCAACAGCTCACCCGCTATCGATGTTGCCATATCTTTACCTGAAACGGTGGTGGATTTTCTGGAAGCGAAAAGAGAGCCACCTCCGGATATGGGTGCCATCGAATTTTTCAAACTCCCCTAAAAGTAAGTATCTGCTCCAGAAGAGCGGCATAGGCAACAGCGCAGAGTGCTGAGGTTTTTAGCATATCTATGAATTTATGCTTATGCAGATCAACTCGGGATACAAGCTTTTACCATCTTAAAAACCAAGCATTAATTATGATCCAACAGGTATAAGTGCTAACTCAAAAAATAAAGATTGGAGTTTTACTCGATTCCTTTATACTGCCTGCCTGGGCGTATCGATCATTGGAACGGGTGGTGAATTTGGATTGCGCCAGTATTTCTGTCGTCTTAATAAATGCTGAGAAAGAGGCGCATCATTATGAGGCGGACCTTTATTACAAGCACGATCATAATATCGTTTATGATGTCGGATCCAGACTAGACAAAGCAATATTCGGTAGAGGGCCTGATGCGTTTGCGCCTCTTGATATACAAGGACTATTGACTGATGTACCGATCATGAGCATTACTCCGATGAAGGCGGGGGAAACTCGCAAGTTTAAGCAATCAGATATCGATGAGATCAAGAGTTATCAGCTAGATATATTAATCAGGATGGGCTTCGAGTATCTTGACGGCGATATCCTGACAGCTGCCAGGTATGGCGTTTGGTCTTATTGTCACGGTAATCCGCGTGAACCGAGGTGCAGTCAACCTGGTTTTTGGGAGGTGATCGATTGTAAGCCGGAGACGGGGGTATCGTTGACTATTTTGGGGCAAGATCAGGCAATCCGCAAATATATATACAGTTCGTGGGTACAAACCTATCCATTCTCACCCGTTCGGAACAGGAACCGTTGTTTTTGGGAATCCTCATCTTTTTTAGCCAGGCAAATCGAACTACTTAGCAAGTTAGGGGATGAAAGATTTTTTATAGAAATTGAAAAATATAATATTCTGGCGGATACCCTTGAACCAATACAGCATAAAATGCCTTCGGGTCTCGGGTACCTTTGGATATTTACCAGGCTATTTTTCAGAAATATCGTTGAATTATTTCGCAGGTTAACTCATGCGGATTTTTGGTGGTTGAAGTACAGTATTAATGATGAGCCGCCATTACCAATGATTGAGTGGAAAGAGTTAGTGCCTCCTTGGGATCGGTTTTGGGCAGACCCTCACATTATTGAACATCACAATAAATATTATATTTTTGTTGAAGAATTTGTGTATAAGGCTGGAAAGGGGAGGATTGCAGTAATAGAGATGGAGCGATCTGGAGCTTATAAAGACTCCATCCAGGTACTTTCCAAAGATTATCATCTATCCTACCCATTCATTTTTATATGGAACGAAAAGTATTATATGATTCCGGAAACGTCTGAAAATCGGACGATCGAGCTGTATGAATGTGTCTCATTCCCACATGAATGGAAATTTAAGATGAATTTGATAGAGAATGTGATCGCTGTTGATACAACGCTTTTTTATTACAAAGAGAAGTGGTGGCTATTCACCGGCATGACAGAAAATGAAGGTGCATTCCCGGAAGCTGAGTTAAATCTTTTCTATTCAGAGGAATTATTCACCAAAGAGTGGACACCTCATCCATTAAATCCAATTGTTTCGGATGATAAAAATGCCCGTCCAGCGGGTAGAATTTATATCGAAAATGATAAAATCTACCGACCTGCGCAGGATTGTTCCAAAACTTATGGTTGGGGAATTAATATCAACGAGATCCTGCAGCTATCCGAATCGACTTATCATGAGAAGACGATAGCAAAGTATCGACCTGATAATCACAGTATTGTTGGTATGCATACTTTCTCGAAAGAAGGTCGATTAATCATGATTGATGCGTGTAGCCAAAAGCGGAAACTGCTTTCATAGATAGCCGGAAGAGATGCAGTTCACACAACACGAAATCAAATCAAAGCTTCTGGTACTTATATCCGGGGCGTTGCCGCCACCCATGGGGGGTGTTGGAGTATATTATCAAACCCTGCTCAATTCATCTTTACCCGAGAAAATCAATCTGAGGTTTGTGCAGACCAGCTCACAGAACCGGGAGAATTCCAGTACTGGAAAAGCCAGCCTTACAAACCTGGTGGGGGCGATAAAGGATTGTTGGCGTTTCACCAAGGCGATCCTGGCCTATCGACCACAAATTGCACACATCGGAACTGCGTTTGGACTATCATTTGTCAAACACACATACTGCGTTATCCTCGCTCGGCTTTTTGGAAGCCGAGTGCTGCTGCACCCACATTGCAGCTACGCGGTCATTTATAAGGAACGTTCAAAACTCTGGAAGTGGTATTTCGGACAGGTGATCAAATTAACAAATGGCATCGTCGTTCTTTCAAAGGAATGGTTACAACTTGCAGCAATTGCTCCAGGCAGCATAATTTCTTATCTGCCAAATGCAATCGACCTCAAATTATATAAGCCAATCGCAGAGAAAAACCTGATCCGTATAAAAAATGAAGAGCTAATTCAAATACTGTATCTGGGTTTTCTTGGAAAAGATAAAGGGACATTTGACATCCTTAGTGCAGCTCAAATTGTTGCTTCAAAGAATCGAAAAGTGGTATTCAACCTGGTTGGAGCAGAATTATCGCCTGGAGAATTAAGCAATCTACACACCTGTGTGGAGAAATCGAAACTATCCGATTGCGTAAAAATCCAACCTCCTGCCTTTGGTGAGGATAAAATCACTGTCTTAAATAATGCAGATATATTTATCTATCCATCCTATTATGAGGGCATGCCTATGGCTGTTATTGAGGCCATGGCATGTGGGTTGCCGATCATTGCATCAAGAATCGGTGGTTTACCAGAAATGGTTTTCGAAGGTGTCAACGGATTTCTGATCGAGCAAGGAAAGCCAGAACAACTGGCAGATGCAGTCGGTCGATTGATTAATGACCGAGAGAAATGTATCTCGATGGGAAAAGCGAGTCACCAGATCGCTTGTGAAAAATTTGATATTGAACAACACGTCACACGGTTGATCGATATCTATAATAAGGTATTATCTGAAAAATCGACTACATCAATTCCAAATAATGCTAATCTATGAGGCTGACTTGCAGAAACCAAATGAGGCCAGGAGCACTTGCAATACGCAAGATTACCACCGGTGAAATTGGTTCTGAACTAGATTTGATACTGTATCCCAATAATATGGGGTAGGATACGATACGATGATAAATAGTGATGGGTTGATATTGGAGCCGTTATGATTAAAAGTTTTATTATTTACCCCTTATTGATCTCAAGCCTGATTTTCGGGCTCAGGTGGAACAATGGGGTTCAGCTTATAACCAATTCGCCTAACAATTTGGCTGATTATGAGTTAAACCAGTCATCAAATATCGTTCAAAATGAAATCGTCCAGGGCATGATCGAAGAGGTCAACCTGGACCGGGCACTGACTGATTTAAAACAACTGACAGGTGTGGAACCGATATGCATTAATGGCGATTGCCATACGATCACAGGTCGAGAGACTGGCAGCGCAGGGCTGCAATGGGCAAAAGATTATGTATATAAGATATTAGCGGACTTACATTATTCGGTTGAGATAATTGATTGGTCGCGGGATGGATATAAAGATCAAAATATTGTGGCGCATAAAAAGGGCTATTTATACCCGGAAAAAGATATTTACTTTGTAGCCAATTTGGATGGATATCAAGAAAACAATCCAGCCGCGGATGACAATGCCAGCGGTGTGGTTACACTCCTGGAGATGGCAAGGGTACTGCGCAATAAACCGATGAGCTATTCGGTAGTTCTTTTCTTTTCTACAGGAACAGAACATGGTGTGCTTGGTACTCAAAGTTTCGTAGATGAATATCCAGAAAGGCTGGATAGGATCAAGGATATCGTCAGTGTCAATATGGTTGGGTATGACTCAGATAATGATGGGAAAATGGAATTTTGGAACGGGGACCAGCCAAAGGATTTTGCGCAAACATTGGTAAGTATCATCAACGCTTATCCGGAAATTAACCTGGAACCTGAAATTGTGTCCGGATGCACGTGAGGGGATGAAGGGCCCTTCCGTGCGGAGGGTTTGATGGCAGTGATCCAAATTCAGGCGATGCATACCAACCAAAATCCCAATATTCATAAATTGACGGATACCTATGAACAAATCAGCCAGGACTATCTATACCAACAGATAAAAGCCACTACGGCGATTGCCGGTCAATTGGCTGGAGCAATCACACTTAATTACAAATACATCCCACTTTTTTATTGGCTGCATTAATTATGATGATCACGGTTAGTCGATGTGGATCCATTCTAATCCTGGGGTGCAATCCGATAAAACTGGGAGAAAGTAAACGAGAATGGTACTTCTTTGCTGCATTACTCAATAGTCTATAAAATCGATAGATATAGTTGAAATGGAATTTCTATGAGAATTGGATTGAATTTATTTACCATTATTACTATTAGCTTCAGCTTCGGGCTTGGGTTCATATTTAATACTCAAGCACCGGTAGGTGATAAGGTTATCCAGCAATTGCCGGCGAGTGCAGCAGGCCAGGCTTCAGCAATCATCCCGCTTGATAGTGTAAAGGAATTGATCAACCAAGTAAACCAAGAGAGGGTGCTGATTGATCTGAAACGCCTATCCGGAGTGGAACAAATTTGCAGGAACGGGGAGTGTTATACGATAACAGGGCGAGATATTGGCAGTGAAGGGCTGAAATGGGCTAAGGATTACGTGTATGAGACGCTTACTCGGCTGCATTACTCTGTCGAAATCCAGGAGTGGTCAAGGGATGGATATCAGGAAGAGAACATCATTGCTCGGAAAGAAGGGTTAATCTTCCCAAACGAAGAGATCTATTTCGTCGCACATTTAGATAGTAAAAATGTGAATGGACAGGCTGGTGCTCCGGGCGCGGATGATAATGCGAGTGGTGTTTCTGACTTATTAGAAGTTGCCAGGATACTTAGCAACAAGTCATTCAGCCGGACGATCGTATTTTTCTTCGACACAGGTGAGGAGTATGGTTGTCTTGGAGTGCGAAGCTATTTAGATCAGCTTTCAGTGGAGAAATTTGGACAAATTAAATATGCCATCAATCAAGACATGCTCAGTTATGATGCGAATAATGATGGCGTAATGGAGCTATGGTCTGGTGAGGATGCTCCGTCTTTAGGATTAGCTGAGACAATGAGCGATATCATTCAAGGGTATGACATCAACCTGGAGGCAAGCATTGTGACTGGCTGCAACTGAGGGGATGAAGCACCCTTCCGTGAGAAGGGTATTACTTCAGTCCTTCAAATTGAAAATTACCAGGGTGGAGACCGCAACCCTTACAATCACACTCAGGATGAAAATATTACTTACGTAAATCCCAACTACCTATTTGAACAGGTGAAAGCCTCAACTGCGATTGCCGGTCATTTGTCTGGTCCCATCCCATTTGAGTGGAGGAGGCACCTTCCATTCTTTTGGATTTTTAAGTTCTAATTTAAACCTTTTTTAATTTCCAGCTCCAACCTCATTTACGCTGTCTTCAATGAAGATTACCCTTCTATGCTCGATTTATCCACCGGAGCCAAACCTGGCTGCTGAAATGGCTCAAGCGATGGCCAGAAAGCTATCAGAGACCGGGCATCAAGTCTCAGTTGTCACCGCTTTCCCCAGCCATCCGGGCGGAAAGGTATACCAAGGGTATCAAAATAAAATATTTTCCAAGGAGATCAACTCTTCCGGAGCTATCATCATCCGCTGCTTGACAATTCCATCAACAAGATCATCGTTTGTGAATAGATTTATTGAAAACATAGCCTTTGGAATTAGCTCAGCGATCACGATCTTGTTTATGCCAAAAGCAGACCTAATCTTTGCTGATACCTGGCCAATATTCGCCACCGGCATGATGAGTATCGCAGCTAAGCTAAGAAAAATACCATTTATCCTAAACATTGTCGATCTATACCCAGAATCGATTGTTTCTCAAGGGAGATTGGGAAATAATCACTGGGCGGTTAGATTTATGCGCCATCTGGATGAATGGATTGCACAAAATGCTGATCATTTAGTCGTAATATCCAATTCATTTAAGGAAGTATATCGGAATGATCGAAAAATCTCGCCGGAGAAAATTTCGGTGATGCCAATTTGGGTAGAAAGTGATTTCGATTGTGTGGGGGCAAAGGAAGTGCAAGAAATCCGGTCGAATTTTTGTACATCCGATCACGATTTCTTAGTCGTATATGGAGGAAATATTGGGGTGGGTGCAGGGGTAGACACGCTGATAAGACGCTACTGCAATGGTAGAGGATATCCAGGTGCTCATCGCTGGTGGAGGAAGTGAGCTGGCAAATTGCCAAAAGTTGGCTGGTGAAATCAGGAAAAATAAGATCAGCTTTTACTCGCCCTGGCCAATTGAGAAGACGAGGGCAGTCTATCAATCAGCGGATGTATTAGTCTTGCCCACGCACAGGGCTCAATCGATTGCATCCATACCCTCAAAAATGGTCAGATACATGCTTTCTGGTCGTCCGATCATCGCAGCGGCGTTACCAGATACCGAATTGGCGTATCTTGTTGAAAAATCGGGGTGTGGATGGATAATTCCGCCAGATGATCCCACCAGGTTGGCTCAGGCAGTCACTGAAGCCAAGCAAGTTGGTTCTATCGAGCGGAACCGGCGCGGTCTGGCTGGCAGGGATTATGCATTACAGAACTTCACAGCTTCTACCAATCTGGAGAAAATCGTGAAAATCATAGAATTGGTTGGTGCTTAATCTCAAAGCTAACGGCATGCCAGCAAACTCTGTGGGCCAATGAGGACTAAAAAATTAGGATATATCAGGACTAGAATGATCCCGAGATATACACCAACCTATACATACTCTGATTTATTCTTTGCACTCAAGAATTACCGGTCAGTGAATATTGAGAAGGAGCTTACAGGCGCATTAGCGAAGCTTTTTCAAGCAAAACATGTTTTTTTGCTCGGAAGTGCGCGCATGGGGATATATGCTATATTAAAAGCCTACAACCGGCATGGTCGGGTATTAATGCCTGCATATAATTGTATTGTCGTTCCAGAGGCAGTCATTTATGCGGGTTACCAGGCTGAATTTGTGGATATCGATCTCCCAGCACTGAATGTATCGGTGAATGCGTTCGAGAAGGCAATAACTCCAGATACAACTGCGGTAGTTCTGAGCCATCTTTTTGGAATCCCTGGCAAAGTCGAAGAAATCCGAGATATTTGCAATAAGCGGGATATCCTGATCATCGAAGATGCGGCGGCGGCTTTCGGGGCAGAACAAGATGGCAAGCCGGTGGGATGTTCTGGAGATACGGCGGTGGTCAGTTTTCACTCAACGAAAGTGATTTCAGGAGGGGGTGGTGGAGCATTAATCACTAATAATGATGTGCTCGCCGATTCGATCGAAAAGATCCTGCAATCACGGCAGAAGACAGAAACTAGTGGATCCCTATTTCTCAAAGCAATTGCGTATAAAACTGCACTAAACCCAAGATTGTATCCTGCACTACGTTTGGGTTATCGGATGGTGACCCAGGAGAGGATGTACGAGGTTGTGAAGGCATCCATACTTCAACCGAAAGGATATATATCACGGATGCCTGCATATACATGTGCGCTCATTTATAAACAGCTAAATCGCCTTGATTGGAATCTTCGCCGACGCAGAAAGATTGCTATGATTTTCACGGAACAATTAGAATGCAATTCCCATTGGGCCTTGCCAGAAATCCCCGAAACAGCGTCTCCGGCGTGGATCCAGTTTCCGCTGATCTGTCATGACAAGCCAGGGTTTTATAAATATATGCGATCCAAGGGTATAGATGTAAGCTGGACATATAAATATTCCTGTGCGGAAAGTTTTGGATTGGACAACTATCCAATTTCACGACTGGCGGCGAAAAAAGTGATAAGCTTACCGACGTCTCCATATATTACGGATGAACAAGCAAATGAGATTTGTTTCAAAGCGCTAGGTTTTTCGTCCATCGTGAATTAGTGACTTCATATAAAAGTAGACCTTGCATAGCATTTTTGTTGAAATCATAAGTAGAATAATTTGAAACGAGAGAATGTAATTTTATTGATGCCTTATGAATGCAGATAAATTTGCAGAGTGGCTAATCCACCAGGGACATAAGGTCGTACAGACGACCAGCAGTTATTGGGTCGGATTAGGTCCTGGCGTATTCCAGGCATTTCCATACCATTGGATCATTGAGCCACCAGACTCTGAATTAACTGATCTGCTGGATGATCAGCGCGCAATCTGCTTGCGATATTCAACTCCGCTCAATACTTCCCAAGGGATATTAAGCTATCACACTGTCATCGGAGAAAAATCCTATTGCATAGAAAAACTTAGCTCTAACGCACGGAGTAAAATCCGACGAGGTCTAAAGCGATGCAGGGTGCAACAAATATCGATAGATACGTTGGCCAAAGAAGGTTGGCAATTACAACGTGACACGATTGAGCGACAGGACCGTGCTGACAGCATGAATCAACAACGCTGGGAGAAGATCTGTGAGGCAGCGAAAGGGTCGTCCGATTTTGAGGTCTGGGCCGCGTATGTGGATGATCAACTTGCAGCAACAATATTAACTGCGATTATTGAGGGCGTGTGTTATATGCTCTATCCTCAGAGTCACCGGAAATATTTTAGCGAATATGTGAATAACGCATTATGTTATGAGCTGACTCAAAATATGCTAGTTGGAGGTAGAGTAGAGGAAATATTTTATGGTCTGCACTCGCTCGATGCACCTGCCAGTGTTGACGAATTTAAATTCCACATGGGATATATTGCAAAACCTGTGCGACAGCGGGTGTTCTTTAATCCTAAACTGTCCTTTGCACTCAATCCCTTATCTCATCAATTGCTAAAGGTCATCTTTCGCACGTTCCGTGGAAATTCATCCATTGCTAAAGCGGAAGGGATGGTTCGTTTTTACTTTGAAGGGAAAAAACCTTTAGAACAGCAGAATTGGCCGGAAATATTGCTGGAACAGCGTGACACAATACTTGCAGATTCTAGAAAGTAACCGATTGACGGTGACTGGGTAGGCATACGCATTCTTATGAATATTGATATTCTGTCTGAATGGTACCGCCGGCAAGGGCATCGGGTTATTCATACAGCCAGTAGCTACTGGTTCAACGCTGGTCCCTGGGTGTACCAGGCATTCCCATTTGACTGGCTGATTGAACCTTCAGAAAAGGAGTTACAAGAGTTACTGGTCAAACAAAGGATATTATCATTACGCTATTCGACTCCTGTTGAAGCCCCAATAGGCAAAGTGAGCTATCATATCACCTTGAGCAACCCATACAATTTGGATTTACTACGCTGCCAGGCTCGGAATGCAGTTCGCAGAGGGTTAACTCATTGTCGGATTGAACATATACCGTTTGAGAGATTAGCCACTGAAGGTTGGATTTTACAACGGGATACACTCGACCGGCAGGGACGATTAAGCAGTATGAAGGCGGCAGAATGGAAAAGGCTGTGCCTTTCAGCGATAGGTCTTGAAGGGTTTGAAGCCTGGGCAGCAGTGGTAGATGGTGAGCTTGCAGCGGCTCTCTTTACTGTCAGAAATGGTGACAAGTGTTATGTATTGTATGCACTTTGCCATCGAAAGTTCCTTAACTTCTATGTGAACAACGCATTATTCTATGCAGTTAGCTGCAATATGTTAGCACGGGAAGGATTAAACGGCATCTTTCTGACGGTTCAGTCATTAGATGCGCCCAGGAGCGTGGATGAGTTTAAGTTTCGGATGGGTTTCAAAGCCAAAGTGATTCGCCAACGGGTAGTTTTTAATCCTATAATCAATCCTTTCATCACTTTATCAACGCACAAATTGGTGTCTGATTTCGTCAAACGCTACCCCGAAAATGCATATTTCGCAAAAGTGGAGGGTATGATTCGGTTTTACCTGCAAGGTAAGCTACCATTAGTAGAGCAGAGCTGGCCAAAGTGTGTGGCTAGATCAACGTCACCTGCGAATTTGGGGATTCGTGGCGGTGAGGTAGAGAATTAACATCCTGAACAAATAATCTTCACTCAGGCGCATAGGATTGAGGATTAAGCACCTTTCATTACATCAACCAACCACATAGATGGGTCGAAGGGATTTAGATATCCAAATGCCAGAGAAAAATTCATTTTGGGAATATCAACACATATTAGTCACCGGGGCGGGTGGGTTCATCGGCAGTCATGTGGTAGAAAAACTAGCTCATCTCGGAGCAAAAATCAGGGTTTTCGTTCGCTATAACTCCAGAGGTGATATTGGTTTACTTGCGATGCTACCGCTGGAGATTCAAAATAAGCTTGAAATTGTTCCAGGCGATTTGCGGGATTTACCAGCAGTGCAGACTGCCACACGTGATGTAGATATTATTTTGCATCTCGGTGCCCTTATTGCAATCCCATACTCTTATGTACATCCCGTTGAGGTGATTGAATCTAATGTGTTGGGAACGATGAATATTTTGCTAGCAGGTCGTGAACACGAAGTGAAACGGATCGTTCACACATCCACCAGTGAAGTGTATGGATCAGCGATCAGGGTACCGATAGATGAAGACCATCCTTTGCAAGGACAGTCGCCTTACTCGGCCAGCAAGATTGGAGCTGATAAGATCGCTGAGAGTTTTTATTGCGCATTTGACCTACCTGTGGTGACTGTGCGACCCTTTAATACTTATGGCCCAAGACAATCTTCCAGAGCAGTTATTCCTTCTATCATCATCCAAGCGTTATATCAAAATAAAATTCACTTAGGTAACCTGGAGGCACGACGCGATTTTACGTATGTGACAGATACAGTCGATGGCTTCTTGCGTGCTGCTGAGACCCCCGGTATAGAAGGTAGGACGATAAATCTTGGAGTTGGAAGCGAAATACAAATCAGAGATTTGGTTGACGAGATCATCTCAATCATTGGGAAAAAAGTTGATATTGAAGTTGAGCCGAAACGTTTACGCCCAACAAAAAGTGAAGTAACCCGCTTGCTTTCGGATAACAAGCTGGCTAAAGAATTGTTGGGATGGGAACCCCAAGTTAGTAGAAGGGAAGGACTGGTCAAAACCATCGAGTGGATTGCGGAACACAGAGAGCATTATGCTTCCACAGAATATAGGATATAACCGACTGAGAGCTAGGCATGATGAGGGGAATTAGGAGAAATAATTATAGTATGCACGGTTGAGAATAACTCAATTACGCATAGCCATTGACCTAATAAAGTAGAATATACTGATTGAATAGTTATGGATATCCTCCATAACTATTTTTTTAATTGGGAAAGAGAATTTCAAGGAGTATGTTGCTAGCTAAATCATTTTTTTGTACAATGATGTAGACGAATGCATTTCAAAGATGCAGGGTGAGGTCTGAATACATCGTCAAGCCGATATCTACGTGCGCGCTATTAACTGGAGGTAAAGAAAATGACAGAATTTATCATTTTTAGCATTATCGGCGGTATCCTATTTGGCATTTTAGACGGTGTGATTAACGCCAATCCGCTGGCTCAAAAGCTATACCAGGTCTACAAACCCATTTCAAAGACGACGCTCAATCTCCCGGCTGGTATCGTAATCGACCTGGTTTATGGATTTGCATTAGCGGGAATATTCTTGCTGCTGCGTAACAGTTTGCCAGGTGAGTCAGGTTTGATCAAAGGATTGAGCTTTGGGGTAATGGCATGGTTTTTCCGCGTGGTCATGTCAGCGGCATCTCAATGGGTTATGTACATCATTCCCATCAGGACATTGATCTATACAATTATCGCAGGTCTGGTTGAGATGTTGATTCTGGGAATGTTTTATGGGTTAACGCTGAAATAACCGCTAAGAGGATTACGGTTACAACAATATTATTTTATTTAAACCCTTTCTGTGGGTATAGAGATTCGACCGAGCAGATATATCTTTTAATTAAGAGAACGCTTCCGAATATTGGATCTAGTTCAGCTTACCGACCTCTTAATTGGCAATCTCAGGTGCGTATTTTTCCTTAATTAATGCAAAGACTTCATCGATAGGTCGGTCGAAGGGGCCCAGTTTTTCCATTTTCAAGCTGGTGACTGCAGCAGCCCATATCGTCGCTTTGTAAGGATTCTTGCTTAAGCGCATAGCCATATAGGTGCCAATACAGGTATCGCCCCGACCACTGCGACCAATCAATGAGCGAGGATAAAACCCTGCCTGGTAGAATTGACCATCTGCTAAGACCAGGACGCCATCCCGATGGGTTAAAACAATCTCTTTCGGGCCCATTTTTGAAAATAATGTGGCTGCTTTATAGATATCTGATTCCCCGGTGAGGCATTCCGCCTCAACAGCGTCACTCTTTAGGACGTCTATATGGGGTAATGTAATCTTCATCTCGTCCCAGGGTTCATAGTGCAGATTTTGACCTCGGAGGACTCTCACAAACCCCTGCATATCAGCGCCAAGCAGGATATTTTTTTCTTTCAACGCAAGAATGACATCCAGCCCGACTTCGCCACGAAAGCTTGATCCTATCACTACGGCTTTTGCTTGTATGTCTCCTATTTCATCGGGTGTGATCGCCCCAGCGGTACTGGCAACGGACAAATTTCGAATATCGGGATCGTTCGTGGGATATTCCAGCTTCATGGTGGTAGAGGCAGGTGTATAGGTGGCAAAACAATCAATACCCGTACTGATAAATTTATCAACCACGCGTCGATCTTCCTCAGCCAACCTGGTGACCACGGCAACTTTTAATCCAAGCTGATGAGCGGCGTGCGCGGCGTAGTTAATTGCGCCGCCGTCCACATACTTGACACCAGAAGGTGAGATGATTGTATCTTTGGTGTAATTTCCAATACAAACCAGATCGTAGGTATTTTTGCGATGCATAAAATATAGTGCCTTTCGACTAAATTAATGAATGAATTGGGAAAGCACCCAATACAGCCCGGCAGCGACCAGGGCAGTGGCGGGAATTGTCAGGATCCAGGCCATGGCAATTTCCTGAGCGACACCCCAGCGTACCTTGTTTTTCCTTTCGGCTGCACCTGCGCCCATGATCGCTGAGCTGACCACCTGAGTAGTGCTAACAGGACCACCAATTAATGAAGCCCCGAGAATAACAACTGTCGAGGCGAGTTGAGAGGCGAACCCATCGATCGGTCTTATCCGGTAGAATTTTCCACCCAGCGTACGGATCAATCTCCAACCACCCACTGCGGTTCCGGCGGCGATCATTACAGCACATATGACGATGACCCATATAGGAACCGCAAAAGCATTTAGTACTCCCCCGGTCACCAATGCTAGGGTGATTATTCCCATCGTTTTTTGTGCATCATTCGCACCGTGAGAGAGTGCCAACGCTAACGCAGTAAAAATCTGACTATGTTTAAATATCCGATTAACACTTGGGGACGCATTCCAACATATAATGAATAGTAATTTTAGTATTAAATACCCAAATACCAGGCCGAGTATTGGGCTGGTAAATAACGTGAGTAATATTTTTAATAATCCAGGCATCTTAATAGCAGACCAGCCAGCATCTATCACGACAGCGCCCACCAAACCTCCCACCAATGCGTGTGATGAGCTACTTGGAAAACCAAGATACCAGGTTAATAAGTTCCACAATATCGCACTGATCAGAGCAGCCAAAATTACAGTTACGCTAATTGCGTTCGAGGCAACTACTTCATGCCCTATGGTTTCTGCGACCGCAACACCAAAGATAAAGGGACCACAGAACTCGGCGACCGCAGTCATCCCGAGAGCCATACGAGGTGAAAGTGCCCGCGAAGAGATCATCGTGGCAACGATGTTGCTCGAATCATGGATCCCATTCAAAAAATCGAAAGCTAGAGCCAGGATGATTACTGCAATGATCAAAGCCTGCATTATTATTCTCTTTTGTCAGGCGATTTTTACGACGATATCAGCGATCACATTAGCGGCTTCATCACCCCGGTCAGCAGCGTTGCTGAGGTGGCGATACACCTCGCGCGACTTCAACATCTTCATCACATGCTTGATATCTTCCGCTCCGCTGAAAAGATCGGCTAAAGCCTCGCGATAGATATCCTCCACCCGATTCTCAAGCGATTTGGCACGTTGGGCATGCTCATTAGCCACTTCCGGATGCTGTTCGAGGCGGTCGACTGCCATTAACAACTCATACGCCGCGTCTCTAAGGATAGAGGCGATGCGCAACATGAAAGCAGTCGGGCGGACCTTGAGCACTTCCATCTCCGTGACGGTGCTGTAGGCGTAGTCCAATACATCGTCGATGGTACGGGAAAGCGAAAAGATATCCTCCCGGTCAAAGGGAGTGATAAAGGTTTTATTGAGCTCGGCAATCAGGATGCGCCTGGCTTCATCGGCCTGTTTTTCAGCTGTGGTTAAGCGAACAGCTGCGGAAGTATCTTCGGCCATATAGGCTTTCAAAGCTTCCATACCATCAAGGGTGAAAGCAGCCTGATCATGGATGAGCTTGATGAATATGCTTTGTCGTTTTTTAAAATAGCTGCGCATAGTGAGACTCCTTTGGCAACTCAAGACGTTTTATACAACCTGCTTCTAACAATACATCTACACCATGCTTTACCTGTGCAAGTGTGTTGCCAGGTTGAAGCTCGAAGGTACGAAAAGAATTTTCTGGTAAGTAATTTGCCAGGGAATTGAAATCTATCTCACCCAATCCGGGTGCATAATGATCAGACACCCCGATCACATCGTGTAAGTGTGCCCCTAATATCCGGGATGAATAACGTTTCAGCCAATCTGCATGCAGGAAAAAACCCAGACGATCAAGCGCCTGGGCGTGCCCGACGTCATAGATAAACCCTAATTGATCGGCGCCTGCTAGAGCCAACAGCTCTTGCATTTCATCGAGGATAGGTATATCCATGTAATGATACCGATTTTCCAATCCCAGCTTCACATTGAATTGGGCAGCATAGTCAAGGAGCTCAATCACACTCTTTTTTACCGCTTGAAGGCGAGGACCGGCGAGTTTTTTTCGGATTTGAACAAATTGCGACTTGATATATTGATATTCATCCGAGGTGGTCTTTCCAGCATCGAAAAGCAAACGTAGCTTGACTTCGTAACTCATATCGATGCTGACATTCCCACAATGGATCACAACTGTGGGAGCACCCAATTCGTGCGCCAGGGCGATACTTTTCTTTACCCCGCTGACCCCGCGTTTACGGAGCTCTTCATCGTGGGAAGAAATGATCCAATCGCGATCCACCAGTATCTTCGTGGCAACGTCTGCCGGGCAGGGTTCGTGGATGCTGCTAAATTGATAATGATCCAATTTAACCCGGGATAACATCTCTGAGTTCACCTGGTGGTTCAGCTCTATCATTTGAAAACCAAGCTGCCTAGAAATTGCAAAAAAATCATTCAGATCCGGGTAGTTATTGAATGCCCACATTGTTGATAATGAAGCGTTGGTGGGCTGATTTTCATTTTTCATAATTTCCAAAAAACCTTAATCGATAGATTAGTCAAAAAAGAGAATAAGTGTTAATTTAATATTGATAGATCAGTCAAATCGGAAAAGCATTTGATATAGATATCGGCATTCGCATCACGTTCATAATTAAATGCCACGGTATGCATCCCGACATTTCTGGCTCCCTGGAGCTCACTAGATTTATGCCCGACAAATATCGCCTGGCCTGGCTTGAGACCTAATTGGGTGAGGGCAAGTTGATAAATCTTCGCATCTGGTTTTTGAACGCCGACTTCGTATGAGGCGATGATCGAATCCCATAAATGCCCGATACCACCGCGTTCGAGCTTATTGATTTTGACATGTATTGGTTGAGCTGTATCTGTGATTATTCCCAAATAAAGGTTCTTGTCTTTCAATGATTTCAAGGTCTTGAGAGTGTCACTAAAAAATAAGACTTTATCCTTTTCACGTAGCGCGATATTGATCCCACGACTGACCAGCTCGGGTTGCGTAATACCATACAGGTTCATGATAGCAGTCCGGTACTGTTCGAAGGTGATTTGACCAATGGAGGCCTTATGTCGGAGCTGGAGCCTTTCGGTATTCGAATTATTATCACCATTGCAACCGAACTCACTCATAAAAGCATTAAACTGTTGGTCTTTATTGTTCCGATAATATAGTACACCATCGGCATCGAATAATACCGCTTTGATTTTATTCTTCGAGGTAGGCTCCCCGTTTGGAGTACGGGCAGATAATTGTTCCTTGTGTAAGACATCCAATAATTCGCTCATGTTGCTAAGGATTAAATCTGGTGTAGCACCCTCTTCAACTTCACCATGTTTGAAATCATGATGGATCTGTATCGCCAACTTGAATCCCGCTCGCTTTGCCCCAACAATATCTCTGGAGATGCGGTCTCCAATGTAAATACATTCACTGGTCGGGCTATTTGATAGGCGAGCTGCATAATGGAAGATGGATGGATCGGGTTTCCGGCGTTTATATTCACTGGAAAGAACGATTGGATTGAAATAATGGATGATTCCGTATTGGGTTAGATTTAATGGAACCTGACCACGACTATTCACATTACTGATCAAACCGATTTTTAAACCCAGAGCCTTGATAGCACTCAAAACTGATGGTATTTCAGGCCGCATCTGCCGGCGATAATAATTTGTCTCGAGCCAGACCATCAAATCATCACCAATTGCATCCAACTGAGGGAATCTTCCTGCATAGTCAGCGAATATATAATCGCGCCAAACCTGACTGGCAGGAAGCTCTTCCAACGTTTGGAGTCTCCATTGATGATAACGAGCTAAACCTGCGGTGATCATTTCATATAATTGAGTGTCGGTGAGATGTATGTCAATTCCAAAGGAGGCCAGTAATGATTGAAGGCCGGGAGTTACAGCAATGCGCATCTCTGGAGAGTACCAGAATGTGTCAATCGTACCGCCCATATCGAAAAATACTGTTTGGATAGTCATACCGATATCTCCGCGTTCCAATACTGATATACACCCACCCCCGATATGATATTCAAACGGAGGCCGATAATATCGTTATCAATATCAGCAATAATATTTAAGTAGTTTAACCATTGGACACGGACAGGCTGCGTCCGTGTCCCTTTTCTTAATAGAAATTTGGTGAAGTTACCAACAGCCTTTTCTACCTACGGAGCAACCAGCAGGCTGGCTGCCCAGAAATCGCGCACTTTACTCACGTTTTCCCAGTCGAAGATGGGATTCATCTCCCAAACCTGAGGCAGCAGTTCAGCAAGAGGCAGGTTGCCTTCGTAAACGGTAAGGCCTTCAGCCGCTGGGTAAGTGCCATACTCAGTCCAGGGAGCTAAACCTACATCTGAGAGAATAAACTTGATGAATAGTTTGGCTGCATTGGGGTGCGGAGCATTGTTGGCGATACCCAGGAAGCTGGTCTTGAAGACGCCCATGACAGGTTCCATTCCAAAGCAGGGGGCCATGTTCAATTCGCCTTCATCGGTAGCCTTGACGCTCGAATAACCCGTCCACCCAAACCCAGGCTCTTCACCTGCAGGTAATTCAAGCCCGGCAAAAGCCGCGTCGACCATATCACCATCATCGAGAACAACTACACCGTTGTAAGTCACTTTCTTGAGCCACAAATAGCCAGCATTCTCCGGAACGATACCTGAGGCATCCGCAACGGCAAGTTCATCGGTATTCCATTCCTTGCCGTAAAGATCCAGATAGGCCTTAGCCATTTCGTCTGCATTTTGCACGAAGGTGGCCATCTTGGCCATCGTGCTGACGTCGGAGACTGGATCCTCCATGAAGAATTTGCCTTTATACTGTGGTTCGGTCATCTGCCAGATGTTGGTGAGCGGGCAACCATCCGGGTGGAACTTGTTGTTATACCCGATCACGTCGGTTGAATGGCGTGCAATAGCGAACGGAAATTCCGCGGTTAGTTCCGGGATGACCACATCGCGGGGAACGAACCACCACATCCATTGGTTGGGCACGAATTGACCAAACAGGATGTGTCCGTCGCTGTTAAACCAGACATCCCCGATGACGTTCCCACTTTCCTGCTCTGCTGCCATCTTGGTGTCGATGCCATCGGTGTCAGCAGCATCGAATTCGATATCCGGATACAGTTCATGCCATGCGTCAGGTAAATCCTCAACTCCACCTGAGTTGGCATAGACCGTCACCTTGCCTTCTTTAATTGCCGCGGCTTCGATGGCTGCCCAGTCATCTGTGGCAGGCTGGTAAGGACCAACACCGTTATCCTTGGCCCATTGCTCACTCGCGGTAAGTGTAGGCAAAGGTACAGCTGTGGGTTGTACAACAGGCGGCTCGGTTGCAGGAACTGTTGTTTGGGTCGCCGTTGCTGCACAGCTGGCAATAAAGCTTAATACAACGCAAATCGTTAAAATCCTGATAAAAATCTTCATTACATCCTCCTTACTGATTGTGTGATTGAAAACGAGCAATAATTATTGAAAATTTATTCCCTTATTCCGTCAAATAATCCTCCTTTCAATAGTATTTATTCCCATTTCTTAAATTACGTTATTAAGTAAAACGATTAACTGATTCCTCTAGACTCCAAGCTCACCATAAATGCACATTTATAAAATCCATAATTAATTATTGGCGATAATCAAATTTCCGGTCTCTTTATCATATAGGTTTAGCGTTACAGGATCGAATGTAAGCCAGATCCTGTCATCCATTTGGATTTTGCTGATTCCCATGACTTTGATGGTCAATTCCACTTCACCCAGGCGGGCAACAATGGTTGAGTCTGCCCCGGAAGGCAGAACAGAATAAGCACTGAACTCCACCGCCCCCGGGATAAGCTGGGACGATATGGCAATATCTTCCGGACGTATACCAACCACCACACTGCTATTCGCGTTACCGGTATTAATGGTAATCTTGAACTTTCCGAGGTCGACAGAATTTCTACCACTCACAACACCATCGAGCAAGTTCACTTTTGGGTTGCCGATGAAATCGGCCACAAAGAGATTGGCGGGGAAATGGTAGACCTTATCAGGTGTATCAAACTGCTGTACAATGCCTTGTTTCATGACAGCAATATTAGTAGACATGGTTAGGGCTTCCACCTGGTCGTGAGTGACATAAATTGTCGTAGCACCCGAAATGTGGTGCAAGCGTTTGAGCTCGGTACGCATATCCATGCGCAGGCGGGCATCAAGGTTGGAGAGTGGTTCATCCATCAGGAAGACCTTGGGGCGGTAAGCCAGCATGCGTGCCAAGGCAATGCGCTGCTGCTGACCACCGCTCATCTCGCGTGGATAGCGGTCTTCATAGCCTTCCATCTGTACTTCTTTTAACGATTCTTTTACCCGCTTTTCCATCTCATCCTTGGGCATCTTCTGGATCTCCAGTGCGAAGGTGATGTTCTTATCCACCTTCATATGCGGCCATAGGGCATAATTCTGGAAGACCAACCCCAGGTCACGCTTACTCGATGGCAGTGAAATGCCTTTGTCGTAAGAAAATACCAGCTTATTCCCAATATAGATCTCACCACCATCCGGATCTTCCAAACCAGCTACGCAGCGCAGCAGGGTGGTCTTGCCGCACCCGGAGGGACCCAGCAGGGTGACGAAGGTTCCCGGTTCGATGACCAGACTGACATGATCCAGCGCAACCACTTTACCAAATTTCTTTGTTAAATTATTAATTCTGATGTTTGTTTCCATAAAGTCCTCTCTTTACATCCCAAGACCTTTTTTGAGACTGCCTCCTGTAAAGCGGCCGATGAGGGCATTGCCTGTGACAGTGATCAAAACCAGGATCAAGACGACGATGTTCCCCATTTGATCTCTTCCTGCTTCGATATACTTCATCGTCAGACTGGCTAGCAACTGGGTATCTCGCGTGACCAGCAGGATGATCAGGGACAGCTCGCGCATGGTAGTGATGAAAGTCAGCAGGAAACCGGAAACGAAACCGCTTAAGGTCAGTGGAAAGATGATACGCCTGAAACGCTGCCAGACGGTCGCGCCGGCAACCTGGGCAGCCTCTTCCAACTCGTGCCCCACCTGCATCATGGCCGAGACACCTGAACGGGAAGAGTAGGGGATGTGCTTTGCCACTGAGACGACTACCAGCAGGGCAAAGGTGCCATACAAGGATGGAAGCGGACCTATCTTCCTGGCGAACATGGCAATATATACCGCACCGAAAGCGATACCCGGAATGACATAGGGGATATAGGCAAGCTGGTCTACCAGTTTGGCAAGACGGGTGCCGCGCCCTTTGACGATAGCATAACCGAGCAGGACACCCAGCAGGGCGGTGAAAAAAGCTGTAATTATGGCAAGCTTGATGGAATTCCAGGCGGTTTTGTAAACCCTCGGATTAAGCAGAACTCCTGGCTCGCCGTCGTTGTACAGCGGGTTAGGCTGTCCGATCCAGTTCTGCAAGGTTAGATTACTAAAGCTATAATCTCCCGTCCGTAGGAGGAATGTGTCATATGTCAGCAAGCCCAGCGGTACGACAAGCACGAGAAGCTGGAAGATGATTACGACAGTAAAGAAAATCTTCTTCATGTTCCTCAACTTACTGGCGTTGGAAACAAAACCGCGACCCCCGATCGTCTCATAGCTCCTACGCGTGCCCGTCAGTCTCTGATTGAGTGAAATAGTGACCATGGCGAAGAGGATCAGAACAATTGCCAGGACAAAGGCATCCGCCTTGTCGCCAGCTGCCAAACTGCCGCGGATCATGGTGGCAACCACATAGTACCTGACCGGCGAGCCCAGGATATTTGGACCGCCAAAGGTGCCCATCACCTTGGAAAAGGTCATAATAAAACCGGAAAGAAGAGCCGGCAGGACCAGCGGCAGGGTAATTTTACGCAGGATGCGCCAGCGGTTGGCACCCATCAATTCACCTGCTTCTTCCAGGTTGGAATCGATCGACATCAGCGCTGCGGACACGAATAGAAAAAAGAAGGTGTAATAGTGAAGGGCACAGCAGATGATGATCGGCACGGGTCCATACGACAGCCAATCCGGTGGACTCATTCCGATAATGGCTTCAAACATACCCGGTGCTCCACCAGTAGTCCTGTTCTTGAACAGCACCAGCCAGGCCTGGGCAAGAGTCCAGGAAGGCATGATATAGGGCAGCACCGCCAATTGGTTGACGAGTTTCCTACCCGGCATATCAGTGCGCACGACCAGCCAGGCCAGTGATCCACCGATCAATAGCGCAAGTACAACAGTCCCAATGGCGATGGTCATCGAATGCGTCAGGGGAGTGTAGGTATATATTCGACCGAATATACCTGTCAGCATCCTGATCCAGTGATAAAGGGTAGGTCCACCCTCCACGGCACCCGGAATGCGGTTGACATCCACAAGTTGCCAGGTTAATGTGGTCTCAAGCAGTTTGTACAGGGGAATGATGACCATGTAGAACATCAACACCAACATGATCAGCGCAAGTACGACATGCGGTTTGGTCACCCAGTGGAAAAATCTTCGGGAACTGGCCTGAAACCGTTGGGAGAAGGATTGAGCAGGTGTCGCAGAGTTGAGCATGAATATTCTCCTGGTATTCCAGTCTTACTAAATAATTGTAGATGCTTTCTTCAGACGTTCGCGCATTTGATCAAGTTTATCCAAATTCGCCATCACCAGCTCTCGTTCTTCATTTGCGATTGCCAACAGCAGAGTATTGATGATGGTCATAGGTACTACGAGGGAGTGAAACTCAGCCATTGGTCCTCGGCGAGCCGCCAATACAACGTCAGCTTTATCGCCAATAATTGAGCCGAGAGTGTCAGTTAAAATAATTATTGGACATTTAACTTCATTAGCATAATCCAAGACAAGCTGTTGCGTTGCGGAGACATCAAAAAAACCTATCATAAACAACAAGTCTCGTTCGTTTATCGATATTAGCGGCTCCAAGATCTCACGCCCAGCGGATGTAAGGGGAATGACCTGCCTACCAAAACGGCTCAACCGAATATCCATGAGCTCCACAAGGGAGACAGAAGGGCCTGTACCAAAGACGAAGATGCGTTCGCAAGTATGAAAGAGTTCTACTGCTTTTTGTAAAGCCTGACGATCCACCGTTTCAAGAGCTTGAGCCAGGTAATCCATTTCTGAAACTACCAAACGCTCAAAGATATCTCCTCCCTGGCGTAAATCTTCAAGGCGTCCACGCAACCGAGCTGAATGAGTTACTCGTTGCCGGAATGCTTCCTGCAATACTGTCCGCATGTTTGGATAGCTGTTGAATCCTAGTGATCGAGCGAACCTGACTAGAGTGGCCTCGCTCAAGCCCAAGCGGTCTGCGATTTCACCAGCTGCCAGAAAAGCTGATTCTTCTTGATTTTTCCTGAGGTAATTGGCGATACGCTTCTCACTCTTGGTGAGCTGACTGTAATGCTCACTAATGATCTGGCTGAAGTCAATGGCAGTTCGAATACCAGTTTCCATTTTTTCATCCTATCGATACTATGGAGAACCGATCATGCAAATTTTATTTTTATGAAAGATGGGTTACATTTGAAGATGATACATCATTAATTGATAATTTGCAAGTAATCTTTCAGAATTAATTCTTTATTAATCCTTTTCTCTTTCAGCGGGCGAGGATTTTTTGCATCTCCGGTGTTACCCATAAGGCTGCATGGGTGGTATCCACGACCAAATCACAAATCTCCATTTGGGGAATATAGGCGAATTGGGCCATAATGAATTGGTCTTTGAAAAAACGATTGCGGAAGTAGGTAGGTTCATACTTTTTACGATAATCAATATCGCGTTTCCACTTGCGCTTGATGCGGATGGGATCATCGGTCAGATATACAACCTTGATCCCGATCAAATGGCTGATCTCTTTGAGTAAAAACGGGAAATTTCCCTCTATAAAGATGATATCTGCCGGCTCGATCTCAACGGGGATCCCATCCGGCTTAAGGTTTCCATTCAGATCGTGGCTGGAGGTGGCATACACAAAATCGTAGCGGGGGATGGTGATCCTCTTACCCTGGCATATCTGTTCCAGACTGGTTTGCAACAACTCAAAATGGAGTGCGTCCTTACCCTGGGTATGGATGCCTTTCTCCTCCCGGTAATCCCGGTCAGTTAGAAAATTGTCCATCTCTATGGAAGTAGTTTTTTGCCCAGATAGATCGAAAAACCTGGTTAATCGTTCCACAATCTCAGTCTTGCCTGCAGCGGTCGCCCCGGCAATCGCCAGCATGATCGGTGTGCCTATGGTTGCGATAAGTTTTTGCACACTTTGGATAAATGCCTGATCGACCTCAGTATTCGCCTGTTTAAATTCCTGATATCCAATATCCTGCTTGAATTCAAATGCTTGTTGTTTTTGCTCAAATTGGAGGTATGGCTGACCTCCAAGGTGACGAATAATCTTATCGGTAAAATACTCAGTACGATGGAGAAAGTAAAACCCACGGATGTCAAAATAAAAATGCTGACTTACCCACTCAATCGAATATTTACCAGAGACTAATCCGGTAAATAGCATTTGAGTTAATAATACAATAGAAGGGTTAAGTATGATCCTGCCCCCTGAAGTCGGTTTTATCTGTATTGCCTTATAAAAGCTGATGTCATTAACCCGCTTTTCAATTACCTCCATCTCATCAGTGGGTATAGATGCCCAGTCTCCATTTTCCGGTAGAAGATTATCCAATCCATAGCGAAACTCATACAGCTCCATTTCGGCAATGCCGGGGTTGATTTGCTTCATACTTTCAAATAGAGCTGCAGAAAATGTTCCTGGCTGAGATAATATTTTATTGATCGGCATCAGAAGTCCTTTTACTTAAATATGAGCGAATGATTTGAAATCTTGGCACAGCAAATTGGCAACATTATTTCACACCATTTGTCGTACACGTGGATAACGGAAGAATACGAAAATCCCATAGATCAAGGACAGTGCTGCACCGATCCCCACCGATAAGGGAGCACCAATCCAATCGGCAACAAATCCAGCTTGCAGCCCTCCCAGCTGGTGCATACCCTGGGTTACCAACGAGTATTGGCTCATCACCCGACCGCGTAAACTATCTGGCGCAGTGATCTGGACCAAGGTATTGGCGAGGGTGTTTTGAAATACCTGACCCATCCCTACTAAAACCATTAATAACAACGAGAGTAGAAAGATTTGCGAGTTCACAAATGCAAGCAGCAAAATCGGAAGACCAAGATTCCCCAGGGTTAACATACGCCCTCTGCGGGCGTTTTCCGGTAGTGAAGCCACGAGGAAAGCTCCGACAACTGCCCCGATTCCAACTGCAGACAGTAACAACCCGAGCGGTAAAGCTTCTGGCTGCCGGCAGGTCATAATAGGGCGTTCACCGTTACATAAGAAGGCCACAACCGGTTGGGCGCTACCTTTAAGCATGCGGTCTGCAAACACAGGCAACAAGGTCTGGTAGGGTCTTGAAAGAAAAGATGTGACTGCCACAAGGCTCATGAGGATCAATAATATCTGCTGGCTAAACAAATAACGAATCCCCTGCAGGGTGTGAGAGACAACCTGCGGCATTTTCTGCTTAAGCTGGTTGGGTTTTGGCAGGTTGCGCATAAAAAATAGACTTACTAGAACTGCCAGAAAGCTAAGCCCGTTGATAAGAAATGCGACAGCTTCACCCATCGCAGCCACCACCACCCCGGCGATGGCTGGCCCCAATGTGCGGGCGGTGTTGTGGATGGCAGAATTCAAACCAATGGCGCTGGTCAGATCCTCTTTCCCTTCCACCATTTCGACTACCATGGATTGACGGGGAGGCATATCCACAGCTTTGATCATACCGAGGATGAATGCCATCAGGTAGACATGCCAGACACGAACAAGATCCGTCCAAACTAGTGTGGCTAGAACCAGCGCCTGGATAAGCATGAGTGATTGAGTGATCAGTAATATATTGCGTTTGGATACTCGGTCTGCAAGTGAGCCACCCCAAAAAGAAAATGGAATGAGGGGGATGACCGTCATAAAATTAACAATTCCTAAAGATACGGCTGAGCCTGTCAGGCGGTAGACCAGCACCTGCTGTGCCATAGACTGCATCCAGGTGCCGATGAGGGAAATTCCCTGGCCGAAGAACCAGAGCTGGTAATTGCGATGCCGAAGCGCCCGAAACGCGGTATAAAAACGGTTGCCCAACTGTACAGGAGGGGCTGGGATTTTAAGCGCCATATTTTGCCAGACGCAAGGCATTCGCCAGTGCGATGGGCAGGATATGAGTAGCGGGTAATATCCCTAAACTGCCGTGCAGGCAGGCTTGCTCGCCAAATTCGCGCAAGCCATCGGGTCGTACGAAGGGGGAATTGATTAGTAATGGAACAGAATGCCAGGAATGTGATTTAAGTACTGCTGGAGAAGAATGGTCACCGGTGATGATCATCACATCCGGCTTGAGAGTCAGCAGGCGGGGGATGAATGTATCCACTTCCTCGATCGCCTGTACTTTGCCATCGAAATCACCCAACTCGCCGCACGTATCGGTTTTTTTTACGTGTAAATAGAAGAAATCGAAATTTTCCCAATGTTCTTCCAGGGCGGTAAACTCGTCATTTAAAGTTTGACCATTTAACTTCAGCACTTGCATCCCAACCAACCTGCCAACGCCGCGATACATGCCATTTACAGCGATAGCAGCTGCATTGAGACCATACCTATCCTTAAATGATGGCAGGGTTGGGAGCCTGGCAAAACCACGCAACAAGACCATGTTAGCTGGGTAATGCTCTACTAATACCCTTTGAGCTGAAGTGAGAAATTGGTTGACCAGATGGGCTGCTTTTTCTGAGCTTTTCTCGAGTGCACGGACTGGTAATGGAGTCACACCTGTTCTTTGTGGGTCAGTTTCGGTTAAGGCATCGTGCAATCCTGGAGCACGCAGAATGAACGCAAAGCGATGGTCTTTGATCGGTTCAATGAATATCTCAGATTCATCCAATTTAATATCAGACAATAGCCTGGATAATTCCTGATTTATATTCGTCTCGATGCGACCGGCACGCCGATCTATTATCACTCCATCAGTATCTACGGAGCAGTAATTACCGCGCGCAGCCAGATCGTCAGGACACAACTCAAAGTCAACCCCCAAAGCTTCCATGGCGCCCCTGCCGATTTCGTATTGAAGAGGATCATAACCAAACAAAGCAAGGTGTGCCGGCCCGCTACCGGGAGTGATACCTGGATCGATTGGAACAATCAATCCAAGTGAAGATCGCTCTGCCAGAGCATCCATGTTGGGAGTTTGAGCAGTCTCCAATTCAGTCTTTCCACCAGGCTGACGTGGTAACCCACCAAGACCGTCCATGATCAGCATGACAATCTTGGTTTGCGCGGGTTGGATCAGTTTATTCAAAAAATCAGGATTCATCTGGTTCATTGTCAAAATGACTAACTAATTCCAAGGCAGCTTGAAAATGTATTTCGGAGGATCATATCGCACATCTATTATCTGTAGTGGAAAGCACAAATCCATCACCCATTAATGGGATGATTTTTACCAATTCCATAAACCAGGGCATCGTATGCCCGCTTTATTTTCTGATAATTCCCATCCCGGTCAAGGGCAATCCCTCGACCCACACCGGTGACGATTTTCCCGATGCCGATTGCGGCGACTTTTTGTTCCAGGCTAGATAACAGGGCGGGAGCACTGCCAGGTTCTGTACTGCGTCCATCAAAAATGACATGAATATATACATCGGTCAGACCATGAGCTTTTGCCAGACGCAACAGGGCAAGTGGATAATCAATTGACCCATGCGAACTTTTTTCGCTCAATAGGCTAATCAAGTGCAGCCTGGAATGATGCTGCTTGACATCCTCGATGACCTGGAGGAAGATTTCATTATTGTCAAATGAACCATCCAGCATTGCATTATCCAACCGGACGTCGTCTTGAAGAACTAACCTGCCAGCCCCGATATTCATGTGACCAGCTTCGGAATTGCCAGCCTTGCCAGGCTTCAAACCTACGGCTTCTCCGGAGGCTTCCAACTGTGTGTGGGGATACTTCTGGAGGAGGTTATCCCAAACTGGTGTGGGGGCCAGGAAAATCGGATTGGTCTCATCATCCGTCCCAATACCCCATCCGTCAAGGATCAGTAATAAGACACGTTGAGCGGATAGTTTCTGATCACCGATTATTAGGCTATTGCCAGTCATTGCAGAAGGTTGTGGGATTCCAATGGTGGACAAAACCGTTGGAGCTATGTCAGCCAATTTCCCTTGGTTCAGCTGAATGCCAAGGGATAGATTATGGGAGATCAACAGGAAAGGGACGGGATTGCTGGTGTGCGAGACATGCGGTTTGCCTTCGGCGGTGAATAATTGCTCGAGGTTACCATGATCAGCGGTCAGCATGACCAGGTAATTAGACGAAAGGGCAGCATCCACTACACGACCAAGATGGCTGTCCACGACCTCAGCACATCTAATTTTGGCATCCCGATTTTGGGTGTGCCCGATGACATCCCCATTGGCAAAGTTTGCCACGATAAAACCGTAACCAGAATGTATGGATTGGATCAACTGATCTACGACCGACCCGAGGCTAAGCTCAGGGATCTGGTCAAATGGAATACCTTTCGGGGAAGGGATACGGACATCGACTTCACCAGGAAACGGCTGGTTATTCCCACCGTTTAAAAAGAAAGTAACATGGGCGAATTTTTCAGACTCAGAGATGTGCAGCTGATGGTAATCATGCTGGCTAAGGATAAACCCAAGTGTGTCCTGGATTTTTGATGGAGCGAAGGCAACCGGGATATCTTTGAATTTTTCGTGATACAACGTCAGGATCACGAAGGGTAGATGATTGTATTTGCGGCGGGGAAAATAATCTCGCTCGAAATCGACAAATGCTTCAGTCAGCTCGATTTCACGCTCACCGCGGCGAAGGCAGAAAATCACCGAATCGTTATCTTCGATCCGACCAACTGGCTTGCAATCGGCATCTACCAGGACGATCGGCTCGATTGAGTAATCCGTTTGCCCGGCGGCATACATTTCCTTAACGGCATCCGCAAGCTCGTTTCCACCATGAGAGAGATTTTCGGCACACATAGGCGGCTCCCTGGAAAGGCAATCAGATTAATTGGTGGGAAATACGTCCAATAACTGCTTGAATTCATGGATGATGACATCGGGCCGGTTTTCATCGGTGGGGGGATTCTTGGCGAGCTCCTCAGGGCTGATCAGGATTACGATCATCCCAAACCCAGCCGTACGAGTTCCGACGACATCGCGATTCAAATTGTCACCCACGTAGACGCATTTTTCAGGTGCGATCCCGATCCGCCTGGATGCATCCCAATAAACTTCCGGATCGGGCTTTCTGCGTCCTGTGATGGATGAAAGCACGACGGCTTTAAAATATGGTGCGAGACCATCGGCTTCCAGCCATTCAGGAATCTCTTTCGCAGTGATCACGTTACTGATGATCCCCAAGTGGTAACCTCGACGACTTAGCTCCGAGACCACCAGCTTTGCATCCTGCTGGAGCACGCGCCTTCCCATGGATTGACGGTACTGGTAAGTTAATTGATCGGCAATGGGTGCGATTTTATCGGCAGGAAAATCGGGTAACAACCAACGGGTCCATAATTCGCTTTCGGGTGCTTCAATCCAGGTATCGAAGGCCCATTTTCGGTAGGTCTTATAGCGTTCATCGAGACGCTGGCACAGGATTTCTGGAGATTCCTGTGAACCGATCAGTTCGACTATTTTCCGCCTGGCAACTGATTGATGCTGTTCATCTTTAACCAGGATCCTCAGGGTATTACCCACATCGATAAAAATTGCGTCGATATCTGGCCTCATTGTTTCCACCTTTTGACTAAGAAAAAATATCCATCACTTCGCTGGAATTCTCGGCTGGATCATTAGCCTAATGATCCTTCAGGTTCAGGTTATCATCTGCGCGGAGGAAAGATCTCAAGTAGCTCACTCAGCTGGTGAATAATATGATCGGGCATATTCTCACCGCTTGGAGATTCCTTGGCGAGTTTCTCTTCAGATAGCATAAGGATGACCATCCCGAAGCCTGCATTCCGGGTGCCGACAACATCGCGCTTCGGGTTATCCCCAACATATACACAATGGTGCGGATCGACCCCCAGCCTGCGTGTGGCTTCCCAATATATTTCCGGATTGGGTTTTTTTATTTTTAAAATAGATGAAAGCACGATCACTGAAAAGTACTGCCCGATTTGGGCTTCTTCGAGCCAATCAGGGATCTCAGTCTCTGTAATGGTGTTGGCAATGATTCCCAATTTATACCCGCGTTTATATAACTCCTGAATCACTGGTTTCGCGTCTGGAGGGGGAATACGACGTCCATCTTTATCTCGCCACAGGCGAGTTAATTTTCCTGCGAGTGGGGCAATTTTTTCAGAAGGGTAATCAGGCAGCAGGTGAAGCGTCCATAGATCTTTTTCTGAGGCTTCAACCATCTGCTCAATCGATGATTTACGGTAGGCTTTCCACCGTTGGTCCAATTTCGTAAAGAATTCATCCAAAGGTTCCTCGGTCCCTACAAGCCGCATGAGCTCATGCCTGGCTTGAGATGAGAATTGCTCATCTACTACAACGAATCGCAATGTGTTCCCATGGTCAAGGAATATTACCTCGATATCGGCACCCATTTTCCTCCTCACTGATTCTTCTAGTTATGTTTGCTTACAAAATCTGGATTTATGAAATTATACTTGCATTTGTATATCATACAACATTATTATTAAAAATGCAATCATTCTTTCAAATGGATATTGACTTTTTCATCGAGTTTGTGTAAACTGTACTGTAATGCACACGTGTGCATTACAAGGTGGAGAATGCCAACGACAATCAAAGACATTGCCAGGCAAGCTGGGGTATCACATACTACAGTATCGCGGGCGCTGCATAACAGTCCGCTCATATCGGAACAGACCACCCACCGGATTCTACAAATTGCTGCAGATTTACAATACCATCCGAGCTTTGCCGCGCGCAGCCTGAAAACCAATCGTTCACAGGCACTAGGGGTCATCGTCAGTCATATTGACGATCCATTTTTCAGCGAAATCTTGCAAGGGATTGATGATATTGCCCAGGCAAGTGGGTACAGCTTGTTCATCGCTGCGTCCCAACAAGACCCTGTCCGGGAAAACGCGATCGTGCAAACGATGCGTGATCACCGGGTGGATGGAGTGATTTTATGCTCACCAAGATTCACCACCGAACAAAGCTCACAATTACAATCCTATAATATCCCCATCGTAGCGATTAACAACCAGGCGGATGAGGAATACCAATATTCCATCTATCATGATGATGTCGATGGTGGGGGACAGGCTTGCGAGCACTTAGTCAACCTGGGACATCGCAGGATCGCATACCTGGGAGATGCTTCATCCGGGCGGACGACCAAAGAAAGGCAGGCGGGGTACCTGCAAGCCATACATAAAGCCGGACTGAGCGTAAATCCGGACTACATATACCAGGTGCCGGGTAATAGCGCCAGACAAGGTTATGCGGCCGTTGAATATTTCTTGGGTTTAGTAATTATGCCAACTGCAATCATCTGCTACAACGATATGATAGCTGTTGGAGTATTAAAAGGCTTTCATGAAGCAGGCCTGCGTGTGCCAAAAGATATATCGGTGACTGGATTTGACAACATCCTGGTCTCCGACTTCACACTACCACCTCTCACCACCATTGACCAACCCAAGCGCTTTCTGGGCGTGGAAGCCGGCAGAATGATGCTAGATTTGCTCTGCGCGAAAACCAGCCCTAACCAAAGCGACCACGGAATTAAACGATTAAGAGGGATGCTGTTGATCCGGCAATCTACTGCGCCTCCGAGACTAGATTGAATATAAATGGAAATGCAACTGACTACTACACGGCTTAATATATATCCACGCTCACTGACGACTTCTGATGAGGCGGAATTCGGCCTGGCACAGACGGAAACCGGGAACAAGCTGGCGATCCTGGCGCTTCCAGGGTTAACCATCCTGGATGAGATTGAAGCTGAGTTTACAGAGTATGGGAGTCAAATCCTGGCGGTATGCCCATTGAACCATCACAATGCGGAGGTCATGCGCAAGCAGTTAAGCTGGCTACGTCCGAAATTATTAGGCTTGCAGACCTCTGCAGGAATGGGTGACCGCCTCGGGATTGCTACGCCTGGGCATGTGCGAGCAGTCAGGAATACCCTGGGAAGGGTTGCACCGATCTTTGCCCAACAATCCATGCGGGAAATGAGCCGAACTGGTCGCAGCCCGAAGCAGGTGATGGATGATGCCACCTGGGGGTGTTTCGAGGAGGGCTGGCAGGAAGGGGCCGGGTGTGATGCAGACCATCTCAAGACCAAGGCGGATATAGATGCCTGCCTGGCAGCAGGGTTTACATTTTATACGATTGATCCCGGCGAATTTGTCGAGAATATTGCTCAAAAGGAAGACATTGCGCTGATACGAGAGCTTCTGGAGAAACTACCAGCTAAGCTTCAACCTGGAGCGACCGGACTGCTGGGAAAATCCTTCGATATCGGTGGATGTAAACTTGTCATGAGTGAGGAAATCTTACTCAGAGCAATAGCGAAATATGGTAAAGCAGTCGCACATGTGGCAGATATGTATGAACACCTATATCAAGCGGCTGGGAACCATCCTTTTGAAGTGGAAGTTTCGATGGATGAGACTGAGCTGCCAACCTCAGCCGAAGAGCATATTTATATTGCCAGCGAATTAAGGCGATTGGGTGTGAAATGGGTCAGTTTTGCGCCTCGATTTATTGGACGGTTTGAAAAAGGGGTGGATTATATTGGCGATATTCCAGCATTCAAAGCGGACCTGGCAGTCCACGCTGCACATTGCCAGGCAGCTTGGTCCATACAAGCTAAGCCTGCATTCCGGTTCGGATAAATTCAGTATTTACTCGATTTTTATCGAAGAGACGCGTGGATTGGCCCACCTAAAAACCGCCGGAACCAGTTATCTGGAAGCTTTGAGGACCATTGGCGCAGTGGAGGAAGGTTTATTCAAGGAAATATATGAATTTGCACTGGCGCATTACGATACCGATAAGCTCAGCTATCACGTCTCAGCCCAGCGCAACAAAGCTCCGAAACTCAATGAGGTGAGAGATTGGCCTGGTTTGCTCGACCAGTTTGATGCAAGAGAGATCCTGCACGTCACGTTCGGGTCGGTGCTGACGGAGAGAAATGCCGATGGCAGCTTGCGCTTCTATGATCGCATGATGTCGCTCTTAAAAGCGCATCGTGAGGCCTATTTTGATAACCTGGAAAAACATTTCAAACGACATTTGGAACCTTTTTCAGTTCCAAGCGGTGCTAAGACGGGGTAAGCATGAATACTCATAAATCTCAACCAGTTTTTGATCTATCCGGCAAGGTTGCTGTGGTTACGGGTGGAGCAGGCGTCCTGTGTAATCCGTTGTGCTGCGAGCTTGCGTCTGAGGGTTGTAAAGTCGCTATCCTGGATATCAATTTTCAAGCAGCTGAGCAACTGGCAGGCGAAATCAGGCAAACGGGGGGAGAGGCGCTGGGAATCAGTTGTGACGTGCGGGATAAGAAAAGCATCCTTTCAGCAGCGCAGCAGGTCGCAGGTTCATGGGGTAGGGTGGACATACTCATTAATGGAGCAGGTGGAAACAGTCAAAAGGCAACTACCAGAACAGATCTATCATTTTTTGATCTACCAGAAGATGCGTTGAGATGGGTGCTGGAATTAAATTTAATAGGAACCGTTATGGCAGCGCAAGTATTCGGAAAAATCATGGCTGGGCAGAAACAAGGCATCATCCTTAATATCTCTTCTATGAACGCGTTTCGGCCATTAACTCGAATCCCGGCTTACTCCGCAGCAAAAGCTGCGGTGAGCAACTTTACCCAATGGCTGGCAGTGCATATGGCGCAGGAATATTCACCCGAAATCCGTGTGAACGCAATTGCTCCGGGATTCTTCCTGACGGATCAAAACCATTTCCTGTTGAAGGACAAAGATAGTGGTGAATTAACTGAGAGAGGACAATCCATCCTAGCTCACACCCCTATGCGACGCTTCGGAATCCCTGAGGACCTGGTGGGCACCGTCATGTGGCTGCTGTCACCGGGCTCAAGTTTTGTGACCGGGATTGTCGTCCCAATCGATGGCGGGTTTTCTGCCTTCAGCGGCGTTTGAGTCATCGAAATTCTAGAAAATTATTTTGAAAATTTCGCAGCTAAGGAATTGAATTTATTGCGTGCATGGGAGAGAATGTGGATCTGATCGGCAAAGGAATGAACGAAGGCTACCTCACAAATCTCGAGATACGTGAGATTGTCCAGGACGGGCTAAACTCCCTATCTCTGGATAAGAAACGGGTGCTGATGATTATTCCGGATGCTACCCGGACGATGCCTCTGCCATTCATGGTTGAGCTGTTTGAGGAGCTATTAGTCCCTCGGGTTAAAAAATCTAGATTATCTGATTGCATTGGGGACGCACCAACCATTAGGTGATGTACAGCTAAGCAAACTATTGGGAAAACAAGTGCTGGATGGGGTTATGGGTAATTCCCGCATCTTCAACCATTCCTGGGATAAGCCTGACACATTTACTTCCATCGGATCCATTCCGTCCGATGAGATCAGCCAAATCACGGGAGGTTTGCTCTCACAGGAGATACCGGTAAAGCTCAACAAGCTGATCTTTGATTATGACCAGATCATCATTTGTGGACCGGTATTTCCACATGAGGTGGTAGGGTTTTCTGGCGGTAATAAGTATTTCTTCCCTGGGATTGCCGGACCTGAAATCATTAACTTCACGCATTGGTTGGGGGCGGTGATCACGAGCTATAAAGTGATTGGCACAGCCACAACCCCCGTGCGTATAGTCATCGAGCGGGCAGCTGAATTTGTTACTGTCCCCACGGTATGTTTTAGTCTGGTGGTGACCCACGAGGGGGTGGCGGGAGTGTTCTTTGGCACCGCAAAGGATGCCTGGAAGGAAGCTGCCAGGCTATCGGCGGTTAGACACATCATTTATGTGGACCAGCCTATGAAGCGGGTGCTTTCCGTTATGCCAAAAATGTACGATGACTTGTGGACGGCAGCCAAAGGAATGTATAAGCTTGAACCGATCGTGTCGGATGGGGGTGAAATCGTTATTTATGCGCCTCACATCAATGAGGTGAGCTTTACCCATGGAAAGTTGATTGATGCGATCGGATATCACTGCCGTGACTATTACCTGGGGCAGTGGGATCGATTCAAGCAGTATCCGGGTGGCGTTTTAGCACATTCTACCCACTTGCGCGGACTGGGTACATTTGAACCCCAGACTGGGATTGAAACTTCACGCATCAAGGTAACCCTGGCTACAGGAATATCTGCGGAGCGATGCCGAAAAATCAACCTGGGATATCTATCGCCGGATCGAGTTGACTTGAAAGACTGGCAAAACCGCGAAGCGGAAGGTGTCCTGGTTGTCCCTCAAGCGGGAGAGATGTTGTACCGGCTTAAATAACTAAATCAATTAATCACGGAAATTGGTGTTCGGGAATCATAGTGTACTCAAAATGGAAGGAGAAATTGATGGCTAAAGCTGATATCGGTTTAATCGGATTGGCCGTGATGGGGCAGAACCTGGTGCTTAATATGAATGACCACGGCTTTAAAGTGGCTGTGTTCAACCGTACTTTATCCAAGGTGGATGACTTTCTCAAAGGCGGTGCAAAAGGGACCCAGGTAATCGGGACCCACTCACTCGAAGAGCTTATCAACAGCCTGAATAAACCCCGGCGAGTCATGCTTATGGTTCAAGCCGGGAAGCCGGTGGATGATTTTATTGACCTGCTGATTCAATACCTGGAACCAGGCGATATCATTATCGACGGCGGTAATTCGAATTATAACGATACGATTCGCCGCACTGCGTATGTGGAATCGAAAGGTTTGTTATACATAGGAACGGGTGTCTCGGGAGGTGAAGAAGGTGCCCGAAATGGTCCATCCATTATGCCAGGGGGGTCACCAGCTGCCTGGCCCATCATAAAACCGATTTTTCAAGCCATCGCAGCTAAGGTGAAGCGCCCGGATGGCGCCGAGGACGCCTGCTGTGATTGGGTCGGTGAGAATGGCGCTGGTCATTACGTCAAGATGGTGCACAATGGCATTGAATATGGGGATATGCAGCTAATTTGCGAGGCATACCAACTGATGCATGAAGGGTTGGGATTATCCCCTGCGCAAATGCGTGACATTCTCACTGAATGGAACCAGGGCAAGCTCGAATCTTATCTAATCGAAATCACCCGCGATATCCTTGGGTATCAGGATACGGATGGTCAGCCATTGGTAGAAAAAATCCTGGACGTAGCTGAGCAAAAGGGTACTGGTAAATGGACGGGAATCTCAGCACTGGATATGGGAGTGCCACTGACCATGGTGGTCGAAGCAGTCTTCGGGAGGGCGCTATCATCGCTCAAGGATGAACGCAGCACAGCCTCGAAGGTATTAACCGGGCCGAATGCCAAGATCAAGGGTGACCCTGGAAAATTCATTAACGATTTGGAGCTAGCAGTGTATGCATCCAAGATCATGTCATACACACAAGGGTACATGCTGTTCAAAGTGGCGGCAAAGGAATACCGGTGGAATTTGAATTATGGTGGCATTGCGTTGATGTGGCGGGGCGGGTGCATCATTCGCTCAGCTTTTTTGGGAAAGATCAAGGAAGCCTATGATTCCAACCCAACTTTGGAAAACCTACTGCTTTCACCTTATTTCACCGACCAGGTCTGTTCAGCCCAGGCTGGATGGAGGAGAGTGGTATCTAAAGCAGTCCAGGCAGGTATACCTACACCAGCCATGTCCAGCGCGTTGACTTTCTTCGATGGATATCGCCATGAACGACTCCCTGCCAACTTGCTGCAGGCTCAGAGAGATTATTTTGGTGCGCATACGTATCAGCGCACGGATAAACCGCGCGGAGAATATTTCCATACCAATTGGACCGGGCATGGAGGCGACATCACTTCCACAGTTTGGAAAAAAGGATGACTAAAACAAGTCATTATTCGAGATTAGCGAGGTAGAAATCATGAGGAGAATGCAATGAAGACCAGCTTGAATATACCCGCCAAAGGTGAATTGGACTTTGTAGCGCTCGGTGCACTCAATCACCGCCTGGACCCAGGTATTGTGCCATTTCGAAAAGCTACCGAATGCCGAATCTATCCAAGTGGGGGTGAATACAACGTAGCCGCCAATCTGGCAGATTGCTTTGGGCTTCAGACTGGAATCGTGAGCGCAATGGTCGAGTATCCGATTGGTGAGCTGATCGCCAATGGTGTTCGTTCCATGGGTGTGAGACCATTTTATAAGTGGTTCAAGCATAATGGCGTCACAGGGCCTAATATGGCGACCATCTACAGTGACCGAGGGCAAGGAGTGCGTGCGCCAGTGGTCTTTTATAACCGTTCGAATGAAGCCGCTGCCCAGCTCAAACCGGGTGATTTTGATTGGGAAGCTATATTTAAGGGTGGTGTACGCTGGTTCCACAGTGGAGGTATTTTTGCGGCTTTATCGGAAACCACAAGCGAATTGATCATTGAGGGGATGAAAGCTGCCAAAGCCCACGGCTCTATAGTCTCGTTTGATTTAAATTACCGACCAAAGCTGTGGAACATATGGGGTGACAAACCACAGGCGGTCGACATTCTCGATCGGATCGTACAAAACGTGGATGTCCTGGTTGGGAACGAGGAGGATCTTCAATATGGACTCGGCATCCCTGGACCGGAAATCACACCTAAATCGAAGCTTGACCCCAGTTCATTCTATACAATGATTGAAGAAGTAACGAGACGGTATCCCCAGATCAAGGCAGTAGCCACTACATTGAGGGAGGTACATTCTACCAACCGACATTTCTGGGGCGCAGTAGCCTGGATCGATGGGAAGACTTATTGCTCTCCAACCTGCGAGCTCGATGTTCTCGACAGGATTGGTGGTGGAGATGGTTTCGCAGCTGGCTTTTTCTATGGTCTGCTTTCTGAGGCAGAACCCCAGGAAGCGGTCAATCTGGGATGGGCACATGGTGCCCTCATCACCACTTTTCCGGGTGACCAAACCATGGCTAGCGCGGCTGAAGTACGAGCTTTCGCAAAAGGCGGATCTTCGCGGGTCCAACGCTAAGGATCAATAATCGGACCACATATTACCTATTTTACGTGAGAATGAAGGAGGAAGAATGCGATCCATGAAGGCGCTTGTATTCAGAGATGTAGGAAAAATTGAGCTTACTGAACTACCGATTCCACAAGTTACCCAGCCGGATGACGTTTTGATCAAAGTATCTTCGGTAGGGATATGCGGATCGGACATCAAGATCCTCGAGGGAAAGCATCATTATAAGGAAAATACAGTCCTGGGTCATGAATTCTGCGGAACCGTGACCGAGATAGGCTCACACGTGACCCATTTCAAAGTGGGTGACCGGGTATCCGTGGATAACAACATCCGATGTGGGTTTTGTTCATTTTGCCGCATGGGGCTAACGAGCCAGTGTGTTGAGATCAAATACAACGCAATTGGAGTGATGCGGAATGGCGGTTATGCTGAATATTGCCTGGTGCCGGAAAAACAATGTTTTAGTCTGCCGGAAGGGATTGATGACATATTGGGCACACAGGTCGAGACACTGGCAACTGTAGTCAACGGAATGAATACACTGCAAATGCTGCCATACGATTACGTTTTGGTGATCGGATTTGGACCGATTGGCTACTTGTTTGCCCAATTTGCGAAAAATATCGCGGCCAAGGTAGCCGTCACCGAGATCGACCCATTCAGGATCAGTGTAGCTAAAGCATGTGGATTGACTGTATGGAACCCAAACGTGGATGATATTGTAGCGAATATCACCGAGTTTACCTATGAGCGTAAGGCGGATATCGTCGTGGAAGCCACCGGAAATGCGCTGGAGCAAGCGCTACAATGCGTCACACCTGGAGGTAAGGTACTACCATTCGGAATGGATTCGAGCGTCAGCATGACGGTGGTGCCCAACGACATCACCCGTTGGGCTACGAAAATCCTGGGCTTGTATCTCGGGCAAAACACGATGGTACCAGCAATACGTATCTTCCAGGAGAAACGCCTTAATATGGACCCATTCTTTACGAAAATCATTCATCTAGAGGATGGGATAAAAGCCTTTGATGACTTGGGCTTAGATTTGACGACATTAACCCATCATCCCAAAAGCGCCATGAAGATTGTGATGAAGACAAATTGAGGATACTATGAAACGACAGGTAAACATTGCGGTCATAGGCACCGGGCGGATTGGAAGCATGCACACTCCCAATCTCGTCAGACGAATTCATGAGGCAAACGTGGTGGCGGTTTGCGACATCCGCCTCGAGGTAGCTCAGGCGGTTGCGGATGAGCTGGGCATCGAACGGGTGGTCAAAGATTATCATGAGCTACTCGAAGATAAGGACATCGAGGCAGTGCTGATTGCCACGAACACGGATACACATGCATTTATTGTTAAAGATGCAGCCCTGGCAGGCAAGCAGATATTTTGCGAAAAACCACTGGCACTAGACCTGGGAAGGATCGACGATGTGATGGAGACTGTCGAACGGACCGGGGTTAAGCTTCAGATTGGTTACAACCGCCGTTTTGATAAGAGCTTTCGACGGGTACGGGAGGAAGTGAATTCGGGTGCTCTCGGCCGCCCATGCATCTTACATATCACCAACCGCGACCCTGAACCACCAACGATTGAGTATGCCAAAACATCCGGCGGGATGTTCCTGGATATGAGCATCCACGATTTCGATATGGCGCGTTTTCAGATCGGCGAGGTCGATGAAGTATATGCCATCGGGAACGTTCTGATCGCACCCTATCTCAAAGATATCGGTGATGTGGACGTCGATATTATCAGCTTAAAATTCGCCAATGGTGTTGTGGGAGCCATCGATAACAGCCGCCAGTGTGTTTTCGGATATGACCAGCGCCTGGAGGTATTTTGCTCAGAGGGCTCAGCCATGGCTGGAAATGAGTACGAGAACACACTCGTTTTGGGAAACAAATCAGGGTATCACTCAGCCAAATTGCCGCACTTCTTCATGCAACGCTATGCTGAGTGTTATATCGATGAATTGCGGCAATTTCTACAGTGCGTAGTGGACGACAAGCCTGTCTCTCCAACTGGATATGACAGCCGTGCTTCAGTACTGCTTGGTATGGCAGCCCGGGAATCCCTCAGGCAAAATCGACCAATAAACCTGAAAGAGTATAAAGGATGACAATAGGCATATTGGAATTAATCGACGAGATTTTTAAGCTAAGCCATTCGTGATTTACCAATTTTAAAGGAGATGAATGATGAATAACACAGCACCCAATGGATTTATTGCTACCGACCAGCCAGACCTGTTCTTCGAGGATAACCCGACGGGGCGGTTGAAGAAGGAAATTTGGGACGCCTCGGATGAAGAAATCGATGCAATTTTGGCAGATTATGGCATCCCATCGCCAGTGGAATGGGCGAAAGCGGGTTCATATATTCAAACAACCACGCGCTGGAAGGTGGAAGAAAATCGAAAGAAAAATGACGTGGTTTTTATTCCCGTTGGATGCACAGAACTGCATGGACGGCACCTGCCAAGTGCAGCGGATACACTGTACGTCAGTGCCATCTGCGAGGGGGTACGCCGGTTCACTGCCAAGCGGGGAGCAGCGGTTAACCTGGCATTACCTCCCCTTATGTACGGTGGGCATCCGTATCACCACCTGGGAATGCCGGGAACGGTGATCGTGCGCGAACACGTGGTGCGCGAGATGATGATTGACGTGATGCTTGGACTGTGGAATGACGGTTTCCGGAAACAACTGATCGTCAACAATCACGGACAGCTGTGGATGCTCGAATCAGCCGTACAGGAATTCCAAAAACGGTACCAGCTTCCCGGAGTCTACCGGGTGATCGACTGGCACCGAGGGGTTCGGGAATTCTTCCGCACGAATGACCGAGGGGGGCAGATGGGAACCAATTTTGTGCATGCGGATGAATCCGAGACCTCACTGAGCTTGCTGCTTCACCCTGAAATGGTGGATATGGATTATGCCGTGGATACAGAAGGCAAGAGCTATCTGCCAGATGGGCACTTTGATAAATCAGTGGATCCGTTCGGACGCCCAAGCCGCTGGTCTGAAGGAGAAGGCCACTTTGCCATTGAGATTAGTGCAACACCGGAAGGTGTGGTAGGTAAATCGAGGGATGGGGCAGCATATAAAGCGAAACGACCCATGGCAGCGATCCTAAAATACCTGACATTGTGGAATGATGACATCCTGGCAGCTTTCCCACCCGGGAAATTACCACCGGTTGAAGAAGTGACATTGCGAAATGCCAAAGACATGGAACCCTTCTTGCGTGAACCACTTAGCGAAGGTTGGAAACCTGTGTACGCATTACCCCGCATTGGGCAGGGAACAGAGGTTTAATAATTTACCGAAAAGCCGACTCAACAATGTGAGCCATTAATATCGTGGAGGAGATGTATCATGAGTGAAAAAATGCAGGGTGTTACTCTGGTGGCTGACTGGGATCCGAAGCCTGGGTTCAAACTGGGTGCGAAAGATATTGAAGGGCGACAAACCTACCTGGGGAGCCAGGTATGGCGGCATCCCAAGCTGGAGATGCGGGAATATGATATCCCCACTCCCGGTCCTGAGGAGGTATTGCTGGAGGTAAAAGCTTGCGGAATTTGTGGATCTGATGTGCATATGGCTCAGGCGGATAAAAATGGATACATTTTCTATCCAGGATTAACCGGTTTTCCGAGCATATTGGGTCATGAGTTCTCCGGGGTGGTTGTGGAGGCAGGCAAGAAAGCGATCAATAAGCGGACGAATAAACCTTTCAAAGGCGGCGAGCCGGTTACATCCGAAGAAATGTTGTGGTGTGGGCAATGCAAACCTTGCGCCGATGGTCAGCCCAATCACTGTGAACGACTGGATGAGGTGGGATTCAATGTCAATGGTGCTTATACACGGTATATCCTGGTGCCTTCGAGGACCGTTTGGAGCCTTGAACCATTACGCGAACGGTACACTGAGGAGAATATTTTCATTGCAGGCAGCCTGGTGGAGCCGTGTGCCGTGGCATACAACGCAGTGATCGAGCGCGGAGGTGGGATCCGACCTGGAGACAGGGTTGTTATCCTGGGAGGTGGACCCGTCGGCATCGCGGCATGTGCAATCCTAAAACGGGCTGGAGCCTCCAAAGTCATCATTTCAGAAACCCAGGATGCACGGGCCAACATGGCCTTAAAATTAGGGGCAGATTATCATATCAATCCGATGAAAGAGGATTTTGCGACCAGGGTGCTGGAAATTACGGATGGGATGGGGGCAGATATGTTTATGGAAGCCACCGGGCTTCCGGAGCTGGTATACCCTGGGATAGAAAAAGTGATCTGGGAGGGCAGGACGATCAACAGCACGGTGGTGGTCACAGCGCGAGCGGATGCCAAAATGCCAGTGATGGGGGAAGTCTTGCAGGTACGGAGGTCACGCATCATCGGCGCTCAGGGGCACTCGGGGCATGGGAATTTCCCCCGCGTGATCGAATGCATGGCTTCCGGAATGGACATGACCTCAATGAGCACCAAGAAGATCGGTCTGGCTGAGCTACCCGAGAACATCCTCAGGCTGCAAACAGACCGGACTGAATGCAAGATCACTTACGTAGCAAATTAACCGTAAGAGCGACAATATTCATTACCGAATGAATACGCAGAGTAATCAAGTGGTATTTGGCAGACAATCCATCGTCGTATCCACGCATGCGGCTCAATTTGAAGCGGTGGCATTCAAAGGAGATTTTGAAGCCAACATCGCCAAGATTGCAGGGTGGGGTTATGAGGGGGTGGAACTCGCAATCCGTGATCCTGATCTGGTGGATGCGGATAGGTTGGAAAAATTGCTTGGTATCTATGGTTTAAAGGTGCCGGCAATTGGAACTGGCCAGGCATGGGGTGAGGAAAAGCTGTCTTTCACTGACCCCGATCTGGCAATCCGGAAAGCCGCGATTGGACGGATCAAGCGACAAATTAAGTTTGCACAACGCTTTGGGGCCTTGGTCATCATCGGCCTGATCCGTGGGATCACACCTCCTGGTCAATCGCATGCTCAATCGATGCAATACCTTTTCGATGGTTTGAAGGAATGCGCTGATACTGCCAGTGAAATTGGTGTGCAATTCGCTTTTGAGCCACTCAACCGGTATGAGACAGACTTGGTCCATACGGTGCATGAGGGGTTGGAATTGATCGATCAGATTGGTTCGACTAACCTGGGCTTACTTTTGGATACTTTCCATATGAATATTGAGGAAACTAATATCGAAGACAGTATTCACCAAGCGGGTGAGCAGGTCTTTCATTTTCACGTTGCCGATTCCAACCGGTGGCACCCTGGCGCCGGGCACCTGGATTTTTCTGCAATCATGCGGGCACTTAAACTGGTTGGTTACAATGGCTGGATATCCGGTGAGTTTATGCCTGTTCCCGACGCAAATACGGCAGCCGAGCGAAGTCTTTCTTTTCTGAAAAGAGTATTGTCCTCATAAGATCAGCTGGGCTTTTGGAGAAATTTCCAGGTAAGAACTCGATCAGATGTATGAGGATAAACCTCTAATTCTTCAAGTCTATAGAGAAATCGAACTCTCCATCTATATTCCAGGTGGAGAGTTCGATTATTTAGGCGAAAACCTGGGCAGATAAGGTAAATATCGATTGAAGAAATCGTAGTAAAATGGTCGTAATTAGTATAAAATTTATCGAATGAGGGAAAGAGACGAAGAAGAGGAAACCAACCAGGTTTGCCAATTCGCATGTCAAAGGAGATATAACTATGCAAAAAATATTCCCATGCTTATGGTATGACGGGCAAGCGGAAGATGCTGCCAGGCTCTATACCTCGATTTTTCCGAACTCAAGAATCGAGAATATCTCATATTATGGAGATGCAGGCCCCGGACAGAAGGGAACGGTAATAACGGTCACTTTTCAGCTGAACGGGCAAGAAATTATGGCTCTCAATGGTGGACCGGAATATAAATTTACCCCGGCGATGTCATTATTTGTTAACTGTGAAACACAGGAAGAAGTGGATCATTACTGGGAAAAGTTATCTGAAGGCGGAGAAAAAGGGCAATGTGGATGGCTAATCGATAAATACGGGGTCTCCTGGCAAATCGTTCCTACCATATTGGGGGTCTTGATGAATGACAAGGATCCCAGAAAAGCTGCAAATGTAGTGCACGCCATGCTGCAAATGCGGAAATTGGATATTGCGGAATTAAAACAGGCATACGAACAAGCATAGATCGGTAATATTTGTGCTTGAACAATCAAACAGCCACACTACAAGTCTCCCTGTTCGATATGACAAAAGTTAGGGAGACTTTTAGTTATGACCTATCAATACTGATAAGAAGAAGGCTTTTTCCTGGTCAATCTTAGCGTAAAGTAATATATTCCTCGGTGTTCATTGTATAATGACAAAGACATAGATACACGAACCGGTGGAGAAGATGATGTCAAATACAAAGACTATCGATGATATCCTGGTACAACCTAAGTCTGTCGAAGATCTGGATATCCCACAGAATATATTAATCGATATCCTCCTGCGCTTGCTCTATACCGAAGGAAATGTGGATTTTCGACGCATGTCTCAAGTGACGCGGGTTCCTTATGCCTTAGAGCAAATGATGGATTGGCTGCGAAAGGAACATCTCGTTGAAGTATCGCAATCTTCTGCCTCTTTTGGATCATTAAATTATATTTATAAGCTCTCTGGTCCCGGCGAAGACCGGGCACGTGAGGCCATGGACCGGTGTAAATATGTCGGTCCTGTACCCATCCCGGTTCACAAGTATAACGAAGCGATTGAAATTCAAACACGAGGCTCGCGTTCGGTAAACCCTTCGGCGGTAAAAAACGCTTTACGTGACCTGGTTCTTCCGGATGATTTTCATCGAAGGATCGGACCGGCCATTAATTCGGCTGCATCTTTGTTCCTGTACGGACCTCCCGGAAATGGAAAGACGACCATTTCCATGTTGATCTCCCAATTGATCAGTGGGACAGACCCGATCTGGGTTCCGTATGCGCTTACAGCCGGTGGGCAGATCATTCAAATATTCGACCGTCTCTTCCACAAGGAGCTCGAACGCGAACAGAGGACTACGATTGATGGACGCTGGGGGCTTTTTACACGTCCTTCCGTGGTCGTTGGTGGAGAAATGAAGATAGAATCACTGGATCTACGTTTTGATCCATTGGCAAATTTTTACGAAGCTCCCTTGCAGCTAAAAGCAAACGGAGGGGTGTTCCTGATTGATGATTTCGGCAGGCAGCAGGCTAGCCCGATTGACCTGCTCAACCGCTGGATCATGCCACTCGAAAACGGGGTAGATTTCTTACGATTGCGTACCGGACAAACCCTGGTTATCCCGTTTCGAGCCTTAATTATTTTCTGTACCAACCTGGATCCATTTAATCTCGCGGATGAGGCTTTTTTCAGGCGTATTCAAATGAAAGTGGGGATTTTTAATCCGGATGAACCCAGTTATAAACGGATATTTCAAAGGGTATGCAAGCAATTCGATATATATTTCGACGAAGCCAGCTTTGGACACCTGCTCGAAAAATGGTATCGCAATGACAACCGGCAGTTTCAGGCTGTTCACCCCAGAGATTTGCTTACCATCATCAAAGCCTTATGTAATTATGAGGGCAGTCCGGTCCTTTTGACTCCTGATCTGATCGATGAGGCTTGTGAAATTTACTTTGTCAGGCATTGAACCTTTGTTTGCATGAAAAATAATATACCTTTGCATCGCCTGCTTATCGTGTCTCAGCATTATGAGATCTACAAGCAGCTGATCGAGCAGAGCGGACTGCCTGGATTATCCATTTTGGCGTTTAGCGAGCCGGGAGAAGCCATTCACCTTGGCAGCGAATGTGATCTGGTGTTCGGTGAGCCTGCTCTTGTCAGCCAGGTGTTGAATCACCTTCCCAATCTGCAATGGGCACAAACGAGCTGGGCTGGGGTGGAGCCATTACTGGCCGCTGATATGCGGCGTGATTATAAACTCACCAATGCACGCAACGTGTACGGACCCATGATGGCCGAATATGTATTTGGATACCTACTAATGATTGAACGTCGCATCCTGCTTCGATGGCAAGCACAGTTAGAGAAAAAATGGGATGATCGTCCATCAGGAACTTTGAGGGGCAAGGTACTCGGTCTTCTGGGCGTAGGGACTATAGGAGCGTATCTGTCTACCACTGCTCACCACTTTGGGATGAAAACGTATGGATATACACGCCAGGGTGAAGGCAGCCAAGATGTAGACAGGTATTTCCACGCTGACAGCTGGCGTTCTTTCGCAGCTGAGCTGGATTATCTGGTCTGCAGCCTGCCAGGAACCTCCGGGACGAAAGGTATCGTAAATGCTGAATTTCTATCAGCCCTGCCGGCGAAGACATGGTTGGTGAATATTGGCAGAGGCAGCACAGTGGATGAATTTGCGCTAATCGATGTGCTAAATAGAGGGGTGATAGCGGGAGCAATCCTGGATGTATTTTGGGAAGAGCCACTCTCCCCAGACCATCCGCTATGGTCAACTCCCAACACATTCATCACTTATCACACCGCAGCCAGGAATTACCCTCCAGATATAGCCTCACTATTTATTGAAAATTATAAACTTTACATTCAAGGGAAACCACTTCTTTATCGGGTGGATTTTGAGCAAGGGTATTGAGCTTATCGGTGTTTTCGAATCAAACACTTGCAAGACTAAGACTTAATTATGATCCACGAATACCCTGCAATGCTTGATCCAGTTTTGCCAGGCTGATATCAGCTTAAATCGTTAAAACTCGGTGAACACTTGACCCAAGCTCATCGAACGACTACAATTCATTTGTCAGACATCAAACTCAATATGCCCTCAGGAGATAGTCATGAATGATTTTCTATTTCGCGGTGCTCTAGCCGAGCTGGATCCCGCAATTTATGAATTAACCCAATTGGAAGCCGAAAGACAATACCGAAAACTGATCCTTATCCCGAGTGAAAGCCAGGCTCCCATGGCTGTGCGTGAAGCGCTCTCTTCAGCATTCCAGAATATCTATGCTGAAGGATATCCGCGTGAAGAGACCCGCACGATGGATGAAGCTGAGATCATGGATTTCCCGGCGCGTTTAGTGAATTTTCGCCGATATGCCGATAAACGCTACTACAAGGGTGTCGAATATGCGGATACGATCGAAGAACTTGCACGGCGCAGGTGCGCAGAAATCTTCGCCAATGAAAAGATTGGTCCGGATGATATCTATGTGAATGTACAACCTCTCTCTGGTGCTCCTGCCAATAATGCGGTCTACCATGCACTGGTTGAGCCAGGCGCTACCATCATGGGTATGGACCTTTTACATGGCGGTCACCTTACACATGGCTCGCCCGTCAACCGCTCCGGAAAATATTATAATGCAGTCCATTATTCGGTTGACCCGCAAACCGAACAGATCAATTATGATGAAGTGGAAGAGCTGGCGCTCAAACACAAGCCGCGCTTTATTATTGCCGGGTATTCTTCATACCCATGGGCTGCCGATTGGGCACGCTTTCGTAAGATTGCCGACTTGGTTGGGGCGTACCTGTTTGCTGATATCGCCCACATTGCCGGGCTGGTCGTAGCTGGTGCCTACCCATCACCGGTTGGGTATGCAGACGTAATAACATTTACCACCCATAAATCCTTATGTGGTCCGCGGGGAGCATGCATCCTGACGTTTGATGAAAAACTGTCGAGAGATATCGACCGGGCGGTGTTCCCTGGTGAGCAGGGTGGACCGCATGTCAATTCTTATGCAGGTATGGCGGTGGCATTCAAAGTTGCAAAGACAGAGCAGTTCCATCAATTACAACATCAGGTGGTAAAAAATTGTGCTGTATTTACTGAGGAACTGCGCCAACGCGGCTTTCGAATTGCTTATGGTGGCACCAACACCCACATGATGAACCTGGCCTGTACCACGGTAGTGGGCTCAGATGGCACAGGTCTCTCCGGAGATATGGCCTCCCGCATCCTAGACATTGCAGGGATCGTGGTCAACCGCAATACCATTCCTGGAGATGAGGATGCATCTGATCCATCCGGAATTCGCATGGGGACTCCCTGGGTAACTCAACGCGGATTCAAGGAAACTGAGATGAAGCAGCTAGCAGATATCATTGCCGATATCCTGCTTTCAACGAAGCCACATGCCAGGATGGGTGCAAATAAGCCCCTGCGCCGTGCAAAGGTGGATTTTAATGTCCTGGAGAATTCAAAGCTAAAGGTTCGGGACCTTGCTTTGAGTGCAGGTATTGACTTCAAGGCAAGCCAACATGGCTATCCCCATTTTTATTACATCGATGATAAAGCCAAGGATGGAGAATGGTCAGTATTAGAGCTTTCGGGTGAGCGGGTGCGATTATTCCTCAGCGAAACACTATCTAATGATGTTGAAGTGCTAAAAGCAGGGGAGAGCCAGCCAACTCGTCTTTATACTCCCGATGGGATTGTCGATGGGACACTGAGCTGCGTTGGGGTTTACCAATTCCAATTAACCATCCCCAGTGCAAAGCAGGGGGTGGTGACTGCCTGGCTGCGTGATCTCTCAGACGGTTACGTGGCTTTTGATCCCGACGTTTTGAAGAAATTACCCGGCCTGACAGTGGTCGAAGTCTCCAGTGCTAAACCCGTCACGGCAGCGGATGGTGAAAGGATTGCTCCCAAACCCTATTTCATCGGTATGGAGAAGGGCAGCGGGGATGCCTTGCCGAGATTCAATTGGGAAGAAAAAGAAGATGCACTGAAACGGACTCCCATTTACAATACCCATAAGAGACTGGGAGCTAAAATCATTACATATGCTGGATGGGAGATGCCGGTATGGTACAGCTCAGTGATGGAAGAACATTTGGCAGTGAGGCAAAATGCCGGGTTATTCGATGTAGCCCATATGGGTGTATTACAGGTGGAAGGCCCGGATGGAGCAGCATTCCTGGATAGCGTGGTGGCAAATGACGTCAGCTACCTGTCGGTGGGTGAATCGTGCTATACCCATTTACTGGATCCTGACGCCAATGTGATCGATGACCTGATAGTTTACCGCCGGGGGACAGAAAAAATGCTAATCGTTGTGAACGCAGCTAATTTCGATAAAGATTGGGCCTGGCTGAATGCGGTGAAAGATGGACGGGTGCTGGTGGATAACCAAAGACCGTGGGCGCGGGTATTTGGCCATCATGCGATCCTACGGAACTTAAAAGATCCAAAAGAAGGAAGCGATATGCGTGTAGACATCGCGCTGCAGGGACCGCGTGCCAGACAAATCCTGCTGAAGCTGGGTTGTGATGAAGCAACACGCTGTTGCGTGCGGTACCTAAAGCGCACCCACATATGCGAAGTCAAGTTGGGTGGGTTTGACCTTATCATTTCACGAACCGGGTATACAGGGGAAAAATTCTCCTATGAAATATTCGTTCACCCAGATCGGGCGGAGGAATTATTCAATGCCCTACTCGAAGTTGGAAAGGATTTTGGCATCAAACCTTGCGGATTAGGAGCGCGTGACTCTCTACGCACAGAAGCTGGCTTACCTCTATACGGTCACGAGATGGGCGGTGAACTAAATCTGGGTCCTGCAGAAGCAGGCTTTGGTCAATTTGTGAAGACCTACAAACCCTGGTTCATCGGCCGAGATGCATTCATTGAGAAAGAAAAAGAGCGCAAAGGTGAGCTGGTTCGATTCCGCTTCGATGAAAAAGGTGTAAGGATGGCGCACCTGGGAGACCCGGTGGTGGATTGGCGTGGCAAGGTACTCGGCTACGTATCCAGTTGTGCGGTAGATATGAATGGATATTTGACCGGACAGGTATATATTGATGCAAAGTCTGCAGAGAAGGGAACGATCATCTATATCTACCAGGGTGCTCCTAAGGATACCAGCAAGGTCTTGGGTACACTCAAAGTGGGCGAGCGAGTGATCTTGCCATCTCCGGCCCATATCCTTCGCCGCTTTCCAAAATTATAAACATAAACCCGGCATGATCGGGAAGATTATGCTGGGTTCTAAAACAAAATATCAAAATTTAGGAGAGTGAATTAATGGAAACACCTTGGGATCATCGTTACGCTCAACGAACTCAACGTATGAAAGGTTCTGCCATTCGTGAGTTACTTAAGCTAACTGAAAACCCAGAAGTCATATCTTTTGCTGGCGGAATGCCTGCTCCAGATGTGTTCCCAGTAGATGAATTTAAAGCAGCCTGTGATACGGTATTAAAAGATTGGAGCGCTGAGGCACTGCAGTATGGTGCTACAGAGGGTTATCGCCCATTACGGGAGATGATTGCGAGACATACGGAACGATATGGGATCAGTGTAAGCGCGGAGAACATCCTGATCACCAGTGGCAGCCAGCAAGCATTGGATTTAATCGGCAAGGTATTTATCAACCGGGGTGATCGCATCCTGGTTGAAGAACCTACCTATATGGGAGCACTTCAAGCCTGGAATGCATATGGGGCAGAATACGTCACGGTTCCGATGGACGAGAATGGGATGGTCACAGACGCTTTGGAAGGTGCGCTGCGTAGTGGCGTGAAATTTATTTACGTGCTGCCTAATTTTCAAAATCCGACGGGGGTCACGCTTTCTCTCGAGCGGCGAAAGACGCTGATAGAAATAGCGGACCATTATGGCGTGCCGATCATCGAAGATGATCCATACGGGCAATTACGTTATGAAGGGGAGAACTTACCTTCAATCGTTAATCTGGATAATGAATTTCGCCAAAATGGCACAAAAGAATATGCCGGTAACGTTATTTATCTGAGCACATTCTCCAAGACGCTGGCACCCGGGCTAAGACTTGCCTGGGTCATTGCCCCAACCCAAGTGATCCGTAAGCTGGTCCTGGCAAAGCAAGGGGCAGATCTGCACACGGCGACGTTCAACCAAATCGTGGCATATGAAGTGGCACGGGGCGGATTCTTGGACAGGCACATCTGGTTGATTCGGCGGGTATATGGGGAGAGACGGAATATCATGCTGGACGCGATGGAAGAGTTATTCCCTCCAGGAGTGCAATGGACCAAGCCTAAAGGTGGATTATTCCTATGGGGAATGCTACCGAAAGGAATGGATACCGCCGAGATTTTCAAGGTGGCAGTTCAACGCAACGTTGCGTTCGTTCCGGGAACTTCATTTTTTGCCCTGGGGGGTGGTGAAAACACCATGCGGCTAAACTTCTCCTACGCCAATCCTGAGAAGATAAAGATTGGAATAGAACGCCTGGCGGAAGTATTGAAAGAAACGATACTCGCAGGAAAGTAAAAGAAACGGGCGTGTGGTTCACACACGCCCGTGTTATTACTTAATAGCTAAGACCTGTACTTCAAATATCAGGGTGGAATTGGCCGGGATTGAGCCATTCGCATTGGCACCATACCCTAAGGCTGGAGGAACTACCAGCAGGCGTGTACCATTAATTTTCATGCCCACAACCCCTTCATCCCAGCCTGCGATAACCTGGCGTACACCGATGGTAAAGTCGAAAGTCTTTCCACTAGTAATCGAAGAGTCGAATTGAGTGCCATCGGTTAACCAGCCGGTATAGTTTACCGTGACGGTATCACCAGATTTGACCGTTGCTCCATCTCCAACCTGCAGATCTTCATATACAAGCCCGGAGGCAGTGGTGACCGCATTCGCAGACGGTGAAGGTGGGGTAGTATCCAGCGTACCAATCGGGTACTTTCCACTTGCAACGCTCGACGGTGTGGGTGTTACCGCTGCCTGCAGCTTAGTTTGATAATCTCGATAGACAAGAAAAGCGATCAAGATAACCACCACAAGGGCGATTGCACCGATAATCATGCGTTGACGATTGCGTCTAGCGATTCGTTGGGAACGGCGTTGTTCCCGTAAAGCAGCTTTGGTCATTGATTCCTCCGAAAAAAAGTGATGTTGAGTGCTGCAAATTGTACCCGAAATTTGCAGCACTCAATAGGGTTATTTGGATGCAAGAGGCAGGAAGATCTTGATGATGGTTGGTAATACTGTCACAGTTTTGGTCATGACATCTTCACCAGCATCGTTGGTGGCAGTGAGGGTCACTGTGTAGGTTCCAGTGGTTGCATAGGTATATGAAGGAGTGATCTCTGTTGAGGTACCGATGCCATCGCCAAAATCCCAAAGATAGGTCATGGGTAAGCTGCCGGTGGATAAATTGGTGAATTGTACCGCCTGTCCAATTTGAACCGGACTGTTACTGGAAAAGTCAGCCAGGGGTGCAGTCGGGGTCATCGCCACGGTGATATCCAATAGATCTGACACGGGTTCGGGCATAACCGCGTTCTGCACACTCACTTCAAGCGTATAATCGCCGGGCAGGGCGTATACATGTTCCAACAACAGTGGGTCAAGGTCAGAGCTGCCGGAGATAATCGTGCCGTCTCCATAGTCAATCGTGTAGTCATAAGGCTTGGCAGCTGTATTTGGCGTAAGGTCTGCGTTGAATCCGACCGTATCACCAGGGTAGATTGTGCCTGGATCAACCAACGTGAGGTTCACACTGGTGATAGCAGCGGGCTCAACAGTCACTGCATCACTAAAGCTATCCGAACCCAGGTCGTTGGTTGCTTCGAGAGTTACCGTGTAGGTTCCGAGGGCAGCGTAGGTGTATGACGGATTACTATCTGTCGAAGTACCAATCCCATCTCCGAAATCCCATAGATATGTCATCGGTTCAGAACCAGTCGTTTGATTAATGAAGTATACTGGCGAGCCCAAGGGGACGGGGCTATTGCTGGTAAAGCCAGCTTCGGGTGCCATAGGCGGCATACAGCCGGGACCTCCGGCCGTGATGGAGATGTCATCGATATGCCAGCCATCATAGTTGATATAGCTATCGCTGGTAAAGTGAAAGCGGAAGCGGGCATTCGCCTGACCATCGAGCCCTGGTATGGGTACTGCAGCCTGTGTCCAGGTCTGATTGCCATCGTAACTGGTGACAACATTCCAGCCACTGCCAGAGTTATACTCCACAGAACCAAAATCATAACCTGCTTCAGTGGCATAGGTATGCCAGAAATTGAGCGTGACTCCGGTGGCATCACTCAGGTCATAAACGGGTGAGGTGAGGGAGATATTACGATAATCGTTGTAGTTTCCTCCCGGACTATCCGTCCAGGAATGGGTCGGACTGTGGGATGCTTCGGTTGTGATCGCCCATGGAGTTTCAGCGGTCCAGCCTGTATTGCCATTTTCAACATCGTCGGTGAAGATGGTACAAACCGGATAGAGCACGAAATCCTGTTGGATGGTGTGATAATCCTCAGCGATCACATCATTGGCATAGGCGGGAGCAAAATTATCTGCTGAAACCACCATATTGTATGTACCGGCAATCACAGTCATGCTGTAATATCCAGTGGAGGGGTCGCTGGTTGAATTGAAGAGGCCAGCATTCACATTGGCTTCGATCGGGAGATTAGTGCCAGCTTCGAGGACATAACCTTCGATAACTGGAGACACACCAGGCTCGACAATATATAAGAAGGTTGCGCTAGGTACGCCCCAATTGCCACCCACGTCTTTACTCTCAACAAAAATCGTATGTCTACCGGACGATAAGCCGGTTGTATCGATTGTACCAACCACGTTCTCGATCTTGCTGTCAAAACTGCCATCGCTGGCTGACATCCCGTAGACGGTAGTGCCTACGATCCAGGACGGGTTATCGATACTGTAACGGGCTTCAGCGATATTTTGAGTCGGCTCGCTGGAAGCATAGCGCGTATCGTTCGCAGTTGCGGTTAAGGCTACACTATCACCTGGATTAGCTGCCGCGGGGGAGGCAACCACATTCAGGGTATCCGGTCCAGCAGGGTTCATATAGGGTCTGCGAGCGGTTTTGAAGGCATACAGAAGCGCGTTGCGGTTATCCGGAAAATCTGTATTCTCGAAGGCGCTGCAGCTTTGGAAAAACTCACCTGCCATCTCAAAGGTAAAGCCGGGGACGCCTAAATTCCCATAAATAAACTCATCCGTGGTACCACTGGTCGGATAAAGCTGAACGCTCTGCTGAGGGGTATAACCGTTGAAATAAGCCAGGTGTCGTCCCAGGGTTTGCAGTTGTGTGCTGTTGGGTGCAGGAGCGGACGTCCACCCCCACGGCCAGAGGACGAGAGCAGCAGCACTGTGCAGGGTGACGAATACCCCGGTCGAATCAACCGGTGCTGGATCGGTATCTCCAGGTCCACGCTGATCTGGGAATAAGGTAAGGACAAAGTTTTCAATCGCCTGGACCTCCGGCTCAGAGCCTGCAGCCGGACCCATATAGGTTTCATCGCAGGCATATGGGCTGGAACCACCGTGATTCCATTTGAAGCTGCTGTTACGATTGAGGTCAGTGCCCCAACTACCCGGGTCTGAGCAGCCATCATCACTGTCCACGTTCTTACGCCAATAATTTCCCGCTTCAGCGAGTTTACGCCCGTCGGGATTGGTCATACTGACGATGTACACACGGAAATAATCCAGCAACCAGGTAACGTCAGGGTCGATTCCGTAATTGTTGATCAAGTACTCGGCGTAACGGGTAGCGAGCTCAGCGGTGGCGTATTCGCGGGCGTGGATCTCTGCCATAAGGAAGAAGGTGGGTTTTTCATCGATCACCCCAAAGTTCTCGCTGGTGAGGCGAAGGGCAAGAATATCGTAACCAGGCAGTCCGCCAGGCATGAGTTTATCCCAACTATCGCCAATATCAAATAACTGAGCCATATCCGAGTGATTGAGAGCGATGTTCTCGAGGGTCAAGTTAGTTTCTTCCACAGTCCTGTAGCAGGGATAGCCGGGGATAGAATCGGTGCCCTGCCCGGGCAACGCCACATGCGGTTGATTCAGCAACTTGGTTTTGGCTTCATCTACCACCAGGCGATAACCAGCTTGCTGCAATGCTGCTAACTCCTGCGGAGATAATAATGCGAGGGCGTACCCGTTTGCTTGATCGACACTAAGGATGTCATACTTTGCTGCAAGCATGTTCAGGTCTTCTTTACTGGTGAAATATAGCCTGACGACGATGCCTTGAGCCGTAGTGGACTGAGTTTGTTGTTGAATTTGTGATTGGGGCATAGTCATGGCGCTGGCACTTGCTACCATACCCAATAACATGGAAATGAGCACGAGCAATGATAAAAGGTTCCTTTTCATATTCTCCTCTTTTATCCCAGCCTTTCAACATCTGCTGCTGAAAGGCTGGGGATGGTTTAGATTTGTAATTAATGTCTCTGGGATAGCGGCAGAAAACTACTATACCAAGATGTATCCGTATGCAAGGTGACCTGGTGCCCAGCTGACCCACCCTGGGAAATAAACATCAGGACTGAATCATTGGAATCTCCCATGGCGATATCGAACGGGACATGCACCGTTATGGTAACGGACGTACTTTCTCCATGAGCGATTGGGCCAACGTCGGGCGGTGCATCCACAATCCAACCACCAGGTGTGATGATTATGTCATAAGTATCGGTGATATTACCGGTATTGGTAACCAGGATGGTGAATTCGACGGTTGTGCCTTTCCCATGACCCACCAGGGTGTCCTGCAGTGGAGCTACTTGAAAACTATACAGGGCAGTTACACTGGTGGTCAGAGTTGAGGTCGTGGCAATTGCGGTATTCCCTTGCGAGGTTGCAGTAATAGTAGCAACATCGAATTCGCCTGGAGTCGCCCCTACTGGCACATCCACGAGGACATTAATACTCGCGGTAGCCCCAGGTGGCAAAGGACCCACCGAGCTCTGCATCGTGACCGTCCATATGCTGGCTGCTTCCAGATCGAATGTGTCAGTTGTATTGCCAAGGTTCTTGAGTACGAGTGTGTAGCTAACTTGCTCACCCGGATTACCAGAATCTGCATCCGTCGATGGGGTAAGGTTGAGCGCATAGAAATTAGCTGTCGTGGTTAATTCTGATGAGGCTAGAACTCCAGGGCTGGCTTGAGATTCAGCGGTTACTGTAGCAATATCAGATTCTCCATTGTTGGCATCCGCAGGGATGGTGACCTGCACGTCAAATAGCATCGTCCCAGCGGGAGCGATGGGTCCTATGGTGAGAGGAGCATCATATGCCCAGGCACTCGCCACGGAAATATCGTATGTATCGCTGTTCTGACCGATATTGGTGATCTGCAGATGGTAGATGACCGTCGTTCCAGGATCAGCCTGGAGAGCAGCAACCTCTGGTGAGAGCATCACTCCATAAGATGGGGTAGTTACGTTGAGGAATATGGCGGTGAAGGGACCCCAATAACCATTGGCGTTCTTTCCGTGAACGAGGATGTAATGCTGTCCCTCGAGCAGACCGGCGGTGTCGACGACGACGACTGCATCTTCACTGCTTGAATTCCAACTGCCATCGACTGGTGACATGGCAACGCCAGTACCATCAAGACCTGGAGCATCGATGAAGTATTCAGCCGCGGCAATGTTGGTAACGGGCTCACCAGGATAGCGTTGATCGAGAATGGTGGCAGTCAAGTCTACGGGCAAACCGCCTGGAATGGTTGTTGGATCAACAGCCAAATTTTGTGCATCCGGTCCATATGCGGTTTTGTAGGGCGAGCCGGCAATCTTATTCGCATAAACCCAGGAGGGGCTCATCTCAGCCCAGAAGTTCCGGGGCGCGCCATTGGTGCCATCCTGGCAGTCGTAGGAGGGGAAGAAATCACCACAGCTGCCATAAGTTGGACCAATCTCGAACGTGTAAGCGGGGATTCCCAATTTGCCGTACATAAAATCAATCGTGCCCCCATCCACGGTATATAGAAAACCGGTAGGGTTCATAATTTCCCCGGTCTCTTCGGCAAGTTTATGCCCAATAGTGCTCAGCTGGGCGCTATTGGGTGGTTGCCCACAATTTGGAGCACATTCATAAGCCCATAGAATCTCATCCTGGTAGGAATGCAAGGAAATGAAAATTCCGGGTGTGTTATCTGGAGCAGCAGGCGGAAATTCATCATCCCCATTCGGGCCGTTCCAATCACCGAATATTTGGGTTGCAAAAGTTTGGATAGCAGCAGTTTCCGGTTCCGAAGCACGAGATATGCCGCGATAGGTTTCACCACAAGGTTGGCCTGATGAGCCGCCACAACAGCCCCATTTAAAACTGCTGTTGCGATTGATATCTGTGCCCCAGCTGCTCGAGTCACTGCAACCGTCATTATTATCCACGTTTTTACGCCAGTATGCACCCCAATCGATTTCATTGACTACGTGTCCATCAGGGTTTATAGAAACCACAACATAGACCACATGGTGGTTCACCAACCAGGTGACATCCGGATCAATCCCAAAACCACCCTGACCCAAATAGCCAGCGGTGAGATATTTGATATAGCGGATGGCCATCTCTGGAGTGGTAACTTCGCGGGCATGGATATTCGCCATCATGATGAAGGGAGGTTTGGAAGCAATTTCGCCGTATTGGGGGTCTTCGTTGGTGATGCGCAGTACCCAGATATCGCGATTGTAGCCCCCCTGTGTACCGAGCCAAGCATCCCCAATATCGAAGAGTTCCGTCAGGGCAGGGTAAGTAGAACTCATCTCCACCATGAAATCGACCATATAGCGGTTAAAGGAGTTATTATTGAAATTATCAAAATAATAGTAACGGGGGTCGAGTGCAGCCGCTGGTGACTGAAACTCAGCCGTTTTTTCCTGGTCAATTTCAACGCGGTAACCAAGGACATCCAACCAGGCTTGTTGGGCAGGATACACGGCTGCCAAGGCATAACCAGAGCTCGGTTCTGTGTCAGAAGGGTGAACTTCCCAGACATCCAGCTGGCCAGCGACTGCATTTAGCTGTTCCTGGGTGTCGTAATAAAATCTTATCACCACTTCTTGTGATTGTTCCACTCCCAATGAAACATCTGTGGTTGGTTGGTCAGATGCAGTTGTCGTCTGGTTTTTATCGAGAAGAAAACCGCCGACCAGGAAGATTGAAACGATAGTGAGGGTTAGAAGTATGAACCGAGGTCTACATTTCATCCGAGCATTCTCCTTTTTGTGTATTTATTGAGCTTGAATGATCCGAGATTACACGATTTAGTTATTCCTCCACATAGGGTACGAAGTCTGTGCGTGCCAGCCCTTGCTGGATAGCTTTTTGTGCCACAGCACGGGCAACTGCACGATGAACGTTTTTATCCAACGGGTTTGGAACCAGCTCATCAGGGGGCGTTTGGTCAGCGATCGCATGCGCTGCAGCCAGGTACATCTCATAGCTTATCCGTGTTGCATAGGAATCAACCGCTCCACGCAGGATGCCTGGGAACCCGAGCACATTATTGACCGATTTTCCATCCGCCGCAAAAGCTGCGCCTGCTTCTATTGCCACATCTGGATCTATTTCTGGATTTGGGTTCGACAGTGCCAGGATGATTTGACCTTTGCGGACCATCTCCGGCTTGATCAGATCCCCAGCACCCGTGGTCGCCACGACCACATCACATTCCTGCATAATTTCATTCAGGTCAGACCGTCTGCCTCCAACCTGCTCAAAGTATGTCAGAGCAAACTCCGATAAGTCGGCACCCGATACAGGATTTCCTGTAAAGGTCATCAACATACGGGCGATGGCATTCCCGGCTGCACCCAATCCAATTTGTCCGATGCGCACTTTTTCAAGATTGATACCCGTGATCCGGCTGGCGTTGATCAAAGCGGCTGTAGTTACAACGGCTGTCCCATGCTGATCATCATGCATCACCGGGATATCCAAATTAGCTTGAAGGCGCGCCTCGATCTCAAAACAGCGAGGTGCGGAGATATCTTCCAATTGGATCGCGGAAAAAGTGGGAGCGATGGTCTCGACGGTCTGGATAATCTGATCAGGATCCTTGCTGTTAAGCAGGATAGGTATACCAGACAAGCCAACCAGGGTTTCCATCAACATGGCCTTGCCTTCCATGACCGGCATTCCTGCAACGGCACCGATGTCTCCCAGACCAAGCACGGCAGTGCCATCGGTAACAATTGCCACAAAGTGGCTTATGGCAGTATATTGGCGTGCCAGGGATGGGTCCCGGGCAATTTTCAGGCAAACCTCTGCCACCCCAGGCGTGTATACCCGGCGCAAGATGGAAAGGGTATCCACAGAATATCGGCTCCGTATGGCAATCTTGCCTTTCTGGTGCAGCTCCAACACTTCGTCTCTAACAGCAAGGATGCGCGTGCCAGGATTTGCTTCGATAGCCATGAGAACCCGGTCCATGTGGGCTTCATCGGGGGTGGAGATGGTGATATCACGTAATGTATAACGGGAGGTCTCCTGAAGCATGCGGACTTCTCCAGTATCTCCACCTGCGTCTGCAACTGCCACCAGAAGGCGACCCAAAGTACCCAATTGCTGTTCATTGCGCACCCGAATGGTACGCATAAATTTTTCTGTTGATTCCATCAATATTTACCTGAGGACACCATTAATTGATCGGGTTCCACAATTTGAAATCTTTCAGAATGGAGCCTCCAATGAATTCACGCAAAATGGAGTTATCAGGGATAAGGTCGGATGAAACGGGTTGAAACCATTCCAGTAGAGCCAGCATGCGTTTGGCTTCGATATATTCGCGCGTTCCAAACGGCACCTGACGAAGCAAGGGTTCAGCCAATGGTTTTAATGCAGATAACTCATAAGCCAAGGCAGAGTTGAACATGATGTCTGCATTTTCTTGATAAGGGAATATATAACGTTTTTCACCGCGTTGGACTGATTCCCACCTTTGGATCGTCTCGCGGGCCGTATAGCCTCTCTCACGGGCGTCCCGAACGATACGGCGTACCAGGCGAGTATCAGTGGTGGAGATACGATTGTGGCGGTCGAGATTGAGCTGAGTGAGAGCCGATGCATAGATGCGAAAAGTCTGCTCGATTGGAAATTCGGGAAGCAGTTCCGGGTTCAATCCATGGATACCTTCCAGGATGACTAATTGGTCCGGTTGAAGCTGAACCAGATCTCCCGGTTCTTGCCTGCCGGATTTAAAGTCATAATGTGGCATACGGACCACTTCCCCGACCACCAGGCGGCGTAAATCCTGGGCGAGATGATGAGTGTCGACCGCATGCAAAGCTTCAAAGTCAGGCTGACCATCTTCATCCTTAGGGGTATCTTCACGATTTACGAAGTAGTTATCCATTTCCAGTGGATAGGGTGAGATACCTTGGGAGAGTAATTGAATAGTCAGACGTTTGGAAAGGGTGGTTTTTCCACTTGAGGAGGGTCCGGCTATAAGAATGATCCGAACCTTTTTATCAGGATCGGATGAATTCGTCCGAGTAGTGATCTGCTCAGCGATATCGGCTACATGCTCTTCGTGTAGCGCTTCGGAAACCAAAATAATTTCATGGATCCGACCCGCCAGGATGGAATCATTTAAAGCCCCAACACTTGAGATACCGAGCCGATCCAGCCATTGACCATAGCGCCGGAATGTTGCCAGCAGCTTGGGATAGCTCGGCATGGGCTGCAGCTGGGTAGGGAGATTTCGGCGAGGAAAATTGATGGTAAAACCACCATTGGTTGGGATCAGGTTAAACCATTTCAAATAACCCGTGGATGGAACCATATAGCCGTGGTGGTAATCCTGGTGATCTCCCAAGCGGTAGAGGGTCAGATAATCCTTTTGCCGGTGAGCTAATAAACGCACTTTATCGGTATAACCCTTGGCGTCGAAATAGGCAACCGCCTCAACCAGGGGCACTTCACGCTTGGAAAAGGGTAAATTCTCTTCGACAATCGAGCGCATGTGGGCGGTGAGACTTACCAGCTCATCCTCTGTGAGAGGTTCATGATCGCTGACTGAGCAATAATAACCGCCAGAAGAGACCGAATGGTCTATGGTGAGCGTAGCATCAGGATATTTTTCTTCAAAAGCAGATTCTAGGAGGAAGGTAAGTGAACGGCGATAGATCAGCATCCCATCCGGATCATCCATCGAGATTGGGGTTACCTTGGAATCCATATGGACGGGAAAGGTAAGCTCACGAAGCTCGCCATTAATGATTGATCCGACCGTGGGAGGGGAATTCGGCGTATCAAGCAAGGATAAGAACTTCCCTATCGGCGCACCTCGTTTACCACAAATAACCCGCCCATCGGGTAAGTGAATTTCTACGGTTGGGCGGGGGGTCACAAATTCGAATTCGTTAGGGTCTGCTTTATCCATGAAACCAGAAACCAGTAAAGGTATCAGATGGCAATTGTAACATTAAGTCCAGGTAAGAGAGATTAGGAGTTTGCAAGGTATGGAAGTGATCGCAGATATGACATAGGATGGTACCGCATGAGAAGGATGCAGCCCGGCTTATCGATAAAACCGGGCTGCTAATTACTGAGTTACTCCTCTAAGGTTCCAACTCCACAGCAAAGAACCAGCTCTTTAGCAGCTTTTACTTCATCACACCTGCCAACAGGAGTGTCGTGTGGGGCTTCCGTAAGCAAGGCGGGATCATGATGCGCTTCACCTGCGATTTTTATCAATGCTTCTGCGAATGCATCCAGGGTTTCCTTGCTCTCAGTTTCCGTTGGTTCAATCATCAGAGCCTCATGGACGATGAGCGGGAAATAATTAGTGGGGGGGTGGAATTTATAGTCCATCAAGCGTTTGGCAATATCCAATGCGTGTATTTCTGGCGCATCAGACCATTGACCTTCTACAACAAATTCGTGCATGCACAGGCGATCATAGGGTAGATGATATGTATCCTTGATAAGCGCCGAGAGATAATTGGCATTTAGAACCGCATACTTAGAAATCTCTCGCAAGCCTTCACCACCATACATGCTAATATAGGTGTATGCACGCACAAGCATGCCGAAATGACCGTGAAAAGACTTCATCCTCCCGATAGATTTGGTTGGTGTGATGAGGCCATAGAGAGGGGGCATTTCTTGATCGCCCTCTTCGAGTATTCCAACGACCGGTGCTGGCAGAAAATCAACCAAATGTGCAGCCACACCAACCGGACCGGATCCCGGTCCACCTCCGCCGTGTGGGGTAGAGAATGTTTTATGCAGGTTAAAGTGCATTACATCGAACCCCACATCACCGGGGCGAATAATACCCAGCAAGGCATTTAAATTCGCTCCGTCTCCATAGACCAGGCCACCCGCTGTATGCACCAGGCGAACGACTTCCTCTACATGCTCATCGAAGAGACCGAGGGTATTGGGGTTGGTCAGCATCAAACCCGCCAAAGTATCGTCGCATTCCAGGCGCAATGCTTCCAGGTCCACGTTTCCACGCGCATCGGATTTTAACTCTACAACCCGTAATCCACTCATGGCTGAAGTGGCGGGATTCGTACCATGCGCTGAGTCGGGAATCAGGATTTTATCGCGTTTCGTATCATTACGAGAACGGTGGTAGGCGCGAATGATGAGCACACCGGTCAGCTCGCCGTGGGCACCTGCCGCTGGCTGAAGCGTGATCCCGGCAAAACCTCCGATTTCCATCAGCCATTCTTGTAAGTTATACATCAGCGCCAGGTTTCCCTGTACAGTTTCAATTGGCTGGAGGGGATGCGTGAAAGCAAAACCTGGATAACGGGCAATATCCTCATTGATCTTTGGGTTGTACTTCATCGTACAGGAACCCAGAGGGTAATATCCGGTATCGATGCTGTAATTGAGCTGAGAAAGTCGCGTGTAGTGACGGATGACATCCAACTCGGATAGCTCAGGCATGGGCAGATCTTCACGGATAAATCCATCCGGCAGGGGGGTAAGGGGTACATCGGGCTTGGGGAAATTAATTCCCTGGCGGCCACTCACAGAAATTTCACATAATTGAGCTTCACCCATTTGACACCTCCGAAAGCACACCAACCAACTCATCGATGCTTTCGCGCGTATTCAATTCAGTTACTGCGATGAGCATGTGCCGCTGGAGAGTGGGGTAATCCTGGCTGAGATCATACCCACCCAAGATGTCATGATCAAGCAAATGGTCATTTATTTCTAAGACAGGAACGGGAGTTTCGATTACGAACTCATTGAAGAATGGTGATCCAGACCACAATTCGTAGCCGGGTAATTTAGCGATGCTGCTGGCTGCATAATGCGCCTTATGATAGCAAAGCTCTGCCACCTGGCGGAGGCCATTTTTACCTAACAGGCTCATATAGACCGTTGAAGCCAGGGCCATTAAACCTTGATTGGTGCAGATATTGGAGGTGGCTTTTTCGCGCCGGATATGCTGCTCGCGGGCGGTCAGGGTGAGGACATATGCTCTCTGACCCCGATTGTCGACGGTCTCACCGGCTAACCGACCTGCCATCTTACGGACATATTCCTTACGGGTAGCGAATAACCCAAGGTATGGTCCCCCATAAGAAAGTGGGATACCCAGGGGTTGACCTTCACCCGTGACAATATCTGCATTCATAAAGCCGGGGGCTTTGAGCAAACCCAAGGCAACCGGATTGGCAGAGATCGCCAACAAGGCACCCATTGCGTGAGCTGCTTCAGCTAATTTCGTGTAGTCATAAATACGGCCGAAAAAATCCGGGTATTGTACGACCACCAGAGCAGTATCCGTATCGATTAATGGGATTAAATTAGCTGGATCAGCTGACAAGTCGCTTTGAGGCTCATCCCCAATGAACTGCATAGGATTACCCTCAGTATATGTGCGCACTGTTTGGCGATATTGAGGGTTTAGTGCGGGTGACAGTATGATTTTGGTGCGCTTTCCGCGAAAATTAGCGTATGCCATGTTCACCGCTTCCGCGACAGCTGTGGCACCATCGTAATGGGATGCGTTGCATACTTCCATGCCCGTCAATGCCGCCACATTACTTTGATACTCAAATATCGCCTGAAGCGTTCCCTGAGATAACTCGGGCTGATACGGAGTATAAGCGGTCAGGAATTCCCCACGTCGAATAATTGCATCTACCGCAGCAGGGACATAGTGGTTATAGACTCCAGCACCGAGGAAACAAGACAGTTCTTGGGTACTCTCATTTGCCTGAGCAATTTCTTGCAGCTCGGCTGCGACTTCCATTTCTGTAAGAGCAGGAGGCAGGTTTAACTCTGGAAAGCGATACTTGGCCGGTACATCTTTAAAAAGATCTTCCAGCTGGTTAATGCCGACAGTGCGCAACATGGCAGCCCTGTCTGCATCAGTATGGGGAATGAACATAACTACTCCTATTTTTGTGATTGAATTACTTTTTCGTAAGCAGATGCATCCAATAGGTCATTAACTTCAATAGGATTATCCAGCTCGATTTTGACGATCCAGGCAGCTCCATATGGATCAGTATTGATCACTTCTGGAGAAGCACCCAGGGCATCATTGATATGGATAACCTTTCCACTTACGGGTGAATATACATCAGCTGCTGCTTTGACTGATTCTACAGTCGCAATCGTATCGCCCTTCTTGATCTGATCACCCTCATTGACGATGACTTCTGCGAACACGATATCTGAAAGCTGGTCTTGAGCATAATCAGAGACACCGATTGTGCCAGTTTTTCCTTCCAGATTCAACCATTCATTACTTTCAGTGTATTTAAGATTTCCGGGAATATTCATGTAAAGCCTCCATAGAAAGGATGTAGATAGATTTTAATACGAACTCAAATTATTACAAGGCGAACATGCGGCTTTAAAATCGCAAAGGCACACGTCCACATCGTGTGCCTCTGTCATTTACCTGAGAGATTGGCGATTGGATTTAAGTATAAATCCAATGCGTTTGCCCCAACGGTGGCAGCGAAAAAACATTCGCTGACTTTTCAGAGTTTATAAGAAACAAAGTCCTTTTACCTGAGAGTTTCACCCAGTACATAAAGTTCTGGGTTTGCCCCTTCGGTGCCTGGCTAGGCCCAGGTCTCTTCTTTGTTCCAGATATTTTGCGCGTTTATTCTATATTCGAGACAAATTAATGTCAAGAGCGGGTCAACTCTCCGCGCACCCAGTCACCAATTAACCAGTACTTGAAATCCTGACCATTATTACATTGGACTGCTCCAACCACGCCATATACGAGTGAAGCGATAGGTAATAATGAAATCGCACATGCCAAGGGGATCAATACCAGCCCTACCAGGACCAGAATTAGTGGTCCAGTGATCGCCCAGGCAATCCCTGTGAGGATACCTCCCCCAAGCCACCAGATGAGCTGGAATATAAAAGCTTGCATGGATTGATAGGCGACATATTTGGAACGGTTTTTATACACCAGGTAAATTAGTAAGGCGGCAACAATTCCAAGGAATCCGGTAATTAGATTCAGGAGAACACTTAAATGTGCCAGCATTGCCCAGGTATGTTCATCGGAAACAGAGAGGGGTTGATTGGTACTACTGGGTATCGGAGAGGGTGAGATATTTTGAGAATTATTTTGGTCCATGCTTTTTCTCCAGTAGATTAATAAACCGGTTGTCGAATAAACGGCTTGATCAGCTTAATTGTTGATTATGCCCAACCCTGCCGCTTGCAAAAATCTGTTATCACTGGCATGGTGACATATTTTCCTAGATAAGCTTGATAACCGAAGTAAATCATGGCCAGCCACAGAACGAATGATGGAATCCAGCCAATAAAAGGAATCCATCCTATTACTGCAGAAACAATCACTATAACTATCCCACCGACAAGGGCCTGGATAGTATGCGCCTTAAGGAAAGGCCGGTTCTTTTTATCTTCCATCAACAGGATAATAATGGGTACGATCGGTGACAGTACATATGCAAGCAATGCCCAAAGCTTATCATCACTGGTTACATCTGGATTACCGGGTTGGTTGTTCATTGTAATTTTCCTCCGAGTATGTGTTGAATATTCAAGACAATTTCTGATTATCCCACATTGTCTCATTAATATTAATAATATATCATATCATTCTCGCCATAAAGATAGAGATATATGAGAGAACACTCAGCGTGATCGAAACTTTTTTTACTTTATTGAGGTAAATTTATAAATAATCTTTCAAATTATGCTCAACCGCGTAGGCAGCTGCTTCAGCTCGATTGCTGACCCCTAGCTTTGAGAGTATACTGCTGACGTAATTGCGCACAGTCCCCTCACCCAAAAATAGGGCTTTAGCAATCTCACGGTTGGTTCTCCCCTCTGATACCAACATCAGCACATGGCGTTCCTGTTGGGTGAGAGCAGAAAATGCGGACGCCTCTTCTTCACGAGCAGCCTTACGGACCTCCTGGAATATTCGTTGGGTAACTGCAGGATCGAGCAATGCTTCACCCCTGGCAACAGCTTCGATGGCTCGTACGAGATCTTCACCACCGATTTGTTTCAAAACATACCCGGCAGCACCGGCACGAATTGCGGAGAAGAGCATTTCATCTTCCGCATACGAGGTGAGCATAATCACCTTGGTGTCAGGGTATTTGTCGACTATCTCCTGACAAGCTTCAATACCTGATCCACCCGGCAAACGAATATCCATCACGACAACATCCGGTGAAAATGCTGCCACGCGTTCAACGGCTTCACGTGCCGTACTCGCTTCGGAAACGACTTCAAAATTTGGATGCCGTTCCAAAAGGGCTTTTAAACCAAGTCGGACGACTTCGTGATCATCCACCAATAAAATCCTTTGCTTATTTGTCATACCTTAACCTTTATCTATCTACTGCTGAGGGATATCATTCATTAATTGCCCGGGATTGTTTTCTGTCGTGTCGATATGATCACGACGAAAGTCTACAAAGCGATAGCCCAGGCCACGTTCGGTAAGGATGTATACCGGATTGGCGGGATCTTTCTCGATCTTTTGGCGTAAATAATTAATATACAACCTCACATAATGGGGTTGATCTCTATATTCGTAGCCCCATACATTGGTAAGAATTTGATCGTGGGAAACCACCCACCCGGCATTCTGAACCAAATAATATAAGAGTCGATATTCAGTAGGGCGCAAATTTACCAGCTTTTGATCCACCCATACTTCATGACGATCAAAATCGATTTTAAGACGCCCATTGACCTCGATCAATCCATGCGTGCTGTCGGAGGTCAGCTCGGTACGGCGTAATACTGCCCGTACACGGCTAACCAGCTCGCGTGGACTGAATGGTTTGGTAACGTAATCATCTGCACCCAATTCCAGCCCATGGATACGTTCTTCTTCTTCACCCTTCGCCGTTACCATGATCACCGGAACAGGGCTGATGGCACGCATCATTTTCAACACTTCAAAACCATCCAAATCTGGCAACATCACATCTAAGAGAACCAGATCGGGCAGGGAAGTGCGTAAGCGATCCATTGCCTGGGTACCTGTAAATGCTTCAACCACACGAAATCCATCATGCTCCAGGTTCAAGCGAATGAATTTCGCCATTCTTTGTTCATCATCGACCACCAGTATGCGATAATTTTTAAAGTGAGTATCTGCCAACATATTGTTTACTCTCGAACGAACCCGATAATCTCTTCCTCAGCCTTGGTGGGCAAGACCTCAATGAAATTTAGGCGATGGATTGGCCAGATCACAGTGAGCACACTTTCCGAAAGATAGTGAAGCTCTTTTCCATCGATTCGACGTGGGCTATTTATGGTAATCGTCATATCGGTTGGTAATGGCAGTTCTTCCACCTCACCAATAATTGGTTCTTCTCCGGTTGGGTGAAGAATAATGGTATAGGGCATTTTAACTCAGCTTTCTCATCGATTCACAAGTAGTTGGATTTTCATTTTACCTAAAGTGAAAATATCACCATGAGTGATCGGGTAAGGTTTGTCGGGTGACAATTTTTGTCCATTTAGCTGTGTACCATTGGCTGAACCAAAATCGGTCAGCAGGGCAAAAGGTTGATCTATCTTAATGGACGCATGCAACCGTGATACCCCGTAATCATATGCATGATAAGGAGCCAGGTCTACATCCGGTAGGATGGGTTGATCCTCAGATGATCTCCCGATAGTGAACTCTGTAAGTCCTTCGAGTGGGATCACATCACCGGTTTCGACAAGATACAATGAAAGCCTGGCATCATTTGGAGTAGGAGGCACATTATGTTCATTGTCCTCTGCGTTTGTGGGGTGTAAATGATCGCCCAGGGTAGCGGGAATGATCACTGTTGGGTCGCGGAGATTCGCAAACTGAGTCCCACACTCCTTGCAAAAAAGAGCTCCGGTCATTTCCTTATTCCCACAATTTGGACAGTTAATCATAATTATTTGTGCTCGACCCTGGCTGGTAAAAGGAGGGAGCGAGTACCATATTTTATCCTTTTTTCGCCTTCTTCGCTGAATGTTTGATTAATTCGCATATGGGTCACTTCATTCAGCACCGATTGTGCCAGTTCGCGCTCCCCCTTTTGTAATAAGTGAGTTGCCAGATATTCCATATGGCGCGTGGCAGAATTTAAATCCCCTTTCCCCATTTCCTCCCTGGCACGCTCCTGCATATGGTAAAGAGAGAGCAAAGTGATTGCATTAAGAATGGCAGTTGGTGGAGATGTTTTTACCGGCTCATGCGTGACTGGTCTCTCAAATATTAGTCGATCCACATATTTCGTCTTAATGGTATGGCGAGGAATCTCATACTTAATAAACCCTTTTGCCATCGTTATCTGGGCTGCATCCAGAGGAACATCCTTGATCACGTACTCGAATAACACACTCATGGTTCCTTGACGGGGCATATATCCGATGGATAACGGAGAAATGGGATCCAATGGTGATGCATCAGGTTGAAGTCGATACACGGAAGCCAGCTCGATATTTTGAGGCAGCTGGAAGCTAAAACTGATTTGTTCGGTCAAGCTCGATCCGAGACGGCTGATCTCTTCCAGGATAGAGGTCCGAATATCATTGTTATTCGCAATGAATTTGCAGATTCCTCCGGTTTTTGAGGTAATGTGATCAAGGAATTTATCATTCCACTCGCTGCCTATACCAAGGGCGCTAATACCTACCCCAAGCGCAGATGCTTGATCGGCAAGCAGCTCACAATTTATCTCATCCCCATAGGTCCGCCCATCTGTGATTAAAATGATATGGTTGATTCGCTGGCCGGACTGATACTTTTTGATCTGCGAAAAACCAGCTTCCAATCCCTTATATATTTCAGTTCCACCACCAGCTTGAAGAAGCTGGATCTTCATTTCAGTAGATTTCAGATCATCGAGACTGCCTGAACTGATCAAGACTTCAGCGAAATCGTTAAACTTGATCATAGAAAATATATCATTTGGTTGCAGCTGCCTGATCAGTTCAATTGCCGTCAGCTTTACCGTATCCAACCTAACTCCCTGCATCGAGGTTGAACAATCGACTACCAATGAGATATTCAACGGAGTAGAAGCCACCCAAATATTTGTATCCGGATGAAGGTTTAAATCCAATAATGTATAGAATAATTGTGGTTCCGATATCCTGGCAATCAGAGGTTGGCTATAAGATAAATTAATTGAAAGTGGGGTCTCTAAACTCGGTTCAGGTGGTAATTGTCGGTCATAATCGGCTTTTTTGTGTGGATCAGAAAGACGTTCATATGCTTGCTGAATATCAAAAAATAATTCGGTATCCCCGCGATTCACGTTTTTATCAGGGTGAAGATGGAGAACTAGCTGGCGATATGCACGCCGGATTTCATCCTGGGATGCATCCCGTGGAAGACCTAAATAATCATAAAGAGTGAGTTTGTCCATTGAAAATTATTCTGGGAAACACACCAGGATCGCAGAGATATTATCCGGTCCACCAGCATTATTGGCAGCCTGAATCAAGGATTGGCAAGCATCCTGAGGCGTGGATGATGAGCTGATAATGCTTGTAATATTATCCTCTGGCACCACACCCCAAAGTCCATCTGAGCAGATCAATAATTTGCATCCCTGGCAAACCTGCAGACTGGTGATATCCGGCTCAAATAGCTCACCTTGACCTAGAGCCCGATACAACAGGTTTCGTTTTGGATGTATCGAGGCTTCAGCAGGTGAAAGCTGACCTATTTCTTCCAGACGTTTCACCAAGGAATGGTCGTGAGTAAGAAGCTGCATGACACCTTGAGGATTGATTGAATAAGCGCGGCTATCTCCGACATGGGCAATGGTCATCTGTTCTCCCAGGATGAGCGCAGCTGTCAGTGTAGTGCCACTGCCCAGCGCTTTTTCCCTGATAGCCTGGTGAGCATCCATGACACCCGTTTGCATTACCTCCTGGATTGATGTATTTATCAAATCTCGTTTCTTCGAAATCGATTGCAGGTAGAATGAATTGATCACATACGTAGCTAGCTTTTCAACTGCCATGCTGCTGGCTAGCTCTCCATTTTCATGACCACCCATACCATCAGCAACGATATAAAGTCCGAAATTGACGGTGTTCTCATTTGACAACAGGTTTGTGGTAAGAGTGAATAGCGAGTCTTCATTTTTATCACGTTGGATACCTACTGATTGCGCAACTCCAACGATGATTTGAGCTGTTTCCAAGTGAGAGCTTATTGGTAAAGCTATTCGCGTTTCTTCCGACTGCTTGTTTTCTTCTGTTTCGTGATCGATGGTTTGGGAAAGATCTGCCTCGATTTCACCTTCTGTTGGTGTAGGATTCAGGGTATTCTTTTTACGAAACAGATTGTTGAAGAATGATTGCACGAGGGCTCCTTTGATGATTTAGACTATCATTACAGGACGATGGCATACATTTTATGATCATTAGAGCCAAAATAGAGCACATCATTTGCAATGATGGATGATCCAGTAATGGGACCCCCCGTTTGGTATTTCCAACGCAGACGGCCTGTACGAAATTCCAGGCAATACATCGCACCATCAACAGATCCACAATAGATAGAATCCTGAAATGCGATGGGCGAACTCGTTACCTGGTTGTCGGTGGCAAAATTCCAGACCTCCCTGGCAGAGTGAATATCGACACAGTATATGTGAGAATCAACTGAACCGGTGAATAGAAAGTTATCCACAATAAAGGGGGTGGAGATCGATGCCTTTGACATGCGGAAACGCCATATTATGTAACCAGATTTTGCATCAAGGGCGTAGAGAAGTGTATCCACAGAGCCGACGTAGATGATCCCATTAACATGAACTGGCGATGAGGTTAGAGCACGCTTGGCTTTAAAACGCCATTTAACATTACCCCGCAAGTCGACACAAAACAAATCACCATCTTCGGTGCCGAAATATACAAATTCTCCGACCAGGATGGGCGTTGAGCGGACAGGCGACCCAGCATCAGCGCGCCAGGCCCGCCGACCACTTAATGCATTCACGGCATGCAGGAAGGCATCATCTGATCCGATAAATATATGTCCCTCAGCAAAATATGGGGAGGATCGAATTGGACCGTTTGAATAATAAGACCAAATTTCCTGCCCAGAACGCATATTGATGCAATACAAACGCTGGTCTTCAGAACCCACATAAATATTACCTTCATAAATGGCAGGTCGACTTACAATCCCACCTTCTGTGGCGAATTTCCAATTAAATTCTCCACTGGCGGCGTTTAATGAGTACAGATTATTATCATACGCACCGATGAATACGGATGCTCCTGAACAGGTGGGCGTTCCACGTATCTCATCTTCACATTCAAATTTCCACGCTGCAGTGACTTCGGCTGTATCACGCGATAATGGTTTAACTGCTGCAGGTAGTTTATTAAGTAATCCGGTTTTTTTCGCGGACGCCAGCAATGCCGCTTTCATGACTTCCACACTTGAAAAGCGTTTTTCAAGGTCATATGATAAAGCAGTATAAATCACTGATTCAAGTTCACCTGAAACTGCTGGATTAATCGAGTGGATTTTCCTTTCTTCAAAGGAGAAAGGTGGTTCTAAACGTGGATCCCGTTTTGTGAGCAAATGATGCAGTGTTGCTCCCAATGCATATATATCCCCACGCTGGCTACTTTCACCTTTATACTGCTCAGGAGGCGAATATCCCTCTGTGCCGATCATAGTGCCTTTTTGCCCAGGCTGGAAGGTCTTGGCAATACCGAAATCAACCAATAAAACATGGCCAATCGTATTTATCATGATATTCGAGGGTTTTATATCCCTGAAAATGATCGGTTCAGGTTTGTAATTATGCAAGTAACTAATTACGTCGCAAAGCTCGATGGCCCAATTTAAAACCTCGACTTCCGGAAGGAAATCTTCCGATTCAGTGAGAATTGCTTCCAGATCTTTCCCTTCGATGAATTCAATGATCAGATAAGAGCGATCATCCTGGGTAAAGTAATCATAAATGCGTGGAATGGAAGGGTGATTAAGGGTTGCCAGGATATTGGCTTCGCGTTCAAAGTTACGCACGATGGTATCGCGAATCACCGGGTCTCGGACCATATTGATCATTTCCTTGACCGCGACCCGTTTTACAACATTGGGAAAATGTAAATCTCGAGCTGAGTAGACCGCACCCATTCCGCCAACTCCGACCACACTTTGAATAGAATATCGATTAATTAGAACCACACCCGATTGCAGATGATCGGATGGTTTCCTAGGTTTCTCTGAATCAGCCAGACTATGAGTTGAGCGTTGATTATTCAGGGTAGTTCCTCCAGCGTATTAACTTAAGTCAATTATAGCTATCATTATCTAAAAATGGAAATAGAAAAGAAGACACTTAGCTATTGTCCAGTCAACACTAAATCGAAAATTAAGTCATATAGATTAATTATATAATCAGTTATAGACCTAAATAACCCAAGAAAATGGCAGAAAGGAATCTCGACTGATGAATAAAGTGGATTTTAAGAAAACCCTCGGTCCGCTATACAATCCAGCGATAAAAAGTTTCCATATCGTGGAAGTGCCACCGCTAAGTTTCCTCATGATCGATGGAACTGGTGATCCAAATACATCATTGGAGTATCAACAAGCAGTTGAGGCGCTTTACACAATATCGTATGGGATCAAATTCGCACTGAAATCTCATGGTTACGATCATATTGTGCCACCATTAGAAGGTTTATGGTGGATGGAAAATATGGAGGAGTTCACCCTGGCAAATAAACCAAGATGGGAATGGACCATGTTGATCATGCAGCCGGAATGGGTTACGAATGAATGGATGGAAAAAGTACGCGGTATGTCCATCAAGAAGAAAGATAATCCTTTGCTCGTCAAAATAAGATATGAAACTTATGAAGAAGGGCTGAGTATGCAAACGCTTTATACAGGCGCATACATAGATGAAGCACCAACGATTGCAGAACTGCATAAATTAATAAAAACCAAGGGCTATCAAACAAACGGAAAACACCATGAAATATACCTTGGCAACCCACGAAAGAGCTCTCCAGACAGGTTAAAGACGATTCTCCGCCAGCCAGTCAGAAACGCATGAGCAGTATCTCAGACATTCATCAATAATATGGAGCAATTGCTATACTACTAGCCATATATTCCGGAATATTTTTGATAATTCTACCGATAATCCGATAAAGGTTCTGGTTTATTATCCAGTATTGACTCAATCTGTTCCATCACTTCAACTGTTAGCTTACCCAGATGGTCCATGGATTGCATATTCTCGCTGACTTGTTGGGGCTTTGAGGCACCTGTAATCACACTGCTGACATGCAAATTTTTTAGGCACCAGGCAATTGCCAGCTGGGCGATTGTCATTCCATTGTTTTCAGCAATCGGTGCCAGTAATTTTACTTTTGTAATTCTTTGTCTGGCGATTTCATTCTCAAAATCTTCACGTAACCACTCATATCCTTTAAGACTTAATCGCGTATTCTCTGGAATGCCCTGATTATATTTACCGGTTAGCATCCCACTGGCGAGAGGGCTCCAGATCGTGGTACCTAACCCGATTTCACCGTATAAGCGAACATATTCGCGCTCGACTTTTTTGCGGGTAAACATGTTGTATTGGGGTTGTTCCATTGTAGGTGGAATGAGATCGAACTGCCTGGCGATTGAATATGCTTGCATGATCTGGTCAGCCGTCCATTCACTGGTGCCCCAATAAAATACCAATCCCTGATCGATCAAGAAATTCATGGCACGAACGGTTTCCTCGATCGGAGTATAAATATCGGGTCTGTGGCAAAATATCAAGTCGACATAGTCAAGCTGAAGTCTTTCGAGCGAAGCCCTGGCTCCTTCGATGATATGTTTTCGGGATAGCCCAGTCTGATTGGGTTTGTTCCCTCCCCAGAAAAGTTTGGTTGAGATCACGAGATCGGACCGTTTCCAGCCAGCCTTTTTTATTGCTTTCCCCATGACAGTCTCGGCATTCCCACGAGAATATGATTCTGCATTATCAAAGAAGTTTACCCCGGCATCATATGCCAACTTCATACATTCATATGAAGTATCTTCCCCAATCTGGCCCCCCATAGTCACCCAAGCACCGAGCGAGAGGGCTGAAATCTCCAGACCTGAATTCCCGAGATGTCGATATTCCATGATAATTACCTGTCCTTTAAATAGATAATATTTGATATTGAGTACCCGATTAGAAAATGACACCGGGTATTAATTTTAAGCGATGATAATTATTTCCTCTGAATCTTGCTACGACCCATCTCAAGTAATTTCGGAGTAGCGGCTGCTAATATGGGGTAACTGGCGGTACTGTAATCAATATTGGAAAACAATGGGAATGGCTGAGCTCCCTCAAATACACTCATTATGCCACCCGCTTCCTCTACCAAAAGCCAAGCAGCAGCCAGATCCCAGATTTTTGGGGTGACATCCAACGCAAGAAGAGCAAGTCCGCGTGCTACCATGGATATCGTATATGTGCTTGACCCCAAAATGCGAGGTTTATAAGGGATGGTGATATCAAATGTGCGAAAACTACGTGAGCAACAAGCGAAAAAGGAATTCGGTTGGGTCGGGTCGGGTGCCCTGGCGATTATCGACTTATTATTTAATTGTGCGCCAGCTCCTTTTGTGGTTGAATACAACTCATTAAGGCGGGGAAAATATAGCACTCCCAGCTCTGGATATCCGTTTACCAGGCGTGCGATGGATACTCCCCAAATTGCGAGACCCAGACTGAAATTGGTGGTTCCATCCAATGGATCGATGACCCAGATTGGTATTTGTGGATCTTGAAGTAAATGGGAGGATTCTTCACTCAAGATACCATCGCGAGGAAAATATTGTTTAATTTGTTGTGTAATAAATCCATCAGCAGCCAGATCAGCTTCGGTGACCACGGTATTATCTGCTTTTGGCGTCGAATGAATCCCGGTCGGTGAATAGTATTTTTGCAAAATATCCCCAGTTTGCATTGCCAGGTCGACGGCAAATTCCAATACGTCATTCATATAATCAATTATTCCTCTATGATCGTAGGATGTGGGTGCGGGTCGTTTTTCTGTGCACGCGGCAATAGGAAAACCAGAGGCGCTGCCACAAAACCAGATATAACCGTCCACATGAATGCCTGGCGCAAGCCAAATCGGTCCGCAAGCATACCGATCCCGGTGGCAGCCAATGCTAAACAGATGAAACTAATAGCCATAAATAAGCCGTTGCCGATTGAGCGGTGGGCAGGAAGCTGATCCTGGACGATTGCAAGGATGATCGGTTGTGAAGACAAACTAAATAACCCGGAGAGGATCAAAACAGGGATGATCAACCAACCACTGGTTCTGAGAAATAGGAACACCATGATGGGAGCAAGTAATGAAACCGAGAATAGAACCGGCTTACGACCCAGGCGATCGCTGACTGTGCCACCGAGAAGTGCCCCAATCACACCTGCAAATTGATAAATCGCCAGAGTGGTACCTGCTTTCCATATACTTGCACCTTCACCTTCCATCAGTGTGGGGAGATAAACACCCAAACCAGTGATCAAGAAACTTCTAAAGAAAGTCAATGCAATTAATGGCAGGAAAAGCCGGCGAGCGACGGGCAGCACTTCACGAAACCCGGTTTGCTTCTCAACATGGACAGGAATACCTTTAAAGCGGATGAAAATTGCTACTGATGCGATCCAGCCAGGGATAGCAACGGGAAACATCCCATTCAAAGTGAAGGTGAGCAATGCCCAGGAAGCCAGCAATGGACCGACAGTGCGTCCGAGCTCGCCCATAGCCATGTACAAGCTCATTCCCGTCCCTACATGCAGGCCGGCTGCGCGGGCGATCATGGCGGGTGAAGGAGCATGGAAAGCAGAAATACTCAGACCAGTGATAAAGAGCAGGATCACAAGGCTGAGATAGTTTGGGACAATACCCAGACAGCTCATGGTCGTTGCAGAAACAGCGGGTGCAAGGATCACAAAAATGCGTAAATTGACTTTATCATCCAGGTAACCGATGATCGGATTTAGTATCGAGGGTAATTGAGTGATAGTTGAGAGTGACCCTGCCTGGGTGTAAGTAAGAGACAACTTCTCAATCAGATTGGGGAGCAATGGGGCAAGGAAGGCGGAGTATGTGTCATGAATAAAATGGGCACTGATAATGGTCAGTACCCGATCTAATTGGAACCTGACCCTCGATCCTTTTTGAATATCCAATGGCGAAGGCGGAGCTATACCAGCCATTTACTTGGAAGCACGCGTATTGACGATCTCGATATAATCCTGTGCGACTGATACTTCGGGGGTAATCCCCAGGGATTGGATTAAATCGCGTGCCACAAGGGCTTTGTGTTCCGCATCCCGACGACTCCAGGTGCGGCTCTTGACTTCAAGAAAATGACCCAAGGGAGGGTTATCCATGCGATCCAAATTTATAAAAAATTCGAGTCCATGGTAAAGGATGCGCCAGCGTAAACGATGTTTCTCTATCACTGTTTCTTGAGATGGTTTAAAGTATTCCCTATAAAACCGGAGGCTGTGGATGGCAGGCGCTATAAATCGGCTGCGGGATAATAATACATCGCGAGGCAAGTTCCCTTCACGGGTTGGCCCAAGCAGGGTGAGGCGATAACGTACATTCGTGATCTGGTCGTTTGCCCCGATCGCTTCATCTTCACGATAACGCAGGTAGCCCTGATTTGGATCGGCGAATGAGAAATACGTATCATATTCATGGTAATGTCGCTGGTGTAACACTTCGATACCGGAATGCGATATATTATCTATTACCACCTGCGAATCAGGTAGAGGTACTTTTACTTGTACTTCATAGCTTTCTTCCTCTGAGGCTCCCCCGATTGCAACCAACTTGGAGAGCACAGAATGCTCACGTTCAAGCAAAAATGCATCAATGTCGCGGGCGTATTCAGCTGCATTTACGAGCAGCTGCGGCTCATCAAGGGTCAATAACTGCTGATCGCGCATCAGCCATTTTCCATTCACCATGACATCGGTTACATCAGATGCGTGCGTCGAATATACCAATTGGGCGTAAATAGCATCTGGTTCTCTTTTAAAGCGAGGTGAATTGTGTGTGCGCGAAATGTCCACCAAGATCAAATCTGCCCGTTTGCCTGGTTCAAGTGAACCAGTGATCCCGCCTAGCTGCAAGGCTTCAGCGCCCATGCAGGTCGCCATCGATAATGCCATCGGTGCAGGCAGGATCGTTGGATCACCACTAGTGCTTTTGGAAATAAAAGCAGCCAGACGGATTTCCTCGAACATATCCAGGTCATTATTTGAGGCAGCGCCATCTGTACCAATACCCACATTCAATCCGGCTTCAAGCATTTTACTCACAGGAGCAAAGCCGGAAGCTAATTTTAGATTTGAAGATGGATTATGAGATACCCCTGCCTGATGATGCAAAAGTGTTTTTATCTCTCCATCATCCACGTGGACACAATGGGCGGCTAAAACCTTTGCTTCGAACACATCCTGTTTTTTTACATAAGGGATCACGGGCATGCCATGTTCCTTACGACTGTTTTCTACCTCCTGATGCGTTTCGGACAGGTGAATCAACAACGGGACATCAAACTCACGCGCAAGAGCAGCAGCTGATTGCAGGATTTCTTGGGTGCAAGTATAGGGAGCATGCGGACCGACTGCTGGCACGATCAGTGGATGACCCTGCCATTTCCTTAAAAATGTACGGGTCTTTTCGAATGCTTCCTCATAATCGCGGGCATCTGGTCCAGGGAATTTAAGTACAGTTTGAGCGCATACTGCCCTTAAGCCTGCTTCTGCGGTGGCCTGGGCAGCATCATCCTCGAAGTAATACATATCAGCAAAACAAGTCACACCCGAACGAATCATCTCGGCACAAGCGAGCATCGTACCCAAGCGAACAAAAGCTGGTGAAACGAATTGCCGTTCAACAGGCATCATGTAGCCCATCAACCACACATCCAGTCGTAAATCATCTGCCAGACCACGCAACAATGTCATGGCAGCATGGGTGTGGGCATTAATGAGCCCAGGCATGAGGACTTTCCCTTTGCAATCGATCGTTTGTTCGGAAAGGTATTGCTGGCAGATATCCTGCTCATTACCTACGGCCAGGATCTGATCACCCTTGATGGCAATGGCCCCGGGCTCGTAAATTGACAGGCTTACATCCATGGTCAGTAATATTGCATTTTTAAGGATTACGTCGGCATTAAGAGTCATGGGGGATCCTTCGAATCATATCCAGGCTTTGGTTGAATGCCCAAATGGGAGCATATTGAGGTGGACCAGCATATCGGCGGTGAATTTGCTGCTTATCTACCGGGGAAATCAACACCAGATCGATTTCATAGGTATCTGAGTTGACTTGAATCGAAACTCCCAAACCGACATTTGCCCCTTGAGTCTGACGATAATCATCAGTCAGGTTCAAGAAGTCTTCTTTGGTCGGTGGCTGTTTCAGCACCTGACCACTCAGAAATGGACCATTCGCACGTGCAAGACGTTGGACCAAATAACCATTCAATCCAGCTTCGATAATTGTCAGGGTCCACTTATGTTGTTCTATGGATTGCATTGCGATTTCTTCCAACGTCTCCTGATCGACTCCGTATATGCTATCACCAAGACGATCGCGGAGAGTTTTTTCGAGCGGTGCAATCATCGCAGCTGCTGCCTCTGCAGATTCAGCTTTAACAGTGATACGCACATCCACCTGACCAGTATGTGCGGCGAGACCTACCGTGGGATTGGTTAACTCTTCCAAATCACTGATCAAGTCGTCGATCTGAGATTCGCCCATTCCCACGGTATGTAAAACCCGAATTTTAATGACCGCGTGAAGGTTATAGTACTGGCAAAGGTAAGGGATGATATGTTGCTGCACCAGGTATTCCATCTCGCTCGGAACCCCTGGCAACGAGATGATTAAATGGGAGCGATATTCCAAAATGAAGATTGGTGCAGTGCCGACGGGATTTTCAATGGCAATTGCTCCTGCGGGGATGTATGCCTGGCGCCGGTTATTTTCTGTCGGCAGACGACCCAAGCGTTTAAAACGCGTTTGAATTTGCTCCCACAGCTCGGGTCGAAATTCAGAATTTACACCCACGGCAAGGGCGACTGCGTCGCGGGTAGGATCATCGACAGTAGGTCCCAGTCCACCGGTAGTGATGACAATATCACATCTTTCCAGAGACAGCTGAATTGCCTCAGCTATCCGCTTGACATTATCGCCTACGGTGGTTTTTCTGAATAAATCAATGCCGACATCCCGAAGATTACGAGCAAGAAAGGGTGCATTCGTATCAACGATTTCACCCAATAATAATTCAGTACCGATGGTGATGATTTCAGCGGATGGCATAAGGAGGTCTATAAGTTGTAATTATAACAAAGGGAACATGGCATGACGCCAAATTCCATATCAGGTCAATTCGAGCATGACGGCATTTATTCAACCCCCAAATATGCTTTCCTAACCATTTCATTCTGCTGAAGGTTTAGCGCCGTATCATGCAGCACAATTTGTCCGGTCTGCAAGACGTAGCCGCGGCTAGCGATGGAAAGGGCCATTAAAGCATTTTGTTCGACTAAGAGAATGGTGGTGCCTTCTTGATTAATCGCTTGTATGGTCTGAAAGATACTTTCCACCAGGATAGGTGCGAGTCCCATCGAGGGTTCATCGAGCAAGAGCAAGCGAGGATGAGCCATAAGTGCTCTACCAATTGCCAGCATCTGTTGCTCGCCTCCCGATAGGGTACCAGCTACTTGTTTGATACGTTCTTTCAGACGTGGAAACACGGAGAAAACACGGTCAAGGTCTGCCTGGATGGTGGATTTATCCTTGAGACTGTAAGCACCTAAATCCAGGTTTTCAGCAACGGTCAAGCGGGCAAAGATACCACGTCCTTCCGGAACCATCGCTACCCCTTTATAAACTACCTGATGGGCTTTATATGAAGCGAGGTCTTCTCCATCCAAAAAGACATCACCCTGGCGAGGTTTGAGCAGACCGATGATGGTGCGTAAAGTGGTAGTCTTACCAGCACCATTGCCTCCGATCAGGGAAACTATCTCGCCTTTCTCTACAACCAGCGAGATCCCCTTCAGGGCGTGGATATTCCCATAATATGTGTGTATCCCAGATACTTCCAGCATTGGCATTGAAATATCCTTATCCCGTATAGATCAGCCAGCAGGTGGGGTGGGCTCAGTAATAGGATTGAAAGTTCCAGAATTGCCTAGACCAGAAGCAGCGCCGCGACCCAGGTAAGCTTCAATAACGAGTGGATTACCCTGGATCTCCATGGGATCACCTTCAGCTATCTTCTGCCCGTAATCCAATACCGTAATTTTCTCGCTGACGCCCATAACCACGCGCATATCGTGTTCAATCATTAGAATGGTGATACCAACCTCATCACGCAACCGCCGGATGAAGCGCATCATATCGCCTGTCTCGTGCGGGTTCATACCGGCAGTAGGTTCATCCAGCAAAAGCATACGAGGTTTGCTGGCAAGCGCACGGGCGATCTCGAGGCGGCGTTGAGCACCATACGGTAGATTACGTGCAAGCAGATCGCCCATACCGGACAGACCTACAAAACGTAGCAAATGGCTTGCTTCCTCTAAAGCTTCCTTTTCCTCTTTATTGATATGAGGGGTACGGATAATAGCTTCCATCCAGGAGGATTTCAACCTGGTATGTTCTCCAACCAGGATATTTTCGATCGCAGTCATATTTGCAAACAGACGAATATTTTGATAAGTGCGGGCGATGCCTAGTGAAGCAATCCGATCCGGGCTTAATCCAACGATAGACCGGTCAAAGAATAAAGATTGACCAGAATATTTGGTATAAAAACCGGTAATGCAATTAAAAAAAGTGGTTTTTCCAGCACCATTAGGACCAATCACGCTTGCGATGGTCAGCTCAGGCACGACGAGGTCGAGATTGTTTACAGCTGTCAGACCACCAAAAACTTTGGTCAGCTTATGGGTTTCGAGAGCGTTCATTTCGTTATCATTTCTTTGTCTTTGGTCCCGATATCAACTGCTTCAGGTGGATGTGTGTCGACAGCTTCGTGCAATTCCATACGCCTGCGCGTGGAAGGTATCAAGCCTTCCGGGCGCATGATCATCATTACAACCAACAGGGCCCCGAATGTCACAATACGGTAATCTTGCAGCTGGCGCAAGACTTCCGGCAGACCTTTCAACACGAACGCTCCAGCAATAACACCGGGGATACTACCCATACCGCCTACGATCACCATGCAAAGAACGTTGATTGAGACCATTAATGTATGATCGTCTGGTCCGGTGAACTGGTTTCGTGAGGCAAAAAGCGCTCCTCCCAGCCCGGCAAACGCTGCGCCGATGGCAAAGGCAAGCAATTTATACTTGAGGGTGTTAATTCCCATGGCTCGGGCGACCGTCTCATCCTCACGCATAGATTCCCATGCTCGACCCACATGCGATGCTTTCAGGCGGTTTGTGACAAATATGATAAGAATTACCGCCAGGATAATCAAATATAGAAAATCCAAATTGCTATTAAAAGATTTACCAAACAAAGAGGGTTGTCCAATGCTCGGTACCCCGCGCGGGCCTCCCGAAAAGCTTGAGAGCAAATCACTACCGACCAAGATGCGGATGATTTCACCAAAACCCAAAGTCACGATGGCAAGATAGTCGCCACGCATGCGCAAAACAGGGACACCAAGCAGGATCCCCGCACACGCCGCCAGGACAATACCAATCGGGATCACATACCAGAAGTTCCACAACAGGTGATGGGGAACTGGTGCAGTCAATAATGCCATGGTATAAGCCCCAATCGCAAAGAAGGCTACGTATCCCAGGTCCAGCAAACCGGCGAGACCAACAACAATGTTCAAACCCAAGCCTAACAGCACGTAAATGCCGACTGTACCCAGCGTGTAATTCCAATATTGACCGAGCTGAGTAGGCAGCAAAAATACGATGAGCAGAAGGATCCCATATACGATGAATCTTGTGAGCTTGTTGGTTCGGATTCTTTGTAATCCAGGTCGCTCCATAAAATTCTGGCGGGATTGTGACCAGCGTTTGGATACACTGCGTTGCCAGAAGTCTGAGCCAAGGCCAATTGCTAAAAGGCCGCCCAATCCACTGGCAATGGTTAAAAACACCAGATAAATGATCCCAGCTGGCAATGGACTTAAATCAAGAGTAAATTGCTGAACTGTGGCGGGCAGTAATTCAGCCAGATAAAAGGACATGTTAACGCCGGCTGCATTCAATGTACCGAGGATGAATGCCATGACACCCAGCATCAAGCCCACTATTACACCAGCAACCATTGCACCCGCAAGAGAAAAAAGTATCCTGGTTGATCGGGTAGGCCTGGCACCGCTGGACCCTGCCCAAAAACCGATTAAGCCGAAGAAAATCATCATATTGAGCGCGACTGGTGCCAAGCCAAACACCTGTCCGGCATTATTATTTCCCAGGAGACTACCGATAAGATCTGCAGCGGTTGCCTGGAATCCGATCAGGATTAAGAAAATAAGGAATATGCCAAATATGATCCCTGTGCGTGAACCAGTTCTCAGATGGGTCTTCATCAGACTTTATCCTCGGTAAGTACTTCACCCAAGATGCCTGTTGGACGAAATATCAATATTAGCACCAGGATGGCAAAGGCAATCACGTCTTTTAGCTGGAAGCCGATACCCAAGACAGCTGGTCCAATCGCTTCAACGATCCCCAAGAACATCCCCCCCAACATAGCTCCCGGTACGTTGCCGATACCGCCCAAGACTGCGGCGGTAAAAGCTTTGATACCAGGGGTGAAGCCGACCAGGTAATACACCAACCCTAGATGGATGCCCCACATCACACCGGCTGCCCCGGCCAGCGCACCTGAAACAATGAAAGTACGGCTGATGATCGCGTCCACATCGATACCCATCAAAGCCGCAGTTTGTTTGTTTTCAGCCACAGCGCGCATGGCACGACCAAAACGCGTACGCTGCACCAACAGGTACAAACCAATCATGATGATGATTGATAGAACAATCGTAAAAACCCCGGTATAGCTGACGACCACATTACTTTGACCCACCGTGATATTCCACCCCAGGTCTCTAGATAGGATGGCAGGATTAGCGAAATCGCGCCGCTGAGCACCGAAGAGTAATTGGGCTGCGTTCTCAAGGAAAATGGATGCACCTATGGCACTGATGAGCGGCACCAAACGTGGCGCGTTGCGCAACGGACGATAGGCGATGCGCTCGAGGAAGAAACCACTCAACGAAGCCACAGTCATCCCTACAATGAAAGCAAGGATGATTGTGATCACCGGGTGAGCATTTGCAAAGGATATTTGGATTCCACCTACGGTGCCACCAGAGATGTTCCTGGCAGCTTCGAACACAAAAAAACCACCAAACGCACCAAGCATCATGATATCGCCATGGGCGAAATTAATCATGAATAAAATGCCATATACCAGGGTATAGCCAATCGCGATAAGGGCATACACGCTGCCCAAGATGACACCGGATAGCGCCAGCCTCACCCAGGTATCTAAACCATAGGGAGGATGACCTATGGATACATCGTAGAGACGCCAAACCAGGTAAAGGCTGAATAGGACAGCAAGGATAATTTGTATGAGTCTATAGGTATTGAAAGGGGTGCGAATCCGTTCAGTGGTGGTTTCCATGTTGGTTAAATTATAGCATGGCGGGGCAAGCAAGGAACGCTTGCCCCGCATAATTTATTCTAGCCAGATTTATGATTTGGGTGCTTCGACCCACTTACCACCCTGATCGATGTAGAAGGTTGGACCGGATCCAGCACATTCACCTACGCTTGAGCACGTGACCACCCCAGACAGTCCCTGGTAATCCTTAATGTTGCGGACAGCGGTGACTAATGCGCCGCGTGGTATATACAGGTTGCCATCACTGCCTTTGACGGCGACAGATTCGATGGTCTTGATCAAGACTGCTACCGAGTCGTAACCAGTCCAGCTATATGGTGAGAGCTTACCAGCCGGTTGGCCATAGGCAGCCAGGTATGCAGCATCGAATTTATCTTTGGCAGGCGATGCCGCCGGGATCAGAGCAGTTGCATATGCACCTTCGCCATTGGCTGCGGTGCGATCCAGGAAGTCCTGGCCGAACGTTCCATCATCACCAAAAAAGAGTGTGTTGGTAAGACCAGCAGTTTTCATCTGGTTGATGATGACCACTGCCTCAGCGACGTAGCCACCGTAGTAAAGCAGTTCAGGATTCTTCGAGGCGATGTCTGCCAGCGGAGCGCTATAGTCAGATAAGCCGGGGGTAATCGCCTGAAAAGCGACAACCGTACCGCCTAGCTTAGTAAATTGTTCCTGAACGACAGTTGCCAATCCTTGACCGTATGCCTGTCCATCATGCATGATGGCAATGTTCTTCTTTTTCAAGACATTGAAGATGTATTGAGAGGCAAATTTACCCTGGTCTGCATCGGTGAAGACCAGGCGGTTAAAGACTTTTGAGCCACTCTGGGTCAGGGGAGGGTTAGTGGCAGAAGGCGACATCATGGGAATACCCAGCTTTTCATAGATGGGGATGGCAGCCGCGGTAGCCCCAGAGAAAATGTGGCCTGCAATTGCTACGATAGTGGGGTCGGATACCAGCTTGTTGGCAACTGATGCCCCGCCTTCAGCGGTGCCACCGTCATCCTGGCTGTCAAGCTCAAAAGAGAAGCCCTGGAATTGGCCGGCATCCGTAATCGCCAGCTTACCAGCATTGGATATATCGATGCCAAATGAAGCATTATCCCCGGTCAAAGGAGAACCCATACCGATTTTAATGGTCTGACCTGGCGTGATGGTCGCGCAGCCAAATGCATCGGTGCCGCAGACAGCTGGTTTACCAGACCCTGCAGATGCGCAAGCCGATAAAACCATACTGGCGATCATTACAATAGACAATATCACGAACAAACGTTTACTCATATTCTGTCTCCTCCAAGAGATAGTTTTAAGTCTATAGAATTTATTCTGCAATGTGAGCGATCTACTTTATGATATGGATTACCCGCACCTCCTTATACATCTCCTGAAGGATATCTCAGGTACCAGCACACTCAAATCCAATAACAGCAGATGGACCATCCTGACTGTTATTGTAACCCCATACAGCAAAATTTGACGAATTCTAATGACATTTGTCACTAATGTCAAGAATATTAATCATTATATCAGTTCTGGTTTACACGGTTATTACCCCTTGATTAATATTGATGATACAAAGTTAATTAGCAATGGGTAGTAGGAAGAAACAATGACCTACTATTTATTGTTCGATGCACAATTCAATCAGAGTTTACCTTTACGGACGAGCCAGAACTGCCATGAAATCCAATGCCGACCATGAATCCAGAAACTGGGATAGATCAATATCCATAAATCTAGCACCATTCAAGACTCTAACACTTGACGAATTATAACCAACCAGAATCACCGTGTGTTCATATGGAGACACGATGGTTGTATTTCCAGTTGAAGCTGCCGTGTAATAGTGAGGAGTCCCATTGACCAGATTTCTAAAGTTATCACCGATGATCCAAACGATGACAGGGTTACCGGAAGCAATTTCTGTACGCAGGTCATCCCAGCTGAGAGATTTGTAAGACTTCGCCGTCAGACCATAGCTTCCTAATAAGTCTGCGACAGGAGATGCGTGAACACCATAATCATTGGGTGGTATATTGCCCCAGATGCCATTTGGATTACCGACAAATCCGGCTTCAGGATCATCCGATCTTGGAAGATGGTTTAGAAAATCGAGCTCATCAATATTTGCATTAAAATGCCTGGCCCAATCCACTGCTGAACGGGACTCGCAATCCAATTTAAATTGTTGGTCCTGGCCCCACATTCCATCGATATATGCGCTGGGCGGTATGGATATAGGCGGTGGTGTGGGGGTGGGAGCAGGAAGCGAATCGGATAGTTGAGTTTCCAGGCACCAATGGTTGAGACGGCCTGTATCATTGATATAACGGTCCGAGACATTGAGCCTCCATGTGCCTGCTGCACTTTGTCCGGTAAAAACATTCAAGTTATCATTGGGCAGATAAATACCAGAAATCGCATGTGGATAAGCAGCACATATATCATTTGCTGGCCGGATAGCACTACTATCAAGGATGGAGACGATATCCGAATTAGCGCACCCATAGGGTGGAGGACCCGGACGATGAATGGCCGTGCTGGTTTGATTGATATTCAAATTGCTGAGTGTGACCACCAAATCACCCACGTAGGAATGACTTATATCAAGGTACAGGCGTACATTCACCAGTACTCGGCCATCTGAGATGGAAATATCATTATTGATACCATTTGCATTATTGTCTGGTATAGCTATGGGATCACTAATACTATCGCAAAAAAGCACAGTTTCGGGAGGCGGGGGAGTGGGAGTGGGAGTGTAGGTAGGAACAAAGAAATCCCGGTAAAGATGGGGCAGGAATGAAAATTGAGTAGGAAGTGGCGTGTTCGTTGGAGTAGGAAGAGATGTAGGAGTTGAGGTTGGGGTTGGTGTGAATTCTGGAGTTGGAGTATCCGTAATGATAATCGTATAAGTAATTGAGATACTGGGAGTTGCGGATAAATCTCCTTGCTGATTTAGCGAAGGGAATATTGTCGGAGTAACCGACTGATTCCCTCGGGGGAGGGTTTCTCGAGGCGTGCTGGCAAGAACTGGTATTGAAAAAAGAGCGAGCAAAAAAAGAACGATTGTTACACCAGAAAACAAGTTTATCGATTTTCTACCGATAATGTGCATTGGAGTATTTTATTGTATAGTAATAAATATTGCAAATAATTTCGGCATTGATATCCCGAATACGATACAGTAGCCTCTATGGTAAAATGGAATGCCGTATGGATAAAATAGAATCTCAAGTTATGCCTGCACCACCCAATATGATTGCTTCATTGCGGGCGGGTTTTGATGCGATTGCGAACCAGTTCGTGATCATTCTAATTCCAATAGGGATTGATCTGCTGTTATGGCTGGGCCCGCACCTGCAGGTAAAAACACTGGTAAATAATTATCTTGACCGCATGCTTACTTCCACACCAGTCACCTCAACACAAACTGGAGACATAATATCCACCAGTATCGAAATGGTGCGCACACTTGCGACACAGTTTAACCTGGTCAGCCTGCTGAGGACTATTCCAGTAGGAATTCCCAGCTTAATGGCCTCCAGATTACCCGTGACGACCCCGGGAGGCTCTCCGATATTTATCGATCTTTCCAATCCAATCATTGTGGTTTGCCTGGCAATTGGTTTATTGATGGTGGGTCTGATCGCCGGATGTTTCTACTATAATCTTGTCGTCCAGGTTTCGCTCAATGGCAGGCTTGAATTACGAAAAGTGATCAGGAATTGGGTATGGTCATCGATTCAGATCCTTAGCTTGACCTTGGCATTGTTGATCATATTTGTAATCATAAGCATCCCTTCTAGTTGTGTAATATCTGCAATTGCTTTGCTTGGTATACCACTGGGGCAATTTGCTTTGTTTATTTATTTAGGAGTGATTCTTTGGCTGGCTTTTCCATTGCTATTCTCTGCACATGGCATATTCATGAACCACATTAATGCCCTGACATCGGTTCAGAGAAGTATGGTCCTGACCAGGATGACATTACCTACTACATCGTTATTCTTCCTAACGGTTTTAGCCATCAGCGAAGGGCTGGATTTGTTGTGGCGGGTGCCGCCTGAAAACTCATGGTTGACTTTGGTTGGAGTAGGAGGGCATGCATTTATTACGAGCGCACTGCTGGCAGCGAGCTTTATCTATTATCGTGATGCAGACAAATGGGCGCAAGAAACGCTCAAGTCGCTCAAATCGCGGAGCGATGCGATCATATCAGGCGGGTAATCAGCGGAGGTTCGTGTGGGTGACGATAAAACACCATTATCTTATGAAGCAAAAGATATCCAGGTTTTGGAAGGTCTTGAAGCTGTACGTAGACGCCCTGGCATGTATGTTGGGGGAACAGATATTAAAGCTTTGCATCACCTGGTGTATGAGGTAGTAGATAACTCCATTGATGAGGCATTGGCAGGGGTATGTGATCGAATTGAAGTGGTGATCAATCCAGATAGCAGCGTGACCGTCACTGATAATGGTCGAGGAATTCCCGTAGATATCCACCCCACTATGAAAAAATCTGCACTTGAAGTGGTGATGACGGTGTTACATGCGGGTGGGAAATTTGGCGGGGGTGGATACAAAGTCTCCGGTGGACTGCATGGGGTAGGTGTATCGGCGGTCAATGCGTTGTCGGAATGGTGTGAAGTAGAAGTCAAACGTGATGGAAAAAAGTATTTTCAACGCTATGAAAGGGGATATCCAAAGGGTCCGGTAACAGTTATCGGAAAGAGCTCCCCCAAAGAAACCGGTTCAAAGACGACATTTAAATTTGACCCAGAAATTTTTAAGGGTGATCTGGATTATAGATTTGATACATTAACCCAACGGTTCCGCGAAATGGCATTCGTAACCCGGGGAGTGACGATATATTTCAGGGATGTACGAATTAATCGTGAGATGACCTTTTATTTCGAAGGGGGGATCACATCTTTTGTCAGATACCTAAATCGCAACCGGGATGTGCTTCATCCAGTAGTACATGTGGAAAAGGAAATTGATGGCATCACAATTGACGCTGCCATTCAATATACCGAATCCTATGCTGAATCGGTATATTCCTTCGCCAATACCATTAACACTGTAGATGGTGGAACCCATCTAACAGGATTACGTGCCGCGGTGACACGTACAATCAACGATTATGCCCGGCGGAGCGGTTTACTGAAGGATGCCGATCCAAACTTTACCGGAGACGATACTCGTGAAGGCTTGACAGCGATTGTCAGTATCAAACATCCTGATCCTCAATTTGAAAGCCAAACTAAAGTAAAGTTGATGAACCCGGAAGCACAGACCTTGACCCAGCAGGTGGTTGGTGATCGATTCAGCAGCTTTCTGGAAGAAAACCCATCGGCAGGCAAAGCCATTATTCAAAAATGCCTGACTTCTGCTCGGGCACGCGATGCGGCGAAAAAGGCACGCGACCTGGTCATCCGAAAATCAGCACTGGAGAGCCTGACCCTACCTGGTAAGCTGGCAGATTGTTCTGAACGTGACCCGGAAAAAACGGAGCTATACCTGGTGGAAGGTGAATCAGCCGGTGGTTCTGCCAAGCAGGGACGTGACCGACATTTTCAGGCTGTTTTACCGCTGCGGGGGAAAATTCTAAATACCGAGCGAGCCCGATTGGATAAAATTCTGGCAAATAATGAAGTCAAAGCTTTGATTTCCGCGTTAGGTACCGGTATTGGAGATAATTTCGATATATCGGGATTACGCTATGGACGAGTGATCATAATGACCGATGCTGATGTGGACGGCAGTCACATCCGGACATTGCTGCTAACCTTTTTCTTTCGCTATATGCCCATACTCATCGAAGATGGACACCTTTATATCGCGCAACCACCTTTGTACCGCGTGGCCTATAAAAATCAAGTGAAATATGCGTATAGTGATGGGCAGAAGGATGGAATTGTGAAGGAGTTGGGTGTCTCTGCTGATCGAATCTCGTTGTCAAGATACAAGGGGCTGGGTGAGATGAACCCGGAGCAACTTTGGGATACCACCATGGACCCGAGTGTCCGAACGCTGCTTCTGGTTACCATTGATGATGCAGCAGAAGCAGATCGAACTTTTGACATGTTGATGGGTTCTGCAGTACCTCCAAGGAGGAGGTTTATCCAGACCCACGCACGAGATGTTAAGAACCTGGATATCTAATCCCAGTGGTATATATGATATTGGGATATTTCAAGGTCTCCATTGAATAATAAGTGCTAAATTATTGTCGAAGTACTTCCGGTACCTGACATTTCTCTTAGCCCACCCTGATTGACTCCATGCTCCACATGAGGTTCAGTAGAATTCACCAAGGATAGATACCATTCAGCTCGCAAAGGGATGAATGGAATATACTCAATATGACTATTACAGAACGCCTCCACTCACGTATAATACCTAGATAATGACATTGGAATCTGGCTCACTGCTGAACAATCGCTACCGCATTGTCGAGGTCCTCGGACAAGGCGGAATGGCGGCAGTGTACAAAGCCATAGATGAGAACCTGGGCGTAGAGGTGGCTCTCAAGGAAAATCTTTTCACCACCGATGAATATGCACGTCAATTCCGCCTGGAAGCAACAATTCTAGCCAGCCTACGCCAACAAAATTTACCACGTGTATCAGACCATTTTGTGATCGAACCACTTGGCCAATATCTGGTCATGGATTTCATCGAGGGAGAAGATCTGAGACAACGGCTGGATCGGTTGGGCCCATTACCTGAACAGGAAGTGATCATTATTGGAGTAGCGATTTGTGATGCAATTTCGTATATGCATACACGGACACCAGTCATCCTGCATCGCGATATTAAACCCGGTAATGTGAGAATCACTCCCCACGGTCATATATATCTGGTCGATTTTGGTCTGGCTAAAGTTGTGGAGGGGCGTGAAGCTACACATACAGGTGCGAGGGCGATGACACCTGGATATTCGCCACCCGAACAATATGGGAGTGCACGCACCGATGGCCGATCGGATATATACTCGCTAGGAGCAACACTGTTTTGTGCTCTGACCAATGCGGTTCCAGAAGATGGACTTGATCGGGCTATGAACCGGGTTGAACTGACAGCTATCCAAAAACTCAACCCCAGAGTATCGGATCATGTGGTAAAGATCATTGAAAAATGTCTGGCAATTCAACCAAAGGATCGCTACCAAACTGCTGATGAACTGAGATACGATTTGATGGAAGCCCGGAGTATCTCGCGACGAAAGGTACCTTTGGAATTGGTGTTGCAGCCGCCTCCGATCACATTGCATGATCAATTACCTGGTGTGGTAAGTAGTTCAGTAAGAAAGGATAGAGCAAAAAAAGGTCATGGGTCAGGTAAGGAGAAAAAAGGATCTACTCGCCCGCTTGATCCAGATATCGATGATTTAGAGTTATTACCAGTCCCACTAAAAAATCAAAGACGATCAGCAGACTGGTTATTATTCATCCTTTTACCTTTGCTGGTATTGAGTGGATTTGCGACTTATGCATTCAGACCTGACCTGGTAAAACGAATGATCGGGTACATCGCTCCGGGAGTAATGCCCACCCTGACCCCTACTTTGCCCTTAGCAACTACCACTCAACTGCCTATCATCGGCATCCTATCTCAAACTCCTACAACGTTCAACTCACCAACACCAACAATCACAGTTACTCCTTTTCAAACACTAACACCTACGCTAACCCCTTCCCCCACAATAACAAGAACCCCACTTCCAACGCCTTTGGGTGGAGCGGGTCAAATAGCGTTCGCTTCCAATCGCTCTGGTGTAGTGGAAATTTGGCTTATGAATCTCGATGGGACCAGAGAACCAAGGCAGATCACAGAAATCCCCGAGGGAGCGTGTCAGCCAAAATGGGATCCGGATGGGATCAGGATCGTATTCATATCACCTTGCATCAGGCATTTGAGCTCTTACCCAGGAGCAAGTCTTTATATAATTAACGCGGATGGCACCGGAATGATCCCATTGCCGAGTGCCCCAGGTGGTGATTACGATCCAAGCTGGTCTCCAGATGGAAATCAAATTGCTTTTACGTCATTACGCAAGGAGGGGGTGCCTGGGATTTTCATACTGAATTTACTGGATTACACGGTCAAGTCTCTGGTTGATGATGAGACCAGGGCAATCTCACAACCTGCCTGGTCTCCAAATGGAACAGAGATTGCTTATGTTAATAGTGATAACAGGATCTGGGTAATGGATCCGGATGGAAAAAACCGGCGAAGTCTCATTTCGGGGACAGGGGACTATATCATCAAAGGACCGGCATGGTCACCTGACGGTACTGTGGTGATATACACAAGACAGGTATTATCCGATACAACCGGTGCCACCAATTTAATGGCCGTCACCTATTCAGAAGAGGGCACGGTGCCTGTCGAGGTGGCTAACTCTCAGCTGGTACTGGACTTAAACTACTCGTTCGACGGTTACTGGTTGTTATTTACAAGCTGGTTTTCTGGGAATCATGATATCTATGTGATGCGAACAAACGGTGTAGAACGACATCCGATTGTGGTAAATCCTGCCTACGATTTCGATCCAGTTTGGCGACCGAAGTCAATCAATCTTCCATAAACTCAGTAATGTAGCGTTCGCGATTTGAATTTCGGGCGATTTTTCCACTACTGGTCTTAATCAGCCAGCCCCTTTTTACGAGCTTCACCCTACGCAAAGCAATATCTGAGCCGCGTGTGACACGTGAGCGGATTTCATCCGAAATCTGATCGATCGTGGGAGAGCTTTCCAAATCATTTTCGATTTCTCCATTGATCAAATCTTTTTCAGTCGTATCCACTTCAGCAATGATGACCACATCTTCAGTTCCGGTGAGCTCATTCGGTACACCAAATGCAACCACACGCCCTGGATGTACACCTTTAACCTCACTTGCCAGGTTCTCCAGGTCTTGGGGGTAGATATTCTTGCCTCCGACAATGATCATGTCCTTTTTTCTACCCGTAATATATATTTCACCATCCGCGATATAACCCAGGTCACCAGTCAGGTACCATCCTGAATGAAAAGCCTTGGTTGTCAGATCCGGGCGATTGTAATAACCAGACAACATACAGTCACTCGAAATAGCTATTTCCCCCAGCTGGCGGTCGGGTAGGTGAGCATGATGTTGATCCAGGATTCTAACCAGAGTGTTCTTTATCGGATGCCCAGCCGACAGCATTTTGATCGAGTCATCACCTGATGTAGATGGAATGGCGATTCGATTGACTAATAAATTCCGCTGGCTGATCTGATCAACTGTCACTGCTTGGTTAATACCCCCTGGGATACTGCGAAAACATTCTCTGCCATGGCGTAACAGGTGGTCATTGCAGAAGAATGTAGCCCATAGGGCTGAAAGCGATCCAGGAACATCTGGTGGCTTTTCCAATACATTGGCTCAGAACAGTTACTGACTGCCCGCCAGGTGGATAGATCGATCCCATCAAGATCGCGTGGGCGGATCTTTTGAGCGCAAAAATTATAGGCGAAGTTGGGCAACCAGGAAAGCGTGCCATGGTATTCAGTCACGGCATGCATCAATTTATATGGCGCACGGACCCAATCGAATGGAGAAAGTAGGATCAGGGGTACATTCAACAGGATTGGCAAGAGAAACCCGGCAATCAGTCCCATGTCATGATAAAGGGGAAGCCAGCTTACGATCACATCAGAAGGACTAAGTTTGAGAGCTTGGGAATAGCTTTCGAGCTGGTTAAATACTGCCTGATTGGATAAAGCAACTCCTTTTTGTAAACCGGTTGTACCCGAAGAATGCTGCAGCAGCACGATGTCTTCAGGTGTCCGATTAATTCCCAATATTTTTTCTAATGAACTAAGTTCTGAATTAGGAATAATCTGGTTGGATGAGAGAACGGATCTGATCGAGCTGCTTGATTTTACCGCAAGCTGAACCTCTTCAAGAAACTCTGGGTATGTCACCACCGCTGCAGGAGAGGTGATCTCAAAAAGGGATATTAATGATCGGCGATACTGCTCAGGCGATAGTTTTTCAGTGAGAAAGGGCATAATTGCGGGGATGGAACCGTGCAGGATGGCTCCAAAGAAGGCATACAGAAGGTCTTCTCCATGCTGAAGAATAATAATCACTACTTCACCAGGTTGGATGCCCGCATTATCCAAAGCCATTGTATAACCAACTGAACCGTGAATCAATCTGGAATACGAAATAACCTGATCCGGTTCCTGATTAAAAAGGAGACGAACAGCTATAGACTGAGGAGCAATATCATTGAGCTGGAGTAGCTTTTGCATAACGGTGAGCATATTGCGATGATTACATCCGAGACTTGATGAGATCCGCGAGCTGACCAAGTGTGTCAAATGTTTGACGATTTAATTCAGTGTTATCAATATAAACATTAAATGTTTTTTCAATAAACAGGGATAAATCTACCAGGCTGAATGAATCAACCAAACCATTGGATAGTAATGGCTCATCAATTTTTAGCACTCGCTTTGGTTGTTTGAGGATTTGGGTTGCAATGTAAGTGGAAAGGGTTTGCATGATCTCAGCTGTCATAATTTCCTCTTATTTCAGATGTAGATTATCTTCATGGTTGTTCCAACAAACCCTGCCTGACTGCATCCAAAGCCTGGAGTGCCGTAAAGTTGCGCATTGACCAACCTGATTGAATTGCGGACGGATCATTATAATAGTAATATCCTTCACTATGGGTAAGGTGGAACATATCTACCTCACCTGAAGAATTAATCGCGATCAGCCCATGGTTCGGGAGGGGTTGTACAGCTGCCCAGAAATTCCATAGGGGTATGTCGTATTCCTGTGCGAGGTTGGCAATCGTCTGGTTGATCAGATTATTTCCTTCAAGATTATCAGCCTTAGTAGTGATGATTGGTACTACTCCCTGTTTGATAGCATACTCGATTATCCTGCGCATATATGTTTCGTAATTTTCCGGGTGGCCTGCCCACCATTCTTCCAGGCTGATGATGGCTAGGCTAGGACGATTAAGGCGGAATTCACATTCAATCGGGTTTTCGCTAGAATTGCATTGTTTCGGGTCAGCGCGCAAAGGTGAGAGAATGGCAGCAGCATTAAAGCCACCTTTCACTGCCAGGCTGTCACGAGAAAATGACCCTTCATACCAATCGATCGTCTGTTGCAATGAAGAATAATCTCCCAAATTATATAAACCAGGCTTGTCAAAATAACTCAGGAAATAAGTGGTTATACTTTGACAATCTCCAATTTTGGAGAAGGCATGCGGATTATTTCCCAATTCAATCCCACGCAGGTAGATTTCTCGTGAATTTTGACTCACTACTGGTATGACAGGCAAAGACATCCAATCACCAGGCGATAACGCAGTGGGAGTGATCGCCAGAGGTGTAGAGAATGCTTGAGGAGTGAATGTTTCCCCTGTAATTGTAGGTGGTTGGGTAATAATCTGAGTAGGTATCGGAGATCCCGGATTGTCTTGGGTAGGATCAACCGTGGATAGGATTAAAGCGCCGGTAGGTTCACTGGAAGAGGGAATTGGATTTTTAGAAATGCTTCCTGGTGTGGATTGATCATTTAAGCAAGCTACCAATACGACTGATATCGAGTAGAAAAAAAGAACTGTAGAGTAGAGAAAAAATTTTGATTTCGTAGGTAGGATCATAAATCAGGGGTTGGATAAGGAAATTATTGACCGTCCGAGCTCGGTGGCTAAAAGTTTCGTCCCGATTGGGCTCATATGAATGGCACTATTGGTGAATTCTGCGGATGGCACAAGGTTCCATTCATCCAAACACTGCCAGCTTTGCTCCTGACAAGTATTTTCCAAGAGTGAACGATACTGGTCATAGGCCCATTTTGGGTAGAAGAAATTATACCGGATATCGGAGTTTTCCCCGTGGCTGATATAAATGGGCTCATTTACATAAAGGATGGGTATTTCTCCAGACATTCTCTGCCCAGCAATCAAAATCTCCATCGATAAATCTTCAGAACGCAATATCGGAGGAAGCAAACCGTGGAAAGATTCATCCAAGGCCAGGTCTGATTGGGGAGGCTCATAGGATGCCGGGTAGTATTGATCAATTCCGGTAGCGGCCCACATGATGCCATAGATTTGCAAGCGAAGGAGGTCAGCCAACGCTCGGCGTTCTCCCACCAGGGTGGATTCAAGGAAATTTGGAGTCACAAAGTTGGAATCATGGAGGTCGAGGTTAATGTCAAAACGAGTGATTAGATCACGAACCCTGGTCGGGTTATTTTGCACGAGAGGTGAATCCAGCTGTTTGGTATGTGGCAGTGATTCAAGGGTGATTAACCAAATAATTAAGTCCGGTTGGTACTGCATTGCAACATCGAGAATCAACAGATCTTTGGTGAGCGAGAGGGTCGGATAACCCAAGTTGTATGCCCGAACCAACCTTCCGTCTTTGGTTGTCAGATCAGCTGTGTTTATATAAGCTGATAATGTATCTTCAGGTTTCAAGAGATAGCCCCATACTGAGGAATCGCCGATGAGAAGCACCCGAAATTCATTGGCGGGTTTATGTCCTGCTGTCAATTCATGGGAGGCAAACATGGCTTCGAGGTTATATAAACTCAGGTTGTAGGCTTGTTCGGGGTTCTCACCATAGGGTAAACGGACGCGCCCAGGAAAGAAGAGGTTATAGGCTGATATTTTACCGAGAGCTGAAAGTGGCGCCAATGGAGCAAAAATAAGGTTGATCAGCAAGAAGAGTAAAATGCCTTTGACCATTACCCGCAGTAATGAAAAATTCTTCGTAGTTGATACTTCAGACATTTTTACCAGCTATACCAGCCCAAATAATTTTAGAAAAGTATTCCAAGATTGCGCTGGAGTGGATAAAGCAAACCATACCCATCCTAAACTAACATAGTTAAAGGTAATCAATACACCGCTAAGGTCAAGCATTTTCTTCAAACGAAGGTGGTTATCTAATTTTGATGAGCTCGATTTCGTTATATTTGACCAACGATTGTGTATGAAGAGCCCCAAACCATGCCAGGCTCCCCAAATCGCAAAATTCCAGCTGATCCCGTGCCATAGACCAATCAGTATGAATGTGCTTAACTGACCAATGAAAATTATCAGAGGTAAAGGTATATTGCGGGGGTTAGTGCGTAATGATCGGGTAAGTGGATTGAAAAAGTATGCTCTGAACCACTGTGCCAGGGTGATGTGCCAGCTATTCCAAAACAAAGTCAGGTTTTGTTTGAGATACGGACGCTCAAAATTTTCAGGCAGCTGGATCCCTAGGAGCTGGCCCATGCCTATGGCGATATCCGTATAACCGGAAAAATCAAAAAAAATACGGAAAGCGTACGCATATAGCAATACCCATAACCAACCTACAGATTTTACCTGGCTTGAATTGATGTTACTCAATGCGATGAGGGCCAGACCATCTGCCAGGACAAATTTACTAAAAATTCCCAACAATATCCTTTTTCCACCATTGAGTGTCGAATTTATGGTAGGGCGAAAGGGTTGGCGGAGATCTTGAACGAAGCGCTGGACGCGATCTATCGGGCCGGCTGTATAGGCTGGGAAAAATATAATATAGGTCACATATTCGTTCAATGTGAGGTCGGGTAATCTCCCGCTCAACCGATCGCGCAAGGTGTGGAGCAAACGAAAAGTAACGTACGAAAAACCGAGCCATTTAATGTCAGCTGCAGAGGCGAGCTCCACCGATTGAGAATTTAATGATCGAAGACCAATGCTAATCAAATTGGCCAGGGTCTCCGATTTTAGGATGACAAACAAACCGATGATCAAGGTGATACTCGCATAGATCCAAAAAACCCGACCTGTGGCATAGCGCCGCAATAAAATTGCAAGGATGGAAACAGTTAAAAGGACAATGCAAACCTGTAATATTGTGGGTGGGCGGGTTGGTGTCAGACAGCAAACCGGTCCAAGATAGCGGGTCAAGCTAATTAGAAGGATTACAGAAGTAATGACCATCCCAGTCAGCATATCAACGCGTGTATTTAGCACATCCTTAGGCCGTGATATCAGCCAGGTCAGGATAGTGATGATGATACAAGCAGTAGGCAGCCAAAAATCAAGATGACGAATGGGGGTCGCCGGCTGTAGCCAATATATTGCCAGGATACTGGCCACCATCAAGCACCAACTACGCCAGGTACCTTTGGCAACTAAGCCAATTAGTAGGGCAGCGCAAACTACAATTATTAATGTGAAGAAGGACACAGTATTATGGGAGTTAGCAGGAATTCACACCCTGCATTGACGGGTTAAAAACCTTGATAAATCCACAATGGAGCCTGGTCCGCGGTCAGAATGAAAATGGCAATCAGGATCAGGCACAATAACAGGGCATATAAATTCTCTCGGGTAAATAATCTACGCAGCATATCTGTTTCCGAATGGGTTAGCGGTAACCGCACACACGCCATTCTCCGTCTTCCTGCCGGGCAATATATGTGCGGGTGGATAAATCGATCTGTTGGCCTTCTCCATTGTAATCAAGATCAAGTGTGCCGGTGCAGGAAACATAGGTATCACTACCAGTCTGCCCGGTCTGATCACATTTCAAGTTCGCTACTTTTGATCCAACCCCAGTCAGCGAATCGACTTCGAGGATTGCGTTTTGTTCCCAATCGGCACATGAGAGACTACTGATCTTGATTGAATCCTTGTTACTCAAAGCTTGAATATAAGCTTCGACGGCTTTCGTCGCGCCATTCTGTTCACTTTTACAACCGGAAAGTAGGAATATTATTATAAGAATTAATACTACAGTACCTAATCGATGGATATAATTTTTCAAGGCATTCTCCTGGTTAACTTCAGTATTTGCTATTTTACCGGAATTCAGGATTAATGTTACTTGTAATATTGCCAATTTTCATGGATAATCAAAAACGGCATTCCTAAAAATCACATACAACATGGTGGGTAAATTCGCTGAGATCCTATTTCACGAAAAGGAGAGATTATGACTGCGCAGATCATCGATGGGAAAGCAATTTCTGAGAAGCTGTTATGTGAGATAGCCGCTGATGTCGAAGACATGGTGAATCACGGATTACCTCGTCCCGGTTTGGCAGCTGTCCTGGTGGGAGAGAACCCTGCGTCTCAACAATATGTCAAGATGAAGAGGAAAACCTGCGAGAAAAATGGGCTTGCTTCTTATGGTTTTGAGCTCCCCAAAATGGCCTCACAAGCTGAAGTGGAAGGACTGGTCAAACAACTGAATGCTGACCCAAAGGTCAACGGCATTTTAGTGCAGCTGCCTCTACCAGATCATCTTAACGATGAAAAGATTCTGAACTCGATCAGCATCGAAAAGGATATAGACGGATTCCACCCGATCAATATTGGCCGACTGGCACAAAAAGGACGCGAGCCATTATTCGTACCTTGCACGCCGGATGGATGCATTTATTTGATCGATCAAACTGGGTTTGACTTGAAAGGCGCAAATGCAGTCGTTCTCGGACGATCAAACATTGTCGGTATGCCTGTCGCACTCTTATTGGTGAAACGCGATGCCACTGTAACGATCTGCCATTCTCGCTCCAAGGATCTGCCAGGTATTTGTCGAAGCGCAGATGTATTGATCGCAGCCGTCGGAAGACCAGAAATGGTGAAGGGGGACTGGATCAAGCCTGGTGCAGTAGTCATTGACGTGGGCACCAATCGTGTGGATGATCCCACAAGTGAAAAAGGGTACCGGTTGGCGGGAGATGTGGCATTCAATGAAGCAAAAGAAGTGGCTGGTTGGATTTCACCATATCCGGGTGGGGTGGGACCAATGACGATTACCATGTTAATGAGAAATACCGTCAGGGCAGCTAAAATTCAAGCTGGAGTACTCTAAACCGATCATTTACCGACTGCTGATACAAGTCAGCAGTCGGTTTCTCTTTTAATAAGTTGTCTGACAATTGACATTTACGGAGTTCTAAGTTAAACTATACTTGTCTGACAAGTAACTAACATTTTGATAAATCGGATGATATGGGCACGCTATTAGTTAGAAATGCACACATATTAGTGACCATGGATGACCATCGAAGGGAGATTCCTGCAGGTGGTCTTTTTATTCGAGATGGATTCATTGAACAGGTTGGCATTACCGACGAGTTACCAGGTACTGCAGACGAAGTATTGGACCTGACCGGGCATATTGTGCTACCGGGATTAATTAACACCCATCATCATTTTTATCAAACCCTGACCCGTGCTGTACCAGCAGCACAAAATGCTAATTTATTCAATTGGTTAAAAACCTTGTACCCGATCTGGGGTCGAATGACACCAGATGATATTTTTTTATCCACTCAAACTGCATTAGCAGAACTGGCATTGTCAGGGTGCACTACAGCTTCAGATCACCTATACATTTTTCCCAATGGTTCTCACCTGGATGATGAGATATTTGCAGCCAAAGAAATCGGATTACGCCTGCATGCATCACGCGGCTCCATGAGCCTGGGGGAAAGCCAAGGTGGTCTTCCTCCTGACCACGTAGTTGAAGACGAATCGTTCATATTGAAGGATTCTCAGCGGCTGATTGAAGAGTATCACGATCCGAAGCCTGGAGCGATGGTTCAGATTGTGCTGGCACCTTGTTCACCTTTCAGTGTGACCCCCGAATTAATGCGCGCAAGTGCCTCGTTGGCGCGCCAATATGGCGTCCGCTTGCATACGCATCTGGCTGAAACTCAGGATGAAGAGGTATTTTGCACAGAGAAATTTGGTCTGCGCCCAGTAGCCTTGATGGGTGAGATGGATTGGCTTGGTCATGATGTTTGGTTTGCACATTCGGTGCATGTAAACCTGGATGAGATCGGTCAATATGCTAAATCAGGTAGTGGAGTGGCGCATTGCCCTACCTCGAATATGCGCCTGGCCTCTGGTATTGCTCCAACCATGGATATGCTACAAGCGGGTGTAAAAGTAGGCCTGGGTGTGGACGGCTCAGCTAGCAATGATGGTTCTAACCTGCTCGAAGAAACTCGCCAAACATTGATGGCAGCACGTGTTCGGGCTGGACTCATGGGCGCATCAAAATCAGGCGGAGAATCACTGCCAATTATGACAGCTAGGCAGGCATTAGAAATCGCAACACGAGGAGGTGCTGCGGTACTTGGGCGCACTGATTTGGGATCACTTGAAGCGGGTAAATGCGGTGATTTTTTTGCGATTAAATTAAACAAGATCGAATATGCGGGTGGGCTGCATGATCCAGTCGCAGCAGTGGTTTTCTGCGGTCCAGTGAAAGTTGATTACACGGTTGTTGCTGGGAAGTACATCGTAAAAGAAGGAAAGCTTTTGACTTTAGATATTTATAAATTGGTGGAAAAACATAATCTCGCTGCCAGGAGGTTAGTCAATGGGAGCAATTGACGCTTCAATCAGCAGGTCTCTCGTGGATGTAGCGATGGGTAGAAAATCCGCTGATCTGGTTATCAGGAACGGGCGTTGGGTATGTGTTCAGTCAGGCGAAATCATCCCAGGAACGGATATCGCCATTATTGGCGAAAGAATTGCATACGTGGGAGAAAATGCTGACCACACAATTGGCGACCAGACAAAAATAATTGATGCTAATGATCGTTTCCTGGTACCGGGGTTGCTTGATGGGCATATGCATATTGAGTCAGGTATGTTAACAGTTACTGAATTTGTCCGAGCGGTGATCCCCTATGGTACTACGGCCATGTTCGTCGACCCGCATGAAATTGCGAATGTCTTTGGTCTCAAAGGTGTGCGATTAATGGTCGAGGAAGCGTCTGTCCAGCCTATCCATGTGTGGGTCCAGATGCCGTCCTGCGTACCGTCTGCACCTGGGCTTGAGACACCTGGAGTAACGCTAGGACCAGCCGAAGTGGCGGAGGCAATGAGCTGGGATGGGGTGATCGGTTTGGGAGAGGTGATGAATTTCCCTGGGGTATTCCTGGGAGACGAAAAGATGCATGCAGAAATGGCTGAAGCCCGTAAATCTGGCAAGGTGATAGGTGGGCATTATGCTTCTCCAGATTTGGGATTACCTTTCCATGGGTATGTAGCCGGCGGACCTGAAGACGATCACGAAGGAACGCGCCTGGAAGATGCAGTAATGAGGGTGCGCCAGGGGATGAAAGCTATGCTGCGTTTTGGTTCAGCTTGGCATGATGTGGCATCTCAGGTAAAGGCAGTCACCGAGCAAGGGATGGATCCCAGGCATTTTATCCTGTGCACAGACGATTCACATTGTGAAACCTTGGTGGATGAAGGGCATGTGAATAGAGCCGTCAAGGAAGCAATTTCTCATGGGTTGGAACCTTTGACTGCGATTCAGATGGTAACTATTAATCCTGCCGAACATTTTGGGGTGGCTCACGATGTTGGCATGATCGCTCCGGACAGATATGGTGATATTCTGATTACGAGTGATTTATCCACTCTCAAAGCTGAAATTGTGATTGCTAAAGGTAAGATGATCAGCGAAAAGGGAAGCATATCCATTGAGCTGCCAAACTATCCATATCCTGACTGGTCGGTCGATTCGGTGCATATAGGGCATCCATTAACTGTGAATGATTTTCGGTTGATTGCTCCAGACGAAGGAAGTTACACTGCTAATGTAATTGGAATTATTGAAAACCAGGCTCCGACGCGGCATTTACGATTATCAGTACAAACAAAAGCAGGTGAAATTCAAGCGAATATGGGGCGTGACCTTGCCAAAATCGCAGTAGTGGAACGGCATAAAGCAACTGGTGGTGTACAAGTAGGTCTGGTCACAGGTTTTGGGTTCAACACCCCCTGTGCAATCGCTACAACCGTTGCACACGATAGCCACCATATGATCGTGGTTGGAACGAATGATGCGGATATGACCAAAGCAGCCAATGAGCTGGCTAAATTGGGAGGAGGGCAGATTGTAGTTCGAAATGGGGAAATCGTGGGGCAAGTAGAGCTCCCCATAGCGGGGTTAATGTCGAATGAATGCGCTGAGATCGTAGCAAAGAAAGCGAAGACTGTCCTGGATGGGTTTAAGGCATGTGGCTGCCAGCTGAACAATCCGAATATGCAATTGAGCTTACTGGCCCTGGTAGTCATTCCTGAGCTACGTATATCGGATCTTGGATTGGTAGATGTCAATCGGTTTGAATTTATCCCGGTTCTAGAATAACGAGGCTGATCATGATAAACAAGAATGGAATTTCAACATCGCAACGATTACACGAGGAATTAGGCAGGATAATTGCTGAAACAGCTCCAGGTGAGCGTTTGTTGACTGAGCCAGCCCTGGCAAAGCAGCTGAGCGTTTCAAGAGCGACTTTACGGGAAGCGATGCGCACATTTGAGACCCAAGGATTGATATATCGGCACCAGGGATCGGGGACATTCGTGATACATCCTTCGCAAATAATCGATTCTGGCCTGGAAGTTCTGGAAAGCATTGAGACTCTATCCAAGCGGATCGGTTTGGAAGTGACTACTGGGGAGATCAAGATTAGCCATCAACCGGCGAGTGAGGAATTTGCCAAAGCCTTATCAATTAATCTGCATGATGGAGTGGTTAATGTTTCCAGGGTTATCCAGGCAGAGGGAAGGCCGGTTGCCTATTTGATTGACATCATACCGGAAGATGAGCTTCCAACCGAAGAATTAAACCAAGGTTTTACAGGCTCGATACTGGATTTTCTCTTGAAGCGAGGGATTCCTGGATTAGTGTCATCGCGATGTGAGATCAATGCAGTTCAAGCGCAATCTGAGGTTGCTAAAGCATTGCGAATTCAACGTGGGGATGTGCTGTTACGATTTATCGCCTATCTATACAGCACAGATGGACGAGTGGTGGATTATTCATACAGTTATTTTCTACCCGGATATTTTAATTTTCATGTGATTCGAAGAATTGGATGAAGTAATTAATATAGCAATTTGCGTATAGTCATCAATAATATAAACCACATAATGGGAAAAAGGAGAAATAAAAATGCGTAGTTTTATGGGAAGGGATATCCTGTCACTTAAGAATTTTGGCAGGGAGGAATTTTTCCGGGTATTCGAAGTAGCAGATGAATTACTTCCAATTGCTCGAGATCGTCGCAATACCGACTTACTAAAAGATAAAACACTGGTTACAGCATTTTATCAACCCAGTACACGTACGCGTTTAGCTCACGAAGCCGCCATGCACCGGTTGGGTGGGCATGTCTTAGGTTTTTCAGACGTGAAAAACACGCGTGCCGGCGATTTTTATCAGGAATCGATCAAGGATACTGTCCGGATGCTGGAGTTCTACGGGGATGTTCTGGTGATGCGCCATTTTCAGCAAGGTGCTCCGCACGAGGCGGCGAAATGGGCGAGCATACCTGTAATCAATGCCGGTGATGGCTGGGGTGAACACCCGACCCAGGTTTTAACTGATCTATACACAATACTGAATGAAAAAGGGACTCTCGACGGGCTTAACTTCCTGCTCATCGGGGACATGCGTATGCGGACGATGCATAGCATCTCGTATGCAATGTCACAATTTGATATCAACGCATTCTTTGTGTCTCCTCCGGAGATGAGTTTAACTGAGGATTTCAAGAAGGAATTAATCGACTTGAATCTGAATTTCAAGGAAATTGAGCACGTCGATCAGGCAATTGCAGAAGCTGATGTCATCTACATGGAACCGGTAGTCCAACCTGACTATACCAAAGCGCGTGACGAACGGGGAGCCTCGGTTGGCATGACACCTGATAATTATAAAGTTACCCGGGATCTGATGCGCAAGGCACCTCAGGACTCGATTATCCTGCACTCTCTCCCGCGCATGGACGAGCTTTCTGTTGAAGTTGATGATACTCGCCATCAGAGATATTGGGTAGAGGCATTTAATGGAGTGGTTGTCCGTATGGCCTTATTAGCGCTTGTACTCGGGGCGATGGAGTAAGTTTCATCAGGCATTCTATATATCGATAAAGCTGGTTATAGAATAATTGAGTTAAGGAGTTAGCGATGCAAACAGATCTACGAAATAGAGACTTAATTAGTGATCTGGATTTCTCGAAAGAAGAAGTTGAAACCGTATTAGAAGTAGCTTTTGACCTTAAACGAAAACGAGCGCTTGGCGAACCCCATGCATATTTACGGGATAAAGTGTTGGCGATGTTGTTCTTCTTCTCCAGCACACGTACCCGGGGATCTTTCGAAGCAGGAATGGCTCAGCTAGGTGGGCATGCGGCGTTTATCGAAAGTAAATCTACACAAATTGCGCATGGCGATACCCCCAAGGAAATCGGTGAAATATTTGGGCGGTATTTTGACGGAATTGCGATCCGGCATGTGGATTGGGAGATCGGGAATAAATATCTCAACGCAGTAGCAAAAGCTTCACGAGTGCCCGTCCTCAATATGCAATGCGATATTTTCCATCCGTTTCAATGCCTGGCAGACCTCATGACGATTGTTGAAAAGAAAGGGCCTGATTTACACAAGAAGAAGATGGTGGTCAGTTGGGCTTATGCAGCTTCCTACCAAAAACCAATGTCAGTGCCCCAGTCTTTAGTGCTACAAATGCCAAGGTTCGGGTTAGACGTCGTCCTTGCCCATCCTCCAGAATTTCGGCTTATGCCTGAGATTATGGATCAAGCTCAAGAACAAGCTAAAAAATATGGGACCAATTTTGAGATCATGGATGATATGGAAGCCGCATTCAAAGATGCCGACATTATTTATGCCAAGTCTTGGGGTGCGATGGTGCATACACCAGATCCCAATGAGGGTGCAAAGATCATCAGCAAATACCAAAATTGGATCACTGATGAGAGAAAAATGGCTTTAGCCAAGCGGGATGCGATCTACATGCACCCGTTGCCTGCAGATCGGAATATCGAAGTTACTGATGGTGTCATCGATGGCCAACAATCCGTTGTTTATGATGAAGCCGAAAACCGTATGCATGCACAAAAAGCGGTAATGGCATTGACCATGAAATAAAGGGGATGGATATGAATGACAAACAACGAAAAATAGCAGTAGTAGCGATTGGTGGTAATTCCCTGATCAAAGACGAGAAACATAAAACGGTCGAAGATCAATATCAGGCTTCCAAAGAAACCACCTTTCACATCGCAGATATGATCGAAGCTGGTTGGGATGTTGCCATCGGTCATGGGAATGGACCCCAGGTGGGATTTATTCTACGCCGTTCGGAAATTGCTGCGCGGGTGGAAGGTATGCATGAAATTCCTTTGGATGTGTGCGGAGCAGATAGCCAGGGTGCGATCGGCTATGCTCTACAGCAAACCCTGCAGAATGAGCTTTTTAAACGAAACATTAAGAAAAATGTCGCAACGGTTATTACCCAGGTTTTGGTGAATAGAAATGATAATGCTTTCCAAAATCCTTCCAAGCCAATCGGTGGATTCATGGATGAATCAGAAGCCAAACGCCGAGCAACAGACATGGGTTGGACAGTCACAGAGGATGCAGGACGGGGTTGGCGCAGAGTGGTTGCATCGCCACAACCAGAGGAAGTAGTAGAGCTGGACACTGTGAAAGCGCTATTGGACGCTGGAGTGGTGGTAATCACTGTCGGAGGTGGTGGTATACCGGTCATCGATACAGGAGATGGAACGTATAAGGGTGTAGCTGCAGTCATTGATAAGGATTTTGCCAGCAGCTTGCTGGCAAGAGCGATCAATGCGGATTTATTCCTGATCTCTACTGCAGTGGAAAAAGTTGCGATCAATTTTGGTAAGCCGAATGAGCAATGGCTGGATCGAATGACGCTGCTTGAAGCAAAACAATACCTGGCTGAGGGGATCCACTTTGCCAAAGGTTCGATGGCTCCTAAGATTCAAGCGATCATCTGGTATCTAGAAGCAGGTGGCAAGCAAGCCTTGATCACCAGCCCTGAAAATATTGGTCGTGCATTACGTGGAGAAACTGGCACCTGGATTGTGCATTAATTAATTGATGTAGTGTAAAATTAGGCAGTATATTGGCGAGAAACATTATTTATCTCTATAAATAATCCCACAATCAGGAGGTGGTACACTGCCAGATTTGCATCCGTTTGAATACAGATCAAATTGCGCGATAATCAATCATAATTTTACAGGAGGAGTTCTTTATGTCCAGAAATAAAGTAACACTAATCACCACATTTATGCTTGTGTTTGTCATGATCATATCGGCTTGCCAGACAGCTACAACAACTACAACCCCACCCACGACAGCCCCATCAACCGAAGCACCCAGCCCAACCCAGGCTCAAACCGCGTTGACCTTAGGGATGATCCTTGTAGGTCCCTATAACGATAGTGGTTGGAGCCAGGCAACTTATGATGGTGCCCAGTATGTTGTGAACAAGATACCTGGCACGAAGTTAGTTTATATCGACAATGCTTTCACTCAAAAAACCACTCCAGCCCAACAGGCTGAACAATTGCTGACTCAGGGCGCGAACGTAATCATCTTTAACTCAGATAGTTTTATGGATGATTCGAATACATTTGCCGCAGCAAATCCAACTATCCCAACGATCATGCTTTCAGGTGATCAAAATTGGACAGATGGTGAAAATTACAAGAATATTCCCAATATGATCAATATCATGGGTCGTATGGAATATATGAAGGAAGTTGCTGGTTGCGCAGCTGCCCTGACCACCAAGACCGGCAAGATCGGCTTCTTAGGCCCACTGATCAACTCAGAGACCCGTCGTCTCGCAGATTCGGCATTTCTTGGAGCGAAATATTGTTGGACCAAGGTGTTGAATAAAAATGCCAGCGACCTGACCTTCAGCGTAACCTGGATCGGGAACTGGTTTAACATCCCTGGACAAACCCTCGACCCAACCCAGGTTGCAGACGATTTCTTTAACAATGATTTCGATGTAGTGATTTCGGGTATTGACACTACTGAAGCACTGGTAGAAGCTAAGAAAATGACAGATGCAGGTAAGACAGTATTTGCCATTCCGTATGATTATAATAACGCGTGCTCCCAGGCTCCATCAGTATGTTTGGGAGTGCCGTATTTTAATTGGGGTCCAGCGATGCTAAAGAACGCCCAGGAAATTGCAGCTGGCACCTGGAAACCTCATTTTGAATGGAACGCACCAGATTGGGCAAACTTCAATAACCCTGATAGCGGTGCCGTTGGTTTTAATATCGGCGAGGCACTAAGCGCCGAAAACACAACCACGCTTCAAAAATTTATAACTGATTTAGGTGGTGGCTTGAATCTTTGGACAGGTCCACTTAACTTGCAGGATGGATCGGTATTTCTAAAAGATGGCGAGGTTGCCACCGACCAGCAAGTTTGGTATGCTCCCCAACTACTTGAAGGTATGCTCGGTAACAGTAAATAATCCCACTGATACTTGGGGGAAGCCGGATGGCTTCCCCCATTTCGAAATCATCCAATGAATGTTGAGCTACGCGAAATCCATAAAAGCTTCGGTCCAGTTTACGCGAATAAGGGACTAAATCTTACTTTTCGTTCGGGAAAAATCCAAGGAATTCTTGGAGAAAATGGTGCTGGTAAGAGCACTCTAATGAAAATCCTCTCCGGATTTTATCAAGCAGACCGGGGAGAGATTTTCCTGGATGGGAAAGAGGCGGTAATCCTCTCTCCTGCAGATGCCATTATCCACGGAATTGGTATGCTGCATCAGGATCCCTTAGATTTTCCACCCATGCAGGTTTTGAATAATTTCCTGATGGGTGCTCCGGGGAAAATATTCCCAGACCGGAAACAAGTAAAAAAAGAATTCTTGAATAGCTGCCGTGAATTTGATTTTGATATTGATCCTGATAATTATGTAGATGCACTGACGGTAGGTGAACGCCAACAGCTAGAAATCTTGCGCTTGCTATGGTTGGGAGCTGAAGTTTTTATCATGGACGAACCCACCACAGGAATTAGCGCACCCCAAAAGAAGAAGCTATTTTCCACGCTAAGGAAGCTAGCCTCTGACGGGAAAACTATCATATTTGTTTCTCACAAACTTGAGGATGTTGGAGATCTTTGTGATCGGGTAGCCGTCTTACGCGTGGGGGAGCTGGTGGGGGAAATGGATGCCCCTTTAAATCCCGAGGAACTGATCTCGCTAATGTTTGGAAAGTTGGTCCTTAAAGATGAACGTCAGAAGATACCACCCGGACAACCAGTGCTCAAGGTCAAAAATTTAAGCTTGGAAGATTATCGGCTAAAAATGAAAGATATTAGTGTTGAGATTTGCGAAGGAGAAGTTGTTGGTTTGGCAGGTATGGAAGGAAGTGGACAGACTCTTTTTTTACGGGCATGTGCTGGCCTGGTGCGCCCCGTGGGTGGGGAACTCTATATCAGAGATGAATCCATGCTGGGGAACCCTTATCGCGCTTTCTTGCAGAAAGGTGTAGCATATTTACCAGCAGCAAGAATGGAGGAAGGTTTAATTCCTGGATTATCCTTGAGTGAGCACTTTTCACTTTTAGACGATAATCGAGCTTTATTTATCGACCAAAAGCAAGCACAAAAAGTTTGTAACCAGCGTATCCTGGAATATAACATTCGGGGACGTGATTCGACCCATGTAGAGATGCTTTCAGGTGGCAACCAACAACGTGCCTTGTTGGCGTTGCTAAAGGACTCTTTGTTACTTATGCTGCTGGAACATCCCACCCGGGGGCTGGATGTTGAATCGGGTATTGATATATGGAGTAAGCTGAAAGCGCGTTGCGCTGAAGGTACTGCAATTATCTTTATATCATCTGATTTGGAAGAAGTATTGAATTACAGCGACCGTATTTTGGTTTTCTTTAGCGGTCAGATATCAAAACCATTGGATGCAACCAAAACAACAGTCGAAGAGCTTGGCGAATTAATCGGTGGGAATAACTGGGGATCAAACCAGGTATCCAGGATTAGCTAATGGAGATAAAAGGACATTCTCGTTGGATTAATATTGGGTTCCAATTAATAGGAATTATCGCAGCACTTGGTTTTACAACCATCATCCTGGTTTTAACTGGTGCACCTCCTCTGCAAGCCTATAATCAATTGATTTTTGGCATTGTGGGTTCTGTTAGTAACATCTCCAATGTCCTTGTGTCGTGGGTTCCCTTGCTAATCACAACTGCTGGTCTATTGGTAACCTTTGCAGCAGGCCTCTGGAATATCGGTATCGAGGGACAGATCATTATGGGAGCCATATTTACGACCGGGGTTTTACGGGTATTTCAGCACAGTTCAATACCGGTCGGCATCATTTTATTTCTATCAATTATGGCAGGTATATTTGGAGGTATATTGTGGGCTTTTCTGGTTGGTGTCCTTAAGACTTTTGGCGGTGTGAATGAAATATTTGGTGGGTTAGGTTTAAATTTTATTGCCAATGCAATCGTCCTTTGGCTTATCTATGGCCCATGGAGACGACCTGGAGTCGCTTCATTAAGTGGCACGGAGGCTTTTCCAAGTCGGCTATCCCTACCGACGCTGCCAAATTTGCAGATCAGTCCATGGTCATTATTATTCGCTGTGCTCAGTATGGTCATTATTTATTTCCTATTGAGAGGTACTTATATCGGCTTGAAGCTAAAAGCGATAGGTAAAAATATACGCGCGGCATACATCCACGGAGTTCCGACCTGGCAATACATGTTACTTTCGTTCATTGTTTGTGGCTTATTTGCTGGGTTGACCGGCGCATTGCAAGTTACTGCAGTATATCATCGCTTGCTACCAACCATCTCGAATGGTTATGGTTTTCTTGGGTTGCTCGTTGCCATGCTGATCAATTTCCAGGCACTTTGGGTGGCACCGGTTGCGTTGTTTTACGCCGCCCTCAACATTGGGAGCATCCAGCTGCCGATCACACTAAAGCTGGATTCAAACTTGTCAGGGGTGATCCAGGGCACATTGGTATTATTTGTTCTTCTAGCCGAAGGTTTCCGTCAGCATTTTATGCGCAACACCTAAGAGGTTTTTGGATGAATTTGGATAATGTGATCGTAGGATTAGCAGGAGTGCTGGTGACAGCTGCGCCAGTGATTTTTGCTGTCATTGGAGAAACATTCACTGAACGGTCTGGCGTGATTAACCTTTCAGTAAATGGCACTATAGTGCTATCTGCCATGGTCGGATTTGCCGTTGCAGTCAGTACTGGCAGCCTGATTCTGGGTTATCTAGCAGGAATGGTGGTCGGGGCATTAATTGCCTTGATTATTGCTTTCTCCAGCATCACATTGCGCCAATCTCAGGTTGCGGTTGGTTTCGTCTTGACTTATACAACCCTCAGCCTGGCATATTTCCTGGGTAATCCATATACGAGCCTTCAGGGTCCCACATTACAATCTCTTCCTATTCCCCTGCTCTCAAAAATCCCTATCCTTGGACCATTATTATTCAAATCAGACTTGCTGACCTATCTTAGCTTCATAACAATAGCTGGCGCGTGGATATGGGTGTTCAAAACCCGATCTGGTTTGATCTTGCAGGGAATTGGTGAACGCCCAGCAGCAGCATTTGTGCGGGGAGCAAATGTCAACCGGCTGAGATATCTTTATACAATCATGGGAGGAGCACTGGTTGGATTGGCAGGTCCAATATACTCCTTGGGAGTGAAAGCAGGATGGAAAGGTACCATCTCTGGGATTGATGGAATTGGTTGGATTGCACTGGCGATCACCATTTTTGGGGGGTGGAATCCTTTGCGGGCGGCATTTGGTGCTTACCTGTTTGCATTCTTACAATGGTTAAGCCTCCAGCCAATTTTCCCAAGCATCCCTTCCCAGGTTTTACAAGTAGCTCCATTCCCACTCATGATTCTGACGCTCCTTTTAGTCAATATCAGTGATGCTGAATGGGTAGACCGTACCTTAGCCAGAATGCCCGAAAAGAATCGCAAGATCATGGCGCGTCTATTACGAGCGTTGCATGCATCCCCACCAGCTTCGTTGGGTATCCCATTTAATAATGAGTAGGTACAAGTGAGTATGAGTAAATTTCTTGGTTATCGATGCTCTTTATGCCAGCAGGAATTTAGTCCGGATGGTTTGATTTATACCTGTCCGAAAGATGGTGGAAACCTAGATGTACTTTTAGATATAGATGGTATTAAAAATAGCCAAACAATTTCGAATATCTTAGATAGTAAAGAACCATCTTTGTGGCGTTACCTGCCGCTGCTACCGGTAAGCGACCCAGGGGGAGGTGACACACCAATACACTCAGCCGGTTGGACGCCTGTTTATGAGGTATCGCGCTTAGCTCACAGCCTGGGAATGCAATCAGTGTGGGTAAAAGATGAAAGTCGAAACCCGACCGCATCTTTTAAGGATCGGGCAAGTGCGGTTGTTGTTGCCAGATCAGGCGAAATTGGTGCCGAAGTAGTCGTCACCGCGTCCACTGGGAATGCAGGAGCAGCTTTGGCGGGTATGACTGCGGCAGTTGGGCAAAAAGCGGTGATCTTTGCACCACGAAACGCTCCTCCTGCTAAAGTTGCTCAATTGCTTATCTATGGAGCTACTGTTTACCTGGTTGATGGAACGTATGATGATGCCTTTGATCTATCCATCCAGGCATCCCAAGAATTTGGCTGGTATTGCCGCAATACAGGCTACAATCCATTTACTGCCGAAGGAAAGAAAACAGCGGCCCTTGAAATCTGGGAGTGGATGCTTAACCATATAGCTAATATTAAAACGTCTCTATCAATTTTTGTTTCTGTTGGTGATGGGAATATCATTTCGGGGTTACATAAGGGTTTTAAAGATTTGGTGGACTTGGGTTGGCTGGAAAGTATACCGCGCATATTCGGAGTGCAAGCAGAGGGATCGGCAGCTATCGCTAATGCATTTTTTTCAGGAAATGAATTAATAACTCCCGTCAGCGCCAATACGATTGCGGATAGCATCTCTGTGGATTTACCACGTGATGGGATCAGAGCAGTCAGGGCCGCCCGCGAAACCGGAGGGGGTTACATACTGGTCAGTGATGAAGATATCCTTACAGCGATTGGCGAGCTAGGAAAAGTTGGGATATTTGCTGAGCCGGCAGGTGCAGCATCATATGCAGGTTTAGTAAAGGCAGTACATTCCGATACCATAAATACAAATGATTCTGTCCTGGTATTCAATACAGGGAGTGGATTAAAAGACGTACGCGCTGCGATGAAGGCAGTGAGAGAGCCAATCATCATTGAACCGACATTGAAAGCCTTGAAGAAATTCATTGTCTGAATTGGTGAGTCATAATTGTAATGGACGGACGTTTGAATCATATAAACCAATTCAGGATGTGAGAGCATGGACAATAATATCAAATATACGATAATTGCACCTATTTATAATGAAATCGGCAATATCCCTGAGCTGTACCGTAGGGTTAAAGAAACGCTGGATCAGACCGGCGAGCCATGGGAATTGCTCATGATAGATGATGGCTCTACTGACGGTTCAACTGATGAAATCCGCAAGCTCGCTGGCATGGATGAGCATGTAAAACCAGTGATCTTTGCTCGCAATTTTGGTCACCAGATTGCGGTTACGGCCGGATTGGATTATTCGCGTGGGCAGGCTGTAGTGATTATCGATTCGGACTTACAGGACCCACCTGAAGTGATCCTTGACATGATCGCCAAATGGAAAGAGGGATATGAGGTAGTATACGCGCAACGCTCAGAGCGGGAAGGCGAAACCTGGTTCAAGTTATTCACTGCGTCATTGTTTTACCGGCTGATATACCGCATCACGGATGTAAAAATTCCCATGGATACAGGAGATTTCCGGCTGTTGGATCGAAAAGTGGTGGATGTCATGGTTCAGATGCGCGAGCGGCATCGATTCTTGCGGGGGATGTCCTCATGGGTAGGGTTCAAACAGACGGGTGTCAGCTATAAACGTGCTTCCAGGTTTTCGGGAGTGACAAAATATCCGTTCAAAAAGATGCTGAAGTTTGCAAGCGATGCCATCACCAGTTTCTCTTATTTTCCACTTCAAGTAGCGATGTATCTGGGGTTCATTTCCGCGGGACTGAGCATCATCGCAATTCCGATTGTTATCATTTTACGCATGGTCGGTTTACATGCTTTTATCGGACAAGCCACTACTTTGATCGCTGTATTATTCTTGGGAGGCGTCCAGCTCATCTCACTCGGAATTTTAGGTGAGTATATGGGTAGATTGTACGATGAAGCAAAAGGCCGGCCACTATATATCGTTAGGGAAGCCCCTTCAAAAGATAAATAGGAGATTTTAAATGAAAATTGATTTAACCATCGATAAAAATCGGCGTCAACGCGCCATTCAACAGGTGCGGGAGAAAAATATCATCATCCCGACCTATGCGCAAATGAAAGATCCGAGCCGAATTCCGGAGAGAGTAAAGCAGGAACTGTACTCCATCGGGCTTTGGGATGTAAATCCCAGGAATCTTTTCCGCATCACTTGGCATAACGCTCCGGTCCCACATGGAGGCGGGTTTAGGGGAGTGAATTACCTGGAATTACCCAGCCAATTGACAGGTACTCCGGCGCGAATCGTCGTATTAGTTGGAAAGTGGTTCCCGACAGGAGCGCATAAAGTGGGTGCAGCATTTAGCTGCCTGGTACCCCGCCTGGTGACAGGACAATTCGATCCGTCAAGTCAGAAAGCAGTCTGGCCATCCACGGGTAATTATTGCCGTGGAGGGGCATACGATTCTGCATTGCTTGGATGTGAGTCGATTGCCATTCTCCCGGAAGGGATGAGCAAGGAACGATTTGACTGGCTTGCCAAGATTGCCGGTGAGACGATCAAAACACCCGGCAGTGAATCGAACGTGAAGGAAATCTTTGATAAATGCTGGGAATTAAGGAAGTCGGGCCAGGACCTGATGATCTTTAATCAATTTGAGGAATTCGGAAATTATCTGTGGCATTATGAAATCACGGGTCATGCGATGGAAGAAGTGTTAATCCAAATCATGGGTCCCAAAGACGAATATCGAGGGATGGCTTCTGCCACCGGTTCTGCTGGAACGATTGGCAGTGGAGATTATATAAAGCAACGCTTCCCAAGCAGCAAGATTGTCGCCAGTGAAGCCCTGCAATGCCCAACCTTGTTACAAAACGGATTTGGCTCACACCGAATTGAAGGGATCGGGGATAAACATGTCCCCTGGATCCATAATGTTAAAAACACGGATATTATTGTTGCCATCGATGATAATGCGGTAGTCAATCTATCACGTTTATTCAACGAACCTGTTGGTCGTGCTTATTTATCTAAGAACGGTGTACCCGAAAAGATTGTCAGCAACCTTGATTTGCTCGGTTTCTCGGGGATATCCAATATGCTTTCAGCCATAAAAATGGCCAAATATTACGAACTGGGTGAGCATGACATCGTATTGACCATCTTGACTGATTCGATGGAACTGTACAGAAGTCGCATCCAAGAAATGCACCAGGAATTTGGCGATTACACTGAAAATCAGGCAGCTGCTGATTTTTCCAGATACTTGCTGGGTGAATCGACTGATCATCTGCTGGAGCTGGCATATCCGGATCGAAAACGTGTGCATAATCTGAAATACTTTACCTGGGTAGAACAGCAAGGAAAAACTTATCGTGAGATACAAGATCAATGGTATGAACCCGATTATTGGACAGATGTCCAGTCACAGGTAGCGGAAATTGACGCATTGATTGATGATTTCAATGCTGAGGCTGGAGTAGGCGGATAAGTTTTTCGATTACCATGAAGATTTATTCAACAATTGATGTTTTTTCGAAGAAGTAATAATCCAATAATCTTATGATCGATTCAACTGCACTCGTGTTGGTTGCCGTAGTGAATAATCCCAGGGATTTGGAAATTGCCCGTCTTCTAGGCTGGTACCGTATCCCATTACGGACAGCGCCTAAAGTCATCGCGGTTGATTATCTGGCCTTCTACCAAACAGGTGCCTTTGGAGATGATAAATGGCGCATTCATACCATCGCGCCTGTTCGCGGGCATGAATTGACCACCCGGGCAGAACTGTTGCGATCCGAGCCCAACCATCCACGGGCAAAAGAGGAGTACTATAAAATCCAGCTTGGTACGTTGGAAGATCTTCCAAATCCAATCCTCGCTGATACTTGGCGTCGAATAACCTTTCTTTATACGACTGGAGAATACTTACTTCGAGCAACGACGATAAATGACCTAATCGTTCAATCTGATGAACGGCAGCTATTGTGGCAGGCTTTACGCGAACGAGCTGAGTCGGCATATGGTACCCAGGAATTGCCGGGTATGGAAATTCCTGATGAAGTTCTGGCAATCCTGTTAGGGATAAAAGAAAGTGATGCATCGTATGGTGATGACAACTAATTCTTTGATACTGCAGCTTGAAAAATTCCCTGACCCCATTATCCGTTGGAAAATGCGCAGATGTGGGTTGGTGAACGATCAAACCCCAACAGATATTCAGGGCGCGAAAACTGGATTGGGTGCTTCATCCACGATTCTAAAGTTATTGAGTGATCAAGATAGCGACGGGCATATCCCTTTTCATCCCTACAACAAATGGTTCGGTGCACATTGGGTGTTATCAAACCTGGCAGACCTGTGTTACCCGGAAGGAGATGAGTCGCTTAAGCCATTATTAGAACAGTGCTACGATTGGTTATTTTCGAAGGAGCATGCGAAATATATCCAAAATATCGACGGGCGGGTAAGAAGGTGTGCTTCTCAGGAAGGAAATTGTGTCTATTATTCAATTGCACTCGGAATAGCTGATAAGCGCACAGAAGAGCTAGCTGCTCGGTTAATCAAATGGCAATGGGAAGATGGTGGATGGAATTGCGACAAGCGCCCTGAAGCTGCCAAATCGTCTTTTTTTGAATCATTGATACCCCTGCGTGGATTGGCAAAATACGCCAAAGTATCGGGGGATAGTAAGGCTCACCAAGCTGCAGCTCGAGCTACTGAGATCTTTCTCAAGCGCCATGTCTTCAAGCGACTGGTCGATCATCAGATCATGGATAGCAATTTTGTGCAATTACATTATCCGTGCTACTGGCATTATGACATCCTGTTCTGTCTGAAGGTTTTATCCGAGGCTGGTTATATCTATGACCCTCGATGTGCCGAAGCGTTGGATCTGCTGGAGAGCAAGCAGCTCGAGGATGGAGGATTCCCTGCTGAAGCAAGATACTATCGCGTGGATGATAAGAAGATCACGGGACATTCACGAGCTGACTGGGGAGGTACGAGTAAGGTGCATATGAACCCTTTTGTTACGATGGATGCACTCGCGGTACTTAAACAATCAGGGCGACTGGTATGATAAGTGCATATCTTCATATAAAATCAAGGCTATGAGAAGATATCCGTTAAATGGATTTTAGATACATGATACATTTGGGTAACAAATGTTCTCATCTATAAACATCAGTGGACATGACCTGATATGGGGCTCCAGGACCTATATCATGGGGATATTAAACCTGACCCCCGACAGCTTTTCGGGAGATGGCTTATTACAGAATAATTCTTCGATGGATGAAACGAAGGTTGATCTGGAAGCTATCCTGGAAATCGCCAAAAACTTTGTCGCTGGTGGTGCAGACATTTTGGACGTGGGCGGTGAAAGCACTCGACCAGGTGCACAGCTGGTAAGCCTGGATGTTGAAATGGAGCGAGTACTGCCAGTCATTGGGTTATTAGCCTCAAATTTCGAAACGATCATCTCGATCGATACATATAAAGCCAGTGTTGCTGAAGCGGCGATAAAGCAAGGTGCGCACATGATCAATGATGTGTGGGGATTCCATGCGGACGCAGCATTGGCTGGAGTTGCAGCCCGGTATCACACCCCGGTGGTTTTGATGCATAATCGCAGCTCATGGGCACACGCTGAAATCAAAGAGAAGCTGGGCGGTCATTATGTGGGTATCCCGTATGAGAATTTGGTCGAAGATGTCAAGCGGGAATTAATGGAAAGCGTGACCATTGCACGGTCGGCAGGGATAGCGGATGAACATATCATCCTTGACCCAGGGATCGGATTTGGCAAGTCAGTCGAGCAAAACCTTGAACTCGTTGACCGATTGGATGAGATCAGATCACTGGGATTCCCGATTCTATTTGGTCCATCGCGAAAATCATTTATTGGATATACCTTAAACCTGCCTCCTTACCAACGGCTCGAAGGAACGGCCGCGGCGATATCTATCGGGATCGCCAGGGGTGCAGATATCGTGAGGGTGCATGATGTGGCATTCATGTCGCGGGTGGCGAAAATGACAGATGCGATTGTGCGAAACCCGAAAAATAGCGGATGAGATTAGCCACCAAACACGGGAAAAATCGGCTTGATTAATATATATTAACCAATAGTTAATGAACTAATTTCAAGGTTCAAACTATAATTCGCACCCACAATTAATAGGTGAGGATTAAGGATTTTCATTATGGAATTTGACCCAAGCACTGCAAAGAGTACACTTGATACGAAATTTGGAAGGCTTACGATCTTCAGGTTGGACGTACTGGAACGAGAAGGAATAGTCCATTTATCAAGCCTTCCATATTCGATACGGATTATGATCGAATCGGTACTCAGGCAATGCAATGGTAAGGAAATCGTCAAGGAAGATGTGCTCAATCTGGCAAGATGGATACCCAATCCTACCCAAAGAACAGCTCTGCCATACCAACCAGCCCGCGTAATCATGCAGGATTTTACCGGGGTGCCTGCTATCGTTGAGCTCGCAGCCATGCGGGAAGCTATGGCAAGGGTGGGGGGTGATCCCCGGAAGATAAACCCATTGGTTCCAGTAGATTTGGTGATTGACCATTCGGTCCAGGTTGATTTTTTTGCAAGTCCAGACGCACTCGTCCGCAATGCTGAGCTGGAGTTTCAACGTAACCGTGAACGGTATGAATTCTTACGTTGGGGTCAAAATGCATTCAGTAATTTTCGGGTTGTACCTCCAGCGACAGGAATTGTTCACCAGGTTAACCTTGAGTATTTAGCTAAAGTAGTAATTTCAGAGAAACATGGTGACGAAACCTTTGTATATCCTGACACCTTGGTCGGAACTGATTCACATACCACCATGATCAATGGATTGGGTGTGGTGGGATGGGGAGTTGGCGGTATCGAAGCCGAAGCTGCCATGCTTGGACAACCCATTGACATGCTTACCCCGGATGTGATCGGGGTAAACCTATACGGGCGATTACCTGAGGGTACTACAGCCACGGATCTGACCTTGACCATCACACAGATGCTGCGGAAGAAAGGGGTGGTTGATAAATTCGTTGAATTCTACGGACCAGGCATTGCAACGCTATCCTTACCCGATAGGGCAACCATCGCGAATATGGCACCAGAATACGGAGCAACGATCGGATATTTTCCGGTTGACCAGGAGACACTGCGTTACCTAAGGTTAACAGGCCGGCATGAAGATCATGTTGAGCTGGTGGAATGGTACTGTAAGGAACAGGGATTGTTCCGCATGGATGATTCGCCTGTGCCCAGCTACAGTGATACCCTAGAGCTTGATCTAAACAGCATAGAATCGAGCCTGGCTGGGCCGAAACGCCCACAAGACCGGGTATCGATATTTAATGTACACCGCTCTTTTACAAGTGCGCTTTCAGCTCCGGTAAAAGACGGCGGCTTTGAGCTGAAGGATGATGAGCTTACAAAGGAAGTAAGCTTTGGCGCTAACGGACATGCCTTAAAACTAACCCATGGAGCGGTTGTCATCGCTGCAATCACCTCATGCACGAACACTTCGAACCCAGCGGTGATGATTACCGCGGGATTGGTCGCCAAAAAGGCACTTGAATGCGGCCTGACGGTGAAGCCATATGTGAAGACCAGCCTGGCACCTGGGTCAAGAGTAGTCACGGAATACCTGGCAAGTGCAGGTTTGCTCGAGCCATTAGCCAAACTTGGTTTTAATGTGGTTGGATATGGATGCACAACTTGCATTGGTAATTCTGGTCCGCTGACTGGCGAAGTGGTCAAGGCGATCACAAGTGGAAATCTGGTGGCTGTCAGCGTGCTTTCTGGAAATCGAAATTTCGAAGGGCGCATTCATCCATACGTCAGGGCAAATTATTTGGCATCTCCACCGCTGGTCGTCGCATATGCCTTAGCCGGGACGATAAATATCGATCTCAAGAATGAGCCATTAGGGATGGACAGTGATGGAAATCCCGTTTTCTTGAGAGAGATTTGGCCAATGAACCATGAAGTGGAACAGGCAATCGAGCAGAACGTCTCAACCGAAATGTTCATAAAAAAGTATCAGAGTGTGTTCACGGGTAACGAAACCTGGAATGCAATCCGATCCAGTGATAGCGAGCTTTACCCATGGGATAAAGCTTCGACCTATATTCAAGAACCACCATTCTTTATCGATATAATTCACGGGCAAACCGGGATCGCAAATATCACCGGTGCCAGGGTGCTTGCGTTATTGGGTGATTCAATCACAACCGACCATATCTCACCGGCGGGAGCAATCCCGGCTGATAGCCCGGCAGGGAAATACCTGATCGCAAATGGAGTACAACCACGAGACTTCAACTCTTACGGGTCGCGGAGAGGCAATGATCGGGTGATGACCCGGGGTACTTTTGCCAACATCAGGCTTAAGAACCGCATGGTGCCTGGAGTGGAGGGTGGTATCACCCAACACATGCCTGACGGCGAGCAGATGAGTATATATGATGCAGCGATGAAGTACTACCAGGAAGGGATCCCATTAGTTATTATTGCTGGAAAAGATTATGGATCTGGATCCAGCCGAGATTGGGCAGCCAAAGGGACCCGACTGCTCGGGGTAAAGGCAGTCATTGCAGAATCTTTTGAGCGCATCCATCGATCCAACCTGGTCGGCATGGGGGTGCTACCCCTGCAGTTCCAAGCGGGAGAAAGCAGCCTTGGATATGGGATCACCGGTAATGAAGTGTTTAATATTGAAGGTTTGGATGACAATATATCACCGAACGCCAGACTGACAGTGCGAATGACCCGAGAGGATCAGAGCGTTATCTACTTCCAGGTAACCGCCAGATTGAACACACGCATTGAAGTGGATTATTATCGAAATGGCGGAGTATTAAATACTGTACTTAATAAAATACGATAAAATTCGAATACATTCAAATACTTAGAGCGACCTTATAGGACAGCACAAATAAGGTCGCTCTATTATTTTTCATTTATTTCCGCTGTTGGACATTGGGGGATTTATAACCAGACATCCCTGCAGGGTGATAGGTGGGCTCAGGGCGTCCTTGCGAACGATGGGATGAATCAGCGGCTGGTTTAGATAATGGACGGATTGCGATCGGTTGGGCTTGAGACGTCCGACCGGAGCCATCGAGGCGGTGCATCACTGGGACAGGTTGAATACTACGTGAGACGTCTGCCTGGCTAAACAGGCGATTGCCGGCAACCGAAAATGTGCCGATGATCAACACACGAATCAGCCAGACCATAATTGCGACGAATATAGGCACGATTTCGAGTAAGGTATCATGGGCAATCACAGATCCCCCGAGCGAATCATGATTTACAATCGCCAGGGCAACTCCCCACCAGGTGAGCATGGCATTCATGCAAGCAGCCAGCAACCACGCACCGAAAAGGTACCAGACTTCTTTAGGTTTGTCCGAACCTTTTTGAGGTGTAAACAGACGGGCGATGCCGGCAAAATCGATGCCGCAAAAAGCGAGTGCCAATATAGTTGCCCAGCGAACGCCTGCAAACCTCAACCCACCCAGCAGGTCGTTGAGGGCAAAATCAGTGGTACTGTAATTGAACAATTCAAAGGCGAGCAAGGCTCCGATGATTAGTAATCCGAATAATTTGCCACGGGAATAATTAAGTTTTCTGGAAAGGCGGGTGATATTGATGGATTGACTGACTGCCTGGTTCATTGATTACCTCCTTGGAATTAGCATTTGAGTCGCTATATAAGAACAGATGTTCTAGTCGAGTATATTATAGAACAAATATGCTAATTGTCAAGGGGCAGTCTTGGGTTTGGATAAAGTCGGACACTGTCGAAATAATGACGAGTGTAAAGGATAAATCGGACAAAATAATAAGCAAAGAGCAGATTGCCACGCCACAAGAAAAACACTTGTGGCTCGCAATGACAAATTTTGATAGATGTTTTGTCCGAAGATAGCTTAATTCAGAAGGTCGGAAAAAAGATCGGACAAGACCTCCGATAAGATCCAAGTAAAAAAATTATGACGATGAAATCCAGTCAAAGAGCAGATTAACACTGGTCGGGTAGTTGCTTACTACACCGCGCTTGCCAGGGAACACACGACCTTTCCCTGAAAGTCAGCAGGGCAATCCCCAAAAAGCGGAGAAAGGACGGGCGGACACCTTCCTGTCAAATCCGGTAGTCCGGTAATAGAACAAACCGGACAGGAGAGCACTGAGTGCAAATCGGATTCAGCTGACCGGACTCGTTCCGCCCCTACAATCACAGTGGGAATACTCCTCCTAGAAGCAGGGGGGGATTCATCAAAGGTAAGACGTTTTAATTATTAGCCGAGGTTTTATTTGAAGGTCAGAGTATTTTAAGAATCATATTGACGGATATACTGCTCAGCTTTTTCGACCAGATGTTTATCGCCAATAAAGAGGGCAGTCCTTTGATGCAAGGAGGTGGGTTGAATTTGGAGGATATCCTGACCACCATCCGAGGCACAGCCTCCAGCTTGACGCGCGATAAATGCCAGGGGAGCGGCCTCGTACGTCAAGCGCAGCTTCCCATGGGGTTTGGAAGGGTCATGGGTATCCGCAGGATAATAAAATACACCACCCGATAGCAGCGTACGGTGAAAGTCACCCACCAAAGAGCCAATATAGCGTGACGAAAGGGGTTTATGATCCCCGTCCAAGCCTTGGAGCCAGTGGGTATACTCAACCACTCCTTTGCTCCAATAGATTTCATTTCCATGATTGACGGAGTAGTATTTAGGCCTGGCAGGGATATGAAGATTTGGATGGGTAAGCAGAAATTCTCCAATCATCGGGTCGAGGGTGAACCCTTGCACACCGGAACCGCTGGTGTAAACCAGCATGGTGCTCGAGCCATAGATCAAGTACCCCGCGACCACCAGATTTTTGCCCGGCTGAAGACAATCTTCCATGGTACCCGGTCCATCAGAAGAGATGCGACGGTATATGGCAAAAATGGTACCTATAGTGGCGTTGTAATCGATGTTCGAAGAACCGTCTAAAGGATCGTACATGAGGACATATTTCCCGATTGGGAAGCCTTTGGGAATATGGATCAGGTGCTCATGTTCTTCAGAGGCCATCACAGCGATTCTCCCGGTATGATCATTGAGACGGTAGATCGTCTGGTCAGCCAGCTGGTCGAGCTTCATTACGGTTTCGCCTTGAATATTTATATCTTCCGTGGCACCAAGGATTTCAGATAAACCGGCGCGGGTAGTTTGGCTGGCGATATATTTACCTGCCAACGCCAAGTCATACATGATATTGGTTAATACACCTGTAGCCTCGGGATGGATTTGCTGCTCATCAAGAATATGGCGCTCAATGGTGATAATCTTGGATTGGTTGAAGGTGACATTTGCCATAATGGGCTCCTAATTCACTTTTTAGAAGGCTTTCGTTTTTGAAGGATCATGCCAGCGATTAATTGGATCAAACCAGACGAGATGCTATTCTGAGCCAGAGCACCGGCAAGGCGGTAGATGCGCCCGGGTATACAGATCAAATTTCCCCGAGATAAGGATTTTAATGATGTAGAGACGACTTGCTCAGGGGACATCCATAATATTTTAGGAATACCGCGACGCGAAAAACGCGAATACTCGACTGTGTCGTGAAATTCAGTCAAAATAAAGCCCGGACAGAGAGCCTGCACGTGGATAGAAGTGCCACGTAATTCAGTATGCAATGCTTCTGAAAAGGAGATCAGGAATGACTTGGTGGAGTGATACAAGACATTTCGAATTGGGATGAGCCCTGCCAATGAAGAAACATTGATTATTGCGCCATGATTACGAGAGATCATGCCTGGCAGGGCTGCCCGGCAAAGCATCACCGGAGCAACCATATGAACGTTTAGCATGGCCAGCTCTTTGGATTGATCCACTTTTTGAAACCTGCCAACCGTTCCGAAGCCCGCATTATTGACAAGTAAATCAAGGTTTTCAAAATTTGTCATAGACGAGGCAAGATTTTCAATCGCAGTTAAATTCGATAAGTCAGCCGGCTGTACTTGTGGATTGACCCCATAAGTGGAATGGAGGGAATCCGCAAGCAGCTGCAAGCGTTCTACTCGCCTGGCGGTGAGGATGAGTTCGTAACCCATCGCAGCCAGCTGGCGGGCAAATTCAGCGCCCAAGCCACTAGAGGCACCGGTGATCAAAGCTGTTTTAGCTGGCGCTGAAGCTGTCACTTATTACCCCTTTTGGTCTCTCCTGACCGTAAATCCAACCTTCAATTTTTGAGATATAAGGTAGGTCAGGTTCCCAACAGGTGTGCTGTCCAAGGATGACATTTATCATACCATAGAGCCCAACCAGGGCATCAAAGCGGTCTTCACCAGATGGATCGGTACCAAACCCGTCCTGGATAGAAACAATAATCGATTCATCCAGATCCAGGCAATGGGACCTTGCCCATGTGATCAACTGCCCGGTAAATGCGAGACGATCCAATTGACGGCGTTTACTTCTTCTGAACGGGGTGGAGAAGGACAGTCCTAAATGCGTATAGAATTCGGCGGGATAAGTCTCAACCACGGCGATATTGCCAGGCAGGCAAAGCTGGGTGAGGGAGCCTGAAAATGGCCAGAGTTTTAGATTCAGCTGTAGATCTGCCAATGCTGGCAAGAGCAGGTCACACCAACCGGAAATGGCGGCTTTCCCCACTTGCTGCCCACCCATCGTCCAAAAGAGAGGGCAGGCGGGGCGGCGATTATCATAACCCTTTTCGCATAGCCGATAAAGGTCGACGAATGGTACGCCTAAACCATGCTCAGGATGGATGCGCTTCGATCCACCGGGTTTCTGGGGGTAAAAAGGCCGAGTAATACTAATTTCAGTAGGATTTTCAGCTGGAAAATAAAACCTCTCCCATCCGCTGCGGCCAAAACATTGAAGGGCTGCAATAAAATCAGTGAGACCGGCTTTTTCTGCATATCCAAGCGGGATACCAATTGGGAAATCAAACCCCGAAAGGATACAACCGGGTTCAGGTAATCTGGACTTCAAATTGCTTAACAACTTCGATGGCTGGATTATTTGTTCAAGATCACAGACCGACCAGCGATGGTTTGCCTGCAAGACAGCAGTCGCCATCCAACGTTTACCGGGGTCTTTACTCCAATCTGCATGCGAAATCAGTCTGACCTGGTCGAATTTCATTGAATGATTATAATAATTCGTCCAAGGCCATCCACTCCCCTGGCTGCCCTTCCAATCCCTGATGTTTCCGGATCATTCCGGCAACCACCAAACGGTCAACTGCCTGTTCCATTTCAGGAGCTTTCCAACCCAGCAGCTTGAGCAAATCACGCATTTGAGCCACACCCACAGAGTGGAAATACAGCTCAAGGATTTTCTGGCGGGCGTCAAGCTCGCCTAAAAAGCGAGCCTTCTCGAGCAAGCCTGGTTCATAGCGGGCGACGATATCATAGGCAAAGGAATAATGCCATGAGCCGGCATCCACAACTTCCATAGGCATGATCTTGAAGTCTGATTGCAGGTCGATTAATGCCCGATTGAAGCGACTCTCACTCTCCTGACTGGTGAGATGGGCTTTCTTCCGCAGTGTGATGGTATCCAGTGGACTGGTTTCAAGTAAAGCCTCATATACTGACTTGGCTTCCTGGGTCATCCGACCCTGCTCGTAAATGGTCAGATAATCATCCTCAGGAGAGCCGTAGTTTTCAGTTAGCGCATAGAAATATGGAGCGATATCCATGCTGATGATGGTAGCCTTTTTACGCAGGATCTTGCCATAATACCAGACGTGTTTCCCAAGCAATGAATCCTTCCAATCCCAGGTGACGTGACCAGGGTCGTCGTGTTCATTGGGTACCGGTCGATCACCTGAGACAGCTCCCCAAAGACTGGGAAAGGTAATGCCGGTGATTGGCCAAAAGTAGATGTAACCGCGCTGATTGACATAACGGATGGCTTCATCCCTGGTTTTCACGCGATCTGTGGGGTGATATCCAAAGGTATGGGAGCGAAATTCTTGTATTCGATCTATTGTTATCATCAGGTAATTAAATTCATCCCAAACGGGAAACTCAGGCGAATGAATCGATTGCAGCTAAGTCGTTAAAAATGAAATTGGTCCACAGAAAGTAGAGACCTGATTCTGTTCACAAATATTACGCTTTATTGCCTCTCCAGATGGAACACATTATATAGATTACACTCCCGCATTTCGATACTAGCCGCCTGAAATCACAGGTACCAGCTTAATCACATCATTTTCTTTTAATATCTCATCATCGGTGAGCAATTCACCGTTGCGGGTAGAGAGGACACTATCAGGTTCAATATCCAATTTTTGGAGCGCTTTGCGCACGGTCATACCATGTTTAATTTCAAATTGATGGTCTCGTAAGATAAATATTGCAGTCATGCTCTAATTTAACCACAAAGCGGGGAATCCATCCAATTGATTCCATTGGAATTACTATCCAGTATCCTAAATAATAAAGTATTTACCGCAGCATCTGCAAAACCAGCAGATATCCAAAGTGCGGAATGAACGCAGATCAACGCAGATACGGAAATATCAGCCACAGCATCCGCAAAATCGGCGGATATCCAATGAGCAGAATAAACACAGCATCCGCAAAACCAGCGGATATCCATAGAGCGGAATATACACAGATCAAACTCTTTTTGTAAAAAAAAGAATAATAAAAATTGTCGGGACGCGAGATCATTGGTTTCTCACCAGATACTGGAATCATGAAAGGTGAAAATCGAAGTGATAGCAGACAGATTGCTTGCACCAGTTCTAATGAGGAGCTGTTCGGATATGAGAGCATATTTTATTGTATAAAGTATTAGAATGCCCTCCTTCTCTGCAAGATAGCAGTGATTCTCCCCCTAATAAACCAGGAACCTGCGGGGATTCTCCCCCCAGAACCAGGGGGGATTCACCCACCCAATAAGCCAGGAATCAGCGGGGCCGAGTAGTTATAAGTAAATCCGGTGGTTGTACAAACTGGATTCAGCGGGGCGGATGCCATCCGCCCCTACAAAGACTAGGGAGATTTTCGCTGATAAATCAGGGATCAAAGGTTAGGCGACGGCTGTAAATAATTTGCTGATGTTCCATCTGTGGAACGGAATCTGTGGATTTCTACATGAGGTACAGCAATTATTTAGTGATTTTAGGCAAATATTAATGTAATTTTCGTAACTTTAATCAATTATTTTCGACAGTTCAATAGAGGCAACGTTTGAATTAAACGGGTCTACTTTTAGTTACATTTGCGTATTCATAATTGATTGGGTGAATGATCAAAATTATTTCGACCCAATATCCAGTATACAGATCACAATCGGGCTCAATCAATCGATGCTGAGGTTATGCTGGAATATAAGAACTATTTTCGAAAGGGATTGAAACCCTAGACCATGGCTACCTTTGGTGAGGAGGTGCATGTTGCTGCGTTCTTTCCTAATTAAATCGAGCTTAATCACAGGGTTGATTATCCTATGTTTAATTACTTCCGGGATCGCTTTAGCAACATTCGCCCCAATTCATCCCGGGAATGTTTTATTTCCCATCCAGGATTTCGCAGAGCAGCAAGTATATAACTTTTACCCTGATCCTGTAGGGCGAGCAGATTATGCATTAGATTTACTCGAACGGCGGATCAACGATTTGGCGACCAGCGCTGGGACAGACAATGAGCTAGCTGCGCTGAAAGCCCTAAATAACGCGGTAGACCAGGCGACAACTGCGATCTCATCAGTCTCGCAGGAGCAAGGGGAGGAAACACGGGCACGATTACTAACCCTGGCACAAAAGGCAAGTGATACCCTAGAATTATTGACCGTTGCCCCGATCGAAAACCAAAACATATTTGTTACTTTCCAAAGCAAGGTGCATACCCTTTTATCAATGGTAAGTGCCGGCGGAGTGAGAAACAATGAGCTGAACCGGGTTAACAGCATCAGGCTTGAAGACCCAGGAAAATCAGCCGATCCGGTGGCGGTTGCCATGGTGGCAGGTGGATTGATCCCATTTCCACCTGGGAGTGCAGGAGCAGTACATGAATTTTATCCGCTGGTTGGGCAGCATGTATTATTAACCTGTGATACCTGTCACAACGCTGGGAAGTATTTTGGAACTCCAAATACCTGTATATTGTGCCATGTGCTTAAGCTGCCAGATGCGCATTACGATGGGGATTGTAATGCCTGCCATACTGCCGTTTCATGGAAAGATATTCAATTCGACCATCAGGCGGCTGGGGCAGTAGATTGCCAGAGCTGTCATGAAAAGGATATTCCGGTTGCACATTATTCAGGTGAGTGCTCTGCATGCCATACTACAAAGGCGTGGGCTGAGGTTACCTTCGATCACAACCTGGCGGGGGCATTTGAATGTTCGTCATGCCACGCCAAGGATAAGCCAGGTAATCATTATTCAGGAGAATGCTCGAGCTGTCATAACACTAGCAATTGGAGTTCAGCTCAATTTAATCATGCTGGAAATAATAATTGCAGCTCCTGCCATTCAGATGATGCGCCTGCTGGCCACTATGGCGGTCAATGCTCTAACTGCCATACGACTGCAGGCTGGAGTGGAGCTACTCCAACGCATTCAGGATTGACCGATTGCATCTCGTGCCATAACGGGGATGCCCCTTCACCTCACTTCCCAGGGCAATGTTCAGACTGCCATACCCCTGGGGGAGGCTGGGGTACTTACAGTGGCAACCATTCAGGATTTACTGACTGTAGAGCGTGCCACACAGCTGATGCACCACCCAATCATTACGCCGGACAGTGCTCACAGTGCCATTCGACGGGAGGTTGGGGCGGTGCGGGATTCGACCATACTGGTCAAAATGACTGCGCCTCCTGTCATTCAGGAGATTCGCCGAGCAACCATTATCCAGGGCAATGTTCCAACTGTCATAACCCTGGATTGGGGTGGGCAAATGCCACCTTTAACCATTCGGGATTTACTGATTGTTTATCCTGCCACAGCGGTAACGCACCGCCATCGCATTACCCAGGGCAGTGTTCCAACTGCCATGATCCAAGCAGTGGCTGGAATAATCCACATTTCGACCACAGTGGATTAACCGATTGTATTTCATGCCACAGTGGAGATTCCCCACCGAACCATTATCCGGGACAGTGTTCGAATTGTCATATCCCTGGAACATGGACTGGAGCCAGTTTTAATCACAGCGGCTATTCTGATTGTATTTCGTGCCACTCAAGCGATGCGCCATCCAATCATTATGCCGGGCAATGTTCCAATTGCCACACGATCAATGCCTGGACGGGTGCGATATTCAACCACAACGGCTTTACTGATTGCAGCTCGTGCCATTCAAGTGACGCGCCACCTGGTCACTATCCAGGGCAATGCTCAAATTGTCACACTACTGGAAGCTGGTCGGGTGCATCTTTCAACCATAATGGGTATACGGACTGTATATCCTGCCATTCAGGGGATGCACCTTCCAATCATTATGCCGGGCAATGCTCGAGCTGCCACAATACCAATGTGTGGACCGGAGCGATATTCAACCACAGTGGATTTACGGATTGCGTTTCCTGCCATTCTGGGGATGCGCCACCGGGGCATTATCCCGGACAATGCTCAAACTGTCATAACACCAATGCATGGACTGGGGCGATATTTAATCACAACGGATATACGGATTGCGTTTCCTGCCATTCAGGGGATTCACCGCCGGGGCACTATCCTGGACAATGCTCAAACTGCCACAATACCAATGCATGGACTGGAGCCATATTTAACCATAGTGGTTACACAGATTGTGCATCCTGCCACTCAAGTGATGCACCTTCCGGCCACTATCCATATCAATGCTCCACCTGCCACAACACCAACAGCTGGTCGGGAGGCTACTTCAACCACCAGGGTATCAACGACTGCATTTCCTGCCATTTGGATGATCGCCCCAGCAATCATGACTCCGGTCAATGCTCAAACTGCCATAACACACAACACTGGGGTGATGCCCCAGAACCGCCCGGAGGTGTACTTTTGCAGGATTTCACATGCTCTGCTTGCCATAATGAAATGGCTGCGGTTATCCCGCAACAGGATGGACTGAGGTAACATGAGCTTAAAGGAATGGCTGACTGCTGCAAACACCCGGCGGGAGGTGATAGTCCAAGGGCAGGTCGTACCCGACCCTTCACGTTGTGTTCAATGCGGCGTATGTTCATTCCACTGCCCAGCTGGAATTGATATCAGGAGGCATGCATGGCTAGGCACTGCTATAAAAGACAGCCGCTGCCTGACCTGTGGGGAGTGTGTGGCACGCTGCCCACGCGGGGTGTTGAGATTCGAACGCTCAAATTTATTCAATAATTAGTAGGAGCATATCGATGAAACCTGATGATGGTAGAAAAAAGTAGATTTAAAATCTGGATTTGGTGATAATTCTGGTAACCGAATGGAAAAATATATGCAAGGAATACCAATTGTTAAGCATTTGCAGACACTCAATTATTTTAATCAAATGGAAATACAAATATGAATAAGGGGATCTGCAATCCAAGAAAATCCAATCGCGTTAGAAAATTCCTGATAATCTCACCTTGCATTAAATAACTATTAATCTAATAAAAGTAACTTTATCTTCGATTTTACGACAGGATTAGATAATGAAGCGCCTGAACCCCGTCGGTTCCCTGCTTGGATTTCTGCTGACTCTGCTGCTTTTTATCGGGCTTGGGTTTTCTCTGTGGTTTAACCGAGGTTTAGCCTTCAGCCCGGGGAAAGTAAGCGCAAAAAGCGCGGATGGTATAGTCATCCAGGGGTTTACGTCCCATGCCGATTTTGAGAAGCAATGCGGCAACTGCCATGCGCCATTAACGACCAACCTGGCGACGAGATGCCTTGACTGCCATACCGAGATTGATCAGCAAATTAAAACCGGGCAGGGGATCCACAGCCAAATCGCTGCAGTCGATGGATGCGCAAGCTGCCATCCGGAACACCGCGGACGAAGTTTTGATCCCACATCGGCTTCCTTCCAGCTTTTCGACCATACGACATCAGGATTTAGCTTAAATTGGCACCAGGTAAATTATGATGCCACCCCAATGCAATGTTCGGAATGTCATAAAAATAATTCCTATCACGTTGTTAACAACCTGGAATGCCTTGATTGCCATTCAGGGCATGAGAAAAACTTTGCGGAAAAACATGTGAGCGATTTCGGCGCAAATTGTCTGGGCTGCCATGATGGACAGGATCGGATGATAAATTTCGATCACAGTCAAACCGGGTATGCTTTGGATGGGAAACACGGGCAGATAAAATGCACGGATTGCCATACCAGCGAGGACATCAAGGATACCCCGAAGGATTGCAAGGATTGCCACACTGAACCAACGATGCACCAAGGAGAATTTGACCAGACGTGCGATACCTGCCATACACCACTGGGTTGGCTACCCGCTGACCTAAACGGGCAATCTTTTGAGCATTTAGCCACCACCGGTTTTAGCCTGGCACTTCATCAGACCGATTATTCAAATCAAACCATCACCTGCACCACCTGCCATCCAAAGGATTTACAAACGACAGAGACTCAAACGTGCATCGATTGCCATAACCGGCATGATCCAGTTTTCATGACGGATCACCAACAACAATTCAGCGCCGAATGTATGGTTTGCCATGACGGTGTAGACCGTTTGAGTAATTTTGACCACGCGACCTTCTTCCCATTAGAAGGCAAGCATTTTACGGCGCAATGTGAAGATTGCCATGCAGACAAGGTGTATCGAGGAACACCGGCTGAGTGCTGGCAATGCCATAAGGAGCCCGACATCCATGCAGGTGTGTTTGGAGTGAAATGCCAGTACTGCCATGATGCGGAAGCCTGGAGTCCAGCCAGTTTACACCAACACAATTTCCCACTCAATCATGGTTTGGAAGATCCAACCACGCAGCTTCAATGTGATGCCTGCCATGGACCGAATTACATTGACTACACTTGTTATAGCTGTCACGATCACCAACAGGACGAGATTACACAGAGCCACCAGGCAGTGGCGATAAGCGCCGAAGAGTTGCCTACGTGTGCCAAATGCCATCCTGCGGGAATTATCGATAAAAATCAGCCGGCTCCTTAGCACATCTGGACGGGGAAAAGATGGTGCGAAATGCGATCCTTCTTATTAAAATCAAGCCTGATCATCGGATTACTCAGCCTGTTGCTGATCACAAGTTCAATTGCTATGGCAGTGTTCAGCCCTTTCAGTCCCGGGAATTTATTGTTTCCGGTGCAGAATTTTAGTGAACTACTGGGCAGCAGAATTTTCTCTGACCCGGAACAAAAAGCGAGCTTTATGCTTGACCTGGTGGAGCTTCGGATTCAAGATCTGAATACTCGAATCGGATCGATTAATGAGCATATTGCCTTCGAATATCTCAATCAAGCGATTGATCAAGCCAGCTTGGCAATCGTATTGGTTCCACAAGATAAAGTTGAACAGCTACGTACTCGACTATCTACATTGGCTGAACAAGCAGGCGAATCGCTAAGTGTGCTGAAGCGAGTACCCATAGAAAACAATGGGGAGTATGTGGCATTTCGATCGAAGCTAAATAGTATTTTACATGAAGGGAAGGCAGCAGAACCTTCGAGCAATCTGTTCACCCTGATGGCTGAAAACCGACCCATGCATCAAGAAGGCGCAAGCGTGCCGATCAACTATCCAAGCTCCGCGAATGGTCTGATACCGTTTCCACCAGGAAGCTTGGGAGCTGTCCATGCTTTTTACCCATTAACCGGCCAACATGCTGTTTTGGATTGTTCTTCCTGCCATAACGCAGGAAAATACCTAGGCACCCCGAACGAATGTATTCAATGTCACTTATTGAAGCTACCCAATCCTCATTATCCGGGGTTGTGTGAACTATGCCACTCGGCAGCCTCCTGGGAGGAGATACACTTTGAACATAATTCAGCTGCGGCTTCAGATTGTGCATCCTGCCATGATAAGGATACACCAGCTGATCATTACAATGGGCAATGCTCGGCTTGCCACATCACACAAGCCTGGAATATTGTTAGCTTTGATCATGCAGTCGCAGGGGCAGTAGATTGCGCCTCCTGCCATGCCAAAGTTGAACCTGCTAACCATTATCCAGGGCAGTGTTCAAATTGCCATAATACTTCAGATTGGAAATCGGTGGTATTCAATCACATCGGCTTATCGGATTGCACATCCTGTCACACGAAAGATGCGCCAGGGAATCACTATGCAGGACAATGTTCCAGCTGCCATGATAGTGGGGGAACATGGCAAAATGCACACTTTAATCACAGCGGTTTCGCAGATTGTAGCTCCTGCCATTCAGGGAATGCGCCTGCTAACCACTACCCCGGACAATGCTCGAACTGCCATGACCCCAACAGCACCTGGCAGAACGCACAGTTTAACCACAGCGGGTATACGGATTGCATCTCTTGCCATGCGGGTAATGCCCCGGGCAACCATTACCCAGGGCAATGCTCGAATTGTCACGACCCCAACAGCTCGTGGCAGAATGCTCATTTTAACCACAGTGGTTACACGGATTGCGTCGCGTGCCATGCGGGTAATGCCCCAGGCAACCACTACCCAGGGCAGTGTTCGAATTGCCACTCTACCAGCAGCTGGTCGGGCGCAGTCTTTAATCATTCCGGCTATAGTGATTGCATCGCATGCCATCAGAATGATCGACCTTCAGATCATGATTCAGGTCAATGCTCCGAATGTCATAATACCCAGCATTGGGGTGATGGAGGCGGGGATGGTGCATTAGGCTTTATCACAAATGGAATCTTACAACCATTCAGCTGCACCGTCTGCCATACACCCAATTACGCGCTGGTGGAGAGCGGGATTAGACAGTAGTATGAATATAAAGAACTGGTTTACCGTTGAAGCTACCCGGCGACAAGTGACTGTAGAGGGGCAGGTTGTCCCCGATGCTCAACGCTGCGTTCAGTGTGGGATTTGTTCCTATCACTGCCCAGTCGGGATTGATATTCGACGTCATGCATGGTTGGGTGAACCTATCAAAGACAGCCGCTGCCTTACATGCGGTGAGTGTATCGCACGCTGCCCGCGGGGTGTATTGAGGTTCGAAAAATCGCAACTATTTAACGGAATGGGTCATATTGCAACCAATGTGATCCAAAGAAATTCTCAAGGTATAGCAGAAAATGTATAAGTATTTGATCATTGGTGCCGGGGCAGCTGGTGTATCGGCGAGCGAAGCTATCCGCACACTCGACCCGACCGGTGAAATTACGCAGATATGTGACGAGGCAGCAGGTTATTATTCGCGGCCAGGATTGGCTTTTTACCTGACTGGAGAGATCTCTGAAGATTCGCTATTCCCGTTCCAAAAATATGATTTTGACAGGTTAAAAGTACATCAAATACGTGCCCAGGTAAAGCGAATCGTGCCACTGGAGCATCGGGTTGAGCTTAGTAATGGGAACAGTCTTTCCTACAACCGTTTGTTGATCGCCACAGGTGCCAGGGCTGCACCCGCCAAAGTACCTGGGCTTGAGCTCGCGGGGGTGATAAAACTGGACAGCCTGGAAGACGTGCGTCACATCTTGAAGCACGCCAGGAGAAGACGGACAGCGGTGGTCGTTGGGGGCGGCATCACGGCTTTGGAGCTGGTGGAAGGCTTTCGGGCGAGAGGATTAACCGTGCATTATTTCTTGCGCGGCGATCGATACTGGTCTAATGTGCTGGACGAGACAGAGTCACGGATTGTGGAACAACGATTGAAAGAAGAAGGCGTCCAAATACATTATCAAACTGAGCTTGGAGAAATCGTTGGAAAACGAGGGGCCGTTAGCGGAGTGTTAACCACCGATAGCAAGAAAATCGATTGTGACGTTGTAGGGGTGGCAATCGGGATCCAGCCGAAAAAAGGACTCGCAGAGGCAGCCGGTATCAAAACTGAGCGGGGAATCTCGGTGAACGAATATTTGAATACCAGCGAGGCAGATATTTTCGCAGCTGGCGATGTTGCAGAAGTTTATGACCCTACGATAGGCAAAGCAATTCTGGATTCACTTTGGGGACCCGCACGAAAACAAGGATACACTGCTGGGCTTAACATGGCAGGGAAAAAAGTGCCCTATTATAAGGGTATACCCTTCAACGTCACACGTCTGGCAGGATTGACCACGACCATCATTGGTGCATTAGGTGGGAAGGATGTCGATGCAGATGTTGTAGGTATCGTACGGGGTGATAGTGAAGGGTGGCGGCAAATGCCTGATGCAATCGTCACGCAAGCTAATTTCGATGTGAACCGTTTACGACTCCTGGTGGGTGAAACGCACCTGGTAGGAGCGCTGTTGATGGGTGATCAGACTTTATCACGCGCAATTCATCATCTTATTGTCGATCAGATCGATATTTCTCCAATCCGCGAGAAATTAGTAACCCCTGGTCATTCAATTACAGATGTCATCGCGGATTATTGGGCTGAAATCGTACCCAGTTTTGGAAGAAAAGAGTATGCAGCAATCAAATCGTGAGCTTTGGCTATCATTTATTGGCATTATCGTAATTACGCTGGTCTATTTATTTGTGGTCGTTACTTTCGGTGCCATCCCCGGGGCAAGCGACTTATTCGGGCATAGTATTGGAATCATCGGCTTCGTCCTGATGATCTTAACCGAAACGCTCTATACCCTGCGTAAGCGAAGTCGAAGTGCAAGGTGGGGAAGAATGTCTACCTGGCTCCAATTTCATATATTCACCGGCCTGGTTGGACCGTATATGGTACTGCTGCATAGCTCCTGGAAATTTAACGGTTTAGCAGGGATGGTGATGCTGCTCACGATTATCATTGTTGCCAGTGGTTTTTTGGGGCGCTATATTTATACCTCAGTACCCAGGAATGCAGATGGCATTGAGATTGAAGCTAATGACATGGAACAACAAATCCGAGTGATTGATAGCGAATTACAATCCTGGTCAGCCTCGCGGCCGGAGCTTTACCGGGATCTATCCAAAACTCTCATCCCTGCTCCATCCGGAGGTGACGCCAGGCTGGTCTTTGGGCGGGCTTTCGAAGAGTGGAATGCAAGGTTACGCTGGTGGCGAAAAAGCAGCCGAATGGATAAAGAGGCGCGGAAGCAGGCAAAACAACTGAATGAGCTGCTCAGGCGAGAGCGTATTCTGCGCAGACAACTGGCATCCATCGTAATGACCCGGCGGTTGCTTGGATTATGGCATGCGATCCATATCCCCGTGGGTATGGTGTTGTTCACTGCTGCAATCATCCATGTCGTCGCAGCGATATATTACGCCACGTTACTGCATTAATACGAAGACGCAATCAGTTGTTCAATCTAGATCGAGCGGGGTGTGATGTTATCAACCCAGATAAAGTTCCTCAGTCAGGGGGAAAATACAGAAATCAAAATCCGAATCTCAAGCAGAAATTTATTAGCCAGGTTGGCATCAAATGACATAGGATATCTGATTGACTGACTTCGCCATTGATCATGCATCGAATGAATGTCACATGTCTGATCTACCGGCGTAACTTTTATTATGAATTTACGACTATTAAGTAGGATGGGTAAAATGTCAGACTGGCAAAGCCTCGCAACATATAATAAAATTAGTCTCCTGTTATTGGGAGTGCATGCCAAACGAATGCCAGCTGAATTATCAGAAATTGAGCGCCTGAACACGCTTGACCCCCAAGCAATTACTGCCATTCATAACCGGTACTATCCGGAGATATTTCGTTTTGCGCGCTTCAGGGTGAGCGATGAAGTGATGGCTGAGGATATTGCGGGTGATGTATTCATGCACTTACTTGAGGCAGTGCATCATGGTCGTGGACCGGTAACAAATTTACAAGGCTGGTTAATCCGAACAACTGCCAATCTCGTCAATAACCATTTTCGTAAGTTATATAACCGGCCGAAAGAAGAATCATCCGATATCCTAGAGAACAACTCAGATTTATTTCTGACTTCATCAGACCCAGTAATCCTGGTGGATCAATCAGAACGAAGCAGGCTGCTTCAAATCGCATTAAACCAATTAACCGATGCACAAAAACTCGTAATAACTTTACGATTTGGAAATAGGTACTCGTTAGAAGAAACGGCCCAATTAATGGGCAGAAATTCGAATACCATCAAAGCGCTCCAGTACAGGGCTTTACTTGCATTACGCCGGAAACTTGGTAATGATATTTTATGAACCCGAATAAACTAAACGATCTAGAAAAGTGTATTGAGCTATTGCAAGCAGGAATTCCGGTAGAGGATTGCATTAAAAAATATCCTGAGTTAACCAATGAAATTAAAGAGCTACTCAAAACTGCAGCGGAAGTTGGAAATCTCAAAGCAGATCAAATTCCAGCTGAAGGGATAAACAGGAGCCGTGTAGAATTATTATCGAAAGCAAAGCAACTAGTTTCCGAGGAAGAACATAGCGGGTGGGAATCGGTTTTTCAACGTGCGGTCAGAAATACCAGACGAGCATTCTACAGCGTATTTTCTCCAAGACCATTTGTAGGTCGACTAATCATGGCTTTGATGATCACAAGCGTGTTAATCTTGTTCTCCAGGAGCCTGGTAATTACCTCGGCAAAGTCATTACCGGGTGATTCGCTATATCCGATTAAACGAGTGGTTGAGGATATCACTGTATACCTGGTTCCAAACCGTGAAATCAGGCAAGAATATGAGGTTAACTACAGTCAGCAAAGGGTAGAAGAAGTAAACAACCTGATCGCGCTGCACAGAATTCAGCAGATTAGCTTTGAAGGTGTGTTGGAGTCAAAGGTCGATTCGACCTGGATCGTGAGTGGGGTGACCATTCGTCTTCAAACCGGAACCATGATTGTTGGTGGAAGCGCAGAAGGAGGCTCGTTTGACCTTGGAGCTGTGGTGGAGGTGGAGGGAGTTACAAATTCTCAGGGATCTGTTAGTGCCAACGAAATTCATCTGCGCAAATACCAATTTAAAGGATTGGTGCAAGCGATTAACCCGAGTCAATGGCAGATATCTGGAGTCCAATTAGCGATTACTTCCAAAACTCAAATTGATGATGACATCCGGATTGGTGATTATGTGACGGTATTAGTTCGATCAGAAGACAATGGCTTGTATGCATTAGCCATACTACTCGAAGAACATCCAACTGCGATACCGCTCATACAACCATTTTATACTGAGACCCCCAAATTAGATGAAGATCCAGGAGCTGGGACTGGTGAGGAGTATCAAATTAATGGGACATTGGATGAAATAGGTGATAGTTATTGGGTTGTGGGCGGGCAGATTATTTATATCGGCGGCGATCAAGAAAATTCGAATGATTACAAGATTGGAGATTATATTACCGTCAAGTATCGCATTGAAGCAAACGGTTCCTGGACTGCGGAGGAAGTAGAAAGAGACTCTGTTGATAATCAGACGGAAGATATGGAGAAGCAAAATACTCCTGAAAGTGAGTTGGGGAATGAAAATGAGGGTACTTCAATCACTGAGCCGACAACCGATGGAGAAAAAGAAGAGACCCAAGTCCCGCCGGAGAGTCACGAAACACCTGAACCTACCGAAGGAACTCAAGAATCCCCGTAGAGTATCCAGGTAAATTTTTTTTGGGACGAGGGATAACCATCACAACATTTCATTACGGCAGGTAACCCAGCGTCTTTAGCGAAGCTAAAGACGCTTTTTTATAATTCGTTATTGCATTTTGGTATAAAATGATTTACCAGGTTTGTTTTAGAGAAGCGATATCGATGAAAACTATATTGGAATTTTAGCTAACAAATCTGTCAAGGTACTTAACAAAAAATTCAAGTAAGCGGCAATATTTTATGTTATTATCTGACCGTCAATAACAGAGGACATAGCATTGACCTGGCAGTTTACATCAGAGGTGCTGATTGCGATACTTGCAGCTGCCATTGCCTTAACCTTAGGGTTAATCAGTTGGCGGTGGTGGAAAACTCCCGGTATCATCTATTATGCTTTGATGATGATATCGATAGGGGGTTGGGCTTTATTTTCTGGCCTGGAAGCAGCTTCAGTACCGATTCCCGTAAAAATAATGTGGGCAAAAATGCAATATATAGAAATTGCATTTATTGCTGCTTTTTGGTTATTGTTCATATTGCAATACACCCACCAGAATCATCGAGTATCAAACTGGTGGGTTGTGATGTTAATGATCATCCCATTATTAACCATTTACATCGGTATTTCTGAAGGAAAATATCATTGGTTGTGGGATACCATCACCCCGGTTTCAAGCACACCAGGCGCTCCTTTGATATTTACGCATGCCTGGTGGTTTTTTGTTTCAGCAGCCTATTTTTATTTAGAGATAATCATTGGCGTTATTGTATTAATTCGCAGAACGATCGTGCCACCCAAATCAGTGGGAGCCAGAGCATTAGTGCTGCTCGCAGGCGTTGTTCCACCATTACTGTGCTATTTAATCAACCAATTACAGCTCGTATCTGGGATAAATTTCCAAATCATACTAATGGTTGGAGTAGTCATCAGTGGGATGATCTATTTCTGGGGTATCTATTATTTTCAATTACTTGAATATTCTTCATTATCCCGCGATGTAATCATTGATAATATGAGCGAAGGGGTCATCGTCCTGGATCGAAGGGATCGCATATATAACATAAATACTGCAGCATTATCTATGTTGGGATTAAACCAACACTCTGCGAAACGTAAGACGCTGAATGATATCATCGCCATCTGGCCAGGAATATCAGACACCTTCAGGGTTGCGCATGATTTTGATACTGAAGTAAGAATAAATGGTGATGCTCCTAAGATTTTAAGCATTCGTACCACCAACCTAAAAGATAAAGATGGAAAATCCACTGGTCGAATGGTTGTGTGGCGGGATGTAACCCAATACAGGCAGGTAGAATCCACACTAAGGGATTCGGAAGCCAGATTTAAAGCGCTATTCCAGGGAGCACCCGACGCAATTATCATAACCGATAAAAACAGCCGCATCGTCCTGGTGAATAACCAAACCATTACCCTATTTGGGTATTCCATGGAGGAGCTGGTCGGAAATTCGATGGATATCGTACTACCAGAACGATTCCGAGAAGCGTATTACAAGTATCAAAAAGCATTTATCGATGAAATAGACACTCGTCCAGGAATTAGCCTACCATTGAATGGCATAAGGAAAAATCGACGGGAGATCCCGATTGAAATTGCCTTAAGCCCGGTAAAAGTACCCTCGGGGGTCATTTTTACGAATATCATTCGGGACCTGACAATTCGAAGGGAAGCCGAGGAACAACTTCGACTGCAAAGCGTAGCGCTTGAATCAGCTGCCAATGGGATTGTGATCACAGATCGGAATGGAAACATTCAATGGGTTAACCCTGCTTTTTGTAAAATGACCGGATACTCCGTCGATGAGGTGCTTGGAAAAAACCCTCGCATTCAAAAATCCGGCATGGTACCGCAAGAAGTATTCAGCAATTTATGGAAGACAATATTAAGCGGGAATGTCTGGCATGGTGAGTTAATCAATCGAAGAAAAGATGGAACTATCATAACCGAAGAACAAACCATTGCACCAGTGAAGGATGGTTCTGGGCAAATCATCCATTTTATTACCATCAAGCAAGATATTACCGAACGAAAACACGCCGAGGAAGTGCTCAGTAAACGATCTGATCAAATTGCTACACTAAATCGAGTTATGCGGTCATTGAGCTCTACCCTTGATCTTTCCAAAGTGTTGGACATGATCTTGCATGAAATCCAACAAGTGATTCCATATGACAGCGCTTCGGTGTGGCTGTGCAAAGACAGCAGCCTTGATATTATCGCTGCTCATGGATTCCCAAATTCAAATGAATTGATTGGCACATCATTCAGTCTGTCGTCCAAGGATAATCCCAACACCCAGGTCATTCGGACGCGTGTACCTTTAATCGAAGGCGATGCATATTCAAAGTACATCTCGTATCGGGAAGGAGTCCTTTCAAGATATAAGAATCGAGGCTGGATGGGTGTGCCAATGATCATTGGTGACCGTGTGATTGGGATGTTGGCATTCGATAAAAACATACCCAATTTTTACACACAGGAGCAATCACAATTTGCGCTCGCCTTTGCTGCGCAGGCGGCGATTGCGATTGAAAATGCACGATTGTATTCGGATGCGCAAAAAGAATTGACTGAGAAGATAAAAGCGGAAGAAAAGTTGTTAAACCTGCAGAAGGAGCTTGAAGAGCAGGCTATTCGAGATTCTTTGACTGGTTTATACAACCGCAGGTTCCTGGATGAGACGCTTTCGCGTGAGCTTTCCAGGGCTGAACGTGATAAATACTCAGTGAGCGTTGTCATGTTGGATCTCGACCATTTCAAGACGTTTAATGATACGTACGGGCATGATGTGGGCGATATGATGCTTAAACAATTGGGAAAGATGTTAAGATCCCAAGTGCGCGCAGGCGACATCGCTTGCCGGTTCGGAGGGGAAGAGTTTGTGGTGGTGATGCCGAAAGCATCCATATCGGTTGCAAGGCAAAGGGCGAACGATTGGCGCGCCAAGTTTGAGAGCCAGGTGATTATCCATGAAGGTGAGGTTCTCAATGCAACCCTCTCGGCGGGAGTTGCAGTCTACCCGCTGCATGGTACAACCAGTGATGAAATCATCCGTAAAGCAGACCAGGCAATGTATGCTGCTAAAGCAGCAGGTCGCAACATGGTAATTACGGCAGAATAACCTACCTATAGTTGGGATTATGGCAGTATGACAGTAAAGCTGAACCATATTTTTTTAACGACACAAGGGAATACACAGATCATCGATATCACTCAAAAGGTAATCGAGTGCATCGAATCCAGCACGATTAACAGCGGTCTGGTAACCATCTTTTGTCCATCATCCACGAGTGGAGTGACTACCCTTGAATATGAGGAGGGTGTCCTGCATGATTTGAAGCAGACTTTCGATCAAATTGTGCCATCTGGAAAGACTTATCAGCATGATGAAGCATGGCATGATGGAAATGGATATAGCCATATCCGATCAGCATTATTAAAAACCTCGCTCACCATTCCATTGGTGGATGGGAGAATGACCCTCGGCACCTGGCAGCAGGTTGTTTTTGTCGATTTTGATACGCGGCCCCGAAAAAGGGAGATCATCGTACAAATTATGGGTGAGTAGAAAAAACCAGCGACGAATGAATCAGTCGCTGGTTTTTTGTTATAGAAAATGCATGAAAACCTAAATAGGGATGCCTTCCTCGGAGCGCATGGCATTAAATGCTGCGATAGAAACTTCCAGCATATCCATGGTTGGTTCACGGGTGGTCAGGTGCTGCAGGGCAAGATTTGGTTTAATTAAAAAACGCACCAGCTTAGAATCCAGGTGATTGGCAGTCCAACGGATATACTCATACGCGATGCATGCCAAAACCGGCAGGAAAATGATCCGACTAGCCATCCGCCACCAGAACGGTAGGGGACCCAATAGAGAGAAAATAAGGATACTCAGCAAAATCAAGGTTAGCAAGAATGCCGTACCGCACCTGGGATGCTCGACAGAGAATCGGGCTACATTTTCTGGAGTCAAATCAACGCCAGCTTCATAAGCATTGATGGTCTTATGTTCTGCGCCATGATATGAGAATACTCGACGAATATCCGGCATTTTTCCAACCGCCCAAATATAGCCAACCAGCAATACCAATCGAACCAAGCCCTCGAGTAAATTACCCCACCAGGAATTGAGGTTCAGAAAGCGTTCTGAAAGCTGACCGAGTGCTGCGGGGGCAAGAAAGAAAAGTCCAACCCCGATGACCAGTGAAACAAATAAGGTTATATAAAGCACGGGACCTTCAATTTTTTCGTCTTCACCAGTCTGAGTATTTGCAGAAATGGTCAGGGCGCGGGTGCCGAGAAGCAGGGCATCCAACAACATGACGAGACCGCGAAGAAATGGAATTTTGATGATTTTATTTTTATACAAGCCACTCAAGGGTTCTTTATGAACCACAATTTCCTGTGTGGGGCTGCGCATCGCAATGGCAACAGAATGAGTACCACGCATCATGACCCCCTCGATCACAGCTTGCCCCCCATATAATGGAAAACGAGATTTTTCAGCCATATTCAACCTATAATATTCATACTGAATAACTGTGGGTCATGCTCATTCAGCCAGATTGAAATAAAAATGGATAAAGGCATCGATGCCTTTATACCAGCTAGGAAGATGCAACTTTTCATTTGGTGAATGCATGTTATCGTCCAGCATTGAAAAACCGGTATTTACAGTTTCAATCCCCAAAATCCTCTGAAAATCTATTACCACTGGCACGCTTCCACCTTCACGCTTAAAAACCGGTTGTTTGTGCCATACAGTCTCCAAGGCTTTCGAAATTGCCTTAATGTAGATTGAGTTTTGATCCGATAGGGAGGCAGATCCGCCATGCATCGGAGTCAGGCTCCAGCGAATTTCCTTGGGGGCATGCGTTTCGAGAAAGGATCTCATCTGTTGGTAGACGTCTGCAGGTTGTTGGTCAGGAACCAGGCGAGAAGATATTTTTACCATCGCCCAGGCTGGCAGCACGGTTTTCGGGCCTTCACCGATGAACCCGGAAAGTATTCCATTGATCTCCAATGTCGGTCGAGCGCCTACACGTTCGACTGTTGTATAGCCAGATTCACCATATAAAGCTGGGACTCCGGTAGCTTCTAAATAAAACTGATCCCCGATAGGAAATTTGGCGAGTTCTGCACGTTCCTGGGGTTCAATGGTTCTGACTTTATCATAAAAGCCTGGCAAAGTAACGCGGCCGTTAGCATCGTGCATGCCTGAAATTAATTCGCATAATGCCTGAGCAGGGTTAAGGACCGCTCCACCAAATACACCCGAATGCAAATCATGATCAGGACCATCGATGCGAATTTCCATATATGCCAAACCACGAAGTGCATATGTGATGCATGGAATATCAGGTGATATTCCACCTGTATCAGGGTTGATGGCTAAATCACTGCGGAGCAAGTCTTTATGTGCTTCGATAAATGGTGCAAGATTGGGTGAGCCAATTTCCTCCTCACCCTCAAATAAGAATTTAAAGTTGATGGGCAGGCGGCTGGTTTTAGAAATCGCTTCGATGGCATCTAATGCCACCATCATCTGACCCTTCATATCCGTGATCCCGCGAGCGTAAATATTATCTCCACGCACATCCGGCGAAAATGGTCCAGTAATCCATAGGTTGAGAGGATCAACGGGTTGAACATCATAATGACCATAAATCAATGCAGTGGGAGCTTTGCTTCCAGCACCCAACCATTCGCCATACACCACAGGGTGACCAGGTGTGGGCATGAGCTGAACATTCGCAATACCAAGGGAACGAAGATGATTGGCTATCCATTCTGCAGCGCGAATGACATCCGCTTTTGAAGCTTCATCGGTTGATATCGAAGGGATCGAGGCAAAGTCTTTTAATTCATTCAAAAAACGGGTGGAATGTTCATGAGCATATTGAATTGCTGCAGCGCGAGAGTCAGTCATATATACTCCTTAATCGGGGATGGTGATGGTATCGTTGAGATGGATAATGCCATCCGTGATAATCCTGGCTCTCAAACCGCCGCGGTGAGCCATAGATTGTTTGATGCGCAGATCAGTTCTTTCAGCTAAATAATCACAGGGTTCGCATAGCCTAATTCCAGAACATTGAATGCTACCAATGTTGAACAACTTACCCACCAGGTTATTAAGCGACACACCTCGCGTGACAAGATTACGACGAGTCTGATCCGGGGTTAGCTGAATCCCATCTTCTTTACAGATCGCTTCAATTGCTTCGATCTCAATCAGCGTCAACTCATAGCCGGGTTTTGGTTGTACCTTATCTGTACCTGGTTCGTAAAAATATCGATCACCTTCGATGCCCTTACCGGGCACAACATGGATATGCTCTACAAATTCAGTCGGTGCGCCCCGGCTGGGTGCAATGTAAATTCCTTCAATAATGCCAGGATTCATAGTATTATCCCAACCTCCTCATATCGTGAAGTCAGTTAATAAATTCACAAGATTCGAATTGAGTTTATTGCATTTTGGCGTGACCAGCAATGGCAGCCAGGTGTTCAGGGCTGGTTCCACAACAGCCACCAATAATTTGTGCTCCAGCCGCCAGCCAAGCAGGTACCTGAGAACCCATTGAGGTCGGCGATATATCATAGACTGTATTACCCTGTTGGTCTAAATGAGGGAGACCTGCATTCGGTTTGAACCAGATTGGCTTTGCGCTTGCCTTACGAAGCTCAGCCAGGTTCTGAAGATTCTCATCCAGACTGCGACCGCAATTGATCCCTATCACATCCACTGGTAAGGCATCGAGCTCTTTGCCTGCCTGGGTCGGGCTGAGACCCATCATTGTTCGTTTGCCGCGATCATAGCTGACCGAAACAACCAATGGTAAATTACTGGTTAAACGCACACCCTGGACAGCAGCTTTGATCTCTGCAAGGTCAAATTGAGTCTCGACCACCAACAGGTCAGCGCCTGATTCAGTGATGGCACGCGCTTGTTGTGCATAAGCTTTCTCAACATCATCGGCTTCCAACGGTCCGTAAGGTTTTAGTAATTGACCGACAGGTCCCATCGAGCCGGCAATATATATCGTTCCCTCACCGACAGCTTCCCTGGCAAGCTCAACCGCCTTGTGATTGACCTCATCGGCCTTCCCGACCAGGGACGTCCCATTAAGGCGGATTGTGCTGGCATTGAATGTGCTGGTAAGGATGATATCTGCACCGGCATTGATAAAATCCTTATGTAACTGGATGATCCTCTCTGGTTGCTCCATGACCCATGTTTCAGCGGTTGACCCGCTGGGTAATCCTCGGGCAATCAGGTTGGTGCCGGTTGCACCATCAGCCACCAGAATCGTAGTGCTGTTGAGCTTTGATAAAAAAGATTGTCTTGCCATAAGCGGATATTTTATCCTTTATTCTATTTTTAGGGGTGAATTGTTCGTTATTCCTTACTCAATAAAATCGTTCGAATGAGAGGCGGTTACGAACATTAAATAAAAGACCAATAAAATGGATGTAAACATGAGTGTAAAACCGATAAAACCAAGATTATCCAGGGGATTGAGTAGGTTCAGGATAATCTCTTTCAAGACAGGTTTGGGTTCCAATAGGATATCCCAGCTATTATAGCGACCGAACCGACCCAGATACACACCCAGGCTGGCGAGAGCGAGGGAAAAAAGGGCAAACAACCAACCTAGAATTCTGTTGAGAGACCGATCAATGATCAAATGAATGCTGCGCAGTGACGCAATCGCAAGAAAGCAACCTGTGAAGGCAAATATGGCAATTAAACTGATATCGAACCATAATGGTACAGGTGGGCGGGGATCAAGATAGTAAAAATCAGTAACGATGTAAGGGGCGTTGGGGAAAAATACCAGCCAAAATGCACCCAGAAAAATGACCAACCACCAGCGTTTAGGATTGATCCGATACGCGGAGGATGCCAACACACTAAAAATATATGGCATCCAGGCTAAAAATAGATTCCAGAGCAGGTTCGAATAATTATACGTTCCACTATAAAAAATTCTGAATACCAAAAATGAACACGCCATTAAAGATGACAAAATGAGCGGGTAAAAAGAATGATTATGTAAAAATCGGTTCAGGGATATTCGAGTTGTGTTCATAAAATTTGTCTAGCAGATTATAAGTGATATTGGGGGTATTATCTGTGCTAAAATTGCCTAGACCGTAGTGTGCCGATCCTTGTGACTTCACAAAGCCTGGAGGAAAATAAATAAAATTTGATTGCCTTAATAAAATCACCACAGTTGCATTTCAGTATAAGGCAATGAGATCATGACAGTTCCCAAATGGCTTGAATGGGCTCGCGAGATACAAGCTTTAGCACAGACAGGATTACAGTATGCAGTAGATGAATATCAGCGTGAGAGATATCACCGGCTGATGGAAATTGCAGCTGAGATCATAGGGGAAACCTCGAATCTAGACTATCCATTTTTACAAGAAACATTTACACATCAAATAGGATATGCAACCCCACGGGTGGACGTACGTGGGGCGGTTTTTCAAAAGAATCGCCTACTCTTGGTGCGTGAGCGCATGGATGGCGGCTGGACATTACCCGGTGGGTGGGCGGATGTTGGAGATGTTCCGTCTCAGGCAGCTGAACGAGAGGTGTTGGAGGAAGCTGGATATCAAGTGAAGGCGAGTAAGGTTGTGGGGGTATATGATGCCAATCGTTCAGGACGTTTAGAGCTCTTTCATGCATATAAAATCGTATACTTGTGCGATCTACTGGGCGGGGAGGCAAGACCGAGCGTTGAAACCTCAGAAGTAGCTTTCTATGGGTGGGATGAGATCCCAGCAGTGTTATCGGGCGAGCGTACCAGGATGCGCCATATTCAAGATGCGTTTGCTTGTCTGAATGACCCAAATTGTCCGACTGTGTTTGATTAAGCCGGGTGATCAGCTTATACGGTGGAAATATCAACCGCCTTATCAATATAAAGAATGCAGATATTTCATGATTGCATATTTGAGAGCTCATTATGACGACTAATCTACCTACAATTGCCATCATTGGCGGGACGGGAAAAGAAGGAACGGGTTTGGCAATACGATGGGCTGCGGCTGGATATGAAATTGTGATTGGCTCCAGGGAGATCTCCAAAGCCAAGCAGACCGCTGAGATGATCAATCTAAAATTGGGAATTAAGACGGTGATTGGTCTCATAAATACTGAGGCGGCAACCAAGGCGGATATTTGTGTATTGACGGTTGTGCAATCCGCCCATCAACAAGCAGTTGAGAATTTAAAAGAAGTATTACACGGGAAGATCCTGGTGGATGCTACTTCGCGGGTAGATTACCGAGATCCCCGACCACCAGAGCCACCTTGTGCAGGACAACAAGCTCAAGCTATTTTGGGCTCCTCAGTTCGTGTGGTAGCAGCATTTCAGAATATCCCGGCGCAATCATTATCCAGAGGTGTCGGGGAATGGATAGAGGCTGAAGCTTTAGTATGTTCGGATGACATTATGGCAGCTGAGCAAATCGTGCAGCTGGCAAATGCAGGCGGGATGCGAGGCTATTATGCCGGTGGTCTGGCAAATGCGATCGTAGTTGAAGGACTGACTTCCATTCTAATCAGCTTGAATAAGCATTACAAGATAAAAAATGCAGGTATCAAGATCACGGGGATCACACAGGAAAAATAACTTATTCCATGGCAAGATTGATCCTGACTCCGCTGACTAATATTCCGATGGTCCACACAGGTGATGACCTGGTGGAAATCATATGGAATGGATTGTTGCAGACAGAGATCCAACTCGAGGATGGGGATATCCTGGTGCTGGCTCAAAAAATTGTCTCGAAAGCAGAGGGCAGGTGGGTGAATCTGGTGACCATCGACCCTTCGAAAAAAGCCGTGGAATTAGCTAAAAAGATTGACAAAGATGCAAGATTGGTGGAGCTGATCCTTGGGGAAAGCAACCAGGTACTACGCACTCGAGCTGGGACGATCATTGTTGAACATCGCCTCGGGTTTGTTTGCGCAAACGCAGGGATCGATCACTCCAATGTGGCAGGGGTGGGGAATTCTGCTGAAGAATGGGTATTATTATTGCCGGAGAACCCGGATGAAACGGCTCAAATAATCCGCAAAAAACTAGAAGCCAGGAGTAAAACCAGTATTGGAGTAATGATCATTGATTCTCATGGGCGTGCCTGGCGCCAAGGCGTTGTGGGCGTGGCGATTGGATTAGCCGGCATGCCAGGATTAGTAGATATGCGAGGGAAAAGTGATTTGTTTGGGTATAACCTGCGCGTCACAACCATCGGGGCTGCGGATGAACTAGCTGCAGCTGCATCGCTGGTAATGGGTCAGGTTGATGAAGCCACTCCTATTGTTCATGTAAGAGGCTTCCCATACCCATTGCGGGAGGGAAGTTTGATGGAGTTACTTCGACCAAAAGACCAGGATTTGTTCCGATGAAGCATGATTTTTGGTATATGCTCCAACAATTAGCGGATACTAACCGAATCGTAATCGATCGTCCCAAGGGCTCGACCCATCCTCGCTATCCCAATGGTTACTACCCGGTCGATTATGGTTTCCTTTCGGGCACAACTTCGATGGACGAAGGTGGGGTTGACATTTGGGTGGGATCATTGGGAGAAAGAAAAGTAGTTGGGGCATTATGCACGGTAGATATATTAAAAAGAGATACTGAACTGAAGATATTGCTAGACTGTACCGATGAGGAAATACAGGCAATCACAATTTTTGTCAACACTGATCAAATGCAAGCGATATACGTAAGAAGATTTACTTAAAAAGGAGCTGAACAATGGTGTGGATCCCGGAGAGTCATTTAGACTTACTAAAGGACGAGACGAAGGCATTTGGATTTCTTGCTACTTTGATGAAAGATGGATCGCCTCAGCTGACCCCAATTTGGTTCAACACAGATGGGACGCATATACTGATTAATTCAGCAGTGGGGCGGGTAAAAGATATCAATATGCGACGTGACCGGCGGGTTGCTTTTGTAATTATCGATCCGAAGGATTCGTATCGGTACGTCCAGATTCGGGGCAGAATTGTGGAAATTACTACTGAAGGGGCGAGCAAGCATATTGATCAGTTATCAAAAAAATATACGGGAAGAGAAAAATATGCCAGTGGGCGGGTTGGTGAAGTGAGGGTCACTTATAAGATTCTTCCCCACCATATAAGCCCCTAGATGACTGTATCCAGCAGCAATACTCTGGTGAGCCGGAATGAATGATCTTAATGTTGTAGCGTTGGCAGGGGGTGTAGGTGGCGCAAAACTTGTTGACGGACTGGCTCAGGTTGTGCCAGCTGAGCGGTTAACCGCCATCGTAAACACCGGTGATGATTTTTTGCACCTCGGACTCAGGATTTCTCCTGACCTGGATACGGTCTGTTATACATTAGCAGGCATGGCGAACCCAGATACTGGATGGGGCAGGATCAATGAGACCTGGAACGTGTTTGAAAATCTTAAAAAAATGGGGATGCCTGCGTGGTTCCAATTGGGCGATTCTGATCTTGCCACGCATATCGTCCGAAGTATCCAAATAAGTGAAGGACGAACACTTAGCCAGATAACCCATGATTTTTGTGAATTATGGAATGTACCTGTAAATGTGCTTCCAATGAGCGATGAACGTGTACAAACCTGGGTACACACCGATCAGGGCGATATTGAGTTCCAGGAATATTTCGTCCATCAGAAATGTGAACCGGTGGTCAAGGGTTTTACCTTCGAAGGTGTGGAGAAATCAAATCCGTCGCCTGGTATATTGGAAGCCATTGATAGATGTGATGTGATCATTATCTGCCCATCTAACCCCTGGGTAAGTATCGACCCGATCTTAGCGGTGCCGGGGATACGGGAGGCAATTCGAAATCAGCTGGTGATTGCGGTTACTCCGATCATTGGAACTACCACGATCAAGGGTCCTGCTGCCAAAATGTTTACCGAGTTAGGAATTCAACCATCAGCGCTGGCAGTTGCGCAACATTACGGCAGCTTAATTCACAGCATAGTCATCGATAATTCTGATCACGAACTCAGTGAAGGAATTATGAAATTGGGTATTTATCCATTCCTAACAAATGTCTTAATGCGCGACAGGCAGGATCGTGGTAGATTAGCAGCTGAGATAATTACTTATATTGATCATCAATTGAGAGGGTAATGGAATGACTTTATGGGCAATAATCCCTGTAAAACCTCTGCGGCGGGGAAAATCCCGTTTATCGGGGGTGTTAAGCCTGGAAGCAAGAACGGCATTAAATCATTATCTGTTATCGAACACGCTTGAAATCCTGGCATCGGTGCCAGAAATCGAATATTCATTAGTGGTGAGCCGCGATCCTGAAGCATTGACCATCGCACGCGAATATGGAGCGCGAACCGTTCAGGAACAAGGTTCTCCCCAATTAAATATTGCGCTAACCCGGGCAACCATGGTGGCGCTAAGCCATTCAGTGCAAGGGGTACTCATCGTACCGGCAGATTTACCTCTGCTAACCAAGGATGATATTTGCGAAGTGGTGAAACGGGGAGTGAACCCACCGGTGGTGGTGATTACACCTGATCGGCATCACCAGGGTACGAATGCCTTACTCATCTTACCTCCAGGTTTGATTCAATATGAATATGGGGCCGGTTCTTATCAGAAGCATTGCTTGCAAGCAGTGAAGGCAGGTGCCAGATTGGAAGTCTGTGAACGTGGCTCTGTAGCCCTGGATATCGACTTCCCCGAGGACCTCGAGCTGGCAGGATATGAGCTAATGGATGCCAATCGGTGGAACCAGCTTAGTGGATAGACTGTTATTGGGGCAAATCATTTAACGATTACAGTTGCTTAATTACCTCAGGTTGTTTATGATTAGAGATATAGTATTATTAGCTGATACTTTTCTCAAAGGCATTATTCATGAAACAACCTAACTCTAAACACTGTTTTGTTTGCGGACGGGAAAATCCCTACGGCTTACAACTAAAATTCTATGAGACTACACCGGGTGAGGTGGTTGTAGATTTTACAGTTCCTGAACAGTTTCAAGGTTACCCTGGGGTTGTGCATGGAGGCGTGGTTGCAGCAATGCTGGATGAGGTCACAGGGCGGGTGCACATGGGAGGCAGCCCACCTCGTTTTATGTTCACTGCCCGATTGGATGTTCATTATCGGAAAAATGTGCCCATTGGACAGCCTTTGCATATCGTCGGGCATGCTGGGAAAAGCAAGGAACGGTCTGCGCTCGCTTATGCGCAGATTTTCAGCACAGAAGGAGAACTATTAGCTGAGGCAGAGGCGCTGCTGGTGAATGTGCCTGAGGGTATTGCCGACCAAGTGGATTTGGAAGCACTTGGGTGGAAAATATATCCGGATTGAACCAGACTTGTGTACCTGTGATTTGAGGTAAAGATGATTATTGAATATCAACGTCCAAAAACCATTCCAGAAGCGTTGGCTTTACTGGCAAGGAGCCAACCTGTCTCATACCCACTGGGTGGGGGTACGTATATAAATCGAGACCTGGAGGAGAAATACGCGGTCGTGGACCTGCAATTATTGGAGCTTGGTCGCATTGTGAAGGAAGGCAATCTCGTCGAAGTTGGTGCAACGGCAACCCTGGATGAATTATCGAAATTCACTGGATTGCCCGCGGATATCTATACAGCCATCGAACATGAAGCTACATACAATCTACGCCAGATGGCAACAGTTGCCGGGACAATCGTCACAGCGAATGGCAGATCCACTTTTACGACGTTACTATTAGCCCTGGATACCAAATTGGAAATTCTGAATATGAGTGAACTTCCCAAGGAAGTAAAACTTGGAGACTGGTTACCAATACGGGAAAAGACCAAACCAGGAGGGTTGATCACGAAAATCACTTTCCCTGTAAATGTAAAAATAACCCATGAAAGTATTGCGCGCACACCAGCCGACCAACCAATTGTATGTGCTGCAATCGCCAAATGGTCTTCCGGTAGAACTCGATTAGCGCTGGGCGGGTGGGGTGAAGTTCCCACCCTGGCGATGGATGGACCCGAGGATGGAGGAGTTGAGATTGCTGCCAGGAATGCGTATAGCCATGCTGAAGATGCGTGGGCCAGCGCGGAATATCGCCAAGAAATGGCAGGACTTTTAGCAATGCGCTGTCTACAGCGAATAAATAATCAATGAATAAAATAATCATACCGACAAGATCCAACACAATAAATATTAATAATTTATACATGAAATCAGTTATTTGATGTTGAGAATTGGTATATGAGCGATAATTCCGTTCCAATGGATCAGATCATCAAGGGTGACTGTGTAAAGATACTTAAAACTCTTCCCGAATTGGCTGTAGATTTGATCTTCGCTGACCCTCCGTATAATCTACAGCTGGAAAAAGAGCTATGGCGACCCAATTCAACCAGGGTAAATGGAGTGGCTGAGTCGTGGGATCAATTTACTAATTTCGACACCTATGATCAGTTCACCTGCGAGTGGTTAACAGGTTGTAGGAGAGTTTTGAAGGATACAGGCGCCATTTGGGTGATTGGCTCATATCATAATATTTTCAGGGTGGGCAGGATACTCCAAGATTTAGGTTTCTGGATACTTAATGATATTGTATGGATTAAAAATAACCCGATGCCAAATTTTCGAGGGGTTCGGTTCACCAATGCACATGAAACCCTGATCTGGGCACAGAAAATTAAAGGGAATCGGTATACTTTTAACTATAAAGCCATGAAATCCATCAACCATAACGCCCGTGGGTTAACTGGATTGCAGATGAGAAGCGATTGGAATTTACCATTGTGTACCGGTAAAGAGCGCTTGAAAATCAATGGCGAAAAAGCACACCCGACACAGAAACCGGAAGCTCTACTCGAGCGGGTGATTATCTCGAGCACCATCCCAGGCGATATAATTCTCGATCCTTTCTTTGGCACGGGAACTACTGGCGCAGTGGCGAAGAGATTGGGGCGACATTGGATTGGTATCGAGGCAAATTCCGGATATATAACGATCGCACAACAGCGGATAAACTCCGTGAATGCAGATCCCGAATGCAATACTCCTATTTACAAAAAACATACTGCCGAAAAACGAGTACCATTTATCAATTTGCTGCGGTCTGGAGTATTAAAAGTGGGACAAGTACTTTATTTTGGTCAAGGTGGTAACCATCAGGCGCTCATATTAGCAGATGGGCGCATCCAATGCGGCGAATTTATAGGTTCTATCCATAAAGTTGGACGAGATATCTCTCAGGCACCCTGTAATGGATGGAACGCATGGTATTATATTGACGAAGCAACTGGAAAATGTGAACCCATCAATCGATTAAGGCAGATTATGGTAAAAGAAACGATCCAAGAGGTCGAATCAAATTCAAAAGTGAGTTGTTGAGAATGAAAAAAACTGCTCCGATCATTCTTGGTATCCTTTTGTGCATCTTGGTGATGGCTGTATCCTACTTTTGGGCAACCAGCCTGATGGATTCGATTTATGCATACCGGTCACCTTTGCATTCTTCACCCCCAAAACCAGGTGAAGCTTTGGGTAAACCCAACACGCGCTCATTTGTGATCGTATTAATTGATGCATTACGCTATGACACATCCTTAAATACAGCGGTAATGCCTTATTTAAACCAGCTGCGCAACGCAGGTGCCTCTGCCTTAATGCACAGCCGAACGCCATCTTATTCTGAACCAGGTTACACAGTGATCTTGACAGGTGCATGGCCAGATATCAGCGATGGTCCCGCAATGAACTTGCCTTATGCGGAAATCCCCACATTTTCACAGGACGATATATTTTCTGCTGCTCACCGGGCAGGAATGCAGACTGGGATCTCAGGATTCAATTGGTTCGAAAAACTGGTTCCACAAGGAGCAGTTTCGGTGAGTTTTTATACTGCTGGGGAAGATCAAATAGCTGATCGCCAGGTTACTGACGCGGCATTGCCCTGGTTGCAGGATGGAAAATACCAGCTTGTTTTGATCCATCTGGATCAAGTTGATTATGCAGGACACTATGAAGGTGGACCGATTGACCCACGGTGGGATGCGGCTGCTTCCAGAGCGGATGAACTGCTTAAAGAGATCGCAACATCCATGGATCTCACAAAAGACACCTTACTTGTCATCAGCGATCATGGGCAGATCGACTATGGAGGACATGGTGGGCAAGATCCAATCGTATTGAAGGAGCCATTTGTCCTGGTTGGCAAGGGTATCGTTCCCGGAAAGTACGGGGATGTTCAGATGGTGGATGTCTCGCCTACAATCGCTGCGCTTTTAGGGACGAGCATACCTGGTACGAACCAGGGTCACCCACAGGTGGCAATGTTGGATTTTTCACTATCCCAAGTTAATCAAATATACACTACATTAGCTAAACAACAATCTCAGCTAGTGCAAGCATATCAAAAAGCGATTGGGCGTCCGGTTACGGTTGGTCAATCCAGTGATGCGGTGACCGCTTCCGAAAACGGAATGGCGGCAGCTCGCGAAGCTCGTTTAAATGCGCAGCGTTTTCCCCGGGGAATCATCGCTTTTGCCAGTCTGTTTTTATTGATCTCTCTATCAGCAAGGTTTGCTGGACCTTACTACAGGTGGACTTTGATCGGGGTGATCAGCTACCTGCTCGTATTTAATATCAAATACATCTTAATCGACCACAAAACCTATTCGCTCAGCTCAGTGATAAGTTCGACGAACTTAATCGCTTCCACTGCTCTCACCACGTTACTGGCATTGTTTGTAGGCTGGTTAATTGTGATCCTGGGTACAAAAATATACCAGCTAAAACCTCGTAAAGCAGCAGAAATGACATTCAAATTTATTTTTACAACCATATCCATCCTTTCCATACCGATCCTGGTACATTATGTGATCAACGGAGCTGTTGTAACCTGGACACTGCCTGACTTCTTAACCAGTTTCCTGGGATTGATATTCCTGATACAGGCACTGATGGTTGCAGCAATAGGATTATTCCTGGCGGGAATTTCACCCTTACTGGGATATTTTGCGCATGGGAAATAGTCATAACTGGAGCTCAGATGGAAATAACGCTTGATATAAATAACAAAAGCCATCAGGTCAATGTTGATCCTGGTGAAACCCTGCTGAAATTGTTGCGGAGAATGGGATATTACGGTGCTAAACATGGGTGTGAAACCGGAGAATGTGGTGCATGTACGATCTTGATGGATGGTAAACCTGTAAACTCTTGCCTAGTGTTGGGTGCGCAGGCTGAAGGTCACAAAATTCAAACGATCGAATCATTGGGGCAGCATCCTGAACAAGGCTGGCGATTAAACAAGGGCTTGCATCCGCTTCAAAAAGCATTTACTTCAAACGGAGCCATCCAATGCGGATATTGCACCCCGGCACAAATTCTGGCAGCCAAGCATTTACTTGATCAAAACCCTGATCCCAGCGAAGAGGACGTCAGGCAGGCGATTTCTGGCGTGCTTTGCCGTTGTACCGGCTACATTAAGCCTGTCAATGCGGTCTTGGATGCAGCGAGGTATCTGAGAGAGAATAAAGCATCATCCAACCTTAATAGTGGTTCTATTTTGATTCGATTGCGAGTTATGACCCAGGAAACTTGATTGACCAGTCACTGCCAAAAGTAATACCGTCGAGAGATGCTCCAGCGTTCTCGCGGATTGGAAAACCCGATGTCAAGGTGGATGCGATCAAGCTGGCACAGGGAAAACCGGCATTTACTGCAGACATGGATATGAGAGGTCTATTGGTTGCCAAAGTCCTTCTAAGCCCACATGCGCATGCACGAATCATAAAAATCGATGCGTCAAAAGCGCGTGCATTGCCTGGAGTAGCAGCTGTTCTCACCTGGAAGGACATTCCACGCGTCGCATATTCCACTGCAGGGCAATCAGACCCGATTCCGGGACCTTTGGACACTTTTTCGCTGGATAACAAGGTCCGTTTTGTCGGTGACCGGGTGGCAATTGTGGCAGCGGAGACTGAAGCAATTGCGAATGAAGCTCTAAAGCTGATTGATGTGGAATACGAGATATTACCTACGGTATTGAACCCAACCCAAGCGATGGATCCCGGCGCTCCTATCTTGCACGATGAACCCGATTATGTCAACTTTGGCGAATCGAACCCGCAGCGTAACCTGGCAGCTGAAATACGGATTGACATTGGAAACGTCGAGCAAGGATTCGCTGAAGCAGACCAAATCATCGAAGGGGATTATGAAGTTTCTAAAGTACAACAAGCATCCATCGAACCACATGTGGTTATCACCTATTGGGATGAAGATGACCGTTTGGTAATCCGGACCAGCACGCAGGTCCCATTTCATACGCGGCGAATCATGGCACCCGTACTAGGATTACCGGTAAAACGTATCAGGGTGATAAAACCTCGGATTGGTGGAGGATTTGGTGGGAAGCAGGAGGTAATGATCGAGGATGTAGCTGCCCACCTGACGATTGCGACCAGGCGACCTGTCATTTATGAATATACACGTGAAGAGGAGTTCATTGCTTCCCGATCGCGTCATCCGATGCACATTCACATGAAGACAGGCGTAAAAAATGATGGCACGGTTACTGCCAATGCGATGCGAATACTGACAGACACAGGTGCTAATGGTGCGCATGCACTTACGGTGACCGGTAACACCGGGCATAAATCCATGGCATTATACGTTGGTGATGGAAAATACCGACAGTCACCTAATATCCAATTCTATGCTGATATCGTCTACACCAATCACCCTCCAGCTGGGGCGTTTAGAGGATATGGAGTGCCACAAGGTTTTTGGGCAGTCGAGCGGCACATGGAGAAGATCGCCCGATTGGTAGGAATGGACCCGATAGAGTTCAGGTTAAAAAATACGCTCAGAGAAGGTGAACTGCAGCCGTTCAGCACAGCGTGGAGCGAAGGACGTGCGCCACAACCCGAGATTGTACGAACATGCGCCTTGGAGGAATGTGCCAGACAGGGGAAAGCTGCCATTGGCTGGGATCAGAAGTATAACCACCCTGAATGGCACAGCGTGGCGGGGAAACCCCACTTGCGAAAAGGAATCGGAGTGGCGTTGGTGATGCAAGGGACTGCTATCCCTTACCTGGACATGGGTGGTGCCAGCATCAAAATGAATGATGACGGATCGTTTAATATGTTGATCGGGGCGACGGATATAGGAACGGGTTCAGACACGGTGCTGGGTCAGATTGCAGCTGAAGTTTTGGGTGTGCCTTTGGAAGACATGATTGTCTATTCATCGGACACAGATTTTACACCGTTTGATAAGGGTGCTTATGCTTCCAGCACCACGTACATATCCGGAACCGCGGTTGAAAAAGCAGCCAGACAGGTGGCTGAACAAATAAAAAAACGAGCAGCCAAGATGCTAAACAAGAGCGGCAGTTCTCCCAAGCTGATCGAAGCTGATGAAATCGTCCTGGCTGATCGATATGCGATCGCGCCTGATGGACGGAAAATTCCATTGGCTGATATTGCGTGTGAGTCCTTGCATCATGCAGAGCAGGAACAAATCATGGCTGTGGCATCCTACTACTCACCCGTAGCACCCACACCATTTGAGGCTCAATTTGCGGAAGTGACCCTGGATATCGAAACCGGTCAAGTTACTACAAACAAGCTGGTTTCAGCGGTTGATTCTGGGATTATCGTAAACCCGCTGACTGCGTCTGGTCAGATCGAAGGGGGGATGACACAGGCATTAGGATATGCTGTGTGCGAAGAGATGACCTATGATGACCACGGAAATGCTCGAGAGAGGGATTTGAAAGATTACCATATTTTCCAGGCTCACGAAATGCCTGAGCTGGAGACGATTTTCGTGGAGACTTTTGAGACCAGCCATCCTTTCGGCGTTAAAGCAGTGGCAGAGATCCCAATGGATGGGATTGCACCTGCGGTAGCCAACGCTGTGATGGATGCAAGCCATTCCATCGATGGGAAGCATGAGGTCAATATCGATCAAAATCCCATTACCCCAGAAAAAGTATGGAGAAGCTTGCAGAAATTTGCTCAGAAAGAGTAAGAGCGAACCAGGATAATATATTGCCGAATACAATTGCTGATTCAGTTAAATTTACAAGCAGGGATGGATAATTTATGGCAGATCGAGTTTATGTCATCGGACATGTAAACCCTGATACTGATTCAATCGCGGCCGCGATGGGATACGCCTGGTTATTAAAAGAACGAGACAGTATGGATACCATCGCGGCACGTGCTGGTGCTATCAACCCGCAGACAACCTGGATCCTTAAACGCCTTGGCCTCGAAGCACCATTCCTGCTGACAGATGCATCGCCCCACTTTGAAGCAGTCTGCCGCCGATTTGATTCAATCACTCCTGATAGCCCTTTGAGTGATGCCTGGGTGATTGCCAGCCGCACAGGGGGAATTGCGCCGGTCGTAGCGGAAGACGGGTCGGCAATTGGGTTGATCACCGGGTTCAGCTTATTCCAATACCTCAGCAAGCTGGTCGGTCCTCACCCTGAACAAAAAGAGATGAGGATCACCGATCTGTTGAATCAAAACTGCCTGGAAGCTTGCGACAAGCGAGTGCCGTGCTTTCAATCCAGCACTCGCATACGGGACGTACTCCATCGAATTTTAAGGGAGGAATACAATGAATTCCTGGTCGTGGATGATAAAGGGCTTTATATGGGTGTCACCCGACAGCGGGATGTATTGAATCCTCCCCGGATCAAGGTTATTCTGGTAGACCACAATGAACCGGGTCAGGCACTGGGGGCGTTGGAGGAGGCGGAGCTGGTGGAAATTCTTGACCACCATCGACTTGGCAACCATTCAACCCATATTCCGATCCGATTTACGGTGGATATCGTGGGTAGCACCAGCACCTTGATCTCTGAGCGGATCGAAGATGCCGGGCTGAGTGCACCACCCGCACTGGCAGGTGTGCTTTTAGCAGGATTATTATCGGACACACTTATTCTAACCTCCCCTACCACAACCCCGAGAGATCAGCTTGCTGCCGATCGTCTGGGACGATGGGCTTTTAAACGCCCTGGTCCACTGGCTGGAGAGACGATTGAATCTTATGGAAAAGCAATCATTCAAGCCGGAGTGGGATTAGAATCACGCGATGGCAGAGATATCGTCACTTCTGACCTTAAGCTTTACAAAGCGGGTGAGTTTAATTTCGCCATTGCCCAGGCAGAAGTTACAAATCAGATGCAGCTCACCGACAACCTGGAGCGGGTGACTGCTGCTCTCAATTCACTGCGCGAACAGCGCGGCCTTGACTTTGCCATGCTGATGGTCACGGATGTGGTGGGAAACTCGAGCCGACTGGTCCTGGTTAACCCACCCCCAATCCTGGAAGGATTGCCATACCCTCATGAACAGGATGGCACACTTCAGGCAGATGGAGTCGTATCCAGAAAGAAGCAGCTGTTGCCCGTCGTGTTGGGATTACTGGAAGAATAAAACAAATTATGGATAATGATACGTATGAGCTTATTTCAAGCATTGGTCGATCTAGAAAATAGTAATAGTGCCGGGGTATTATGCACTATTATCCGAAGTAAAGGCTCCACTCCACGCCACGTAACCAGTAAAATGCTGGTTTATCCGGATGGTCACATCATTGGTACCGTCGGAGGTGGAGAAGTCGAAAACAGGGTGATCAAGGAAGCCCTGGAAGCGATCGAAGATGGCACCCCGCGCTTGTTGGCATATAATATGGCTAACCCCGCGCGTGGAGATCCAGGGGTGTGTGGTGGACAAGTGGAGATTTATGTGGAACCAATCTTACCAAAACCTGTTTTAGTCGTCGTTGGCGTAGGCCACGTAGGCAAGGCAGTCGCTCACCTGGCAAAATGGCTGGGATTCGTAGTCGCTGTGAGCGATGATCGGCCTGATTTCTGTAATCCGCAAGCTGTGCCTGAAGCTGATGAGTTTTATCCAGTTCCTCTGCAAGAGTTGGCCAACCAAATCAAAATTACACCATGGACGTATATCGTCTTGACGACACGCGGCGTAGATGTTGATATCCTCGGATTACCGACCTTATTGAGTTCTAGCGCTGCTTATATAGGCGTGATCGGATCCAAGAGACGTTGGTCCACCACCTCAAAAATGCTTTTGGAAGCGGGTGTGACTGCGGAGATGGTTAGGCAGGTGCATTCTCCCATCGGATTGGAAATATACGCTGAGACGCCAGAAGAAATCGCGGTCAGTATCATGGCAGAGATCATCAAGCTGCACGAACATTAATGGAGAGGGTATGTGGCAAAATTATCATAGTGTAACATCCATCGATGATGTCACCCGGATATTAGCCAATGAGGGTCCGCAAGCGCGCATTATAGCGGGTGCAACTGATTTGATGCTGGAAATGGAGCGCGGGGTCAGAAAAGGGATTAAGACATTAATCGATGTCACGCGTATTGAGGGGCAGGATCAGATCAGGCTGGATGAGAATAATGTAATCCACCTCGGTCCACTAGTCACCCATGGTGAGTGTGCCGCATCCAAGCTAATCATCGAGCAGGCGTTTCCATTGGCACGTGCATGTTGGGAAGTTGGTGCACCGCAGATCAGAAACCGAGGTACCATCGCCGGAAACTTGATCACCTCCTCGCCTGCCAATGATTCAATCCCCGCTTTGGTTGCCCTGGACGCAAAAATAATGCTGAAATCTGCCAGCGGATTGCGTGAAGTACCCCTGACAGAGTTCTATAAAGGTGTACGCCAGAATGTGATGCAGGCGGATGAAATGCTGGTAGATATTAACTTCCCGGCGTTAAAACTTAACCAACATGGCACATTCTATAAATTAGGCCTGAGAAAAGCACAAGCAATTTCGCTGGTTAATTGTGCTGTCATTTTGACGGTCAACGATGGCAGGATTGATAAGGCTGTTATCACCTTAGGTGCAGTCACCCCAATTATTGTGCATGCGAAGGAAGCTGAGGAATTCTTGAGAGGTCAGAAACTTGATGCAGATTGCATTGAGAAAGCTGCCGAATTAGCCAAGCTGGCTGCCAGACCGATTGATGATATCCGCAGCAGCCATGAATACCGGCATGAAATGGTACGCATATGCGTTAAAAGGGTACTGGGCATGCTGGCAGCAGGCGAAGAGAAGGTTGGTTACCCAACACGTCCGGTTTTGTTAAGGGCTAGTACCGATCGACATGGTTATCATATTAAGGAATATGAAGGATTAAAAGCGAGCATTCAACATACATCGGGGCAAAGTGATCCAGCGATCGAGACCAGGATCAATGGCAAGGCTTTCCGGTTTACTTCGGGGTACAACAAATCCTTATTAAGACTATTACGGGAAGAAGCTGGTCTTATAGGTACAAAAGAAGGCTGCGCCGAGGGAGAATGCGGGGCATGTACCGTATTTCTAGACGGGATGGCGGTGATGAGCTGTCTTGTACCGGCAGTTCGTGCCCACGGTGCACATATTGTGACGATAGAAGGTATCCAGCGGGGAGAACAATTGCATCCAGTCCAGCAAGCATTTATTGACAAAGGAGCGGTTCAATGCGGTTATTGCACTCCCGGGTTTATCATGTCATCTGTCATGTTGCTGGATGAAATCAAGCAACCGACGCACGAAGAGATCAAAGAAGCGATCAGTGGTAATTTGTGCCGCTGTACGGGCTATTACTCAATAGTGGCTGCGGTTGAACAAGCAGCGCAAGATCACTGAACCGATGTACACGTATGAATCAGTTAAGGTGGAGGTGAATGATGGGTTTTTCAAGCCAACAGTATCGTCGACAGAAAGAACAAAAGCCATGGAAAATTAACCCTGTATGGCGGGGGATCGGCTGCGTATTATTACTGATTGTGCCAATCATGGCATGGTATGCAACCAACTTGTTCTTACAAAGTAATCAGAAGATGGTATTACCGTGGGAGCTCACCAAGGTGGTAGCAATTCCGTTTACGAAAATTGCAGAAATTGATCGGGTAATCCTGTCCATAAATCATTATTTTGCTTCAACTGGGTTCGTTTTTGGTCAGGTATTCTTCACCATCATCTTCTCGATTGTAGGGTTTGGAGTGCTGGCATTCCTGTATGCGATTTTATATCGTGTTGCCGGTCCACCGCGCTATGGACCGTTTGATGTTCCCCCGAACAAGGTATAGAGGTTATCTGCTAGATGGAACGAACAGTACCGAGCACAGCATCTGAAGAAGTCGAGCTTTACCTGCGTACGTATTACTCATTACTACGTTCTTCAGCTGACGTTCAAATACGTTCTTTGGAAGAAGCACACGCGGGAATGAATTCACTCATGCACCCGCTGGTGCGTGAACCCATTCCGGATATGTCAGCGTTCTTGTATAGCTTGCTCAGATTGCCTGCATGCATCGATGAGGTAGATGTCGTCGTGCTTGGACAAAGCTCAGAAGTGTTTTCCAAAGCAGGATTTAAGGAAGTTGAGAGCTGGGAACCCGTCAACGCACCTGCCAGACGCAGACGATGCTTTTTTAATGGCGTAGATACGTTGGCGTGTTTTATCGCCAGTGTAAGCGATATTGATGATGTCATTCCTATCCTGACCGCGTATCAAATCGAATGGAATAAAATCCATCTACTTTTGCACCGGAATTCTTCCATACTCACACGATTGGATTCAGTGGGTGTGTTGAATGTCTCTGAGATGACAGAATTGGCACAACAACTGAATTTACCTTTGGAGGATGTCGACAGGCTTGAATCTATCTGGGTCGATGAGTTTAAGAGCAACCTTCAACGGATCGCATCAAAACCGCGCAGATTGAGAGTCAGACTGCTCAATGGTTCATTGGTGGAATACCGGCGTGCGACCGATCGATGGTGGGAGCATATCGCTGAGTATTGCAGCGAATTGATTGACCGACCGCTTTATTTCATCTCCAGCAATCCGCACAGCCTAGTCAACCTGCTGTCTGGATATGCATTTAAGAATAAACAGAAACTGATCAGCTATCTACACGAAACCAATAACCATGAGCTGCAAGAAGAATGGGAAAATATACAAGCGCAGCAGGTCGTATCGAGCCAGGAGAACTTTTTATACTATATCCTAAAAAAATTTCAACAAACGAACCATGGGACCACATTTGTCAAAGATCAGAATAGTGCTGAAATTGACTGCGGTATCGTAAGGATTACTAGTGAACACAGTTTTGATGTAGACGCGCAGATCATTGAGCTGAACCAAATTTGCCCTGATACGCTTGACCCAAGGTTACAGGACGGCGACCTGTCATTCCTTGCCCAGAGTGATGCCATCCTGCTTAATATTGATTATCCCTTGGGGATGGCAGCGTATAACATTTTGTCAGAAGTTTCCGAACACGTCGAAAAAATCCTTGGAATTTACATCATGGGGAAGTCTGCTTCATTAAATGGGACCATTGGGGACATCGTCATTCCCAACGTAGTCCATGACGAACATTCGAAAAATACATACCTGTTCCAAAACTCTTTCAACGCGGCGCATGTCACCCCTTACTTGATGTATGGCACGGTTCTAGACAACCAAAAATGCGTATCTGTACGGGGAACCTTCCTTCAGAACTCGCGGTACATGGAAGTGTTTTACCGGGAGGGTTATACCGATATTGAGATGGAAGCAGGACCCTATTTATCTGCAGTCTACGAGATGTTTCGTCCGCAGAGACATCCGGTGAATGAGATTGTTAATTTATATGAGGTCCCCTTCGATGTGGGGATCATTCACTATGTATCGGACAACCCGATGGGCAAGGGGAAAAACCTTGGGGCAGGCAGCTTATCGTATTACGGGATGGACTCGACCTATGCAGCCTCGGTTGCAATCCTGAGGCAGATCTTCCGATTGGAAAAAATCAGGATAAACCATGCGTGAGCAGCGTCGATTGGTTGAAATAAAGGATTACAGGTTCTTTTATCCTTTTTCTCGAAGCTAACTCAATCAAATTGAACGACGTAATCCATGGGGGTAGAAGTTCTTGAGTACATTTTGGACCCGTTTGCCCCAACCGACCGGGTAACCCTCCACCGTAACCAAAACCCATCCGTTCTCACCTGGATCGGGGAAGCTCTCGCCTGCCAAATACGCAATCAGCCGTCGATCTCCGCTTTGTAAAGTTAACACCTGCCTGGCGTAATTAGCGCTGATACCCATCGCCATGGAATGGGAAGGCGTGAAGCGCCCTTTGCTGATCGATCCCAACCACCAGCCAGGACGAATTAGCTTAAGACCATTCAGGTCGGGTAGATGTTCCCCCATTTGATAGACATATGTCCCATCTACAATCATGCGCGACGCATCAATCGGCATGGTCAGGTGAGCTTTATAGAAGTCGTCCAGTACTGACCATGTGGAGTTTTTTCCCTTGTTCGACCATGTGCGATCACGATGGTGATGTAATTCTTTAGATTTGGCGGCTCGATATTTCTCGGCTGATCCTTGTTTAGCCAATAATGCAATGAAATGCCCCTCTGCGGGAGCAATATGAGGCCAAATGCGGACCGCGCGGGATAGCATGTGATCTGCTGGGAGGCCAACCCATTCTGGTTTTGCCGGCTGAAATCCAACAGCCATGTGGGTGGCAGCAAGCGCAAACTCGGGATGCTGATGTAAAAATGTGGCGATTACTCCTTCATTCTCTTCAGCCGAAAAAGTGCAGGTTGTATATGCGAGATGGCCTCCAGACTTGACCATACGGGCAGCCTGTTCAAGGATGGAGGTCTGTCGAAGCGCGCAGCTGCGCACGAGGTCGGGTTTCCATTCCCGACGCGCTGGCTCACTTTTGCGAAACATACCTTCACCAGAGCAAGGTGCATCGAGCAGAACCCGATCGAAATACCCGTCAAAATGATCAGCAAGTTTGTTTGGATTTTCATTCGTCACGATCGCATTGGTTACCCCGCAGCGTTCTAGATTCTCCACTAAATCCCAGACACGCTTCGGATGGATCTCGTTGGCGACTAGCAGACCGGTGTTCTCCATCAAAGCTGCCAAATGTTGGGCTTTCCCTCCTGGAGCAGCTGCCAGATCGAGCACTTTCTCACCCGGTAGAGGCGCTAATATTTCGGCGGCTGCCATCGCAGATGGTTCCTGTAGATAATACAGTCCCGCATAATGGTACGGATGCTTGCCGGGAGAAATTGAATTGTTATCAACCGCAGGTATGACGATAAATCCACTTGAGCACCAGGGAACATGTTTGAGCTGAAAAGGAGACCGGGATAAATATTCGTCTGGAGAAAGTTTCAGGGTATTGACGCGTAAGCCCGTAACACTTTGATGCTGGAGGCAAGTTAAAAAATCATCATATTCATTTCCCAGCATTTCCGCCATTCTGCGCAGAAAATTCTCAGGATAAATTTGGTTTATGATTACCGGTGTTTTCATTCAGCATAAATTCGCCAGCAGCCGATTGATATCCATTAAATAATTCTTCTTGCTATCACATCAAAAGCCTGAATGTCGGCCTTAGCCGCAATACTCTTCGAGTAATTCTCTTCAAAAAGCGTCCAAATCATTGCATCACGCATATTTCCAAATGAATCGACAACACGATTATGAAGGGTAGCTTCGTGGATAAAACCTAGCTTTTTGGGGACAGATGCACTACGGACATTCTTAGGATCACAATGAATTTCCACGCGCTTTACTTGATCGATTTCGAATGCAACTTTGGTTAAGGCGGCAGATACCTCTGTTGCGTACCCTTGGTTAATAAAATCTTTGTGAATCCAATAACCAATTTCCCTTGCCCCTGGACCAAGCCTGGTGTGTAACCCGGTACCACCAAGAAGCATGTCCTCTGACCGATTAAATATTAAATATCCAAAATCGACTCCCAGATCGAAATTACCGCGAACTTTACGCAAGTATTCAATACGTTCTTGAAAGCTTACTGGCTCAAGTTTCGCCCATTCCATCCATGGTAAGAGGTGGTCCAAACTTTGCTCGATAGCTAAGCTTAATAGTGAGGCATCCATCGGTTCCGGACATCGAATAACCAACCGGGAGGTGATAATTCGATATGCAGGACCCGGAATTGATTCAGTCAGTTTCATCATTCTCGTACGGATCTATCTGCAATGGATAAGGCTTTATCCAGGATTGAAAACCCTTCGGCAAGCTGTTGCTCGGTGATAATCAGAGGGGGGATGATCAAAACCGTATGCCAATGGGTGTATACGAAAAGACCCTTATCCAACAGCTCCTTACGCAATGCGGTCATTTCCAGGCTACTCCCATTCCACGGCGCAAGCGGCTCCTTCGTTTTTCGGTTGCGGACCAGCTCGATAATCCCAAACAGACCAATGGAGCGAGCTTCACCCACCGAAGGATGCTGCTCTCCCAAATCATTCAACATGCGGTGAAGCACCGAACCCATCTCCTGGGCATGCTCAACGAGGTGATCTTCCTGCATCACCTGGATGTTGGCAATTGCAGCCGCAAGGGAAATTGGATGAGCAGTATACGTCAACCCTCCCTGGTAGACCACATCATTATATGCAGCTGCAATTTCCGGTTTCATGGCGACTGCACCCAAAGGGGCATAAGCCGAGGTAAGGCCTTTCGCCATGGTCATTAAGTCAGGGACCACATTCCAATGGTCGACGGCGAACCATTTACCTGTGCGGCCAAAACCACTCATCACTTCATCAGCGATGAGCAGAATTCGGTACTTGTCGCATAGGAGGCGAACACCTTGCAGGTATCCATCTGGAGGAACAATGATCCCATTGGTACCGGTCACAGACTCCAATAAAATGGCTGCAATGGTATTGGGACCTTCATACAGGATGATTTCCTCCAGGTGGTTGAGGTAGTCGCGAGTGAACTCGGCTTCAGAAATATCCGGGTTGGTGCGGTGGAAGGTTGATCGATAACGATACGGATCAAGGAAATGCACTACACCCGGCATTAAATTAGGCTCCCAGGGTATGCGGCGCGGGTCGCCGGTGAGTGCCATCGCCCCCGCAGAGGCGCCGTGATACGAGCGGTATCGGGTAAGGATTTTGTGTCTGCCCGTATAACCGCGTGCCAGTTTTACCGCATTCTCATTGGCATCAGCACCCCCAAGGGTGAACATGAAGTGGTCAAGATTGCCCGGGGTGATGTCCGATAGTAATTTACCCAAAATCGCGCGCGGTTTGGAGGCCATACCAGGCGCAGCATAGGGTAAGGCTTTAGCCTGTTCGATAATGGCATTGATCACCCGCTCATCACCATGCCCGATGTTCACACACATGGTCATGGAGTTGAAATCTAAGTATCTTTTCTCATTGGCATCCCAAAAGTAAACGCCCTTAGCACGCGTCACCGGGATGGGTGAAACCTTCGCCTGTGCCGACCAGGTCCAAAAATTATGTTCCATGGAAAGCGGCAGGATTTCTGAATCAGGAATATCAAACATGTTATCCTCGCACGAACAATATTTTATGGAACAATTTATTGTCCGGATAGTGTAATTGCAGGCGGTATTTGGGTCAAGTGCCAGTATCGAGATTTCTGAGGTCTTGTATCCGCTATTCGAGCAGGAGCATTGGAGTGAGGCGGTATAATCCGATATCTATGGAACGGAAGCGCACCACAGCTTACATAGAAGTCACTTTTGCGGTCATCGTATGGGGGGCATCTTTCATCGCGACCAAACTTGCCCTGAGGGACCTCGCGCCGGTGACAGTAGTTTGGCTGAGATTCTTGATAGGAGTAGTCATCCTGGGGATCGCAAGTGGGATGAGGCACCAATTTTCACTACCCCAAAAACAAGATTGGCTCTACCTTGGGATTTTGGGATTTTTAGGGATTACCTTTCACCAATGGCTGCAATCGACCGGTTTGGTGACCGTACAGGCATCCACTACAGCCTGGGTAGTTGCCACATCGCCTGTATTTTTCGCAATACTGAGCTGGCTGTTTTTACACGAAAAACTAGATTGGGTGCAAATCGCTGGGATCGTCCTGGCAGCTGTGGGCGTATTACTTGTGGTGAGTGATGGAAATATTGGCAGCTTATTTAGTGGCAGCTTCATCACGAAAGGGGATATCTTAATTTTGATCAGTGCGCCTAATTGGGCTGTATTTTCAATCCTATCTACCAGTGGTCTCAAGAAGTATCAACCTACCCAAATGATGTTCATCGTTATGCTGATAGGCTGGTTGTTATCATCAATACTTTTCTTTACTGGAAGCGGGATCAGTGATATTGGTCATATCACATGGACAAGTTTTATCGGGATTTGTTTTTTAGGGATATTTTGTTCAGGGTTGGCATATATCGCCTGGTATGATGGACTACAGGCACTATCGGCGACACAGACAGGTGCCTTTCTTTATATGGAACCGTTGGTGGCTGTTATTGTTGCCTGGGCAATCCTGGGCGAGAAAATATTTCTCATTACATTCGTTGGGGGGCTGATCATTCTACTCGGAGTGAGGTTAGTGCAAAAATTCAACAAGGCTTGATTCACCTGGCGTCAAGGTGGTTATCAAGGTGGTTTGACATTCCCGGTAGATTCTAGTAAACTCCTAGGTTGCGTTTGCTATATCCCGCGGGAGGGTTTCATTGAAGTCTGCAGCACCAGCGCATGAATATGATTTCAGCCAGGCATTAACCCCAAACCGGATCAGAGGTTTGTGGAGGATCCTGAGCGGATTCCGCTTACAGTATGCGGGTGCCACCATCAGCCTGGCGATCGCGGCTAGCTCAAAAACTGCCACATTTCTGTTGCTGCGTTATTTTATCGATACCGTCCTGGGGCAGGGTAATTATGGGTTAGGCGGCGATTTCAACCGCACCCTGATCATCATCGCGCTCGGATTTTTAGGGTTGGCATCCCTGGAAGGCACGTTTAGCTATTTCTCCGGCAGGCTGGCAGCCTTTACTGCCGAAAGTATCACCCGGCGGTTAAGAAATTATCTATTCGATCATATCCAACGCCTGGAATTTAATTACCACGATAAAACCCCCACAGGGGAATTAATTGAGCGTTGTACTTCCGACGTGGATGCCCTGCGGCGTTTTTACAGTGAGCAAGCGATTGGAGTAGGGCGGGTCATCTTGCTTTTCGTGATCAACTTTGCCGTGATTATGGATTTAAACGTCAAATTGGCACTGATATCGATCATCATTGTTCCCATCATCATTTTGACTTCTGTCTGGTTCTTTAAGCGTCTCACCAAGGTGTATGAAAAGTACCAGGAACAGGAAGCGATTCTCTCCACCACGCTGCAGGAAAATCTGGCGGGAGTTCGTGTAGTCAAAGCTTTCGCCAGGCAGGAATACGAGATTGACAAGTTCAATACCGAGAATTGGGAGAAGTACAACCGGGGTCGAAGATTAGTCACCATGCAGTCCTTGTTCTGGCCGGTATCGGATATCGTCTGCAGTTTTCAAACCCTCACCGGCTTTTTCGTCGCGGCAACCATGGCGATTAATGGTCAGATTACTGTGGGGACTTACCTGGCTTATGCCGGGTTGGTGGGGTGGCTGATATGGCCGATGAGAAACCTTGGGAGATTGATTGTACAAACTTCCACCGGCCTGGTGTCATACAGCCGTGTCATGGAGATCATTAAGCAAAAACGTGAGCCTTTGACAGAAGGAATTTATCGACCCAGCCAGCCAATTCGTGGAGAGCTGAAGTTTGAGAAGGTTGGATTTGCCTATGAAAACAACCCACCAGTCCTGGAGGATATCAGCTTTACGTGCCAACCGGGTCAGATCGTGGCGTTATTGGGGTCCACCGGCTCTGGAAAGACCACACTGGTAAATTTGCTGCCCCGGTTTTATGAATACACAACAGGCAGCATATTGCTGGATGGGGTCGAACTGAAGGATTATCCACGAGAATTTCTGCGCAGCCAGGTGGGAATCGTTGAGCAGGAACCATTCCTGTTCTCACGTTCTATCCGGGAGAATATTACGTATGGGGTGGGTCGGGATGTGCCACAATTCGAAGTGGAAGATGCAGCAGCCTCAGCCGCGATCCACGATGTGATTGTCACCTTCCCCAAAAATTATGACACCCTGGTGGGTGAAAAGGGTGTAACCCTATCTGGTGGTCAGAAACAGCGCGTGACCATTGCTCGAACCATATTGAAAGACTCGCGCCTGTTGATCCTGGATGATTCCACTTCCTCAGTGGACACAGAGACCGAGGCAACCATCCGGGACGCATTAAAAGGTCTCACCCCGAAACGCACAACCTTCATCATTGCACACCGTATCCAGAGCGTGATGAATGCAGACCTCATTCTCGTCATGGATAAAGGCAAGATCATCCAGATGGGGAAGCATGAGGATTTGGTTACGCAGGAAGGGATGTACCGGAAAATTTACGATCTCCAAACTCGAATCGATGAAGAACTGGAGATGGAAATATCGAAGAGTATGTCGTGAGAGTGAATAGTGGCAGAAATTGAGCTCGAAGAAGACGAATATACCAGTCAGATTACCGGTAAGACACTTGGGCGGATTTTCGGACTGACAAAAACCCACTGGCGTTGGGTGGTAGGGTTTTGGACCATGATCGCATTCACATCAATCCTGGATGCGTTTTTTACCTATTTAAATAAGGGGATTATTGATCAAGGTATTATCGCCCAGAATCGCCAGGCCTTGATCCGCATTTTAAGTTTATATGGTGGATTAATCCTGGTCCAGTCGGGATGCGTGTTTTCATTCATTTTCCTGGCGGGTGTGTTAGGTGAGCGTATTCAATATGACCTGCGCAAATCCATGTTCAACCATCTCCAAGAATTGTCCTTAGCGTATTACAGCCAGACATCTGTTGGCCGGCTGATGGCTAGGGTGACCTCTGATTCAGGGCGCGTCTCAGACCTGGTCACATGGGGCCTGGTGGATAGCACGTGGGCGGTGATGAATATCCTGACTTCAACCATATTTATGATGATCATCAACTGGAGACTGGCATTAATCGTCCTGGTGACCATACCGATTCTGCTGGCCATTGCGATCCAATTTCGCAAGCGCATCCTGGTTGAGTTTCGTAAATCCCGCCGGGCGAATTCTAAAATCACCGGGGCATTCAATGAAAACATCAGCGGTGTGAAGGTCGTAAAAGCCTTGGGGAGAGAAGCTGAGAATCTTGATGAGTTCAAGGTCCTGACGAATGATATGTACCGCGCCAGCTATCACGCGGCCTGGTTATCCGCATTATTCCTGCCCACGGTTCAAATCATATCTGCGATAGCGTTGGGATTTATCGTCTGGTATGGCGGTGCTCAAGCGAATCTCGGGGTCATGACCATCGGTGGTATCCAGGCTTTTGTAAGCTACCTGACCTTCATGTTGTGGCCAATCCAAGATTTGGCCCGCGTTTATGCAGAAATGCAACATTCGATTGCATCAGCTGAACGCATCTTCACCTTACTTGACTCAGCCCCTGAAGTCTTCGATCGACCCGGCGCAATTGATCCTGGGACGATCAAAGGTGAGATCGAGTTTGATCATGTCGATTTCACTTATGAGGATGGAAAGCCAGTACTGACGGATTTTTCCATGAAGATCAAACCTGGTGAGATGATTGCACTGGTCGGACCTACAGGCGGTGGAAAAAGCACGATCGTCAATCTGTTATGCCGTTTTTACGAACCGAAACGGGGAGTCATATGCATTAATGGACGTGATTACACTGAATTTACCATGCACGGGATCCAATCACGGGTAGGGATCGTGTTACAAACCCCACACCTGTTCTCAGGGACGGTGCGTGAAAATATTCGCTACGGCTGCTTGAGCGCGACGGATACTGAAGTAGAAAATGCGTCTATCCTGGCAGGAGCACATGATTTCATCCAAAATTTTGAGAAGGGATACGACCAGAATGTGGGTGAAGGTGGCAACCTGCTTTCAGTCGGTCAAAAGCAGCTGGTAAGTATCGCCAGGGCAATCCTGGCTTCACCGGATGTATTCATTATGGATGAAGCCACAAGCTCCGTGGATACATTGACAGAAGCGTTAATCCAGCGTGGAATGGAAAACTTAATGAAGGGTCGAACAAGTTTTATCATCGCCCACCGCTTATCGACCATCAAACGGGCGAATCGGATCCTCGTCGTTGAAGATGGTCGAATTACCGAGATGGGTACCCACGCAGAACTATTGCGTTCAAGAGGACATTACTATCGACTGTATACTCAGCAATTCCGTGAGGAGCGGGAACAGGAATTCGACCCATTTATCTCTCCGACCCCTGCCACACCTGCTGATTAACGATATCTAATATTGTTTGTGATCACAATTTCCTCCCAGAATGTCGGGAGGAAATTTTTTTAATATTGCGATAGAGTGCAGTGTATAATATTCAGAAGTTGGTGAAGACATATTTTTCATGGAGTGAATTATGACCATCATCGGCCAACCGATTCAGCGGATCGATGCAAGGGGGAAAGTAACCGGGGAGACACTTTACCCCGGTGATATTAATCTACCTCATCAAGCATATATGAAGATATTATTTGCTGCCCGACCGCACGCCATCGTAAAAGCTATCGATACGTCAAAGGCGGATGCTCTTCCAGGAGTGATTGCCACATTCACGGCAAAAGATGTGCCGGTTAATGAGTATGGACTGATTTATAACGATCAACCGGTATTATGTGGACCAGGTTCGAGCAAACTTTATACCGATCGAGTGAGATTTATCGGAGACCAGGTGGCTTTGGTGGTGGCGGAGACGGAGGAGCTGGCTGCACAAGGTCGCGATTTGATCAAGGTTGAATATGAGGATCTACCCATCCTTACCGACATGGAAAAAGCAATGCAGGAAGATGCGATCCTCCTGCATCCTGACCGAGGAACGAATATATTCGTTCATTACCGCATCCGAAAGGGGGACGTTGAGGATGGTTTTGCTCAGGCAGACGTTATTATTGAAGGTGAATACCGTACACCAGCCCAGGAGCACGCTTATCTCCAGCCGGAAGCCGGTCTGGGATATATCGATGAGGAGGGGCGGGTTACAGTACAAGTAGCCGGTCAATGGACGCATGAAGACCAGGGTCAAATTGCGCATGCATTGAATATTCCGCTCGACCAGGTAAGGGTAATCTATCCTGCCATTGGGGGTGCTTTTGGCGGTCGAGAAGATATGTCAGTTCAGATCGTGTTAGCACTCGCAGCCTGGAGGCTGCACCAGCGTGGGATTAAGCGACCGGTAAAGATCATTTGGAGCCGGGAGGAGTCGGTGATTGGTCATCATAAACGGCACCCGTATATACTACGAACTCGCTGGGGAGCCAACAAGGATGGCAAGATCCTGGCAGCTGAAGTTGAGGTGATTGCGGATGGTGGTGCTTACGCTTATACCTCCACCAAGGTATTGGGCAATGCTACGTTGATGTGTACTGGACCTTATGAAATCCCGAATGTCAATGTGGACTCGTATGCAGTCTACACCAATAACCTTCCCAATGGAGCTTTCAGAGGTTTTGGCGGACCACAGGGAGCATTTGCTGCAGAGACCCAGATGAATCGCCTGGCTGAAAAGCTCGGGATAGATCGGATTGAGATTCGCAAGAGGAACGTGCTTACAGAAGGAGCCTTACTGTCTGTAGGTACACCGCTGCCAAAAGGTGTGACCATCGGAAAAGTGGTGGATAAATGTGAAGTGGAAATCAACCAGTCCAAGATGGCTCACCAGGGTTCGGTGAAACCTTACCTTTTACGGGGGACAGGTATGGCGTGTGCCTTTAAGAATATTGGATTTTCATTTGGTGCACCAGAACAATCCTATGCCACTATCGAGCTCAGGGGAGCGGCGGAGATAGAACAGGCGATCCTGCACCATGCCGGCGCGGATGTTGGTCAGGGATCACACACGGTCATGGTTCAGATCGCGGCTGAAACCTTGGGATTACCGGTTGAGAAAATTCGATTGATTGCCTCGGACACAGCATTCACTGATGATGCCGGCAGTGCATCGGCATCACGCATGACGTTTATGGCGGGAAATTCTATCAAAGGTGCCTGTGAGCTGGCACTGGCTAAGTGGAAAGCTGAAGAAAGACCGGCAATCGCCACATACCAGTATCGACCACCACGCACAACTCCACTGGATCCACAGACTGGAAAATCAGAGCCGAATTTTGCGTATGGATATGTTGCTCAGGGAGTGACACTCGAGGTGGACATCGAAACCGGCTTAATCCGCCTCCTCGAAGTGATTTCGGTTAACGATGTGGGACGAGCGGTGAACCCATTGAATGTTCAAGGGCAGATCGAAGGTGGTGTTGTCCAGGCATCCGGATATGCAATATTGGAAAATTTTATCCAGAGAGACGGATTTGTGTTGACCCCATTCTTATCCACATACTTAATCCCTACCGTCCAGGATGTTCCTGCGCAAGTCAAATCGGTCATCCTGGAATATGCCGACCCGATCGGTCCATATGGTGCCCGCGGAATGGCTGAAATGCCGTTCTTGCCGTTCGCTCCAGCTGTGATCGATGCTGTGCACCAGGCTACGGGAGTCTGGTTTTATGAATTCCCGCTTACACCTGAGCGCGTCTTGAGAGGTTTAGGTAGATTATGATCGTCTTAATCCGCGGTGGGGGTGACCTGGCTAGTGGAGTGGCATTTCGACTGCATAATTCGGGATTCAGGGTAGTTATCACCGAATTACCCAAACCTCTGGCGGTCAGACGGTTGGTCAGTTTTGGTGAAGCGATATATTCGGGTGAGACAACCATAGAGGGCATCACTGCAAAAAGAGTCAATGATATCGATGACCCATTACGAATCCTGCAGCTTCTATCCAAGGGGCGCATCCCGGTAATCATCGACCCGGACGGGAAATCACACCAGGAAGTTCATCCAACGGTGATCGTCGATGCCCGGATGTTAAAAGCAGCCCCTGAACCGCTGCATCACACAGCCAAGCTTTATATCGGTTTAGGACCGGGGTTTATTGGAGGGGCAAACTGCCATGCAGCCATCGAAACACAGCGCGGACCCTGGCTTGGAAGGGTTATATGGGATGGTCCCACTCAAATCGATAGTGGGGTCCCTGAGCAGGTCGGTGATAAAAAATCCGATCGAGCGCTTTATGCACCGATTGATGGACGAGTGATTTCGCTGAAGGCGATTGGCGACACCATCCTTGAGGGCGAACAGATAGCTGAGATCAATGGACAGCCTATCACAGCGCCCTTCAAAGGTGTGTTAAGGGGAATTATTCATCCCGAGGTAGAGGCGCACCAAGGAATGAAAATTGGAGACCTTGACCCAAGGTGTGATCCCCAGCTGTGTGATCATATCTCCGATAAAGCCCTGGCGATCGGCGGAGCAGTTCTAGAAGCAATTCTGGCGAAGGCTGAGCTCCGTCCTCATTTGTGGAATTAAGCTTCGATGAAGCGAGCGTTGGTTTATAAAAGTATCCGAGACATTCCAGAATTTTCATGTTATTAATCAAGGCGTTTCGATGCTCCCCTATGACCAGCATCGCCTATGTGGGTGCTGGCGGAAAAACGACGGCCATCTTCAGAACTGCCAGAGAATTATTAATTTCGTCCAAGGGGGATCAAGCAATTAAGAGTGTTCTCGTCACCACCAGCACTCATTTAGGAGCCTGGCAAACCCAATATGCAGATCATTTTCTTACCATTCATTCGATAGCAGATATCGATCGATTGGAAAATGGGTTACCCAATGGTGTGGTTCTTCTTTCAGGATGTGAAAAAGATAATCTTCTAGATGGTCTACCATCCGGTACATTAGCAAGGCTGCATTCGCTGGCGATAAAGTATGGACTACCATTGCTTATAGAAGCAGATGGATCTCACAATTATCCGCTCAAAGCACCAGCCGAGTTCGAGCCGGCTATCCCTGACTTTACACAATGTGTCGCTGTCGTGGTGGGATTGATGGGATTGGGGAAACCCTTAGCGAATAATTGGGTCCAACGCCCTCAGAAATTTGCTAAGCTAGCTAACCTGCATATGGGTGAGCCTGTTACTGAGGAGGCAGTGGTAAAAGTATTACTGTCGGTGGATGGCGGCTTGAAAAATATTCCATCAACTGCCACAAGGATAGTCCTTCTAAACCAGGCTGACACCCCTGAACTGCAGTCCGCAGGAAGAACGATAGGCAAAAAACTTATCCCTGATTACTCCAGAGTAATTATTTCTTCTCTGACCGGGATAAACCACAGTGATGCAATCGATGAAGCTCAAAACGATAAAAAAGGCATCGGAATTTATGCGGTGATTGAACAAATCGGGGGAATCATCATGGCCGCTGGAGGGTCAAGCAGGTTTGGTGAGCCAAAACAGCTATTATTGTGGAAAGGTGCTCCACTGATCCGACATGCAGCAATCACTGCCTTACAAGCAGGTCTGTCACCGGTGATCGTGGTCGTCGGAGCGTCGGCGGAGGAGGTTACATCGGCGATAAAAGATTTACCTGTGCGCATAGTCAATAATCAGGAATGGGCTACTGGTATGAGCACATCCATAAAAGCTGGAGTGACAGCTCTACCAAAGGGAATTGGAGGAGTGGTGTTTATGCAAGCCGATCAACCTCATATTCCTCCTGCACTTATTCGTAGCCTGGTTGAAACACATGAAGCCACTTTGAATCCCATTATTGCTCCACAAATCGATGGGCAAAGAGGTAACCCTGTCTTATTCGATGTTTCCACATTTGAAAAGTTATTACAACTCGAGGGAGATATCGGCGGTCGAGCTTTATTTGGGCAATATCAAGTCAGATGGGTTCCCTGGCATGATCCGAAAATTTTACTCGATATCGATTCGCCAGAAGACTATCGAAAATTCCTACGCGCATATCCGGAGGATCTGGAATGAATATGATCTCTTCAATCGTCTTAGCGGCAGGCCAATCCAGGCGCATGGGTCAACCAAAGATGTTGATGCCATGGGGAACTACCAGTGTGATCGGCCAGGTTGTCGATTCTTTGCTTAAGGCTGGGATGAAAGACATTCACGTGGTATCGGGAAAGGCAATGTCAGAGCTAAAAGAGGCTTTAAAGGATTACCCGGTTGATACCATATTTAATAAAGACTTCGCCAATGGTGAAATGCTTATGTCGGTGCAGGTTGGGCTACTAAGTTTAGGGAGCGAATCAATTGCTGCGTTAATCGTGCTCGGTGACCAGCCCCAGATCGAATCCAACATTGTCAGAGCAATCATGGACGAGTATCAAGCTAAACATTCCAAGATAATCGTCCCGAGCTTCAAGATGCATCGCGGCCATCCCTGGTTGGTGGATAAATCCTACTGGCAAGAGATTCTCGATCTTGTACCGCCGATGACGATGCATAATTTCCTAAATAAAAATAATAATGACATTGACTATTTGGTTGTGGATACAGCGAGCGTCATGGAAGATCTAGATACCCAGGAGGACTACACTCTAAACAAACCTTGATGGCAGGATAGAGTATTTACCCTTGCAAACTTATCCATCTTGTGCTATGGTTTAATTCAACGTATCCTTCTTGCCGAAGCATTCTGCGAAAGGAATTCGAAACAGGTCAAGTAAACCATAAATAAATACATTTGACCTCACAGATTTGGAGATAATAATCTGCATAATAATGCACTTTTTTCGATAAATTGGGATCGATGAAGGATGTCGGTTATCCGAGCATTCATCGCCATTGATCTATCAGCGGAGATTCAACGCCGGCTAGATGATGTGGTGCACAACTATAAAGAGCAGCTTGCCAGTATTCCAATTCGGTGGGTAGCTGCAGCAAATATTCATCTGACCTTGAAATTCCTGGGCGACGTTTCAGTCTCTAATTTGAACATGCTTACTGATTTGATCCAGACTGAAATTTCTGGGCATCATCAATTCGATATCAGTGTCGGGGGTTCTGGGGCATTTCCGAATATTCGCCAACCGCGCATTATTTGGGTGGGAGTAGAAGCCCCAGCAGAGCTTACTGCGATTCAAAATGGCATTGAAGCAACAACAGGCCGCCTGGGTTATGCGCGGGAAGAAAGGGCATTTTCTCCGCACTTAACCCTTGGCAGGGTATCGCGGAATGCTACTTCACAAGAAATTAAGGCAATAACGAAAGCCCTTGATGCAACCAAGGTAGGCTTCCTGGGGGTTACCTGTGTCGAAAAGGTGCATTTGTACCGCAGCGACCTGCAACCGAACGGTGCAATGTATACTCAAATATTTTCTTCATCCTTGATAAAATAAGAAAAAATCGATATAAAGAGGTGAAATCTGGAAACACTAGAAATAGCGCGTGCGATTGTCAATCAGTTGGAGGAGAAAAAAGGCGAAAATCTGGTATTGATGGACATAAAACACCTGGCGACATTTGCAGATTATTTTATTATCTGCTCAGGTACAAGTGACCGAATGCTGGACGCTTTAGCCAATACAGTGACTGAGTATATCCACACCAATTACCAGTGGTCAGCTCGTTCAGAGGGTGAGCCACGCGAAGGATGGGTTTTAATCGACGCTGGAAACATCATCGTGCACCTGTTTTCGCCAGAACAGAGGAATTATTACAAGCTTGAAGACCTTTGGTCACAAGGGAAAATCCTTCTACATTTGCAATAAATAATCAAATTGAATGAACGAGATCGATTACATCTTACGCAATGCCTTATCCTCTGATCGATCTCGATTGGCTAACCTGATCCATTTTGGATCGTACATTCACCAGCACCTGGATTGGAAACCACCATTGGAATGGCTGGGAAGCGAACCATATTTATTAGTCGAACGGAATGGTGACCTCTTAGCCACGTTAGCATGCCCGCCGGATTTACCAAAAATAACCTGGATACGTTTATTCGCTGCTAATTCGCTGATCAATGTTAGCCAGGCATGGAATCTACTTTGGGGTACGGCTTATGAAAGGTTATCTCAGTATGGAAAAATCAAGGTTGCTGCTATTTCTTTGCAAGGCTGGTTTAACGAATTGCTCGAAGGAAGTAGATTTGAACATACGGATAATGTTGTTGTATTGATGTGGGAGAAATCGACTGCACTTCAAAACCCAGCACCAACCGATGTAAAAATCCGGCTCATGATGCCTGAGGACTTGATGAATATTGAAGAAATCGATCATGAAGCATTCGGTGAGGTATGGAAAAACTCATTCGAATCGCTGGAGCTGGCTTATCAACAATCGGCACTGGCAAGTGTAGCTGAAACAGGGGATGAGATTGTTGGATATCAATACAGCACTTCCAGCTCAATGGGAGGTCATTTGGCACGCCTGGCAGTAAAAAACAGGATGCAAGGCAGAGGAATTGGTTATTTATTGGTCCATCAAGTTTTAAATCAATTTCGAACACAAGGAGTCAGGCACGTAACCGTCAATACCCAACAAAATAACGTCGCTTCTCTGGCATTATATTCAAAAGCAGGATTTAATTTCACCGGCGAATCATACCGGGTATACCAATTCGATATCTCCTAGTGAGGGAACTGTATGGCACATAACGAATTTGAACAGACAGCAATTGACGGTGTGAAATTGTATTTCCAGATATGGGAAACTGAGCAAAATTTAAAAGGGACCATTTGCCTTGTACATGGGCTTGGCGAACACAGCGGGCGTTACGCACACTGGGCTGGGCTTTTGAACCAGAATGGATACACAGTTATCGCCTATGATCTGCGCGGGCATGGTAAATCGGGTGGTCCACGAGGTCATATAAATTCATTCGATGAATATTTAGGCGACACAGATATTTTGCTTAAGGAAGGGAAAAATCGATTCCCTGATGCACCACAGTTTTTATACGGCCATAGCCTGGGCAGCATCATCGTCTGCGATTATGTGCTTCGCAGAAAACCATACCTGGCAGGAGTGGTCCTCACTGCCTTAGTAACTCAAACACCGTTAACCGAACAAAAAGGCAAAATATTCCTGGCCAAGATTTTAGGTGGGATTGTGCCGGGCTTCAGTATGGATTCAGGGTTAGATCCTGCATCGATCTCCAGGGATGCAAATATTGTTTCCATTTATACCCATGATCCTTTGGTCCATTCCAAAACATCCTTTGGATTTGCGAAAAGCTCTTTGGAAACCATCGATTGGATTAACGAGCACGCCGATGAGTGGGCTTTACCCGTATTGTTTTTGCATGGTGAGGCGGATAAACTCGCTTATATAAATGGCGCCAGGGAAATTGCGAGCAAGATAAAAGGCGATTGTACATTGAAAATCTGGCCAGGATTATTCCACGAAGTGCACAATGAACCCGAGAAGGAGGAAGTATTCGAGTACCTTCGCAGCTGGCTAGATCAGCACATTAATCAATAGTAAATAAAGATTATTACTACTAGACAATACCAGGTTCTCGTGGGAAAATTCACACCCGGAGTTTGATAATCAGGAGTTTGTTGCATGACGATAAATAGACGAGACGCTTTAAAAGCACAAAGAACGAAGAAAAAACGCCAACAACGGATGAGAACGGTAATCGGGATAGGAGGTTTTATCCTCCTGGTGATTCTAGTATTAATATCGCCCGCAATCTATAACTCATTAAAACCTGCGGGTAGCTTTGTTCGGATTACGCCCACTGTATATCCACTCGAAAATGGAAAGACGCTTGGAAACTCAGATGCAAAGGTAAAGGTCGAGGTGTATGCTGATTTTCAATGCCCAGCTTGCAAATTGTTTTCCGATTCGGTTGAGAACCAACTTTTCCAAAGCACATATATCTCGAGCGGGCAGGTATATTTTGAGTTTATGAACTGGCCGTTCATTGATTCGAATTCCATCACCAAAGAGTCGCACCAGGCAGCCAATGCCGCGATGTGTGCTAATGAACAGGGACATTTTTGGGATTATCACGATATTTTGTTCACCAACCAGTCCGGTGAGAACCTGGGCGCTTTTACTGACAAACGCTTACAGGCGTTCGCACAATCACTCGGTTTAGATATGACTGCCTTTAATAAATGCTTCAGGGCTAACAAATATTCGACTGAAATTGAAGCTGAGTATCAGCAGGGTATTTCTTTAAAAGTCGATAGTACCCCCACAATATTTGTGAATGGTCAAATGGTCACACCAGGATTTATCCCTACTTACGCCCAATTAAAATCAGCGATTGATACTGCACTGGCAAGCGGCGGATGAAGGTGTCTGAAAAACACAGGAGAGCGGAGGTCACTCTGCTCTCCTGTGTTTTAAAAATAATCAGCGCATTGAGGTTAGTCTTTTACCAATGTGGTGTGATCAATGCCCGCAGACTGGTTTTCAAACAACTCGAGCACAAAACACAGGGATGACAATCTATTTATGTAATGAAGTAATTCCTGATTTTCGAGCTCGTTTGAGTGGAATAATTGGGCGATATGACGTTCGGCACGGCGTACAATGGTACGAGCCAGATCGATAGCGGCGCCAGCCTGCGAATCACCAGGAAGGATGAATTCATCAGGTATTTTGACTGTCGAGCTAATCGCCTCGATCGTAGATTCCAACCAGATGACCCTTTCATTATTAACAGCACGAAATTGCAGCGCATTTTCAGGAGTTGCTGCTACTTCTGCCATCAGGTGATATAAATCCTTCTGAACAGTCTTCAGGAGGAATGAAACTTGAGAATTATGACAAAAGGTGCGTGCCAATGCAATCGCAGCATTAGCTTCATCGATGGAACCGAGGGTCTCTATTCGGGGATCATGTTTGGCAGCCCTGCCCTTACCAAGCAGGCTGGTATAGCCATCATCACCTGTTTTGGTGTAGAATCTAGTCATGGTATGACCTTACCAGAAAGGAGTATGTGTATGCAAATTCGATGTCAACATTGTCATCGCCCGTTTGGACTAGATAAAGTAGTTGTCCATGCTGCATTAGATCAACTGGCAAGCGAACATCAAGGGCATTATAACGTTCATTGCCCGCATTGCGGAAAGGCAAATCAAGTTTCCCGGATAGAGCTTCAGCGTGCTGCTCCTGATTGGAAGGATATCGAGAAAAAAGAAAGCTAATGACCAGGAAACAAGAGGTGTGTTGAATTCTCAATACACCTCTTGTTCGTTTTGGGATTAGAACAATACCATAGCCAGCTCACGACGATATTGTTGAGTCAGGGAATGGCTATCTCCAAGCACTTCAAACAGACCCAGTAATACTTTTCTAGCTTCATCATCCCGATAATGCTTATCCTGGCGGATGATGTCGATTAATCCATCCATAGCAGCGGGTAAATTTCCCCGTGAGATCAAACGTAAGGCATTACGGTACGTTGCATTTAGTTCATCAGCATTCATTTCCAGCTTTAAATTCTCAGAATTTAATGCATTGAGTAAGGGTAGGAGTAATTCCTTGCGGGTGTACTCCTGGCTGGGTGGAAAGTCCTCAATAATCTGCAACGACTCTTGGAATTTACCTTCCATCAAACTTGATTTTAATAATCCCAATAATCCGGCTGGATGGTTGGGTGATTTTTGCAGGAACTGGCGGAAGGAACTTTCGGCTTCAAGCCAGCTCATACTTTCCAATTGACTCTGTCCTTTTTCTAGAAGCAAATCGATTTTACTTGATGCCAGATTACGAATGAACTCTTTCACGCGTGACTCTGGTTGTAATCCCAAAAATTCAGAGGTAACCTGACCATCACGAAATGCCTTCACATTTGGAATGCTTCGCACGCTATAGCGAAGAGCCAATTTAGGGTTATCATCGACATTTATCTTAGCAAGACGAAAGGTTCCTTGTGCATCTTCGGTCAGTTTCTCTAGCAACGGCGTGAGGGTTTTACAAGGAACACACCACTCTGCCCAGAAATCAACGATTACCGGAACCTGGTTGGAAAATGCGAGTACCTCGTACTCAAAATCGGATTCAGTTACTGTTTTAATATATTCGGATGCCATATACTTTTAGGTTCACTCATCTTCAGGGGCAGCAGTACCTGGTTGAGTCACTTCAAGCACTTCACCATGGACGTTGATTTTGACACGAAATCCCATCATGCCCATATAGGCACGTCCTTCTTCAGGGATACCGGATTTAAGGACGGAGTCAAATTGCTGCTCCAGGTTCTTGAGCTGATTTTCGATCAATGCTTTGGAAAAAATATCATCCTGTCCAAGCATTTTTGCGGTTTGTTCAGCCAGCTCATCCTCATGACCCTCGATCATACTGCCCATCATGGATAATACCTGGCGGTCTACAGATTCAGAAGGAATGTGGCGATGGAACCCTGCATCATTGACCACGTAGCAGGGCTCATCTCCTACGGTGGTCACACCGACCGGTTGGTCATATTCATCGAAAATTAAACCTTGAAATAGCGGTTGGTATGCCATGCGGTTTACCCCTGCGAGTGTTGACGTCCTTCGATGATGGCGAGCAGGATGCCTGCAGCCAGTCCTAGACGGTGATCCAGCTTTTTGTTAACATCCATTTGGAAGTCGACATCAAGCTCATAACGAAATAGGTTAAATCTTTGTTTATAGTCAGCTATGCGTTCAGTTCCAATATTGAGATCGTAATTCTGAGGCAGGAGCCTGCCTAAAAGGAAACGCCTTAACAAGGCTTGATTTAGCGAATCTTCCTTGAGTACACCGATCAATTGCTCTTGAGGGTCGAAGACTTCCCATTCGTCCTGCACCAGGGAGCGAAATCCCTTTCTGCGTAAGCCCCCGACCCTGGTTGAAAATTGGCTATCAAATACGTCATAATACGCGGAGAAATCAATGATTTGCCTGGCCTGGATATTGATTAATTCGCGGGTTTTGGATTCGTCCGAGAAAATGCGGATGTCCTCCTTGAGTTTGAGGAACTTTTGTTGGCAAAACAGCACGAGCTGATCTTGCGGATTATAGATACGCAGTATTCCAGTTAATGCTAATACCTGTCTTTTTACCAGATAGTGATCATATTGAAAAGCTATATCCATGATAAATTGTCCCTCAATCGATCTTATTCGATGACATCTACGGTAGTACCAGCTTTTTCGTAGATCCCTTCCTGGTCTGGAGGCACCTCAGGCTTCGTCCAAAGATATACCCATTTAGATGCTTGTGGTGTCAGATTGATACATCCATGGCTGCGGGGGTGACCAAAATTATTATGCCAGTAAGTTCCATGAAATGCAACCCCATCTTCGGTGATATATGAGTTCCATGGTACCCCGGGCAGATCGTAGCCATTCGCGGCCAGGTTTCCGCGCGCCATATGACGCGAAGCGCGTTTACGAAATGTCGTATGTCTTCCAACCGGAGTGGAATAATCACCGTTGCTAAATATCGCACCTGAGGCAATCCTGGCCATGAATACTGGCTGATCGTATTCATATGCGATCATAAGTTGCTGAGGAATATGTACCTCTATTCGCTTCTTCGTTGGGGGGACATCCACTGATATAGGCTTTAATTCATCTGCAGGGACGAAGCGCAAATGTTGAGCTGGGACATAGAACATGTATTCCCATTTATCGTCCTGTACACCATACCAGGGATTCCCGTCCGCGTCCTGAACAAATTCCACTACCCAATAAGTCGTTGCATAATAAAAACGGTAAGCAACCGGTTCGTCTTTGCCTGGATCCCAACGTGCGTCGGTAAACGGCACGGTTACTTCAGCCAGGGTACCTTGCTCTGGGATCTGATTGATCACGGGATTGGTAATGGTAAAAACGGGTTGGAGAGAACCGGACTGGGCATAGCCTTCATCACCAATTTTATACCAGACCATATTGAACGAATCTTCAGACTTCCCAACTGTTAATCCAGAGATTGGCAGGACCCAATCACGCCAATAGTTGTTAACACGATTACCCTTGAATGAAGGAATATCGTAGATATCAAGCTCATCGTCCAAAACACGCCCTTGTTGGTTGGGAGCAAGAACCTCGATATTTGTTATACTCTCCAAAATACTTGAATTACTACCCAGATAGTAATTTTGATCAAGAAGACGGGATATATTCCGCATTGAAGGGGAGACCAACCCCAATGCAACTGCCATTCCCGTGCTTCCCAACCTGATAAATTCTCGACGTGTAATTGATTGAGATGTTGTCGGATGATGATGCATTCACATCACTCGTGGATATTCACCAATGTGCCTACGTCTGCCCAATAGAAAAGCCATTCTGCGTCAGGAATGGTTAGATTAATACAGCCGTGGCTCATGGGTGTGCCGAAGTTACTATGCCAGTAAGTGCCGTGTAATCCATACCCATCATAAAAATACATTACATAGGGCACATCCGGTAAATAATAACCTGGACCTGCCATATCGGCATATACATATTTAACATAAATATTGTATTGACCTGTGACCGTGGGGTGCTGCCAAGTACCTGTTGAAACCAGGAAGGAAGCCACCAGCTGATCTCCTTCGTATGCATAGGTCATTTGGTCAGATAGATCCACGTCAATCCAGCGTTCACCATTTCCAGAAGGAGGTGGCTCATCCACAGGCTCTTCAGTTGGAAATGGCGTATCAGTTGGAACCGGTGTGAATGTGGATGTCGGTATTTCAGTGGGTGTGGAGGTTGGTGTCTCTGTGGGCGTTGATGTAGGGGTTTCTGTTGGAGTTGGCGAGGGAGTAATCGTCGGTGTATTGGTGGGTGTAGGTGTGTTTGAGGCTTTCACCAAACCGTTTTGTGAAGCCATCGATATTTCGGGGCTGGAGAATAGAGCATTAAAATAATATCCCATTGCTGGTGACACCAAAGCTGTGGTAATAACCACCAGTAAGACCAGGACAAGTGCAATCCAATGATAACCGATGTGCTTTTTTACTAGAGGTTTTGTTGGTGGAGGTGTCCGCGCAGGTCTGATAAGTGGTTTGGCAGGGACTGCGATCAAGGGCTGGCGACCTGGCTGGGTTCTAACACGCCTGACCGCCCAATGCATACCCTGCCTGGCACGTTCACTGTGTGGATTTATAGATAATGCTTTTTCTAAGTAAGCAATACTGGCGCGTGGTGACGAGACTGCTGCCAGCCATAACCAGGGTTCTTCGATATTCGGATTGAGACTAGCCGCTAAGCGAGCCCAATATCTGGTTTTAGAATGATTACCCTGATGATATGAAATCCGGGCATTCTCAAGGGCTTCACGAAGGGAATCTGCATTCTCGCTCATGGTACCTGGGTGGCACTGATATCTTCATTGCGGACGAAGCACAGTATTCCTGATGCAATTCCATTTGCGATCACATCTGGTTTTTGCGTGAGAATTTCTCGATCAAGGTTCATAAAACCTGTTTCGATAATGGCTGCAGGGGTATCGGAGCTGATCTCATTGAAGGCATGGTAATTTGTCATGTCACTGGTGACACTACCGGAATGGAATTCCAAGCCTGTAACCGAAGCATATCTCGTACGCAAGCACGTGGTCAATCTGGCAGTCTGATCAGGATATTTGGTAGAAATTGCAGCTGTCACCTTAAAACCAGTCGCTTGATCATTGATATACTCACAGGAATCGGCGTGGATGGAAACCAGAGCCAGTGCGTGATATCCGGTCAATCTTGGATCAAATTCAGCCAGGAGATCCACGTCATAACCCTGGGCAACCAAATCATCCTTGACCAGGCTAGCTACGGACATGTTAATATCAACTTCGCGAATTCCACCCAAGGCATCAGAACAGACCGCGCCTGAATCATTCCCCATATGTCCAGCAACGATGCCAATGCGTGGATTGCCACGGGGAGTAGAGGTTGGATAATCAGCTCCGGGCTGGGGTGTGGATTTTTGAAGGGAGAGAGCACTTGAAATCTTTTCGGATAATCCACCGGGTAATAAGCCAGGTTCAGTCCACGCAGTAAATAAAGTAGCGATTACGAAAGCGACACCAATAATTATTTCCAGCTGTCGGAACATTCCACCTGAGCTACTTTTAGGTTGGGTCATTGATTTTTGAACAGGTTCAATTGGGGGAGTGATTGCTTCTTTATTCATCAGCTTGATACTACCTTAATTATTAAGAGATGACAAGTGTTTTGGTTACCGAAAATACTTGACGAGGTAAAAAGGAAATTGTATAGTGTAGAAAGAACTGATGACATTATAAGGAGAGTGCAAATATGGTGCCAGAACATTATCTTGCTGATACGGAGAGATCCTTTTTATTGTCATTAGCCCGTCAATCCATTGAAAACTGTATTAATGGTAACCCAGTTCCATCATTAGCATTGGAAACACTGTCTCCGGTATTACGAGAAGAAGGGGCTAGTTTCGTTACCCTAACATACCAGGGGTATTTGCGGGGGTGTGTAGGTGCATTGGAACCCTATCAAAGTTTGGTTGAAGATGTAAGGGAACATGCAGTTGCCGCTGCCTTTAACGATTATCGCTTCCCACCGGTTCAGGCGACGGAAATGAAGGATATCGAAATTGAAATATCCTACCTCACCCGACCCGAGTTATTGAAATATGAAATCCCCGATGAATTACCGAAGATTTTACGACCGCACATCGATGGGGTCGTCCTGCGGGATGGAATTCGTCGAGCAACCTTCCTGCCGCAAGTGTGGGAAAAAATTCCTGACCCGGAAGAATTTCTGGAACAGTTGTGTATGAAAATGGGTGCCTCCGCTAATTTATGGAGGAAGAAGAAACTAGAAGTATTGACCTATCAGGTAGAAGAATTTCACGAATAACTGGTAAACCACAATAGTGGTTAATTAATCTTCATCTCCAAAGTCAAACAGGGGACCGATGGATTGGCGGGTGTAATTCCGGAAGATAGCATCAGCGATGAGGGGGGCAACCGATAATACAGTCAGGTTATTCGGGCGCTTATTGATTGGTATCGGCACCGTATCCGTGGTAATTATATGCGTAATTTGGGGGATGGCTAACATCTGAGACAATGCATTTCCGAAGAAAAGACCATGGGTACATACGGTATAGATTTCTCTTATCCCGCTATTGACGAGGTAATGACTTAATGTAATTACAGAACCACCGGTTGCAATTTCATCATCATAGATGATCGCACGTTCAAAACCGGCTACCTGCTTACTGATTAATTCGCCAATGCGCACGGATGTGTCTGAGAGGCGTGTTTTTTCAGCAGAGATAGAAGACAAATTAAAATGATGAGCCAGGCGGGCTGCAGATCCTGCGCGACCGTAGTCAGGGGCAACCACGATGGTATTGGTACCATCAAACTTAGTTTGTTGCTGAAGCTCGTGCAGGTGATTTACAAATATTCCGCGTGCGGTCAACGGGTCGGTAGGTATTCTAAAAAAGCCATGGACTTGTGGAGAGTGCAAGGTCATTGTCATGACATGAGTTGCCCCGGCTGTCTCCAATAGATCTGCAATTAAGCGAGCGGTGATGGAGATTCGGGGAGCATTTTTTTTATCAGAGCGTGCATATGAAAAATAAGGGATAATGGCATGGATCTCCCTTGCACCTGCACCACGTGCTATATCTAACATCATCAGCAGCTCGAGTAGATGCTCACTCACCGGAGGAATCAACGATTGTACGATATAAACCGAACGCGAGCGTACACTGGCACCAAGTTGGATGTATAAATTATCGTTGCTGAAGCGAGAAAAATGGGTAGTTTCTAAGGGAATCCCAAGATGTAGGGCAATCGAAGCGGCTAATTCTGGATGAGAACGTCCGCTGAATATACGGACATCATCAGGGCTGAGTTTACATTCCATATGTTTTCCTCTAAGTCACAAGTGACTGGAATGATCGAAAAGAGAGCGCACGCGTAGGTAAATTATACAGTTATTCCCATGGATTTCAAAATGATGGAAGTACTATAAATAATCATACCAAGATAACAAAAATTTATAATATATCAATTGGAAATTTGAAAAATTCTCATCAATCAGTGAAATACGTACTACCCTGGCTATTCAATGCTGATAATTTGTGGATGAGTATTATCGACGGTGATATTTTGACCGTCTGAAAATAGGATTACAGCTTTCTTCTCCTGTTGGACGACTGTTAAGCCCCTATATTTTATGGTGACAGGCCAGGGAAATGGATTACTCCCAGTAATAGCAACTTTGGAAGAGTTAATTATTTTCACTCCGACGATATTTAGAAATGTTCCGATTGGTATCAAACTGTCTAATGAGTTACTTGTACCGGAAGGTTTACCAGTCTCGCTGTGATATATCCTATGAAGGGTTAAATCTGTGTTCATCGTATGAATGATTGCTTTCATCATTCGAGTAAATACTTCGGCGGCTTTTTTACCTTCACCATATTGGAGCATTCCATCCACGATAAAACCTATCCACGGGAGATGAATCGCAGAGAATTCATCCGAGGCTTCATCGATATTTTGGAAATTGATCACAGATCTTATCCCATAAGGGCAAAGGAACTTTTTCTTGTTCATAATTGATAAATTGATTAGTATTTTTGCTTTGTCCTTGGAGGGTATACCAGCCCAAAGAGGTAACAATAACGTATGGTCAGCGAATGAAAATGCTGGAGTTTCAACGATTACCTCATCATCGGGCAATATGCCTGTGACTTCTATCTGTTCGATGGTTTTATAAATATAATCACTGGTGTAATGAGCTGTATTAAGATGCCAGTGAATTTGATAAGCTGGGGCATGATCCACACGATGAGTGCCACTTGTAGAGCTACCATGGATGAATATTTGAACGGGCCGCGTCCCTTCTCGATTCGATCTGATCTGTATCATTGGACGAATTGGATCAGGAAATTCTTGATGTAATTCGATAACTCCCGCGCCTTTTAGCTTGCCTAAGAATACTGATGGAGCAGAAATATGGGAATCGCGATCCCGATATGAAAAACAAGCCTGATTGTCATCCCAAGAATTTTCGACGGCTTCTCTGAGTTTGTGCGCAATCTGCTCCAATCGGTCAATATCTCCGATATTCACAATTTCATTGGCGATATTGATCAATGACATACACTCTTGATATAGAAATGAGCATAGATCAGGGCTTTCCACTGTTGAGATGTCCAGCACACCGGTAATACCCGCGTGATAACTAAAGAGGGGGTTTTCTTCGAACCCAGTTTGAACGGCTTGATCCCATTCTGGAATAGAGTCTTGATCTCGATCATGGCTATCTGTAAACCAGGCAAAGAAGAATGAAAGGAGCTTTGAGAAAATATTGTTGAGGTATTCAACGTCAGAAGTGTACTCGTATAGCTTCCAAGAAATGTATGCGAGAAGCGGGGTGGCTAGCAGCTGACTGCGTTGCCCACCCAGACCCGGTTTTATATCGATATCTCCTTGCTGTGTCTGGGTAGCAAGGAAGTTATCGACCAAACCTTTAACAATTCCAGGTGACGATGGAAGGAGAAAATTTGTCAGGTAATAAGAATCGAGGGGTGTCTGACCATTCCACATGTAGTTGTAGTCAGAACCATCTTTAAGCAAGGAATAGCCCTGGTCAGGATTACGAGCAGTAACGAAAGAGGTTGATTTACACGAAGGTGTTGGTTGTAGAAGGAATTGATCCGCCAGGGTTTGAGAAAGATAGATTGCCGTATCCCAGTCTTGATTACCGGTAAGGATTTCTAATCGGTTGGAATTCATTCGTGATAACTGGGCGAATTCAATATCCCAGTTTTTATGCATGACTTCCTTTGCCAACTCATAGGAGGCGTTTAATTCTGGAAGAGCAGCATGCGCCCATTGTGTTTCTTTCGTTTCTTTTGGAGCAATTTCGCAGCTTAAATTCAATGATGGATAAGGACTTTTACCAGATTGCGCACCCCCGGTAAGGAATAAGACAGGGATCAATTTTGTTGTCTCTCCTGCCAGGATCGTAGACAAACCGATCTCTTTGATTGACATTCGATTCCCTTCACCGGCAGGAGCAAGCAACTCAGCCCATTCGATTTGAAACTGACATGACTCACGACCCAGATTAATGATTTCCGTTTTGCATGCGATTGTGTGAGAATTGGGAACCCAATACTCAAGAATGACGTTAATACTGGAGAATGGTTTGAAGGATAAATTAATATAATTTGGGAAATATTGATGAATTGTAATTGGATGATGAAAATGCTTCGGATCGTTGATCACCTGACTGTTCAATATAAATCTAGGAAATATGCGACAGAAGCGCGCCCTAAGTCCAAAGGTTGTTTGTAATGAAATGGAAGCTGGCTCAGAATTACCAAAATTCAACTCCCAAATTTGGTCATTAGTGTAATCAGTCTCACATAACCTGGCATCCGCTGCGAGTGACAAAGATATGGGATGGTCAGGAACAAAATTCCAATCATGCATGAGTTAGTTTGCCTTCAGATCAATCGTTAGGTTAATGCCCGTTTCCATGAATAAGCGGATGTTATAATCTTTGGAACTTCTAGTGGAAACGATCATTGAGCAAGTTATGGAGGTACGGATGGTTAAGCTCTCTTTGCAACGTGGCATGTGGTTTAATGAATTCGAGGTTGGTCAACAAATCATAACAACCGGGAGAACTATTACTGAAAGTGATATCGTATCATTTGCAGGTATATCTGGTGATTATAACCAAATTCACACCAATGCGGAGTTTGCTGGTAAAACTCTATTTGGTCAGCGAGTGGCACATGGATTGTTGGGTCTATCGATCGCATCCGGTCTGGCGATGCGCACAGGCGTCCTTGAAGGAACGGTGATTGCTTTCAGGGAGATCAATAATTGGAAATTTACCAATCCACTCCTGATTGGCGACACTGTTCATGCAGAGCTAAATATTATTGAGACTAAACCCATTCCGAGGGTTGGGGGTGGATCCATTGTTATCGAGATTGCGTTAAAAAATCATCGTGATGAAGTTACCATGAAGGGCACCTGGACGGTGATGGTAGCAAACAAACCCAAGTAATATGTCTGATCCCAATCAATCCGCTGAGAAAAAAGAAACAGGCAACCGTTTTCGCAGGTTATTGAATTCCAGCGAGAATACAGATATGGTGCCTCAAAAACCTGAAGAACCAATTTCTGGTGAGACAAAACCAGGCGATCAAGTACCAGAAAAGCACGAATCTAATTCTACTGGAAGTATTCAAACCCCTCCTATCGATCAGAATACCGATTTGTCACCAATTGTGGATGATACAGCTCCGGTATCAAATGCCGTCGATGAGGTGCAGACAAAACTGCCCGTATCTGAAACTCCAACTAATTTGAGCGACCAAGTACTTTCAGCGACAAATACTCAAAGAGTGGCTCCGGCTATTGATGAGTATGGAATGCCCATACCTGGTCGGGTAAACAGAAATATAGTCACACCAACACCAATAAATCCAGCACAGAAATACAAAGCTCGATACCGTCCAGGAGCGACTCAATCTCCACCTGCTCAAAAACCGAAGAGCAAAACGCGTGCAGATTCTTCCAAAGTGCAGAATACCAATCGAAAACCTAACAAAAGGAGGTTTTCACTCACTAAGGTACAGGGAGCCGGTTGTTTCTTTCGCATGATGATCCTGGCGGTCCTTGCGGGAATCATCATCTTGCTCGTGGGCGGCTCTTTCATCGTGTATGAGTATTACCAAATTGCAGCTACATTACCCAGTGTGGATGATTTCCAGCAAAGGGCTACAGCCTTTGAGACGACCAAGATATACGATCGGAACGGCAATTTACTCTATGAGGACCTCGATCCTAACGCAGGCCGACATACTTACGTAAAATTTGAAAATATTTCAAAGGAAATGATAGCGGCAACAATCGCCACAGAAGATAAAACCTTCTATAGTAATCCAGGTTTTGAGTGGACAGCGATCATTCGAGCGGTTTGGCAAAATTTTAGAGGTAGGGATACAGTATCCGGGGCTTCCACAATTACTCAGCAGCTTGCTCGTTATTTGTATTTTTCACCCGATGAACGTGCGGAACAATCTTATATACGGAAATTGAGGGAAGCAGTTCTGGCTGCGAAGATTACCCAGAAATATGATAAAAATTTAATCATCGAGCTTTATCTAAATGAGTTCTTTTTTGGTAATTATGCGTACGGAATTGAAGCAGCTTCGGAGACGTATTTCAATACCAGTGCAAATAAGCTTGATTTAGCTCAAGCCTCATTCTTAGCTGGTTTACTACAAGCACCTTCAAAATATGATGTTTACACTAATCGTGAAGACACACGTGCAAGACAGGCGCAAGTTTTGACATTAATGTTCGAAGCAAGCGGCGAGCAAGGTTGCATATATGTAGATATAGATCGACACGATAAAAATAAGCCGAGACCGTGCGTTGAGGTCGATAAAGCAAGCGCAGAAGCAGCGTATGTCGAACTCGAAAATTACCAATTTAATCCGCCAATCGTTCATTATAGGTATCCACATTGGATTCACTATATAAATGAGATACTAGACGAACAATTCGGTTCTCAAACCATCTACCGGTCTGGATTTTCTGTCTACACAACACTGGACCCAATCCTCCAGGATGCTGCTGAAGAACAAGTGAGGCAGCAGACTGAAAAGCTGACCGAATATAACGCCAATAATGGGGCTTTAATCGCCATACGTCCATCTACAGGTGAGATCCTCGCAATGGTCGGATCTGCCGATTTTAATAATGATTCCATTGATGGTCAGGTAAATATGGCGATAAGTGCAACACGCCAACCCGGATCTTCGATCAAGCCGATCACGTATATAGCCGCGTTCGAAAAGGGGTGGACCCCGGCGACTTTAATTTGGGATGTCCCGTCGGAATTTCCACCGTCCGGCAACCCGAACGATCCACGACCGCCATATGTGCCGGTAAATTATGATGGACAATTTCACGGACCAGTCACTGTACGTACTGCGTTATCAAATTCATATAATATTCCGGCTGTGAAAACACTTCAGTTTGATGGTATTTATGATAACCCTGATACGCCTGTGGAAGACGGAATGCTGTCTGTTGCTCAAAGAATGGGGATTACTTCCCTGACGCGAAATGATTACGGTCTTTCCCTGACCCTGGGTGGAGGTGAAGTCAGTCTGCTTGAGATGACTGAAGCATATGCTGTGATTGCAAATGGTGGCAGAATGGTACCAACCGCAGCAATCATGCGCATCCTGGATCATAATGGTAATGTTGTTTTTGACTATCAACCCCCGGCGGGTGACCAGGTAATTCGGCCGGAACACGCGTTTCTCATTTCGTCTATTTTGTCAGATAATGCTGCCCGAACTCCGATGTTTGGAGCGAACTCAGTATTGGCTCTACCTTTTCAGGCTGCGGCAAAAACTGGAACATCCAATGATTACCGGGATAACTGGACATTGGGTTATACACCCGATATAGCTGTGGGGGTCTGGGTGGGGAATGCAGATTATAGCCCGATGCATGATATTTCTGGTGTTACCGGGGCAGCGCCAATTTGGGCGCAATTCATGCAATTTGCGATTCAACAATTAATGGCCGGTAACGCGACTGAATTCGCTAAACCGAGTGGGATTGTCGACCGTGTGATATGCGAAGTGTCTGGAACCGAGCCATCGCAATGGTGCCCAAGCCAACGTTCAGAATTCTTCGCAGCCGACCAGTTACCTTTACCGAGCTCACAGGATCTATGGTCAAAGGTTGTTTTTGACACTTGGACCGGGCTGCGAGCTTCGTCAGCCTGCCAGGATTTTACTAAAGAGGAATTCGCTCTCAATGTAACTGATCCCTGGGCGATTGGGTGGATCCAAAATGACACGCAGGGGAAAGAATGGGCGAATGGTTTGGGGTTTACGGATCCAATCCGTTTCGCTCCCACACGTGACTGTCAGGCCGGTGATCCTCACCCTATCATCGAATTTTCTTCGCCCACAGAAGGGCAAATGATCACCAACTCACCGTTAGATATTTATGCGAAAATTGATGTCTCCGCTGATTTTCTTAACTATTCAATTGATTATGGATTAGGGGATAATCCGGTTGAATGGAAAAGATTGGTAGAGAATAATCAGCCTGTGAGTCAGCCTGGCAAAATATATTCCTGGGATTTGAAAGATATTCCACAGGGTGTAATTACTTTAAAGATAACCATGAATAGTATCAGGGGCGGATACGCAGAACGAAAAATTCATCTCAATATGTTGGTATCTACCCCGACCCCAACAGTGACGCCAACTACCACGGTTACACCCACCATAACTCCCACCTTTACGCTACCGCCTACGCAAACTGGAACACCCACATCTACAGCAACTCCAACGATTACACCGCCGGATGAAGGCACGCCAACAGCGACACCTACACCTCCGCCTGATTCCGTTCAACACTAGGCAGGTTAAATCAGCCAGATTTGAGGTGTTGAATAGGTAATGGGGTCAAGCCCGAGTAATTGATCCAGGTTCTCACGGTTTAAGATTGGGGATTCTGCCAGGGATCGTAGATGCCGAAATTTTAAGAACCTCCAATTTCCATGCGAGGGATTAAAGGATTTACTGATCCTAGGATCACGCCTTAATTTGTAAATCAATAAATTCGCACGGCTTCCTGGGAGAACGATGAAACCTTTCAGCGGAGGTTGTTCGCCGTATAAGATAATCTCACTGATGGCTGTAGAAACTGTTGGATAGAACCAATACTCCAGTTCTTCCTTTTTATCCAGCCAGGTTATATATCTCCTTGCCGGACAAGATACACGCTCAGAGCACAGAAATCCTAGACGCTCTCCAATCTGACGGATGAAATCCATGGCGTGAGATAAATCTGCCTGCCTTTCAGTCGGGTGATCTTCCAGGCGTATATCCCAGCGGCTGTGATCGCCTGGATCTGGTAGCGCATATGACTCCAAACATAAACGCACAAAATCCAAATCGGGAGTGGATAAGCCTGGAAATTGTTCGCACATTGCCAGGTCAATTTCTTGAAGGGTGGAATTAGAGTGATTTAACAAGTAATTTACAAGGCTTACCTCATAGCTATCCGTAACAGGCATATGATAGGATGCATCGATATCCCGAATCCATAAAAAGGTTGACTCAGATACGTCTCCCGATCGGGTTGGTCGCTCTTTTTCGGAAGTAGGCTCATTTTCGACGGTTGGTGGTTCAGTTTGATCTGCTTCATCATCTTCAGTAGAAATTGTAGGAAAATCAAGAGAAAATAAGGAGGATTGGACTGCTTGATTTTTATTGGCTGCATCCACCATTTGGATATCTTGAAGATTATAGCGAAGAAAACCTGACCTGTAAGATAATGCTTCCCGGGTAGCATTGTATGTGGAGGAGTAAATCAATGATGGTGTGGGTTCAACCTGACCTGATGGAGGAGAGGTTCCGCTCACCGGTGGTGTTATGGATTTTTCGCTTGAGATATCACCAATTGGCGATCGCCAAGATTTTTCGATCCCCATAAAGGCAGAAGTAATCGTATTTAGGTAACTTGCTGGTTCGGCCCGATTTACTAGATAGTTTTTTGCAGATTGAGCTGCTATTTGGGAGATTAAAGGGCTGATTCGCGTTAATTCAGGATTGCGCTCACAATTCCATATGATTTGGGCCTGATCCTCCTCTGGACGGATGGCTATATTCTCCAGACGGCATCCAGCTACACCGGCAGCTACCAAGGTGGCGCAAATAAAACCGGGTTCAGCTTCAGACACTAATCCCAAGATAGGAGTATTCGGTTTCAATGTAATGGCCAATTGTCTGAAGACTGACGCAAGGGCGTTTGCATGCCAGGCCCAATCGTACCTTTGCCTGCGTAAGACACTTTTAAATGACCCAACCGCTTCCCGACCCCACAACCAACCTGCCCATAAGGCTGATAAAGTCCAAAATGCCTGGTTGGGTCTTGGAAGAGCAGAACACACAGCCTCTACGTCGATATTTTTTAACGAATCTGCAATGGTGATATATCTGCCTTCATAAATACATATTCCCCCAGTAGGGGGCGGTGTTTCAGGCCAGGTGGTCACAGGTATTTCAGCCGAATTATCCGCAATGGTTCCCGGGTTCCATAGATCAATCCCTTGCTCAAGTAAAAACCAAATATTGGGTTCTCGAAAATGGCGTGAGATGGTCAGCTGACGCCGTCTTTCTTTCTGAGTGGCATCTTTCCACATGGCATTTGATTGGTCAAATGTGGATAGCAATAAGGCTTTCAGAACTTTTTGGCTTTCAAGTGAGATTTTTAATCCCTCGATCTTATTAATAATCGTGATTAAAGCATAAAGAGCCCTGGGTATATAAACAGATAATGCTTGTTCGACATGAATCCGATCCTGGTCAGTGGATGCGACCACGCGTTCTAATGCGCGTGCCTTATGAATACCACTTGCAGAAAATTTTCCCGATAACTCTACATCATCAGGGGTACAGGGATGTTCCCCGGTGTCTCCACAATATGGGCATGTATAACTGCGCATCGTGGGCGAAGGATTTCCATGCTCCCAAAGAAAGTAATCCGCTGAAACAATTTGCCCACAGCGATTACAAAAAGTGTTATATAGCGATCGAATATGAGGTTCTGTACGCTCATCACCCACATAAGAGGCGGATAGATCAGCAAGAGCGCCTTTCAATTCTTCCACTTTGGGAGGATTAGCCATCATTTCCAATAAAAACCTGATGATTGGGTTATTCGCTGTGACAATTACTCTATATCGAGCACGAGCAGCCTCCAATGCAATACGCGGAGATGCAACAAAGGGATCCAAAATCCAGGATGATTGGGGTACATTTTTGCTTAACCATGCAGAGGTGACGCCTTCCGGCACCGGGGGAAGATAACGCCATAGAGGCCCGGGATTCTCAGGCTTTCTTCCGGGTATGAAAGGAATCGAGCCGAATAAACTTGTATTCATTGAATAATAGTATAGCGGTATCACATAAAAACACAAGAGATAAAATGGTATACTCGAGCATATGAAGCTGATCATTCAGATCCCCTGTCATAATGAAGCACAAGTAATCACAAATACCATAAATTCACTGCCCACATCCGTGGATGGGTTCGACTTGATTGAGTATCTGGTCATTGACGATGGCAGTACGGACGGAACTGCACAGGTCGCCCTAGAAGCTGGTGCCCACCACCTGGTTAGTCTGCCCGGACATATGGGTTTGGCGGCTGCCTTCACAACGGGTCTCGATGCTTGCGTAAAGTATGGCGCGGATGTGATCGTCAATACGGATGCCGATAACCAATACCACTCTGAAGATATATGCCTGCTGGTCAAGCCGATTGTTGATGGGCGAGCCCAGATCGTAGTTGGAGATCGCGGGGTTGCCACGTTGGAGAACTTTTCTCCAATAAAGCGCCTGCTGCAGAGAATGGGTAGCTGGGTAGTGGCCCGGATATCAGGAATGGATATCCCGGATGCCACCAGTGGATTCAGGGCACTCACGCGAGAAGCGGCTCTACGAACTTTGGTATTAAACGACTATTCTTATACATTGGAAACCTTGATCCAGGCTGGTGCGCGTAGGATGCCGGTGGAGTATGTAAAAATACGCACGAATCCGCAAACCCGACCGTCCAGGCTGATACGAAGCATTCCGCACTACCTGGCGAATTCCAGCGCAACGATAGTCCGTTCCTACACCATGTACCGCCCGTTGAGAGTCTTTTCAATCCTGGGTGGGCTGTTTATCTTTGGGGGTTTAATTCTCGCAGGGAGATTTTTATATTATTACATCGTCGGACTTGGTAGCGGACACATCCAATCCGTGATATTTGCGGCTGTGTTATTAATTGTTGGTTTTATGGTGATATTAATCGGTCTGGTTGCAGATTTAATTGGCTTTAACCGAAAAATATTGGAAGAATTGCTTTACCGAGTTCGTTTTTTAGAGGTTGATCAAAAGGAAACTCACGAGAAAACTACTAGAACCGGTTGATCGTCCATGAAGTATCGGCAATCTATCCAAATACTTTTCGGCTTCGTCATTCTTTCATTACTGACAAGCTGCTCTTCGTGGGTGGAAGTAAATCAAGGTGTAAACAGCCAGTGGTTGACTTTTGATTCTACCAATACTCTAGGTCAAACTTTCGTTGCTGATTATGCCGGTCTGCAAGCGATTTATTTTATGCTTGCTCCACAATCACCAGGGGATGGATTTTTGACTTTGCACCTTCGGTCTGACCCCAATTCCGTTGTCGATATAGTTACGGTAAAACTTCAAATTTCAGAAATCAAAACAAGCAGATCCTATCGATTCGACTTTCCAAACATCTCATCATCGAATAATCAATACTATTATTCATTTCTATCGATAGACGGAACTGGTAGTGCGAAGGTGGGAAGCGGACCAGCTATTTCATATCAGAATGGAGCAGCTTACCAAGATCATCAACCCATTGAGGCTCAGCTGACATACAGTGCCGACTATGACCGTAGTAAGGTAGTAATGGGTCTGATTCGACAGGGACTGCTATGGGCAATGATCTGCGGGGTTGGTTTTCTTGTATTCTCCATCCCTGGATGGGCGTTATTGAGCTTATTTTGGAGTGGATGGAAGGAATGGCATTGGTTGATAAAATTGCCGCTTTCCATCGGTACTTCCCTGGCGATATATACACTACTGGTGCTGTTCACTTTCCTATTGCATATCCAATTAGGGATATGGTATGCCTGGATACCACTGACTGCTGGAGTTGTAATCCTTATCTTGCAGAACAGACACTTCCAATTGACACTCAGATCGAAGGATAATCTGCGCGGTCCAAAAATAAATAAGAATACCGAAAGAAAGCCAGCATTTTGGTTGGATCTTGGTCTGATCATTATCATGGGTTTGATATTTATCTCCCGTTTCTGGGCGATGCGCAGCTTAGAGGCACCCATGTGGAACGATTCGTTGCATCACACTGAAATCACCCAACTGATCATGGATAACCATGGTTTGTTCAACTCCTGGTTATCATATACTCCGTACCAGACCTTTAGCATGCACTTTGGTTTTCCGTTAGCGGCTGCCCTCATGGGATGGGTCACAGGCTTGAGCAGCAGTCAGGCAGTTTTATATATCGGTCAGATATTAAATATTTTTGCGCCTCTGGCACTCTACCCAATCGCGGTCAGGTTAGCGCGGGGAAACCGAATTGCTGGGGTCATTGCGGTCCTTGTGGCTGGATTACTATCACCCATGCCGGCGTTTTATATCAATTGGGGACGGTATGCCCAACTAGGTGGTCAAGTGCTTTTACCCGTTGCCATGTGGATGGTGTGGGATATGTTTGTAATTGCATCCACGGACGATGAATCTCGTAAATGGACCAGATTAGCCTGGGCCAAAATATTCATCACAGCCCTAGTGATCACTGGAATGCTATTGTTCGAATTCCGAATGATATTTATTATTACCTCGTTCGTGATGGCATTGAGCATCGGTCGGCTGATCAAGAATGGGCGTCTACGCTTACGAAAATGGCTACTAGAATTATTCCCGATTTTTTTGGCCGGTATCATAAGTATTCTTTTATTCCTTCCATGGGGATTACGATTGCAGCACAGTAATTTAATCAATTATGCTGACTTTAAATCTCAAGTCAATACAATGATCGAGCTGGTCAGACAAGATTACCAAATCTGGCGAAATATCCAATTCTATATTCCGACAGGGATAATTATTCTCGGATGTATCGGCTGGTTGTGGGCGATCATTAGACGTAACTGGATGGTAGCATCGCTTGGCCTGTGGATCGCAATGATGGCCAGCTTATACTCATTAATCACCTTACACATTCCCTGGGTACAATATGTGCAATCTTTTGCAGTTGTGATCTCGCTTTACATACCCGCAGGGTTGTTGGTGGGCTATTTAGCAGCCGAACTCATACCCAGGTTGATTCATTGGAATCCTGGTGCAATCATTTCCTTTGCGTTTGCGGTCGGATTTGGATTACTCGGAGTATGGAACCAGAGGAATATTGCGGATCCCAACGCTTATGGACTGGTTACTCGCCCGGACATACTGGCGATGGGTTGGATCCAGGAGCAGACTCCAGTTAATTCGCTCTTTCTCATTGAGGGGATGCACGAAAACTGGGTGACCAATGTGATTGGTACAGATGCAGGTTGGTGGATACCAATTTTGGCACACAGGGCAAATACAATCCCACCACAGTATGCGCTTTCAAATGAAGTGCCAATTGCAAAAAATTATTCAGACAAGGTCGTCAAACTTGAAACTACATTAGAAAACAATCCCATTGTTTCTCAACCAGCAGTCAATATGTTATGTGAATTCGGGGTTACCCATGTATATATAGGACAAAAACAAGGGATGGTGGCCAATACAGGGCAACCATTGTTCACAACAGGAGAATTAGCGACTAATCAAGTGTTTCAATTGATCTATCATCAAGATAGGGTGTATATCTATTCCATCGAGGGTGCTTGTGGGCAGCAATAATCCCTTGCGAGTATGCTACTTTGGTACCTACCGTGAAAATTATAGCCGCAACCAGATGATGATTGCTGGATTACGGTTGAATGGCGTCATTGTCACGGAATGCCATCAAACCTTATGGCACGGAATTGATGATCGAGTGCGTATAGCCAGCGGTGATTGGATAAAACCATCATTTTGGTGGAGATTTATCCGTGTTTATTTGAGGTTATTGAGAAGTTATCGAAAAGTGGGGGATTATGACGTCCTGGTAGTGGGATATCCAGGGCAATTGGATATATTTCTGGCTCGGATTCTTTCCTGGCTCAAACATAAGCCATTGGTTTGGGATGTATTTATGTCAATTTATCTCATTTCGATTGAAAGGGGATTGGATAAATTGAACCGACTTTCGATCAGACTGCTGCGAAGAATCGAAGGGATGGCATTGAGGCAACCTGATCTGCTCATATTGGATACCAGTGAATACGTAAGCTGGTTTGAACAGACCTATAAGATTTCGCCTACACGTTTTCGATTAGTCCCTACTGGAGCCGATGATCGTATATATTCACCAGTGAAGCGAAATTACAATACGGATGGAAAATTCACAGTCTTATACGCAGGTACTTTCATACCCAATCATGGGGTGAGATATATCGTTGAAGCGGCAAAATTGCTGGCGGATCATCCAGCGATACAATTTGAATTTATCGGTAATGGACCCGAGCTAGATTATGCAAAGCGATTCGTAACGGAAAATCAGCTGATCAATGTTAATTTTACCGAATGGCTGGAAAAGGATCAATTAATTAACCGCATGAGTCAGGCAGATGTATGTTTAGGCGCCTTTGGTACAACGCCTCAATCTCTGATGACGGTCCAGAACAAGATCTATGAATCCATCGCGTTGGGAAAACCACTGATCAGTGGTGATTCAACTGCAGTACGCCAGATTTTCACCCACGGCGAGAGCATTTATCTTTGTGAGAGGGCGTCCGGAAGGGCATTGGCAGATGCGATTTTGACCTTATCAGAGGATAAGCGATTACGAGACAAAATTGCCCAAAATGGCTATATGTTATACAAGGAAAAATATGACTTGCAACACAATGGGAAAAGGTTCACCGCTTACCTCAACGAGGTTATCCGGTGAAGATACTTTTCTTGCTAACCCAGGATTTGGAGAGCCCGGCAGGAGTCGGTCGATATTTCCCATGGGCACGTGGGTTAGCCAGGCTTGGTCATCAGGTGAGTATCGCTGCTTTGCATGCTAATTACACTTCGCTGACAAATCGTCATTTTGAGAGCGAAGGGGTTGAAGTTAATTATGTTGCCCAGATGCATGTGTTAAAGCAGAATAATCTTAAGACCTATTACCCGGCACATAAACTGATTGGCATAGCGATTACGGCAACCGGGGAGCTGGTGAAAGCTGCCTGGAAGAGCAATGCCGAGGTGATCCAAATTGGGAAACCCCACCCGATGAACGGAACCGCTGGGCTGATTGCCCGAATGGTCAGAAGAAAAACTGTTTTCCTGGATTGCGACGATTTTGAAATGGCAAATATCCATTTTGGTGGCAGCTGGCAAAAAATGGGAGTAAAGTATTTCGAAAGAATGCTGCCCAGGCATGTTGATTACGTTTCTGTGCATACTAATTTCCTTCGCCAACAGGTGATCGAATTTGGTGTTAAACCGGATCGAATAATTTATTTGCCTCACGGAACCGATGAAGATCGATTCTCACAAATTGACCTGGGTCGAGTGGAACAATTACGATTGGAATTGGGTTTGGTAGGGAGGAAGGTGGTAGCATTTATTGGCAGCCTGAGTCTTCCCAGCCATCCGGTGGATATTCTTTTAGATGCTTTTCAACAAGTACATACTGCCCTTCCACTAGCAACCCTGCTCATTGTGGGTGGAGGTGAGGAATATGACCGATTGGTGGCAAGGGCAAATTGGTTGGGCCTTAAAGATGCAATAATCTTTAGAGGACGCGTACCTGGGGCAGAGGTCCCCTTATATTACAAACTGGCTGATGCAGCCGCGGAACCGGTAATAGATAACCCTGTGGGAAGAAGCAGTTTGCCACTAAAAATGTTTGAATCGTGGGTTGCGGGGGTCCCATTCGTCACTCAGGATGTGGGCGACCGGAGATTGATCCTGGGAGAACCTGCAGCCGGATTGCTGGCTGAACCGGGCGATGCCAACTCACTTTCAAAAGCAATTCTGAGGCTATTGAGTGACACGGAATTGGCGAATCATCTGCGGAAGCTTGGATTCGAGCAGGCTAAAAAATACTCCTGGGAAAATCTATCAAAGCAAATGGAAGAAGCATATAAAAAAGCCCTGTCTATGAAGTATGGCAATACCATTTGAACTAAATCGATCGAAAATTATCAGCAATATTGCCACGCTTTTCTCTGGCTCAGTTGTCGCCCAGGGAATGACGGCAGTGGCGCTGTTACTGACCGCACGTCAACTGCAAGTGGATAGCTACGGGCAATATGCTGCTTGCATCACCTTGACCAGTATTCTTTCGATTGTGTTTAGTTTAGGTCTGGATATTTGGCTGCTACGAGAAGGGGGAAAGGCACCCCAGCAAGTATCTGGTTTAGCTGGAACTATCCTGGGAATCAAAGGTTCCATCGGATTGGTTTGGGGGCTGGTCCTATTCCTGATATCACCATTACTCAATCAACAATCTTTCCCGAACACTTTGTTGCAATGGAGTGTGATTCTGATATGGTCAGACACGTTATTGGCAACCTGTCTGACAGCTTTTAAGTCAGCCTTACATAATAAAACACCATCTCTCTTAGAAGCCAGCGCCGATACCATTTGGTTCGGTCTTACTTTATTACTAATGGGATTGGGATCTCGCGATCCCGAATTATTTCTAAAAATTCGGGTAATTGTTTCTCTGCTGGCGTTATCGACAGCAGTGTTACTATTGATTAGACATTTTAGTCTTAAATTTGATTTCCAGATTGCCCGTAGAGCTATACGAGAATCATTTCCATATACTGCATCTGACTTCCTCGCCATGATTACCATGCGGGCGGATGTTGTTATCGTCAGCCTGACGATTGGCAAGACAGCTACCGGTTTATACTCGCCTTCAGTTGGATTAGTGAATATGGCTTTTCTAGCGCCTATGGCGATTTATTCAGTGATGCTCCCCGTCCTGAGCAATCTCTTTGAGCATCATCCTGATCAGGCGCAGAAAACTGCCAATAGGACGATTTTTTTATCCATTTTAGTCGGCATTGGTCTGACCGCAGCTTACTTTTTGGGAGCGCCTCTCGTCACAACACTTCTTGGACAATCGTATAAGGGTTCGGTGGAAGTCCTACGAATTCTTAGCCTGGTTCTGCTATTCAAATGCGGTTCATTTGCGCTAGCAGCAATCATGGTCGCCACAAATCAGCAGGTGAAACGCACTTCCATCCAGGTGATAGCAGCCATTGCAAATATCGTACTTAATTTACTCGTCGTTTTCCGGTTTGGGATTAATGGAGTAGCGTGCGTATATGTGATCACAGAAATTATCCTGTTCGCAGGATATTCCTGGTTTGTTTGGCGGATGAAATGAACGAAAAGATATTGATCATCAATATTCATTCATCCCGTAATTTAGGGGATGCCGCGTTGTTGCAGGTAACTTTACAGCAGATCAGTACTACTTTTCAAAACGCAAAAATAACCTTGAGCATCGATGACACAGCAAGCCATACAGGGAATGAAGAGGTAATTGAATCAATCATCGCCTGGGTTCACCCCAGAAACCCGGATGGTTCGGTGCATTGGAATTATGGTCGTTTGCTTAGTTTGATTCCTGCTACATTATTCCCGGTATTTTGCTTTAGAATTTTTAAAAAGGTGAGCTATATTCTGACACCAAAGCGATTACGACCCATTGTTATGGCTTATCTACTATCCAATTTGGTATTAAGCGAGCCGGGTGGTTTTTTATATAGCTCAGGTCGTGGGATCAGCTTACTGATCACAGCGTATTCCCTGACCCTGGCAATATTAGCGCGTAAACCGTTATATATATTACCCCAATCCATTGGACCATTGAAACGAGTATGGGAAAGGAAGCTGATCGGATGGCTGCTAAATCATGCGAGAATGGTAATGGTACGTGAACCCATTTCTCAACGCGCAGTACTCTCGATCGGTGTCCATAAAAATCGTGTCCAGCTTGTCCCCGATATGGCGTTTGCTTTACCTGCCTCAGATAAAACTTTGGGAATGAATTGGCTGCGTGAAAAAGGGATCGACAATCCGGATGACCATCCATTAATGGGAATGACCTTGATAAACTGGGGAGAACAGAACAAGGATTTTACACTGCAAAAGGAATATGAAGAAGCTTGTACCCAGGCGATCAAATGGTTCATTGAAAATACGCATGGAAAAGTCATTTTATTCCCGCAAGTCACCGGACCATATTCGAGTCAAGACGATCGAATTCCTGCACGAAGGGTGGCTGAGCAATTACCAGACTATTCAAGCTCCATTTATCAAATTGAGCAGCCCTTACCAATGGAGCTGATTAAATCCGTCTATGGGTGGATGGACATATTCATTGGCACACGCATGCACTCGAACATATTCGCATTATGTGAAAATGTGCCAGTGATTGCGATTGGATATTTGTACAAGACGCGGGGCATCTCAGAGATGATTGGTATTGATGAGATGTGCCTGGATATCCATAACGTGGCAGGAAACGCATTGGTTGATCGTTTGAGCAATTTGTGGGAAAACCGGCAGTATTGGAAAGCACATATTAGTCAGGTAATGCCTCGATTAATTGGAGAAGCGGCCAAGGTGATGGGATGGGTTAAAGCGGACTACGAACAGTGGCTTCAGGATCCCTGATAATGGAAAATCGCATTCGCATCCTTTTCATTATTTTTAGCTTTGATATTGAAGCTGTTGGTGGGGGCATCAGCCGTTTCGCAGTGAGCCTCGCCGAGGCATTGGATACCAGCATATTTCAAATTCACCTATGTGGCTTGTGGAATCGGGGTACCCAAGTAGAGACCGCGCGCATACAAAAACTGAATGAAGCTGGGATTACAGCATTTTCCTGCGCTCCATGGGATGAGCTGCATCCTTATCGCTCCTTTGTAAAAGCTTACCGAATACTCAGAAATTATCTCAGTAGCAATCCGATCGATATCATCCACAGTCATTCCTTATTCGGAGACATTGCAGCACTGTTATTGCGTTTCGAAGGAAAAGCGCCAGTCATTTTAAGAACCTTGCATAATGAGCTGCGAACAGAATGGAGCCGCAGACCACTCCGAAGAATATTGCTCACAAATATTCTATATCCTTTGCTATTTGATGTTGAAATTGGTGTAAGTCAATTCATATCTGATGGTTTAAATGGACGTTGGCTCGCCACACGATTGAGCAGGCGAGCGATCACGATTTATAACGCAATTGATATTGAGCGATTTAGGAATGTGGATTACGATCGCGGAAAAATTAGACTTGAACTTGGGGTCGCGGAGGATGCGTATTTGGTGGGTTCGGTGGGTCGTTTGACCAGGCAGAAGGGTTATGACATCCTGCTTGAAGCTGCCACAATAGCAAGTAAAATAATCTCACCGCTCAAAATCGTAATCATTGGGGATGGTGAAGATTCTTCTATATTGAGACAAAAAGTAGTAGATTGGCATATCGAAAATCGAGTGACCTTTACCGGACTTCGATCCGATGTAGATAATGTATTGCGTGCCTTTGACCTATTTGTTTGTTCCTCGAGATGGGAAGGCTTATCAACTGTGCTCATGGAAGCAATGGCAGCAGGTATACCAATTGTAGCTACCGATATCCCAGGAAATCGTGAATTGTTACAGGAAGGAAAATCTGCCTGGTTTGTGCCCGCAGAAGATCCTGCAGCATTGGCACAGGGATTGGTAACAGCTTATAAAAACCCTGCGTGTAATGATGAATTTTCTCGAAATGCACGCGAAAGAGTGAATTTATTCCAGATTGGGCGCATAGCAAAAATCCATGGAAAACTATACCAATTTGTCCATATGAACAAGAGAGCTTCAAGCTGGCATAATCACAAAAATACTGATACTCAGATAAACAATCTGATAAACGAAGTATGAAGACGATAATGGATATAGGTATGTATGGCTGATTCGATTAAAAAACTTTGGCGAATTAATTCCAGCAGGAAATACTTGTCGAAATTTGCCGAGCAAGCCGGAGCGTCTGTTCCTGCCGGAGCAATAGTTCTAGATGCAGGGGCGGGTGATTGCCCGTATCGATCATATTTTACCTCTGCCAAATATCATGCCACAGATTTGTGCCAGGTTGAAAAAAGCTATGGTAAGCTCAGTTATATCAGCGATTTGAAGGCAATTCCGATCCGGTCCGATTGTTATGATTTAATCTTTTGCTCGCAAACTCTGGAACATGTGCCGGATCCGCAAGCGGCAATGAATGAGCTTGGGCGAGTCCTCAAACCTGGAGGCTATTTATGGCTTACAGCTCCGTTCTATTATGCAGAGCACGAAGTGCCATTCGATTATTATCGATATACCCAATTTGGTTTACAACTCATAGCTCAAAATGCAGGTTTCACTGTAAAATCTATCGAGTGGCTTGAAGGCTATTTTGGCACTTTAGCATATCAAGTAAATGAAGCTGCAAAAGCTCTTCCTTTAACAGCAAAGGATTATGGACCAGGTATCTGGTTGTGGTTACTCGTTATTCCGGTTGGTCTGGCAAAGGCGATTTTCGCAGTACTAAGCTTATTTTTCACCTGGTTGGATTTACGGTCTAAGTATGTCACTCGAGGGCACTGTAAAAACTACGCCTTGATCGCAGTGAAGAGTAAACCGTAGCGAACTTAACAATTAGGCGTTGTAATAGATAATATTGACCGCGTAAACCTGTTGAATAAATAAAAAAGGGTAAGCTTGTTTTTACCAAACTTACCCTTTTGTCTGATCAATGTGCTAAATTATCATGGATTAGGATAGCTGGTCGGTCCGGGATACGGGCCTGGAGTGGAGGTTGGGATAGGCGTGGGCGGAACTATATTCACCTTTATCACTCCGAGGTCAGTTACCTGGTCTGCAGGTAAGGTCCATATTTTTGCGCTACCATTATCCTGGGAGATGATTTGGTATACACCGGTAATCTCGACATCTCCGACGACAATGACATATTCACCAGCTTTGACGTTTTGAATATTAAAGTAGCCATTTTTATCAGTGAAAGTACCTGGACTGCGGGCAATGTCTAAAATGAATGCACCACCGCGACCTTCAGCACCACGAGCGACATCAGCCAGGCGGACAATCGTGTTCGCCATTGCGTATCCTTCTTCATGCATGATCTGTCCTGTGACGGAAGCCTTGCCGGATTCTGGCGGTGGGAGGGGTGTAGGCGTCACTAGTACTTCTGGGTTAACGGTTGAAGGCGCTGCACTGCCGCATGCTGCGAGCAATATCATGAACAGCAGTAAAAAGGTAATAACTAATCGTCTCATTCTGCATACTCCATTTATCGATCTGATAAAGCGTATGGTAACCGATTTTAGTGAGAATTGCAATCGTAAAAAATAACCCATAAGCATTATTGTCCAAGCACCAGTATGTCTATATAATGTAATCAAATGTTTGGAAAGAATCCATCCATTAATATTAAAGGAGGCTCAACTCATGAAGAATAAAGTATTTACAATGCTCGTAGTTCTAACCATGTTGTTATCCGTATTCGTTGGTAGTGCAAGTGCACAGGCATACAATGCGCACTTCACCACATCCATCACCTATGTCAATGTCGGCTCAGCAGAAACCACCACATTGGATCTGTTGTTCTATGCTGCCCCTGAGGATACCGCACCGACATCATACACGCTGGCAAATCTTGCACCGAATGCAGCTGGTTCATTATTTGTTGGTAACCTGGGTGACGAGATCGTCCCGGCAGGTTTCCAGGGCGATGCCATCATGCAATCAGATCAGCCGATGTTAGTCACATTAGTTCAGATCCCGATGAATGCTGGCAATGTGAAGAATCGCGCTCTCTCCAATGGTTTCAGCGCTGGCGCCCCACAGGCACTGATCGCGACTGTACTCAAGAACCAGTTCAATGCCAATTCAATCTTCTCTGTCCAGAATGCTGATTCCGAAGCTAACAATGTAGAAATCGGATTCTACAATACCTCTGCTCAGCTGGTCTACACAATGACCAAGACGATTGAAGCTGGGGCTCCATTCTATGTGGATGCTGGTCAATTAACTGGCCTTCCCGATCCCTTCAACGGCTCTGCAGTCGTAATGGCATCCAGAGCTGGTGGTGGTGATGGCTCGATCGTTTCCAGTGTTATGGAACTTGACATCACTTCCATTGGTTTGAAGGCATTCGAAGGCGTTGCAAGTGGCGGACTGAAGTTCTACATGCCTTCTGCTCTTTGCCTGGCATTCGGTGGTCAACAAACTTCATATGCTGTTCAAAATACCAGTCTGACTGATTCAACCGATGTTACCGTTACCTATACCGATAACAACGGTGATGTAACCGCTGAGACCAAAAGCATCGGACCAGGCGCAAAAGCAAGCTTCATCGCTTGTGATGTGATGGCTGATAACACCTATGGTGCTGCAGTGGTCGAATCTTCAGATCAACCAGTGGTTGCAATTGGTAAAGCCTATGGCGCTGGTCTTTCCACAGCATTCAACGGCGTGGAAGTTGGTTATACCAAGATTGGTTTGCCATACGTCCGCTGGGCTACTGATGCGAACTGGGCAGCTGGTTTAGGCCAACGCACCAATATCACCATCCAGAACGTGGGTGCTGATCTACCTGAAGGCGATGTCATCACGATCGCATACGTCGGACCGGATGGCACAGTTGAAGGAACGCACACCTATACTGTTGGAGTTGGTGGATTACAGAATGGTGCAAAGTTCAACTCCAGTGCAGCATTAGCTGGTCTACCTGAGTTCGGCTATTACGGCTCGATCTTCGGTGGTGCTGCAATCATAACCGGACCCGATGGCTCCAATTTAGCAGCTGTCGCCCGTGTTTCCACCCAGACTTCTGCCGGCGTATTTGTCTCAGAAGACTACAACAGCCAACTTGTACCGTAATTAGGATCTCTTTCCATAGTAACACACAAGGGAGACCATTTCGGTCTCCCTTGTTTTTATTGTCGAAGCAAGCGTAATTGTTGAAATTGACTATTTCGATTTAGATTACTTTTCTAATTCCGTTAGTTCTGAGCAGACGATACTGGCTATAAAGGCGAAATTTCGCGCTATTGGCAATCTACTAGGAAGTGTCTATGGATTAAGTAGGAAAATTTCACTGTGATACACTGACTAAATGCTGAAGACTACTGTATATTAAAGTAAAGATCGCAATCCTTCGATGTATCGAGTCACTTAAGGATAGCTTTTAGAGTCGAGCAAGCTCCACTTATTTTATAATGATCGGGATTGAGAGGGTGATAATTGCCTGGTAAGAGAGAGTTTGATTGCTAAAGGTTGAGTCAAATTTCCCGCCCACAAAATATAAATTTGTCCCGATCACGGTCATCCCGAAGTCCTCGCCCAATGGGTATGGTGAAGTCTCCAAGGACTGCCAAATATTCGTCTGAGGGAAATAGATCAAACCGACTCGATTAGAATTTTGGGATTCACCCCCGAACACATAAATGGTATCTGCAATATTGGCTGCACGAATACCATTACGACTTTCCGGAATCGGAAAACCGCTTGTCCACGGATTGTTATCTTTATTATCACGAGAGGGGGAATATATTTCGTTGGCATCCACCGGTTGATCCCCATTCATGCCACCGATCACGAAAATCCTGCCTCCTGCTTCAGCCACTCCACAGAAGGCTCTGGTTGTAGGCATTGGAGTCCGTTGTTCCCAAGTATCTGTTGTAGGGTCATACATATAAACCGTATTTCGATAATTCTGCCCATCCCATCCGCCAAAAAGATACAGCTCGCCATCAAAGGCGGCTAAACCATATCCACTGAGGGGGATTGGTAAAGAAGCCCCTTTAGACCACCGTCCCGTGTTTGTATCGTAGATTTCTAATAGGTTGGTGGGCTGTATATTCTCGAGCGAAGTCCGTCCACCTGGCATGAAAATCAACCCGCTGATTACCGCGGCCTGAGCGTTAAATACGGGTAATGGTTTTGGTGAGAGAGATATCCAGTTATTGGATTGGGGGTCATACCGGTCAAGCCCTCCATATGCTCCTTGGGAATCGATCCCCCCGATGGCATATATTTGGTCTCCATAAGCTACCAAAGCAGGATCACTCCTGGCACTAGGCAGCCCAGCGATATTCTTCCAATGGGGTATAGGCGTCGATGTCAGCTGAGGTGGGAGTGGAGTCGAGGTCGGCGGCGAGAAGAGTGCCAGGCTTGGGCTCAATCTTAATCCCAAAAATATTAGACCTAACAAGCCAGCTACTAATATGTAAGGAGCCATGCGAAGAATTCTGTGGGGAGCAGGTTTGGCTGCTTCTACAGATACAGAAAGAGCCTCCATCGGTGAGTTCAGGTCATCGCCGACCTTTACCATCTCTTCAGTATCATCACTGGGAACCTGATTCGGGGGATGGACAACCAAACCAGTACGGACCGCATACATGGCAGCTTCTGTGCGGGAATTAACCCCAATTTTGACGAAAATGTTGCGTAAATGAACTTTTACAGTATTCGAGCTGATAAATAATTTTTGAGCGATTTCTTTGTTACTCGCCCCCGTAGCAACAAGCTTTAGGATGCCCAGCTCGCGCTCGCTAAGTTCACTGGTTTCAGGATTTTGCATATCTTCAAAATTATAACACTATGGATATCCCTTCCTTGACATCTGTTCCCGGGCTGGCTATAATCAGCAATCTATCGCGGGCGTCGCATAATGGTAGTGCGGATGCTTCCCAAGCATCAAACGTGAGTTCGATTCTCATCGCCCGCTTTGTGGTTTACTGGAATGATGGTTGATGATGGGGGATTTAGAAGGAAATAATAATTAATTTAAAGACCACTGTAATAAATTGCCCCGAGTATACATATTTATCGCAAATCCTAATAATCATTCCTAGTTAGATGTCTTGAGAAATATGTTCCCAAGGCATCGTTCTTTGAGTAGACTGGCCTGCCTAGCCCAGATAATATTCATTTGACATTTCTGTATTTATCTTTGAAATATTATCTGTTAGGGAAAATAGCCTTCGTTTATATAAAAAGGTATTAATCTTGCATCGTGTCATTTATTGCAACCATTTCAACATCAGCTTATTGATGATGGATAGAAGTTCTTCAGCGGAACCGCGGTCGAGGATTTGATTTGATAATCCAAGATATTATGTCAGGAGACTTAGATCTACTTGTACTATAAGAGACGACTAATATTCACACTGTCAGAAAGTTTTAAATTACTTCCGAATTGGGTTGAAAACAGGCTATTAATCATCTGCTTATTAATTCTGTGTTATGATTAATTGTTAATAAATAATTACTTAGGATGGCATGAGTATATTATTGGTACTTCTAAATCGGGATGAAAATTTCATTCTAAGGATTATTTGTTCTTACAACACAACCCAACCCGGATTGCCTAAGTTTAATTGAATATACACATCAATGCTATCATCGAGAATTTTGGCGAATAACTCTACAACCTTATAAATATTCGAAATATCGAGTAGGAAGGAGGCGTTCATATTTGAAACCATGCAAGATTAATGGCTTCAAGAATAAGAGTATATCCAGCTTAGTTTTCAGTGCAGTTTAAACAAATATCGCAAAACTATGGAGGTAATATCTAATGTCTAGAAAGATCATACAATTAACCTTCTCAATCCTTTTGTTAGCTGGGATGGCTTTGGGGTTCGCCATAAAAGATGGCGCACTTGCCCAGGGTACGCCCACGCCTAAACTAGAGGCGGGTTTGCTGGATCAGCTCGATAAGGGGCCAGCCGATTTCATTATAACGATGGCGAAACAGGCTGATGTGAGCGCAGCGGACAAGCTTCAAACAAAGATTGAAAAGGGTCAATATGTGTTTGATACACTCGTAGCGACCGCTACAAGTACCCAGGCTGATCTACGCGCCTATCTGGATAGCAAGGGCGCTGATTATCAGTCTTTCTACATTGTCAATGCGATCTGGGTCAAGCAAGGCACAGCAGATCTGGCACAATCGATTGCTTTGCGATCAGATGTTGCTACCGTGAGTATCAATCACCAATACCAATTGGACGAGCCAATCAACCCTCAACCAAGCAATGTCCAGCCATTGACCGTTGAGCCAAACCTGGTCTTCATCAATGCTGACGATGTTTGGGCGATGGGAATTACCGGAGAGGGCACAATTATGGCTGGAAATGATACCGGCTTAGATGTGACCCATCCTGCGATTGCTCCCCATTATCGTGGTTGCCTGAATCCACCTACATGCTCCAATATGGATCACAACTACAACTGGTATGATGCCTGGGCTCCTCAGAATGTTGTACCTTGGGATGATTATGGTCATGGAACCCACACGACGGGCACTATGATTGGTGACGATGGTGCGGGTAACCAGATCGGTGTAGCTCCTGGTGCCAAGACCGTACACTGTAAAAATATGGTCGGCGGAAGCGGCGATGATGCGCACTTCATCCTGTGCTTCCAATGGGATCTGGCACCTTGGGATCTGAGCGGTGCTAATCCACTTCCTGAGATGGCTCCAGATGCGATCAATAACTCATGGGGCTTCAGCGGTGGCGGAAACAACTCAATGCGCGAATCGGTTGACAACTTACAAGCCGCCGGTATCCTGGTCGAAGTATCTGCAGGAAACGAAGGTTCTGGATGCCAATCACTGCGCTCACCAGGAGATTATCAGGAGGTACTGACCACAGGGTCGGTAGACCATGCAGGACAGGTCTTCCCAGGTGTTGTTACCGATTTTTCAAGCCGTGGACCATCCAGCCTGGATGGGAACTACTTCCCGGACATCATGGCTCCTGGAAACGGAATTCGTTCATCGTTACCGGGTAATACTTATGCCTCCTGGTCTGGAACCAGCATGGCAGGACCGCATGCCACAGCCTTAGTTGGCTTGATCTGGTCGGCTAATCCAGCCCTGCGTGGTCAGGTAGCTCAAACGATTGATATCATTCATGAGACCGCAGCTCCCCTGACGGGACAAGGCGGTTCAAACTGCGGTGGTGATTACTCTGTAGGCCCGAATAATGATTGGGGTTACGGCACCATCGACGCAGCAGCAGCTGTTCAGCTGGCACTCGCTCTGGGTGGCTCCGGTCAATTAGATGGAATTGTTACTGATGCAGTTACCGGCTTACCAATCGCAGATGCATCCGTCGTTGCAGTCCATGAAGATGGATTCGTCTGGGATGATCAAACGGACGCTACTGGATATTACACGATGACGGTTGCGGCAGGTATCTATGAAATTACCGCATCGCACCTGGAATATGAAGCATTGACTGTAGCCGGTGTTGAGGTTGTAACAGATACCCTCACCACACAGGATTTCGAGCTGACTCCCCGGGGTAAACTGATGGGAACCGTGACAGATTTCGATAACGGATTCCCTCTACCAGGAGCAACGATCGACGTCAGTGATGGCAGCAGCACCACAACACTCGATGACGGTTCCTACGAGATCTTGTTGGATCAAGGAACATATGTAATCACTGCAACCTTGCAAGACTATGCACCAGAATCCGCGACGGTTGACATTGTTTCTGGTCAGAATACAGAACATAACTTCGCGTTACAGGCTGCGATCGTGTTCACCCCGAGTCCGCTTCATGTGACATTGGATATGGGGAGCACTTCCAGTGTTGATGCTAGCATATTGAACCGACTACCTACAGACTATCCGTTTGAGTTCCAAGAAAAAGACGAAGGATATATACCACTTGGTGGTGGACAACCTGAGTATGAACTAGTACCATCTGTCCCAGGGTATGTAACCACAGGATTAGTTCCCGAAGGTTATGTCCCTAATCAAGTTGCGAGTAATGGTGCTCCTCAAGGAACCTGGCAAAGTTTACCATCCACTCCCTTTGCCACCATGGACAATCCATATTTGGAATATGAGGGCATGGGATACCTAGTTGGTGGTTATGGGGCAGCTGGTCAAGTCGGTATCTACAACCCCGAGACTAACTCCTGGACTACTGGTGCCACAGAACCTGCACCTCAGATTGCCTACGCAGTTGATGGTTGTATTGGACAAAACGCAAGTGGTGAAGGGGTTGCAGTGCTGTTCAATGACACTGCAAGCGGTGCTACGACACTTCACCGATATAACATAACTACCAACGCATGGGACACTCCTGAAGTACCTGCTGGATTCCCAAGTGGCGGTCTTTGGGCACAAAATACTGTTTCGCTAATTAGTTTGACTGGCCAGAATGTATGCTATATCTCTGGAGGTGCCACGGCCCCAGGTGGTGGCAATACGAGTGCTCTATATGCATATCATCCAGATACGAATACCGTCGAGAACCTTGGTGACTTCAACTACTCGCCAGGTGGATTTGATTTCCACGCCGCATGGTATGTGCCTTGGGTTGGCGCATCCGGCGCTATTTGTGTCGGAGGAGGTACAGACGCGAGCAGCGTTGTCTCGAACGCCACTCAGTGCTATGACATTAGTGCGGGTGCCTTTAATCCCGCCAACGCTGACCTTGGAACACTTCCCACGGGACTATGGGGTACGGCTAGCGGTTTCCTCTACGAAGGCGGCGATTATCAGCTTTGGGTTGCAAATGGCGCTGATGTTAATTTTGCTCTCTGGCCAAACTCAGCTTACTTTAGTGAAGCCGACAGTACGTGGCATATCGGACCTCCACCGCCAACTACCGTCTACCGTGTTGGGGGTACCAATATCATCTCTGAGGATGGCTGCTCATTCTACGTAGCAGCTGGTTCAACGGGAGGTTTCACCCCTACCACAGGTCACAATCGAAACTTCTCTCCTGATTGTCCATCGATCGGGGGTGGTGGTGTACCATGGTTGGGTGAAGTTCCGGAAACTGGTACCGTACCTGCCGGAGAAACCTTGCCTGTAAGTGTATACTTCACTGCAACCCAGGCAGTCGGTATCAATCAACCTGGTGACTATCTGGCTTCCCTGACAGTGAATGGTCAACCGAAGGTTAATGTTCCGGTGGTCATGACCGTCTTACCTCCCAGCACCTGGGGCAAGCTTGCCGGTACTATAATCGACAAATGCACAAATGGACCGGTAGAAGAAGCCTTAGTTGAGATTACCGGTGGAGATCCCATCACCCAAACAATGACTGATGAAAATGGTTACTACTCTGCGTGGATTGAGCAGGGAACCTTTGACGTCAGCTTCAGTGCTGCGGGGTATGTGGGTACTAGTGGAGAGTATACTGTCGTTGCTGGACAGACTACCAATGGCGATGTAATCCTGGTTCCAGATCGACCATGTGTCAAGGTTGAACCTGATATGATCGAAGTCTGGGTGCTTACCGACACTCAGGTATACACCTCTGGTGGGCTTGAGATCAGCAATCCAGGCACGCAACCTCTGACATGGGAGATCAGCGAAAAGGATGAAGGATTCGCTCCACTTGGATCGAATTCCTTTAAGACCATCACTATCCCAGCGGGGCCATCTGTGGCTCCGGCAGGCAGTGCAGTAGCCAGTGGACCGTACCAACCCAGCCCTGAGATTAAAATACAGGTACCTAATACCCCGACTGCAGGAGGACCACGTGTGCTGCTTGCGTGTTCTGACTACACGCCCCTCTGTGAACCGATCCGCGCACAGCTGCAAGCTTTCGGTGATTTTGAAGTCGTGGACGTATTCGATGCTCAATTTGCTACCCCGACTTTAGCCGAACTGGAAACCTACGATGTGGTGCTCACATGGTCTGACTTTATTTACTTTGAAGCAGTAGGAATAGGTAACGTGCTGGCAGACTACGTCGATGGCGGCGGAAAGGTGATCAACCTGATGTTCTCTATGGGAACACATGGCTGGCAGATGCAAGGACGTTTCATGACCGAAGGTTATACCGCGATGGATGGCACGAGTCTCAACTTTGTCACTTCTTGCCTGGGGACATATGACCCAACCCATCCAATCATGGCGGGTGTCACAGACGTTTGTGATTACTTTCGCATGACTGGCACCTATCTGACTGCAGATTCAACCGCTGTAGCGGCATGGGCTGATGGACAGTTAGCTGTCGCTGCAAAGGACGATCGTACCGTTGTATCGATAAACGGTTATGTTGGTACGAACAGACAGTGGACAGGTCAGATGGATCTTATGGTTCATAATGCGATCTTCTGGCTAATGGGTCCGACGGATGTGCCTTGGATTTGGGAAGTACCCATCTCAGGCACAGTATCCGCTGGAAGTCTGGAGAATGTTGGAATTTACTTCACTTCACAATTCACAGATGGGACCCCGATGCCATTAGGGACTTACTCGGCTACTTTAACGATCAAGAATAATGATCCGGTAGTTGGTAACCAGGAAGTTCCTGTGGTCATGCACATCGTTGAAGCGTATACTGTACCGGAAGCAGGATTCACTTGGACAACTGTGATGGTAGGTGAACCGACTGTGTTCACAAATACCACGCTTCCTGGAATTCCAGGTGATACGACCTTCGAGTGGAACTTTGGAGATGGAACTGCACCAGTTGCAGGCACGTGGGAACCGATATCTCATGTATATGCTACATTCGGCACATACACAGTTTCATTGGAAGCTTGTAACACTGCTGGTTGCACAACATTCATAAAAGTGGTTGATGTGCTTCCAAAGGTCATTCTGCTACCTTTGGTGAATAAAAACTAACCTCGTTCCTTACCCATCCAATGGGTAAAGATCGATGAAACATATCGTATATGCCTGCGGGTGGAAACACCCGCAGGTATTTTTTACCCGAAAAGAGATTAATGCTATACTTGGGATTAAATTAACAAAATTTCCACCGAAGTGACCGATGACCAAAAAGTCATTCAACCAAGAAGATAAACGACCTTTTGATTATCACAAGGAAGTAGAAGAAGCTAAAAAACTGGAAAAATCCAGCGCAGACAACTTGATTGCGTCTTTGCGTTCTGACATGATTCTGGCCAGCAGTGCCTTACCTGCTAAGAAAAATATATTTCAACGACTTAATCTTAAGTTGATTGGGGGAGTACTGATCGGTATAGTAATCCTAGGACTTCTTTGGTATGCGTTAGCTGGTCCAGGACGACCAATCTTAGAAAATAAACTTGCCAGCCTGGTGAATTTAGGGCCTACTTCCACACAACATACGGATCCAACTGTTAGCCCGCCGACGAATACACCTACAGAAATGGGAATCACTGCCAGTCCCAGCTCAACAATCCGCCCGACCATTACTTCGACACAAAAAATCGTCGCGACTCAAACGAAAGTACCAGCAACAGTGACGCCCACTCAAACACCCACATGTAGAGATGTTCTAACAATCACACTGGCTGACGTGGGTCAAACTATATGTGTGAGGGGTACGGTAGTCGAAATTATTGATAAGCCTGGTGAATTCATGTTGATTTTCAGCTTCGAACGGGGTGCATTTTACTGGATTTCTTATGATTTGGTATGGTCTGAAGCAAAAGCAAACACCTGTTATCAAATCGAGGGGAAGATCAGAAAGATTCTTAATAGTCCAATACTGGTTTTTGATTACAGAAATCTACCAGAGGTGTGTCACTAATGGAACATCAGATAAAATTTATCATTAATCCAATTGCCGGGCAAGGGGCTGGGAAGCTTGCCTTACCAGAGATTGATCGCCTGGCGCATGCAAACAAGCTGGACTACGATACCGTTTGCACAGAGCGACCGGGCCATGCTATTGACCTGGCTAAAGAGGCGGCGAGCAAAGATATTGATATTGTTGTTGCTGTTGGTGGAGACGGCACTGCAAATGAAGTTTTGAATGGCTTAATGCATGCCTGGAACCAGGGGCATAGAACCACAAAAATGGGAATCATCGGCATCGGCCGAGGAAACGATTTTGCTTATGGTTTTGGCATACCACCAGGCTTGCAGGATGGATTTCAGGTCGTTCAACAAGGAATATACCGTCCTATGGACGTCGGTCAAGTTATCGGCGGTGATTACCCACAAGGACGATATTTTGGAAATGGTGTAGGGATTGGTTTTGATGCTGTGGTGGGTTTCGAAGCATTGAAACTTACTCATCTGCATGGGTTCTTGAATTATGTTGTGGCTGCTTTACGAACGATTTTTCTGTTTTTTAATGCTCCCTTGGTCCGGATCGAGTTTGATGAAAATGTGATCACCCAGCCTTCCTTGATGGTATCAATTATGAATGGAAGAAGGATGGGTGGCGGTTTTATGATGGCTCCAGATGCGAGTACGGATGATGGTTTATTAAACTTGTGCATAGCTGGCCAGCTATCCAGGATCGGAATCCTGACTATGATCCCGCGGTTCATGAAAGGTACTCAGGCTACCCAGGAGAAAATTAAAACTGGTCGTGCCGCTAGAATTCATGTCGTTGCAATCGAAGGAACATTGCCTGCGCATGCAGATGGGGAGACAATTTGTACTGCAGGGAATGAGTTATTGGTGGAAATCATAAAACAACCGCTTTCTATTTTAGCAGGATAGATCAATAGATGAGCCTTGCCTTTACCGTCGTTACTACCTCGATTAAAAGTATAACGAGGCTTTTATGCAAAGTTGATGACAGTCAATTGATCAATGTGCCTACGCAAGGTCCATTGATCATCGCTAGCAATCATATCAATTTTATGGAGGTCCCGTTACTTTATTCCCATTTACAACCACGTAAAGTGACAGGATTCGCCAAGGCAGAAACCTGGAATAACCCGGTAATGGCGCTATTATTTAATCTCTGGGGTGCGATTCCAATCCAACGGGGTGAAGCAGACACCACAGCTTTCCGAAGGGCTTTGCAAGCCTTACAGCAAGGAAAAATATTGGCTATAGCTCCCGAAGGGACCCGCAGTGGGCATGGAAAACTAGGCCATGGGCTTCCAGGTATAATAATGTTGGCGTATCACAGTAACGCACCCATATTGCCATTGGTCTATTATGGAGGGGAAAGATTCCGTGACAATATAAACCGTCTTAAGCGGACTGATTTCCACATACGGGTGGGTAATGAATTTAGGCTATCCTTCCAGGAAACCAGAGTAGATCATGAAACTCGGAATAAGATGGTTGATGAGATCATGTACCAGCTTGCGGCATTATTACCAATGGAATACCGGGGGTATTATTCTGATCTATCGAAAACCAGCTCTAGTTATTTAAACTTCGTATAGCCAATATGAAAAAGATGAATGACAAGGATGCTGTGATACTGAATACATGGCACAGTCCACATGCGCGCCTTAAACCGGTATCGATCAAAAATGTCTCATTAGAGGAAGGATTCTGGCACTCCCGAGTACGGATAAACCAGTCGGTAACTCTTCAAACCCAATACAATTTACTGGAGTCGACCGGCAGGTTGGATAATTTTCGACGGGTTTTCGGGGAGGTGAGTAAACCGTTCCAAGGATTTGTGTTTAACGATTCGGATGTTTATAAATGGCTCGAGGCAGCTGCCTGTACGATGAGTTATTGCCGGGATGATAAGCTAAATCAATTGGTGGATACTGTCATAAGATTACTCGTCAAAGCTCAGGACAAGGACGGATATCTAAATACCTATTTTTCATTGGAAAGATCAGGTGAACGGTGGACGAATCTAAGGGAGAAGCATGAGCTGTATTGTGCTGGGCATTTAATCCAGGCAGCAATCGCACACTACCGGGTGACAGGCGAATGGAAACTGTTGAATCTGGCAATTCGTCTTGCTGACCATATTTATACCAACTTTGGTCCATCAGGTCTCGAGGGGACTAGCGGTCACCCTGAGATTGAAATGGCACTGATTGAGCTCTCCAGGACAATTGGGGATAGAAAATATCTTGAACTCGCATCAACATTTATTGACCGCCGTGGGTATGGCTCATTGGGCGGAGGGGAGTATTTGTTGGATCACCTCCCATTACGGAAGATGGACCACCTGGTGGGTCATGCTGTAAGAGCGTTATATCTTTGCTCAGGTGCAGCTGACCTGGTTCTCGAAAGTGGTGAATCCGAATTGATGTGCGTACTTGAGAAATTGTGGACAAATATGGTCCATCAGCAGATGTATGTGACTGGTGGAGTTGGTGCCCGGCATGAGGGGGAGGCATTTGGAAAGCCATATGAGCTTCCCAATGCCAGGGCGTATGCAGAATCCTGCGCGGCAATCGCCAGCCTCATGTGGAATTGGCGTATGTTACAAAACCGTGGGGATGCCCGTTATGCTGATCTTTTGGAATGGACGCTCTATAATGCAGTCCTGCCTGGGATATCCCTGGATGGTAAGGAATATTTTTATATCAATCCACTCAAAGATGAAGGTGAGTATCGGCGTCAGGCATGGTTCGATTGTGCTTGTTGTCCACCTAACATAAGCCGGACTATAGCCATGCTACCTGGGTACATGTATAGTCTATCAGAAGAAGGAATCTGGTTGCATCTATATGCACCATCGAGAGCAAATATTGAGCTGTTGAATGGATCCCAAGTTGGGCTGCAACTAGCCACATCTTATCCTTGGGATGGGGGTATTTCACTGCAAATCTCAAGGATTTCACCGATCGGCTTGGCGAGTGATGGTATAACAAATGCTGAAGAATTCAGCATTTTCCTACGCCTTCCAGAATGGGTAGAGAACGATCAGGTCATTGTCAAAATTAATAATGAGCTCTACCCTCATAAGGACGGATCGGGTAAATATCTGGAAATTCATCGCAATTGGTATGGCGGAGATCGAGTGAATTTAAATTTACCGATGAATGTGCGCTACATCGAAAGTCATCCATTGATTGAAGAGAATAATAGGCGAATCGCCGTTTCAAGGGGGCCTATAGTGTATTGTTTAGAAACGGTTGATAACCCGAAGGGCCCGTTATCTGGTATTCAGGTTGATATGTCGAAGCAACCAGAGGAAGAATTCCAACCAGATCTATTGGGTGGCGTTGTGCAGCTGCATTTGAAAGGTCGGCTAGGCGCGATCGATACAGATTGGTCTGGTCATTTATATCGTGTGATCCGATTGGATAAGAACCATGCGCAAGAACATGAGATTGAGGTCACATACATCCCTTATTTCGCTTGGGCAAACCGGACTCCGGGTGCAATGACAATTTGGAATCGTTTTTATTGATCAAGAGCAAATAGAATTTGATTTGTACGAAGGTCGATACAATATGGAAGAGATAGTTTATTTTTACCCAGACGGACATGAAGCCCATATTGAGCATGGGCATCCGGAACGTCCTGAACGTGTCGAGACGATACGATCTACCTTAAAAAATGCTGGAATATGGGATACATACTCAAAGCTGGCTCCTCTGGAATTGACGGATGATCTCTCCATGTCTGTGCATTCCCCGTCCTATTTGAATCTATTAGAGCTCACTTGTAAACGTAGTGGACATTTGGATATGGATACGTACACTACTACTGCCACCTGGGAGCTTGCCCATCGATCTGCTGGTGGGGCTGCTGCGATTGCTTCATATGTATGGGCGGGCAATGCCAGACGCGGATTTGCATTAACCCGTCCACCAGGTCACCATGCCATGCGTGGACAAGGCATGGGTTTTTGCTTGTTAAATAATATTGCGCTTGCTGCACAGTATTTGATCCAGGAGCATAATGCAGAGAGGCTCGCAATTGTTGACCTCGATTTGCACCATGGTAACGGAACACAGGATATATTTTGGACCAGAGATGATGTATTTTATGTATCCATCCACCAGTCACCATTTTATCCTGGGACTGGTCATTTAGAGGATGTGGGTGAAGGTAAAGGATCAGGTTGGACAGCCAATTTTCCACTTCCTGCTGGATCTGGGGATGGCGCATTTAACAGCGTCATGGATGAGCTGATCTTACCACTGCTCGATCGACAGAGACCGCAAATGATCCTGATAAGCTACGGGTTTGATGCTCACTGGCTCGATCCACTGGGTCAGCTTGTGCTGAGTGCAGATGGTTATGCCAATTTGATCAAGAAATTATGTGTATGGGCTGATTTGAACTGTGAAGGTAAAATTGGATTATTCCTTGAAGGTGGCTACGATCTCAATGCTGGAAGTGCATGCAGCCTGGCAATAGTACTCTCAGTGTTGGGGAAGCCGTGGAACGACCCATTTCCCTGCCCATATAAAGAAAATAATGCTTGGCAATTAACACTAAACCGGGCACATTCCATCTGGAATCTGTAAAATTTAGATGAATATTTAATTAATGGATATAATTAGTCTTGCAATACAGTCATTTCCGTGTTAAAATTATGAAAGTAGAGGTATTAAGATTGTGGCGACGTGGAAAAGTGGGCTGCCCCCACTTTTCTTGCGTATAAGGCCAATCCCGTTGTAATAATTGTCCGGAGATAATCAAGGAATGAAAAACGAGTTCATGTTGGCATTTAATGAAGTGCTCGAGGAAAAAGGATTACCTAAAAATGTAGTCCTGGAAGCTCTCGAGGCAGCTATGGTTTCGGCTTATCGCCGGGCGGTCAACGCCTCGCAGGCACAGTTAGTCGAAGCTAAAATTGATCCCGAAACAGGAGCAGTCACCGTTTTCGCTGAGAAAGAGGTGGTGGAGGCTGTTCAGGATGAGCGTACTGAGGTCTCACTCGAGGATGCGCTTAAAATTGATCCAAATACTGAGCTTGGTGGAATGGTGGTTGCAGAATCTACCCCGAGTAATTTTGGCAGGGTTGCCGCCCAAACTGCCCGCCAGGTTATCCAGCAGCGTATCCGGGAAGCTGAACGCGATTCTCAGATGAAATACTATGCTAAGCAGGTTGGTGATATCGTTAGTGGTGTTGTTCAAGCAGTAACCCCACAACAAGTCACGCTTGGTTTAGATATGAAAGCAGAGGGGGTGCTTCCTAGAAACCAACAGATAAATGGTGAGCACTTTCGGGTGCATGATCGAGTGCAATCCTTGTTGCTTGAAGTCAAACAAACCCCACGTGGCCCCCAGATCGTCTTATCGCGCTCGCACCGTAACTTTCTCAGATGTCTATTGGAAAATGAAGTCCCGGAGATTTACCATGGTTTGGTAGAGATCCGATCAATTGCGCGGGAGCCTGGTCAGAGATCTAAAGTAGCAGTTGCTGCCTTACAGCCAGCAGTAGACCCCGTCGGAGCCTGTGTAGGTATTAGGGGTGTAAGAATTCAGGCGATCGTACGTGAATTGAACGATGAAAAAATCGATGTTATAGAATTTGATTCAGACCCGTCTGCTTATATCGCTAAAGCACTCAGCCCTGCGCGTGTCACTGGTGTATATCTTAATGAGCACGCAAAAGGCACAAAAACAGCCACTGTGGTGGTAATGGATGATCAACTCAGTCTGGCAATTGGTCGCGATGGACAGAACGCACGCCTGGCTGCCAAATTAACCGGCTGGCGTATTGATATCAAGTCTTTGCTTGAAGCTGCTGGTGATGCGATCCATCGCTTACAGAGTGACCCTGAGTTTGCTCCAATGGCTGAGCTTGAATTAGAAAACGTCCCCAGAGTCGAGATAATTCTTGGAAAGAAAGCAGAAGGACGCCCGATTACGCCTGAAGAGTATCAATTCCTGAGTCAATTTGTGGATAGAGTTGAGAAGGGCTTGATTCACCGACGTACTGTGGAAAAATTGGCCGAAGAAGAACGTCGCAAGGAAATTCGCTCTAAGATTCCGGCACCAGCTTTCGAAATGTCTCTCGAAAATTTAGCTTTAGCTGATCGTATTTATGATTTGCTCAGCTCTTCCGGTTACGAAAATATTGGCGATTTAATGTTCCAGCTGGCGTTAGATGAAGATGCGGTATTGGGGATCAGTGGAATTGGTCCGAAAGCAATGGAAGAAATTAAGGAGAAATTATCCACGATGGTATTCCCATCACCTGAGCCAGAAGTAGTTACCCCAGAACTCGTCGAGCAAGCTGCCACTGAGGCAGGCGAACAGGTGAAAGCTGATGAACCAGTATCTGAACAGATACCTGCTACAGGACAGCCTGAAGAAGGAGAGCTGGTTCCAACCGCACAGCTTACCCCAGCTGAAGAAGGTGCGGCTGTCACCGAAGAAGTTCTTGCTGAGCCGGAAGTTGTTGGGGAAGAAAAGGTTCCAGCAGGTGAGATCAAAGAAGAAGAAACAGAAAAACCAGTAGACTTCAATGAGATCTTTGCATTAAGGCCCGAAATTCTGACTGTTCAAGACAGTGAAGAAGAGGAAGACGAAGAGGATCTCGATAAAAAAGGTAAAAAGAAGAAGAAAAAGAAGAAATTTGTGGAAGTTGTTTATGATCCCGATCGCGATATTACATTGGTGAAACGAAAACGGAAGCGTGGTGGTGATTGGGAAGATGATTGGAATTTCTAATCAATAAGCAGGCCATATGCCCCGAAAAACCGGAAAACGAAGGCATATTCCCCAGAGAACATGTATAGCTTGCCGGGAAATATTGCCAAAACGTTCGATGATCAGAATCGTACGCAGCCCGCAAGGGGTAGTGATTGACCCAACAGGAAAGTTAGCAGGAAGGGGTGCTTACCTTCATGTCCAGCGTTCTTGTTGGGAAAGTGGATTAAAGGGAGCATTGGCAAGCGCATTAAAAACCGAATTTACTCCTGAAGAGCGTGAACGACTCATGAATTACGCCGTATCATTACCGGAATAGGATCCGATAATGGACGAGTGATCCATCTCACCCGCTCATAGGGGTCATATAAATCGAAATCGTTGAGGTACCATATGAGCGATAACGGCAATAATTCAAAAAAAATAGAACTTTCCTCGAGTATCACGGTGCGAGATCTTGCACAGATGATGCAAACCAGCCCCATTGATGTCATTAAAGCTTTGATGTCCAATGGAGTAATGGCAAGTATTAATCAACCGATTGATTTTGATACTGCAGCGATTGTAGCTTCAGAGATGGGTTTTGAAGCAGTACCCGAGAGCCCAAAGGTCAGTGAAATCGATCTGGGTGAGATTCCACAATGGAGGAAAGCTATTGCCAAAGAAGCTGTCGAGAATTTGGCAGCACGGCCTCCTGTAGTGACAATCCTCGGTCACGTTGATCACGGCAAAACTACCCTGTTAGACGCGATCAGAGAGACGAATGTTGCTGAAGGCGAAGTGGGGGGGATAACTCAACACATCGGCGCTTACCAAGCTGAGCATAATGGTCATCTCATCACATTTTTGGATACCCCTGGTCATGCGGCATTTACTGCTATGAGAGCCCGCGGAGCGCAAGGAGCAGATATTGTCGTTCTTGTGATTGCTGCTGACGATGGGGTGATGCCGCAGACAAAGGAAGCGATTGCCCACGCAAAAGCAGCTAAAGTGCCCATTATCGTTGCTTTGAACAAGATTGATAAACCGAATGCAGATCCTGATCGTGTGCGGCAGCAGCTGGCAGAGGTGGGTTTGGTTCCTGACGATTGGGATGGGGATACGATTGTTGTACCTATGTCTGCTAAGCGCCGGGAAGGTTTGGAAGATTTACTCGAGGCCATTGTGCTGGTATCCGATAACATGGATATTCGCGCCAATCCAAATGGACAGGTAATTGGGACTGTGATTGAAGCAGAGTTGGATAAGGCGAAAGGTTCTATGGCAACCTTACTTGTCCAAAATGGTACCCTGGAAGTGGGGGATGTGGTCGTTGTTGGCACGGCGTATGGACGATTGAAAGCCCTGTTTGATTTTCGAGGCCGGCGGATCCGTAAAGCAGGACCTTCCACGCCAGTTTCTGTCATGGGCCTGAATGAAGTTCCTCAAGCGGGTGATCTATTTCAAGTAGTGCCATCAGAAAAAGAAGCGAGAGTCTTCATCGCCGAAGAGTCCCAAAATGGCGAGAATGTCGCCAGCGGTAAGAAAGCTCAAATCACCCTGGAGCAATTATTTGATCAATATAAAGCAGGTGTGATCCAAGAATTACGTTTGATAATTAAAGCCGATGTACAGGGTTCATTGGAACCTATTGTCTCTTCATTGAGAGACCTTTGTACTGACGAGCTATCAGTAAAAGTCTTACACGCAGAAACCGGAAATATAACCGAAAATGACGTTATGCTCGCCGCTGCATCAAAAGCTGTAATCATCGGGTTTAGTGTGCAGGCAGATGTTGCAGCAAGGCGATTGGCCGAAAAAGAAGGTGTTTCGATACGGTTATATGACATTATTTACCGCATGATTGAGGATATCGAGAAAGCACTGAATGGTATGCTTGAGCCAGTTGAGAGAGAAACCGTCCTTGGACATGCAGAAGTGAGAAAGCTATTTCGTATATCCAAAGTTGGTAATATCGCCGGCTGTTATGTCACTGATGGCGAAATCCGGCGTAATCTGCGGGGGAAAGTACTCAGAAATGGGGAGGTTGTTGCCATTGGCGAAATTTCATCCATAAAACACCTTCAGGAAGACGTCAAGGAGCTACGCCAGGGGTTTGAATGCGGCATCGCGATTCGGAATTTTTCCGATTTTAAGGAAGGTGATCGGATTGAATGTGTCTTAGTCGAAATGGTGGCTGCAGCCTAAATAATTGGGAGGCTGGATTGGTATCTAAAACACGATTGACCAAAATATCAGAACGTATAAGGGAAGATCTCTCCGAAATTTTATTAATGGAGAGCAACGACCCGCGTTTGAAAGGAATCACCATCACAGGGGCTGAGGTCGACAAAGAACTGGCGTTTGCTGATGTATATGTATGCGCTATCGAAGGGATACAACGTTCCCAAGAAATATTAGCTGGCTTGGAGCATGCCCAAGGATTCTTACGCAGTGAATTGGCGCATCGCATGGAATTACGGGTTTTTCCACGCTTGAGATTTCATTGGGATCCTACTTTTGAACGCGCGGATCAAATTGAGCGTTTGATTCTTACAATCCATCAAACCGACGGGAAGCCTGAGAGCATGCCAAGAAAAAAAAGGGTGGCAAAGAATGCAAGTTCTTCAACATAAAATAATTGCACAGGTTATAAACCATTTAAAACAAGCAAATAAGGTGCTAGTGATCTCACATCAGCGTCCTGATGGAGATGCCATTGGTTCTTTACTAGCGATGGGACTGGCGTTGATTAATGCCGGTAAATCCGTGCAGATGGTGCTCAAGGATGCCATACCGGATAACTTTCGATTTTTAACCGGCACAGAGCTAGTGGTCAATCAACCGAAAGGAGAGGTTGACTACATCATCGTAGTCGATTCTGCAGAAATTGAGCGAATTGATATAGATTTGAATGGTTACAATGAGCCCGACCTCAACATTGATCATCACAAAACCAATACGTATTTTGCTAAGATCAATCTGGTCGAGAGTAAGGCAGTAGCGACTGCCGAGATACTAGCGAAATATCTACCCGCGCTTGGCTTTCCCATCACCAAACCAATCGCCAATGCATTAATAACCGGGATTGTCACGGATACGATTGGTTTTCGGACAGCTAATGTTTATCCGCAGGTGCTTCGGATGATTGCCGATTTAATGGAACAAGGGGGTGATTTAGCTGAGATTTATTATAAGACGATCGTCGAGCAATCACTTGCTTCCGCCCGCTATTGGGGAGCTGGTCTGTCAAAAATCCAGATGGAAGATGGATTGGTCTGGACAACCCTTTCCTTATGCGAACGCAATGATGCTGGATATCCAGCGCGTGATGATGCTGACTTAGTTAAAGTCTTGTCTGCAATTGAGGGAGCGAAAGTTGCGGTTATTTTAACCGAGCAAGCGGGAGGATATGTTAAAATTAGTTGGCGCTTGTGTGGGAGTGAGGAAACTGACTTGGATGTTTCAGATATCGCTCAGTTATTTGGCGGTGGGGGACACAAAGCAGCTGCTGGAGCTGATGTTAAAGGTGAATTGATTGAAGTGATGAAAAAAGTCTTGGCAGAAACACATTTGTCAATGAATCATGTCAAAGAACCTGCAGGGGAGAAAAGATAGCGTATAAATTATCAGGGATGGTATATGAATAAGAATTATGAAGATCAATTAAAAAATGCTGTTTCTGGCGTGTTGGTAGTCGATAAGCCAGTGGGATTAACCTCACATGATGTAGTTCAAATAATTCGGCGGGGTACAAATATTCACCGAGCAGGTCATACGGGTACATTAGATCCAAGAGCATCTGGCGTGCTTGTGATTCTGGTTGGGCCTGCCGTTCGGCTAAGCGAATATGTTTCTGCATCTGATAAACGGTACCAAGCCACTGTACATTTAGGCAGCACCACCGATACATTTGATTCAGAAGGAAAGATTACATCTTCCGGATCGGTAGAGAACATCACTGAGGAGCAATTTGAGGAAGCATTACAGAAATTTATAGGTGAGATTCAACAAATCCCACCACCTTATTCAGCCATAAAGGTTCAGGGCAGAAAAGCCTATGAGATGGCGCGCGAAGGTGAAGAGGTCGAGCTTCAACCCCGTACGATCCAGGTGTATAGTTTGGAATTACTAGAATGGAACCCTCCTGAAGCTGTGATCGATGTTTTTTGTTCGTCCGGAACTTATGTTCGATCGCTTGCCAATGACCTGGGTGTGGCTTTAGGATGCGGGGCTCATTTAGTTGGATTAAGGAGAACGAAAAGCGGGCGGTTCACGCTCCGTGATGCAGTGCCGTTGCGGAGATTACAAGAAGCGTTCCATGTAGGTGATTGGTATAAATTCCTGATCCCAGCAGCCGAAGCTTTAGGTGACTGGCATATGGTGGAATTAGACGGAGATCAGGTGGAATTAATCCGGCATGGTCATCGCATTACTGCTGAAGGTGAAGAAAAAGGTTGGGTTAGAGGTGTGAGTCAGCAGGGCGATTTGGTTGCATTAATGGAACTAGATGAAGCAACCAAAGAATGGCAACCTCGCAAGGTATTCTTTTCATAATAATTTATATTGACGCCCCATGGTGCAACACTTCACTTCTTTAGACGGTGTCAATATCAGGAATACATGGCTGACCATTGGATCCTTTGATGGTATTCATATCGGTCACCAAAAGCTCATACAAGATTTGAATGCTTACGCTCATCACGCGGGAGCTCGTTCTGCCGTGTTAACTTTTCACCCTCATCCGGCAGTCGTATTACGGGGAAGAACAGGTGCATTTTATCTCACCACACCAGCTGAAAAAGTGGAGCTGCTCGATGGTCTTGGGATGGATATCGTAATCACTCACCCGTTTACCTATGAATTGTCCCAGTCTACCGCTCGTGAGTATATTACTTACCTAAAGGATCATCTGGGATTTACCGAACTCTGGGTGGGTTATGATTTTGCACTTGGAAAAGGCAGAGAAGGTAATGTTCCCGTTCTGAAGCTTCTTGGTGAGGAATTCGGATACCAGGTTCATGTTGTAGATCCTATTATGTCTGATGGGCGAATTGTGTCCTCCAGCCAAATTAGGACATTGCTCGCTGAAGGTAAGGTACGTGAGGCGAATAACTTATTGGGAAGATTTTATCGAGTTGCGGGAGAAGTGGTGCATGGCGATGGCAGAGGCAAGCTAATTGGTGTTCCAACGGCAAATTTAGAGACTGGCTCAGAGAAACTGATTCCAGGCGCAGGGGTATATGCCTGCCGTGTACAGCTTCAGGATAAGATATGGCCGGCTGCAGTCAATGTGGGCACGCGCCCGACTTTCGAAAATACTGACAATCGATCGCATGTTGAAGCGCATATCCTTGATTATTCAGAAGATTTATATACCCAGAACATTGCGGTGGATTTTGTTGAACGATTACGTGGCGAAGAACGCTTTGATAGTGTCGAGGAATTAATTCGTCAAATCCATATAGATATCGAACAAACCCGTGAAATCAATACGAGTGTAAACAAAACTTAAGCATTTCCGATACTTTGAGCTGGTATTTACAATGCGACAATACCTCGATTTACTACAGTATATTTTAGATCACGGCGCGACGAAATCTGACAGAACAGGCACGGGTACGTTGTCAGTTTTTGGATACCAGATGCGGTTTAATCTGCGGGATGGATTTCCATTGCTTACCACTAAAAAATTGCATATTAAGTCGGTAATCTATGAATTACTTTGGTTTTTACGCGGTGAAAGCAACACAAAATATCTCAAAGACCATGGTGTGGGGATCTGGGATGAGTGGGCTGATGCCAATGGCGAATTAGGACCTGTGTATGGAGTTCAGTGGCGCCACTGGAGAACAGAAGATGGTATGGTAATCGACCAGATCAGTAAGGTGATCGATCAGATAAAACGAGATCCAAATTCAAGGCGACTGATCGTAAACGCCTGGAATGTTGGAGAAATTCCGAAGATGGCCTTACCCCCATGCCATTTATTATTCCAATTCTATGTGGTTGATGGAAAGTTATCCTGCCAGTTTTATCAACGCTCCGCAGACGTATTCTTGGGAGTACCTTTTAATATTGCATCGTATGCATTATTAACTATGATGGTAGCACAGGTATGCCAACTTGAGGTGGGTGATTTAATACAGGTGATGGGGGATACGCATCTATACCTAAACCATCTGGATCAGGCCAGGCTTCAATTGACGCGTGTGCCATTTCCTTTGCCAGCTATGAGACTAAATCCGGATATATCCTCAATTTTCGATTTTAATTACGAAGATTTCGAGCTAGTTAATTATCAAAGCCATTCTCATATAAAAGCTGAGATATCCGTGTGATTGTATCTTTGATCTTAGCCATGGATGAGAGTGGTGGGATAGGAAAGAATAATAGATTGCCATGGCATCTACCATCTGACCTGAAGCGTTTTAAAAAAATAACCATGGGTCATCACCTCGTCATGGGTAGAAAAACGTACGAGACGATTGGAAAACCTTTATCCGGCAGAATAATGATCGTTGTAACTCATCAAAAAGATTACCGTCCAAAAGGCTGTCTGGTTGTGAGCTCATTGAACGAGGCAATCAAAGTAGCGGAAGAACAGAATGACGATGAGTTGTTTATCATTGGCGGCGGGGAAATTTTTCATCAAGCAATTGATTTAGCCGATAAAGTTTACCTGACTACCGTCCATGCTGATATTGTTGCAGATGTATTTTTCCCGAAGATTGACCTCGATCAATGGGTGCTGATTAGCGATATCGAGGTGAGCGATGACAATGCAGATGAGTTCAAGTCAAACTTCAGGATCTTTACCCGTAAGCATTAATAATGGGGTTGACAAAACCCTAGTTCCTCATATAATTCGACAAACTTCATAATCAATGACTTTGACGAGGACGAGTAAGCTCTGCGACGGCGGTACAGAGAGCAAGTGTAGATGAGAATCTTGCCCGTATGGTGGAGCTGAATGGACCTCTGAGTTGCAAGGCGAAACAAGGTGGGAATATGCAGGAGTAGCCCATGCCGGAGATGCTACCGTTACCAAGGCAAAAGATATCGTCTTAGAAAAGAGACCGTATCTGAAAAGAGTGAAGCTGGCAAATATTTCCCGTTGCATCATAACGGGATTTTTTGTTAATTGGCATGTCAGCTTAACCGGGGTGGCACCACGGGCATAGCGCGTTCGTCCCCAAAGGATGGGCGCGATATTGTTTTAAGACCAATACCAAATGGAGGTAGAAATGTCTGAAATAACAAGATTTTTGCTCAATGAATCGGATGTCCCTAAATATTGGTACAACATGACTGCGGATAGCCCGGTTCCACCAACCCCAGTGCTTAACCCACAGACTCTCGAACCGGTCACAGCGGATTTCCTGTCGGTGCTGTTCCCAATGGAACTCATCCTTCAGGAAATTAGCACTGAACGGTACATAGAGATTCCGTCTGAAGTTCGGGAAATCTATAAATTGTGGCGTCCTACTCCATTAATTCGGGCTCGTCGCCTGGAGAAACTTTTGGATACTCCGGCCCATATTTATTTCAAATACGAAGGCACCTCCCCAGTTGGTAGCCATAAACCAAATACCGCTGTCGCACAGGCATTCTATAATAAGATTTCTGGCACGAAAGCCTTGACCACTGAAACCGGAGCAGGTCAATGGGGTTCAGCATTATCCATGGCATGTAGATTTTTTGATATGGACCTTGAAGTCTATATGGTAAAAGTCTCTTATAACCAAAAGCCTTACCGCCGTTACCTCATGGAAACCTACGGAGCAACAGTCTTTGCCAGTCCGACTGACCATACTGAATACGGCCAATCCATCCTACGAGATGACCTTGACAGCCCTGGCTCTTTGGGAATAGCAATATCCGAGGCGGTTGAAGTTGCCGCAAAATCAGGCGGGAAGAAGAAATATAGCCTGGGATCAGTTCTTAATCATGTGCTGATGCATCAAACAGTGATTGGCCAGGAAGCCTTAAAGCAGATGGATCTGGCAAATGAGTATCCCGATGTGGTGATTGGGTGTGTGGGTGGAGGATCTAATTTTGCCGGAATCGCTTATCCTTTCCTGGAACAAAATCTCAAGAATGGGAAACAAACGCGATTATTAGCTGTTGAACCGCAAGCGACACCTTCATTGACGAAAGGCGTATACCGATTTGATTATGGCGACTCTGCTCGTATGGCACCCATCGTTAAAATGTATACTCTTGGGCATGACTTTGTGCCGCCACCCATCCATGCAGGGGGATTACGCTACCATGGTATGGCACCGTCGATCTGCGCTCTATATGATGCAGGTTATATACAGGCAATAGCAGTGCCGCAGCTGGCAACCTTTGAAGCTGCCATCCAATTTGCACGAACGGAGGGGATCATACCAGCTCCCGAATCAGCACATGCAATTCGAGCTGCAATCGATGAAGCCATCGATGCGAAAAATTGTGGTGAATCACGCGTGATCCTTTTCAATCTATCTGGTCATGGAGACTATGATATGAGTGCGTATCAGGCGTACCTGAGCGGTAAACTAGTGGATTATGAGTATCCGCAAGAGGCGATCAAGATCTCTCTGGACCATTTACCTAAAGTGAATATTCCTGCTTAGGAAAACCTCACAAACACAGCCAGGCTTATCGACTGGCTGTGTTTTATTTAATATCAATTATTATTTTTTCCAAACCGTTGAATGAAATCCTCAACAGCTGCTTGATGACCAACATCATGCTGTACACGTTCAGATAAATACCACTTATGCTCCAGAATCTGGCAATACAACTCGATCGGGTCTGTGTTAGTTTCCGGCCTGTCTAAGTGATTGATGAGGGGTTTCAGCTGCTCAATGACCGGCCTATAAACATGCTCCAGCCAATGATATGCGACTGCATCCATGGAGATATTTGGATTTCCTGAATGCGTGAAGTTGGCTTTTAGCTCGTTGATTTCATTAATAATTTGCTGCGCCTGGCGTTCTTCTGCATATAAACCTGTGATTTCCATTAATTGATTGCGATGAAAATTCCGATCGGAGACGAAAATCCGCAGTTTTAAAATATTGCCATGATTTTCATTTTTTAACTCAATATCTTTCACCGAAAACCCCAAAATGTTCAAGGCACGGATTCTTTCATCTACTTTATATAACTCATTTTGAGTAAATACATCTTCCCGAGTGATCTCCTCCCAAAGCTGCCGATAGCGTTGTTGTATATAGGGACCTGTCTCTTCGATAGGATAACTGAGTGAAAGTGTCTCATCAGCTTGAAGTTCTGAAAGCTCACCAAGGATATTCTCTTGCATAATTTCAAGATCATGATAACGTAACACAGGCGAAAGCCGTGGCAGATGAAATTCCGTCGTCTCCGCATCCACCAGATAGGCTTGCAATGCACCTGCATCACGCCTGAATAAGATATTCGACAGGGAGCAATCACCCCAGAAAAATCCATTTGAATGCAGCTGAACCAGTAAACCCGAGATCGCGTCTAAAAAATGATTTTGATACTGGGCGACTGCATTGCCGATAAATAGAGACCGATAAGGTACCGAGGCTTCAAGGTAGCGCGTGAATAAAATGCTGACATTGCCCGTTTTACGCAGGATCGATGCATAACCAATTGGTTTTACGCTCGGTAGACCGAGTGCCTGCATTTTAGACAGAAGGTCATATTCATTCTTTGCAATTGCAGGGGGCAGCTCTTTAATCACATATAATGTGCCGTCATAATTGATAAATACTACTGGATGACGTGAAATACCATGCTGAACTTCTTCGAGATGAAGTTCAATTTTCGACCATTCGTGGAAAGGAAGCTGCCATGGTAAGTGAAAAAAATCGGGAAAGGTTGGGAGTTTTTCGGGAATAAAAGTGACGTCAGTCATGATCAAAAGATCCAATCTACCGGTTTACGATGGATTAGGTAATTATAAGTGAAAATTTCTTGTAAAAATGCCATGCATTTATAACCGATGTTCTTTCATGTGGCATAAATAAACTCAAAGAAGTAAATTACCCGATTAAGTAAAAACGATATCTTCAAATTAATAAATTTAAACCATATATTCACAGGTAAATCGTTAATTCTTGTGAATAATCAAGGTAAAATATACACCTGTGGTTATTTCTTCATAATTATTATTTACCTGTATGGCAGAGGAGTCTCACGTGGAAATATTACTGTGTACTGACGGATCTACAGCTTCAATAAAATCAGCTGAATTAGTTCAAAAATTTGGATTTCCCTCAACAACCCGGATTGTTATCCTCGGTGTGCTTGAAAGAAGCATGGATAGGGAAAAAATAGCGAATTCGATGGAGCAGATTGAGACGATATTACGTCCACATTACGCACTTTCAAGAAAAATAAGAAACGGGGATCCAATTGAAGAGATATTAGGTGAAGCACTGGAAAAATCCTATGATTTGGTGGTAGTGGGTGGAGGTGGAAGTCAATTAGGATTGCTGCATCCTCAAATAGGCTTTACCACTGCGCAGCTTGCTCGCAAGCTCCACACCCATTATCTGGTTTCGCGTAACATACCAGAGCAAATTGGTAAGATTCTCGTTTGTACCGGCGCAGACGTTCCTGACAGTGAGACGATGAGGTTGGGGGGAGAATGGATTGCAAAGACCAATGCTACGATCGGGTTACTTCACGTGATTCCAATCAGTAAAACCGGGTCGAGTATTCAGGGAGAAGCAAAACCTTCCCATGATTTGTTACTTGAACGAGCCAACTTACAATTGAATGACGCTGGTGTAAAAAACGAAATCATTACTCGTACTCGGCATGGGTTAGTAGTTGATGAAGTATTAATGGAACTTTCTGAGGGCGGATATGAGCTTTTGGTCGTAGGATCGCATTATCAGCCTGGACAGGATCGCTGGCTAGGCACTCTTTTGGATGATATTACCGACCAGTTATTGAATCGCTCGACTTGTTCAGTTCTGATCATATAGGGAAGGAACATCTATGCTTCGGGCTCGCTACCGCAGGATTATCTTCTTCTTTGCCGGAATCCTGGTTAGCGTAATTTTTTGGGACCTGCTTTTACCCAGGATTGGCCTGGCAAAGTGGTCCAGGCGGACTCGGTCTAAACGCATTCGAAATATCGCAGCCAGATTTCGTGTATTAGCTGTACAGATGGGGGGTGTTTTAATTAAAGTTGGGCAGTTCCTATCTGCCCGGGTGGATATCCTGCCGAGTGAAGCCACCGATGAATTATCAGGATTACAGGACGAGGTGCCATCCGAATCCTTTGAAGCTATGAAACGTGTAGCTGAGGCTGAGTTTGGCATGCCATTGCTGGAAAAGTTTATCGAGTTTGACGCGATTCCTTTAGCTGCTGCGTCACTAGGGCAAGCACATTTAGCCAAACTTCGTATAACCAGAGATCAGGCTCAAAATCTCACTGCTCCCATTGGGGATGAAGATGATCAGGCTGTTATTACGTACCCGGTAGTCGTTAAAATCCAACGGCCTAACATTGAAAACATTATCGCGACTGATTTGTCAGCAATCAAGACGGTGGGTAACTGGATAAGACGATATCCACCTATTCGAAAGCGCGCCAATATACCAGGACTCATCGCTGAATTTACGCGTGTACTATACGAGGAGATCGATTACCTGGCGGAAGGTCGCAATGCTGAGACATTTGCCGCAAATTTCAGCAGTGACCATGGGGTTCTGGTACCCAAGGTGGTGTGGACCCATACGACCAAGCGTGTGCTGACGCTCCAGGATGTGCGTGGGATCAAAATTACCGATTATGATGCGATCACTGCTGCAGGAGTAGACAAAGCAGAAGTTTCTGCAAGGTTATTGAACACTTATCTGAAGCAGATTTTCGAAGATGGATTCTTCCATGCAGATCCCCATCCCGGGAACTTATTCATCAGATTTGTTAATAATCCATATAATCCAACTGAAACGAAGAGAGATTGGTTGCTGACGTTCATTGATTTCGGGATGGTCGGAAGAATGAAGCCGGAAATCAGGGACGGGTTACGCGAATTGCTCATCGGAGTTGGTCTACAGGACGCATCCAGAGTCGTGAAAGCATATCAAATACTGGGAATTCTCTTGCCTGGAGCCGACATTTCGTTGTTAGAGAAAGCTGAATCTGCGATGTTTCAGCGCTTTTGGGGAAAAGGCATGGATGAGCTCACCCATATAAAAATTGAGGAAATTCACGATTTTGCTTACGAATTTCGTGATATTTTATATAACATGCCATTTCAGCTGCCCCAAGATTTAATTTTTCTCGGCAGGGCAGTTGGTATTTTATCGGGGATGTGCCTGGGATTAGACCCGCAGATCAATATATTCGAGCATCTGGCACCGTTCTCACAGAAAATAATTAAAGAAGAAGCCCAACATGATTGGGGATACTGGGTGAAGGAAGCTGGAGAGATTGCCCGAAGGATGATCATATTGCCTACACGTGCGGATGCATTGATTACCAGGCTGGAACGGGGTGAATTAAACGTTCGCGATCCTCAACTCTCCGAAAGTGTCAAAAAACTTGAAAAGACTGTATCCAAAGCAGTTGGAGGGATCATATTTGCTGCATTCCTTATAGCATCCATCCAGCTTTCTACTGGTGGTCAGGATATACTGACCTGGATATTTCGTGGCGCAGCCTTCATCACATTCCTGTGGATGATCTTTAAATAATCGGCCTAAATGCAACTTTTATCAGCAGTTTGCATCATAACTATTGCACAATACTTAGCAATTATTAATTCATAGGCACTGGATATCAATTTAAAATCCCTTACGGAAAGAGTACAAGAATGGATTTGAACTTGAATAATCTTCCCACGAATCATGCAACACCCATAAAGCATATAAAAGTATTGGTCCTGGGTTCCGGGCCTGCAGGATTGGCAGCTGCCTTGTATACTGCCAGGGCAAATCTTGATCCTGTCGTTTTAACGGGGATGGACCTGGGTGGTCAGGTCTCTTTAACCAACACCATCGAGAATTACCCTGGTTTTCCTGAAGGGGTTGGCGGTCAGGAGCTCACAGATTTATTTCAAAAACAAGCAGAGAAATTTGGAGCGACTGTCGAATATGATACCGCGACAAGCGTCGACATAGGGGTGCAGCCGTTCAAGATCACGACCTATAACAGCGAGTATCTTGCAGATACCTTGATCATTGCAACCGGAGCTCAAGCAACTCATCTAAATGTGCCTGGCGAAAAGGAATTGACAGGACGGGGTGTATCCTATTGTGCAACCTGTGACGGGTGGTTCTTTAAAGATAAGGATGTGGTTGTGGTAGGTGGCGGGGATAGTGCTATTGAAGAGAGCTTGTTCCTAACCCGTTACGCCAGGTCGATTACTATTATTCACCGCCGGGATAACCTTCGCGCTGGTGTTATCCTTCAGCAGCGTGCATTCAATCATCCCAAGATCAAGTTTATCTGGGACAGCGCGATCACTGAGATTATGGGTGATGAAAAAGTTACCAATGTTAGGATAAAAAACTTGAAGACCGATCAATCAAGTGAAATTGCGGTAGACGGTGTGTTTATTTTTATCGGACACATACCAAATACACAGATCTTTGCGGACTGCCTCGATTTAGACGAGCACGGTTATATAAAAACGGACAATCTTCTCTCGACCAACGTCCCAGGTGTATTCGTTGCCGGAGAGGCTGGAGACCCGAATTTCCGTCAGGTGATCACATCAGCCGGGATGGGTGCAGCTGCTGCCATGCAAGCTGTGAAATATCTTGAAAAACAAGAACAAAACCAACCTGTAGCAGTAAAATGATATATTAAATCCTACGGAGGGAAATATGCAGAACAAAGTATCAATCATTGGTGGTGGTATGACGGGCTCAACGACTGCTCACTGGTTGGCCGAACGTGAGATTGCTGATATCGTCCTGGTCGATATTGTTGAGGGTATGCCTCAGGGAAAAGCATTAGATTTACTGCAGGCTATGCCGGTGATTGGAAAAGACGTTAGCATCATTGGGACAAACGATTATGCTGATACTGCTGGCTCAGACATTATCGTGATTACCGCTGGTCTGCCTCGAAAACCTGGGATGAGCCGGGACGATTTGCTCACCGCCAACGCTGATATCGTCAGCAAGGCTGTGCATGAGACGATAAAACGCTCTCCAGATGCAATTTATATAATCTTAACCAATCCTCTGGATGCCATGGCGTATCTGACCATGAAAATAACCAATCTTCCAAGGGAGAGAGTGATCGGACAGGCCGGCATCCTGGATTCAGCCAGAATGAGAGCATTTGTCGCCAGAGAATTAGGTGTGTCAGTAGAAAACGTGAATTGCTATGTACTCGGTGGGCATGGTGATGAAATGGTTCCATTAACCAGGCACTCAAATGTCGCCGGAACTTCCTTACGCGATGTCATACTTCCTGAACGATTAGAGGCGATTGTCAATCGAACCAGAAAGGGAGGCGGTGAGATCGTCAGCTTATTAAAGACTGGTAGTGCATATTACGCTCCAGCGGCTGCGGTGGCCCAAATGGTGGAAGCGATATTAAAAGATAAGCATCTTATCATTCCGGCTTCAGCTTATTTGAATGGAGAATATGGTCTTAAAGATACGTTCTTCGGAGTTCCAGTGCAACTGGGTCGGAAAGGGATCGAGAAGATAATCATTTATGATCTTGATAATGAAGAGAGAACAGCCTTGACTCGTTCTGCAGAGGCAGTTCAACAAACAACGGATGCATTAAGAAGTTTAGTGAAAATTTAAAGCGGGAGAAATGAATATGTTGCTAAAAGATAAGATTGAACAGCAACTACCCGAATGGCGCGAACGGGTACGAAAGCTGATTAAAGATAAAGGGGATGTGAAGGTGGGTGAAGTGACAATCGCGCAGGTATATGGCGGAATGAGGGATGTAAAAAGCCTGGTCACTGATATCTCCTACGTGGATCCTGCTGAAGGGATTAGGTTCCGGGGGTATACAATCCCGGAGGTGTTAGAGAAGTTACCAAAACCCAAGGGTGGCGAGATGCCGTATGCGGGTGGATTATATTACTTATTATTGGTTGGCAAGATTCCCAATTTAGATGAAGCCCTGGATGTCGAAACTGAGTGGAAGAAACGTGGGAAAGTGCCACAATATGTATTTGATGCGATCCGCGCTTTACCGGCTGATACCCATCCGATGACACTGTTCACACTGGCAGTACTCATCCTGCAGCGTGAATCGCTATTTTCAAAGCAATATCATGAAGGATTGAAGAAAGATGCGTACTGGGAACCCATGCTTGAAGATAGCATGAACCTGATCGCCAAGCTTCCAGAAATCGCGGCATTTATATACAGGTTGAAGTATAAGAATAGCGAAATCATACCATCCGATCCAAATTTAGATTGGGCAGGCAATTTTGCCCACATGATGGGTATCAACGATCCGCTCTATAAGGATTTATCGCGTTTATATTTCTTACTCCACTCAGACCATGAGAGCGGGAATGTCAGCGCTCATGCGACTCATCTGGTTGCTTCTTCCCTTTCCGATATATATTACGCGGCTTCCGCCGGTCTGAGCGGCTTGGCGGGACCACTACATGGTTTGGCAAACCAGGAATGCCTGATGTGGTTGTTGGATGTAAGGGAGAAATGCGGAAGCTGCTCCTATGATGAATCAGCGTTGAGACAGTTTGCCTGGGATACTTTAAATCGGGGGCAGGTGATCCCTGGTTATGGGCACGCAGTTTTACGGAAAACGGATCCACGCTATACAGCACAATTGGAATTTGGCAAGAAGTATTTCCCCCAGGATGAGATCTTTCGACTTGCTGCCCTGGTCTATGACGTGGTTCCTGATGTATTAAGGGAGCAGGGGAAAGCCAAAGATCCATGGCCGAATGTGGATGCGATCAGTGGTGCATTGCAATATCATTTTGGATTAAAGGAATTCGATTTTTACACAGTAATGTTTGGCGTCAGTCGAATTTTAGGGATTTCAGCCAATGCGGTCTGGGCAAGAGCATTAGGTCAGCCGATCGAAAGACCGAAATCACTGACCACAGCCATGCTAGAGGATATTGCTTCCAAAGCTGGGTAAAGGCAGCTAATAAACATTCCAGCGGTGGACTGCTTCACCGCTGGAATTATTTTATGGTGTGGGGGTAGCGATTGCTGGTGCACCGATCCAGCTGAAATACCTGGGTGGGCTTGGAGATCCAGCAGTAATCCAAATTGGATTGCCGCTTTCATCTGAACCGGATATGCGCACCACTTCAATGGTCCAGCTGAATATGTGGGCCACTCCATCAGACGGGCGAAGGGTTGAGAGGACGATAAACTTTGTATCCGTCACCTGATCTACCAGGGATGGTCCCAAACCGGAGGTAAGGTCTTCGATCGTGATCCGATAGGCTTCAATTTCCTGGAGTGAACCGACGGATGCCCATTGTAAGGTGATCGAATCATCGGCGATGGTGAATGGAGCCCCGTTAGCAGGTAAAAGGAGGTTGGGTGCTGCGTAGGGAGGGGGAGGTGTGGCGGTGGGGGATGGACCGGGAGTGGCAAATTTCCGACAAAGAGGAATAGTGAGGGGCTGTCCTAAATATACGGTATTTCCAGTTAAACCATTCTCGTCTTGTATCGCTTGTATGGGTACATTGTATGTCGAAGAGAGCGTACTTAAAGTGTCTGTGGATTGGACGATGATCTCTACTTTTTCGCAGGCTGCCTCGGTTTGCTCCGCCAGGCTGTACGTGGCAGATGGCATAGCCGTTACAGTAGGAGTGGGTTGAGGGATGAGTAAAGGTTGATTGATATAGAGGGTATTACACTCGGTCGGAAGATTATTCATCATTACGATGCTTTGGACCGATACGTCGAAAAACAGCGCAATACCGATACAAGTGTCGTTTGCTTTAACCAGGTAGGTAACTGCCGTAGGACTTGGTAGAGGCGTGTTGGTTACCGTTGGGAAGGGCGTTACAGTAGGGGTTTGTGTACCCGTCGCGGTAGCGGTCTCGGTGGATGTCGAGGTGGGCGGAATAATTGCTTCCGGGGTCTGACGAAGGGCAAAATACACCATGATGGCCCCAATTCCCAAAAATAATGCTAATAATCCAATCGCAGCAGGAAGACCTAAGGTGATTGAAGGCATCCGGCTACCCTGGACTACTTTGGAGGATTGGGCTGTTTTTTCATTACTGGTGAGGTCTGCCCCACAGACCAGACAGCGGGTTGCATCTTCCTTCACTCTTGTCCCGCATGTCGGACATAGTTTTATGGGTGTTGTGTTTGTCTCAGGAGTCATAATTTTTAGGGGTTCCGGTTATTGACCGGAACTTGGCGCATTATACCAGCTTTTTTTATCCATCGGGCGGTTAGGGTAGTTGAGCCAGCAGTCAGGCAAGGGCCTGATTTTGAGTGTTATACTCAGAAAATGGTCAATCACAGTCTCTATATTCATATCCCTTTTTGTACTCATCGATGTGGATATTGTGATTTCAATACTTATGCCGGTCTGCAACGGTTAATACCTGCCTATACTCAAGCGGTATGTGCCGAGATCGAGTATATTTCCCGCTCTGCCGAAGATCGAATTCCCATCCATACAATCTATTTTGGGGGTGGAACACCAAGTCTGGTCTCAATTATTTCATTTGAGAATATTCTAAGCACTGTGGAGAAAAGCTTTCAGCTCCAGCCATCTCCGGAAATCAGCATTGAAGCCAACTCGGGTACAGTCAGCAAAGATTATTTACATAATATTCACCAGCTGGGGGTCAACCGGATCAGTTTGGGGATGCAATCAGCAATCCAGGGAGAGCTGATGATGCTCGAAAGGCAGCATTCTTACGAGGATGTGATTCGAGCAGTTGAGTGGTCTCGAGCAGCCGGGATAAATAACCTGAACCTGGACTTGATATTCGGATTACCAAATCAAGCCCTGAACTCCTGGATGGCCTCTTTGGAGGCTGCACTTGCGCTTCAACCAGAGCATTTATCGCTGTATGCCCTGACGCTCGAGCATGGCACACGCATGCAACATAAAGTGGAAACTGGAATACTACCGGAACCTGACCCTGACATTGCAGCAGATATGTACGAGGCTGCCAGTAATAGGTTAGCCGGAGCAGGGTATGTACAATACGAAATCTCAAATTGGGCGAGGGTGAAGGAATCAGGCGAGTTATTCTCATGCAAGCATAACCTTCAATATTGGCGGAACTTACCTTATATCGGTGTAGGCGCAGGCGCGCATGGATTCATTAATCATTTTCGAACGGTGGATGTAGCTACCCCAGGCGGTTATATCAAACGGCTGGTTCGAAAACCACCCACTGGCAGGAATAACAGTGCTTTTCCAGGAACTCCAGCGACGGTTGAGCTAAATCCTATTGATATAGAGACTGAGATCGGTGAAACCATGATGATGGGTCTCAGGCTGGTAGCAGATGGGGTATCCAGCCGGGAATTCCAGACTCGTTTTGGTATGAGCCTGGAAGACCGATTTGATCATCAAATCAACCGCCTGATCTCAGTTGGTTTGTTGGAGTGGGTTGACACAGCAGATAAAAGATTGCGATTAACCGAAAAAGGGCATTTGCTGGGCAACCAGGTGTTTAAAGAATTCATTTAATCTCGAGATTTCAAGATTGACGATTGACCAGGCTGATTGCCAGGTTTCTCAATGTCTCAGCGGCAATCCCGGTAGGTTGAGCTTGTTCAAGTGTAGTTAAGGATTCATTCAATAAACGGGCCGCTTGGGTTGCAGCGTATTCTTTGGCACCATCCATCTCTAATAAGTTAATCACACCATTCACTTCTTCTGGCCTAATCGAGCCACTTTTCCAACGTTTGGCAAAGTCACCATTCCTGGATAATCCATACACCACTGGTAAGGTGAGTTTTCCTGTGACCAGGTCGCTCTGGCTAGACTTACCGGTGAGGGATGAATTTCCCCATATCCCGAGCAGATCATCCTGGACCTGGAAGGCAAGACCAAGCAGCCATCCAAATTTACGATATATTGCACTCAATGAATCGCTAGCGAAAGCAGCCAAAGCGCCGAGCTCGGTGCTGGCTGCCATCAATGCGGCTGTTTTTCCTTCAACCATGGGCCAGTAGTCGTCTATTGCCAAATCGTGACGAGATTCGTAAGCTAAGTCTAAATACTGGCCATGGGTGAGATGCAAGCAGGCGGATTGCAATATTTCCACGGCTTTTAAGCCAATAGTAGCAGATACTGTGTTAGACAACCGGATCGCTTCAAGATGGGCAAGAGCAAACATGGCATCTCCGGTGTTGATCGCCTGAGGAATACCCCATTTTTTCCACACAGTGGTGCGACCACGCCGCAATGGACTGTGATCTTCGATATCATCGTGGATGAGCGAAAAATTGTGAACTAACTCGACTGCGGTTGCTCCAGGCAATGCCAGGGACCAATTACCGCCAGATGAAGAACATGCTAACAAGACTAAGAGGGGACGGATGCGTTTCCCGCGAACCTTGGGGAAATGTTGATGATTCTTCCATCCCATGTGGTAAGCAAGCATTTCATGCAGATAGGAATTTCCAAATTGCTGGACGCGAAGAACAGCCTGCTGAAGCTCAAGTTCTATCGCATCAAGATAAAGTTGGGTAATTTCTTCCTGGCTGGTTGGCACCATCAATGAGTTATCTTTACGAGCTTGTCCTGGTGAAGCTGGTCAATTGTTCTGCATCCGGTTGCAAACATGCAAATGCGGATTTCCTGTTTGATCAAATTAATCAGCTTAATCGTCTCGTCTGCCGATTGCCTGGCAGTTTTGAGAAATGGGCCGGCCATGCCGCCCAGGATTGCACCCAAGGCAAGACACTTGGCAATATCCACACCAGTACGCAGACCCCCAGAGGCGATGATCTGTAGACCAGGTGCAATCTTGAGTGTGTTCTGGATTGCCTCCACGGTTGGAATACCCCAATCTACAAATGATGCAGCCAGCTCCCGCCTGGTATCATCTTCTGCTCGGTACATCTCTACTTGTGACCAGGAAGTGCCACCCGCGCCAGCTACATCGATGGCAGCTATGCCGGCTTGAGCAAGCAAGGTGACATCATGATTCGAAAAACCCCAGCCGACCTCCTTGGCGATCACAGGAACTGGTAAGGCACGGCAAACGGCTTCGACTTTATCGATCAAGCCCGCAAATTGGGTCTCGCCTTGAGCCTGCAAGGCTTCCTGTAGGGCGTTGAAATGGAGGATCAGCGCGTCGGCTTCGATCATATCGACCGCACGCTTACATACCTCAAAGCCATAACCATAATTTAACTGTATGGCGCCGATATTCGCAAATAGAAGGATATCAGGTGCTTTCTGCCGTATCTGAAATGTACTTGCTAGCTCGGGACGTTCCAATGCTATTCTTTGGGAACCAACTCCCATAGCTATGTGGGCTTCTTGAGCCGCACTCGCCAGTACCTGATTGATTTCATATGCTTCGGGTGTGCCTCCAGTCATGGACGAAATCAAGATCGGTGTGTTAAGACGCTTGCCAAATAATGTGACACTCGGATCGACGTCCTTCAGGTTGATTTCAGGGAGGGCATGATGCACGAACCGATAATTTTCCAGACCGGAGGTTAATCCAGACTGCACATCCTGTTCCAGATTTATCCGGATGTGGTCAGTTTTGCGTGATCCAATTGGCGTAACTTCTTTCATAGTCGGGTGTTCCTGTAATTTGAATAATCTTACCAGCCTGAAGAATGCATGTCAACAAGATTGTCCTGAGACTTGACAGATTGACATCTGAGGATACAATTGCCAGGATATCAGGCAAACATTCCCAGAAGGAGGAGCAATTATGATGGAAAAAGATGAAGTTTACAATAAGGTAAAAGCTATCATTGTAGACTTACTTGGTGTGGATGAAGCGAAGATCAATCCTGAAGCTCGTTTTCGCGAGGACTTAGAAGCTGACTCATTGGACCTGGTTGAACTGATCATGAAATTCGAGGATGAATTTGGTGGCGAAATTTCTGATAAGGAAGCCCAGGAGATCAAAACCGTTGGACAGGCAGTAGATTATCTCCAAACTCATTCAAAATAGTCAATCATTCTGGATCAACCAGGGGCTGTCTCAGATAATCGAGCAGCCCTTTTTTTAATTCTGGGATAGGTGATTGGGTAATTGGTCAATTAGGTAATCAGGTAATTAGTAATTAGTCAATTAGGTAATTAGGAGAATAGTCAATTAGGGATTAGTCGATCAGGTAATTAGGTAATCAGGATAGCAAGGAATCTTAGGTTCAGACGACAGTTCGGACATCGTCTTTCATAGTCATATTGTAAGGTTCTATAATTGTAATATTGTCAAAAAGAAGATTGCCACTCCACAAGAAACAATGTGACTACGAAGACACTGCAGGACTAATTGTAGCTTTCCCCCCGTACTTGGGGGGATTCCTCAATGACAAATATATGGTAAAAAAATCAACTTGCTGCGTTTCGCAACAGGCTGAGTAAAGACGAGCTTACACTTTATTAGAAGAGTAAGCTGGGGATTTCCTCGGGATGGGTTGCCACCCTGACACCTGCAGCTTTAAGAGCTTTTACTTTATCCGCAGCCAGGCCTGATCCACCCTCGACAATTGCACCAGCGTGCCCCATACGTTTACCAGGAGGGGCAGTCTGACCAGCGATAAAGCTAACGACAGGTTTGGTCATATGAGCGGCAATGTAATCAGCCGCTTTCTCTTCATCAGTGCCACCAATCTCACCGATCATGACCACTTTTTCGGTTTGGGGATCCGCTTCGAACATGGACAGGCAATCGATAAAGTTTGTGCCGTTGATGGGGTCACCACCAATCCCAACACAAGTACTCACGCCGTGATTGAGCAGCTTAAGCGCGTAAAGCACTTCGTACGTCAGAGTGCCTGAACGAGAGACGACACCCACATTCCCGGGAATGGCGATATTGCCAGGAATTATCCCAACCTTGGACTCACCAGGGGTGAGCAATCCGGGACAATTCGGTCCTACAAGGCGGACTTTTTTTTGATCGAGGTAATCGCGGACGCGCATCATATCCTGAACCGGGATGCCTTCGGTGATACATACGATGAGTGAGACGCCAGCATCAGCAGCTTCATAAATCGAATCTGCCGCAAACCTGGAAGGGACGAAGATACAGCTGGTATTCGCACCAGTGGCTTCGACAGCTACCTTAGCTGAATCGAAAACCGGGACTTTGCCATTAATAACCCATTCGCCACCTTTGCCAGGGGTCATGCCTGCGACTACATTCGTGCCATAGGCCACCATCTGGGTGCTGTGAAAGAGACCCTCATTACCAGTGATTCCATGGACGAGCAGGCGGGTATTTTTATTGATCAGGATGCTCATTGGTTTTACCTCCCGGCTTTCACAGAATTAGCCGCGGCGACCGATTTCTTGGCGGCATCTGCCAATGTTTCTGCGGTGATCATCTTTGCATCGGAGAGCAGCTTGAGACCTTCTTCCGCGTTCGTACCCACTAAACGTACGATCAATGGGATATTCGGTTTGACTTCTGCCAGAGCAGCCAGGATACCACGGGCAACTTCATCCCCGCGGGTGATACCGCCAAATATATTAAAAAGGACTGCTTTTACGTTTGGATCTGTAAGAATTATCCGGATTGCTGCAGCCACTTTGTCACTTCCAGCCCCACCACCGATATCGAGGAAATTTGCAGGCTCACCACCGAATAATTTGATAATATCCATGGTGGTCATCGCCAGCCCAGCACCATTGACCATACAGCCAATGTTGCCATCCAGCTTGATATAAGTAAGTCCATACTTGCGTGCTTCCACCTCTGCAGGGGCATCCACATCAAGATCACGCAACTCTGCGAGGTCTGGGTGCCGGAAGAGAGCGTTATCATCGATAAGCATCTTACCATCCAGAGCGATCAGCTGGTTGCTATCGGTAATGACCAATGGATTAATCTCTGCCAGGGTCGCATCACAATCCTGATAGGCACGCCAAAGACCAGCTGCGATCTGATTGAAAACCTTCCAATATTGCTTGGGTAAATCTATGCCGATGGCAATATTGCGAGCTTGATAATCTTTGAGTCCGAGAAGCGGATTGATGTGTGACTTGATGATCTTCTCAGGTGTGGTACGGGCAACTTCTTCGATCTCCACACCACCGGCAGAAGAAGCCATCATCACCGGCTTGCGTGCAGCGCGGTCATTGGTAATCCCCAGATAAATTTCCTTGGAGATGCTGGCGGCTTCATCCACCAGCACTTTCCGAACCGGGAGACCCTTAATTTCCATTGCAAGGATCTGTGTGGCGACTTCTTCGGCTTCATGAGGGTCTTTTGCCAGGCGGATGCCTCCAGCCTTGCCGCGACCCCCGACGAGAACCTGTGATTTAATCACCACCCTGCCACCCAATTCAGCGGCTATGTTGCGAGCTTCCTCAGCAGTAGTGGCAACACGCCCTTTAGGTATCGGTATTCCATAACGTGCAAATATTTGTTTTGATTGGTATTCGTGTAGTTTCATCCCTCTAAGCTCCTCACATGAGGATAATTAAAAATAATAAAGCGCAAAGATTATACCACCCAGACATGTACCAAGTGTTTGACGAAGATAACCTAAGAGGGGTCACATTAATAATATTTAATTGGTTTAGAGATTAGGCACTTAGGTAATCAGGTACTTAGGGGAAAAAATATACCTTGTATTCAGAAGGAGATATTGATTTCAGAACACCCATTAATTTACATATGACTGTTTATCTTGATAATCAGAAAAAAATGGTCCACAACCCTACCTCCCCCATCCCTTCGAAAACCAGTGGGGGATGGGGGAGGATAATCTGTAAGCTAATTTGCCGGCAAGGAAAAGTGCATGATGCGATTATTATTCGCATCGGCAATCCAGACACCGCCCTTACCATCTGTAATGATACCCGTAGGAAGGTCGAAGCCATTGGTACCGGTGCCATAATCTCCGAAGTAATTGACAAACGTCCCATCGGTTTTAAAATGCAAGACGCGGTAACCTTCCGGGTCAGTCGTATACAAATTCCCATTATCATCGACTGCAAGGAATGGCTTGTTATCCAATGACTGACCATACCAGGCGACAACTTCCCAATTTTTTAGGGGAGTATAATTTCCGCTCGAGTCAGGCGTCATGACCTGAATGCGCTGGTTCCAGGTATCGGCGATATACACCAATCCATCCTTATCCACGGCGACACCCACCGGCTCATCAAATTGACCTGCCTCCAATCCAACCGAACCAAACTGGTTGACGAAGTTCCCATTTTCATCGTAAATCACCACGCGTTTATTGCCTGTATCGGTGATAAAAAGGTGATTCTGAGTGTCGATGGCGATGTCACGCGGACCCCAGATAGCAAAGGCTGTTTCCGCCTGGCCAAAGTAACCCCACATGGTGACAAACTTACCAACTGCGGTAAATTTTTGGATACGATGATTCCATGTATCGGCGACAAAAACTGATCCATCGGCGCCCACGGCAATCCCCCAAGGTTCAAAGAATGTTCCGCCTGGCGCTTCACCTTTAGAAATGTCTGCAAATGAGCCCCAAACTTGTAGAACCGAGCCATCTGAAGCCAGGTGCTGGATGCGATTATTGAATGTATCGGCAACATAGATGGTTCCATCGGGTGCCAATGCCATGTCACGCGGTTTCTGAAATTGACCTGGCTCCGAACCTGGAGTGCCGATCACCTGGTCTGCATTGATGGAGAGCTGTTTGCCTTCGTAAGGATCGGCCTGGACGGGTGTGGTGCTGGCAGTTGAGCCATAATCCCACAATTGAGCGACGACATCCTTGCGGATATAAAGCCTTAGCTTTTCGGAGGGGCTCCAATTTTGAAGGCTCATATCCTTATTTTCCAACAGACCATAGGGCTTGTAATCACGATTCAACCAAATTTGAAAGATGGCTTCGCGCATTTGTGGATTGGTAAAGATATAAAGCAGGCGTTGAGGGGTCAAATTGAAATAATCCATATTTGGCCACCAGATACGGTTGTACTCGAACATATCATAAGCCTGGCCAACCACCGGCTCGATTTTCCCGAAATTATCCTGACCTACCAGGATCAGAGAAACATCACGCAAATCGCGGGTAGGGGCACTGCCATAATAGCGCTGGTTGGGGAAGTTTCGTAAATACCACCAGAACGGGTAGGTCGTTTTATCATCGTAGGCGATGGTGATATCGAGCCCTCCGGTGAGGCGGCGGGAGATGTCGGTGATCTGTTGGAGGGCAAACTTATCGCCAGGGGCGCAGTGCGCATAGACAAGGTACTCCAAGGCAGTATCATAGTTTTTATAAGATGCCATGAAGGCTGACCTGGAGGTGAGGATTGTCAATAGACCCAGGAAGACAAAGGCAACTCCCCGACGGATAAGGCGTGGCGTCCAGTCCTTGGTTACCAAGATAATCCCGACCAGGCTGGCAAAGGTCACCAAAAGTGCGATCACGAACCCACTGCTGGCGGATAATTGTTCCAGCGATTTACCGCTAAAGGGAGGATTGGTACCCAGCAGGATGCGGAAAACACTCAATATAGCTATGACAAAAACAAAGAGCAAGGAGATCGCCAGCCAGCCCTTTTTAACACGGAAGGCAGCCCAATCAGTGGAATCGATCAGATAGCCGATTGCCCAGCCCGAGAGCAGGATCATGGGCAGGGTGATGTGCACGGTCAACCAGGGCATTTTTTCGCCGGCGATGGAGTAAGCCAGCAGGCTGGTAATCGCCCAAAAAATCAGCAAACCTACCACAGGAGGTTTTATGATGGATGCGGTGGACTGATCCACAGACTGCTGAGGAGGCTCAGCTGGGATCACATTGAGTACAGTTTCATTGTCAGAAGGTGGTATCTCCCAATCTGGCTCTTCCGTGACTGGATTCTCGGTGGTGAAGGCGTCATCCTGGACTGTCTTGCGACCCAAAATAGCCAGCCCAATGCCAATGAGACTGCCAATTGCCGGAAGGAATTCATACATCGGGATTTGAATCAGCGCATAATAGTAGAGGGGTTGATCGCCTCGATTTACCCCTTGTTGAGCCAACCAATATCCCAAAGATCCTACCAAACCAGTGAAAAAACCAGCTTCGACATTGGTGAACAGGCTGGTATAGAAAACGATATAGATCACATACCAGATACCAGCATTGATCAACCATTGACGTTTATTCCACCACAACCCCAGAAGGATCGAAACCACGATGATCGGTACCACAATGATCGCCATGTGGATAATATCAGTGATCCCAAGCGCACGGACTTCCGTGGCGTTGACCGGGACTTTCCAACCGGCGAAATTAATCCCAAAAGCGGAGAGCTGCGGCAAAACCAGGGTTCCCAGAAGCATCAACAAGTCAAAAGTGCGTTCCTGGCGGAGGCGGTTCAATCCAAAGCCAGATAATGCGAAGTAAATTGCTGCCATCAGAGCGAGAATCCCCAGGATAATGAGAATCATAGGAATAATGGTTGGGATGGTAGCAACAACTTCGCGCGGCTCGGCGAGGATGGTCTTAACCCCCAACGTCTTGATCATTACCGCAGCAATTAGGAAAAGTAATGAAAAGATGAGTGTATAGAGGAAATTGGAACGATAGCTCGGAATACTCCACTTGCGCTGGGTGAGGCGATAAACCATGTAAAAAGCCAGGAATAATAAAGCTTGAGCTGTGTAGATGAAAGAGGTTTCTTTAGTAGCAAAATGAAGTACGGTGACGGCGGTAAATATATACAGGTACTTCTTCCCGGCAGTATCCAGATAGCGCAGCATTGACCAGAGCATCACCACCCCAAAAAAGGCGACAAAAGCTTCATTACGGACGTAACGCCCATAATAAAGCATGAAGGGTGAGATGGTGAGTAATAGTGTCGCGAGTAAAGCACCGGCGCGACCTAAATAACGGCGGTACGCCCACATAAACGCGACGGTGGCGATACTGAAGAGGGCGGCAGGGATTCGGGCGGTTGTGTCGCTATCGCCGAAAAGGAAATAAGACAGTGCCACCAGGTGAAATTGAAGCGGGCCATGTGTCACCGGGTCATGCGCATAGCCATTACCTTTATAATACAGCCAGGAAAAGTAAGTATGTGAGGTCTCGTCGTGGCTCATTACACGCGGCTCCAACATATACAACCGTGTGAATATCGCAACGAGCAAAAGAACGGCAAAGATGAGTTTCTCCAGGCTTATCACGGGTGAGCGGAAAATAGGGCGATCGAGCCAGGAAAATTTATTATCGAGTTTTTTGGTCAGGGGAATATCCATTGGTTCTCCTCAAAAAATTCTGGACAAACGTGCCTATTTTAACTCATTCGCCAGGTTTATAAGGACAGATTGTGAAGGGCTACCTGCCCCAGTACTACGTAATTCGTAAATGAAACCCTGCGCCTGCCAGCGGAGAGTAAATTGAGGATAGTCGTTATCCCAAATGGCATGCAGATTTACGATTTCCGTGGGTGTTTGGAGCCCGGTTGATGGTTCGGTGGAGACGGCCTTCCATCCACCGACCACGAATTCGGCATCAATATCTCCAATTTTAACCTTATGGACCACTGCACCAGACCCGATGCTGAATACATCGTTACCCTTACCAAGGGGTCGCTGGGTGAGAAAAAGCTTATATTCATCGGCTTCATATAATACGGTGACAGTTTTATAGCCGGGATCATAACGAGATCCGATGAATGCCAATCCGGCAGGTAAGACTGAGATTTGCTTTACATCAAAACCAGCCAGCTGCTGAACATCTTCAATGCTCAAGGAGAAATTACCCGGATTTGAAAAGTCAACCAGGTCGCCCGGACTGGAGAGGGTGACCTGAACATTGATCTGGTCGGAAGAGGCGGGCAGGAAAAGATGAAATATCTGGCTGGCAGCGGCGCGCACTGAAGGGACAAACATAATTACGATAAAAACGAGCAATACCCCCAAAATAGCAAAAGCCCAGATCAATCTGAGGCTTGTTTTCTGTTTTATGGCAGGATTTAATCCCGTATTATGAAATTGTTTTTGCCACGGTTTTGAGCTCATCATAGCCTGGAAGCGTTCCGATGGCTCGGGTGCGAACGACCCTAACATATCTTCAATGATTTTATCGCCTGGCGGATTTTCGGTTATATTTTTATCCATAGTTCACTTATTCTGCTGACCAATCCTGGCGAACCTGATCAAGGCATCGCCGAATATACACCGAAACGGTATTTTCTTCCTTGTGGAGATAGTGCGCAATTTGATTTACTTTCCAACCCAGCATATAGCGTAAGACCAGAACCTCACGCTTATCATCGGGAAGATGCTGCAAGACCTGCCATAAGCGTTTGAACTGCTCGTGGATGGCGACCTGTTCTTCGGTGGGTAACTGGGTGGAGGGGAACATCGCACTGATATTATTGTCATCCAACTCCAGATTATTATGGTCTGGATGAGCTTTCCTGCGACGATGAGCGTCGATGACCAAGCGACGGGCTATAGTAAACAGCCAGCATAATGCATCGTGATCGTCACCGTTAAATCTAAGCCTGCTTTTCCAAGCGCGGAGATAAGTATCACAAGTGAGATCCTCTACTTCTTCAATTGGTCCACCGTGCAGGCCATATATAAAGCGGAAAATGATAATCTGTGTGCGGGCATATAGATTACTAAAGGTTTCAGCATCCTGCAGCGAAGGTAGGGGTGCTTGCATGACTGAATCACCTGGATAAACGCAATGGGAATAAGAATATGACAGCTAACTTCATTCCGTGCGTTTATTTTTCCTGACGGGGGATTCTCGTTTCGTAAATTGCTTCGATTTGGGTTTCGATCCAGGCTTCGATTTAGTTTTCAAGCCTTCTATCTCAAAGGGAGTCAAATATTTCCATTGTCCGGGTTTGAGAGTACCTAGTCGCAGACTTCCGATCCTTAAGCGGATGATGCTGACCACGGGTAAACCAATCTGGCGGCAAGTGTCGCGGATCTGGCGTTTTCGACCTTCCTTCATTATCACCCGCACCCAGGTACCTTTACCTGAGTTGGATTCTATATCCACCTCGACGGGAGAGCATTGATAGCCATCTTCCAATACCACACCATGCCGCCAAGCAGTGAGCTGCTTTTCGTCGGGATGACGTGCCAGAAGCACCCGATATTCCTTTTCGTGCCCGTAGCGGGGATGAGTGAGCTGATTCGCCAAATCGCCGTCGTTGGTCAGCAGGATCAAGCCTTCACTATCCACGTCGAGACGACCGACCGGGTAGAGTGTACCCTGGACGGGAACAAGGCTGCGCACCGTTGGGCGAGGGTCAGGAGAAGTAACTGAAGATAAAACGCCTCTTGGTTTGTACAAGGCGATATACTGAAACGCTTCAGGACGCTTGATCAATTTACCGTCCAGCTTGACCTGATCCGTTTGGGCATCAGCTTTGGAACCGAGCACAGCCTTTTCACCGTTGACGGTCACCCGACCTGCAGTGATCAGCTCTTCGCATGAACGGCGTGAGCCATAGCCTGCCGCGGCCAGTATTTTTTGTAATCTCTCTTCCATGGGATCGATATCCTAATATCAAAATATCTGTTATGCCGGTATGATTTACCGGGTGATTTTAAGGCGAATGGTCTTGATTTCGAAGGGACGAAAATCAAGCTCAATCTTACCCCGTTTCAGGGACAAATCAGCCTGAAATTTCTCGAGCATATCAGTCTCAGATGCTTTGTTGACCGATAAAGGGGTGGAAAGAATACAATGGGTCAGGTTGCGCTTGGCTTCGTATAGACGCAAAATGAGGTCACCCGAACCATCCTCCGCCAGCTTGATGGTTTCCAAGATTATATTGGCAGCATCCAAATTAAACAGGGATACTTTTCCACCATCTCCAGGAAGGACAAGCAAGGGGGAGTTCAGCTCATAGGCTTCCCTGACCACATCACACTCCCCAAAGCTGCCATTCCAATAATAAATTGAATAGGTAAAGGTCTGAATACCTTTATCTGCAAGGGGGTCGGGTGCCAGAGCGGATTTGAGTAGCGTAAGGTACATGGTGTTCCCAAGGACATTGATGCCATACTTACAGTCATTAAGGATTGCTACGCCCCTATTTTCTTCCGCCAGCGCAGACCATTTATGATTGCAAACCTCGAAACGGTCAGCATCGAATGGTCTGGAACGATGGTTTGGACGGCGAATATGCCCAAACTGGATCTCATGGATGGCTTCATTGGCATGGATGTTGACCGGAAATGCTACCTTCAACAGCTTATGGCTTTCCTGCCAATCGATGGTGGTCTCGAAGTCAATCCTGCGCTTGTCTTTACGCAGGCAGATCATTTGGGTGAGGGCAGAATTATGAATTTTTCGGGTGAGCTTGATGCGCGCCTGGCCGCCTGAAGACTGTGCAATTTCCAGCGTGACGGGCTCATCCGTAGACATGAGCAAATTTTCGGTCATGCTGTCGATATCCCAGGCATCGAAGCGGGCTGGAATATCCTTATACAGGCAAAAGCGGTTACCTACGCCTGCCAGCATGTCTATCCCGGTACCTTTATCCACCAGGCTGATGAGCTCGCCCCGGTTATTGAGGCTGGCAAGCAACACATCATTCTCGAGACTGGTCTCAGTAACTTTGATCCCTGGTTTAGGCTTGCGGACAGATTTTGATTGAGCGCTGGTATTCACCGTGGTCCACCCGCAGGGGGGAACGGTCACGGGGACCGAACCTTGGGGAAGGTCGATTAACTCGCTGCGTTCCCAGGAAAGCGAATTAAAAACGGTCACCGAATCAGGAGATTTCGAATCAAGCAATGCTTTAGCCGCCGACTTAGCAGTTTTGGTTGCCTCCGCGATCACCTGGGAATAAGCAGCCGTCGCTTCTTCGTATACCCGGTGAATAGAGGAACCGGGCAGGATGTCATGGAATTGATTGAGCAGCACTTTATGCCAGGCAGGTTTGAGGGTTTCGGCAGAAAAGGAATAACCTTTGGTTGAGTGTGCAATCGAACCCCAGAATTCTGCTTCATGTAAAGCAAACTCGCTGCGGCGATTAGCCAATTTTGTTTTTGCCTGCGAGGTATAAGTACCACGATGGGCTTGAAAATATAACTCACCGACATAACGTTCCTTCGGTAGTCCCTTGCGTTTCAGGTCGGCGAAGAATTCTTTCGGTGAGGAAAGCTTTACACGCGGAAGACCTTCCAGATCTTTTGATCGGGTCAAAAACTCCAAATGGTCACGCGTAGGACCACCACCGCCATCGCCCCATCCAAAAGCCAGCAGCATGGAGTTGATGCCATCCTTTTGAAGGCGGGTCTCCCAGCGGTCCAATATATTTCCAGGTTTGGTCTGGCTGTTGTAGTCGGTAAAAATATGGGTTGGAATGGCTGAACCATCAATACCTTCCCATAGAAAGGTGTTATACGGGAAAGGATCACCCCCATGATACGTCCAGACGATCTTTTGGGTGGCAAAGCTGGTGCAACCGCAATCAAGCAGGATTTGTGGAAGAGAGCCGGTGTAGCCAAAGACATCCGGCAGCCACATGACTTCCGTATCCAGGGAGAATTCCTGCTTGAAGAACTGTTTGGCGTACATGATCTGGCGGATCAGGCTTTCGCCACCGGTGATGTTCGTGTCTGCTTCAACCCACATGGCTCCATCGGGGATGACCTTGCTGGCTAAAATGGCTTGCTTGAAGCGCTCAAACAATTCCGGGTAATGGTCCTTTAACATCACATAAAGCTGAGGCTGAGATTGGAGAAAACGATATTCAGGGTATTCTTCCATGAGCGATAGCTGGTTGATGACAGTGCGGGCGATCTTGCGATCAGATTCAGCCCATGGCCAGAGCCATGCGACATCGATGTGGGCATGCCCGAAGGCATAGAATGTGGGTGCGGTGGAGCCGTTGACACAGGCTAAGAGCGGACGCAAACGTTCACGCCCGAGATTTATCGTTTCCAGCATTTCCGGTTCGGGCAGCTCAAGATCAATCAGCAGCGTGACATCCTTCAGACCCTGGTCGATCTCAGAGACGCGCAGGGACGATTGGTCAAGCCGGTTGCGTAGCTCGAAAAGAGTGGTGAAGTCGAGCGCCAGCTGGTAGGCTTGCTCACGCCAGATGCCAAAATGACTCTCGCCCACCGAAACTTGAGTTTTGCCCGGCTCTGGCACAGATTCCTGCCCAAAGCGGATGGGACCCCCACCCATGACCATCGGACCATGACCGGCATAAGCTTCCACCAGGATGGAGAAATTCGTACCAGGGATTCCATTGCGGGTGAGGGTGATCTCTTTTCTCGCCAAACCATAAGAGCCCGCAATCTTCCCATTTGCCCAAACCAGACACTCTCCATCATCAGGTGGTTTTGCTGCGGGATTCATGTACAGTACAATCCGCCTACCCGCTGCTTTTTCGGGCAGGGTTATACTGCACTGGAACCAACCATACTCCCACTTAGCTCCCCAGGCGGTACCCACGGGCATTGGGTGAAATCTATATTTCAGAGCCTGTTCAGGGGTCAGCTGTTTTCGAGTAACGAAGCCATCCAGCGCCAGAGTAGCCAAAGGTTCGTAGCATATTTGCCACAGGGCGTTGTCCCAATGGGTGATCCGGTTCAGCCATTCTTTGGTCAATGACATAAAAAAACTCCGTTTTTAGCTATTCGTAGAATTCCCCAGGCGATACCTGGAAAGTATACCAAATCAGTGGTGAATGTTAACTGGATAACAATAATTTTGCCACAGTCACAGCGCGGCTGGCATCGGGTGCATATCCATCTGCTGCCAATTTGGCGAGCAAACTCCTCGGTGAGAGGCGCTCCTCCTACCAATACTTTTACACGATTGCGAATCCCGGAGTTTTCAAGCGCCACGATCACAGGACGCATATTTTGCATGGTGGTGGTGATGAGGGCAGATATTGCCAGGATACCTGCCTGATGATGGATGACTGCGGACACGAAAGCACCGGGGCTGACATCCACACCCAGGTCTATCACCTCAAACCCGGAGCCCTCGAGCATCACTTTTACCAGATTCTTACCGATATCATGATAATCACCTTCAACGGTGCCAATGACGACCTTTCCTGCTGGGTGGGCAGCTGAAGATGAGAGCAGAGGCGTAAGCACACTCAACCCGGTCTGCATTGCCCTGGCGGCAACCAGCATCTCAGGCACATAATATTCGCCGTCCTCGAATAAGCGCCCGACCTCCTGCATGGCGGCGATCATGCCCTGATTCAAGATAACCATTGGCTGGATGCCAAGCTTAAGCGCGGATTTAATGTTACGGACCACATCTTTCTGGTGTCCAAGCAGGACATCAGAGTATATTTGATGCAGGATAAGCTCCAACTTGGATTCAAGCATTGTTCGCAGTCCTTGTTATTAGTTCCAATACATAGGTAAATTGACACCTTGACTGCAATAAGCGATAACTATCCAAAGTATCCGGTCCACAGCTGGCAGTACCAAGACCACGCATGACATGATCGATATTCAACCAGACCTCGGCACGCGGTTGTAGCTCGTGCGTGTGCCTGGCATTGTAAAGGTCATTGGTTGTAAAATGACTGGTTGAAAACCCAAACAATGGAGATCCGGTCACCTTTATCCCCGTACCATTTTGATCGTATATAGAAAGCCAGCGGATATCTGATTTGTGGCCATGTTCCTGGGGCATAATATAGGGGACATACTGTTCGCTGACAGTGCTGCGGTAGTGACCTAACATAGCCGATGCTTTCCGGTCTGGATAGTTTTCCCATGGACCCCGCCCATACCATTCAAGATTTTCCAGACCTGGTATAAGACCAATACTGATGCCTATCCTGGGAAGATCGATTACCCCTTTGCCAAGATCGATTGTATTGGTGACAAATAGTTGCCCTGGTGATAAAAGTATATATCTTTGAATATGTGTGAAATCATCCCAATTATCTCTTCCAGTTATCTGGTGCGTGATCTCAATTGATACTGGTTGATCGGGTTTTTTTACCAGCTCGATGGATTTAAGGCGATATTCCAACCCCGGTAAACCCAGTGATTTCCAGAAAGATAATACTTTGGAGGCTTCATCCGGTCGATCAGATAGAAGCTTTATGCCGTCATTATCTGTAGGTGCGCGCCACACATTCAACGAGGGTCCATGCTGAAGCAGATTAAACCCTTGACCAAACTCAACCAGTTCACCTGAATTCCGATTGAAAATTGCGCGGACAGATCTATTGGTCAATGTGACCAAATCACCTGTTTCAAATACCTCAGAAGGAGAGGTTAATTTGAGCGTGTGAATGTTGACTTTGCTGAAATCTCGATCAATGATTAACGATATTTGCTGCCAGGCAACTTCGTGCCCCTGCGAAGCCCAGCCAGAATCGGTGCGCAGCTTAAAATGGAAATTGACGAAATACTCATGAAAATCATGTTCGATTTCAGTGATGGGAAGATCATATTCCCTGGAATCCCCCGCGGCGATATGCAGGTCGGGCAACTCACCCCTGGCGATGACTGAACCATCACAGATCACTTCCCAAGATCCAATTAACCAGTTTAGCGAAATGAAATCCTGTTTATTGATGATACGGAACCTACCCAGAGCGCTATCGATCAGCTCAACCCGCACAGGTTGTGCCAGGTATTTGAACTCAAACAAGGCTGGATGGGGCTTCCGATCTGGCCAGACGATACCGTCGATGCAAAAGTTGGCATCGTTGGGCTCATCACCAAAGTCACCGCCATACGCCCAATAAGGAACACCTTCAGGGGTTGACTTCAAAATGCCGTGGTCAATCCACTCCCAAAGAAAACCACCCTGGAGACCGGGATATTTTTCAAAGGCGGCCCAGTAGTCAGATAAACTGCCATTGCTGTTCCCCATGCAATGGGAGTATTCGCAGAGAATCATGGGGCGAGAATCATTATTGTGATTGGACCAACTGATGATGTCCTCAATGGCTGGATACATGGGGCAAACCACATCGGTGACGCGTTGACCATCACGCCAACCATCTCCGCCCCAGAAATGACCGATGGCTGATTCATAATGCAGGGGACGTGACGGGTCTACACCTCTGACGTATCCACCAGCAGCATCGTGATTGGGTCCGTATCCACTTTCATTTCCAAGAGACCAAAGGATAACGCAGGGATGATTTTTGTCGCGCTCAACCATCGATTGGACACGTTCAACAAATGCGTTCGTATAGCGGGGGTCATGACATAAATCCTGGAAGAAAGCGTGTGATTCAATATTCGCTTCATCAATCACATAAAAACCAAGCTGATCGCATAAATTGTAAAAGGATGGGTCCTTTGGGTAATGCGATGTACGAATGGCATTTACATTGAACTGTTTCATCAAATACAAGTCTTTTTTGAATAATTCCAATGAGATCGTCTTGCCATGGACGTCATCGTGATCGTGGTAATTCACCCCCTTGATCATCACTCGCTTACCATTGATCAACAGCATGCGGTCGCGGATTTCAATCTTGCGAAAACCTACCTTACAAGAGGTGGATTCTGTTCCGGCAGGCGATTGGAGTGTAACAACCAGGGAGTACAAGTTGGGGGTTTCTGCAGTCCAGGGCAGGGGTTTTGGAACCACCTGTTCAAACTTTACTTCGTTTATTGGGGCAAGTAATGATTGCCAGGAGTCGGGGGAAGCTGAAAACGCTGCATGAAGAGCTGATGAAAAGACTGGATGATCCTGTGGATCGAATAATTGGACTTCAACCGCACAATCCTTGGGATAAGTTCCTGGCAGGCCAATTTTGATAGTGGCGCGCAGGATGCCATTCTGATAGTCGTCAGCCAGATCGCCAATCGTAAAGACGTCTTGAATATGAGGTGTACTGGTCGAGAATAGGTACACTTCACGCTGCAAGCCTGCCTGCCACCAGTGATCCTGGTCTTCCAGGAATGAGGCGTCTGACCAATGAAGCACAACCGCAAACAGCACATTTACCTCAGATGAGCTAATCACGGCGGTAATATCGAATTCTGCGGGTGTGCGGGAGTCTTTACTGATCCCTACGGGCTGACCGTTGACAAAAACATACAATGCGCCCTCGCAGCCTCCGAAATGGAGAAGAATCCGCCTGCCTTCCCAGGTAGAGGGTATTCGAAAGGAGCGCCGGTATACACCGGTTGGATTATCATCAGGGACATCAGGCGGTAAATTGGGAAAAGGCATGACGACATTGGTGTAATGCGGATGACCAAACCCTTGCATAGTCCAATTCCCTGGAACCTGGATGGGTTTCCAGGCAGCGTTCTGGATGCCCTGGTGAGTAACTGCTTCTGGCTGAGCGAGCAGTGTGAAGTCCCAGGTGCCATTCAAGCTGAGAAACCAGGGAGAAGCTTCATGTGATTGGGACAATGCAGCCTCAGGTGATGGAAAGGAATAGAAGGTAGCATGAGGTGTGAGTTTGTTATACCCCGTCAATTGGGGCAACTCCCAGGTTTTATGACCACCCATTTCAAGCAAGGCACTAAAATCTGTCATCGATAGCATCTAAATAAAAAGTCATTCCGCCCGATTTTGTTTTTCCAACCATTCAGCCAATAATAAGAATACCTGAGTAGGTGACCACGTAGGGTCAATTTTCGGATAATCGGAAAATTACACCGGAAACCCCTGGTAAGCTGAGGCTGCAAATACCATTGTGAAGCATAAGATTTGCATCCGTTCCATAAATGATTTCCGGAAGAGCAGAGGCCGGGTAAGGGAAGACGGCTTCGACTGGTTGTGCAGATGGATTGATCGCGATGATGAATACGTCAGATCCATCGGCTCTTTTGAACACAAAGGGATATTTACCCGGCTGAGCGTAGAGGACCTCAAAATCAGATGAGGCTTGAAGAACAGGGTGCGCTTTTCGTATAGCCATCAATCTCCTCACCCGCTGCAGGAGAGAATTCGGATCAGCCTCCTGTTCCTGAACTGTGGGCCGGTCGGGAGACGGATCGATGGGCAGATATAGAGAATCTGGCTTACCGGTTGAAAAACCTGCGTTATCAGCAGTAGACCACTGCATGGGTGTGCGAACACCGGTGCGATGATACCCACCCTCCCTGGATACCATATTATCAAAGGATTGCATCCCAATCTCATCGCCATACCAGATGAAAGGTACACCAGGCATGGTCAGAAGAAAAAGGAAGATCAGCTCCAGATCATCCGTGGATCTGCCTTTACTTATGCGAGGAGCCACGTCATGGTTACCGGAGGGTATGGCAATATGACCTTTCCCGCGAGTGATCTTGTAATGCTTAAGGTAATCATCCAGGAATTCGATTATGTTTCCATTGCCGATGGGATCGAAGAAGCTGAAACCATAGGGGTCAGCGCCACCTCCAGCTCCGTAGGGCTTTCTCAACAATGCGGTGTAACCGGGGGTTCCGAATTGCAGGCAGAAATCCATATGAAAACCCGCTGGAATAGCCGTAGAGGGAATGCCGCCTTCAGAGGCCAGGCAAGCATCTGGAAATTCTGCATCCAACCATACACGCATCTCCTGCCATAGTTTGGATGTTTCCCGATGACCGGTATCCCCTTTGACCAGGGAAAAAGCCATATCCACCCTAAAGCCGCTGGCGCCCATTTCAAGCCAGAAACGCATGATATTCTTCAGCTCCTGGCGGACGCGCTTCGGACCAGGCGCATCCACGGCTTGCTGCCAGGGTTGATAGGGATCAGGATTGGCAAAACCATAGTTTAAGGCCGGCTGAAAGTAAAAGAAGTTGGTGATATAACTGGCATCACGCTGAGAAAATCCACTGACGACGTTTAAGCCTGGAAAATTCCACTTCCAAGCACTATCTGTCCAGATATAGTAATCGGAGTATTGGTTCTTTTCAGGCTTACAGGATTCTTTAAACCAAGGATGCTCAATCGAGGTATGCCCAGGCACTAGATCAAGTAGAATTCGAATACCTCTTTCTCCGGCTGCCTGGAATAACCTTTTGAGATCGGCATTCGAGCCATAGCGAGGCGCAACTGTGTAGTAATCTGCGACATCATAACCCGCGTCCTGGAAAGGAGATTCGAAGCATGGATTCAACCAGCAGGCAGTCACACCAAGAGATTGAATGTAATCCAGCTTATCAATAATTCCTGGGATATCACCAATCCCATCACCGTTTGAGTCATTGAAGGATTGGGGATAGATCTGGTAAAAAACCGCGTCTTCAAGCCATGCAGGAATAGAATTTTGGGGTTGTTGATCCATTGAGGCTCCAGTTATATTTTGTAATCCATTTTCGTCTTCTTGAAGTAGGAGAGGCTATCTTTCATCCCACCCGGGCGATTACGGGACCGCCATACCTGCCGATATACAGCAATTATTCTATCAATATCTGCAGATAGAATAGCGGGTGGATACTCAGATGAACCAAACCCGTATATGCCACGCATACAAGCATGGCGCAATAAATCTATGGTCAGGTCAAATTCACGCTGCAGCAATGTATGATCGGGACGCAATGAGCCAGTTGTAGACCATTTATGGGCAACCTGATCGATCACATCATAGGTGTGATGCAACGCCGAGAAGAGCTGAATCCGGTTCCAGGTAATTTTTCCAATCTACCACTGGTCGCTGCAGGATATGGAACAATGCGGAGGCATTATCAGGCTCAATCCCAACCTCATGGTAGATATTACCGAGATCATAGGCAAGATTTCCCATGGATCCAGAGGGATCTCGGAATGCATATTTATCCAATGCCTGGCGCACATCCAGGTCTTTATTCGATTGAAAGGACCATGCATATGCAGACCCAGCAGCAAACCCTAAATAACTGACCGGTAAAGCCTGCCAGTGACCATTGTCACCCCAATCCGTGATCAAATAACCAACAGCCCCATGAGCTAATCCATTTTGGGCGGCATTGGCGAGATTTGCGAGGCAATTATCAGTGCGACCGGCTATGGAATTCCAGGCAGATGTGCCTGGACAAACGTAGAATGAGAGACCAGCTTGAGCAAAATTTTCTGCGTGTTCCTTGAAGGGGTGTTCAGCTTCATAACCCCATTCCAAGGCAATGCTATCTTTCGGCAGCTCAGTAACCAGGTCCGGATGGGCGATGATCATATCCCCCCAAAACTGCATACGGAACCCCCGCTGAGTTACTTCCTGATTGATTTTGAGCAAAAAGTCCAGGTAAACGCGACCTGCTCCAACCCGCTCACACTCTGCCTTGCTACGTCCCTGACCTACATCGAAGGTTTCATCACAATTGACGTTAAATTGCCGACTTGAAAAGTGAGGCAGTAATTCATCGTATAAACTTTGTAATAAAGATATACTCCCTGGATCCAGCGGACACAGGCTAAAAGGTCCGTTATGCCTGCCCCATGGAAAATCAAAACCATCGGGCGCTTCAGCCATAGGTGCATAACGGGGCAGCTTCAACCAAGGCTCGAGATGGCCGAAGGAATTTTGGTTGGGCACCAGCTCAATATAGCGATCCCTACAGAATTGATCCAATGCTAAGGATTTCTTCTCCGGTGATGGGAGACGCACCTGCCCACACTTCAGGATGCTGCTGGTAAGCAAAAGTGTGCTCGGTATACAACTGGAGCTGATTGATCTTCCAGGAGGCTAATAAATCGACCAGCTCGTACAATGTACCCATGGTGGGGACTTTGTCACGCGAAATATCGAGCATGACACCCCGGTTGGGAAAATCCGGCCAGTCGATAATCTGCATGCATGGCAGGTGACCAGATGGCACATATTGGGCAGGTTCGTGTTCAGCTGCATAATATTGAATAATCTGGATGAGGGTGCAACAGGCGTAAAATAAGCCTGCCTCTTCCTGGGATGCTATAAGAATTCCGCCTGGATCTATCTTCAGGGTATAACCTTGTTTGATCACATTCAAAGTTGGATCCAACCTCAGTCTAATCCCTACCTGACCAGGTCGGGCGGTTTTACCTGCGTAGAGCTGTAACTGAAGCTGGTAATATTCTTCCAGGGCAGTCTGTACTCTTAAAGCAGAAAATACGATATCCTGGGGGGATTTCGCATCTAAAAGAATGAGGCTTCTATGGGATAAATCGCATAGACCCTCAATCAGTTTTATATCACGTGGGGCTGGTAAAAGGAGGGGAATATTCTGCATAAAGGATTCACCTGATCTTTGAAAGTAGGTATGGTACAGGCAAAGGCAAAATAAAACCGATATAATTTACTAATTATACGTGATAGATTGAACAATCAGATTGGAGGTTATATGGATCAAGCCTTCTTGTTGGGGGTCAATTATTTACCCCGAAAAAAAGCTGTGTACTGGTGGTCAGATTTTGATCCTGGTGAAGTGCAGGATGAATTTTCCCTCATACACGAGCTTGGATTAACCCTGGTGCGGATTTTCCTGATGTGGGAAGATTTTCAACCACTACCGGAAGAAATCTCAACGACGTGCCTGGATAATCTGGTCAAGGTTTGTGATATCGCCTCCAGCCTGGATTTAAAATTAGATGTGACCTTTTTTACCGGTCATATGAGCGGACCTAATTGGGTTCCCGGTTGGATGCTGAGCGGAGAAAAACCACCACAGAACCGACAAGTCATTAGCGGTGGGAAAATAGTAAGTAGCGGTTATTTGAATCCGTTCTCAGATGAAAAGGTTCTCAGAGCTGAGAAATTACAATTACGAACAATCGTCCAATTATTGAAGGATCACCCTGCGATTTGGTGCTGGAACCTAGGGAATGAGCCAGACATCTTTGCCCTGCCTCCCAGCGACAGGCAGGGAGAGCGATGGGCAGCCGAGATGGTTGAAACGATTCATTCGATTGATCCTGACCATCCAGTGACCTGCGGTTTGCACATCGCGAGCTTGCTATATAACAACGGTTTGCGAGTGGACCAAATATTCTCCAGGACAGATTTTGCCGTCATGCATTCCTACCCCATGTATATGCTGGGTGTGGTGAAAAATCCACTGGACCCTGATTTTGTACCCTTCACCTGTGCATTAACCGCAGCACTTTCCGGGAAACCTGTATTTATGGAAGAATTTGGTGGGTGCACGGCTCCCCCCGGTAAAGAATCATTCGAGTGGGAGTGGGTTGGAAATGGAAGTGAAATCAAACAGTTCATGGCTTCTGAAGAAGCTTTAGCCGAATACTTTAAGCAGGTTTTACCCAGGCTGGTAAATGTGGGCGTTATGGGGGCGATACCATGGTGCTTTGCTGATTATCATCCAAGCCTATGGAACCGACCACCTTACTCTGATTACCAGCATGAGCGATTTTTTGGGCTGGTACGACCTGACGGCAGCTTAAAACCGCATGCAAAAATTCTAAAGGAGTTTGCGGATACGAATCCAGTAATAAAACCAGCAAAAAGGGTGATTACGCTGCTGTATCCCCCCAGCGATTACTATGAGAATACGCTGGAGAAATTTATGAACTTGTATGAGCAGTGGAACAGCGAGCTATAGGATATTGGGTTTCAAGCATACCTACAGGATTGATCCACGAAGATTACAACTCAGAGGAATAGCCGGAAGATAAAGGAGGAATACCGAGCTCGGTAGATAGAGGTGGTAACTCCTCCAGCGAATTCAAGCCAAAATGCTGCAGGAAATCAGAAGTGGTCGTATAGAGGATAGGCCTGCCCGGACGTTCCGCCCGACCGACTTCCTGGACCAATCCCTTGCTGAGCAGGCTTTTCAATACACCATCTGAACTCACCCCGCGGACCGCATCAATTTCAGGTCGGGTGACGGGTTGTTGATAAGCGATGATGGCTAAGGTCTCAAGGGCTGCCCGGCTCAGCTTGCTTGTAGCTTCCAAGCCAAGGAAGCGCTCGACATCTACAGCCAAATCGGGCGAAGTAGTCAGCTGGACACGACCATGGTGCCGTTGAAGGCGCAACCCATGAGGAACAGCATTCGAGGCGAGCCTTAATTCAAGAATATCCAGGTGATTTTCAATCACTCTCAAGGGGATATCCAGGGCAGTCGCTAATTGGAGCGGTGGTACAGCGCCAGCAGCTACGAAGAGAAGGGCTTCAATGCGGGCTGTAATCAGGTCAGGTTCGGATTCCGGAATGGGTTCGTCGGACATGCTATAATGATTCGTAAGGTTAATTATTTATCGAATAAATTGACTGGGTGAACCTTGCGATTATACCATCGGACAAATATTAATTTCCTGCGGTCCATTATTTTTATATTACTAGCTGCGGTTGTGGGGGGATGTTCAGCTTCTCATGCGACTCAGGCATTTATTACTGTAAATATTTCAGCAGACCATCAAATGTCACAGATAAAATTAGGGAGTGGCAGTAACATCCAAGAGGCGCTTACCTCTGCTCAAATCACCCTTGAGGCTCTGGATAGAGTGGAACCACCACTATATACATTGATAACGGATGGCGCACTCATCAGGGTGATCAGGGTAAAAGAGGAATATTCCAGCCAACAAAATATAATTCCATATGAGCATCAGGTATTGAAAAATGAAGCCCTGCCGGTCGGAGACAGCAGATTGGTTCAAGCGGGTGTAAATGGACTGGAGGAAGTCACTTATCGCCGGGTGCTCGAAGATGACATTCAAGTGTCAAATCTACCGGTAAAGACGGTGACCCTCGAGGTTACAGTACCTGAAGTTGTAATGGTGGGAAGTGTGGCAACATTTTCACCTGTTAGCATCCCTGGAAAGATTGCTTATTTATCAGCTGGAAATGCCTGGATTATTGAAAATACAACCAGTAATCGAAGGTTGGTGGTTGCATCGGGTGATCTTGATGGGCGAATATTTTCATTATCTGCGAATGGAGACTACCTGCTTTACACCCGCTTCTCCAAGGAAGTAAATACGATCAACAGCTTGTGGATGGCGAAATTAAGGAGTAATCCTGCCGAATTGATCGACCTGGGAGTGAAGAATATCGTTCATTTCGCTAAATTTGATCCAAGCTCGACGATCGTAGCCTATTCAACTGCAGAATGGCGGGAAACTGCTCCGGGATGGCAGGCGAATAATGATTTGTATGAAGTATTCGTCAGCCAGGAGGGAGTGATTGGCACACCCCAAGCAGTCATTGAGCCAAACTTTGGGAGCGTATATGGGTGGTGGGGACTGGAATATTCCATGGCACCGGACGAAGGACAATATTTATACACGCGCCCGGATGGAATTGGTATCTTCGAACGAGGTGATGGTACCCAAAAGTCCATACTCAGCATCAAACCCTTCCAGACTGGTAGTAATTGGGCCTGGGTGCCGGGCGCAAGCTGGTCACCCGATGGAAACGTGATCTACAGCGTAAATCATGCAACATCTGCGGGTGAAGAGACGCAAGAGTCTCAAGAATTTGATTTAATTGCTATACCAATAACAGGCGGCTCACCGGTAGCGCTGGTAAAAAATGTGGGTATGTTTGCTTATCCGGAGCCATCGCCGATGAGTCAGAATAATAGTGTGATCTATGGTGAGGCTGGAGATATTCATAACCATTATCTATTCTCTGTCGCATACTTACAAGCAATATTCCCAGATCTAAGTGAAACGAGTGAATACAAGTTATATACCATGGATCGAGACGGCTCCAATCAAAAGAGCTTATTTCCGGAAGAGGGCGCAGCCGGGCTTGATCCACAACATGTCGTATGGTCGCCGGCAAAAATCGGAAATGGGTGGGATTATGCGATTGCAGTCATTTATAATGGTGATATCTGGATGATCGACGTACTAACTGGAGCAGCACAGCAAATCACCGGTGATGGGTTGACCGACCGGATCGATTGGAGATAGATTGGGATGAGGATTCTAATCACTGGAGCAGCAGGCTTTTTAGGCTCGCATTTATGTGAGCGACTATTAGCAGACGGTCACGAGGTTGTTGGAATGGACAACTTCATTACCGGCAGCCCTGAAAATTTAGCTCATTTATCAACTAACCCAAGATTTTCATTTATCAGGCACGACGTTTCCAATTTCATCTTCGTCCCCGGAAAAGTGGAGGCGGTGCTGCACTTTGCCTCTCCGGCGAGTCCGAACCCAAAATCACCTTATGGATATGTGAATTTACCTATCCAGACGATGAAGGCTGGTGCGTTAGGGACGCACAACACACTCGGATTAGCAAGGACGAATGGATCCAGGTTCTTATTAGCAAGCACAAGTGAAATCTATGGGGATCCACTGGAGCATCCACAAAGCGAGAGCTATTGGGGACATGTAGACCCGATTGGTCTGCGTTCTGTTTATGATGAAGCCAAGCGCTTCGCAGAGGCTCTGACGATGGCATATCATCGTTTTCATGGGATCGATACGCGAATAGTACGCATTTTTAATACGTATGGACCCAGAATGCATCTCGACGACGGCAGGGTGGTGCCGAATTTTATTCAGCAAGCTTTACGAGGAGAAGCATTGACTGTGTATGGTGATGGTCAACAAACACGCAGTTTTTGCTATGTAGATGATCTCGTAGAGGGAATTGTCAGGCTGTTACTTTCCGACGAGCATATGCCGGTAAACATTGGCAACCCGGTGGAACTGACCATCCTGGAGTTTGCAGAAAAGATCAATAAAATTGTGGGAAATCCTGCCGGGATAATGTTTAAGGCAGCAGAGCGGCTGGAGAGTGACCCGCAACGGAGGCGCCCCGATATTGGGCGGGCACGTAATATCCTGGGTTGGGAACCACAAATAAATTTGGAAAAGGGATTAGGAAAAACAATCCCCTATTTCCGTCAAAAATTAGGATTAGGATGACGATTATTTTAACAAAATCGCGGGAAAGGAAGCGTTTTTTTCGGTTTCTTGCCGTTGGTACATTTGGGGCAGTCGTGGATTTCGGTATCGCTAACCTGCTCGTCCGAGTCTTTGGTGCTCCATATGTATTATCAGGTGCGATTTCCTTTATTTGTGCCATCATCAGTAACTTTATCTGGAATCGATACTGGACATATCCAGATTCGCGTTCCAAGCCAATTTTAGGGCAGCTGGCTCAATTCGCAATTGTCAGTGCTACCGGCCTGCTTATTCGGCTGCCAATTTTAAGATTTTTAGAGCCTTTGATCACGAAATTATTTCAGTACCTACCAGAGAAGTATCAATTCCTTCCAGCAGATGCAATGGGTCAGAATGCTACCCTGGCAATTGCTGTCATCATTGTCTTATTCTGGAATTTTTTTGTTAATCGTTACTGGACCTATAGCGATGTACAATAATGGTATAGGATCATATTTAATGGAAAAGTGACTTATGACAACTGATACTACGCTCGTTCCAATTTATACAACAGTGGGTGATGTAGGTGGCTTCCTGGTTTACCCGTATATCTTCAGCTGTGAGGGTGAATGGATCGGTTGGATTTCTCAAGAACGCATCGTTTACTCAACAAGGGGCTATTATGTGGGTTGGTTGGCTGAAGGACCGCGAATCTTGAGAAAGCTGGCAGATGGATATGATAAACCGAGGGTTGATATCATCGCACCATTTACGATAAGAATAAAAACACCGGCGATATCTCCATTGCCACCCATGATGCCTGAACTTACTTTTGGAGAGATGGACGTCTTAATGGACCGACCAGACATGCTACCGCCGATCGATTTTGGAGAAAACCGCGAGGATATGGATTGATCCTTTACGAGTTATCGCATGGTTGATGACAATTCTACCCACGAAAAAGGGACTGATAGTTATTCAGAGACCGAGACAAAATATCGATCTTTGAAAAACCTTATTGAGCATGTCTCCGGGAAAAACCTGGCAGAAACTCAAGCTCAACAAGACAGCGGGTTGGCAGAAAACCTGCCATTTCCTTTCCTTGCTGTAATCGGGCAGGAGGAGATGAAGTATGCGCTCCTATTGGCGTTAATCAATCCAGCTATCGGTGGTGTGCTACTTATAGGACCACGGGGAACGGGGAAAACCACTGCCATTCGTGGATTGGTGGACCTGCTGCCTGAAATTCCGAGAAGCTTATGCTATTATGGCTGCCTGCCAGAAGATGTTGAAACCGGCGGCATCGACGCGGTGTGTCCTAATTGCGCCAAGAAGTACGCCCGGGGTGAACCGTTGGCAGCGATGGATAAAATCCGCCTGGTCGAGCTGCCTTTAAATGCACGAATTGAAGATGTAGTTGGGGGAGCTGATGGGAATTCAACCGGTGAAGAGCATTTACGACTGCACCGAGGAATTTTAGGTCACGCCGATCGAAATTTACTGCTCGTAGACGAAGTAAATTTACTAGCAGATGATGTTGTGGATGCCATCCTGGACGCAGCTGCTTACGGATCATATACGGTCAAACGTGGGTCGAACACCGCAACTTATCGCTCACGATTTGTGCTGATTGGCACGATGAATCCCGAAGAAGGTCGCCTGCGTCCTCAAATCATGGATCGGTTTGGTTTGCGTGTCGTAGTGAGGGGATTGGATGATAAAAATCAACGCCTGGAAGCCTATAGAAGAGTGCGGACATACCTTGCACATCCACGGAAGGTATTAATGGAGTATGGAGACGAAACAAGATTGGCACAGGCAGAGGTCCAGCTCGCCCGCGAGCTACTTCCTGAAGTAAAAATCCCGGAAAGGATGTCGGATCAAGGGTTGGAATTGATCCGTTCTCTGAAGATTGACTCTTTAAGAGCAGAAATTACCTTGTTTGAAGCGATCAGGGCATTTGCTGCCTTAGATAATCGCAGAGAGGCTACGCCTGATGACCTTCAAGTCATTGCGTCCATGGCATTAAGGATGCGCCGGTCTGAATTCATTGAAAAGTACCTGACCGATCAATCCACTGAAGAAAAAGAAATCAATCAAGCAGTCAAGGATACATTGACTAAATCGTGATCATTGCCGAGAACTATGAAAAAACTATTCGCCAGGAAAGAAATATTAAAAGTCAAATCCAAACCGATTGACCCAAGTATGATGGGCAAACCAGTTACCGCGGCTGAATTTCAACACCGAGGGATGGCATATTATGCTCGTAATCAGCTGAATGCGGCCGAAACGGATTTGAATGAAGCCATCAGAATGGACAGCAATAATATTGATTCGTTCTACTGCCTTGGTATAGTATATAAAGCAATGGACGTAAAAAATAAAGCGGTTGATGCATTTACACAGGTGATAAGCCTTATTCGAGCTCAAGTGGGCACTGAGAAAACGAGAAACGATATGTTGCGGCGATTGGCACTTGGCCATATCAATGAAATAACCCAAGGGGATTGGAATTTGGAGAAGGAAATTTGGAAACGCATCACATAACTCACCGAGAACGGATGGAAAAAAGTCTGGCTGGGGAAATCCCAGATAGGGTACCCATTGCCTTGTGGCGGCACTTTCCTGTGGACGATCAATCCCCAGATAGGCTTGCCCGTGCGATTATTGAGTTCCAACGTTCATACGATTTCGATCTAGTGAAAGTAACTCCTGCGTCATCCTTTAGCTTGCAAGATTGGGGAGCGGAAGACGAATGGCGGGGTAATCCTGAAGGTACCAGGCAATTTACGCACCGGGTGATCAAGTCACCTCAGGATTGGGGCGATCTACCGTTGCTTGACCCATATAAAGGGGCTCTAGGCGATCAATTAACATGCTTAAAAATAATTTGTAACGAGCTAGGACCAGATGTACCAGTCTTGCAAACAATTTTCAGCCCCCTGGCGCAAGCGAAGAACCTAGTCGGTGGGGAGATGCTGCTGGTACATCTCCGGCAATATCCAGATGAGGTGCTCGAGGGATTGAAGATAATTGCTGAGTCGACCAGTCGATTTATTGAAGCCGCCAACAAAATTGGGATTGCGGGGATTTTTTATGCAGTCCAGCACGCCAATTATCAGTTGCTGACTGAAGCAGAATATCTCCGATTTGGTAGAAAAGTTGACCTTGATATCCTCACGGTGACGCAAGCTAATTGGCTAAATATGCTGCATTTGCACGGACTAAATGTAATGTTCAAATTGTTCAGCGATTACCCTGTGCAGGTGATCAACTGGCATGATCGCGAAACCTTTCCAGCGCTGGCAGAAGGTAAGCAGATTTTCCCAGGTGTAGTCTGTGGTGGTCTACAACGTGAACGCACGATGGAATTAGGAACACCTGAACATGTTTTTTCAGAAGCGAATGATGCAATATTAGCTACCGGAAATAAACGTTTCATGCTGGGCACTGGTTGTGTGCTGCAAATAACAACCCCGAGGGCAAATATCGTGGCAGCCCTAGAGGCTGCGCGGCGTGAGTGATCTGCGAATTATTGGGGGAAAAGCGCGGGGCAGGAGAATCCGCTCGGTGCCTGGAGAAACGACCCGGCCGATTACCGATAAAGTACGGGAGGCGTTGTTCAATATTATCGGACCAGACATCCAGGGAGCCGCGTTATTGGATTTATTTGCAGGCACAGGTAGTGTAGGCATTGAGGCATTGAGCAGAGGGGCGGAATATGTGTGTTTTGTGGAGCTCAATCGAAAACCAATTGCGATCATCAAAGAAAACCTGAAAAGCACAGGACTTGAAACTGGGGCGATAGTTACCCATGCAGATGCATTTGGCTTGCTGGAACGCCCGGTGAGCCATCAATTCGATTACGTGTATATCGCTCCCCCCCAGTACAAAGGACTGTGGAGTCGGGCGTTACAGAGCCTCGATACGCATAATAGCTGGCTTTCAGCAGATGCATGGGTGATCGTGCAGATCCATCCGATTGAATATAAACCCATCGGAGAAGAGTTACAACTCACCCGGCTGGTTGAATTCGAACAAAGACACTATGGCAGTACTTTATTGGTTTTTTATCAAAAAGAAAAAACTGAGCTGGATTAAAGCGGGAAGATCAGCCAGATTATTGTTCCTATTATCTACAAAGCGATCGTCTAGATATTGAGCCATTTGACAGCTAATTGAGGCAGCTCGCCGACTGGACCCGTGCGAGTGGTACAGGTGGGTAAAGATTCAGTGAAGAGGCGACCATATCGTTTAGACATGATCCGCCGGTCGAAAATTGCCACCACACCACGGTCAGATTGGGTGCGGATGAGGCGACCAAACCCCTGTCGGAATCGCAGGATGGCTTCAGGAAGAGAATATTCGCTGAAAGGGTCATCGAAAGTTTCAGACCGGGCAGCGACAATGGGGTCGGACGGGACATCAAACGGTAGCTTGACGATAATCAACACTGATAATGCCTCACCTGGCACATCCACCCCTTCCCAAAATGCCTTGGTGCCAAATAAAACAGCATGGTCATCTGCTCTGAAGCTTTCGAGCAGAGTGTGGGCAGAAGCGCCCTCCCCTTGCTCGTAAATATGAATACCACTTCGCCCCAGCAGAGGGCTGATAGAGCGGGAGGTGCGTTTTAGTTGATCGTAGGAGGTGAAAAGGACCAGGGCTTTACCGCCTGTAGCCTGGCACAACTTCAAGATGCCTTGCTCGATGGCGCGTTGGTGACCTGCCCGGTCGGAGGGCTCGGGAATATCGTTGGCGATGAACAGCAGGACGGATGATTCATAATCAAACGGTGAGCCGACAGAAAGCTCGTCGGCTACTTCTGCATTCAACCGGCCGCGTAGATAATTAAATTCACCGGCGGCAGTTAGTGTTGCTGAGGTGAGAATGACGGCGGATTTATCATTCCAAAGATATTTTTGCATCAGCAGGCCGATATGCAGTGGGGCTGCATTTAACGACATCAGCTTACTATTGGGCTGTATCTCTATCCAATAGATCGAATCACCTCTGGGCTCGAAGACCATTCCATCCAGGTTCGTTTGGATCTCGGTGAACCGGCGGTATAAGCTGCTGAGATTGGAGATGACATCATCATCTTCCTCCGGCAAGCTTTCCTTGATATCGCCCAGCGCTTCAAGCATTTTGGCAAGGCTCTCGATTAATGGTTTTAGGGAAGTTTCGCATTCTTCCCAAGCCGCTTCGACATCGGCCCAGGCAGGTTGAGTGCGCGTGGCGGGCAATATCCTCTCCTGGTGAGCATACATGCCGATGTCGTTGCCTTCGCGCTGCTCCAGGAGAAATTCTTCGATCGTGTGGAAAAAGCTTTGGGTGGTGGACTGGAAATGGAATGCCAGGTCAGTCGATCCCTGGATATAGCGGTTGATACCTGCAAAATCAGATGGGGGGATATTCCCCTCGAGGATACTGATCAGCTTACCTAATGCCCCCGAATTTGGGCTACCCAGCTCGCGAACAGCCCGGTCAATCATCCATTGAGTTATCTTAAAGCTTAATGCGTTGGTGGTGGCTTCTTCCAAATGATGGGCTTCATCGATAATGACGTAATTGTATTCAGGCAAGACACGGTTGCCGGTGGCTACATCGGCGAGCAACAAAGCGTGGTTTACCACCAGGATGTGAGCTGAGAGCGCAGCCTGCCGGGCACGATAGAAGGGGCAGATACCCCCACGTTTGAGACAATTCTCGGTGCTGCAACCTTCATCTTCAGCCGATAAGCGTAGCCAGATATCGCGTTCGATGGATCCATTTAAATTGATCTCGTTACGATCACCACTGCTGGTGGATTGCAGCCAGACCAGCACTTTTGCCAATACCCGCATCTCGTCGGCATTTTCGGGGCCTCGACGGCGCATATTCTCCAGGCGGCGCGGGCAAAGATAGTTTGAGCGCCCCTTCATCACCGCAGCTGAAAGATTCATCCCCATGGCTGAACGTAAATCGGGGATGTCCTTGTTGATCAATTGGTCTTGCAGGTTGATGGTATTGGTGGAGACAACCACACGCTGGCCATTTTTGACTGCCCACAGCGCAGCAGGAAGAAGGTATGCCATGCTTTTACCGGTTCCTGTGCCGGCTTCAACCAAAAGATGGCGATTTTCAGATAATGCCCGGGTGACCTCCCGCAGCATTTCGATCTGCTGGGGACGGTACTCGTAATTGGGAAAATGATGGGAAAATATGCCACCTGGCTCCAGCGCAGAGGCGACTTCATCTGGATCCAGGGATTCCTGTTGGGAGCTGGGAGATAAGGCGACGAAATCACGGGCGTTATAGCCATCAAATATGGGTCCGGCATAGCCCTGCCTGACCTGCCGGGCTGAAATGGTCTCTTTAGACCTTGTACGCAGTAAATCGTAGAATAGACCATTACCTGCCCAATCAATACCCTCACCAAGGCGCACAATTTCGGCAAGTAATTGAATCGGTAATTCCATGCCGATTTCGTATAGAGATTGATATACTTTTACCGTGGTCTGGGCATCTTGAAGCCCTCGATGGGATACAAAAACCGGTATCTTTAGCATTTGACTGAGAGCGCTCAGACCATACCGTCCAGCCGATGGAAGCAAGACTGAGGCGATCTCGTAGGTGTCCAGGGTATCGTTGCCTCGGAAAAGACCGTGCTTGCGCAGGAACGAAAGGTCGAAACCGACGTTATGACCTAGGATGGAACAATCACCCACGAATTGGCGCAGCTCGGTCAGCACATTTTGGATGGCGGGTGCTTCCAATACCATATGATCATTGATGCCGGTAAGCTGAGTAATGAAGGGGGGGATTTTCCTGCCAGGATTGATCAAAGATGACCATTCGTCTTCGGTCCGATTGCCACTAAATCGAACCGCGCCGATCTCAATGATGGCATCCTTTTGAGGATCCAAGCCGGTCGTTTCAATATCCAGAGCAACAATGGAATCCATGGGTGCGATTATACCAGTAAGATTTTTGCGGCTAGTAGACCGACAGGTGGGATGAACCTTTGTGTATAAGATTAAGACGTGTCAGAAGAAGGTTTAGCGGATACCATGAAGATCACCGGGTACAGGTAAGCGAATAAAAACGATTCCCTTGCACCTCAGCCATCCAAAAAAAGTTCGCGTAGGCAAGGAGTATGTAAATACAACCTCTCCCATCCCAAGATTTGTACGAGACAGGAGAGGTATAGTTATAGGGAAATGATACTACTGAGCGCCAAATTCCTTCAAGATGCGAGCAATATGCATGGCACCTTTCAAGTACAGGTCAAGGCGGATATTTTCATTGGGTGCATGACCCTGTGAGCCGGGATATCCGATACCCGCAGAGACCACAGGCAAATGCAGGTTATGCACAAAGGCATGGTTGGGCCCTGAGCCACCGCTCATAGGCACAATTTGCATCGGCTGACCATACACGGGGCGGGCTGCCTCGACCACTAATGCGACGAAGGGATCATCCGGGTCGGTACGGGCGGGTTCTTCCCCGCCCAGGTATGTAATCTGAACATCGCAAAAACCCTCGTTATCCAGATGGGCGCGTAAGGATTTCAAAACCTGCTCAGGAGTTTGGTCGGGAACGAGACGAAAATCAACTTTAGCGGAAGCCCACGCTGGAAGTACAGTCTTTGAGCCAGCTCCCTGGTAGCCGGAGGTGAGGCCGCAGATAGTGCAGGTAGGCTCGAAAACTTCAGCGATTCGCAGCTCGACACCCCCTGAGAGGTTGTGCAGGAAGTGATCGACGCCATAACGGGACTTATATTCATCCGCAGTCTCCGGGAGTGCTTCGAATAGTTTTCGGTCGCGCTCACTGGGAGGCTTTACCGAATCATAGTGCCCAGGTAGGCGGATGCGCTCATCCTCACCCTTAAGGGATGAGAGTGCCCACACCAATCTCCAGGCAGCATTGGGGAAAATTGAGCCGCCAATACCGGAATGCACATCAATTTTGGCGGTTTCAACGGAAAGCTCGACGTAACATATTCCCCGCAGTCCCAGATATTGGATGGGGACCTCGCGATGGTCTACGCCACCAAATTCCCAGATACATGCATCGGCTTTTAGTTTGTCCAGATGGTTAAGCACATAGTCTTTAAGATGGATGCTGCTGGCTTCTTCTTCACCTTCAACCACAAATTTGATATTACAGGGCAGCTCACCATCACAAGCCAATAATGAATCGATGGCGAACAGGCGACTGACAAGGTGCCCTTTATCGTCGCTCACACCGCGAGCATAGAGTTTGCCATCCCTCAAGGTTGGCTCGAAGGGTGGGCTTTCCCATAATTCCAGGGGTTCTGGAGGCTGGACATCATAGTGATTATAGAAGAGCAAGGTCTTATTGGAACGGCCACGCCGTTCGGCATAAACCACCGGTGCTCCGCCGGTGGTCATGATCTCCACAGAAAAACCTCTGGCTTTAATCATTTCTGCGGTCAGAGCGGCACATTCGGTTAGACCCCAATTCTGGGCTGCCACACTTGGCTGCCTACAAAACCGGGAGAGCTCGGAAATACTTTTATCGAGATTCTCTCGTAAATGAAGATAGTATACATTTAAATCGGTCATATCACACTCCTAAAAACCCGGAAATTTTGATCCAAGAAAAGATCCGAAATAGGCGAATGCAAGCATTTTTATTGTTTCACCAAGCCAGGTCCAAAGAAAGAATTTTAGCACTGGCATACGAAGCGCTCCGGCAGCCGCACCGGTTATATCAAATAGAGGATTGGGCAATGCGGATAAGAACAATATCGCTAGTGAGCCGAATTTTTTGACCCATGCGACCATTCGTTTATAGATATTCACCCGTTCGATCATTGGCTGAGTTCCAAATCCGGCGATATAACCAGTGAGCTGACCCAAGGCGGCTCCCAACCCTGCTACAAGCGCAATCAAGATGGGGTTAAAATATGCCCCCATCGCTGAGATCACTAAAAGACCTGGTACGGGTACGATTACTGTAGCATAGGTTAGAAACGAAAGTATAAATATCCCTGGATAGCCATATTTTTCAAGACCATGGGCTCTGTTATGATAGATCACAATCAGAACAGTGAGAATGATCACGAATACAATGGAAAGTACTCGCGTAACAATCAGGAACGATTTAGATTTCGTGAATTCTTTACTGCTCAAGGATGATCACAGAATTAAGCTTAACAGCTGGAGAATCGCGTTTGGTTGGATCTCTCGGGGGAATGGATAATAAAACCTTCATTCCATCCGATACCTGACCAAATACGGTGTGTTTACCATCCAGCCAGGGAGTAGCCACATGAGTGATAAAAAATTGTGAGCCATTCGTGTTAGGTCCGGCATTCGCCATGGATAATACTCCTGGTTTATCGTGTCTCAAGCTGCTGACGAATTCATCAGAAAATCGATATCCTGGACCTCCCGTCCCTGTACCGGTCGGATCACCACCCTGAACCATGAAATCAGAAATCACACGGTGGAAGATGGTGCCATCATAAAATCCCTGACGAGCTAAAAACACGAAGTTATTAACTGTATTCGGAACTTTGTCGGCAAACAAGTTGATTGTGATATCACCCTTGTCTGTTTTCATAATTGCTGAATAGCCTTTTTTAGGATCAATCTCCAATTTGGGAGATTTTGACCATTGCTGATAAGACATTCGTATTCCTTTCTATTTCAGGTTTGATGACTGCGGAGCAAAGATTCGATCCGGGCGACGACCATGTCCATGGCAACTGTATTCAAACCACCTTCAGGGATGATCACATCGGCATACCTTTTGGATGGCTCAACAAATTCCAGGTGCATTGGCCGAACTGTAGACATATATTGGTTGATGACTGACGTACCCGTGCGACCGCGCTCGGCGATATCGCGTTCCAGACGGCGAATAAAACGAATATCAGGATCAGTGTCGACATAAATTTTTACATCAAACAGCTCACGCAAGGACTTTTCAGCCAGGATAAGGATGCCCTCAACCAATATCACCGGTTGTGGCTCGATATGCATGGTGGCATCAGTGCGCATATGCGTTTTAAAATCGTAGACAGGAAGCTCAACGCCTTGATTATTCTTCAAGCGCTTAATATGTTCGACCAGCAGGCTGGTCTCAAGCGAGTCAGGGTGGTCAAAATTAATCGCCGCCCTTTGCACGGGTTCCAATTGAGCTAAATCTTTGTAATAGGCATCATGGGGTAATAAGGCGATGTGATTCGCACCCACCCGATCGATAATCACTTTCGCGACGGTAGATTTTCCCGAACCAGTACCACCAGCGATACCGATAACCAGAGGGGGTGTACGATTTGGCATGTTGGAATTATACTGGAATACGTCTATAGGTGGTAGTAAATCAAAGGTAAGGTCGGTTGACTTGTAAATTTAAATAATGAAGGCAACGATACGCCGTTGCCTGAAGGTGAGCCACCGAAGGGAATCGAACCCTTGACCTAACGTTTACGAAACGCTTGCTCTACCGGCTGAGCTACGGTGGCGATCGGGAAATAAAAGCGACGGGATTATACCACAGCAAACATGGGAAGCATATCAAAGAGGATAAGATCTAGCAGTCGATTCATCGGTGGGGTGATGTTATGCGCATAGCCATGCTATCGTACCATACATGCCCGCTGGCAACCCTGGGGGGGAAAGACACCGGTGGAATGAACGTTTACGTGCGAGAAATCACCCGGCAGCTGGGTGTGATGGGGATTCATGTGGATGTTTTCACACGCTCTCAAAACGAGCATGTTCCACACGTGCTACATGATTTAGGATACGGTAACCGGATTGTGCACATCCCTGCGGGTCCTGAATATCCTTTACCAAAAAAGGAATTAGTGACTTATTTACCCCAATTCGCAGAGGGCATTCGTGATTTCGCGGCGAACAAAGGCCTCGAATATGACTTAATCCACAGCCATTATTGGATGTCGGGTATCGCGGCAATTGAGCTGAAGAGGTACTGGAACATCCCATATATACAGATGTTTCATACATTAGGGTTGATGAAAAATCGGGTTGCCCAGTCTCAGGAAGAGATGGAGGGAGAATATCGAATTGAGGGTGAACGCGAGGTATTAAGGACTGCCGATCGAATCATCGCAGCAACAACCGCTGAGTACGCGCAATTATTATGGTTATACCAGGCGGTCGAAAGCAAGATTGTGGTTTTATCACCTGGAGTGGATATTGGCAGATTTTATCCAATACCAGCAGATGAAGCCAAGGAATATATCGGTGTACCGCCCTGTGGAAGGATGCTCCTTTTTGTAGGCAGGATTGAACACTTGAAAGGCCTGGATGTTTTGATAGAAGCCATCGGGATCATGCGTCAAAATGAAATTCTACAAGATTATCCTTTTTGTTTAGCAATCATTGGTGGTGAACCGGATGAAAGCGAAGAGCATGAAAATATCGAAATGTCACGTATCAAGGCATTAACCGAGCAACACGGATTAACTGACCTGGTGACTTTTCTGGGGAAGAGAAACCAAGAATCACTCCCATATTATTATTCAGCGGCCGAGGCGGTGGTAGTTCCATCACAGTACGAATCGTTCGGGATGGTTGCTTTGGAAGCGATGGCATGTGGAATCCCGGTGGTTGCTTCTCAAATAGGAGGACTGGCGTACCTGGTTCAGGATGGCGTGACAGGTTTTACCGTCCCGGTAGATGAGCCCGTAGAGCTAGCCAATCGATTAACATTATTACTTCAAGATCAGAATTTACGCAACCGAATGGGTGAACAGGCAGTCAAGGTGGCACGGGAGTATGCCTGGGACAAAATTGCATCAAAGCTGCTGGCTGTGTATGATGAGCTGATAGGCAATCCTATAAAAGACCAGGCTGGGTAGATATTAGACATGCAGAAAGAACGGGCTGAAGCGATTCGATAGTCTCTTAGGAACGGTCTGGTAGAGCAAATTCCATCGAATTACTTCATCATTTATCTGTCCCTACACAGAATCAGTTTTGTTTTTTCCCCCACAGACCATACCCTTTGTTTCGTCGCTCTTTCCGGAGCTGGTGCTGCAGCCTGATCTCACGAATATGGGAAACTTTTTCATCGATAGCTGCCTGGAGCCAAATCTTTCCTTTTTCAGCAGTCGCTAAGCTACCTGCCCCATATGCGCCAGTTTTTGTATCATCATCCCAAGGCGGGTTGGCGATTAACGCCCCACCTTCAACCCAGTCCATATAATAAGAAGGGGTGGTCACGAAATCGGTTTCATCTACCACTCGTTCCATATGAGCCAGAGAAGGCTTCAGGTGAAGTACTAATGAGGTCTCAAGCTCGCAAGCATGTCCCATTCCGCCGAGTTTCGATTGGCGATGTTTTTCGAGTGAAGCAACTCCTTCAGGACCGGAAAGATACAGCCAGGCCGTGGCGCAGAAGATACGCGGGTGGCGTTCGCCGGCATATTTTACAGCATTGATGATGAATGAGCTGTTCCCCCCGTGACCATTGATCAGATAAAAAAGCTCAAAACCACGTCCAGCAAGGACATCGATGACATTGATCCAAAAATCCTCAAATACCCGACCGCCCGCATTCAAGGTGCCAGCGAACGAAGGGCGATGGGTACTGACCCCATACGGCATTACAGGCAAGACAATGGTTTGCTCAGCAGACGACGCAGCTGTACCCTTCCCAATTGCATCAATGATCAGTGTATCGGTTGAGAGTGGCAAGTGATAGCCATGCTGTTCGGTATGACCGATCGGGATCAAGACTAGTTTGCGTTTATCAGAATCTGAAGGTAGGGGACGAGTTAATGTTCCATCTGCAACCGGAGATAAAGCAATCCAGGGTTGGGTCGGGTTTAAATTGAGACCGGGAGGCAATACAATGAGCGTGTTCAGAAATCCATCATCTCTGAGGCCAGAAATGATGTTAGTCAGGTAACCTTCCAAAATTGATTCTGATACCGCCAAACCACTACCCTGCCACCCATAGGGGAAAGGGGGTAATAAAAAAACGGCAGTTGGATTACCCAGCGCATCAGCAATCAGGTCGAGAGGAAAACCCCGTCCCAAGGTCAGGACCATAGGAGTATGCTTAGGAAGAGCTTTAACTTCCGGCCAGGTCAGCTCATCATATTGCCTGAACTCAGTCATTTTTATATTTTAGATAAAAGCTCGGCTTTCTTCTGTTGGAACTCCACCTCGGTTAAAATTCCACGGGCGCGTAATTCTGCCAGGTTACTGATCATTTCGGGAACGTTGGTCTTATTTTCTGTAGGAGGCACGACGACAGGTGCAGGCGCATGTTCCAGATATTCTTTCGCATTAATCAAGGCACTTTTAAACTTCACCGGGTTATCGATTTTCTTGAAGAGGTTCACACCTAATTCACTGGCGGTGAGTATTTCAATATCACCATATCCAAACATACGGCCCATGGCAGATTGGTCCATTTTGATATCATTAACCTTGTCCAGTGAGGAATCAATCACACTTTTATTGAAGATACCTGAGATCTGCATCACTCGATGATTGGTAATAATAAACTGGTGGTTGGTCCAATCAAGCGTGTCACGAGTACCTGTTGCAATTGGTATCAATAATATGACAAATCCAATTACCGCAATAATTGGTGCTGCAGCTGATTGTTTTTGGCTTAATGCAACTGTTCCAAAAATGGTAGCAGAAAATATCACCAGGATTAATACAATTTCCAATAGAATTGAACGAGCAAGAACGAACCAATGGTGACGTGTGGCAAGGACGATGTTCTCTCTATCACCTAACAAACTCTGAAGATAGTGACCAGCCATGTTTTGTGCCTCCTTAGGATAAATAGTGTGATGGTTTTATCTACGTAAATTTTGAAAAGAAGTAAGCTCTTGCCTGGCTTTAACCAATAAGTCTGGTTCTATGACCAGATCTACTGCGGTCATTGCCATAGCCTTGGCCGCATCCAGCATGGCAGCTTTACCGGCTTCCGAAATGCAATATCCCTTAAATTCCAAGGTATGACCGGCAATATTTTCGGGAGCCATTGCCAAATAAGGATGGATGGCTGGCACAATGTGACTCACATCGCCCATATCGGTCGAGCCCATACGTTCATTGGGATCTGGGTCTAAAACTATACGACCCAGCTGTTCAAGATTGGATTTGAACAGAGAAGCCATAATGTGATTCGGGATGATTTCTTTATAGCCAGGCGTGAGACTGTATTTAAGCTCGCATCCGATGGTTTGAGCACCTGCTTTGGCGCAGTTAATCACCATCTCAACCAGATCATCTCTACGAACGGCCTTTAAACTACGAATACTGAATTCAGCTGAGGTATAAGCCGGGATGATATTCGCTGCTTCTCCTCCATTTTTGATTACCCCAGCAATACGATCCTTCGGACCGAAGATGGGGCGCAAGGCATTGATGTTGTTGAACGTCAGAATCAATGCATCCAGTGCATTAATCCCTTCTTCGGGCGCTGCCGCAGCGTGCGAGGCCTTGCCGAAAAACTCAAGCTTTAGCTTTGATGAAGCGAGGGATGGTCGGAGAACCAAATTCTTACTGGCAGGGTGGAACATCATGGCAGCATCGACACCATCAAAAATACCCGCATCTGCTAACTTGACTTTCCCCCCGCCACCTTCTTCAGCTGGAGTGCCGATCACCTGGATTTGAGCCGGTAGATTCGGTTTCAACGTTGCCAGTGCGAGACCTGCTCCGATCGCAGCGGCTGCGATTAAATTGTGCCCGCAAGCGTGACCAAGACCAACCAGGGCATCATATTCCGCCAGGATAGCAATCTTGGAATGCGTATCGACGCCAATTTTTGCCCGAAAGGCAGTATCCAATCCAGCGATGCCTGTCTCGATTTTATAGCCAAATCGACTGAGAATATCACATAATAATTGACAGGCTTTATGTTCTTGGAAGGCAATCTCAGGATTATTAAAGATGGTAGTGCTGATTTCCCACAGTATCTCTGATTGTTTTTCTATCTCAGATGTCGCCTGTTTCTTATAAGCAATACCCATGAATTAATTATACGCTAGAATACCATTCGAAAGTATTATGTAAAAAACCAGTTTAGATACTATAATATGGGATAATGATTCTAATATCCCCGACAATGTGATAAATAATATATATATGCGGAGGTAGCAGGCAAAAAAATATAATTCGTATATATTTACTCTTCGGCTCTGTTGATAAAAAATGGAAGACCAACAAAATATTGGAGGAGATTACAATGCAACGTAAACATAAGTTGTTTACAATATTGATTATCGCCACGTTTATAATTTCTGCTTGCGCAAGTTCGCCAACAGCTACTACTGTAACTACACAAGCTCCACCTGTAGTGACAGAAGCACCACCTGTAGTAACAGAAGCCCCAGTGGTTGCGCCTACCGAAGTCCCCACAACCGCGCCCACAACAGCTGCTGCAAAGAAGGTGGTGACATTAATCTGGACCCAGGAATTCGACTCCCTCAGCCCAATTTACACCAATATGTGGTTTGTTTCTGCCATCTATCCCGCTTATCTATGCGCGCCGTGGATGTTTGACGATAAGAACGCTGCCTTCCCCTATTTGTTGACTGAGTTACCATCAATTGAAAATGGTGGGATTACAAATAATGGGAGTACTTTTACTTTCAAATTACGGGATGATATCAAATGGTCGGATGGCGAAGCCATCACCTCGGCAGATTTCAAGTTCACTTACGATATGATCATGTCGGATAAAAATGCGGTGAATACCCGCTCTCCCTACGACCAGATTTCGTCAGTAGAGACCCCTGACGCTCTCACTGTCGTCATCACTTTCCCGACTTCTTTCGCTCCATGGCTGGCTACGTTATTCAGCGGATCATCAAGCGGCACTCCAATCATCCCCCAACACATATTACAATCCGTATTTGATTCAGAAGGAACGCTAGATACAGCCGCGTGGAACAAAGCCCCCACAGTGGGTTGTGGTCCATTCGTTTTTGATGAGTGGCAGTCAGGAAGCTTCGCCCGTTTCGTTGCCAATGATAATTTTTGGCTTGGTCGTCCCAAGCTGGATGAGCTATTCTTCAAGTTCGTACCTGATTCTGCCTCCCAGATCGCAGCCTTGGTGGCTGGGGATGGTGATGTTGGTACCTTCTTCGATTACCCAGATTTACCCACGTTGGAAAAAGCGGGTGTGAAAGTCGTCAATTCCTTCTCGGGTTATAACGAAGGCATATATCTTAATATGCATGCAGAAAAGGGTAACCCAGCGTTAAAGGATGTCAGGGTGCGCCAGGCGATTGCTTATGCCTTTAACCGAGCTAAACTGGTTAAGGACCTGTTGCTGGGTCTCACGAATGTCGCTGCTACGGATTGGGATAACTCACCATGGGTCGATCCTACCATTGCAGCCTATCCATATGACCCGGAAAAGGCCAAAGCACTGCTGGCAGACGCCGGTTGGACAGATACCAATGGTGACGGTACAGTAGATAAGGATGGTGTTGAACTAATTCTAAAATATGGCACCACTTCTCGCCAGGTTCGCCAGGATACTCAGGCGGTCGCTCAACAAGATCTGCTTGCCGTGGGCATAGGAACTGAATTATTAAGCTACGATTCAGATCTCTTTTTCTCCAGCTACCAGGATAATGGCCCATCTGCTAACTTCTCATTAGACCTGATCGAGTATTCAGATTCACCCGACTTCCCTGATCCGAACACAGCCATCTGGCTTTGCTCGGATATCCCCACAGATGCGAACCCAGCGGGCACCAGCCCAACTGGTTTGTGTGATGAAAAGTTGGATGGACTCTTCCAATTACAACAAACCCAGATCGACTATGCTACACGACAGGCTACCTTTCACGAGATCACAAAATATATCTTCGATAATGCTTTCTGGATTGGCATCTGGCAGGACCCTGACTTGTTCGGGTTCAGCAATCGGATGCTCAATGTAAAAATGTCTGGAGCTACCCCGTTCTTCAACATTGCTGAATGGGATGTAAGCCAATAACATTAATTAAGGTTAGTGTGCAGGCGGTGTTCCCGCCTGCACACGATTTATAAAAGGATACCATGACTCGCTACATCATCCGCCGGCTGCTACAAGCTATCCCGTTACTCTTTATCATCAGCCTGGTGCTGTTCGTTATGATGCAGGCTATGGGTGATCCGCTGGCAACTATGGGCGGGCGCAAGGTGACCAAACCGGAAGACCGCATCCGTTTAGCTCGCCAACTCGGGCTGGATAAGCCCGTTTGTGTTCAATATGTCTATTGGTTGATTGGTAATGATTGGACCAGACCGGTGGGAGAAATACCCAAACCAAATGCCGGAATTTTTACGGGAGTCGTTCAATGTTTGGATCCTCGTAATTATATCGACGCTGATGCTCCTGGATCAAGAAAAGGTGTATTGCGTGGTGATTGGGGCATCTCACTGGTCAACCGTCAGCCGGTGACCAAAGTGATCGGCGCACGCTTACCCAACACATTACTCCTAATGGCGACTGCGGAAGTCATTATTATTTCAGCCGCACTTCTGGTTGGCATCTACTCGGCATTACATCAATACACGGTATTTGATAATTTCGTAACTGCCACAACATTTGTTCTGTATTCGATGCCGGTGTTTTTCTTTGCCTTGCTGGCAATGTATATATTTTCCGTTAATTTCCGAAAATGGGGCTTACCCTACCTGCCCACGGTGGGTATGTTTGAACCCAATATTGGGCAAACCATAACCCAGGTACTCTGGCATATGGTGTTGCCGGTAGCCACGCTCTCATTTGGCTTTATCGCGGGATACAGCCGCTATATTCGTAGTGCCATGCTGGAGACTATGGGGCAGGATTATGTTCGAACTGCTAAAGCCAAGGGTCTGCCGCATCCAGAGGTTATTTACATCCACGCGTTGAAGAATGCTGCTTTGCCTATTGTCACGCTCGTGGCCCTGGATTTACCATTCCTGCTGGGTGGCGCAATTGTCACAGAGCGTATCTTTGGCTGGCCAGGTATGGGCCGCTTATTCCTGGATCACGTTGAACGGTCGGATACGGCAGTGGTGATGGGTATTATGATGATGATCGCATTCGCCGTGATCATCTTTCAGATCCTTGCCGATGTCACTTATGCCTGGTTGGATCCTCGTATTCGCTATAAATAATCTAAATACATGACTGAATCTACGTTAGATCAACCAAAACCGGGAATTGCCAGCTTATTACCAGATGAGCTGGAGACTCCACCACTGACATTGGGACAGCTCACCTGGCGCCGTTTTCGACGACACAGGATGGCAATATTCGGCGGGGTAGTCTTGATCCTTATTGTGATTTACGCCTTTGGCGGAATGCTGGTATTCAGCGAAGCTTATTCTAACCACGCCGAAACCGGTAACCTCCTGCATGCCCCTACCCGGGAGCATCCTTTTGGTACGGATACCATCGGACGTGATATCCTGGCCCGGACTATCTATGGTGGACAAATATCCATCATTATCGGTCTAACTGCCATGCTGGTTGAAGTTATTTTCGGTGTCACCATTGGGGCTCTGGCAGGTTATTTTGGAGGATGGCTGGATAGTATCTTAATGCGTATCACTGAAGCAGTGTTAGTGATACCACAAATATTTTTACTGCTGGTTATGGCGCGTTATTTCTCTCAATCGATTCCTAATATCAAATTCCTGGGACGCACCTTCAGTGGCAGCGTACTGGTAATCATATTTGTCATCGGCATCACCAGCTGGCCTTACCTGGCGCGCATTGTGCGGGCGCAATTTCTATCGGTGAAAGAAAATGACTTTGTCCTGGCAGCACGCGCCACGGGCACTTCCACGCGCGATATCATTTTTCGCCACATTCTTCCCAATACTTCTGCTCCAATCATTGTCTCAGCAACACTTAGTGTAGCTGCAGCCATTACTCTTGAAGCTTATATAAGCTTCTTGGGTCTTGGAGTGCAACCACCTACCCCCACCTGGGGCAATATGCTTGAAGGTGCGTATAATTATATAGCTACCGCCTGGTGGTTATGGTTCTTTCCTGGGTTACTCATTTCATTGATTGTGTTAAGTATCAATTTCCTCGGAGACGGCTTGCGTGATGCGCTTGACCCGCATAGCCGATCTGCATAACTAAAGGACATCACAGCATATGAACCAGGAAAGAATATTAGAGGTGAAAGATCTAGTCACTCGTTTCCATATTGCAGAAGGTACGGTATATGCGGTTAACGGTATATCTTTCCATCTGAACCACGGCGAAGCGATTGGTGTGGTAGGCGAGAGCGGCTGTGGAAAATCGGTCACCATGATGTCCATCATGAGACTGATCCCCATTCCTCCCGGAGAGATCGCCAGAGGACAAGTACTCTACAACAAACGAGATCTGTTGAAATTGAGCGAAGCGGAGATGGAACATATCCGCGGCAAAGAAATAGCTATGGTGTTCCAGGATCCGATGACCGCTCTAAACCCTGTATTGACGGTCGGACGCCAGCTCGGCGAACCGCTACGCGTCCATATGGGGATGGATAAAGAGGAAATTCAGCAGCGCTCCATTCAGCTGCTCGAGCAAGTGGGCATTTCCGATCCCAAACAATGTCTCGATGCATATCCGCACCAATTCTCCGGAGGGATGCGTCAGCGTGCTATGATTGCCATGTCGCTGGCATGCACACCGTCTATCCTGATCGCCGATGAACCCACTACTGCTTTGGATGTGACCATCCAGGCGCAGATTGTCGAATTGGTACAACAGATCCGCAAGCAGATGGACATGGCTGTTATCTGGATCACCCACGACCTGGGGGTGGTGGCTGAAATCGCAGAACGGGTGCTGGTCATGTACGCTGGATTTATCGTTGAAGAAGCCCAAGTGGATGACCTTTATGAAGACCCACGCCACCCATATACCCAGGCTCTACTTGCAGCCTTACCACGGGTTGACCGCCGCAGGGACAAACGCTTGCAATCGATACCCGGCGCACCGCCCAACTTACTGGTGGCTCCAACAGGCTGCCCGTTTGTGCAACGTTGCCAATTCGCTTTTGACCGGTGCCGGGTAGAGATGCCACCCTTATTTAATGTGGGGGTGAACCATACAGCAGCTTGCTGGCTGGATGTGACGACTGGTGAAACACGCTGATTCCTGGAGAGAAAAATTGGCTGACGCCCATCTTACACCAACTTCAGTTCAACCCCCGCTGGTTGAAGTTCACCAGATGAAAAAGCATTTCCCCATCCGTCAGGGTCTAATCTTCGAGCGCACGATCGGTTCGGTGAAAGCTGTAGATGGCATTTCTTTCTCGATCCAACGCGGTGAAACTCTCGGTCTGGTAGGTGAGAGCGGCTGTGGTAAAACCACTACCGGGCGCACGATTCTGGGACTCTACCCCCTCACTGCTGGCGAAGTAACAATTTCTGGAATCTCCCTGGATCATCCCAGCAAAACACAGATGAAATCCTTTCGCCGTAAAGCGCAGATTATCTTTCAGGATCCCTACGCCTCACTCAACCCACGCTGGACAGTCGCCGCGATCATCGGCGAGCCTTTACGCGTGCACAACTTATTACCAGACGATAAAGCTCGCGACGAAAGAGTTCATAACTTGATGTTGAGGGTGGGGCTCAGCCCACGCCTGATCAACCGATTTCCACATGAGTTCTCCGGTGGGCAGAGACAGCGAATTGGCGTGGCGCGAGCATTAGCCTCTGATCCGGAGTTTATCGTCTGCGATGAGCCAATTTCAGCTCTGGATGTTTCGATCCAGGCGCAGGTGGTCAATTTACTGGAGGAATTACAGGATGAATTCAACCTGACTTACCTGTTTATTGCCCACGATTTGAGCATGGTCAGGCATATATGCGATCGGGTAGCAGTGATGTACCTGGGAATAATCGTTGAATTGGCTGAGCGTAATGAGCTGTATGAGAATCCGTTGCATCCCTACACGCAGGCATTGCTCTCAGCGGTGCCAATCCCTGATCCAAAACGTAATCGTGAACGGCACCGTACCATCCTGACAGGGGAAATACCCAGCCCAATTAATCCTCCCAGTGGTTGCAGGTTCCACCCACGCTGCCCGGTTGCTTTCGATAGATGTAAAGTAGAGATCCCAGAATTCCTTGAGGCTTCCCCCGGTCACTGGGTGGCTTGCCACCTATACACAAAACCAACAGTATAAATAGTAAAAATTGATCTGGTAGGATGGGGAGATTCGGTCTGCTCTTGTACCGGTTTGAGTAGTCAATCTATGAGAAACCTAACATTGGATATCTGCGGAATCCACTTTGAGTAGAGGGAAAAGGTTGGTGAACATCCAGTTTTGAGGCAAGCGTCTAGATACTTCTAGATTGACCGTTGATAAATTCTATGCGTTTTGTAAAATTCAATCCCTAAATCCCGAAGCTCGCGCTGCATCTTTGCATTTTCAACCCCGATCTGGACGATTTCTGCATGTTTAAACTTGCCTTCCAGGATGCTTTTATGCATCTCGCTGAATAAAATTGCCGTACCCCCCAAGCCCTGATACTCTTCCAGGATGCCAGCCCCGTTAATATTAACCCACTCCGTATGCTTCATCTCACGCAAGATATTCAGCCAGCCAAATGGGAAGATCTTTCCGCCAGTCCGCTGGATGGCGGCAGAGATGTCTGGATAGGCAAACAGAAAGCCCACCGGTGATCCAGCTTTCATGATGACCTTGATCAAACGCGGATCAGCGAACCATAACAATTGATTAGCGATTGAATGGGCTTCTTCGTCGGTGATGGGTACATTGCCAGTCGTCCCCTGCAGCATCCCATTGTACAAATCTTTAAGCTGAGCGGCTAACTCTCGCAAATCTCTCCGGGAGCGGTACCTGGCGATTGATAAACCCCGCCGTTGCTGGACCAATTCAGAAATTCGATGTATTTTGGATGGAAATTGGGTATCGGGTGATAAGTATCCTGAAACGATGTCAGATTGCGGGATAAACCCGGCAGCCTCGACTAGCTCGGGATAATAAGGCAGATTATAAGGAATTCCTAAGGCAGGCCGGTGTTCAAATCCATTTATAAGCATTCCAAGACCATCCAGGGATGAAAATCCTTTCGGTCCGATAATTTTTGATAACCCCGACTTACGTGCCCAGGCAAAACCAGTCTCGAACAGGGCCTTGGCAGCATCGGGATCTTGCATGCATTCGAAAAGGTAAAAGAAAGCAGTCTGCTCATGGTTAAAATTGTTGTAATGCTGGTTATTAAGAACCGCCAGCCTGCCAATTGCAGCCCCATCTGCACTGGTTGCCAGGAAAAAAGAAGCGCTTGAGTGTTGATAAAAAGGATTGCGTTGTTTATCGAACATTCGTCGGGTATCAGTGCTTAGCTGGGGCACCCATTGAGGTGTATCCCGATATATTTTATTAGGAAGATCGAGGAACTGCTGAGTACGATAATGGTCTGACGTGTCTAGCTCAAGGATTTTCATGCTACGCTTCGTAGATTATCTTCTTCAATGAGGCTTTAAATTTGACATTGATGGCCATTTTGCGACGTAATTCCTTACTTCCTCGCAGGTGATTTTACAGGTAGTGCCTCCTATTGCAGTAGTAGAAAGCCCGCCGACTATATTTCCCCATTTCAAGCAGTTTTCGATCGACTGACCATCCAGCCAGGCAAATAGAAAACCAGCGTTAAAGTTATCTCCCGCGCCCGTGGTATCCAGCGGATTAACCGCAATGGCTGGCACCTGGATAAGCTCCTGCTTTGAGCAGGCAATCGAACCATTGCTGCCATCCTTGACAACGACCAATGGACAGAGCTCCCCTAATTGCCGAATGGCATCGGTTAATTTTTGTTCGTCAGTCAGACGCCTAGCTTCCATGGTATTGGGTAAAAAAATATCAACACTTTTAATCGCCCTTCGAAGTGCAGCACTTTCCCTGGTTTTGCTATTTAAATCCCCGGATGAGGAGTTCCCATCCATGACCAGCTGCATTTTTTTGGAGCGGATTACCTTTTTACCGGCACCCAGCAACGCTCCGGTGTAGAGACCGGGAAGGTATAAGAGCCTGGCATTTGATTTCAGAATGCCAGAGACTGCTGCCGGGACTTGCGGTTCGGGATCGTAATAGGTGATGAAGAGACGATCATCTGGATAGGAGGCAGCTGCTGAGATACGACGATATGGACGGTCATGGATGATAAATAATGAGTCATCCAAACCTTCCTCAGAGACGCATTTTAAGGCAAAGCGGCTGAATTCATCATTGCCGAAATCTGCTGCCCAACCGACTTTCATCCCCAGGCGATGCATACAGACAGCGGAGATGAACGCTTCCCCAGGCGTCATCTTAAAATCCCTACCTACCACATCTTTCCCAAGCTGGGGGAGTTCATCCAGTCCAGAAAATATAAGGTCTACGGAATAACTACCTACAACAATGACGTCAAAGTTTGAGGCCATTTAGTGTAATGACGGGAAATAACCCTGGTGCAGACGAATATATTCGTCCAGGATGGATTTTGCTTTGGAATAATCCCTGACCAGAGGATGGATGGTAAGGGCTAAAAGTGCTTGTGGGTAAGATTTATCTACCGCAGCCAGTATGGTGAGATGTTCATATGTCTTAACTTGCTGGATGAGTCCCATGCAGTGTAAGGGTATGTTGGTAGCTACCAACGGCTGAATGTGATGATGACTCACCAGAGCTGGAATTTCCACAACATCTTGTTCTTCCAGACCGGGTATTGCACCTTTATTGGCTACGTTCAAGATTTGGACCAGAGGCTTATCACCGATCAAGGTTTCAATAAGATTCAAGGCGACGCCGGCATAGCCCTCATCGGTAATAGATTCGACAATTTTCGGATCTAGAATCGATAGGTCATGGGATCTGCCGGTTTCCTTCACCATATAGGTGCTCCCGCGCTGATCCAGGTAAGCGTGGTGGACCGCGTGCATCCCAGCGATATCACCTGCCATGGATTTTTCCTTCAGATCTGCAAATAATTTATTGTTTTGCCTGGCGACCTGTTCCCCACGCGATTCATCGGCCTTAAGGATGTTACTTACTGCTTGAAAATTGTAGTAATAATAATATAAATACTCGTTGGGAATCATCCCCAGGCTCTCGATTAAATCCGGATCAAAGGGTAACCCAGGCACACTGTCCGCGGATTTTATTATTCGGATCATGTCAGGTAGACGATCCTGATCATGATACCTGATGCTTTTTATCCATCCGAGATGATTCAAGCCAAAATAGTCCAGGAAGACATCCTCAGGCTTTGCGCCCAGGATCGCAGCAATTAATGTATGCATGGATGCTGGACCGTCGCAAATGCCTACCACACGTTGCCAATCCGTATGCCTGAGCACCGCCTCGGTGAGCATCCCAGCAGGGTTGGCAAAATTGATCAACCAGGCATCTGGACAAACCTCCTGCATCATGTGCACATAATCAATCAAAACCGGGATGGAACGTAAACCCATGGCAAACCCACCGGCACCGGTTGTTTCCTGACCCAGGAGCCCTTGATTTAATGGCACACGCTCATCGATGACTCTTGACCCAATTCCACCGACGCGGAAGGTCGTAATGACAAAATCCGCATTTTCCAACGCCAGGAGTGGGTCAGTAGTACGGGTAATGCGGAACCTCGTATTTGGTGAATCTTCAATTGGAGAAGTCAAAATACCAATAAGTTCGAGCCGCTCAGCATCGATATCCATCAAGGAAAGCTCATTCAAACCCAATTTATCCTGGCGGTTATGCAAAGCCTCGACAATCAGGGGAGTGCGCACACCAGCTGCGCCGATGATGGCGATTTTCATGCTAACCAACGTCCTGTAATGTAGGATTTTGAGTCATTCGTTCCTGTTCAGCCCGGTGAGACATTTCGCCACGCAGCGTATCAATATCCTTATTAATAAATAGTGAAGTAAAGAAGAAGAATAATGCGCATAATACCCAGGTGAATATACAGATCAATAAGAAAGCATTTTTTAATGTGGTTTGATCTGCAATCAAACCCACAATTAATGGTGCAAACGCTGCTCCGGCAGATTCGATAAAATATTGAACCGATACCGCGGTGCTACGGACCTCGGGTAGGGTGACATCATATACCGTTGAAATTACATTGGGAGAGGCGAATGGCATGAATAACGCAGTAAAACCGAGTAAGATCGTGAACAAGATCACATTCTCATTTGGCACATTCAATGTAAACCATAGGAAAATTGCTCCCAAGAGCACACCCATCATGGAGACAATCAATCGACCGCGTTTATTTCGTTTGAAGAAGAAATCTCCCAGACTGCCACCAATGGGATAACCAGCAGCCATAATCAACACAGCGATCACCATCACAATTAGTTGTGTATCAGATGAGAAACCCCGTTCTGACCCAAGGTAATAGAAGAACCAGATGGTGATGGCATTCCAAGGGAAAACCCCGAAAAAACCCTGGATAAAAAGCAATAACAGACTCGGCTTCTTGAACAGATCAGCGGCAATTTTCCAGCTAAACTGGTAATGCCCGCTTACATCAATGCCTGCCATTTCCGGCTCACTCTGACCACGGGGTACATCCTTGACTCCAAAAAATATGACCACCGCCATAACGATTCCAAGCGACCCTGTAATATAGAATACCCCTCGCCATCCGATCACACCACTTAAGAGCAGACCGAGTATCATCCCTACAAGATAACCCAAAGGCTGGGTAAACTGTAATAAACCGTAAACTTTTCCCCGCATTTTGGGGCCGAAATAATCCGATACCAGACTATACAGCCCCGGGTAGCTTGAATCATCAATACCCGTTGAAGATCGAGTCACCAAAAAGGATGAATAATTCGGAGCAATTGCATTCAACCAGGTGGTTGATCCCCATATTAATGAAGCGAGTGCAAGTAATTTTGGGCGTGTGAAACGATCATACAAGTATCCCCAGATGGGATAAAATACTGCTCCAACAATCATAGCCCCCATGGAAACGACACCCATCTGGGTCATGGTGATGTTGAACTCTTTGATTATATTTTCTGTAAGTGGACCGATCAGGAGCTTATCTGCCTGGTGTAAAAGAACGAAGAAAAAGAATATTACAACCACAGACCAACGATAATTTGGTGATGATTTCATCCCGTTCCCTCGATTAGTAGGATTAGAAGATTGGATAATTTTACATTATTTATTGAATTTATTCTATTAACGTAGATGGCTGTGGTACCAGTTGCTTTCTGGATAGGATTAAAAACCCCATGATACCCATGATACCAACCATAAACCCGCCATACCAGGTAGCGACCGGAGCAATACTATCATTCAGATAGCCTCCGATCAGGGGTCCAATTCCAGCCGCAGCACTCCAGGTGAGCCCTGCAACACTCATATAACGGCCGCGCATATCTGCAGGAGCCAATCCGGCCACGTATGTTGAACTCGTCGGCATCAAAATCAATTCACCTATGGTCATGATCACGATACTCACCCAGAAACCTATGAAGGAATGTCCGAATGCGACACTACCAACCCCCAGGGCATAGAATATCGCACCAACCATCATCACGGGTAAAGGACGATATCGCTTCGTGATGCGTGTGACAAAGACCTGGAGAAAGACCACCATCAGCGCATTGGTGGTGGGGATAAATCCGTACAGACTCTCCGGGACGTTGTAAATGCCATTCGCATAAACGGGCATCAGGATCCAAATCAGCACAGCACACATTTGGACCAGGATGAAGGCGCTGATGAATGACAGAAATTGTGTATCGCGTAGCACCTGCACATAACCCCCCATAAGCTTGATTACGTTGCCTGAAGCGGCAGATGATTCTGGCAGCGTCTCGTGGGCGAAAAATGCAAGTAACAATCCATAGATGATCATCCCAATACCCGCGAAGAAAAAAGTGATCGTAAAGGATACGGATGAAATGAAGCCACCAACCATCGGTCCAATTGAAATACCTGCATTGTTACTGAGCCTCATAAGGGCATATGCATCCGGTCGTTTCTCATGCGGAATCATATCGGCTAACATGGCATCTGCGCCAACTCGATAGAGGGGATTAAAGGCGCCGCTGAAAGTCATGAGTATCGCAAAACTGAGAAAGCTGTGGGCATTGCTCATGAAGAAATACACCAATCCATTTCCAACCAGGCTGAAAACCATGACCCATTTTCGTCCAATCCGATCGATAATCGGACCAGCAATGAAAGCTGCAATCAGAGCAGCAGCCGCGTTGATGGTCATCAGGCTGGCGACCTGTGTTAATGGCAGGTTGACCCTTTGCCTGACATAGATCATCAAAAATGGCCAGATCATCGAAGATCCAGCCGTGCTGATCAACATTCCATAGAACATCAGCCGTAATTGCTTGGGATATTCTTTCAACAATGCTAATGGATTAGTTAACAATAAAATAACCTTACTGGATTAGAGTGTTGCCAAAACTCCCTCAACGGGAAGGGCGTAGGATTTGGCGATAAGTTCAACCGGATGGACAGCGGGTTTTCCGGTGGCATGTGTAATTTGCCAACGGCAGGTTTCACTATCGCACACCACAATGTGACTATTTAGCATATCTTTCGATATGAATTCGAACAGAGGCTTTCCAATCTCCATTGATATATCATATTTCTCTTTTTTATATCCATAAGTACCGGCAATTCCACAACATGTTACGTGACTATCGATGATATCTAGTCCAGGGATCAGGCTCAGAATTTGAATACCTGGTTTTCCAATCCGATGTCCACGGTACTGGCAGGGGATATGATATCCGAGTGATAATTTTAGTGGATTGAAGTTTAAATTGAGCGATCCATTTTCGTAGAGAAGTAATAAGAATTCATTAAAATCATAAGTATTCTCGGCGATTAACTGCGTATCCGCATCATGCATGCCTAATAATTCAGGGGCTTCTTCCTTCAACGTAAGGGTGCAGCTGGTCGAGGTGCCGATGATAGGGATGCCCTGGCGAGCGAATTCCAGCATACTTTGGACGTTGTTTTCGTGGTATCTACGCGCAGCGCTGAACTCACCATTAGATAAAAGCGGTAAACCACAACAGTTTTGCGGAGGGACGATGACCTCAAACCCATTGTGCTCCAATACACGCACAGCTGCCTGTCCAACCCGAGGTTCATAATACTGGGTTGAGCATCCATGAAAATAAACTACCTTTCTGGTTGGATGTGAAGGCCTGGGATGACTGTTGAACCAGGTGGTAAATAATTGTGAGCTAAAAGTTGGCAGCGGAGCAGAATGATGAATAGCGAGGGCAAATTCAATAAATTGCCGAATAGGTTTCGTACCTAGGGCAATATTTGCCAGAGGCGAGATGGGATGGGCAATTTTACCAAGCAGTTCTGGTCGAGCCACAAGATTATTACGCAGTTTCTGGCGGAATGGGATTTTCCCGCTACTGACCATAACAGCCCTGGCACGGGCATTGATCTCCGCAATCTTCACCCCGGTGGGGCAAACCAGATTGCATGCCCGGCAACCACTGCAATAATCGACTGAACTATCGGGTGGAGGTTGGTTTTCCTTACGAAAACGGGCAGCTTGCGGAGCTTCATACTTTGGTCCGGGGAAGAGATCGGTGACTGCCGACACCGGGCAGACGGTGGTGCAGATATTACACTTAAGGCATTGATCCAGCGAAAATTCCGGTGAGGTTGGTTGGTCAACCATAGAAGTTGGTTGGAGAGCTTTCGCGAAGGGAAGCATCATTATCGTTCCCTTCCTGCAAGTGCATCACCAACTGTAAAGCCACTCGCAAGGGCGATGCCTTCCAAAGAGTGTTCACGGATGGGGTCACAATTCGCCAATATTTCACCCACTGCGAACAAGTTACGAAAGATTGGCTGGTTCGTCTTGTCTCGTGGCTGAAAGGAGGGGTCAACGCGGATACCACAGCGATTTATGGGATGACCCCCTAAGGAGAGAAATTCTCGCAGGAACCAATCAGAGCGGTTCTCAGGCGAGTTCACCGGTAATCCGAATATCGTCTCTTGCGCATAGCCATTATTATCAGCAATGATGCCCCCACCAAGGATGCCACCTGTGGCAAGCACAAAAATATCTGCCCGGTGAGGCTGCATCCGTGAAGCGGCCTCTGACCAGACTGAGTGCACGAGCTTATCTTCAGTACTTATTTTTGTCACTGCCGTGCCATTTTGGAGGGAGGCATGGTTTCGATCCATGGCAGCTGCCAATAAATTATGCAACCGGATTCCTGGGATGGAAGGTGGTAACCCAGGAATTTCGAACACCGGCCGCCCCAGTGATGTCTGTAGATGCTCCAACACAGCGATTGGATTCAATAAACCCAACACGGCAGGGAAGCCAACTCTACCGGCAGACCCAAGCCGTGGTTTAAGTAAATCGATGACTTCCTGACGGAATTCTGGCAAATCGAACAGGCGTGCGAGTGTCATCCCTGTGATAAATTTTCGATTGTGCAGTGAGGGCAGATCAAGCATGTACTCGTGAGCCAGGAGCCCTTGTGCATTTAGATTATCGGCAATCAATGCAGGGAAAAAATCCATAAATTGGCTGAAGCCAATGATCAGCATGGATGTATGGACAGAGACATCACCGCCGATCATGGTCTCAGGAACAAGGCAGCTTGGTCGAAGCGTTCCAAGTGCAGTAGGCAGGTATATATTTTTTACCATTGATCCGTGATACGGGTAATTTGACTCACGGCATAAGCTGAGAAATGCCTCGACTGCATTTTCTAAGGCAGGTAATCCAGCAATGGTGTAAGGATGATCTGGATGTGTCTTGACGAATTCCGCCAAGAATTCTGCTGGCGATTCGACCTGTATTTGGTAATCTGGCGGCTGATAGCCGAATACATCGATACAACCAGTGGTCCAATAAGTGGACCCCCAGCCTTTGGTGATAAGGTTGACTTTACATCCTTTTGTGCTCGCCCTCCAGGCGGTGACAAGCCCAGACAAACCGGACCCAATCACGGTTACATCATGCGGATGATCCTGTATGGATGAAGCCGACCGCGAAGTTTGATGGGCAATAGCTTGCGAAATGGGGAGCCCCTTTTCAACGGGGATGTCATATTGCGGCGATGCAAGTCGAGAAACGCGTTCGCCCGGCAGGTGGTGAGCATTGAGCACATCCACATAGATGAGCTCATTAAATCGCGCCTGGCGCAGCTGCTGCCCCCACAAAATGGGTAAATCCCCTTTCCAACGTTCCTGAAGAAAATCACGGATGACTACATTCGTCTCGTACACCGGTGAATGCTTTAGTGAATGCAGCATCCCTGCAGCACGGAAGGTGCAGAATGCTCCCTGGCAGGGACCCATCCCCAAACGGGTCTGCCTGCGGATGTCATCCAATGTGGAGGCATCGGATTGGATAATAGCGTTTTCAACCTCCGGCCTGGTAACCAGCTCGCACTCACATATCAAGTTGCCATAGGTTACATCGCGCTCTATTTTCTCCAAGGAGGCGCCTAAATAATGGTGAGTATTTGTGTTATGTTGATGGGTGGGTAAGTCTTCAAGATGGGTCAGGCAGCGACGATCCACTTTCAACTTCTCGCAGACTTTGTCTGCGGTGACCTGAGCCATTTTACGATAGGTGGTCCATTTTCCACCGGTGATGGTGACCATACCATCGACCCCATCACGCTCGGCGTGATCCAATAAAACAAAGGCGCGGCTAATATCCCGATCTTGAGTGGTGGAATCGGTCTGGACTAATGGACGTACTCCCGCCCAGGCACGCAGGATCCGGAATTGCTTAAACTGCGGGATGATTTTCTCGCCTTCATCCAATAGCAAGCGGATTTCCGAGGGCTCAATCGAAAAATGTTCTGGGTCTGACACCTTGATATCGGTCGTACCCATCACCGCAACGGTATGAGCGGGTACCAGGATATCACCATCGGAAGGTGGTTTGCAGCGATTAATCACCGTGTTCACCAGACGATGATTCATTGCAAGCATGGTCCCTTTACCAGGGAGCATGGCGAGGTTGATGCCTGCAGTGTGAACGATCCTGCCCGCCCAGGCTCCGGATGCGTTGACCACCAGGCTGGCATCGATCTGCACATCTTCATCTTTTATCAGGTCATTGCAAAAAGCGCCAACCACTCTCGAATTCCCCGGAGAGGATTGATTTATGACCAGTAAATTTTGGACTTCGTGATAGGTCAGTACCTGTGCTCCATGCAGTCGTGCAGATTCAGCATTTAGATTGGCGGCAAGAAACGAATCAGCTGAAGCGTCAGGAACCTGAAAACAATGAAGTATCTTCGGGTTCAGGTATGGTTCCGCCTTAAGCATCACATGGATCGGAACATGTTCTGTCGGAATCCCAGCCTTTTGGCAGCCGTCGAGAAATTGCTGGAGGTAAGCAGGATCATCGTGAGGGGTTAGAACGAAATAACCACCAGTATCCTCAATACACTGGGGCATAATGCGGCGCAATATTTTATTCTCGGCGTAACATTCCCTGGCAGCTTGCGGATCCTTAACTACATATCTACCGCCGCTATGTAGCAACCCGTGGAATCGTCCGGTGGTGCCGTAAGCCAGATCACGGCGTTCAAGCAAGACACATTTATATCCACGCATGGCAAGATCGCGTAAAACACCCGTGCCAGTCGCACCGCCACCAATCACGAGGATGTCTGTTTGGATCCGATGCACGCAATTGCCTCAATCTATCAAAGGGAAATTTGACAAAAATTTAAGTCTACCAATATACAACCCACTAATCCACCCAATTAAAGGTCCTTTCAACCGCTTTTTGCCAGCCTTTGTATAAAGCTTCTCGCTGATGTGACAGCATTTGTGGTTTCCAAGTCTGGCTCATCTGCCAATTTTTGCGTAGATCATCCAGGTTTTCCCAAAAGCCGGTGGCAAGTCCGGCAGCATAAGCAGCCCCCAAGGCTGTAGTTTCTGAAATTTTTGGCCTGACTACTGGCACGCCCAGGATATCCGCTTGAAATTGCATCAAAAGCTGGTTGAATACCATACCCCCATCGACTTTGAGACTGCTCAATTTCACGCCCGAATCCTGTTCCATAGCATCCAGGACCTCCCTAGTCTGATAAGCCGTGGCTTCCAGCACCGCCCTTGCCAGGTGGGATTTGTTGATATAACGGGTTAGACCGACTATCACGCCACGTGCATCTGAGCGCCAATAGGGTGCAAATAGACCTGAAAATGCGGGGACAAAATAGATGCCACCATTATCTTCCACACCACTGGCCAGCAGCTCAATGTCAGCGGAACTAGAGATCAATCCCAGGTTATCGCGCATCCATTGGACTAATGCCCCGGTAATGGCAATGGAACCTTCCAAGGCATACACTGCGGGCATATCACCCAGCTGATAGGCTAAGGTAGTCAAAAGCCCTGAATTCGATTGGATTATCTCCGTTCCCGTATTGAGCAGCATAAAACAGCCTGTCCCATAGGTATTTTTCGCTTCCCCCGGGCTAAAACAAGTTTGCCCAACCAAGGCAGATTGTTGATCACCTAAATCACCGCAGATGGGGATCATGTCCTCAAAGGGTCCATCCTTCAGGGTCTTTCCATAATAATGATGGTTGCTGGAAGGTTGAATACTGGGCAATATGCTGCGTGGAATATTAAATATTGCCAGAATCTCTTCGTCCCAGTTCAGGGTAGACAGGTTCATAAGCATTGTTCGGCTGGCGTTGCTGACATCGGTGATGTGCACACCATGCTGCGGTCCGCCGGTCAGCCACCACATTATCCAGCTATCAATGTTTCCAAACAATGCACTCCCATGCTCCGCTGCCGAGCGCAGACCCGGGATATTATCCAATAGCCAGGTGATTTTAGGACCGGAGAAGTAGGTGGCAAGGGGTAATCCCACCTTATTCCTGAAGCGATCCTGACCACCATCCAAGGAAAGCTGGTCACAGATCTGTTTCGTGCGGGTATCCTGCCAGACGATGGCGTTATAGTAAGGTTTACCTGTGTCGCGATCCCAGATAAGGGTAGTTTCACGCTGGTTGGTTACCCCAACCGCAGCAATTTCACCAGGATTGATCTTGCCAGCCGTTAATACGTCTCGAACGACCTGGCAAGTGCGCTGCCAGATTTCAAGCGGGTCATGCTCAACCCAGCCGGGTTGAGGGTAGATCTGCTGATGTTCCCGTTGAGCGGAAATGATAATCTGTCCCGAATGGTCAAAGAGGATGCAACGTGTACTGGTAGTCCCCTGGTCAATTGCGGCGATGTATTTGGCTAGCATGGATTGCCTGTTATTGTCCTAAGGTTTTGAGCAAACCGTTGACAAGCTGTGTTTTTTGATCTGCAGTCAACCTGGCAGAGGTGTGGATCAATAAATATTGAAACGGGGGCATTTCACCTTCGTTTATGACCGAAGCAAGTTCTCCAGGCTCACGCAGACGGATATTTGACCACTCAGAAAAATTCATTCTCCGACGCCCGTCGACAACATCATAATACACCAGCCATGAGGCTGGAGCGATATTTGTATACCAGGGCCAGATGGTCTCGTTGCTGTGACAATCAAAACATGCCGTTTTTGCCAGGTCACGGGTTTGCGGGCCGTCCCACTTCGGCTCACTGACCACAGGAGGATTGGTATGATCCTTGCCCAGTGGGATGAATTGAATGATCACAAAGAGGGCGAGTAGAACACCAATGCTGATTAAAACGGTTTTTAACCCTCGCTGGTGCATGGATTTTTTATCTCCCACAGACGGAATACATATTGTTATTCATCAGTAACGATTATCACGGATTAATGGATCATACATGCAAATCACTAAGCAAAACCAGTTGGATTTTGCGATTGCCAATGCCAGGCATCCAGACACATATCATCCATCGTTTTTCGGGCATACCAATTTAATTCCCGATTGGCTTTGCTCGGATCGGCATAAGAGATGGCAGCATCACCTGGACGGCGATCCATGATTTTATAAGGAATTGCATGCTGGCAGGCACTTTCGAAGGCCTGGATGACTTCCATCACGCTGTAACCCCGTCCGGTGCCCAGGTTATAGGTCACCAAGCTGGGTTTGGTTTCCAATTTTTCCAAGGCTTTGATATGACCAATCGCCAGATCGCAGACATGGATGTAATCCCGAACACCTGTACCATCGGGAGTGGGATAATCCTTCCCCCAAACCCGTACAAATGGACGTCTCCCGATAGCCACCTGGGCAACATAAGGCATCAGATTGTTGGGAATACCATTCGGATCTTCCCCAATCCTACCACTTGGATGGGCACCGACTGGATTAAAGTATCGCAGGATGGCAATATTCCACTGCGGCTCTGCGTAAGATAAATCGCGCAAGATATCTTCGATCATCAGCTTGGTACGAGCGTAAGGATTGATGACTGAAAGAGGGAAATTCTCCGTGATCGGGACGGTTGCTACTTCTCCGTACACCCCAGCAGAAGAGCTGAAGACGAAATTGCGAATGTCATGCTGCTTCATGACATCCAATAATACCAAGCTCCCGGATACATTATTGTGAAAGTACTGCAAAGGCATGCTCACCGATTCACCCATGGATTTGAGCCCAGCAAAGTGGACCACTGCCTGGATGGTATGATCAGTAAATATCTTGCCAAGACCGTCCCGATCCAGGATATCGACTTGATAAAATATCAATTTCCTACCCGTGAGCTCCTGCACACGACGGAGTGATTCTTCCTTGCTGTTGCTGAGATTATCTACAACGATGACATCGTAACCGTTCTGAAGCAGCTCTAGGCAGGTATGACTTCCGATGTATCCTGCACCGCCCGTGACGAGGATATTCATCGATAATCCTCCCGGGGCGGAGAAAACGTATCCACAATCACAGAGGGTTCCAGTGTAATGACACCGTGTGAGATGTTGGAAGGAGCAGAATAGCTGTCACCCTTGTTAAGAATGAATTTCTCTCCGGCGATATTCATCTCCACGCGCCCTTCGACCAGGTAACCAACCTGATCATGCGGATGGGAGTGAAGTGGAATCTCAACATGAGCATCGAAGGTGAATTCGCAAATCATCATAGATTGACTCTGGGCTAACGTCCGGCGTATCAAACCGGGCAGCACGTTGATGGGTTTAGCATCTTTATTTAAGTAGATCATCGCCTGACTCCCTTTTGAGTTTACTGGTTATGGATGGATATTGGGGTAGATTCCTGCGCTGACATATATAATGCTTCAATCGCGACAATATTGGCCCGGCTGTCACTCAGGCTGATACGCACAGGCTGTTTATATAATATAGCATTTTCAATATCTTCGATTTCACCCTGATAGAGCTCGGGTCCCTTGATTGGAATTCTCCGTTCCTGATCAGCCTGTTGAAGGATAATGCTGGTCCGTACCCCGGGTTTATATGGCTCGGGGATGAATATCCTGCCATTCTCACCAATTATTTCCATTTCAGATTTTCTCTGGGTGATGAAGCTGGAGATGAATTGGGTGATCACCCCATCTGGAAAGAGCATTTGCCCTGCATAGAGCAGATCAACACCGGTTGAACCGGTCACTTGATGACCATAGACCTCGGCGGGCTCATGACCAGTCAGGTAACGCGCATAACTGATCGGATAACAGCCCACATCCCACAGGCTGCCACCACCTAGGGTGGGGTCAAAGCGAATATCTCCTGAGCGGGTGTTGTTGTAGCAGAAAGAACCGCGAATGAGCTGGAGCTTACCAATTTCACCATTCTCTACCATTTGCTTCATTAAATTCGTCTGGGGATGATGCCGATACATGAACGCTTCAGTAATGACTTTACCTGTATTGATGGCTGCATTAATGACTGCCTCGGCATCCTTGGAGCTGGTCGCTATCGGTTTTTCACAAAGCACGTGTTTCCCCATTTGCAAAGCCTTTATTGACCATTCTGCGTGGAGTGCATTTGGCAAAGAGATATAAATTACATCAATCTCTGGGTCTGCCAACAAATCTTCATAACTTGAATGGATACGTGGAATTTTCCAGTTGGCAGCGTAGTCTAATGCTTTTTCTTTCGAACGACTGGCAACCGCAACCAGTTCACTTTTTTTGGAAGCACGGATGGGGGGGATGACTGCCCGGTTTATTCGAGCTGTACTCAGCAGTCCCCAACGCAAGCGCTTGGATTCAGGCATCAACCCCAATTATACACGCCAACCCATGCTTTCAATTTCCTTTGAGTATAATACCGTGCATATGACACTTTCTTCTTTGTTAGCCCGATGGAGGTCAGACCCGCAGGTGGGGCCAAATTTAGTGGAATGGCGCCGAATACCTGGTAAGAAGGCGCAATTTGAGCCTTTTCCACCGGGTATTCATCCCATTTTGAAAGAAGCGCTGGAAGCATATGGGATTCATTCACTTTATACGCACCAATCGTCATCCATTGAAGCTATAAACAGAGGGGAAAATGTCGTCGTGGTCACTGGAACTGCCAGCGGCAAGACCCTGTGCTACAACCTGCCTGTACTGGACCATTTGCTCAATGATCCAGAAGCAACCGCGTTATATTTATTCCCAACCAAGGCATTAACCCAGGACCAATTTTCGGTCTTGAAAAGCTTGCTGACTCAAATCGCTGCCTCCGGAGACACCGAGAATCTCCCACCGATCGCAGGCGGTGCAATAAAATGCGCCATATATGATGGCGATACACCCGTGAATGTACGATCTTCCTTACGCAACCAGGCGCGCCTAATCCTGACCAACCCGGATATGCTGCATACGGGTATCCTTCCGCATCATACCGGATGGGCACAATTCTTCCGAGGCCTCCGATTTGTGGTGATTGACGAGATCCATACCTATCGGGGCGTTTTCGGTTCGCACGTCGCTAACGTGATCCGCAGACTGAAACGCATTGCCAAATTTTACGGGGCAGCACCACAATTCATCCTGACCTCGGCGACGATTGGTAATCCGGATGAATTGGGCCGGCGGATGATCGATGAACCCGTGACATTGATTGATAATGATGGCGCTGAAAAAGGTGAGAAGCATTTCTTGATCTACAATCCACCCATTATTGATAAAAGCCTGGGATTACGGAGAAGTGCCATTCAAGCTGGAGTCAATCTGGCAGAAGACTTGCTGGCCTACAACCTGCAAACCATCGTGTTTAGCCGGGCAAGGCGAACCGTTGAGATCATCCTCACCTATTTAAGGGAACAATCCACTGGGGTAAATTCGGATAAATCCCTGCATAAGGGGGATGTAAATGAAATTATCCGGGGGTACCGTTCAGGATATCTACCCGGGCAGCGCCGGGCTATTGAAGAAGGATTGCGTAAGGGAGACGTGCGTGTCGTTGTAGCGACGAATGCACTCGAGCTAGGGATCGATATAGGCGGAATGGAAGCCTCGCTGATGGTTGGTTACCCTGGCACCATCGCGGCTACATGGCAGGAAGCCGGGCGGGCAGGACGTGGAGAAAACGCCTCCCTGGCTGTTTTAGTTTCTTCACCAAATCCATTGGATCAATACCTGGCTCAACATCCGGATTATTTTTTCAGCCGTTCACCTGAACATGGGATGATCAATCCTGATAATCTGCTCATTTTATTAGGACATTTGCGTTGCGCTGCCTTTGAGCTGCCATTTTCTGATGGGGAGGTCTACGGAGGGATCAATGCGTCTGAGATGCAGGAATTATTGGAATTTCTGCAAGGCGAAGGAGTGATCCATCGATCTGGAGAAAAATATTTCTGGATGGCAGATAAATACCCTGCCCAGAATGTCTCGCTACGCAGCGCATCGACTGAAACTGTGCTGCTGCAAGTGGCAGCAAACGAAGCAGAACGTGGAAGCTTGGCGGTGACAATCGGCGAGGTAGATGGCTCCAGCTCTTATTGGATGACCCACCCTGGGGCTGTGTATATGCATGAAGGAACGACTTACCTGGTAAAAGACCTTGATCTTGAACATCACATCGCCATCCTGCAGCCCACCAATGTCGATTACTATACCGAGCCTCGCCAGGAAGTGCTCGTGCAGCAGGTGGAGAAACTGGCAGAAGTTGAGATACCGGGCGGCAGCAAAGCCTATGGCGAAGTACAGGTCACATCACAGGTAATCGGATTTCGAAAAATAAGATGGCATACCAATGAAACATTGGGAAATGAGAATCTGAGCTTACCTCCCTCAGAATTATTAACTACCGGGTATTGGTTGTCTCTATCCGATGAGACAGTGGGAAAACTCAAGGATGAAGGATTGTGGTCGAATGCACCAAATGACTACGGCCCGAATTGGCCAAGACAACGCGACCTGGCAAGGGCAAGGGATGGATTTCGATGCCAGGTTTGCGGCACGCCGGAAGGTGATAAAGCTCATCACGTGCATCATAAAATCCCCTTCCGAATGTTCGATAATGCTGAGCAAGCCAACCAATTGGTAAATTTGATCACCGTGTGTAATTCATGCCATCGCAAGATAGAGACGGCAGTACGGGTAAGAAGCGGGCTAGCAGGGTTGGCATTCACCTTGGGGAATCTGGCGCCTTTATTCCTGATGTGTGATATCGGTGACCTTGGAATCCATTCCGATCCTCAATCATCACTTGCAGAAGGAAAACCGGCAGTGATTTTATATGATCTGATCCCTGGGGGGATTGGCTTGAGTGAACGATTATATGATATCCATCTGGATTTGATGAAGCGGGGACGGGAGCTCGTTGAATCTTGCGGATGCGATGATGGTTGCCCTTCATGCGTTGGCCCGGGAGGTGAAGGAGGGCTGGGCGGTAAGCGTGAAACCCTGGCATTGCTTAAAGAATTATCGCAATAAAATAGGCTTGTGCTGCTCATTTGAATAATTGGTAGCATCACCGTATGAACCGTGCAAGATGCAAGCTACATAGACTTGCCAGGTATTTCAGCTATTTATTTTCGATATAGAGGGACCTGGAAAATATATTGGAGAAATTCGGATACGTGGATAGCTCGATATAGCACACACGATTGGCAATATCAGCTGCCAGGTCTCGTTGGCTCAGGCTTAACAGCAGCTGCCTGGCACCGGCGCCCGCTGCATTCCCGACTTGCTGAAAGCGACCGATGGGCAAGGAAGGAAACATACCTATCCGTATGGCACTCGGAATATTGATATACGTGCCAAAGGCTCCGGCGATAATAAAGTCCTCAATCGCATCTGCAGACAGTCGGGCTTCTTCCAATAGAACCTCGATCCCGGTCCGGATGGCTCCTTTGGCTAATTGGATTTCATTAATATCCTGGCGTGTGATGACCAGATCATGACCGGACCCAGTTTTCGATGACTCGACAAGAAGAAATTCGCGCCGATGATCAGTTTGCCGAATGGATGAATGCGTACCTGATAATGAACCACGTTGATCGATTGCACCGACTTGATGCATACAGGCAATCGCATCCAAGATCCCAGAACCACAGATACCGATTGGAGGAACGTTATCAATCGTCTGGGTCCGCAACTCATCCCGGATGACCTGCACACGTTCTATGGCTCCTGGAGCAGCGCGCATTCCTGCAGTGATATGGGCACCCTCGAAGGCAGGGCCGGAAGCACACGAGCACGAAGTTATTTCATGATTATGAACCAAAGAAATCTCAGTGTTGGTACCGATATCCAATGCTATGGCTGTCTTTGAACCGGACCAAATTCCCGTTGATAGCAGCATGGCAACGTGATCTGCACCGACATAGCCTGCAATATTGGGGGGAAGGTATATTTTCGCACCAGGCGCGATATTAAGGCCGATTCTATTCGCATCGATCTCAAGGGCTTCACTCACGGCAGGAACATAAGGTGCCACCCCAAGCTGGTGGACCGGTAAACCAGAGAATAAGTGATGCATGGCGGTATTACCCACCACTACAGCCTCAACAATTTGATCGGGTGAGATCGGCTCATCGGCAGCGCCTGCCTGTTGGCACAGCTGGCTGATCAGCTGGTTCAAAGTGCCGACCAACCTGGATTGCAGTGTTCTTCTACCATCCGGAAAGGTATCCGCATAGCTGATCCGGCTGATGACATCTTCACCGAATGCGGTTTGTGGGTTCATGGCGCCGGCCCTGGCGAGAATCGCACCTGAATTCAGATCGCACAAATAAGCCGCCAATTTCGTTGTGCCCACGTCAACAGCTAATCCTAATAAGCCTGTGGTGGTTGGTAAGACGGCGACAATCAAGTTATTGCGCATAGCCAATGTGATATGCCAGGCATAGTCCCGCAAGCGTGACGATAGGGCTTCAAGGACAGGAGCTGAAAAATCGACGGGTGTAAGAATACCCGATTCTATGAGTACCTGACGCACCCGATGGTGTCTGAACGTAAGTCCCTGATCGTGGGTTCGGGGATATCCAGCAAAATGGGAACCACTGCTGGATCAACTTGCACAACCTGAGCTTGTCCTTCAATTTGTAATCTTTGGGGTGCAGTGAGTGATTCAGGGGGTATTTCGATGGTGAGATCGCTGCGTGGGTATGACTGGCAAGCTAACCGATAACCGGCACTCAGCTCCTGCGATGAAAAAATTGCCTGTTCTTCCAAGGTGGGAGCAGATAGAGTGCCATTGATCACGCGGATTTTACAACTGTCACAGATGCCAATACCACCGCAAATTGATGCGATATCGATTCCAGCTCCCTGAGCAGCATTCAAGAGTGATTGATGGCTGCCTGTGGTGACCCTTCTTCCGATCGGCTGGAAATTTATCGTATAGTCAATACTATTTGGCATAATGATTTTGATATCTACAGACACCCTTCAAGCTGCAGTAATCGCAGGACGAGCCTATTGCAGAGACATCAGTGCCAATCCCCAATACCATTGACAAAGATTTATTGGGGATCATCATACAGGATTCGGTCAACGAAACCTGGATCTGGTCGCTATCCAATAAAGTAAAAATCTGGGGTTGACCCTCTTCCACAGACCATCCAACCATGCCCGGGTTAAGCGGCATGGTCGTTTTAAGCCCAGCTGATTGAGCCTGGATCTCGAAATAGTTGCATGCCTGGATGGCTAACTTCTCAACCGCGGCTGATCCCACCCCATCCAATGCCAGACCGCGCATCGGATCCACTTTGAACAAGCTTGATACTGTATCATCGAGCTCACTTCCGAGCGTACACAGCATGACAATCACATCTTGCGCGCGCGCAAGATGCTGAGCGATTAGCTTGCCAGATAGACTGGCTTTACCTGGACTGCCGGGATTTGAGTTTAGCTCCAGGCGCTCATGGAGGAGACCCTTCACCGAATACTTTTCAAATAAAACCAGCGGATGAAGAATGGAACTCCCACTGGTGATGGCTCGATCGGTACTTGCCAGGAGAGCTGGACGACGAACGCGGAGCACATCGGGGTCTGCGCCTTGGGCACGCAGTACTTCGTCGGTTGTTATGGATAAGTCCCATTTATCGAGTACAGGCATAATTGGTCACTTCATCAAACGAGCATATAAGGAAATAGGCCTGGCTAAGAAACCGCCAGCTCTGGCAGCAGCTTGAATAATGCGTTTTCCAGGAGGGAAATGTCATGCTTTGAATTATAACCTTGGACTGACAGGCGCAGGAAATGGCGATTATTCCAATCAATACAAGGGATTTCGATTTTGTAGTCATTATATAAACGACACTTCAGCTCACTCAGGTCGCGTACGTTGGGAATTGGGATGGTTCCCATCTGGTAATAAAAGTCGGAATCCAATGGATACAGGGGCGCTAAGCCAGTGAAACTACAAATCGATTCGATTGCATTGCGCGACAAGTCATGGCACTTGCGCTGAACCTGATCCCAATGATGGTCCCTCATGAAGTCAATTGCAGCCGGGACAGAAAGCGCAGCCGCCGGATCTTTCGTTCCGCTCCACTGGAGAAAATCAACAAACTTTGATTCTTTGGGAGAGCTGAGACTAGATTGATAGCCCCAGCTGACAATTAAAGGCTCAATCAAATTTTGTGCCTCAGGCGTGGCATATAAAAAGCCCGCACCCTTTGGACTTAGCATCCATTTATGACAATTACCCGTGTAAAAATCAGCTTGGATTGAAGATAAATCGAGGGGCAGCTGTCCGGGTGCATGTGCACCATCGATCAGCGTGATAATACCGGCTTCCCGGGCGCGCTGGCAGATCAACTGCACCGGCAGGGTCAGGGAAGTTGGGGAAGTAATATGGCTGATGAAGATCACCCTGGTCTGGGGCGTAACACCCTGCCAAAATTGGTCAACTATCTCCAGATCGGAAACCACCGGAAACTTTATCGTTTGGTGTTTATGAATCGCACCGGACTTACTACAAATAAAGTCCCAGGCATAATTACATGCGCCATATTCCTGGTCTGTCGATAAAACTTCATCTCCTGGTGATAGTTTTATAGAGCGGGCGACAATGTTCACTCCATGGGTGGCGTTTGGAATATATACGATATCTTGTGCGGGCGCATGGATATACTCTCCCAATGCTTCCCTGGAGCGGAGCAGGTAATTATCCAGCTCGACCCCAAGAAATTGCACGGGCTGATGTTCCAGTCTGCGCTGCCAGGCTTGATATTCAGCAAACACCGGGCGTGGACATGCTCCAAACGAGCCATGATTGAGAAAAACGATCTGTGGGTCAAGTAAGAATTGTTCTTTTAGCATGATTATCAAAGGATGCGAATTATTTTCGTTATGGTAATTTTATCATTATAGGATCTGGATACGAACATGATATAATATCGACTATATATATCTTATTACGATATATTGAGCTATTAGTTACAATCATCACATCGGTAGAATTTGCCATGGAGTTGGAGGAGGTCAACAATGCGCATTATTATTGCAGGTGGAAGCGGCTTGATTGGGCGTGCTTTAACCAGCTTACTCATTGCCGATGGTGATGAAGTGGTTATCTTGAGTCGTAAGCCGGAGCAGGTAAATGGGATGCCAGTAGGGGTAAAGGTTGTTCAATGGGATGGGGTGACCTTGACTAGACTGGGGGAAGCATATTGAACATTCTGATGCGATTGTTAATCTCACTGGTGAAAATTTATCTGGTGAAGGTTTATTCCCTTCACGCTGGACTAAAGAGAGGAAGTTGCGACTGGTGAATAGTCGCGTGGATTCTGGAAAGGTTCTCGCCAAAGCTATTGATCTGGCTCAATCGAAACCATCGGTATTCATCCAGTCATCTGGGGTGGGATATTACGGCACTGAACAAGAAAAGGCATTAACCGAAGCGGATAAAGCTGGTGACGATTACTTTGCTAATTTATGTATAAAATGGGAGGCATCATCACAACCAGTTGAGAAAATGGGTGTCCGCCGGGTGGTGATCCGGAATGGAGTGGTCCTGTCGCCTCAAGGAAGTGCATTTCGGCTGCTTCTACTGCCGTATAAGCTATGGGTAGGCGGCCCACTCGGAAATGGCCAGCAAGTATATTCCTGGATCCACATTGATGATGAGGTAAATGCGATCCGATTTTTAATCAGGGATGAAAAAGCCAATGGAATATTTAATCTGACCTCTCCAAACCCGGTGACCGATGATGAATTCGGAAGAACGATCGGGAGGGTAATGAGGCGACCGCATTATTTCCCTGTGCCAAGTTTTGCGATGCAGCTGGCATTCGGCGAAGTGGCCGTGATAGTACTGAAAGGTCAGCGGGTGCTGCCTGAAAAATTATTGAAGGAGGGGTTTGTTTTTAAATTCCCGGCCATAAAGCAGGCGTTGGCGGATTTGATTAAGCGATAAGTGGAATTGTTGTGGGTGCATACTGAGCTGAATATGGCCGGAATTACCTGGACCACCGCGTATATGTTGATTTGTGTATTCCAATGATAGGAAATTTGTTGCATTGAATCATAGCGTTAACGGGGAAAATGATTTGGAGATAAACCATATTGGGAGTATATTCAGGTATATGAATTCTGGGAACTGTTGCACCAAAGCTAAATGAAAATCTTGGTGGTCAGTGACGTCGTTATCGATTGGATTTACAGTCCGAAAATGCGATTGAAGCTTTTAGGCACTGACCTGGCTATCAGCTGCGGCGATCTACCTCCTTATTACTTAGAATTTATAATAAGCTCTTTGGATATCCCATTATTTGCGGTGAATGGGAATCATACTATTCCCGAAAACAGGCATAGCGATCACCATTCCAGCGGGTCGATTGATTTGCATCGTAAAGTGATGAGGTACAAGGGTTACACTTTTGCGGGTGTCGAAGGCAGTATACGTTATAAAAATGGGGCTTACCAGTATACACAAACCGAGATGTGGCTGAACGTGTTTACACTGGTTCCTGCATTATTGATGAACCGGGTAAAATACGGCCGGTACCTGGACGTATTTATCACGCATGCACCTGCCTGGGGAATCCATGACCAAACTGATCTTGCGCATCAGGGGATAAAAGCGTTTCGCTGGCTGATGATGCAGTTTAAACCAGATTACCATTTCCATGGACATATCCATGTGTATAGACCCGATATGGTCACCGAAACACAGTTCGGGAAAACCAGGGTGATTAATACGTATGGTTATCGAAAGATGGATATATAGTGAAAATTATATACCAGGTCACCTGCAGATCACGACGGGTATCTCCGTCAGACGCAATAACTGGTCCACATCACCCCCTTGTAATACCTCCAGGATTGGATTACGACTATAACCCCCAATAATCAGGAAATCAGCTTGTAATTCTACAACATACTGGTTGATGATCTCTGAATTATCATTTCCATGTGCCAGTAAATACTCCGCGTGGACTTGATACCCTTCCAGGTATTTTTGGGCATCACCGAGAATCTGGTTGATATTTTCGTCATCACCAATTGATAATACGGATAACGCTATTTTCCATTTGGCAGCCAGGTAGGAGGCAATAAATAAAGCCTCCTGAGCTTTCAAGCTACCATCGTAGGCTAATAAGGCGTGATTTAAAGGCTTGGTGATCTGGGGAGTAAACAGGATCGGTCGCGGGCAGCGTTGGACTAAATTGCGGATTCCAGAGCTCAAACGAGCGAGCATGGATGGTTCTGGTGGATAGGATAAGTTCATGATCACCAGGTCATTCCAACGGGCACGCTCACATATATTGGAGGTAATATCACCCACTTTTAGCTGTAAATCGGATTGGATTCCGGCTGTCTCGCACCGGCGCATGAATTCGTTCTGGATATTCTTGGTATTCTGTTCACCTTGCTCTGTTTCCGTTTCCAGAATATATAAACCGTGGATATCGGTTTCTTCACGGCGGGCTACGATGAATGCTTGTTCCAATGCACACCAACCATCTTCCTGACCATTGATTGGGACGAGCAGCTCACAGAAGAGCTGATCGCTTCGTCGGGTTGACAGTATGGATTGACGCCATTCACCGGTGGCTGGTCCGGCTTCCAGATAGGCTGGAACTAAGGTTTTTAAAATCTTGTTACCCAACCGGGCGACAATTCGATAAGGGCGTTGACTGAATTGACCTGCCAGGTCATCTACAGCGCTGGAAACTTCAATCTGAGCATTCAGGTCTTCTTCCAGGAGTGCACGATGGTCGGCAATCCATAGATAAAGGTCGGATTCGGTACGAGTGGGAAAATCGATCAATAACCCGCGATCACGGATGATATTTACCACTGGTAGGTAAACTCTGTCATACCAATCGGCAGCAGCTTCAGCCACCGGAATTTCCCTCTGCTGTTCGATGCCCATAAAATAGCGGTGCACTGCAATATGTTCTTCGATCAATTCATATTGACCAGGGACAGTGACCGATAGATCCGAGCCTGGTCGCGACTTATCCAGGCTGGTATGTTCCAGAAAATCTGTATATTCTGCCTTTAAGATTAAGCCTTCAGGTTGTATTTCCGGAGTGAGAGGAACGCGAGTCTGTAATTCTGTCACATAGGCCTGGATTAATGCCGTTCCAATTTGCTTTGCGACCGACACCCGGTGATTTCCATCACCTACAAAGTATACTTCACCGATTTGGTAGACTTCAATGGGTGGTAAGCCTTGAAGGCTGGAGTTAGCTAATTCCACGTTAGCCCAGCGTTCTTCATCGATATTTTTACCAGGTAGGAAGTCGCGCAAGAAATCCTGATAGCGGTTTACGCTGCCTATAATGGCATCCACCGGTATTTCTTTCAATACTTTCTTAGGACTGACCTGGGCTTTCAATTTCTGACGCACTTCGTCATAAGACAACAGTTCAGTGGAACCGCCAGTAAAACGGGCCATTATTTCGCGCAATGCTGCTTTTTGGCGGGCAGATCGAAAATCTTGGACAGCCTGGGTGTAGCTTATCGATGGGTGGTCAGTCATATTGGTTGTTAAAATATTGATTGTGCTCGATCAGGGTATTAAAGGTATTGATTTGATCAATCACGTAGATATTGTCGTGGAATTCGTTACTGCGAATAACATGATTAGCAGGCTTAGGAGCGGACAAACCAAGGTGTCCATCCTCCGGTAATGGTCGGATGCCGTGATCCTGGTCAGCTGCTATACGGATAGCTTTATGATTGCCTGAAAAGAAATTCTTCTCTATCAGCCAATCACGGCTGGTGGAATTTTCTGTACGCGCACGCTCAAGTTCTGGTACAAGTCTAGACCAGAGTAAAATTCCATGTCGATTATTCGTGAAGGAATTATCCCGAATATCAAAATTAATTCCGTTTTCAACTGCGATCCCGGCTTGCCGATTACCGATCAGCTGATTATTTTCGAGCGTTCCTCCCCTTGAGAAACCCAACCAAAAACCATAATTACTATGATTGGCGTAATTCGATCGAAATATATTCCCTTTACTGAACGTGGCTTCGAAGGCATTATTAGGGCTGTAAGACCCGTCGTTGCCTTCAAAAAGATTATCGTCGCAACCAACCGATTCATATTCCGGATTCATTCCCGCCAGGAAAAATCCATCACCACCCAGGCGGGCATTGTTATCCAGGAATTTATTGTTACACGACCGATTTACGATCAAGAATCCTGCGGCGTCGGATCCCATATGACCCATACGAGGTCCCCTTGGCTCATAGCGGCAACAAAAGTCAGCACTATTATCCTTGAACAGACAATTACTCGTGTTGTTCAAGTGGAAGCCCCAGCCACTGCAATAATTAGCTGAACTCTTCATAACAATCAGGTGCTCACACTTATACGTCAGGAGACCATTCATTTGATGGGAAAGATCACAATCCTGGATAATGCTATCACTTACTTTATACAATAAAATTCCTGCACCATACGCTTTTTCCACCGGCGTCCATATATCCAAAAAAATCGTGTTGGCGGGTAATTCACTGGTGGCAAAAACCTTACAGTTCGAAATGGTCAGGCGGTTGCAGGTTTCAGCTTGAATTCCCCAATAGTAACCTTGCAGTGAGAAATTTTTAATAGTGATATTTTCTGACTGGGAAACAAATATTCCACTTCGGGAAAAGTCCTCACCCACTAAAACGGCACCATTGCCATCCAGGGTAATATTGCTACCGCCAAGCTTGATACCGGATGGGAGAAAATATACACCGGGTGTAAAGGTCGTATCCTGCGTGATGTCCATATTATCAGTCGGGACGATCATTTCCCACTCCCTAAGCCCACGATTATCACGAGAAAAGTTTTCTCGCATTTATTGTAATATGAATTATGACGAATTTGTCCACTTAAAACCAACAATATTATCGATGTTAAATCGGAAAATGACACCTATTCATCAAGATTACGTAAGAGTAATAGACGCTTTAATACTGATCTATCCGAACTAAATTGAAAATTTTGGATTGTGATCATGAAATTAATGATTATTCGTTTTTCGGATCGATTAAGTAGAAAGGATGAATATATCGGTGTGGATATATTTTCCGATTGTTGAGATTAATGTATACTTAACTTATTCTGGTTAACGGATCACTGAAGGAGGAGATATGTCTAAGGAGAGAAAGTCAGACCTGGTGTTTGGTATTGTTTTGCTGTTGATTGGTGGATTGTTCCTGGTTGCGCGATTAAATCTTGTACCTGGACTGAATGAAATCATCAACTCACAATACCAATGGCCATTTATTGTCATCGGCGTTGGGCTTTTATTATTTCTGATCGGATTATTGACACGTTCTCCGGGGATGAGTGTTCCAGCCTGCATCGTGGGTGGGATTGGTGGAATCTTATACTATACGAACGTGACCCAAAGGTGGGGTGATTGGTCATATTTGTGGACGCTGATACCCGGGTTTGTCGGAGTGGGTGCAATTCTATCCAATTTGATCGGGGGAGGAGGAACCAGAGGCTACCGGGATGGGTTGCGCCTGATTTTGATCAGCCTCATTCTTTTCGTCGTATTTATTATGCTATTTTCCGGTCAAGGTTACTTTATCAAATACTGGCCAATATTGGTTATCCTGGCCGGTGTATGGATTATCATCCAAACAATTATTCGGAAGAAATAGCCCGGAGGTCATGATGAAGATCCTATCTTCCCGTATATTTTGGGGGATTTTATTAGTCATCGGTGGTGCCTTTTTACTTTTAGATACCTTTAACGTATTTAAGGGAGGGGCACTTTTTTGGACAGTGATTGCAGGTATCGTAGGTTTCCTGTTTTTATCGCTTTACATTAACAACCACGTCCATTGGTGGGCATTGATCCCCGGTGTGATATTCCTGTCGCTCGCTGCATTGATCGGCTTAGATTCATTCCTGCCGGGATTTAGCGATACTAATCTAGGTGGAACGGTCATTCTGGGCGGGATTGCACTCAGCTTTTTGCTCGTTTACCTGGCACAACGAGGAAATTGGTGGGCGATTATCCCGGCCGGTGTCATGGCAACCATCGCGATTGTCGCTTTAGTCGACACCGGAAACTCGTCAGCTGCCAGTGGAGGAATTTTCTTCCTGGGTCTGGCGATAACCTTCGTCCTGGTGGCGGTACTACCCACATCAATTGGTCAGATGCGTTGGGCGTGGATACCCGCAATAATCCTGGGTGTAATGGGGATTTTGATCCTGGTAGCAGCGGTAAATCTGATCAATTACATCTGGCCGATTTTGCTCCTCGTAGCAGGGGTTTGGCTGATTATCCGTTCAGTGGTTCGCAGATAATATTTTTTCTCTGAAGATAAAACTAGAGCAGCATCCACATTCAATACGGATGCTGCTCTTTGTATAGTTTGTTTATTCGGATCAATTCGCAAAAGAGACCAATAAGCTTCCGGATTCGTCGTATCTGGAGTGAGCCGAAAGAGGAGGCTCGCCATATTTCATCAATAATATTCTAGGAAGCAAAACTGGCAAGTCGGCTACCAAAGGTAGATGCGTGGTATCAGTAGCATCTACCCACTCCAGAGAACCTTCATTTGAAGAATTAGGCTCACCTTGAGAGCATTCACCCTTGAAAATATAGATACCTACCCCAGGGTTAGTCTGAGTATCCACAGTGACAATTCCACAAAGCCACAGGTTGGGTGACGATAATCCGGTTTCTTCCAGAAGCTCACGCTGGGCAGCAGAAAGAATATCTTCTCCCTGCTCAACATGCCCACCAATCCCGTTATACTGTCCTGCCCATAAGCGCTTATGCGATGCTCCTTTGAGAAGCAGAAGTTTCTGACCCCGAGTGAGGAAAATCAGCGTGCGGGGAATAAGCATATAGCGCGTAAGATCCACACCTTGATCACTGGCAGGCATGATCAATCAGCCAAATCTGAGACTTCCTCTTCAGCTACAGCTTCTCCGAGGTAGTATTTTAGATCGGGCTCAACCTTTTGAGGGTGGATTTTGGACTCAATATATTGGCGGGTTCCATGTATGCCAAGATACACAAACAGCTTGCGGAATTGATCTTCTAAAGCCTGGGTGATCTCTTTTTTCTTATCTACCGATAGATTCCAGGTTTGAGCTTTAAATGAACCGATGGCATTTTTTCTAGTCTTATAATAAAACTGCTCATCAGTCATGTCTGGTTTTCGTTCTGAAGCACTATTTTTATCCAGGTAGGCATATATTTCAGCCTTCAATCCATCGGGCAGACGCTCAAAAACCATGTTTTGGAAATTAGTTGCCAGGTGAACTTCGGCAGCCTCAGATTCGACGAATTTACCAAACGCAGTTTCCGGTAAAGTTGAAGCACCATGTTGAACGGTACCACCCATGCCGTAAACAGAACGAGCCACCCGGCTGAGCTTGAGCAGGATACCGAAATCCAAATTAACCTTGGCAATCGAACCATCTGGAAGCACAACCCCTCCATGCGACGTACCAGTTTGGATGCTGATTTTGCTTAATCCGATTGCATTCGGTGCTTGCTTATGGAGCTCGGTTTTAAAACCATCCATATATGCTCGAAATTCTTCCTCGGTTGAATTATGCCCACCAACTTCACCAATCTCACCTCCGATAGAGACCTGGATCTCATCAGGCTGAAGCGAGCGGATATAAGCCGAATACATGGCTGATAAGGTGTAATTCAGCTTTTGCTGTTCAGGTACAGTTGGTTTAGACACATCCACCAGGGTAGAGGTGTCGATATCAATATTATAAAAACCAGCACCCAATGCCTCCCTGGTCAAATCCTTTAATGCTTGTACTTCCGTATCTGGCGAGGTAGCATAGCGTTTGGCGGAAACTTGAAAATGATCACCCTGAATGAAAACCGGTCCGATATAGCCCTCAGTAATCGCTGCCGCGAGGATGCAGGAAGAATATTCTGACGGGCGCTGATCGGTATATCCCATCTCAGACCGTGCTATCTCAAAAATAAAAGCTGCTGCATTCATCTCATTGGCTACCCTGAATACCGTGCGGGCGGAGTCGAACGCAAGCATACGAAGATTAATTGCCGGGACGGTAAATGTTAATGGGATTTCTCCCCGTCCACGTGCCAGATAGAGCTCAATAATAGATGAAGGGATGGCACCAAAAGCCAGGGCTGCCTGGCGAATAATATACTGTGCTGAGCCTTTTTCCTGGCTATTTCCTATCGCTGCTAGCTGTGCCAGTTTATATATATTAGCCTGGAGATGTTTTCGATCCTTGATCTCGAAATGATAGTCGGTCTGCACCAGACTACCATCAAGCAACTCCAACAATTCCTCAATTTTAGATGTACTCATTAATAACCTCCTGTTTAAAATGACACAATTTGAAATTATATCATTCCTGCGATGCCTATTCCGCTCTCCATTATCCCTTGATATAATAACTCCCGAGAAAACTTTCTAACGATGGAGGAATAGTGGTGGAAAAAATCCATTTTGGAACCGATGGCTGGCGGGGGAGAATTGCGGAAGATTACACATTTGCCAATATTCGTCGATGTACACAGGGTTTTGCCAATTATTTATTGGAACGAGGAGCGAAAGACGAATGGGTGGTGGTCGGATACGACCAGCGATTTAATTCAGAAAATTTTGCAGTAGCCGTGGCGGAAGTTTTGGCGGCAAATAATCTAAGGGTGTATTTGACTGATAAGGCAACCCCCACACCTGCGATTTCATATTCAGTGGTAAACAAAGCGGCTGTAGGAGCGGTTAATATCACCGCCTCCCATAATCCTCCCACTGACAATGGATTCAAGGTACGCGAAGAACATGGAGGTGCAATCGATCCGGCTGGATTGTTGGCAATAGAGTCTTTCATCCCTGAATCTATTGAAAATATTCAACGGATAGCCCTCGAGGATGGAATTTCAGCCGGCAAGATCCAGTATTTTGATCCCAACCCGGCTTATATCGAGCAGATTAGCCGGCTGGTCGACCTGGAAACCATCAAGAATGCCGGTTTGAACGTGCTGGTTGAACCTATGTGGGGCAACGGAATAGGCTGGTTCCCTCGCCTTCTCAAGGGTGGTAAAACACAGGTGGAAGAAATCCATAATCAGCGGAATCCGATTTTTCCAGAAATGAAACGACCTGAACCAATCCCACCCAATGTAGATATTGGGTTGCACGAAACTGTCAGGCGTAAAGCGGATGTCTTGATCATTACTGATGGAGATGCAGACCGCCTGGGTGTGGGGGATGAATCTGGCCAATTTATTGACCAGCTTAGGGTCTACGGTCTGTTGGGGTATTATTTTCTTGAGGTACGAAAAGAACGCGGCCCGATTGTCAAAACCTTATCCACCACCAATATGCTGATCAAATTAGGTAAAATTTATAACGTGCCCGTGTATGAAACCGGTGTGGGTTTTAAGTATGTCGCCCCAAAAATGCTGGAAACCAATGCCATGATAGGTGGAGAGGAATCAGGTGGGTATGCATTTCGCGGCCATGTGCCTGAGAGAGATGGCATCTTGGCTGGTCTGTACATCCTGGATATGATGGTGCGGCTGGGTAAAAAACCATCTGAATTATTAAAGGCTTTATTCGAAAAAGTCGGCGCGCATTACTATGACCGGATTGATACGCCATTTTCAGGTGATCGTACCTCACGTGAACGCAGTATTTTGGAGAGCAAGCCTACGATGATCGGTGGGATGAAAGTGATAAGTTTAGACACTACCGATGGATTTAAATTTAACCTGGAAGACGGCGGCTGGATGTTAATCAGGTTTTCTGGAACCGAGCCGATAATGAGAGTCTATTGCGAGACCACGCATCAAGAGCGAGTAAAAGATATATTGGATGACGGCTTACGCGTGGCAGGCTTAAAATAGTGGGAGAAAAATTCTCTGAAAATCTTGTGGATGCGCACTGCCATCTCAACTTTGAGGAATTTAACCTAGATCGAGTTCAAGTTGTAGAACGTGCATTGGAGAATGGTGTCATTAGGATCATCATCCCTGGGATAGACATTGAGACGAGTAAAACAGCAATACAATGTGCCCTGGAGTATCCTCAGGTTTTTGCGGCAGTCGGTGTGCATCCTAACAGTGGTCTTAATTGGGCGGAGAGCTCGTTGACGGATCTACGAGGTCTGGCGGGTAAAGATAAAGTGGTTGCAATTGGAGAGATCGGATTAGATTATTACAGGGATAATACACCCAGGGATGTGCAACGCTCAATCTTCATCAAGCAGCTGGAACTGGCAGCTGAGCTCGAATTACCTGTTATTATTCATAATCGGGAAGCGTCTGAAGATATCGCCCGAATACTAATCAACTGGCAAGAGAGTTTAGTCTCAAATGAGTCGAGAATAGCCGATCATCCAGGTGAGCTGCATTCCTTTTCCGGGACGCTAGAATTTGCACAGGAGATGACAGACCATAAATTTATTCTCGGCATTACTGGACCAGTGACATATCGAAACTCAGAAAATATACAGTCGGTTGTGCGAGCCACAGCCTTGGATAAATTATTGGTTGAAACAGACGCACCATATTTATCTCCACAGCAATATAGAGGCAAGCGCAACGAGCCGGCTAATGTTAGAATTGTGGCAGAAAAAATTGCCGAGATCAAATCAATTTCTATAAAAGAGGTATCCAGGTGCACGACGGACGAAGCAGTGAAGCTTTTTAATTGGAGAGAAATTCATTGATAGACGCTACATTTACTGTTCCAATTGAGGATCGGATTGTGCTAGTTGAGGATCGGATCCGTGCTCAATCCGATGGCCATCATAGCGCCGTAGGCGCGGCCCTCAATCATCTCTTAAGTTCAGGTGGGAAGCGTATTCGGGTAATCGTCACGCTGTTAACCGGAAAAATGTTGGGTGCGGATCCGGATAAATTGGTCACCCTGGCTGCAGCGATTGAATCGCTGCACACAGCCACGCTTGTGCATGACGACTTGATTGATGGAGCACTGATCCGGCGAGGTATCCCCACGCTGAACGCCCAGTGGTCTCCAGCTGCGACCGTCTTGACCGGAGATTTTATATTTTCCAAATCGGCCAAACTGGCTGCAGAGACCGGTTCAGTGGAAGTGATGCAGATCTTTGCAGAAACACTGGCGACGATCGTTAATGGAGAAATCACCCAGTTATTTAGCAGCAAGTGGATTGCCAACCGAGAAGATTACTACCGACGGATATATGCAAAAACTGCCTCCTTGTTTGAAGCCTCAACCACGACCGCTTCTATCCTGAGTCATGCGGATGAGCAGGTGATGAATATAATGAAGCAGTTTGGTTATGAAATAGGAATGGCGTTTCAAATTATCGACGATATTCTGGACTTCACCAGTGAACAAACTACAATGGGTAAGCCTGTAGCCAGTGATCTCAGGCAGGGAGTGATCACACTACCCGTTTTATACTATCTTGAGAATCACCCCAATGACTCAGATATGATCAATATCCTTGAAAGTAGTTTTTGTGATGAAAACTGTTTGGGACGGTTGCTGACATCTATCCGAGAAAGCGGAGCGATCAAGTTATCACACGATGAGGCCAGACGATCAGTGCAAAATGGTTTAGAGGTTATAAGAAAATTACCCGATAATCATGAAAGAAGAGCTCTGGAAGATCTGGCAGCATATATTGTAAACCGAGAAATTTAGTTGACAAAAGGATAAGGTCGTAGTACTATTTTGCCGCTCTTATTGACGGCGAGGTAGCTCAGCTGGCAGAGCAAGGGATTCATAAACCCTAGGTCGCGGGTTCGACCCCCGCCCTCGCCACAGTACTATTTATGTGTAATTAAACAATCTGACCCGCTCACTGCGGGTCAGTTGATTTAAATAAATACTATCAATATTATGTAAGATATTAGAAGAAACCCCACTCTAATCTTGCATCTTCATCCATCATAGATGGGTCCCAAGGTTCATAGCCCAGGGTGACTGAGGTGGGGAGCTTGAGACCAAGCTCAGCCTGTTGACGGGTGGTTTCAAGCAAAGCAGGTCCATAGGGGCAAAATGGTGTGGTCATAATCATCATCATTTTTGCCTCGCCATCGAGGATTGCTACATTGCGGACTAAACCAAGCTCGAGGACATTTAATCCGATCTCCGGATCCATCACTTTTTTTAGCTCTTCAATAAGAGGCGCTACTAGCTCCGGATTTGTGCTTTCAATTTCCCAAACAGGTTTATTCTGATTAGGCTCATCCATAAAATACCCCGTTAAGGTAAAACCGGATTCGAGACCACATAGGTGCAGTTGCTATCGCCTTTCAATATGCACTTCACTTTTTCGGTCGGAACGGAGAGCACTTTAGAGATCAATATCTGGTCAACTGTACACACTTCAGGATGATTCTGGCCCACATAATAGTATGGACAGCTTGCTTCGTGAATTTCGTAACCATCCTCAAGCTGCTCCCATTCGATATTGAATCCTTCAGTCCTGAGAAGATTTTTTACCAGATTTAACCGCTCCTGCATAGTCAGGTTTTTCATCTCTGTGCCATCGGACAAATCTCTAGCCAGGTCTTCAGCCATCTGGGTGAATAATTTGTTGATCATAGCTTCCGGCATGGTTTCCTTGAGATGCTCCAGCAGACGGATGGTCAACCGAACATAGCGCGTTGGAAATTGCTCAATCCCGGTATCGGTGAGTGAGAACACCTGGCGCGGTCTTCCCACGCCATGCCGTTCGTCTTCGCTGCTGATCAAACCCTCAGCCTCAAGGCTCGAGATGTGATGGCGAATTGAAATTGGACTGATACCAACTTTATCAGCTAGCTCATTCACCGTGCATTTCGGTTGGGTTAATAGTGTTCGAAGGACTAAATCTCTTGTTGCTGCCATATTAATTTATGAGTGAGTATACCAATGTTTCTTTTTTATGTCAATATTTATTATAATTATCATAAATATTGACATAAACCCTCCAACATGCTATAATGATGCAGTCGAGCTCGAATCCTTGATCGATCAATCATCAAGGATATTTGTTTTATACCCTACCCAAGGAGTTTTTCATGTCAGAAATCATCATTCGGGACTTGCATGTAGGAATTGCAGGGCGTGAAATTTTGAAGGGAGTTAACCTCATCGTAAAGCAAGGTGAAGTGCATGCCCTCATGGGTCCCAATGGAACCGGAAAATCAACCCTAGCATATACATTGATGGGCCACCCAGGTTATCAGGTGACAAAAGGAGAAGTTATTTTCAAGGGGAAAAATGTGCTTGAGCTGAAGCCTGATGAACGCTCCAGGTTAGGCATATTTTTGGCTTTTCAATATCCTGTATCGATTGCGGGTGTGTCGGTAGCAAATTTCCTGCGAACGGCGATCAATGCTCGCAAGAAGGCAGCAAATCCGAATGACAAGGGTATATCCGTCCCTGAATTTCGCAAGATGTTGAAAGAACGGATGGATTTGTTAAAAATGGATTATGCCTTTGCCAGCCGGTATCTGAACGATGGATTCTCAGGTGGTGAGAAGAAGCGGGCTGAGATATTACAAATGGCTGTTTTGAAACCCGAAATAGCCATACTGGATGAAACAGATTCTGGTTTGGATATTGACGCCCTGCGGATTGTCTCTGAAGGTGTAAATACCTTGCGAGGACCTGAATTGGGTGTCCTGGTCATCACTCATTACCAGCGTATCCTCAATTACATTAAACCTGATCACGTGCACATCATGTTGGATGGACGAATCGTAGAGTCAGGCACCTCCGAATTAGCATTGAACCTTGAGGAGCACGGGTACGAATGGGTACGCGAGAAGTACGAGTCGGTGCCGGCGTAAACCAGAATATATTAGAGGTTTCTATGAGCTCAAACTCAAATAGCTTAGATAAGATTGGTGAATATAAATATGGATTTAAAGATCCGGATACGTACGTCTTTAAATCACGCAGAGGTTTGTCCAAGGAAGTGGTTGAACAAATATCAGACATGAAGGACGAGCCGCAATGGATGCATGATTTTCGATTGAAGGCACTGGATCATTTTCAGAAGAGACCGATGCCTACATGGGGGGGTGACCTTTCAGAACTTAATCTGGATAATATCTTCTACTATGTAAAACCGGCTGAACAATCAAGCAAGAATTGGGATGATGTGCCCAGCACGATCAAAGAAACGTTTAATCGCCTGGGTATCCCCGAGGCAGAACAAAAATTCCTGGCAGGTGTTGGGGCACAATATGAGAGCGAAATGGTGTACCACAACATTCAGGAACATTTGGAGAAGCAGGGTGTCATCTTCTTAAGCATTGAGGATGGACTGCGAAAATATCCAGATTTGTTCAGGCAATATTTCGGGAAGGTAATACCGATTGAAGATAACAAGTTCGCGGCATTGAACAGCGCCGTCTGGTCGGGAGGGTCATTTGTTTATGTCCCCAAGGGAGTGAAAGTAGATCTACCCTTGCAGGCATACTTCCGGTTGAATGTTGCGAATATCGGACAGTTCGAGCGCTCGCTGATCATCGCAGATGAGGGAGCACAGGTGCATTATGTTGAAGGATGCACCGCTCCGAGCTATACCACTGATTCTCTCCACAGTGGTGTGATCGAGATCATCGTTAATAAAGGTGCAAGAGTGAGATATACGACCATACAAAACTGGTCGACCAATGTATATAATCTGGTCACGCAACGCGCATTGGTACACGAAGGTGGGACGATGGAGTGGGTCGATTCAAACCTTGGTTCGAAACTGACCATGAAATACCCTTCCTGTTATCTGCTGGAGCCTGGAGCGCATGGGGAAATATTATCCATGGCATTTGCTGGTCCCGGACAGACCCAGGACGCAGGAGGAAAAGCGATCCATTTTGCACCGCATACCTCCAGTAAGATCACCTCGAAGTCTATTAGCAAAGGTGGGGGAGGACATCTTTCAGAGGTTTGCTCAAGGTATATAAAGGTGCTTTTGATAGCCGTTCCAATACCGTATGTGATGCTTTATTGCTCGATCCACTATCCCGCTCTGATACCTATCCCTCCATTGAGATCGATGAACAGGACGTGACGATCGGCCACGAAGCAACCGTTTCTAAAGTCGGTGAAGAGCAGCTGTTTTACCTGATGAGTCGCGGTTTATCTGAAGAGGAATCGACCACGATGGTCGTTTCGGGGTTTATCGAGCCACTTGTGAAGGAATTACCGATGGAGTACGCTATCGAAATGAACCGGTTGATTCAATTACAGATGGCTGGCTCGGTGGGATGAGTATGAGCATTCACCGCGTGATCACAAGAACAAAACAAAGCGTCACCGCAGACGCTGAAGATTTTATCTTTACCCGCGACATGATTCCAGCACTATCAAGCGACTGGGAGGGACCGGATTTCTTGCGCGATTATCGTGAACGGGCTTGGTCTGATTACAAAACGCTGCCAATGCCAACTCTCAAAGATGAAGCCTGGCGCAGAACTGACATCCATGCATTAAATGTTTCTAAATTTTCCTTACCGGAAGGAGAGTTGCTAAAAAATCTACCTGCAACCCCTGGTTGGCTGTTAAAACCATTAGCGGAGAAAAAGCATGGCGGACAGATAATTCTCCGCCCCGACAAGACCTTAGCGACACTCGACGAAACCCTGTCCAGTCAAGGGGTCATTTTCACGGATTTACTCACCGCAGAAAAGGAATATCCTGATCTGCTGGCTAATATTATTGGTCAGGTGGTGAAACCCAATGAAGGTAGATTTGCAGCGTTGACAGCAGCACTTGAAAAGTATGGCGTATTCTTGTACGTCCCCAGTGGGGTGCAGGTGGAAATCCCACTGCATTCTGTGATATGGGGACCTGGTGAAGGACTGGCATACTTCTCGCACATTATGGTGTGGCTTGAACCTGGATCTTCCCTGACCTACGTTCATGAGGCTGCATCTCCGAATGGAGCTGCCGAGCAGAATTTGCATTCAGGATTGGTTGAAATCCATATCAGTGATCATGCCAGATTGCAGTTTGTTGAGCTGCAATCGTGGGGAGATAATGTTTGGAATTTCAGCCATGAAAGAGCACAGGTTGGTAGGGATGCAAACCTCGAATGGATCTTCGGAGCGCTGGGTAGCAATTTGACCAAGAATTTTTCGGAAATCGATCTCATTGGCGAAGGGGCTGTGGGGAAGATGTCTGGATTTTATTTTACGGATGGGAAGCAGCATCTGGATCATGACACCCAACAGAATCACCTTGCACCGCATACTACGAGTGATCTTCTATTCAAAGGGGCCTTAAAAGATAGCAGCAGGTCGGTATGGCAGGGCATGATATATGTAGCCCCAGGTGCCCAAAAGACCGACGGTTACCAGGCGAATCGTAATCTTGTATTAAGTCCACAAGCACGGGCAGATTCAATCCCAGGACTGGAAATTTTAGCAGACGATGTACGCTGCACGCACGGTGCAACGGTTGGTAAAATAGACGCTGACTCGGTCTTTTACTTGCTCAGCCGGGGAATTCCATACGCGGAAGCAGAACATTTAATCGTGGAGGGGTTCTTCGACCCTATCATGCAACGCATTCCTTTTGATGGGGTACGGAAACGATTTCAACAAGCGATCGTAAATAAGATGAAATAAGCAAGAACTAAGGAGGAACTTTGGCTGAAATGTATTTTACGCATGCCCCTGATCTCGAAGAGCAGTACCATGTGGGAGATCGGGTTGAAGTATATTGCGATCACGATAAAAACGGCGAACGCATTCGAGATTGGCTGGAAGGAATCGTCGTTCAGGTCGATCCGAAGATGATTGCGGTCCAGTTTAATCACAGTGTATATCTTACGGATGGATGGATGGTGCCGGACCATGTTTTATGGTGCCCTAAGAATTCGACGCAGCTTCGACCTTCCCGTCGAAGATTACGGACACGCCAGAAGGTTAAGTAAAGAAAAATGGTTAATCAGCAGGTAAAAACAGCTTTAGACGTAGAACAAATCCAGATAGATTTTCCTATATTGAGGCGTGAAGTCCACCCTGGAGTTCCGCTAATCTATTTAGATTCCACAGCTACAACACAGAAACCTACCCAGGTAATCCAGGCGATGGATGAGTACTATCGCAAATACAATGCGAATGTGCACCGTGGAGTACATACTCTGGCAGAAGAAGCAACCGCTGCTTATGAAGCAGCACGTCAGCGTGTGGCAGACTTTATCCACGCTTCTACTGCGACAGAGATAATCTTCACCCGCAATACAACTGAATCAATCAACCTGGTGGCATTTGCCTGGGGTCGGACCTTTCTACACGAAGACGACCTGGTGATCCTGACGGAGATGGAACACCACTCCAACCTAGTTCCCTGGCAGATTTTAGCTGCCGAGAAAGGGATTAGGCTCGAGTTTATTCCAATCACCGCTGATGGATTGCTCGAGCTGGATGTCTACCGTAAATTATTAGAGCAAAAACCTAAGCTGGTCTCATTCACCCATATGTCCAATGTTTTAGGGACGATAAATCCGGCTAAAGAGATCGTAGCATTAGCCCACCAGGCTGGTGCAATAGCCGTAATTGATGGTGCGCAGTCTGTGCCACATTTTCCCGTCGATGTACAGGATATCGGGGTGGATTTCTTGGCATTTTCCGGACATAAGATTTGTGGTCCGACAGGCATCGGAGCTCTATATGGGAAACATGATCTGCTAAATCGTATGCCGCCTTTTTTGGGCGGCGGGGAAATGATCAAGCGGGTATTGTTGCGATCATTCATTCCGAATGAGGTTCCACATAAATTTGAAGCTGGGACACCCGCAATCGCAGAGGCGATTGGATTACACGCAGCATTGGATTACGTCCATTCAATTGGCATGGATGAGATTGCTGCCCACGAGAAGGAAATCATTACCTATGCGTTGGAACGCCTGGAAGAGGTACCGGAGATACGCGTAATCGGACCTGACGCAAGCAAGAAAGGCGCTGTGGCTGCGTTTACTTTCGATGGTGTGCATCCACATGACGTCGCTCAGGTGTTGGATCGATCTGGAATTGCTGTGAGAGCAGGTCATCATTGTGCCATGCCGTTGCACGAAAAATTCAATATTCCTGCCACGACCCGGGCAAGCTTTTACCTGTATAATTCGATAAATGACGTCGATTGCCTGATTGAAGGACTATATCAAGTTAAGCAATTTTTTGGATAACCATGGATGACCTTTATCGCGAACTAATCATTGATCGGTATAAAAATCCTCATTTTCGAGGCTTATTAGACCCGCATGATATTACATTTGAGGATGATAATCCTTTATGCGGTGACCACATTCGTATTGATTTACGCGTAAACGGAGAAAATCGAGTGAGCGAGGTGGCGTTTGATGGGCATGGTTGTGCTATTTCACAAGCCACGGCAGACTTGTTAGCGGAATCCATCGTGGGGAAATCGCTCGACGATGTGAAGAAGATTAACAAGCAGGATATCCTGGACATGCTTGGGATTGAGCTTGGTCCAGTCCGCTTGAAATGTGCGTTGCTCTCATTAAAAGTTCTCAAAGCAGGGGTATACGGATTAGGTGAAGCCACTGATGAGCTGGTCGATAATTAGTCATGTATAACTTTAAGGAGCTAGACCAGGCGAAAATCGAGTTCATTCCAATTGGATCGGTCGAGGAAATAAAAGCTGGGGGAAGGTTGTTCGTCGAAATTGATGAACAAACGATCGTAGTTTTAAATATTGCCGGCAAATACTATGCGATTGCAGATGTTTGTTCCCATGACGACGGACCGGTGGGCGAAGGTAATTTGGAAGGGTTTGAGATCATCTGCCCGCGGCATGGAGCACGATTTGATGTTCGGACGGGCAAAGTATTGGCATTGCCTGCATTCGTGGATATCCCTGCGTACCCAGTTCGAGTGGTCGGTGATCAAATCGAGATTGGGATTCCCGCCTCAGAATAACTCAGACGAGTACCATCCCGAAGGCGTAAAAGGTGGGTACGAAAAGAATTCTCTGCTGTGATGCACGTGAAGCAATTTCAAGTTCTTTAAATGCATCAGCTTGCTCAATAAATTCATCATTTTGAGACAGGTCTGACACCAATACCTCCCATTCAAGATCAATATCCGGTTTAGACTGATTTTCCACCCATAGACCTCCCAGGATCCCGGCCTCAATATTAATTAGCCCGGCGCGGGAAAAAATTGAACGTATTTCTCTGCCGATATAAGGGTTTGCTCCATGCTGTTTAAGGGCATTCGTTTGCCAGATACCTATCTGTGATAAGGAAGCAGGGAAGTCGATCCGCCCACCGTAATCAGGCTCAGCCAGGGCCAGAACAAACCCTCCGGGACGAGTCACTCTTGCCATTTCTGCAACCGCTTTGAAGCCATCTTTCACCCAAAGCAGCAGAAAATGGCACATGGTGATATCAAATATCCCATTTTTGTAGGGTAGATGTAAACCGTTGCCTACGATGTAAGTTGATTTAGAAGCAACATTACGGGCGATCTGGATAGAATCGCGATCTATGTCCACACCATACACATGGGATGAAGAGAGCAGGTTGAGCTCGTTTTCCAAAACACCGGTTCCACATCCAACGTCCAGGATAGATTTTACCTGCTTGATCCCAGCTTGAGCGTAGATATGTTGTCGCAAGCTTTGTGTCCAGCGTGCCTGTTGTTGATAACGCTGATGCCATTGCGATAAGGATAAAGTCATGTAGTTATTTTCTCCTAATCAAAAATGACTATCTTCTACATGCTATTATAATGATAATGTAACCGCACATGACTGACAAAACTCTACAATTCTACGAATGCGATAATCCGGACTGCAGACTGCGATTTCCGGGGTATGAAGGCTACCCGGGGTCGAAGAGGTGCCCGATATGCCGATCAAGCATCCATGTGGCTGCTTTGGTCAATAACATTACAGAGACTGATAATCATGCTTCATTCCAAGTAAAATGGAAAGTCGCAGCTTTACTCGATAATATCCGCAGCGCGTGGAATGTTGGCTCAATTTTCCGCACAGCAGATGGTACCGGTGTGCAAAAACTGTTTTTAGGTGGGATCACGCCAACCCCCGAAAACACGAGTGTTAAAAAAACTGCACTGGGTTCTGAATCAAACATCCCATGGGAAAAGCATAATAATGGGGTACAGCTGGCAAGCATATTAAAATCCAATGGACATTTACTTTGGGCACTGGAAGATTTGCCGGAAGCTAGCCCACTGTTTCAAGTGGATAAGCCTCCGGAACAGGCATCGATTGTCCTGATCATCGGAAATGAAGTGAATGGCGTGGATCCTGGAATTATTGAGCTTTGCGATAAGATAATTGCGATTCCTATGCTTGGAAAGAAGAAATCATATAATGTGGCTGTAGCGTTCGGAATTGCAGCCAGCTTCCTACTTTATCGCCAGAGTTTTTCCCAGGGGTCTCGTAAGATATTACCCAATATTTGATTGATTCCCTGTGCAGGAAGCACATCACCATCTGGCTCGATATATAACCAGGCGTGTCCAGCTCCCGCAGGCAGGTTATCCAGCTGGGTTTCTAATGCGATCGGATTAAAAGCTGAATATGGAACGGGTAAATCCCAGATCAGTGATAAACCAAGTGATGCTGCCTGATTACCGAATTCTATTAATTTGCCGTGAAGCGCAGGATCAGCAGCACTGAGGGAAATTGCTTTTACACCAAGCGCGGAGATCCGGTCAAGTATCTGTGGGGTTGTGACAACATTTTGTAAAGTGATGGTATGGTGGACTGCAACAAAAAGATCAGCCGAGAGTACATTGCCTAACGCTTTCCAAGAATTATCATCTTCTGCTTTTAAGCTTAGCATTAAGTGGTCCAGCCCAGTTTGAAGTAATGTGTGCAAATAACCATCATCCAAAAGCTTTATTCCATCGCTTAACAGCCCCACCACCTGACCATTCGCTTCAGTATGCGCAATTAAGTCCGGTAAATCATCACGGAGAGTGGGTTCTCCGCCGGTCAAGACAATGTGCGGTATGCCAATTCCCCAGGCTTTATCAAAAATCTCGCACCATTCTTGAGTATTCAATTCACGATCGACACGTTTAGTTGGAGCGAGGGAATCATTCATCCCGGCAGGCAGCCGGTAGGTTACAGCACAATCCAGCCGGAAGGGTGCGGATATTTTTTTTGTGTGCGGAGCTGAACGCTCGAAATCTAGAAACATCTCAGGGTCGAGATCTGGTGTATTGATCAATGTTTGAATTCGGTCGTTCAACAAGCGATAATCCTGCAGTGCTTGCTCACGACTAACCCGATAACGACCAGAAATCGCGTGCAACATCTGGTCTTCGGGTGTTTGCTTGACCAGGTGATAGGCAAATTCTGCTGCGGTCTGGTTCAGATGCAGAATTGTTGCCGCATTGAATATTAATAATCCGCTACCGTCTGGCTCCAGCCGCAGATGGAGCCTGTAAGGAACTGGCGCGTCGGGTGGAGCTTGATAATGAAATATTCCAGGCGGTAGAGGAGTTACTGGAGTAAACAAACGTCTGACAGAGTTTATGAGGGTAGACATTTTTGGCTCCTTGGGTTTAGTTCATCATGAAGTCTATTCATTGTTCAATGACAACGGGCAACCCCCACCACATTCAGCCAGTAGCGAACAACTTGAGCATTTCTCAGGAATTCCTTTACGATCACGCAACCGGACCGACAGCTCATGATTCCAGATTTTGTTCCAGTCGGTGGATAAGAAATTTCCCAAGGATTGGTAGTATGACTGGCAAGGAAGTACATCTCCATTTGGCTCGATACACATGTTATATAATGCTGCGGTACAGCCTTTTACACCTAATTCAAGCTGCATTGGGTCAAAATTACAGTACTGGGTGGGGGTATACCAAATTAATCTTTGATTATGGGCTGACGTGACATCCCTGGCGAGATTTAGTAGTGGAGGTAAATCAGTTTCCGCCAGACCGGCATTAACTGTCAATCCGCGCCCTGAATAGATCAGAGCGTTTAATCCTATTGTTGGCACACCGATTTCCGCCAGAAAACCTAGCGTTTGAGATAGTCCGGGGCTATTCGGCGTCAACATGGTCGTATTGGTCATCACGTAAAGCGGAGTTTCCAATGCATTTCGAATACCTGCGACGGTTTGTTTCCAGGCTCCGTTCGCATTAACCATGAGCTCATGAATATTCGCGTCATGAGATTCCAATGTGATTTGGACGTGGTCAAGACCTGACTGGACCAGCTTATCCAGATATGCACGGTCAGACAGTCGTCTTCCGTTCGTGTTCAAACCAGTGATTTGTCCGTTTTGCTCTGCATGGGCGATCAGGTCTGGCAGATCCTGCCTCAGGGTGGGCTCACCGCCGGTAAATACCACATGGGGAATTCCGATCGCCCATAATTGATCCAGAATTTGGTACCATTTTTCGGTGGACAGCTCTGGATAATTTCTAGAACGGGCATTATAGCAATGGCTGCAATCATTGTTACAGCGATACGTGATGGCGAGGTCCATCCGGTAAGGAGCAGATGGGCGAGCTGTAAAAGGTGGTATGACATCGAGGTCAAGCTCGTGGATTGGGCAGGCACTGTCCGGCTTGATCAGCTCCTTGATATTAACAGCCGTTTGCGCATAGTCAATAAGTAATTGGTCTTTGGAGACAGCATATGATTTCATAAATGAACGGATAGCTTCATCAGGTGGAGTATTTTGAAGGATGAAGAATGCCATCCGCGCGGCGGTGGGATTGAGGTGCATGATACGGCTGGCATTGACGAATAATAATCCGCTGCCGTCTGGATCAATGCGCAAATGAGTGCGTGAACGCTCTCCGTTCGCTTGATAGTCGAAATGAAATAATCCGGTTTTTGGTGATAAAGCATCTCGCCTGGTCACCCTGGATTTTATTTTCGATATGAATGAATTCGTTTTAGTCACGGTCGATCTTTAGTGGAGGTATCTTAACGACCACCACCCGCGCAAGCACAAGCACAACCTGCGCAAGCACAGGCACATGCACAAACGCAACTGTGCCCACTACCACCACCAAAACCGCCTCTTGATGAGCTTGAGCTAGGTTTAGGAGGTGGATTAGTGACGTTAGTGATGCTGGATGTAAATTCAGTCACATTACCCACAACTTTACTTGAGAATGTTTGCACACCGGTTGCCATGGAGGCTGCGAAATCGGCACCTGGTAGACTGGTTCTACCACCCCCAGAAGGTATGGGCATACCTGCAGGCTGGGCTGACACTTTCCCGAAGCCTGGATCGTAATGACCCCACCAGACTGGAATAAATACTGGCATATTACGGAAGACATCCTGGGTCCTCCCATCATAGTTTTTGTCTAACATGGTCCAATCCATGACTTCTTCAAATTTTGCGCTCTTCACTTCGGGGGTATCGGCGGCTTCTACCTGTTCCCAGGCTCGTTTTATAATATCAGCGTAATAAGCGATTGTTTCTTGACGGCTGAATCCTTTCATCTTTTCCGAAACATTCTTCACCAGGTTGACCACCATATCGCGCATTTTTTTCTTGCGATCTGCTTCCGTCGCCAGGAAGGCATTGAGAAAATCCTTTTCGTAGGGCTGAAGGTCTTCGGAAATGGGCTGAGTCACCTTGAGCGCGAATGGGTCTCGACTGGTCACCTCGGCAGCATTCTTCTTGATCGTACTGAACAGGATCATGGTAAGGACTTTGTCCAGCGGTTGTTCCAATAAAATCGCAGCCTCAACTGCGGTCAGGCCTCGTTTGATGCCATGACCTTCGATGGAAATTTTAGGAGGCAAATATGCTTGTTTTCGTCTGGAATCCGAGGATAAACCAGCGACAACTATGGCGATAAAACCTCCGATGCAAATGACCGGCAGAATTGCTCCTGTAGGAAAGTTTATTGGAGCAGAAGGTGGCGGAGTAGTTACCATCACACCAGAAGGGACATAACTGCTTGGGAAAGAAGCGCCAAAAAGGTATGAAGTATATGCATTGGCATTCGCATTTTCCCATTCATAAATGATACGACCTTCACTATCCTTTTCACTCACCGGAGTCGAGGGGAAACCATCCGGTGCGGCATGCCACCTGGGTTCCTGAGTTTGGACCCCTGGCGGAAGATGGAATGTCACTTTAAGATTCGTCTTTCCAGAAACTATTTTCGATTCAAAATATGCCGGAGCAAAATCTGCACTGACGTAATTGCTATCCTGGGTGTCTTGATAAAGAACACCTGTAATTTTTTCGGCGTGCACCTGGACGGTGCCGCTGGCGCCAGGTTGGATTGCATACTGTCCCAGGGCGATCGCAACCCCTGAACTGCCGAGACCCTGGAACCCCGAGGATGAGATATCGTGGACTTGATTGCCATTTACGAACGCGCTGATATTGCTATCTGAATAATTACTGTTAGGCAGTCCAAAATCCAGGTAATCTATTACATGGCCGGAAGAAGTATTTATGAAATTGTAGGTGTAATCCAGGGATAAAGTACCATCGGACTCCCAAAATGCATCGACGATAAGGGTTGGCAGCTGAAAGTAGTATGCTTGAGCTGCCACGGGTGTAATAACTAACAGGAGAATCGTGAAAACCAGCAGGAAAGATACAAGCAGCTTACGCATTCTCGCCTCCACTCAAATAATGTTCCCTAAAACGAAGAAGAGATCGTATGATTTTCTACGTGCAATTACCACTTTGGTTCTTCGGTCAGTTGATACGTGGAGTGGCAATATGGGCAGTTCACCACAGGGGCTCCTGCCACCATCTGAATGTTATCCATGGTAAGCGTACCTCCACACGATTTACATTTTAATGTTTCCATATTGACGTTGGCAGGGAGATCAACGTTCAGGGTAACGTTTTGAGTCGGAGCTCCCATCTTGCCACGTCCTGCAAGAGAAATGAGATATACCCCACCGCCAACCAATAATAAGCCAAAGACCGCGGATCCCACCCCAATCCCAACCCAACCACTTTGAGCATTTGCACTGCCACTACCCCAAAGAAATATTATCCCAATGAACAGGGCGACCAGACCAAGAAGGATCAATATGACTGCAGCGATATATGAAAGTGTTCTACCTGTGCTCATTGTCACCTCCAAAAGATAGTTTACATCCGATTAAGGATGTGAGCAAGATTATTTATATCCTCTCGTTAATTATAGAGCCATCTGCAATATATTACGTATTTCAAGCCGATTAAGTGTTACTGGGTTACCCTTCATACTGCTTGATTTTAACGCTTTTTCGATGATTCCATCGAAGTGCTGTTCATTCAAGCCAAAGGTTGATAACGGCCTGATCTTAACACGCTCACAGAAATTTCGTACCCATTGTATGCCTATTTCAGCGGAAGCAGCTGCGTCTCCGCTAAGCAATTTACCGATCGTGCTGTATCGTTCCAATACTGGGTGATCAGTTACACGGTTGCGAAGAGCAGATAGATTTATTTCCATCACATTGGGTAAAAGACCGGCACAGATTGCCCCGTGAGGTGCATCGATTTCTCCGCTTATCGGACCTGCCAACCCATGCACAGCCCCCAATCTGGCATTAGCCAGGGCAAACCCGCTGAATAATGCTGCCAAGCACATATCTTCCCTCGCCTGAAGATCACTTCCATTTTCAAAGGCATTATTCAAGGAATGTGCAATCCGTTGAATCCCTTCCTGGCATAAAGCATCAGTCAGCGGATTGGGAGTATTACACGTAAATGGCTCAATCAATTGAGTGAGGGCGTCCAGTCCGGTTGTGGCTGTGACTGAGGGTGGAATGGTTAATGTGAGCTCCGGGTCAACCAATACGAGGTGCGGAAGCATAAGCTGACTTCTCAAGCTCACTTTTATATGATGCAGTGGTGATCCAATGACCGCATTACGGGTAACTTCGGAGCCTGTGCCGGCAGTCGTGGGAATGGCGATCATCGGCACAGATGGATTAATCAGCGATTTATTCGACCCTATAATTTCGAGATAATCGGTCACATCTCCAGGGTGGGTCAGGAGTGCAGCTGTGGCTTTTGCCATATCCAGTGCACTCCCACCCCCGATGCCAATGACAAAATCTGGCTTTTCCTGCCTGGCGCGGGTGACAACCTCTCTCACCGAATCAACGGTAGGTTCGCGGGTAACGGTGACGATGGGGTTGGATGTAAATTTACCTGCCAGAAGGTCCAGTAATCTTTGCGTGATCTCTGAAGGAGCTCCTGACACTATAAAAACACGATCACTAAATGATCCAAGTAAACTCACGATGGAGTTTAATTTACCAGATCCAAAAACAATTTTGGAGGCGGTGGCAAATTCAAATTGCATCTAGAAACCTGTTTCTGGTGGATAAACGATGTTATACGTAACCCTTATACGCGGTTCCGCCATCATTCCAGCGACGGTGTCACGCCAACGAATATAATGGAGGGTCTCGCGATGTTTGACCACATCATTATCACTCAGGTAAATTTCGACCAATTTAAAGCGGGTTGGGTCATCAGACTGTTGGTATACATCGAACCGCCTGACACCGGGTTCTTGGATGCTGTTGCTGGCATTATCAAGGCTGGCAGTTTTGAATGCGTCGATATACTTAGGAATCACATGCACATCGATAACGGCGACTAACATTATTTATCTCCTTATTTGCGTAAGATTTTAGCGAACTCATTGAAATGACGACTGGTTTCAAGATTGGGGGTATATTAAAACAACCGCTCCTGAAATGGCATTTCATGGTCCGCGTCCATGAGCCCTGCCAGGAGCATAAAGCGCTTGCAAGTACCGGCCGCAAAACCGGCATAATCATTGTTAAAAAATCCATAAACCTCTGACACCTGGTCTTGGAAAGGGTGAATTGCTTCCAGCCACCATTTCAATTGGCTGGTTTTATCCTCGCGTTCATAAGAGTGAGAGTGGTACATACCATTTATACCTATCCAGCGGACATAGAGATAGTCGGTAGTCAAATTAATTACCCTGGGTAGATGAGGATAATCGATCGCCACCCAACAGGCGTGGTGCTGGGATAAAAGTTGACTGGTTTTCTCGTTAAACCAGGAAGAATGTCGAAATTCGATCGCATAACGGTAAGATCCAGGCAAGGACTCCAGAAATTCTGCGAGGACAGAATAATTTTTCTGGGTATAACTGGGTGGCAGCTGAATTATTATCGGTCCTGTTTTTTCTTGTAATGGTTGAAGCACATCGAGAAACTCGCTCATTAAGCCTTGAACATCCTTTAACCCTAAGTCATGTGTTATCACGCGAGGAGTTTTCAGGCAGAACTTGAAATTTGAGGGTGTGGTGCGATACCATGATTGAACCATCGTGCTGCGGGGAATCGAATGAAATGTCGTATCTACTTCGACTGTGCTGAATAATCTAGAATAAAAGGGAAGATACTCTCGCTGCCCTGTTCCGGTAGGATAAAACGGCCCCACCCATTCTTTATAACTAAATCCAATCGTACCTATTTGCCATGTACTCATAAGCATCACAATATTTGGTAGAATATACTATTATATTATTTTATTACTAAGGTAAGGTGATCATGGTTGAGAAAGTCATCACGGTATACGGCACATGGTGGTGTGGAGATTGCTCGCGTACTCGACGATTTTTCGATCAAAATCATGTCGATTATATATGGGTGGATATTGATACAGATGAAGGTGGTGAAGAATTCGTACTCTCAACAAATCATGGAATGCGAAGCGTACCCACGATAATTTTTAAAGATGGCGCGATCCTGGTTGAGCCCACTGAAAAAGAGCTGAAACACAAGCTTGATTTAACCTTGAATTCAAATTAAGTTTTCTACTTATTTATTCCCGAGAATAACCTCGATATGTGGTTTAACCCAATTTTCCGGTAATGTAATCTTCGGACAGCTGTTTTTCGGGACGAGTGAACATAATATCTGTTGGGGAAAATTCAACCAGCTCACCTAACCAGAATAGACCCGTGAAGTCTGAAACCCGGGCAGCTTGTTGCATATTGTGGGTCACGATGACAATAGTGTAATTTTTCTTTAGCTCGATCATTAATTCTTCGATCCGCAGGGTTGCGATGGGATCAAGAGCTGAACATGGTTCATCCATTAAAATGACCTCAGGTTGAACCGCAAGCAAGCGTGCGATGCACAGGCGTTGTTGTTCGCCTAGTGAAAAACTGAGCGCGTTCTCATTAAGATGATCTTTGACTTCATCCCATAATGCAGACTGGCGTAAGCTGCGTTCGACAATCAGATCCAATTCGTTTTTATTACGGGTAAGACCTACGACACGAGGTCCGAATACCACATTATCGTAGACCGATTGGGGAAATGGATTCGGTTTTTGAAAAACCATTCCCACTCGCTGGCGTAGATTGGCTAAATCCACATCTTCATGATATATATCCACACCATTAAGTTCAATCAAACCCTCCACTCTCGTACCGGGAATGGTGTCATTCATCCGGTTCAAGCAACGTAAGAATGTGGACTTTCCACAACCTGATGGACCGATCAAGGCTGTGATCAAATTCGGTTGAATATCCATATTTATTTGATTGAGGGCGTGAACCGACCCGTAATAGAAATCCAAGTTTCTTATTTTGAAAGAGAGTTCTTTTTCATTCATTGAGTAGGATTTTACACTATATCCATATTAATATAATTAACTTGTGTGAGGGAATTATTACAGCTATAATCCACTCGATGAAATTAATCAAGGTATTACTTTATCTGGCATTAATTGTTTTTCTGTCCAGTTGTGGACAGGCTAGTGAAACATCTCCAGACGGCACAAGCTCAGCGCAAATAAAAACCATCGTGAATAAGGGCTCAGATACACTGGTAAACCTCGCATTAGCCTGGGCAGAAAAATATCACCAACTTCATTTAGAAGTGGAAATTTCTGTGACTGGTGGGGGTTCAGGCACGGGAATTGCCGCTTTGATCAATAAAACTGTCGATATCGCGAATGCGAGCAGACAAATTAAACCGGAAGAAATCCAGCAGGCAAAAGCGAATGGTGTAAATCCAGTGGAATTTGTGGTTGCCAGGGATGCAATTGCGGTGATTGTTAATCCAGAAAATCCTGTGAACCAACTGACCATCCAGCAGTTGTCAGATATCTATAGCGGAAAAATTAATAATTGGTACGAAGTTGGAGGTGAGGATAGAGTTATCGTACGTCTATCACGCGAAACCAATTCAGGTACGCATGTGTTTTTCCTGGAAAATGTGATCCGGCTTGGAGATCCGAATAATAAAACACTTTTTTCGACTGATACTTTGCTCCTTCCCTCATCCGAGGGGATCACGGCTGAAACCAGGGATAATCCCAATGTAATCGGATATGACGGTTTAGGTTATGTGACGCCTGATGTAAAGGTGATAGCAGTTGGGCGTGAGGATACTGGTCCATTTGTACTACCATCGGCTGATTCGGTAAACAATGGGCAATATCCAATCGCCCGCGATTTATACATGTACACCGATGGCCAACCGCAGGGAGCAGTCTTGGATTATTTAAACTGGATCATGACTGCAGATGCACAAGCAATTGTGACACAATTGGGTTTCGTACCGCTGAAGAATCCTTAGTTTTAAACAAGGTAGACATGGAATCATCGAAAAAATGGTCTGAATTCGTTATTACTAGGCTGATCAAGGTGTCAGGTTACTCGGCAATCATTTTCGTTCTGATGATCCTTTACTTTCTATTGCGAGAGGGTCTACCGATCATTGGTCAGGTATCGTTTACCAACCTGATCTCACCCCGCTGGTACCCCATTGAAAATTATTTTGGCTTGTTACCGCTCATTGGCGGCTCTATACTTGTAACATTGGGCGCAGCATTATTTGCCATACCAATTGGGCTTTGCACTGCGATATTTATCGCTGAAGTCGCTCCGCGCTGGGCACGTGATCTGCTCAAACCATTGGTGGAGATATTGGGTGGTATCCCATCTGTAGTGCTCGGTTTCCTGGGAATATTGATATTAGCGCCTTTCCTGCGCAGATTTCTAAATCTACCCACCGGCCTGACAGCCCTTGCGGGAAGCATATTATTAGGGGGAATCGCCATCCCCACGATCGTGTCTATCGCTGAAGATGCTCTGGATTCAGTCCCCAGATCCTATCGAGATGCAGCACTCGCATTGGGGGCAACGCCATGGCAGACAATCTGGCGAGTGACACTGCCTGCGGCACGCAGTGGAGTTTTAACCGCCATCATGTTAGGCATTGGTCGGGCAATCGGTGAAACTATGGCAGTGATGATGGTAACCGGCAATGCAGCGGTTTTGCCGGATAAATGGAATTCTTTCTTCCTGCCTGTGAGAACGATGACGGCTACAATCGCAGCTGAGATGGGTGAAGTTGCCAATAACAGTACCCACTACTATGTGCTATTTTTTATTGGTCTCGTGTTGTTTTTAATATCTCTTGGGATCAATATAGCGGCTTCCACCACAGTCTTTAATCAAAGGAAACGTGCTGAAAGGATTCTCTCATAGGGATCGTATGGGTTTATTTGCTAGCCTGCCTAAATATAACCGGAATACAAGCTCATCCAAAACCAGATTAACGATTCAGAAATTTGGTTACAGCTTATTATTTATCACGGCATTGATCACCGTTATTCCGATTTTTGCTGTGGTGATCTATATCCTTTTCAAAGGACTACCCGCAATTTCGTGGCCTTTCCTGACCACATTTCCTTTCGATGGGGTTAAACAGGGCGGCATATTCCCTGCAATCTACGGTACTTTTTTACTTACCATCGGGACGGCGATATTTTCAGTGCCTTTGGGCATCGGAGCAGCCATCTACCTTTCAGAATATGCGCCTGATAATCGGTGGACCAGGGTTATACGGATCGCAATCATTAATCTGGCGGGGATACCCTCGGTGGTTTATGGGCTTTTTGGTCTGGGGCTGTTTGTTATTTTTCTGAAATTTGGGACCAGTATATTAGCCGGATCTTTGACACTTTCCATCATGACCCTGCCTGTGATTATCAGCACGGCTGAAGAGGCTTTGAGAGCAGTTCCGCAATCCTTTCGTGTGGTAAGCATATCCGTTGGGGCAACACGCTGGCAAACTATTCGAAAAATTGTCCTACCCCAAGCCCTACCAGGCATCATGACCGGGGTAATCCTTGGATTGGAGCGGGCAGCCGGGGAAACTGCTCCGATACTATTCACTGCGGCGTCGTTCTTCCTTCCCCGGCTTCCTAATTCTCCACTCGATCCAACCATGGCTTTACCATATCACTTGTTCGTAATATCAACTCAGGTGCCGGGTATGCCGGTAAAAATTCAATATGGCACCGCCCTGGTGCTGATCGCATTTGTATTGGGGATGAATCTGATCGCCACCTCAATACGTTCTCGGGCACGTGCGCATAGGCAATGGTAATTCATGAGCATGATTAAAATCCGTATTGAGAACTTCAGCCTCCAATATTCGGATGGCAGGGAGTCATTGCGAAATATAAATTTGGATATCGCTGCCAACGCGATTTCGGTGATATTTGGACCTGCCGGAGGTGGCAAGTCATCATTATTGCGTGTGTTTAATCGTTTGAATGATTTGGCAGATGTGAAACTGGTATCTGGACGCGTGCTGCTAGATGATATGAATATACTCGATCCAAAAGTCGATGTGATCAAATTGAGACGCAGAGTTGGCATGGTGTTCGCCCGCCCGGTAGTATTACCCATGAGTATTCGACTCAATCTGACATATGGACTTGAGCTGGCAGGAGAGAAAAAGCAATCGAGCATGGAAGAAGCGGTTGAAAGAAGCCTTGTGCAAGCGGCGCTTTGGGAAGAGGTTAAGGATAGGTTGGATGAGCCTGCAGTATCATTATCAGGCGGTCAACAGCAACGATTGTGCCTGGCGCGCAGCCTGGTGCTAATACCGGAAGTGATTCTGTTGGATGAACCTACCTCAGGTCTGGATCCAATTTCCACCGGAAAAGTCGAGGCTTCGTTACAAGAATTGAAAAAAACGTACACGATTATATTAGTCCCGCATTCTGTACAACAAGCGGCGCGTGTGGCAGATTTTGCAGCTTTTTTTCTGCAGGGGGAGTTAATTGAGCATGGGCCAGGAAACGAGCTGTTTGTTAATCCGAAAGACAAACGCACAGAAGATTATATTATGGGTCGGTTCGGATAAACTATATATCTATTTGACATCTTGACAATTTAGGGACCAGAAAAACCTTGGATAAACCTACTGAATTGAACATTGCGACTGATTTAGAATCACCCAGCTTATTTATCAACCGTGAGCTTAGCTCATTACACTATACCCATCGCGTTCTAGAAGAAGCAATCGATATAAACAATCCCATTCTGGAGAGGGTTAAATTTCTAGCCATTGTGGGGTCGAATGTAGATGAATTCTTCATGGTCAGAGTAGCTGGATTGAAGAAGCAGGTAGACGCAGGAGTAGTTGATGTACCACCCGATGGACTGCCCCCCGCAGAGCAACTGGCTGAGATTAGAAAAGTTGCAAGTAGTCTACTTAAAGAGGCATCTGAGTATTTTAGGAATGGCTTGATACCAGCATTGAAAGAATCAGGTATTTATCTACTGGATTATAAAGAGTTAAACAAACAACAAAAAGAGGGGATCGAAACCTATTATGATGACGTGATCTTCCCTGTGCTCACTCCACTCGCTTTTGATCCTGGTCATCCCTTTCCACATATTTCTAATTTATCGTTAAATTTAGCGGTATTACTAAAAGATAAAAAAGGAGTAAACCATTTCGCCCGGATAAAAGTTCCAAACACTCTTCCCAGGCTGGTACCCATCAAGCGTTCATCTGGAGGCGTGCGGAAAGATGGAACCGTGCCGTACAATCACTATTTTGTATGGCTGGAGCAGGTGATATCAGCTAACCTGGCATCGCTATTCCCAGGGATGGAGGTGATCGAATCGCATCCTTTCCGTGTGGTTCGAGATGCTGATATGGTGATCCAGGAATTGGAAGCTGCCGATTTACTTGAAACCGTGGAACAGACCGTTCGGCAACGACGCTTTGGATCGGTGGTACTGCTCGCCATCAATGAATCAATGACCACCCGAATTCGCGAAATCCTCATGGAAAACCTCGAGATAGAACGTAATGAAGTCTATGCGATTGATGGTCCCATGGGGTACAGCGATTTAACGGCAATACACAGTATCGATCGTTTTGATCTTAAAGATGCACCCTTCAAGCCAGCCATTCCTAGAAGACTAAAAAATCTTGATGATGGAAATATCTTCAATGCGATACGTGAGGAGGACATTCTACTTCATCATCCCTACGATTCATTTGTCCCGGTAATTCAATTCTTAAAAACTGCTGCTAATGACCCGGATGTACTGGCCATCAAGATGACCCTATACCGAGTGGGAAACCGCCCACCCGTTGTGGATGCATTACTCGAAGCAGCCGAAAATGGTAAACAGGTGGCAGTTCTGGTGGAATTGAAAGCACGCTTCGATGAAGAAAGCAATATTGGGTGGGCCAGAAAGCTTGAAAAGGAAGGCGTGCATGTGGTCTACGGGTTGCTTGGACTAAAAACGCATTCAAAAGTAGCCATGGTTATTCGCAAGGAGGGAGATGGAATCAGGCGCTACCTGCATATGGCGACAGGAAATTACAATGCAATAACCGCCCAGGTTTATGAGGATATTGGAATGTTCACTTGTGATGAAGCTATGGGTGCTGACGCGACTGATTTATTTAACTACCTGACTGGTTATTCATCAAAAAAGGAATATTTGAAGTTATTGGTGGCTCCGATCAATTTACGCAGGCGGATGGAAGAATTGATTAAACGAGAAATTGATGTGCAGAAGAAAGGGGGACAGGGACATTTGATCTTTAAAGTTAATTCAATGGTCGATAAGAAAATGATCCAATTGTTATACCAGGCATCTCAAGCGGGGGTGAAGATTGACCTTTTTGTAAGGGGAATTTGCTGTATGCGACCTGGAATACCCGGGGTCAGCGATAATATACAAATCACGAGTATCGTTGGACGATTCCTGGAACACAGCCGGATATATTACTTTAAAAATGGTGATAACGAAGAAATATACCTTGGTAGCGCCGACTTAATGCCCAGGAACATCGATCGGCGGGTCGAAGTTTTATTCCCGGTTCAAGATAAACAGATGGTGATGCATATCAGAGATGATATCCTGGCTTATTACGCTAAAGATAATATCAAGGCGCGCAAAATGCTACCCGACGGTTCGTACAGCCGTTTAAAGCCGCATGCAAGTGAAGAAGCGCTAAGTATTCAAAATTGGTTTATCACGACCCGTCGGTAAAGAATGCCGCTGCCAGAATTCCTGGCCCTCCATGAGTTACAATTGCAGGGGGGACATCCAGAATTGGAATATTTTGAATATTAAACTCCTTTCGGAGTGTGTTTGCAAATTCATGCGCCAGATCAGGAACTGCAGCATGCATCACGGAGATATAGGCTTCACCGTTCCTGGCAGCTTGAGTCTTTACTAGATCAACCAATCGATTAATCGCTCGCTTTTGAGTTCTTTCTTTTTCAAATTGATCTACTTTGCCGTCTTTTAATGCCAGGATGGGCTTGATTTTTAATACGCTACCGAGTAAAGCGGTAGCTCCACCGATACGCCCGCCTTTGGCAAGATAGTCAAGCGTATCGACGAGAAAATAAATCCGATTTCTTGGGATTAAGCGGTTCAATTTCTTTTCTATCCCATTTGCATCCTCGCCCATCGAAGCCCATTCCGCAGCCAACTCAACCAGGGTAGCAAGGGGGCTGCCAACTGTCCGGGTATCGATGACCCGAATATCCGCTGAGGGATAATCAGCTGCGGCAGTAAGCGCCGATCTAACAGTGCCGCTTATATCTGCTGAGGGGTGGATACAGAATATGGTTCCTCCCAGAGGTACGAGCTTCTTAAATTCTTGAACAAATAGTTCTGGTGGCGGGGCAGCCGTTTTTGGGAGCTCTTTAGATGCGAGAAGCATCTTCATAAATCCTGCATTATCGAGATCAACATTCTCATAAAATGACTGATTACCGAAATTGATGACTTGGGGAATGACAGGAATATGATAACGATGCGCTATTTCTTGAGGGAGCCCAGAGGTTGTATCTGTAATGATATGGATCATTATGCTTATCTCCTATTAATTAAGCTTGTGAATGTAATACATTGCTTAAAAAGCGAGCAATTCGTGAATAACTAGACAAGAATGATTCTTTCAGGTATCATTTGACCGCTCTAATCCTTGATTCCTGAGGTAAATCTCCTATGGATTTTACTTTAAATTTGCTAAAAGAACTAACAGAAACTCCTGGTGTATCCGGTTATGAAACCCCGATTCGCGCAGTCATCCGAAAATACCTGGAAAAATATGGGGAATTGACCCAGGATAAGATCGGCAGCGTAATCTGTAGAAAACAAGGAACGACTGAAAAACCTCGCATCATGCTTGCGGGTCATATGGATGAGATCGGATTCATGGTAAAGCAAATTACACCAGAAGGATTTATTCGGTTCTTGCCGCTGGGGGGGTGGTTTGATCAAGTGCTATTAGGTCAACGTGTCGTTATTCAAACTCAAAAAGGGGATGTGGTCGGTGTGATCGGCGCCAAGCCGCCTCATTTATTAGCTCCTGACGAACGCGATAAAGTAGTCAAACGCAAAGATATGTATATCGACATCGGCGCATTAAGTAAAGATGATGTTGATAAAGCGGGTATACAGCTTGGTGACCCAATCATTCCAAGGGCTGATTTTGTCGAATTAACCAGCGGAAAAACGTATTTATCTAAAGCTTTTGACGATCGCGTGGGTACTGCACTTATAATTTCTGCATTGCAAGAATTGCAGGGGAAAAGTCACCCTAATACGGTTTATGGCGTTGCGACAGTAATGGAAGAAGTTGGAATTCGCGGTGCTACCACCAGTGTCCGTGCCGTCGATCCAGATGTCGCCATCGTGTTGGAGTCGGATATCGCCGGCGATGTACCAGGAATAAAGCCCGATGAATCCTCGATCAAACTAGGTCAAGGACCCACGATCGTTCTCTACGATGCGCGCATGATACCGAATATCCGTTTCAGAGATTTGGTGCTCGACATTGCCAAACGAATTGGCGTCCCTCTCCAATTATCCACGATCGAAGGCGGCGCTACAGATGGTGGTGCAATTCACTTACATGGTCTCGGAGTTCCGACGATTGTGATCGGAGTCGCAGCTCGCCATATCCATTCACATAGCTCGATCATCCATAGAGATGATTATGACAATGCGGTGAAACTATTATCTGCTTTGATCGAACAATTGGACGCACGCACAGTCGCGACCCTAACGGAGTAAACTGACGCTCGGAGGAGTGATGACAGATTTAATCAAGCAAATTACCGCTGATATTCAAAAGCAAATTGAAACCTACCAACCCGAATTAGGGTTAAGCGATGTTGGGAATGTAATTGAGGCTGGAGATGGCATCGCGCGCGTGCGTGGCCTTGTAGATGTGAAATCACAAGAGCTTGTGCAGTTTGCAAACGGCGTCATTGGTATTGCTTTCAACCTCGAGAAGGATAATGTCGGCGTAATTATCATGGGGGAATATTCGGAGATATCCGAAGGGATGCTGGTACGCGCAACCGGGCGAATTGCATCCGTACCCGTTGGTGATGGTATGGTAGGAAGAGTAGTTAATGCGTTAGGTATTCCAATCGACGGTAAAGGACCTATCAAGTCGAGCAGCTTTCGCCCAATAGAGCGTATTGCTCCGGGCGTAGTACAGCGCAAGGACGTTGATACACCTGTTCAGACGGGTCTCAAGGCAATCGACTCGATGATCCCACTCGGTCGCGGCCAACGTGAGCTTATTATTGGTGATCGCCAGACCGGAAAAACTGCGCTGGCATTGGATACAATCATCAACCAAAAAGGTAAAGATTTATATTGCATCTATGTAGCAATTGGACAGAAGAAAGCTGCAGTCGCACGTACGGTGGCAACCTTGGAACGGTATGGAGCGATGGACTATACAACGGTAGTGGTAGCTGCTGCGGACGAACCTGCGGCACTGCAGTATATAGCTCCATATGCCGGTTGCTCGATCGGCGAAGAATTTATGGAGACAGGGCGAGACGCTCTGTGCGTTTATGATGACCTGTCAAAGCATGCCTGGGCTTATCGCCAAGTATCTTTGTTATTGAGACGACCACCTGGAAGAGAAGCTTATCCGGGGGATGTGTTTTACTTGCATTCAAGACTGTTGGAACGCGCTGCCCGATTGGCAGATCAATATGTTATCGTGAACAAGGGATTTCCTGAGGTGGTAGCAGAAAGCACCGAAGCAATTGATGGAAAGGTTTATGGCGGGCCACTGGCAGGACACAATGTAGCTGAAGCAATAAAAGTTATGAAGAACCCTGATGAGTTCCGCGCTATCAAGGTAAAAGGTTCTGGCGGATCACTCACTGCATTGCCGATCATTGAAACGTTACTCGGTGATGTATCAGCCTATATTCCGACCAACGTAATTTCAATCACCGACGGGCAGATCTATTTGGAAGGCAACCTGTTCTATGCCGGCATTCGCCCAGCGGTGAACGTTGGTTTGTCAGTGTCCAGAGTTGGAGGCGATGCCCAAACCAAGGCATTCAGACAGGTCGCCGGTCGTCTGCGCCTGGATATGGCTTCATTTCGCGAATTAGCGGCCTTCGCACAGTTTGGATCGGATTTGGACAAAGCAACACAAGCCCAACTCAACCGTGGGCAGCATCTACAGGAAATATTGAAACAACCCCAATATCAGCCGCTATCCCTGGAAAACCAGGTCATAGAAATTTTTGCAGGCACACGCGGATATGCGGATACTGTATCTCTCGAGCATATGAGACGCTGGGAGACTTCCTTAATAAGATATATGGAAACATCACATCCAGAAATTGGGAAATCCATCGTAGAAGAAAAGAAAATTACCCCTGAAATCGAAGAAAATCTCGTGCAGGTATTGACTGCTTTCATGTCCACCTGGCAATAATTATTTCTGGATAAGGAACAATGGCGAACGCAAGGGAAGTCCGTCTCCGAATACGTAGCGTAAAAAATATTGCTCAGGTTACCAGGGCGCTTCAGGCTGTCAGTGCGAGTAACGTCCGAAAAGCCATGGCTGCCATGATTCGCACCCGACCATATGCAACCAAAGCATGGCAGGTGCTGACGCATATCGCCGGTCAGCCTGGGAGAGCGTCATTACATCCACTATTAACCCCGCGCGAAGTAGATCGAAATGAATTGGTGGTATTAATCGCTGGTGACCGTGGCCTGGCGGGTGCTTATAACTCAAATATCGTCAGGTTTACGTTGCAAAAATTTAACACCAGAGAAACCCCGGTAAGTTACATTGCCATTGGGCGTAAAGGTAGAGACATGCTGATCCGTAGGCGGAAAAATGTCATCGCTGAGTTCAGCCATCTACCTGCAGCGCCGTCATTCACGGATGTGTCTGCCATCGGTCGTTTGGCTGTGGATGAATTTTTAAATGGAAATGCCGACCGGGTATATCTTGTGTATACAGATTTTTATAATATGGTAAAGCAAGTTCCAGCAATAAAACAACTTCTTCCACTCGAAATTGGAACTGGCGAAGGAAGAGTTGTGACTTTCGAACAAACCAAGAAAGCCAGCGCGGCTTATATCTATGAACCGAGTGAAGAAGAGATTTTGGACGAAATTGTTCCACGCTTTACCGCCTTACAGGTTTATCAAGCGATCATGGAGTCATTGGCAAGCGAACATGCAGCCCGTATGGTAGCTATGAAGAATGCAACGGACAGTGCGACAGAATTAGCTGGCGCCTTACAATTGGAATATAACAAGGCCCGCCAACAAGGCATCACGGGTGAAATCCTCGATATTGTGGGTGGGGTAGAGGCTTTGGCATCTAAATGAAACATTTAATTACCTCAGGAGGTAAGCATGGCTAGATTGACTGGCCAGGTTGTACAAGTAACAGGTGGTGTGGTGGATGTTGAATTTCCGGTAGGGCAGCTGCCGGATATCTATGATGCTCTCGAGGTACCACGTGAAGGACAGCTGCCTTTAATCCTTGAAGTTGAAAAGCATCTGGGAAACAATTGGGTGCGATGTGTCGCCATGGATACTACCGATGGTTTACAGAGAAATTTGCCCGTGCATTCATTGGGATCTCCAATCAAAGTTCCCGTAGGACCTGCTACTCTTGGGCGTGTGTTCAATGTGTTGGGACGCCCGGTGGACGGAGGACCGGATGTAATAGCTGAACAGTATTACCCAATACACCGACCGGCGCCTGGTTTTGAAGAACAATCCACGCGAGTGGAAGTATTCGAGACTGGAATCAAAGTGATCGACTTGATTGCCCCGTTTACTAGAGGGGGTAAGACCGGCATTTTCGGGGGAGCAGGCGTGGGGAAGACCATTATTATCACCGAATTGATACGCTCAATTGCTACTGTCCACCAGGGCAACTCGGTATTTGCTGGGGTAGGTGAACGCACCCGCGAAGGGACACAGCTCTACCGCGAGATGATCGAATCCGGCGTAATGAAGGACACTGTGATGGTTTTTGGACAGATGAACGAGCCCCCGGGTGTAAGGCTGCGCGTTGCCCTGGCTGCCCTGTCAATGGCAGAATATTTCCGGGATGAGGGACGGGATGTATTGCTATTTATTGACAATATCTTCCGCTTCAGCATGTCCGGCTCAGAAGTGTCAGCGTTGTTAGGCCGAATGCCCTCTGCAGTTGGGTATCAACCCACATTGGCAACGGAAATGGGCGAGCTCCAAGAGAGAATTACCTCGACTCGCCATGGATCCATCACCTCCATGCAAGCGGTATACGTACCCGCAGATGATTATTCCGATCCGGCTCCAGTGGCAACCTTTACCCATCTCGACGCAACCATCGCATTGGAACGTTCCATCGTCGAAAAAGGGATTTACCCTGCGGTAGACCCGCTGACTTCCACTTCCCGGATTTTGGATCCGCTGATCGTGGGTGAGGAACATTACACGACTGCACGCGAAGTACAGCGTGTCTTACAGCGCTACAAGGATTTGCAAGATATCATTGCCATCCTTGGTGTCGATGAGCTCAGCGAAGATGATAAGCTGATCGTATCACGAGCTCGAAAGATAGAACGATTCTTCTCGCAGCCGTTTTACGTCGCACAGGTGTTCACCGGACTTGAAGGCCGATATGTACCGCTCCGTGAGACCGTGCGCGGATTCAAGGAAATCCTGGAAGGCAAGCACGATGACCTGCCAGAACAGGCTTTCATGATGGTTGGCGGAATTGATGAAGTGGTTGAACAAGCAAGCCAGCTAGCTAGCCAAAAATGAGTAAGGGTTAGGAATCGAAAATAAACCATGCCAATCAGGTGCGAAATCGTCTCACAAGACCGCCAGGTTTTTTCTGGCGATGCTGATATGGTGATTGTCCCTGGCAGCCAGGGAGAAATGGGTATTTTGCCCAACCATGCACCATTATTATCGACATTGAAATTTGGGATATTGCGCGTACGGTATCAGAACCAGGAACAAATATTCACGATTGCAGGCGGCGTGATTGAAGTACAACCTAACTTGATCACAGTGATGGCAGATGCAGCTGAAAATGTTCAGGAAATTGATATCAATCGGGCAGAAGCAGCTAAAAGACGGGCGGAGGAAATATTAAAACAGGGTCCGCCTGCTGATAGTGATACATATTTGAAAATTGAGTCGGCATTACGACGATCTAATTTACGCCTGGAAGCGGCGAAACGGTATCGCGGACAACGCACTCGATTTCCTGGCAGCAGTGAGGAACATCCAAAATAAAAAATGGCTCTATTTTCGAAAGACATAGGAATTGATCTCGGAACGAACAACACCAGGGCAGCCGAAGGTGACCAGGTTATCTTAGACGAGCCAACGGTAGCCGCGATCATCATCTCAGAGCAAAAAATGGTTTCGTGGGGGAAAGAAGCCCAAGATATGCTAGGTAGGGTTCCCGATTCCATCGAAGTCAACCGACCTCTGAGAAATGGCGTCATTGCAGATTATGAAGTCGCTGAATATATTCTGCGCGACATTTTACGCAAGCTGAGTGGTCCATTGCAGTTCTTTCATCCCAAGGTGATGATCACTGTACCGAATGGTATTACCAGTGTTGAACGGAGAGCAGTGCATGAAGCCACACTTCAGGCTGGGAGTCGGGAGGTCGCATTAATTCAACAACCCCTGGCAGCTGCGATCGGGATCGACCTGCCCATTGGCACACCATCAGGGAATTTGATCCTTTGCCTGGGGGGTGGCACGACCCAGGTGGCAGTGATTGCAATGTACGGCATCGTCACCGGTGAAACGCTGCGGGCTGGTGGAACATCATTGGATGAAGCAATCGTTGGTTATGTCAGGAAGAAATATGGATTGATCATCGGTCAGATCACTGCTGAAATGGTGAAGATCAAGATTGGTGCTGCAGTTCCACAAGATGATGAGCAAAGTATAGAAATTCAAGGACAGGATCAGGTCACAGGCCTACCTCGCCCGGTAACACTCACCACGGGAGAAATTATCGATGCATTGGAAGAACCGATGCATGCGATCATTGAGACTGCCCGGCATGTACTGGAAAAGACACCCCCAGAGCTTGTCTCGGATATTATTGATCGCGGGATCGCCTTGTGTGGGGGTGGGGCATTGCTGCGCGGGATCGATCGCTTATTTACCAAGGAGCTTGGCGTACCCGCCTACCTGGTGGATAACCCAACAACCTGCATCGTTCAGGGAGCAGCACGGGCAATCAGGATGCACGACGTGCTCAGGCGAAACCTGATAACAGTTTAAAATAAAACTGTTACTGTTTGATAAAACTGTTTACGAATAAAGGTGAGCTGAAGACATCAGCTCACTTTTTTATTCAAGGAAATACGTCATGCGTTGGAGATGCAGGACGGGGTCTATATATTGCACATGTACATCCGACGGGACAGCGATGTTGATGGGCGCGTAATTCAGGATTGCTTTGACACCTGCTTCGATTAACGAATTAGTCACTTGTTGAGCATACTCGACCGGAACAGATAGCATCGCAATTTGAACCCCGGCTTCCTTTATTTTCATTACCATATCGGAAATATTCAGAATGGTAAAATCTCCCACCTTCACACCGATCTTTTGGGGGTCATTGTCGAATAAGAGCACGATACGGAAGCCACGATTAGAAAATCCCTGGTAACGAGCAAGGGCATGCCCAACATCGCCAATCCCGACGACTGCCACATCCCAGACTTTATTGACACACAGGATCTGGCGAAGCTGATCGGTGAGGTAGTCGATATTATAGCCAGTGCCCTGTTTTCCAAATTCGCCAAATTGGGAGAGGTCTTTACGAATTTGAGCTGCAGAGATACCTAATTTTTCACCCAGCTCTTGTGATGAGGTTACCCTCCTTCCTTCCTGGCTCATTATTTGAAGCGTGCGAAGGTAGAGCGGCAACCGACCAACGACGATATTGGGAACAATTTTTTCTTCCATATAGCCTCCATCCAAAGTGGCAGAATACATATTAATGTACCACAAAACTCGATATAGTGCAATTCTCCACAATGAGCAAACAATTGTCGGACAAGTATGGGACAATAACGATACAATCTACAGAGAGAAAATTAGGGATGGTATAATCTATTCAATCTAGTTTATTAAGAAGAATATTCAATGTTTATTGATGAAGCAGAAATCTACGTAAAGTCGGGCAAAGGCGGAGATGGAGTGGTCCATTTTCGCCGGGAGAAATATATCACGAAGGGGGGACCAGACGGCGGCGATGGGGGCAGAGGCGGGGATGTAATCATTAAAGTATCACCCGCATTGAACACACTGTACGCATTCCGTCACCAACACCGGTATGTCGCACCGGATGGTAAACCGGGTGCAAGAAGCAATCGGACCGGTCACTCGGCAGAAGATTTGATCATCCTGGTACCACCAGGCACGATCATTTATGACGCCGATAACCAGCAGGTTATTGCCGACCTGGTGGAGGGCAACCAGGAGATCACCCTTTGCAAAGGTGGAAGAGGCGGTAGAGGCAATGCCCGCTTTGCTAATTCACGCGATCAGGCTCCCAGGATGGCTGAAAAAGGAGCGCCGGGTGAAGAGCGAAATCTCAAGCTGGAGCTGAAGTTAATTGCAGATGTCGGGATCATCGGCGTACCGAACGCAGGGAAGTCCACCCTTCTAGCGGCGGTTACGAACGCCAAACCTAAAATTGCAGATTATCCATTTACCACCATAGAACCCAACCTGGGGGTGGCTAGTTTAGATGATGAAGAAACACTGGTGCTGGCGGATATCCCCGGGCTCATCGAAGGAGCGCATCAGGGGATAGGACTTGGTTATGAATTTTTAAGGCATATCCAAAGGACACGTGTGTTAATTCATCTGCTGGATGGAATGGCAGAGAACCCACTCAACGATTACGCCCAAATCAACACCGAACTAGCCCTATTTGATCCCAACCTGGCGAAAAAACCCCAGGTGGTTGCTGTGACCAAAATGGATCTACCGGAAGTACAGGGACGTTGGGAGGATATACAAAGAAAATTAAAGAAAAAAGGCATCTCAGCCATGGTAATATCAGCAGCTACAGGAACGAACCTGCGGCAATTACTTTATAAAACCCTGGAAGTACTACGAGAAACTCCGCCTGAACCGGCGGAGACACCTATACCTATCTACCAACCTCAATTTGACCCCAGGAAATACGAGATCAAAAGAATGCCGGATGGATGGCGGGTAACCGGTGCTTCAATTGAAAGAGCAGCCGCCATGACGTATTGGGATAATGATGATTCAATCAGGCGCTTCCAGCGGATATTGGAAGCCCTGGGAATCGATGAGGCGTTGCAGGAAGCTGGTGTGAAGGAAGGGGACAAAGTAAGCATCGGTGAAGATTATGAGCTGGAGTGGAGCGATTAGAGAGAGATGAGGATTGGGATATTTGGGGGTACATTCGACCCCCCGCACATCGGTCACCTGATCCTGGCTCAAGAGGCATGCACACAGCTGGAACTTAAGCATGTATTGTGGGTGGTTACCCATTTCCCCCCGCACAAAAAAAAGCAGGTTATCTCCCCCATCCATGACCGGATCTCGATGGTATCGCTGGCAATCGCTGGAAATAGCGAGTTTATCTTATCAAGGGTGGATATCGACCGGCAACCGCCGCATTATGCAGTCGATACGGTGGCAATTCTGCAAGAGAAATCTCCGAAAGACGAATTCTATTATCTGATGGGGGCAGATTCAATTAATGACCTGATGACCTGGCATGAGCCGGCTCAATTTGTTGCTAATTGCCATGGCATCGTCATCATGGTACGGACCGGCGAGGAAATTAATACCCAGAAGCTGGAAGAAGATATCCCAGGATTAACGAAAAAACTGCAGATGCTCGAGACCCCGGCTATTGAAATCTCAGGTTCCGAAATCCGCGAGCGGGTCAAAAACGGCAAGGATTTTCGCTATTTCCTACCCGAAAAAATCTACCATTACATCCTTAACCACAAGCTTTATCAATTCTAGTCCAAAGATTTAATAAAATCCCGAACAGCCAGATTAAATTGGTCGGGCTGTTCCATGTTCAGTAAATGGCCGGTTTTCGAGATGACCACCAGGCGGGAATTCGAAATCTGCTGGCTCATCAGCTCAGCTTCGTGGACCGGGATCAGCTGGTCATCGGCACCGTGGATTACCAATACCGGGCACTTGATTTGAGATAGAAGTGAGGTTGAATCAGGACGGTCGCGCATACCCTGTAAGGCACCTATCACGCCGTTGATGGAAGTCTCGAGCATTATGTTGCGGATGGTATCTATCAGGCCTGGATTTGAGGTGAGCGTGAGGGGAGACAACAGTTTGGGAAGCATTCCATCGGCAATAGAAGCAACACCATGATCGCGAACATTCTGAATACTTTTATCACGATTAGCTTTCCCCTCCGCAGAGTCGGCACCGGCACGTGTGGATGTCAATATCATCCCTTTAAATATCTGCGGATAGTTGCGGTATAGAGCCATCATCACATAGCCACCCATGGATAGCCCACAGACCACGATGGGAGATGTGATCTTTATTCCATCAAGCAGTCGTTTACAGTCTTCCGCTAATAAATCCATTGAATACGGCCCATCAAATGGATAGGATTCTCCATGACCGCGTAAATCAATCGAGATTATAGATGCGATATCAGAGAGTTTGGATATTTGCGGCAGCCAAATTTTGCGTGAGAGCGGATAGCCATGGATAAACAGCAGGGGAATCCCTGTGCCTAGTTGATCGTAGGCTAAATAACCATTATTTATTTTGAATTTCATCGTCACCTCCGTATAATCTCCCCAGCTATATTCAAAGTACCGATAAAAAACAGCTCCCAAGTGAAGGAGCTGAAGGCGAAAAAACCAGTCGGGGCGAGAGGATTTGAACCTCCGACTTCTTGCACCCCATGCAAGCGCGCTAGCCGGACTGCGCTACGCCCCGATCGTACAAATTGCGGGCAGATTATAGCGTATTCAGACAGTTCTGGCAACCCCTGGATATAACCCAACCTCAACTGGAGGATAAAATGCTTGACAGCAGAGTATAACTTTGATATGCTATCCCTACCGAATGTTCGGTAGGGAGGTTTGTGTTGACACGCGAGGGGATACTTGAGGCTGCCGCCAGGATATTCAGCGAAAAGGGATTCCATGCCACATCCATGCAGGATATCGCAGAGGCGGTAAACCTGCAAAAAGCAAGCCTCTACCATCACTTCTCCAGCAAGCAAGAAATATTATTTGAAATCCTCGACCACGCACTCGATTTGATCAATAATCGGTTGGAAATCGTGCTCTCACAATCCTTATCACCCGACGAAAAATTACGCCAGGCTATGATTTCATACTTCCAAACCATCGCAGAGAATAAGAATTTGTCGGCAGTGCTGCTTCTGGAGATGAAATCTCTGGAACCCGAGCTAAAAGCCCGGCAAGCATCGCGCAGGGAAAAATTCGAAAGGTTGTGGAGAGACCTGATCATCGAAGGTAAACAGCAAGGAATGTTTTTCAATGTCGATCCATCCCTGACGGGACGCGCTATCCTGGGTGTGATGAATTGGAGCGTGACCTGGTACCGTAGTGATGGCGCACGCTCGGCGAAGGAGATTGCCGACTTGTTCGCAGACCTCCTTTTAAATGGACTGCTTGTACATTGAATGAACACCTACACCACTGCCGGTAAAGCACAGATATATCAAATCCCTTTGCATGAATTCCCGGGGCTGGCGGGGAACGTATATCTTGTTCTTTTTGGAAATTATCGGGTTTTAATTGATACCGGGTCTGGTTTTGGAGAATCGAACCAGGAGCTCGAAAATGGATTAGCTGAAGTTAGCGATTTACGAGGCGAAGACTGTACGTTACGAACTTTAAGCCATATTTTTATAACCCACGGGCACATCGATCATTTTGGGGGATTACCCTACGCCAGAGAACGAACTTCCGCCAAAATATGCATCCATGAGCTGGACCGCAGGATCGTCTCCAATCACCTGGAGCGATTATCACTGGCGGCTCATCGATTGGAAGAATTTTTAACTGAAGCTGGGGTGAACCCTGAACAACGCACCAGGCAGCTCGAAATGTATAAGATCACCAAAAGCCTGTTCCGCTCGGTAAACGTGGATTTAACCTACGAATCATTGGGGATGAGGTTGGGACCATTCAGGTTTATCCACGTCCCCGGACACTGCGCCGGGCATGTGTTGATCCGATTGCACGATGTGCTGTTTAGCGGGGATCACATATTGGAAAAGACCAGCCCACATCAAGCCCCCGAGCAGATCACACTCTCGACGGGATTGGATACTTATTTGAGATCATTGGAGAAGACCAGACCGTTCGCAAAAAAGGTGAAACTCACCATAGGTGGGCATGAAAACCCAATTTATGACCTCGAGAAAAGGATTAACGAAATTCGAGAGGTCCATCACCAAAGATTGCAGATGGTGTTAGAAATCCTAAAAATACCCCACACCATAGCAGAAATTTCCAAGTCTTTATTTGGTAAGGTGGAAGGTTATACAATCCTGTTAGCGCTTGAAGAAGCGGGTGCACACGTCGAGTACCTCTACCAGAGGGGATTTTTACAGATCATAAATATCAAGGAAGTAGAGGAAAATTCAAATTTAGTCCCGATTCTGTACCAGTGTATTGAGTGCAAGATCAATGAAATCTAGCTATCACGGGTCAAACGTATCATAAAAGGAGGATTTCCATGTATTCATTCGAACCCACTGAAGAACAAAAAATGTTAGTCGATACCGTTGCAAGATTTTCAAACAGCAACCTGCGACCTGCCAGCCACGATGCCGATGAGGAGAACCAGATACCAATGAGCTTGATTAAAAAAGGCTGGGAGCTGGGGGTGTTGCAGGCTTCGACACCGGAAACGTATGGAGGTTTCGGAGAGCATTCTGCAGTAACCGGAGTGCTGGCAGCAGAAGAAATGGCTTTAGGCGACCTGGCAGGAGCACTGTCGGTCATGTCACCGGGATTATTTGCCATTCCCATCCTCCTAAGTGGAAGCGAGGACCAAAAGCAGGAATTTCTACCTCCAATCATCGAAGGTGACTGGGCACCTTACACAGCTGCGCTAATTGAGCCGCATTATGATTTCGATGCCAACGATTTGAAAACGACCGCGGTAAGTGACGGGGATGATATAGTGATTACAGGTGAGAAATCCTACGTCCCGTATGTGAGAGACGCCAAAACAATGATTGTCTACGCTTCACTAAATGGACGAACCCAGGGATTTATCGTGCAGAATGGATTGAGCGGGATCCAAATTGGCGAGCGGCAAAAATTGTTGGGGATCAATGCCCTCCCGGTGCATACGATTAAATTTGATGGGGTTCGCATACCAGCCGGGAAGCGCCTGGGAGGGGTTGACGGACATGATTTCCAGCCCATCCTAACTTCAATGTGGCTGGCATCTGCAGCGATGGCAGTGGGGGTATCTAAAGCAGCTCTGGAATATGCGATCAATTATTCCAAAGATCGGGAAGTTTTCGGGATGAAAGTTGCTCAAAAACAATCGATCGCTTTTATGATGGCAGAGATGGCAACTGAAATTGAAGCAATCCGTGTGCTAATCTGGGAAGCAGCGTGGTTGCTGGATAAGGGTAAAGAAGATGCATACAAGGAGGCTTATCTGGCATACACCGGGGCAGCTGACATGGCGATGATGGTCACCGATCGCGCCGTTCAAATATTAGGAGGTCACGGGTATATCCGCGAGCATCCAGTTGAGAAGTGGATGCGCGAAGGGCGGAGTTTCGCTATGTTGAATGGGTTGGCAATTGTATAACCAGCAGCCGAAGACACTTGCTTGAATCAGGAGATGAGAAAATGATCGAATTTGAGGCACCTAAACCGATTGCTCAGCAAAGCTTTGTCTTAAAGACTGTTGCTGAAAATATGATGCGTCCGGTTTCACGATATTTCGACGAGCATGAACACGAGATCCCTTGGGACTATATCAGTTTTATGCACATGGCGATGAAGGCAACTGGTGCTGGCTCGCTTGCACCGAAGGAGGCGCCTAAAAAAGACGCTGAAGGTAAGGAAAGACCTCGGATAGGCTACCAGATGTTGGCATTTATGTTGGAAATGCTATCCTGGGGAGACGTAGGGATATATCTATGCACTCCAGGTGGTGGGCTGGGAGCGGCAGCGGTCCAGGCAAATGGTTCTCCCGAGCAGCAGGCGAAATTCTTGACCAGGTTCGGGGAAGAGAAACCCGCATTTGGTGCTATGGCAATGACCGAATCACAAGCTGGCTCGGATACTTCGGCAATTCGGACAACCGCTGTATTGGACAAAGCAAATAATCAATGGATATTAAATGGTGAAAAGATATTCGTAACCGGAGGCCAAAAAAGCCTGGACGAAGGTAATGGTCTGGTAGTCGTTTGGGCGACGATCGATCCGGCTGCAGGCAGAGCAGGTATGCGGCCATTTGTGGTAGAAGCTGGATCGCCAGGGATCAAAGTGACCAAACTTGAACACAAGATGGGCATCCGCGCCAGCGACACGGCTTCGCTGGTGCTCCAGGATTGCCGGATACCTTTTGAAAACATCCTGGGCAGCCCTGAAGTGGCACAAGAAAAGACTACCACCGGGTTTAAAGGCGCCATGGCTACCTTCGATGCCACCCGGCCCCTGATTGGTGCAACCGCGGTGGGTGTCGCACGGGCGACACTAGAGCTGCTCAAAGAATTGCTGGCAGGACAAGGCGTAGCCATCCGATATGGCCTCCCAAGGCAGAAAATGACTGCTATTGAGCGGGATATCATCGACATGGAAGTGATGCTGCGCTCAGCCTGGTTGCTGGTAATTAAGGCCGTGTGGATGGCGGATAACAAGCTATCGAATGTAAAGGAAGCCTCCATGTCAAAAGTGAGGGGCGGGGATGTGGTTACGAAAATCACCCAACGAGCTCTCGAAATCATGGGCCCCTTGGGTTATAGTCGTGATCTGCTCCTGGAAAAGTGGTTCAGGGATGCGAAAATTAGCGATATATATGAAGGCACGGGCCAGATCAACCGACTGATTGTAGCGCGTAGTATTTTAGGATACAGCGGACGAGACTTGAGATAGTCTCGATCAATGTAGTAATCAGCGAGTGTTGCTATCTGAATGAATAAAGATCGAGAGATTAACCGGATAATCAAACGAAATACGGAGGAGGAACCATGAAGTACAACTTTCATAAGGCTGTGGTCCTGGGTGCAGGGACGATGGGTGCGGCAATTGCTGCGCACCTGGCAAATGCAGGCGTCCCGGTCACCTTGTTGGACATCGTACCCAATAAATTGCTGCCGGAAGAAGAGCAAAAAGGATTGACTCTGCAAGACAAAGTTGTGCGAAATCGGATTGTCCAGCAAGGGTTGGATCGGGCGATTAAATCGCGCCCGGCTTCATTTTTTAATTCGGAAACGCCTGCCCTGGTTTCGATCGGCAATTTGGAAGATGATATGGAGGTGATAAAAACAGCCGATTGGGTCATCGAGGTAATTGTAGAAAATTTAAAGATCAAACGCGAGTTGATGATCCGCATCGATGCCATTCGAACGCCCAATACGATTATCACCACCAACACATCGGGTATCCCCGTGACCTCAATTGCAGAGGGATTATCAGACGGTTTTCGAAAACACTTTCTTGGAACGCACTTTTTTAACCCACCCCGCTATTTAAAGTTGCTCGAGGTGATACCAACCAAGGATACGCTGCCGGAGGTGGTTAGTGCGATCAGTGCATTTGGAGAGTATAGGTTGGGAAAAGGGATCGTATTGTGCAAGGATACACCCAACTTCATCGCCAACCGGCTGGGGTTTGGGAGCGGTGCGTTCAGCCTGGATTACATCTTGCAAAACGGCTATAGCGTGGAAGAAGTTGATGCGATCACTGGACCAGCCATGGGGAGACCCAAAACAGCCACATTTCGATTGATCGACCTAGTGGGAATAGACGTCTGGGAACATGTTGGGAATAACCTGGCTCCAGCTATCCCGGAGGATAAAAAAGCACTTCAATACTTGAATTCTGAGCAAGTTAATCACGTCATCCATAGCATGGTCGAAAAAGGCTGGCTGGGGAATAAAGTAAAGCAAGGTTTTTACAAAGAGGTGCGAACCCCGGAAGGAAACCGTGAATTTTGGTCGCTGAACCTGAAAACGCTGGACTATGAGGCTCCGGTGAAAGTACGCTTCGAGTCGCTTGGAAAAGTGAGAGATGCGGAATATCTAGGGGAGAAGTTAAAAATACTTCTCGCTTGTGAGGATCGTGCAGCCCTGCTGGTAAAAGCTCTGACCTACCAGGGTTTATCTTACGCCTCGGAGCGAATCCCTGAGATTGCAGATACCCCTAAACCCTTGGATGATGCCATGCGCTGGGGCTTTGGTCATGAAGCAGGTCCATTTGAAGTGTGGGATTTATTAGGTGTCGCTGAAACATGCACTGCGATGGAATCGGCTGGCTATCCCGCTGCAAAATGGGTCGAGAAGATGGTTGCGGATGGAAACACGACTTTCTATAAATATGATAACGGCACAAAGGTAGGCGTATATAACCCAACGCTGGGTAAATATGAGCCGATAAAACGGCCTGCAGCGCTCATCCTGCTAAAAGAACAGAAATTGATCAGTCAGAATCCAGGGGCCAGTTTGTATGATATTGGAGATGGTGTGGCATGTGTTGAGTTCCACACAAAAATGAATTCGTTGGATGAAGACATTGCCAATATGATCATTGAAAGTCAAGATCGAATGCAGCACGAATTCGAGGGTCTGGTGATCGGGAACGAGGCGGATAATTTTAGCGCGGGTGCGAACATCATGCTGGTTGTTATGGCTGCTCAAATGGGAGAATGGGAAAAACTTAATAGTATCGTAAAAGGTCTGCAAGATTTGAATATGCGGGCACGCTATTCACCCAAACCAGTCGTGGTGGCACCTGCGGGATTGACGTTAGGTGGAGGAGCTGAAGTAACCACCCACGCCAGTCGTGTAGTGGCTGCAGCAGAGCTCTACACCGGATTTGTTGAATTTGGGGTAGGAGTTATTCCTGCAGGCGGTGGCACCAAGGAAATGCTTCGCCGGATTGTCAACCCAGCTATGAAGACTGAAGGTGCCGAAGCATTACCCTTCTTACAGCGGGTTTTCATGCAGATTGGTCTCGCCAAGGTGGCCACCAGTGCAGAGGAAGCGCGCCAGATGGGAATCCTCGGTCCACTAGACCGAGTGGTGATGAATAAAGAGTTATTAATCGCTGAAGCAAAAAAGGAAGTGCTGCATATGGCAGCTACTGGATATCGCCCACCCATTCCAGAAAAAATCTATGCTGCGGGTAGAGATGCATTAGGCGCTTTGCGTGTAGCCATACATATGATGAAAGAGGGTAAGTACATCACTGAGTATGAAGCCCATATGGCGGGAAAACTGGCGATTGTGATGACGGGTGGAGAATTAAGCAAACCCACCTGGGTGGATGAACAATATATCCTGGATCTGGAGCGTGAAGCATTCATGTCGCTGTGTGGTGAAGAGAAGACAAGGCAACGAATGGTTAATATGCTGCAGACAGGTAAGCCATTACGGAATTAATAATGGAGATTGAATATGAATAAAAACGATGCCTCTCGTGATCCTGTAATTGTAGCAGCTGCCCGGACACCCGTTGGTAAAGCCAAGCGCGGTAGTCTTGCCACGGTTCGACCTGATGATATGGCAGTGACAGTGATAAAGGAATTGCTAAAACGGGCTGATGGCTTGAAGCCAGAAGAAGTGAATGATGTCATCCTTGGTTGTGCCTTTCCGGAGGGAGAACAGGGATTGAATATGGCACGCCTGGTAGCTTTACGCGCTGGCTTGCCAATCTCGGTCCCAGCTGAAACCATTAACCGCTTCTGCTCGTCGGGAATGCAGAGTATTGCTCATGCAGCATTTGGTATTATGGCAGGGCAAATGGACTGCGCGATTGCTGGTGGTGCTGAATCGATGACCATGGTGCCAATGACTGGATTAAAGTTCTCGCCTAACCCCTATCTTGCATCGGAATGGCCGGGAGCGTATCTTGGGATGGGTTTGACGGCGGAAAATGTGGCGGATAAATATGGGGTAAGTCGGGCAGACCAGGATGTATTTTCATATGATAGCCATCAAAAAGCAAATAGGGCAGTGGTAAGCGGTCTATTTGATCCTGAACTCGTACCCGTCCAGGTAGATCTCGTTGAGTATGATAAATCTGGAGATGTCAAGAAGAAATCCTTCTCTTTCAGCCGTGATGAAGGACCGCGCGCAGATACTACCGTTGAAGCCCTGGCAAAGCTGAAGCCGGCCTTCAAGGAAGGTGGAAGCGTAACTGCCGGAAATTCTTCACAAATGTCAGATGGCGCAGCTGCCGTCCTCATCATGTCACGCGCAAAAGCTGAGAGTATCGGACTGAAACCACTGGTGCGCTTTGTTGCATTTGCAGTAGGCGGAGTGGACCCTGAGTATATGGGTATCGGACCGATTGTCGCCATCCCGAAAGTGTTGAAATTAGCTGGTATGGATCTATCCGACATCAGCTTGATCGAGCTGAATGAAGCTTTTGCAGCTCAGAGCCTGGCTGTAATCCGTGAGCTGGGGCTTAACCCTGAAATTACGAATGTCAATGGTGGCGCGATTGCATTAGGTCATCCATTGGGTTGCACCGGTGCAAAGCTCACCACCCAGATGATCAACGAGATGAAACGACGGAATATTCAGTTCGGGATGGTCTCGATGTGCATTGGCGGAGGGATGGGAGCCGCTGGAATTTTCGAGAACCTAAACTAAACAATACCAAAACATCATTGGAAAAGGAGAGAGTTTATATGGCAGAATATACTGTTCGACAGCTAATTTTGAATCACGAAAAAGCCTTCATCCCTGAAAAAGCAGTTGGTGTAGATACCGTGTTCCAATACCACTTAACCGGTGAGGAAGGCGGCGATTGGATCATTAAAATTAAGGATGGGGTGTGTAAGGTGGAAGAGGGCGTTGCTGAAAACCCCAAAATGTCATTGACCGCGGATGCAAAGGAATTTGGAGATATCTTATTGGGGAAGATGGACGGCATGGCGGCGTTTATGCAAGGAAAGCTGCAATTAAAAGGCGATTTAAACCTTGCAATGAAATTCACCACTTTCTTTAAGATGAAATAGCTGGCCAAGTATCCCGGGTGCCTGCGTCTACTCGAGAAAGCAGGCACTCGGTTATTAGTTGATATCCATGATTAATAAAGCATTGGAAAATTATTCTTATTCACTAGATGACCGATGATAATATATCAAAGACCGCTGATATTTGTCAGCGGTCCTTAGTAGATATCTACATTTTTCTTTCTTGGAGATATCAAGTATATCTGAAAGGTTAATTTCTCCGTGATTCGATCGGTAAAGTGACTTTATTCCTTCTTTTGCTCCTCATCCGGTTTTTTATCTTCGTCTTCAGCTTTTAAGCCTTTTCGAAAGGCATTGATTCCCTTCCCCAATTCGCCACCGATATTTGCAATTCGACCTACTCCAAAGATGAGAATTACAATCACGAGGACAATTAATAACTCAGGGGCACCTAGCCAGCTTGGCATTTTGTTTCTCCTATCGTAATTATCTATAACTCCAACTATTATACTTCTGTTTGGGATAGGAATATCGGATGTGGCTTAATATATATTAATCTTAGAACCGTAAGGAAGTCCAATTCGTTCCGGTCAGGATGGCGCATGCAAAAAATATAAATAGTACCAACAAGATAATTCCGCAGCCAACCCCTGTGCATGAACAACCGCGACCAAATCCAAATCTTTTTTGTAACCAATCGAAGAGCCAATCCAGCAACAATAGTTTTAATAACCCTGAGAAACAACCTGGACGTGATTCCATCGCATTCGCCTCCTGGATGAAGAATTAACCTAATATCAAGTGCATCACATTCATCTACGGAATATTGTCAGCAGGGTTTCAATCCGAGAAGCGAATGCTAATGATTTTATTTCCTTCAACCAGGGTAGTAATTGATCCGTTTGGGGAAATTGGTAATGGAGAGCTCAACTTTTCATCCAAAGTAACCAAGTGGGCTTGATCGAAGGATCTCCAAGGTTTTATCGAAACTTCTATCGGAATTGGTAAGCAATTAAAACCGCGTACGAGCAAACCCAAATTATCATCAGCCTGCTTGATGGCTGTAATAAGGAAATCAGCATTTTGATTATCGATAAATGAAATAACAGGCGGGAGATCACCTGGATGAACTGAGGTGGTTACGGATCTTATGGGCGCGTTGAATGCATAGGCTTGATGAAGCCCTTCGTACCAATTATTTCCCGGTATGATGGAATAGTTAAAGCCAAACGTTCCAATCATTTGAGCATCAGGAGTCAAGATCCCCATGGGACCTGCATGACCCTTGCGGGTTGTTAGGTCATCACGCGAAAGATAACCGATACAGCGGAGGAGAGTAATCGCAATTTCTGAATTTCCCGACTGGTTGATCAAAACCTCCACTTCGGGCAGCCCGCGATTCGCAATCGTCAGGCTTATTTGTCCATTGCTGATGCTCGTAAATTGGCGCTGAGGCACTTCCGGACGAGGAGGTTCTTCCCAGGATTGATCATAATCTGGGAGTTTAATTGGGCGTTGGACAATTTCAAAGTGACCGTCATGAAGGGAATGCCTGCTTGAAAATGGAGCTGGAAAATGAACCCTGAGACGATGATCGCGGGCATGGTTAGCAATCTCGGTGTGGATATCAATTCTTGGAACGCCAGGCACTAAAGTAATTGTGCTGGTAATTGGATTATTTACGCTCTCGCGGCTTCTTGATTTACGATCTGTAGTGATACAAACAGGGAGTTTTAAACTATACTGAATGATTAATTTCTGATAGGTCTTTTGGAGATCTTGCTCAATCTTTGTGATCTTGGCTCTTACTTCGTAATCACGTTCAAGAGGACAATAATTATATAAATCGCCACAATCTGCGCTGTCGATTAATTGATGCATATCCGTAAATACCCGCCCGCTGCGTTTATCGAAAACAGAAATTGAATCTCCTCCACTCTTCAAATCAACTATGAAAAATTCATTCTCGATGGAATTGCGGGTTTTGCCAGTCCTTCGTTTTCTGCTTAAAGTCAGGCGGGATAAGGGCAATCTGGAGATTAATTTAAACAAAGGAAGCGCGAATCTTGTGATTGGGCTCAGTTTGATTGGTTTAGATATTTTCAGGTTGGTTTCTGCGTTCCCTCTTATCCAATAAGAGCGGTAGCCGTGCCCTGGCACCTCCTTTGCTACCAATGACAGGTTGATTTCTGGGTCGGAATATGCATGGATATAAAATTCACCTACGCCAGGATCGGCAAGCAGCCGGTCAATTTGATCGACACTTTGTTTCCATTCTGCTACTTCGGTTTGTCCATGATCAGATAGGGTGGCCCGAATTTCGACATTTTTCCCTTGCTGATCAATGGAAACTTTTCGTATAACCATGCCAGCGGCAACTCCGTCATTGATCATCCCTAAGGCTTGTTTCAGTGTTTTTTTATCGAGTGACATCGAAATCAATTCACGAATGCCCAACCCAATTTGGTCGTAGGGATACTCGTTCCCTTTTTCATCGAGGATATCGAATGAAGAAACTGGATCATCGAATTTAAGGTTGAGATTTACCAGGCCAGTCTGGGGACCATCATTTGGGTTGAACACCACAATTGTAGATAAAAGGTTTTGTTTGTCCTCGAGGAGACGTTGATTATCCCCTGCGTAGGTATCAATATGATCACTTATAGTTTGCAGGCATTGGTTTATCAGCTCATGATTTATTTGATCCACCTGGTCGAATCTGATACCCATTTCCTTGGCAACCTGGTCGATTGAAGTGCCACATATAGAATCATGCGGGTGGCATTGGATCAGCAATTTCCAGGTTGAACGGATGATCGCAGCCCAACTCGAAGTATATTTAGGGTATGGACTTGGATTGGTAGGCGCATACGGCGGCACGTTAGTATGCAGCAAGCTGGTGAATGCGCTTAAAGGTTCCACCCAATTCAAAAGGTCAGTTTCACAAGCCTGATTGCGTTGCTTTAGCCATATGCGTGTAGATAAGGCATTTTGGAGCAGGGCTGCATGTCTGGATGACCGCAGCTCCCCGGTGATGATTGGAAATTGAATTCCGGCTGAGGTTACGCCAGAGCGAAGCGCATCGAAATAGTTTGGTAAACTGGAATGAACTAGCTTATTTTGTCTTGCTTCCAGCTGATAGTGGTTTATTGCTTGGGTTAATTCTGCGGACGGCTCCATATGATCGGTGCCGTGCATGAGCAGGAGCTGACCTGTTTGTGAATGAGACGAAAGGGATGCGCTTCGTTCATCAACCTCATGGATAAACTTTTCAGGATTGGAGGGGGTCAGGCTTGCGGCATTGCTATAACTATCCCGCAGGTACGACAACAAAACCTCAGAGCCATCCGGTGCCTGCCAGGATAACTCGCAGGGCTGTTCATCCAGGCCTCGCCATGCGCAGGCAGTTTCAATCCCAAAACCCTGTAATATTTGTGGCATTTGCCCAATATGACCAAACGTATCGGGTAGGTAGCCCACCAGCATTTTTCCGCCATATTTTTGGCATAGCCGATCGCCCTCGAGCAGGTTGCGAATGTGCGATTCTGGTGAAACTAAAAATTCATCCGGACTGATGTACCATGGTCCAATTAATAACCTGCCGTTTTTAATGAATTTACTGAGCTCCTGCTCACGATCAGGTCGGATTTGAAGGTAATCCTCCAGGATGATTGCCTGACCATCTAAAAGAAAATAATTATAACTAGCATCACTTTCCAGGATTTCCAATAAGCGATCAATTAAATGGATTAGCTTTAAGCGAAATTGCTGGAATGTCAGATACCATTCCCGATCCCAATGTGTATGACTGACAAGGTGGATTGTGTCCATAGGTTATTTCGAAGGTTTTCCTTAATAAGTGCAATTTAACAAATGTATTTTAGCTTCAAATATGCGGTTCCAGAGTCTTGATCTCGTTTTTCATCACTTCCATGATATTTTCATAGGGGATGATTGATTTATCTGGTTTATCCCGACGTTTGTATTCGACGCCGCCATTTTTTAGTGACCGTTCACTGATTGTGAGCCGAATTGGATTCCCGATCAGGTCTGCATCATTGAATTTTATACCCGGGCTTTCCTCACGGTCATCATAAAGGCAATCAATATGCTCATCATAAAACTGTTGGTAAAGCATCTCGGCCATTGAAGCGCCTTGATTGCCAGCTTCTTTTGCTTTCCACGGTAATGCCACCAGGTGGATTTGGAAAGGAGATACAGAAATAGGCCACATCAGGCCATGTTCATCGTGGTGTTCTTCTGCAATGCAGGCGAGTAACCGACCAATGCCTATTCCATAGGAACCCATCACAACGGGATGGGATTTTCCCTCCCGATCCAAATAATAGCATCCAATGGCCTCACTGATCCAGGTTCCGAGTTTGAAGATATTACCAACCTCAACGCCGCGGACAGAACGCAATGGATACCCACAGTCGATGCAATCATCTCCATCTTTTGCCATACTTATATCCGCAACTATTTGCGCTCGATAATCACGCTCATAATTTACGTTGCGTAAATGATATCCTTCAATGTTGGCACCTGAGACCAGGTTTGTACTCTGGGGAATGATATCATCTACAAGCACCAACACATCTTGTAAACCAACCGCTGAGGCATATCCAGGGACGGCTCCCACTGCCAGGATTTCAGCTTCGACTGCCGGGCGAAGGGCAATAGCCTGTAAATTGGAGGCCAATTTCGTTTCATTCAGCTCCATATCTCCACGGACGATCGCAAATATAAATCGATCCACCTTTTTTGTACCCTGGATGATGGTTGCCACCATGAATACAGCTTTGGCAGTTTTTTCGGTTGAAATCGATAAGTATCTGGCTAGATCTTCGATAGTCTTACAACCAGGTGTAGCGACTTTCTCTAAAGGCAGCTCCCGCTCATCGATAACTGGATGTTTCCTGTACATGGCAATCTGACGATTTGCTGAATAGCCACAGTGATCACACACGATTAATGTATCTTCACCGACTGGGCTAAGGTACATGAACTCATGTGCAAGCTTGCCACCCATCATACCCGTATCAGATTTAACTGCGGTCACAGGCAAGGAACAGCGCTTAAAGATTTTGTGATAGGCTTGATAATGTGCGTCATATTGTTTGTTCAGTCCCGCTTGGTCAATATCCAAACTATAACTATCCTTCATCGTAAATTCCCTGGCCCTTATCAAGCCGGCTCTCGGGCGGGGGTCGTCACGCCATTTGGTTTGGATGTGGTAAAGCAGCTGTGGAAGCTGGCGATATGACCGGATCTCATCGTGGACCAGCTGGGCAATCACTTCTTCGTGGGTCATTGAAAGGACCATCTCATGCTCATTTTTATCTTTAAACCGGCCCATTTCACTTCCAATCTGATACCAGCGCCCTGTTGCCTGCCAGATTTCCGCTGGGTGCACGACAGGCATCATAATTTCCTGACCACCAATGGCGTTTATTTCCTGGCGCAAGATATTTTCAATTTTTGTTAGTGAGCGCCTGGCCAAGGGCAGATAGGTAAAAATACCTGCACCAAGCTGATGGATGAAGCCTGCCCTCAGTAAAAGCTGGTGGCTGGATATTTCTGCTTCCGAGGGTGTTTCACGAATAGTTTGACTAAATAACTGCGACATTCTCATGGTATCCTCCATATCTAAAAACGCCCTCTGGTTTTCAATCCAGAGGGCGTTTGAGTGTCGAATATGTCCATCACCTGATAAGCACCATCAGATCGAAAACCCGGTTAGATCTCGATTGCTAGGCAAAGGCAGGACGCCAAGTATATTTTTCATAATTGACAAGTTTACCATGGGTTAGAGAGGTGTCAAGAAGATAGAACCAGGCTTTTGTTTTTCAAACCAATAACCGAAATCATGTCAACAAACTTAGCATTTGCGCATAGCCATTAATTTATTGAGACACCGTACATTTGGTCGGGACAGAGTATTTCTGGAAATTGATGGCGGAGCTCTTTTCGAGCTTCATAACACAGATGGCATGCATCCGCATACATTTCTTTTTCAGGAAGGTGATATTGCTTCAACAATTGATAGGGCCCGCCATCGAGCAATGCTCCGATGATCGGATGGATCGAAGGGTCATATGCTTCGCAAATCTCTTTGATTGAGGAAGTCAGTAGATTACCTATTGATATGCCCTGGCATATGTGCATATTTCCGAGTGAGTCGATGTGCACACGACCAGGATCAATCAGGTTTTCGTGCGGACAATTCGTGAATGTTGCCGCTGGGAATAAACTCGCTTTTGAAGCTAATTTTTCAGCTGCTCGACCACGGAACATCACCGAGGCTTCCGAGGCGGGTATTTGACCGATCGTTGAAACCGCTTGGGCTTCAGGCTTTTCAATGCAGATGATACCCAAGGGAATATTCAACTGCTCAGCTACACGAGTCACATATTTTGATTGTTCGCTTACTTTTTCGGAGAAATGGAACAGGTCACTGCTGATAGTCAGGCCTTCTACTTTACCAATGAGAGGAGAAAGCCATAAACGAGCATCTTCTTCAGAGGTTGCCCAGTAGCTATTCGTTACTATCCCAACATTAAAACCGAGCTCAATCGCGTGATTGATCCCTGCCAACATAGTCTGATAATATAGGAATGGTTCACCTCCCTCGAAAAAAATCGTTTCAACGGAACCAGCTTCCTTGGCTTGTGCCAGGATATTGCGGATCATTTCGATGGTCATCGTCCCAGTCTGCCAGGGGCTTCCCCAGACGAAACAATGGTCGCATTCGAAGGTACATTGATAAGTTAATAGCAGATGTAACCCGTTGAGTTTCAACATAGTCTTTATCCTATCTCTCCTCATAGACTTCGGGGTTAACGCAATGAGGTAATCGATCTCCCCGTAAACCGGCGAGTAGATTTTCACAAGCTAATTCCGCCATCTTGCGCCGGGTTTGTTCGGTTGCAGAGCCAATGTGTGGAACGATCAGGCAATTCGGCAGCTGGTAAAGTGGATGGGACGGAGGTAAGGGCTCGGGATCAGTCACATCCAGCGCTGCAGCTGCAATTTTGTGGTCTCGAAGCGCTATTGTGAGAGCGTCTGTGTCTACCAGTGGACCTCGCGCAGCATTAATTAAATATGCGCCTGACTTCATCAAGGATAACGTGGCTGGGTTGATCATTCCCCGAGTATCAGCAGTCAGTGGAGTGTGAAGCGAAACAATATCACTGCAACGGAGTAATTCCTCGAGTGAAATCTGAGCTACATTAATTTCTCTCGCTGCTTGTGGATCGGTGTACAGGATTTTCATCCCAAATCCCAACGCTCGTCTGGCGACAGCCTTGCCAATCTTTCCCATGCCAATAATACCGAGGGTCGAGTTATTCAGTTCCAAACCCAGCCAACCAGCGGGTGACCATGTCTTCCAATGTCCCTCTCGGGCATCAATGCTGGCACGGGGGATATTCCTGGTAATCGATAGGATCAATGCCATCGTCAGGTCTGCTGTGCTCTCAGTCAGCACACCTGGGGTATTACCGATCGGTATTTTCCGCCCTGTACATGCCTTGATGTCAATATTATCAACACCCACAGCCATGTTACTAACCACCCGCAGTTTTGGTGCTTTTTCTATCTCTGTTTCAGTAATTGGAATGGTAAGTAACGAAAAAATACCTTCTGCCTGTGGAAGGACGGCGATAAGATGATGGTCCATCTCGGTTGCATCCTTTGGGCCCACAAATAATTTGCATGCTGCTTCCAATGGTGAGATCCATCCCGGAGGAAGTGTGTGCGTTACAATAACAATAGGCTGGTTTATGTCGGTCATATCAATATCAGTCATTCAGAAATAAAAATTGGAAAATTAGTATACGCGATTATACTCTAGGCATTTGTAGATAAATATCAATTTTCAAGGGATATACTAACAATCCATTAATCCTTTATCAATTGCTATCTATTGACCCTCCCTTCCTTTCAGGTTATGCTTAATACGTTATGCAACAAGGGTCATTATCTCGTAAAAATTTCATAAAAATACTCGGTCTAGGTTTATCCAGTGTTGGATTGAAACCAATTTTTGGTTTCAAAAACGAAAGTAAATTCCCTGACTACGACCGACTTGGGCGAGTGTGCATTATCGGCCGCGTCGATATAAAAGCAGCACCGTATGAAGCCAGTGAAACGGTTGGTACTTTGTATGAAGATGCAGTAATACCATGGCTCAGAGAAGTGGTTGCCAAAGAACCCAATTACAACTATTTCAGCCAGCGTTGGATCGAAACCTCTGAGGGGTTTCTCTTTGCAGCCAATATCCAACCGGTCAGGAATATCCCAAATCAACCCATCGATGGCTTATTAGCATCAAGTAAGGGCGAAGGCATGTGGGCTGAAGTGACCGTTCCTTATGCTGATCTCACTTTGGTAAACGATCCCTCATCTCATTCTTGGGTACGCGCACGTATCGATGAAGGCCTACCATTACGGGTTTATTATGGTCAGATCTATTATATCGATCAGATAAAAACCGACGGATCAGATGCAGTGTATTACCGGGTGAATCCGAATTATTATGGCGGGGTAGATTTATTTTGGGTGCCTGCTGAAGCAATGCATCCGATATCGCCTGACGAAATATCCCCGATCAATCCTGAGATTGAGAATAAAAAAATTGTCGTTGATGTCGGAAAACAGACATTATCATGTTTTGAAGGTGACACTGAAGTTTATTTTTGCAAGGTTTCAACCGGTGCCAAGTATGATATGTATGGGAATCCAGTTGAGAAATGGTCAACACCGGTGGGATCGTATTTGACCTCACGGAAATTCATCTCACTGCAAATGAGTGGCGGGACGACCGGAGCACCGTATGACTTACCCGGTATTGGCTGGGTATCTGTATTCGCAACAGGTGGCGTGGCAATTCATGCCACCGTCTGGCACAATGATTTCGGCACGCCTAAATCACACGGTTGCGTCAATACCCTACCTGAAGATGCCAAATGGATCTTTCGTTGGGGATTACCTCAAGTACCATATGATCCTGGCATGGTTGATATTTCCCTCTCCGGCGTTAAGAGCACGACGGTTCAAGTCATAGAATCATAAACGTACAGTAATTTATTAAGTAGGATGTAAAAGTAAATTTGAATGTGGAGATAATTTGTGGAATCCAAGAAATTGGGAAGATACTCTCTTAATAACAAAAGTCGCGGTTCCTTGTTCCTGCACGCGCTGGCCTTCGTATTTGGTTTTTCGATAATATTTGTGATTGGTTGGGGAGGAGCAGCGACTATCCTGGGTCAATTATTTGTGACCAATAAGCTTTGGATTGCACGAATTGGAGGGGTGATATTGGTTATTTTTGGGTTAGCTACCATGGATTTGATCCACATTCCGTGGTTTTATATGGATACCCGCCAACAATATAAAGGTAGTACGGGGACGGTATGGGGTTCATTAGCGATGGGGGTGTTTTTCGCAGCTGGATGGAGCCCATGTATTGGAGCTACGCTAGGGGCAATTCTCACCCTCGGATTCAGCTCGAATACAGTCGGTCAAGCTATGTTTTTATCAATGGGTTATTCGCTCGGACTTGGAATACCATTTTTATTGCTGGCTTTAGCCATCAATCAGGCCGTCCCACTGGTAAAAAAAATGGGGAAGTACTTAAGAATCTTTCAAATCGTTTCGGGTATTCTGATTATTGCGATAGGAATATTAATGATATCTTCCCAGATGACTGCGATTGCCCGCTGGGCATTGCAATCTGGATTATATCTCGACATTCCCTCCAGCGGGCAAATTCCGAGCCTGATCACTGCGTTGGTTGCCGGGATGTTATCGTTTTTATCACCATGCGTCTTACCTTTGGTTCCTGCTTACCTGGGATATTTGAGCGGTCATGCACTTGCAGCTACCAAGCAAGAGATTGCCGGGCAAGCCAAAGTGTGATTTTCTGTACAATATGGAATCATCTATACTAAGTTCGATAAGCACAGAGAAAATGGAGCTGGTTAATGATAGAGGTAATTCTTTATAGCAGGCACGACTGTCATCTGTGTGATGTTGCCCTAACTAATCTGGAAGAGCTTCAATCTGAAATACCCCATCATTTGACTGTGATTGACATCGATAGTGACAGCAAGCTTCGAGGTATGTATGGGAATACTGTTCCGGTTGTTTCAATTGGACCCTATAGATTATCTGCTCCCTTTGAAAAGAAGGATTTGGAGATTTCATTAAAAGCGGTCCAACATAGCCAGGAGCAGGAAACGAATTTAGATAAAGCAATTGCGGAAGGTCGATTGAAAATTCCAGTTTATTGGACCAAATCAGATGGATTCAGCATTTGGCTTTCCAGACACTATTTAGCCATATTCAATGTATTGGTATTTATATATGTGGGGGTTCCATTTTTAGCGCCTACGTTAATGAAGGCAGGAGCAACAGCACCTGCAGGAATAATTTATAAAGCCTATAGCTTTGTTTGCCATCAATTTGCATTTAGATCGTGGTTTTTATTTGGCGAGCAAGCTGTTTATCCACGTGCCGAGGCAAAGGTACCTGGTTTGATCACCTATCAGCAAGCCACAGGACTAAATGGATATGATCTGCTGGCAGCCCGTGCGTTTGAAGGTAATCCTCAGCTGGGATACAAGGTCGCATTATGCGAACGTGATGTTGCGATATATGGTGGCATCCTTCTATTTGGATTACTCTTTGCAGCGACGAGACGGAAAATAAAAACCATCCACTGGGTGATATGGATCCTGGTGGGGATTATTCCGATTGGATTGGACGGATTCAGCCAGTTGATCAGCCAACCCCCTATCAATTTGATCCCACTACGGGAAAGCACACCCTTCCTGCGCGCTTTGACCGGTTTCTTGTTCGGGTTTGTGACCGCATGGTTTGGATATCCCTATGTTGAGGAATCAATGCAAGAGAACCGCAAATTCCTGGAAGGGAAATTATCCCAGGCTCGAAAATGGGCTGAATCAAAATTATCTTTGGGAAGTTGAAAAGTGCAAGTTTATCAGGCGGGATCGATCAAGTATTATAAATTTTCGTCACTCGAAAATCACGGCCTGGTCCAGGCTATTTTCACGAGGCGGGGTGGTATATCTCCATCACCATGGAAAAGCTTGAATTTTGGCGCTTCAGTGGGTGATGATATAAAACGCGTTACAACCAACCGTGAAAATGCTTTGTCAGTTTTAAACATAAAAACCGATTGCGTTTATGATGTCTACCAGGTGCACAGTACAGATATTGTAGTGACTGATAGGCCATTAGCTGTCGGCGAGGCCCATATTAAGGCCGACGCCATGATCACAGATAAACCAAATATCTACTTATTGATGCGGTTTGCCGACTGTGTACCGATACTCTTATTCGATCCAATCAAGCGGGTGATTGGCTTAGCTCATGCGGGCTGGATTGGGACCGTCAATAAGATTGCTGGTAAAACTGTGCTGAAAATGGTTCAACGTTTCGGAACAAATCCGGCTGATGTTCTGGCAGCTATCGGACCGTCCATTGGACCCGACCATTATGCTGTAGGTAAAGAAGTTGCCGATAAAGTTGTCGAAAGTTTTGGGAGTTCCACAGAACAATTAATTACCCAAAATAATGGGAAATTATATTTCGATTTATGGAAAGCTAATCAGGTTTCGTTAGATGAGGTGGGAGTCAATCTGGTTGAGGCAGTAGGGATATGCACCCAATGCAATCTCGCAGACTGGTTCTCACATCGTGGTGAGCATGGAAATACGGGACGCTTTGGCGTAGTTTTCGGACTAAGTTGAAAGGATATGCAATTGGATTCAGTGGAAATTAATACTGAAATGATCCGTGAGAAGTACCTGCAAATATTAAAACGGATTGCAGAAAGTGCCAGGAGTGTTGGACGACTGCCGGAGGATGTTCGGGTGGTTGTTGTAACTAAAACCCATCCAGTGGAAGTGATTCAGCTGCTGATTGATGTGGGTGTGGTCGATTTTGGCGAAAATTATACTGAAGAGGCAATACCTAAAATCGAAACTTTATCTATGAAAGAAAAGTTACAGTGGCACATGATTGGCCACGTTCAAAGTCGTAAAGCACAAGATGTGTGTGAACACTTTCAATATCTCCATTCGCTGGATAGCGTGAAACTGGCAAAACGACTGAGCCGATTCGCATTAATGTTGGATAGAATATTACCTGTTTGGTTGGAATTTAACATTAGTGGAGAGGAATCGAAATATGGGTGGAGCATAACCGCAGAAGAGAATTGGTCTCGAATTCTTCCTGAGATAGAAATTATCCTCGCCTTAACGAATTTAAATGTATTGGGTGTAATGACTGTTCCACCTTATTCTGAAAATCCGGAAAGTTCAAGACCAATTTACCGGAAACTAAGAGAATTCCAAGAATTTGTGATTAAACAACTGAAACTACCCGGTTTTAGAGAATCTTCAATGGGAATGAGCTCAGATTTTGAAGTTGCGATTCAAGAAGGCTCAACGTGCGTGCGCATCGGGCAGGCGATTTTAGGGTCGAGACCGGGGTGAAAACGGAGGGACAATGATCTACGTCATTAATTTCATCAATATCGTAATTCAGCTGATCACAATATTGGTGATCGTCAAGGTGTTTTTATCTTATTTCATGTCTCCGTATCATCCGGTGCGGTTGAACATTGACCGAATCGTTGAACCACTGTTACGACCCATCCGGCAGCTCATTCCTCCGCTTGGAATGATGGACCTGAGCCCCATTGTCCTCATTATATTATTACAAATCCTGGGAAGACTGATCATCACGATTCTTGCTAATACTATTCATTGAGGGGAATTTAATTTTGGTTGCATTTAAGGAGGAATATTTTCACTGGAATTATTACAAAATTCATAACCAGTTTTAAATATTTTCCCCGTTATGTATATGCTAAATATTAAATATCACCGATACCGGCAACTTGACCCCTGAGATCATCATCAACCATAAAACGTAATAAGCTGCATTCTTTATCTCATTATCGGGGTTGGTGTAGGCCTTATAAATATCACCGATCGAATCTGCATCGCATTTAATGCGCAGATATTCCAATGCATTCAAAATCTCATCCTGATCACCGTTACTAAGCGCTTTGATCACGAGCTCATCCGCAGGTTTACCAGGTGCGACAGTTGTCCTTTGTTTAGTAGCATAATCTATCAACCATTGGATTTCTGTTGGATCATCAAGAGGTGCAGGGGCGAAGCTGTTCTTCCTTTGGAATTCAGTGAATGCTTGAATGGCTGCATTTCTAACTACCCATTCGCTATCTTCGAGCTGCATATTTTCGACAATTTTGAGTGCCCAGGGTTGATTTACTCGAATCAAACCAAATGCGACAGAGCGCCTAACCATAAGGTCCTCCATGCTGCTACCTTCCTTTAGAGCAGGATGACCTTCTGTGGGATTATTTGCCAATGCCTCGGCTGCACAGCGGCGGGAAGTTTCAGTTCCATTTAATAAAGTTGTAGCCAGAATTTCAAGGGAACGCTTATCGCCGATTGCGGCTAATGCCAGGCTGGCAGCGCGGATTGAAAATGGCGATGGTTCTTGTAATTGTAAGTTCAAATCTTCGATGGCTTTTTTCTCTGCCAGGATACCGCAGCCCAATGCTGCCAGCAGTTTTAAGTTCGGATATTCAGATTTCAATAATTGGCGAAAATACACCGACACACCGGCATCTCCGGAAAATGCCATCGCTGAAATTATTTTAGCAGCCAGGCTTAGCGTGTCTCTCTCCTTATTTAACACCGAAGTCAATGTACGCAATATTGTACTGCGCCACTGTCGATTTTTTGGAGCAATTTGCAGCCAGCGGGAGACGACGAGGTGATTGGTATGCAGGATATCATCATCTTGAAGTAATTTATTTATAAAGGGAGTCACATCACCAACCCGGGAGAAATAATACATTGCCATGGATTTGCCAATCCACGCAGGCTGATTTTGGATATGGATCATCGTCCCAGTAGACAATATTGCATTCCCTGCGAGATAACCGCTGAATATCGGATGGGAAAAACCATATAGCGAACCTTCGTAACTGACTAAAATACCTTTATCAATCAAGCTGTCGATACTGGATAGAGCCCTGATATGGGCAGGTTTCTCAGTTACGGGTTGTTGATCCTCATCAGATTCCTGGTCGGATGGACTTGATGTTGATGGTTTTGAATTCTTCTCTAACTCCTTAATTACGCGATTAGAATCATTTGGGGAAGAATATACTTCCATTTCGCTGACTAACTGGAGCCCAAAAAGCTCTAAACTGGCGCGTGCATGCGATGTATCACTGGTCATTCGACGAATATAGGCTTCGATAGCGCTAGGACCATCGGTTCCTATTGAATCACCTGAATATGCAGCCCATACTTTTAGCATATATTCAAGCGGGTTGAGCATGGCATTGCCAACCTTCAGCCAACTATTCAAATAATAAGAATTGATTTTTTTTCGGTTATCTTGCCCGGAAGGAGCAATCAATTTATCCCAGAGCTGACTCCAGCGCTGTAAGAATTTCTCGCGGTCATCATCCGTCCATGCAGCCATTCCGAGCAGGCTAAACCCGAGTGCTGGTAAGCCGGCAAGATCATCATAGGATGCTGTTACCACGATGCGAAGTTTGGGAAATTTATCTAGTAGTGATTCCAAAAATTTAGTCACGATCGAAGATTGACTGGGTGGCAATTCATCCATTCTATCTACCAGAAGGATAGCTTGATTTCTTTCTAACGCTGACCGAACTGCTCTTGGTAGACGGGATAAGGTCAATGAGGAAACATATTTTGAGATTGCTTCAATTAATACATCCACCGACTCGGATGAATTCAGCTTTTGTTCATGAGTGCGTTTGCTTCTTTTTCCCGATTTTAATGTTTCAGAAGCTTCGGGAATTTGCGGCAACTGAGCATTATGGCGCAGCAGATGGGAAATTTCGGTCGCATGTATGTATAGCGGTAAGAGATCCTCCAATGAACCTAAGCCAGGATCATTCCGGATGATCGAAGAAGCTAACCAGGCCAATGCGACTGACTTTCCACTACCGGGGTGACCAGCCAGGATAATGTTAGCCCCACCCTGTAAAGCCTCTGTCAAAGTCATCGTGGAAGCTCTATATACCGCAGCTAGCTCAGGCCAGTCAGGGATGTAGGGAACGGTTAAACTCACGCTATCCGTAGGCTCAAGCTCGATAGTTTTCGGTTTTTGGATCAGGGGTGTCAGTACCTTCGGAACGATGGCAATTTCATCAAGTGAGAAAAATGAGGCAGTCAGATGTTGCTTCTGGACAAATCGATAGATATCATTGCTTAAGCGAGCTTCTGTACCTACCGACAGATTTTTTCGAACCATACGCACATTTTTTTGAACTTTGTGAATTGATCGAGAAAAATACCTTATCAGTCTAGAAAGTAACCAGGCGAATATTATCCCGGCGATAAAAATTATCCAGAGATAAGGAGAGCTAAGGCTTAAATTACTAAAAAAGTTCATCAAAGAAAATCCCGCATTTTATCCCGGATACAAAAAGCGGCCACACATCGGGCACCTGACCAGCTGACCAGTGGATTGGATGGATTGAATCATAGCTGCGGTTAATGTCGCTCCACAAGCATCACAAGCTCTGGAGGAGATTTTCACGACTGCTACTCCATTCCTGGTCTTCCTGAGCTGTTCATAAAGTGATAGATCGGCAGCCTGGATAGGTGGTAGGGTGGCTTTTCGCTCTGATTCCAGACGCTCAATTTGACTCATTAATTTTGTCCTTTCCCCATTTAATCCCGCGTTATGCTCGATTTGATTTGCCTGAATCTCCTTTAGTGCTTCATTGGCACGGGTCAAATTAGCTTCAGATTCTTCTACGGCCATCATGGCTTCCAGCTCATGATCCTCGAGTGAAATAATCAGGCGTTTGAAGGAAGAAATCTCATTTTGCAAATCTTGAAGCTCTTTTGGATTTTGAATTTTTCCTGCATAAAGTGATGCTTCTGATAATTCGATTTTTACGCGTACATCATAAGATTTATTTTCAGAGTCTCGTAAATGCTTTAGTTCCGCTTGATGCTTTAGTTCAACCTGATCTACATTTTGTTGAGCAGCCTGGATTATTGAATTATCACTTAATTCTTTTTCAACATTAATAAGTGCTGCCCGAGCAGTATCTAATTGACTATCGACTTGTTGTAATCTGTAAAGGATTGATATTTGACTCATATCAAAATTATAGAGGGGGATTGACGATAAGGCAAGAGATAAACGGGTTCAATATTTAATAGTAGTTGGTTTTTCTACCCAGGTGAGTGTTGTGATTTTGAGGATGGATTTTCTGGTACCTTCCTACATTTACCATTTATGAATGTATGTATTTAGAATAATTATAATATTTTTCAGCCTTCTTATCACTATGGAAGAGGCCCGCCTGACTAAAAGATAGCCTGAAACTATTATACGCATTAGTTTGGTAAAATTACCCCGTGAACAAAGTGCACAGAGATATATCTATCGCCATTCGAATGAAAAGTTTGGGAAAAGTGACATTTACCCTTTCCTTATGCATATTTATCTTTGTGAGTGCATTTCCAGTACAGGCTGAAGTTGATGCGTTGGTCACAGAATCGAGTACACCGAGCCCAACAAGTGGGCCAACCCAAACGTTTACTCCCTCATCGTCTCCGACAGAGACTCCTACCACGACCTTGGTTCCATTACCAGCAATTACTTTGATCTTCCCCGCACAGACGAGCACACCCACTTCAACAGTAACGCCTACAATAGTTGAAAACACTGGTCCTGAGATATCATCGAGCGGGGGAGAGATAGGCATCATTTCACCGCGAATACGAGTTTTGGCTATCATTCTTATATTCTTATGGTTATTATTGATCGCTTTTGCTCTTTTTTTTATGAGACAGTTCAAATAAGCTTTGCGTTACCCAAATGAAGCAAAGATCCTCCGTAAATCCGGAGGTTTTTTGTTTCTCAAATTTATCTACTGAAGTAAGATGGTAATCCACATTCAACATTAATAACAATTGCTGATAATTTATATTTATGACGCAGTGTGTTATAATAATATTAACGCGCTGCGTCAAAATATATTTATAGAAAGGGAGTGAACCAATGGATACTAATAAAGAAGTAAACAATGAAGAAATGAGCAAATCTGAGGATAAGAAGGAATATATGTCCTTATATAAAATTGTACGGAGAATGATGTTAGCAGGGATTGGAGCCGTAGCACTTAAGCACGACGAGCTGGAGGAATTTGTCGATAGGCTGGTGGCGAGGGGAGAAATCGCGAAAAAAGACGGCGAAAGCTTGATGAAAGAGATGAAGGAACATCGCAAAAAATATCTTCATGAAGAAGCAGATTCTGCTCATAATCGGCTCAGCGAATTCCGTGATAAATTCGCAATTCCAAGAAAAAATGATTTAGATGAGCTAAATGAGAAAATTTCAGCTCTGGAGAAGAAGATTGACGACTTAACCAAATCCAAGGGGTGATCAGACGTGATAATGGACCTCTGACTTAATGCGTGAGATTCAAGGTGCAGATATGCCGATTATTATCAAGCGGTATCGGAACAGAAAGCTCTACAATACTCAATCCAAAAGCTATATAAAGTTAGAAGAGATAGAGGGATTAATAAAACAACATGAGGAAGTGAAAGTCATCGATAATGATACCGAAAGTGATATAACCGCAAGTACTTTGAGTCAAATTATTTTCGGGCTAGAAAAGAACCAGACTGGGGTCTTACCGATCAGCTTATTGATCAGTCTGGTTCAATCGGGGGGCAAACGCATGGATGAAATCCGGAGAAATATCTTCAATTCCTTGAACCTGGTGCATCATTTTGATGTAGAAATTGAAAGGCGGGTGAATTTGCTGATTAGTTATGGTGACTTAGATCAGGAAACCGGGAATGATATGCTTAATAAACTACTTTCTGTGGGTTACAAGCAAGAGGAGTTACTTGAGAATGTGGAAAGTAAGCTATTGGAGCTAATTAAAGAAAGACAGATTCCAACAAAAAATGATTTTCAAGCCCTGATAAATAGAATTGATACGCTATCTAAAAAGGTTGAGGGTCTCAATTCGGTGAATGGAGAGCAAGCGATAACCGAAGATGGGCCTCAGATCATCGAATAGCGTTTTAAAGCGGTTTCCAATATCATATTTACTAATTCTGTGTGACCGATCCCCTCACCTGCGGCTTCAATCACCAAATCAGAAATAATCGGGGAAAGCCCTGGTAAGGGATTTATTTCGAGTATATAGGGTTTATAGTCATTATGTACGTCCAGACGGAAGTCAACTCTGGAAACATCCAATGCACCAATCACACGAAACACAGCTGCTGCATACCAGTTTAGGTCATATTTCTGCTCCTCCGTAATCGGAGCTGGACAAAGGTAATTTAACTCATCAGCGAGATCAACTTTCAAGCGATTGCTGTATACAGTATCGGAATCGGTAAATGGTGACAGATCCACTTCCATGGGAGGTAGGAAGTGCAATCCAGCCTCGATCCGGCGAGCATTTTCATCATCAGGCAGGCGTTGAGCAACTGGACCAACAAGATTCCCAACAAATCCAACAGTGACTTCTCTGCCTTCAATGTAGCGCTCTACTAAAGCTGGCTCCTTATATTTCTCGATGATCACCGATATTTGGTCTCTCATTTCAGCTTCAGAACGCACGATTGAGTTCCGAGAAACCCCCATACCCGTGCCTTCACGGCTGGGCTTAACAAACAATGGGAAAACCATTTCGGGTGATAATTCCTCATCAATACGCTCGAAAGTTTGAAATTCAGGTGTGGGCAAGTCGTGAAATGCAATTACACGTTTGGTCATAGGCTTATCCAAGGCGAGCGCCAAGGTAAGCACTTTCGAACCAGTATATGGTATACGCATCATCTCTAATAATGAAGGAACCTGAGCTTCGCGTGCATCGCCAAAATGTCCCTCACAAATATTGAAGCAAATATCAGGTTTATAAACCGGTAGGGTTTCAACTAAAGTCAGATTACCTTCCAGGAATTCGCAAGTATATCCCCCAGCACGAATGGCTTCTACCAGGGCATTTACGGTTTTTTCTGAGTCAAGATCATCCCATTGATCCTGAGCCATACCGTCAAATTTTGGCGCATTCTTTTTGAGATTTGCGAGCAATGCTACCCGATAATGTTTCATGAGGCTCCTTTATTTTCGATGACATAAGATACAACTATTCGGGAATAGTGTCAAGAAAATTTGCTACGAATTTATGATTTCCACTACCTGGATAAGGTAAAATTACTTGAGCTCCCCAATTCCACTTGTAGATCAGTTAAGAGCTAAAAGAGGCCTTATGAGTTTTATACAGCTGGTTGGTAAACGATATTCTGTCCGAGAATATTCTCAAGTTCCCATCGAAAACGATAAACTAATAGCTGTGCTGGAAGCAGCACGCTTAGCTCCTACGGCTCAAAATCGACAACCTTTTCAAATCATCGTCGTGCATACAAAAGGCAAAGAGGAAGAATTATTATCCATATATAATACAGAATGGTTTATCCAGGCACCATTAATTATATGTGTCTGTGGTCTTCCTGCCGATGCCTGGAAAAGGCGAGATGGCAGGCAATACATGGATATTGACCTCGCCATTGTGATGGATCATCTGATACTGGCAGCGGCAGAATGCGGACTGGGTACTTGCATCATCGCGGCATTTGACCCGAGTGCAGCGAGGCAAGTGCTGTCAATCCCTGAAACTGCAGAGCCTTTGTTATTCACACCCTTGGGTTATCCGGTGGATAAACCTGGAATTAAAAAGAGGAAGAGTCTGGAAGAATTGGTCAGGTATGAGCATTGGTAGGAAAATTTAGTTCGGGTTACACGAGGAACATGAACCACCTGAACAGCCTGAACAACCGCCGGTGTTACCACCAGCGATGATTTGAGACCCACTTTTGGCGAAGAATAACGATAATGCGCGCTGCGTTTGACTGCTTTGACAAGATTTGCACGGGATTGGCGAATCCGCTTCTTTAATCGAGCGAATTAACTCAAAACGCTTTCCGCAATTCTTGCAAATATACTCATAAATTGGCATATATACTCCTGAATTATTCAGGCATAATTTTAATCCCGATGAAGATAGTGGTCAATATTGAGCTGAGGCTGATATGCGATTGAAATCGATTTTTGTAATTTTAGTTTCTGCAAATGCAGAATGGCAAGTGATACGGAAAAGCTTCCCCGATAGTCGGGTATATTCGACCCCATTCGGCGATTGGTTTTCGTTTTGGTATAAGCAATATCCTGTGCTGCTGGAGTCGGTAATCTTTATGCATGGAGGTTGGGGAAAAGTCGCGGCATCTGCCTCTACACAATTTGCAATCGATAAATGGTACCCGCAGATGGTGGTCAATATCGGCACATGTGGTGGTTTTGAAGGTGAAATTGCCAGGGGAGAGATTATTTTAGCCGAGGAAACATTGATCTATGATATTTATGAACAGATGGGCGATCCGGACGAGTACATAAAGTACTATGCGACGGAAATTGATAATTCCTGGCTGGATGAACCCATGCCTTTGCGTGTAGTCAAATCGATTTTAGTGTCTGGTGACCGTGATTTATTTTGTGAAGAGATAGGTTTACTAAAATCAAAATATGGAGCAATTGCTGGCGATTGGGAGTCGGGGGCGATTGCCTGGGTGGCAGCCAAAAACAAGACCCAATGCCTGATCTTGAGAGGTGTGACAGATTTGGTAAGCGAAATTGCAGGTGAAGCGTATTCTGGAAACATCAGCTATTATTATCAAAAGACGGAGCTGGTAATGAGAGAGTTGATCAAATCGATACCTGATTGGTTGGTCAAATTTAAAACTAACAGGCAAATTGAGAATTAAAATAACAGGTATCCGAGTATCACCGCAGATAGCGTAATCGTAATATTATCGATATCTTTTAATGGTAACGACTCTACCAATGTACCAACTACTGCAATGATTGTGATTGGTATTAGATAAGTACCGATGGACGCTGTGAAAACCCCTTCAGCGATAAAAATCCGGACGATAAAGACTGATAATATCCAACCCCCAAGCAGCATTCCGAATGAGCCAATGATCGATTTACCCCTGTTCCATGGTATCTTGAGGTGCCCCCATTTCCTGCCCAGGATATCCGCTAGACCGTCGCCACCACACATGAGCATCAAACCTACAATTCCGATGGGTGAAGTTTTCCAGAAAATGATGGTCAAGAGTACAAAAATAATCCCATAATATAATGGACCGCGCAATATCTCACGGCGATCACCGCTGCGCGACATCGCTTTTACAGACGCCTCATCTTTAATGATGCCGGTACCAATCAATAAGAATTGGAATGTGAAGGCAAGCGGTACTAAAGCGGCTAAAAATTTATTGATATCCCTGGCGTCAAATAATAACCAACAAAGAACAAAAAGGGGGCCGGTGCCGATATGGATAAGTTTACGGCTCAGGTGGCTTTCGATCCAACCACGGTGCGCCAGATAGTCGTTGATTCTCAGCCATGCCAGGGCGACAACAAAGGTGATGATTAGAGCCAGAATATTGCTTGATAACATAGGTGTACCCCATTATGATCCAAGGTGTTCGGCGGTGAAGTTATCATCGACTATGGTATTGTCGTTCGATCTCACGTTGCGAATCACGCTTGGCGATCTCGGCCCGTTTATCGTACAGCTTTTTACCCTTGGCAACAGCAATCTCAACCTTCGCTCGACCATTCTTCAGATACACCGATAAGGGAATAATGGTGACCCCCTTTTGGCGCACTTCATTCCACAACCTGCGTATCTCCGTGCTGTGCAATAATAGTTTTCTGGGGCGGCGAGGTTCGTGATTATTGATACTGGCCTGTTCATAGGGAGCGATGTGGGCATCTTCCAACCAGGCTTCCTTACCATCGATGCGCACGAATGCCTCCGCCAGACTGATTTGCCCTGCACGGACAGATTTGATTTCACTCCCTTGTAGAGCGATGCCCGCTTCAAAAGTTTCAAGAATAAAATATTCATGATGGGCACGTCGGTTGCGTGCGACTATTTTTTCTCCCATGAACTAATTCTATCATAGTGAAAAGTAGAGGCAGATCCCCATGTGAGGATGCATAGAATAAAAGATTCGGAGGTTCAGGAATAAATTGCTGCAATGATCTAGCTATGGAGATATTTTTCCAGATGGAGGATCAGTTTTTCTGCCAGGACAGCACGGGAATGATTTTTCCTGGTGTACGTAAGCCCATTTATGCCCATCTGTGCTCTCTCACCGGGAGAATTTTTTAAATTGATCAGGGCTTCTGACATTTTTATCGGATCTTCAGGTGGTATAAAAATTCCACCCATAACATTCTCCACTACCATCCTTGCTTCACCATCGATACTCAACAATACGGGTCTTTCACAAGCCCACGCATCGAATATTTTCGAGGGTAGTGCGCCTTTAAATATTTCAGCTTTTTTGAGTGGGATCAGGGCAACATCAGCTGCTGATAGAAAATCAGGGATTTGCTCGCGTGGTTTTTCTGGTAGTAAGGTCAAATTCGGAAGAGCATAAGAATTGGCCAGTGAAACTATTTCTGCCTTTTTCGGACCATCGCCGATAAGTATGAAATGGAATTCAGGTGATGACTGTAAAAGTTTAGCAGCGCCGATGATTGTTTCAAGCCCTTGTGCCAACCCATGGATACCAGCGTACAGGCAAACAAACTTATTCTCCAGTCCCATTTCACGCCGAATACGATCACGTCCATTTTGAGAAAAAGTGAACAGATCAGTATTGGCACCATTAGGAAGAAGAAATAATTTATCCTTCGAGATTCCCCGTTGAACGAGGCGGTTATAAATCCCTTGAGTGACTACGACAACCTGCATCGATCTCCGATAGCACATTTGCTCCAATTTGGTGGCTAATGCTATCGCTTTTGGATTTGAGAGCTCACCCAGTGCGACCGCAGATTCTGGCCAAAGATCGCGCACTTCAAAGATCATGGGTATACGTTTAAACAAGCTTAGCCCAATTGCAGCTCCACCAACGAAGAGAGGTGGCGAAGTGGCATACAACAAATCATATTTCCCGTGTGTAAAGAATATGCCGGCGAGACTTGCGTTAACCATATAAGTTAGATAAAACAGCATTCGGTTGCGAAAATTTTTTACTGGTGAGGCTTTTACCCAAACACGCAGCACTTCAATACCATCAAGCGTAGATCGCTCGAATACCTTCCCCTTATAGGTTGGAGGAATAATCCCTGAGGGATGGTTAGGAAATTCGGTCAGAATGGTGACCTGATGTCCGAGGCGGACCCAATTATTTGCCATCTCATAGGCGCGGGTCTGAGTGGCGCCAGCTTCGGGTGGGAAATATTGGGTTAGATAAAGGATGCGCATGCGTTTAGGTTAATTCGCGATAGAGCTCCAGCAGACCACGACTATTATTTTCCCAATTATATTTCGATAAAATCGCCTTCCTGCCATTTTCTCCAAAAGTCTGAGGTGTGGCTTTATCTTGCCACCAAAATTTGATCGTATCGATAGTTTCAGTCAAATTACCAAGCGGATCTATGAGTAATCCACAATTTGAATCATTTACGATTTCAGCAATCGAAGGGAAATTACTGGCAATCACAGGTAATCCGCTTGCCATGTATTCAAACAATTTCACCGGAGTGGCAGCCACATAGCGTGGTTCTGGTAAGAGGATTGCCAAGCCTATATCTGCGTCATGATAATTAAGCGGCATTTGGTCATAGGATATCCAGCCAAGAAAGTCGATGAATTTGATAGTATCTTTCGCATAGTCAGTGAATTTTGTTTTTTCACTCTCAGGTGTAAATACTCCAGCTAATACCAGTCGAGCAGGGATCTTTTTTTCGAGTAATTTTCGAAGAATATCAGCATATAATAGCAGGCCCCGGTCAGCTGATAATCTACCGGCATACATCAAAGCCAAATAGGGGCGTGTAAACACGGGATTAGTATGTTGCGCCATCCCAATCTCTGGATAATGACCGAGAATAACCACTTTACGGTTATGTTTCCGATAAATCGCTGCCAGAGTATCATCTACGGTCACTACTGCGCTGGAAAAACGTGCTCCGAGATGCTCTCCGATCTTGATTACATTAAATATTACCCATCCAACGATTCCTCGTAAACGCGGCTTGACCAGTTGGGCATAATACTCATGAGCATCATAGATGATTGGGATATGATGAAATATCCCATACCATAACCCTGCCGGGAGAGTATCAAAATCATGGCAATGAATCAGTTTTGGCTTAATGGTTTTAAGATAGTGCTGTGCTGCTGACCAAAAGCGGGGAAGCCGCAATAGTTGGCGAATTCCGATGCCATAACCAGAGTGAATATTTTGAATTCGGAAAACTTTTCCACCGGAAGGTAAAGTTTCTTTTGATTGAAGAGTAGCAAGACGATCCCAGCATATGATGGTGATATTAAAGCCATTTTTTTGCAGGATTTCGGCTTCTTTCAGCACGCGAGGATCCGGTCTGAAAGAGTTGGAAAGCAACATGACTACATCTTGCATGATCGGGAGGTATCCCTATTAATGATTAGCCGGCTCATATGGACAATGAACTCACAATTTTCTCACTAGCATACCCATCGCCAAAGAAATCAGGGTGGGAGGATGGGGTTGACAAGTGCTTTTGTAGAGCCGTTACTATATTATTCGTGTTCGTATCTACAAGCGTATTCCAGCCACTTTTGACTGTTTCTACCCACTCGGTTTCCGACCTTAGCGTTAGACATGGTACTTTGAATAAATAAGCCTCTTTTTGTATCCCCCCTGAATTGGTCATGATAGTCTTTGCATTCTGCTCGAGAACGAGCATGTCCAGGTAACCAACCGGCTCGATGATCTTTACATTTGGTGGCGGAGTGATTTTTGCAACTCCGTGATGGAATGCATTGTGCGAGGGTGAATGGGGAAAATGATAGTATCCTTGACTTCTCGAAATGCATCCATAATCGAAACTAAAACCTCGTGATTGTCGGTGTTATACGGACGGTGAATGGTAGCGAGCATGTAGCTTTTAGGATGTAGACCCAATCGATCCATTATTTTTGAGCGCTGAACTGCAATATTGCCAAAGTGCAGGATTGCATCATACATGGTATCTCCCACCAGATGAACACCTCGTCGAATCCCTTCATGTGCAAGATTATCTACCGCAGTTTGGGTGGGGCAAAATAACAGGTCTGAGCAATGGTCCGTGAGCACACGATTGTGCTCTTCAGGCATCTGGCGATTATATGAACGTAAGCCCGATTCGACGTGAGCAATTTTTAGATTTAATTTAGCGGCCGACAGTGCGCCGGCCAGAGTAGAGTTCGTATCTCCATAAACGAGAACAATATCTGGTGTTAGTTCCAATAATATCGATTCTATCCCGACCAACATCTGGCTGGTCTGTTGTGCGTGGGTTCCCGAGCCAACATTCAAATTGACATAAGGTTCTTGAATACCCAGCTCATTAAAAAAAACCTCGGACATGCCGTAATCATAATGCTGACCAGTATGCACCAGATATTCCAGGTATCCAGCCTTAGCGATGGCAATACTCACTGGAGCAGATTTTATGAATTGTGGACGAGCACCTACAATGGAAACAATTTTCATAGGTAGTTATCGATAAGCAGGCAAATTTAGAAATTCGCTGATGGTGTCAACGATTCGGGAAAGCATCCCGTCGGTTAGCTCTGGATAGATCGGGAGAGCGAGGGTTTGTAAGGCTGCCTGTTCACCATAAGGAAAATCACCCTCTCTGAAACCCATATTGCTGAAACATGCCTGTAAATGCAGTGGAACTGGGTAATACACTTCGGTACCGATTCCATTGCTTTTTAGAAAAGCTGAAAGCTCATCTCGAAATTTGGAACGAATCATGAATAAATGATAGATATGCCGCCCGAACTCAGCTTCAACTGGGATTACGACTCCAGGTTTTGATCCAAATTCTGCGAGAGGGAGTCGAAATCCCATGGTCTTTAAATAATCGCTGGTAGGTCACGGCGTGTTTACGCCTGGTTTCAATCCAATTCTCGAGATACTTAAATTTGACCCTCAGCACTGCAGCCTGGATGGCATCCATCCGAAAGTTACCCCCCACAAGAAGATTATGATATTTTGGTCGATGGCCATGGTTGCGAAGCAATGAAACTTTGTCGGCTAGACTGGCGTCATTACAAGTCACCATGCCGCTATCACCATAACCTCCAAGGTTTTTGGAAGGAAAAAAGCTGAAACATCCCAGGTCACCAATAGAGCCAGCCTTTTTCCCTTTGTAATCTGCACCTATTGCCTGGCAGGCGTCCTCAATCACATAGAGACCATATCGTTTTGCAGCTTCCATGATCGGGTCCATATTCGCCACCTGACCCGCCAAGTGTACCGGGAGGATAGCCTTCGTATGAGGGGTGATTTTTGCTTCAATCCCCTCCGCTTGAATGTTAAACGTAACAGGATCGATATCCACATAGACAGGTATGGCACCCAGGCGGACGATTGAACCTGAGGTGGCAAAAAATGAGTATGGAGTGGTGATTACTTCATCCCCTGGTTTGACCCCGATTGCCATTAAAGATAACAGCAGGGCGTCAGTTCCAGACGAAACCCCAAATGCATATTTAGACTGACAATAATCAGCCATCTCGTTTTCTAGAGCTTCAACTTCTGGTCCGAGAATGAACTGTTGGCTGTCTAAAACACGACTGATTGCCACCAGTATTTCTTCTTTTATTGAAGAATACTGGGCTTTCAGATCTAAGAGTGGTATAAAGTCCGAATTCATACGCTCACCGGTAAAGGTTTATCTTCTTCCCAATCCAGGCAGCGAACAACACCCGGCTCTGCTTCTTGATAGCGCCAACCCGACCCAGGGCATAGCCATATTTTTTCATCAGGCGTAGGTTGTAAGCGGAATCCATGCCGGCTCATCCACCCTTTTTGCACACCCGGAACGCCAAGAATCAGTGCATAATCTGGCACATCACGACGCACTACACTCCCGGCACCGATGAAGGCATACCGCCCGATGGTAATGCCACAGATAATGGTTGCATTTGCTCCAATTGTAGCGCCTCGCCGGACGAGTGTACGCAGGTATTCATTTCGCCGTATGATCTGTGAGCGTGGATTAATTACATTAGTAAAAACACAGGATGGTCCACAGAAGACGTCATCCTCCAATTCAACGCCTGTATAGAGCGAAACATTATTTTGGATCTTTACGTTCTTTCCAATCACTACATTATTTCCAACCATCACGTTCTGACCCAGTGTGCAACCTTCACCGATCACCGCCCCTGCCAGAATATGACAAAAATGCCAAATATTCGTTCCTTTACCAATTACGCACGGCTCATCAATGAACGAGCTTGGATGAACGAAGTATTCCATTATCTTGTGCCTGCTAAATATGGGTGGACTTCATCCATCGGCTTGGTAACCTCGGCAGTACGTATACGATGCACCAGCTCAATCGAAGGGCGTGCATCATCGATCCCAAAACCTCTTCCAGCCAGGGTTTCTTCATAAACCCTGGTATGTAAGTTGGTGAAACCCTCGGTAAATTCAACTTCTTTTCCATCAATGTTAATCGATCGGTATGTGCTGCGCCCACCTGGACTGACTGGAAATGGTAAATCTTGAGGGTCAATGGATAAAAACCATCGCACTCTTGCCCGTTCTAATTCCAACATGCCACTCATACGTTCAGGGTCAGAATGATATACATAAGACGGCCCTGCATTTCCAAACATCCAGATCAGGAGATCAAATAAATGTATGCCGATATTGGTGGCAATACCGCCGGATTTTTCAGGATACCCTTTCCAGGAGGTATGATACCAGGCACCACGTGCGGTCACGTAAGTGAGGATGACTTCATGCTGAACATCATCCTTTGCGGATTGTATTGCATTACGTAATTCCACTAACGACGGATGCAAACGCAGCTGAAGGACAGTGTTGATTTTGCCATCATACTCGGCTTCGATTTCCTGGAGTGCATCCAAATTCCAAGGATTGATCACCAGGGGTTTCTCACAGATGGCATTGGAATGGACCCGGAGTGCCAGGCGGCAATGAGCATCATGTAGATAATTCGGGGAGCATATGCTGACAAATTGAACCCGATCCTCTTCAGGTCCGCGGCGGAGTTTTTCGAGGTGCCGGTCAAACCGTTCGATTTCGGTAAAGAAACGCACATCAAATGAATAATGATCCAGTAACCCGACCGAATCATTGGGATCGACAGCGGCAACCAGTTTGTTACCGGTATCCTGGATTGCTTTAAGGTGTCGTGGAGCCACGTAACCAGCCGCCCCAATGATGGCAAAATTATTAGGCATGATTTTCTCCTGGATATACTAATTATTTATTGGCTTATTTAATTCTATCTTCATTAAAATGCATCGTCAATGGCAATCTTGCAGTCTTGGTAGATTTGTGATATCGTAACGGCTATTCTTTAATACAGGTGACAAAGCATGCCAACTAAACTAAGCCGGTTGTGCCTAGGGGTGATGGAGGCTGCCTGGCTGGCAGCCGTAAGCGTGGTTCCGATTTTCTTCAACATATATTCAAGTCGTATCTTCGAACCGGATAAAATAGCAATATTACGCTCCCTGGCATTACTTACCCTGGCAGCATGGGCGGTTAAATTAGTCGATGAAGGCGTAAGGAAAGGGAAGAAACTTTCCCAGAATACTCCTTGGTTCAGATATCTACTGCATTACCCAATGATCGCACCTGTCTTTGGGTTGATCCTTGTTTACACTATCTCCACAATTTTCTCGGTAACCCCAGCAAACAGTTTCTTTGGCTCGTACCAAAGATTACAGGGTACCTACACTACTTTTTCATACCTGATCATCTTCTTTTCAATCATCGTGAACCTGCGCAAACGTGAGCAGGTGAATCGGCTGGTCACCACGGTAATTCTTACCAGCTTACCAGTTTCATTATATGGATTGTTGCAACGAATGAATATTGATCCCATCCCGTGGGGAGGCAATGTTCAAATTCGTATCGCCTCCAATATGGGCAATTCAATCTTTGTAGCTGCTTATTTGATCATGGTATTTCCTTTAACCTTCGGTCGAATTGTGGAATCGTTTAAGGCAATCCTGACGGAAAAAGATGAGTCTACTGACACGCAACTGACTACGATCAAAGAGATTATTCGGGGGTCTATCTATGTATTTATTGCTGCGCTTGAATTGATAGCAATCTATATGAGTGGCAGCCGTGGTCCATTACTCGGATTGTTAGCCGGGGGCTACATTTTGTTGCTGTTGTTATCCATTTATTGGCGGAGGCGTTGGCTCACTTTCTCGGTGATCGGACTGGCAATCCTAGGGGCGGCTTTTTTGGTCGTGTTCAACCTGAACAATGGACCATTTGATGCCCTAAAAAAATCTCCTGCGATTGGCAGATTTGGGAACCTGCTTAATTCTGAAAGTAATAGCGCCCTTGTTCGGCAATACATTTGGGAAGGGGTCGTGAAGCTGGTTGGTATCCACGATCCGCTCAAATTTCCTGATGGGAGTACGGATAAATTTAATCTTTTACGGCCGTTGATTGGATATGGTCCCGAGTCAATGTACGTTGCGTACAACCAGTTCTACGTACCCGAGCTTGGACAGGTCGAAAAACGAAACGCATCCCCGGATCGCGCACATAATGAGACCTGGGATTCGGTTGTCATCACAGGTTTTTCCGGTTTGTTGGTTTATTTATCTATTTTTAGTGCAGTATTTTATTACGGATTAAAATGGCAGGGATTGGTTAAAACTCAACGAGATAAGTGGTTCTTTTTCATATGTTTAGTAAGTGGCGGAGTGATCGGAGCGGTTGCTTTAATCATATTTAAAGGGATCGAGTATTTGGGGGTTGGATCACCGTTTGGAATGATCATCGGGGTTGTAATCTACTTAACCCTAAACGCGCTGATTTTTTGGGGGGTTCAAATCGAATCCTCTGAAACGCGCAACCCATATCGATTGTTAATGATTGTCCTATTCGCAGCGATTATCGGACACTTTGTAGAGATAAATTTCGGAATTGCCATCGTAGCCACCAGGACATTATTTTGGACATACGCTGGCCTGATATTGGTGATTGGTTTTGTTCTCCCTAAACTGGATAAAAATGAAGCAGCTGAACCTGAGGTAGAAAACAATGTTGAGGTAAAAGGCAATTCACCGGGTAGAAGAAAGGAGAGAGGTAATAGTAGAGCCTCACGGAAAGCTGATCGCAGCAAACGACCTTTCATTGGTGATCAACCCGATTGGGTACGAAATGCACTTATTGGTTCGGTTATCGTCGGCATCATGTTGGCGACGCTGGGTTTTGATTTTGTGACAAATTCTAATCACTCTACATCTTTCTTAACTATTATCATCAATTCATTGTCCAGATTAAATAATCATAATGACGAATTATCACTTGGAATTTTGTTATTAATGGCAATCACCTGCCTGATTGGAATTTTATTATTTGCTGCGGAGACAGATAATTACCAGGATTTGAAATCGTGGCTGAAAACATTAGGAATTATGGCTATTACCTCACTGGTGATTGGAGTGGGATTCTGGCTGCTGCAAGGGATCAGTCTGGCTGCATTGCAGAATTATAGTGTTACGGGTCGAATTGAATTTTTATCCCAGGTGAGCACCATTGGTGCATTATTAGCCAAATATTATTTATATATTTTCGTGATCTTTATAATAGTAGCATTTCTCTTTTCCGATGATTGGCCCACACGGAATGTCTCTCCTTCCTATCTGGGTGCGGTTTTATTACCATTCGCTTTTGTCTTTATACTTGTGGGTATAAATACATCCAATCTTAAAGTGATACGGGCTGATATCACCTTTAAAATGGCTGACCCATTTACCAAGAATGGACAATGGGATGTGTCAGAATTGTTATATAAGGAGTCATTAAAGCTGGCTCCAAAAGAAGATCATTACTACCTGTTCCTGGGGCGGAATTATCTGGAAAAGGCTAAGGATACCAATACGACAGCTGATCAGGATACATTGGTGTTGGCAGCCGAAACAGACTTAAAAGTTGCGCAGTCGATCAATCCATTGAACACAGATCATACTGCCAACTTGGCAAGGTTATATACCTGGTGGGCAGGAAAAGCGGCGAGAAATAGTACGACCCAAGTGGAAAGAGCTCAACAAGCATCGGATTATTATGCAACCGCGGTGACCCTGAGCCCGAATAACTCCACTTTATGGGATGAATGGGCTATCCTCTATATGAAGGTGATCGGACAATCACAGCAAGCTTTGGATCGATTACAACATGCTTTGGAATTAGACCCCAAGTATGCCTACACACAAGGATTATTGGGTGATTATTACTTCAACGTCGCAAGCTCACTGGCAGATCCGACTGAAAAACAGCAGACTTTTCTACAGTCGGCGGGATATTATCAGGCTGCTGCCGGTGTGGCAAAATACACCGATTCAACTACGAAAGCCACATATTTAATGTCTTTTAGTAATGCATATTTTCAAATAGCCAGGTTGAATCCTCAAAATATTGACAACCAGCTAATACAGCAGGCGATCGATGTATTAGTCAATTCAGTCAAGACAGGCGTAGGTTCAGGCGACTTGTGGGAGGTTCAGGTAGATATTGCCAAATTATATTTCCTGATTGGTGATAAAACCAATATGCAATATTATGCCAACCAGGCACTGGCTGGTGCCCCGTCTACTGAAACTGGCGCGATCCAGGACTTGATTACCCAATCTCAAACCATGCCATAGCCCGGTGAAGTTATTTACGGATAAATTAATTGAATTTCCAATTATTTTTGCCACCCGTCATTGCTTTAATTGCATGCATTTTACTTACACCAGCTATCCGCTGGTTTGGTTTTCGATTTAGTCAGGTGGTAATCCCACGGACAGACCGATGGCACAAACAACCGACACCATCTCTTGGTGGAGTTGGTATGTTCATCGCTTTTGGCATCTCAATCCTGGTTATCTGGATCATTAAGTTAGACCAAAAAGTTTTCCTTGATCGTTGGAGTATATTGATTGGGATGGCAATCATGTTCGTCATCGGAGTGTATGATGATTTTAAACATACCAGCCCACCTGTAAAACTGGTGTTTCAAATTTTAGCAGCCACAATTGTAATATTTTATGGTCACAACACGATAGACTTTTTTCGATGGCCGATAGCTAATATTTTACTTACCTTTTTTTGGTTGGTAGGGATCACGAATGCGATAAATTTACTGGATAATATGGATGGACTGGCTGGGGGTGTGGCATTGATCACCGCAGGATTCCTCTCAATTTTCTTTTGGAGAGCCGGGAATACTGAATTGCTCATCCTGTCATTGGCTCTTGCCGGCAGTGTCCTGGGTTTCCTGATTTTTAACTTCCCACCAGCAAAAATATTTATGGGTGATAGCGGCAGCATGTTTCTTGGTTTTTCACTTGCAGTATTGGCAATCGCTAGAAGAACCCAGGCATCGAATATTTTTGCGATTGTGGGTGTACCCACATTAATATTTTTGCTCCCAATATTAGACACCGGGCTTGTATCGATTACCCGGATTCTGAGGGGACAATCGCCTACAGTGGGTGGAACTGACCATACCTCCCATCGCCTTGTCGCGTTTGGATTGTCTGAACGGCAGGCAGTGTTGGTTTTATATGGTATCGCAATCATATCGGGAATTGCCTCGATTGGTTTGGACGCTCTGGACTACGATTTGAGCCTGGTGTTGATACCAATCCTTTTAATCATCTTGTCTTTATTTGTTGCCTATTTAGCCCGGATGAAGGTGGTTTCAGCTGAGCAGGACCTGCCAAACGGATTTACACGTTGGATTGTCAACCTGACGTTCAAAAGAAGGATTTTCGAGCTTGTCTTCGACCTGCTTTTGATCGGGGTCAGTTATTATCTGGCTTTTTGGACCCGTTTCGGGTTGAATATGACTTCGATCAGTATGAATCTATTCCTGCTTTCCTGGCCGATCGTGTTGGGGATCACTTACGGAGCATTTTTTATATTTCGGATCTATCGAGGCGTGTGGCGCTATATAGGGATCAATGACCTGGTAAGGTACGTAGGAGCCGCCCTGGTCTCAGGTGGGGTCTCCTGGGTAATCATTAAGTTAGTACTCCCTTCACAACCTTATTCTGCCGATGTCTTCTTATTATTTACCCTGTACCTGCTGATTGGTCTGTCAGGCTCGCGTTCATCCTTTCAGATATTAGACAGGGTCTATAACCAGCAGATCCAGGGAATTAAGAAAGAAAATATCTTGCTATATGGCGCTGAGGATGCGGGAGAAATCGCTCTCCGATGGATCCAAAGGAATCCAAATATTGGCTACTGCGTCGTCGGTTTTTTGGATGATGATTCTTTAAAATGGGGCAGCAAAATCCATGGTGTAAATATCATCGGAGATCTGAATAAACTCGAACAGTATATCCATGATAGACAGGTGAGCGGAGTGATTGCGACCACCGATCATTTGTTGCATTCTCCTACTGGTGAAAAGCTAATCAACACTTGCCGCTCGAAAGGAGTATGGGTACGGGTTTTACGTTTGGAATTTGAGCTGACCGAATAAACCTATCGGGTGGAAAAACAATCGGGCGGTGCAAAGCACCGCCCGATTGTTTATTTATGAGCCAATCGATCAATGTTTTTGAACGATTGGTAGGTAGAAGAAGAACATTGCCGGATTGATCTCGGTATCCACCGATGACGTGTTGTTGGTCAGGTCGGGATCAAGGACAAATTCCGACGAGACGACTGCTGTATTTTCGGCGAGGCCATCAATTTCAGCCGTGACAACAATAGTCAGAGTGACGCTTTCTTCAGCGGCTAAAGCACCGACGTCGCAGGTGACCACACCTGCAGCTTCAACACACCCGGTGCTGGCTGAGACGAACGTGACCAGATCAGGTAGTGTGTCCACTACCATTACACCGATTGCGTCCTGCAGACCAAGATTGCTCACCTCGATGGTGTAGGTGAAGGTGTCACCCACCCTGATGTCTCCAATCGTTGCAGATTTCTCAATTGCCAAATCTGCATCGAGAGGATTAACGGTGAGTGTTGTTGGAAGTAGGACTTCGGGAGTATCGGGATCGTCGCTTGCGATATCGATGTCGGTCTCGTATACATCAGGTATGAGCTCCGCAGAGTCAAACGTTGCAACTATATCGACTGATTCACCAGGTAGCAATGTTCCTGAAGTAGGAAGCAGACTCAGCCAGGTCACACCCTCCGTAGCGCTCCAGGTCAGAGGTGCCCCACCGATGTTCTCGATGGTGAAGGGGAGAGTACCGGTTTCATTGGGGAATAGTTCCAGATCGAGAGCAGCTGGAGTAACAACGATGTCTGGAACGACGACGTTAAGCGTCACCGGGACAATGACTTCTGGCTCATCCGGATCATTGCTGGCGATATCCAGCGAACCATCATACGTGCCAGGGATAAGATCGGTTGAGTCGAACGTGACGTTGATCAAAGTGCACTCATCCGGACCAAGTGTTCCAGAGGTTGGAGCTTCACTTAGCCATGGGATTGCATCCGCGCCTGTCGTTCCAAAGCCGCGAACCATCCAGTTGCCAGGGAAACCAGCGGCATCGATCAAGAGCCATGTGTTATCGGGTGGTAACACAGGAGGATTGGGTGGAGGACTGGCATTCCACCAGCCAGCCCATGAGCGCGCCTGTGTAACGGTTTGATCGATGGATGCAGGCCAGTAGCTGGATCCTGGAACTTCCAAACCGATCACACCTACGATAGCATCCCCAGGGCCATTGAAATCCACACCAGTTGGAAGGTCATAAACATTCCAGGTGTCGAGTGCTTGGACAGTAGTGGGGAATGAAGCCAGGAAGTTTCCACCTACAGCCGGATCATTATTTCCTGACGTATTTTCATACACGACCAGGATAATATTATCTCCGACATTGACCAAACCTACACTGCTAAAGTAGATTTGAATCTGATTGAGCGTGAATGGGAATTCGTCGGGTGCAGGAGTGAAGCGATTCACCCAGAGGAATTCCAGGGTTCCACCAATTCCAATATCATTATCGCGGCTTCCGTCATCCAGGATAAGTGAAACATCAGCATTCGGAACAACGATTGCCGGTGCAGTTGGTCCAGCGATATTGTTGGCGTCCAGGCTCAAAGCCACCTGGCGAGGAGGATTGGAAGTCGGTTGATCAGCTGGAGTAACTGAATTAACTTTCAATCCAGGTACTTCGGTGAGCGACCAATCCAGGTTTGTTTCACCAACGTTGCATACATTGAGGTCCTGGGTTTCCTGGGTGTTGGGTAGTAATGTTGCTTCCAGGAACAGAGGATCAACTGTTATATCTGGTGCAGCTTGAACAGTGAGGGTCACATCAACGGGTACAACAGGTGTGTCCGGATCATTGCTGTTTACATCCAAGACACCTGTATAGGTAGCCGGTGCCAGACCTGCAGAGTCAAAGCTAACGTTAACGAAGACGCATGCAAATGCATCCACCGTGCCACTGGTCGGAGCTTCTGTCAGCCATGGGATGCCTACAATCGGTCCTTGTGTGCCGATGATCTGCATAGCCAAATCATAGCCTCCGTTAGACATCCATAAGGCACCTGGAGTTTCTTGTGCCCAGGCTGAATCGAAGATGCCATGCACTGGGTCTTGGTTACCTGTCTCCCAGAAGAAATCATCTGGTGCGGCATTGGCGAACATTTCGACCCAGTAAACACCTGCAGACAGGTTAACCGGTGATGCGAAAGTAAGAGTATGCTTCCACTCGTGCACTCCAAACAGAATTACTCCGGTTTGTTCACGTGTGTAGCTAACGTTATTTTCGTCGTAGATTACGGCTCCTGGGAAGCCACCCGAATCCTGGTGGAACAGAACTCTGATCACATCGGGATTCATCGGTGTATCAGTTGGGTAGTAGCCCGACCATAAAACCATACCCGTAAGAGTAGAGTCTGCATCCAGGATGAAGTTATCCGCGATACTCTGTTGCCCAGTGGGGCATAAGGCGCAGGTCGAATCACTAAACAAACCATTGACTGCATTCGGCGCTTGATCAACCAGGATGTCTGTCGGTTGGTTAGGAATGTAATTGATCGCTGGATCTTTGGTCAGATTCGCCGGTTGATTGATCGCAGAAGGCTTAAGCGTTGTAGGAGCCGGAGATACCGATGTAACCTTCATCCCCGCTACTTCAGTCAGGGACCAATCCAATGGAGACGGTCCTTCATTACAGATCTGCAGCTGCTGAGTTGTGATTGTATCGGGTGGTTGTTCCGCAAGCAGTGAGAGCGGTGAGACGACGATATCCGGTTCTAATGTGCAATAGACATTGGTGTCTGCGGTCGCGAACACATCCGGGTTCCCTTCAGAGGAAACCTGGGCAACATTCGTGACAACCAGAGGACAAGACAAGCCTGTTGTATCAACCTGGAAATCGATCGTCACTGCGCTGGAGGGACCACAGCTCGGAATCACGGCTAACGGATTGACAGCTTCATCGCATGGTTGACCACCCATACTGGCCGGCGTATAGCCGTCTACGCTGCAAGGGTTATGAGGCGGGCTGGCATATCCGTCACCGTCCCAGTACCAGGATGTGCTGGCTGTGTCGCCAGTTGTAACATCTACGCAGTATGTGGCGATACAGTGTGCTCCACCGCTGCCTTGATACCGAGCGTGATTGATGTTGATTTCGTATGGCGAGGTTTCAAAAGACCAGCTGAAGGATCCCCATGTCCCATTGTCACAGACTGGAGTTCCAACAACGTAGGCGTTACTAACTGTCCAGTCTGTGGGGAATTTCAGCCAGAGATTATATACATATTCAAAATCAGGGGAGAACGATTCAGCCCGGTAGCAGAAGGTCTGGGCGGTATCAGGCGTTCTGCAGGTGGCGCCACCCAGGGTAGGATCAAAGGCCACATAGGAACCCGTCAGTGAGTCGACATTTGAACCTGAACCCTCTGCGAGTGCACCAGCTAACGTGCCATCCCACAAGACCGAATTCAGGCCTGCATCGTAACTGCAGGTTCCGGTATCGCAGGTCAAGCTGCCGGGTACGAATGTCGTCCCAGCCGGGATTGCATCTACCATGGCTGCTGCCACATCGGCATCCGATGTATTATTGATCGTGATGGAATAATCGATGGGGTCACCAGGGAGGATAATAGGGGTGGCGGCCTTCTCAGCCTGGAGCGGTCCTGTGCACAACGGGCAGAACACAGCGTGTTCCACATAATCTGCTGAAGATGAACCATAACCATCAATCGACCAGATACTGGAGTCGGTCACACCCATTACGTTATCCATGCGGGTGTGCGCCAGGTTATCCATGAGTGTCCACACCCAGCTGACGCCATCAAAGTGGCCTTGCACGACTTCGGAAGTGGGTGTAAAACCGCCGGATGATCCACCTATCTGATAGAAATCACCATCGAAGAAATCACCCTCTACGCGATAGCGTGGGAAGCCGGTATTTCCGGCCTGATGCCAGGCATTATCGGCATCATCAAAGTAGCGGGCTTCGTCAGTCAGGATCGCACCAGCCTGGATAGCTCCACCCACGAACCAGAACTGATCACCAGTCGATGCGTGCAGAACACCATCTGCAGCACCAAATGGATCGGTGGGTAAGGCTGGGATCTGAGCATTTTCTGCATTCCATACGCCTGGTGCAGCTTGGGCCAGATCATAGCACTGTGTGGATTGAACCATGATACTGGAAGCGTTCACTCCACCACCCAGGCATAAGTATTCGGTTCCGTCGATCACACCAACCCAGGAGGTATGGAAAGCACGCATGCTGGTAAAGTTACCCAGTTGGGTGAATGTATTCGCCACGGGATCAAATACATAGGAATCCGTCAGATTACCACCACCAGGAGCGGATGCTCCACCGGTAACGTAGCACAAGTTGGTGCTGGGGTCATATGCCCAATCAGGTGCCCAGCGGTCAGCTGGTAGATTTGATGGAGCGGGCTGGTACCAGGTGTTGGTGTCTGTGTTATATCCCCAGAAACCAGTATAGCTCGACATATCACCGATCTGGTATGACACCCAATCACCATCTGAATTCATGGCGGTGCAGCCATCGCGCGGATAGGCAGTGCCTGCCCAGGTTGGAGCTGAGGCTGGGACAGTTTCGAAGCTAGGTACATTCACGATTTCTTTCGTAATCGTTGCGGTATCTTCATAACCGTTACCAGCTGTATCGATCGTGGCAACGATCGGATCGAAGTTGCACACATTCGGGGTCAGGGTGACTTCGAAGGGTACGGTTTCACCATACAGTGCCGACACAGTTGCTGGTCCAGTTAGATCAGCCATCCCTATGGGTGCTGTATAGGTCATATCGAAAGTACCATCCGCGCCGGTGTTATTGAACAGTGCAAATTCATGCACCTGTGGAACACCGTTACATCCTGCAGCTTCGAGATTGTCGGGAATCAGGTACACACCCGGCAGCTCGCAGAATGCCAGCTCTGAACCACTGGTCGAATGGGGAATTGAGCCAAAGGTATCGCCGTAGTAATTCCAGGGTAGCTCCCAAGAGGCGGAGCAACCAGCCGGGATGGTGACATTGGCGCAGAAGTTTTTGTCGCCATAGTACCATTCACCACAGCCAGAGGGCATACCGTCGGTATACCAGTAAACCAAATTGCCAGTGGTCACGCCAAACGTATGGCCAAGTAAGCATCCATCACCCGGAACATCGGTGACGGAATTGACTACCCAATCATCCGGAAGGTTAAAATCGAATCCATCCATGTATTCTGCGTCGGGTGATTCGATGTGTACATTGAAGCACAGGTCGCCTGTGAAACCTGCCGGAGAAATTGAGTCAGGATCGATAAAGTTCACGCCTGAATTGGCGATGTTTTGGACACCTCCACTATCTGGTGGAAGGCCGGTAAAGGCAACTTGAACTGGTGGATTTGGCTTTTGGGCGTTATCTGCCGCCAGAGCCATTCCCCCCAATGCTAGGGTCAACATAATTACACCCACCAGCATATATAAACGAGTTTTCTTCATAAACTTTTGCCTCCTGAGTAAATTTTTAGGGTAAGTGCAAATGTTATTTTGAATGGCTGAACGTTAAAAAAAACCGATAACAATTAGTCCCAGATATCTCCTCCTTTCCAGATTTAATAATCCGGTACAATTCCACAATCCCCCATCCTAAGGAATTGCATTATGAATAATATATTAATCTATCGTTGAAAAACAATGCTTTGCCAAGGCATATAAAAAATACCATCGTTATCCATTAATGTCAAGTAAGAATGGCATGAATTTAAAGTGAGATGAATGTGATTAAGCATCTCACACACGGAAAAATGCGATATTTAGTTGGATGTTATTAATGAGATGTTAACGATTATGATTCGCTGGCCAGCTGTCCACAACCGGCTTGAATCTCAATCCCCCGGCGCAAGCGTATCGTACAAGGAATCCCAGCTTGTTGAAGTATATTTTGAAATGCAATCGCTCTCTCATGAGTAGAAGCCTGCCCGGCATACTTTTGGGTTGGATTCAACGGAATTACATTGACATGGCACAGGATTGATCCCCCAAACCTGAAAACTCGTAGACGTTGGGCTAACAGATGGGCTTGTTCGGCTGTATCGGTTACACCTTGAATGAGCGCCCATTCGAAAGAAAGTCGGCGGTGAGTAATTTGAACATACTCCAGGCAGGCGGAGAACAGCTCATCCAGGGGGTATTTTTTGTTAATTGGTAATAGCCTGGAGCGCGAAACATCATCTGCGGCATGCAGGGAAATCGCTAGATTGATTTGAGAGTGTTCCTGGGTAAAACGTCGGATACCCGGAACAAGACCAACTGTCGAGATGGTGAATCGACGTGCACCCAGGTTATATCCTTGTGGATCATTTAACCGCTTGATAGCGCTCATCGTGGCATCGTAATTGTGGAAAGGTTCACCCATGCCCATGACCACGATATTCGTCACTTGTTCATTTTCCAAGGCAAGCTGACGGGCATAATAAAGCACCTGCTCGACAATCTCACCACTGGATAGCTGCCGTTTAAATCCCATTTGCCCCGTGGCACAGAAGACACAGCCCATGGCGCAGCCTGCCTGTGTGGATATACATAATGTGCGGCGTTTGGCATACCGCATTAATACTGCTTCAACCTGCCTGTCATCATTAAGAGAAAACAGGGTTTTGATCGTTTCTCCATCCGATGAAGTTATCTTCTTCACCGGTCGCAGGCTGGTAAAAAACAAGTGATCTTCCGGGGATAATTTCTCTCTTGCGAAATTATCGGTGAGTTTTTGGCGTAAAGATTTAGGTAAGCTGGAAAATTGTTCAGGAGAAGTCCATAGTTTTTGGTACAAGCCCTCCCACAGCTGATTTGTGCGATAATCTGGCTCCCCCCAGGCCTTAAGCTGCTCACCCAGCTCGATAATACTCAGATCAAAGATATTAGCTATTTTTTGCATATTGACTAGTAAATTCAGTTGATGAACGACCGAGTCAGTCCTTCAAATATTTGACCACACTTTCCAGGTCATTCAGGATGAGATCTGGGGCAGGTTGCCAGGCAGCAGCCTGTTTAGCGTTGGTAACCCCTGATAAGACCAAGGCAGTTCGGCAGCCGAGCAATTGGGCTCCAGCGATATCAGTTTCAGGCCTGTCACCCACTACCAAAACATCACTCGGTGATAAGTTCAACCGTTCCAAAGCAATTTGGTACATAGTAGGTTTCGGTTTACCCACAATAATGGGTGAGATGTCGCTGGCAGCGGTTAATGCTGCCAGGATCGAACCGGCACCAGGGACTAATCCATAGGGAGTAGGGAAGGTGAGATCAGGATTTGTGCCGATAAATGGCACACCTGCCCGCAACAATAAGGTGGCGGTTTTCAATTTGTCATACGTCAGGTTGCGATCCATACCGACGATGACAGCCAGGGAGTCAGAATTGGATTGATAAAATCCGCTTTCGGTGCAGGCTTCAATAACCCCTTGCTCACCTATGATGTAAACTGGTCCACCATTTGGGAATTGTTGGCATAAGTAGTACGTCACCGCTGCAGCAGAATTGATCACCTGCCAGGGTTCTGCATTCACGCCAAAAGATGCTAATACGGCGACGTACTGCTGGATGCTGCGGGTGGCATTATTGGTAGCAAAGATCACCTTCCATCCGATATGATTGATATCGGTAAAGATGGCATGCAGATCCCCGATAGGTTCGGAGCTGCGCCACAGGACCCCATCCATATCAAGGATCAGCGCTTGAACTGTATGTTGGGAGATATTTCGTGTAGTCAAAGTATCCTTCTACTGGGATTGTGCTCTCGGAACAAAAAAGGATGTACTCAGAGATGGATATTATACTTGCGTCTCTCGGAGAACACCCTTTTGGTTCGATATAGCAATCGCTGTGCTCAGCCTGTGATTATTTCTTCTTGGGTAATTCTGCCTTTTCAACGGGTGACTCGAGGACCTGGTCGACAATTCCATAGTCGACTGCTGCCTTGGCATCCATATAAAAGTTACGATCGGTATCCTTCTCGATTGTCTCCACGGTTTGACCCGTGTGGAAGGATAATATTTGGTTTAGCCTGGTCTTTAAGCGTAAAATTTCACGGGCTTCAATTTCGATGTCCGTCGCCTGCCCTTGTACACCACCCAGGGGTTGGTGAATATGGATGGTGGCGTGAGGTAAGGCATAGCGTTGACCTTTGGTTCCAGCGGTCAACAATACGGTACCGAAAGATGCAGTCACACCGACCGCTACAGTGCTGATCGGGTTGGTGATCATCTGCATCGTGTCATAGATTGCCAAACCGGCATACACCTGCCCACCAGGTGAGTTGATATACATTGATATAGGTGCTTCACGATCTTCCTGATTGAGGAATAATAACTGTGCCACGGTCAGGTTTGCGATCTGATCGTTGATTGGAGTACCCAGGAATACGATGCGATTCTTGAGCAGGAGTGAGAATATGTCATACGCACGTTCGCCTCTGCCATTTGTCTCGATGACCATGGGTACAAGGGATAGAGGATCAATTTGGTTCATTCTTTTCCACCTTTTTGGTTGTTCTTTTCTTTTTGGGTTTTTCTGTTTGCTCTGGTGAAACAGGTTCTTTTTCAGGTTCTTCAATTTTTGATTCTGTCACCTGTTCTTCCTTTTCTCCGCGCGCAACAGCTTGGAGGTAAGACCAGGTGTGTTGAACTAATAAGTCAGCGCCAATGTTACCGATCATGCCACGCACAAATTCATTGGTCAGTGTCTTCTTGGCTTTATCCGGAGGCAGCATGCGTCCTAGTTCATCCAGCGTCCGCATGGATTCACTTTCCAGCTCAGCATTTTCCACCTGGATGTTTTCCTTCTTGGAAACTTCCAATAGAACAAGGGTTCGCTTGAGTCTTTCTTCCGCCAGCGGCTTGGCTTCTGTGCGTAAGGCTGCTGCGTCCATCTTACGCATCTTCAGGTATGTGTCCATATCCAGCTTCTGCTGAGATAGGCGGTCTTCCAGCTGATGTAGATACAGGTCGATTTCACGCTCCAGCATTTGTGGCGGATATTTTATGACCGTGTCCTTGAGCATCTCCCCCATGATTTTATCGTTATAGCTGGCATCATAATCGTCCTTGGTTTGCTTCTCGAGCGATTTGCGAATATCATCAAGCAAAGCTTGCATGTTCTCGTATTGCTCACCGACTGCCTGTGCAAATTCGTCATTTAATTCAGGCAAAATGCGCTTCTTGATTTCTTCCACGGTCAATTGCACTTCAGTCTCTTTTCCACGCAGCTCCTTGAATTCGGAGTTTCCTGGATAGGTGTACTGAAATACTTTTTCTTCTCCTTTGGTGAGTCCTAGCAATTTCTGGGAGAATCCCAGGAAAGGCCATTCCGACTTGTTCTCCACCTTGGAGAAAGAAATTACTACAGGCATGCGTCGGTCATTGACCAGTGCCGGTAGCTCACCTTCTGAAGGCTGAATGCGCTTGATGGAAAGCTTAATATAGACCTGGTCACCTTCTTTTGCAGGTTGGTCGGATGGCTCAAGGATGACTTGTCGTTCCCGCAAGTCGTCCAGGACCGTGTTGATGTCTTTCTTGGTGATAGCTTTCAACTTGTATGGAACGCGTATCTTCTTATAATCACCCAGCGTGACCTCAGGTTCCAGGGGAACGATAAACTGAAATGTTGGAGGATCGAGTTTGGGCATCTCTTCCAATGAGCCTGGCCCATAGGGTTTGATCTTGGATTCTTCGATCACCTTCGGATAGATCTCTTTTACCAGGATGTCCAAGGCTTCTTCAAGAATAACTTCTTCACCGATAGTACGCAGAACGATCGGATAGGGTGCCTTGCCAGGGCGAAAACCTGGTATTTTTTTCTGCTGCGAGATCTGCCTGGCGGCGCGATGTTTGGCTTCCTCCAGTTTGGTGGGTTCGATCTGGACGGTAAGCTTGACCTGATGATTTTCGAGAAGTTGTTGTTCGATATTCAAATTAGTTTCCCTTTGCAATACCCCTAAGCAGCTGTGGGTAAGATATATTATCGGGAAGGCGGTTCGTGAACCCGCACACCTTACGGCATATGCTCTTTCGTCTTATCTCGACTTGATTATATATGCCATAGGCTCCCAAGCGACGCCTATTGTACCATTTTACTCGGTGAAATGGCAAAAAATATCACGTTTGAGACGGATTTTAACAATGTTCTGATATTGTATTGCACATTAATTGCACCACGGTTGAACACGGATTGCGCACGAAAGGTAGTCTATAACCGACCTCCACACTGATTTATTGGAGATCCGACTGATTTATATCGATAAATTGGCGACCCTGATGAGAAGTAGACCCACAGCCGACCAGTCCGAAAGAGTGTGATCCCTCCGATCATCGTGGCTGGGATGCTGGGTCACTCACTGGCGATATTGATAGCTACTAATGCTCACTCCGTCCACTATCGATCTCAGGGACCTCGCCTAAGTAGTTACACAAATGTTCAAAACAGGCAGTCTCCGGAGTGATCTGGAGATCGATCTTTTTTCAAAAGGGATTACCCAGGTAGCAGCAGTTATTCGAGAGGCTTTGGTGATTGCATTCATGAGGGCAGTGTATTACTTAGATTCCACATCGAGCATATCCATGCATTTACAGATGACGAAGATGGTCAGTTGGAGAAGGTTGAAGTCGTATCCTTGTGCATCGATAACCACATCATGATTAACAGTAGTTCACCGGTTTTCATATCATTCAGCTAGCTAACCATTGGACAAGAAGTCTATAACCAGCGCATTGTACTCTTGCGCACGTTCACTATTCGGCACGTGTCCACCTGGGTCGAAAATGTGTAACCTGGCATTCGGCAGTCTCTTTACTGCTTGGTGAGCGTGCGCAACCGGCAGGACCCGATCCTGAGCTCCCCAGATAACTAATGTCGGTACCTCGATTTCTTCAAGATGATCGATGATTGGACGGTAGACATCACTTTTGACCCCCCCGATATTGCACAAAGTACGAAGTGCGCGCAATTTACACTGTTGAGCTCCAGGCAGTGAAGACATCTCGAAGTTTTCCTCGAGCCGCTGATTCGTAATCAAATCCTGATTGTAAAAAATCTCCCTAAATAGTCGAGCAGATCCCTTTCGACTGGGACGGGTTAATAATTCCCCAAGGATCGGCAATGTTCCAATCCGTAAGTATATCGACACCTCTTTTCCCAAACCCGCGCTGTCAGCTATAATCATCTTCTCGACCTGGTGGGGGTACTGCAGGGCGTATTGCAAGACAATGCCGCCGCCCATCGATTCACCGATCAATACTGCTTTATCGATATCCTGCACATTAATGAATTCCTTTACGAATTCAGTAAAGTAAGGAATTGAAAACTTGGCTTGTGGCTTATCCGATCGACCAAATCCGGGCAGATCGAAAGCATAAACCTTGTAACCTTGGGCTAATGCCGCGATATTATCCTCCCAATTCTCTATGTAGCCACCAAATCAGTGTATGAGGATAACCGTGGATCTACCATCCCCTAAAGCCCAATAGCGCGTGTTGATGTTCCCAACATTAATGTATTGATCTTTCAGTTGTTGTTCAGACATGCTCTCTCACTCCTTTTGATCTGGGAATCCCCCGCATCATTTATCTAAACAATACTATAGCACTTTTTAAGGTCAACATCAATAAATTCAGAAAAGTAATATTTATCATGACGATAGTCATTAGTACATGGAACCGATCTCCGAGTTAATCAGGATACCGGGCTATTTTTTCACACGGACCATTTCTGGAGGTTTTTAATGGCGCTAAAATGGCGCTAAACTATTTGTTAACTTTTCCAACTATGGCTATATGTGGGGGTATATCGAGCAAAATCCCCCATATATTGGCGCCCCCGGCGGGGTCACCATCCGATTCAGGGTGGATTCGAACCCACAACCATCTGATCCGAAATCAAAGAACTGGTGGTCGATAGCTTATATGTGGTATTTTGTTATCCACAGAATCTAGCAATTGGCCTAATATCTCTCCAGCATGTCTTTTGAATCCGCAGCCTATGGATTTGTGTTCGGAATGGGTCTCAGGCAATCTGCTGGGTAGAATCAGGGAATATACCTTCAATAGCCCGTGAGAGCATTTCTCCTTTTGCCCATTTCCGGCCCTTTCGCCAGGCTGTTTCCCATTTGCCTTTCTCCAACTCCTGGCGCGTCAATTCGATCCGGGCTGCATTCAATTCAACATAAAATGGGACGAATACTTCTCCCGAATATTCTTTAAGAGATTCGATCGCCCCATAAATTTGCACTGCACGCTGCAACGATTTTTGATCGCTGCTGAATTTCAATGTCAGATATCCAGCCAATGTTGACATATAGCATAATAGCCGGCGCACATGCCGACCGGCAACATCCTTTGCGAGCTGTAGTAGAAGCAACCCAGTGGCGTAATCTTTGTTTGCCAGGGCAACTTCTGCCAGATCGGTTATGCCCATTGCCCAAAAGATATCGGTAGTATTATCTTTCAGATGGTCCACGGCCATATCGAGCTTGGATTGGGCTTGAGCGTAATTTCCCAGAGCCAATTCAACTTCACCAAGCTGCACCAATGGAACGCCGGGGTTGAAAACCGCTGGATTATTAAGGGACAGCTCATAGCACTCGCTTAATGCCGCGTGTGCTTCAGAATATCTCCCCTGCTCAATAAGGATTCTCCCCTGTAGATTAAGCAGCATTGGATAATTATCGTCTACTTTATTGGATTTAACGATCTCTATTGCTTCATCGGTCAACGACATGGCAAAGTCGAAGTTATGCTGCTGCCAGGCAAGGGTGGAGGCTCGATTAAGAAAGTTGATTGGCAAGTTGCCATTAGTCATGCCTGGCATGGATATTACTTGTCGGATCAAGTCCATGCCTTCGCGCAGGTAGCCAACATGTTCCCATAGATCGCATAAAGCTGTTGCCAATGAAAGTGCCAGATCCGTTTCTGCCGCTGTTACCGCCGAACGAAGTGCCTGATGGAGATTATCACCATTGATTTGGAAAAAGAGTTCGTAATTTATTTTGGCCCAATCGATCCTTGGGTTCAGCAGCATGAGATGATAAAACCTTGCATGTTTTGCTTCGAGATCGCGGCGTTTTGAGTGCGGTGTTTGCAGCAGGGCAAATTCATGAATAATCTCCAGCATGTGCCAGTAAGATTTTCCATCGAACTGACTTTGTTGCAAGAGAGAGTGCTCGGTCAGATATTCCATCTCTGCACGCGCGCGATGCGCATCCATCCCATTTTCATCGCAGATGACTGCCGCAGCCTCACTTTCAAACCAGCCAGTAAAGATTCCGAGCCGGCAAAAGAACGCCTGTCTCTCCGGTGAGAGAAGTGAATAACTCCAGGCAATGACATTTTCCAGGGTTTGCTGGCGGGGTGGTAAATCACGCGCAGGATGGCTAATTTGCTTCAGCCAATTAGCTTTGGCTTCCGGGAGAAGGAGTTGGGCCAGTTCGGTTAAACTCATATGGCGTAATGATGCTGCGGCCAACTCGAGCGCCAGGGGAATGCCATCCATCCGAGTGCATACCTCTACAATAGCCTGGGCGTTATCCTCATTAATCTTAAATCCGGTTTGGAATTCTCTAGCTCTGGCAAAAAAGAGTTGCACAGCATCAAACTTCACCAGAGAATCGGGCTCCCTGGCTGCACTCTTGGGAGGAATGGAAAGCGTTGGCACATAATATATATATTCTCCGTAGATGTTCAGTGGGACCCGGCTGCTGATCAAAGCCTTGATTTTTGGACAATCTTTCAACAAAGCTGTTATATCCCCTGCTGCAGCTTCAACCTGTTCAAAATTATCCAGTATCAGCAATAACTCCTTGCCTTTCAGACCAAGCGTCAGTTGTTCAAGGCTGGGAGATTGAGGCAGATCCAAATGGCTGAGAGTCCTGCCAATCGCGGGTAAAACAAAGTCAGCCTCAAGGATAGCTGAAAGATCCACGAACCAGACACCATCCCTGAACCTGTCGATCAGGTCAGCAGCCACCTGCAGCGATAACCTGGTTTTACCTGCCCCACCCGGTCCCGTCAAGGTAACCAGATGATGTTCAGAAACTGCCTGTTTGATCTCGTCCATCTCGGCCTCACGCCCAATAAAGGAGGTCATTTGCAACGGCAGGTTATGCTGGTAGGTATCCATGGTCTTGATCGGCGGAAAATCACCAGGTAAGTTTTTGTATTTGAGCTGATAAACGTGTTCAGGTCGAACCATGTCCTTTAAACTGTGCTCCCCCAGGTCGAGTAAGTCCATGTTTTCGGGCAGTTCATTGCGCACTAATTCCTGGGTTGCCTGTGAGATCAGGGTCTGTCCTCCATAGCCTGCGGACATAAGCCTTTGCACGCGGCTAAGGGCAAGATAGCCGTGGTATTCTCCGTTATCCTGAACCTCCGCTTTGCCCGTGTGAATTCCCATCCGCACTTTAATCGGTGTGACTCCCCATTTCTCGATAAAAAGATCATTTTGTGCTTTACCTGCTGCTTGTAAGGCTTCTTCGGCCGTGCTAAAGGCGACACAAAAGGCATCCCCGATGATCCGAAATACATAACCATCATGTGCGCTCATTGCTGCCTGCAAAATGGCATTATGGCGCTGGCGCATTGTTTCCCATTTATCGGGGTGTTCACGGGCGAGCATGGTGCTACCCTCGATATCAGTGAAAAGGAATGTAACTGTACCTGATGGTGCTGTTTTCATAGCATGGTCCCAGATATATCTGAAATAAAAATATATTTGGAAGACTTATACACCCAGAAAGATAATAATTCTACCTGGAATTGATTAATCAAGCTTAATTTCGAGATTGGTGGATAAATGGGATCATTGTCTTCACTAATGGCATAATTTCCGTGGCCCGCTTCCAGAAGATGAGAATTGGAGATGTTGCATATCGTGCTGAATATATGGTGAATGGTAGCAATATTCGCTTCTTTGCTCCTGCTGTGCAGTTGACAGCTGTTCAACTTCATACATCTGCATCAATCATGCTCAGTCATGGGATTCCTCCAATTATCGTGGCTGGGATGTTGGGTCACTCACTGGCGATCTTAATGACAACTTATGCTCACTTAGCTCGCTTAGCTCGCTTTGCTCGCTTCGCTCGAAATATTCCGGGGACTCAGGATGAAGCAGCTCGCCTGATGGATGAAATTCTCACTCCAATCCCGATCGCTCTTATTTCTCAAAGCTGATTTGTTTTGAAAATAATTTGAAATATCAATATATAATAATTATGGATAGGTATAAGGCATCGGAGTCGGTATAATTTCTGTAGGATTTATCATTATCGATTGAGTTGCAGTAGGTGATGCATTTCCAATAATCCGATATGGATTAGCAGGTGGAAGCCATGCTATAATTTCATCTCCTGGCTGTAAAGGAATCTCGGTAATGATATAGTTAGGCAATTCAGTGAGTAAGAAGGAAGTGTATGAACGAAGCGGCCCAACGGTAAATTGTTCATATGTTCCATCCGAATGCTTCACGGTAATTATAAATTTATCTTGATCATTGAGGCTGGGGGAGAGATCGGTATATTTAGAAATAGGAATTTCAGTTGGGGTTGGATAAACAGTCTTTAAATATTTCGCTTGCTGAGTTGCATTTGGAGTGGAGGTAGCATCATTAATCATTTGATAGGCAGGTGTATCATTTGGTAGTACAGGTTGAATAGGTCTACCTTGACCTTGTGCAACGATGGTTTTTATACCAATTATGAATATGCTAAATAACAATAATATGGCAAGGACAAAAAAAGTTTTCCTTTTCCAGGTAAATTGTTTAAACATTTCAGCCTCATTTATTTATTTATCCCAAACCTCAATACTGGCAAACCCAATGCCTTATCTTACATTAGATCATATTGTTTACCTGCCAAGTACCAATATATTGAATTAGTAATACGAATATTATTGTAGGTCGTAAATAGGCTTTGTCAAGAGCCTACTCTGCGGGCTTATTTTAAGTGTTCTTCTTACTATGATCGATTAGTCACTTTAACAAAGTAGAAAATTATTGTTGAGTTATACTTGCATGATCAGTCCAGCCATATAGTAATCAACCTTTTGGGGCCGGCTTCAGGATTAAATTGACGTGACATTCCTCCAATTATTCGGACGGGAGTATACGAATATCACGAAATAATTGAGCGCTTGATCTTGGAGTCCGGTCATTTTTTCAAACGGACCATTTTTAAATTTTATTAATGGCGCTAAAATGGCGCCAAAATGTTTGGTCACTTATCCGAATATGGCTATATGTATGGGTTCATCATCCAAATACCCCCATATCCAGGCGCCCCCTGCGGGATTCGAACCCACTACTGTCTAATCCGATGAAATGGAATCTCCCCGATGATCGTGGATGAGATGCTGGGTCAATCACTGGCGATTTTAAGACCCAGCATGGTCAATATATGCCAGTAACCAGGATGAAGCAGTTCGACTCTTGGATGAAATCACGACTACCATCTAAATTAATATCAGATTACCTATTCATGATCCAGCAACAAATAATAAACAAGGCGTGGACATGGTTGAATTGACGAAATATTATTTTCTATTTTGTTGGTGAAATTTTTGCAGGTGGATATAGAGTATATATTTTCCCGTAACCGTTCCAGGGAATCATAGAATTTTCAGTATCGGTTCTATCTAACCCACCACCTGATATATATCGAGCATCAAGTAATTTCTCATACAAGGCAGGATCAAAAAAAGTCACATACTGGATCTTACTATCCTGTTTTAAGGATGTCTTTGATCGCCAGTCTATATAGCCAACATCACAAGTTATTATGATTCCTTTTTTTGGTTGTATAGCTAATAATATATTCCAAGCAATTTCAATCCTTATTGGCATGTTAATGATGTATTGGGGTTCACCAAATTCATCAATGGCATCTCCAAATGTCATATCTAGGTTATCTCGAAACTCCATTCTTGAAAAATCAATCATTGCTACTTTACCATCCAGTATATACACTCTCCCAACAATACTTTCATCGTGGATGGAAAAATAAACGATATCGTCAAATATATCCCAATGTTCACCTTTCGTGATAATCGAATTAAGATCGATATCTGGAACTTTTTTTAGAGCCGAGATAGCATCTTGTTCTGAAGATTTTCCAGGTTCGATATTCTGCCAACAAGGCGGAACACAAGTTGGATTTGCGAAAATTGATAGTGTTTCGAATTTTTCTGAAATAGGAATCTTACAACCTGCAGAAGATACAATCAGTGTTGCTAATAAAACTACTCTAATTAGTCGTGAATAGATTACTTGTATCTTGTCCATTTACAGAATATTGATTGAAAAGATATATTTATCGTCTTTACCCTAAATTCTTATTTTCTCATATTTATTAAAACGGTAAATCCTATCATATCACCAATATTGTGAACTCAAATACTAGACCAATAATCGCTTTATTGGTAGAAAACCGTTTATCTATTAATCCATCGCACACACATTGCATACACTTTTAAGTCCATGCAAGAGGAATTGCGGGGGAATCAGTTAAATAATGTTAACGCTGAAAAGAACGCCGGCAGAATTGGGACATCATGCAAGGTATATTGAGTGGGGAAGGCGGGACTTGAACCCGCACGCCTTGCGGCACATGATCCTAAGTCATGCCTGTCTGCCAATTCCAGCACTTCCCCGCGGGCAGGAATTATAAGCTAGACGGGAGTGGACGTCAACAAATCGGATATAATCATGCCGACTTTCTATCATTTGATTAACAGTTTCTTCCAGGAGAGCTGATGTGGGACGATTAATTACGCGCGGTAGTGCCGGTAAGGATCGAATTTTGTTGGAAAAGGGGATCATATTAGCTATTCGCGAATTGACCAAGCAGTCTGGCATGGATACAACCACACGCGACCTGTTGGCATACATCGCTTTGTCATTAATTGCGATCGGTGAATCCATCGATCTGTCAGTCGCAGCTTGGGAAAAACGGGACTATTGGATCAAAGCTGATCACTATCGTATGGAATGGAACTGGACGGTCAATTGGGGTGAAGAAATGAGACAGGCAATTCTCAAGGAAGATTGGGGGAGTGTGGTTAAAATTACTGCCCAGGTGACCCAAAAGCTAAGCAAAGTTCAAATTGCGCAGAGAAACCGCCTGGGAACCCCATGGACTGGCGCTTATGAAAGGCTAATAAGCCCAAATCAAGGTCATTAATGCACAGATGGCAGTGATGACCAAAGATATTACTACGGTCGTACGTATCACTTGAGTCTCTTCACCAATCCGATCGATGCTGGCAGCCGCGTTCTGCAGCTTGGCGGGAGAGATCACACTGGCCAATCCACCCCCAATACCACTGGCTGCAGCAACAACCAAGCCGATCGCTCCGATTTCCTGTGCAGTCGACAGGTGGAGATTGGTGAGCATGGCGATCGCCGAAGTCTCCGAGCCACTGATAAACCCCCCAAATAAACCAAGAAATGGCGCTACGATTGGATAAAGGTGGCCGAATGCTGAAGAAGCTGCTTTAGCTAATATTGCCACCATGTTTACATTGGGTTCGATGATTTGCCAGGCAGAATCTTTGCCTGAATTATTGATTAGATAGGCGATGGCGAAGAATATTGCCGCTGAAAACACCGGGCGGGGAGCTCTTTTTAACCACTTTTGGAAGCTGATTTTTATAGCAGTAGGAGAAGCTTTCAAAAATGGGATTGCCAGGAGAGTGCTGATGGCTATCCAAAAATACGCCTGCCACAATAATCGAATTATTTCAGGTGCACCTGGTATGATCTCCAGCGGCATGGATAGCCTGGTAAAGGTAAGGTTAAATAAGGGCAGGAAAGGCGCATTGACCAGCAATGAGCAACCGGTTAGTATCAGCCACGGAGAAATCGCCGCCAGCAGTGTCATACGCGATACTGCCAGGTTATCTGTCGCATCCATTTTATCCCGATCGAGCAGTGGCTTTCGCATCAGCCGTAGATAGATCAACATTGCCAAAATCACCCCGCTGCCTGCAGCAATCCCAGTCACGGTAATTAACCCGATGGAGTTCATCCCAATGCAGATGAAACCCGCCACCAGCCCAGATAAGATCGCTGGGATGGAACCTTTGGCCATCATTTTCCACCCACCAATGATCCATAACATTCCCAGGGCGATGCAGGTGCTTATGACAGGCATGAAGCGTGCAAAATAAATACCGACTTCACCTACCGGCTTGCCAACTGTATTGGCGAATACCACCACCGGGATCCCCAACAATGCATAAGTGGTCAACGCATCATAACCAATGGCGGGCAAGGCGATTGCCACGAACGATGAATATCCCAGGGATAGCATAATTGGTGGCAGGATGGATACCGGGACCGCTCCTAAGGCAGTTAGCAAGGTTCCAAATCCCACGTTGATCAACATGATCTGCACGATCTGATCCTTGGGGGAGATGGTTTTTAGCAAAGCTACGATGCGGGCTATGGCTCCGGTTTCCTGCATAAGGGTCACCTGGAATATCGAGGTTGCGACGACCAATGCGATGGGTAAAGATGCAACCACACCTCCCAGGCTCGAGAAAAAGGCGACATTCAAAGAAGTCTTAAAGTATATCCAGGCAATGACGACTGTAACCACCCAACCGATAAATCCTGCCAGGTCAGCGGGTGTGTGCCGAACAGCGAGCAATAAGAAGATGATGATGACCGGTAAGATAGCGAAGAGAATGCTCAATAAACTGATGCTATTCATCTTTCTTCCCGAAACCTCCACCACCTGGAGTGTGAATGCTGAGGATGTCATTTTTCTCGGCATAAAAGGAACCTTTTCCCGGTAAAATGGTTCCTTTAGAATCATGGATCAGCTTATTTTTTCCCATTTTCCCGGGTTCACCACCGGCAAGTCCATAAGGCGAGGTGGAACGCCGTTCGGTTAACAGGGTCACCTGTGCCTCCGCCAGGAGTTTTATCTCCCTTATAATTCCGTCTCCACCACAATGAACCCCTCTTCCACCGCTATTCTTGCGAATTTCGTAGCGCATAACTTGAAGGGGATACGCAAACTCAAGTGCTTCAATTGGCGTATTAAGCGTATTGGTCATATGGCTGTGAATTGCTGATACGCCATCTGCAGTACTACTGGCACCCGTCCCCCCTGCGATGGTCTCATAATAAGTGAAGAATTGATTTCTTCCCGGATCCCAGCCTCCAATGCTCACATTGTTCATCGTACCTTGGGAGGCCGCTGGTATCCGGTCGGGAACTGCCTGTGCCAGGGCACCGAGCAGCACATCCACAATCCGCTGAGAGGTTTCAACATTACCAGCGGCAACAGGTGCCGGGTGAGATGCATTCACAATCGTTCCCTTGGGAGCAATGATTTGAATCGGGATGAGGCATCCACTATTGTTGGGAACATCCAAACCGATCAACGATCGAAATACGTAATTGACCGCCGACAGTGTGATTGCATAGACCGCATTGACACTGCTGTCCTGTTGAGGCGCCGTTCCAGTAAAATCTACCAGCGCAGTATCGGCGTTGATGGTAATAGTTACTTTGATGATAACTTCTTTATCGTTGATTCCATTATTATCGAGCCTATCGGTGAATGAGAATTTCCCTTTTGGAAGCCCAGAGATCAGGCGGCGCGTCATTCGTTCGGTATACTTAAGCAGCTCCTCCATGTAGTGTAAGACTTCTTCCCTACCATATCTAAGGAATAACTCAACCAGGCGATTTGATCCGCGCTGGTTGGCACCAATTTGAGCATTCAAATCACCTTGCCGCTCATCTGGCGTGCGAACATTGGCAAGGATGATATCGAGCACATCTTGATTTACATGCCCCGCGGCTACAAGTTTTACCGGCGGAATGATCAATCCCTCCTGGTATATTTCACGCGCAATTGGCATTGAACCGGCGGTGATTCCACCAATATCTGCGTGATGAGCACGGCTGGCGACAAATGCAACGGGGTCATTAATCTTCATGTTTGCTGGGGTGGATAATTTTCGAAGGCCAGACGATATGTCCTCTTCATCTAAAAACACGGGGGTAACCAGGGTGATATCGGGTAGGTGCGTGCCTCCCAGGTAAGGGTCATTGAGAATGACCGTATCACCTGGAAGGAGATTTCCACTTTGCTCAGAAAATTTTGAGATCGCGGATTTTACCGATAAAGGCATGGACCCTAAATGAACCGGGATATGAGCGGCTTGTGCAATCATATTTCCTTGACCGTCAAAAATAGCACAAGAATAATCCCGGCGCTCTTTTATATTGGGGGAGTAGCTGGCTTTACGCAGGATAGCACCCATCTCTTCGGCGACTGCCGACAGGAGATGTTTATAGACTTCCAGCTTGATCGGGTCAGAAGAAGATATGTCTGATATGCGCATAGCCATTATTTCAGAATGAATTTCTCTGAGATGCTAATTCCTCTGTGGATGCGGTCTATTACATCCGCTAAAATTTGGGCAATTGAAATCACATGAACTTTGAAATGTAACTTTTCATCGGGTACTGGGATTGTATTGGTCACCACTAGTTTCTCAATCCGATCATCTTCATCCAGGCGCTTAAGTGCGCTTGGTAATAAGACGGGATGGGTGATTGCCAGGCAAGTTTTACCCTGGGCACCGTGCTGGTATAGATCATCCAATTGCATTAGCACGCTTCCACCTGCGATCAAATCATCCACGATGATCGGACGGCGACCGGTAATGTCGCCCACGATGTGGGTTGTTTTTACCTCTGACGGGCTGGACCTACGTTTGTGCATGATGACCAGGGGTAAATCCAGCAATCCCGCATACTTACCTGCCAGGCTTGCCCGGCCCACATCCGGGCTTACAATGGCAGAATTTCTATACTCAGGCTTCCTGTAGTAGTTCGCCAATAAGGAAATTGCCGATAGGGGATCGACAGGGATGTTAAAAAAGCCCTGGATGGCAGGGTTATGTATGTCAAAGAAGATCACTCTGGCAGCACCTTGGCATTCAAGCAAATTCGCTACAACTCGGGCACTGATCGCCTCACGTCCACGTGCCATTCGGTCCTGTCGGGCGTAGGGAAAATATGGAATGACCAGGCTGATGCTGTGAGCACTGGCACGCCGGAAAGCATCTAGATATAACAAGATTTCCATGAGATGGTCATTGACCGGTGCAGCGCAGGTTTGTATCAAAAAGATATCCTGGTCACGGACCACTTCATCGATGGTCACATAGGTCTCTGAATCACCGAAAATACGAGTGGTCGATTTTCCCAACGGCACTCCCAGGATATTGGTGACTTCGAGGGCAAGCTCGAGATGAGACGAACCTGCAAATATTCGTAATGGATGTGTTGACATATGTAAATCCTCAAGGCAGTAATGGTACAATCGTTCAAGTAGTATTGCTGAGATTCATGAATGTATAGAAATGACCAGGTTTAGATATTGATCGACGTTTAGCACATCATCGTGATTGATCAAAATGGTTGTGTCTGCCGAAACGATCAAAGCTGGACCGATCAGCTTATCACCTGGTAATAATTTTGAATAATCATAAATCGGAATAGAAGTAAGACCCTCAGATAATTCCACCGGATTATGTTTTAATGGCACCGGTTCACCAGCATTTAATTTTAAGGCTAATTCTGGCAGCGAGATGGAGGGAACCTTCCCGATCGCCCTAACCCGCAGGTTGACGATCTCAAATGGTTGATCCTGATATGCATACCCATACGTGAGATGATGTGCAGTATAAAAATCAGTGATGAAGTCCTTCGAATATGGGATATTTAATTCATAAGACTGGCCTTTGTAGCGCATATCCAGGCTCTGCTGAATCTCAATCTGGTCGGAATATACTCCTTCAATTTTGATATCGGCTGCTCCCTGTGCGACCAGTGGAGCATAGAGCCTATCGATTGCATCCAAACGAGCGCTATGAGGCAGCATAACAGTTTTGACATAGTCCTTAATGATATTGGAAGCCAGCATACCCAATGCAGAGAGCGTCGATGCAAATTTGGAAATAATGACTTTGGGAATGCCCATTTGGTGGGCTAATTCGACTGCGTGCAGGCCTCCTGCACCACCAAAGGCGAACAGGCTGAAATCCTGGGGATCATGGCCTCGTTCGACCGATATGACCCTTAAGGCACGCTCCATCTGTGAATTGACAACCTCTATCACCCCGCGGGCTACTTGATCGGCAGAAAGTTTCAAGCTCGATCCCAGCTTTTCCAGAGCTGAGTACGCCCGATCGGGATCAATTTTCATCAGACCACCCAGGAAATAATCTGGGAGGAGGCGTCCTAAAACCAGGTTCGCATCTGTGACTGTGGGTAATTCACCTCTTCCATAGCAGGCCGGTCCGGGGATGGCACCCGCACTCTGCGGACCTACCCGTAAGGAGCCTCCTGCATCGACATAGGCGATTGAGCCACCCCCAGCACCAATGGTGTGAATATCCAGCAATGGCAGGTGGATGGGACAGCCTCCCACAATGGCATCGGTGGTGAAACCTGGTTTCCCATCGATCAGCGAGACGTCTGTTGACGTGCCCCCCATATCAAAGGTGAGCAGCTTAATTGGTCGATCGGATTGCTCATTCGACGGATCGCAACGGATTGAAGCGGCGATAGTTTGCGCACCAATGATCCCACCCGCTGGTCCGGAAAGGATGCAGCGGGCACCATTGCGTTTTGCATCCCTGACACCGATCATCCCGCCGTTGGATTGCATGATTAGCATACCGGAATCTGGTAGGGAGTTCTCCAGGTCAGATAAGTATCGATCCAGAATTGGGGATACGTATGCGTTTACTACAGTGGTACTGGTGCGTTCGAATTCTCGGTATTCCGGAAGGATTTCGCTGGATGAGGATACAAAATATCCGGCTTTACGAAATATATCAGCAATTACCTGTTCGTGCTGAGGATATAAAAAGGAGAAAAGCAAGCAAATCGCAATAGATTCGACTTGATATTTCTCAAGATATTGGCTGAAGTCTTCCAGATGAGAGGCATCCAGAGGAATCAGGACATTTCCATGATGATCTACCCGCTCATCCACCTCGAACCTGAGCTCGGGCGGAACTAACGATGGAGCTGGTTTCACTGACCAGTCATATAAGCTTGGGCGATTTTGACGTCCGATCTGGATAACATCCTTAAAACCTTTCGTGGTAATCAGGGCAGTTCGAGCACCCTTACGTTCCAATAAGGCATTGGTCGCTACAGTAGAACCATGTATGATTTGGACAGGTTGGTCTCTGACGATGTTACTCAATCCTTGTAGGACAGTCTTGGCAGGGTTTGTTGGATCGGAAGGAAGCTTGAATGTGGAAATTCTTCCATTTTCCGGATCATGAACCACAAAGTCAGTAAATGTACCGCCAATATCGATACCGATGCGTAACATGGTATCTCAGTATAGAATATCCATTTGAAAAATACAAGGGATAATGATTCAATTTACAAAAAGGTAGTCTGATAAGCAGTTTGCTTGCCATTGATCAGGATAAAAGGAGCCGCGCGTTTAAGGTTAACCCCAATCGCAGACAATTGTTCGTGATGAGTGAATTTATTTTTTGTACGAGCAGCCAGGATGGCATTTGCGCTTTTGGGTCCAATGCCGGGAATATGGAGCAGATCATGCTTATCCATGCGGTTGATCTCGAGCGGACGTTCGGTTAGATTATTCAGAGCCCAGGCAAATTTCGGATCAACGTCTTGAGGCAAATGTCCGTCGGGATTAAATGGCAACTCTTCCAGACCAAAACCGTAATCTCGTAACAAGAATGAGGCTTCATATAACCGGTGTTCACGGATAGGAGAACCTGGGGGTACATTTTCCAACGGGGTATCCGGTATCGGGTTGAAACTGGAATAATAGGCGCGTTTTAGCAGCAGTTGATGATAGAGATATTCTGTGGTTGCTAATAGCTCTACATCCGTCTCACCAACCGCACTAACCACGAATTGAGTTACCGATGAAGGCCAATGAGCATTCCATCCCTTCGAAGGCGGTTGCGTTCGTCTGATTTGATGGATCCATTTAAGCGGCTGCACAAGCTCTTCAACAAATAGTTTGCGGGGAGCTAGTTTTTCAAGTCTTTCGGTTGTCGGTGCTTCTAGATTGATTGATACCCGGTCAGCCAGCTGCATCGCACGCTCAACTTGTGCAAATTCCGCACCCGGCATGATCTTCAAGTGAATATAACCCCGGAAATTCAATTTATTGCGCAGGATATCGGCTGTATCGATCAGCTTATCCTGGGTGAAGGTTCCGTCTTTGACGATTCCCGAGCTCAGAAAGATGCCTTCCGCAATTTTTGCCTGATAAAGTGATGTAAATATTTTAGCGAACTCTTCGGGAAGGAATGTAGCCCGTTGAAAATCACGCCCGGATCGAAATGGACAGTAATAACAATTCCGCTCACATATGGTGGAAAGCTGAGATTTGAGCAAAGAAATGCGTTTTCCATTTGACAAAACAGCGTCACTCACGGTTATCTTGTCTTGCTTACGGGGAGACATCTGTAAGCAGGAAGAATCTTCTGCAGGCTCCAGATGCATTTGAGATGACAACAGTTTTAGCTTCTCAATAGCTTCCATAACCTAATGTAACTACTCACCAGAGACGGGAATTGGGAGGGAAGGCGGTCCAAAAAGGGACAGGATTGCCTCAAATGATCGCATTCCATTCAATTCTGCCGTATCAATGACCGAAGCCAATGCCGCATAGGTCTTTGTGCCCCATTGGGATCGAAATCCTCCAGTCACTTTACGATGGACCACCGAGTGACGTAAAGCCCGTTCAGCAACATTATTAGTAGGTTCAACATCGGTCCGATATAAGAACACAAACAGGCATGAGCGATATTTACGATAACGGCGCTGTAATTTTTGAGCTTCGGGTGGCGCTAAATCTTGTTGCAGTAAGCGGTTACAGGTACGCTCAACTCGGGCTACTTTTGTCTCATACTGTTCAGGAGATAACTGGTCACGTTGGTGATGTAGATTAATGGCGTACCGAAAGAGAGCCTGCATGGCTTTTGCCCAGGTGAAACGAGGCTGGGCATCCACAACGTGCTGTAAGGCACGCATTTGATGGGCCATACACAGCTGACGTCGCATGGCTGGTGCTTTCAACTGTCCCGCATAACAATCGCTCACCCACACTTCGGCTTGAGTTTCACCCATGATATCTCGGATTACTTCTACGCTGCGGTTTCGTCGGATGACATGCAAGACACTTGTCAAAGTACAGAAAACCCATTCCCAGGCATTAGCGCCATCGATCCGGTTACTGGTCTCATCACAATGCATCACCTTGCTTTGGCAGACCTTATTCTGGATCTGCTCTACCTTACCAGCTGCCCACTTACCAGCTCGTTTCATGATCTCATCGATCCCACCCTGGCTGATCTCCACCTGATGCAGGTCAAGCAATGCTTTTTGAGTGCGAGCATAGCTCATATGCTGCTCTTGTCGGTAATACACCACTGTCGCTTCGAGACGACTTCCGAACGCCCGGTTCATCTCCAATCCAGAAGGTGGTTCTTCAATGTGCAATGCACCACATTCCGGACAGGTCACAGCGTACTGCCGTACTTCAATTACTTGTGCTGGCGCTTGAGGCAGCTCGGTAACCTGATTCACATTCACCAAACGACCGGTTTTGTCGCTCAAATCGGTATGACATTTACAACATGACTTTGCACGAAGCTCAATGGTCTGATCCGGTTGGGCAATAAACTTACGCACATGCTTTTCATGTCCGATGGGCGGTCCATGTCGATGTCTTCGTCGATTGGCTGGTAAGTTGCTTTTTTGATCACGCGAAGGTGGTTGAGAGGAGTTCTTTGAAGAAGTGGGTGGCTTTTGGTTTTTCTCGAATTTTAATTTCAACGCTTCAATCTCATCTTGAAGCACTAAAATCAGTTGGATTAATTCTTCTTTTGAAAATGATTCGAGATCTGTTTTACTCACACGCGCATCTTACCAGAAAATGTTTAAATCGCGTAGGGGTGAGTAGTTACAACCTAATTATAGAACAAATGTCCTACCTGTCAATATCTGGTGTAATATAAAAAACTTCTCCAGTTAATAAACTGGAGAGGTTGTGTGGATCGCGAAATCGGTCAATCCTGGCGGCTTTGTAGCAGACGGTATAAGGAGCGTCTTGCCAGGATATCCGTACTCACCATACCGCGGACTTTTTTCCCCTCAATGACGGGCATGGCAGATATTTCATAATATTCGAGCTTACGCACCAGGTCCAATATTGGGTCATCCGGTTTGGCAGAGATGACCTGCCTGGTCATAGCTTGATCGAGTGTGGTTTTTTCTATCGGACCGCGTGAGGCGGCTTTGGTAATATCCCAATTTGAAACGATACCCACCATCTCATTCCTGGCATTGATCACTGCTAAAATCGGGCAACCCGTCTCAACAAATAGGCGGGCAGCTTCCTGCAGGGTGCTGGTAGCCTGGATCGTAATGATCGACTCCATAATGTCAGAGGCTTTGCGATCCTTTTCTTTTGAAGTGATCCGGTCGATGCTGATGCTCTCAGCGGCTTCACAGGGCAGCATATCCGGGTCCGAAATCAATAATTCAATCAGCTCATGCATATTGCGCTTGATCACCCCATCCCTTGCTTTTTCTGCGGCTCTCAGGCGCTTTTCAGCCAGTAATGCAAAATCTTGTGCATGCTGGCTTAGCCAATGATTGACGCCTTCGAAATCACCTAACAAGTGATCTGGGATGCGTAAATGATCCGGGGTTCTTATCAATTGCTCTTGTGCGGCGAAGATGACTCCACCTGAATTGACCAGGTAGTCTGTTACGATCAGGATGCCTTTCTTCCGATAGATCTCCCGTTCCATGCGAGAGCGAGCAACCTTTCGTTCTGAATCCGGAGAATATGTATTTGCCCCTTCGATGATTAATTTCCAATCACCCATGTGGGCAGTGGTCATTGAAGGATTGGTTGAGTCATTGATGTCCAGGTAATTGGCGATTGGAGCTGCTGGAATAAAACAAAATGCTGATTCACGCAGTAAATCTTCTGGATAGCTTGAAAATTTTGTTTTGCTGCTCCCTACTGTTAAACTTGATAATTTTTCCTGATACCAATTTTGTGTAACGATGCCATTAGTTTCCCATTCAATAAATAATTGTTCAATCGGTAGTCCACTAGGATCATACAGGTATCCGGAGATATCACTTAATCCTACGATCAGTGCTTCAGGCATACGCAATTTTAGCAGCCTCGCAGCATGCGCCCCCACAGCTCCGAAGCCCTGCAGCAGGATCGTGATCGCAGTACGATCTGGGAATTCCGTTAAAGTAAATTGGGGAAGGTTATGAAGACGCGGCATTTCATTGAGTAATGCCTCCAATGCAATCGCCAGACCGCCACCGGCAGCACCAAGTTGGTCGATGCGGTTGCCACCCATGTCGACGGGTTTGGATAAAGCATTATCCAACCCATTCATGATGGCAATTATTTTCATATCCGCATCATTCGTACCCACATCAGGGCCAGGCAGATAAATATCCCGATAACGGAATATTAGACGTGCAAAACGACGCACAATTTCCTGATGAACTTCGGGAGGTGAATTTGGGTCAGCGACGATGCCTGCTTTACCACCCCCATAAGGTAAATTGGCAGCTGCATTTTTAAGCGTCATACCCCTGGCGAGATTATGGATCGTACTGGGAGTTAAATCAGGAAGCATACGGATTCCACCCATCGATGGGCGCCCCATCGCCAGGTTATCCACAATTAAATAGCCACCCACTTCCAATGGCGATTCTTCATCCCACATGCAAGACAAAACTTTCGGCCCAAGGCTGTCGACTTCAATCCCCAACCTCCCCAGGCGATCCACATCCAGTGGACCAAAATCCATGAAACACTGACCGCCCTCGTGAACAAGACGGTTTTTCCAGGTCTGTTCTGGAATCTGCGCTCTCAGGAACGACTCCATCTGTTTTGGAATCATAGATCACCTTATTTGTGCAGGTTTTTTGCTGCAATAAATGATAAACCGTTTTCGGTCAAGGCGTAGGCAGTGCGATTTGCAGAATCGAATTTATCCATGAAGTTCAGTTTTAGGTTCTCCCAGTCTCCTGATTCGATCACTTCGCTCTTGTCCCGGAAATAATCCAGGATGTCGGATGGATGCGAACGGGTTTGATCAATTTCAGGATCCCCACCTTCGTGTTTGGCAGAAATGTTAGCCACGTGATCGGCGAGCTTGATCAATTCATCCCGGCGATTATACGGTTGGCGGACAATGCTTTTCCAGGTTTCGGTGATGTGATGTTCAAACCTGACTACATCTTCAAAACCGAATTGCTTACGGAACTGAGCTGTGATCTCGAGGGTTTCGTTATTGACCGAATTGCTCCAGTTGAAGCCAATTAAAGGAGAGCTCCCATCATCGCGTGAGAATAGTTTCGCCCCAATCAGCGTCCACAAACCTGCATACGGGTTATCATTACCCATAAATACCGATATCTTGAATTCGATATTTACTCCGATACGGTATAGAAAATAACCGAGTAGCACTGTTCCAGGATTAATATTCAATACCTGGCGGACGCCGTAGTTCGTATAGTAATATAGAAATTCATCCAGCCACTTGAGGGGATAATGGTTGGGCTGACCAACACCTCCAAAGTAACCGGTAATGGTCGCAGGTCCACCCAGGTGGATATTCGAACCGTCGGTACCCTTGGTATCGAGGGTTTCCACATACGATGCGCCGATGATATTCATGGCAGCTGCTATGGCAGGTAAATCGCCATCTAATTCCTGTTCCTTCATCTTTCGAACTTTGATAAAGCGTCCCGGCATAAGCAGCTGGTGATCTATTGCTTCGTGGGCAATTGCGATGATCCAGGGAAAGTATTGGGCAGCGCTCACTTCAAGTGTGACTGCAAAATCATCCTTGAAATTGGTGGTTTTCGCTCTTTCACCCAAGACCTTAGCGCGGTAATCAGATATGCTTATGAATGCAGATTGATCTCGTTGTCTTTCCAGCCATTTAAGGTCATCTATATATTCTGGTTTGGTGAGTTCGACTTTTTTGAGCAGATTACCGAGCTGTCCGGCTTGCTCAGCTTTCTGATTAATTTCTTCCGGGGTTCCATACTTTTCGACAACTTTCAGAAAGTCATTCACGACCTGCATTTCTGGGTCCAATAAAATTGAATTCAACGCATCCAGTCGTGATGGATCAATCTTTAGTAATTGGCGAATTTTTTCATCCATTTTGGCATTCTCCTAATGTGTGAACGATTTTGGACAGCTGCAATATCATTCGAAGTAATAGATATTTAATGTTTCGAAAAATATCACTAATCTACGGTCAAGGTTTTGCTCAAATTTTGTGGATAATCTGGATCGTAACCGCGGGATAAGCTCACCTGGTAGGCGAGTAATTGCATCGGGATGATCGCCAGGATTGGGAAATAGATTGCATTTGAGTTTGGAATTGTGATTACATCGCTGGCATTGGATCGTAAGCGGCTATCTTCTTCGCCAATTACAATTGCCCTGGCACCGCGACACGAAACTTCATTGATACCACTGACTATCAAGGAAACATCATCTGGTCCAGCAACAAATATTATTGGATATCCACTGCGTACAGCGGCTAATGGACCATGCTTAAACTCTGTGGATAGCAAACCTTCGCAATGAATGTCGGTAACTTCTTTTAACTTCAAAGCTCCTTCAAGGGCGACTGGGTAAGTAGAACCATATCCCAGGCAGTAAGTATCGGTCCAGGAATCCATAATACTCTGCATCTGTTCAATCTGGGCTTCGGATGACGCAATGGTTTGTCGAAGTAGACAGGGAAGAGAAGTCAATTCAGAGGTCGATTGATGACCCATGGTTAATGCAAGGTATAAAAATGCGATGATTTGGTTCGTGTAGGTTTTTGTTGCCGGCACACTGATCTCATAGCCACAAGTGAGGGGTAAATAGTCTTCAGTAGATTTTGTCAGGGTGGAACCGATTACATTTACCAGGCCAAATGCCTGGACTCCCTTACTTTTAGCGATAGCCAAGGCGTTCAACACGTCCTTCGTCTCTCCGCTCTGGCTTACAAAAATACCCACATCTTCACTACTCAATGTCGGTCCATATTGTGGGATGAACTGCGTAGCCAGCACAGGGATGGCTGCCTTTTTTGCCAGGTTTGATATGTAAATTGCGCCAAGAATGCAAGCATGATAACTGGTTCCGCAGCCAATCAAGTACAGGTTGCGCGCTTTCATCATTCGCTCAGCCATAGGAGCTATGCTGGTTGAGTTTTCGAGCATATGCAGCAATTCTCTTGAGACCTGTTCCTGTTCGTGGATTTCCTTGAGCATGAAATGCGCATAGCCACCTTTTTTGGCTAAATCCATACTTTCCGTGATCAATTCAAATTCACGTTCAATTTTTGAACCATCATTTACACTGCGCAATTCGATCTTGTCAGGCTGTAAGATAACGATCTCGCCGTCTTCGATGTACAAAACCTTGCGCGTGATCGGTAGGATGGAAGGAAGATCAGACGAGACGCAGGTTGCGTTATCCGTGATCCCAGCTACCAATCCTGAGCCTTTTTTAAATGCATAGAGCTTTTCCTCGCCGACCATTCCGATTACAAATGAATAATCACCCATCAGGTCGTTATATGCGTTTCGAATAGCATCGATGATATTCAAACCTTTATTTATATAGCGCTCTACCGCATGGACACAAGTCTCGCCGTCATTCTCGGAGCGTACGATCATCCCCTCGCTTATAAATTGTTGCCGCAGCTCGAGATTATTGACTACGTTTCCATTATGAGCTCCCACCATGATCCCCTTTGAATCCAGGTGGGGTTGTGAATTCGCCGTAGAAGGAGCGCCGAAGGTAGCCCAGCGCAGCTGGGTGATCCCACGGCTTCCAACCATCTCATCGAACTTAAGGCGTGGTGCTACCTCATCTACCTTACCAACATCCTTGCGCAGGTCAATATGACCGTTCTGTGTAATGGTGGCACAACCTACCGAATCATAGCCTCGATAGGATAATCTTTTTGCAGCATTAACTAAAATTGGTCCTAACAATTGATCTTCGTTAGCAATTATCCCAAAAATCCCACACATTGATAACCTCGAATATATTAATCAGTATATCAGATAAATAATTTGCTAATAATTACACGAATTCCATTATTGAATTAAAAAGAAAATGCCAGTATCCGATAAACCGAACACAGGCATTCCTTTGGTTGGTTAAGTCAATTACTAGTTCTTAACAATGCAATCAACCGGGCAAACCGACACACACTGTGGTGAATCAAAATGACCCACACATTCCACACAGGTATCAGCATTGATCAAATAAATCGTATCACCTTCGCTGATTGATTCAGTCGGGCATTCTGGAATGCAGGCTCCACAAGAGATGCATTCTTCATTAATTTTCATCGCCATGACGATTTTCTCCTTCTTTGGTCTGAGTTGACCTACTATATCAAAATACTCTGTATAGGTTACTAAAACTCTTAATCTGCGTCAAATGACAAATATCATGAATTCTAGTGATGGATGTGACGCAATGGCAGGAATAGCTGGATAATTATCATTCGAGACAGCTATAAAAATGAGGGTAGAATTCCTCAAATATTCACGAACTGGTCGGGTTACCTTTATCAGGTTTTTTAGTTTTCAAGTCGCTCCCGCGCATGATCGAATTTTTACCAAAACGTTCGCGCAATACGTCGACCGCAGTGAAAAGATTGATGTCTTTGTTGCTGGGTGAATCCCAAAGTCCTAGCTGCGTTACAGGTCCTGAGAATTGGGTTACACCCACACCCAACAGTCGCACAGGTTTTGCCTTTTTCCAGGTCTTGTTAAACAGGTCTTTCACCGCAGCATAAATTTCCAGATCGTCATTGGTTGGATGCGGCAGGGTTGCCTGTCTCGTCAGGGTGGTGAACTCCTGCCATCGTAACTTAAGCTTGATCGTGCTGCCTTTAAGGTTCTTCTTTCTCAATCGACGCCCTACACTTTCAGAGAGTGAATGCAGGGTTTCATATAATATTTGAACATCAGCAATATCACGGGCGAAAGTGGTTTCATTACTGACCGACTTAATCTCATGATCCGAGTGTACTGGACTTGCATCGATTCCAAGTGCTCTCTGCTCCAACTCCACACCGAATTTACCCAGAAATTTGATCAATTCCGGTTGCGGTATTCGCGTGATATCTCCAATCGTATGTATACCCAGGTCTTCAAGGCGGGCGGAAGTTTTAGGACCGATTCCCCATAATGCCTTGGTGGGCAAAGGGGCTAGAAATTCCGCTTCCTTTCCAGATGGAACAACTGTGATTGCCTGGGGTGAATGATTTGAGCGTTTTGAAGCTTTTCCAAAATCTGTGGCGATTTTAGCCACCAGTTTATTCGAAGCGACGCCAATCGAGCAAGGCAAGTGGAAATGGTCCAATATATATTTTTGGATGATCTTCGCCAGCTGTTCGCCTGATTCAGGCAGATCACTCAAATCCAGGAAGGCCTCATCGATCGATACCTGCTGCAACAATGGAGTCAATGTCTCAAAATAACCCATCACTTGATGCGATATTTTCCCGTAATCCCCATGTCTGCCAGATACGATAATTAATTCTGGGCATACCTTTATTGCTCGCGCCATGGGCATAGCAGAATGAATCCCAAACATACGCGCAGCGTACGAGCAGGAGGCAACCACACCCCGCTGATCGGGTCGACCACCTACTGCGAAAGGTTTTCCTCGCAAAGAGGGATCGTTATTTTCCTCTACTGAGCAGAAAAAGGCATCCAGATCAATATGCAGGATTTTACGGGGCATTTACTCGTATTTTAATGCACTTACAGGGACCATGGTAGCTGCACGAAGTGCCGGGTACAAACCTGAAATGAGCCCGATAAGCGTAGCGAAAATGAGTGCAAAAATAGGTAACCAAAGTGGTGTGAAGACTGCCGTGCTCGGAGGAGGTCCACCTTGCTGTGCCGATTGTCCTGCCAGGTAGGATAAAGCCAGCACGTTGATCACCTGTCCAGCACTCCAACCCAATAATACACCTCCCAAACCACCGAGAAAACCGATCCCAGCGGCTTCACCCAAGAAAATGGTTAAAACATCGCGATTCGTGGCACCAACCGCTTTCATCAAACCGATCTCACGGGTTCTTTCCAATATCGCCATCGCCATTGTGTTCGCGATCCCAATAGCCGCTACGATGAGGGCAATGGCGCCTACGCCTCCAAAAATCACTTGCAGGATAAGGAAAAAGCTGTTGATACCCTGGACGTAGGATTGAGGGGTATAAGCTTGATAGCCCAGCTTCGTGATCTGGTCGCTGATATCCAGAACCTGATCTACGTTTTCCACATTCACAACCAGCTGATTATATCCATCCCGGTTGCGATTGATCCGCCGTCCCATCATCCATTCGTTATAGGATTGGACGTCGTCTAATGACATATAAACGGAATAATCCGATTCTCCCTTGGATTCCTGAAATAGACCAACAATTCGCAGGGGAACGGTTTTACGGATTTCATTGCCTTCCTGGTCATATTTCAATAAGGTTAATTTTATGGTCTGTCCGACTAAATCTGGTGGAGTCGGCATTTCCTGCCCTGGACGCCACTGTGGGTTATAGAACGTATTTGGAATCATGGACCCAATGACTGCAGAACCAGGACTGAGTTTATTTTCTCCAACCTGCAGATCAACACCCAGGTAGCTTAAATCATCAGCTCCAATGCCAATAATACCTGTGTATGCTTCCAGTCGATTATACTTTAGGATAGCCGCTCCCTGGATATAATCACGCGGGATGACCGATGACACTCCAGGTATCGCCGCCAGCTGTGCGATTGTATCGTCAGTGATCAGGGTTTGAGCAGACGGTGCCTCGCCCCCACCGCCACCTCCACCTCCGACTTTCACCGCCACCGCCACTCCTGGTCCACCTTCCTGGTAATTGGGGTAGACCTGGATTTGGGTTAAATCACCAATTCCATATAACTGCTGAGTGGCATTTTTCTGCAATCCGATCGCTAATGAGACCAGGACGACCACTGCCGCGGTACCAATAATGACTCCTACCGCAGTTAATGCCACCCGGGCTTTTCGCCTTCCCAGGTTGTCAAGAATAAGGCTGATTAAATCGATGAGGCTCATATAGATCCATTCACGAATTTATTAATGATTTTATGGGCCTTTAAGCGGGGGTTCCGCCGGAATAATGATCGGTTGTTGAGTAGGACTTTTATCGATGGGCTGATTATTATTGGTTGAGCTATTGGTATTCAATCCACTATCCAGGCCAATCAATCCCAGAATAAAGCGCCAAACTTTTTGTAGAAAAGTCTCAGGCGCAGGTGGATTGACGTCTATTCCTCCATTCTGACCCCCGTCTATGGGTGGTTCGATAATCGGCTGATCAATAACATCGACGGTCAAAGTCCGGGTAATGACCTGGGCTAGATTGAAATCATTCGTATAGTCTATAGAAACAATTAAATCTGTGGATCCCGGAAGGTCTGGAATGAAGCTGGCATCCAGAGTAAAGTAACCACCGGGGTCGAGAGTACCCACCAGAATTGAATTATTGCTGAATTGCCCACTCAAACCGCTTATCCGCATATTGCCTAAAACGATGCTGTTTCGGCTTAAATTGACCACCTGTAGTGGCAGGGTATTCGGCTGACCGACAAAAATCCCTGAGACATCCTGGTAAAAATTGATTTCGAGAATGGGTAGCCTGTAGACCAACAAGGTAATGACCTGATCATCTACATAGGTATGGTTGAATTCATCGATATAAACGAAAGAAATCTTTAGTGGGTAAGCACCTGGTGTAGTGCTTACATTTACTATCAGGGGTTGGCTTGCAGGAAGACTATATCCCGTGGAGAAATCACCCAATGATTGGACATTGGAGGTACCAATGGGAGCAAAGTTGGTAAATTCTCCGCTACCTCCCGATATCCCACCGGGTTGCTGGGTGCCACCATCACCACCCGAGATGCTGCTGCCACCACCTACGATCATCGTCACACGTTTGGCGGTGGAGTTACCCATATTTTGGACATTGACCGATAAATTAAATTGGGATCCTGGCTGAAGTGGACTGACGTCCGTAGAATAGCTGGTGATTACAAGTTGAGGTTTTACAGATGGTACGGGTGTTTGGGTCGGTGTAGGTGTAGCGGTTGCACCAACGTAATATACGTGATAAACCGGCAGGGTGATTGTAAACGTTTCAGTATACGTTGTACCGGTTTGATTCGTATAGGAAACGACCATATTAATGGATGCGAATGCTCCCCAAACGTCTGTACCCAAGAATAAGGGTTGGGCAAATTCACGATGATTCCCCGGAGCAATCTCGCCCACAGCCACCACCCCACCTGTCTCCCGAGGCATCAAATCACCAGATGAAAAAGTCGCGACTACATTCGTTGCGTACTGCTGACCTGCATTGAATAGGGTAATAAAAAGCTTGAAAGAATTCCCTGGCGAGATCGTATCCTGATCCAGGCTATAGGTATCAACCACGATCACCGGCCGCTCGTAATTACTCGGAGGTGCATCTGTTGGGGTAACAGTAGGGGTTGAGGGATCCTGAAGTACAACCGGTGCAGCTTCGACGGCTGTGGGGGCGAAGAGTATCCCGCTAAGGATTGCCAGGATCATTACGAGATTGGTATATATGGAATGATTGCTTTTCATAATAATCTACCTTTTATGTTTTCGAACTATCGAGACTGAACGGATCATGCAACAATTTCCGGTCTTGGGGGAAGTATCGAGGCAGCATTATATTCATCTTCACTCACAATCTTCCCATCTAATAGATAACGGTGCTGCGTGGCGAACTGCTTCATCCGATTATCATGGGTTACTACGAGAACCGATCGACCACTCCGATGCAATTCAGAGAGCAACTGCATGATATTCACACCACTCGAACTGTCCAAATTACCTGTGGGTTCGTCAGCCAGGATTAATATCGGGTCATTAATTAATGCACGTGCGATAGCAACTCGCTGTTGCTGCCCGCCGGACAGCTCTGTGGGTCGATGAGACATACGATCTTCCAATCCCACCTGTTTTAGTACTTCAATGGACCTCTGCGTCCGAGTCCGATTTGTGGAGTGATTAAAGCGCATCGGGAACGCTACATTTTGGAGTGCGGTCATATTTGAGATTAGGTTAAAGGATTGAAATATAAAACCCACCGTCTGGCGCCGATAAACTGCCAGAGTGTTTTCGTCCAATTCGTCTAAAACTTGACCATTTACCTCGATATGACCGCGCGTAACCCGATCCAGTCCACCCAGTAAATATAACAATGTACTCTTACCAGATCCGGAGGGTCCCATTAATACGGTAAATGAGTTCTGTTCTAGTTCCAAATCTACCCCTGCCAGGGCACGCACGATAGTCTGACCCATGGTAAATTCTTTATATATCTGCGAAATTCTAACGAAAGTGTCTGGCATAAATTCAAAATTAGTTGGAAATATTCGCCCTAGAAGAAGAAAGGTCTGGTGATGGTCAGATTTCCAAGCAGACTGCCCAGGTAAAACAAGCCTGCTTGAAGAGCCAGAATGATCATAACCGTCAAAATCACTCCGCTGGATGACTTGGCGGTAGATAATGCAGTGGAGGCACGTACCCCAATGATCAGTAGAATGATCTGCCAGATCACGTAGATATCAATTAATTTCATGAACTGGCTCAGGAAAAGTATCCAACCCGAATCGCCAGTCGGGCTAAAACCGGAAAGACCTGGATTGCTGATCAGGTTTTTGGATATCAGCATGAAGATAATTTGAACGAGTGCCCTGATCGCCAAAGGTAAGCTTCCCCAGGCGACGATATTCATGGATATCGCCGTACTACCTCGACCACCGAGCATCGTCGTCACGAGATGCAGGATACCACCAAGGATCAACCAACCAATCCAGACTCCAATTAAGGATGCTATTCCTGGTAAGACATAAACGAAAACCGGTCCCTGGGTAGATTGGAGGGATTGGGTATATTGCGCTTGTTGCTCAGGTGTGAAATATTGATAGTTTGGAGGGTAGGTTATCTCACCCATCATGGCAGCTTGATTTTTCAATCTACCAGTTACCAGGGTATTTATGAGTACCAGGCATGAGAGTATCAGTAAGGGAGTAATCCAAATCCCAGTTGTGGAGGCTGATATACGCTGAAATGCGCGCTTAGGGTGAAAGATCACTTCAGGAATCCACTCGAAATGAATGCGTTTATTCTTGCTTGCTAAGACGATATCTGCCATAAGTAATTTCACCTTGCCAGGGATTTTTGATGATTAATTCTTGCTGAATTATGTTGATTGTGCTTCAACAGGATTTTCGACTTCACTATCTACTTGGAATGGCAACCGCATACTGAGCCAAACAACCATCAGGCTGACTTGATCTATGCTTGCGTTTGATTCAGGGTAAAGTTCGGTGAAGCTTTTATATAACACCTCAAAATCCTCACCTTTAGGCCAATGGGTGAAAAAGCCCGGCAATTTAGTTCGATTCATTTGCAACGGGAATATGGGCCATTCCTTGATCGTCTCCAAGTTAATATTTGAAAGATCTATTCCTTCGCCTTCAGGAAATAGCTTCCAATTTCGGGATTTCAATAATGAATATACCTGGTCACGTAATTCTGGTTGGAGCTCCACCCAGCACATTAAAATTATTGCAACCAGATCCGGGTTTTTCTCGAATGCCTTGGAAGTAGGCAAAACTTTTACTAAGGCTGGTGCTTTTTCGCTATTTCGAAACCCTGGAACAGATACTCTTTTATTGATATGTTGGTTTAGCTCTTTTGAGAGCTGTTCTTCAAGGGTGGTTTGTCCGCTGAGTGTTTCGCGGATAACTTTCAGCCTGAAATCAGGACGCATATATTCGTTGATGGCATGAAACGGGAGAAATTCAGTTTTTTCTGGCATAGGATTATTAAAGTATTAAGTTTGCGAATTAGGATAAGGCTAGTATACCAAATCATTATTAGTTGTATTGAGTTGAAATTATATATTAATGATTAAGCAAGCGGGAATTAAGATTTAGGTGTAAGATGTGGGATATTTATCGACAATGGAGCATGATGGATAGTGAGTAACTACATCAATCTTGGAAAAACGGAGATTAAAATTTCTCCAATGGGGCTGGGTACGATGCAGTGGGGTGATCACCCATTATCAGTTCAGACTGGTGAGCCTGTCGATGAGAATATCCGCAAGATATATCAGGCATCATTGGATGCAGGCATTAATTTCTTCGATACCGCAGAGATTTATGGAAGGGGCAAGTCGGAAAGTCATCTGGGTAAGTGTTTGAAAGCCGGATCAAATCAGGTCATTGTTGCGACAAAATTCATGCCTTATCCATGGCGAATGGCAAGAGGGTATTTGCGAACATCATTACTAAATAGCCTAAATAGACTGGGAAGAAAACATGTAGACTTATACCAAATGCATTGGCCATTACCCTTTATAACGATCAAGTCATGGATGGAGGCAATGGCGGATGCTGTGGAAGAAGGTCTTATCCGAGCGGTAGGTGTATCCAATTATTCAGTGAATCAAACCAGGATTGCATTCGAAGCTTTAGAAAAACATCATATTCCATTGGCATCCAATCAAGTGAAGTACAATCTGCTGGATCGCCGTCCGGAAAGAAGCGGGCTGGTGAATATTTGCAAAGACCGGAGTATTACAATCATTGCATATTCACCTCTGGAAAAAGGAATACTCACCGGAAAATACACACCGAATCATTTACCCAGGGGTTTACTATCCTGGAGATACACAAAATCATATTTACACAAGCTGGATCCTCTTTTCGTCGCACTTCGAGAAATAGGGCAAGCTCACGGCGGAATGACAGCTGCAAGCGTATCATTGAATTGGTTGATAAGCAACGGTGCTGTACCCATACCCGGAGCTAGAAATCTTGAACAAGCGCAAGAAAATGCAGGCGGTTTTGGTTGGCAGATGAGTAGTGAGGAAGTTAACCGGTTGGACACGATCAGTGAGGAAGTCACTCAATAAAAAAGATTCTAATTCCCAACGGAGGAGACAATGTTACGTGTAGATAAAATCGATACCAATGATAAAGCGTCCGTCAAGCGGTTCGTTAAAATCCCTTTTCGCCTGTATGAAAATCACCCTCAATGGGTGCCTCCACTGTTATCGGAAGCTGAATCCCAGCTCAATAAAAAGAAACATCCATTTTATGAACATAGCGTAGCTGATTTCTTTATTGCAACCAAGGATGGTCGTGATGTGGGCAGGATTGCAGGCCTGGAAAATACCCGTTTCAATCAATATCATAAAACTAAGCAGGCACAATTTTATCTATTTGATTGTGAGGATGACCAGGAAGCTGCCAATGCTCTATTCGAACGCGTAGTGGATTGGGCAAAAGGGAGAGGTCTCGATCGTTTGGTGGGTCCAAAAGGATTTGGTGCGCTTGATGGATATGGGATCCAGGTGGAAGGGTATGAGCACCGGCAGATTATGTCTATGATGAATTATAACTACCCTTATTATGTAAGGCTGGTGGAAAATTTAGGCTTCACCAAGGAAGTGGATTTTGTATCTTGTTATATGCATAAAGATACGTTCCACTTACCGGAACGGGTAAGCAGAATCGTCGAACGAGTTAAATCCCGCCATAACTTGAATGTACATACATTTGAAACCAAAAAAGACTTAACTTCCTGGGCAAATAAAATTGGCCGGCTTTATAATGATTCGTTTGTGAACAACTGGGAATATTATCCTCTAACAGATCGTGAAATCAAATACGTTCTGGATAATATACTCACCATTGCAGATCCACGCTTGATCAAAATTATTACCCACAATGACGATGCCATTGGATTCTTATTTGGTTTTCCCGACTTGTCCGCTGCATTTCAGCGTGCCAAGGGGCACCTTTTCCCATTCGGGTTGATTGATTTAATGATGGAGATAAAACGGACAAAATGGGTGTCTTTGAACGGTGCTGGTGTTTTACCTGAATATCAGGGTATGGGTGGCAATGCATTGTTATATTTGGAGATGGAAAAAACACTGCACGATTTTCAATTTGAGCATGCCGATTTAACCCAGGTCGCTGAAACTGCGGTTCAAATGCGCCATGACTTGGAAAATGTCGGCGGTAAGGCTTATAAGAATCATCGAGTATATCAGAAGAGTATTTAGGAATTTACTAGGCTAATAGTCAAAACCTTCCAGCGATTTGGCTGGAAGGTTTGGCTTTAATCAGATAATTTGTGCTAAACTAAAAGGCAGGTAGTAGCCATTACGGGTTTAGATGGGAGGTGCTATGCAACCTATTTTGCGTATTAATTTATCAACCAGCACCATTGATGAATACACAATCCCACGACAGTGGGAAGTTGATTATTTAGGTGGGGCAAGCCTTTGTGCAAGGATATTGTATGAAGAATTGCTTCCTGGCTTGGATCCGCTTTCCCCGTCAGCCTCACTATTATTTATGAATGGTCCATTATCTGGAACATCGGGTCCGGCAGTGGGTCGTTTTGTGGTATGTGGAAAATCACCCGCCACTGGTATATGGGGCGAATCCAACTGTGGAGGTTTCTGGGGACCTGAATTGCGTATGGCGGGGTATGACGGGTTATGGATCACAGGCAGAGCCGAATCACCGATATATATTACTATCATCAATCATAAGGTCGATATCCATCCAGCGGATCACCTTTGGGGAATGGATACCTATTCCACGCAAGCTGCGGTGAAAGAAGACTTGGAAGTAAAAAATCCGAGGGTGGCAGTAATCGGTCCGGCAGGCGAAGCGCTGATCCCATTTTCCTTAATCCTGACTGATCATGGAAGGGTCGCTGGTCGCACTGGGATGGGTGCCGTAATGGGGTCGAAAAATCTAAAAGCCATCGCGGTCAAAGGGAATGGAAAAGTTCCTGTGGTCAATAGTGAGCAATATGCTGCAGCTCGATCTAAAGCTAATCACGAATTGAAGGCCGATGCATATACCGATGTATTTCACCAGCTTGGTACCGCGGGTGCGGTAGATTATATGGATTATTTGGCTGAACTTCCGAAAAGATATTTTCAAAAGGGTATATATGAAAATACCTTGAATATTTCTGGAGCAACCATCGCCGAGACCATTTTAACAGGAACGAGTGCCTGCCATGCTTGTGTGATTGCATGTGGAAGAGTGGTCAAATTGGAAGATGGAGACAAACGGAAAGGACCTGAGTACGAAACATTAGCTGGTTTTGGTCCTAATCTGTGGTTTGGAGACGCGAGGCGAATAACCCTGCTTGGAGAATTATGCGATAGGTACGGCATGGATACAATCAGCACTAGTAATATGATCGGTTTAGTTTGTAAATTATATGAGATGGAAGCAATTTCTGCGGAAGATGCAGATGGTCTTCAACTAAATTGGGAAAATCCAGAAATTATTGAAACATTGATCCATCAGACTGTCGCTCGGGAAGGTTTAGGTGCCTGGATTGCTAAAGGCTCGAGAGAGCTGGCTAGTCATTTTGGATGCGAAGACGAAGCAATTCAGGTCAATGGGTTGGAAGTGCCTTACCATGATCCGCGCGGCTCGAGTGGAATGGCTCTCGTCTATGCCACATCTCCACGTGGAGCTTGCCATAATCAATCAGATTATTTTGTAATCGACATGGGGCAAGTTTTCCCCAGTCTGGGAATTATTGCACTTAACAGGCATGCTGGAGCTGAGAAATCACGCAATGTGGCTCTTCATCAAGATTGGCGCACGATTGCTAATTCTCTGGTTATATGTGTATTTGCGAATGTTCCACCCGACACAATACTAGATTTGATTAATGCAGCTTGCGGGTTGAATTGGGGAGTTAAGGAGATGATGCTGGCTGGTGAACGTGGTTGGAATTTAAAGAGGGTGATTAATAACCGCATGGGGTTAACCAGTAAAAACGATACGTTGCCTAAAGCATTATTACAGCCGTATTCTGATCATCCCGCTGGTGCGGATGGATATGTACCAGATTTTAAAAATATGCTTGAGGCATATTACGAAGTTCGTGGATGGGATCCACAGACCGGGTATCCAAAGAAAGAGAAGCTACTTTCCTTAGGGCTGGAATGGGTGATGGAGGATTTATGGTGAAGTTATTTTCCGTAAAAGAAATGCAAGCATTGGAGAAGGAAGCGAATACGGCTGGACTAAGCTATGAAAATATGATGGAAAACGCTGGAGAGGAGATCGCGAGAGAAATCGAAATTGCGTATAGCCATTTACCAAATAAGAAAATCTTAGCCTTAGTCGGCTCTGGCAATAATGGAGGGGATGCTTTAGTTGCTCTTTATTATTTATGTAAGAATAATTGGGAGACTTGTGCCTATATTGTTCGTGCGAGGGCAGAGGACGATCTTCTTATAATGCGTTTATTGGATAACGGTGGACAGGTAATCAGAGTCGAAGATGATCGGCAATATACGAACTTATTGAAGTTGATTGAATCCTCTTTAGTACTATTAGATGGAATATTTGGAACGGGAATTAAATTACCGCTTAAAGAAGGAATCGCTAATATTTTAAGTACATCGAAAAATTACATCGAAGCGAGTCAAAATAAGATCCATGTGGTTGCAGTAGATTGCCCGTCTGGTGTGGATTGTGAAAGTGGAGAAGCAGCTGATGAAACCATACCTGCAGAACTCACCGTGACCATGGCAGGTGTAAAAACGGGTTTGATCAAATTTCCAGCCGCAAAACTAACTGGAGAATTGCGCATAGCCAGTATTGGTAATATCGAACAATTAAGTACATATAAAAAGAATAAAAAAATCATTCTTACTCATGATCTTATAAAGGATTATTTACCTGGCAGACCTTTGGATGCGCATAAAGGGACATTTGGGACTGCTTTTATTATCGCAGGCTCAATAAACTATACTGGGGCTGCTTTGCTGGCAGGTAAGGCTGCATATCGCTCTGGAGCCGGTCTGGTTACCACAGCAATCCCAATGCCATTACACGCAGCCCTGGCAGGGCAATTTCCAGAATCAACCTGGGTCTTATTACCCCATGAAACCGGAGTAATCTCAGCAGAGGCGGCACGCGTGGTACGAAATAGTTTAGATCGCGCTACCGCGATCCTGATCGGTCCAGGATTCGGTATGCAGGACACAACCCGTGAATTTCTTATTAAGCTTTTTACCGAGGTTGGTTCAGGTAAGAAAGGGGAGATAGGGTTTGTTCATCAAGATAATACAAGTAGTGATGAAGAAATAATCCTAAAACCGATTGTAATGGACGCAGATGGGTTGAAACTTATGGCGCAGATACCTGATTGGCCCAGTTTGCTGCCAGCTCCAGCGATTCTCACCCCACACCCAGGTGAGATGTCAGTCTTGACGGGATTACCCGTTAAGGAAATTCAGGAGAATCGATTGGATATTGCGGCAAAATACGCGAAAGAATGGGGACATGTGGTCGTTTTAAAAAGTGCGTTTACAATCATCGCGTCTCACGATGGTCAAATTGCAATAGTTCCAATCGCTTCATCCGCATTGGCACGTGCTGGCACAGGTGATGTATTGGCTGGTTTGATTGTTGGTTTCCGCGCTCAAGGAGTGGAGGCATTTCTTGCTGCCTGCGCGGGTGCCTGGATCCATGCAACTGCGGGAATTTTAGCGGCAAAAAAACTGGGCAATACAGCCTCTGTGATTGCCAGTGATGTGTTGGAAGCAATCCCTCAAGTCATCACAGCTTTGCTGTCCAATTAAACAAAAATAACGGAACCCGAACGACACCCAATGGGCTCCGTTATTTTTATGTGTGAAGAATGATTATTCTTCTACAGTGACTTCTGGTGTTTCGTCGGAAGCGGCTTTCGTTCTTTTCTGGACGGCAGTCTCAATCTTTGATTTTTGAGCTTCATATAAATCCTGCCCTTTTTTCTTAAATTCGATTGCTTTTTCCTGGGTTAATTTTGCTAATTCGTCTGCACGTGCTCTCGCATCAGCTGCTGCAGCTTCAGCCTTGATCCTGGCGGTTTCAGCCTTTTCGACAGCTTTATCTTTGAGCTCAATGCTCCGATCGTGAATTATGGTTCGCGTTTCCTCACCTGATTGGGGTGCAAGCAATAACGCAACGGCAGCACCTACCATTCCTCCGATTAAAAAACCTGCAAGGAATGCCCCAAAATCTCCATCTCGCTCAGTCATTTTTGTTTTCTCCTTTCACAGACTATTTATTCTTTTTAGTTAATTTCAATAGATCCGTCACCCGTTGAAACACTGCCAGGATCTCGTTTAATTTGATGACCGGTTCAACGAGATTATCACTTAAAAACTTTGTGGTACCACGCAGATTACTTATGGTCTCATTGGTAGAATCAAGAATTGGTTTTACCTCATTCTCAAGTAAATTCGTCAATCTGGCGATCTGAATGATCAAGACTGTCAGTGCTAAACCGATCAGTAAAGTTTCCAGCGCCATCAGGATGATAAAAATGTCACGCAAGCGTGACACTGTTTCGATGGAGGTGAGCCCTGGGCTGACTAGGAAAACCAATCCGGTGATGAGCGCTCCAAGGAGGATGACGACCAGTAGTACGATCCCAATCATCCCAAGTCGTCGTTTTCGAGTATCTTCGGGTTTCGAAATTTCTGGTTCTGATTTAATTTTTGCTTCGTCTATCCCGGTATTCATTAAAAATATTATACCATAGCGATATATTTAAGGTTTCTGTGGGTTAATTAACATGAGATTAATAGTGAAAATAACTAAATCGAGCGATTTTCCTTGACATTTACCACATCAAACGTATAATAATTGTAAGAAACGGAAGAAATCCTTTCCTTTTATGTATGAAATAGACAATACCGATATAAATATAATAAATTTGCTAATGGAAGATGGGCGTATGCCTGCATCTGAGATGGCACGCCGTATCGGAGGGATTTCTGAAAGAGTCGTTCGATACCGGATCGAGCGTATTGTGAACGAGGGGTATATCCAAGTTAGTGCCATCACCAACCCGAAATCATTAGGCTATACCGTAACCGCAGACGTATTTCTTGAAGTTGAGTCTAATTCTATTCTTGAAGTTGCCAAAAAAGCTGCCGAATATGATTGTGTCAGCTATGTGGCGTGTTCAATTGGTGAGAGCGATATAAGTATTCAAGTCGTTGGTCATGATACGAATGAAGTTTATCAGTTTGTAACTGAAATTATCGGTAAAATCCCTGGCGTACGAAAAACTACAACCTCTATCGTCCCTTTGGTCCTTAAAGATGTATATCAATGGCGGATACCAAAAGAGGTTTGTGCTGCTGGTAATTCCAATCTGATTGCAAACACCTAGGAGAGCAATAATGGAAACGATGCGATCCAAAAGCCAAATGATGCAAACCAGGGCATTAAAATCAATCCCCTTGGGGGTTAATTCAAATTTTAGATATTGGGGGGATGGAATTACTCCATACGTCGCTAAAGCGAAAGGTGCCTATTTGTGGGATGTCGATGGTAAACGTTACATCGACTACCGCTTGGCTTTCGGCCCAATCATTCTCGGGCACGCATACGATGAAGTTAACGCCAAAGTACACGAGGAAATCGATTACTCTGTTTTATGCGCCATGACCAGTGAATTGGAAATCGAAGTCGCTGAAATGATCATTGATATGTGCCCTTGTGTCGATATGGTCAGGCTGGCTTGCTCAGGAACTGAAGCTACCATGCATGCGCTCCGGATTGCCCGGGCATACACCGGGCGGGAAAAAATAATCAAATTTGAAGGCATGTATCATGGTTTTCAAGACTATACATTATTCTCAACCTACGCACCGGCCGATGCCTACGGGAATATTAATAGTCCTATCCCCATTCCCTCAAGCTCAGGCATTCCTAAAGCGCTGAACGAATTAATCATCACGCTTCCGTTCAACAATTTCGAAGTTTTGGATAAGGTGCTGAGACGATGCGGGCAGGAGATTGCTGCGATCATCAGCGAGCCTTGTTTGGGTAACTGTGCCTCAATCGAGCCGCTCCCCGGTTTCCTGGAATTTATACGCGAAAAATGTACGGAATACGGGATTGTTTTTATTCTTGATGAGGTGAAAACAGGTTTTCGCATTGCACGTGGTGGCGCCCAGGAATACTATCATCTCATGCCCGATATTGCTACTTATGCAAAAGCACTGGGGAATGGTTTCCCGGTAGCCGCATTTGGTGGAAAGAAAGAGATCATGAGCGTGATCGGGAAAGGTGTTGCTCAAGGGGGAACCTACAACAATAATAAACCAGGTGTAGCAGCTGCCTATGCCACGCTAAAATTACTAAAAGAACAACTCATCCTTGAAACGATTGAGACTCGGGGTAAGAAATTAATGCTGGGTCTAAAGCAAATATTTAGCCAGGCAGGGATTCCCGCAACTGTTCACGGCTACCCTGCTATGCTGTCTTTTGCTACCGGGGTGGATAAGGTCACCGCACAACGCGATTGGCAGGAAACTGAGCGCGAGTATTATCTGCGCCTGATGGATTACGCCATTGAGCGCGGCGTAATGCCGGATCATGACCCACGCGAACCCTGGTTCCTGTGTTACTCACACTCGGATGATGATATCGATGAAACTTTGAACGTGATGGCTGATGCGGTAAAAGATGTACGAAGGTAATTAATCATAATATCTGCAAAGAATGACAATACTCTCTCACTGGAGAATGCAATGAATGCTGCTGCACCGAGTTTATCCACCCAAGAAATTGTTAAGCTGAATAAAGAATACACTTTGTTTTCATGGTCTGTTCAATCTGCTGCCAATCCGATTCCAATTTCCCGGGCACAAGGAGTCTATTTCTGGGATTCTGATGATAAACGCTATATAGATTTTTCGTCTCAGTTAATGAACATGAATATTGGGCATCAGCACCCCAAGGTCATTAAGGCTATACAGGATCAAGCTGCCAGGCTGTGCTATGCCCATCCGGGCATGGCGACCGAGGCGCGCGGTTTGCTTGGCCAAAAAATCGCCGCACTAGCACCAGGCAATCTAAAGAAAACTTTTTTCTGTTTGGGTGGTGCCGAGGCCAATGAAAATGCGATCAAGATCGCACGATTTTACACAGGTAGAAATAAGATCATGGCTCGTTATCGATCCTACCATGGCGCGACCCATGGAGCAATTGCCCTGACCGGTGATTATCGAAGGTTGCCCGTTGAGCCAGCTTTGCCAGGGGTTGTACACTTCCTGGATCCATTTTGTTATCGTTGCCCATTTGGCTGGACGATAGAGACTTGCCACCGGGAATGTATTTCTCATGTGGAAGAAGTGATCAATTACGAAGGGCCGGATAGAATCGCCGCAATATTCATGGAGGGTGTGACTGGCTCAAATGGATTGATCGTTCCTCCGGATGATTATTGGCCGCGTATTCGCGAAATATGCAATAAATACGGCATCTTGCTGGTTTCCGATGAGGTCATGAGTGGATGGGGAAGGACCGGTAAATGGTTCGCTGTAGATAACTGGAACGTTGTACCCGATATTATCACTACTGCCAAGGGTATCACTTCCGGGTACGTGCCATTGGGGGCAGCGATTATCTCCGAGCCAATCGCGGAATACTTTGAAGATAAGATGCTTTGGTGTGGTTTGACCTACAGTGGTCACCCGCTGGCTTGCGCTGCCGGTGTTGCTACCATCGATGTTTATACTGAAGATGGGTTGCTTGAGAATTCTAAAAAAGTGGGGGCATACCTGGGTGAACGTCTGGAGGCGATTAAGCTAAATCATGCCTGTGTTGGAGATGTCCGCTACATTGGGTTATTTACCGCCATCGAGATTGTGAGCGATAAAATCACCAAAAAACCGATTGATCCATTGTTGGATACAGGCAAATTCCTGCGAGACAATGGACTGTTCACCTTTATATTTCACAATGTCATTTTTGTCGTTCCACCCTTATGCATCAACGAATCGCAAATCGACGAAGGATTGTCAATCGTGGATGCTGCTTTGGCTGGGATCGATAAGATGATCAAATAACAGTTTAACTGATCAATAAAACCAATGACGAAATACCGAGGAGAATGAATTCATGGACGAATACGTACTGCAGAACTACATCAATGGGAAATGGGTCGCCTCATCAGCTGGGAAATTTCGAGAAGTAACCAATCCGGCAACTGCTGAAATCCTGGCAAAAGTACCTGTTTCCTCGCTGGCTGAATTGGATGATGCAGTTCAAATCGCGCATAAAACATTTCAGAGCTGGCGGCGGGTGCCTGTAACTACCCGCATCCAATATATGTTCAAGCTTAAAGGTTTGCTTGAAGCCAATTTCGAAGATCTTGCAAGAAGTATCACGCTTGAACATGGAAAAACGCTGGACGAATCACGTGGAGAGATGCGCCGCGCAATCGAGAACGTGGAAGTGGCTTGCGGAACCCCGACACTTGGAATGGGCGATGTAGTAGAGGATATTGCACCTGGCATTGACGAGCTGATGATTCGGCAGCCGCTTGGTGTTGCGGGAATTATCTCTCCTTTCAACTTTCCTGCCATGATTGCATTTTGGTTCCTGCCGTACGCAGTGACGACTGGTAACACAGTGGTGATCAAACCCTCCAGCCGGGTACCGATAACCATGGTAAAGCTATTCAAGCTTCTGGATGAAGCCGGTTTTCCTGAAGGCGTGGTAAATATGGTGCATGGTGGTGCAGAAATTGTGGATGGCATCCTTGACCATCCGCTGATCAAATCCGTCAGCTTTATTGGCTCAACACCAGTCGCACTTCATGTCTTCAGTCGAGGTTCTGCCAATGGTAAACGTGTCTCTGCGGGTGGAGGAGCAAAATGTCCGGTTCTTATCCTACCGGATGCCGATGTAGATACAACGACGAATATTATGATGGATAGCGCATTCGGCTGCTCAGGGCAACGCTGCCTGGCAGCCACGATTGCCATCATGATTGGCGAGGCTGAGAAAACCTTCATCCCAGCCTTTGCTAATGCGGCTTCCAAGCGGGTAACGGGTTTTGGGCTGAATCCGGATGTTCAAATGGGACCAGTTATTACTCCGCATGATAAAGTGCGCATAGAGGGGTTGATTCAACAAGGGTTGGATGAAGGCGCTGAGATGCTGGTCGATGGTCGCAATGCAGTCATTCCTGGTTATGAGAAGGGCTATTTTATTCGACCAACGATAATTACCGATATACCTGTCGGTGGGATTATTCACTCCACCGAAGTTATTTGGGCCAGTACTGGGTGTGATGCACTGTAATACTGTTGAAGAAGCGATCAAGATCGTGAACAACAGTGCCTTTGGTAATGCAGGCTCAATATTTACCAGAGATGGGGCTGCGGCGCGCAAGTTCCGCTATGAAGCTGATGCCGGGAATATCGGGATCAATATTGGTATAGCTGCACCGATGGCATTTTTCCCGTTTAGTGGTTGGAAAGATAGTTTCTATGGCGATCTGCATGGGCAGGGAAAACATGCCATAGAATTCTTCACCCAAACAAAAGTGGTGATCGAACGTTGGCCAAAGGAATGGTCTAGAAAGTTTTAGGGAAAGGAGGAGGTATAAGGGATTGTTATGTGGTTTTGTTGGCTCCGGCAGTTTTCGATGCTAGTTCTAAAACCTTAAAAACGATTGCAGGAGGATGAAAAAATGCCAGAACAAATGGCTTTTGCACGAAAAGCAAGTGGTCTCGTGCGTGGTTTGTCATTTCTAGATGCTTTCGGTGTCGGATTCATGAACCAGGGTCTGACACCCAGCATGTGGGTCATGATCAGCTTCGGTTTGGGGGTCTATACCGGTGGTAACTTAATTATTGCGACATTATTATCTGCCTTGTTATGCGGTATTGGCTTCTCGCTGGTGTGGGGTATCCTCGGCGGTTCCATGCCTCGATCTGGTGGTGAATATATCTATAACTCTCGTATCCTTCATCCACTGATCGGTATCGCCGAATCCTTTGGGAATGCCTTCGTCTGGATCATGTGGATCTTTGTCTTGGCTCCATGGACGATCGATCCTGGGCTGGTAATGATGTTCCAATTCTTGGGTATGGAAAAAGCTGCTGAGGTAGTAACTACTCCCTGGGCGGTTTTCTTGATCTCAAGTTTAGTCAGTTTCATTGCCTTGTTGTTCGTTGTGTTTGGCATGAAAGTTTTCGCCACAGTACAGAAAGTGGTCATGGTACTGGGTATTGCGGGCTGCACGATCATTTTGTTAGTCTTTACCTTCACTTCGCGTGATGCCTTCGTACTGGCATGGAACAACCTGGCTGCGCAATATGGCTCATTAGATTACCAAGGATTTTTAAGCACTGCCCGGACGACCATTGAGGGTGCTGGAGATGTTTTACCAACCACCTGGAACTGGTTTGACACATTGGGCGTGATGGTCGCAGGCTCCTGGTTGTTTGCCTATTCGTACTGCATCACATTTATCGCAGGCGAAGTAAAACGCCCTGACAAGACCATCATTTTAGCGAATGTGTCTGCCATCCTTGTGCCAGCTTTCTTTATGACCTGGCTTGGGATTGTCCTTTATCGAACAGTCGGTTTTGAGTTTCTGTCCGCCACTGCCTGGGTTGATAACCTTGGAGAAGGGTTAGCGGGTTATTCGCTGCCATGGTCGACTAATTTTGTTGGATTGGCAGCAGTGATAACCCAGAACAAGTTTATTGTATTTATGATGGCTCTCTCCTTCATGCTATTCAACCTGTGGTGGGTTGCCCTCTCTTACCTGGCTTTCCCCCGCATTTTGTTTGCCTGGGGAATGGATCGGATGGGACCCAAGTGGTTTGCAGATATTGATTATCGCTGGGCTTCACCCGTAAAGAACCATATCCTGTGCTTCTTCCTGGGTGAGATAGGTATCTTCTTGTTCGCGTTCTTCGGTGATCCAATGGAATCACTCTCCGTCACTGGCATGGAGATTGTTTCTGTGTTTGGTATCACTGCGATCGCAGCGGGAGTATTCCCGTTCTCAAAGCGTGCCCGGCAAATTTGGGATGCATCTCCGTACAAGAAATGGAATATCCTGGGCATACCCGTCGTCACGCTTGCTGCTGTAGTGAACCTGATCTATTTGGGAATTCTGTTCTACTTCTTCTTCTTTATGGCTGAGATGGGAGAGCAGGAGCTAGTAAAGGGTTCAATGATCCTTTACGGCATTATTTGGGCGCTAGGTATCGCTTGGTATTTCTTCTGGAAGTATCGCAATCGCCAGGTGGGTGTCGATGTCAATATGACATTTGGCGAGTTACCTCCTGACTAATCATCTTTATAGCGAAGGACGAAGGAGAAATCCCTCGTCCTTCGCAAATCTTCAGTAATATGGAGCTGCCGATGGGAAATGCCATTAAAATATTTTTTGTCACCGATATTCATGGATCGAATTTATGTTACCGAAAGTATCTAAATGCCCTCAAAGTATATAACGTGGATGTAGGAATACTTTTAGGAGATTTAACCGGCAAAGTATTGGTACCCCTGGTTGAAAAAGCTGGCGGTGGTTGGGAAACCACATTGATGGGCACTCATCTCGATATCAGTACGCAAGATGAGATGGATAAGCTCAAAAAGACGATTGAAATGTTAGGTTATTACTGGGTTCACCAAACCCCTGATGAATTTAGAGCTCATAAGGACGATCCAAAGAAAGTCGATGTACTGTTCAAGCAGCTGATGATGTCTCGTCTGCAGGAGTGGATTGCGTTGGCTGACGAACGCCTGGCAGGAACAAGTTACAAAGTTTATATGGCTCCTGGAAACGATGATCATTTCGAAGTGGATCAGATCATCGAAGATTCTAAAGCAATTATCAATTGTAATAATAAGAATGTGATGGTGGGTGACCATGAGATGGTCACATTTTCCTGGGCAAATCCCACACCCTGGAATACGCCGCGCGAGAAACCAGACGAAGAATTGGAACCTATGCTCGAAGAGCTGGTAGCCAAGGTGAAGGATAAGTCTAATGCCATTTTCAATTTCCATGCACCGCCTTATGGCTTTGCATTGGATCTGGCGCCCGAATTATCAAAGGATTTGGTCCAGGCAGCAGATCGCAAGATCCATGTCGGCAGTCGTGCCGTAGCTAAGATGATTGAGAGATATCAGCCTTTGATCGGGCTGCATGGGCATATCCATGAATCGCGTGGTGCTCAAAAAATAAAACGTACATTGATCATCAACCCAGGGAGTGAATATTCGGAAGGGATTTTAAAAGGTGCGATGATTGTGTTGGAAAAAGGTAAAGTAAAGGATTACGTGTTTACATCCGGATAGGAGATGAATCCATGTTGCCGGTAAAAAAATTCCGCTTGCCTAAAGATATCCCATTGGAAGAATATCCGAAGCCTGAAGTGTATTTGAATGAGGCGCATCGATTAACCGAAGAAGCCCAGAAGCAGGGGTTGATCTTGCGGGTGATGGGGCCAATCGCCTTGCACTTTTATTTCCCGGAATATATTGATCTATACCGGGGAATGGAGCGGCTTGGTGAACGGGTTTTTACCGATATTGATTATGCCTCGTACGGAAAAAATAGGGGTAAAATCGTGCCATTTTTCGAAAAGCAGGGATATGAGCTTGAAAAACGTGCCGCTATGATGAGCGGAGGCAACCGTCACATCTATTTTGGTGATCCCATTCCGATGATCGATGTGTTTTTTGATAAGCTGGATTATAACCACCCGATAAACTACCAGGGACGGCTCGAGCTCCATCCATATTGTGTATCGCTTACCGACCTTTTATTACAGAAACTTCAGATCGTAAATATTAATGATAAGGATTTAAAGGATGCAATGCTGCTTTTATTAGCTGCCCAATTGGGCGAAAATGATAACAATAAAATTAATGTTAAGTACGTTGCTAAGATTATGTCAGATGATTGGGGATTTTATTACACCTCGATCATGAATCTGAACAAAGTACAAGCAGCAGTATATGGTGTGCCTGTTCTTTCGGAACCGGATCGAATTTTGATTAATGAAAAAGCTGAAGCGATCATCAAAATAATTGAGAACGAGCCAAAATCAGGAAAATGGAAAGGTCGTGCAAAAACTGGCACGAGCAAGATTTGGTACAAAGAAGTATCGGATTGGGAATAAATACTAAAAAGGGAAAATACTATGACCAAATCACATGAAGAGGCGATGGCTTTTGCTCAACGCTGGATAGAAATTATTCATAAAACCGAAGTCACCGAAGAAGAAGCAAAATCGATCATCGAAGAATCAAAATATAATTTTGCCGAGCATTTTAATCGGGGATGGCTGGATTACCGTAAATCCATCACGGAAGCAGGTGACTGGGCATCCGTGGAATGGACCGGTTCCGGTGCGATTTTTCGAGATGTGTTAGGGCGTGAATATATCGATTGTCTGGGCGGTTATGGGATGATGGATTTAGGTTGGGCGAATCCGGAAGTCATTGATAACGTAAAAGCTCAGCTTGGCCGTACCCCCATGCCCAGCCAGGAACTGATCGATCCATTGCGTGGTGTTCTGGCCCGCTTGATAGCTATGATCGCCCCGGGTGATATTAAATATAGTTTTTTCGCTGCCAGTGGCACAGAGGCGGTCGAAGGCACGATTAAGCTAGCTAAAATGTACACCCACAAAAATGGTTTTATTGCTGCCACCAAGGCTTTTCATGGAAAAACCATGGGCTCTCTCAGCATGATTGGCAAATCCGATTATCGAACACCCGTGGGAACATTATATGGTGGACCTGTTTATCACGTCCCGTTTGGTGATGCTGATGCAGTTGAACAGCAGTTAGACATTTGCCAGAAAGTGGGTATCGATATCGCCGCGGTATTAATGGAGCCTATTCAAGGCGAAGCCGGAGCAATTGTGCCTCCGGACGATTTCTGGCCTCGTCTCCGGGAAATGACGAAACAGTATGGAGTCCTGTTGATCGCCGATGAAGTGCAGACTGGTTTTGGACGAACCGGTAAACTTTGGGGAGTGGATCATTGGGACGTCAAGCCGGATATCATCGCATTGGCTAAGTCATTGGGCGGTGGCGTTATGCCGGTAAGCGCGTTTTGCTCGACTGAAGAGATCTGGCAATGTATGATGTTTCCAAATCCATTCATCCATACGACCACGACGGGTGGAGGTGCTTTGGCATGTAGTGCCGCCATCGCGGCGATTAATATTACTTTACGCGATAAATTGTGGGAACAGGCCGCTGCAAAAGGTGAATATCTGATTCCGAAGCTGAAAGCTATCGCAAGCAGGTACCCTCAGATCTACCAAAGCATTACGGGGAAAGGCTTATTAATCGGGCAGCATTTTCACAATCCAGATGTGGGTTATAAGATCGCTGCTGGCTTATTTAAGCGCGGGGTTTTAGTTGCAGGAACTCTAACCAGCGCCCAAACCATTCGTATCGAACCACCGTTGGTAATCACTTATGAGCAAATTGATGCTGTGCTTAATCGTCTCGAGGATGTCTTATCAGAAGTCAGTAAAAGCTTATGAAAAGTGACTACGCGGTTGAATTTCACGATGTTGTAAAGATATTCCCGACTCCCGAAGGCGGTCAGGTAAACGCGGTCGACCATATATCCATTCAGATCAATCATAGCGAGTTCTTCTCATTACTTGGGCCTTCTGGATGTGGGAAAACGACATCTCTGCGCATGATGGCCGGTTTTGAATGGCCAACCAGCGGAGAAGTCATTATCGATGGGGAAAAGATGGGGCGAAAACCGCCTTACTTGCGTCCCGTGAATACGGTTTTCCAAAATTATGCTTTGTTTCAACACATGACGGTTTTCCAAAACGTGGCATTTGGTCTTGAGATGGAAAAAGTACCGAAGAATGAGATTTCTCGGCGCGTAAATGATGCCCTTGAAATGGTCAAGCTGCCAGGAATGGGGCGCAGAAAACCAAAACAGCTTTCAGGGGGTCAGCAGCAGCGGATTGCCCTTGCGCGCGCTTTGGTAAAACGGCCTGAAGTCCTCTTGTTGGATGAACCCCTGGGTGCATTGGATTTGAAATTGCGAAAAGAAATGCAGCTGGAGCTAAAAGCATTACAGGAACAGGTGGGAATTACATTTATTTACGTTACCCATGACCAGGAAGAAGCTTTAACCATGTCCAACCGGATCGCGGTCATGAGCCGTGGGAAAGCTTTACAAATTGGATCATCGGTCGAGATTTATGAACGACCCAATTGTAAATTTGTTGCAGATTTTATCGGCGAGACGAATTTCTTGTCTGGCATAGTCAAAACCATTAATAAAGATATGGTCTCGGTTGAGCTTAACACTCCCAAACAACTGATCAATGGAATTGCCGTTGGTCAGCTGAATGTGGGGCAGGCTGTGGCGATCTCAATTCGACCTGAAAAAGTACATTTGGTGGATGATGATGGCTCGGAAGTAAATAATCTACGTGCAAGCGAGAACGAATTAAAAGGTAGAGTAACTGCGACCGCATATATTGGCTCAGATACGCGGGTGGTATTGGAATTAGGAACCGGGATTAGAATGAAGGTATGGGAGCAAAACGCAATATCAACACTTGACCCGGAGGCTTATTATTCTACGGGCGATGCAGTAAGAGTTTTCGTGCCTTATGAGAACACTTTGGTTCTGCCAGAGGATATCCTATGATCTCTGAGCAAGCAACTGACCAACCGAAAACAAAATTCTCGCTTAAACGATTATTGCGCGAGAACCCTCGAGCCCAGGGTCTGTTTCTCATTTCGCCAACCAATATTTATTTATTTATCCTCGTAGTTCTTCCACTTATCCTGGTGACAGGACTGAGTTTTCTATCCCGAGGTACATATGGTGGTATAGAATTTAAGTTAAACCTGACCAACTATACCAGGCTGTTCGATGCCCTCTACGGGAAAGTGATGCTATTTTCTTTGGGCGTCGGAGTGGGTACTACCATCATTTGCCTGTTGATTGGGTACCCCTTGGCATATTATTTAGCCCATGCGCCAGCAAAACAGCGCTCGCTGCTGTTATTTCTTATCCTGCTTCCATTCTGGACGAACTTTATTATTCGAATTTTTGCCTGGATGATCATATTACGGTCTGGTGGGATCTTGGATTCCATATTGCAATGGCTTCACCTCACCCAGGCACCCTTGAATCTCTTATATACACCCACGGCAGTGATGATTGGGATGGTGTATGAGTTTTTACCCTTTATGGTATTGCCGTTATATACCTCGCTGGAGAAAATAGAGAACTCTTTGCTTGAGGCAGCAGCAGACCTTGGAGCACCACCCTGGAAGGCATTTCTCAGGGTGACTTTACCTTTGAGTGTGCCTGGAATGATTGCAGGGACCATCCTGACTTTTATCCCAGCGATGGGAATGTTTGTGGTACCTGATATTCTCGGTGGGGCAAAGACAATTCTCATCGGAAACGTGATACGCAACCAATTTTTAACCGCACGCGATTGGCCTTTCGGAGCCGCTGCATCCATGGTATTGATGTTAATGACCATGGTATTAACGCTTTACTACACTCGTAAAGCCGGGTTTGGTGAGGAGCTGCTCGTATGAGCGAGAAAAAACCCTCATTATGGCTTCGAATTTACTCTGTTCTGGTTTATGGGTTTATCTATGCGCCAATCCTGATCCTGATCATATTCTCTTTTAATACTCAAAAGCTGAATGTTCATTGGGAAGGATTTACCTTGGATTGGTATCGAGTGTTATTCAGTGATCGGCAAATATTCTTAGCTACCCGGAATACACTTCTTATTGCAGGCATCTCGACCCTGATTGCGACAATAATTGGCACGATGGCTGCCCTGGCTATGCACCGTTACCGATTTCCATTCTACACTGTGTCGGAGACGGTGATGTATATCCCCATTGTCATCCCCGAGGTGGTCATGGGAATCTCCTTATTGGTATTTTTCGTGATGATTAATTTCACATTGGGATTAACCACCATCGCTCTGTCGCACATTGCTTTTAATATTCCATTCGTGGCTCTGGTAGTCAGGGCGCGCCTGCATGGATATGACAAAGCTATCGATGAAGCTGCCATGGATTTGGGTGCCAATGAGCTGACAACTTTCAGGCGGGTTACACTACCCACCATCATGCCCGGCGTGCTTTCTGGAGCAATGTTGGCGCTCACCCTGTCTCTGGATGATTATGTCATTACCTATTTCACCGCGGGTCCGGGATCGACGACTCTGCCACTGCGTGTATTTTCTATGGTAAAGACAGCCGTTACTCCTGAAATTAATGCTCTTTCGACCATATGGGTTTTAATAATTTTCATTTTGTTAGTCATCGGTCAGGTCGCAGGACGAAAGAAAGTCTAAGAAAACCTAAAAGGAGAATGAAAATGAAAAAGATGCGTGTCTTTTGTTTTTTGTTACTGGCAATATCTATAGTATTGACCGCCTGTGGTGGCGTCACAGCTACACCGACCACCAACCAACCAGCACCCACAGTTGGGAATGTCGTACCCACCTTAAATGTTGAGCCGACTGCAGCGCCAGCAGAACCAACCAGTGCTAAGGTGTCTACTACGTTGAACCTGTACGCTTGGTCTGAATACGTTCCCCAACAGCTGCTGGATGATTTTTCTACGAAATATGGTATCACGGTCAATTACGATACGTATTCATCCAATGAAGAAATGCTGGCAAAATTACAGGCTGGTGCCTCCGGATATGATGTCATCATACCCAGTGATTACACGGTCGCCATCATGATCAAGCAGGATATGTTAGAGACTATCGATGTCAGCCAGCTGTCGAATTTCGGCAATCTGGATCCCCGCTTTATTAATCGCGATTACGATCCCGGCAATAAATATAGCATTCCGTACCAATGGGGAACAACGGCCTTGATTTATGACAAAACTGTCGTCCCGTCAGAGCCAAAGAGTTGGGCTGATCTGTGGGATCCTGCATACAAATCTCGCCTGGTTTTCCTGGACGACGAGCGCGAGGTGATGGGAATGGCGCTGCAAGTACTGGGATTTGATCGCAACTCTACGAATGAAACTGAGCTGAATCAGGCTGAGCAAAAGTTGATCGAGCTAAAGCCCAATATCCTCAAATTCGACAGTGATGCACCTGAAACCGCCATCATCAGTGGAGAGGCTTGGGCAGGTTTGGTCTATAACGGTAATGCTTCACTGGCACTTGCTGAAGATCCTAAAGTGGTTTACATTTGCCCGACTGAGGGCTGTACGATTTGGTTTGATAACCTGGCAATTCCAAAAGGTGCACCCCACATGGATGCAGCTATGCTATTCCTTGATTGGGTACTTGATGCACAACAAAGCATACTGATTACCAAGGAATTTCCATATTCAAACCCGAACAAAGCCGCTTTGGATCTGCTAAAGACGGATGATCCGGCGCTGTATGAAAGCTATATGGCTTTCTCCGGTACCAACCCGGATGATGCCTTCCTGGCAGCAGCCAAACCCATCGTAGATGTTGGTGATGCAACTACATTGTATGACAGTTTGTGGACCGATTTCAAATCGAGATAATCAGCGGTAATCCGCCTGATCCTGGAAGATTGGCATATTATCCAGGATCAGGCGAGTAATAAGGTTACAAGATAATTATATATTTTTCAATAGATTATTCGCGGTGTTGGATAATCATAATGTACACAAATAAATTTGCCCTAATATTTATCTAAGGAGAAGGTGTATGAAAATCTTGCTTGTAGGTGTCGGGGGGGTAGGCGAAGCGATGGCGATGATTGCCAAACCTCACGCCTGGGTGGAACAGGTGGTTCTTGCTGATTACAACTTTGCCCGTGCGGAAGAAGTTCAATCTAAATTAGGTGATGAGAAGCGCTTTCCTGTTGAGCGAGTGGACGCCAGGTACCAGGAGCAGATTGAAAAGTTAGCCAAGAAATATAAGGTTGACCTGATCATGAATGCCTGCGATCCAGTTTTCAATGTTCCTATTTTTGAGGCAGCATTCAGTTACGGTTGTAATTATATGGATATGGCGATGACCCTTTCCGAGCCGCACCCGACCGATCCATTCAACCAATGTGGAATTAAGCTGGGTGATTATCAATTCGAGCGGTCAAAACAGTGGGAAGATAAGGGTTTGTTGGCGTTTGTTGGCTTAGGGGTCGAGCCAGGTATGGCCAATATTTTTGCTCGGTATGCACAGGATTATCTGTTTGATGAAATTGACGAAATTGGGATCCGTGATGGAGCCAATATTGAGGTGCGTGGATATGAATTCGCCCCGAATTTCTCCATATGGACAACCATCGAGGAGTGCTTAAATCCTCCGGTCATTTGGGAGCGTGGGAAGGGATGGTTCACAACTCAACCATTTTCAGAACCGGAGGTTTTCGAGTTTCCTGATGGAATTGGGAAGGTTGAAGTGGTTAACGTCGAGCATGAAGAAGTCTTGCTGATTCCAAGGTTGATAAAAACCAAACGTGTAACCTTTAAATATGGTTTAGGCGACACATTTATTAGTGTATTGAAGACACTTCACATGATCGGTTTGGATAATAAAGAACAAATCAAAGTTAAGGATGTGATGGTAGCACCGAGAGACGTAGTCGCGGCTTGCCTGCCTGACCCAGCTCACCTGGGTGAGCAGATGTTCGGAAAAACATGTGCTGGAACCTGGGTGAAAGGTGTAAAAGATGGCAAACCTCGTCAGGTCTATCTGTATCAAGTTGCGGATAATAAGGAATGTATGGACAAGTGGGGTTGTCAGGCAGTCGTTGCCCAAACGGCGTTCAACGCAGTCATTGGATGGGAATTGTTACACGATGGAACCTGGAGCGGTGTTGGTGTATTGGGACCAGAAGCTTTCGATCCAATTCCATTTATGAAGAAAATGGCTGATTACGGTTTCCCTTACGGTATCAAAGAAATGTAAATGTGAGAGGTGACAATATATTATGGCTAGTTTAGCAGATAATAAACAGAATTTATCGCCTGTGTGGACCAGGATATTCTCCATCGAGGTTGACCATGGACAGGGATGTTATTTGTACGATGTTCAGGGTAACAAGTACCTCGATTTTACCTGTGGGATCGGGGTAACCAATACCGGTCACTGCCATCCACGCGTGGTTGAAGCGATCCAAAAACAAGCCGGTATGTTAATCCATGGACAGGCGAATATCGTCATCCACAAACCGATGCTTGAATTGGTCAGTGAGCTAAAGAAAATTGTCAACCCGGCTATTGACGGTTTCTTCTTCACCAACTCCGGGGCTGAGGCGGTGGAAGGCGCCATCAAACTTGCCCGCCATGCTACTGGTCGCACCAATATCATCGTGTTTCAAGGTAGTTTTCATGGGCGTACTGTTGGAACGATGTCACTGACCACCTCGAAAACGGTTTACCGGGCTGGGTATCAGCCTTTGATGGCGGGTGTATTCGTAGCACCCTACCCGTATAGTTATCGTTTTGGATGGAGTGATGAACAAACCACAGATTGGTGCCTCGACCAGCTGGATTTCTTATTTTTATCGCAATCTGCCCCACAGGAAACTGCCGCTATCCTGATCGAGCCGGTTTTGGGAGAAGGCGGCTACGTGGTTCCACCGGCTGGTTTTTTGAACAGCCTGCGTGAGCTATGTGATAAGCACGGGATCCTATTGATCATTGATGAGATTCAATCGGGTTTTGGTCGGACCGGAAAATGGTTCGCCCAGGAGCATTTCAACGTCACGCCTGATATTATGACTGTGGCTAAAGGGATTGCGTCCGGTTTACCCCTATCGGGTGTGTTCAGCCGGCTTGAGCTGATGAAGAAATGGCAGACCGGAACCCATGGCGGAACGTACGGTGGAAATGTAATTGCTTGTGCTGCGGGTGTGGCGACGATTAAAGCCATGCGTGACGAAAAAATGATCGAAAATGCACAGGCTCAAGGTTCGCATCTGATGAACCACTTGCGCCGGCTCCAATTAGACTACCCTGTGATTGGTGATGTTCGTGGCTTGGGATTGATGGTTGGGGTTGAATTTCGGACTGTCGACCGAAAACCTGACAAAGCGACCACCAAGGCAATAGTTCAGGCTTGTTTTGAGCGCAAGCTTATGCTATTGAATTGCGGCACCTATGACAATGTTATTCGTTGGATACCGCCGCTCATTGTCACTGAAGACCAAATATCCGAGGCGATTGATATATTTGCCGATGCGTTAAAATCAATCATCAAATAAATATTCGCAGGTGACCTTATGGTTTCAATTGATCGCAAGCGGCTGGAAGAGCTGCTCAGCGTAGAAGAATTGCGTTTTCATAAAGAACATCCAAAATCATTTGAGCTCTATCAGCGCGCCCGTAAGTCATTGCAAGGCGGCGTGCCCATGTTGTGGATGATTCGCTGGGCGGGTACCTTTCCGGTTTTCGTGAAGCAGGGAAAGGGGGCTCATTTTACAGATGTAGATGGAAACGACTATATCGATTTTTGCCTGGGTGATACGGGTGCCATGACCGGGCATGCACCGGAAAAAACCGTTGAAGCCATTTACCAACAGGCAAAAAAAGGAATTACCTACATGCTGCCTACCGAGGATGTAATTTGGGTGGGTGAAGAGCTGCAGCGGCGTTTTGGGTTACCTTACTGGCAATTTACTCTGACCGCCACCGATGCAAATCGATTTGCCATACGCATGGCGAGGGAGATCACCCAGCGTAAATATGTGCTGGTCTTCAATTACTGTTATCACGGAAGCGTTGACGAAACATTCATCACGATAAATGATGGTGGACCAGGTCCTCGGCGCGGCAACTTGGGACCACCCGTAAATCCGGTTGAGACCACCAAGGTGATTGAATTCAATGATATTCCTGCTCTGGAAGCTGCCTTAACCCCAGGTGACGTGGCTTGTGTTTTGGCTGAACCGGTCATGACGAATATTGGGATCATCCACCCAGAGCCTGGGTACCATGATGCACTGAGAAGAATCACTCAAAACACAGGCACTTTGCTCATCATTGATGAGACTCATACCATTTGTACCGGACCGCGGGGTTATACCGGTGAATTCAATCTGAAACCGGATATGTTTACACTTGGGAAACCGTTAGCTGGTGGCGTTCCTGCTGCAGTTTACGGTTTTTCTCAAGAGGTAGCCGACCGGTTTCACGCGAGACTAAACCTGGAAGATTCTGACGTGGGCGGTATCGGTGGAACCCTGGCAGGCAATGCCCTATCGATTGCTGCTATGCGTGCAACACTCGAACACGTATTAACCGAATCTGCATATAAACGTGCGATTGATCTATCGATCCGATTCACCCATGGAGTAGAATCAGTTATCAATGATTTGAGCTTACCTTGGATCGTTAAACGTCTCGGATGCCGTAGTGAGTATTGGTTCCGTGATAAACCGCCCAAAAATGGTGCGGAAGCGAATGCAGCCGTTGATAGTGAATTAGATCGGTATATGCATCTTTATTCCTTAAATCGGGGTATACTCATGACGCCCTTCCATAATATGGCTTTAATTTCCCCCGATACTACAGAAAACGACGTAGATTACCATACCCAGGTATTTCGTAATGCAGTTAAAGATTTATTGTCTCAAGCGTAGGAGTATGTAAATGGCTGATCAGAATATAAACTCTTTTGAATATTGTGTTTGGCGGGTCAACAGTCGCACAAAATCCTTCCAACGTGAATTGGTACCATCCACTTGGGAGCGATTGGGTGGCAGGGCATTAATCACTCGTATCCTTCTGGATGAGGTTCCAGCGATGAGTGAACCGCTTGGACCGAAGAACAAACTCCTTTTTACGCCTGGATTGTTGGTTGGGCATATGCTTTCCAGCTGCGATCGGATATCCATTGGTGGTAAAAGCCCCCTCACTGGAGGAGTGAAAGAAGCCAATGCGGGCGGGACGACAGGGCTGCATATGGCATTTTTAGGGATCAAAGCACTTATTATCGAGGATAAACCGATCACCGATGATTGGAGTATATTGTTGGTAAATCATGACGGGATTAAGTTCGAATCTGCTGATGGATTGATTGGTTGCGGGGTTTTCGAAAGCAGTCAAAAGCTTCTTGATCGATATGGAAGCAAGATCGCAGTCGCTATCATTGGTCAGGGTGGGGAAATGCAGCTGGAATCCGCGGGGATCCAAAATTTTGATAAGGAAAATCTTCCTTCCAGGATTGCTGCACGTGGTGGGTTGGGAGCTCTGATGGGCTCGAAGAAGATAAAAGCCATAGTCTTCGATTCGAAGGATGGACAAAAACCTCCCATTGCTCACCCCGAGGAATATCGCCTGGCACAGAAATATTACACCAAAGCCTTGATGGAACAACCCCAAACTGCAGTATATCGGGATTATGGCACCGCTGCAATGGCTCGTATGTGTAACAGTTTTGGTGCTCTACCCACGCGTGATTTTTCCGCAGGTCAATTCGACGAGGTGGAGACGATCAGTGGTGAATATATGCGCGATGTGATCCTGGCGAGGGATGGCGATGGGGAGCCGACCCATGCTTGCATGCCTGGATGTACCATACGATGCTCAAACAATTATGCTGCGGCAGATGGGAAATCGATCGTGTCACCCTTGGAATATGAGACCATCGGTCTGATGGGTTCGAATTTAGGTATCAGCAGCTTGGATACAATTGCAAAACTGAACTGGATGGTCAATGACCTGGGCTTGGATTCAATCGAGATAGGTGCTGCGCTTGGTGTTGCTGCGAAAGCAGGATTGATGGACTTTGGAGATGGTGACCGCGCAGCAGAACTGATCGAAGAAATTAAACAAAATACCACTCTAGGTAGATTATTGGGTAGTGGTGCGACGTTGACTGGGAAAGTCCTGGGTGTTGAGCAGGTCCCTGCGGTTAAAGGACAGGCAATGTCTGCTTATGAGCCGCGTGCCATCAAAGGCACCGGTGTTACCTACGCCACATCACCACAGGGAGCAGATCATACCAGCGGATTGACCATCAGAGCAAAGATCAACCATCTGGATCCGAATGGACAGGCGGCACTCTCTCGTACCACTCAGATCAACATGGCAGGTTATGACAGCTTGGGTGCGTGTATTTTTGCGGGGTTTGGTTTTGCGGCAGCACCCGAAGCCATCCGTGACCTGGTAAATGCGCGCTACGATTGGAATGTGGGAACAGATTTCCTGCAAGTATTGGGGCGTGAATCACTCAAGTTGGAACGAGAATTTAACCGGCTGGCCGGATTTACCAATGCGGACGACCGATTACCAGAATGGATGACGCGTGAGCCATTACCTCCCCATAACGTAGTCTTCGATGTATCGGAAGAAGATTTGGATGGGGTTTTTAATTGGTAATTTTGGGAGTAAAGAATTTCATAGCTGTGCCATAAAAGTAGTATCAGCGAACTATGATCATGTTTCCGCCAGGCTTTCCCTGGCGGAATTTGTTAAATCTATGAACATATAAATCGGATAAGAATCGTTATAATTCATCATGGTTGGATGATGATTAAATATGGAAATTATCGAGCGCAACTTTAGGGAACAACACCACTAATAAATGTAGTTCGAAGATTATAATTACCTTAGGGAGAAAAATATGAACGATTTAGAATTACGTCAACGACTGGACGAGCTGAAACGCGAGATAAATTATCACAATTACAGGTACCATGTTTTGGATACCCCTGTGATCAGTGATTATGAATATGACAAATTGATCAAAGAATTGCGTGATATTGAATCCCAACATACCGATTGGATCACACCCGATTCACCCAGTCAGCGGGCAGGCGCAGCTCCTTTAGATAAATTTGTTAAAGTGCGACATCCTGCACCCATCCTTAGCCTGGCAAACGCTTTTAGTGAAGAAGACTTACAGGCGTGGTTTGAGCGGGTGAGCAAATTAGATTCAAGGGTCAGGTCCACTGGTTTTGTGGTCGAACCCAAAATCGATGGCTTAACCGTCGTCCTTCATTACGAAAACGGCGTGTTTGTACAAGGTGCGACGCGCGGCGATGGAATAATCGGTGAAGATATTACCGCCAATTTGAAAACCGTGCGGGCATTACCGCTAAAAATTCCAGTAGATGGAAAAGGGCCAACACCACCACCAGTTCTGGTGGTTCGTGGAGAGGCGTTTATCACCATCAAGGAATTTGAGAAATTGAATAAACGCCTTGAAGAAGCCGGGGAGATAACGTACCAGAACCCCCGCAACACTGCTGCAGGCTCCCTCAGGCAGCTCGACCCAGGCCTTACCGCAACCAGGCCCCTGACAATTCTTACCTATGCCATAGTCTCAGGGAATGGTAATTTACCCATGACGCAAAGAGATCGACTGGAATATTTGCGCTCGCTCGGATTTCCGGTTCCAGAGGCTCATTTTTGCCAGTCCATAAAAGAATCGATTAATGCGTATAATCAAATACTGGAAAAGCGAGATAGGTTTGCCTATGAAGCCGACGGTGCAGTAATCAAGATAAATGATTTGACATTGGCGACTGAACTTGGTGTGGTGGGTAAAGACCCAAGAGGGGCGATCGCCTATAAATTCCCTGCACGTGAAGTAACCACTAAATTATTGGATATTGGTGTAAATGTAGGACGTACGGGTGTCCTGACGCCATATGCAATCCTGGACCCGGTTGAGGTCGGTGGGGTGATCGTTAAACAGGCTACCTTGCATAATTTTGATTACATTCGTGACAAAGATATCCGCATTGGTGACAGAGTGGCATTGAAACGCGCCGGTGATGTGATCCCCTACGTGATCGGGCCGATCCAAGATCTTCGGACGGGTAAAGAGTTAAGTTACTCACCCCCGGAAAAATGCCCAACATGTGGCCAGCCGGTAGAACACCTGACGGGAGAAGTAGCCTGGTTTTGTGTCAATGCATCTTGCCCGGCACAATTAATCCGTAACCTGGAGCATTTTGCTTCACGGGGTGCAATGGAGATTGTCGGCCTTGGGATCAAGATTGTAGAACAACTGGTTAATGCGAATTTAGTGAAGGATGTTGCCGATATATATACACTAGATAAGCCACAGCTGCTCACATTGGAAGGATTTGCAGATAAGAAGGCGGATAACCTGCTCGGATCGATCGAAATCTCCAAGGCTCAACCTTTGAGCCGCTTAATTAATGCACTTGGGATTCGTGGTGTGGGTGAAGTAATGGCGGTTGAGCTGTCACACAATTTTGAAGATTTGGAAAAGTTATCAAGTGCTACGATCGAAAAATTACAAACGATCGAAGGTGTTGGACCCAATATCGCCCAGGGGATTGTGGATTGGTTTGGACATGATACCAATATCCGCGTATTGAAGAAACTAAAAATTGCTGGTGTTTGGCCGGTTGAAAAATCGACTGGCGGTCAGGCTAATGTCAATAGACGATTCTCTAGCCTTGTTTTTGTGATCACAGGGACATTACCCGGTTTCTCGCGGGATGAGGTAAAGGAGATTATCCAGGAAAATGGGGGAAAAGTTACCGATTCGGTCAGCAAGAATACGAATTATCTATTGGTGGGTGACCAACCTGGTTCGAAGCTGGACAAAGCCAAGCAGCTGGGTGTAGAAGTCATTAATATGGATCAGTTCAATAAATTACTTAAAAAGTAATATCACTTGAATCTATCCCTGATCAAAAAAATAAAGATGATTTCTTGGACAATCGTGAATAATGCCTGATCTTATTATCAAACCTGGGCGAGAAAAATCTCTCATCCGCCGCCATCCCTGGATATTTTCTGGTGCGGTTTCCTCTGTTCATGGTTCTCCGAAGCCAGGTGAGACTGTTGATGTGCTGTCCTCATCCGGAGAATTCTTTGGGAAGGCAGCCTACAGCCCTAATTCGAATATTGTTGGCCGTGTATGGACGTGGGATCCGGCGGAAGCAGTAAATCCCGACTTTTTATTAAGGAGACTGGAGCAAGCAATTGAGTTACGTCATCAAATGGCTGATTTAATCCCATCCAATGCCATGCGATTGGTACACGGAGAATCGGATGGTTTTCCTGGGTTGATCCTGGATCAATATGATGACGTGCTCGTGGTCCAATTCCTTACCGCCGGGGTGGAATATTGGCGGGAAAGCATCCTCGAAATTATCCAATCCATTACGAGCGCGCATACCCTGTATGAACGTTCTGATGTGGATGTACGCCAGCTGGAAGGTTTATCTCCCGCGACAGGTTTGTTGTTTGGAAAGGTATTTGATAATCCCATAACGATTATCGAAAATGGGTTGCATTTCCTGGTAGATATCATAAATGGACATAAAACTGGGTATTACCTGGATCAAAGAGACAATCGGCTGTTGGCGCGGAAAATCGCAAAGGATCGAAAGGTACTGGATTGTTTTTCATATACTGGTGGTTTTTCGGTAAATGTATTGACTGGTCTTGCCAGGAGCGTCACCCTGGTTGATTCTTCAGAAAACTCGCTCCATTACGCTCGTGAAAACATTACCAATAACAATCTAGATTTAGAAAATGTCACATTTATTGAGCAAGACGTTTTTGCTTACCTGCGAACATTGCGTGACAGGGGTGAATATTTTGACCTGGTGATCTTGGATCCTCCGAAGTTTGCGCCAACCGTGTCACAGGCAGAACGCGCCGCCAGGGGATACAAGGATATCAACCTACTGGCATTAAAGTTATTGAACCAAGATGGCTATCTACTCACCTTTTCTTGTTCTGGAGGGGTCAGTGAAGAATTATTTCAAAGGATCATCGCGGGTGCGGCTCTGGATGCACAGGTTGAAGCTGTGATCACTGAGCGGCTGCATCAAGCGCCGGATCACCCCGTAGCACTTAATTTTCCTGAAGGGGCTTACTTGAAGGGATTTCTCATTCATAAACGCAGCTAGAAGTTAGGATAAGGTCAGATTTATCGTCTGAAATTTAGACGTGATGAGAATGTTACCCGTCAAAGGAACAGTAAGGCCATCGACGACTGCGCTGCTCATGCTTTTCCCGTGGATTACCAGCCTTATAAATTCAAATGGAAACGGATATTCACCCACTGCTTCCCAGGTTATCTCCATTGAACTTGACTTAACTGTCATATGAAATGTATCGACTCTCCATAATCCGTTGCCGTCACCAGCATCATTGTAGACCTGGTTGGAAGTAGTTCCTTCAATACCCGGAAAAATATGGAAGCAGATCTCTCCATTTTCTTCCATCGGGAGCAAGGTTCCGCCCTTTACGAATATGGGAATAGTTTCCTGGGAGACAGGGTGTTCCATAATAGATCCACCAGAATACTTTTGATCAACCCAATATGAATACCAAATTCCTGGAGGTAGTGTGATCCTCCGGCTCTTTACATTCTCATCCAATATCGGAGCGATTAATAAGGAATCGCCAAGCAGAAACTCATCTTCAATATCCCATAGACCTGAATCTCGTGGGTTTTCCCAAAAAAGTGGACGAATGGGTGGAATTCCGGTTTGTGAACTATTCCAAGCCACCGTATATAGATAAGGGATCAACTTATAATGCAATTCAAGGAAATTACGAATAATCGTTGTGTAGGGTTCGCCAAATGTCCATGGTTCCCTTGGTTTTGTGCCAATCGCAGCATGAGTGCGAAAGAATGGCAGGAAAGCTGCCAATTGAAACCAGCGCAGGTATAACTCAGCGCTAGGGCTGCCGCTGAAGCCTCCAATATCTACACCAGAGAATGCATGCCCACTAAACCCCAGCCCTAATATGGTCGGGATGGTTTGGTGCAACGCCTCCCAGGAAGTTTCAATATCACCGGTCCAATTCCAGGCGTAGCGTTGCAGACCGGTCCAGCCCGATCTTGAAAGAATCCAAGGTCTGCGGTCAGGTGCGAATTTTCTTAAGCCCTCATAGCCTGCCTGGTTCATCAATAATCCGTACAGGTTATGAAATTCACGATGATCCCCATCCATGCCTTCTAGAAGATGTTCTGTCGAAGTGGGTAATGTTTTATCTCCCCAAGCAGCAAATGAGGACGGCTCATTCATATCATGCCAGATGCCAGAGATACCATTCTCGATGAGTGCTTGGTACTGCTCTTGCCACCATTTTCGCACGAACAGGCTTGAAAAGTCAGGAAAGGTCGACCAACCAGACCAGGATACGCCGTGTAGAACTTTCCCCTTCGGAAGCTTACAAAATACATCCCGGGATAATCCTTCACGATAAACTTCGTAATTGGGATCCACTTTCAACGCTGGGTTAATCGACGCGACTAAGCGTATACCTTTTGCATTCAGGTCCTTGGATAATTGCTTTATCCCTTTGAATCTTTTCGGACTGAATGTGAATACTCGGAATCCATCCATATAATCGATATCGAGGTGAATCGCAGATATAGGTAAATTGTGTTCTTCAAAACCTCGCGCTACTTCACGAATATCGTGTTCATTTCGATAACCCCAACGGCTTTGATGGTATCCAAGTACCCAACGTGGAGGCATCGCTGGTCGTCCGATTAATTCTCCCAACTGTATAAAAATGGTCTCGAGAGAGCCAAAAATTAGATAATACCTGAGCATCCCACTTGAGAAAGTCGCCTCCAATGTGTTGCCGATATTGAATAATGAGCGATAAGAATTCTCATAATAAATTAAATAGCTTCCTGCATCAGACAGGCTCAAATATATAGGTGTGCCGATATATAATGGGTCTTTTCCTCGTGAATAGCTGCCCTCTGCATCCGTGTTCCAGGAACTGTATGTGCCAGGTCGAAGATTAAGTTTGCTGGCTCGTTCGCCCAGTCCATATATATGCTCTTCAGGCTTGAGACTGGAGGATAACTGCCATCCATCTCCAATTTTGATCGGAGGATTATCTTGTCTTATTGTGTTTCCTATGAAATCTCGGAATAAAATACCCCCAGTGTGATCAATATTGACATTCGTATGTCCACTGGTAAGTGCGAACTCGTTTCGATTGTCTTGAATCTCAACACTTGGAAGTTCCCAGTCGGTTTTTGCCAGCGTATAGGGGATGGGAGGTTTACCAGGCTCCCAGGATAGGCGAATAAGGTTTTGGGTCAGAAAAACCAATTCCAAATTGGTATTTTCGAATTTTACTCGTATGCCTCCAGGAATTGAGTCGGAGGATATGATCGGTCCGGGATTAAGCTTGGGAGTATGTGAAAGTGTCGGGCGGTATAGTTTTTCAGCCCGATCACGCAGGAAACCGTATTGGATAGTTCGAAATATTCCAGGAATTCCGATGGCACGAAGGACGTAGATAATTTTTTTGATATCCATTATCGATATCCGACAACCTGAATTGCTTATATGATTATAATTGAAGCACAATGTTTATTGGGAGATTCTAGATGAATAATATCGAACAGAACTTGGAGAAGGTGCTGGTATCAACCGAACAAATTAGAATCCGGGTGAAGGAATTAGCTGATCAGATATCCAGTGATTATGCCGGAGTTGATCAAATCTATTTGATTGGTATTTTAAAGGGCGCTTTTATATTTTTGGCTGATCTAAGCCGGCAGCTGAGCATTCCACACGTCGTTGATTTTATGGCTGTTTCAAGCTATGGTAAAACCGCAAACACCGGCGCTGTGCGGTTGATCATGGATTTGCGTGAACCGATCGATGGTCAGCATGCGATCATTATTGAAGACATTGCAGACAGTGGTAAAACGCTTAAGTACTTATATCAAGTTTTACAATGGCATAACCCTGCATCTTTAAAAACCTGTGTTTTGCTGCGCAAAAACCGGGACATGCTGGATGTACCCATCAATTATCTTGGATTCGTGATCCCTAATGCATGGGTGGTGGGATACGGTTTAGACTACGCCGATCAATATCGGACATTACCGTACATCGCTGAGCTCAAGCCGCAAGTCTATACTAAGAAATAATCTGTGTAGCAATGGGGAAAAATAAAGCCTGGAGTTTCACATTCAGCTCCAGGTTTATTTTGATTCTTATGTGCGGTCTCGACGGGATTCGAACCCGCGATCTCGGCCTTGACAGGGCCGCATGTTTGGCCACTACACCACGAGACCTAGCGAGCGGTAGTTTACTATACAATTATACCAACGTCAAGTAAAGATGTTTGTCAGACAAATGCTTGAGCTTGTCAGGGATTGATCTTGATATCAATTGCATAATTTTCGCTAGCATCTAAATAGGCAATCGCCATCGGGAACGGAAGATAATGACCTGGAGAATAATCAAAATTTGGATCTTCCGGCTGCAACAGTACTGAATGCGTGTCATTAAAGGTGGATGCAGTCAAAGGGTTGGTAGAACGAATTTCGACCATCTCGCCAGGGTATATTCCCCAATACAGATTGTATCGGTCGATAGTCTTGGCGTACAAATCTCCCCAGCCAGGCGCATAACGTCGCCATGGATCAACCACCAATGGTATTATCGCTTTATCGGTTAGCTGATCGTTGTTTCGTATGTCGATATGTATATAGTCAGGATAAAGGCTAATTGTTCTGCTGATCGTCTTAGCATTATTTTCTAAAATCACTTTATTTTCAGACAATTCGACGTTATAGCGATTCCAACTGGTGAAAGGATCCTGAAAGGCTCCCAGGAATTGTCCGGCATCACTGCGCACGCCTAAATCTATGTTCCATGTAGAGCTATCGCTCAATCCTACAATAAACTCCCATGTCGGTCCGATGATTTGATGGAGTCCCTTACCATCACTGCTGAATACGAATGGGATATACCCTCCATCAGGTTCAATGATTGCAAATAGATTTGTATTGGACAAAATACACTCATTTACACCATCATAATCCAGGTCGTTGTCACAATTTTGTAAAGATCCAGGATTGTCAGCCCAATTTGCGGCAGAAAGGACCATACCGATTTGTCCAACGTAATTGGTGCGCAGGGATAATAATCTGGGTGTAGTAGGCTGGGAGAGATCGACATATATCTTCCATGCCAAGTCTGATAATCTATTCCTGGGCGCTTGGAGCAATGCTTCATGCACCTTGTCATAGATAACTGCCACGGCAGAGCTACCTGGCGAGACCAGTGATTGAACCCCGTCTGTGGATGGTTGATTATTCGTAGCACTGGATACGAATCCAGGTTTTACGAATTGTGGCGAGCTGATAAGATCCTCAAGCGTGTAGGTTTGAAGCCAGGGATGTTCGCGGATATACGAGAATACCTCCGCGCTATAACCCGGATCACCCATCACAGATTTGCTAAAGTCTCCGCCCAAAATCAATGGGGCAGTGGAATCGGATAGGGCATGTAGTAAGAATAGTTGTTTACATGCCACGGATAAATGATTACTGTGATTAATCAGACTTGAACCTAGAAATTGTGGCGACAAATCGCATTCATCGATAATATTATTATATTTCGCATAGTCATTATTACCAACCTTATAATTATAATTAATAAAAAAATCAAAACTATTCTTAAATAACACAAATGTATTATTTTCCAAATCTCGATTAGTTTCTAAATTACTCGTTATTTGCCAGATTTTATTAGCATCCTCAGGCAAATTTACATATTCAAGCCAGGCTGTTCTTGCAGCAGCATCACTTGCACCAAAAAAATCTGGAATTCTTGCATCAGGCAGTACCAGGATCCCTTTATTGGACAGGATGCGTACTCGGGGTAGTACATTCAAATAATCGAGCGCAGATAATGTATCAGGGGTTAACAAGTCAAGCAGCAGTAGGGTTGAACCAGAGTTAGCAGCAGCATTAAACAGGTACTTTAATCCGTGCCTGCTACTCATCGGGCCTGAATGCGCTCCTGCCCAAGACCGCAGGGTTTGAGCTGGTGTAACCGATGTAAAGGTATTCCAAAATGTAAATAAGATTTTCCCCCTAGGTGGGGGAGGGGAATCAATCGCCCAAGTGACACTTTTATCAGAAATCAAAGCCTGATCCGGAGGAACGATAATCACCTGCAATAATGTCTTTCCGTAGTAGATCGGGAGTGTACTTTTGCTGAAACTAATGATGAGCCTGTCCTGCAGTGAATCGTATACTATGAACAATTCCATGCCGGGTACAGGTGCAAGCTGGTTATCAACAACCTCAACTATCCTTGAATCTGTAATTATAAGTAGATAATCCCAGTTTATATCGCCAGACAAGGTGCCATTATTGGACTTAATTTCTGAATTTCCACCGGAGTTCGTATCAAGTAGGATATAAATATCTTTTCCCAGGTAAGTATCCAGGTCTAGAAAATCAAGACGGATTTGAAATGTTTGATTATTTATCCTGGTATAAACCCCAATCAAATCCTGATCAGGATTCGTAGAGTCAATCGCATCCAGGAGGCGTAAATCACCATATTTCCAATTCATCAGGTCAGTTTTATTCGGGTTTCGTGAACCTGAGCTGCAGCCAACCAGCAGAACGATGAGAATTGGAACCAAAATGCTGTATTTTACGTTAATCATATATCCAATCTGAGATATTATTATCCATGATAATCTTCATCCAATAATAATATCCTGATAAAATAGAAAACAATCAATGGTTTGTCGATTTTGTTGAAACAATTTATATCCAATAATAATACAAAACACGTTGCTATTGAGATAATAATGATCAAGGGAGAAAACCAATGAAACGCTTAATTTCCATCGTAATCACATTATTAACTGTATTCACCTTCGTACTACCGGCATCTGCAGCAAGCCAAACCGCACAATTGCATCCGTATTTTAATATCCTGGAAGTGGTGAAAGATCAGACAGTTACCATCCAGGTGTTCAATTTCCCTGCCAATGACAGTTTTCGAGTAACAATGGGTGCATTTGGTTCACTGGGTATAGGGGGCGTGGTCGTAGGTTTCACAGATAGCGGCACTGGCGGATCTTTCAAAGCTACCTACACGATCCCATCTACAATGGCCGGCTGGGAACGGATTGCCATTCGCTTGTATAGTCCAACCAGTGGGTACTTTGCATATAACTGGTTTTGGAACAATCCAGCTTCTGCCCCAGTCACCACACCTATCCCGGGCTATAGCGGCTTCCCTACATTTTCAATCAAATCTGTAGTCAAGAATCAATCTGTTACCATCCTGACCAAGAATTTTCCTCCCAATGATACCTATACCGTGACCATGGGAAAATTTGGAACCTTGGGAGTTGGAGGGACGGTTGTGAAAAGTACAGATTCTGGGGAGGGTGGTTCGTTTGAGGTAACTTACGCGATCCCTTCAAATTTGACGGATCTTGATCGAATTGCCATCCGCTTGCAAAGCCCAACTACCGGTTATTTTGCTTACAACTGGTTCTTCAATGCGACTGCAGAAGTAACCCCGACCGCACAACCCACACCTACAACCACACCAACCCCTCCTGGATATAGCGGTTTCCCAACCTTTTCTATATCGGCAGTGGTAAAGGACCAGACGGTTACCATTTCTGGGAAAAATTTCCCGAAAGGCGATACTTTTACGGTCTTGATGGGGAAGTACGGGACCAAGGGAATAGATGGAATAAATGTAGGTAGCACCGACTCAGGAGCGGGAGGCACATTATCTGCCACTTACACGATCCCCGCCTCCTTGGCTGGTGAAACACGAATTGCGATTCGCTTACAGAGCTCAACCAGCGGATACTTCGCATATAACTGGTTCTGGAATTCCACAGCACCTTAATTGTCAAAAACAAGTTAAATTAATAAGAGGATCATGCATTTGTTGAACTATTGCATGATCCTCTTGTTGCGTCGGTATGTAAACCCTATTCAGCTGTCCTGGAAATTACCGCCACGGTCATATCATCGGACAAGTCTGTCCCGTGGATAAAATCAAATACCATTCCTTCGATCTCGTCTATGAGCTCATTGGATGAGCCAAATTTATAATCTGATAGCAGCTTAAATAATCTCTCCGTGCCGAACATTTCTTCTTTAGCTGAAAATGCCTCAGTAATTCCATCGGTATATAAAAGCATCCAATCTCCGGGGTCCAAAACTAATTCACGTTCCTCAACCGTAATATCAGTAAATATACCTAATGCCATGCTCGTCCGAGTGAGCTCGATTAACTCATTCCGATTCCCTTTACTAACGATGGGTGGATTATGTCCTGCATTAGCATATATCACATTGCCGGTATTAAGGGAAATTACCCCATAAAAAATCGTTACAAACATCCCGTGCTTGGAGTCAGGCACCAATAATTCGTTGACTTGCCTGAGAACTGCGGCGGGTGATGATTTTTCTTTGGCCGCAGCTCTGATCAGTGTCCGGATCAAGGTCATGAACAAGGCTGCCGGCATACCTTTATCGGCTACATCAGCAATTACGAATCCTATTCGCTCATCATCCAGGACCAGGATATCGTAAAAATCTCCACCGACTTGGCGTGCAGGTTGCCATCTGACACCAATATCCCATCCAGGCAGTTGTGGTAATCTTTCTGGAAGAAATGTGGTCTGGATCTCCCGCGCTAATTGAAGCTCGCGTTCCATCCTTTCGCTTTTTACCGCCTCTTGTTGTAATAGCTCGTTTTTTATTGCGATCGCTGCCTGCTGCGTGATCCCCTTGACGATTTCTATGCGCTTTTCCCTGATATGTAGGGATGGCGATCCCTTGATTGGATCTTCTTCTTCAATCAACATTACGCCAAGCACGTCGCCTTTTACGGAAAGGGGAAACCCGATTAGTAATCTTTCTCGGTTAATTAATGCTTTATCATCCAGTCTGATTGATATTTCTTCCTCTGAATCGGAGATGATGCGTTCAACCACACGGTAATCACCTTGAGCAATCTCATTCCAGGCTTCTGGTGAGATTGCTGGACCTACTGGATGATAGATGATTTGGTTGCTCTGTAGTATTGCCTCAATAAATGGAAACTCGTTGGCTTTAAACTCCAGACCCAAGGTGGACAATTCATTTTTCGAAAAGCCGTAATATTCTGATTGATGAAATACCTGATCTTTGCTATCCCATAAATAAATAACGCATCGTTTTACCCCCACCAGGATAGGTGTAATTCTGACGATTGAACCCAAAATTTCATTCAGCTGATTAAGGCTCACAATTGCTTGGGCAACTTGCAATAAAGCCACGGAAATATATGCCTCTTCCTCTTGTGATTTAATAAGCTGAATATTTTCTATCGCGATTGCAGTTTGCCGGGCTGCACCCTGGATCAGTGTATATTTCTCGTCCCATATTTCCTGGGATGAGTTTATCTCGAGAATAGAGTTTGAAAAATCGATCAAGATCGCACCAAATAAATTGCTTTGGGTGAATAACGGGAACAAGATAATCAGGTCGCGATTTAAATCATAACTCGGAAATATTTGTGCCACGGTATCAATCGACAAATTATCAGCAGTAAAAATCTCTGGGTTTTTATTCAGCAGGATTCGATCGAATGCCGGCACCTTACCTGGATTAATTTCCCAACCATTCAGCCGCACTAATTGTTCAGGTTCGAACCCAGATGAAGCCTGGAGATAAAATGTTTCAATGGATGGATCCCTCAGAAATATCGCACAGGCATCTACGCTAATTAATCCGGGTAGCATGCTCACCACGGTCTCCAACAGCTCGTCAAGATTGGATATGACCTGAGTCGTCTCGGCTACCTGAAGAAGAACCGTCGAAATCCATGCCTGGTCGTGAGCTGCCCCATAAATTTTTATATTATCGATCGAGATTGCTAAATTTCTGGCAACCGTACTCAGGATGGAGCGCGAAGTATGGTCGTATTGATCCTTAAGATGGTGCACAAAAACAATAATCCCACTAAGCTGGTCATCCGTCTTTAATGGCGCACCAATGGCGGAATATTCACTCTCAAAACCAAGCAAAGCGCCGAATGGCTCATACGCAGAGCTTGATTTTCGTATCACAGGACTATCGAATGATAATATTTCAGAAATCCATGGATATGCAGATAGTAGCTCATGCGCATCTGCCGGATTTTGGATATAACTGTCGAAAATATCATTCGTCTCTATTACAGAAGGGGCATCAGAATCGGATGGAAGTTGGTTTGAGATATGTGCAGCAGCCAACCGAAGAGATAAGCTGACCTGACCTAATTCAGACCCATCCACTGAATTGTCGCTCAGCCAGATTGCGGCTGCATCCCATGGAAGAATTCCCTCGAATTCATCTAATAAATGTTTTAAACTATCCTCTACAGTTGCCTCTGCAGATATTTTCCCGATGGTATACTGTAGACGCTCATAGATCAATCCATTAATGTGCTCAGCGCGATATAGATCTGCGTTTCTGATCGAAACGGCAATATTTTGGGACAGTAGTTGGTACCCTTTAAGAGTTTCTGGTCTAAAATAGTCAGCAAGCTCACTGCACAGCTCCAGAATACCAAATAATGATTCACCATGAATTAGTGGAAGCACCAGCTCGGATTTTAAATCAGCTGAAAATATTAACTTTGGAAATCGTTGGTCGAATTTTGGATTATTAACAAAAACTGGCTCCCGGTGTAAAACCACCCAAGCAACCGGTCCATTATCCTTTTCAACTTCATAGATCTGTACGGGGCCTAATCCATCTTCTGATACTCTGATTTGAGAAAATATTTGAGTATCGTCCCCTCGGACGGTATAGATACTCACACTGTTATGATCGAATTTCTGGTGCAGGAGCGATAGGATACTATTCACCAGGCTTTCCCTGTCCAAATTAGACACGATAGATTTGCTGATCTCTTCAATGGCGGCCAGATGATCAATATTACGTTGGAGGTACTCTTCACGTGTATTCTGCTGCAGGATGGCTAAACAAAGCGATATTTGAGAGCTAATGCTTATCAGGAATTCAACCTCACTTACCTGGATACTATCCTTATTGGTTTTCTCCAGCTGAATGATACCGTAGCACTTATCCCCAACGCATAGGGGGATCACCAGCGTGGTTATATTACCATCTGTAGCATAGTTTTTTAAGTTGGTGATGACTCGCTTTTCAGTAAATGCAGCCTCCATTAACGGTGATAAATCAACCTGCAGGGGATTGGTTGTTTCTGATCCAGAATAAATTATTCGGGATGAGAGTGTTGGAACCAGCCACATCCTGGTCTCGATCGAAAACTTCTGCTGAAACAAGTTTGTGATGTGGGAAACCAGTGAATCGACACTGTATTGGATCGTTAAAACATCGGCAAGTTTTACCACTTCTTGCCAGACGCTGAGATTAGCTGAATTATTAGAAATAAGCGATTGCTGATTCGACATTCTGGTAGAACTTAAACAGAGGAACGAAACCTGCTAGCTCTAATGTCTCATATACTCGTTGCGGAATCTTAACTAATAATACTTCCCCCTGATTTGCTTTTTTACACGTTTTTTGTAGGTCAATCAGGACCCTCAGTCCTGCACTGGAGACATAGCTCACATCAGACATTTCCATGACGATTTTATATTGGTTACGTTTTGTGATATTGTTTAATGCGTCCGCTAGATCCGGAGCTGTGTAGCTGTCTATCCGACCATTCACCACCACCAGTTCGCATTTTTCCTTAGATGTTACGGTTATTTCCATGACCGTATATCCTTAACCCTTTGATTGTCGGAAAGTAACTTTCTAAAATTATACCATTGGGGAATATAATATACCGGTATACTAGCCGGCAATATCTACCATTATCGATCTGGGTATGGACCACATGGAAAATCAAAAATCTTTGTCGATTGTTATCCCTGTTTTCAATGAAGAAGATAATATTTCCCCCCTGTATTCTGAACTACGTGAGGTTTTACAGAAAATCGGCCTCCCCTATGAAATCATATATATCGATGATGGTAGCAACGACAATAGCTATCAGATATTATCAGCCATTCATAACCAGGACAATTTCGTCAAGGTCATTCAATTTCGCCGTAATTTTGGACAAACCGCTGCTTTTTCAGCTGGCTTTGATAAGGCACAAGGTGACTTAATCATCACCCTTGATGCGGATGGTCAAAATGATCCGAATGATATACCCAAGTTATTAACCGCGTTGAAGGAAGGAGATTATGATTTCGTGACCGGCTGGCGGGTAGACCGGAAAGAACCCTTGATACGCCGTATATTATCTAAAACCGCCAATATAATTATTAATCGCAGCACTCATCTAATCGTCCATGACCGTGGCTGCTCACTGAAATTATTCAAACGCGATATCGTGAAGGATCTACGCCTGTACGGGCAGCTGCATCGTTTTCTTCCCGAGCTGGCAAGTGCCATCGGGGTTAAGCTGGCAGAGGTACCGGTCAATGATCGGAGCAGGATCTCAGGTAAATCGAAATATGGCTCGATCACCCGCACTCCGCGGGTAGTGTTGGATCTGATCACAGTCACCTATTTATTGACCTTCTTTACCAGTCCGATGAGATTATTCGGATCCATCGCCATATTTAGCAGCCTGGCAGGGTTGATTATTGGTGGGATCCTGGCAGGAACAAAGATTTATCACGGGATAGTTGGTGGGTGGAGTGGCTTCCAGGCTTATCAGATTGGAAATCGCCCATTATTGTTGTTAGCGATTTTACTGATCGTGATTGGCATACAGTTACTGATGATGGGATTTTTGGGTGAGATGATCATGCGAATTTATTATGAATCACGTGACAAACCCATCTACAACATCAAGCAGGTATTGGAATAATCCCAAATCCTTCCAGTAATCTAGCTCGTTTTCTTCTTTTCAAAGATATCCCAATAGCCTTTGTCCAGCTCATCATCAGATAGATGAGCATAGCGCTGGGTTACTGCTATATTTTTATGCCTGGCTAATTCCTGGGCTAGCTTTAAATTACCAGAGGCTCTTAGCACAACCGTAACAAAATAATGCCGGAAAGAATGCGGGGTGATTGTTCCAACTGCCTCACTTCCCAGAGTTTCTCGTACCCGTTGCGTGACGATATTCCTGCCCGTAGTAGTGGTAATCGGTTTTACTTTTTTTCCTGCGCCCCGGTCGTGCCTGGCAAAGAGGGGCAGGGAACCCAGTGTTCTGCCTGACCCACCATCTAAACTTGCTCGAAGGCTGAGATAATCTTTGATCGCCAGCAGGCTGCGCCTTGAGAATCGCACCACTGCTTGTTGGTTGCCCTTTCCAATGATGACAGCTCGTCCTTCATTCCAATCTATATCACCACGCCGCAAACCACACGCTTCATGGACGCGTAAACCAGTATCCGCCAAAGTAAGCAGAAAGGCCCTATCCCGATAGTTGATCAGCTGATCTACCGGATCTTCTATGGCTGAAAGTGCAATATTATTTGCATTATCAAGGATTATTTCAATATTATTGTAAGGGAATTGGGGTAAGCGTCGGCCCGGTTTCCGCGCCCGTTGCCTGATCAACATACGGATACGAGGTAGGTTCATTTCGCATAGTCGTTCAGCGGATAAGTATTCATAAAAACCTGCCAGGGCAGTCAGGTAGAGGCGTTCGGTCGTAGGCGAATACACCTTTAATGCTGCGATAAACCATGACACAGCATCTTCAGATAAAGAAGCAATCGGGGTCGAATCAGGCGGCATCATATGCTCATGCAGCATATATTTGAATGAATTCATCGCATTATGGTAGGTTCGTCCAGTATTGGCGCTGCGTGCAGAGGTGACAGTATTTATATATTCGTTAATTACATGAGATATTGTGGATCGTTTATTCATCCGAATTCCTCTCGAAATTATTGTTTATGATAATAATACTTATCGAAAGCATAAATATAATAAACGAATTCTAAGCGTATGTCAAGCCCCCCTATTTTCTCTTAGATCAATATCGAGCCAATATGTAGATAATAATGTGCATAAATAACCATCTAATATAATTGATAATAAAAGAGGATAATTTATCTTCGTTGACCCCCCCTATTTTACAGACTGTGTACCCAGCCTGGCTACAAGAGATATCGGATGATAAGCCAGGCGTCCGGTGCCATCTTCGATTTGAGACTTGCAAGATATCCCTGCAGCTGCAACGAGTGATTCACCTGAGCTTCTTACAGCCGGTAGTAACTTCAGTTCGCCCACCTGCATGGACACTGGATAGTGCTCAGCTTCATATCCAAACGCCCCTGCCATCCCACAACATCCATCATCGATATTCGTCACACCATATCCCACTTGTTCCAACATTGCGATCGTAGCAGCGACACCGACCGGATAACCATCTCTGGCCGGTGGCTGTGCCTTCTGATAACAATGACCATGTACTAGTACATTTGTTCTATACTCTCCCGTCGCATTCTGTGGAACAATTTGCGATAAACGTGCTGATCCATTCCTGCCCGGACGGATCAAGAATTCATCGATCATGAAGGCACGCTCCGCTAATGCTTCCATGTGACCATCATTAGGAAGCAGGTCTATATATTCATCTTTCAATGTATAGATCTCCGAAGGTTCTAACCCAATCACGGGCAATACGCCATCCGGGTCAATCCTGTGGATCTCGTCTACTAAACCCATCGCGTGCTTTTTCGCCTGATCAAGGAATCCCTTCGAGATCAGTGTTCTCCCTGCGCCCAGCGTTGCTAATAATTTCACGCGCAACCCGGCTGCCCGCAACACTCTCAAGGCATCCATGCCAGTTTCAGGATAGAAATATTCGTTAAACGCATCCGATAAAAACAAACAGTCGGGAAGATCGACATTCTCAAAATGTCTTCCCGCTTGAGTGTGTAGAGACATCCTTGATAATTTTGGTAAAGTGCGATCCTTTGACAAACCAAGCAGGCTCGCGCGCAATCCTGCAAGGATTGGACTGGATAGGAAAATATTTACCACGGGAGCCAAGGGATGTCCTAGCCTGGCTATTTGGGAGATGTACCCGAACACGTAATCGCGCAGTGGGTGATGATGCTCCGGCAAAGAATAGTAATACTGATAAAACTCATATTTCAGTTTCGCCATATCTACCGCAGAAGGGCACTCTGCCTTGCAACCCTTGCATGCCAGGCACAATTCCAGTGCATCCTTAACCGCCTGCATTCCCATTTCTTGCGTGACAAATCCGTTCGAAATCATTGCGCGGAGTAAATTTGCACGCCCACGAGTGCTGAACATTTCATCCTTTGTAGACTGGAATGAAGGACACATCACCCCATTTGATTTTCTACACACACCTGCACCATTGCACTGTTCGATTGCCTCTATCAAACGGTCAGACTCCGGAGATTTGTAAGAAAAGGTCATCACCGGTGTCCAGCCCACGGGACGATACTCCTCGTCATAGCGTAGCGAGGTATCCATCTTGGGTGGATCAACAATTTTTCCTGGGTTAAGAATTCCATTCGGGTCGGCTGCTTGTTTGAGGATTCGCAAAGCCTGCACGATCTTCGGACCATACGCCCTCTCGATCCATTCACCCCGCGTGATCCCGTCCCCATGCTCAGAACTAACTGCTCCGCCAAGGCGAATTGCCAGATCCACAGCTGCCTCGGCAATCAAACGCAGCTCTGACTTTCCTGGGGGAGTCTTGATATTCAGTAAGGGTCTGATGTGCAGGCATCCGGCTGAGGCATGACCATAATAATCTGCCTTGGTGCCGTAATTTTGTAGGATGACATCCATCTCGTGAACAAATTCCCCCAACCGCTCGACGGGTACGCTCATGTCCTCAATAAAGCTGATCGGTTTCAAGTCACCAAGGCGAGACATCAGGATGCCTAATCCTACCTTGCGTACTTCCCACACCTGTTTTTGCCGCATGGGAGTATCAGCGATATATGGAGCGATCTCCCAGTTGCTTAATTGATTTAACTCGGATATCTTACTTTGCAATTGGCCCGGATTATCACCTGAAAATTCAACCACCAACAAGGCTGCAGGATCGCCAATCACAAAAGAAAGCTGGTTTGCATATGCTGGCACTGAACGGGCAAGGTGAATTAAGCTTTGTGGAATTAGTTCAATCGCAGATGGAGATAATTCAAGGATTCTGGTGACCATATCACAGGCTTCGATGATGCTCGAAAAGTTAATTACCGCTAAAATCGTGTTCTTTTTTAAAGGCACCAACCTTAAAGTCACATTCCGAATGATCCCCAAAGTCCCTTCAGAACCAGCCAGAAGCGGCGCCAGATTTATCGTATCTGCTGCAGTTGGAGGATATGGTAGCTGACCGAAGTCCCATTGAGGTGGAGCTGTTGGTGACCACGGGATCAGGTAATTCAAGTTATACCCTGATGCCCGCCTCCATGTTTGAGGCCAGCGATTTTTTATCTCGTCTTGATATTCGCTGCGTATCTTCAGCGCAGCTTGATAGATGCCCTTCTCTAGCTTGGAACTACCCGTCGGAAAAGATTCCTTAGAAATCTGCTGGGCAATTTCCAGGGATATTCGTTTGAACGATGTGACCGTCCCGTCGGAAAGAACTACTTCCGCTGAAAGGATATGATCGGCTGTCATCCCATATAGGATTGAGTGCGCGCCGCTGGCATTATTGCCGATACACCCTCCCAATGTCGCTCTTTCTGACGAAGCTGGGTCGGGGCCGAACTGCAGGCCATATTTTTTTGCTTCCCGATTTAAGTCATCCAAAATCAGCCCAGGCTCAACGGTGGCGGATAATTCTTCAGGATTGATACTGACCAGCTTATTGATATACCGGGAGCAATCGATAATTAACCCTGCCCCAATGGATTGGCCGGCTAAACCTGACCCAGACCCACGTGCGATCATTGGTACATGATATTGATCACAAATTTGAGCGATCGGAATGAGCTCGTCGACATTGCGCGGAAATACTACCCCCAAGGGTTTGATCTTATGGATTGAGGCGTCTGTGCTGAACAGCACCCGTGTAACTGGATCCGTTTTAATCTCACCAGAAATGGAGTTTTGTAATTCGGCTGTGATGTTGGCAGATAATTCGTCCATAGCACCTTTTTGGGGATTATATAAGAGGCATTGGAATTGTTTTTATCGGAGCAGTCCAATTATGCCACATTCTATCTATCGCTTTGCACTATAATGTCTTTCGAAAGTGAGCCCAAATCTAATGGTAAAGATATCTTACCTGAAGTCCTTATCTTGTCCATCCTGTGGAAAATCGTTTAATCCGGATCAAATTCAGACCTATTGTCACGATTGTAATGCGCCCTTATCAGCGGATTATGACCTGATCTCATTAAAAAACCAGCTGGATCGTGATCAGATTGGACGCAGAAATAAGGGCATGTGGCGATGGCGGGAATTATTACCCGTGAACGATGCGCAAAATATTATAAGCCTTGGTGAAGGCGATGCACCTTTCCTTCGACTCAATCGGCTGGGTCATGAAATTGGAACTGCTAATCTTTATCTTCAGGATGAAGCTCTCAATCCAACCGGTTCATTCAAAGCGCGCGGGTTATCCGCAGCAGTATCAAAAGCCAGGGAATTCGGGATTAAAAAGGTGGTTATCCCATCTGCAGGAAATGCCGGAGGCGCCTTAGCAGCCTATGCAGCTCGAGCTGGAATGGATGCATTGATATATATGCCCAAAAGTTCTCCATTAGCAAACATCGTGGAAAGCCGCATAACGGGAGCTGCGGTTGAGCTGGTGGATGGCTTGATCGACCTTGCAGGAAGGTTTGCCGAACAAAAATCATCCGATGAAGGCTGGTTCAACATGTCCACCTTCAAGGAACCTTATCGGGTGGAAGGCAAGAAAATCATGGGATATGAAATTGCCGAGAACCTGGGTTGGAAACTGCCTGATACGATTATTTACCCGACGGGTGGTGGAACTGGTTTGGTGGGCATGTGGAAGGCTTTCAAAGAGCTGGAGGCATTGGGATGGCTCGCATCAAAAACGTTACCGAAAATGACATCAATCCAGGCGGAAGGCTGTGCTCCAATAGTCAGAGCGATTCAAGCTGGATCAACAAAATGCGAGCTATGGGAAAATGCCCAAACCATTGCCACCGGGCTTTGTGTGCCTAAAAGTTTCGCTGACCAGCTCATTTTACAAGATATTCGAGAAAGTAATGGTACGGCAGTGAGCGTTTCTGATGCTGAAATAACCCACTGGCAGCAGCGCTTAGCACGAGCTGAGGGGATATTTGCCTGCCCGGAAGGCGCAGCCACCCTTGCGGGGTTGGTTAATCTAATCCAGCAAGGATTGATACAGCGGGATGAAACCATCGTCATATTCAATACAGGCAGTGGTCTAAAATACATCGGTTCATCATGACAATTAAAGAGCCAGTTTCAAGTATTTATTTGTCTGACAAACAACGAAAAAAATCACATTGACGCATAAGTTTATTCAGGTTAAACTTCTGCTATGCATTCATATAATGCATCGCTGCCCTTTGAACTAAAATATCAGCAATAATCTTTAGGAGAGAAATCAATTTATGAATATCAGCAGACTTGCAAGAGCGATTGCTGAGTCCCCCACGTTCGCCCTGAATGAGGAAGCGCGCATTTTACGCGAGCGGGGTGAACCGGTGATCAATATGAGCATCGGCGAACCCAAGAATAAGACCCCCATTACAGCCATCCTTAGCTCGGCAACCAAATTGAGCGGTGGAGATATCAAATATACCCCTCCTGATGGCACGCCATCGCTTAAAAAAGCTATCATCCGCTATACAGAAGAAAACTATAACAAGATCGTCGCGCCTGAAAATGTAATCGTCTCCGCCGGTGCAAAACAGTCACTGTTCAATATCCTCTACAGCATTATCAATCCACAGGATGAAGTCATCATCCTGGCACCCCATTGGGTCAGCTATCCCGAGATGGTCAAAATGGTCTACGGCATCCCGGTCATCGTCACCCCCGAAGATGGCACATTCCATCCGCGTATGGCTGACATTGAACAGGCCGTTAGCTCGTACACAAAAGCCATCATCATCAACAGCCCCAACAATCCATCGGGTGAGGTTTTCTCATCCGAATTCATAGCCCAGATCGTAGAATATTGTGAGCGCAAGAAGATCTTCCTCATCATGGATGATATCTATCACAAGCTCATTTTCGACGGATCTGTTTGGGAACCGGCCTATAAATTCACCAATAACGATATCGAAAACACGATGGTGATAGTCGTCAACGGCATCGCCAAGCTTTATGGGATGACCGGCTTTCGCATCGGTTGGGCAATCGCCAATCGAAAGCTTGTCGAGGTGATGACCAATGTACAGGGTCAGATGACCTCCTGCACTTCGGCATTGCTCCAGTCTGCGGCTGAAGGTGCACTGAATGGAATGCAAAGTGTTGTCGAAAATCTCAGGTTGACCTTTCAGAATAATAAGCAAGTCGTGGTTCAAGAGTTAAAGTCCTTTAAAGGTATCAGACTGAATCCCCCGAAAGGCACATTTTACGCACTACCCGATTTTCGGGCGTATCTTCCTTCCAGCCTGGCAAATAATTCGGTCGAGCTGGCCAAAGTGATCCTAAAAAAGGCACTTGTGGTTACAGTCCCAGGAAAAGAGTTCGGCATGGAAGGTCATCTGAGGCTCAGCTATGCCGGCTCGGTAAAGGATATCAAAGAAGGTATCGAGCGCATTAAATGGGTTCTAGATCCCACCTCCCCCAACGAAATTTACATTGGCGACCGGAAATTGGTTAGGGATTGGCTATGAACAACATTTTAAACATAAAAACACCTGCCGAGGCTCAGGCAGATGCAACCAAAGCCGACTTCGGTCTGGAAAATATCGGCCTGAATAATTTACACAAAATATACTGGAACCTGACCACTGAAGCGCTTTATGAGGAGATAATTTTTAGAGGCGAAGCTCAGATATCGCAATTGGGTCCGATCATCGTGAACACGGGTAAGCATACAGCCCGCGCTGCCAACGATAAGTTCATCGTCCGGGAATCGACCACCGAACAAAATGTGTGGTGGGGTGAGTATAACCGACCTTATTCCACTCAGAAATTTGATGAGCTCTACTGTCGCCTACAGGGGTTTCTGCAGGGTCGGGATTTATTTGTCCAGGACTGCTATGGCGGTGCAGATCCTAATTATCGCTTGCCAGTCCGCATCATCACCGAGCTGGCCTGGCATTCATTATTTGCCCGTAACATGTTCATCAAACCCAAGACGAATGAGGAATATCGCAGGCACGTGCCCGAATTCACAGTTCTCGCGGTTCCTTCATTCAAGGCTTTCCCACAAATTGATGGTACCCCGGCGAATACATTTATCGTGATCAATTTCGACCAGAGACTGTGTATCATCGGCAATACCGGCTACGGTGGTGAGATCAAGAAGTCCGTTTTCACCCTGTTGAACTACCTTTTACCCATCCAGGGTATCATGACCATGCATTGTTCGGCAAACACCGGGAAAAACGGTGATACCGCCCTGTTCTTCGGCCTCTCGGGCACCGGCAAAACGACTCTATCCGCAGACCCTAACCGCGGGTTGATCGGTGATGATGAACACGGTTGGAGTGATGAAGGGGTTTTCAACTTTGAAGATGGCTGCTATGCCAAAGTCATTGGGCTTTCCGCTTCCGCAGAGCCTGAAATTTATGCCTGCACCAAGCGCTTTGGGACCATCCTCGAAAACGTGGTCTACGATCCCGTTAGTCGCATGGTTGATTTGGATGACGACACCCTCACTGAAAATACGCGTGCTTCTTATCCGCTGGATTATATTGCCAACGCGATTCCGGATAAGATGGGCGGGCATCCTAAGAATATCATCTTTTTAACCTGTGACGCTTCAGGCGTCATGCCTCCGATCGCCAGATTAACCCCTGATCAAGCGTTGTACCATTTCATCTCTGGCTATACTGCTAAGGTGGGTGGAACGGAGATCGGGCTTGGTGAAGAACCAGAAATCACCTTCAGTGCCTGCTTTGGTGCGCCATTTATGGTCTTACCACCCGCTTTTTATGCCGATTTGCTAAAAAGAAAAATCTTACGGTATGGCGTAGACTGCTGGCTGGTAAACACAGGCTGGGTGGGTGGACCCTATGGAATTGGGAAAAGAATCAGCATCCGCTACACACGCGATTTATTGAATTCTGCCTTGAACGGTGAGCTTAAGGATGTGGAATATTACACGGATCCTATCTTCGGATTCGAAGTCCCTAAACACTGCCCGGGGATCCCTGATAATGTCCTGTATCCAGCCACTGCCTGGGCAAGTGAAGAAGCTTATACGAAAAGATATCGCAGCCTGGCAGCCAGATTTATTGATAACTTCAAGAAGTTCGCCGATAGCTGTCCGATCGAAGTGGTAAACTCCGGACCTAAGATTTAGATAGACTTCCGCTAACGAAAAGTGGGTTGTCTAGAAAGACACCATATTGAGGTTATATCCTTAAGAGTAGGGGCGTAGGGTTGGGATTTGAACAATATACACTAGAAAATAATCCCCTACGCCCACATTGTGCGCCTTCAGTCAGAGCGCAGGGGTTATCAATCATGATATTTTCGGAATTCCACCCCTACGGTCAAAAGTTGACCGGACAGCTTGCGCATCTACTTTTGGGACAGCCCAATTTTATTATGGATTATCTTTTTGAAATGGGCGGAAATAAGAAAGTAATCTTCCTGGGATCCTACCGCTTAGTTCAACCCCACCAGGTATCTGTTCCAATCGCTCAACCTGACCTTGCTCGTGGAACAGGGTAATCATACCGCCCTCCTGGTAAGGCAACACGATATGAATGGGGATATAGTCCTCATACAGGTAGGTATGCGCCTTCTCGAGCATGTCAGGGATGCCTTCTCCCGTAATCGCAGATATCGCCACCGCACTCGGAAAGCTCACCAGGGCTTCCCTGGCATGCTCTGGGTCTGTCAGCTTGTCAATTTTATTTAATACGGTCAGAATTGGAATGTGGTCCGCTTGAATATCCGATAGAGTTTGGTAGACTGCCCGGGCTTGCTCATGCGCCTGGGGATGGGTGATATCCACCACGTGGATGAGTAGGTCAGCTTCACCTATCTCCTCCAATGTCGCCCGGAATGCTGCCACCAGCGTGGTGGGAAGTTTTTGGATAAACCCCACTGTATCGGTGAATAATGCCAGGTGCCCATCAGACATATTCACGCGTCGGGTGGTCGGATCGAGCGTGGCGAAGAGCTGATCAGCCACGTACACATCAGATTTTGATAAGCTGTTCAACAGGGTTGATTTTCCGGCATTGGTATAACCAACCAGCGCCACCACCGGAGTAAATGATTTTTTCCTGCGGTTGCGATATTGTTGCCGGTGAGTGCGCACTTTCTCTAATTGTTCCTTCAGATGCTTGATCCGCGCTCTGATTTCCCTTTTATCTACTTCCAGCTGGGTTTCGCCAGGTCCCCGTAGACCTACTCCGCCCACTTTTCCTGACCGGCCTCCTCCACCACCGGCCTGGCGTGCCAGGTGTGTCCATGCCCGCGTCAATCTGGGAAGTCGATATTCATATTGTGCTAATTCAACCTGCAGCGAACCTTCGTTTGTATTTGCGTGCTGGGCGAATATATCCAGGATCAATGCAGTTCGATCGATGACCCGCACGTGCTCACCGAAAATAACCTCTAGCTCCCTGAGATGCCTTGGAGAAAGCTCATTATCGAACAGTACTACATCCGCTTTCACTTCATCCGCCAGCATGCGGATCTCATCCACCTTACCGGAGCCAATATATGTCTTGACGTTAGGTCTATCCATGTGTTGGGTGGATTGCCCCACTACTTGCAAACCTGCTGTTTCACCGAGTAGTGCCAGCTCAGCTAACGAATCCTGCAAAGTTAAAAGGTGATCCTCACCTCTGATCTCTACACCCACCAAAAAAGCTTTTTCACGTGGTCGTAAGGTATATTCTGGATTTTTTTTCGCCATTCTGCAACCTTGGTTTTTCCTTGTGAAAATTAATTACCGATGAAGGCTAATAAAAACATGATCCATCAATCAACATCAACGAAAGGATCATCATACCGCATAATTTATTTAGGATACTGCTCCAACCATTTCACCATGGTGTCGCCTACTGCCTTCAAGCTGGCAGCAGACACTTTATCCGCTGTGTCCTCCACCGTGTGCCAGTATGGGTAATCAAAATCGATCACGTCCGCTGCGTGCATCCCGGCAGCCAGGAATGGTGTGTGGTCATCAATCACACTGTACTTGTATTTTGGAATAAATTGCGCATATCTCAATTCTGATGCAACACCCCAGATCTCGGTGTTTATATCCGGATTCGAATTTCGCTCCATGTAGATATTAAGGTCTTTATCTCCGATCATATCAAGAATGATCACCCGATCTGGGGTCCCACTTAATTCCGACACGAAATACTGCGAGCCTAGATCCCAACCAGTACCCAATGCATTTCCATTGTCCTCTGCATCAAAAAATACCAGCCAGATTTGTTTATTTAAATTCTGTCGGTAGAATGCGCCCCAGCTCCAGTAAGACTGCTGTACTGGATGCGCCATCATTAGCTCCTGGCACCGCCAACTTACGATTTTGCGGATTTGGATCGTTATCCGCGTACGACCGTGAATCATAGTGACTGCCGATAATAATCCATGGCGTTCCTGACCCTCGCTTGGCGATGATATTTTTGATCGCCACCCCCGATGCGACTGCTTCTTGCGTCTCAACTACCCATTTTTGATTGGTTAATTCAGTGACGATCCATTTGGCTGCCAAATCATGCGCCTGGCTGCCCATCGTACGGGGTCCCAGCTCCACTTGATATTTAACATCCGCGTAAGCTTGCTCACCGTCGAATTTATGATTTCCGGTGTTGAGCCGAAGAATAACATAGACAATGGATACAATGACTACTAGGATGATTATAGATGCTACGATTTTCTTATTTTTATTGATCATAGTGACTATGCGCAATGCTCGATATTAATTCAACTCCGGATGTAAACTCAGAAATAATCTAACCTCAGCCTTCGACCTCTCCGCAAATTTAGCCGCCCGCTCGCGTTTTCCTTTCACTTTTTCTTCGAATTCCGGTAATATCCCAAAATTCGCTTTCATGGGTTGGAAATCTTTTGCCTCCGCGTGGGTGATATAGTTACACAATGCCCCGATAATCGTGTGGATGGGCATCTCAATCAGAGGTTTTCCGAGCATCCAATTGGCTGCATTCCAACCCGCTAATAATCCAGTGGCGATGTTACCCACATAACCCTCTACACCGGTGATCTGACCCGCAAAGAAAAGATCTTTCCGTGATCGATATTGTAGGGTCGGGTCCAGTAAAGCCGGAGAAAATATAAACGTATTTCGATGCATTTGACCGAACCTCGCAAATTCGACGTTCTCCAGCCCGGGGATCATCCGAAAAACTCGCTCCTGTTCCGCATATTTGAGATTGGTCTGGAAACCGACCAGGTTGTAAAGCGTCTTCGCCAGGTTATCCTGCCGCAATTGGACGACTGCATACGAATGCTCACCTGTTCGAGGGTCGGTTAAACCCACCGGGCGCATTGGGCCATAGGCCAGGGCATCTTTCTCTCGCATTGCAATCACCTCTACCGGTAAGCAGCCTTCGAAATATTTGTGGGCTCCCGCCCGTACTCCTGCCTTGATCTTATCCTCAATTCCAAGCAAAGTAATCCTCTCAGCCTGGGTCAATTCGCCTACAAACTGATAGTATTCCTCCTTAGTCATGGGGCAATTGAGATAGTCTGCCCCACCCTGCTCCTGGTTTTTCCCATACCGCGATGCCTGGTAAGCAATTTCCGTGTTGATTGTGTCTCTAATTACGATCGGAGCTACAGCATCGTAAAAAAATATCTGTTCAAATCCGGTTAGATTCTGGATGGCCTTAGTAAGCGTTAGAGATGTCAAAGGTCCAGATGCGAGGATGGTTACACCGTTCGGGATTTCCTTGACTTCTTCCCGAATGACTCTAATATTGGGGTGGCATTCAATTTGTGAGCTTACTTTTTGTGCAAACAGGTCACGATCGACCGCTAACGCACTTCCCGCTGGCACAGCGGATTCATCAGCGCAATTAATCAGCAATGAGCCGAGTGCCCTAAGCTCATCCTTCAAAACTCCCGCCGCTCTGTCTGGCAGATTGGAACCCAATGAGTTGGAGCAGACTAATTCTGCCAGGTTAGCGCTTATATGCGCGCCAGTCTGTACGAACGGGCGCATTTCGTATAGATTGACTTTTATTCCCCGGATGGCAGCCTGCCAGGCAGCTTCACACCCGGCTAACCCGCCACCTACGATGGTCAATTCGGAATAATTTTGATTAACATTCATTATGCGCAATTTTACCAAATATGCTTTTATAATTACGATATTCCTTCTCTTATATGATGTTGACTATGCGCATAATTTTTATCTTCTCATCTTTTATTCGATATCCCTCAATCACAAGGGTTGATAGGTTCTGACAGCATAATTTGGCATAATGGTTATATTCCTCTTCTTAAGGATGATCACATGCGTGAAGTAGCAATCCTGGGTATCGGGCAAACCCCGGTCGATGAACATTGGGATAAATCTCTAAAAGAATTAGCCGGTGAAGCCATATTTTCTGCCTTATCAGACGCCAATCGGAATTCGGCTGAAGCCCTGTTCATTGGTAATATGCTTTCGGGTATTCTCAGTAAGCAGGAAAACCTGGGTGGCTTGATTTCTGATTGGATCGGCTTACCCGGCATAGAAGCGGAGAAAGTCGAGGCTGCCTGCGGATCAGGCGCCGCGGCATTCCGCGCTGGATTAATCGCAGTCAGTTCTGAAGAGGTGGATAGTGCACTGGTAGTGGGTGTGGAGAAAATGACCGAAAGTTTACCCATTGAAACCACCGAAGCTCTTGCGACCGCTGCCGATGCCGATTATGAATCTGCGCAAGGCCTTTCATTCGTGGCTATTAACGCCCTGGTGATGCAGCTTTATTTACATACCTATGGTTGGAAACACACCGATTTTGCTCCCTTTTCGATCAACGCGCACGCCAATGCATATCAAAATCCATTCGCTCGCTTACATGAAATCATCACTGAGCAAGACTATATCGATGCGAGGATGGTGGCAGAACCAATCAATTTGTTAGATGCCTCTCCCACAGGTGACGGTGCTGCAGCTGTATTACTGGTTCCAGCGGACACAATTTCAAACAACGACCATCGCCTGATTAAAATCATCGGGTCTGCCTCAGCCACCGATTCGATCGCCATCCATAGTCGGAAGGATCCTCTCTGGCTATCAGCTGCTGAGAAGTCCGCCCGTAAGGCTTATGACCAGGCTGGCGTAGGACCGAACGACATCGATTTTTTCGAGCTGCATGACGCATTTTCCATCATGTCAGTCCTGTCATTGGAAGCTTGCGGTTTTGCTGAGCGGGGTAAGGGTCCCAGGGTAGGTCTCGATGGTGAAATCACGATTAATGGACGCATCCCGATTACCACCAGGGGTGGGCTAAAAGCACGTGGGCACCCCGTGGGTGCGACTGGGATGTATCAAATCGTCGAAGCTGTCCAGCAGCTGCGCGGCGAAGCAGCCCCAACCCAGGTTCCGAATCCACGCATCGGAATGACCCAAAATATTGGCGGCAGTGGTGCCACCATCATTACTCACCTCCTGAAATCAGTATAAACTTTCTATCTTCACAACGGAACTATTAATTGTATTATTTGTTTTGATCCGTTGAATTCAGAATTATCCAATCCATCTCACTTCGTTGTCATTGCGGAATCCCTGCTGATTTTCAGGGGATGAGAGCGTATTCCCATCGTCGGTTATGACCACACTTCCTAGCCCGAAGAACGTGTCCCCGCTGATTTCTAGGCCCCACTGTTTTTGGAGGGGCTCGGGGAGCAATCTTCCACTGACATTTACATTGATTTGGCAATTCTCCGATTTCTGTGAGTGATTACTTCATAACATAATTGTCTATTTTGATAGTCTTTTTTGTGTATTTAGAGAGTAATGATATGATTGGTGAATGACATACAGCACTACAGGTGTTCATTCAAGCGTGATAATCTAAACCGCCATGCACGAATTATCAGTAACCGAGAGTATTTTGGAAATAGCCCTCCGGCATGCCAGCACCACCAATGCCAAACGGATCACCAACCTTTACCTGGTGATTGGACAATTAGCCAGTATAGTGGATGATTCTGTTCAATTCTATTGGGATATCGTCGCCAGAGATACGATTGCTGCGGGTGCTGTCCTCCATTTCAAGAGACTGCCGGCTAAACTATCATGCTTAGATTGTAACCAGCAGTACAACCTGGATTCGAATAGTTTTTCCTGCCCGAATTGTCACAGTGATCGTGTAAAAATAATCTCTGGTGATGAATTTTACATGGAAGCCATCGATATCGAGCCATGCGATCAGGAATAGATGTCAAAAAATATACCCGTAGTAGAGAAAATATTGAGTGCCAATGATCGCATTGCAGCTGAAAATCGTTTGATTTTCGATGCTGCAGGTATCAAAACCTTTAATTTGATGGCTTCACCTGGTGCGGGTAAAACATCCCTCATTGAGCTAACCATCAAGCGCTTACTTCCTTCTCACAGACTGGCAGTCATCGATGGGGATATTGCCACCAATCTGGATGCAGATCGTGCCGCAGCTGCCGGAGCGGTCGCAGTTCAGATCAACACAGGCGGAGAATGCCACCTCGATGCCAGTATGGTCAATTCAGCCCTAAAGCAGATCGACCTGATGAAGATTGACCTGCTCATTATCGAGAATGTAGGCAACCTGGTTTGTCCGGCCAGCTTCGATTTGGGCACGCATAAAAGTGTTCTCATTGCCTCCATCCCTGAAGGGGATGACAAACCTTACAAGTATCCGGGGATGTACCGGGGAGTGGATGCATTGGTGATCAATAAAATTGATCTACTTCCTTACATTCCGTTCAATATGGAATATTTTCAGAAAGGTGTGAAGATCCTGAATCCCGAGGTGGTCACCTTCCCATTATCATGCAAAACCGGCGAAGGACTGGATAATTGGATCCAATGGCTGGAAGAGAACGCCTGAATGGCACCCTTTCGGTGTTATAGAGTTTTAACCCCATGATTGGAAATCGAATTCATATCAGCGGGATTGTTCAAGGGGTTGGGTTCCGCCCCTTCGTATATAACCAGGCAGTTCAAAGAGGATTAACCGGCTGGGTTTGCAATACGTCCGCGGGTGTGGATATTGAAGTATTCGGTGAGTCTGGGGATCTCGGCTCATTCATTCAAACCTTAAAGACTGAGCCTCCTCCATTAGCCCGAATTGATTCCATCCAGGTGCGAGATATAACAACCAAACGTTATACCTCCTTTGATATTCTGGAATCACAAGAAGTAACGGGTGCCTTTCAACCTATCTCCCCGGATATCAGTATTTGTCCCGATTGCCTGAAGGAGCTGTTTGACCCCGCTGATCGACGTTACAGGTACCCATTTATCAACTGCACAAATTGTGGTCCTCGACTGACTATTATTGAAAATATCCCTTATGACCGGCCAAACACGACCATGCGGGATTTTGATATGTGCCCGGAGTGCCTGGCTGAATATTCGGATCCGACCGATCGCCGTTTTCATGCTCAGCCCATTGCCTGTTCAGTCTGTGGTCCACAAGTCTGGTTGGAATATCCAATGATGAGCCTGTTGCGAAAAATAGGCCCTTTGTTCGTGCCAATGAAGCCATCCTCGCAGTTCAAAAGCTGCTTCGGAAAGGAAAGATCGTAGCGATCAAAGGTTTGGGTGGCTTTCACCTGGCTTGTGATGCCACCAATCCAAAAGCGGTGGCTGAATTACGCCGGCGTAAGCTGCGCGTGGATAAACCATTTGCGTCTAATGTTGCCGGATATCGCTGCAGTCGAAGCTCACTGCCTGGTAGCCGAAGCAGATCGCATGTTGCTGGAATCAAAGGAACGTCCGATTGTGATCCTTCCTCGCAGAACGGCCTCAACGATCGCACGCGAGGCTGCTCCCGGGCAGAACACTTTGGGCGTCATGCTCCCATACACACCACTGCATTACCTGCTTTTTGCAGACCTAACAAAAGATAAATCATTCCTGGGTCGTACTAGATTAAACCAGATGCCCCCTCTTGTGATGACCAGCGGCAACATCAGTGAAGAACCAATTGCAGTTGATAATGAAGAAGCCCAGGCAAGATTATCCGGGTTGGCAGATGCTTATCTGATGCATGACCGGCCCATTCAGACTCGCTGCGATGATTCGGTGATGCGGACGTATCGTAGTGCTGCCCTTCCGATCCGCAGGTCACGCGGCTATGCCCCTTACCCAGTGTACTTAACCTCTACATATCCTCAACTTCTCGCTACGGGTGGGGAATTAAAAAACACCTTTTGTGTCGTGCGTGACCGGTATGCGTTTTTAAGTCATCATATCGGTGACATGGAAAACTATGAAACATTTCGGTCATTTCAAGATTGTATTTCCAGGTATGAAACCCTTTTCCATGTAAAGCCAGCGGTCATCGCCCACGATTTGCACCCAAATTATCTATCCACTCGTTATGCCCTCGACCGGGCTGAGCGGGAAGGAATGGCGGTATTTGGCGTGCAGCACCACCACGCTCACATTGCCTCCTGTATGGCAGAACATGCCTTACCCGCAGATCAACCCGTCATTGGCATCGCTTTCGATGGCACCGGGTACGGTGAAGATGGTGCCATTTGGGGTGGCGAATTCCTGCTGGCCGATTATCAAGGATACAAGCGAATCGCTCATCTCAAATATATACCCCTGCCTGGAGGTGACGTTTGCATCCGAAAACCTGCCCGGGTTGCCCTGGCATATTTATGGGCTAGCAATCTCGACTGGGAGCCTGAGCTTAATCCTGTATCTGCGCTGTGTGCCGAAGAGCTCTCGATCTTAAAATCCCAATTAAAGTTGAAATTAAATACGCCTCTCACCTCATCCATGGGTCGATTCTTTGACGCTGTAGCATCGCTTTGTGGCGTACGCCAGGTGATCAATTATGAAGCCCAGGCAGCGATCGAGCTCGAAGCATTGGTCGATCCGGATGAAACCGGGGAGTATGATTTTACGGTCGAGCCGGATGAAAATCCCGAGAACAAGGCATTCCAGATTGATTCTTCTTCGATGCTCGAACAAATAATCAATGATCTGCATAACAGTGTTGCGATACCTTCGATCTCGGCGCGTTTTCACAACAGCATCGCCAGGATGGTTCTCACATTGTGCAAGCAAATTCGAATAGAGTATGCGGTTGAAAACGTTGTATTAAGCGGCGGCGTATGGCAAAATTTAACCTTATTGCGCCGGGTTAACACCTTGTTAGCAGCAGATAATTTCAACCTCTTTATTCACCACCAAGTACCAACAAATGACGGTGGATTGGCACTTGGTCAGGCAGTCGTCGCTCTTCATCGGATGGCGTTAGGATGATCGTGTTGTTGGAGGGTTTATGTGCCTAGCAGTCCCAGGTAAAATCGTCGAAATTTATGAATCCAATGGCTTATTAATGGGCAAGATCGATTTCGGAGGCGTGACTCGTGAGGCTTGTTTGAGTTATGTGCCCGAAGCGAAAGTTGGCAGCTATACCATCATTCACGTTGGATTCGCCCTGAATTTAATCGATGAGCAGGAAGCGATGGAGACGTTAGCCCTTCTGGATGAGATATCAAACCAGGAACCTGAGAAATGAAATATATTTCAGACTACCGTGATGCCCACCGAGTGTTTGCCCTGATGGATGAAATCGGTCGCACTATTCATCACCCCTGGGTGATCATGGAAATCTGCGGTGGTCAAACTCATTCCATCATGAAACACGGGTTGGATCAGCTCCTGCCTGCTGGATTGGAGCTCGTCCACGGACCAGGCTGTCCGGTTTGTGTCACCTCCCTGGAGGTGATCGATAAAGCGCTTGCAATTGCAGCTCAACCAGGCGTTATCTTTACTTCATATGGAGATATGCTGCGTGTGCCCGGATCTACCGGCGATCTATTTTCAGTCCGGGCAGCTGGTGCTGATGTAAGAGTTGTTTATTCATCCCTGGATGCAGTCAAAATTGCCCAGGACAATCCTGATAAACAGGTCGTTTTTTTTGCGATTGGGTTCGAAACTACCGCCCCCGCCAACGCCATGAGCGTTATTCACGCTCAACAGCTGGGGCTCAGTAATTTCAGTATATTGACCTCCCATGTCCGGGTTCCTCCAGCCATGCGTGCCATTTTGGAATCAACCAACAACCGTGTCCAGGGGTTTTTAGCCGCCGGTCATGTCTGTGCGGTGATGGGATATTGGGAATACGCCCCCATTGCTCAAAAATACCATGTCCCCATTGTGGTGACTGGTTTTGAGCCTTTGGATATTACCCAGGGCATTTTATATGTGGTTCGACAGCTGGAAAATGAGACCTGCCAGGTCGAAAATGCCTATTCCCGCGTGGTGAGTTATGCAGGCAATCCGCCAGCTCAGAAAATTATCCGCCAGGTATTTGAAGACTGCGACCAAACCTGGCGCGGGATTGGAATGATTCCGTCCAGTGGTTGGCAGCTTAAGCCAGAATATAAGGACTTTGATGCCGTCTATCGATTCCAGGTTCAAAGGATTACGCCGTCAGAATCTCCGCTCTGCATAGCTGGGTCCATCCTCCAGGGATTAAATAAACCCTATGATTGCACTGCTTTTGGTAACCAGTGTACACCTGAATATCCCCTCGGTGCCACCATGGTATCCTCGGAAGGCACCTGTGCAGCTTATTATCGCTATGGAAGGCCTCAATGACAAAAAATTTACCCACGATAGAAGGGCTGGTTTGCCCTATTCCCTTGCCCCATAACCAGAAAATAATCCTTGGTCACGGCAGTGGAGGCAGGCTGTCGTATGACCTGATCTCCAGGATCTTTTTACCCCCCTTTGATAATCCCATCCTTAAATCAGGTGATGATGCCGGGGTGATTACCATACCCAACGGCATTGACGCTGCAGGTATAAAATTAGCCATCAGCACCGATTCGCACGTCGTCACGCCCTTATTCTTCCCAGGCGGTGATATCGGCAGGCTGGCTATTTGTGGGACCGTGAATGATATTGCCATGCTGGGTGCAACTCCGCTTTATCTCACTGCGGGATTTGTCTTGGAAGAGGGACTGGATGTAGACCTGCTTTGTAAGATTGTCGATTCCATGCGCTTAGCCGCCGCTGAGGCTGATGTTCAGATCGTTGCAGGTGACACCAAGGTGGTTCAAAATGGGAAAGCTGATGGATTATATATAAACACCACCGGCATCGGCATCATTCCGTGTGGTGTATCCATCCATGGTGCCAATGCGCAACCGGGTGATCTCGTCATTCTGTCCGGCTCAGTGGGTGACCACGGGATCGCTGTTTTAGCCGCCCGCGGAGAACTAAATTTCGAGACACAAATTGTGAGCGATGTTGCGCCCTTGAACGGTTTGGTCTCCACGATGTTGGCAGCAACCAAAGCGATCCACGTTTTGCGCGATCCCACCCGCGGTGGGCTGGCGACAAGCCTGAATGAGATCGCCAACCAATCCCAGGTCGGGATACGGATTTATGAAGATTCAATCCCAGTCAAGCCTGCCGTTGCTGCAGCTTGTGAAATGCTGGGTTTCGATCCTTTGTATGTTGCCAATGAAGGCAAGCTTATCGCAATTGTTGAGAAGAATATTGCCGATGAGCTGCTCTCAGTGATGAGAAATTATCCGCTTGGCAGAGATGCAGCCATCATTGGGATGGTTACTGAGGTACCTTCCGACCATGTCACACTAAAAACCCCATTTGGAACGACCCGCATGTTGGATATGTTATCGGGTGAGATGCTCCCCCGTATCTGCTGATAAACTCTCCTAGCTTTTTACTTAAAATCAAAACGAAGGTTGTCACTCCATCTTTTTGTTGATCACAATCCAGGCAGTGGCATCTTCGACTTCAATTTTTACCTGCGCATCAGGTTTATCAAAAGCAGCAGCAATATCTGGCGGCGAGATAAAATGGCTGCGCATGAGTGCCAGCTTTTCGATGATTGCCATGACCTTCACCGGTTTTGTGCGAATGTCCGGTTCCTCGATCACAATCCGGCCTCCCGCTTTGGTCACTCGCCACAACTCACTGCTCGTCACTCGATAATCCGAGACGTGATGCAGGGCATCCACCATGATCACCCGCTCGAAGGCTTCATCTTCGAAGGGTAAGCGCTCAGTCTCCGAGCACGCTGCCAATATTCCAGCTTTACCTGCCGCCTGGTTAAGCATTCCCATCGAAGAATCAGCGATCACGATGCCTGCCACCATTGTGCGCAGGGGATAGGATTTAGCCCCGGTACCTCCTCCGGCATCGAGCAGCCTTCCCTGAACCGGTAACCCAGCGATAGTACTGAACCGGGAGGGATCAGTAGGCTTTATAAATCGATCATAGAATGGCGCAAGGAAATCAAAATGATTAAAGGGTGCCATCTCACACCAACGCTAGTAAAAAAGCCTCCTGAATAAGGAGGCTCTTCAAATTTATAGCATAGGAATTGTCACTAGAACTCATCTTCATCGATATATAGATCATCATCTTCTTCATCTACATCAACATCTTCCCAATCGTCAACTTCGTCTGCTTCGTCTTCCTCTTCATCCCACTCATCTTCTGTTGTGACATCATTTGCACGTGAATAAGTCATACATCCCATGTCGGGGTCAATCTCAACTGCCGCTGCTCCACAGTAACCATCGTCAAGGAATACACAATCAACATAATGGCATCGAATACGGGGCATGGATTCCTCCTGAAATTATGGTGTTTCTTTGCGTAAATAAACTACCTGTTACCAACAAAGTTGTCCTTTTCCAGACGGCAGTGATTTTACCTCAGTTAGTCCAAACAGAAAAGCTTCTGTCAAGGGCAAATTCAAACTCATTTTCCACAGTTTTAAATATGAGGCGACATTATATCACCACATTTATACATTGTACGCGTGTGGATATTTGTCAAGAAGAATCCTGTTTTTCCCCTGCGTTGGGTTTTATCCCGGTCTCACCCGGTGAGCTTCCATCACATTGGGTAAGGCTTCAATCCGGGTCAATACCCTGGTCAATTGGTCAATATCCTTTACCTCTAAAACCAGGTCAAGTACAGCCAGGCTCAGCTTGGAATCGTGATTCACACCTGCCTGAACCAAACCCATGTTGATACCTTCATTTGCGACTAAATTAGATACATCTCGAGCTAACCCATCCCGGTCATATGCTTTGACCCTCACAGATACCGGGTATGTCCTTTTGGGTTCACCCCACGCTACTCGCACCAGTCGTTCTTTTTCATGCAGCCGAAGGATATTCGGACAATCCCTACGGTGAATGGTCGCCCCGCGCCCTCTGGTCACATACCCGATAATATCATCACCCGGAACGGGGTTGCAGCAGCGTGCGATGGTAGTCAATAACCCCTTAAGCCCAACCACCGTGATGGTGTCATGGCTTTCGACCGCAGTTTCGGGGATGATCCGCGCACCAAATTTGAGCCCTTCTTCATCCTGCTCATTCTGCATCAATTGGTTAGCAATTCTGATCAGCGGTACGTCACCACAACCAATCGCTACGCATAAATCATCAACCGACCTGTATTCGAATTGCCGTGCGAGCTGCTCGATTTTGATATCTGCAACCCCCAACCGGCGCAATTCTTTTTCCAGCAAATCCCTACCCTGGTTGATATTCTGTTCCCGGGCTTGCCTCTTGAACCAATAACGGATTTTCGCTCTTGCTCTCTGAGTTTTCACCAGACCCAGGCTGGGATTCAACCAATCCCGGCTTGGTCCCCCACGTTTGGCGGTTAGTATTTCGACCTGTTCACCCGTTCGTAAAATGTAATCCAGAGAAACCAATTTCCCATTGACTTTTGCTCCCCGGCAGCGGTGACCGATATCGGTGTGAACGTGATATGCAAAATCGATCGGGGTGGAGCCTGCGGGTAAATCGTATATGTCACCTTTGGGGGTAAAGATATACACACGATCCTGGAATACATCAGTTTTAAGGCTGTCTACAAAGTCACCCGCGTCGTCGACATCCTGTTTCCATTCCATCAGTGAACGGAACCACAGGATTTTCTTTTCGAAGGCGTCATCCCGTGGAGCGCCTTCCTTGTATCTCCAGTGGGCAGCAATTCCCAGCTCTGCATTCTGGTGCATTTCGGGCGTACGGATTTGGATTTCAAGCGTCTTTCCATCATCGTAGAGTACCGAGGTATGCAGCGACTGATAAAAGTTATCCTTTGGCACCGCAATATAATCATCAAACTGTCCTGGAATCGGTTTCCAGTGCGTGTGAATTACCCCCAAGGTGCTGTAGCCTGATGGAATATCCGGGACAATAATTCGCACCCCTCGAATATCGTGCACCTGGTCGAATTCGACGCCCTTTCGTACCATTTTTCGATAGATGGAATAGATATGTTTTGGTCTGCCTGAGATTTCGGCCTTGATTCCTGCCTTGGAAATCATTGCCGTCAAATGCTCGATAATATCACCCATCTCGCGCTCACGATCTAATCGTTTATCAGCGAGATTAGCTGCGATTTCCTTGTATTTTTCAGGGTTCACATAGCGGAATCCCAGGTCTTCGAGCTCCCATTTCATTTGCCATATACCCAGGCGGTTGGCTAAAGGAGCAAAAATATCCAGGGTTTCCTGGGCGATACGACGACGTTTTTGTTCAGGCAAATGCCCGAGCGTCCGCATATTATGGAGCCTGTCAGCCAATTTGATCATCACTACTCTGACGTCTTCACCCATCGCCAGGAAAGTTTTCCGTAAAGTTTCAGATACTAAATCGTACCGCCGGCTTTTAATTCTCTGTTCAGCCCTATCGTCCGGGGTTGGTTCTCCTCGCCGGTCTGCTGCCTGGCGTAGTTCTTCTTCCCTTATTTCTTCCTCAGGGTGTTGGTCACCTCTCGAGACTCTCGGCAGCTGAGTTAATTTGGTGACGCCATCCACCAGCTTGGCGACGTCCTCGCCAAAGTCATTTTTGATATCCTCTAATGTGACCGGTGTATCCTCGACGGTATCATGTAGCAATCCCGCCACAACCACATCCACAGGTACCTGCATCTCCGCTAAGATAGAAGCAACAGATACGCAGTGATTGACATAAGCCTCACCCGACGCACGATTCTGACCTTTATGCGCATTTTCCGCTATTCGATAAGCGCGTTGGATCAGTTCCCGATCTGCCATCGTATATAATTCTGGTAAGGATTCCATTAATTTCTCAATTTGCATAATACGACCTTATCCGGCATAGTATACTCACGCCTGTATCGAGCGACAAGGGTGTGATATGGGTTATGCCCAGTTGATCTCCTTTTGACTGCGTATTTCTTTATAAAATAGTAAAATAGTTAATCATGCTTCCTATTGCCAGAAAGTGAGGTTAATTATGTGTGGCAGATTTACCCTGACGATCGATCCATATCATCTCCAAGAAGCATTCCCGTGGGCAACCATCCCAGATGATTTATCTCCACGCTATAATATTGCACCTTCACAACCGGTGGCAGTGATACCCAATACAGGTGATAATACTCTGACCATGTATAAATGGGGGTTAATCCCCTCCTGGTCGAAAGATCCAGCGATCGGAGACCGGATGATCAACGCCCGCTCCGAATCCCTGGCGGAAAAACCTTCTTTTCGAAACGCCTATCGCCGCCGACGCTGCCTGATCCTGGCGGATGGCTTTTACGAATGGAAGCAGGACCCCGCGATGAAGAGTAAACAACCGGTTTATATTCGCTTAAATGATGCCTCCCCATTTGCATTCGCCGGATTGTGGGAGATATGGAATTCACCCGATGGTTCAGAAGTACGATCCTGCACCATCATCACCACACAACCGAATGCTCTCCTCGAGCCGATTCACAACCGTATGCCGGTGATCCTGCCGCCTAATGCGTATGCCCAATGGCTGGTGACCGAAGACCGGCAGCCTGTACAGCTGAATGATCTGTTAATTCCCTATACGGCCTCAGAAATGATCGCATTTCCGGTCTCACGGATGGTTAACAGCCCGCAAACGGAATCGCCTGACCTGGTCAGGCCGGTCGCAGATTTATAAACTCTGCCATTCATGATCTTCCAACCTGAGCAGTTTGTCACCCATAGTCTCTCCAGATTTCCGCGCGCTAACGATATCTGCCAAATCCTGGCCGCTGCTCTCAATTCGGCAGACGCTGGCGTTGCCGTCAAGCGGGCAGTCTCGCTAACCGATAACCAGCTCAAGGTTGCGGTAATTACCTACGATCTTAGCCTCTATCACCGAATTTTCGTGTTCGGTGCCGGTAAGGCTGTGGTACCCATGGCGTCCGCAGTGGTGGAGCTGCTCGGTAATCTCATCACCGCAGGATTGGTGATCACGAAAGACGGATATATTGATCCGAATCCGCCAGGACTCGACCCGCGAATAAAAATCATCGAAGCCGGTCATCCACTCCCAGATGAACGTAATCTGGATGCCTCTTCCCAATTAATCTCCATGCTTCACCATCTGTCTTACCAAGATCTGGTAATCTGTTTATTCTCCGGTGGAGGTTCATCGTTATTGCTAAAACCTGTCCAAGGAATATCCCTTAAAGATATTCAGGATACGATTGCTTTATTGTTAACCTGCGCGGCGACGATTGATGAGATCAATGTCATCCGCAAGCATCTGGATGACCTGAAAGGTGGCAGACTTGCCAGTCTTTTATTTCCTGCCACGGTGGTTAGCTTGGTTTTGTCGGATGTTGTCGGAGATAGGTTCGATGTCATCGCTTCGGGTCCAACCGTCGCTGACCTCAGCACGTACCAGGAAGCCTGGGGGGTGCTTGATAAGTACCAGATATTGGGTCAGGTTCCACCTGCAGTGATTTCTCACCTATCAGATGGAATTGCCGGTAAAATACCCGAGACTATCAAGCCCGGTGATCCCGTACTGACAAAAGTCCAGAATGTTTTGGTTGGAAATAATTACCAGGCTTCAATGGCTGCCCTGCGTGCTGCGAAAGGGCTTGGGTTCAGGACAAGACTGCTTTCCTCATCACTCCACGGTGAAGCCTCCCAGGTGGGTCTTGAGCTCGCAGAGACTGCTAAATCAATATTTACTTCATCGGTATTCACCAATCAACCGGTATGTCTGATTGCAGGTGGCGAAACCACTGTGACGATTAAAGGCTCCGGCATGGGAGGTCGAAATCAGGAGCTCGCCCTTGGCGCAGTATCCAGCCTGTCAGGGACCGATCCAATCCTGTTGATCACGCTTGCAACCGATGGCGGGGATGGACCCACCGATGCTGCCGGCGCTGTCGTCACTCACCAGACTTATTCAATGGGTATGGCCAAAGGTCTATCTGCCGCAGGAATTCCTGGAAAGAAATGATTCTTACCATTATTTCGAGCCCTTGGGGGATCTGATCAAAACTGGTCCGACCCTGACCAATGTAAATGACCTGGTCTTTATCTTTCGCCTGTAGTTTATTCTACTTTCACATTCCGCAAGCGTAAGCTGTTGCTGACCACAAAGACGCTGCTGAACGCCATCGCTCCTGCAGCCAACATTGGGTTTAAGAGACCCGCTGCTGCCGCTGGGATCAATATCACGTTATAAAAGAATGCCCAGAATAAATTTTGCTTGATCGTCTGCAGGGTTTTGCGGGATAATTTTATTGCCTTACTCACTCCGTGCAAATCTCCGCTGATCAAGGTGATCGGCGCAGCCGCCATCGCAATATCCGTCCCGGTTCCGATTGCGATCCCTACATCCGATTGCGCCAGGGCGGGTGCATCATTGATCCCATCTCCTACCATGGCGACTACTTTACCGCTTTCCTGCAATTTCTTCACCTCAGCCGCCTTCCCACCAGGTAGTACCTCCGCCAATACGAGGTCGATCCCCACCTGGCTGGCTATTCCCGCCGCGGTCCGCTGGTTATCACCAGTGATCATGGCTATGCGCAAATTCATTTGAGATAATTCAGCAATCGCAGCCTTCGAGCTGTCCTTGACCGGGTCGGCAATCCCGAAAATCCCTTCCAATTTTCCATCCACTGCCACGAGCACAACAGTTTTCGCCTCATTTTGCAGGCGAAGAATGGCTTCCTCGCCATCATGGATATCGACGGCATGCGTTTCCATCAATTTGGGGTTGCCCACCAATAAATTCCTGCCTTCGATGACCGCCTGGATACCCATGCCTGATTCAGAGTTAAACTCATCCGGTAATTCAAGTACGATCCCGCGCTGCCCAGCCTCCGCAACAATCGCCTCCCCCAATGGATGCTCACTAACTTTCTCAACCGAGGCTGCCAATCGCAGCAGGTTCGATTCCTGTTCTTTTTTATTTCCATCAGGACCAGGTACAATCATATCGGTTACAGTAGGCTGACCCTTGGTGATCGTTCCCGTTTTATCAAACACCACGATATCAATTTTGCCAGCCCGTTCGAGTGCTTCTCCTGAGCGTAGCAGGATACCCGATTCGGCGCCCTTCCCGGTTCCGACCATGACTGCAGTGGGTGTTGCCAGCCCCATCGCACACGGGCAGGCAATCACCAATACCGCCACCATGTTGATCAGTGCGCGGGTGAACAAACTTACATCTGAATTCACCGGCAAAGGGAATCAGGAAATACCAGATCAAGAATGTAACCAATGCGATTCCGATCACTACGGGTACAAATACTTCAGATACATTGTCCGCTAATTTTTGGATCGGTGCCTTGCTGCCTTGGGCTTCCTCTACCAACCGAATGATCTGCGCTAAGGCGGTCTCTTTACCCACTTTGGTGGCTTCGAACTTAATAAATCCAAGTTTATTGATCGTCGCACCGATCACGGGCTCCCCGGCTTTCTTTTCCACCGGCATGGATTCACCCGTCAGCATCGACTCATCCACGGAGGTATGTCCTTCGATAACGATTCCATCCACCGGGATTTTTTCGCCCGGCTTCACCAGCACCACATCGCCAATCATCACATCATCAACTGCCACCTCGATCTCGTTGCCATCTCGGACGACATGCGCAGTTTTAGCTCTCAACCCCATCATTTTTTTGATGGCTTCACTCGTCCGCCCTTTTGCCTTCGCTTCGAGGTATTTCCCAAGTTTAATCAAGGTAATGATGACTGCAGAGGTCTCAAAATATACGTGCCCTGGTAAGCTCCCCACGGTGACAAAAATCGAGTAGATGTATGCCACAGAAGATCCCATCGCAATCAGTACGTCCATATTCGCTGAGCGGTTGCGTAAGGCAGTGAATGCGCCTACATAATATTGCCAGCCGACGTAAAATTGCACCGGCGTGGCCAGCAGGAACATAATCCAATTAACCCACACCTCCTCGCCCCAGGCGGGCATTAACAGGTCCCTCACCATCGCAAGGATAAATAATGGCACCGTGAAAACCAGTCCGGTGATCAATAACTTCCGCTGTTGATCGATTTCGTGTTGCCGCGCCAGTTGTTCCGCGTCTTCGGTATCAGCTCCAGTTTCAACTACCTCGAATCCAGTTGCCTTGATCGCCCTACGTAATTCAGCCTGGCTGACAATGGTTGGAATGTATCGTATCCTGGCATGCTCTGTGGTGATGCTGACATTTGTGTCCAGGACGCCTTCGATTTTGCTCACCGCTCTCTCAATCCGCTTGGCGTCACTGTCATCGCTCATGCGCTTCACCAGTAAATCTGCTTCTCCAGTTGCCACACCATAACCCGCCCGATTTACTCGCTCGATCAGGTTGCCCAGCTTGGAAATTTCTGGATTAAACTCAACTGTCGCCCGTTCGGAAGATAAATTCACGTTGGCAATGGTCACCCCTTTTTCTTTTTTCAGATTTCGTTCAACCGTAGCCACACAATTAGCGCAAGTCATTCCGGTTATGGGTAATATCACCTGCTTCGATTCAGACATTTCTACTCCTGAAAAAAAGAATTACGCAATACGCACCACCGTCATACCCTGTGGGCATATTGCGTAATTCATTAATTAATTGACCAATTAGTTCATCACAGGATAATCGATGGATTCCAGCAGTGCTTTTATTTTCTCTTCGCTCGCTGGTGCCTCGAACTCAATGATCGCGTTCCGTAGATTTTGATCAGCTTTTACCGATTTCACACCTGGCAGATCGATCAGCTCAGATTGAATGGTGTGAACACAATGCCCACAGTGAATATTGGGGATTAAATATGTGACTTTAGTTGTCATTGCTTTTCTCCTTAAAAATTAGGTGAATTTCTTCATTCCAAATACATCAGCAATTTCTGTCAGCACCCTTTCCCGCTCATCGGGATTCTCACCCCGCACTGCCGTGATCAGGCAGGAATGCAGGTGCCCATCCAGGATGATGCCGCTTACTTTATCCAATGCGGCTTGCACTGCATGGATCTGACGGATGACGTCGATACAATAAGTGCCATTTTCGACCATCTGCTCAATTCCATGCACATGGCCTTCAATATTCTTCAATCGTTTCACCACATCATCGTTCATTTTTTATCTACCTACCCCCCCCATAGGGGTGGGGGTTCATATATTATACTATTAAGCTCTACTTTGTCAATAGTATCTAAATTTTTACAATCTGTGGATTTCGCTAAACACCGAACTCTTCCCCCAGCTCATCCATCCGCAGGCTGATCACCTGGCTGGCTGAATCACGCCCCATGGTGATCCCATAAATAATACTCGCAGCTTGAACCGTGTTCCGGTTATGGGTGATCACAATAAATTGGGTCTTTTCACTCAGCTCGGTCAACAGGTCTCGAAACCTGCCTACATTCGCTTCATCCAACATGGCATCAACTTCATCCAAAATGCAAAACGGTGTCGGTGATACTCTCAACAAGGCGAAGATCAATGCCGCTGCAGTCAGGCTGCGTTCACCGCCTGACAATAGAGATAGCCCCTGCTCCCGTCTTCCGGGTAAGCGCGCTTCAATATCAATACCGGTCTCGGTGATATTTTCAGGGTCGGTCAATGCCAGGCGCGCCGATCCTCCACCAAATAAACGTGTGAATATCTGCTTAAATTCCTGGGCGACGGCATCGAACGTCCGTTTAAACTCCCTTTCCATCAATAGGTCCAGCTCCGCAATTACTTCCCTGATGTCACCCTCCGCTTTCAACAAATCTGCCACTTGTGAGGTGAGGAATTCAAACCGTTCATTGACTTCCTGATATTCGTTTTGGGCTTCAGGGTTTATTGCCCCCATCCTGCGGATTTGAGCTTTCTGTTGCCGGATAGTTTCTTCAATCTCGGCAGATAACGCTTCGACCTTTGGCAGCTCCTCGACCATTCCATCGATAGGCAATGGCTTGGGTCCGGTTACCGACTCGGTGTAGTCGAATGACACCAAACCGAAATCGTCTTCGATATGCCCACGCAGCGTCTCAAATGATTCCTGGTGATGTGCCAGCGCAATTTTCGCCTGGGTATATTGCTGCTCTGCACTCCTCAGCGTCTGTCGTGCCTGCGTATCGGTGGAGAGCAATCCATTGTGTTCCTGCTCCAAAACACCAAGCTGTAATTCTTGGGGATTTACGATATTGGATAATTGCTCAATTTTGACCGCGGTTTGATTTTCTTCCTCTTTACCAGCAATCATGTTTTCATTGAGCGTTTTAATATCAAGCTCCAGCTGTGCAAAGCGAGTATCAAGTTCGACCAGATTAACTTCCAATTGGTGTAGCTGGTTGAGTTTATCTTGCTGCCGGTTCCTCGCACCCAGCAAAGCCTGTTCTATGACAGCTGCATTCGTGGTCCAATACGCATTTTGGGCTTGCAGCTCCTCCAGTGGCAAGGCATCCGATTCTCCTGTTTTGCGCTCCAGTCCAGCCCTGATTTCCCTGGTTTCTGCCTGTAGTTTCTCAATTTCTAACTTTAGATTTGCTTGTTCGATCAATTCCTGGTCAATGTCTGCTTGATTCCTCGTCCTTTGATCGCTGTGCCATTGCAAACCACGCTGGATTTTTTCGACTTGCAATTCGAATTGATTAACTTGCTTATTGAGCGCTGACTCTTCTTCTTGCGCTTTTTTATACCTTTCCTTGCATTCTTTTTCCTCAAGCCGTAATCCATCGATCTTTTTCCCAATTGCAGCTGTACTATCTTCTAGATCATGAACTAAGGAAGTCGTCTTTTCCAGGATCGCTTTAGATTCCCTTTGTTGGCGCGGTCTGACCAGCAGTCCTTTCCGTGATGCGCCTCGGATGATCGGACCGCTTGAGAGATACATCTCACCCTTCAAGGTGACTACACGCAAATTCGGTATTTTTTGCCAATCTCCCGATGAAATGATCGTTCGCGCCGTCTTCCGGTCTTTTACGATAATCACCTGTCCTAATAACAGGTCGATAATCGGTTTTATTTGCCCATCAGCCTTAATCAGGTTCACCGCAACGCCCAAGACATCCTCAGCCTTAACCGGGGCTTTTTCCAGATCCAAAGCTAATGGACGTATCGGTGATATTGCATCCAGCGGAAGTATGGAACCTCTGATCGTTTCGCTTTCAATCAGGTCTAATGCTTTGTCGGTTTGATTGATCGATCTAACCACCAGTGCATCGATATATTCACCCAATATCGCCGCGATTGCCGATTCATAGGCTTCAGGCACAATCAGGTTGTTGCCGAGCGATCCAATCGCACCATCCAACCTGTTTTCTTTTACCGCCTGCAGCAGGATCCGTGCTCCCTCTTCATATCCAGTGAGATTATTTTCCGCCTCTTCCAGGACGTTGATTTCCGCCTGAATTCGGGCAGCTACAGCCTTTTGCGTCGAAGCTTTCCCGCTCAGCTCTTTACTCTCCTGCTCGAGCGAGCTAAGTTTGTCCTGCAACGTCCCCAGCTCTTGCTGGATGGATTGAGTATTGTGGGCTTTTTCATCCTTGGACCGTTGGGCATTCGTCAGGTTTTTTTGTGCCGAATTTAATTCATCCTGCGCTGCGATGATCTCCCGCTCTACATCTACCAGGCTTGATTTCAATCGTTCGATATGCGCACCTTTCTCAGCCTGACGGGCTTGAAGTTGGCTGGATTGCGTTACCAGCTCACCGAGCTTCTTTTGAAGAGCTTGGATTTGCTCCTCCAGGGCTGAGCGCTCTTGCTGCCTGATAGATAGTGCTTCCGCAGATTCTGTTCCAGATTGGTGTGCTTCCTTTAATTCCTCATCTAATTGTGCTAATTCATCATCGGCGATCGCTAATTGATCTTTTTGGATTGCGAGGTCTTCCCCCAGTTTAAGTTTCTCATTACCCAGCTGTTCCAGTTGCTCCATCAACGATCTGGACCGTTCATTATTCACCGCTTGTTCCCGGCTAAGCGTCTCTCGTCTTTGGTGTAACAAGGTCAATTCTTTATGCCAATCGCTTAGTTTTCCTCGGATCTCGTTGATCTGTGCCCGATATGTGCTTAATTTCTGATCTAAATTAAGCTGGGTAGATTGGACCTTGGATAATATTTCTTCTTTTTGCCTGGCATCAATTTGAACAGCTACCAATTCCGCTTGGGCGGTATGCCAGTGATATCCATACCATTCACGCAGCAGCACCTTTAAATCTGCTTTCATCCGGTTATATTCTTGGGCACGCTTGGCTTGCCGTTCCAAACTGCGTAAGCGTGGCTGTAGCTCTGCCAGGATATCCTGTACTCTTTCTAAATTACGGCGGGTCGTCTCAAGGCGCTTGATCGATTCTTCTCTCCGGGAACGGTGTAATCCGATCCCCGCCGCTTCTTCGAATAACCGCCTTCTGTCTTCTGCTTTTAATGCCAGGGCTGCATCTACCAACCCCTGCCCAATGATGGTGTAGGTTCGTTCTGCCAGACCCGACTTGGCTAATACTTCGGATACATCTTTTAAGCGCACCCGTTGACCATTAAGCAGGTACTCGTTATCCCCATCCCGGTATGCTCTGCGGGTGATACCGACCTCGGTAAAATCGATCGGTAACCAGCCATCGCTGTTATCAAAAACAATGGTCGCTGAAGCCATTCCCGCTCGTGGTCGGTTTTCGGATCCCGAAAAGATCATATCTTCAGTTTTCTTACCCCGCAGTAAGCCGTAGGATTGTTCTCCCAGTACCCACCTGAGCGCATCCGCAATATTCGATTTTCCAGAGCCGTTGGGTCCAACAATCGCAGTAATTCCATCCGAAAATACAAATTCATTCCTGGATGCAAAGGTCTTGTATCCGTGCAGCTCGAAGGACTTTAATCTGGCAGGCATAATTTATCTCAACCCCAGTTTTTCTAGCGCAGATTTAGCTGCGAGTTTTGCTGCCGCATGTTTACTATGACCTCTGCCAGATCCATACACATCTCCATCGATTAATACTTCGACTTCGAAGGACTTGTCATGATCTGGGCCACTATCTCCAATTGTATTATATACAGGTGTTCCAAATCCCTTCGATTGTGACCATTCCTGCAGTATGCTCTTGGGGTGATGCTCTACCTGGTTGGCTATGATCTGCTTAACCGTCGTTTCAAGTAACGGATCCATAAATTTCCAAACCTGGGATATATCCTGGTCCAAGTATATCGCCCCGATCAGGGCTTCAAATGTAGACCCCAAAAGTGGCAGACGGTCACGACCACCATTTTCGGCTTCTCCATGGCCTAATCGCATCGCCGATCCTAAATTGAATTCATTGGCGAACTCAGCCAGTTGTTCGTTCCCCACCAATGCAGCCCTCAAACGGGTTAATTGCCCTTCAGCCATCTCGGGGAAGCGATGGTACAACCATGCTCCCACTAAAAAATCCAGGACGGCATCACCAAGAAATTCGAGCCGCTCGTTATCTTCAACCGCATCTTTGTGCTCATTAAAATACGATCGATGTGTGAGCGCGCGTGTTAGTAAGCCAAGATTAGTAAAATGAAGACCAATCCGTTTAGAAAAATCTTGTGGAGATTCCTCTGCCAGACTGCTCCCTGGGGGATATTCCATTGCCCATCTCCTGAGAACTCAGGGAGCGTCAAATGCCCTGCCCTTGCCGGGTATTTGGCGATCCATTAGTTCTGCTTCATACATAGTATAGTGATTAACCCGCATATTATAAGCGAAAACCAATTAAATCCGCATTCTACGTCACCTAATCATAAAAACTTCCTATCTAGCCAGGATAAATTCATCCAATTATTTTCTCCGGCTCAGGTGGCGAAAAAGTAAATAACAAGGGTGTATTGTAATTTGTTTGAAATATGCCTGGCATAACTTTTCACCAAAAATATTTCGGATGGTAGTTCTCAATAATTGGGGTAACTACTCACCAACCAATCATGATTATCTCTTTTCTTATCGGTTGTCTTGGTATGATTTCGAAAAATAGGCGTACGCAGGAGCGAAGCCCTGCGTACGCCTATTTTTCGATCCAGTTCTCCCCTTCCCTGGTTAGGGAAGGGGAGATAAAGAGGGGATGGGTGAGTAATTATTAATTGGGACTTGGAAACTTTTCGGAATATTCGCTTTTGATAAATAAAACGCCAAAATATACCCAGAATCTCAAAACAATGCTAAACTTGACCACGTTCCGTTAATTTTTCACCTAGTTTTGGTGAAACCCAAACTGGGTGAAACCCAATTTGGGCGAAAACGCTGGCATTTACTTCAATGTGTAATTTTGGTGATAAGCAGATTGGTATATTGAAGTCATTACCTTTATGTCCCATCCTGTGCATTTCGATCCTGGATAGAGGAAAACAATGGTCAAAATTATCGCCGGTGTATTTTTAATTCTTCACGCTCTCGTCCACTTGCTTTATTTTGGGCAGAGTGCCAGGTTGTTCGAGCTGAAGGCAGGCATGACCTGGCCTGACAGCTCGTGGGCTTTTTCAAAGCTGCTCGGTGACAATACTACCCGCACGCTCGCAGTTATCTTCTGCATCCTGGCAGCGGTTGGGTTTGTGATTTCAGCGGGAGGGGTATTCTTCAGTCAATCCTGGTGGCGTACCGCCATCATCGCTGCATCCACGTTTTCGATAATTCTCTTTTTTCTATTCTGGAATGGACGATTGCAGCAGCTGGACAGCCAGGGGGGCGTGGGAATTCTGATTGATGCCGCCATTCTGGCGGCTGTCCTGGTATTCCGCTGGCCCCATTTCGACTTCTGAGCCCGGTTTCGCCGTGATCGACCTATTTTTCCACTGACCTTCAGATAAAACATTGGATAGTTATTAAAAACCTCATTTCTTCGGCAATGTCCGAACTGTAGTCCGAACCTGAGTTCTATTCTTGAATTGTAACAACTCACTGTATCTCTATCTTGATCCGTGAAATACAGAATTATCGAAATCAACTCACTTCGTTGTCATTGCGATGAGGGCGTAATCCGCATTTTGGGATATACCCACACTTCGTAGCCCGAAGAAGCAATCTTCCACTGACATTTCCGACGATTTGGCAATTATTCCGATTTCGGTGAGTAATTACCTTGACCTGGCCTCGGTAAATGCGAACTGCAAAGCAATAAGGTGATAACTGCAATTATTACCACCTTGGTTTATGTAATGCCACTAAATGAAGTTTAAATTGCCAGGATCCTCTGGCGATTTTTCTGTGTTGGTGGATTTCCGGCTTCCATGCTCCCTCACCCTTAGTTTTAAATCAGGCTAAGGTCTAACTCAATAGCTTATTCTCCCTTGTGTGGATAATACTCACCTTCTATCCACACCTCACCCTCCTTGCTCACTTCTTTTTTCCATACCGGCACGATCTCTTTCAATCGATCGATCCCGTAGCGTGCCGCTTCGAATATCCCGGAATCGCGATGCGAGGACGAACACGCCACGACTACAGAGACAGTTCCTGGCATCAGCTTTCCAATTCGCTGCACCAACGCTATCCCCTGGACGTCTTGCCACCTGGACCGGATTTCTGTGCAGATTTGCAGTAATTTGGCTTCTGCCATTTTCTGGTAAGCCTCGTACACAAGGTGTTCCGTTTGATAGTCGCCTTTTCGTTTGGTCACTTCCCTCACAATACCCGTGAAAACGCATACGCCCCCGGTCTCAGAGCTGGTGATATCAGCCACAATCTGATTGATATCCAGTTCATTCTCCACAATGGCGATGATTGAGGGGTATTTTTCAGCCTCGCTCTCCCCCCCACTCACGGGTGGGAATATGGCAATCTCTGCTCCATCCGGAACCACATCTTCATCGAAGCCAAATTCATGGTTTAATGCCACGATCATCGTGTCCTTCATCGGACTGATTGAAGGATATCTCTCGAATAACATCTGCTTAATATCTGAAATATGGGCACCGGTGGGAAATTCTATCGCTATTTCTCTTAACCCGGTTCTGTCACGCAAGGTGGCAAAGAATAAAACTCTGGCACGGTCACTCATTCACCACATCTCCACTCTTCCCACCCGTCTTCTTCACCAGGCGGATATTTTGGATCCGCATGGTTTTCTCTACGGCTTTCGCCATATCATAAATTGTTAATCCTGCCACAGCAACTGCCGTCAACGCCTCCATTTCTACACCCGTTTTGGCGATCGTTTTCACTTGAGACGTGATCTGCACACCCGGCAGTTGTTCATCCAGAACGAAATCTACTTTGATCTCCAATAATGGCAGTGGATGGCACATGGGTATCAGCTCAGAAGTTCGCTTGGCAGCCATGATCCCTGCAATTTGAGCGACTGCCAGCACATCACCTTTTTTGATCATCCCCCCGCGGATTAGATCCAGGGTTTTCGCCTGCATCACCACTTCACCCTTCGCCACCGCCACCCGTTCGGTATCGTCCTTACTGCTCACGTCCACCATCCTGGCTCGACCTGTTGCATCTACGTGGGTTAGTTTGTCCATTATATGATCTCATCTATTCATCAATTTGCTCAAGGATTGTTCGTAGGGTGGGCGCGCAACCCCGCGATCGGTGATGATTGCACGTATATATTGTGCCGGCGTAACATCAAAAGCCGGGTTTGCCACCTCTACATCATCAGGTGTGATTTGTGTTTCTCCAATATGCGTGATCTCATCTTCCGGACGCTCCTCGATCGGGATGTCTTCTCCCCTGCTGACGCTCAGATCGATCGTGGTCACAGGTCCCACCGAATAAAATGGAACATGGTGGGCCGCGGCTGCCAGTGCCAGGTTGTATGTACCGATTTTATTCGCCACATCGCCGTTGGCAGCGATTCGATCGCATCCCACCAGGCAGGCATCAATCTGTTTGTTTTTCATGATGTAACCCGATGCTCCATCCACGATGACAGTATGTGGAATGCCGAGCTGTTTTAATTCCCAGGAGGTTAAGCGCGCTCCCTGCAGTCGCGGGCGGGTTTCATCCACATACACGTGGATCTTTTTCCCGCTCTCATGCGCCACCCGGATCACTCCCAGCGCCGTCCCGATACCCGCCGTGGCTAATGCCCCGGTGTTGCAATGGTGGATGATGTTGGCATGCTCAGGGATGAATTCCTGCCCATTTTGAGCGATCCTCAGGTTCATTTGAGCGTCTTCATCCGCGATTTTCTGTGCCTCGTTAATTACCAATTGCCTGAGCTGGTCAATCTCCAACTCGGATGCCTGTGCGATGATGCGTTCAATTCGCTCGATTGCTCCAAACAGGTTCACCGCCGTCGGGCGTGATTTTTTAAGCTCATCTGCCGCAACTTTTAACTCGCTGATTAATTGACCAGCGTCTGTACCATGACTATGCGCAGCAACCAATGCAAGACCGAAGCCTGCTGCTACCCCGATGGCTGGTGCACCCCGTATGACCATCTCTCGAATGGCAGCTGCCACCTCGCTGCACCGGGTGTAATCTCGGTATATCACTCCCCCCGGTAGTAATCGCTGATCGAGCATCCTTACTGTGCCATCCATCCAGCGAATTGAAAAATAATCAATCATCCAATCCTCCAATAGGAAACCGATAGGCAATTATAAACCCCGTTTTGCACATGTTATAATACCCGACCGATGAATAATATCCTGGCGAAATGGAAATCTGGGCTTGCCCGCACCAGCAAAGCCACCTTTGGTCAGCTGGCCACGCTGTTTGGTGCGACCGAGATTTCGGATGATACCTGGGAAAAACTCGAAGCCCTCCTCATCCATGCAGATATTGGCGTGGATACCACCATAGCTGTCATCGATAAGCTGGAAGACCGGGTCGAACGAGAAGGCATCATCAAAGAAAGTGACTTGAATGTTCTCCTGCGGGATGAGCTGCGCTTATTTCTTGAGACCCCGTCGGAAATCCAGTTCTCCGAAAAACCAGCCATCATTCTAATCGTTGGGGTAAATGGCTCCGGGAAAACAACCACCATTGCCAAGCTTGGCAAGCGATTTACCAATCAAGGTAAGCAGGTCCTCCTCGGCGCAGCCGATACCTTTCGTGCCGCTGGGGTTGATCAATTGGAGATATGGGCTGACCGGATTAAATTACCCATCATTAGTGGGCAGCTCGGTGGCGATGCAGGTGCAGTCGCCTTTGACACCGTCCAGGCGGCTATTGCCCGAAACTCTGATATCGCCATTATTGATACCGCCGGTCGTCTTCACACCCGTTACAATTTGATGGAAGAGCTGAAAAAAGTGTATCGGGTGGTTGGTAAAGCCCTGCCCGGAGCACCACATGCCGTCTGGTTGGTCATGGATGCCACCACCGGTCAAAATGCACTCCAGCAAGCACGTGCGTTTAAAGAAGCCGTTAATATCTCAGGCATCATCCTGGCAAAATTAGATTCTTCCGCCCGCGGTGGAATGGCATTATCCATCCAAAAAGAATTGGGGCTGCCGATATTGTTTGCAGGTCTGGGCGAACAGCCCGATGATTTACAACCTTTCGATGCAGATATGTTCATTAGTGGGATAATCCAGGCATAAGTTCTCAAACCGGGGAGTATGTTCGCATGCAAGATCTAATTGATCGTTTAACTTCCGCACAGTCAAGAATTCAAAGCCTTTTGGTGCGTCTTTGACTTGCCTTCCAAAGCAATAGAATTATCGAAGCTCCAAACACAATCTGAACAAAGTGATTTTTGGCAGGATACTGAATCTGCCCAGCGGGTGATGAAGAAGCTCTCATCTCTGCGGGAAGTCGTCGACGATTGGAACAATCTGACCCAACGCGTGGCATACCTGCTTGAGCTGGCTCAATTGAACGATGAGACCCTTCGCTCAGAAATCACCACAGATCTGGTCGAGATTGAAATCGATCTCGACCGCCGCGAGTTTGACGTGCTCCTGGCCGGCAAATATGATCCAAATAATGCCCTGCTCGCTATCCACTCAGGTGCTGGCGGGGTCGAGGCGCAAGATTGGACTGAGATGCTTGAGCGCATGTACCTGCGCTGGGCAGAGAAACGGGGTTTTCGCTCCGAGATCCTGGATCTGAGTGAAGGGGAAGAGGCGGGGATCAAGAGTGTCACCATCGCCATCGAAGGTGATTACGCCTATGGTTACCTGCGACCTGAAAAAGGTGTCCATCGCCTGGTCCGGCTGTCTCCCTTCGATGCGGCCCATCGCCGTCACACCTCATTCGCCTTGGTTGAAGTCTTACCCGAGGTTGCGGATGACACAGATATTGTGATCAGTCCCGACGATATCAAAATTGATACTTATAAATCCTCAGGCGCGGGGGGTCAAAATGTTCAGAAAAATGCCACCGCTGTGCGTATCACTCACATTCCCACTGGGCTCGTGGTAACCTGTCAGAATGAGCGTTCGCAAACCCAAAACCGTGAGAACGCCATGCGCGTTTTGCGTTCAAGGTTGGCTGAAATAAAAGAAGAACAGCAGGCTGCCACATTGACCGAGCTCCGTGGTGAATATACGAAAGCCGAATGGGGAAGCCAGATACGTTCCTATGTGCTTCACCCCTACCAAATGGTCAAAGATCACCGCACCGATTACGAGGTTGGAAATGCTCAAGGGGTTTTGAACGGTGATATCGATGGATTTATCGAAGCCTATTTGCGTTCAAATTTAAGCAATGGTAAAAAATAACCCATTCATAGGCTATAAACCCCGATTCTCAGTGCGATCTAACTCACCTGTAAAGTACCTTTCTTTATTAATCCTTTTGCTGTTTCTGTCACTGAGCCTGTCAGGGTGCATCACCATGGCCGATCCTGAGGCGTCGCAGGACTACACCTCCGATACGGTCGGGGTCCTGGATGCCCAAACCAGCCTGGGTCAGACGTTTATTTCCAGACGGCCCAATCTCAATGGCATTACATTATGGGTTTCGTCCTCACCAGCGTCAGCAAATGGGAATAGTGCTGCCCAAACGATTAATGTCAAGCTTTTCCATAGCCTACAGGATTCAGCGCCGGTTTTTTCCACCTCGATCAATGCTCCGGTGTCGGGGAATAATATCCCTGTTACTGTCAGTATTCCAGATCTGGAGAATCCCGCCGGGCAAGCCTATTACTTGCTGCTTTCCACCGCCGCCGGGTCCATCCAGATCAACGGGCGGAATGAAGATGCCTATCCCCATGGTCAGGCTTATGTCAATGGGAATGGCATCGCTGCAGATATTGCTTTCCGGCTTAGCTACAATTACGATCTGGCCTCACTATTGCAGGATCTCTCCCAATTCGCTGCTGAATCCTGGCTCATCATTCCTCTGCTGATCCTTCTTTGGTTGCCCGGATGGCTGCTGCTGGAATTCGCCGGAATTCGCTCTCCGTTCGATTTGGGTGAGCGTATTGCGCTCTCCACCGGCCTGAGCCTGGCATTGATCCCCGTGGTCATGCTTTGGACCTCCATCTTACATTTGAAATGGTCAGGCGAAGCGGTAATATTTACCGCCGGTTTTCTGATCGCTTTATTGGTAGTCCGAGTAATCTATCGATATGTCATTACGAGGCGAAACCGTCAAAAACCTTCACCCAATTACATCGAGTGATCAAGTAGATCGAGCTTCCAAGAATCTCTCACTCCATTCACTCACTTCGATTGCGCTTATCCTGATATTTCTTGTGTCCCTGGCTGTGCGCCTGATCATGGTGCGCGACCTGGCTACCCCTGCCTGGGTCGATTCAGTCCATCATGCCCTGATCACCCGCTTGATATTAAATGCCGGAGGCTACCCCTCTACGTTCCAGCCATACCTGGCTATTTCGTCGACTGCCTATCACCCCGGTTTTCACAGCATCGCTGCCGCCTTTATTTGGCTCACCAATCTGGACCTGGCTCAATCGCTCCTGATCTTGGGTCAGGTTCTAAATGCAATGTGTGTTTTCTCGGTTTATCTATTCGCCAAAACTCTCACTCGCAGCTCGAATGCAGGCTTATTTGCCGCCTTCGTCACCGGGTTTCTCACGCCCATGCCTGCCTATTACACCAGTTGGGGTAGATATACTGAATTGACCGGCTTGCTTATCTTGCCGGTGATTCTTTCACTGATCCAGTATTGGATGGAAAATCAAGTCCTCAAGAAAACTGTCGGGATCTTACTCATTGGGGCCCTCGCTGCTGGCGGTCTTTTCATGGTCCACTACCGGGTGATCGTTTTCCTGGCAGGATTAATCCTGTCTTTCGTCCTCTATCAGCTCATATTTCGCAGGAGTGCTAACCAGGAAAAACCTCTCCGCATCATATTACTCGTTCTGGGTATGGCCTTGATTGGTATGGCTTCAGTATTTCCCTGGTTTATTCAGACCGTTAGGTCCACATTCCTGACAAAGGTTAGTCTCCCGGTCACTTCCACCGTACCATTCTTCCAGGATTTCTCCTGGCCGTATCTCACTTCTGCCTTCGGAAAACAAGCGCTGGTCGTGGCAGGCTTGGGATTGTTGTGGAGTTTGTTCAAACGCCAGAGTCTGGCATTTATCCTCAGTTTTTGGATTTTGAGCCTGTTCTTCCTGGCAAACCTGGATGCCCTCAAACTGCCTGGGGGTGGCTTGATCACCAACCTTTCGGTGGAAATTATGCTGTTTATTCCAATTTCCATCCTGGTGGGGTACTTTATCGATCAAGTTTTAGTCCATTGGAAGGATTTACTTCCAAGGCAGCTCATCCTTCCATTTATCGGAGTTATTTTCCTTTTATTCGGATGGCTGGCCTATCAAGGTGCCAGGCAATTGATCCCCATCATTAATCCGGTCACCATTCTCTCCCGCCAGGCAGACCTATCCGCCATCCAGTGGATCAGCGACAACCTCCCTGAGAATGAGACCATCGTGATCAATCCCTTCGCCTGGGGCTACGGCTTATACGCCGGTAACGACGGAGGCTATTGGATCTCTCCCCTTTCTGGCAGATTAACCCTCCCACCTCCCGTGTTATATGGGCTCGGAAATGGCTACAAAGAAATCAATCAACAGGTCCAGCAAATTTATTCTTCGAGTGGAGATCCTGCGCTTTTCTGGGAATATTTACACTCCCATCAATACCATTATGTATACATTGGAGTCAGGGGTGGGGTGATATCACCTCAGAAATTAGCTTCCAGTGCATCGTTCAACCTGCTTTATCACCAGGCTGGGACCTGGATTTTTGGGGTTAAACCTTGACAGGCTTGCCACACGAATATATAATCACACCCTGCCTGCCCGTATGGGCAGGTGTGTTTGTGAATTTATAGCCCAGGCAACACCAGGATAGGTTTTGCCAATTGAAGAAGATAGGAGAATCCTCATGACGCCCCAACCAAAAAGAAAGCACTCTTCTGGTAGACGTGATCGCCGGCGTGCCCATGATGCGTTGACAAATCCAAACCTGGTGGTTTGCAGCAACTGTGGGGAGATGCGCTTACCCCATCGGGTATGTCCGAATTGCGGTCATTTCAAAGGCCGTGAAGTCATCGAAATCAAAGCGGAAAAGAAGTAGCTTTCTTAACGGGCCGTGAAACTCACGGCTCGTAAATTTTTAACTACCATGGATGACCATAAAATTGCATTTGTATTCCCCGGGCAGGGGTCTCAATCTGTAGGGATGGGGCATGCATTAGCTCAGGCATTTCCTTCTGCCAATGAAATATTCCAACAAGCCGACGATATATTGGGGTTTCCACTTTCTCACATCGCCTGGGAAGGTCCTGAGGACTGCCTTAACGACACGATCAATACCCAGCCGGCTCTTTTTACGCACTCGATCGCCGTTTTAAGCGTCATTCAGACCCAAAATCTGGAAATTGTGCCATCATTTGTCGCCGGTCACTCGATGGGAGAATTAAGCGCCCTGGTCGCCTCGGGTGCATTATCTTTCAGTGATGGCTTGCGATTGGTACGCATTCGTGGTGAATTGATGAAACGGGCGGGTGAATTATCTCCCGGTGGGATGGCTGCAATTTTAGGTTTGGATATTCCCACCATCGAACAGCTATGCCAGCAAGCCAGCACCCCTGATGAAATTGTCCAGGTCGCCAATGATAATTGCCCGGGTCAGGTGGTCATATCGGGAGTACTTTCTGCCCTCGACCGGGTCCAACCACTGCTGGAGCAAGCGGGTGCCAGGCGTGTCATTCGTTTAGCGGTCAGTATCGCCGCCCATTCACCCTATATGTCGACCAGTCAAAATGATTTCAATCAATCCATAGCCTCGACCTTGATCAAGACCTCATTGATCCCCATCATCAGCAATATCACCGCCCAACCCATTTTGCTTGCTGACGATATTAAAAATGACCTTCAAAATCAGCTCACCCACCGGGTGCGTTGGACTGAATCGATACAATATCTAAATACCCACGAAATATCCGAATATATCGAGATTGGGAACGGCTCGGTTTTATGCGGCTTGATCAAAAGGATCGATCGCAATAGTGTCGCCTACTCTCTCGGGGCTCCCTTGGATTTCCAGAATATCGAAAAACATTAACCATCTTGTTAGAATTGGGTACGGAAATCCCCTAGACTGATTAGGGTATAATATTATCGCCCGATTTCTAATCATGCCTCAGGAGACTTCAATGTTAAAGGTAGATTTTTGCTCGATGGAAGGGCGTATTGCGATTGTTACCGGTGGTGCCAGGGGTATCGGTCGAGCAATTGTGGAACGGTTGGCGCTTTTAGGTGCCAATGTGGTTATCGCAGATATGTTGATCGATCTGGCTGAACAAACCGCGGCGGAAATTTCGGCTCAAGCCAATACAAAAGTGATCGCCGCTCAAGTCAATGTCACCGAAGTCAAATCGGCCGCTGAATTAATTGACCGTACGCTCAAGGAATTTGGAAAAATCGATATCTTGGTCAATAACGCAGGCATCACGCGTGATACCCTTATCCTGCGCATGGATGAATCGGATTGGGATGCAGTTTTGGCCGTGAATCTCAAGGGTGCATGGAATTGCTCCAAAGCTGTGATTCGCCCAATGATGAAACAACGCTATGGGCGCATCGTTAATATTTCTTCGGTATCCGGTCAGGCTGGGCAAGCCGGTCAAACCAACTATTCGGCCTCAAAAGCCGGGCTCATTGGGTTCACCAAAGCCCTGGCGCGCGAGGTCGCTTCCCGCCTGATCACGGTCAACGCCGTCGCACCAGGGTTTATTCCCACCTCCTTAACCAACGATTTATCGGAAGAGCTAAAAAAATCCATTCTGAGCGCCACTCCAATCGGTCGCATGGGAAAACCCGAAGAAATTGCTGCTGCGGTGGCTTTCCTGGCTTCCGAAGAAGCAGCCTATATCACCGGGCAGGTCCTGGCTGTAGATGGCGGAATGGTGATGATGTGAGCCAACCAGTTCTCAAAGGGAGTACTGCTATGAAAGATGACCAAGTGTTGCAAGGAACGACCACCATTGCCCCGGATGTGCTGTTAACCATCGCCCAATTAACCACCTTGAACGTCGATGGGGTCAGTCGCCTGAGTCATGTGCAAACTCCGGTCAATCAGCTTCTCAAGCGCACCCAAAAACGTGAAGGCGTCTTGATTGAAGTGGTGGATGATGTGGTTTATGCCGATATCTACGTCATCTTAAAAAGCGATGTAAATGTGCGTGACGTGAGCCATAACATTCAACATGAAGTCTCGCGTGCCATCTCTGAGATGGTAGGGATGACCGTGGGACGTGTTAATATTCACATTGAAGATATCGATTACCCGGCGGAGGCAGAGACTTAACCCAATGAAACCACGGACCAGGGCACGCAGTATTGCCCTGCAGGCACTTTACGAAATTGATCTCACCGGTCACCCACCGGAACTCGTTTTAGCTGAAAGGTTATCCGAAACCCCTCTGGAAGATAACCTGGGTGAATTTGCCCGAAATATAGTTCTTGGTATTCAACCCATCGTTCATGAACTTGATCGAATTATTGCCCGGCATGCCCCCGAATGGCCTTTAGATCAGGTCGCCATCATCGATCGGAATATTATGCGCATCGCCTTGTGGGAAATCGCGGTCAGTAACCAAACTCCTTTGAAAGTAGCCATCAATGAAGCCGTAGAATTAGGAAAATTATACGGCTCCGAAAGCACTCCTCGCTTTGTGAACGGTGTTCTGGGAAGTCTTGCCTTGCACTATAACGATATTATTCAATATTTCAAATCATTAAATTAGCTATACGCAACTATGGAAATTCTTGGTATCGGACCTCTTGAGCTTATCTTTATCCTGTTGATTGCTTTGATCATCCTCGGTCCAGGAGACATGGTCAAAGCGGGTCACACCCTCGGGCGATTTTTACGCAAGGTTGTAACGTCACCAGAATGGCGCACCATCCAAAAAGCTTCCCGTGAATTGAAATATTTACCCAATCGATTAATGCGTGAAGCCACTATCGAAGAGCTTTCCAAAGATTTGGCTGATATTAATAAAATTGGGGGAGATCTTGGAAAGGAGATCAAACAAGTAGGTAATGATCTTTCTTCCTGGACCACCCCTCCGGACCTCGGTAAGCTGATATTGGATGATCCAGTAGAAAATCAACCTCCAGCTGTGGTTTCCGATCCTCCATCTGATCCTGATCCTACCGAGGATAAAGCCTGATCTATGCGTAAGTTGCTCCGCTCAATCTGGAAAATTATTACTGCACCGTTCCGTTTCATCACTTGGATCGTACGGAGCATTTTTTCCTCTTTGAAGCGAGCTGCTCAAAATATATCCTCATTCTTCAAAGAAGAAGAATTAGAGGATGCACCCATCGGCGATACCCTTGCCACGACGATAGAAAATCCCGCCGCACTTCTCCCCCATTTAAATGCTTTACGCAAGCATTTACTGCGCGCAGTATTAGCCATCATCATCACAACTGCCGTATCGTTTTTGTTTATCCGCGGGATACTTGACTTTTTAGCTACCCCGATGGAAGGTGGCATGCAAGTGTTAAAAGCCATCGACGTAACTGAAAATATCGGCACGGTCATGCGCGTGACTCTGTTGAGTGGTTTTACCATTGCCCTGCCTTACATTATCTTTGAGCTCTGGCTTTTCATCGCTCCTGCATTGAAGGTCAGCGCACGCATTAAAGGCCTTCTTGCCATTCCAGCTGGGATCATACTTTTCGTAGGCGGGATGTCTTTTTCATTCTTTATAATGCTTCATCCTGCCTTACAAATTCTCTTCAATTTCATGGGTTTAACCACCCAGCCTCGCCCATCTTCATATTATAATTTTGTAACCAGCCTTATGTTCTGGATCGGTGTGGCATTTGAGTTTCCAATGGTCATTTATTTATTGGCAGGCCTTGGCTTGATCAAAGCCAAATCATTGGCTTCCCAATGGAGAATTGCCATCGTAGTCATCGCAATCGTCGCAGCTGCCATCACCCCAACGGTAGACCCGGTCAATATGGGGTTGGTAATGATTCCTTTGACTGTGCTGTATTTTATCAGTATCGGTTTGGCTTTTATCGCTCAACGCAATCGAGCCACGAAACAGAAGGAGGCCCTGGACAAAGCTCAAACGACATAACCTTAGGATTTACCCATCAACCTGAATAATCATACCTGATCATAAAGGAGGTATCCATGCATGAACGTGTTGCCATCGTGGGAGTAGGCTGCACAGGATTTCGACCGGTCACCCCTGAACAGTCTTATAAGGAAATGGTATATGAAGCTGCCATGCGTGCCTATACTGATGCTGGTGTCGATCCCCGCCGCGATGTGGAAAGTTTTGTCACCGTGGCCGAAGATTTTCATGAGGGAACCAGCATCTTTGATGAATACACTCCCGATCAATTAGGGGGTGCGCTGAAATCCGTGCATACCATCACAGGCGATGGTTTACACGGTATCGCCACAGCTTATATGCTCATTCGCACCGGACAATTTGATATCGTCGCCATCGAGGGTCACAGCAAAGCCTCAAATATCAAGACTCTATCCGAAGTTACTGCCTATGCGCAAGACCCCATTTTAAATCGACCACTCAAATTAAATTCCCATTTCATCGCCGGTCTCGAAATGAATCGCTATTTATTCGAGACTGAATCGACCCAAGAACAGTGTGCTGCGGTGGTCGTCAAGAATAAATTCAACGCTCTAAAAAATCCTTTTGCTCCTTATGGAGCGGATTTATCCATCGAAGATGTGCTCTCCGGACCGGTCTTATCCTGGCCTCTTGGAGAACACGAAGCTGCCCGACACTCCGATGGTGCTGTAGTCATGGTCCTGGCTTCTGAAGAAAAAGCAATCTCCCTCACCGATAAGCCCATCTGGATTCTGGGCGCCGGTTGGAGTAATGATTCCCCTGGGCTCGAAAATCGCGATTGGGCCCACGCCATTTATACCGAAGAAGCTGCCCGCATGGCTTATCGGCAGGCTGGCATCAACAACCCTCTGGAAGCCATTGATATCGCCGAGGTGGACGATCTGTATGCCTACAAGGAGCTGCAAGCTCTTGAAGCGCTGGGCTTCTGCCGTGAAGGCGAAGCCGGTTCTCTTACATTGGAAGGCTTCACCAGCTCGGATAGTGGGCTCCCGGTCAATGTATCAGGTGGAAGCCTCGGCATGGGCAACCTCCTCGAAGCTAACGGTTTGGCGCGTGCTCTTGAAATTGTTCTCCAGCTCAGAGGAGAAGCAGGACCCCGCCAAATTGAAGATGTCAACATCGGTCTTGCACAATCCTGGCGCGGAGTTCCCACCACCAGTGGTGCAGTTCTGATCCTCACCAACTAGAAAGGATGCCACTATGGGAATGCGAAAAGTAGCTGTTGTTGGTGCTGGTATGACCAAATTCGTAAGACGCGCTCAGGAAACCGCCAAAGAGCTCACCTGGGAAGCCTCTCACATGGCCCTCGAGTCGTGTGAGATGACCATGGATGACATCGAAGCCGTTTGCTTCGGCACCGCCCCAGATGCTTTCGATGGTGTCCACCTGAATGGCGAATATGTCAGCGATGGCGCTGGCGCCTGGCGTAAACCCTATATGCGCTCCTATGTCGGGGGCGGAACAGGTGTGTTCATGCCCATCCAGGGTTGGTACCATGTCGCCTCGGGTCTGTTCGATGTGGTGATGATCGTGGCAGAGGAAAAAATGTCATCCTATTATCCTCATGCTCAAGCCGCCTTTTTAACCATTTTCGACCATACCACCGAACGTCCGCTGAAACCTAACCTGCTGTGGATCTTTGCCCTGGAAATGAACCGTTATATGACCACTTACGGCATTTCCAAGGAAGATATTGCCCAGGTATCCGTCCTGCATAAAAGGAATGCTGCCGATCACCCGTGTGCCCTGCTCGGTGATGCCAATATCACCGTGCAGGATGTGCTTGATTCCGAGGTGCTCGCCTGGCCTGTGCAGCGGCTTGATGTCAGCCCGGTCTCCGATGGAGCTGTCGCCCTCATCCTGGCCGCCGAACACGTCGCCAAACGCATCACCGACAAGCCCGTGTGGATCGAGGGGGTTGGCTGGCACCTGGATACCTCGTATTGGACCAATCGAGACCTGGCTTACCCGCGTTACGTGGAATATGCTGCCCGTATGGCCTACGATATGGCCGGCATCAAGGAGCCGCGCAAGGAGATCCATATCGCCGAGCCCTATGACCCCTTCGATTACAAAGCGCTCCACCATCTGGAAGGGTTGCAGCTCGCCGAGCGCGGTAAGGCGCCCGAGTTATACAGCGATGGCACCGCCTCCCGCACGGGTAACATGCCCATCTGCCCCTCCGGTGGTCTCCTGGGCGTGGGCAACCCTATTGCAGCTGCCGGCTTGATGAAAATTGCCGAGTTGTTCTGGCAGCTGAGGGGTGAAGCCGGTGCCAGGCAGGTGCCTGGTCAGCCGCGCCGCGGTGTTGCTCAGGCCTGGGGTGATCTGATGCAGGTCGGCACGGTAGTCGTAATGGGGAAATAAGGAGCATACTATGACCGCTAAAATCAAAGAATTCCCCGGAATTTCTCTCAGCGAGCAGGATTTCACCGATGGGAAGATCCTGTTCAATTTCGATAAGCTCAATGGCCTCTATGCCTGGGATACCGGTGTGGGTATCGGTAGTTATCTGGCTTCCCTCAAAGCCGGTGTGATCCTGGGCAGTCATTGTTCCACCTGTCGTAAAATCGTGGTGCCTCCCCGCACAGTCTGCGAGTGGTGCTATCGTCCCATGGATGAATATGTGCCGCTGGAAGACACGGGCACGGTCAGCACTTTCTCGCTTTGTTATGTCACCTGGGATGTCAAGCGCATTAAGGTACCGGAGATTCCTGCCGTGATCACCATTGACGGAGCTTCACCCAACCATGGCATCATGCACATGCTTGGCGAAGTCGATCCCAAGGCCGTCAAGATTGGCATGCGCGTAAAAGCCGTCTGGAAGCCTGCGGATGAACGTCAAGGTTCGATCAACGATATTCTGTACTTCAAACCGCTCAAGGAGGCAAAGCCATGACACTCCTGGAACGCGATCCCAATGCACCCGTAGCCTGGCTGGGTGATTTACCGGTGGCAAACCGCTACACCTTCGGTCTGGCTGGGGAAAAATTCTTCCGTGCCATCAAGGATGAAGGAAAAATCCTGGGCACCTACTGCCCGGATTGTGACCACACCTACGTTCCCGCTGCCGTTTTTTGCGAGCGCTGCCTGGCAAAGCTGGATACCTGGGTCGATGTCGGCACCCAGGGCGAGGTGGTGACATTCACCTTCCTCAATGTCGCCCTGGATGACACACCGCTCGAAAATCCCGAGCTCATCGCCCTGGTTCGCTTCGCCGATGGTGGCATCATCCATCACCTGGGTGAAGTTGAGCTGGAAGAAGTAGAGATAGGCATGCTTGTCCAGGCAGTTTTCAAGCCTAAATCTAAACGGGTGGGTTCCATTCTGGATATAAAGTATTTCAAGCCAGTTCGTGTAGCTAGTTAATCCGTCCCTATACAGTATCCTGCGGATAGAGTGAGCGATATTTTCCTCGACATTCCTCATTCCTCCGCAGGATACTTTTTATTCTGTCATTGCTAATACCTTCAGAGTGCTCATGTGTCGATGAATCGCAAGAACCTGGTACATTGTCATTGCGATGCGTGGCAATCTCCAAACAGGGAGTTATAACTACAATACGTAACACGAAGAAGGATCTTCATTGACATGTCCACGATTTAGCTATATTCCGATTTCAGTGGATATTTACGTTACATTCGAACCAAATTCATAAATTTCAATATCATTTTTGACCTTCCCGATGATAAAATTTGAATATTCTCTTGATAGTTTTATTATAAATAAACCAAAACCTCCTACCGTGGACTTATCCCTCTATGCCTAAATCACTCAGAAAATATCTCCATGTCAGTTCAATAGCCTTACTCATTCTTACATTATTAGTCAGTTGCAATTTACCTTCTTCCACATCTAAAACTCCGACCACTCCACCCATCACCCAGGTTCCAGAATATCAACAAACCCTGGTCACCTTCAGTGCGAATCTCGCCGAGCCTCTTCCCGCCGGAGATTCCATATTTCTAACCCTCTTGGATGAAGTTACCGGGTTGGCTTTTAATCCCCATAAATACATCATGCAAGCCGATAATGCGCTGAATTATTCGGTCACTTTGCCCTTCACCATCGGCAAAGTGATCAAGTATCGCTACAGCCGTGAGGGGTCTATCACCGTGAATGAGCACCTCTACAATAACCGGCCGGTGCGCTACCGTCTCTACCATGTGGAAGGACCTGCCACGGTAAAAGATGTGGTCAGCCAGTGGACCGATACCCAATATCAGGGTCCGCGCGGTCGCATCATGGGTGAAGCGGTTGATTTTTCAACCGGCGAGCCGATCCCCAATTTGCTGGTCACTGCCGGGGGTGAACATACATTTACCCTCGCCGATGGCACTTTCCTGCTGGAGGGACTACCTCCCGGCACGCATAATCTGGTCTTTTACGCCCTGGACGGTTCGTATGAAATCTACCAGCAGGGTGCAGTGGTCGCAGCTGATTCGTCCACCCCTGTCTCCATCCAGCTGAGCCCTGCAAAGCTGGTCACGGTTATTTTCACCGTCAAAGTGCCTAAAAATACACCTCCCGATGCACCCCTGCGCCTGGCAGGCAACCTGTACCAGCTGGGAAATACCTTCGCCGATCTCTCTGCCGGTGTGAGCTCGCTGGCCTCCCGCATGCCCACCCTGGGTAAGCTCTCCGATGGCAGATACATGGTGACGTTAAATCTCCCCGCCGGCACGTACATCGAATACAAATATACCCTCGGTGATGGCTTGTGGAGCTCCGAAGTATCTACAACCGGCACCATCCGCCTGCGCCAGCTGATCGTCCCCAACACGGAATTCGAAGAAGTTGATGTGATCGATGCCTGGCTCTCACCCAACACGAACCCAATCCGTTTTGAAGTAAAAATTCCCTCCGACACTGTTTTGACTGAGGGCCTCTCGATCCAATTCAATCCGGGTTTTGGATGGCTCGAGCCGCTTCCAATGTCGTCGACCACCGATGCTCAGGGCAGGCAGATGTGGAAATTTGATCTCACCGGTCCGTTCAATACCTTGTCTTCCTTGTATTACCGCTATTGCCGCGATGACCAGTGCGGGAGTGCCGATGATGCTTATTCGATCGGGATAAATCCAACCGGTCGTAATGTCAGCCCCAGCTCGAACCCTGGCACGGTGAGCGACGAAATCACCAATTGGGCCTGGGACACCACTCAAACTCCACCCGCCAGTGTTCCGGGTGTGCAGGTCACCCCGCGTGGTTCCGATTTCGTCGCCGGGGTGGCATTCCAGCCCCGTTATCACCCCTCCTGGGGACCGCTGCTTCCCAATGCGATCAAAACCGTGCAAAATCTGGATGTCAGCTGGCTGATCCTCAGCCCCACCTGGACCTTCACCAACGCCGCGCCTCCCATCCTGGAGCCCCTGCCATCGCAGGATATGCTCTGGCCAGAGCTCGCTGCCTCGATCAATACAGCCCACCAGGATAATTTACAAGTTGGATTATTCCCCACCCCTCACTTCCCCACCCAGGTGGACGAGTGGTGGCAGAATGCCCCGCGTGATTTTCCCTGGTGGGTGTCTTTCTTCGAAAGATATTCAAATTTCATCCTGCACCATGCTACCGCTGCCTCACGGACGAATGCCAGTGTATTAATATTAGGCGGTCGCTGGTTAGCTCCTGCCCTACCAGGGGGGCAGCTTTCCGATGGTTCACCCAGCAACGTTCCCCAGGATGCAGAAGCACGGTGGCGTGAATTGATCAGCCAGATCCGTGTGCGCTTCAAGGGGACGATCATCTGGATATCTTCCTATCCCTATGGCGTAAAAAGTCCCCCTCCCTTCCTGGATGCGGTCGACCAGGTCTACATCTTGTGGTCAGCTCCCCTGGCGTCCGAACCCAATGCTTCGTTGGATGCCATGCAAACGCAGGCCTCCACCATCCTCGATCAGGAAATATTACCCTACCAGCAATTGGTAGGCAAACCGGTGATTCTCGCCCTCTCCTACCCCTCCATTGATCGCGGCAGCCTGGGCTGTATCGCTGTTTTGGGTGGGGGTTGTCTGGATTATGACCTGCTCGCCCAGCCCAACCCCGATATCCCCGAGCTGGTCCTGAACCTGCAAGACCAGGCGAATGCTTATAACGCCGTCCTATCCGCCATCAATGATCGCAGCTGGGTCTCCGGGTATGTCTCCATGGGGTATTACCCCCCCACCACCCTGCAGGATAAATCCATCTCCATCCACGGCAAACCCGCCAGCAGTGTGCTCTGGTACTGGACCCAAAAATACCTGGGGCGATAATCTTATCGCTGTAGGGGCAGGTCTAAATTACCGGGTAGGGGCGACCCATCAGGTTCATTCTTCAACCATTTCCCCGAGAGTTCATGGCTATCTGAGAATTCGTTCGCCCATGGGCGGGTCGCCCTTTCATGCATCGTGATATCCGTCTCTGGCTTTTTTGGTCCATTCGGTCGCCCGTTTTTCGGTAGGGGCGTGTCTCTCTGGCATCATCGTATTTCTTCATGATCTTGTCAATTAACTTACCCCCATCTCATCTCTCCTTCGCGACTCGCCCGTTGGATCGTTTTTCAGTAAGGGCGACCCATCACCATCATTCTTCAACCTTTTCCCCGACAGCTCATGATTATCTGAGATCTCGTTCACTTACGGGCGGGCCGCCCTTACAGACGATGCCTCTGTAGAGACGCCCCGGCGGGGCGTCTCGGTACTACCTGACTTGTTGGAATTTTTAGCATCATTTTGAAGATGGGCTTCGAATGGAAGGCAACCATGCACAACCCAGTCAACGAATTCTGCTTCTACCAAAGGTCGGGTCGCCCCTAAGTGCATCGCGATATCAGTCTCCAGCAAACTTTAGGCCATTCAGTCGCCTGTTTAAAAGTGTTTTCCTAATAATATATTTCGCTGTCTTTTACTAAGGTGCTACCATCCAACCTTTAGAAGCCATCATAGAATCCAACTTCTCTAATAGATTAGTCGTTCTATCCAAGATATATACTCCTACTGGCTGACCAATCACTCTTCCGACTATAATTTGCTTGCTGTCTGCTGACCAGAATAATGCAGAAGGTGACAATGAAGCAATACAATAATCAATGCCTTCCTTCGTCATCGTATCAAAGATAATTAAAGTAGTTGGTAGGTCACCAATCCTATCATCGATGTTTTCAGATATCCTCACCCAAAAAGCGATATATCTACCATCGGGTGACCAGATCATATCATAGAAACGAGTCAGGAGATATTTATTGGACAGGTGTGTCAGCTGCTTCACCTGGCCATCACGGCTAATCGTAAATAATTCCTCCACAGCAGGGTTTCCATCATCGGTTGCTATCGTATCACCAACAGGTGAATTGATAACGAATTGACTGTTATCAGGCGACCAGCCATTAAGATAATCATAATATATTCCCGGTAGCTTGCCCTCTGGAACTGGATAAGGCAACCAAGCAAGAATTTTACTTGATGGGATGTCCCATAATATCACCCGGCCAATGCCTTCAGTGTCAAAATAGATGATCCGCTCTCGAGTAGCATCGATTGCATTATTAAACCAAGGATGATCAATACCCGGTGTATGATATGCATTAGGAAGGTCTAGTGTAAATATTTCTTTCTCCTCCGTGAATGGATTTAAGATCAAAATCGAGTTGTATGGCTCTATACTATGGTGGAACTCAATATGTGTCTTATCGATCCACCGATCTAAATACCATTCATTACTCGAAGGAGAAGAGTTGATCACTCCATGAACATCGGCAAGATCATGATTACATTCAATACCTATGCAATCCTTATAATAGAAATATTTTTGATCTGGCGACACGATGGCACTAAATATATCATGCCCTATTTCTACATTTGTTTCTGTTTCTAAATTGTATAGATATAGTCTAGTCGATCTTTGAAGAACGATATATCCTTTAGGCTTTAGATGATCAGGAAAGGATGGAGTAACTTGTGCGCATTCTGTCGTTATGTTAGTCAGTGGATCAGATGTCTGTATTGCTTGAGGGGTTGATGTAATTGTAGGAGAAAGAACTTTCGATTGGGTTGGCGTTAAGGTTTCGGACAGTGGTGGCTTTGTTGTTGAAGTAATCTCAGGGGAGGCTGTTTTTGGTGTTTCAGTCAATTCTGGTGTTTGTATAAAGTCAGAAGTAGATGTGTTCACTAGAGTTGAAATAACTGATACTGTTGATGGCAGTGGTTGGCATCCTAATAAAAGCGCTGCCGATAAAGATAAAATAGCCAATACTTTATAGGTCTGACTTGTATAAATTTTCATAGCTGTGATTTCCTCTTTCTATAGATAAAGAAGATATCTTTTAAAAATGGAAATTGATACGCAACACATCTAACTTATTATTGGGATCCCTAATAAAATCAATTGCCTTACAGCCACTCTCCCAAGCTGGATCAGGTGAGTCAGGCGTCGGTTGATTGAGTGCACAGCCCGAAACCCAACAATATGTACAATATCATCCTCCAGCCGGATAGAGTACCTGTCCGAGGAATAGAATCAGCCCACTATCCCGTGTCATAATCACAAATATAAACGGGCGGTCAACTGTCATCGTAACTTCTTTCATAATAGAAACTGGAAAAGCTATCAGTGTCGCTGCGGTTGCTTCTGTCCCTTCCTCATCCACCGTGATTGTAGCTTTGTGAACGGCTTGATCAATGCATAACCCAGCACCCTCACTTATCCCATCAAAATTGCCTGCCGGACAAAAACTTTTCGTCAAGCCCATTTGGATCAGTAAATCATTTAATGGTAATTCTGACTCGAAATCAAAACTGGGTAAGGTAAGAGAAACCTCATCCATTCCCGCTTGCTGACGGATAGCGTTCAGCAATTCAGGGTTTAACATTTCCTGAACAGCTTTAAAATAACCGTCTGCGGGTAGGATAATCCACATTTCTGTATCCTGTTTCACATAAGGCAAGCGTACTGCCTGATACTCCTCATTTTCAACAAAATCCAAAGGTGCCCTCAAATGCATGAGTGGAGTATTCATCTGCGAGCCATTAATGAGCGTGAATAAGCCATTTGCGGTTGCATCCTGGTCAAACTTATAAGCCCAACCCGCCTTGAAAAGGATCGCATTGGTTAAAACCAGTCGTGTATCATTTGAGATTGACCCTGGTCCGGCGATTTCCTTGATGTGTCCGTCGGTTTTTTCGTCCACCCAGGCATTGATTGCCTCCCTTGCCCCCTCTACTGAATTCTCAAAGTCAAGCACGCGCAGCCCAGCACCATACTGGGTCGCCAACAGGTCCAAATAGGGCTGATCGAAGACGAAACCTTTCTGGCTCCAAACGGCGTTTGCTACCCTGAGCTGGAAGGGAGTACCTTCTGCTTCTTCTTCACCCGTTTGGAGTGTGCTGAATGCCTGCAGCTGCTGGTCGATTGCGTTGAGCGTCACATGTTGGTTCTCCTGACTTAGGAACTGGAACACATCTGCCATTTGGCTCTCGGTATCTCCTTGAGCACCAGCATAGACCATTGAGAATGCCGTCCAAATACTGTAGGGAGAATAAATAAGATTCCCTGAATTCTCCAGATTGATGCGCTGGTACAGGTTGAAAGCAAATGAGTTATTCCCAGCTTGGAGTAATGCCTCTTGCTCATTACTCGCAACCGGTGCTTCGATACGCGGCAGATCTGCCTGAACCAGCTGTTTATCCTGAGGTACGCTCTGGCACCCTGCTATGATCAGTGCAATGCCTATTAATAACATTATTCGTGATAAGTTTTGCATCTCTCCCTACTCCGCAAAAAAACTACTCCTATTAACCAGGAGGATAAATCTCGTTATAACAATAATGACCATTGGTTCCCCCAAATAAGAATTTATTTTACAGATAAGACGCTTGTTTCACCTGGATGTTCCTCCAAGGCGTTTATTCGCTGCCACCACTCTCATTATATAGATATTTCTCTTCCATTACAACTCACCGCCTCATATATTCAACCGTCAGGTAATTAATTAGGTAGAAGAACAGATATAAAGGTTCTCGAATGCCTTCGATAATGCTATTCTTTGGCTATGCGCAACCTTCATGATTATTCAACTTACATATCCAACGTCTATATCTTAATAAAAGACGCCTGCTCGGGTCGTCTCTACCTAGGATTACCCAATATGTTGATAAGTTATCCCATCCCCTTCGCCGTGCCAAGAATACTTCTCGCTACCCTTATCCTTCCTATTTACATCAGCCTAAATGAGAAACCTTAAAAATTTCACGAGTTTCGATAAACCCCTTGTGGATTAGAACAATTGTGCTATACTGTATATGTAACTTTTCACTGTATCATCTATCTTGATTCGTCGAATTTAAAATTATAACGATCATCTCACACCATTGTCATTGCGAATGAGCGAATTTTGCGAATGAAGCAATCTTCCTTTTTCTAGAATGCTCAAATAACTCTCTACTCGAAGTCGATCAATTTGCGGAAAGGAAGATTGCTTCTTCGGGCTACGAAGCGTGGAGATTACCCAAGATTCGGATTACGCCCTCATCGCAATGACAATAAATTATTTTCCTAATGATGAGAGTATTTATTGTGAATAAAATACTCGGTGAGTAATTACCTGTATACGTAGTTGCCTTCTCCTCAATCCTTCTCTTCTCTGCCCGTCCCAAAGGGCATTCGAATGTATTCGAATTTTTAGGTACGAATATTAATCTAATCGGTGATTAATCCCTGCCAATCCACCCTACCTGTCGCAAACCTGACCCTGAAAATAATGCATGCGCATAACTCGCTTCAATTAAAGGATATCCCAATCAGCCATTGTCGGCGGTTTTACAAGCACTCCAAAATATCACCAGCACCCTTGCGGAGATTAATTGAATTCTTTTTGTTATTTTAATTCAATTCAAATCACCCATCATAAATCAACCCGCTCTGCGGGTTTGGTGAACTCAGTAGCCGTGGGTTTCAACCCACGGCGATCCGAGTCATATCCCATCGAGCAATTTCCACCTACGGCGATCCGAGTCCTTTTCCTCTTCGAGCAATCACAATCCCAGGAGCCCGCACGTAGACGCCTCGCCGGGGCGTCTCTATAAAAAATGATGATACTTTGTGTCCATCGCGTTCTTTGCCTGCCCTCGCTGCACTTGAAGGGGGTGTTTTTCTATTTCCTTTCAACTTCGCCAGGAATTAAAATTGACGGTCTCACGACCGTCGCTGTCCCTACATGTTGGGTTTCGGGCAGAAATGCGTTCCCCTCAACCCAACCTACTTTTATATGGTGACTTTCTTAACCTTCGGAGAAGCTCTGTTATTCCCCACAATTGTTTCGAATTATTTTTTTCGCGATTCCAAGGGCGGTTTTTGCCCGCAGTCGCGAGCACAATGTGCGAGCGAAATGGGAGGTCCTATAAAATTTCACCAGAATTCTCTCCGATTGGAATTGTTTCGATTTATTTTTTTCGCGATTCAATTAAAAAGGCTGCCGTATCTTTCAGGGCAGCCTATATCAGATTTTGATTTTCCTAACCTGTCCGGTTTGGTTTTCTACCGGACTTCTACCGGATTACCTAATCACTAACCTGTCCGGTTTGTACTTCAGTGCTCTCCTGTCCGGTAAGGTCTTTTACCGGACTACCGGATTGCCTAATTGCCTAATTGCCTGATTGCCTAATCACTGATTACTAATCACTATCTTTTCCTAAAACATCATCGCATTCAGTTTATCGATCGTGTCCTTCGCAGGTCGTAAGCGCTCTTCAGTCAGCCGGTTCAGCGGTTCATCCGGCAGGTTGTAATGCTCGAACAAGGTTTGTTGGGTTTCATCGATATAGATCAACCCGGTGATCAGGCAGCAGTCCTTATTGGATTCATCCAGCACCCGGAAGGCCTCCGATCGATTCTTGGGATCATAATCCCGGTCCAGTTTCTTTAATATGATCGTCGAGCCGTCATGCATGGTCACTTCCTTGATCTGGCCATCCTCATAATCGATCATGATCTCTTCTTTACTCGGCACATACGATAACTCATGCAGCGCCACCTCATGGTCCTTGCCCCAGGCGTACGAATGGCTGGTCTCATCCTGGTTGTTGAAAGTGACACATGGGCTGATGATATCCAAAACGGCAATCCCATTATGGCTGAACGCGGCTTTGATCAGCTCCTTCACCTGTTTTGGGTCACCCGCAAAGGAACGCGCTACAAACGTGGCATGCCCCACCAGCGCTTCCCAGGCAATATCAACCGGCAGATAAGGATTCGTACCCTGCTTCTTCAGCTCCAGACCTTCATCCGCAGTCGCCGAGAACTGCCCTTTGGTTAATCCATACACGCCATTATTCTCGACGATGTACACCAGGGGTACATTCCGCCGCACGATATGCTTGAACTGTCCCATGCCGATGCTGGCAGTGTCACCATCACCGCTTAATCCGATGGCTTTCAGCGAGGTATTACCGAACATCGCCCCGGTCGCCAGGGATGGCATGCGCCCGTGCAAGCCGTTGAAACCGAACGAGCGGTTCAGGAAGTAAAATGGGCTTTTGCTCGAACAGCCGATCCCGCTGAATTTAACCAGGTTTTCAGGGATGATATTCAGTTCATAACAAGCGGCGATGATCTGGCTCGAGATGGAGTTATGCCCACACCCCTGGCATAGCGAGCTGGGGTTGCCGCGATAATCGTTCTTGGTAAGTCCCACCAGGTTAACCTGGCCGCGTTGTGTTTGAGTCGTTTGATCTGTCATTTTTACCTACTTTTCATTCGCTTTGATCTGCACTTCCACCCAATTGGCAGTTAACGGTAATCCATCCAGGTGGGAGAGCGAGATCAATTTCATACTGCAATCTGGGATCTCCAGACGTAATATCTGGTGTAGCTGGCCATCCCGGTTGAGCTCCACTACGTAGTTACGCTCATGGTTATGGACGAATTCCACCACTTCAGGAGCAGCCGGCAGCGAGCGCATACGCAAATGGTCGATCTTGTAACCTTGATTCACCAGGTCTTCCATCGCCTCGTCGATCGCATCAGCGGTCGAGCCATAGGAGATGATGCTGATGGCTGCACTTTCCACATTACGGATCACTGGTTTTGGCAGCAGGGAGAGGTTGCCTTCCAGCTTGCGGCGCAAGCGCAGCATGTTATTCTCCCATTCAGCCGGCTCTTCACTGTATTGAGCATACTGGTCATGCCCTGTCCCGCGTGCAAACCAGGCGGCATTGGGCAGCTGATTGCCTGGCAAGGTCCGGTATGGGATTCCATCCCCATCCACATCCAGGTAGCGTCCCCATTTGCTGGTCATCTGCTTAAGCTCATCCTCCCACAGGATCTTCCCCCGGTCCATTGGCGTATCGGGATATTCAAATGGTTTCGCCATCCACTGGTTCATCCCAAAATCGAGGTCTGATAATACGATCACCGGGGTTTGCAGCCTTTCAGCAATATCGAATGCTTTCCAGCCGAACTCGAAGCATTCCGTCACCGAACCCGGGAATAGGATCACGTGCCTGGCGTCTCCATGTCCCATGGTATAGGCTAATCGCAGGTCTCCTTGTGAGGTGCGGGTGGGCAATCCCGTCGATGGACCGATGCGCTGCACATCCCAGATCACGATCGGTGTCTCCGTGAAATACGCCAGACCCACATACTCGACCATCAAGCTGAACCCAGGCCCAGAAGTCGAAGTCATTGCTCGCAATCCTGACCAGCCTGCCCCCACCACCATCCCAACCGCTGCCAGTTCATCCTCTGCCTGCACCACTACACACGTGTTCTTCCCAGTTATGGGGTCTTTACGGAATACTGGCACGAATTCATTCAACGTTTCGGCCAGTGACGTAGCCGGTGTGATCGGGTACCAGGCTGCAAACTGCAGCCCCCCATACAGCGCACCGAGCGCGGCAGCGGTATTCCCGTCCGCCATGATAAACCCTTCGGTCTTGTTGGAGGCTTTTACGGTATATGCATCGGCCTTGGTCAAATTAGCGGCTGCCCAATCATGAGCATTCTTGATCATGGTCCAATTCAGCTCGATCGGTTTTGGCTTGCTCTTAAAATGAAAATCCAGCGCCTGGTAGATGAAATCCATGTCTATGTTGAGCACGCACGCAACGATGCCCACATAAACCATGTTGGCGATGTAATCGCGCAGATTTGGAGGCGCTTCCGAATCCCTCACCATTTGCTTGACCGGCATCGGATAAAGGTGCAGGTCCTGCCGGGTGATTGGCAGTTTGATGCTGTCGTCATAAAACAGCACCCCGCCTGCGACGATCCCTTCCATATCTTTGATGAAAGTTGCCGGATTCATGGCGACGACTACTTCCTGGCTCTCGCAGCGTGCCAGGTGGCCGCCTTCATTTATCCTGATCGTATACCAGGTGGGCAAACCCTGGATATTCGAAGGGAATATGTTCTTGCCCGACACCGGGATGCCCATCTTGAACAAAGCCCGCAGCAGGGTAAGGTTGGAGGTCTGGCTGCCCGAGCCATTAACCGTCGCCACCGTGATGCTGAAATTGTTGATGACTGGTTCCACTGATTTTGTACTTACTGCTTTTGGTTTCGCTTTATCTACAACCATGTGTGCTCCGTATTCGTCTATTTTCCTAGAAATTCCATTGCAGAGGACGCCATCAACCCGGCTGCAGTTGGTAGGACGGATTCATCAAAATCAAATTTCGAGCTGTGGTGAGGTGCCGCCAGGTTCTTCTCGCTATTGGCCGAGCCGATAAAGAAGTAGCAACCAGGGATCTGTTGTAGGACGAAAGCCATATCTTCAGAACCCATGGTGATCGATTTAAAATCCAGCTGGTGATTGGGAAGTAAATTACCCGCCACCTTCTGTACTTTTGCCGTAATCTCTGGATCGTTGTATACCGCGGGTGTGATCGACTTTATGTCAAGGGACACTTCGCATTCCATTGCTTTTGCGATGTTTTCCACGATTTCGTGGAACCTCCTGAGCACTACATCTCTAACTTCAGGTTCAAACGTCCGGATCGTTCCTTTCAGCTCCACTTTCGCTGGAATAACATTAAATGCGTCACCACTATGGATCGAGGCCACAGTCACAACTGCAGATTTGATGGGTGAGACATTCCTGGAAACTATGCTTTGCAATGCGCCAATCACCTGTGCAGCTGCCAGGATGGGATCCCTGGTCAAATTGGGAACCGCTCCATGCCCGCCTTTGCCAGTGATGCGAACATTAAATGTGTCCGCGGCTGCCATGACAGGGCCAGGTACAATACCGATCCAACCGACTGGTTTCTCGTTCCAGACGTGCAGCCCCAATGCAATATCCGGTTTAGGATCTTGCAGGATACCGTCCATGATCATGCTCTCAGCACCGCCGAGGCCTTCCTCTGCTGGCTGAAAAATGAGTTTGACCGTCCCGTTGAGCTCGTTGCGGTGATCATTCAATATGCGGGCTACGGTTAACCCGATGGCAACATGTCCATCATGTCCGCAAGCATGCATCAGCCCATCATTCAGCGAGGCATATTCAGCTCCGGTTTGTTCCTGGATAGGCAATGCGTCCATATCAAATCGCAATAAGACCACCGGACCGGCGGCTTTCCCTTCTAAAAGCGCCACTACCCCAGTTTGACCAACCCCGGTTTTCACTTCCATCCCCAGGTCGGTCAGTGCCTTCGCTACGATATTGGCTGTACGGATTTCCTTGAAACCAATCTCTGGATGGCGGTGGAAATCTCTACGTAAATCACGTGTATACTCATATAAGGATTGGGCATCATCCAGGAAATTTGTCATATTGCCTCTTTATTTAGATAACTATAGTCTGAACAGGTCACAAAATTATCCTAAGATTAAGCGGCGGTATTTCTCTTCGTACCGTGGATTTTCAGGTGTGCTGTCGGCTGTGCGCCGATTGCGCATGCGTTCGGCCAGTTTTTCCGGTTCCCCAATCTGACTTTTATGCTCGAACAATGCCTTGATTTTAATCTCCCAGGTATCGGTGACATCCAGGGTAACATTAGGTGAAAGTGTACCAGCGACCCATACTTCCCGTACAATATGAGGCTCGAGGCCTTCGTTTTTCCATAACTCAGGGAAATTTAAATGGTCACGCGCGGCTGGAAAGACCGCGTCTAATGTTGCCTGACCGGCAGCACGATGATCCGGGTGGTTCAATCCACCATTGGCAGTGAACAACGTTTGTGGGTCACAGGTGATAAGCACATCAGGTCGCATAATGCGGATCACACGCGTAATATCCCGGCGCAGGTTGATATCCGCGACCAGGTATCCATCGGGATAATTCAGAAACTTGACTTCTTTGACCCCAAGCACCTTTGCTGCAGATCGCTGTTCCATCTGCCGGATGGAGCATAGATCATCGGAAGCTATGCTCAAATCCTTGGTTCCTTTATCCCCGCAAGTGACCACACAGTATGCTACCTGGTGACCTGCAAGTACCCAACGCGCAGTGGTTGCCCCGCAAAAGAATTCAGGATCATCTGGATGGGCAAGAACTACCAGAACCTTTTGGGGCGATTCCCAGGCATCCGGTGCTTTATCTTGGTCTGCCATCAGGCTTCTTTTTCCCACTCCTCATCTCAGGGCGCCTATCCACTGGTCGTGTATCTTCAGGGCAATTCTCGCATGAACCGTCAGCTTTCTTTTGTAAAGCTGTTAATTCTTCTAAGGGTTGAAGCTCATCATGCATAAATTCGTGGATGCCACCTTGTTCCAGCTCGATCAAAACTGCACCTTTTAGCGGGTTCACGTCTAAAACCTTTCCGTTCCCCCGAGGTGTAATCATCAATTTGCCACGTTTTGGCAGTTGCTTACGAGCTTCCACGTACTGTTCATATTCATAGACCAGGCAGCACCTCAAACGTCCACACATGCCGGTGATTTCAGTGGGAGTTAGTGAAATTCCTTGTTCCTTCGCCATTTTGATGGAAATGGGACTGAACTCGGTTAGAAAAGTGGAGCAACAACGACACTCTAATCCGCAAGCGCCCATACCACCCAATGCCTTTGCTACATCCCGCGGCCCAACCAGATGCATCTCAACATGGGTTTGGGGGTATGCGCGCTGCAAGGCTCTTTTGAGTGATTTTAGGTCGGTTTTTTCACCTTCCTCACTGCTATAGACGAACAGCAGACGGCTGCCATCCAGACTAAACTCTGCCGACACGATTTTCACATCCGATAATCTTAATTCAACTGCTTTTGTCCGGCAAGCTGAAAGTGCGTCAGCTTCCTGATGCAACCATTGCTGCCTTATCAACAGATCTTGTGGTGTGGCTATGCGAAGTATCGATTTTAATCCTGGACTAGCATTGCGATCAGGACCGGAGACAAATTTTACGATTCTTCCCAATTGTGATCCCCGGCTGGTTTCGACTACCACAAAATCGCCTTGTTGTACGCTTCTAAAATTACTGGCATCGAAGTGATAGATCTTGCCAATCGGTTGAAAACGCAATCCAACCACGCATGGCTCGGATGCCAGATTTTGCACATTTTCTTCCACTAGCCTATCCTCTTTTCAGCCCGATAGCTTACTCGATAATTGTAATCGGGACCACGTTCTTTTTTTCGATTGCAGCTAGGCTTATTTTGGCTGCAATTTGTTCAGCTATACTACGCAAAGCCAGTGCTGCCGGTGATTTTGGATTTTCAACAATGACCGGTCGCCCGTCGTCACCACCCGCGCGCACCAGTTTATCCATGGGTATAGTACCAAAGAATGGCACTTTACCTTCCCTGGCCAATCGCTCGCCACCCCCCGTTCCAAAGACATCCATTCGCGAGCCATCAGGTAATTCCAAATAGCTCATATTCTCGACAACACCCAAAATTGGAACATTTAGCTGGCGGAACATTTCCATACCCCGTCTTGCATCTTCCAAGGATATTTGCTGCGGAAGGGTTACAATCACCCCTCCGCTTAATGGGAGTGATTGGGTGAGGCTTAAAGCCGCATCACCCGTACCCGGCGGTAAGTCCACGATCAGATAATCGAGTTCACCCCATTCGACCTCACTGAGGAATTGGCGTATGGCAGAATGCAACATTGGACCGCGCCAAATTAACGGCTGGTCAGGTTTTACCAGGAAGCCGATGGACATGACCTTCACACCGTATGCTTCGGCAGGCACAAGTTTTTCCTGGGTTGGCGGAGGCAGTCTGTCCACTCCCATCATAGTGGGGATATTAGGACCATAAATATCGGCATCGAGCAGGCCCACACATGCGCCAGCTTGAGCTAATGCCACAGCAACATTGACTGCTACTGTGCTTTTTCCGACGCCACCCTTACCAGAAGCAATTGCCACAGCATTCCTGATCGGCAGCTGCATCAAGCCACGTGAGCGCCCGTCAGTGGGCACACTTGAATCCATCTTAATATCCACATACATCACACCTGGCACCGATGAGACCGCTGAACGAGCATCACTCTCGATCTTTGTTTTCAACGGGCATGCTGGGGTGGTCAGATTGATAGTAAATTTAACCTGATTACCGTTAATTTCTAGATCCTGGATCATATTTAATGAAACCAGGTCTTTCTTTAATTCTGGATCCTCTACTTTACTCAGAGCAGCCAGAACTGCTTCCTTGGTTACCAAATTCACTGTCATTTCATCATACCTCTTTTAAATACCTGTTAATTTCTTCTTTCGCTTCATCGTAAAGCTCAATAAGATTTTGATCATCTCCCTTGTAGCGTTTGATGGTATTGGTTGAACACAACACACAGCCGCGCATAGCTCGGAAGGAATCCGATTGGCAGGTCGTGCAGCCACTGATCCTGACCATGAGCAATACAAAGGCAATCCGTTCGATGCTGGTCGGTTGCAATTCAACCAGCGCACTTATCAAAGATTCCCACCTTCCACCGCGTAATTTCCGTAGAGGCTCAATCGCTCGTGATGGGAAAAGCAAATCAATACTACCACTCTGCATTGATGAACTCCCAAATATTGATCAAGATTAGCTCACACCCCATACAGCTATTCCATCAAGCATGAGATCTCCTGATAGCGCGTTGTGCTTCAGCTTCCCGGTTGGCAGCCTGCTCACGTTCGTAGTTAATTGGTCGAATTGAGGCATAATAAGATACAGGCTTCCCCAGCTTTACCTTATCATAGACGTTGGATTTTCGGTCATAATTCGATATTTCATAATCATGATCCATCTTAATTGCATCGAATGGGCAATACTCGGCACATAATCCACAATTCATGCAGATATCGATATCGATATAGAATTCCGCTGGATCGGGTATCGGACGGCCTGTATTTGGATCGGTTGAACGCACAATCCAGATACATTGGGGAGGGCATACTTTAGGACAAATTCCGCAAGAAGTACAGCGGTATTCAATCTTCCCATCCTTTTCTTCATATAGTAAGAAGGGTATATACCGGAATTCTTCCGGTACAGGAATCTTCTCCTCGGGATATTGAACCGTGAAAACGCCGCGCACATCTTTCGTGCTGCGGTAGGCGATGCCTTCCGGGGTTCGATACCGCTTACCCCACAGCCGGATATCATCCACATAAGTTTCGATAAAATGTCTGAATGCCAGACCCAGTGTCTTCAGGACACCCAGACCATACATAGAAACATTCTTTTGTTCAGACATTCTTCACTCACCTATCCGTTTCGCCTAAAACGATGTCAATTGAGCCAAGGATCACTACAACGTCAGCAATTTTATTGCCGATACACATCTGTTCCAGAGGAGTCAGGTTGATAAAGGATGGAGCACGTACATGATACCGCCATGGGTTAGGTTTTCCATTAGAAATTACATAGAAACCGAGCTCCCCTTTCGGACCTTCCACACAACCATAAGATTCGCCAGCTGGCACCCTTACCTGGTATTGAGGCTTTCCTTCTTGAATCGGACCTTCAGGAATATCCTTCAAAACCTGCTGTAGGATCCGTAAACTTTGATACATTTCATCCAGGCGAACCAGGTAGCGATCGTATACATCACCATGATAGCGAACAGCCACATCAAAATCGAAACGGTTATATATGCTGTAAGGTTGCGCACGTCGAAGATCGTAAGGTACACCAGAAGCACGCAGGATTGGACCTGCTGCGGAGAATGCGATTGCCTGTTCAGGAGTTAAAACTCCAATTCCTTCTGCGCGGTGGCGAACGACTTCATTATTCGTAATATAGGTATTTAGATCAGCGATTTTATGAGGTAATCGATCGAGCACCAGATCCTTGACCTTACCCAGGATGCCATCCGGTAGATCTCTTGCCACGCCTCCAAAGCGAAAATAATTGCACATCATGCGGGAGCCGGAAACCGCTTCAAAGATATCCAGGATCAGCTCGCGTTCCTCGAAGGCATAGAGGAATGGTGTGAAGTACGCTCCAAAATCGTTCATCAAGAAACCGAACAATGCCAGGTGATTCACGATACGAGTGAGTTCAGCCATCATTACCCGGATATATTCCGCCCGTTCAGGGGGAGTGATGCCGATAAGTTTCTCAACTGCCAAGAGCATATCCAAAATTGTTGCTCATCGAGTTGAAATAATCCAGGCGGTCAGTATATGGCATATTGCCAAGGAAAGTATTGCGTTCTCCAATTTTTTCGTGATTACGATGAAGATAGCCCATGACAGGCTTTAGATCGACAACAGTTTCACCATCCAGCTTGGCTGCCATACGGAATACCCCATGCGTGGAGGGGTGCTGCGGACCCAGATTGACAATCACCTGTTCGGTGCCGATGCCGGTATCCTCGTGCTCGCGCTCTACTTTACTGAGACCAGCATATAGAGCCGTCTCGGGTTCCGGGACCCAGCTCTCAGGATTGAAACCCGCTGGATAGTCTATGTTTGTACCAAGTGGATTTTTCTGTTCAGAACTTTTATAGAATCCTGCCGGCCAGCGGCTCTTGAAAGGTTTGCCTTCTTCTTCATAATAGGCTTCCTTCCAGTCTTTTCTCAATGGGTGACCTTCGAAGCCTTCCCACATGAGTATTCGGCGTAGATCGGGGTGACCTTCAAACTTTATACCGTATAAATCCCATGCTTCCCTTTCTTGAAACTCGGCACCTGGGAATATTGGTACGATCGACGAAATCACCGGATTTCCACGATCCAATTGTGCTTTAATTACCAGCGGTGAGCCGCCGGTCGACTTCCGAATATGATAGACGACCTCCAGCTTATTTTCGGGAAAATAATCCACTCCCGTGACTGAAGATAGATAATCATACCCAAAATCGTCCAGAAGGCTCTTGAATGTTGAAACCAAATGACCAGGCTTTACCAGGTATCCTTGATAATTGACACGTTCATCGCGGGTAACAATATCGGGAAATATGTGTGTCAGGTCTGATTCGAGTGCGATGTTTTGATTACCCATGAATATGCTCCAGGATTCGATTATTCATTTATGCAACCTCGGATTTATCGGGTTGATCAGGCATAGATTGAGCTGCAGCCTGCTGGGTAAGCATTTTATTTTTAGAATATTCCTTGATCACAGCATATTTGCGTGAGTCTATAAGGTCGGGACCCAGTATGGGTACCGGGAGCGCCTTTTCAGGTCCTTTTTTGTACCATCGCACCGTCTTGATCGACTGCTTGTCAATCATTTTCTGTAAGGTAATAAACCCATTTAATAAAGCCTGGGGGGTAGGTGGGCAACCTGCAACATAAACATCTACTGGCACAAATTCGTCGACACCTGAAACTACGTTGTATCCCTCTTTAAATGGTCCCCCACCCGAGGCACAAGAACCCATTGCAAGCACGTATTTGGGTTCAGGCATTTGGTTATATAATCTCACGATTTGAGGGATCATTTTTTTGGTGACGGTGCCGGCAACTATCATCAGATCTGCCTGCCGTGGGCTGGGGCGCATAATTTCCATCCCAAAACGGGCAAAATCAAAACGGCTGGTGGCTGTACAGATCATTTCGATCGCACAGCATGCCAGACCGAACATCATTGGCCAGATGGATGAACGCCTGCCCCAATTGTAGATTTTATCGAGGGTGGTTATAGTAACCTGACCCTGCATTTCTGGTGGTATATCATAACCAGGGTTGTTCAGGTCTGGGCTCATTAATACTTCCTCCTCAACTCAAATTTCATGTCAGTGGGATTATACACTCAACTAGAATGATGTCAACCGATATACGCAAATATATATTTGCATTTATCGGAATTTTTGATATACTTTACCAAAATCCATATGTCAAATGCGCGCCAGAAGATATTAAATTACATTGTTGAGCAGCAGAGCACTACCGTAGAAGAATTAAGTAAGGTGTTTCGGGTTACGCCTGCTAATATTCGCCACCATCTTTCAATTCTCGTTGGACAAGGAAGTATTAAAGTTATTGGCCAGAAACCGCCTTTATTTCGTGGACGCCCGGCACAAATATACAGTGATGCGAGGCAAACGAATCGAAACAACCTCGATCAGCTGGCAGACGTATTATTGTCCAATATTTTGGAAAAATATTCACAAGATGAGATCAGCACCCTGCTTAAACAGATTGCCAGGCAAATGATCGCGAATTTTCCACTTGATATTAACAACCCAACCAGGAGAATGTACTCATCTATCCGCATCCTAAATCATTTGAATTACCAGGCACACTGGGAAGCTCATATTGAGAACCCGCGCATCATGTTGGGTCATTGTCCATATAGCTCAATCCTGAGTCACCATCCTCAGATATGCCAGCTGGATAGTTTTCTTCTAGAGGAGCTATTAAACGCTCCAGTAACACTGATTGAAAAACTTACTATCAATGCCAAAAGTCTTCCGCAATGTGTTTTCTTGCTAAATAGATCCAGCCTATAAATCCCATCCTTTACTGGAAAAGCAAAATAATATATAATATATAATATATCAAACAACTGATATATTTTCTACTAGCAATATTTTCGATTATAGATAAGAGAGCAGATCATGGAACAAACGTACCCCACCCCAGAGAATGGTGAGATTCTTCGCAAACGTTCATTAACCGATGAAGTTTACGAATATCTATCCGGTAAGATCATCGCTGGCAAGTATTCATCTGGTGATTGGCTGCGTCAGGAAGATATTTCGACCCTTTTGGGTGTGAGCCAGACGCCAGTTCGGGAAGCATTAGACCGACTGGTAGCTTCCGGTTTAGCAGAACGGGTACCCTATCGGGGTGTACGGGTGCCGATAATGGAACCAAAAGAAATCCTGGATGCCTTTTTATTACGCTTGATCTTAGAAACGACCGGTGCTCGTTTGGCGGCTAAAGTAATCCAACCCGAAGAAGCTCAAGCATTGTCTTTTCTGATTAAAAAGACTACTGACCTGGTCACTCTCGAGGATATGTCCACCTTACGCCAGTTAAATAAGCAATTTCATTCGAGAATGGTGGAAGCCGCTCGCAGCCCATTGCTAAATAAACTATACGAGATGACGACCAATGCTTTTCCGGATTGGATGTTATATGAATATATGTTCCGCCACCCAGAGCTTCTTCAATCCAGCCTGGAGCGAGAGTATTATGAACACGAAGCAATTGTCGAAGCTTTGATTGCAAAAGACCCTCAGGCAGCTTCGTACCAGGTAGCATGTCATATAAAAAATCTCTGGAATGACCTTCAACAAAACCTGGATATCTCCAGTGATTCGATCCTGGAATTTGAAAAACAAATCAGCGCAATGTTCCCAAGTCATCATAAATAAAATCGGAATAAAAAAGGAGATAAAAATGCAACCCGAAGACCTGTTCAAAGAAATGGCTCAAAGTATCACCGATGGTGAAGCAGAAAAGGCAGCGGAATTAGCAAAACAATCCGTCGCCCAGGGAATTGACCCACTCGATGCAATCAACAAAGGCTTCGTTCAAGGCGTGAATTTTGTAGGTGATCAGTTCAGCTGCGGCAATATGTTCCTGCCGGAGCTGGTAATGGCTGGTGAAGCAATGAAAGCAGCCGTTGCGGTTCTGGAGCCGGAAATGACCAAACGTGGGACTGAGCGAAAAATGCTGGGCAAGGTTGTTCTTTGTACCGTCGAAGGCGATATCCACGAAATTGGCAAGACACTGGTAGGTACAATGCTCTCAGCTACAGGATTCCAGGTATTTGATATGGGCGTCGATGTGCCAATTATGAAAGTGGTCGAGAAGGCACGCGAGGTGAATGCTGATATCGTTGCCATGAGTGCCCTGCTCACCACCACCATGGTTCATCAAAAGGATGTGATTGAAGCCTTGGAAGATGTGGGTATACGTTCCAAGGTAAAAGTCATGGTCGGTGGTGCACCTGTGACCCAGGAATGGGTCAAGCAAATCGGTGCGGATGGCTACAGCGAAGATGCGATTGGCGCTGCGCGTGTTGCCAGGCAGCTCCTGGGTGTTTGACACCCATCAGGTGCTTTCATGACAGGAAAAATCAAATCAATTACCGATCCAAAATTAAACCTGGATATCCTTACCCCTGAGGAAATTCAACGCTTACACACCACAACACTCGATGTAATCGAAACAACAGGTATCCGCTTTCCATCCAAACGAGCATTGGATATTTGGGAAGCCCATGGTGCACAGGTCGATCGGAACACATCCATCGTAAAAGTTCCAGGGTCCATTATTGAAGATGCCCTGAAGCTTGCGCCAGCAAAGTACGACCTGGCAGCGCGAAATTCCGAACAAGACCTACCTCTGGATGGGAACCATGTTTTTCTCGGAACAGACGGGTGTGGGGTGGAAGTATTAGATATCAATTCGGGAGCCCGGCGAATGTCTACCTGGCAGGATGTTGCTGATATCGCCCGGGTGGCAGATGCCTTGGAAGAAATCGCATTTCACTGGGTGGCAGTCTCCGCCCAGGATTTACCACCCAAGACGCGTGGACTGCACGAGCTGCGTGCCATCTGGGAAAACTCCACCAAACATGCCCAAACCGAAAGCATCTATAACGAATGGGAAGCCCGAGCAGCTGTCGAGATGGCAACTGCGATCGTGGAGGGCAAAGCAGCCTTGAGAAAGCGGCCAGTTCTTTCCATTATGCAGTGTACTGCTCCGCCTCTGGGTCAGGATGGTGGCAGCCTGGATGCTGCCCTGATCGGTGCTGAAGCAGGTCTACCGGTAGGTTTTATGACCATGGCTGCCTGCTTGACGACCGGTCCGGCAACGATGGCGGGAAACCTGGTAGTGGGGAATGCTGAAGTCATCAGTGCAACGGCATTGATCCAACTGGCATACCCAGGAGCAAAGGTATTCTACGCCGCTGCCCAGACTGCCTCCGACCTACGAACCGGTGCATACACCGGCGGAGGCCCGGAAGATTTTCTATTCGGAGCCGCACAAAATAAACTGGCAGATTTCTATAATATTCCTCTTTCGATGGGATCATTCGCCACCGGTGCCAAGGAGCCAAATTGGCATGCAGGTGTTGAAAACAGCCTGTCCACCTTTATGGCGAGCCTGGTGATGTCGGATATGCTATTGGGAGCTGGGTTATTGCACGGCAGCCGGATCTGGTCATATTCACAGATGCTGATGGATTGTGAGATCTTCTCCATCATTCAGAAAGTGATGCAAGGGATTGTGATCGATGATGAAACCCTGGCATTGGATGTGATCAAAAGCGTAGGTCCGGGTGGGAATTTCCTAAGCCAGAAACACACTCTGAAACACATGCGCGAGATTTTTATACCCCAATTCATGGACCGCCGCCCATACAATGTGTGGGAAGAAAAACATGACGATGGGCGTGATTGGGCGCTTGAAAAAGCCAGGAATATCCTTAAAACCCATCAACCCGAGCCATTGGATCCTCGAGTTTCAGCAGAGTTGAAAAAGATCATTGCTATGGTAGAGGTAGGGTAATGAATCTACAACCGAATATCACCCTGCTTAGTGATGAACTAGTCAAGCAAATCCTTGATGAAGCATTCCAATTGATGATCCTCCCAGGGATCAAAGTCCAATCTCCGGAAGCCAGACAGTTATTGCTTGACGCCGGTGCAACGGTTGATCAAGATACCGAAGTAGCCCATATTCCCGAAAAACTGGTCTATCGGGCGTTGGAGACAGTCCCCCATCAGTTTTATCTGTATGATAGGAATGGTGAACCGAAAGTGAATTATGGCGGGAATGCCGTACATTTCGACCCTGGTTCATCGGGAGTACACATCCTGGACCCAGACACATCAGATCACCGCCCCTCATACACCGATGACCTGGTGAAGATCGTTAAACTGACCGAATCATTGCCTCAATATGATGCCCAATCTACAGCTGTGATCTGCAATGAGATCCCTAAACCGATCAGCGATTTGTACCGCTTATACCTGGTACTTTTATACTCAACAAAACCCATCATCACCGGCGCGTTTGCTATCCCGACGCTACAGGTGATGCTGGATATGCTGGCAATATTCGCAGGTGGTCGTGCAGCACTGGCAGAAAAACCGCAAGCAGTGTTCGATGTCTGCCCGTCACCACCACTGATTTGGAGCAATTTTGGCGCTCAAAACCTGATCGATCTGGCACATGCATGTGTGCCTGCTCAAATGGTTTCCATGCCGCTGGCAGGCGCGACTGCCCCGGTCACACTGGTTGGATCAGTTGTCCAACATGCTGCCGAATGCCTGAGCGGTATCACCATCCATCAGCTAGCCAAACCGGGTGCGCCGATCGTTTGGGGTGGCGCGCCTGCAATTTTCGATATGCGTAAAGGCACCACTCCTATGGGTGCAGTGGAAACAGCCATGATCGATGCTTCATATACCCAGCTGGGAAAATTCCTCGGCTTGCCCACCCATACCTACCTGTGCGCCAGTGATGCCAAAGTCATCGATGCCCAAGCCGGGATGGAGAGTGGAATTGGTGCGGTGATTGGTGCCCTGGCAGGGGTCAATATGATCTCTGGGGCAGGTATGCTGGATTTTCTGGCATGCTTCAGTCTCGAAAAATTAGTGATCGATGCTGAAATCGTCGCTATGGCAAAACGACTTATCGCTGGAATCCACACTCCAACTGAAACGCTGGCAACAGCGATGTTTGAAGGGATCAATTTTAAAGGTGATTTCCTGAAGCAAAAAGTGACGCGTGAGCTGTTTTCAAAGGAGCAGTACCTTCCATCAAAGGTGTTGGATCGCGACTCAGTCCGTGGCTGGCACCAGGATGGCAGTTTGGATACAACGGCACGTGCAAAAATGCAAGTTAAAGATTTGCTCGACCAGTATGTAGTACCGTCGCTCCCCACAGATAAGATTCAAGAGCTACAAATATTGGTCAAACAACAAGCGCTTGATGCGGGTATGGATAGATTACCAACGCTTGAAGAATATTCTTAATCGCATACATGGTATCTGGAGAGGTGTGAAGGGTTACATCTCTCCAGACATAAAATATTCAGCTTCTTATAAATAGCTTATTTAAAATAAATATTTCTGGAGGAGCTTGTGCACGAATTAAAAGTGATGTCTGATGCGGACGTTGAAGCAGTCCATTCAGCGAGCTTGCGTGTGTTGGCTGAAACAGGGATCATTCTCTCACACCCTGAGGCCAGGGAGATATTGACTGGTGCGGGAGCGACCATCGATAAAGACAGGGTGCTGCTACCATCTGCACTGGTTGATGAGCAAGTTGCCAAATCCTCCAAAAAAGTGAGCATTCGTGGTCGAGGGGGTTCAATTAAAATCCTGGGAGATCAAACCCTTCACTGGCACAACCTGGGTGGAGCGCGTGATATCTACGATTCAGGAACTGGTACACGCCGTAAAGCCCAGCTAGAGGACCTGCAGGATTGCACCCGATTGCTTGATGCCCTGGATGGGGTTACCACCATCACTCCATTTTTTACTCCGCAAGACGTCCCCGGTCATTTGATGTCGCTCGCTATGTACCGGTATGCCATCCCCAATACCACCAAGCCTCTACAAGGACCTGGAGTGCAAACTGCGCAAGAAGTGCAATTCGCAATTCAGATGGCTTCCGTTATCGGCTCACCTGATGAAGTGTTTTCATTGAGCGTTTCACCGGTCAGCCCGCTCAATTTCCCAAACGATACGGCTGCTGCGATCATGGAGATCGCCCGCAATGGAATCCCATTTGCTCCCCTGCCCTGCCCCACGGCTGGCACCACCGCACCATTTTCTATCGCCGGGGCTCTCGTCCAGCAGAATTGCGAGATCCTGGCAGCCATCGTGCTGGCGCAATTGGTCAAACCTGGATTACCGATTGTATATTGCGGGCGCCTGGCGATGATGGAACCCCGCACGGGGATATCGGTGTGGGGTGGGGTAGAGCTCGGACTGGCTTCAGCGGCAACCGTCCAGATTGGACACCGTTATGGATTGCCAGTGAATGTGTATGGTTTTTCGACCAATTCACACACCCTGGACATTCAAAGCGGTTTTGAAAGATCGCTCAACGCGATGATCCCCGCGCTGGCTGGGGCAGACGAGCTATCTGGGATTGGTGAGATGGAAGCGGGGGTCATGGGATCGTTCGCCCAAATTGTCTGTGATAATGAAATCGCAGCCAGCGTCAGAAGGATGATAAAAGGGTTTGAAGTCAACGACGATTCGTTAGCGATTGATGTTATTTCCACCGCTATGCGCAGCAGTCATAATTTTCTCGGGCAAAAACACACTATGCGTTATTTACGCGCTGGAGAAGTACTGCTCACCAACCTGGCAGAGCGTGGCTCATGGGAGAGCTGGGAGGCGAATGGGCGTATGGGCATGGCTGAACGTGCCCAGGCTGAAGCAGATCGCATTTTGCAGAATCATCTGGTTCCTCCCCTGAGCGAAGATCAAGAACGGGAATTGGATGAAATTCTCCACGAAGCTGACCTAAAATTAAAAAGGAAATAATATGACCCAATTGTATATGTTGGATCGAGCGAATGAGCTCAAAGATAAGATGATAACCTACAGGCACGACTTTCATCAACATCCAGAGGTTGGATTTCACGAGTTTCGTACATCCTCCAGGGTGGCGGATATATTAGCAGCATTTGGCTGTCGTGTCAGGCCTAACATCGGTAAAACAGGTGTGGTGGGCGAGCTGGGGCAGGGTCTTCCCATCGTCGCGATTCGGGCAGATATGGACGCTCTTCCACTCCAGGAAGATAACCAAACCGAATATTCCTCGCAAAACCCAGGTGTCATGCATGCCTGTGGGCATGATGCACATACGGCGATACTCCTGGCAGTGGCAGAAATTCTCTCGCAAGAAGAGCCTCTACCTGGTACGGTCCGTTTTCTTTTCCAACCTGCCGAGGAAGTGGCGGATGCAGACGGGTTCAGCGGTGCTCAACGCATGATCCAAGACGGAGCGATGGATGGTGGGGTAGGTATGACGATTGCCTTACATGTCTCAGCGCACCTTTCTGTGGGTCAAATCCAGATCGGAGCAGGTCCGTCATCCGGGGGTGTGGATACTTTTCGCGCTTCAGTATTAGGGAAGGGTGGCCATGGCGCCAGACCGCATGAAACTGTCGATCCGATTCATCTTTCAGCATTCGTTATTATGGCATTAAATGGTATTGTTTCAAGACGGATGAACCCGTATGATCCTGCAGTAGTCAGCATCGGATCGATCCATGCGGGCAATGCCGAAAATATCATCCCAAACAAGGTCGATATCCTGGGGACGATCCGGTATACACGTCCTGAGGTGCAAAAACTAATCCATTCAGAGATCCGGAAAGCGTTTGAGATCACCAAATCCTTAGGAGGCAGCTACACGCTTAAATTTGAGCTAGGTTCTCCACCTATGATCAATGATGCGAAAGTCGTGAACTTTATCAAACAAATTGCAGGTGAGCTGATTGGAAGTGAAAATATCCTGCCACCTACCGATGGTCTCGGTGCCGAGGATTTTGGATGTTTTTCAGAACTGGCGCCTGGGGCAATGTTCTCGCTGGGCAGCAAATTTGAAGGAGATGAGCGCGAGCACCATAACTCCAGGTTTGATGTAAATGATCAATGCCTGCCCTATGGAGCAGCCATATTGGCAGAAACCACATTGCGGTATCTAAAAAACGGGGGTCTCTGATCGGATCCAGCATGGAAGGCTCAATCCACGTTATTCCGCATATCGAGGTTCTGACACCCGAGGCGATCACTCAAATCCATGCTTCCTCAGTGAGAATTCTGTCAGAAATTGGCATTCGGGTTGATTCAGCAACTGCGATAAAGGTTTTTAAATCCGCTCCTGGGGTTAAGTTTCTTGATGCACAGCGAGTAGTCATCCAACCAGACACGGTTGAATGGGCAATCCAACAAGCGCCATCCACTATCGATATTTATAACCGGCTGGGTGATCTTGCCTTTCACCTGGGTGATGATTCGACCCGGTTTGGGATTGGTGTGACCAATCTCTTTTATCAAGACCCGGCTGACAATTCAATCCTGCCTTTTACCCGAGAGCACATGCGCAGCTCGGTTGGATTGGGAAATCATCTGCCCGCATACGATGTGATCTCAACCATCGGAATCATCCGGGATGTTGAACCATCTATTGCAGACCAGGTTGCAGTCTTGGAAATGGTTGCGAACACCGTCAAACCACTGATCATCCTGATTTCGGACCAAAAGCAATTCCTGCCAGGGCTGAAGTTACTCGAACAACTGGTGGGAGATTTGTCCGCGGAACCCTCCGTGATTCCCTATTTCAATCCGGTTACTCCCCTGATCCTCAATCAATCCACAGCGGACAACATGCTCACCTCGATTGAGAGGGGAATTCCGATCATCTTCTCCAACTACGGGATGGCTGGATTGTCCACTCCGATCACTTCCGCGGGTACACTTGCCCTCTTGAACGCAGAATTACTCGCCGGGTTGGTGTACAGCCAGCTGATCAAACCGGGTGCACCGATCATATTAGGCAGCCTGCCAGCTTTTTTCGACATGAAAACGATGGTGGATTTTTTTGATCCGCAGACCATGCTGCTGAACCTGGCGTGTGCTGAAATGATGGCTCATTATCAGATCCCACATGCCGGCACCTCCGGAAGCGCGAATGGCTTTGGAGCCGATTTGATCGCCAGCGAAGCACTTTGGATTAATCAACTGACAAGCAGTCTCGGAAAAGTGGACCTGGTGCCTTTTATCGGTGGGAGCTTTGGTTCCAAGGTATTTTCTCCCACCGTGGTGGTTTATGCGAATGAAGTGATCGAATTATCCCGACAATTCGCTAAAGGTTTTATTATTAATGAAGATACCTTAGCTCTAGAAGAGATGAAAAAATATATACTCGATGGTAGCTTTATCTCGTCCCGCCACACGATGAAATTATTCCGCCAGGCATATCATTCCAGCAGTATTTTCCCACGATTAAGCCTGGAAAAATGGCAGGAAACAGATCATAGCGATGCGATGAAGTTTTTGCGCGAGCGAACATTGGGATTGCTCAGCAAGCTTGATTATCCAGACGATCAGGCAGAACTCCTCAAAAAAGGTGATTATTTAATTTCACACAAACACCCATAATCTAACAAAACCAAAATTTCATCATTCGACCGTCACTGATTTAGCAAGATTCCTGGGCTGATCTACGTCCAGACCTCGCATGGCAGCGATATGATATGCCAAAAGCTGCAACGGTATCACCGTCACCACCGGACTCAATAACCAGGGAGCATCAGGTACCCATAACACATGGTCCACCAGGGATGGAATTAGCTCGTCGCCATCGGTGGCGACTGCTATGACCGTACCCCCGCGTGCTTTAGCCTGCTCAATCTGGCTGATCATCTTTTCATACCACGGGTCATGCGGTGCCAATACCACAACCGGCATTTCCTTATCAATCAGCGCTATCGGACCGTGTTTCATCTCTCCAGCTGGATAGCCCTCGGCATGTATGTAAGAGATTTCCTTCAGTTTCAATGCGCCTTCGTATGCAATAGGCATATTGATCCCTCGCCCAAGATATAAGCAGCTGTGGGTTTCTTTCAGCGTTTCTGCAATCTCTTCCACATTATTAGTACGGTCCAGACATTTCCCGACCAAATCAGGTATCACGGTCAAATTCGCAATCAAATTTTGGCGCGTTTTTTCGCTCAATGATCCACGCAGATCGGCTAATAAGATTGCCAGCATATAGAGATCGACAATCGGGGCGGTGAAGGCTTTTGTGGACGCCACGCCAATCTCTGGTCCAGCTTGCATCGATATATAACCATCGGCTATGCGCATTGCCTGAGTTCCTATCGCATTCACGATTGACCACAACGTAGCCCCCTTTTTTCGCCCCTCCTCCATCGCTGCCAGCGTATCCGCCGTCTCACCCGATTGACTGATTGCCAATACGACGGTATTTTTATCAATGATTGGATCACCGTAGCGGAATTCTGACGCGATCTCCATTTGCGTCGGTATACTGGCAATACGTTCCATCAGGATCTTCCCAATCATTCCGGCATGCGAAGCCGTGCCGCACGCAGTAATCACAATCTTTTGGATCTGTCTGGCAAACTGAGCTGTCAGATTTAACTCTGGCAAGCGAACGCAATTACATTCATAATCAATCCGACCGGCAATGGTATCTGTCAACGAGCGAACCTGCTCGTTGATCTCTTTATACATGAAGTGGCGATACTCACCTTTTTCAGCCGAGATCGGATCCCAGGCGACTACCTGTTCCTTATACATAACCGGCTTTCCTTCCAATGTTTGCACGGTGAGTCCGTCTGCACATACGATTGCCATCTGGCGTGATTCCAAAAAAACTACACGGCGAGTATGTTCCAGGATTGCCGGTAGATCAGAAGCAATGAACATCTCGTTGTTACCAATCCCTATCACCACTCCTCCGGCATTCCCGATCCGGGCAGCCACGATTTTATCCGGCTCGGAAGCCGACATCAATACGATCCCATGGGCACCTTTTAGCAAGCGCATGGCGCTCTGAGCAGCCTCGACCAGACCGGTTCCGGTAGATTCAAAACGCTCAACCAGTTGGACAATCACCTCAGTATCCGTATCCGAATTGAATTTAATCCCTTCCGCTAAAAGGTCATTCCGTAACTCCATGTAATTTTCAACAATCCCGTTATGCACCACCACCACGTTGCCGGTCATTCCAATGTGTGGGTGGGCATTTCGTGCACTTGGTTCACCATGCGTCGCCCAGCGTGTATGGCCAATACCCACATTACCTGAGACTGGGATCTCTGAGACAAGCTCGGCTAGTTTATTTAACTTCCCTACATCCCTGCGGATCTCGATATGATTGTTCTGGATGACTGCCAGACCGGCTGAGTCATAGCCTCTGTATTCGAGCCTTTTCAGCCCATTCAAGATGATTGGGGTGGCATTCCGTGGACCAATATATCCGACAATTCCACACATATAGCCTTCCTTCTAAAAGCATAAGGAATTCTTAATCAAATTACCATACCTTGTGCCAGGGTTTCCACTAGTTGCCAGGTTTCTTCTGAGCTTCTTCGATTTTTGCCCAGGTATCACGCAGAGGCACAATCCGGTTGAAAACCAGCTTCTCAGAGGATGAATCGGGGTCGAGTACAAAATATCCTTCACGTTCGAATTGGTAGCGCATCCCTGATTCAGCAGATTCAAGACTGGTTTCAGCTTTGCAATCTTTGATCACCTGGAGGGAATTCGGATTGACATAATCTAAAAATATTGTTCCCTCATCCAGATTATTAAGATCTGCCCGGGTAAATAAACGGTCATACAACCTGGCCTCAACATCGATGGCGTCATGTGCAGACACCCAATGAAGTGTGCCCTGAACTTTACGTCCATCAGGGGCATAACCTCCGCGTGTGGCAGGGTCATAGGTACAATGCAGCTCAGTTAATTCGCCTGTCGAAGGATTTTTAACTGACCTCGACACATTTTATAAAATACCCGTAGCGCAGTCTCACCTCGCGACCCGGCGCGAGGCGGAAGTATTTCTTGGGCGGATCTTCTCGAAAATCATCCCGATCGATGTAGATTTCACGTGAAAACGTTATTTTCCGGGTGCCAGCAGAAGGGTCTTCGGGGTTGTTCACAGCATCCAATTGCTCGACTTGCCCTATGGGGTAGTTCTCGATCACGATTTTTAATGGATGCAGCACCGCCATCACCCTAGGTGCAATCAGATTCAGTTCATCGCGCAGCATCGATTCCAACAACGCAATATCCACCAGATTGTTGTGATGGGGCACACCCACTGCTTCTAAAAATTTGAGAATAACCTGGGGAGAATATCCGCGCCTCCGCATGGCTGCTAAAGTAGGCATGCGCGGGTCATCCCAACCATGTACATACCCATCATTGACCAGCTGCAATAACATCCGCTTGCTCATCACAGTGTACGTGAGATTGAACCTGCCGAACTCGACCTGGCGTGGATGGTAAATTTCCAATTCATCCAGGAACCAGTCATATAACGGGCGGTGGTCTTCATATTCCAGCGAGCACAACGAGTGAGTGATGCCTTCGATAGAATCACTCTGACCGTGCGCAAAGTCGTACATCGGATAAATACACCATGTATCCCCAGTGCGATGATGAGTGGCATGCTTAATGCGATACATGACTGGATCACGCAGGTTCATATTCCCTGCTGCCATGTCGATTTTGGCGCGTAATACCCTGGCACCATCGGGGAATTCACCCGCCCGCATGCGCTCGAACAGGTTGAGATTCTCTTCGATGCTGCGTTCACGATAAGGACTGTTTTTTCCGGGTTCGGTCAGTGTGCCGCGGTATTCACTGATTTGCTCTGGGCTTAGATCGTCCACATATGCTTTGCCCTTTTTAATCAGCTTGACGGCAAATTCATAAAGCTGCTCAAAATAATCCGAAGCGAAAAACAGGCGGTCTTCCCAATCGAAACCCAGCCAGTGGATATCTTCCTGGATTGATTCTACATATTCAACGTCTTCTTTTACCGGGTTGGTATCATCGAAACGCAGGTTGCATTTGCCACCATATTCACGTGCGATGCCAAAGTCGATGCTGAAAGCCTTGGCATGCCCAATGTGCATGTAGCCATTGGGTTCTGGCGGAAAACGGGTGCGTACCTGAGTAAAGCGACCTGATTTTAGATCAGCCTGAACGGCTTCACGGATGAAGTTGGTTGGACTATTCGGTATTGTCTCGTTCATTTCGTCCTCCTCGGTTACCAAAACACCCCGGATCAAACTCGCGGGGTGTTTTGACCTCTGGCTGGGGGCAAAGGAGTCGAACCTCTACATACAGATCCAGAGTCTGCTGTCCTACCATTAGACGAGCCCCCAGTGATTAACAGGAAAAATTTTACCATGCCCACCCCAAGGCGTCCAGTCTGAACCCTAATCAGCTTGGATTTTGCATTTGTTCGAGGATCTTTATTGCAGCTTGTATTCGTTCAAGAACCTTATCCTTGCCAATGATCTCCATGCTTTCGAACAATGGTGGGGTATCCTTTTGACCCGTGACCGCTTCACGCAATAATCCAAATACCTGCCCCGCTTTGAGGCCTGATTCGGCCAAAAAATCACGCATGGGAGCTTCTGCCAGGTCTTTGTCGACCCGTGGAACAGAGGCTAATATTTGGTAAACCTTTCTGGCAATGCCAGCAGATTCGGTTGAAGTAAGACCGGTAGCTACCAGGCGATTTGGATCGGGAGAGATATCGTCTCTGAATAAGAATCCAGCCACCGGGATGATGTCATCCAAGGTTACCAGGCGCTCTCGAACGATTGGAATCGCTTGATATAGAATTTCTTCATTGAGCTTATACCCGGCGTTGATAATATATGGACCCAGCCTGTGCGCCAGGTCATCTCGGGAGAGATTGCGAATATGCAGACCATTGAAGTAGTCGAGCTTGGTGAAGTCAATTGCCGCAGGTGCGGGATTCAGGTGAGTAACCGTAAACTTTTCGACCAGGTCAGGCATGGTGAAATACTCGGTATGGTCATCCAAGCTCCAGCCCATTAGGGTAATCCAATTGACCACCCCCTCCGGGATGTATCCCAAACCTTCCAGATCTTTAATAAATATCGAGTAACCATCCTTCATAACCTGAGATGTATCTCTCTTGCTCATCTTCCCCTTGCCACTGGGTTTGAGGAAAAGGGATAAGTGGACCCATTGGGGTTCCTGCCAGCCAAAGGCACGGATGATATGGACATGCAAGGGGAAGGTAGACAACCACTCTGCCCCACGCAGCACATGAGTGATTTCCATCAGGTGGTCATCCACCATGGCTGCCAGGTGATAGAGGGCCAATCCATCTGATCTGACAATGATGTGATCATCCAAAGCCGAATTTTCCACCCGGATATCACCCCGCAGCAAATCGTGAGCGGTCACAGAACCTGATTCAGGGACTTTAAACCGTATCACGTGGCGTTCGCCAGCAGCTACCCTCTTCTGGGCTTCACCGGGGTCCAGACGCCGGCATAATCCATCATAGCGTGGGTTTTCTCCTCGTTTTTTTTGTTCTTTTCGCACCAGTTCAAGACGCTCAGGTGTGCAAAAACAATAATATGCATGGCCGGAATCAATCAACTTTATGGCGTATTGTTGATAGATATCCTTACGCTGAGTCTGATAGTAAGGTCCGTTCGAACCACCGACATCAGGACCTTCATCCCAGTCTATTCCCAACCAGTGCAAGCTGTCGATCAGCTCATTTTCTGCGCCCTGAACATAGCGCTTCTGGTCAGTATCCTCGATCCGCAAGATAAACTTGCCGCCGGTTTGCCGGGCTAACAAATAGTTGTACAGCGCGGTGCGACCACTGGCGAGATGGGTATGACCTGTGGGTGAAGGTGCAAAACGAACCCTGACTGGAGCTTGTGTATTCACAATATCTCTCCGAAATACAACATATTAGCTATGCGAAATTGAGCGAATTTTACCAGATATTGGTTAAAACTCGAGTGGTTTGTGCCGTAAGATTACGCTCTCTACCAAACCAATCCCAAGCAATAACGAGAGCAGTGAGCTTCCACCATAACTGATAAATGGCAATGGCAAGCCGGTGGCGGGTAATAATTTTATATTTACTCCTATATTTACCATTCCCTGAAAAGCCAACAGCATTGCTACACCATAGCAAATCAATGCCCCATATGTGTCTCGAGCTAACCGCGCTGCCCGCAAGCAACGGTAGATGATAAATAAAAGCAGGAGCATGATGAGCACCGAGCCGATGAAACCGAATTCTTCGGCTGTGGCTGAGAAGATAAAATCCGACCAGCGCACCTTCAGGAACCTCAAGTGGACCTGGGTCCCCTGGTTATATCCCTTCCCCAATAATCCACCTGAGCCAATACTGATTAACGCCTGTTGAATATTGTAGGTCTCTCCCTGGGTGGCATTCGGATTTGAAATGATGAAGTTCAGAATTCGTTGTTTTTGATAATCAGCCAGGAATGGAAAAGCGGCAAATGGTGCCACCAGACCAATCCCCCCGCAGATTAGCAGGTATTTAATTTTTAATCCACTGGCCCATAACAAGCTGAACCAGATGGCTAAAATCACCAGGGAGGTGCTTAAATTGGGCTGCAGGATGATCCACACCACAATGCCCAGAGTATATAGAAGGCTGCGTCCAATCCAGGACAGGTTATCTAATTTGTCGATATTCCTGGCAAAGAAATCTGAGAGAACCAGGATCACAACGATTTTGGCAATCTCAGAAGGTTGAATAAGGATTACACCCGTATCAAACCAGCGAGCTGAGCCGTATAAGGCTTGCCCGGCAATCGTTAGTGCACCCAGGAATATGGCAGTAATGAAATACATCGGGCGACTGATGGAAGCCCATAAGTGGTAATCGATGGCGGAAGCAATAAAAATGACAATAAAACCAATCACTGCGAAAATCAGCTGGCGTTGGACAAGGTTTGCTGCCTCGAGCTCGATATTACCGGCCACCGCAGAGCGGATCATCGTAATACCAAAGATGGTCATTAAGACCACCGCTCCTAATAACCAGAAATCAAAGTGACGCCAATTTGTCTGACTCATTCACACACACATATTCAAGCAGGTACTTTAAACACCACCATCTAAAAAAACCATACAGCCTTATTGAATCGATTCGTGCGCTCACCCGGCCATAGAACTGTTGAAGAACCGTTACGGGTTCAGAGTACTATCGGCTGACTTTAATTCAAAATAAGCTTCCAGAACCCGCCGAACGATGGGTCCGGCAACCGTGGATCCTTCCTGACCGTTGTACACAAAAGCCACCACGGCAATTTCAGGGTCTTCATAGGGAGCAAATGCCACGGTCCAAGCGTGGGATGGCCAATTACCCGGCTCACATAAGTTTTTAGCCTGGGCAAACTCATCACAGTACTCTGCCGTTCCGGTCTTTCCAGCCACGGCGATATTCACGTTGGTAAACTCCGATTTTAAGGTGCCTTCCAAGACCGCCAAACGCATCCCCTGGCGAATCTCATCGAATACCCAGGGCTGCACAGTTTTAAGCTCACCGGTTGGCTGGCAACCACGGATTGTATTATCCTCGTAGACTTGGATTACAGGGTCGACGGTTAGATCCCAACGCATGTGGGGCATGAAAGGCTGGATGATATTGCCTTCACTATCCAAAACATCATACAAAAGCGTCGGAGCCATTAGTTTTCCACTATTCGCGACCGTCGCAGCTGATATTAATACCTGAAGTGGAGAAGCCAGGTCGTAACCTTGACCAACACTGGAAATATAGGTGTCACCAGTGGACCAGCTCTCACCTTGATTAATACGTTTCCAGGTAGGATCGGGGATCAACCCCGAAGCTACATCAGGAAGCTCGATTTCTGGGGTTTTATAACCGCCCGGTAATCCCGCATATCCATCTTCTAGCGTACCATACCCTAATGCGCGTGCATATGTTCCCAACCGGCAGATTCCAAGCCCTGGATTCACCTCATCCTGATAGCCACCACCCACCTTATAAAAGTAAACGTTACTGGAATTGGCAATGGCATGTACAAAATCCAATTGACCAAAACCCTCAGGTCTGGTTTTATAGATCCAGTCTACGAAATCTCTGGGTTTCCCGGGGTCATTGGCATAATAACGCTCCGTGACAGTTATCTTACCGGGGGTTTTGATGATCTCTTCAGGAGTGACAATTCCCTCATTCAACCCACCGGTTGCAGTCACCAGCTTAAATACGGAACCAGCGGGTAATTCCGTTCCTACCGCCAGGTTCAATAATGGGTTACGTTTATCCGCGATGAGCTGTTCATAATAATAAGCAGGAATGACACGTGCCATGCGGTTGTTTTCATAGGTGGGGTAATTGACCAGAGACAGGATCTCACCTGTGCGAGGATTCATCGCTATTACAGCGCCACTGGTCATCTTCTCCTCGCCCATCGAGCGATTCCAATCATTGATTTCATCGATTAAAATCGATTGCACGGCTTGTTGAAAGCGGGTGTCAATCGTAAGCACAATACTGGAGCCGGGGGTTGCAGCCACTGGGGGGATCAAATCATCCAAGATCTGCCCTGCGATATCCCATTCCACCACCCGGTGACCATTGAGTCCGGCTAATAAATTTTGAAATGATAGCTCAACTCCAGCATAACCCACCTTGTCCCGATTCGGAACGAAACCCATGGAGCGATAATAATCTTCCTGAACAGCTGGAATGGGGCCGAGAAAACCAATGATCGAGGCGGTTAACGATCCAGTAGGATAATCACGCACCGGTACAACATCGATTGTCGCGCCTGGCCAATTACTGGCGTTCTCCTGGATGGTCAGAGCCACCTGTTGGTTAACATCGCATGCAATTTTAACCGGCTCATAAGGTGCAGTGGTTTCTCCATACACGACAATCTGTGTAATCCCATGGTCAGATGTGCAGGGTACATATGGATCCTGAGCGGAGACTTCCCCGCGATTCACCGGTATACCTGTAAGATCTGATAATGCTCGATAAATATTTTGCACCTCCCCAGCATCATCTGGTAAATTAGCCGGGGTGATTACTACGTTATAAGAAGGGATGTTTCTCGCCAGGACGAATCCATTACGATCGTAAATCATTCCACGTGTGGCAGGTAAATTAATCTCATGGGTACGGTTCTCGTTTGCCTTAGCCTGCCAGTCAGAGTACTGAATGACTTGTAAATTAAACAAACGACCGGTAAAGATGAAAAATACTACAATTAGAATTATCCCAAACAGGATAATCCGCCATGTCGCCACCATGTTTTTTAATGCAGCTGAACTTTTCATACTTCCAGCTCCTCCGGATACAACCAGCTCGCTATATCACGCATGATCGAGAACGCCGGGATTGCCAGGATAAGATTGAGTAATAAGCTCGGAAGCAGGATCAGATTAAGTACATTCATCAATGGGATGCTCACACCGGTAAGAAATCGGGCACCCAGGGATATCAGTTGTACCACCAGGGTGCAGACGAAGGTAGCCGCAAGCATTGCTAAAAATGGTGCTTTCCAAATACGATGTTTCAACAATCTGGCAATACCAACACAAATTAAGTAGGCGATAATAAATGAACCGAATGGTAAAGCTGAGTATAAGCTGGCGAATACTCCACCAATCAAACACCACTGCCACGCAGAGTCCACTCGATCTTGTAAGGCCCAGGCAACAATCAATAACAACAGTAAATCAGCCGTCCCGTTTAACAACGGCATCGTACTGACTATTGTACTCTGGATAATAGCCAAAATCCCAATTAGGATTAAGCCAACCAAGTTTTTCATTTTCTATTAATTCGGAGAGCCTGGGGAAGGAATTAAAGGTGAGATATCAACCGGCTGGAAGTTCGTGATGATCAAAACGATCTCAAGTTGCGAAAAATCCACAGCAGGCTGGACGCTCGCGGTTTGAAAGAGAGCAGAAGCATCATCTCGTATCGTGACCACCTGCCCGATCACGATATTCGCAGGATAATTTCCCCCCAGACCGGATGTCATCACCAGGTCTCCAGGCTGGACAGAAGCGTTCTTACCAATCATATCCAATTCAATCTCACCCGTAATTTGACCATTCAGCACGGCGTCTTCATCAGACTGCTGAAGAAGCACATTGATACTTGAACCAGGATCGTTAATGAGCTGAACTCTGGCAGCTCCGGCTGTGACTGCGGCAATATTTCCAACCAACCCTTGTTGCGTGATAACCGGCATACCTTTCCTTAGTCCATCATCCGAGCCTCGATCGATGATCACATAATGCATAAAAGGACTGATATCACGGGCGATGACCGACGCGGCGATATATTGGTTATCTACATGTCTACGTTCATAGTCAACCAGGGTTGACAGTAGCTGCGCTTCTGTCACCTGTTGTTGAAGCTCAACAATTTGAACTTGTAAGCGCGAGTTTTCTGCTTCCAGCTCGGAATTTTTGTTGGTTAGAGTAGTTACATCCTGAGGCTGAGTGATCAGGCTTTGAACCGCTTGGTAGCGTCTTGCAATCCAGGTTTGTGCAGATATGATTGGATTTAATAATAGCCGGGAGATTGGCGTGAGGTAACCACCGAGAGCCAAACCAACGACTCCGAGAACTAATAACAGGAACACAAATAATTGCATCGAACGTGGAGAATTTGACTTCATTTTTTAAGATCGATTTGTTTTTGGTGAGTAGATGGAATAAGCGATCAGCTGACTGGCTCTTATGAACCGAATTGTGCGTGCCGTCCATCTCCAGTTCGTTCCAGGCTGGTTAACAGGTGATGTAAATGATCATAATCCTCAAGCACCGACCCTGCACCCCTGGCGACACAGCTCATCGGATCTTCAGCAACCCAGACGCGTATTTTCAGCTCTTCACTTAACCTTCTATCCAAACCTTGTAGTAAACCACCGCCACCAGATAAGCACACACCCACATCCATCAGATCTGCAATGATCTCAGGCGGGGTTTCATCCATAGCATCTTTCACCGTTTCAACGATGGTATTTACCGATACAGAAATTGCTTCGCGTATCTCGACCGATGAAACTTCCACACTTTCTGGCAGTCCGGTGACCAGGTTTCTGCCACGCATGATGATCGTTTTTTCCTCTGGCAAATGTGCTGCAGAGCCGATCGCAATTTTTGCCTGTTCAGCTATCCGTTCGCCGACGAGCAGGTTGTATTTGTTCCGCATGTATTGGACGATATCCTGATCCAGCTCATCGCCTGCAACACGCAGGGAGCGTGAAATGACAATACCACCCATCGATATGACCGCAACCTCGGAAGTTCCGCCTCCGATGTCCACGATCATGCTGCCGCGGATTTCATTAACCGGTAAGCCGGCTCCCAATGCAGCCGCCATGGGTTCCTCGATTAATCCTGCTTCGCGCGCTCCGGCAGACATGGCAGCATCATAGACTGCACGTTTTTCCACCTCCGTCGCACCTGATGGAATACCAACCACCACGCGTGGTCGCGGGACGGGCACGATGCTTTGGCGGTGGGCTTTCTCGATGAAATACTCAAGCATCGCCTGGGTGATTTCAAATTCTGAGATGACACCATCACGAAGTGGGCGGATTGCGATGACATTGGGGGGTGTTCTCCCCATCATTTCTTTGGCTTCAGCACCAATGGCTAAAGGGATGCGGGTCCGTTTATCGATGGCGACCCAGGAAGGCTCATTAATAACGATGCCTTTTCCGCGCACATTAACCAGGGTATTTGCGGTACCCAGGTCAATACCGATATCAAGCGAGAAGAAACCTAATAACCAATTGAGGGGATTAAACGCCAATTTTAGCTCCTGGTATTTGTAGCCTAGGGGCGCATGGTATGCTTATTTCGACCAGTGAAGAAATGATATCATCAGGCATCGAGCCATTACGCATCTAAATAATAGGTGTGGTAGGGGTTTACGCATGGATTACCCCACGCAATATGCATAGCACGGGCGGTGAGATCTATTACCATGGAGTTAATCGTTTTTTCGCGATCCAAAGGTTCGTCTTCGGCTTCGGTATGATTACAGATTGAATTAGGAAAATTAATATGGTCATGCTGGATATTTTGGAGCGACCGAATAGTATGCTGATTAGAATCCCGTAATAATCGGTTAGCCCGAAAATAGCGGAAACGGGTAGAGATGAGCTCATCCGGTTCATATTCAATCATCTGCATGGTGGGGTCAAGGTAATGATTGGTATGCACCATGTACCCATCTTGCCCATGCAGGATCGCAAACTTACGGGCAGATACTTCCACGCTGTATATTTCTCCAGATTCATGTGCCAGCAAGTGATTATATCCTGCCGCCCTGCGAGGGATGAGCATCTGCCTCATGGCTTCGGTGGGAGTTTTTGCAGCCAGGACTGCCCTTGACATAACTACACGCGGGATCCCTATACGGCTGTCATTTGGATAGACCGAATCGCAGCATTGAGCAATTCCATAAGCATTGAACCCAATGTTGGGTAATAATGCCCCGTAGGTCATGGCTAAGTACGGCGGATCATCATTGGGCTCGGCATGGATCAGGTAGACATCGGGTTCATCTTCTGGGATCCAATCTTCATTGTGCGCAATCAAAACGTGCCCATCCGCGGTATTGGTTTCACTTAGTGCCATGCTGGTACATTTGCTGAGATGCAAAGCATCGGTGGTCACAGCTTCAAGGGCATTCACGACTCCGACGTCGTCAAAATCGACATTTGCACCCTCGGAAATGCCATACAGCTCATCCACATATTCTGGGAATCGCTCCTGAGCAAAGGGAATATATTTACGTGCCTGCATGCGAGCACCATTCCAATCCAACTCGAGCAATTCATAGGTTGAATTGATCAGTTCACGCGTGTTTTGGATGTGGTGTTGGATCTGTTCACGGAAAGCTTCTCCTATCAGGCGACCAATTTCCTTATGCGAACCTTTTACCTTGAGAATGGGAAGCGGATCAGGATGGATAAAATTACTGGGTATATTTATTTCAATATTCATAGAACACTCTTAATACACGAACAAAATCGAAACATTCACACGTCATTGAAGAAGTCGATCCATTGACATCAATTTATTCTATTTACCGATGATCAATAATTCTATATCGTTGTCGGCCGCGATTGGGAAAAGTATAGCATAGAATTTCTCATTTTTTCCCCTTTGTTCTTTTTTGCACTGACGTTATTACCCACTTATCGGGTTTTCTGACCTGGATTGCATTCTTATACCAATAACCCGATGATAATTTTATGGCTATACGTAACAAACGGATAATTTATTTATCAACGAGACTGCCGGATATTCACCAATAGCTTTTGTTCGTTGGGAAGGATCCTTATGGCGTGGAGAAATACTGTAGAGCGATCCGCAGTCGAGTCTCAACCTCTTGAGGTGTATTGCGTGGAATATATCTGTAATGCTGCCTGTGCTTCCACAAGACTATAACCTAATGATGTGAGCGCTGAGAGTACTTCGGTATCCACATCACTGATCCTGGAAAGAGGTTCCAATCCCTCTGTGGACGGGAGCCGATCCTGTAAATGTAGGATTATCTTTTGAGCGGTTTTATTTCCGATGCCTGGCACACGGCTGAAGATTTCAGCCTGATCGTTAAAGACTGCCCGTCGAATCGTATCTGGAGAAAGAGTCGATAGAATGCTCATCGCAAGCCGTGGTCCAATGCCATTAACGCTCAAGAGCAGGTCGAAAACATCCCGCCCCTCTCTGGTCTCAAAGCCGCACAAGAGCCACGCATCTTCCCGCACGATCAGCTTCGTGTACAGGTATACGTTCTCTCCAGGTTGCAGACGGTCTCTTAATCCGTTGGGCACCATAGCGTGAAACCCGATCCCGCCAACATCCACCACGATGCCGTCAGTTTCCTGCGAAATGACATTTCCATGAAGGATAGATATCATTGATCCTCCTGTTTTCAAATGCTAACCCTCATAGAGAAGACCAGCGTGTAGTTATTGCCATGGATAGAATTCTACCAGCACTTTTTTCGGTTACCACCAGCTCGCCGGAAGATAATGTTCCCTGATAACTCTTCATCATCTCCTGGATTGAATAATGCAATGAGAGAGCTGAAGCCCGGATCGCATAGGCAGTGATCACCAAAAATAATGGTTTGGACGCAAGCACAGGTTTGATTTCTTGGAGCAGGTACGGCAGCATTTTGAAGAATTCCCATACCTCACCCTTAGGACCACGACCAAACTTCGGTGGGTCGAGGATGATGCCCTCATAATGGACACCTCGACGAGCCTCCCTGGATACGAACTTCACCGCATCATCGATGATCCAGCGAATTGGCTTATTCTCAAGCCCGGATAATTGCTGGTTTTCCTTGGCATACTGAATGGATTTTTTGGACGCATCCAGGTGGGTCACTGTCGCCCCAGCTTTTACCGCTGCCAGGGAAGCCAAACCGGTGTACCCAAATAAGTTAAGCACATTCACTGGTTTATGGTAAGCAGATATTTGCTCGCGGATCCAATCCCAATGCGTCGCTTGTTCCGGGAATACGCCCAGATGCCTGGAGTTGCTCGTTCGACACATGAATGCCAGGTCCTGGTAATGTAATTTCCATTGCGGCTCAATTTTTCGGTTATATTGCCACTTCCCCCCACTCTCATCACTTGTGGGGAGAAAAACTGCATCCGCACCATCCCACTCCTTCGGGGATAGTGCAGGTTTCCACACCGCCTGGTGTTCCGGGCGCATAAATCGGTATGAACCAAACCGTTCTAGTTTGAGACCGTTACCGCAATCCAACAGCTCATAATCGTCCCAAGACGTTGAAGAGAATAACTCAATAGTGGGTATCATACCAACCTGCCTTGGTCCCAAATTTCAAGGTATATTTTCATCGTATAGATCGCGCATTTTTACGCTGTGAATGTGGCAGATGGCAACGGCCAGCGCATCGGCGGCATCGTCGGGTTGTGGGACGGCCTCCAAACCCAGGATCGCCTTAACCATTTGCTGCACCTGGTTCTTATCAGCTCCGCCATAACCTGCCACGGCCTGTTTGATCTCCATGGGTGTGTATTCGCCAATGCGAATACCTGATTCTGCCATTGCAAGCAGCGCTACTCCCCTGGCCTGCCCGACATTCAATGCTGTACGGACATTTCTCTCAAAAAACAACTTCTCCACTGCACCCATTTCGGGTCGGTGGAGAATGATAAGCTCTTTTATACTTTTATAGAGCTTGACCAATCGATCTGCATGGGATTGGTCTGTACTGGTCCTGATCACTCCGAAATCCAGAACATTCAGGTGACCATCCTGCTCCTCGTCAATTATTCCATAACCAGTAATTGCCGTCCCTGGATCTATCCCTAAGGTGATCATCCTGACAGTCTGGATTACTCTTCCTCAAGCTTGGCAATCGCTTCGTCGGTGATGGTCAGGTTCGAAAACACTTCTTGTACATCATCCAGGTCTTCGAGCGTCTCGATCGTGCGCATCACTTGGACGGTGGCGCCGGGATCCAGCTCAATTTCATTTTTCGGAATCATTTTCAAACCCGCATCTTCTGGTTGAATCTCTGCACTGCTTAAGCTGTCTGAAATAGCCTTAAAAGAGTCCACTGGACCGACGATCTCGATCGAATTTTTATCAAAAATCACATCATCAGCTCCGGCTTCGACCGCTAGCTCAAATACCTTATTCTGATCCTGGTTTTCTGCCGGAAACGAGAAATAGGCTACTCGATTAAATTGCCAGCCTACCGAGCCTGCTTCAGCCATACTGCCACCATTACGCGACAGTGTATGGCGGATCTCAGCCACGGCACGATTGCGGTTATCAGTAACTACCTCAATCATCAGCGCAATCCCATGGTTAGCATAGCCTTCATAGAATACCTGCTCGAGCTCACCCCCTTCTTTACCTTCGCCGGTGCCGCGTTTTATGGCGCGGTCGATATTATCTTTGGGCATATTTTGTGCCCTTGCCCTGGCAATGGCAAATTCAAGGCTGACATTTGTGCTCGGATCACCCCCCCCCGATCGCGCAGCTAGAGCAATTTCTCGCGCAAGGCGTGTGAACACCTGCCCACGTTTGGCGTCGGCAGCACCCTTCTTGCGCCGAATCGTAGCCCAATGTGAATGTCCAGACATATATGTACTCCTACCGAATTACTGACGGATGTTGCTGATTCCTATTTGAGCGTGCAAATTATACCATGCCTATTCTACCCCTCGTATATATGCTTCGGTCATCTCACGCGCAACGTCATCTTTAAATTGCTTAGGGGGCGTTTTCATAAAATAGGATGATGGACCGATCAATGGACCAGATATGGATCGGTCGAGGGCTAATTTAGCACAGCGCACTGCATCGATGACCACGCCTGCAGAGTTGGGTGAATCCCACACCTCAAGCTTGGCTTCGAGGTTCAATGGTACGTTACCAAACGTCGTACCCTCCATCCTGATGTAACACCATTTCCGGTCTGTAAGCCAAGGGACGTAATCACTCGGACCCACATGAATATCGGTCTCGGGGAGTGTGTAGGGCAGCATACTCGTCACTGCACCGGTTTTTGATATTTTCTTCGATTCCAGCCTCTCACGTTCGAGCATATTGAGGAAATCAGTGTTGCCTCCAAAATTCAATTGGTAGGTCCGATCTAATTTAATGCCACGATCGACGAACAAGCTGGTAATCACGCGATGCAATATGGTAGCCCCTAGCTGGCTTTTGATGTCATCGCCAATGATGGGTAAATTACAATCCTTGAAGCGCTTCGACCAATATTCCGAGCTGGAAATAAACACCGGGATGGCATTCACCAGTGCACACCCGGCTTCCAAGATCTGCTCAACATACCACTTGGTCGCCATCTCCGAACCTACCGGCAGGTAATTGATCACCACATCTGTTTTGGTTTCCCTCAAGATATTGATGATATCTGCGGTTGGTCCGGGTGCTTTTTTGAGAATCTGCGACAGGTATTTTCCCAGCCCATCATGGGTCATTCCCCTTGAAACAGGCACATTCAACTTGGGTACATCCATAAATTTATAGGTGTTATTCGGATAAGCATAGATTGCTTCCGACAGGTCCTTACCCACTTTAGTATCGACCACATCAAAGGCTGCGGTAAATTCTATATCGCGGATGTGGTACCCGCCCAGGTTCACGTGCATGATACCGGGGATCGTCTCATCTTCCTTTGCGTCGCGATAAAAATGCACCCCCTGCACCAGCGACGATGCACAATTACCCACACCAATAATCGCTACACGTACTTTTTTTTCACCATCACTCACAGTATGCCTCCTGGCTTTTTTACCAATATTTGGTTAAAACTGCTAGATGATATCATTTTTCTCATAAAACGGTATATCCCGATTAAAAACCTATAGATAAATTCTCATAATTACGCTAAGTAGCCCCATTCCTTGCCAAAGCAGATTGGCTAGATTATAATCATTCAGTTCGGGGCGTAGCGCAGTCCGGCTAGCGCGCACGGTTCGGGTCCGTGAGGTCCCGAGTTCAAATCTCGGCGCCCCGACCAGATAGTCCGGGGAGAATCTCCTTTAGTGTATCACTAAGGGAGATTTCGTTTTATCACAAACAGCCTGGTAATCAATAAACTCTCAATTGTATGGATGGGATATATCGAATACAATACACGGGATATCACTGATTTATTGTAATTGACCAACTTTCTAAATCCAAATTGTAATTTTTTGATTGTTGGGCCGAATCAAATACAAATAACACACACATACGCATAATTCTCGTCGAGCAATAATTTCTATGCTTCCACTAAGCCCAGATCAACGCCAGATCATCCAGCTTCCTAATAAAGCAAAAATATTCCTCGAAGGTCCTGCCGGGACGGGGAAAACCACGGTCGGGATTGAACGAATGCTATATTTGATGACTTCCGGTGTTCCGGGCAATTCGATCCTGGTGCTGGTGCCTCAGCGCACCCTGGGAACGCCGTTTCTAGATGCCATGAACACCCCAGGAGTTGTTGCAGGTGGGATGGTCAGTGTGATTACCATCAGCGGTTTAGCCCGACGAATGGTGGATTTATTTTGGCCAACCATTGCGGAAGAAGCGGGTTTTTCGCAACCCCAACTGCCTCCCACCTTCTTGAACCTTGAAACTGCCCAATACTATATGGCGCATATCGTCCGACCTTTGCTTGCCGATGGGTTATTCGGGTCCGTCACCATCGATCGCAATCGTCTCCTCAGTCAAATCATTGATAATCTGAACAAAGCCGCGGTTGTAGGCTTCCCCTATCAAGAAATTGGCGAACGTCTGAAGTCATCCTGGTCAGGTGAGCCTGGTCAAGCACGCGTGTATGAAGACGCACAAATGTGTGCTTCATTATTCCGCCAATATTGCCTGACCCATAATTTGCTGGATTTTTCTTTGCAAATTGAAATCTTCTGGCACCACCTGTGGAAATCACCGCTGTGTAAAGAATACCTGATCAATTCCTACCGGCATTTGATCGTCGATAATATAGAAGAGGATGTTCCCATCACCCACGATTTATTGGTTGAGTGGTTACCACGCGTTGAATCATGCCTGGTGATTTATGATCACCAGGCTGGTTACCGGCGTTTTTTGGGCGCGGACCCAATCAGCGCGCAACAGCTCGCAAAGTTTTGCACGCATGCATATATGTTCGACAAATCCCATGTCACATCCCCTGAAATCCAATCCCTGGCGGCGTACTTGAAAAGCGCACTCCTGCGGAACCCCTCCCCCATCCCAGCGGTCGATCCCCGTCCTGCTCTGACGCACGAAACCCATACCTATTACCCTCAGATGTTGGATTGGGTTGCCAGTAATATCGAGCAGTTGATTAATGATGGAGGTGTCTCACCCAGAGATATCGTCGTTTTGGCACCCTTCCTGTCTGATTCATTACGCTTTTCCATTGTTAATCGCCTGGAAAACAAGCATATCCCCGTAAGAACGAATCGCCCATCGCGCAGCCTGCGCGAGGAACCAGCAACTTTTTGTTTGCTTACCCTGGCTGCGATTGCCCACCTCGATTGGGGGAGTGTGCCGACTAAATTCGACGTCGCCCAAAGCCTGATGCAGGCAATTGATGGCCTGGACCTGATCCGCTCGAAAATCCTGGCGGATATCGTGTATCGGGTAAAGGATGGCCTCCCCAGCCTCACACCATTCGACCAGATCATCTCACCTGCTCAGGAACGCATCTCATATTTATTGGGTGAACGATACGATCACCTGCGCTTGTGGCTGGAGGATTACCACCAATCGGGTTCAACCGAGCTGGATTATTTCATCAGCCGGCTTTTTGGTGAAGTGCTTTCGCAACCCGGGTATGGCTTTCATTTCAGCTTCGATAAGGGACAGGTGACTGCCAATCTGGTGGATTCAATCCGGAAATTCCGCCGGGTGGTCGGCGATGATCTCTCCGAAGCTGGTGTGGATATCGGAAAAGAATATATCGAAATGGTGCGTGACGGTGTGATTGCTGCCCAGTATATCCCGCGCTGGCAGGCGCAAGATGAGGATGCGGTTTTTATTGCCCCTGCCTACACATTTTTAATCAGCAATTATCCTGTGGATGTCCAGTTCTGGCTGGATGTTGGTAACCTGAGCTGGTCGGAACGTCTGTACCAGCCTCTAACTCAACCATACGTGCTCAGCCGAAATTGGTTATCCGACAAAAAATGGACGGATACAGAAGAAGTGGAAACAGGTGAACAGGTTCTTTATTCACTGGTCTTTGGGTTATTGAACCGCTGCCGCAGGAAAATTTATTTAGGCTTGAGTGAATATAACGAGCAGGGGTATGAACAGCGTGGGCCGCTCCTGCAGGCATTCCATCGCATATTACAATCCTTGGCTACCGACTGAGCAGGCATTGCCAATGTTCAAACTCCGCCCCAAACAACAGCAAATCCTCCGCTATTCCCACGGGAGAATGGGGATTTCCGCAGTGCCAGGCAGTGGCAAAACCTGGACGTTATCCTTCCTGGCGGCAGATTTATTAAAACGCGGCATTCTCCAGGATGATCAGGAGATCCTGATCGTCACGCTGATCAACTCTGCGGTGGATAATTTTTATAATCGCATCAGCTCCTTTATTGAGGCCAGAGGATTGATCCCCAATATCGGCTATCGGGTGCGCACCTTGCACGGATTGGCGCATGATATTGTCAGGGAGCGACCCGAGCTGTTACGGCTGGATACGAATTTTCAAATCATCGATGAGCGGGAGGCTGATTCCATCCGCGATGGGGTAGCCCAGGCCTGGTTATCCAGTCATCCCGGTGAGCTTGATGGTTTTCTCGATCCCCACCTGGACGACGATAAACGGAATTGGGCGAAAAGAGATAAGCTGCCCGAATTAGTAAAGGATGTCGCCCTCAGTTACATCCGTTTCGCCAAGGATCATCGGATCACCCCCGAGCAGCTCAAGGAACGGGTCAAACAGCTGCCGATCCCCCTGCCATTGGCAGAGATGGGGCTGGAGATGTATGAAAACTACCAGAATGCACTCACCTATCGCGGGGCAGTGGATTTCGATGACCTCATCCGCCTGGCCTTGGATGCGTTGGAATGGGACCCGGCTTTACTGGAGCGATTGCGTCACAGGTGGCCATTCATCTTGGAAGACGAAGCTCAAGACAGCAGCTTGCTTCAAGAACAAATCCTCAACCTGTTAACCGGTGAGAATGGCAATTGGGTACGCGTTGGTGATCCGAACCAGGCGATTTACGAGACTTTTACCACCGCCAACCCGTCTTATCTGCGTAATTTCCTAAAGCAACCTGGGGTAGTTCAGAAAGAGCTGCCCAATTCCGGCCGATCAACACCCGGGTTAATCAAGCTGGCTAATTATCTGGTCGATTGGACCAATCATGCCCATCCGAATGAGGCTGTTCGCAATGCGCTCCAATCCTCTCCACCCATCGAGCCCACTCCATCGGATGATCCCCAACCCAACCCGCCCGATGAGCTGACGTACATTTTCATTTCCAATCAAAAGCTCACTCCTGCAGGTGAAATACAGGCTGTAGCAGAAAGCCTCGCGAGCTGGCTGCCAGATCACCCTGATTCGACCGTAGCCGTGCTAACACCTCGTAATGTACGTGCTTTTGACCTGGTAGATGAGCTGCGCAAGCGAAGCATTCCATATCATGATGATCTATTACGCAGCTCGAGCTCCACCCGCTTCTCGGCCGGCAGCCTGGGGCATATCTTGCGCTACCTGGCAGACCCAGGGTCATCCAGCAAGCTGGCCATGGTTTATAGAGTGTGGAAACGTGACAGCCGCGATAATGAAGTCGAACAAGCCCAGGTGGACAAAATTGCCGAGCTGCTGCATAAAATCCAACATGTGGAGGATTACCTGTGGCCGGTCAAGGATAAGGATTGGCTTGAAGATTCTGGCATCGCAATCCGTTCACCAGACACCCATCAGCAGCTCAGCCTTTTTCGAGAGATTGTCAGGCGCTGGCAAGGCTCGGTGGTGTTACCCATCGATCAGATTGTGCTCACCCTCGCTCAAGACTTGTTGACCGACCCGGGCGAGCTGGCGGTTGCCCACAAGCTGGCGGTATTATTAGGGAGAGCCCAGGATGCACACCCCGACTGGCGGCTGATCCAGCTATCGGATGAATTGGTGATCATTGCTAAAAATGAGCGCCGTTTCCTCGGGTTCAGTGACAGTGATTCAGGTTTTGAACCTGAAAAATATAGAGGCAAGGTCATCATCTCCACCATGCATAAAGCCAAAGGATTGGAGTGGGACCGGGTATACCTCATGTCGGTCAATAATTATGATTTTCCATCTGGTATACAAGGAGATCCATATATATCTGAAAAGTGGTTCATCCGGGATTTCTTGAATATCGAAGCCGAAGCGCTGGCACAGCTGAAAACATTGATTTTCACAGACGAATATCACTGGTATCAGGAAGGCGCAGCGACCATCGAGGCACGCATGGATTATGCCCGTGAACGGCTGCGTCTATTATATGTAGGCATCACCCGGGCGAAAAAAGAGCTGGTCCTCACCTGGAATAACGGTCGGCGGGGAGAATCATTTCCAGCCGTGCCGCTTCTTGAACTATATTCCTACGTTGAGAAGCAAGGAGAACAACAGCATGACACTGCCTGAGGGATTTCTCTTCAGCCAAAGCAACCTGCAGGACTATGTGGATTGCCAACGCAGGTTTCAATTACGCCACATCCTGCACCAGGCCTGGCCAGCTGTGGAAGCCGAACCATACCTTGAAAATGAGCGCCGGATGGACCAGGGAGCGAAGTTCCACAGAATTATCCACCAGCACCTCATCGGAGTACCCGAAACACAAATCTCAGCCTCCATACGCGGTGATGAGGTCATGCAATTGTGGTGGGATAACTACCTGCACTCGATACACTCCGGGATATTGGGGTTTCTAAATGAACAGGGCATACAGCGATTTGAGGAAATCACTTTATCGGTACCCGTGGCTGAATTTCGCCTGATCGCCAAATACGACCTGTTATTGATCCAACCCGACGGTAAATTAATCATCCTCGATTGGAAGACATCCCAGAATCATCCCAAGCATCGCTGGCTGGCAGACCGCCTGCAAACCCATGTATACCCATACGTGCTTATCGGAGCTGCTGCTGCACTTTTAGGAGGCAGCCAGCCTGATCCAGGGCAGATCGAGATGATCTATTGGTTTTCCAATCAGCCGGAACAGCCAGAGCGTTTTCCTTACAATAAGTCCAGTTATTCCGCAGATGTCAGATATTTGGGAGAACTGATCACTTCCATTCATCGAAAATCGGACCCGATTTTCCCGCTCACCCCGGATGTGAAACGTTGCCTGTACTGTACCTATCGTTCTTTATGCAACCGGGGAGTAAAACCTGGAGATTTGCAGCATCTGGAAGCCTGGGGTGAGGCAGAGTCAGCCGATGAAGTAAGTCTTGACTTTGATCAGATCGGTGAAATTGAGTTTTAACCAATATGCTCCGAACCTGGCTAGAGCCGCATAAGATCAATGTTCCTGAGCAGTTCACCCGCGCGATTGGTGGAAATCCCATGGTCAGCCAGGTTTTATTCTCCCGCGGCCTGCAAGACTTGGATACTGCCAGGGGATTCCTCACACCTGAATATTATCACCCGTCTCCCCCGTCTGAACTGCCCAACTTAGAGAAAGCAGTATACATCTTACGGAATGCGCTCGAGGGGAAAAAGACCATTGGTATATGGGGTGATTTTGACGTGGACGGACAGACCTCCACCACCCTGCTTGTCTCCGCATTACGCCAGCTGGGGGGCGACGTGATCTACCATATCCCGGTACGGGCGGAAGAATCGCATGGCATCAGCTTGCCTGCTTTGAAAAAATTCCTGGAACGCGGGGCGCAGCTGATCCTGACCTGTGACACCGGTATCTCTTCTTCTGATGCTATTGATTACGCCAAAAGTATGGGTGTCCCGGTGATCATTACCGATCATCATGACCTTCCTGAGATCCTGCCGGAAGCTGAGGCAATTGTCAACCCAAAAATGCTGCCTGCAGGGCATCCTTTGAGCTCCCTGCCAGGTGTCGGAGTGGCATATAAAACAGTCGAGGCATTATTTAGCGATGATCTCCAGCACCAATTTCTGGATCTTGTGGCCTTGGGAATTGTGGCCGATATTGCCTTGCTCAAAGGTGATACCCGTTTCCTGCTCCAGTGTGGGTTGGAGGCTTTACGTCACACGCAGCGGGCAGGCTTGTTGGCCATGTTGGAATTAACCGAGTTACACCAATCCAATCTGTCGGAGGAGCATATTGGTTTCGTCCTTGCTCCGCGCATGAACGCCCTGGGCAGGTTGGATGATGCCAACAGTATTGTGGAGCTGCTTTCGACTACCGATATGGGTCTGGCACGCACGCTTGCCGTCCAGCTTGAGGGCATGAATGCCCAGCGGAAGATGCTAAGTGATCAGGTTTATCAAGCCGCCCAGGCTCAGCTGAACAAGGATCCACACTTGCTGGATGACCCGCTTCTGCTCCTCTCCCACCCAAGTTGGCCAGCGGGCGTGGTTGGAATCGTGGCTTCTCGCCTGGTAGAACTATATCACCGACCGGTGATACTGCTATCCACTCCTCCTGGTCAGATTGCGCGCGGCTCTGCTCGTTCGATTGAAGGGATAAACATCACTGAAGCCATCGCTGCCAATCATCATATGCTCAAAGGCTTCGGTGGGCATCCCATGGCAGCTGGTCTGGCACTCGATCCCGAACGAATTCCTGCTTTTCATCAGGCAATTTCACGCAGTGTTGAGAAGATGGGCATCAGCATCCAGCTTGAAAAGGATCTTCAAATAGACAGCTACCTGCCATTGCCCGAATTGACGATCGAGCTGGTTGAAGACCTGGAGCGGCTGGCACCCTTCGGCGCCGGAAATCCCCCATTGGTATTTGCCACCCGCAACCTCAAGCTAACTGGTTATGCCGCGGTTGGCCGTACAGCCGATCATCTACAGCTGACTACCGAAGATGAGCTGGGACATTTGCAGCGCTCCATCTGGTGGCAAGGAGCAGGTTATTCATTACCTGAAGCAAAATTTGATCTCGCCTACTCAGTCCGCGCCAGCACATATCGCGGTCAGCGTGATGTTCAAATCGAGTGGATCGATTATCGCCTGGCTGAAAGTGGAATCAATTCAATTGATCGCAAAAAAACGGTCGATTGAAGTCCTGGACCTGCGGCAGGAACCCGATCCTGTAGCCCGGTTGGATCAGCTGCAAGCACAAGAACAGCTCATCGTATGGGGGGAAGCTGATGCTAAAAATAAAATCACCTGCCTGGATCGTTTCTCCCTCTATTCTGCCGACACGCTGGCTATCTGGACGATCCCACCTGGTCCGAATGAAATTCGCGCCGTGCTGGAGCGAGTAATGCCATCCAAGGTCTATTTATTCGGCAACCATCCGGGTATGGATAACTCGGGAGAGTTCCTTAAGTACCTTGCCGGACTAGTCAAATACCAGATAAAAATCGCACAAGCTGTGGTAAGTCTTAATTCATTAGCGGTCGCCACTGCTCAAACACTCTCAATCGTAAAAAGCGGTCTGGAATGGTTGGACGCATACGGGTACATCCACTTGATATCGATCAAAGACGATGGAGCTCGAATTGAAGCCGGATCGAGGAAGAAAAGCGAAAATGTGGTATCTATCTCCTCCCAGCTAAATTCCATGTTGGCTGAAAGTGCAGCCTTCAGGCGCTACTACCTGTCTGCGAATAAAGAACGTCTGGTAATCTCTGAGGGCAGCCGTGACTAAAGATAGTGAATGGATCTTAATATGTTCAACCTTGCCTACTTCGTGTTGGTTCATTAAAATCAGGGTATTGTGAAACCTATCTCGCGTAAGAATTTCCTCAAGCTGGGTGCATTGGCATTATCCACACTGGCTGCCAATCCATTTCCTCAATCTCCTGATGATTCATTCTACCCGGACGGCACAATTGGACGTATCACCAAGGATACAGTCAGTGTGTTTAAGCTGCCCACCTGGCCGCAGGGTGAGACGGTTGGATATCTGCGCCGAGATACGCTGAAGAACCTGTATTACTCATTAAAACCTGAAGATGGACCACCTTATAACCCCGTCTGGTACCGCATATGGGAGGGGTATATCCACAGTGCTTACGTCCAAAAAGTGAAGTATAGATATAACAGCCCCGTCACTTCCTTACCCGAACATGGGCAATTATGTGAAGTCACAGTGCCATTCACCCAGATATTTCAACGCGGTGATAACGGCAGCTGGCAACCCCGGAGCCGGTTGTATTATTTATCCACCCATTGGGGTGTGGGAGTTGATGAAGGTCCTGATGGTACTCCCTGGTACCGCTTGTACGACGAGCTGCGGGAGGATCAATATCACGTTCCAGCCAGCCACATGCGTCTGATCCCTGATGAAGAGCTTAGCCCGATCTCTCCGGAAGTATCTCCATATAAAAAACGGATTGAAGTCTCGATCCAGGATCAAACCTTGATCGCTTATGAAGGGGATAAGGTGGTTTTCTCCACACGTATCTCATCTGGAATAAACAAACAGCCTGATCCAAATGGAATACCCTGGGATACTCCGCGCGGGGAGTTTAATATCCAATCGAAGATGCCCTCCAAGCATATGGGAGATGGCGATCTCGCCAGTGACGGCAGCGATCTTCCGGGTGTCCCATGGACTCAATTCTTCCTGTCACCACCAGGAAATGCATTTCACGGTACGTATTGGCATGATAATTTTGGACTGCAGATGAGCCATGGTTGCGTTAATATGCTTACCGAGGAAGCCAAGTGGCTTTTCCGTTGGACCACGCCAGTGTTTAAAACCCCTATCCAGAATCATTCCAGTTGGGAACAGAGGGGGTTTGGTACTAGGGTCACAATTACCTGAGCATTCTATGCTTGATATTTGCGAACCGAGCTGCCTTGAAAAAGTTCGATACAAGGATGCCAGACATCTGAATCCAAAAATCCACCGGTTTGTTCAGGGCTATAAAGCGGAAAAGAAATGAATAGAAAAAAGGGTATTATTTTCGTCATTGGATCGATCCTGGTGGGAATATCGGTTTGGCAAATCTACATGGCTCAGGCTGGCCTCGATGTAATTAATTTGCATACCAGCAATCCACCTGTTACCATCATCACTCCTGCAGACGCTGCCCCCGGCTCAAGACCCACGGTTCTCATCGCCCACGGTTTTGCCGGTTCAGCGGTGCTCATGCGAGGCTTCGCCCTCACCCTCGCCCATGCCGGATATACTACTGTCTCCTGGGATTTTGAAGGGCATGGGGCAAATACAAATCCATTTGCATTATCGTCAGAATCAACCGACCTGATAAAAGATGTCGAGTCTACATTGGCTGTAGCTGAATCGACTGGTCAGATCGATCCACAACGAGTAGCTATCCTGGGTCATTCGATGGGTAGCGGTGTAGCATTATCCTATGCCACCCTGCATTCGGATACGAATGCCACGATTGCCATCTCTCCGGTCAGCCAATCGGTCACCCCCTCCCTACCCCACAATTTGCTGCTGATGGCGGGCAGCCTGGAGCCGCAATTCGCCTCCAGTGCTGAACAGCTATTAACCGCTGCAGGTGGGCAGAGTGATGATTTTTCTTCAGGATCTGCGCGGAAACTATTAATCGTACGCAACGTTGAACATATTTCCATCCTCTTCTCGCCAGTAGCTCAATCAAATGCCCGTACGTGGCTGGATGAAACTTTTGGACCGCAACCAGGGGCAAAGAGTTTTACCGACCATCGCATTCTCTGGTTCGGATTGGGTATCTTGGGATTTATTTGTCTATCGAATGCAGTGCTTAATTGGCTGCCCACCACGAAATCGGTAAAGAGCACCTTCTCTGTTTGATGGGTCAAGGTGATAGCATTAGTAATTGGATGCCTTGGAGCTACCAGCGTCCTATACTTTGTGAGCCTGAGCGGGGTTAAGTTAAGCCAGCTGTTGGGGGTGCTGGTGGGAGGCTACCTGCTCATTTGGTTTGCATTGGCAGGATCGACCATCCTGCTAATTCTAAGACTTCGTATGTACTTACCGAAAGTAATCGAGATAGTAAAAGGGTTGATTGCGTTCGCTGCCCTGTGGTTGGGGGTCGGCTTGCTGGGGAATTTTGTCTGGCTGCCCTGGCTGCTAATTCCACACCGATTATGGCTGTGGGTGCCCGGCTCAATCTTGCTTCTTCCCTGGTTTTTTGCGGTCGGAGAAGTAATCAAACAAGCCAATAAAATCGGCCAAATAGGCTGGTGGTTATTTCATGTCATCGTCGTGATTGCTGGTTTTTACCTGGCAATACGTGTGAATCCAGAGCTCGGTTTCATCTTTATCATCCTTCCGCTCGTTCCAGTGATGCTCGGGTTACACATGCTGGCTATCTCTTCAAAGCATGGCAGCTGGGCATTTGCTCTCTCGGGTGCCTTGTTCACCTCCTGGCTGCTCCTGGCAGTCTTCCCAATTCTATAAGGATTAATCAATCCGATGGGCGATCAACAAGTGATCTTTTCGATGAGTAAGGTTGGCAGGTTGTACCCTCCCAACAAGCTTGTGCTGCGGGATATCTCTCTGGGTTTCTACTATGGGGCGAAAATCGGGGTACTGGGTTTGAATGGCGCCGGGAAGAGCACCTTATTGAAAATCATCGCCGGGGAAGATAAGGAATTCATCGGCGAGCTGGCCTTTGCCAAGGGATACTCCGTAGGTATGCTGGAACAGGAACCCAAGCTCGATCCAAAAAAGACAGTCAAACAGGTAGTGGAAGAAGCGGTTCAGCCGATCATATCTCTTCTGCACGAATATGAGCAGATCAACAATAAATTTAGCGACCCCGATGTGGATTACGATGCCTTGATCCGCCAACAAACGATCGTCCAGGAAAAATTGGATAAATTGGACGCCTGGACGCTGGATAACCGCCTGGAAGTTGCCATGGACGCCTTGCGTTGCCCCCCAGAGGATATGCCGGTGGGGATCATCTCCGGTGGAGAGCGCCGGCGTGTGGCTTTATGCCGCTTGCTGCTCACCGAGCCCGACATCCTATTGCTGGACGAGCCCACCAATCACCTGGATGCCGAATCAGTTGCCTGGTTGGAGCTGCACCTTAAGCAGTACAAGGGCACGGTCATCGCGGTGACCCACGATCGTTATTTCCTCGACAATGTGGCTGAATGGATCCTCGAGCTCGACCGAGGGTATGGTATTCCATGGCGTGGAAATTATTCCTCCTGGCTTGAACAGAAAAAGGATCGCCTGGAGCATGAAGAAAAAAGCGAGACCAGGCGTCAGAAAACTCTGGAACGCGAGCTGGAATGGATTCACATGTCACCCAAAGCCCGCCAGGCAAAAGGAAAAGCCAGGATTACGGCGTACGAAAAGCTGTTCAGCCAGGAATTCGAGCAGCGCCGTGAAAAGCTTGAAATCTATATTCCTTCTGGACCAAGATTAGGCAAACGGGTTATCGAGCTCAGCGGTGTGACAAAAGGGTATGGAGAGAATCTCTTACTCGATAATCTGAATATGAGCGTTCCGCCTGGCAGCATCGTCGGGATTATCGGTCCAAACGGGGCGGGAAAAACGACCTTGTTGAGGTTGATTACCAGCCAGGAGCAACCCGATCGGGGTGAGATATCGATTGGTGAGACCGTTCAGCTGGCCTATGTAGACCAGGCGCGCGACTCATTGGACGATGATAAATCCGTCTGGGAGGAAATATCCGCAGGGGAGGAAAACCTCCTGCTGGGGAACCGAAGGATGAATTCGCGCGCTTATGTAGCCAGCTTTAACTTCCATGGGACAGACCAGCAGAAGAAAGTTGGAGTGCTTTCAGGGGGTGAGCGGAATCGGGTCCACCTGGCAAAAATGCTCACCCAGGGTGCGAATGTGATCCTACTCGATGAGCCCACCAACGACCTGGATGTGAATACCTTGCGTGCCCTCGAAGAAGCGATCGATAATTTCGCCGGATGTGCGGTCATTGTCAGCCACGATCGCTGGTTCCTCGATCGAGTTGCCACTCACATCCTGGCTTTTGAAGGCGATAGCCAGATCTACTGGTTTGACGGCAATTTCACCGATTATGAAGCTGACCGAAAAAGGCGCCTGGGAATCACAGCGGATATCCCCCACAGGATACAATACAGGAAACTAAGCCGATAATTGATAGAGGAAATTGATCATGGATGATACAACACAACTCCCTTCTTCCGAACCCCCAGCACCCATTCCATTCAAAGCAGAAACACGGCAGCTTTTGGATATTCTGATCCACTCCTCTATACACGGAACGTGAGATATTCCTGCGCGAGCTGATCTCTAATGCATCTGACGCCCTCACCCGGATGAGCTTCGAGATGTTAACCAATCGGGATGTGCTCGACCCAGATGCTGAGCTTGCCATAAAGATCATCGCTGACCCAGATAAGGATATGTTGACCATCAGCGACGCAGGTGTTGGAATGTCTGCCGATGAGCTGGCTGAGAATCTGGGCACGATTGCTCATTCGGGTGCCAGGGCATTCATGACCGCCGCCAAAGAGGGAGCGAAGAATGTATCCGAGATCATTGGACAGTTCGGTGTCGGCTTTTATTCTGCTTTCATGGTTGCGGAATGGATCCGGGTGACCTCGCGTTCCTACTTGCCTGATACGGGAGCCGCATCCTGGTATTGTACCGGGAATGACACTTTTACGGTCGAACCTGCTCAAAAGATAGAGCGCGGCACGATGATTGAGATCAAACTCAAAGAAGAGGCAAAGGAATTCGCCCAGGAAAATCGCTTACGTGATGTAATCAAAAAACATTCCGACTTCATTTCGTTTCCAATCTACCTCGGTGAGAAAAAAGAGCAGGTCAACAAGCAAACTGCACTTTGGCGCCAGGCTCCCCGCAAAGTTGAGAAAAAAGATTATGAGGATTTCTACCACCAATTGACCTTGGATTTTACTCCCCCGATCACACACATCCATTTATCGGTGGATGCCCCCGTGCAGCTGTACGCGATCCTGTATGTGCCTTCCCAGTCAGAGCGAAATCTGTTTTCCATTCGCAAAGAGGACGGCTTGAAGCTGTATTCCTGCAATGTTTTGATCCAGGAATACTGCAAAGATGTCTTGCCGGAATATTACCGCTTCATTCAGGGTGTAGTGGATACAGAAGATCTGCCGTTGAATGTGTCCCGCGAAACCATCCAATCGAACCGGGTCATGCTTACTCTCAAGCAGCTGATCACCTCGAAAATCACCGGCTCTCTCGAGAAATTCTCCAGGGATGAGCCGGAGAAATATTCCAAGTTTTGGGCTGAGTTTGGGCGTTATATCAAAGAAGGTGTGGCTATTGAGCAGTCAGAACCTGAATCGTTATATCCCTTGCTTCGTTTTCATACCACCACTGTGAATGATCAATGGTCATCCCTGGATGATTATATTGGTCGCATGAAACCCGAGCAGAAGGATATTTACTACATCCTGGGGGATGATGAACATTCGGTGATATACAGCCCGCACCTTGACATTATCAAAAAGCATGGGCTTGAGGTCTTGCTGCTGACCGAGCCCATCGACCCGTTCATGGTCGTTCGCCTGTCAAAGTACAAGGATCATACCCTGGCAAACGTTTCCTCTCCTGACATAAAGTTACCTGCCCTGGAGAAGGAGGCTGAGGCAGAGGAAAAACCCACCCTGGATCCAAACGAATGGATCTCACTCATCCAGCGCTTTAAATCTCAATTAGGCGATAAAGTAAATGATGTCCGTATGACCGATCGTCTCTCTGATTCGCCTGCCCGGCTAGTCGACCCTGAGGGTGTACCCAATCAGGAAATGCAGAGGGTGTATCGAATGCTGAAGGAAGATTTTCAAACTCCCAAAAAGGTGCTTGAATTAAACCCGCAGCATCCGATCCTGGTGCAGCTAAACGCACTCCCCGACGAGGCTGATTTGGGTCATATGATCATCGACCAGATATATGAAAATGCATTATTGATCGAAGGGTTGCATCCTGATCCTGCGGGGATGATCGAACGCATCCAAAAAATCATCGAAGCGGCGATTAAATAAAAAGGTTCGTGCATGTATTGTGATTGCACGAACAATTCCTGAACAGGACTGGTTAATTTTTACCCTGGGTGACTTCCTGACAGCAGCGCACGAAATCCAACACGGTGGGCACATTGCGCATCATGACTGCCATGTTACCTCGCAGCCCAATCATGCGCGTCATCAAGGCTTGCATGACACCAACTTCACCGGATAAGAGTTTTTGAATATTTCCGTAGGATGTTTTTAATATAAATGCTGGATTGATGGCTGAGGATTGATCCTCGATACAAGCTTCCCGACATTTTCCATGCCATAGATCAAAATAAAGCCACATCGTTTCAGTAAATGATCCGTCAGGCTCGATGACTATCCGCATATCCCCTTCCCACTTTTGTGCGATCCGGGCATATTGTTCGTCGGTGTTAAGTTTATCTTTGATTGCCCGCATCCATTCAGCGGAAGGAAACTCAGCCATATTCAATTGCCCTCCTTGAGGTATTTCAGGGTGTGCGCTGGGGGGGACTTGAACCCCCACGCCTTGCGGCACATGGCCCTCAACCATGCCTGTCTGCCAATTCCAGCACCAGCGCAAAAGGTATTGGTATTATAATCGGCTAATTGTGAATGTCAAGCAAGCATAAACCAAGGAGCCAAGCATGCGTATCGTACTGGATGCAATGGGGAGTGATACCTGCCCTGAGCCAGAAGTAATGGCCGCGGTGGAATCAACACGCCTCTTTGGTGAAGAGATCATTTTAGTCGGGCCAATCGATGACTTAAAAACTCGCCTCAACAAAATCGGTGCCTCCGATAAATTGATCCGCCTGGTCGATGCCTCGGAGACAATTTCCATGTCTGATAAGGGCATGGCTCTAGCTCTCAAAGCCAAACGCCGCAACTCCAAAACCTCCATGGCAGTTGGGATCGACCTGGTGAAATCTGGTGAAGCAGATGCATTCGTCACCGCCGGTAATACTGGTGGCGCAATGACGACCGCATACTTCCGTTTAGAAACCATCCCCGGTGTTGAACGACCAGCGCTGGCTCCAACCTTTCCTGTGAAAAATGGTGTTTGTATCGTGCTGGACATCGGTGCAAACCCAGATTGCAAACCTGAGCATCTGCTCCAATTTGCCATCATGGGATCGATTTTTGCCCATAAAACCCGTGGAATAGAAAACCCCCGCGTTGCCATCCTTTCCAATGGAGAGGAAGCTGGCAAAGGCAACGAGCTGGTCAGGAATACATTCCCATTGCTGGCTGAAAGCGGCTTGAACTTTATCGGAAACGTTGAAGGGAAGGAGCTCTTTGCAGGTGAAGCAGACGTGGTGGTCACCGATGGCTTTACAGGTAACATCCTGCTCAAATCCACGGAAGCAGTCGCCAAATTGATCATGGATATCATGCGTGAACAATTAAAGTCCAATCCAATCTCGATGATTGGCGGAGCACTGGCGAAGCCCTCGCTTACCAAAATCAAAGCCATGCTTAATCCCGATGAATATGGCGCAGCCCCTTTGCTGGGGGTGAATGGCCTGGTATTCATTGGGCATGGACGCTCCAATGCCCATGCACTGGTAAGTGCTATAAAGGCTGCCCGGACGTCGGTGGAAGCAAACCTGCTGGGCTCTATTCGTACCGCAATCCAGGAAAGTATACATAACTCATCCATCAAGGAAGTTGCATGAAACATCCGCGCGCAGTCATAACCGGGATGGGAGCCATTACTCCACTCGGCTCTTCCATCGAGACATACTGGAACGGTTTGGTCAGTGGCGTTTCGGGAGTTCGCAAGATCACCCAATTCGACACCACTGGTTTTCCATGCCAAATTGCCGGTGAAATTCCAGATTTCAATCCTGAGCTGTATCTGGATCGGAAAGAAGCCCGTCGTCTACCTCGTTCAGCTCAGATTTCCCTTGCCTCAGCCATTCAGGCTGTCAATGATGCTGGCTTGCCCGCCACGATGGCAGACAAGGAACGCTCAGCGGTTGTGTATGGTACCGCTCTCGGTGGGATCGATCAGATTGACGAGGGTATTATCACCCTGCGCACGCAAGGAATCAGCAGGGTCAATCCATTCACAATCCCGTTTGGCATCCCTAACCTCTCCTCATTTCTAATCGCCCGCCAGTTTCAATGTCTCGGACCGAATAGCACCATCGTCACTGCCTGCGCAACCGGTACGCAGACGATCGGTGAAGCAGCTGAGCTGATCCGCCGCGGAAAAGTGGATGTGGTGATTTCCGGCGGTACTGAATCACTGATTAAAGACTACTCTATCGCAGGTTTTTGTGCCATGCGAGCACTTCCCCTCAATTACAATGACAATCCGACTGCTGCCAGCCGACCTTTTGATGCTGACCGTGAAGGCTTCATTCTTTCAGAAGGCGCGGGTGCATTAGTGGTGGAGAATCTCGAGCATGCCTTGAACCGCAATGCAAGAATCTATGCGGAGATCATTGGCCATTCTTCCACCTCAGATGCATTCCACATTGCTCAACCTGACCCAGACGCAGAAGGCGCCATTCGTACCATGCGCTGGGCTTTGGATGATGCCGGTATCACCCCGTCTGAGATCGATTATATTAATGCACATGGGACGTCCACACCATTGAACGATTCAACCGAAACAAAGGCGATCAAGGCTGTCTTCGGTGAACACGCCTATAAGCTTGCGATCAGTTCCACCAAGTCGATGATCGGCCATGCCATGGGCGCTTCCGGCACATTGGAAGCAATCGCCTGTGTTTTGACCATCGTCCATAGCGTGATCCACCCCACGATTAACTATTCCAAGCCTGATCCTGAATGCGATCTGGATTATGTCCCCAACCAGGCACGCAAACAGGTCGTTCGCTATACACTATCAAATTCATTTGGGTTGGGTGGTCAGAATGCCTGCCTGATCCTGAAGAAGTATGAGCAATAACCGACACATCCTCTACTCGTAAGGAATTGATTAATGAAAGTAATTCTTGATGAAAAAATGATCAAAAGAAATGGCCGCATTGGTCGGATTGCCAGGACAGCGGGTTTTTTGATCCTGATCGGATCATTTATCGTGACTCTGTTCAATCAAATATACGTGAATCTCGCCTTCATTGCTTTGTTGGTCGGTTTTTTGCTGACCCAAATCGGGATTTATTTTGGTAACCGTTGGGGACGACATCCCCGTCCCGATGAGCTCCTTGATAAGGGTCTGAAAGGTTTAAACGATCAGTATTCGATCTATCACTATATGACCCCTGTCGCACATTTACTGGTTGGACCATCTGGTATCTGGGTCATTTTGCCATATGTCCAGGCAGGGAAAATTGTGTATGAGAAAAAGCGCTGGAAACAAAAAGGCGGCGGAATTCTGCAGCGTTATATGCGACTATTCGGTCAGGAAAGTATTGGAAGACCCGATTTAGAAGGTCCAGCTGAAGTCTCGACCCTTACCCGTTTCATCAAAAAACATCTTCCTGAGGATGAAATTCCCGAGCCTAACCTGGCCCTGGTGTTTACTGACGAAAAAGTTGAATTGGAGGTTGAGAACCCTCACATCCTGACCTTGCCCTTAAAAGAACTTAAAAATACCATCCGGAAAATGGCTAAAGAAAAACCATTATCTCCTGAGCATATCAAACAAATAAACGGCCTCTTTGCTTAAAATAAAAACCGGTGCTTTGAATCGAGCACCGGTTTTGTTACCTTATTTAGTTAGCTTTTGAGGAAATCCTCAAGCGATTCCTTGCTGATTCTGAATGAGTTGCCGATTTTCTTGGCTTTCAGGTCGCCAGAAGTGATGGCTGCAACCACATCTTCCTCAGATACTTTCAGCAAGCTGGCTGCTTCTCCAGGGGTCATCACCGCTGGTATTGCACCGCCGCTGGGTGCTCCACCTGAAGGCTGCCCGCCGGCCGGTGTCATGGCACCAGCACCGGTCATTCCTTGTAGGGCAGAACCCATTACCTGTCCAATCCCTACGCCTGCGCCAATCCCGGCAGTCAATCCGGCACCACCGCTTGGGTTCTGAGCTGCATCTCTTAATGCATCCGCCGCTTGCAGTTGGGTATAGGTCGCCATATCCAGCATACCCATGGCACGTAGCTCTTCGGCTGACTTACTGGAAGGTTTCAGGTTTTCAATATAGAAGGTTTTCAAGGTTAAGCCAATCGCCTCAAAATCCTCGAGGGCTTTGGCTCGTACGCCTGCTCCTAACTCTTCGGTCAAAGAAATCATCTGCGGGATGTCATTTTTCGCGGCTGTCTCACCCAACAAATCTTGTAGTTTGGAGAGCAGCATGGAGCGTAACCGTGATTCGATATCTTCTGTCCGATAAGCTCCCTGGGCACCCACGATTTGGGTCACAAATTGCTGGGCATCCTTCACCTGGAAGCTATAGTTGCCGAATCCTTGCAGCAGTGCAACGCCTAACCCCATCCCGGGGTTGCGTACGATGATCGGTTGGGGGGTGCCCCATTTCTGATCTGCAAATTCACGCATCGAGACGAAATACACTTCTGCTGGGAACGGTGTGGCGGTATTGAAGAGCGCAGGCCCGATTTTTTCGATCAAAAGCGGGATATTCATCGTTGCGATCGTATGCCGCCCCGGACCGAACGTGTCCAGCGCATTGCCATCTCTGAAAAAGACGGCTTCTTGAGATTCTCGGACGATCACCTGGCTGCCGACCCTGAAATCACCCGGACCACTTTCGGGGAAGCGATGAACAATTTCATCCCGCATCTCATTCGGGTATTCGATTACATCAAAAATTCTAGCCATTGTCTTATCTCCTATCAGAATAATATCAGTTTATGAATGAGTTACTGAGCAACCAACACTTCTTGCCGTCGATCGTAAGCTTTAATGCATTCTTTGGACAAGGATTGAAGATTGCGGATAGCAGCTGGTAAACCATCAGTTCCCACGGATGCCTGGACATTATCAATTGCGCCATTGATTTCATCAGCTTTGTCCAGTAACAAGGCATCATATTCATATATTTTAGCCAGTTCCTGTTCGTTGATTTTCACAGCTTCGAACAGGCTGGAATAGCCACGCGGTGCAGTTCGCACGCGGTCGGCGAAGGTTCGCAAACGCAGCGCAGCTTTTTCCAGGTCGTCTGTATGGCTGATCTCACCCTGATTAATAAATTCGACTTGCAAATCCGAAATCCGGCCTTCAAGCTCGCGGAATCGGCGGTAAATCGTATCTCGGATGAGCTTATCGGAATCTCTTCGATTCTGCCTTTCTACGTAGCCTTTAAAACCAGGTATTTTGCTGGCTATTTTTTTGAAGATATCCATACTACTCGTCACTTTTTGGAAAATTTGATCCTTTAAATCGCTCATTTTTTGCCTCCACTTTGGCTGACAATTATTTTGATCAATAGATTAAGATTATAGTCTTTGTTGATATATATTACAACAGATTTTATTAGGTATACGTATCAGGGTCCGACCGGTTGCGTGGGCGAATATATTTGAAATTTACGGGTATAATCACCGCCATGATTCGTCAAAAACAAATCTATCTCGATTACTCAGCTACGACGCCAGTAGATGAACGTGTGATGCAGCTGATGCTGCCGTATTTCAGCGAGTCATTCGGGAATCCCTCCTCAATCCACCGATTCGGTCAGGATGCTGAAGCAGCATTGGAAAACGCGCGCCAGACCATCGCCGATATCATGCACTGTCTTCCGGGAGAGGTCATTTTCACGTCTTGCGGCACGGAGAGCGACAACCTTGCCCTGCGCGGTGCCGCTTTATTCGCTCGTAAAGCGCGCGGTGCCAATCATATATTGATTACCCCGGTCGAGCACCACGCGATCTCCCGCACAGCTGATCAGCTTGCTAGTTTGCATGGTTTCGAGCTCGAATATCTACCTGTCGATCGATATGGACGTACATCTGCAGAAGATGTCGCCGGTCGTTTACGCCCCGAAACTGCCATAGTCTCAGTGATCTACGCCAATAATGAGATTGGCACGCTTAACCCGATCCCAGAGATCGGGCAGCTATGTCGCTCGAGGGGGATTATCTTTCATACCGATGCGGTACAGGCAGCTGGATATTTATCCATGGATGTAAATTCACTGAACACCGACCTGATCTCCATCGGAGCCCATAAGTTTTATGGACCGAAGGGTGTTGGGGCGTTATATGTCCGTCAAGGATTACCCATCCTTCCCACCCAAACCGGCGGCGGTCAGGAAAACGGCCTGCGGGCTGGCACGCAGAACATTCCCTATATCGTCGGTATGGCTGAAGCCCTCCGTCTGGCGCAAACCGAGAAGGCCGCCCGCATATCTGCTCTCCAGCCCTTGCGCGATCACCTGTTCGGTACAATTCTCGAAGAAATACCGGATTGCCAGCTGACTGGTCATCCGGTTGAACGTCTGCCTAATCACGCCAGCTTTCTCTTTAAGGGTGTAGATGGAAACGCCTTATTGATGATGCTGGATTTGGAAGGATTTGCTTGTTCTTCAGGCTCTGCCTGTAAAACGGGTAACCCCGAGCCATCGGATGTATTGACCAGCCTTGGCTTCTCCCGCGATTGGGCGCTCGGATCATTGAGGGTCACCTTAGGGATGTACACCACCCCTGCCGAAATCGAAGAGTTTCTCTCAGTGCTGCCCCGGGTTATATTTAAATTTACGCTCGGCAGCCAGGCCGATCAGTTGAGCCGGGCGAGTTAGTTAAATCATGGACTCAAAGCCTGTGGTAGCAGTCGCAATGAGCGGTGGAGTGGATAGCTCTGTTGCCGCGGCATTATTGGTGGAACAGGGTTACACCGTCATCGGCATGATGCTCCGCTTGTGGAGTGAACCGAATGCCGAGCGCTACAATCGTTGCTGTACGCCTGATTCTATGGCAATGGCAAAACGGGTTGCGTCTCAATTATCTATTCCATTTTATGTATTGGATGCCAGGCAATATTTCTATGATACCGTCGTAACACCCTTTATCAATGACTATACGCATGGTTTGACCCCTAATCCATGCCTCAGCTGTAATCGTCTCGTCCGGTGGGGTTTTTTGCTCAAGCATGCTATGGCCTCCGGCGCAGATTATCTCGCCACCGGGCATTATGCTCGCATCAATCAAACCCCCGCTTCGAAATTCCAGCTCTTACGTGCGCTGGACACCACCAAGGACCAATCCTACGTTTTGCATGTACTGACCCAAAATCAGCTCAAACATGCCCTATTTCCACTGGGAGAATTTAGGAAAACCGAAGTTCGCCGGCTGGCGCAACAGTATAGCCTGCCGGTTGCAGAACGCCCCGACAGCCAGGATTTGTGTTTTGTGGGTTCAGATGGAGATTATCGGCTATTTCTTTCCCGCCATGCTCCTCAAGCGATCATCCCTGGGCAAATAAAGGATCAGCAGGGAAACCTGCTCGGTGAACATCCAGGTCTGGCTTTTTTCACCATTGGTCAGCGCAAAGGCTTGCGCATTGCATCACCAACCCCACTATACGTTTGGGATAAGGATATATCGCAAAACACCCTTGTGGTTGGACCACGTGAACGTTCAGGAAGAAAACTTCTCACTGCGAAAGACTTCAATTGGATTTCCGGTGAATCACCACAGGCTCCTTTTACCGCCCACGTGAAAATACGCTATAGCGCCAGCGATATCCCTTGTTTGGTGGAAAATATTGACGGAAACACCATTTATATAGGGCTTGAAAACCCGCCGGGTGATATTTCCCCCGGACAGGCTGCTGTGTTATATAATGGTGAGGTCTGCCTCGGTGGTGGAATAATTACGAATTCTTAAATTAATTAAATATCGAGCGAGCACAGCTATGTCATTCCCAACATTACTTCTCGGTCTCATATTGTCTACCCTGTATGGTGCATTATTTCATTTGTGGCGCGGAGGTAATGCCGGTCGCCTCTTTCTCTACCTGATTCTTTCCTGGATTGGTTTTTGGCTTGGTCAGCTGATTGCAAACTATTTTAATATTTCTTTCGATACTCTTGGGCAATTACACCTGCTGTTCAGCACCCTTGGCAGCTTGATCTTCTTAGCCCTTGGTTATTGGCTCAGCCTCGTCAGATCTGAAAGTAAAGCCTAGGATTAAAAAAAATCCCCTCACCTCTGTGAGGGGTATTTAATTTTAATGAGGAAAATTTATTCTACTATTTTAATAACGTTTGCCGCCTGGAGACCTTTTGGGCCTTGCTCGATGGTGAATTCAACTTTTTGACCTTCATTGAGGGTTTTAAAACCCTCCGATTCGATCGCCGAGAAGTGTACGAACACATCTGGGCCATCTTGGCGTTCAATGAAACCATAACCCTTGCTTGCATTGAACCACTTGACAGTACCGGTCACCCGCTCACTCATCTTATCTACTCCTTACTTGATTAATGATTGTTTCGTGACATCTATGTGTCTATCGGCATCATTCGGCTGGTTAATAAAAACGTCCGGTCCGAACTGCACTTACTGTTCAGACCGGTTCCTCATGAAATCCAGAAAGAACACACGTGCCACATGAACAATTTTAGTTTATCAGGCAAATATATTTTCGTCAAGGCTCTAAGCTTATACTCATATTCGATGGAAGAACTGATACTAATAATGTCATCCCTGGTTTTTGAAGGTACAATAGTCTCCTGAAGATAAAAATACAGGAAGGGATAGGATTATGGCGAATATCGAGTCATTTCTTTCAGCCCGAGCGTTCTTTGCACCCCAATTAGTGGATGATCGGATCTATTTTATAAGCAATCTGAGCGGTCACATGAGCTTATATGCCATGGATTATGGCGGCAGTATCCCCGAACCGCTTCTACCTCCAGATATTGCCTTACAAAACCCTCATCTCATCGGAGGAAACTCATACTGTGTCTTTCCAAAGATCGGAAAAATCCTGGTCATGTTGGACAAGGATGGCGATGAAAATTATCAGCCAAAATTGATTCCCATTGACGGCGGGTATCCAGAATCAGTTTTGAATAATTTCTTTGAAAACTATCGCGTCCACCTGGGCAGATATGACCAAAAAAGGCAAATTTGTTATTTCTCCGCAGAGTCGCGCACGGAGCCAATGAACGAAACCTTTCAGTGGGATCTCTCGACCGGTGAGCTGGTAAAAATTGCCGAAAGTCGCTGGGGAGGCTATGTTCGTTCACATAACAAGGATCACACAAAATTGATGCTGGTCGATGGATATTCGGCTGGAGACAATGTGCTTTCTCTTTGGGAGAAAAATAAAAACAAGCTCAGGGTGGTTTATGGTTTACCTCTGGAGCAAAGAAAACCCGATCAAGTGGTCCCACTCAGTGCAATCGATGCAGTCCATTTCGTCGATCATGATCGTGGATTGCTCATTGCTTCAGCCATCTTTGACGATTCTTTCAGTTTGGGATATATGCGCTTCAAGCATCCAGCCGATGTAAAGCCTGTCTCCATTAAAGGAATAAAACATCATGGCAAGGGTGAGCTAGTTAATTGTACCTACATAAAAAAGAATATCTACTTGCTCGAATATAACATTGATGGAGGCTCCTGGCTGTATGAAGGAGAGTTTGACCTGGAGCACCTGAAAATGAACCTTAACCATGTGATTGTCGGTAAAGGGGAGATATCCAATGGAGTTTTGGAATCGGTCAGTTACGAGAAGAAAAGTGATACTTATATCCTCAGCCATTCCACGGCCACATCCCCGACGCAATTATTTTCTGTGGAGGGAAAGAACCGCACAAGGGTGATACTGCATACCCGCGAGCGCGTCTTGGGGATTGCCGATACGTTCCTATCAGCAGGTGAAGATGCCTCCTTTACATCGTATGACGGCTTGAGAATTTCCGCTCGCCTGTATCTGCCTGCAGCTGATATCAAGGTTCAACCTCCCTATCCACTGATCTATTACATTCATGGTGGTCCACAAAGCCAGGAACGCCCCGATTTTGCCTGGTTCTCCATGCCGCTGATTCAATTCTTGACCCTGAATGGATTTGCAGTGTTCGTCCCTAATGTGCGTGGCAGCAGTGGTTATGGGTTAGCCTACATGAAGCAAGTAGATCATGATTGGGGTGGATTTGACCGCCTCGACCACGTGCATGCGATGAAAATATTGAAAAAGGATTCCAGACTGGACGTTGCACGGGCTGCAGTGGTCGGGCGCTCATACGGTGGGTATATGACCCTCACCATGGCATCCAGGCATCCGGAGTTATGGTCTGCCGCAGTGGATATGTTCGGCCCATATGACCTGCTTACCTTCAGTGAGCGCATCCCCGAAACCTGGAAACCTTACTTCAAAATGTCACTCGGAGATCCTGTGGATGACCGCGATTTCTTAATGGAACGATCTCCAAAGACCTACATCGATCAAATTCAATGCCCGTTGCTCGTTATTCAAGGGAGAAATGATCCGCGCGTGATTGAGCAGGAATCGCGCGACCTGGTGGAACATCTTCGCAGTATTGGTAAAAAGGTGGAATACCTGATGTTTGAAAATGAAGGTCACGATGTGCTCAAGCTGGAAAATCGCATCAGCTGCTATAACTCGATCACCGAATTCTTTAAGAAGCAATTGATGCAATGATGGATATAGAAAACAAAGCCTGTGCACAGGTTGGCGACATTGCCCAATTGATCAGCGCACAGAATAAACGCTTTATCTTCAGGCTGATGCCTGATGCCAAGTTTGAGACTCACCGCGGTTACCTGAGCCATAATGATCTGATTGGAAAACCATGGGGCACCCGGGTGCTCACCCATATGGATAGCCCTTTCGTGCTGCTCCAGCCTTCCCTGGCAGATATCTTGATGGAGACGCGCCGTAATTCGCAGATCATGTATCCCAAGGATATCGGGTTTATCCTGGTTTCTATGGATATTGGCCCAGGCAAACATGTTCTCGAAGCCGGCACAGGCTCAGGGTCATTCACCACTGCACTCGCATTTAGCGTTGGTCCGCAAGGGTTGGTGACTTCGTATGAAATTCGTCCAGAATTCCAACACCTGGCGCACAAAAATTTGGATCGCCTTGGCTTGGCAGAGCGGGTGGATTTTAAACTGCGCGATATTGCTGAAGGTTTCGATGAGAAAAATGTCGACGCAGTATTCCTGGACGTGCCCAATCCCCAAGACTATATCCCCCAGGCGAAAGAAGCCTTAAAATCGGGAGGCTACCTGGGCAGCATCTTGCCCACCACCAATCAGGTATCTACCCTGCTCATCGCACTTCGAAGGTCGAATTTTGCATTTATCGAGGTATGTGAGCTCATTCTTCGCTACTATAAAGCCGTCCCTGATCGGCTGCGTCCAACTGACCGTATGATCGCGCACACGGGCTATCCTGATATTTGCCAGGGCAGTCGTGGATGAATTAACCGAGTTCGATCAATCGGAAAATCGAAAAAAGAAAATGCGGGTCTAACTGGGGGATAGATAATTTCTTACCGGTCTTGATCATGGTGATGCCCACCCTTACCGAACAATACATCTCTCAACGATTAGCTGAGGCGCTGTCATATCCGCCAGATGGATCGTATACATCAGCGATCTCAGCAGACCAAACGCGCCCGGCAGCAGTGCTGATTCCACTTTTTCATGCCAATCCAGAAGATACCAGCAAATCTATCTGGCAGGTCTTACTCACCCGCAGAACAGATGCGGTAGCTGAACATCAAGGCCAGGTAGCTTTCCCTGGAGGTCGCGCAGAAGAAGCAGATACTTCGCCAGAGTCGACTGCGTTACGTGAAGCTCACGAGGAGATAGGACTGGATCCATCCCAGGTCAGGATTTTAGGCCGCATGAACAGATTACAGACCATCACCAATTATTGCGTTACTCCCGTGGTTGGGGTAATTCCATGGCCTTTTCCAATCCGCCTGGAGGAAATCGAAGTCAGGCGTGTATTCTCGATCCCCCTGGATTGGCTTGCTGATCCGGATCATCACGAGATCCGCTATCGCACCATCCCCCCGCTCTATGCACAGCTATTTCATCAAGAGACCCATCCGGTGATCTATTTTCAACCCTACCAGGATGAGCTGCTGTGGGGTGTGAGCGCGCAAATTATGCTTGATTTTATCCACATACTTTTGAATAAAAATATATAAAAAAAGGGCGATTGAACTTGGTTCAATCGCCCTCCAAGAACTATTTGGATTCTTCCTCTGCTGCTGCTTCTTCTTCTTCTTTCTTGCCGTGTTCGATGATCTCTGGTTCTTCGCCTACTACCTCTTCGACCACCGGCGCCACTTCTTCTTCGACTGCAGCCTGAGCCGCAATCAGGGCGACCATCGTGTCAGGTTCTTCCAGGATTTTGACCCCTTCAGGTACTGCCAGGTCACGGACGTAAATGCCATCCCCGATTTTCGCCAACCCAGATACATCCACTACGAGACGCTCGGGTAAATCCTTGGGTAAGCATTCAACTTCTACTTCTTCGAATCCGGTCACAAGCACGCCACTGAAGTCCTTGATAGCCGGGGCTAACCCGACGATTTCAATGTAAACTTGTGAACGCAATTTCTCCGTCATGGAGACAGCCAGGAAATCAACATGCAGGAGCACGCCGCTGATTTTGTTGCGCTGCTTTTCCCTCACCAGTGCTCGATGCGTCTTTCCATCCACATCCACGGTCACCAAAGCAGATGGTGCAAGACCGGTCAAGGTTTTGGAAGCATCACGTAAATCAAGCACGATCGAAATTGGCTCGATATAGTGACCATAGATCACCGCCGGGAGTTTACCATCCCTGCGCATTGCTTTTACTTGTTTTCCGATCAATGTACGCTGAGTTGCCTTAAGTACTATTTCTTCCATTATTCCCTTCCTCGAGCGCCTCTCACCTCTCAATAAGCTTATTATTGATGATTACCTTCGCTCTATGGTGTATTCCGGTATTCACCGGTTGAATTTGGCTTAAGGATGCAAGCTTGGGGATATATCGTTCAGCCTTTCGCTTCGAAATCCTTTAGCAAAAAAATCGCCTCCAACGTGGAGACGTCTTAAAAGCAGGCTGAATTTTAGTCGGAATATCCACTTTCGTCAATGTTTTCACGCACAACCAGATATAATTACTCCATGCGTGCTCACAAGCCTTTACCATCCGATTACCATTTTGAGAAGACCCTCGATCTTTCCAAATTTCGCTCGGTACTGTGGTTAAATCTGGCCGCAATTCCGCTTCTATTTCTCTTCGGTTGGATCTTTTCACGCATATTTATCCTCCTGCGCTCAATCAATCCCTTTGCCGGTGGTTTATGGGGAATAGTTACAATATTTTCGATTATTGATATACTTGGACTCCTCCTTTCGATAATTTTAATGCTCATTTTCCATGAGCTGATCCATGGACTGTTCTTCTGGTGGTTCACCCACGAGAGACCGAAATTTGCCCTAAAATCCGGCTATGCCTTTGCTGCTGCACCCGATTGGTACCTGCCGAAATTCCAATATGCAATTGTGGGTCTATCTCCTTTGGTCGTCATCTCAGTAATCTGTATTTTGCTGGCTGCATTTTTACCAACCCAGGCTATCCCTTACCTGTTATTGATTGCCGCTTTCAACGCGGCAGGGGCTCTCGGGGATATGATCATCGTTGCATGGGTTTCAAGGCAGCCCCGCACCATCCTGGTGAGGGACCAGGGAGATAAATTTTCGATTTTCATCCCAACGAACGAGTAAAGTTCATGATGGATAATACACCGGTCTCTCCTTCCGCAGACCTGCGCAAATTTTCGGTGCAACTCAGCAAGGAACAGATCGAGTTTATTACCCATCCCGGCCTTCCAGGTTGGGATTTGGTATCACCTTCCCTGAATTTACTGGCTGACTATTCCAGCATCGGAGCTGATAATTCTGTTTTATTATTGGGGAGTCACCAGGCTGCAGTCGCTGCCAGCCTGTCCCGTAAACTTACCAAAGCTCATTTTACGATCAGTGATATTAATTCCACCGCCCTCGAAGTCGCATTCAGGACGGTGGAAGCCAACCATACCCCCTCGGTGAGCTTCCTGCCTGATATCGACCTGCCCCAGGATCAGTATCAAACATATCAGGATGTTCTGCTCCAGCTTCCAAAAGGTCGGCAGCTTACTCGCAGATGGCTCGTCCAGGCATACAATGCCCTGGCAACCGGCGGTAATTTATATATTGCTGGTCCCAATAATGGTGGCATCCAATCAGCGATTAAGGATGCACATGCATTATTTGGCTCCAGCCAGGTGCTGGCCTATAAAAAAGGGAACCGGGTTGCAAAGTTCATCCGAAAAAGCAGCCATGCGCCTGAACCGGATTGGGCTTTTGCACCTGGCATTGCCCCTCACACCTGGGTCGAGTTTATGATTACATTATCCAATCGGGTCATTCCAATACACAGCCTACCAGGAATCTTTTCGTACGACCATCTGGATGAAGGCACGGAAATGCTTTTATCCGTGGTGCGGATAAAACCTGGAACAAAAGTACTGGATGTGGGCTGCGGTTATGGGATTATCGGATTGTTCGCTGCGTTGGATGGGGCAGGTAGTGTTCACCTGACTGATAATAACCTGCTCGCTGTGGCAGCCGCGCGTGAAACCCTCGCCCTGAACCACATCACTAATTCAGACGTTTTCGCAGGAGATTTATTCGATCCAATCGTCCCGAACACATACGATCTGATCCTTACCAATCCTCCCTTCCATACCGCCCATGCAGTGGATTATCACATCGCCCATACCATGATCAGCCAATCTTTCCAGGTTCTCAATCCAGGTGGGCAAATCAACCTGGTCGCCAACCGGTTCATCCGTTATGATCACCTGGTGAAAGAGATCTTTGGAAATGTCACCGCCCTGGCAGAATCGGGGAAATTTCATGTCCTTTCTGGATTAAAATCCAGCTAGGGAATTATTGCAATGATCAGGGAGTCCTTATGACTGAGCCGGTAATCCATACCATCGATTTGAACTTTTTAGGCCGCACCGGTACGATAGGTGCTTATTTGGTTCCTTATTCTGGAGGTGGCATTCTTGTCGAGACTGGACCGCGTTCGACCATCGAGAATTTGGTCGCGGGCATAAAATCTCACGGGTTGGAGATCAAGGATATCAGCGACGTTTTTCTCACCCACATCCATTTGGACCATGCCGGTGGAGCAGGTTGGCTGGCACAACAAGGTTGCCAGATCCACGTCCATGAGAATGGTGCACCCCACTTGATCAATCCCGAAAAATTATTAGCCAGCGCCAGTCGCCTGTATGGCGATAAGATGGACATGCTGTGGGGTGAATTCATCCCTGTCAAACCGGAGAAAATCAGTATCATGCACGATCAAGAATTGATCCAGGTCGGGGACCTGTCCATTCGTGCCCTGGATGTACCTGGGCATGCCAACCACCATCTGGTCTACCTGATTGGGGATGCCTGTTTCAGCGGAGACATCGGGGGTATCCGTCTAAACCCTCGCCATTACGTGAGCCTGCCCTTGCCGCCACCCGATCTTGATCTTGTAAAGTGGCGCCAGAGCATTCATTACATCCAGCAATACGATCCGAGGCGTATCGTTCCAACCCATTTTGGAGTGTACTCAGATGCCAGGTGGCACCTGCAAGCTGTGTTGGACGCGCTTGCAGAAGTGGAAGTCTGGATGGAGCAAAAAATGCCACATGATCCCACACTGGAGGATTTGCGCCAGCAATTTATCCTGTTTGAGCAAGAACGCGCCCTTAAATATGGAGTTGACCGTGCGACGGTCGAATCCCAACAGATCGCCAATCCATCTTTCATGTCTGCCGATGGTATTTATAGATACTGGAACAAATATCGAAAACCGGCCTGATATAGACACTCTTATTCCGACAAATTGTGAATTTAACTTCATTGGATAGCGCTGACTCGCATGATAACCAAACCGATTACCCCCAGAATATCGGAGCACAAACCAGTCTGCTCTGAGCCAGATACCTGCAGCATCTACATTGGAGATAGCAATGGATTTTAATCACTATTTTACGAATGATGAGATCGAAAATTTGATTCGGGAGTGGACTTCTTCTTATCCTGACCTCTTCGAGGTAAGCTCGATCGGCACCAGCCACGAAGGTCGACCGATTCACCTCTTTACCATCACGAACCGCAACACCGGCCCAGCCACAGAAAAACCTGCGATCTGGATCGATGCCAATATCCACGCCACGGAGATCACCGGCACCACTTCCGCTCTATACGTTACCGATCACTTGTTAACCGGCTATGGAACCGATAAACAGGTTACGCGTCAGCTTGATCAAAGTGTGTATTACATCGTGCCGCGCGTGAATCCCGACGGCGCGGAGTGGGCTATGGCACCCAATCCGCGCTATGTGCGTTCAGGGGTGCGCCCATATCCTTGGGAAGAAAAAGATGAGGGGCTCTTCTCTCAGGATATTAACGGGGATGGGAAAATCCTGCAGATGCGCTTGCAAGACCCAAACGGCGATTGGAAAGTCAGCGCTCTCGATCCTCGCATGATGGAAAAACGTGCTCCCAATGAACAAGGTGGCACCTATTATCGGTTGCTTACTGAAGGTCTGCTGGAAGATTATGATGGATACATCATCAAATTGGCACGTCCATTGGAAGGACTTGATTTTAATCGCAACTTCCCTTTCGAGTGGCGGACCGAAGGTGACCAGTATGGTGCCGGTCCATATCCCACTTCCGAGCCAGAAACGCGTGCTTTAGCCGATTTTGTGGTCAAACACCCCAATATAAATATTGCCATCACATTTCACACTTCCAGCCGGGTCATTCTACGTCCATATAGCACCAAGTCGGATGACGATATGAACGCAGAAGATTTGTGGGTCTTCAAAAAGATCGGAGAGCTGGGGACAAAAATCACCGGTTATCGCTGCGTCTCCACCTTCCACGATTTCAAATATCATCCCAAGGAAGTCACCACGGGTGCCTTTGACGATTGGATGTATGACCACCATGGGGTATTCACTTATACGATCGAGTTATGGGACCTGCCCACCGCTGCCGGTATCAAGGATCGCAAGTTTATCGAATGGTGGCGCGAGCATCCACATGAAGAAGACCTGCAGATTTTAAAATGGATCGTTGAGCATGGATCATCGGATGCGTACATGCCCTGGCAGTCATTCGACCACCCCCAGCTCGGAAAGGTTGAGCTGGGTGGGTGGAATAACATGTTCACCTGGCGGAACCCTCCCCTGGCGCTGGTCGAGTCTGAAGTCAAGCAGCATTATCCTTTTATGGTCACCCTGGGTGAGCTGCTTCCCCACCTGGTAATATATTCTTTAGAGACAACCAAAATCGGCCAGGATAAGTTCCACATTAATCTGGTAGTGGAAAATAGTGGTTTTCTGCCCAGTTTCACCAGCCAGCAAAGCAAATCTCGCAAAACCACACGCCCGGTAAGGGTCGAATTGGTGCTTCCCGAAGGTGCAACCCTGACCAGTGGGAAGCATCGCCAGGAATTGGGTCATCTCGAGGGTCGCAGCAATAAATTGGAAGTCACCTCTTCCTGGGCTGATAGCCCCACCGATAATCGTGCTCGACTTGAATGGGTCATTCAAGCGGTCGAGGGCACCAAGATCACCGTCAAGGTGCTGAGTGAGCGTGCTGGCTCAATCACGCGAGAAGTCACTTTACAATAACCTGCACTTACTAGAATAAAAAGGCTGCCATCATGACATCTCTCGTTCAAGAAAAAGTACAGCAGGCTATCGGTATATTGCAGGAGCTGGATGTGGATATGTGGCTGACGTTCGTCCGCGAAACCAGTGCCGGGGGTGACCCGGTGCTGCCTCTGATCTACGGGCTCGACCTGACCTGGCAGAGTGCCTTAATCCTCACCAAGGCAGGTAGGCGCATCGCCATCGTCGGCCGGCTCGAAGCTGAAGCTGCAAGGCGTACGGCATCATATGATTCGATCATCCAGTACGACCAATCCATTCAGCCAGAGCTGCTCACGGTGCTTAAAAGCCTGGATCCCCGCTGCATCGCCATTAACTATTCGATGGATGATGTTCATGCAGACGGTTTGTCGTACGGGATGTATCAGCTTTTATGCAGGTATTTGGAAGGCACACCATTTCTCGCAAGGCTGGAGTCGGCTGAATTCATCCAAAGCGCTTTGCGTGGACGAAAAACGCAGCAGGAAATCGAGCGAATACGGGCTGCCATTCGCACCACCTATTCCATTTTCGAGCGCACCTTTGATTTTCTCAGGGTTGGTATGACTGAAACCGAGGTCAGCAATTTTATGCATTCCCAACTTGAAGAGTGCCGTCTCCAGCCTGCCTGGGAATTGATCAATTGCCCGACGGTCAATACCGGTCCCGAATCTCCCATCGGGCACGTCGGTCCCACCGATTTGAAGATTTCACCTGGTCATATCGTTCACTTCGATTTTGGCGTGCTGCAGGATGATTATTGCTCGGATATCCAGCGTGTGGTCTACTTCTGCCGTCCTGGTGAGGAGGTTGCTCCTAAAGAAGTCCAGCATGGTTTCGAGACCGTCAGGGACGCCATCCAAAGGGCTTTGGCAGCTATGCAACCGGGTGTCACCGGTAATTCGATTGACCATATTGCACGCCAGACCATTCTCGAGGCTGGATATCCGGAATTCCCATATGCTACCGGCCACCAGTTGGGGCGAGTGGTGCATGATGGGGCTGCCATCCTGGGACCCGCATGGGAACGCTATGGCAATACTCCCAATTATCCACTGGAGGCCGGGCAGGTTTATACCCTGGAGCCAGGGTTGGCTGTACCTGGTTATGGCTATCTCGGGCTTGAAGAGGACGTCTTGGTCACAGAACATGGAGCCGAGTACCTGGGTGACCCGCAAACGGAGCTGATTCTAAAATGAACGAAAATAAAAACGAAGGAGGGAATTTATAAGAGCGAGATCGCCTGGGCGATATTCTGGCGGAATTCCAGCTGGCTGAATTTTCTCCACAGCTCCGGGAATGATCGGATCAGTCGATAGCGCTCCGCATGCAGGTATGCCAGGTAGATCACGATGGGTTCCGGGTTCATGCGCTCATGGATCGGCTTCTGGGTCTGCTCCTTATCCCATCGCTTTAGGAATTCCTTTCACCAGCTGGCAAGCTACATCTGCATCGTGCAGCTCGCCCAGATGGTCTTGCATTTGTTTAAGTTCATTAATCGCCTGATTCGTCCCCTCTCCCAGAATTTCTCGAAAATATTCGAGGGTGTAGCGGAATTTTTTGAATTCGATGCGCAGGGCATGCAGCTGGGTCACTGAAGCTGTGGGCAGGATGAATTCATAAGCTTTGACTGCTGCGTAACGGCTGTATACTAACACGGGCACGGTATCGCGAACCCTTGTACCGATTCCATCGTATTGGGAATCAAAGGATTTAATGTTCTCAGACACCTGCAAAAATATATTGAAGTTTTGTTTAAAGTTACGGTAAGCCTCACTCTGCAGGTGCTTGATCATCTTCGTGCGCTGATCATCAATAATTCCATTCCACGAATTTAGTAATGGCTCCAATCCCGGGCGTGCATTTTCTTTCATTTTCTTCTGGTAATTAATGCCGTTCTCCAGGATCACATCCATATCACGTACCTGCCCCAACACTCTTCCGATGGTACGCAGGCCTCTAAGATGGCGTTTCATGGTTTTGGCATTAAATGCCGGTCCAAAGATATCAAATGCAGACCGCATGCGGCGCGTGGCTACACGCATATCATGTAATTCTTCAATATTTTCCCCCAATAAAGTTCCCTGTTCGTGGCTCAACATCTCGGCAAAAAAATACAACCATACCTTTTTGCCCGCCTCCGCAAGTGTGTCATCCTGACTTAGCCCAATGAGCTTGCGCGGTTGCGGATATGGGATCTCCAGCTGGATCGGTTTATCAGCTTCCTGGGTTCCAACCGTTCCAGTTGCAGCCTCCAGCTGCTCGGGTAGCTGTCCGGCCTTTGAGCCTGTTTTTTTACAACGCTGACCTCCGTTGCATCCTGGCTAAAGATTTCCATACGCTGTGCCAAAAACTGGCGTTTCCAAAAGCGCGCCCTGCCGCGTGATATCTCTGCAGCTAGCGAGGCTTGCAGGGTGGGTTTTCCCTCCGCATAAGCCAATATCAAGCGGGCCCGGTGGACCAGCAGCTCCGGTGCCTCCTGAGACAATTCCAGCAGTCTTCGTTTTTCTACGTCAGTTAATGTAATGATCGCCATATGAATCATTATAGCATGTCTGATTTCTTAACCGCTTGAGCACCCTGGGTCTTTTCCAATCCCTCGATCTCCGCTTCCACCATGATCTGCACCAGCTGTTCAAAGGAGGTTTGTGTTTCCCATCCTAATTTCTGTTTTGCTTTTTGGGGGTTCCCCACCAGCAGGTCGACTTCTGCCGGGCGCATATAAATCGGATCCTGGACCACAAAATCTTGATAGTCCAGTCCCACAGCTGCGAATGCCAGCTTGACAAACTCCCCCACTGAATGGGTGTGCCCGGTGGCGAGTACGAAATCTTCCGGCTGATCCTGTTGAAGTATCAGCCACATTCCCCGCACATAATCCGGGGCGAATCCCCAATCTCGCTTGGAATCAAGGTTTCCCAGGCGTAATTCCTTCTCCAGGTGATGCTTGATCCGTACCGCACCCCGAGCGATTTTCCGGGTTACAAATTCATGCCCCCGCCTTGGGCTTTCATGGTTGAAACAAATGCCAGAGCATGCAAACAGGTCATAGCTTTCGCGATAATTAACCGTGATCCAATGACCGTATAGTTTGGCAACCCCATATGGACTGCGTGGATAGAAGGGTGTGCTTTCTGATTGCGGAGATTCATGCACCTTACCGAACATCTCACTCGTGCTTGCCTGATAGAAGCGAATATCGGGATCCACCAGGCGGATGGCATCCAATACCCGCGTGACACCCAATGCAGTCACCTCTCCCGTAAACACCGGCTGGACCCAGGATGTCTGCACGAAGGATTGCGCCGCCAGGTTATAAACCTCGCTGGGTCTGTGGGTTTTGATGATATCGATGATGGAAATTTGATCCATCAAATCGCCGGATACAATGGTTAGCTTGTCTTGAATATGCTCGATCCTTTCGAAGTTGATCGTGCTCGACCGTCGAACCATCCCTATAACTTCATATCCTTTGTCCAGTAAAAACTCTGCCAGGTAAGATCCATCCTGACCGGTAATTCCAGTGATCAACGCTCTTTTTATCGCCATTCGGTTCTCCTTCCTTGGCCTTAAGCATATCAGGTCCTCGCAGATTTGTCTGCTAATTGGATTAGCAGATTTACTGGTTATTTTGCGGTATAGTTGAAATTGATGCTTGAGACCATCGGCAAACGCATTGCTTACTTGCGCCAGCAAAATGGTTGGACGCAGCAAAGTCTGGCAGATCGTCTGGCGATGTCGCGTGTGGCGATATCCCACATAGAAATGGACCTGTCCATCCCCAGCGAGCGCTACCGTCACATTAATGGCTGGTATATTCAAGCTTTCACCGATCGAGCTTGTTGACGGAACGACCTATCCAAAAGCCAAAGCCGAACGCTTGCCAGAAGTGACCAATCTGTATACCGAGCTTGAGCTTCAGTATGCATTGTTGGTAAATGATATGGAGTGGCTCCAGCGCATGGATGATCCCATCCAAAAGTGCAGCTATCAGCAGGTAATATTGGAAAAATGGTCGATCAAGCTGGAGGATTGGAACCTTATTTATATGGGCGAGCGTGAGAGATATATCCGCTCAAAAATGAGTAAAATCCTGGATGAAATAAAGGCTCAGCTCGATCATCCACCGGCATAACTACCCGATAGTGCCGCGGATAGATCCATTTCATTCTTGACCATGCGATGAGGCACGCCTAACATTTTTATATTTTCAACCATTTCTGCCGACCCGGGAGGCCCGCCAAATGACGAAGAGTCGATGGCAACCACGATAGGCTTGAGCCCCCGTTGCAGCAGGTAGTCCACCATGAGCGGAACTTCGCGGGATGTGGATGGAGTGATGAGCACAACCGTGCTCCCGCGCACCATGTGTTTCACCTGCGTCTCGATCAAGGCGCGCAATGGCAAGGCCCCTTCCGCCCGCGTAAGTGCCAGGGCTTCCAGGATTTTTCCTAATTGCCGTCCACCTCGGTCCGGGGATATCAACGTCAGGTGTTGTCCGGCACAAACAAAGCCAACTGCCCGCCCCCGGCGTAAATAATCGCGTACCAATGAGGCCGCAGCGCAGACGCCGTATTCCTCCGTCGATGGCGGCAGTGGAATTTTCCCAGAGTGCGTCCACAAATCTTTCATAAAGGCATCCAACCCCGGTTGGGGCAATGAAGCTTGTACATACTCCGCTTCATCCAGGAAAATCCACACATCCGCCAGCGGATCAAGCTCGAACTCCTTCACGATCAATCGTCCTCGCCTGGCAGTGCTCAGCCAATGAATGCGGTTCAAAGGATCGCCGGTGGAATATTCGCGCACACCGGCCGCATTGGGCGTGATTTGATGCGTCCGCCTGCGCAACGCCTCACCGCCGGGTAGCAGTCCTGGTGGGTTGGGAAAACCTCGCACGTCTACCATCATCGGATAGACCAATAAGGAATCTTCACCTGGTATAGATCGCTCAACCGGAAATAATCCGAACAGGTCACCCGTGGCGAGCACGGTCGGACCGAGTGGAAACACCCCTCGTCTTACTAAACGTACGCGTGATAGATAAGATCTGCCTTGTTTTCCCCTCAATAAGGTGAGTACGCGAGAGCCATCTGCACCAGGCAGGCTGGATTGGTCGCGAATTTCCATCCACACCCGTGGAAATCGATTAAGGTTTTGCACTTCAAAACGCTCTTCAAAAATCTGCCCCACCTGTGCGCGTATCGTGCGCGCAGAACGTGTAAATTTCAGACCCCTTATGGATAAAATCGACCAAAGCCAAGAGCTGAAGAACAGCAATCCCCAAAAAACAGAAAGGCGATAATATAATTTCCCCGCAGTCGCCAATCCCGCGGTAAGACTTAACACCAATAAGGCTATTACTACTTTTTGCCCGGTTGTCATTTCGTCACAACAGCTCTTAAATCTCCCCCAGGGACAGGAACAACACTTAGAATTTCATCCAGAACCTGCTCACTGCTCAGATCACGCAATCGGGCTGCCGGACCCAGAATCACCCGATGGGAAAGGGCTGGTTTTACCAGAGCTTTTATATCATCCGGAAGCACATAATCACGCCCTTGCATGGCTGCACTCGCCTGACCGGTCCGGTAGAGCGCCAGGCTGCCGCGCGGGCTTGCACCCAGATACACATCCACGTGTTGGCGTGTCTGGTGGGTAAGCTCAACAATATAATGCTTGACGGCTGGGGCAACATAAATTGATTTTATCGCTTCCTGTGCGGTTAGCAATTCATCTGCCGATACAACCTGCTGCAAATCATTCACCGGATGTTTATATTGCTGCCGTTCAAGGATGTTGATCTCATCATTGATGGCCGGGTAACCCAATCGGAGTCTTACTAAAAAACGATCCAATTGTGCTTCAGGTAAGGGGAAGGTCCCCTCATATTCAATTGGGTTTTGCGTGGCAAGCACCATGAATGGTCGCGGCAGGGCATGGGTCACTCCATCCACTGTAATCTGATGTTCCTCCATGGCTTCCAATAAGGCTGCCTGTGTTTTCGGTGTCGCCCGGTTGATTTCATCCGCAAGGACGATTTGCGCCGTGATCGGTCCAGGTCGGAATTCGAATTGCGTGCTCACTTGATTGTAAATGGATACACCAGTCACATCACTCGGTAGCATATCTGGCGTAAATTGAATTCGGCTGAATAAGCAACCTAACGATCGGGCAAGGCTGCGCGCAAGGACTGTTTTACCCACCCCGGGCACATCTTCGATCAGCAAATGTCCCTGGCACAGCAAGCTGATCACCGCCAGCTCGACGGAGGGGCGTTTACCCACAATTACTTTTTCAATGTTATTGATAACTTTTTCAGTAAAGGTCTGGATTTCAGTCATGATCTGCTCCAATTCCAGTTTTAAGGATAAAAAATACCTCAACTATCCAAATATTATCATATTTTCTCGGGCAGGCACCAATACATCTACTCAAGCTTTTGGATATCGGTTCATTACAAATATCTTCCCATCAGGTTTTATGCTAAAATCTCAGCGGAGGAACTGCCAGCATGATTGCAAAAATCATCCTTAATCCATATGCAGGTCGTTGGAAAGGTCTGCAAAAACGGTCCGAGATTGAAAATACGCTGAAATCCATCGGGATCGATTTCGAGCTGGTGCTGACCGAAGCTCCAAACCATGGGACCCAGCTTGCCTACCAGGCTGCGAAAAATGGCTATTCTCCCATCGTAGCTGCTGGTGGAGACGGTAGTTTTAGCGAGGTGATGAATGGCATCGTCTCCGCCGCACTGGATACTCATACCGCTCCTGTTCCGCTGGGAGTCTTACCGCTTGGTACCGCCAATGATTTGATGGTCAACCTGGGTATTCCCACTACTATCCCTGCTGCAGCCGAAGTGATTGCAGCTGGGAACACCAGGTGCATCGACCTGGGAGAAGTAACCGCCTGGGATACTGCTGGAAACAATCCAAAGAAGAGATATTTCGATAATAACAGTGCCATTGGACTGGAACCCTGTATCACCCTGATCCAGCAGCGCATATCCTGGCTGCGGGGTTCACTCCGTTATGTAGTGGCTGCTTTGGCGGGTGTGGTACAGAACCCCCAGTGGAATATGCACCTGCAATGGGAAGGTGGCGAATACACCGGTCCAGCCACCCTGGTGACTGCAGGAAATAACCCACTCACTGGCGGTGTGTTCTATATGGCGCCGCACGCCGATCCGTACGATGGAAAATTGAATTGTGTGTATGGTTTCATGGCCTCCAGGCTTCAAATACTCAGATTACTCCCCAGAACAATGAAAGCCGGTGTCGGGAATTATGTGGAACACCCTTCCATCCATGAGATCAACGTGAGTTGGTTGAAAATTCACACGGATCAGCCCACTCCACTGCATGCCGATGGAGAAATACAATATGAAGCCACTCAGGATATAGAATATCGTATCCTGCCAGATTATCTGCCGGTGTTGATGCATGCAGAATCCAGGTAGCCCACCTGATTCGGTATCGCTTTCATTCCCAAAGCGCATCCTTTTCCTGATCCTACGTCTCTTCTTCAAATTACTCTATCACCAATTTGCCTGGATTTACGACGGTGTAGCTTCACTTGTGTCATTGGGTGCATGGCAAATATGGGTAACCTCGGTTTTGCCTTATGTTGGCGGTCCAAGGGTGCTCGAAATCGGTTTTGGACCAGGTCATTTGCAAGTGACCCTCAATCAGAAGGGGATCATTACTTATGGGTTGGATGAAAGCTGCCAAATGGCGCGGATTGCTCATAAGCGTCTCTCCGGCATGGGCTACCCTTCGAAACTGGTTCGTGGGGATGCTCAGCTCCTACCGTTTGCTGATCATTGCTTTGATCAGGTCGTCATGACCTTCCCGGCGGAATATATCCTCAATCCATCCACGCTCGCGGAAATCCACCGAATTCTACTCGATGGAGGAATGGTGATCATGCTACCTCTGGCGTGGATCACCGGTCGAAAGCCTTTGCAACGCCTGGCAGCCTGGGTTAATCACATCACCGGTGAAGCCCCCGAATGGGATGAAAAGTTTTTAGAGCCCCTGAAATCCACTGGGTTTGAGGTCAGTAGTGAGATGCTGGATTTCAATACCAGTAAAATTCTAGTCGTCCGCCTGCGGAAATCTTCCACCACGTAACAAGGTTTGCTTTCGATTCAGCCATATATTGTTGTAAAATACGGGGTATGGAAGTACAGCTTGCAGTAGCCAAGGTCAATAAATATGCAACTTCTGAAAGCGGTGATTCGGTTGAGGTAATCGAACGGCCCAATGGGGGTATTTCGGTGGTCATGGCGGATGGGCAAAGTTCAGGCAAGGGGGCCAAGCAGATATCATCCCTGGTGGTCAGGAAAGTGATCGCATTATTGTCTGAAGGAGTGCGTGATGGCGCTGCTGCTCGAGCCGCATCCGATTACCTGTTTACCGAACGCAAAGGCAAAGTTTCTTCAACCTTGAATATCGTCTCCATCGATCTGCAAACTGCCACAATGGTGATCACGCGTAATAACCCACAGCCGGTCTACATCGCTTCGAACGAGGAGATTTGCGCTTTTGACAATGAATGCAGCCCTATTGGTTTATATCGCGATACCCGCCCACTGATCAATGAGATGCCGCTTGCACCAGGCCTAATTGTGGTCTTGTTTACCGATGGTCTGGTTCATGCTGGCTCTCGCAGTGGAGAAAGCCTGGACATTAAATCATTTTTGGAATGCCAGATTGAAGAAAGGGAATCTCCCGATCCTCAGGATATTGCCAATCGCCTTCTCTCCGATGCGATGCAGTTGGATCACGGACGACCTGTGGACGATATCGCGGTCGTCGTCATCCAGGTCTCCGGTCATCAAGGCGATTCTGTGCGTCGCATGAAGGTCCAGCTGCCACTCCCTTAATAAAACATGGGGTTAGTAATCAGTTAAGAAACTTGTGTCCATTTATCGTAATCGGTCCATATTTGTAATGATAAAAGTTGGCCGACAGTCACTCTGCCAGGCTAGGGCAAGGCAGGTGTGGTAATCGGTGTGGTGGGTCCGTGTGGGGCTGGAAAATCCTCCCTGGTGGTTGGATTAAAAACCGAGGGCATACTGGTCAGGCATATTGCCCAGGAGCATTCCTACGTCCCTGACATGTGGAAGCGGCTCACCAATCCAGATATTTTGATCTATCTGGAGGTCTCCTTTGAAAACACGATTATTCGGCGAAAACTGGACTGGACCTATGCGGAATACGCAGAGCAGCTTCACCGGTTACGGCATGCCCGCGAACATGCAAATTTATATATCGATACCAATCCACTGACATATGACGAGGTCTTGACCACCGCATTAAGATATATTAAGACCGTCAGCATGAATTCTAATAATAAATAGACAACCATCCTTATCGGGAGTATAATCCCCGCTTGCCAGTCGATTTTGGATCTATATAAGATGTTCGGCTGGCGTTTGTGTGTATCCTGGAGGTAGAAATCATCAGATGAGCCGTTCTTATCGACTACTTATACCCATTGCTTTAATCCTGCTAATTGCCATCTATATAGATATTCCCGGAAGCCCTGGTGTCCATGTTATCGGAATCAATCGTGATTTCAGCACCCACCTTGGCCTGGATCTCGTAGGTGGAGTACAGGCTTTATTGGAAGCCGCTGTACCAGCCGGCACAACCGTTTCGTCTGCCGATATGAATGTCGCCCAGCAGATCGTAGAAGATCGCGTCAATGCCCTGGGGGTTAATGAACCGGTGGTGCAAAGGGCAGGCTCACAGCGCATTCTGGTGGAGCTTCCCGGGGAAACCGACCCAGAAAAAGCACTGGCAATCATCCAGCAAATCGGTTTGCTTGAATTTATCGACATGTCATCCCTCAGCAGCTCGCAGGCGGCTTCACTGGTACACACTAAGGTGAATACCGATTGGGCTCCTGCTGGAAGCGAGCCATCCCAAAATACCACTCCCGCTGCCACAGCTCCCATCACCCCAACATCGACATCCGCAGTCTCGGTCACGCCATCTGCCACACAGACCTCCACCATCACCTCCACACTGCCCGTCCCCAGCGGACCAACATTCCATACCGTGATGACCGGTGCCGACTTGACGAACGTCGCCGCCCAATCCAACCAGGGCGGAGGATACGTGGTCGCATTTACGCTGAATTCTGAAGGAACACAGATTTTTAAGGATTACACCAGCAGTCATCTCGGTCAAATCCTGGGGATCACTTTAGACAAGGAAGTGATTTCCACACCCTCCATAAACACTGCCATCACCCAGGGGTCAGGTGTCATCGAGGGTAAGTTCACTTATGATGAAGCCAATGCACTTGCATTGCAATTGAAATATGGGTCATTACCGGTGCCACTAAAGAAGCTTACCAGCTCGACCATTGGACCGACGCTCGGTCAAGATTCGCTTAACAAGAGTAAGATTGCTGGTGTGATCGCTATCAGCGTGGTAGTGCTCTTCATGGCGCTTTTTTATCGCTTACCCGGGGTTGTGGCTGACCTGGCCCTGGTATGCTACGCGTTGATCACTTACGCTCTCTTCCGGCTGATCCCGGTCACACTCACCTTGCCTGGTATTGCCGGCTTTGTGTTGAGCGTGGGCGTTGCGGTGGATGCCAATGTACTCATCTTCGAGAGGATAAAAGAAGAATTGCGTGCCGGTAAATCACTCCGCACGTCAATTGACCTTGGTTGGAGAAATGCCTGGCCATCCATCCGCGATTCGAACTTCTCCACCTTAATCACTTGTGCGATTCTATTTTGGTTCGGAAATACCTTCGGGGCAAGCATTGTCAAAGGATTTTCGCTGACCCTGGCACTCGGGGTTTTGGTGAGCATGTTCACCGCTATTGTGGTAACACGTACATTCCTGCATCTAATATTGGATAATATTAACTTTACCCAGCATCCACGCTGGTTTGGTATTGAGGAGCAGTGATGATTGATATCGTAAAGCGACGCTATTTATACTTCGGGATTTCATTATTAGTCATCATTCCCGGGATGATTGCACTATTGGTATGGGGATTACCGCTGGCGATTGATTTCAAAGGTGGAAGTCTACTGGATATCACCATCCTCACAGGAACCGTTCCGCAGCCCGCTCAGGTGTCTGCCCTTTATACTGAGAATGGCTTCAGCGATTCGATCGTCCAAACCTCAGGTCAAAATGGATTGATCATTCGCTCCTTGGAAATGACCGATGCTCAACGCAACCAGATCGAGGCCGAAATGATATCCCGCTTCGGGATCACACTTACCGAAAACCGGTTCGAATCGGTTGGACCTTCTGTGGGTGAGGAAGTGGCGAAGCGGGCAGCAGGTGCGGTGGGTTTAGCTGCCTTGGGTATCATGCTCTATATCACGCTGGCCTTCAGGGGTGTGCCGCATGCCTTTCGTTATGGGATCTCAGCTATTATCGCTATGCTGCATGATGTAGCAGTTGTGGTGGGTGTGGAAGCCATTTTGGCTCATTTCCTCAAGTGGGAAGTCGACTCACTCTTCCTGACCGCCTTACTGACCGTGATCGGTTTTTCAGTTCACGATACCATCGTGGTATTTGACCGTATTCGCGAAAATTTGAACATCTACCGCAAGCTGCCGTACGATACCGTGGTCAATCACTCCATCGTGCAAACCCTGGTCAGGTCGATCAACACTCAGCTGACGGTCATGCTGACCCTGTTGACCCTGGCAATCTTTGGCGGTATTACCATTCGCCATTTTATCGTCACTTTGCTGGTGGGTGTGTTCAGCGGAACCTATTCTTCCATCTTCAACGCCTCCCCTATCCTGGTGGTGTGGGAGAAGCGGGAATGGCGCAATTGGTTCCGCAGGTCTGCCGTGACTTCGTAGATTAAAGGTTATTTTAATAAATTATCTTTGTAAGGGAGCAGCGTCGCTGCGCCTTTACTTGCTAATTGGCAGTAGCTAATTGTTTTTCAAAAAAATAAATCAATTCAATTACTGCTTGATCCTAAATGCGAAATATTGGGTGTTTCAATTTCGGGCAATCAGGAAAATCAAGAAAACAAGGCAGTATGGATCGATACATAAGGAATGTCTGAGGCTGAAGGAGCATTATTAATAAAAAAAGGATGAAATCGAAGAGGAACAAATCCTAGGAGGCGGAAAAAGGATGTTTGAGTAAAGGAAGGGGGTTATTGGTCATAACAAAAGTTTCCCTATTGTGTGTAAATACTCACCAGAATCTAGAGTAATGATAGATTATGAGTAATGCTAAGAGCAGATTGCTCCCCGAATACCAGCGGGGACATGCACGTCGGGCTTCGGAGCATGTAAGAAAGATTGGATTTCCAGAACGCCCTCCTCCCCCGAAAACCAGCGGGGCTTCCTCAATGACGGTTTAACCGTGATATTTCCCTTATTACGGCTCTTGGAATTGTTAAATGAGAAATCGGTGAGTAATTACTGTTACCGGTCAAAATCAACCGCACCGGTAAAGAACAACCGGTACAGAAGAACACTGGTACAGAAGTACAGTGGTACCGGTAAAGAACAACCGGTATGAAGATGATCCGATTTAATATATGAAAGGAAATCATCTTCAATTATAGCACATATGTTCTAGTTCACAAGGGTTTTACGGAAAATCACCAATATTTTAAGATTTCTAATGTTAAACAAAGATCATTCCGATTAAGTCACTTGTCTATTAAAACCAGTATATAGTTGGAAAAATAAATAAAGAATACTGCTCCAAGCACCAGGAAAGGCCCGTAGGGTAAAGCCGCGAACGCCTGGTATTTTCGGGTGACCAGCATAACCAGCAGGTAAATGAGACTCACCACACCCCCGATCAGCACTGCCACGACCAATCCGTATAGAATCAAAGGCCAGCCGAGCATCAACCCCAGAACCCCGCTTAAATATACATCTCCATACCCAAGGGCTACATCGTTAACCGGCTGTTTGCGCAGGCGGTTGATCAGCTTGATGAGCAATACCCCCAGCTGGTATATCAGCCACATGATGCCAAAACCCACTACCCCACCCTCCACAGTCTTCACGATCCCTACTCGTAAGAACCCGACGATCAAACCCAGACCTGCCCCTGCAATACTTACCGGCTGCATGATGATACGATATTCAAGATCGGTCAACACGACCAACCCGAAGAGTGCCAGCACAAGCATTCCCCACCAATAACCGATTTTACCCGGCGGCGAATAGCTGATGTACACAGACGCAACAATAAAAAAGATCTCAACCAACCAGACCCGAAAATTCCTGGACAAGTGACAGGTTGGACACCTTCTCGGCCAGATAAGGTAATTGAACCAGGATTGGGTGGTATCACAATGGATACAAAAGGGTCTGGTAAGCTTTCGCCGGAGTGGCAGCACATCCGCCAGGTAATTGACCAGCACCCCAAGAAGCCAGCCAGGAATGATCGCAAGGATGTATGTTATCATAAGCGAAATTATAGCAATTATTCATCCAAGCGACTGATTTTACTACTTACAATTTCGATAGTTGGTCCATCATCATGTGAGGAGAGAATTATGGATAAGCTGATCATTCATGGGGGGTACCCTTTGAGCGGTGAGGTGACACCTTCGGGGAATAAAAATGCTGCCTTGCCTTTACTGGCAGCTTGCCTTCTAACGGATGAACCCGTTATCCTGCATAATGTGCCCGATATCCGTGACGTTCAAGATATGCGCAACCTGCTTTCCAGCCTGGGGCTGCAAATCGAGACGGCCGGAAACCACAGCTGGAAAATCCAAGCTAGCAAGCTTTCCCCGGCAGATTTAGACCCTGACCTATGCAGGCGCATCCGCGCTTCTATTTTACTAGCCGGACCTATGTTGGCACGCGCGGGTGTGTTTCAGCTGCCGCCCCCTGGCGGAGATGTGATCGGCCGCCGCCGTGTGGATACCCATCTGCTCGCCCTCAAAGCCATGGGTGCCCAGGCGGAATTTGACCGCTCGAATAAGGTCTTCAAGTTCCAGTCCAGGCGGTTGACAGGTGCTGATATTCTGTTGGATGAGGCCAGTGTACTGGCAACGGAGAATACGATCATGGCAGCCGTGATGGCACACGGCGAGACGGTCATTCGTAATGCTGCCAGCGAGCCGCACGTCCAAGAGCTGTGCCATTTCCTCAACCGGCTGGGGGCCAGGATTGAAAACATCGGCTCGAATACCCTTCAAATCCAGGGGGTGGAATCCCTGCACGGCGGCGAATATACCGTCGGACCGGATTACCTGGAAGTGGTCAGCTTTATCGGCGCAGCGGTCGTCACAAAAAGCTCGATCCGCATTAAAAACGCCGGTGCCAGCTACCTGGATATGGTCAGGCTGGTTCTGGGTCGCCTGGGGGTAACCTGGAAAGTAGAAGGCGAGGATATCGTGGTGCCTGCCAAACAGCGCCTGGAGGTCCAGCCCGACCTTGGCGACGCCATCCCAGAGATCAAAGTGAATGTTTGGCCGGCTTTCCCCACCGACCTGATGAGCATTACCATCGTGATCTCCACCCAGGCTAAAGGTTCGGTGCTTTTCCATGATTGGATGTATCCCAGCCGCATGTACTTCACCGATAAACTGGTCGGCATGGGTGCGCAGATCGTGCTGTGCGATCCACACCGCTGTATCGTCCAAGGACCTACTCATTTATATGGCGAAAAGATGGAAAGTCCGGATATTCGCGCAGGTATGTCGCTGGTGCTGGCAGCTCTAGCTGCTGAAGGTCAGTCCGTCATCCGAAATGTCGGTCAGATCGATCGCGGCTATGAGCGCATCGATGAAAAATTGCGCCTGTTAGGCGCTCAAATTGAAAGAGCGGTAGAGTTGTAAGGAAGTAAAGGATTAGTTCTTAACAGCCTGACTGATAACTTCCAAAAATTGGGTTACGATCGTCCGCAGCACCGGTTCGGGGAGTGCCCCTACCTGGCGATGGATAATTTTTCCATTCGCAACAAACAACATGGTTGGGATGCCCTGGACGCCATATTTCATCGCCCATTCCGGATTTTCATCCGTATTTACCTTTGCGATAATCACCTTACCAGCATTTTCCCTGGCGATTTTTTCTAAGGTTGGCGCGACCATCTTGCATGGTCCACACCAGGGTGCCCAAAAATCGACTATTACCGGTACGTTGGAGCTCAACACTGTTTTTTCGAATGCCGCGTCGGTGACGTGAATGGGTTCATTAATCATTGAAATATCTCCATTATTGGTTTATAAGTTAGATGCACTCATTTGAGAATGGTTGCACAAAATAACATCTATTCAACCGATTCAACAGTGTTTAATAACTGATACGTAGATCTTATTTGCACGGTAGAGCGGAGCATGGCACTGACTGAACAATATTTCTCTTCCGATAATTGGATGGCACGCTCGACTGCCTTGGGATCAATCGCATCTCCCCAAATCTGATAGGTGATCTCGATTTCTTTGTAGATTTTAGGGAAATCTTCCGCTTTTTTACCACGAACTTTAACCTTGAGCGCTTTTAAGGGTTGGCGCTTTTTCTCCAGAATATCGACGATATCAACCCCCGTGCAGCCAGCCAATCCCACTAAAATCAGCTCCATGGGTGAAACACCAGGTCGATCATCCAGCTTGCCCATTTGCACAGTCCCACCGCTGGCATTATGCCCAATAAATGTTCCCCCACCCTGCCACTCGGCTTCAATCTCTCGCCATTGATCTGTCATTTATATCATCCTCAGGTTAAATTTGAACAAGTATAGCATGAGCCATTTACATTGTCAGGTATAATCTCGCCATAATGTTCAACACTGCCAATCAGCAAGTATCCAACTATACGATCACTACTCCGGTTTATGAGGGTCCGCTTGATTTGCTGTTGCAATTGATCGAGCGGGCAGAGCTGGATATTACGAAATTATCGCTGTCCATCATCACAGATCAGTACCTGGATTACATCCATAAGCTCACAGACCTTTCAGCGGATGAAGTATCGGCTTTCCTGGTGATCGCAGCCAAGTTATTGCAAATCAAATCTGAAGCCTTACTCCCCCGCCCACCCCAACGGGAATTGGGAGAAGAAGACCCCGGGGAGGCTTTAGCCAGGCAGCTGATCGTTTACAAACGCTATCGTGAGATTGCAGGGATCCTAAATCAACGTGAAGAAGATGGTCTCAGAACCTATTTGAGACTGGCACCACCTCCGAAATTAGATAGCAATTATGATCTCACCGGAATTAGCATTGAAGATATCGCCGCTGCAGCCCAGGAAATCTTCACCGATCTCAACCGGGCGGATGCATTGCAATCCGTCGTGCCACCCTCACGGGTGACCATTCGTGAAAAGATCACCATTATCACCGAGCAGCTGCGGCACCGGAAATTCGTCAGCTTTCGATCGTTGGTAAATCATGAAAATTCCCGGCTTGATATCGTGGTCACCTTTTTAGCCTTGTTGGAGCTCATCAAGCGTCACCTGGTGCGAGTAAGCCAGGAAGGTTTATTTGGAGATATCACGCTTGAGGTATCTGAAGCGTGGGATGATTATGATGAGCTTGAGACTGAATTTGGTGAGTAGGAGAAAATCAGGGGGTTGGGGAATTTGAGTTCTGATCATCAATCCACAAAGAGACCGGACAATGGTCCGATCCAAGAATCTCCGAATGGATGGTGACATCCTTAATTAAAGGGACCAGGGAGGCGGAGATCATGAAATAGTCCAACCTCCAGCCGGTATTATTTTTACGAGCATTCGCCAGGTAAGTCCACCAGGTATATTCGACTTTATCAGGGAATAAGAACCGATAAATATCTACAAGTCCATGGGACAAATAAGTGTCAATCCAGAGGCGTTCTTCCGGTAGAAAACCGGAGGTATTTTTATTCGCTTTGGGGTGGCGCAGGTCAATCTCGTTGTGGGCGGTATTGAAGTCGCCACAAATTATCACATTCTCGCCAGCTATTTGTAAGCCATCCAGTATATCCAACAAATGAGCATAAAACTTCAGCTTGTATTCCACCCGGTCATGACCGCGCTGCCCACTTGGGAAATAAACATTGAATAAGGTGAATCCTGGGAATTTTGTGCGGATGACCCGCCCTTCAAGGTCAAATTCGTCTTTTCCGATACCATATTCGATGGATAACGGCGTAAGATTGGTAAAGGTCGCCACTCCGCTGTAACCTGGTTTTTGTGCAGGGTTCCAATACGCCAGGCGCTTTTCGAACAAGCTACGATATTCGTCGGATAACTGTTCCGGGCGCGCCTTGATTTCCTGAACACATAAAACATCCGGAGCAGCCTGCTGTACCCAATCCCAGGCACCTTTATTTAGGACTGCTCGAATCCCATTGACATTCCAGGTGGTGATCTTCAATCCAATCCTTCCATCAAGTGGATCGGTACCACGGCTAACCCTACTATACCAGGACCTGTATGCACACCCAGGACGGGAGAAATGCGTAATATTTCCAGTTTTTTGACATTTACCTTTAGCTGGATCAACTCAGCCAGCTTGCTTGCCTGATCAGCCAGCTGACCGTGCAAAACGGACACCCAGAGGGGTGTATCCATGCCATAAACTTTGGCGATGTGATTGGTAATGCCTTCCAGGGCTTTGGGGATGGTGCGCTCTTTTCCAATGGTTGAATATTTCCCGTCCGTTTTATCCACATGAATAATTGGTTTTATATGCAAGAGCGCGCCTGCCAGTGCCTGAACCCTGCCAATACGCCCACCTCGCTGCAGATATTCAAGCGTTTCGAGTGTGTAGATCACCTCAGTCGAGGCACGGATTTTCGATAATCTCTCCAGGATGAATTCCTTCTGGCGACCTGCCCTGGCAGCTAAAGCTGCAGCCAGCACCTGGAATCGCTCTCCACCCGATAAAGTGAGGCTGTCTACCATGTTGATCAGCTTCCCAGGAAGCTGGGCAGCACCGGAATGAGCTGATTCAATGGTGCCGCTCAACCCAGATGAGATATGGATGGAGATGACCTCTTCACCAAGCCCGACCAGCTTTTTATAGATATTGGCAAAAATCCCGGTGGAGGGTTGAGAGGTGGATGGTATGCGCGGGGCGATTTTTTTTAAACGCTGATAGAACTCGTCGGGTGTGATGTCATTCGAGCTTACTTCACCTTCTGGAAACTGGATGAAGAGCGGTGCAATCTGGATATCCAGTGCTTCAGCTTCTTCTTTTACCAAATCTGAAGCACAATCGGTCACTATTTTCATTATCATCTCCTGTTGATTTGGCGAACAGAATATATTGTACCTTAACCAATCGATAGGATACTAAAAGGAAGATTAAGATGCCAGGCTGGTTTTATGCTACAATGCGTACACTTAAAAAATATCGAGAATAACAGGGATGACGGAAATGAAAGGTATTATTCAGCCGCTTAAAGGAACACGCGATTTTTATCCAGAAATAATGGCTATACGAAACTGGTTATATAATACCATACACCAGGTTTCAGAATCTTTCGGCTACCAGGAATACGAAGCTCCTTTCCTGGAATCGATTGATTTATATGCTGCCAAATCGGGTGAGGAGCTGGTCAAGAAACAAGCCTATGTATTTCAGGACCGGGGTGGGGATACGATCACCTTGCGACCTGAGCTGACCCCCAGCCTCACCCGCATGATTGCACAGCGGCAACGCCAATTAACCTATCCATTGCGCTGGTGGTCATTTGGCCCGTTTTGGCGACACGAAGCAACCCAAAAGGGCAGGACACGTGAGTTTTTCCAGTGGAACATCGACTTGATCGGAGTGGACAATCCCGAAGCCGATGCTGAAATGATCACCATTTTAGCCACCTTCTTTAGAAACCTGGGGCTCAAGCCGCAGGATGTAAATATCCAGGTGAACGATCGCCACCTGTTGGATACGGAGCTGGCAGGGATCGGTCTGGCTGATGAGACGCGACCCGATGCTTCGCGTTGGATTGACCGACGAGATAAGCTGAGCGCTACGGATTGGGAAGCTGATGGAAGGAAGCTTGGTTTGAATGATGCCCAGCTGGAAGCGGTCATCAGAATGCTGAAAGATGCCAGTTTGTGGGAGCGTTCCGACAACCTGGTGCGCTTGTTCGCTGCCCTCGAAGTCATGGGAGTCAGCGAGTATATCAAATTCAATCCTGAAGTGGTGCGAGGGTTGGATTATTACACCGGCATCGTCTTCGAAGCCTTCGACCTCAGCGGGGGCGTGTCGCGAGCGATCATGGGCGGTGGGCGATATAACAACTTGTTGGCAGCTGTTGGCGGAGAACCACTGCCTGCTACGGGGTTTGCCCTGGGTGATGTGGTAATCACCTTGATCCTGGAAAGTAAAGGCTTGCTACCAAAAGATCTCGGCAGATCGCCGGCATCTGTACTCGTGACCGTGTTTGACTCAGAACGGCAGACCAGCTCTTTGGAATTCGCAGCTGAGCTGCGCACTGCCGGCTTAAAAGTCGCCTGTTATCCAGAGGTGGCTAAATTGCCCAAGCAATTTAAATACGCTGACCGGATGAATATTTCGACCGTGGTCGTGATTGGACCGGATGAAGCGGCGAATGGTCAGGTGACAATTAAAGATATGAGCAGCGGGGATCAACGAACGGTCGCCAAAAGAGAGGGTATCGAGGTATTGAAGAAGCTGATTACATAGGATCAGCTTTTTCCCGCCATCCCAAATTCCACAATGGTTTGATCGGATAACGGGTGATTGCCCATCTGCTCGATCAATCCTAACGGCAGGGTAAGGTGGTGTGCTCCTGCCAGTAAGGTGTTGATGGCTTCATCGGGCGTCTTGATACTGGCGGCGATAATCTGGGTGGGCGAACCATCAGCATCGATCACCGCTCGCATCTGGCTGACCAAATCGACTCCATTGCCTAAAAGTCGGGTGCTGCGATTGACATAAGGCAGCACAAATTGAGCCCCAGCCGCGCAGGCAAGATACACCTGCGCAGGGCTGAAAATCGCGGTAATTCCTACGATGTATCCAGAGCTCACCAGCTCAGCAGCCAGGGATAGATTTTCATAGGTGCATGGGATTTTAAGCCCGACCCTTCCCGGGCGGATTGCAGCCATCTGAATGGCTTCGCTTTTTCTTTCTTCAGGATGCTTCCCAGTTAGCTGATGAAATACGATCCCCTCACTCAGGTCGCACAGCTCTGCAATCACTTCTGCAGCCGGGCGACCCGTCTTGGCAATCAGGCTTGGATTGGTGGTAATTCCCTTCGGTAAGCCGGTGGCAAATGCACAGCGTGCGTCTTCAGCAAGCGCAGAATCCAGGTATAGGCTCACGTGATATCTCCTTCAGGCATGATCATTGAGAAATGCTTCGATTTCGGGGCGCCTCGGCAAGGACGGTTCAGCACCGGCTTTCGTGACTGCCAGAGCACCAGCCGCATTGGCAAACCGTAAGGCATATTCAACTGGCTTTCCTTCGGATAATGCGACGGCAAAGGCGCCACAAAAAGCATCCCCGGCTCCGGTCGGGTCTACCGGACTGATGGGAAAGGATTGAACATGATAGATGGAATCAGGGGTAACAGCAACAACACCCTTCGAACCCAAGGTAATGACCACCCCGCTTCGAACGCCTCGAGACAAGATGAACCTGGCACATGCAATCGCCTCATCCGGATTCTCCACAGACATTCCGGTGAGCATTTCGGCCTCGACTTCATTGGGTGTGAGCCAATCGATCATCGGCTCGCCCGATTCAGATTTGGGTAATAGAGATGAAAGTGGATATGCCGCGGGAGCAGGATTAAAAATTACCGTCAAGCCTTCTCGATATGCTATCTCTACGGCTGCCATCGAGGCTGCTAATGGGACTTCCAATTGAAGCAGGAGCATTTGATAGCGGGAAATATGTTGCTCTGCTGCCATAATTTCTGCCGCGGATAACTGGGTGTTTGCTCTGGGTATCCCGATGATGCTGTTATCTCCATTTGGGTCGATCATTGGTATGCCCAGGCTGGTGCCGGATAGACTTATCCTGGATGACAAAAGAATGATCGATCCCCTCCATCTGCATGATCTGCATGAATGATGAACCAAATTGGTCCGCACCCAGCTTTCCAATCATGCTCACCTGCGCCCCGCAGCGACTGGCAGATACTGCCTGGTTGAAACCTTTCCCACCAGCGTACATCTTAAAATCGGAGGCGAGCAGAGTCTCGCTTTTGCGCGGGAAATATGGCAGCCAAACAAGCAGGTCATACACAAAACTACCCACGACTACGATTTTTCCCGCCAAAGCCTACCTCCACTAATAATGAATAGTTCCTCTTTTCACTACAATTGTACTCTGATATAATCAGCCCGCTGTAAAAAAGGTGCAATAACCTATGGTGCCTATGGTGTAGCGGCAACACAGATGACTGTGGATCATCTATCACGGGTTCGAATCCCGTTAGGCACCCCAAAATAACGACCAGATAATCGACCTGCCTCCAGAGTATCACCCTGGAGGTCTTTTTTTTAGGCAAGCCGTCCGCCAGCCGAAGGAGTGGAGGCGGCAAAGATCATGATAGCAGCTGGTCTACCCCTGGAAAACTCCTGATTAAACTTTTGAGACTAATTGAAGCAGGAGGATACCCTATTCTGCTTATATACAATAAAGGGAATGCAGGTAAAAAATGCTTTTAATCTTCTGCACCATCTGATGTAATTCGTCGTTTTAACTTCTTCGCAGCTGGGTTAAATTCAGGGTCTATCAGGTGCATAAATTTAGGAAAAATAGGCGTTTAAAGTAACAGCACCTATAAATAACAGTATTAAATTGGGATTTATATCTCCTATTCAGGACGAATTTAATATAAAATAGAGCAGTATCATTTGGGAAAATATTTTCCCTGGTGACGATACCACCGTTTCATAGATAAATGCATGCTTCGTGGAAAGTGGGAATATGGCTCAAAAGCTGCCAAAGGATACACAAAACGCTCAGGCACAAGCCGAGAAAGCTGCTGCACAGGGTGATTGGAAGACTGCGGCGGAATTATATTCCAGGTCTGCAGAACAACGCGCCTCCGAGCTGGCATTAATCAATACTGTCCAGGAAGGGTTATCGTCCAAGCTAGACATGCAGGGGATTTATGATCTGGTCGGAGATTTGTTACGCGATACGTTCAATGCCCAGATTGTAATGATCTCCCAATACGATCCACAAACGAACATGATCTTTCACCATTACGCCATCGAGCGCGGGCAGCATCTGCATATACCAGATTGGCAGCCCGTGGATAGCTCCAGGGGAACGATCATTCGCACCCACAAGCCATTTATGATCAATCAGGAAGAGATCATCAAGGTGGTGAACTCTGGAAAGATGAATGTAATTCCGGGTACAGAATTACCAAAAACCTGGATGGGCGTGCCCATGTTAGTGGGTAATAACGTTGTCGGAATCGTAAGCCTGCAGCATATTGATAAAGAAAATGCATACAGCAAATCGGAAATTGAACTATTGATGACATTAACTACCAGTATGAGCATGTCACTTGAAAATGCCCGCCTGTTTAACGAGACAGAGCGGTTATTGGATGTGATGGAAAGTGAAATGAGGATTGCCCGGCGAACTCAGAGAAGTATTTTACCGCTGCGAATGCCGCACCGACCTGAGTATGACTTCGGATCACTGATTGCCCCTGCGCGAGCCATAGGAGGGGATTTTTATGACTTCATTTATCTGGATAAGGATCGGTTAAGCTTAATCATCGGAGATGTATCTGACAAAGGACTACCTGCCGCTTTATTCATGGCGCTAACGTTCAGTTTATTACGTGCTGAAACCGAGCAATCCAATGACCCCTATCAAATCTTGTCAAGCGTTAATCGTTATCTCCTAAAAATGAACGCTTCGGGGATGTTTGTAACCGTGCTTTATGGAATTTTGGATTGCAGGACAGGTGCTTTCAAGTATGCACGGGCAGGTCACCTTCTTCCAATCATTTTGGATTCCAAGGGAGAGGTGATCAAAATTAAAGCGGATATTGGTCAACCCCTTGGGCTCTTCCCAGGGGTAAAGTTAGATTTACAAACGGTGGTCATTCCACCGGGTGGCCTGGCGTTGCTCTTCAGCGACGGGCTGAATGAGGCCTTCGACCCACAAGGTAATCAGTTTGGATATCCACGCATTATCGAGCAATTAGTGACCCATCGTGATAAAAGCTCGAAAATGATCTGTCGGAAGCTTTGGGATGCAGTTCGAACTTATAGTGGAAATCTTCCGCATCAGGATGACTTCGTGACAGTGATCATTAAACGGCATCCCTCGCGGAATGAATAGATTTTACTGGGAGTGACTCCTAAAACCGAGCCTGACTTAACGCCTCACCAAAGCATCACACCCGGAATTCTGCCTGCAAGCCACTGGCACTGTCAGAGAGCAATCCAGGCGTGAAAAGCACCGGGCTCAACTCCCCTGGATCCATCTGCACGGGTAAATGCAAGCATTTCTTCGGTCAACGTGAAGGTCACCCGTTGGGTTTCGCCTGGCTGGAGCTCAAGCCTCTGGAAGCCTTTTAGCTCACGGACGGGTCGTGTGATTGACCCAACCAAATCGCGGATATAGAGCTGGACCAATTCATTCCCGACCACTTTTCCGGTGTTGGTAATATCTGCGCTGATCCTGATCTGATTGCGTAATATTTGGTCACTCAGCGTAAGATTTGTATATTCAAAGGAGGTATAACTTAAACCAAAACCAAATGGAAACAGTGGTGTAGTGGGTAAATCAAGATAGCGGGTAGCGAACTGACCCACCGGTGATAAGGGGCGCCCTGAATTTTTATGATTGTAATAGATCGGCACCTGCCCGGTGGCACGCGGAAAAGTGATTGGCAATCGACCGGAGGGGACTTTTCTCCGAACAATATCTCTCCCAGCGCAGCACCACCTTCAATCCCGGGATGCCAGGCATATAAAAGCGCATCCACCTGGGATGCCTGCCGGGTGACCACCAGGGGTCGACCAGCAAATACCACTAAGACCACAGGTTTCCCTAATCCGACCATTTTGTCCACCAGCTCAGCCTGATCGGGTGGCAGGGAAAGATCGCTAAGATTGGAATTTTCACCTGACCGGCTTGGGTGCTCACCCAATACCAGCAAAATCAAATCGGTGCGGAGAGCATAGTCAAGCGCCTGCTCAGGGGTTTCGGCAAACCAAAATTCCACATCCTTAGGGGCTGATTCCGTGAGCGCTTGTTTCAACGGCACAGCATCATCGGAGCGACTATCAGGGGACCAGGTGCCATACAATTCACCGGTCGCATTCACGAAGTTCCCTGCAACGAGTACTTTCTTGAAACCTCGCAAGGGTAATAGATTATTTTCATTCTTGAGCAGCACCATACATTCGCGAGCAAACTGGCGTGCCAGCAGGCGCGATTCACTGGTCAAAATCTCACGTGCATAACGGGAAGGATCCGTGTAGGGATGATCAAAGAGACCTGCGCGTTGCTTAATCCGCAGAATCCGGCGTACAGCCTGGTCAATTTCCTGTTGAGTCACATTACCCATATGTAAATCAACAGCCAGCTCCTGGATATAACTGCCGCTACACATATCCATATCTGTTCCAGCACGCAGCGCCATGGAAGCAGCTTCTGAACGATTCTCAGCAATGCCATGATTGATGAGCTCACTCACAGACGACCAATCCGAGACCACAAATCCATCAAATCCCCATTCACCACGCAAGACATCGGTTAGCAGATGACGGTTGGCTGTAGCAGGAGTGCCATTCAAATCCAGGAAGGCAGACATCACCGTTCCAACACCGGCTTTCACTGCTGATTCAAAGGGCGGCAGATAGATATTCCTCAAGGTGGGTTCAGATATCTCCCCATTTTCATAATCCCGACCGCCTTCCGCTGAACCATAACCTACATAATGTTTTGCACAGGCGACCAGCCGGTCAGGTTTAGCGGGGTCATCACCCTGATAACCCTTTCACCAGGCTGGCAGCCATAACCGAACCGAGATATGGATCCTCCCCGTTTCCTTCTGCCACACGACCCCAACGTGGATCGCGGGCGATGTCCAACATTGGCGCGAAGGTCCACTTTATCCCGCACGCGCTAGCTTCCTGGGAAGCAATCGCGGCCGCCTGCTGAGCTAATGCGGGGTTAAATGCCGCAGCTTGAGCTAATGGGATGGGGAAGATGGTGCGGCAGCCATGGATCACATCCCGCCCAATGATGAGTGGGATTTTCAGGCGCGATTCGAGCGCGATTTGCTGAAGCTGATTGGCTTCTTCAGCGCCAGGTGAGGCTGAGCTTCCCTGACCGGTGAGCGCACCAGCCGCTTTTATAATGGAGCCCACACTGCCCTGCCGTAATATCTCTGGATCTATATTTTCTCCGACATAAGTTTGGTTGAGCTGCCCAATTTTCTCGTCCAGGGTCATCTGACCCAATAATTGATGGATAAATGATGCGGAGGAATCTGTCATTTTTAATTCTTGTCCTGGAGTATGTAAGTATATTGGTTTTTCTTTGATGGATGTCATAGTATATCATTTTAGGATATTCTGATATCAAGGTTTTGGATTACGAGCCAGCTGCTCAATAAAATCACCTATGAAACATCGATTCTGGTAAAAAACAACAAATCCCTTAACATTGTAAGGGATTTGCATCATCATGCATAATTGGTAAAGAGAATTATTTACGGTGGATGCTGGATAAATAGAACCACAAACCAGTTTTTACCGATATTGTGCCACCCACATCATTGCCAATCACTCGCCCATCCAAATGTTGCAAGCGGAGGTAAACCAGCGCATCACGATCTGAAGTCCACACCAGGATGGTGCTTTTCCCAAATGATGAAGGAACCGCCTCTGTTAACAGAGTTGTGCCATCTTGTGCGTATAAACTGATGATCGTGGCGGACGGTAAACTATTTGGGATGCTCTGAATAATGTAGTGTTGATCATGAACCACAAGCAGCTTAGCCCAATCTTCATCATTCTGATAATCAGACCTGAGTGGATTACAAAAGTTATGCACTTGACTGGCCTCATTGGCGAATATCATGCTCGCATCGGCAGGGGTATTATCATTCCCTGAAATATCGTAACTGTCGGGTGCAGAGCAAATGACGTCTGCTTCTGGAATGGCTGTCGTCGCTTCAATATCCGGGGGATAGTTTTCACTGTTCCCCGAAAAATCCACACCATGCATACGATAAGAATAGGAATTCCCAGGAGCCCCAATCACCCAGTATTGGCTGCTTGATCCATAAATCGGGGGCAAAGTGATCCAGTCACCAGCATTCATTTGTTCTTGGATCTCAATATAATTTATACCAGATAAATTATCCGATCCGATCCATTCGAGAAGGAAGGCATTGCTGGGCTGAGTGAGCTCTACTGCGGACATTTCAGTTACCGGTGCTGTTTTATCGATCCCCAGATTCCAGACGCCCGAACCTGCCCAATTTCCTGCCATATCATAGACCTGGACGAATACCGCGCCGTCCTTCCCCTCGGGCTCTCCACTTGAAGAAAATTCCATGCTCCAACCGTCTGAGCCATCCCAATCGGTACCAATCTTTTCCCACAAACCAGACAACCAATTGGTGGAGTGCCAGTAAAACTCGACCCGATTCACAAGGTTATTTTGTTTATCCACCTGAGCGGTGATCAGCATATTCGTATCTGGCAGATAAGAGTTGGGGGATGGCCAGGTGACTGTCACACCTGGCTTTATATGATCTTCATATAAGCGGATCGTGTAAAAATAATTATCCCCTCCCACGAGGGGATGTTTCCAAGCCTTCAGCTTTAGATAATAAATTCCGTCCTTCGGCAAGGTGAAATTAAGTAGTGGATCACGTTTTTCAGCATATACTTCATCGTCATTTTCTGCCAGAACAGTTTTCCCATCTGTATCCAATAGATACAAATAGGAATCGAGAAGAGAATTCTCACTTATGGCATCGATATCTGCCACGATGTGGTCACCTGAATTTCCGTAAAATTTATAAAAATCATAATCGCCATTCGGACAAATTTCTCCCGGCGATCTGATCGATGGATCATAGGCAAGGATGAATGCCTGCTCTGGAGTATCATCCTGCCGGTTTTCATTACAGCTTGATGGAGGAGTCGCAGTGATGCTGAAATCATCAATCCCCCAGCCTGGATAATTATTGGCGGAGGCATCCAATGTGGAAAATTGGAAGCGGATGCGAATCACATGCCCGGAGTAGGAAGATAAATCGATGGTTTTATTGCGCAGCCAGCTGCTAGTTTCCCAAATTTGAGGATCATCCCTGAGCTGCTCAAGGTTTATGAATGGACCATCATCGATTGATATCTGCACCCAACGTTGATCCCAATCTGTTCCAGTGGTTTCCGTCTGATAACGATAGTAAAAACTCAAGAAGTAACCCACACTGGTGATAGAGATTGGAGGGGAAGTTAAGGAGCCTGAGGTAGGAAGCGGATCCGCATAATCACCATATTCATTTTGGTACCACCAACTGTAAGTACCGCTATGAGCCATGCCTGGATCACCGATATAATTCCAGAATCCAGCGCGCGTCCACTTCGCCTGTGTGTTTTCCATCGTATCGCTATAAGGAACCGTTTCGATGGGTGGAAATACAAGGGGTGATTGGATGGAAAAGGTAGAAAACACGCTATAAAGGCTTAATCCAGCTGAATTCCTTGCTCGCACACGCCATCGATAGGTCCCCTCCGCTAAAGAATCGACATACTGGACTGGATCTGTCTGCCAGGGAAGAGTTTTGAATAAATTAGAATTTATATATATCTCAAGCTGATATTCCAGTGCGCCTCCTCCGTTGCGCCAGCTGAACGGAATTACATCTCCCTCTCGAAATACTGCAGATTCCACCGGGTTTACCGGAGTCGGATATTGAGGGGGAGTTTCTATTGAGGACACTTTCAAGGATGATAAGGTATTCCCAGACACCCATTCGTATTGCATATAGGCAGTATCGGTGAATACTGACTGAGAGTGGCCGGTATAGTTTTCTTCTGAATATAATGTAGCGATTACGTTACTACCCACCAGGATCGAGTCGGTGTCATCATTGCCCAAAGGATTGAGCGATGAGCCGGTTGGATAATCCCCTATTTCAAATTGAACACACCCACCTTGATAATATGGATCTTCAAATAAAGTCACTTGATCCTGCCCGGGTAAGCATGTTGGAGGTGGGATTGGGCAGCTATAATTTTTGGTGAAATGACTTAATCCTACCCTGGGTGCGGGATTCCCAGCAACATCATACAATAATAATGCCACGCTCACCGCACCATCCATAACTTGTAAATTTGGATTACAAAGATCCCAGGTATATGTAAAATCAGGGTTGAAATGAGGACCAAGATTGTTCCAGGTGCCATTAAAATAAGCAATTAATTGGCCATAATCCAGGCCGGATAAATCATCCACCGCCCAACCGCTTAATGTGATGGTATCTGTGGCGACTATCTGCCCTGAAGTGATACCGGTCAATTCACCCGTTGGAGGGGCTGAATTGCCTAAATAATAATTTCCAGATAAATATGAAGAGCGGAAAACATAGCAATAATCATCCTCATGGCAATAGGGACCATCCCATGGGTTTACGCGGGGTCTGCCTCCATTAATATCCACATCATCAAATGTCATTGGCAGAGCAACATTCCAATATGGATTCGGTGAGGGCCAGTTGGGTTGATGTTCGATTTGAAAATGCAGATGCGAGCCAGTACTGGCGCCAGTATTATCTGCAATGGCGATGAACTGACCACGTGCTACGGGGGCACCTACGGATTTGAGCGCCGGAGGAATGCTGCCTTCCGATAAATGCATATACAGCTGGAAAATTGTAGGGTCATCGATGTTACGCAAGACGATAAAATTGACTTTGCTATGATCACAATTGGTGACCGAATCATCCCATCCCCAGACTGTGCCCGCCCGGGAGGCATAAATGTTGAAATTCAAACCATCTGTCCCCATGCTTGCATCTGTGCCACCACCAGGGCAAACTGTGTCTCCGGGCGTATAAAAATCAAAGGCATAATGAGCAGTCTGAAAATCTGCGTCATGACCCACACTGCGCGATAAATTAGCGATCAGACCACCATGCCAGGGCAGGAAATAGCCACTTTGGGTTGGAAATGATTCAACCGCACCCTGATTCATCGCCAACCACATATCTTTTTCTTCTTGGGGTAGCAAATCATCGGGTACTTGAGAAATTGCACTTTGCCAATCCAGATCCGATGACAACGATACCTGCCACTGGTCGTTTAGAAAATGGGTGACAGCCAAGCCTGGCTCGGTTGGTATCAATGCTTCAACCTGGGGGTTATAAATAACCACCCAGGCGGTTGCCCACTGTTTATCCTGCGAAATCCGAATATCCGTGACCTGCAGGTCTTTAACCATACCACCCTTGGCATAGCTATCCCGTGTGGCAATGGCTTGAAGAATGGCTTGTTGTATCTGATCGGAGAGTAATAGCTCATCTTCAGGCGAAGGTTGTGGCTCTGCATTGAGAGCTGAAGACGAGGCGGTGGGGATGGAGAATATAAACAAGCATATAAAAACGGTGATTATCACCAGAATCACGTTCGTACGCTTCATTCTTTTTCCTCCACACTGGTAATTCTACAAATACTCATATTTACCAATAGTCATAGCCAATATTATGGAAAGTATTCAGGCACATCAGGACCGATTAACTCCATCGTCACCCAGATGCAAGTTCTACTCCAACTCTCACTGTTTCTGGGATGGAACAATAAAAGTCTTGTACACTTTTAAATTCATGGTTCCGATTCATCCTTATATAAATTGCTACAAATCCATAGAAGAAATTACTAGGGTTCACCTGGAATATCAATCGGGTATACGATGTAAAAGAACCAGGTTGGTTGGGCTGATCGTAGCTACGGGGTAACCACAGGTCAGAGCAACCTGCTGACCGGATTTGACCACACCAGCACTTTTTATGACCGCATCTACATCTGCGAGCATTTCATCGAAGGTTCGGGATTGAGGAACTAAAAATGGCTTTACTCCCCAATATGCTTCCAATCGATTATAAGTGTGCACATCAGGGGTAAATGCCAGGATCGGTACTGAAGGGCGCGTCTTTGACACGAACAGCGCAGTCCTGCCACTCATGGTGAACACCGCAATGGCAGCAACACTGCGATCGTGAGCGAGTTCTCTGACAGCCAGGGACATAAATATCGTATCATCGCCTTTGGAATCAGCCACACTGGACCCATGCCAGTGACCCCATTGTTCCACATGTGCTTCAGCCTGGCAGATGATTTTATCCATCATATTCACTGCCTGAACAGGATATTCTCCGACGGCGGTTTCACCAGATAACATAACTGCATCGGTACCATCGAAGATGGCATTGGCGACATCTGAGGCTTCGGCTCGGGTTGGTCGTGGATTATGGATCATCGACTCGAGCATCTGGGTGGCTGTAATCACCACCCTGCCATGCCGGTTGGCACACTCGATGATCCGTTTTTGAGCTATAGGAACCTTTTCAGGTGCCATCTCTACACCCAGATCTCCACGTGCCACCATCACTCCATCGGTGGCAGACATGATCTGATCAAGGTGATCCAAAGCTTCAGGCCGCTCCAGTTTGGCAATGATTGGAATGCGCAGGTTACCGGAAGTTATCCGGTTGATATTCTCCCGAAGGGAAGCAATATCCTTTTCCGAGCGAACAAATGAAAGGGCGACCGCATCGACCCCCAATTGCAGCCCAAATTCAAGATCCACCAGGTCCTTATCGGTGAGAGCAGAGATGTCCAGGTGCGCTTCCGGCAGGCTGATACCTTTGTGCGATTTTAACACCCCGCCCACAATTACCTTCGCGTTCACCCGGTCTCTTACGATATTATTTACACGCAGCTCCAGGTTACCATCATCCAGCAAGACACGTTCGCCTGGATGAACACTTTGGGGCAACTCCGTAAATTCCACCGGGATTTCTGCAGGTCCTAGCGAACTAATGTCAGGGGTCAATGTCACCTGTTGACCCTGAACCAACAGCATCTCATCGCCAGGTAATTTGGCTATGCGAATTTTCGGACCTTGCAGGTCAAGCAGGATACAGATAGAACCGTGCAGCTCCTGTGCCGCCTGGCGAACTCGATGATAGATCACCGTATGATCTTGGTGAGTGCCGTGGGAAAGGTTGAGCCGGGCGACATTAACGCCCGCTTTAATTAATCGATGGATCGTATTTTCGTCCTGACTGGCTGGTCCTATCGTGGCGACTATTTTCGTTCGACGATCCATTGAGCACTCTCCACCTGTATTATACCTTCCCAATTTATTTAATATATACAGCCGGCAGATGAAGAAAATCTACCGGCTGTAATCATTCTTTGGTCGGATTAGCGCATTACGGTTACATGTAGCGTAACTCGATGGCTTCCTTCTTCATCGCTTCCCTGAAATCGGGGTGAGCAATACCGATCAGCGCTTCTGAACGCTTGCGGATACTTTTTCCATACAAATCGGCAACACCATATTCAGTGACAATATAGCGGACGTGATTCCGGCTGGTTACCACACCTGCTCCACGCTTGAGCATAGTGACTATACGGGATATCACGGTGCCATCCCGCGTGGTAGTAGTGCTGGGTAAAGCGATGATGGGTACGCCACCTTTGGAGCGTGAGGCACCATAGATAAAGTCCAGCTGCCCACCCACACCACTATACAGCTTGGGACCGATACTATCGGCACATACCTGCCCGGTGAGATCGACCTCAATGGCTGAGTTGATCGCCACCATGCGATCATTTTGGGCAATCACATACGGATCATTAATATACTCCGTTGGATGCAGCTCGATCAATGGATTGTCGTCAACCCAATTGTAAAGGCGGCGCGAACCAATGATGAATCCGGCTACAATTTTGCCGGTATGAAGGGTTTTGCGAGCATTGGTCATCACCCCTGCATCCACCAGGTCGATCACACCATCCGAGAACAGCTCGCTATGGACTCCCAAATCTTTCTTGTTGTAGAGATACTTCAAGACTGCATCGGGAATAGCACCAATCCCCATCTGCATCGTGGCGCCATCGGGGATCAATTCAGCGATGTAACCGGCAATCTTTTCTGTGGTCTCATCCGGACCTTCGCCACCCATCATCATCTCTGCCAGCTGGTAGTTGACCGGGACGATGTAGTTGATCCGGCTCAGGTGAATGAACGAGTCGCCTAATGTACGAGGCATTTGCTGATTCACTTCAGCAATAATGATCCGGGCAGATTCAGCAGCCGATTTGGTCAATCCATTCTCGATGCCAAATGACAGGAATCCATGCTCATCCGGGGGTGACAAATGCACCAGAGCGACATCCACCGGTAAATGCTTGTTCTTGAACAGCAATGGGAATTCGGAAAGCAAAACCGGGGTAAAATCCGCCCGCCCTTCCTGGACGGCCTTGCGGATATTGGCACTGATGAACATCGTGTTGACCCGCATATGCCCTTCCATTTCGGGACTGACATAATCTGCGGGACCCACACTGAGAGCCTGGCAAATCTCAACATCTTTCAAATTGGGTGCATGCTTAACCAGGGCAGCCAAAACAGTCTGAGGAGTGGAACAGTTACCGGTTAAGAATACGCGTTGACCCGATTGAATCTTCTTGACGGCCTCTTCTGGGGTGACGACGCGCGATTGGTAAAGCTTATTTAGATCCATTTTCCTATTCCTCTTCTTCCATGCTGGTCCTTATGGGAGGCAAGCGTCGGAGTTCACCCTTATAAATAATCGCTCCCGTCTCAATCGCAGGATTTTCTTCAATTGCCAGATCCGTGCCTTTTTCAGCGATCTCTTTAATGAAGGGAAAAGCCGCATTCAAAAAAGCGTATGTCGATGTACGTGCTACTGCACTACCCATGTTGGGAACGCAGTAATGGGTAATGCCCTCTTCAACGAACGTTGGATGCTCATGCGTCGTCGGGCGTGAAGTCTCAACACAACCACCTTCGTCTATACTGACATCCATGATCAATGATCGAGGTCGCATTCCCCGGATCATCTCACGGGTGACCACGATTGGCGGACGCTCTCCTGGTACCAGGATGCAGGCTGCCACGATATCCGCATAGGATATCGCCTTGGCGATATTGTGTGGATTGGAGACCATGGTGGCAACACCTGGGAAATTCTCATGAATGGATTGCAGGGCGTCCAGGCTCGTGTCCAAGACGGTCACATGCGCACCCACTCCGAGGAATGAGCGTGTAGCGGCGGTACCCGCATCGCCTGCACCGATGATCACCGCCTCAGCCGGCGGGACACCTCCCATTCCTCCCAGCAAGATTCCCTTGCCACCCGCATCATTTTGTAAAAAGTGAGCGCCAATCTGTGCTACCAATCGACCACCAATCTGGCTAAGAGGTTTGCGCACCGGTTGGGAACCATCGGGCAATTGAATCTGCTCGTAAGAGATGGTAGTGATCTTTTTCTCCTGCATGATATCGATCTTATCCTGCCGGGATGAGAACAAATGCAATAAGCCCATGATGGTGATTTCAGAGCGCAGCCACTCGAGCTCTTCGTAGGTCGGACGGGCAACCTTGCAAAGCATATCTGCGCGACCGAATACCTCATGCGGTGTATACACGATGCGTGCCCCTGCCCGTTCATATTCCTGGTCGCTGAACCCGGCACCAATTCCGGCATTATGCTCCACGTAACAAATGTGACCTTCCCTGGTCAGCATCTGCACCGCCCCAGGAGTTAAGCCAACCCGGAATTCAAAGGTCCGTCTTTCTTTTGGAACGCATATATTCATAATATTCACTCCTCTTTCTGCCTGATGGTTATGGATTAACCATTGATAGACCGATTGATCTTATTTCATATTCAGAACTTCGCGAATGCGAGGAACTGCCCAATCCAGGGTTGCCTGGTCGATGATCAATGGAGGGGCAAAACGGATCACATTCTCGTGGGTTTCTTTGGCTAAAATGCCCACCTTGACTAACGCCTCACAAAATCTGCGCGCCCCACCCGCTGTCGAGTGTAGCTCAACGCCGATTAACAATCCCTTCCCGCGCACTTCCTTAACGTGCGGGCTGGAAATCTCAACCAGCTGTTCCTGAAAATATTCCCCCATCTTGGCTGAGTTGGCAACCATGTTTTCTTCCACCAAAACCTTCATCGAAGCACGGGCTACTGCCATGCCCAACGGATTTCCTCCGAATGTCGAGCCATGCTCGCCCGGTCTGAACAATCCCAGGAGATCACAATCGGCAATGACCGCAGAAACAGGGTAGAAACCGCCTGCAAGGGCCTTACCAATGATGAGCATATCCGGGCGAACGGACTCATGGTCGCAGGCAAACATCTTTCCCGTCCGGCCCAAACCCGTCTGTATTTCATCAGCGATGAACAGGACTTTATTTTTCGTACAAATCTCACGCACTTTCTTCAGGTATCCAGCGGGGGGAATATTCACCCCGGCTTCACCCTGGATGGGCTCCAACATCACGGCAGCTGTATGAGGTGTGATGGCATTTGCAATCGCATCTGCATCTCCAAATGGGACAATCACAAATCCAGGAGTGAACGGGCCAAAATCGTCCCGATACAAAGGTTCGGTCGAGAAAGAAATAATGGATACGGTGCGCCCGTGGAAATTATTCGCACAGGTGATGATTTCAGCGTGGTGTCGGGGCACACCCTTCACCTGATATGCCCATTTACGGGCAAGCTTAATCGCAGTCTCCACAGCCTCCGCACCAGAATTCATCGGCAATGACATCTCGTAACCGGTCAGCGCGGATAATTCCTTATAAAATAGTGGCAATTGATCGTTACGGAAAGCGCGCGAAGTTAAAGTCAAGTGCTTCACTTGCTCAAGCAAAGCAGCTAATATCTTGGGGTGGACATGCCCTTGATTAAGCGCAGAGTAAGCGCTCAGGCAATCCAGATAGCGATTTCCATCGATATCATAAACCCAGACCCCCTCCCCTCTGGTCAGGATTACATCCAGTGGGTGATAATTATGAGCGCCGTATTGTTCTTCTAATTCGATATATTCCTGTGTATTCATAATACCTCATGCAACTCCAAATATGCGAGCCAGGATGGCTTTTTGCGCATATAAGCGGTTATGCGCCTGTGGGAAAAGCACTGAATGAGGTCCATCAGCCACTTCATCGGTGATTTCCTGCCCGCGGTGGGCAGGCAAACAATGCATGACGATCACATCCGGATCGGCTTCATCGACCAGGGCGGAATTAACCTGGTAAGGTGGGAAAACCTGTTCGCGGATCCTGGTTTCCTCTTCCTGACCCATACTCGTCCAGGTATCCGTATAGATCACATGCGCACCTTTGACTGCCTGATGCGGGTCACACAAGATATTGATTTTGCTACCGCTTGCAATCGCCAGCTTTGTCCCGGTCTCGACTGCGGCTGGATTGATTTCGTAACCGTCAGGGCTGGCAATGGTGAAATTCGCACCCAGCAGTGTGCTCACGTGCAGCAAGGAGACAGCCACATTATTCCCATCCCCGACAAAACAGATATTCAGACCCTTTAGCTGCCCAAACTTTTCCTGGATGGTCAGTGCATCAGCCATTCCCTGGCAGGGATGGTTATAGTCACTCAACCCATTAATCACCGGTATGGTCGACCAACGGGCTAATTCCAACACATGGGCGTGTTCAAAAACGCGCGCCATGATGGCATGCACATACCCGGAAAGCACTCGAGACACGTCGGCGATGGATTCTCGCTTTCCCAAGCCGATCTCAGCCGGTGAAAGGTAGAGCGCATCCCCACCCAGGTGGCGCATCGCCATATCGAAGGATACCCTGGTGCGTAAACTGGGCTTTTGAAAGATCATTGCCAGGACTTTCCCCTTAAGCAGTGGAGGGTTTCCACCCAGCAGGTACTCTTTTTTTAATTTTTCAGCCAAATCCAGCAGACTTTGGATTTCCTGCGCGGTGAAATCTGCAATGGCAATAAAGTCCTTCATGACTTTTCCTCCTCAAGCAAAACCAAGGGTTTCGTTCGCGAGGCGAGTATAACACAACCCAAATGCCTGCCATATTGCCATAATTCAGAGGATTATTTGATTAATGTCATGTTTTAGGCCGGATAAGCAAGCATACTCGTTTAGTAATCACATCAGGTGAGTACCCTGTCAATCAGTGGACAGACACGAAAAAAACACCCCGATGAGGTGATCACCGGGGTGTTGCGTTACTTTATGAGTCTACCGATCTCAGTCTTTCATGATGAGGGGTAGATAGATATCGAAGATTGCCGGAGTGACGAGGGTGTCCTGAGTGGCAGTATCGTTGCCAGGTACCGGATCGACCCCTACCACAGTCACTGTGGCTGTGTTGGTGATCGTGCCAGCTACATTGGGGGTCACGACGATGGTGATCAGAGCATCTGCACCCATCGCCAGATGACCTACGACACAGGTGACGACACCCGCAGCCTCAGTACAACCTTCAGTAGCACTGACGAAGGTAACTCCAGCCGGGAGGGTATCAACAACGGTCACACCCGTGGCATTATCCGGACCCAGGTTGCTGACGGTGAGGGTGTATGTGAGGGGTTGATTCACACGCACAGGGTCAGGATCATCCAGCTTGGAGATGGCCAGATCCGTCTCAGGTGCGACAGTCATGGTGACTGGAACAGATATCAGGGGTGTTGCAGGATCATTGCTGGCTACGCACAACTCGGCGGCATACTCGCCCCAGGGCATCCCGGTTGCATCCAAGAGGACACTCACAGGGCTGCTTTCGCCAACAGGAGTGGTCCCATTCGTCGGTACGGTGCTCAACCAGGGGATATCGCCCCATACGCCACAGGCCGGAGTACCAGTCGGCGCCAGAGATAGGTCATCATAGTACACGACAGAGGCATTATTGGCGAACAGGTCGACTGCACCGATATTCAAGATACCACCCCCAGACGAACCCTCCGTCCATGAAGCGGTGTAAAGAATATCATCGCCATAATAGAAAGTCTGCGTGTTCGCATCCAGGTCGATTACCACCCGGATTTCAACCCATTGTCCTTTAATCAATGGCAGGGTTTGACCACCCGAAGCACCCTCGTTCAAGACCGTATTTGTAGCACCATCAAAGGACACCTGGGTAGACCAGTTGTTGGTTGTGCCCCCATCATCATACTGGTTGAGCAAGATGAAGTAAGACAGACCGTTAAGGTCAACTGGGACGTATTGCCAGGCCGTATAAGTCCAGACGCCGGCAGTAAACCCGGAGTATTCGTGCACCAGGTCGGAGGCGCCAAGAATGGCGACAGAGTTGGGTGCACTGTGCGATTGAACATTCGACGTGAGCGCTCCAGCAGCTGGGAGATTACCCCAACCTTTCCATCCACCCTGTCCATGCATTTGGAAGTCGGATGGGTAGCTATCGAAGTTCTCTGTCCAGCTTTCTGTCGGAAGTCCATCGTAAAGCGTCCAATCAAGCTCGGCTGTTCCTTCATTGGTGATGGTCAATGGTTTGGTCACCAGCTGGGCTGCTTGAATGCTGGTAATTTCCATCGGATCGACGGAGATGATCGGGGCGGCACCCACCACCACCAACACCGGCAGGTGAGAAGCATTGGCGGTTGTGGCTTGTAAAACTACATCGCCAGACAAGGTATCACCCGGATTGGCCGATGTGGTACTTGCTGTAATGGTCAATTCCATGCTCTCACCGGTTGCAAGGGTGAAAACATCCGGACTCACTGTAATTGCCAGGTTAGGATCACCGCTGGTAGCGACTGTCCAGGTCTCCGATCCAGGGAATACACTGGTCACGGTTCTCGTCCACGAGCAGGTCCCGTTGCAATCATAATTCACCATACTGGGTTGGTTAAGGGTTTTGGGATCTCCTCCCAAACCAGGATTGGCAGCTTCATAATTGACAGCTGTTTCATCCATCACCAAACCAATATTGCCTGCTCCGTGGAGATCTAAGCGCCCCGAACCCATTGCGAACAGGCTGGCGGGGGTCAGACCATCTGAATCTTTTACCACCGCTGCGTCAGCCGAAGTGTTCATGGCTGAACGGATTTCGGCGATGCTCCAGGTGGGTCGCAGGGCTACCATCAGGGCTGCAGAACCGGTGCTGTGAGGTGATGACATGGAAGTGCCCCCGATAATACCATATTGCAAGGGATCTCCACCTGACGATGCGAATGCCGCCAGGATATTCACCCCAGGGGCGGTGTAATCGGGTTTGAGCAGCTCATACTGGCTGGGTCCGCGTGAGCTGAAGCCAGCCATAATATCGTTCCAGGCGGGATTAATAATCACCTGGGTGGCAGCATAGATGGTTACCGCTGCGGTATTGTCACCGCTGATCAGGTCAACCACAGCCAGGCCGTCATCCAATGTGATCATCACGGAGGGGATACTGGTAGGTACTGATCCCATCACTGTAGGAGGTCCACCTGCATTGTTGAAAATCACAGCGCCAGTGGCACCAGCATTGAACAGATTGGTGATCTTCACTGCAAATGTACAACCTCCGCGCTGTGCAAGACCCAATTTACCCGTGAAGGATCCGGAAGTAAACGCGATGCAAGCATTGATATTGTCGGGGTCGACATCACCGGCGTATAAAATCGGTCCGCTGATGTCAGTGGGTATCACGGTCACATCGCCAGGTACGGCTGCAATTCCCGTTAGGTCGCCATTCACGGAACTGATATCCAGGGTATTGGCGATGATCCGGCTGTGGGTGGATGCGGCTACAGATGAGTTCCATGGTCCGGTATGAGCGACAGTACCCTCTCCGGGGCCATCATTGCCTGCAGAGGCGGAAACGAAGATCCCGGCGGCAAATGCATCCAGGAAAGCCTGATCGACTGCATCGTTCCAGGGGATGTCTCCACCTGATATCGAGTAGTTAATAACATCAACTCCATCGGTTCCAATGGCCAAATTAACTGCCTGGACCGAGGCAGTAGACGGGCAGGAAGGATTGCAAACCTTATAGGCGACAATATTTGCGTGTGGGGCAACGCCCGAGATCAGGCGGGTGAAGGTATCATTTCCCACGGTGAAAGTCGCTTCATGTGTATTTCCACCGGCGGTGCTGCTGGTATGGCTGCCATGCCCATCGAGATCCTCAGGGTCACCTCCGGATGGATTCAGTCCGTACGCGGCGATGAGTTTATTGTTGCAGAAATCGTTGTCTGCACACCAGCCGTGGAAAACACCATCTCCGTATGGGTTGACATGGACGTAAGCGTCATATGGACCTACCTCGGCGAAAGAGGGATGCAGGTGATTGACCCCGGAATCGATCATTCCGATCACAATGCCTTCACCTTTGGTGGCAAGATCACCAATCGTGTCACCATTCCAGATGCTGGGTGCTCCGATCAAGGTCGGGCCCATATCCGTGTCGAGCTCATAGTTTTTATCCGCATACACGGTCTTGACGCCCGCCAGGTCAAATGCCTGCAGCGCTTCAGCATGGGTTATTCTTACAGCCACAGCATTTAATGCATACTGGTAATAGAATTGAACCTCGATCGGATGTCCGAAGGCGGTCTGCATCTGATTAACCAGATTCTGCTGCTGGGCATTTACATAATCCAGGTATGCCTGGCTGGCAGGTGAGGTGGGATCCAATCTGCGTGCACCGGTGGCCTGCGGGCTGGTCGCGGCTAACCCAGAAACTCCACCCATGTACATAGAAACCGAAGGATCTTTAAGCTGGACGATATATAATCCAGTTTCACTTTCTGCTAATGTATGCGATTGGGGTGTGGTTATTTTGGGGGTTTCGGAAGCTGCTGCGGGTTTGACATTCGGGAATCCAGCGCTGATCACAGCCAGCATACCCAGAATCACGAATGTATTGATCAATATTTTCATCACATTATGGTGTTTCATAATTTGTCTCCTCATCTTTTTCAACTCATGTTTTTGTGCAGATTACTTACCTTTTTGAATAGTCGATCAACCAGATACTGTACCTCCTTGTTTCACCAGCAGCTTAAAAATCAAACGAACCAGGATTATGGTACAACAATCAAATTAATATTAAGCAGGTTAATTGTGGATAAGCTCGCTGGATGATAGCTTATTTATATCATACTTTACGCCAACTTTTAAATAAGAACACCCCGATGAGGTGATCACCGGGGTGTTCCGTTACTTTATGCGTCTACCAATCTTAGCCCTTCATGATGAGAGGTAGATAGATATTGAATATTGCCGGTGTGACGAGAGTGTCAGAGGTCGCAGTATTATTGTCCTCAAATGGATCAATCTCTGCGCCAGTCACCGTCGCTGTGTTGGTGATCGTACCTTCAACATCAGCGGTCACGACAATGGTGATTTCTTTGACAGCATCCACTGCCAGGGCACCTACATCACAGGTTACAACACCAGCAGCCGCGGTACAACCAGCAGAGGCACTGACGAAAGTGACACCCGCTGGAAGTGTATCGACGACTACCACACCGGTGGCATCCTGAGGACCATCATTGGTGACCAGAAGCGTGTAGGTCAATTCAGAGCCCTTGCGTACCGGGTCAGGTGAATCGGTCTTGGTGATACCAAGGTCTGCCTGAGGCAGAACAGTTAAGCTTACAGGAACGTTGACTACTGGAGAATCGGGATCATTGCTGGCGATATCCAAGCTTGCCAGATATTCTCCTACTGTAAGACCTGTCGCATCGAAAGTGACTTGAACGACCTGCGACTCGCCTGGTTGAACCGTACCAAAAGTGGGATTCTCAGTCAACCATGTTACTGGATCATCCAATGCGATATCGTCTACAAAGAAGTTAGTTCCATTCCCATTGGTACCAAAAATCTCTGAATAGAATCTGACCTCATGAACTCCGCCATCAGCATAAGCAGACAAATCGACTGTTTTAAGTGTGTAACCTAATACGCCGCAAGCCGGGTTTGCACCATTTACACTGAAGACCTGTGTTCCGTCGACAAGTACTTCTAAGTAGTCGGCAGCACTATCGCATGTATATGTCTCCAGCCAGAAGGATAAAACAGGATGTCCAGGTGTTATGGTGACGCTCTGGTAGACATAACCCTCTTCATAAGCAGCAATTCCACCAAACCACGCCCACCAATCTCCTGTGCGTGGTCCTGTACCCATTCCCGTTCCACAACTTGCAACGGTGCACAATGGAGTTCCGAAATTAGTCGAGTATTCAGTCCAGAATGCATTTGGAGATCCCGTTTCAAAGCTACCATCTGCGATCATATCAACCAATGGTGTTGCGGTTGGCTTTGCTGGAGGTTGAACACCAAGTTGTGATAATCGTTGAGGCACACCGGAGGATTCACCAACTTTAGGAGCTCCTGGAACTTCGGTTAATGACCAATCTAACGGCGCATTTCCTTCATTGCTGATCGTGAGTGACATAGTTGTCATTGCATCAGGTACTAACTCGGCATCCAACGCCGGAGGAGTGATCACGATCACGGGTGCCAGGATTGCAACATTCACCGATAAGAACTCGGGATCGGCATAGGGAGGAGTATCAGCACCCGACCGCCCGCCATAGACCCACATCGCACCAGGATTGCCTGGGACGAAGAAACCAGCCTGGTCACGTCGGGAGATGTTCAGGTTCGGGAAGCTATAGTCGTAGGTGTTTGCGGCAACGTCGTAGGAAAAGGCTTCATTGGTATCCGCAGGCCACAAGCCGCCACCTGCGATGACGATCTTGCCCGCAAATTCATATACACTGTTGGTATCGAAGCCATAGGCGCGACCTTCGCCATTCGCAGTGGGAAGATCAGCCACGGCGGCATCATTCCAGGTGCCCAAGGCTGGATCCAAGACTTCTGCGCGGGTTTGAGCAACCAGGTTGGTCCCGTCAAAGGTGTCTCCACCAAATGCATAGACCTTACCATCCACTGCGGTTGCAATGATGTATGAACGGGCTAAACTCAGGTCACCCAATTGAGTGAAGGAGTTCGCAACCGGGTCATAAACATCGGTCCGGGCGGTGGTGTAGGGTGGGGCTAAGTTATTGAAACCGCCAAAGACATACACCATGTTATCGACCACAACCTGAGCAAAAGGACCAAATCCGGTCCAGGCTGTCGGTAGCTGGGTGACAATGGTAGCGGTATTGGCATTCGGGTCATAGCATTGAACGTTGCGAGTCTGTGAAGCATCTGCCAAACGGCCGCCAAAGGTGCACAGTAAATCTGCCGCGCCATTATTAACCAGGTTGACGGAGTAGTTACTGATGGGTGTGGGCATATTCGCGCCCGTATCGACACAGGTTTGTGTGGCAGGATTGAAGGCATAGATATCGCCGAAGGTTTGATCTCCCGCTGGACCACCACGCCCACCCAGGAAGTACACCAGACCATCGTAATACTCACCATCGAAGCGGGTAAACTCTGGACAGCTCGGATCGCGAGTTACTAGTGTCCACCCACCCAGGAAGGTCAGGGTGAAGTCCTGAGTAGTTGCCAGCCCGACTTCCACGACGACGCCATTTACAGTCTGCGGATCGAAGTTGACCTTGGAGGCGGTGACATTGTACGTACCCACCGGCAGGGTCATGGTGTAATAACCACTCGGGTCGGTGATTGCCTGGATTTCATTGCCTGCTTTACCAGGAGCTGCCGTTACGGAAGCACCTGCCACAGGATTGGCGGATTGGTCAACTACATGACCCTGGATGGCGCCAAAATCAAGCGAACCACAGGCGAACAAGCCAGCCTGCAGCACATCCAGATATCCATAACCAAAGGTATAATTTCCTTCCCCATCCGGTGGGGCACCACAACTACCAGCAGGTGCTACATCAGTGTTGTTTTGTAATATCTGGAAAGTAGCGTCTATTTGGCCCACCAAGGAGGGATTACAAGACCAAAGCAATGCAACCGCTCCGGCTGTATGCGGGCTTGCCATGGATGTGCCACTGTAACCACAAGACCAAGCATTGGTCGGAACGGAGGAACAAATGCTCACCCCAGGGGCGGAGATATTGGGTTTGGTGTAGGGATCGTCACCGAATAAACCTGGTCCGCGGCTAGAGAAGTCGGCGATCGTGCGGTTGCTGGCATGCGCTGCACTACCAAATGATTCTTGATAGTCACCAGGAGTGTTAGCTGTACCACAACTTGGTCCTGAATTACCAATCGAAAAAGCGGGGAAAATACCCGATGCACGCCAGGCATTTACATAACTTAAGTACCACGGATCCCCCTGACCACCACCCCAGGAATTATTGACTACATTCGGTCTGTTAGCCGAATCACCACCTGGTGCCAGGATCCAATCCGCGCATGTCGTAAGCGCCAATTCAGAGCATGAAGAAGATTCGCAACCTTTACAGGCAATCCAGGTAGCTTCAGGCGCCATACCGGCGATATACTGTAAGCCAGGATCGTCTGCGGCAACCATCGTGCCCATGGTATGCGAACCGTGACCTGCGTTATCGCATGCACCAGCAGTACCGCAGATATTACTGGGGTCAGCCCAGCAATCGGGGTTGGTTGGATCACCCGGGCAGGCAAACTGATTGATCAAGGCGGGATGGTTCCATTGCACGCCGGTATCAATGTTGGCAACTTTGATTCCCACACCCTGGATACCATAAGCAGCCCAAAATTGGTCGGCTTTGGTATCGGTAATGCCCCAGTCTACGGTGGCATTGGTTGAATTGCCGACGGTTGTTATGGCATTGTTCGCCAGGTAATCTCCAGCCCAGGTGATATTCTGCAAGGGTGTGGTGATCTCAACGGGATCGATGGCGAAGGTGCGGGTGGCGCGGATGAAATATACTTCGGGTAACGCAGCAATGGCATTCGCATCCGTGAGTGTTCCGCTCCATACATATAGATCATTCCCGCCGATCTGGGTCTGATACTTTAGACCGGCCGCGTCCAGGATGCCCTTGGCATTCACCTGGCTTTTATCAGCCGTCTCGATGAGGGCGTTGTATACGTAATCACCACGAGTAGCCCAATCCATCGAATAAGCCGCAGATACATCGGCTTGTTCGGTGAAGCGAACGATATAGTCAGCATTGCTTTCAGTTGCGAATCGGTCAAGTAGTAAGGTTTCGATCTTACTGCTCTCATCCTGAGCAGCCACGACGGAATCATGACCCGCCAGGCCGATCAAGCCGACAACGATGATCAAAGCAATAGCTGTAGTACTAAAAAGCCACTTCAACTTCATATCATCCTCCTCAATAGGAATTTGGAATTTTGGAAAGCAAATTAGACGTAATTTGTAGAAATACTAGTAAAAGTTGGGTTGTATTAATTGGGGATTGGTATCAACCACACCTCCTTTTAGGAATGGCTCATTTTCCCCCGCCAATAATTTATGATTTCCACTATAGAGATATCTTGCTTGGTTTTTAGATTGCCACTGGTAACTTTGAACCATGTGATGACTTTCCAAAAGTCAAGGCTGCTCTAGCAAACCAGAATGTGTGACTATTCCCATCAGATTGTCAATTTGCTAGAATGCGGAATATTAAAATTAAGATAGACTGAGCCTACCATTAATTCCCTCTTAGTATATCACATCCAAATGGCAATTTATAATTTATTTACGGGGTGATTTGTCAATAAAGATTATAAATCTTTAATGAGTCTTAATTCGTAAGATCAACTATTTTTCTGGGTCACAAAATTATCAGGTATAATTAATTCCCCGGGGATGACAGGCTTCGACGGGAGAGGCTGAGCCCGGATTGCGAGCCGAGAGGCGCCGAACTCGATAAATCAGTGCAAAACACAAGTGCCAATAACACTTCCTATGCTGCTCTTCCTCTCGCTGCATAAGCGCTAGAAGAACAGTCATGAACCTCTAGCAGGTTCACGTCTGCCTACCCCGCCCTCCGACCGGTGGTAGAGTGGACGTCAAAAGGTCGGAGTGCCACACACGACACCGCTATCTGTGTGAAAGAGGAGCTTTCGGGCTCCGGCGGTTAACCAGCTGAGCCTTTTGTCGCTTGTAAGCCAGCTGGCGAAACATACAATCGACTACGCTCGTAGAGATCCGCGGATCTATTCTTTCGGACGCGGGTTCGATTCCCGCCATCTCCACTAAGAGCGCACATTCGTTCAGAATGTACGCTCTTTTGTTTGCTAGTGGCCTGGCTGTAAAGCAGCTAAAACTTCAGCGCTGTGCCCGGCTGGCTTTACATTTTTGAAAACCTGGATGATCTCACCTGATTTATCGATTAAAAATGTGGTCCGCAGAACCCCTTCGTATTCACGACCATAGTTTTTCTTCAAACCCCACACGTCATAGAGCTTACACACTTTATGGTCGATATCGGCTAGCAAAGTGAAAGGCAGCCCATATTTTGCCTTGAACTTAATATGCGATTTGGAAGAATCCGGACTGACACCCAGGATCGTGATCCCGGCCTTATCGTATGCACTGTAATCATCCCTGAAATTACAGGCTTCGGTGGTGCAACCAGGAGTATCATCTTTGGGATAAAAATATAGGACTAGCGGATGCCCGCGGAAATCAGATAGCGAGCGTATTATTCCGTTTTCATCCTGCAAAGAGAATTCGGGAGCTGGGATTCCACTTGAGATCGGCATAATATCCACCTTTCGTCAAATATATCTATCTAAATAAGTAGTTTGCTGAGAGGCATACCTAGATGCAGGTTTAACCTACATGAGATTTATTCTGAACATGACCGTAATTACGAGCTACCCACCCACTTAGTCTGGCTACAATATTTCCAGACCCATTTCGTCAATATTATACCCCGGCAGACTGGCGACAGTATTTTTGAAACCCGGATCCTTTAATATATCAATCAGTGGTTTCATCAGCTCAGCCTCGTAATAACGCACAGGTATGATCAAATCGTAGCGTTCCTGGTACAAGGGGATGAAATCCAAATCGAGGGCTTGCGCAGCCGCGGAGATTCCCAAGCCACAATCTGCCCGACCGGAGGCAATCGCGGCAGCTACCGCCAGATGGGTGTACTCTTCCTGCGCATATCCCTGGATGGAAGATGTGGGGATCCCCAACTGACGCAAGTGATAATCCAGCAAGACCCTTGTACCCGCTCCACTCTGCCGGTTGATGTAAGATATGCCATCCCTGGCGATATCCTTTAGGGACGTTATCTGCTGCGGGTTTCCCTTCGCAACCATCAATCCTTGCTGGCGACCTACCAAAACAATAATTTTTACGGGCAAATCGGGAAGGATCTGACGGACATACTTGAGATTGTATTCACCCGTCTCAGGATCCAATAAATGCGAGCCAGCCAGATGTGCTTCCCCCCGGCTGAGGGCTACCAACCCCCCCATGCTGCCCACATTGGCAGAGGCCAATCGTCGATGGTGGGCTGCCAGGAATTGTGCCAGGATGTCAATCGTGATATCGTGTGAGCCGATCGCAAAGATGGTGTTCTCAATTTCATCCGGACGGCGATAGAGATTTACATTCACTTCGCTTCCAGCGGGCAAACCTTGTGTCCCGCGCGGCAGGATTGTGATACCATCCGCCCGCACCAGGGAGGTGATCACCCCTGCGCCGCGTGAGAGAGGTGCCGCCAGTACTCGATGTCCCACCCGCCCCACCGCCAGGCGCATATAATCGTCATCACCGGCTGGGGAGGTCACTTTTCGGGTTAGCCTGGCTTTGATGGTCAGAGGAACGTACGCCGAACGCCCCAGCCAACGCGAGATCAATGGCTCGACAAAGATCTCACCGGTGAGTATGGCGGAGACCGGGTAACCCGGCACACCAATGATGGGTATCTGGTCAGGCATTGTACCGATCATTCCAAGAATGACCGGGTGTCCGGGTCTGACTGCCACCCCATGGACAAGCAGATCACCTAATTCTTCCACCACCCTGGAAGAGTAGTCTTCGGATCCTGCGGATGACCCAGCGTTGATCAGAATTAGATCGTGTTCTACGGCTGCATCCTGCACCCGTTGGCATAATCGATCGAATATGTCCTCGGTGATTGGATAACGGGTGGCTTCGGCTCCCCATCCAATTACCTGGGCAGCCAACGAAATGGAATTGTATTCGATAATATCCCCCGCTTTAACCGGCTGACCGATAGGGACCAGCTCAGTACCGGTGGGAATAATAGCCACACGCGGCTTCCTGGCAACCCGCACGGTTGCATGGCCACTGCCTGCGATGGCTCCCAAATCCACCGGGCGTAAGGTTTGACCGGCAGGCAAAACAAGCTGGGTGGCCACGATATCCTCCCCCATTGGACGGACGTGGCTCCAGGGTGTAACAGCAGCCCGGATGCGTATGGCGGAGGCTTTTGGTGGTTCATCTGCGATGGATGATGCCGCCTGCACCAACTCTATGTTTTCAACCGGGATGACTGCATCTGCCCAGCCCGGTAACGGGTCACCCGTGTCGACATAGCTCGTCTGGGAGCCGATGATAAGGTCTACGGGAACAGCTGGCGAGGCGGTTATAGTGGTATCCGATCGTACGGCATATCCATCCATGGCTGAGGCATGGTAATGAGGCGAGGATAGGGTCGCCCAAACAGGCTCAGCTAAAACCCGCCCAAGGGCATGCTCATCCAGAGCAATCTCTTCAATTCCTAGTAAACCGGCCCTGCCATTGGCGATTAAAGCCTTTTCCAGCTCCTCTTTTGCCTGGGGTAGCGGGATATCATGCAGATAGATCGTCATATCTAGGTGTTCCCCTCATTGTAAAATAGCGTCAGCTAATTTGTCCACGGAAGCAAAGATGCAAATTTGGTAAAACTGTAGTCCCCCTGGATTTCGATACGGTCCAGATAGAATAGGTCATCTGAGGTGTGCTGATAATTCAAGCCAAGTTTCATTCCAGCGGAATAGCCGTATTCACTGACTGCATTGGCGATGAAATCATCCAGCCTCCCATATGGATAAGCGAAGGTGCGAACCGGTTCACCCGTTGCGTCTTCGAGGGTCAGGCGTGATTGCAGGATCTCATAACGCGCGATGGAGTAATCCACAGTCAGGTCAGCATGAGACATGGAATGGCTGCCAATTTCCCACCCATCATCAGCCATCTCCTGCAATTGCTCTACATTCATATAAGCATCGTATTGCAGATAATTGGCAATAATATACACGACACCCACGTAACCCAATTCATGCATGATTGGGAAGGCGTTCTCATAGATATTGCGGTTGCCATCATCGAAAGAGATGATCACCGGTCGAGCTGGCAGCTCACCGCCATTAATTAATACATCGACTAATTTGGATGGGGTAATGGTGGAATACCCCCAATCCCGCAGGGCTTCCATCTGGGTACGAAAGTCATCCACCGTGACGTAATATCGATTTCCAAGACCGGCATCCGACACATGGTGATAAAGCAGAATCGGCGCAGTCACATGCCCGGGAGGGTTATAGACCAGGGCGGAAGTCTCCGTCGGAAGCGGGGTATCCGTAGGAACCGGAGTATTGGTGGAGGTAGGTGTGAAGGTAAATGTGGGGGTATAGGTCGGTGGAATGATGATGGGTGTGTTCGTCAGCGCCAGGAAGGGAGTCGGTGTGATGGTGGAGGTAGGAGAAGCTGTTGGGGATATTGGGGGGTCTTCGGTCTGAAGGCCGGCATTCGCACCACTGATACAACCCACCAAAGGAAATGAAAAGCCAAACCACCAGATAACCAGTAAAATCCCACGTTTTATCGACATTAAATCACTCGATCATCCCTATCTATGATAATAACTGCACTTCCACAATTTCACCTGCAGATAAACCCGTTGCATCGGGTGGCACCCGGATCATACAATTAGCCCTGACCAGGCTAAATATTAAATTGCTTTTGCTAAAGATTGGATCTACCGATAATCCGCTCAGGATTTGAATCTAATCTGGCTGCGACCCAATCCTCACGTCCTGCAATTGAAGGGACATTTACGGTTAACCGGGCTTGAAGCCGGGTATGAACACCTACAGAGGATAGACCAAGAAGGGATTCTACCACCGGAACCACAAAGAAACCCGCAATCACCAATGCACTCACCGGGTTGCCAGGCAGACCGATCACTACCTTATGGTTACAAATTGCGAGGATGGTTGGTTTACCCGGTTTGATATTCACGCCGTGAACGAGCACGCCCGGTGATCCCAGCGTATTGATCACGCTGGCGGTCAAGTCGCGGGCGCTGGCTGACGAGCCCGCAGTGATGAGGACCACATCACATTCATCCAGCGCTTTGGCTGCAATAGCTTCCAGCTGCCCGATCTGGTCGGGGAAGATCCCATATCTTCTGGGAATCCCACCTGCCTGGTCAATCAGAGGCAGACAGCGAATAAGAGTTGAGGTCCCGCACCTGGCCTGGTAAAGGGGTCACCTCAGGAGAAATAACTTCATCCCCGGTGGAAATGATCCCCACCAGGGGTTTTTTAGCAACCTGCAGCCCGACGATCCCTAAGGCTGCCAGCCCGCCTATCTCGGCCGGGCGGATGCGCCTGCCCGCAGGGATGACCTGCTCACCGATTTGAACGTCTTCACCTACTTTGATGATATTTTCTCCCACCGCTACCGAGCGGAATATCTCGATCGTATCCGCACCCACCGGCTGGGTATACTCAATCATGACCACCGCATTGCATGATTCAGGCAGCATGCCTCCTGTGTGAATTAACCCCGTCTCTCCCTGATTGATATCAAATCCAGGTGAGCTCCCCATATGGACTTCACCAATCACACGTAAATATGCCGGTAAGCTCTCCGAAGCTCCAAAGGTATCTGCAGCGCGAACTGCATACCCATCCACGGTACTGCGGGGGAATTGAGGCAGAGGGATGGGAGAAAGGATCGCTTCTGCAGTCACTCTCCCTAAAGCATTAATCGTCTCAACACGTTCAGCGGCTACTGTTACATCCATCTGAGAGAGCAAGATTTGTAAAGCCTGCTGAACGGGGGTCAATTTAAGAAATTCAGGCATATTTTAATGGGTCCAAAATGCAAAGGTTAACAAATAAGCGGTCAATCCAAATGTCGAAGCCGCCACCAGGATGAGCAGATTCCAATTCGGTTTTATGCCATCCTCGATGCGATTCATCAGCCAAATTTGGAATAAACCGATGGGGAGCACGAAAATTACCGGCCAACCAACCCGGATGGGTAAGCCGAATATGAACGCCAGCCCCAGGATCACAAAGCCAACCAGGATCATCACGTTATGCAGGAGCATACCCCGCTGCCATCCAACCCTCACCATGAGGGATTGCCTGGCTTGTTTCAGATCAGATGCATAATCGGGCAGCTCCATGGCCAGCAGCATCCCAATATGCAGGGTGGTCAATGGAAACGCCACCATGACCAATAAGCGGTGAAAATCATGACCCTGTAATACGAAAGCTGCCGCAGGGATTAATCCACCCATGATAATCGAGGTGATCAATTCCCCATATCCCGAAACTGCATCTCGAAAAGGAGGTAAGGCAATGAAGAGCTCTCCCAACAGGATCAATCCAAATATCAATATTCCCGCGAGACTAAACCCAAAGAAGCGGATAATTAATACCGTCAGAGAAGTGGCCACCACCAGGCAAGCCAAACCTGCCCACAATGCAGTCGGACGGGGTAGCTTGCCGGTGCCAATTGCCCCGCTAACTCCTGAGAAAGGAGTATGTTTCGGAGTATGGTTTTCGACCAGGACCAGTGGATCAAAATATTCATTCAAATATTGGGCACCCAGGAGGATGACGACGATCCAGGCAAGACCTAACAGCAAAGACGTCCAATTTGTATGCCCACTTAGATAATGGGCTATACCTATCCCTAATAAATACAACAGGACGGCACCCAAAATATAGAATGGACGAGATAATCGAATAAATAATCGCAGCGATTTCATCATAAAAGTGCAGTCTCACATAGCTGCAGATATATACAGATGGCGATGAGTTAATTTCGTTACTCTCAATGTGTTTTTAGGCAGACTTTTGGACATCCATAGTTCTTTCCACATTCCGATTTTCCATACAAGATATTACGACCGCGCTCCAATGCCATAAGAGCGATGGGCACGGTATCCTACCTCCTGCCCCTCTGTTCGAAGCTGGAATGATCATGGTTATTGGTTAACATTCATCGATCTACTTGAAATTCAAAGCTGGAAAGAGAAACAATATGTCAGCGGGGCGCTCTGCAATACGGCGCATAAAATAGGGATACCACTCCGTCCCAAAGGGAACATATACCCGCACACGGTATCCTTCCTTTACCAACTGTTCCTGCAGATCACGTCTGATTCCATTCAGCATCTGGAATTCCATGGCGTTCTTTGGTAACCCCACTTTTTCTGCGTACAGCTTGGCAAATTCAATCCGCTTGGGATCGTGGGTTGCCAAACCCGGCATGGGTGGGGTTTTGCCATCTTCACTTACCTCGGGGCATTGCCTGGATAATGCGCCGTTGATCAAAACCGCCGCACAGCGGTCATAATTGGCATCAATATCGCGCATCTTCGGATAAGCAACTTTGGCAGGTTCAGTGTACGCACCCTTGCATAAACGTACTTTAACACAACTATCGATCAGTTTTTGGATATCAGCTTCGCTGCGGTACAGATAAGCCTGGATCACGATCCCCACGTTCTCATAGCCATGCTGGCGGGCAGCTAATAATACGTCCAATGTGCGCTGTGTGACCGTTGAATCCTCCATATCGATGCGCACGAAGCTGTTATACCCCCTGGCTTTTTCCAAAATATGTTCGAGATTCTCAAGGCATAATTCGCTGGTTATGCCCAAGCCAATCTGAGTTAATTTTATAGACACATTCGCCCTGACCCCTGCCTCCTCGATGGCATCAAAGGCACGCATAATTTCATTCGCAGCCTGGCGAGCCATATCCGGAGAGGTGGTATTTTCTCCCAAGACATCCAAAGTCGCATTTATCCCACGGTTATTCAACAACTTAATCGTCTGAATCCCATCCGCCAGGGTTTCTCCAGCGATAAAACGGGATGCCATTTTCCGTGCAATGGCCATTTTTGCAACAATTTTACGAGCCCATGCGGCTTTCGCCAGGTAATTAAAGAATGAACGGAACATACCATTTCACCTCACAATGATTTCGATATGGAAGCTATCGTAAATTTTAACACAAATTTATTGGCAAATCCGTGGCATAGAACTTGCAACTATAGCGAAACGAGATATACTAGAGGTTAACCATGTTATACCAAAGTCAAAGACCAATGTTACGTCCGCAAACCACTGCCCATTTGGCGCAGACCATGGCTTTACTAGAGCTTACGACAGCAGAATTGCGCCAGAAGGTAGAAGCAGAGCTAGCCCGAAACCCTGCTCTGGAATTAATTGAGGAATTTCGCTGCCCAACCTGCCACAAAATTTTGCATAACAATAAACCTTGTCCAACATGTACCAATATGCTGGCAGGCACTCCAGAACAGCCGATTGTTTATTTATCCTGCCATGAAGATTTTTTTGCAAAACCAGAGTCAGGATCGGGTCCGGATGACCTGCCGGATGATAATTTCGCCCCCAACCGGGAGGCATTACCGGCATATATATTACGCCAGATTGGACCTGAGCTCCCCATCGATGACCGCCCGATCGCAGTTCACATCCTGACCTGCCTGGATGAGGATGGATTATTGACCATCAAGCCGATCGAGATATCCATGTATCATCATGTGCCGCCTTCCAGAGTTGAGAAAGTAATGAATATGATCCAGCACGCCGATCCACTCGGGGTTGGCTCGCTGAGCCCAAAAGATGCATTGTTGATCCAGCTTGAAGTTTTGGGTGAAACCCTGACCGTCCCTGCCATGGCAGAAGATGCGATACGTGCTGGGTATCGATCTTTTAAGTCCTCATCATTTACCCGAGCTGGCGAAACATCTCAATATCCCTCTCACCCAAGCCAGGGAAATCGTGCGCTTTATCAGTGATAATCTGAATCCGTTTCCCGCACGTGCGCATTGGGGTGACCTGCCCAGCGCTGAATCATCCGAAGAGCAAGCCAATAAATTCCATTTTCCGGATATTATCATCAGCAGGAGTTCGGATGATAAAAATACTCCGCTGGTGGTTGAAATTGCCATGCCTTTCTATGGCACATTACGTGTCAATCCATTATTTCGGGAAGCCTTACAGCAAGCTCCTGCAGATAAAGCTGAGCTCTGGCAAGCTGACCTTGAACAAGCCACTTTACTGGTAAAATGCTTGCAGCAGCGCAACCATACGATCGTTCGTTTGATGCAAAGGTTAGTGGTTATCCAGCGTGAGTTTATCCTGAATGGTGATGCGTATATCAAACCCATCACGCGGGCCGATATGGCCGAAGAGCTAGAGGTACATGAGTCCACCATGTCGCGAGCAGTATCCGATAAGGCGGTACAACTGCCCAACCGCAGAATCGTACCCCTGGCGATGTTTTTCGATCGCAGCTTGCACGTACGCACCGCCCTGAAACAGATCATCGATCAGGAATCGGATTCTTTGAGTGATTCACAAATTGCAGTGCTATTATCAGACATGGGTTTCCCGGTCGCCCGGCGAACGGTGGCTAAATACCGTTCCATTGAAGGAATATTACCTGCCCATCTCCGCAATCACATGTTTAAACCTCATCTAATGCTTCCCCAACATGAACAGAGTATCGCAGTTTAGCAGTTTTATTAAAAACCGATTTGCTCAATTGGGAACAGGAGAAATTGAAACTCTATTAAATAATCTCCCTCAGGCCGCGGTCATTGTAAATAATCAAAATAATAAAATATACCTGGCCAATTCAAAAGCCACCGAGCTGACTGCTTACACACGCAGCGAGCTGACTGAGGTGGACTATCGGGGGTTATTCCAGGTCATCAAAGCTGAATCAACTAGCGATAATGAGCTGGTTGAACCACCAAAATATCCTTCACCCGTCGAGCTGATCAAACGGGGAGGATCCAAATCAAATGTTCAGGTGACGTTCAGCCCCCTGGGTGAAAATAACAAGTATTCACTCGTCACGTTCGAGCTCGACGAGCAATTTCGCCTGGAGCGTGAAGAGGAAGAACGTTATACCTCCGTGTGGGACCACCTGAATCAAATTTCAAAATCGTTACTTTCGACCGATTTGGATGAGGCATTAGCTTCGTTCCTGCAAACTGGCCTGGATTTAACGGGTGCTTCCCTATTGAGCATATTCCAGCTTAACAGCCAAAGTCCTAGCCTGCAAAGAATCGCCCTGTCAGGAACCAATCATACCTTTCCCGAGGAAATAACTGGCCAGGATTTCTCGTATCTTCAGACCCCCATTTTATGGGTAAAGGGGAAACGTGCCATCATCAGCCTGCACAGGCTGGCACATGCGTCTAACATCTCCTATTTCGCCTCCGCTCCGATTGGTGAGCCGAATGCATATATTGGTTTGCTGGTCGCACTCGGTGAAAATTCCATCCCTTCCAACAATCTCTTACCCCAATTGACGTTCTTATCCTCCCAGATCAATACCATTATTCAGAGTCATACGCTTAATGCCCAGCTCCGCCAAGACATTCAGGATTACATGGCCAGGGTGCTGACCAACAGTGCCATATTCAACACCATGGAGGATGGGGTAATTATTCTGTCCCCTGAGCTCACCGTCAAGTCATTAAATCCATCCGCAGAATTATATTTAGGTTATGCCACCGAAGAGGTAGCTGGTCAGAAAATTGAAAATGTTCTTATTGGCAGTGAGGATCTAAAAGCCTCCTTCCAGGTAGTTCAAAATGAACAACGCATCGGAAGCATTGGCAGCTTGAAGTTATTTCGGCGCAATGGCGAATCCTTCCAGGCGAACCTGCGCATCATTCCCATTGTTAACGACTCCAATCTTAACAGCATCATTATCTTGTTCCACGATTTAAGCAAGCAAGAGGAATATCGTCTTAAGAATCAACAGCTTGAGCAAAGAGCTCTGCTCGGTGAGGTAACCGCCAGTTTTGCGCATGAAGTTAAAAATCCAATCAATAATATCTTCACCGGATTACAATTATTGGCGATAAACCTCCCCCAAGATGACCCGAATCAGAAAAATATCGCCAGGATCGAGGAAGACTGTGAGCGCCTCACTTCTCTGGTAAAATCGAGCCTGACGTTTGTCCGACCGATGGAATATAAGCTCGAATCCATCCCGCTTGACCAGCTCGTTTCTAACCTGCTGGAAAGGTGGCGGTCGCGATTGGTAAAGTTAAATATAAAATACCAGGTGCAAGCCGATAAATCAGTCCCAAATATTGAAGGAGATTATCGTGCCCTGGAACAGGTATTTACCAATCTGATCAACAATGCGATTGAAGCCATGGAAACTTCTGGCGGCATGCTCTCGGTAAAGATCAGACACGCCACCGAGGGAGAAGAACAGGCGCACCTTGAAGTGAGTATCTCGGATACCGGTCCGGGCATCCCAGCAGAATTGCGTGAAAAGATCTTTGAGCCGTTCTTTACCACAAAACAACATGGCACTGGATTGGGCCTGGCAATTGTAAAACGGATCGTGACCGCACATAAAGGGTCGATCTTTGTAAACAGCATCCTGGGTGGAACGAATTTTGTGGTTCAATTCCCGTGTGCTTCAGCCTAGCGAATCATTGGATAGGATATGGCCGCGACTATATTAATCGTTGACGATGAAGTTAATGCCCGGATAAATATTGGTCAATTTCTTACCACCCGAGGGTATGAAGTCCTCGAAGCAGCCACGCTGGCTGAAGCCCGCGAACAGTTAAAGCTCGGTAGCGCTGACATCATCTTATTAGATGTTGAGCTGCCAGATGGCTATGGACCCACCCTGCTGGGAGAAACGGCTCACCTGCCCATGCGCCCACCGATCATTATCATTACCGCATATGGTCACATCGATATGGCGGTGGAGGCGATGAAGAATGGTGCCCACGATTTTCTGCAAAAACCTGTCCAGCTGGCTTCATTGGAGAAGTCCATCCAACGCGCCCAAGAAATAGTGGCTATGCGCAGAGAACTCGTGCATTTGCGGGAGTCGCAACGCAAAGAATATTCCTCCATGGTGTGCGTCAATCCGGATATGCAGGTTGTCCTCCACCAGGCACAACGCGCCGCTGCAGCATCTGTTTCCGTGCTGATCACCGGTGAAACCGGCACGGGTAAGGAAATCCTGGCTAATGCGATCCATCAGATGGGCCCACGGGCGAATAAACCTTTTATTGCCATTAACTGCGCCGCAATCCAAAGCACTGTGCTTGAATCTGAGCTGTTCGGCTATGAAGCTGGGGCATTTACCAGTGCAGAAAAAAGGAAATTAGGTCTGATGGAGGTCGCAGATCAGGGCATCCTGTTCCTGGATGAAATCTCATCCATGCCAGTGGATATGCAGGCTAAATTGCTGCGTGCGATTGAAGAGCAGAAATTCCGCCGGGTGGGCGGTACTGCAGAAATCCATGTGGATGTGCAAATCATCGCCGCTTCCAATCGCGATCTGCTGGCTGCCATGGAAAAAGGAGAATTCCGGCACGACTTGTATTACCGACTAAAGGTCGTGGACCTTCACCTGCCTCCATTAAAAGATCGAAAGGAAGATATACCAGAACTGGTGGGATTGTTTATTCGTCAAAATAACCAACGCCTGGGTGTAAATATCCAGGACGTAACCCCACGTGCCATGGAAGCCCTGATCAACCACCCCTGGCCGGGTAATATCCGCGAGCTGCGAAATGTGATTGAACGTGCCATGCTGTTCTGTGACGAGTGCTCGATCGACCTCCCCCATTTGCCCGCTGAGGTGATCAAAGCAACCCAATAAACACCCCCATATTCAGCTGAAAAGTTTTTTTGCTTTGCTCTTATTGATCCCAGATGGTGTAGCTTCTTGAGAAGCACACCTGCGGGGAAACTGCCCCAATCACACATACTTCGTACTGAATAATGGCACCGTTCGGTCCATTGATTGGATCGAGTGCAATGGAAGTCAGCCCATCCTTCCCCGTCGGATCCAAAGTGTAAGTCTTGGTAATTCCATCAGGCTGTTTAACCACCAGTGAAAATTGTATTCCTTGGATCGGAGTATTGTTCTGAGCCGCCATAATATTAATGACCTGAATTTGACCGGATGGGATCAGCGGATAATCCTCCCAGGCATTGATCTGTAGCGCCTCTGTGAGTGAAGAACCTGGTGTGCTGGATTTTTTACCAAGGATCAGGTATTCAGAGCCAAGCGAGTGCGGCCTGACCTGCAGCCCAGCGGGTGCCGTGGGATGATATTCCAGGCACAGGTTGGTGAAACACTGTGAATAGCCCCCATCCTCAAGGCTGCGATATTCTGCGATGGGGTAACCGGAAAAATTGATACTCCCATGCTCATTGATATATTTACCGAATACATCAGGAATGTTGTAGCCAAGTCCATCCTGAGTCTTGAAGAAGTATAACCAGTCCTCATTTTTGGCGAAGCCGGGTTTTTCAGCCTGGATACCGAGCCAGGATGGTAGTGGTCTGAGCCGAACCTGGTTCCCATCACGCGGGTCAATAAACATGACCACATTTTCAAAGACCATCTCATAATTGCCATCCTCACCTGGTCGGGGAGAAACAAGTGGCGCACCGGTAAACCCGTAACCGAGGTTTTCTGAGGTTTGAAGAAATAATTGCTCTGTTTGGCTGAACTCCCGAACGTATGATGGTGAGGGGGGTAGCGAGTCAGAACCTTGGTACTGGCAATCATTGCCACACGTCCAATATCCATAGGGCATCAGGTGGATCTGACCGGGAGGGTCGACATAATTGCGGTAGAAACCCAACCCATCGAAATACTGTTCATATCGCTGTTTCTCATCGTTGACCATGACACCGGTGACCGGTAAACCGATAATGTCGGAACCATACTGGTCATAAAAAGACCAGATTTCCGTCCAAATCTGGTGACCATTGATGTAGTGTAAATTCGCATCCGCGGGTGAGGGCTCAACCAGGCCATCGATATGCCATTCAGCCGAAGCGACTGGGGAAAAATGGAAACGCTTTAGCGTCACCTTTCGAGGGTCGTAAACCATCAGACCTGAAACGGTATATTGATACGTTACTCCTTCTTTGGTGAAAGATGGGGATATTACTAGACCGAGAGATTCATCACCCCCGAATTGCTGATAAAAATCTATAAAGGTCGGATCCACAGAATATATTCCGCTTGCAGTGTTATCTGTGGGGGCAGCACAAGAACTAATCAATACAATGATCAGCAAGGCGACAGTCCATAATGCCCACCTGCTTTTCAATGTAAACATACTCCTCCACGCCATGGATTGCTATGACAGTATCAAAATTTAGAGCAGGCAATATCCAGAAACCTTCCGGATGTGACTGCTGCTCTCGATTCATTATACATTGAAACAAAACAACTGGAAAGTAATTGACGGTTCAAAAGCATGGCATAGCTCTTGCAACATCATCCATGTAGATCGAACAGAGGACCTTGCGACCGATGACAATATCTGCCCCAAAATCACGTTATGGTTTTTATTACTACCCTGATACCATGCACTACCAGGAAAAGGATATTCACCGCTGGATTCCAGAGCTGCATGCGTTGGGTGCTTCCTGGCTGACCTTATTAGCCCCTACCGACCGCGCAATTCCTGAATTATTTATTCGTCAGATCATGGCTGCCGGGATTCAACCGGTCCTTCACCTACCCCTATCTACTTCTGGGTCGGGTCTTTCCAATGAGTTGAGCATCCTCTTCGAAGCCTATTCCCATTGGGGAGTGAGATATATCACCCTCTATGACCGACCCAACTTAATGAAGAACTGGTCATCCTCCACCTGGGCTCAAAAGAACCTGGTTGAACGATTCCTGGATACTTTTATTCCCGTCGCGGTGGGTGCTCTAAACGCAGGATTAACCCCGGTCTTCCCTCCTTTAGAGCCTGGGGGAGACTATTGGGATACCGCTTTCTTATATTCTGCGCTGCAGGGCTTGCAGAGACGTGGACAGGCGGGTTTGTTGGATCAGCTGGTCCTGTCAGCTTATGCCTGGTCGGGAAATCGATCACCCAATTGGGGTGCGGGTGGACCAGAACGCTGGCCAAGGACGCGGCCTTATTCGACACCCCAGGATTCGGAAGATCATCTTGGCTTCAGGATCTTTGATTGGTACCTGGCGATCTCGGAATCAGTCCTCGGAAAGCGATTGCCGATCATCCTGATCGGTGCAGGCAGCAAGGTGGGTGACCAACTTGACCCTACCTCGCCCGCCGTGGATGTGCAAGCTCATTCCTGGCAAAATAGCACCCTGGTCCGACTAATGTCGGGGGTTGCGCAAGATTTTGATCCTGTCCCTGCCGAGGTGTTGACCTGCAATTTTTGGCTGCTGTCTGCAGCCCAAGGACATCCCGAGGTGAATAATGCCTGGTACAAGCCGGATGGAGCACAGCTTCCAGTCGTGCAGATGATCAAAGATTGGGTATCGAATGGAGGCGTGGACCCATCCACTTCTTCAAAATATCTCCACCCTGCCGCCTTGAACCTGAATGGCTCCCGACCTATCTCGCATTACCTCCTGCTCCCAACCAACGAAATGGGTGTGGCAGACTGGCACCTGGAGACAATCCAACCATTTATCAATAAGTATCAACCCACGATTGGATTTTCTCCCGTGGAAGCTTCACATGCCAAGAAAGTGACCGTGATCGGAGGGCCAACCACCATTCCAGAATCCATCATTGATGGCTTGTTGGCTGCCGGATGCATCGTTGAACAGATCAGTGGAGATGGCATGGATATTGCAACTCAACTGGCATCGCACTCTTAAAAACTCAGATAAATAAAAACTATCCACTCAGGATGACCAAAATACTCTCAAAAAAGGTGCCCGAATGAATGACATGATCTATAATCTCCGAAAATCATCTTTCCCCTTCACCATTGAAGACAATTCTGATCAATTCTGCTCGAACGTCCACAAACCCTCGCTCAAGGTACTGGGTTTGGGTGGCGGTGGATCAAATGCGATCAACCGCATGATTGAGCTGGGTCTCTCTGGTGTAGATTTCATCGTGGCGAACACCGATTCGCAAGCGTTGAAAAACAGCCTGGCCGCCACTAAAATCCAGCTTGGTCCTAAGACCACGCGTGGATTGGGTGCAGGAGGCAATCCTGAAGTGGGTCAAAACGCGGCTGAGGAAAGTGCCAAGCTCATTGCAGCCGCGCTTGAGGGTGCAGATATGGTCTTTCTCACGGCGGGTATGGGTGGTGGAACGGGCACCGGTGCGATTGCAGTGGCAGCCAAAATCGCCCGCTCAATCGGTGCAGTGACGATCGCAGTGGTCACCACGCCATTTTCTTTCGAGATGGGACGCCGGCAGAAAAATGCCAGCGAAGGCATCAAGCGCCTCTCCCCCAATACCGATACTCTGATTTCCATCCCCAACGACCGACTCCTGGATGTGGCCCCACGCGACCTTCCACTGGATACAGCTTTCCGGCTAGCCGATGACGTGCTGCGCCAGGCGGTCCAGGGAATCACCGAGCTCATCACCACTCCCGGCATGATCAACGTCGATTTTGCCAATATCCGCAACCTGATGAAGTTGGGCGGAGGTGCGCTGATGTCCATCGGACAGGGAGACGGAGAAGATAAAGCCATGAAGGCGGTCGAACAAGCGCTGCACCATCCGCTGTTGCAATCGACCACGATTGAGAATGCGGCTGGGATCCTGGTGAACTTCACCTGTGGTGGAGAATTAGCCCTGTATGATGTTCAAGCCGCACTGGCGTACCTGCAAGCCCAATCACGAGGCAAGGCTGAGATCGTGCTGGGCGTGGTCAATGACCCACGATTGGAGGACCGGGTTGAGGCAATTTTGGTGGTCACCGGGCTCGGATCCACAACTCTGGAAGAAACGCTTTCCCGGCTGGATGTGAGGCAAAAGCCCCTGGAGCGCAAGACCTTTCCTGTTCCTGAAAGCTATGAAGTCAAGGTACCGCCGTTGGTACCGGAAGAATACCTCGAGCAGGAATTTACCGTCTCATCCAATGACCTGGATATCCCCGCTTTTTTACGACGCGGTCGCAAACTAACCGTTAAAACCATGGGATAGCGGGTAAAAATGAATTCGCCTACATTATTGAACCGGGTCGAAATCTTGCTATACTCCAGTCTCATTTCAGCGATGACTGGAATATCCAATCTTCGAGCGCATCTCCAGCATGCAGCCTCCCTTCCTTCTCAAGCTTCAAAAAACACTGGAGTAGCTGCGACCACAATCATGGATCCGGTAAAGGATAGATCACTAAGCTTGAGCCTGATTTCGATCCGAGAAGCGCTGCTGCCCCTTGTGTTATGGATTGTTTTTGGATTTGCAGCTGGTTTTTTAATCGGGATGATCCATCCTGGATAAAGGCAGAATGAAAAACCATTCCCTGTTGTACTTCTCGATTTTCGTCTGCTCACTGGTGCTTGGATATTCGATCAGCACCGGGTTTTACCCTTCTAACCTTGACCCCTACCCCGGTACAGTTCAGCTTGTGGTTGCAGAAAGCCCAGAGTCCATCCAGTCGCTGGAAAATGGTCAGCGCAGCATCCTTCTGATCAGCGCCTCATCGATCGACACCTCAGATCCACATCTGGAGAGTATCTGGCTGGCGACGTATTTCGCCTCCGATCCGACTATTCGGCTGCTGCCCGTCTTCCTTGCTGGGGAGGATCAGGCATCTGATTTTGAGCAGCAGTTGGAGGTTTCCTTCAATTTTGTGCCGGGAAAAGACGCCCCCGTGCTGGCTCAGGGTTTTACGGATGTATTAAAAGACAATAATTACTGGTGGAGCGGCTATATCGTTTTTGATCAGGTTGCATTGACCAGCATGGTAAATCTCATCGAAGGGACCGAAGTCAGCAGAGGTACTCTCAGCGAAGAACAGAAAGGAAGTGCCTTCGCAAAGCTATCGGATAGCCCCCAAGGTGCGTATTCTTCCCAGGTCGCTGCGGTTCAGTCCGCCTGTCACAAACTGCAGGAAGTACCTGCGTTTGCAGATCTATCGCAACTGACCAAGCTGCTTCCCAACCATATCTATACCGATCTGGACAATAGCCAGATCCAAACGGAATTGCAATCATTGTTTTCCAATGATAGAAAACCGACCTGCAGATTTCCCACCCTTGAGATATCACAGGTCGTTCAATAATGTACCATACCGACGACTTGACTCGAATTGATGTGAGGTAACCATGGAAAATATCAACGCAAGTGACTTGCAGTTATTTATGCTCATCGGCACTTTTTTGCTGGGCAGCATCACTTTTCTGCTCGGGCTGGCAATCCTGATGTATGGCGCCTGGGGAAAAGACCTGCGCACCATCGCAGACCAAACCACAAGCCTGGCGCAAAAAGGCATTGCTGACGAGATCTCCGGACTGGTGGGTAATGCATCCACACTGCTGACCACGTTGAATGATGTGATGCGGACATCCAATGGCATTGGGTTTTACCTGACCGTCATTGGCGCATTATTGATGATGCTCTCCAGCGTGGTGCTGCTGAATACGATCTAAATACCTATGACGACCCTAAAAACGATCGATCGAATCGTTGAGACCCTGCGGAAGTCCAATCTTGCCTGGTTGCTCCCTAACTTGAGGCAGGATGTTTTGGTTTGGAGCACGCTGAATAACCCGATTTTTTATGAAAAGTTTATTCAGTCAAAGCCAGCCGAATCGGATTTCGTTGCGGAGGATTTCTCGCCCAGCAAATTAAGCCTAATTGCCTTGGGTCAACCTTATATCACAGGTATTGAGCCCAAGAATTTGCTTGATTCAATCGATCAACAGGTCGTCAAAAACGCGCTGCGTGGTTTTAATGACCAGACTATCTTTGAGGTGGTACCTCAAGACCTGGCAAGCGCGGGGTCGATTGCCCTGGCACTGGCAGACCTGCACAGGTCGTCCAGCTCATGGATTGGGCTGCTGAATACGATACCTGAAAAATCGTACGGGATATGGCAGGCTCCGCTGGTCTGTTTATTTGGCCTGGTGGACGACCCAGACAGCTTGCTGAATGCTTTGGTCCAGCCAGGTGCCGGTGCTAAACGTTACAAGCTTGCCATCCATATGCTGCTCAGCAATCCCCTACCAGCCAACACCCAAATCGCGACCCTGATGGGATTATGCTATGGGATGTATGGAGATTTGTTACCCGCCCCAGATAGACTATCCTTGGTTCAGGAATTAGCTCAACAACGACCCCAGCTGGCTATGGATTTCAGCAAGCGCTGGTTGGAGATCCATCCTGTTATGGCCAATCGAAATAACCTAAATCATGCGAATGCCGCTGCTAACATTGATCAGCTGACAGAAATCCTGTTTCAAATCAAAATAACGGAAATCTCCGGTGAAGCGAAGGGTTTAGCGGAACTCATCGAAGCAGGAAATTTACTTACCCATAGAACGTATGCAAATTGGGTCAATCAATCCATCAATCTCCAGTCTAAGTACCAGGATGATAGACCCATCGAAAATTCTGCTGTTATTTTTGAAAAAATTATTCAATTATCTGAGCAGATCCAGACCACAGACCCGCTTTCTATGAATACCGCAGAGATGGCATTGACCTTAGCCAACCTGGGATATTTGGAGGAAGCTACCAAGCTGCTCCCCCAACCGGGTGATCCTCGGCTGGATGAGATCGAGAGTGTATACGCCATCGCAAAAGTTTCAGTTCAAGCTGAAAATCACCAGCGCACAGCTGAGGCAGCGGCGCAAATCACAAGGCTGCTCGACCAACAAGTCTCACTGGTTGATGTGCCGGTCTTTGGAGACGGTTTTTCATTGGTCAATCTGGGTAAGTTGTTGAATAATCTGAACAAACCAGCTGAGGCTTCTAAAATATTCGGCCTCGGCTTACAAACCTGCCCCAACGATGCGGATTTGCTCATTTTGCTTGCCGATAGCTACAAATCTTCACGCCAGCACCAGCCAGCTGCAGATACCCTCCAGGTGCTGGTCACACTAAATCCCGATCATTCGGGTTACCGGCGAGATTATGCCCAGGCTTTGGAAGTCACCGGTAATTGGGAAGCCGGTTTGAAAGAACGGTCCATCATCCTTGGATCAAATCCCAGCGATCCGAAATCACTTCCGCTGGATGACAACTACGCCTATGCGCATTGTGCCCTGAAAGCCAATCGCCCTGAGCTGGCGCTGAACGTCTGCGGCAGCATTCTCTCGAGCAATCCGGAGGCCAGCCAGGCGTTGATCTATGCAGGCGAAGCGCACTTGCAAATGAATGAAACCGATAAGGGAGTGGAATACCTCACGCAAGCTACGCAGGTCGCACCTCACCTGGCTGAAACCTGGCTGGCGCTTGCCAATGCCCAGAAGAAAATCTCTCCACTAGAGACCGTGATCGATACCCTGAAAAATGCATCTCAGGCTGTCCCCAATTCGCCTCGTATTCATTTCGCATTGGGTGACCTGTATCTAGAAGACAATTCCCCCACCCTGGCACTGCCTGATTTACAATCGGCTTTGGAACTTTCACCGGATGACCCGCAAATCCTGGCCAGCTACGGCAAGGCACTAAAATTAATCGGTCACACCGAAGAAGCCCGAGTGACCTTATCGAAAGCATACCAATTGGAGCCTTCTCTGCCTGGCCTGGCGCGCATGTATGCGAACCTGTTGCTGGATCTGGGTCAGATTGAGCAAGCGATTGCCCCACTCGAATTATTGATCGAATCAAAATCTAACAACGATCCATCCCTTTATATGGATTATGCCCGCTGCGTACTGACCCTGTGCAAGCTCGGATCCACTGCGAACCCGCCCATGAAAGCCTTGATTGCGCTCAATGAAGTTCTGCAGCTCGACCCGGAGCTGGCAGAAGCCAAAGCGTTGACAGCTGAAGCATTAGCCATCAATGGTGAAAATGAAATGGCTTTCCAGGCTTTTCGCGAGGCCCTGGACACCCCACTGACAGAGGACAAGGGCTGGTTCGAGCGGTTGTCATTCGGTTTCGGCAGCGTCGCAAGCCTGATTGGCAAACATGATGTGGCGATTGCCGCTTTACATGAAGCAGGGCAGGTAAACCCAACCAACCCTGCAATTTTCAAGGCACTCTCCGATGCTTATTTTTCTGCCAACTTGCCTGAAGATGCGGTGCGCACGGCTCGCAACGTCCTGGTCATCGATGGAGAGAATCCGGATCAGTTGAGCTGGTTCGCGGGACAGGTAGCCAAATTTATCCGCAACATAAAAGCCGACAGCTCCAACCCGGCACTGGCTTTATTGAAAGAGCTGCCTGACGAGGCATTAAGTTCGCTGAATAAAGCCATGCAGTTAGCTCCCACCCGGATTGATTTATTGCTCCAATTGGGAGATTTCCATGCCAGCATCGGAGCGCAGGATGAAGCAAAAGTGATCTTCGCCTCCATCGCTTCGCTTGACTTCGTCACAGTCGATGACCTGAAAAGTGCTTCCGAATACTTAAGCAGGATGGATGATCATGCATCAGCAATTGAATGTCTTGAAAAAGGCATTCAAATAGACCAGGATTCAACCGACAAGCACAATGCTTCACTTTATATCAGCCTGGCACACGAATACGTGAGAAACCATGATGATACCTCCGCCATCAATACACTGGATAAAGCCATCCGTATCATCCCTGATAGCAGCTCATTAATTTCCCTGAAAATTGAGATCCTGTTGGGATTGGGACAATCTTTTGAGGCTTTACATTGTATTGAGACTGCTTTACACGACCATACAGATACCAGCACCAATGTTGACCTGCTCTTCCTGGCTTCACGCATCAACCGCTGCCTGGGAGATTTCTCATCTACCGTCAAATATGCCAGGATGGCTGTGGATGCAGCTCATCCAGCTGAATTCAGGCCTAAAGCTGACCCAAATACCTATTCAATATCGAACGCAAATTGCTGAATTGCTGCGCGCGTTATTACAGCCCGATCAGGCGTACCGAATTATCCAGAATGAAATCGATCCGCTGCCATTAAATTCTCAGGATGAAGAGCTGCTTGATCCCATTTTCCTGCAAGCTGAACTCGCCCTCGAGACCGGCGAGCCAATCAACCCAGCCATTCAGGATGTCAGGCTCGAATCCCCCCATCCAGCATTCAGCCGCTTGATGGCGATCAAAGCCCGCCTATTGAACAAAGCCGGGAATCAGAAGCAAGCTGAACAGCTCTTTCAGCTGGCATTGAACAAAATGCTAAATCCCGATCCAGCGGCTGATCCTTCCACATGGACCGCTCCACATCGGAAATATCTCAATCTGGTTTCGATGATCGAAGCAGCGCTTGATTTAGGACTCTGGGACCAGGCGATTTCCACCACGCAAAAGATCATCGAACTAACCCCAGACGAACCCCTACCCCAGGTTTATCTGGCGCGCGCGCTGGTCCTCCAAGCTGAATACCACAATCTATGTGAGACCCTTGAAGTGACCGCTCACAAGCCGTCGGGGAATCCACTCTCGAGTAGAGAACTCAATCTTGTGCCAGCAGTATCTTGATCAGGCCAGGTCATTGCTCGAAACCCACCAGAAGCACGCCCTGCAGATCGAACATGGGTTAACCTATGATCAGATCTACCGCTGGCAAGCCCGATTAAATATTGCTTATCACCTGCATGATGAGTCATATCCTGATCCAAGTGAGATTCTTACGCATCAGCTCACGTATGACGACACTGCTGCTTTGATTTCGTACCTGCATCGCCAGAATTTGCTGGACCCAGGCAGTGATTCCCTCACCAGGATTATTAAACTGGCGCGTTCTCATCCCAGGAATCCATCCGTGATCCTGCACGTGGCTCTGGCATTACAGGATAATAATCCTGAGAATGCGATGAAATCGCTGCAGTCGGTTTTGCAGCAAAACCCCTTCTCAAAGAACCATATCATCGCCTTCTGCAACATTTTATTAGCCAAGATTGCGCTAAATCTTGGGCAGGCAGGCATCGCCCAGGAAGCAGCAGAAGCGGCCATAGAATTCTGGCAGGATGAACCCAACTGGCACGCCCTGGCTGCCCGTATCGCCAAGCAAAACTCCAATCTCAGTGCTGCCACCCACCATCTGGCTGAAGCTGCCAGGCTGGCTCCGAAAAATAGCTCTTATCATATGGATTTAGGCAGGCTGTATTTCGAAAATTCAAACGAGGATCCCCGCTTGCTCAGCCTGGCGCTCAAATCCTTCGAGAGTGTCATTGCATTGGATCAGAATGATGTCGATGCCCTGATCAGCCTGGCAACCACCCAGTGCCTGATGAATGACCTGGAAAAAGCCGAAAGCAATGCCCGCAACGCGTTAGTCCTGGCGCCCAATCGGGCTGATATTTATCAGCTGCTGAGCGAAATTGCGATCAGAAATAATGATTTCCAGGGGGCATATGAATATGCCAATAAGGCCCTTCTGACCAACCCGAAAGATATCCAGTCGACGATCACGCTGGTGAAATCATTATCAGCGCTGGGCAGGCATGCTGAAGCCCTGGGGAAACTGGATGTGGTGATTGCTGCAACTGCGGATCCCAAATGGCTGTATCTCGAGCGGGTGAACATCCTGCGAAAATTGGATGGTCCACGCGCAGCCCTGGCTGAGCTGATCGCCTTGACCAATGCCTATCCAAACGAGTTCGATATTCTCTATGCCCTATCAAAATCTCATCTCGAGGTTGGAGAGCCGGTCAACGCGGTCTCCGTAGCCCAAAAGGGACTAGAAGCCTCTTCAGAGAAAACATCACCCAACGAAAAGGCGAATTTACATCTGATGATCGGGCAAATTCTACGCCAGGCCGGGCAGCTGGATCAATCCATCGAGAATTTGAACGCCGCCATCCAGCTGGCTCCGGATCGCCTCGAACCCTACCTTGAGCTCGGATTAGCCCGCAAGGAACGCCGTGAATATCAGCAGGCGCTCCAGATCTTCGAACGTGCCACCATCATTGCTCCAGACGACCCAAGGGCACCTTTCCAGGCAGGATTGGCCTTGAAAGAAAGCAAGGATTATAAATCTTCCGAGACCATGCTCCGCAAGGCAGTCAGCCTGGCGCCCAATGATTTGAACATTCGCCGGCAGCTGGCAGCCGTGGTCGCTTTGAACCTGGTCCATAATCCCCGGTCTGGAAGGAATTATGTCAAATGAATGGGATTCCGCAGCCTGCTCCATCATCCAGTCTCCCCATGTCACGCGAGCTTCTGCTAACCCTGGTCAACACTGCCTTGAAAACCGGGGAATTCCGCTATGCCCGCAGGTTATGCACCGCCTGGCTGGCGGTTTATCCGGGTGATCTCCCGGTAAACCTGCTCAACGCAAAAGCATACCATCAGGATCAATCACCTGATTTACAGCTGCAGGCTTTACCCATTGTAGAAGAGCTGTGCAAATTGGACCCGGAATTTCTGGAAGCCCAGGAATTGCTGGCTGAAGTCAGTAAACCGGCAGGCTACAACAAAGAACCTGGTTGCCAAAGCCTGTGCCAATGCGCTGTCGCATGGTCATAGCGTCACCACCGGAAAGAGCGGGCCCGTTTCTACATGGTCAAAATATGTATATGAGGCGCGTACTGCGCTGAGCAACGTCAGGGCGGGCGATTACCAGCAGTACGACAAAGCCGAGTATTATATTCATAAAGCCCTGGTTGAAAATCCCGACACGCCGCTGGCAGCAGTCGTCCACCTGCGGCTGATAGAATCCAAGGGCTCCATGCCCAAACTGGCGGTGCGCAACCTGGCACAGATCTATCACGAGCGCTGGCCGGATTGCCTTCAATTCCAGCTGACCCTTGCCCATGAACTGAATGAATCGGGTGAATCCAACCAGGCGGTCGAGATGCTGCACCAGGCAGTGTCAAAAGATGTCACCGGGCAGGTGGCCAAAAGGATGTGGGGAGAGCACCACCCTTATTCATCCATGTGGCCGCTTTCGCTCATGGCGATAAACTCGAGCCAGAACAGCCCGCAAAATATCCCTATTCCGGCTGCAGTCGCTTCCCACCTGGGGTGGAACCAGATTGCCGCATCCACATCCGGGCTGGATGTGCCAATTCCAGCCGGAAATACTTCACTTGGCGGAAAATCTGAATATCATCCCGCCGAGGGGTCACCATCCAGACCTGTTTACACACCTCTGTACACCACCGCTCAAGAAGCAGGTCTACCGGCGAGCAAATCGAGCCAGAAGGTGCAAAGCGAGCTCGAGCGGATGGCAGATGAGCTCAAGCGACCGCACCTGGCACGCGAGGACGGGCGATTCCCGACCTACGTGGTGTTCACCACGCGCAAGGGCTTGAGCGCACAATATGATCCGGATTCCGTCCAGGCAATAAACGCTGAATTGAAAAAGCTGGTCGAGGTCGTCCGGGGACGCAAGATCAACCAGGAATTATGGGGCTCGATGTTGTTCTATGCCGATGACCCGCTGAGTACGCAAGCCTATGGCCTCCAACCGGCGCCTTACAATGACGCCTGGCAATTGAAATTGATCATCGCGGACCTGGATGCTGCGCTCGAAAAACAGGGCGTGCGGATTGGTGCCCTGCTCATCGTGGGCGGACCGGAGGTAGTGCCTTTCCATAACCTGCCCAACCCGGTGGAAGATGCGGATGCAGAAGTGCCCTCCGACAACCCTTATGCAACCAGGGATGGCAATTACTTCATTTGTGATTGGTCGGTCGGGCGGGTCTCGGGCGGCTCTGGGAGTGATTCCGACACCCTACTTGCGTTATTACAAGGTATCACGGCGCGTTATGATCAAAATGCAAAGAAATCCGCCTGGTACCGGCGCCTGATCCAATATTTCCGCGAGCTGATTAAAACGGGTCTCTCCAAGAAACTCTCAAGCTTCGGCTATACCGCCGCAGTATGGCGGCGGGCATCGCTATCGGTCTTCCGCTCGATCGGTAATCCGGATGACCTGGTCGTCTCACCACCCACCCACACCTGTTATGGCTCCTGCAGCGCTTGTGCTGAGAGTCCCTCCACTCACAGCAATACACGTGGATCGACCTGCCTGAATCTACCCGACACCCACCTGGCATATTTCAACCTGCACGGTGTGCCCGATGCGAGTGAATGGTACGGGCAATCCGATCCCACCCTGCCCCAGGATGGTCCTGAATTTCCAGTGGCCATGCGACCCCAGGATATCCGCGACAGCAGCTCGGCACCCCGGCTGGTTTTCACCGAAGCCTGCTACGGTGCCAATATTGCCGGTAAATCGGTCGAAGAAGCCATCTGTCTAAAATTCCTTGCCTCCGGGACCCAGGCAGTGGTTGGCTCCACCTGCATCTCCTACGGATCCCTGTCCACCCCATTAAGTTCCGCCGACCTGCTCGGGCGCGTCTTTTGGAACCTGCTGCAGGAAGGTTTTACCGCTGGAGAAGCACTGCGCAGAGCCAAGATCCATCTCACCCGTGAGATGAACCAGCGCCAGGGTTTTTTGGATGCAGAGGACCAGAAGACGCTGATCTCCTTTGTCCTGTTTGGGGACCCGTTAACACAGCCCTTCCAGGCCCGGATCACCCCAAAAATTACCCCGCACTTATCCGATTCAGTCGTGCCCGTGGCTACGGTGTGTGAACGCTCCTGCGATGGTGAGGCTGGGTCCACCGTATCGCTGGAAACGATCTCCCATCTCAAGAGCATTTTAGCCGAGTACCTGCCAGGCATGAATGACGCCAAAGTCAGTCTCTATCATGAGCATCAAACCTGCTCCAACCTGTGCGGGAACTGCGGTACCGGGAAAAAATGTGCCCTCTC
>CAWELB010000007.1:0-546031 GCA_963809805.1 uncultured Chloroflexia bacterium | reverse complement strand
GATTCTCAATCAGCAGAGCGGTCTTGCGTGTGTTTTCTTCCATGGAGATTAACAGGTAAATCCCTTCGCCAAAGGCGATCAGGGAGATTGCCATTACACCGCCGTAAAGCAGCACCACCAGGCTTCCTATCAGCCCACCAAAGATGCTGCCAGCGATCCCTGACGCCCGTGAATTTATACCCATATCCTGGGACACGGATTGGAAAGCCGTGCCGCCGATGACTGACAGACCGCAGATTGCCAGGATGGCTAAAATCGTCACCACTGCGACGATATAGCCCAAAACCCGGTAAATGGTAGCGATCGTGCGTAAAGCGTGATATCTTCGTTCCATTGCTCCTCCTTATAGTGTGGTTAATGAATGCTAAAGCTGGATGAATGATGGAATGGGCATCTTGGCTGTTACAATTTCTCTATTCATCACTTCCCTTCGCGTAAGATAATCGCGTTACCCGCTGGAATAATCTTCAGTATACAATAATTACCCCGCGGAAGCAATTAAATTGCCCTTGCTTCCGTAGAGACGCATCGCTGGGCGGATAGGGAAAGGATTAAGAACAACACCCCCACCAAAAGCAGTGGGGGCAGGCAAAGGACACGAAGGTCTTAATTAATTTTTTGTAGGGGCGGAACGAGTCCGGTGTTCCCTTCAACCGGATGGCGTCCGTCCTATATTTTCTGTAGCCGGGATCGCTGATCCCGGTCTTCTTCCTCACCGGGGCTATCGGTTAGCCCACATGGCTCCAGGATATTTTTCGTAGCGACGCCTCGCCGGGACGTCCCCCCCGGCGTGTCTGGGTTTTGAGGGAGCCTGGTTTTAGAGTTATCACTTTTGTCAGCTATTGCCAATTATGACAAATAATATTTGACTTTATAAGGTGTATTTGTTAGGATATAAGTCTACTAGACAAGTCTTATAAAAAATTTACACTCCGTGATTGACTTGGTTTATCGGGGGAGGTATCTATGTCAAAAGGGACAATGTTTGAAGGTGGACAGTCTTTTGATTCCACCGCCTCTCGATTGATAAGGCTATGGCTTGGCATAGAAGCCCTCCTGACTTTGATTAGTAGCATTCTGCTTTTCTTTTTACCCGCAACAGCAGGCGCATTATTATTAGTGATCTTCCTTGCCATACTATTCACATTGGGAGCTGGGGGTTTTCTATTTCTCCGCTACAGGTCGCTTGCGGTAGTTAAGAACAAGCGATCTTACTTGTCCGAACAAACGAGGCTGCTTAATAAGGTTTCCAAGACACGCACGGAGCTGGGTAAAATCGGGCTGGCACTGGCAGCCAGTCTGGCCGATGAAAACCAGGAAATCGAAAGGGCACTTCAAAAAATTCATAAGGAATACATCTCGACCGGACTCAAGGCGGCAAGAATTGACAGCGCGAAGATACCTGGTATCGGCCCCAAATTCAAAGAAAAACTTTTATCGAATAGGATTCATAGTGCTGCTGATATTGGATTGCACCTTCAGAACCTGGAAGGGTTCGGGAAGTCAAAAGTTCAGGCGTTAATCAGCTGGAAGGAAACTATCCTGGCCCAGTTGGATAAGACCAAACCCAACCGATTGCCTGAGGCTCAAGTAAACGAAATCAAGCAAAACCACAAACGGCATAGGGATAACCTTGCAAAAACCAGGGAGTCCCATCAGCTGCAGCAGACCGAACTTGGTTTGGAATTGGAACCTGTGAGACGGTATTTAAGCCATTTCAAAGACGTCACTTTTGTCAATTATCTCGGCATCAACTTACTTGGGGGGGTCAGGAGTAATATCCTTCAAAAGAGCAAAACACCCATTTTAGTGGGTGTGATCGGACTGGGCGCACTAATTCATGGCGCATTGGGTATAGTATCCACAGGTTCTCTTGTTGCTTCTTCAATACCAACTCTTACCCCAACTCATACAGCGACCGCAACTTCAAGCCCAACATTTACCTTTACCTCCACTCAAACACCGACTGTCACTCTCACACCCACTCCGACGGATACGCCGACCATAACCTCTACACCAACCATAACTCCTACTCCAACCATCACTTCAACACCAACCATCACACCTACCCCCACTCAGTCACTCACACCTACAATTACACCTCTAGCTTCACCCACACTTCCCTATAGTATTTCATCTTGCATACCGAAAAATACGACCAGGCAGGTTGGTTACGTTACCAGCATCCGCGATGGTGACACGATTGACGTTAAGCTCGCTGATGGTAAGGTTTACCAGGTCAGGTATATCGGAATGGATACTCCTGAACAAGGAGATACGGGGTATGGTCCATCTACGCAAAAAAATACCGATCTTGTTTATGGTAAGTACGTGACCCTGGTTAAAGACGTTTCAGAAGTTGACCAGTACAATCGCCTGCTTCGTTATGTGGTCGTTGGGGATATTTTCGTAAATTATGAATTAGTTCACTTGGGACTGGCTGCATCATATCGCTATCCACCTGATGTATCTTGTGCATCTGCCTTTTCTGATGCAGAGCAATATGCGAAATTAAATCTATTAGGTCTGTGGGCTCCAATACCTACTCCACAACCAACGAATCCTCCTGGAGGTGGTGGTAATTGTGATCCTGCCTATCCTGATGTATGTATCCCTTCTCCTCCTCCAGATCTCGATTGTGGTGACATTACATTCCGCCGATTTCGAGTGCTTCCTCCCGACCCCCATAGATTTGATCGAGATAACGATGGGATTGGATGCGAATCATAAATAATATGTCGCTGATTGATCTACCTATGATACTGGATTCTTTTTAGTTCCCTGTATTGGGTCAGAGACGAGAAATATAACCCAACCGTCTTTTATATCGATTAAGCAGTGGAGGTATTTAGAGAGTGATCCAAAAGCTTAAACATTATATCTATGTAATTATTGAACCCTCCGTCGGCGATTCAATCATCGATAAGATATTCAACGTTGGAATGCTTTTACTCATTATCCTCAATATCTTTGCAGTGATCTTGCAAACCGAGGAAGTGTTGTTCCAGAAATACCAAACACAATTCTATATATTTGAAGTGTTTTCTGTAATCATTTTTTCGGTCGAATACATCCTACGGCTTTGGACTTGCACAGAAATAGCGGAGTACAAACACCCCATATGGGGCCGGATCAGGTTTGCATTCACAGCTTCGATGCTTATCGACTTGCTATCTGTTCTTCCTTTCTATTTACCTTTACATGGTTTGGATCTTCGCATCATACGCGCCGTCCGCCTGTTCAGGTTGTTCCGATTATTCAAGATCGGGAGATACTCTCAATCTGTAAACAGGTTAGCCAATGTCATCAAATCAAAAAAGGAAGAGCTGATAATGAACTGCACCCCATAAGTTGGACACAAACCAACGATTGGAGGTGCAGTTTTTTATGACAAAATTCACGATGTTTGAACGGTTAGCCGCAGCTCAAGCCGTGGAAGCCGGAGAAAGCGAGCTAGATATTCGGATACAGTACGGCATGTCAGTAGACGTATTGCGCCGAAGCGTCCGACTGTATCGGGAGCATGGTGCCATAGCGTTCTCGAGGAAATATACAGTCTATTCCAAGGAACAAAAACTTCAAGTCCTAGATTACATGCGCAACTACCATTTATCAGCCGAAGAAACGGGGATAAAATTCGGGATAAGAGGATCCGCCACAGTCTGGGAATGGGAGCAAAAATACTTGGAAAACGGAATCAACGGCTTGGAACCCAAGAAGAAAGGCAGACGCCCAAAACGGCAAAAGCCCAAGCGACTGCTCACGCAAGTGGAACAACTGTTGGAGGAAAATGAATACTTGCGTGCCGAGAATGAATACCTAAAAAAATTGAACGCCTTGGTTGCAGAGCGGGAAGCCCGGGAAAAGCACGGCAAAGTGACCGAGTAGCAATTATCTCTGAACTAAGGCGGAAATATGCGTTAGCGCTGCTTCTGCGAATTGCGAACATCCCCAGAAGCACTTATTATTACCACCACAAACGGCTCTATTCGCTTCAAAAGCACCAGCCTGAACGGCTGGCGATCCGCCAGATCTGCACCGAGCATAAAGGACGGTATGGTTATCGCCGGGTAACCATCGCCCTGCAGCAGCATGGCTATCTAACCAACCATAAATTAGTGATGAAATTGATGGCGGAAAGAATCTCACCTGCAAGCTACGCCCGAAGAGGTATCGTTCGTACCGGGGAGAGCTTGGGAAAGTGGCCCCTGATCGACTGAAGCGCAATTTCAAAGCCACCCAGCCTAACCGAAAGTGGTCCACGGATATCACGGAATTCAAGGTGCTAGACCAGAAAATGTATCTCTCTCCGATCCTGGACCTGTTCAACGGGGAGATCGTGAGTTATTCTGTGTCCAAGACCCCTAACTTTCACTTGGTGAGATCGATGTTAGAGAAAGCCTTCCAAAAATATACTGACCTGGGTCCTGTGATCCTGCATTCGGATCAGGGATGGCAATACCAGATGAGGCCCTATCAGAAGATGCTCAGAGAGAAGGGCATCGAACAAAGCATGTCCCGGAAAGGGAATTGTTACGATAACAGTGTGATTGAGAACTTCTTCGGCTTGATGAAAACCGAGTTCTACACGGATCAGAAGTTTTCTTCGATCGAAGAGTTCAGCACGGCACTATCAGAGTATATCCAGTACTACAACAATTCGCGCATCAAGTGTAAACTAAAAGGACTGAGCCCTGTTCAGTTCAGAACTCAGTCCTTTTTTTCAGTATAACTTGTCTAACTATTGGGGTGCACTACAATAATTACTCTCTTTTCTGCGATTATTCTCCTGATTATCGCCTCAAGCCTGATGTATTTTATTGAAAAGGAAGCTCAACCGGATTTATTTGGCAGTATCCCCAGTGCCATGTGGTGGGGAGCGGTCACCCTTACAACTGTTGGGTATGGAGATGTTTATCCAGTGACTTTGCTGGGGAAATTAATCAGTGCATTTATTGCCGTTTTGGGGATTGGTCTATTTGCCCTTCCCGCAGGCATCATTGCCTCCGGCTTTGCTTCAGAATTGCAGAAACAAAAGCCAGAAGCCAAAATCTGTCCTCATTGTGGAAAAGATATTAATGCATCACTAGGGAAAGATTACTAATGACCCCACAGCTGAAATTTTTCAATAGCAACGCCCCTACTGATAACGCTATTTTCCAATACTAAATTGCCTCCACTGACCGTCAAACCGATGACACATTATACGTACTCAATAACTTGACCGACGAGGAGATCACCATGGGGGAGTGACCATAGAGATAATTATTGTGCATCCCTTTTTAGTTAAGCACTCCACACTGCAAGCAATAGTTTTTCTAAGGCGCTGTTTCAACCGCCAGATAGACTTAAGCGCTTGACTTTATTAAAATATGTTATATAATGGTAATTATTGTGAAATTTTCTCAATAAATACCATTATATGATAGGAAAAACAAAATGTTAATCGAATTCAGTGTCGGTAATTTCCGATCATTCAAGGAAAAAGTCACCCTAAGCATGGTTGCTAGTAATACTAGTGCTCGGGATCCAAATGTTAACAAGAATAATACAATAGAAGTTAGTGATAAGTTGACCTTACTAACAAGTGCAGCTATTTATGGTGCAAATGCAAGTGGAAAAAGTAATATAGTTAAAGCACTTGCCTTTATGCGCAATTTCGTTCTTACTTCTGCAAATATGTTACAAACCGACGAACCAATACTTGTAGAGCCATTCCGGTTGAGCACAGAAACAGAAAATGAGCCGTCTTATTTCGAGATTGTGTTTATATTAAATAATATCCAATACAGGTATGGTTTTGAAGTTAACTCCCAACAAATCATTTCGGAATGGCTTTTTTCTGTTTTAAATAAAAGAGAAGCCAAATTATTTATCCGGGAAATGGACAAGATAAATCCATCTCCAATAAATTTTAAGGAAAGTAAAGGTTTGGATGTAAAAACGCGCTCCAAGGCACTTTTTTTGTCTGTTGTAGCACAATTCAATGGCGTTATTGCTCAATCAATTCTTAATTGGTTCAATCGGATTGCTGTTGTATCTGGCTTGGATGATACAGCTTACCGCGCTTACACAATACGACAGATATTCGAAGGTCAATATAAAGATTTAATTGTCCAGCTTGTAAAAAGCCTGGATATTGATATTAATGAAATTATAGGTATTAAGTTAGAGAAAAACAAATTTTCATTACCTTCTAATATGCCTGAAGAAATTCGCACACTCATTATCAAGAGCTTGAAAGACGGGGATTTTTTCACGGTTAAAACGAAACATCCAAAATTAAATGCTCAAGGTAAACCAGTTGATTCGGTTACATTTGATATGGATTTAAACGAGTCTCATGGAACTCAAAAAATCTTTTACCTTGCCGGACCAATCATCGATGTCCTTACTCAGGGCAAAGTGTTGATAATAGACGAGATGGAAGCCAGACTACACCCATTAATAACCCGAAAGCTTATTCAGTTATTTAATGCGATTGACACAAACCCTAAACGCGCTCAGTTAATATTTACGACTCATGATACGAATCTCCTTTCAAACAAACTTTTTCGCCGAGATCAGATTTGGTTTATTGAGAAAGATACTTTCTGCGCAAGCCAACTTTATTCACTTGCTGAGATAAAAGTCGACGACAGTAAAGTTCGTAATGATGCATCCTTCGAAGACGATTACTTACAGGGACGCTATGGTGCCATACCATTCATAGGGAAGATACAGACAATTGATTTGGACGGGAAACGGGATGAAAAATAATAAACCATATCTAAACCCCCGCTATAGAAGTTATATGCAAAGAATCGTTGACGAGCTACCGGTTCGTCAACGCTTCTTAATTGTATGTGAAGGTGAAAAGACTGAACCTTTTTATTTCGAGAATTTTCGCGTTCCATCAGTAGTAATAAAAGTAGATGGCCTTGGGATGAACACTATAAGTCTGGTTCGAGAGGCAATAAAACAACTTTCCTTAGCCCAATACGATCAAACATGGTGTGTATTTGATAAAGACGATTTTCCCGATGAAAATTTCAACACTGCTTTATCTCTTGCTCGAAGGCATGGTATAAAAACTGCTTATTCAAACCAGTCATTCGAATTATGGTATGTTCTTCATTTCGGCTACATGCAGAATGCAATTACGAGGAATGATTATATGAAGATTCTTGATAGAAAATTACGGCATAAGTATGAAAAAAATAGTAAAAACATCTATCAAGAATTACTTGATAAACAAATGACAGCAATTCAGAACGCCGTGAGATTGCTTGACCAATATCACCCGTCTGCGCCAGCTAAAGACGATCCTTCGACCACTGTTCATTTATTAGTTGAAGAATTATTAAAACATTCCAGGTCTTTTAAGAATGGATAAATTTATTCTTTTATGTGTGGTCATCTTGGCGTGATTACTGTATTAGTTTCAGCTTTACGAGAGCAATTTATATTATCTCCCCCATCAACTGATGCCATATCACGGTCGAGTCCCAGATTTTTCCTTTCCAAGTAGTAGATCTATTTATACTTTGAAACACACTAATTTCATAATGAATATCTAGGATATTTATAGCAGTTTCAAGTGTTATTCAACAATTAACTATATATCGATATAACAAGGAAATGTCTACGAACTCCAAATAGGAGCATCATTTTATAGAGTTTTAAAATTGCTATCAATTTACCAATAAAGCGAATCAGATCTGTGGGATAACGAAGTGGATATTCACCGGGGTAAATTATATGCAGAGTTCTCCAATGACTTTCGCGAAATCCCGATACATTATATCTAGAACTCTATATTCTTTTCAGTAAATACCGATGAACAAATCAAGTCAACACGTTCTTTCAAGCATAATTATTCTTCCATTTTTCTGGACGGATAATTGAATAATGTACCAACTATTAAATTTCACAAGCGAGTGAAATAATGAACCCCCTATACGGATTTCTTGATTTGTTATCGGGAGTTTTACCCCCGTGTATTAGAATGATTCATCCGTGAATCCGCTACGCTATCAGTTTTCCTGCTAACCCACATTAGAAATCTTAAATTATTCACGAGTTTCGATAAACCCCTTGTAGACTAGAACAATTGTGCTATAATTAGGACGCATTCATTATTGGATGGTTTTAATAAACAAATGCGTCCGTATATCGATCAGTGGTTTTCTGATCGATACCTCAACACCTATTAGAAGATTTATAGATAAATCTGCTTGTATACCAGTACTCTTCTGTACCGGTTGGTTTTTACCGGTAGTAGTGTATTCTATGGGTTCTTTATCCCTTCGCTCATCTTCTCCCTTCCTCCAACCCTCACCGCCTCATCTTTCACCACCCCCGATTCGTTCCTCTTCGAACTTGCTGTTTTTTATTAAATAATCCTCCCATCTAAATTCCCTCTTCGAAAGGCTCAACGCTCAATGCTCTCTTCTGCTTTCCTCTCCGACCCCCAATGGCTCCTCCTCCAGCCCCCTTGCGGAGATTATTTGAATTCTTTTTGTTTTTTTACTTCAATTCAATTCACGTCAATCCCATCCCTACCCCTATATGTTGGGTTTCGGGCAGAAGAACGTTGCCTTCAACACCAACCTACAAAAGCAACCCGCTGTGCGGGTTTGGTGAACTTGGTAGACGTGGGTTACAACCCACGTCGATCCGCATGGAGACGTCACAATGTGGCGTCTCTATGATAGGTCAATATCGGGCCCTGGGCGCAAACGTAAGGGCGACCCATCAAAACCATCCTTGATCTCGTCTACCGCTCGATTATGGTTATCCATGATCACCTGTGTCTTCAGACGGGTCGCCCCTACAAAAAAAATCACACCTTTGTGTCCGAGGTGCACTTTTTAACTATTTATCGGATTTTCATGCCATCAATCATCTATTATGTTCAGCCTCAATCGCCGAATGCTTTTTCCATCTGACCAGCCAATTTATAGGCACGGCTTAGCTGCGTGTATAGATCCCCCAAATCTGCCCATCCGGCATCTCGGGAAGCGATGCCTCCCGCACGAGCTGGATGGCGTGCTCAAAGTGGACGATGGCCTCACTCACCGCGGAGAGCTGCAGTGCTTCTCTCCCTGCAACCAGACTGTAATGGAAAGCGTCCTGTGCCAGTCCGGCGGCCAGTGCGTGGTGGGCCAGAACGGCGGCCGATTCGCCACCTTTTTCGAGGACTTCCAATGCCCGCCGGTGAAACAGCCTGCGCCGGGCATCACCAGCTTCGGTGTAGACCACATCGCGAACCATATCATTGGTGAATGTATAAGCACTGACCACACTCGGCTGGACTGTTTCCAGCAGGAGCCGACCGCTGATCAATTCATCCAGGGCAGGTAAAGCCAGGTCTGCACTCAAGTTAGAGATGCCGCACATGCGCTCGAAGGTGAGGCGATACTCGAGCACGGCTCCACCTGCCAACAGGCTGAAGGCATTCGGGCTGAGACGATTCAAGCGCGAGCGGATCACCGCATGCACGGTGGATGGGACGCGCACCGTCTTCCCGAGATTATGATCCGCATCCAGTGAGAAGGTCCATTGACCCTTTTCCCGCCGTTTTGGATGCAGCACACTCCGTTCGAGCAAATCCTTGAGCGTCTCAATCAGGTAGAAGGGGTGCCCATGCGTTTCATCGTACAACCACTGGGCGAAGTCGGCATCGGGTGGTGACAGGATGGACAGCAGCAGCTGAATTGTCTCACGTTCGCCGAGCGGCTCCAGCTCGATATGAACCGGCGTCAGCTCACGTGCCACGCGCTCCAGCCATTGGCTCAAGCCCTGCGGGCTGCCTGCCGGTAGGGGTTGGGTCATGGGGTGCAAAGCTTCTGAGCGTATGCTGGCTAAAAACAAGATGCGGCTTGCGTTGTCTTGCCAGCGCCGGACGGCATACTGCAGCAGGTCCAGCGTGGCACTGTCTGTCCACTGCAAATCGTCGATGAACAGCACCAGGGGAGCGCGTTTGGTGAGAGCCAGCATACATTGCACCAGGGGCTCGTACAGCTGGGCCTGATTTCCATCCGCTTTCTGAAGAGAGCTCTGCACAGGAGCGAGTGCCAAATTGGGATGATGCTGGCGTAATTCTGGCAGCAGCTGACTCAGCGGTGATAACCAAATCTCATCCAGTGAATCGGTTAACGAGTTTGTACTCGCGAGCCGCAAGCGGAGGGCTTCCACCAGCGGTTGAAACGGCAAAAGGCTGCCACTCTCAAAGGCACTACCCAACAGCAATTCAGCCCCCTGGGTGTTAGCCCACTGGATGAATTTCCGGGCAAGGCGGGTTTTACCAATCCCAACCTCGCCGCGCAGCAGCACGAGCTGCGGCTGACCGGCAGCGGAGCGGGCATAGGAATTAAGCAGAGCCTGGTACTCGCGGTCACGCCCGGCAAACAGGCTTCCCAGGAAATTGACCGATGTATCGGGTCGGCGTGGCTGAGGCGTGACATGACGGTCGTAAGAACGTGCAAGGGGTGGCTGCGTGCGAATGCCCTCCGCCAGCGCGGCCGTATCCGGTTCGGGCTCGACACCCAATTCGGCCGCTAAAATGAGGCGACAGGCCTCATAAGTCTTCAGGGCTTGCCCGCGCTCGCCGGCGGCGAAGTGCGCCCGCATTTTGCGGCGATAAGCAGTTTCGTTCAAGGCATCCAGGGCAATCCAATGCGAAGCGGTCTCTGTGACGCCGGCAAACTCGCCATGTGCAAATTGGATTTCGGATAGCCGGTCCAGGATCAGGCCCAGACGGCGATGCCAGACTTCGCGTTGAATGGCAGCCCAATCGTCGAAGGCGGGTGCATCGCCCAGCGAAAATCCGGCCAGAAACTCACCGCGTTGGCAGGATGCCGCCGATTGTAACAGAGGCAGGCTGGCTGAACCCTCCGGCAGCGTACGGCTTGAACGGTCGGCACGTGCCAGCTCGTAAGCACGCCCTACCGTTTGCAGGTCAAAGTCAATCTCCGCGTCTGGATTCAGACTCAACGTATTATGGGTGATGGAAAGATAGGAGGTTTGGACCTGACCAGTTGCCTGGCGTAAGGCAGATTGCAGGTGATCGAGGGTGTTGCGCAGCGATGCATGGCTGCGCTCAGGGCTGGCTTCCGGCCACAGCAGGGCAGCCAGAGCCTCGCGCGGTTGTGGCCCTGACTCTATCGCCAGGTAGAACAGCAGCGCCAGCGTCTTGCGCGTGGGAAACGTCACCAGGTTTTCACCCAGACGCACTTCGGGGGGACCCAACGCATTGAGATGTAATCGTAGTGCCTGGTCAGCCAATTCATGGCTCCTTGTGACGCTGTTGAGACTCTTAGTCATTATACTCAGACTAAAGATTAATGGAAAGATTTTCTTTCCGCAAAGGGTACTCTGTTATATGGAAGAAGGCCCATGATGTCTGGTATTGTTCTAACATTCCCCATCCTGGATGGTAAGGTGGAATCCTGGCGGCGATTTTGCCAGGAGTTATGCGGCTTTCGGCGTGAGCCGTATGAAGCCTCGCGCCAGCGGTTGGGCATCACGCGCGAACGTTTGGCCCTGGTGGAAACTGCCTTTGGGGCGACGGCCGTGACCACCTTGGAAGCTCCGGATGTGGCACAGGCGTTGGGACAGATTATCGCCTCGGCAATCCCGTTTGACGTCTGGTACCGGGAGAAGTTACAGGAGCTGCACGGTGTGAACCTGGCCGGGTACGAGCAATTTGCGAAACCAACGCCGCTCCCGCCCAACCAGGAGCTGCTTTTTGAGTGGACGATGAATTCCAGCAACACCAAGAAGAGCTAATTCTTCTTGTCGAAATGGTGATGCGAAAGGTGTAGACCCTTCGCATTACATCCATAAAAAACGAATACAAAAGGAATGGAGATTAGTATGGGAGTCTTATCATGGATCGTGGTCGGTTTGATCGCCGGTTGGTTAGCCGGGATGGTAATGAAAGGGGGAGGCTTCGGGTTGCTTGGCGATGTTATCGTCGGTGTGGTAGGTGGATTGTTGGGAGGCTGGATTGCTACCTCTTTACTGCATTGGGGCGGATTGACGGGGATCGACCTGCGATCGATCCTGATTGCGTTCGCCGGGGCGGTAGTGTTGCTGCTGGTAATCCGCCTGCTGCGGGGTGGAAGAATGTGAATTTGACGTATATAGAAGCAAATTCTTCTGCAGGTTTGCTTATAAATCCATCTGGCTAAACCAAGGGATTGCGCAGACCAATCGTGTTAGCAGACTTCGAATTCCGCCCAGCCGCGTGCGGTGAACCATACCCAATCAGTGTCGCGTTTGAAGGCACCCTGCACCATTAAATGTTACCAAACAAGGAGCATTCCTATGGACGAAAAAGAAACCGTTCAACCCGAAGCCAAGCCTGAAACACCTCGGCGAAATTCCTTAGGCGGCACCCTGCGCTGGCTGCTGGCGGTGCTGTTGGCATTCGGGTTGGGTGCACTTTTAATCGCCCTGGCACTCTACTTCCCCAGCCAGCAGCAGCTCACCAAAGCCAACGCGACAGCCACCAGCCAAACTGATCAGATCACCACGCTGCAGACGAGCAACGAAACCCTGCAAAAGGACCTGGATTCTGAAAAGCTGCACAGTTATGTGCTCAAGGCGTTGTCAGGTGTGCGGGGAGCCAGCCAGGCGGTGGCCGCCGGCGATTACGCGGGAGCGCGCCTGTCGTTGATCCAGGCCTCCGATGCGCTGAATATTCTCTCCGGTTTGCTCGGTACGGATCAAAAAGACGTGCTCAGCGCCATGCAGCAGAGTGCCGCACAGGCTTTGACCAAGCTAAAGACCAACATCACGTCAGCACAGCCGGAGCTGGACCAGCTGACGAACAACCTGGTGCAGCTGGAGGATAACCTGTTCCCCAATCCATAAGACAGTGGATGATTCAAATTTTATCCACACCATTAAAGAAGGCAATGAAAGACTGAGGCCTAAAGTTGCAGAGCGCAGGCGAAAATAGCAGAGACAGCATATCGGAATGATTGAGAGGCATATACAATGAACAAGGACATTTTCGAAGGCAAGTGGAAGGAAATGCATGGCCAGATCAAAGAGTGGTGGGGTAAGCTCACCGACGATGACCTGGACCAGGCAGGCGGCAATGCCGAACAAATCATTGGCTTGCTCCAACAGAAGTATGGCTACACCCGCCAGCGCGCCGAAGAGGAATTTAATCGGCGGATAAAAGCTGTGCAGACCAAAGTTGATAAAGCTTGAGGATTAACTACCTCATTAAGAAAGTTAGAGAGGAAATCGATAATGAACGATAAAAAATTTAAACAGCAAGTTATTCGCGACGTAGACAAGGCAAAAAGTGATCTGGCTACATTGAGGGATGATGGCATTACCGGGTTGAACCGGATATTCGAACAATTGACCGGCGACACACAGAAAACCGTAGACGTGGCAGCAAAGACGATTAACCAGACCGTTGGACAAGGCTTGAGCCAATTCAATGCGAAAGTCCAGGATGTTGCGGATAGAGTTCCAGGCGACTTAGGCAAGAAGGCATTAGGATACCCATGGGTTACGATCACGATATCCCTGGTGGTTGGTCTAGTGTTAGGTGCTTTACTAAAACCAGGCCGACATCCTCTTGCGAAGGTCCAAATTTGAAAGAATACCAAAAGAGGACAAAATGACGGATTATAAAGAAGTAAGAACTACAGAACATGAAGCGGGACGAGAACAGCGTGTGGCTACCTTTAAAGCTACACAACTGATCTGGCTGCTGCTGGGACTTCTCGAAGCTGCTATCGCACTGCGGGTTATATTTAAATTACTCGGAGTCAATGCGGCCAATGCATTCGCCACGCTGCTTTACAACGTGACTGGCTTTTTCCTAGCTCCATTTACAAGTTTGGCGAAAGCTCCAGCAGCCGGCGGCAGTGTGTTGGAAGTTTCTTCCATCATTGCGATGATTGTGTACCTGCTGATTTTTTGGGCGATTGAACGGATTGTGTATGTGATTTTCTATCGCCCGCGCGGACCGGTGAGCGTTAAACAGACAACGATTGCCGAGCATACTCCTCAGCAAACAACCGTAGAGACACGTCAAACGACCGATACCGAGCATAAGAATACCTAGATTGCGTGATCCCCTTGAGTGTGGGATAAGGATTAACCTCCGGTTTCATCATGCAACCGCTGAACACCCGGAGTGTTATAACACTCTGAAAGGTTTAAGAAAATGGAATTGATTAAATTCATTATGTGGCTCATTACCGGGGCTGTGATTGGCTGGTTTGCCAGCCGGATCGTTACGGCAGAAAATGGGTGGAACCATAAAGCTGTGCCGGTCGAAGTTTCCAGCTCAGAGGAGAGCTAAACCAGCTTGTCAAAATGGCCATGCGAACGTTGCAGAACCTGCACATGATACGAATCGCTAAACCAGTTAAGGAAAGGAGGGATTACAACTATGAGAAGATTTACAAAAAATATCGGCATGCTCTTGTTGGCCATCTGGCTCATTCTGTACGGGCTGATTCAAGTGTTCGGCTTACACTTTAATGGCTCCGAAATAGTCTTGGGGCTGCTCGCCATTGCGGCCGGCATCTTCATATTAATCGGCCGGTAGACTCGACCGTCGGGTCAACAGCCACCTGATCAACTGCGACCAGGCAGCTGCCAAAAAATCATAACAGCATTTACAAAGGAGAAATCTCATGTCGCTCATCTGGATTATCATCATCGTTCTTGTAGTTCTGTGGCTGCTCGGCGCTTTCGGTGGGAGATTAAGTTCAAACTTCCCCAAAACCGGCAATTGGGTCCACACCCTGATCGTAATCGCGATCATACTCATCATATTGAAACTGCTCGGAGTGTTGTAAAACTTTCGAGTTTCAACAATTAGACCGGGTCTGTTGCCGTTGATGAAGTCATCATATTACCAAACCGCAAGGCCATTTGCCACCCAGTTAATCAACTGGGTGGCAAATCGTTGGAATTTTCTAGTCCCAATGGATTAAACCTTGCGTGAATTAGTGCTTGATAGATGGAGCAGGGAGTTCTACCTTTGATGCGATTGATAAATAGCGCTATACGATTTTATTGAGCATCAACACCAGGTAGGTGTTTAGGAGAGACTTACTACCCGGCTTTTCTATCGAAGCGCTAGCCAACTAAAAAAGGGTTCAGTCCTCTGCAGCGTTGAAGGGTGAATTATCCCCCGCTCTCAGAGGGTTGTATACCTGATTCTCGTAAACCCCTTCCATAAGAGGAGTAAAAGCTTATGTTACCTATTGGTGATGATGATTCCGCTCGAAGGACTGTTCCGCTGGTCACGTATGGCCTGATTGCTCTAAACGTCCTGTTTTTCATTGTAGAGCTCAGCGGTGGTGACGCGTTTATTACGAAATGGGCATTCGTCCCAAGCCGCTTCCTTGCCAACCCCATCGGTGATTTTCTAACCCTGTTCACTGCCATGTTCATGCACGCCGGGTGGCTTCACCTGGGAGGCAACATGCTTTACTTATGGATCTTCGGTGACAATGTGGAGGACCGCTTCGGGCATGTCAAGTTCATCATCTTCTACCTGATCTGTGGGCTTGCGGCAACCTTTGCACAGCTGGCGTTTAGCATCGGATCGGATGTACCCAATTTGGGAGCCTCGGGGGCGATTGCGGGCGTGCTGGGTGCGTACATTTTGCTCTTCCCGAAGAGCAGCGTCAAAGTATTGCAGGGCACACGAGTAATCCAGATGTCTGCCTTGATCGTCATTGGGATCTGGATCGTACTGCAGTTTTTTAGCGGTATCGGTTCGATTGTCAGCAGTGCGCAAACGGGTGGTGTTGCTTACATGGCACACATCGGCGGATTTGTGGCCGGGATTTTATTGACCTTTTTGTTTCGAGGGAATCGGGGCAGTCCGGCATTAACTACATGAGCATTGATCTGGCTGGTCACAAAAGCGGGAGTGGCTCGTTTCAAGATGTGCCCTAGGGATTGATTAAAGCATGGCAATTCAACAACCTTCACAACCGTATCAATGGACATTCCGGCGCGTGATGGGGGCAACGCTTGTCCTGGTTTTTATCGCCCTTAGCTTCTGGCTGCTCTATCGATTTAACCAAGTCGTTTTCATCTTATTCGTCGCCATCGTGATGGGCACGGTGATCAGGCCCATCGTTACCTGGGCATACCGGCGAGGGCTCCCCCGGATTGTGGGGGTTATTCTGGTCTACCTTATACTGCTCGGTCTGCTGATCGGCTTTTCGCTATTGTTATTCCCCCTGATTGTCAAGCAAGGGACAACGATTGCTGCCGCCGTGCCAGGTTATTACCAAAGCCTGCGTGAGTGGATGGCTAGTTTTCCCAATCTATTGATTGTGCGTCTAAGTGAGTTCCTACCAGCGACATTGCCAAGCCTGCAACCGATACAACAAACCGCACAGCAGACGCTGGCTTCTGCCGGGCAGGCGTTGGGTTACGTGTCTATAGCGGCTAAGGCTATTTTTATAGCCATCGTTATTCTGATATTGACCTATCACTGGACGCTCGATGGGCCGCGTATCATTCAATCCTTATTGCCATTGATTTCTAAGGAGCGGCGTGAGGGTGTTAGCGAACTGATTTCAGCGATGGAAACCAAGATTGGTTCCTACCTTGGCGGACAAGGTATCCTTTGCCTGATCATTGGCATCATGGCTCTGATTGCTTATTTAATCATTGGCCTGCCCAATGCCCTGGTGCTGGCGCTCCTGGCGGGTGTGTTTGAGGCTGTGCCGATGATTGGACCACTGCTGGGTGCCATTCCTGCTGGGGTAATTGCCTTATCCATAGCACCTTCCAAGTTGATCTGGGTGATCGTCGCCACGATAGTTATTCAGCAGTTGGAAAATAGCTTATTAGTTCCGCGTGTCATGCGTAAGGCAGTGGGGATCAATCCATTCGTCTCTCTGCTGTCAATTTTTGCCTTTAGCTCATTATTTGGCATCGCCGGCGCACTCATGGCGATTCCGATGGCGGCTATTATCCAGCTCTTACTCGATCGATTTGTATTTAATCCAGGAACGATAGAAGCAGAAGTCTCGCCCGGACGTGATCTTGCCAGCCGGCTGCGTTATGAAGCGCAAGACCTGGCACAAGACCTGCGTAAGCAAGCGCGGCTCAAAAAAGGAGGCTCGGATTTAAGTATTAAGCAGGTTGATCAGGTGCTGGATGAAATTGAGACCATTACAACCGACCTTGACTCTCTGCTGGCTCAGGTCAGTGATTCAGGCACACCATGACGAAGAAACTGGTAGTGATCGGCACAGCGGTGATGACCACGTTGCTGGCACTGGTGGTATTGTGGCAGTTCCGGATCGTGGTCATATACGTTTTGATTTCGCTGATGCTTGCGGCAGCACTTCGCCCATTGTTTAACCGCCTGGTTGGGCGAGGCCTGGTGGTGCGCGTAGCCTGGATATTATTGTACCTGGTGGTCTTGGCCAGTCTCGGCTTCTTGCTCTTCATGACCAGTGAGACGGCGATTAAAGAGATTCAGCAGTTAGGCCATACTGTATCAGCGCAGGATAAGTGGGTGCTACCGGTATGGCTGGAAGGCAGCTCATTCCAGCAGATTGTGTTAGCCCAATTGCCACCGCCGAGTAAGCTCTTCGAAGCAGTCACCGGCACCCAGGGGCAGCTCGTGCTGCCAGCCCTACTCGGGTTCACACAGGGCATTGGCAGCTTCGTGAGCGCCGTAATCGTCATTCTATTCTTAAGCCTCTATTGGAGCATCAATCAAATTCATTTTGAACGACTCTGGCTCTCGCTGCTTCCATCTGGTCAGCGTAAGCAGGCACGTGGTATATGGCGAAGGATTGAACCAGACATTGGTGCTTACATACGGGGCGAGGTAATTCAAAGTCTCCTGGCTGGGCTACTCATCGGCCTTGGTTGCTGGCTGCTCGGGTCGCCATACCCTGCCTTATTGGGGTTGGTTGGTGGATTGGCATGCCTGATACCGGTTGTTGGGGTAGTCATAGCGGTCGTTCCAGTGCTATTGGTGGGGCTGCTGACCAGTGTTCAGCTTAGCCTGTTTACGGCTCTCTTTGTACTCGCCGTTATGATTGTCTTGGGAGTATGGGTCAAGCCACGACTTTTTAACCGCAGATGGGATAATCCCATCCTGACGGTCATTCTGCTCATTGCGCTGGCAGAAGCATTTGGCCTGGTCGGTATCATCGTAGCGCCACCTATATCGGTTGTGTGCCAAATCCTGTGGAGCCGCCTGGTGACCCGCCGTGCAGTATCAGGGGCTGCGACGCAGATATCAGACCTCAAGGAGCGCCAAGCGCTGGTGGGGGCGGCAATAGAAGCAATGGATGAACCTCGTCTACCATTGGTGACCAGCAGCATGGAGCGTCTCACCCAGCTGTTGGAGAAAGCTGAACCGATTCTGCAAGCCGGCCTACCGGCTGAAACTCCCGCGCCATTCCCCTCGTCGCAAACGGTAACCACGGATGGTGAGCGACCCGCATCCACCCAGCCCTGAAGAAACAGGCGATGACCAACCCTCGAATGGCTAGAACCATAAAACAACTATGGAAGCAGGTTATCGGCGGTGCGCAGGTGCTTAATGAGCGTACACATGGCTGGCCAGGGATATTGGTAGACGCAATCAGGGAAACCCTAAAGCCTGACTCTGCGATTACGACCGCGGCGATTGCCTACTTTGCCCTCTTCTCCATATTTCCCCTCGCCCTTTTGAGCATCTCCATTGCCAGCATCTTCTTTGGCCCATTGATGGACCAGCAATTTATTGTACAAAAACTGGAGTTCATAGCACCAGCGCTCGGCCAGCTGTTAGGTAAAGATATAGGTGAAATCATCAGGGCACGCGGGCCAGTTAGCTTGATCGCCCTGGTTGGCTTGATCTGGTCGGCCTCTACAATTTTTTACACGCTTACTCAAACCTTAAATGGAATTTGGGGAATTAAACGAAGGCGCCCAGTATGGAAGCGCCGTGGCCTGGCAATATTATTTGTACTGGCATTCGTTGGTCCAGCCCTATTCCTGGCTTCATTTGCCGGCAGCCTGATCGCCAACCTGCGCACCTGGTTACCCAACCAAACCATTCCACTCGGGGGTGCACTCGGTTTTGGGTTGGCTATCCTGCTCGACATTGCCTTATTCATGGTGCTTTATATCATGCTCCCACATGGAGCTTCTACCTGGCACGAGATAATCCCCGGCGCGATGGGTGCCGGCTTGCTCTGGGAGCTTGCCAAGAAAGCCTTTTTGTTATTCGTTTCCACATACATATCCGTCTCGAACCTGGTCTATGGTTCAGTGGCAGCCATCATCGCCTTCCTGGTCTGGGCCTATGTGAGCGGCCTCATCTTTCTATTTGGCGCTTTCTTGAGCGTCTCTTATCACCAGCTAAAGCAACAAAAACAGGCAGCGATAGATCCAAAATAGTGTATTAAAGGTCTCGACGCAATGCCTGACGCCGTAGACGGGGTATCAGTTATTCTTATAATCAACCTGTAAAACGGAGGATTGACTTATGAAAGAAAAACGGTTCAGCTTCGACAGAGCCAAGCAAATCGGAGAGGCGTTAGGCGTAGACTGGAACAAGATTGAGGTCGAACAATTCTGGATGGGGCTCGAAGTGGAGCTGGAGCACGGAAGCATTGATCCAGAAACCAATGTGACCGATGATGACGCTTTCCTCACCGGCAAGATTGCCTCAGCCCATCTCAACGAATTCCCGGATTATTACACGCGCCTGGCGAAAATGGAAGAAGAGGCGGATAAATTTTGGGCTAAGGGATAGAGGCGTATGGTAGAAACCCAAGCCAAGAAACCTCGCACTACGAATAAACACCGTATGCGAGTCAAGCTGATCTTTAATCCTGGTTCGGGGGCAACCGGCGAATCACCCGTGCAGCTCATGGATGTGATCCGGGAGATGCAAGCCTGGAAACTTGAGCCTGAAACTTACCTGGTAGAACCGGATAGTGATCTGCCAGGTGTGGTCCAAAATGCCCTCGGGGATGGGATGCGTATGTTCGTGGTCTGCGGGGGCGATGGCACGATTGACGTGCTGGCTGGAGCCCTGGCAGGCACGAATGCCACCCTGGGAATCATTCCCACTGGTACGCAGAACAATGTAGCCCTCAGCCTGGGGATTCCTCCGGCGGATATCCCGGCTGCCATCGCCATCCTGCGAAACGGTAAGCGGATTAAAGTGGATATGGGTCAGGTGGATTTTGGCAAAGCAAAGCAGTCTTTCCTGGAAGTTTGCTCGGTAGGTTTGGCTTCAGCCCTTTTCCCATCTGCAGATGATATCCAGCATGGTCACCTGACACGGATCGGTGATTTCCTGGCAACGTTGGTGGCATCCACACCCGCCGAGATGCACCTGACCCTGGATGGCAAGCAGGAGATCCACACAAAGTGTCATGCGGTACTGGTTTCCAATATGCCTTACATTGGCCCACATTTCCAGGTGGGCACCCCAACCGCAATTGATGACGGCTTGCTGGATGTGTTGCTCTTCGCCGACCTGTCCAAGATGGACCTGTTGGGTTACGCAGTCCAGGCAGCCCAGGCAGGGGGCGGACCGGAAGATGAGCGCATCCAGCACTACCACGTGCGCAGGGTGGATATCGACACCAACCCAGCCATGCCGGTCATGGCGGATGGTCTGGCATTAGGTGAAGGACCAATGCACATCAGTGTGCAGCGGCATGTTCTGGCAGTCATGGTCGGCGAGGCACCGACCGGTGGATCCAAACAACATTAAGAGTTTTCCCAATACCTATGACCACCTGATCCTTACACTGAGGCATCGACCAATTGCCTGGCTAATGGAATCAATTATAACGAATGGGACAGTGCCAGATCGCAATAAGTTATAACTGATATAATGCTTTAAATTCAGCTGTGTGGCAGGTTGTGACGCGTTTGAGACTCTTCGCCGTTATCCTTAACCTATTAGACATTACTAAGACACATATTCCATTCCCTGGTTAAATGTTTTTTGGTGGGAGGCCAAATAGAATGCACAAACTAAAATATCTATCCATTTTAATTATCCTGCTTATGGCGCTTACATTGGCAGGACCATCAACATTCGCATCTGCGAGCCGGCTCAATGGCATTTCACCTACACTAGGTGCGGTGGCGAGCTACTCGGTTCTGGCTGGCTCAATCGTGACCAATACTGGTCCCACCACGCTGTCCGGAGATTTGGGCATCAGCCCCGGTATTGGGGTACCACCGCATTACACAGGCTTTCCTCCAGGCACTGTCGGGGGCACAATACACGATGCAGATACGGAGGCAGCTGCAGCCCAGGCTGATGCTACCGCTGCATTCACCTTTCTAGATCAGGGTTGCGATGTCACCTACGCGGGCGTGCAGGACTTGACCCTGGTTTCACCACTCGGACCAGGTACTTACTGCGCCGACGCTTTCCTGCTGACTGGAAACCTGACGCTCAGTGGGTCAGGCGTCTGGATTTTCAAATCTGCAGCAACACTCACGACATCCTCCAATTCATCGGTTACGGGTGGCGACCCGTGTAATGTGTGGTGGAGACTCGTTTCGTCCGGAACTATCGGAACAGGCACTACGTTCATAGGAAATATTTTCGCATCCACGTCCATCTCCCTGCAGACCGGCGCCAGCCTGAACGGTAGAGCCCTGGCGCAAACTGGCGAAGTGACACTGGATTCCAATATCGTGACCGGTCCAATCTGCGGTGGGCAGCCGACCGATACACCCACCTCCGGGCCGCCAACCGCGACTGCCACATCGGGAGCACCCACAGCCACGTCCGGGGCACCCACAGCCACAGCCGGAGCACCCACAGCCACAGCCGGAGCCCCGACGGCTACCACGGCAGCACCCACAGCCACAAATTTGCCGGTTGTCACAGCATTGCCAGGCACGGGCGGTGCACCTATCCGAAACGATGGTTCACCCTGGGGTCTGCTTATCGCGGGTGGCTTCAGCGCCCTGGCTTTAATCTTGGGCTTTCGAGCATACCGCAAGACATCTAGACCGAGGCAATAAGCATATTATTGTACGAAATATCAGCATGATCATCCGCCGCGGAAAGCTCGGTTGCCTTTTGACCGTTCTGGCCATAGCGACGGTGCTTGGAGGTTGTGGAATTAAAGAGACGGGAGAGGCGCCGACTATGCCCATCCCGTCTCTTATATCTTTACCAGCGATTCAGCGGGCAGCTCAACCAACTTCCCTACCGCCAGGTCAACCAGCAGCCCAATCGACTGCTCAACCGACTGCTCAACCAACACCCACACCAATTGTCCTTGGACCACTCTTTGATGCGGGACTCGACATAAAGGCTGCGCCTGTCGAAGTGCCACTGGAGCTTAAGATTCCTTCCCTCAAGGTCAATGCCCCCGTGCTTGGAGTCGGTCTCACCCAAGTTAATGAGATGGATGCGCCAAAAGGTGATATTGGCGATCCCGTTTGGCATACGGCATTCTGGTATCGCGGAAGTGGCCTTCCAGGCGAGTCAGGCACAGCTACAATTGCCGGGCATGTAAACGATCCGCTTGGGCGAGATGAGATATTCGCGCACCTGCAGGATCTCCAACCGGGTGACCTGATCATCATCCACTATACCAAGCCAAACATTGACTTTACCTTCACTGTTGACGAGGTTAAAGTCTATTCGCTGCAGGAGTCATCCGATCCGGCTGTGCTTGCACAGATATATGGTACCGGACCGGTTAGCGGCACAGCACCACAGCCATCCCTCGACGGCCTCTCCCACCTGACGCTCATTACCTGCGCAGGAAACATCGTCAACGGGCAGTTTGATCACCATGTGGTAGTTTACGCGACCCACAACAAGTAAAGCAGTCGTAATTATCAGAATTTTCCCCACTTTGCATGTGTAAATATACAATTTGTTCAAATATCAGGTTGATATTCCTCTAGGCCAGCCTGATTTTGATATTTGCCTGGGTGCCTTCCCAGATGCGGATAATAATTGGGCATGAACTGCCGACTTGGGGAATCCTGTCGAGTATTATTGCGATTTTCAACATGCAGGTTCTTTGTGACGCTTTTGAGACGCTGGGCCATTATACTGAAATTAAAGTACTCGGGGAGAGCTGTGCTTATTAAGAGCCATCAAAAAGGAGTAGATTACGGAAAAAGATATCACAAGTCATCACACAAAGCAACCAATCGCGAATCACTCAGTCATAGACTCTGTAAATGTAAAGGCATCAGAATGGGGAGTCTCTACGAAAGGTCAATGTAGGGTCGCGGATTTAAACGTATGGGCGACCCACCAGGATTATCACGTGTCTCTTTTATCAACTTACCGTGGGCACCCATGTGTTCCGATATCCTACGACTTGTCGCCCTTACAAACAAGCGGGTTGCAATCTTACCATTGTCTATCCTGCACGGAGACGCCCCGGCGGGGCGTCTCTACAAAGCGCGGGCGTAGGAGCGACGCACCAAGATTATCACGTGTCTCTTTTATAACCTTACCATGGGCACCCATGTGTTCCGATATCCTACGACGGGTCGCCCTTACAAACAAGCGGGTTGCAATCTTACCATTGTCCATCCTGCACGAAGACGCCCCACTGGGGCGTCTCTACAGATCAAAAAAAGGGGTGATCCTTGCGACCGTCCCCGTTCAAACATCTTGTTGGGTTTCGGGCAAACGAACATTGCCCTCAACACCAACCTACAGAAAACAGGTGTACAGACGCGATACTATGGCGTCTCTACAACCGGGCTCACATCTATCATTAACCCTTCCTGCCCCTAAAGCTGTTACAATAATTTAAGTTTACTCTTTCCCCATGACTGGCTCCAACTTAAAGGAATAGATGCATGCGAATCTTACTGGTTTACCCCGAGTTCCCCGACACCTTCTGGAGTTTCAAGCACGCCCTGCGCTTCATCCGTAAAAAAGCCGGTTCTCCCCCCTTGGGTTTGTTAACCGTAGCAGCCCTGCTGCCTGCGGAGTGGGAAAAGCGGCTGGTGGACCTCAATGCGACCAGCCTGACACCCAAAGACCTGGCATGGGCGGATTACGTCTTCATCAGCGCCATGATCGTTCAGCGGGATGCCGCCCATGCTGCGATCGCCCGCTGCAAGGAAGCTGGCAAGAAAGTGGTGGCAGGTGGGCCGCTCTTCACCATGGAACATGACCAGTTCCCCGATGTTGACCATTTCGTGCTCAACGAAGCTGAGCTCACCCTGCCATTATTCCTGACAGATCTGGCTAACGGCACCGCCCAACGGGTGTATTCCACTACCGAGTACGCTGATATCCGCCAAACCCCTGCGCCACTTTGGCAGCTGGTCAATTTCAAGCACTACGACACCTTCAGTATCCAGTTCTCACGCGGCTGCCCTTACAGCTGTGACTTTTGCAATGTGACCGCCCTGCTCGGGCATCGCCCGCGCACCAAGACCGCTGCGCAGATCATCGCAGAGCTGGATAGCCTGTACGCCTTGGGCTGGCGCAGCAGCATCTTCTTCGTGGATGATAACTTCATCGGCAACAAAAAGCAGATCAAGTCTGAAATCCTGCCAGCCTTGATCGAATGGCGCAAAGGTAAGTCCGGTGTGCCCTTCAACACAGAGGTCTCCATCAACCTGGTTGACGACCCCGAGCTGCTCAGCCTGATGACGCAGGCCGGGTTCAACATGGTGTTCGTCGGCATCGAGACGCCCAACGAAGGCAGCCTGACCGAATGCAGCAAGAATCAAAACAAAGGCCGCGATTTGGTTGAAAGCGTCAAGCAGCTGCAACGCGCCGGTCTTCAGGTGCAAGGAGGCTTCATTGTCGGCTTTGACAACGATCCTCCATCCATCTTCCAACAGCAGATCGATTTTATCCAAAAGAGCGGAATTGTAACCGCCATGGTTGGCTTGCTGCAAGCCCCTCCCGGGACAAAGTTGTATGAGCGCTTGCAAAGAGAAGGTCGCTTGACCAATGATATGTCTGGCGATAACGTGGATGGCTCGACCAATATCATCCCCAGGATGGGGCTCGAACCCCTGCGGGAGGGGTATCGCAAGCTCCTGGCGCAAATTTATGCCCCCAAGGCATATTACGAGCGGGTTGTAACCTTCCTGCGTGAGTACCATCCGCCTCAGATCCAGTTTCAGCTGAATTTACAGTACATCCTGGCTTTTGGTCGCTCGATTTACCAATTAGGCATCCGCGGGGTTGAGCGCGTCCAGTATTGGAAGCTGTTTTTCTGGACGCTATTCCACCACCCCCGCCTGTTCCCATTAGCCATCACTCTGGCGATCATGGGCTTCCACTTCCGCCAGGTGGTGGAGCTCCACGTAGGATGAGCATCTACTGAGATTAATCGATGGTTCGTGAAAGAAGAATAAAATCTATGGCAGACAAAAAAAGTAAGACCACAAAGGTTAAACGACTATCCAAAGGACAGCGCACACACGTACGGCGGCTGAAGCAAGAGGCGGGTAAAACCAGCCCGGTCCACAAATAGCCGACTCGTTTCTCACCCGCGTTCTCAAGGTAGCTTGAGCACCGGGTTTGTTCCCCAGCCAGGCTGCCAGGTCGGATTTTCAATCCACGCGGCGCTGATGGCGGCATTGCTGATACAATGGGGGTTGGTCGGAATAATTTATCTCTCTTCGCTGATCACGTCGGCTTTGGTCCAGTCAGATGGCGAACACAGGGAATCTTGGGCCTTCTGGGGAGAAACTCTCGGGGTTATAGCGGCGCTACCAAAATCGTTGTTTTACCTTCCAGCCCGGTCACCGATTTTTGGGTTCATACAGCTAACCCCGTCACAAGTTTTGTTCAGGTGATTTTCTTTATGGCGCTGCAGCCTATTACCGATGTTAGGCGAGCTCAAACGATGCTCATTCGTGCGCATCAGGGAGCAATCATCGAACAATTACGGCTCCCTTTTTAAGTTTTCTTGACAGGAAGGAGTGATCTCATGTTTACCCGAATCCTGGTGCCATTGGATGGCTCACCGCTCGCTGAAGTAACGATTCCTCATGCTGAGCTGTTCGCTCGAATCTTTGGAGCTAGCATCCATTTATTACGGGTTCTTGAGCCTATTTCTTATCACGAAAACCCTGCTGCTGTTGATCCACTACGCTGGCAACTTCACAAGGCTGAGGCTGATGCATATATGCAAAGCATCGCGGACAGAGTCAGAGAAAATCTAGGGGAAAATCTCGTGCTGGGTGAAGGAGAAAAGAGCCGTGTCGATTATTCCGTCCGCGAAGGAAAAGCTGCGGAAAATATCGTCGACTTTGCACATACCGAGAATATCGACCTTCTCGTCATCAGTACACATGGCTCGAGCGGATTGAGTCGTTGGAATATCAGCAGTGTCACTCAAAAAGTGATCAACTTAATTTATCTGCCGGTCCTGCTCGTGCGCGCCTACGACCAAACCATCATCGATGAAACCATCAAACGATATCGCCGAATTCTACTACCGATTGACAGCTCACGTCGCGCCGAGTGTTCCCTCTCTGCCGGGATTGAGCTGACGCGAGGTGAAATGCCTACCGATAGCACACCGGAAGCGGCGGGCAACAAATCGACACTCTTCCTAGCGGCAGTGATTCGACCACCCGAATTGCCTATACCGGAACCCTACCCGATCGAAATTAGCCAACTTACAGAAAAACTATTACGACTCAGCCACCAGGCTGTTGAACGATACCTTTATGAAATGAAAGAGCGTTTGCCGGTAGATTGTGATACCTGTGTGGTGGAGAGTGGCAGTGTACCTTCCGCACTCCATGAATTAGCAGAGCAGGAAGCTATCGATCTGGTAATCCTTTGCGCGCATGGTTATTCCGGGCAGGTCACCTGGCCTTACGGAACCGTTACATGGAATTACATTGAGCATGGCACCAAACCCCTCCTGGTCATTCAGGATGTACCGCGTTCTCAAGTGAGACCAAGCGCGGCGGAGGTTGCGGCAGAAAAATCCGGGAGACGCTAAGCATGCCGGAAGATCACGAAAATATAATCCATGAACAGGGCTTTCCTGTCTCGGGAAATTCATCTTTGTCAAAAACTGAACAAATGCAGGCGCTGGTCGATTTTCTGGTAAGTAATTATCAGGAAATTAGCCGGTTTCCCAAGGAGTGGGGGAAGAGGACCATTATCGGGGGGAGCGAGCTCAAGGTGTTTGAAGACTGGCTGGAAAAGGCACATGCCTACTTCCGGGAGGCTTCGACTAAGGACCTGACGCTTACTCTTGCCTCAGAATGGGTGCTGGACAATTACTACATCATCCGGCAAGCCCTCCGGCAAATCGGTGAAGATTTGCCCGCTGGATTTAATAAACAGCTGCCTAAACTGGCAGGAGGAGCATTGAAAGGCCTACCACGCATTTATGCAATTGGGCGGGGCATGCTTTTCTTCCAGAATTATTTGTTGAATGTGATGGACCTTCAAGCCATCCTGATCCTGGTCCAGGAACAAGTGCCTCTGACAATGGGTGAATTATGGGCGCTGCCAATTTTCCTGCGCTACTGCCTGATAGAGACCCTGGCACACACACTCGAATGGTTAATCCATCCTCAAACTTCACCGAACTTACCTATCTTCCCACCACAGCTTGTAGAGACTGGCAATCCATTTATAAAAGATCAAACTGCGACGGTTGACACGTTAGCCAGTGGCATCGTGGCTAATATCATCATCAGCTTACGTACCATCACTGAACAAAACTGGAACGACTTTTTTGAGGCAGTAAGCAGCCTGGAACGGACGCTGCGCCAAGACCCGGCTGGAATATATCCATTGATGGATTTTAAAACCCGCGATCTATACCGAAAAGAGATCGAATTGCTCTCGTTTGCAAGCGGGCAAGAAGAAAATGAGCTGGCAAAAATTACAGTCGAACTGGCCCAAGAAAGGGCCACAGGTGAAACCAAATCGGCTGGAATGGCTCCGGGCACAGCTGGACTTGAAAGTGCTCTCGAGGATCCGGTTCCACACGTAGGCGAATATTTATTTGGGAAAAGCCGGTCTTTATTGGAAGTGAAGATTGGCTATCATCCGGATGTGAAAACAACCCTCAAACGGTGGGGGTTGGGGCATGTCAGTGCCTTATACCTTGGAAGCATCTTTTTCCTTAGCTTACTAATCCTAGGGCTTATCTCACTTGTAAGCGATCTGCGGGAGATATTTCAGTCAGGATCGCCATATCAGTGGATCTCGATGCTCGTGCTGGCGATTGCATTGTTGGCTCCCATTTTGACGGTCTCCGGCAGCCTGGTCAATTGGTTGATCACATTGAGGAAAAAACCGCGCATCCTTCCCAAGCTGAATTTCATAGATGGGATTCCAGCCCCGTTCCGTACGCTGGTAGTCATCCCTGCCTTAATCACCAATCAAAGAGAGATTGACAGCCTGACGCGCCAGATCGAAATGACTTATCTGCGCAATACAGACCGGGGTCTGCTTTTTGCTTTACTGACAGATTTCGCTGATGCTGACAGCGAAACATTACCCGAAGATGAAGAAATGATACAGTACGCCACAGCAGAGATCGAGAAATTGAACGCCAAATACAGCCGTTCGATCCCTGACTGTGACACGACCACTGACAGCAGCGTTTCTCAGCTGGTGGAGGCCGGGAGCCTTGAATCTGATGAACGAATGCAACCACCCATCGTCGAAGGTGATAAATTGTTTTATTTGCTCCACCGCAAACGTTTATGGAACCAATCTGAAGGCAGGTGGATGGGATGGGAACGTAAACGCGGCAAACTGCATGAATTGAACAAGCTGCTGCGGGGCAGTATGGACACATCGTTTTCAACCGTCACTGGAGAGAGAGCGGGCAGTGCAGAATTACAATGTGTGCGATACGTAATCACCCTGGATGCAGACACCATCCTACCACGCGGTGCAGCCAGGCGCCTGGTTGGTACACTGGCCCATCCATTGAACCACGCCAGGTTCAATGACACGACCGGCCATGTATATTCCGGCTACACCATATTACAGCCCCGCATGGAGATTCATCCCAGAAGCGCTAATTATTCGTGGTTTACCCGAATTTTTGCTGGAGATACCGGGCTGGATTTGTATACACGGGCAGTCTCCGATGCTTACCAAGACCTGTTCGGTGAGGGAAGCTACGTTGGCAAAGGAATTTACGAGGTAGACACCTTCGAACGCAGCGTGGACAGACATATTCCCGAGAACACTGTGCTCAGCCACGATCTATTGGAAGGAATCTTGGGCCGCGCCGGTCTGGTCACTGATATCACCATGGTCGAGGATTACCCATCGAACTATATCGTGCAGGTCAAACGCCAACAGCGCTGGAACCGCGGAGACTGGCAGCTCCTTCCCTGGCTGCTACATCCAGGGAAATTCCGGATTAAATTCACAGGTATTGATCGTTGGAAAATGATTGATAACCTGCTGCGGGCAATGCTTGCTCCTTCCCTACTGTTTATCTTCTTTTTTGGCACAATTTCCATGCCTGATCTCATCGGGCTCTGGATGGCAATTGTCCTGCTTTCGTTGGGCACTGCGGTACTGACAGGTCTCGCAAGGAGTGCTATACAAACCCTGGGAGGCGAGAATTTCGGCGCAGCATTTCATCCTATGAGATGGTCTTTCGTGCGCTGGGCATTAGCAGTAGCTTTCCTACCCTACGAGGCGTATAACGCCCTGGACGCCATCCTGACCACGCTCTACCGCCTTTTCATCAGCCACCGCAACCTATTACAGTGGACTACTGCTGCCCAAACTGCGCGCCTGTTTGGCTTACAGGTCTACCGGAATACGGCCTGGCTGAGGATGATCGCATCGACGCTTATCGTGATGATTTTGGCCGGTGGAATCCAGCTGGTTTATGGCATTGCAGGACATGGATTGTCACCCGCCTTAGCCTTCGGCATGCCCTTGCTGTTGATTTGGATGTTCTCACCGTTAATCGCCCAATGGATCGATCGGCCGATCAAGCAGCGTACGAAACCGTTGACCAAGGATCAAACCATCCTGTTTCGACAGGTTGCCCGGCGTACCTGGGGCTTCTTTGAGCGCTTCGTTGGTCCTGAAGACCATTGGCTGCCACCCGATCACTTCCAGGAAGCACCCGTTGGGATAATCGCTCATCACACCTCACCTACCAATATTGGATTGCTACTGACCTCCACACTGGCTGCTTACGACCTTGGCTACCTGGATCAACTCGGGCTGGCGACCCGCCTGAGCATCACAATGGACACCCTGGAACAGCTGGAGCGCTTCCGCGGTCACTTCTTAAATTGGTATGATACGCTGACCCTACAGCCGCTCAAGCCACGCTACATTTCTACTGTAGACAGCGGCAACCTGGCTGCCAGCCTGGTGGTAACTGCCCAGGCATGTAAGAACATGCCAACAGAACGGATATTTCGTTGGGATCTATGGCAGGGTTACCTGGATACCCTTTCCAATCTGACTGAGATATTGTCGGGAATGCGAAAGGCTGAATATAACAGCCTGGTACAGGAAATCGATCAAAAAATTGCCGAGATGAAGGAAAAAATCCTGGCTGTACGGATGGAACCCACGCGTTGGTTTGCACTCTTTCAGACAGTAAATGGACTATTTTGGCCGGATCTCTCAAAACGCCTGATTGAGCTGATTGAGGTGGGTAGTGCAGCTTTCGATTTGGAAGCCCTACGCAAGCTACAAGAAGTTGCAGCCCAGGTAGAACGCCACCATCAGGCCATACAGCGAACGCTTACCGAAATGGTACCCTGGATTCACTTGCTAGAGCAGTTGCCTGTGCTTTTCAATGAGTCTCGTTTTTTACCAGGGTTGAGCACATTAAGAGAAAATTTACCTTACAATCCACGCCTGGGTCAGGTTCGCACCTACGCCACTGCTGACTTAACCAGCACAGGCGCATTACGCGATCTTCTAAAGGAAACTCAACCTACATCTGTTTCTGAATCTAGCCAGGAACATGAAGCGTTGGAATGGCTGGATGCAATGGACCAGGCTTTGAAACAGGCCGCAGACAATGCTGATGCCCTGCTGAATGAATACACTCAAAGTGCAGCTCGCGCTGAGCGGTTTGTGATGGAGATGGATTTTGGGTTCCTTTATTCCTCACAGCGGCGCGTTTTCCACCTTGGTTTTAACCTTGACACGGGTCAGCTCGACAATAATTATTACGATCTACTGGCCTCTGAAGCACGGATCGCTTCCATCATTGCCCTGGCAAAGGGAGATGTCCCGCAATCTCACTGGATGCAATTAAGCAGGCCGTTAACCCGGGTAGAAGGGATGTACGTCTTGCTTTCATGGGGTGCGACCATGTTTGAATACCTGATGCCGACGCTTTTCCTGCGCTCCTACCCAGGCACATTGTTGGCAGATAGCGCACAGGGAGCAGTCTTACATCAAATCGAATATGGAAAGACTAAAGGTGTGCCGTGGGGTATCTCCGAATCTGGCTTTTACCTGTTTGACGCCAATCAAAATTACCAATATCGCGCATTCGGGGTTCCAGGGCTGGGCTTTAAACGCGGATTGGGAGACGATTTGGTAGTTGCGCCTTATGCCTCGCTCATGGCCATTAATTACAACCCTCAAACCGTTGCCCAAAATCTGGAAAGCCTGATGGAGCTTAACGTCTTCGGATTATATGGCCTGTATGAGTCGATTGATTTCACCGCAGACCGATTGCTGGTGGGTGAAACTTCTTCTATAGTGCGTGAGTATATGGCCCATCACCAGGGCATGATCTTAATGGCTCTGGTAAATTATTTTTATAAAGACAAAATGGTGCGCCGGATGCACACTGATCCACGCATCCAGAGTGTCGAGCTGCTTTTACAAGAGCAGATCCCACAGGCAGCTCCCCTACAAAATCCGTATGCAACGGATATAAAAGGAATACTGCGGTCATCAGTTGCCCCAATCGAAATAGTTCCCTGGAGTGTGCCGGTTGAGACGGCGATCCCACAGGTGAATCTCCTGTCAAATGGCAATTATGGTGTTTTGATTTCCAATATGGGAGGTGGGTACAGCACCTGGCGCGATATAGACCTGACGCGCTGGCAGGCTGATGGGGTGCTCGACCCTTGGGGGACCTGGATCTATATCCAGGACATGAATCTCACCAACCTTGGGAAACCGTCCACTGGAAAGCTATGGTCGACAGGATATCTGCCCATCCCCACCCAAGCAGAGAATATGCAGGTGACTTTCTTTGCCCACATGGCGGTTTTCCACCGCACAGATAATGATATCGCATCCACCATGGAAATCACGGTGTGCCCTGATGACCCAGTGGAGATCCGGCGCATCCATTTGCACAATACAGACAGCCAAGTGCGCCACCTGCGCCTGACTTCTTACGGGGAAGTGATCCTCACACAACAGGCTGCAGACCGGCGCCACCCAGCTTACAATAAGCTGTTTATCGAGAGCGAATTTGTACCTGAGCTTAATTTACAAATTTTCTCTCGGAGACTCCGTTCCAGCGACGAAAAGCCCATCTTTCTGGGTCATATGCTGGTGGTCGATCATAAAGCGGAATCTCAAGATAACCAGCCAACGGCACGTCATGAAGCGGATCGCAATCGATTTGTGGGTCGAGGCGGTACTCTCAACAACCCAGCCGCGCTCAATTCTGAGGAGTACCTCACGGGAACAACTGGGGCGACACTTGACCCAATCTTTTCACTTGGCCAGGAAGTCAAACTAAACCCGCACGAAAGCGCTGAGCTGGCATATCTGACCTTCGCCGGAGAAAGCCGAGAAGCGGTTATGGCATTAGCCGGGCGATATTCCAGCTGGTCACTGATTGAGCGTTCCTATCATCAAGCAAATATTTCCGTCCAGACCTGGCTGGGGAAGCAAAACTATAATTCTCAGGCATTCAAAAATACCTTGCAGGTTCTCTCAGCACTACTCTATCCGTTCAAGTTATTGCGTGCTTCACCTGAAACGATCGCCTCAAACCGGCTTGGTCAGTCAGGATTATGGCGTTTTGGTATTTCAGGTGATTATCCGATCTTGCTGGTCGAGATCAGGGAATCTAAACAGATAGACCTGATCCGCGAGGTTTTGCAAGTACATGAATTTTTACGCAGCCGTCGTATGATGGTGGATATCGTCATTCTCAATTATCAACAGACCGATTACGGCGCTGAGCTGAATGGGATGCTCTACCGCCTGGTAAACCGTTTGAACAGCGAGCAGTGGTTGAACAAGCGCGGGGGGATTTTCATCCTTTATGCGGATCAGATTACTCCCGAAGAAAACACTTTGCTGCAAACCGCGGGATGCATCCTTTTTAAGGGTGATCGCGGATCGATGAATGATCAAATACCTGCGTATACCATCCAGGCTGCTCATCTGCCCGAATTTATTCCAACCAGGTCCCCCGAAAGCACTGTCGTCCCCAATGAGGAGGATCCACTCCCTGCAGCAGGACCCTTGCAGTTCTATAACGGATATGGCGGTTTTAGTGCAGACGGCCACGAATATATCATTGAGCTGAGTCCCGGCAGGCTCACTCCAGCCCCGTGGGTCAACGTGATCGGTTATCCCTATTTTGGATTTATGGTTAGCGAATCAGGCAGCCAGTGCACCTGGGCAGTGAACAGCGGTGAAAACCGCCTTACGCCATGGTCCAACGACCCGGTACGCGACCCAACCGGTGAAGCCCTCTACCTGCGAGATGAAGAAACCGGTGATGTTTGGACACCCACGCCTCTGCCTGCCGGTGCAGACCAACCCTATCGCGTAACCCATGGTGCGGGCTACACCATCTTCGAGCATAATTCCCACGGTCTACGCCAGCGCCTGACGCTGTTCGCCAGCCCGGAGGACCCGGTTAAAATTATCCACTTGCGGGTTGAAAACACCTGGAATCACAACCGCCGGATTACGGCCACCCAGTACGTCGAATGGGTGTTGGGAACTACTCATGCTGCATCACTGCCATATATCATTCCAGAGTATGATGCGGCTGAGTTCTGCCTGCTGGCTACCAACCCATACAACCACGAATTTGGTGAGAGAACCGCTTTCCTCATCGCTAATAAACCGGTGCATGGTTTGACCACCGACCGGACCGAGTTTCTGGGGCGGGGCGGCACACTCGAGTATCCGGCTGCTTTGCATCGTATCGGGCTGGAAACACGCCTTTCACCCAGTGAAGACCTTTGCGCGGTGCTGCAGCTACATCTCGATTTACTGCCTGGCGGCGTAGAAGAGATTTACTTTGTACTGGGGCAGGGGAATAACAAGGGACACGCGCTTGAGCTGGCCAAGAAATATCATGACTCGGCATATGTGGGAGCAGCTCTGGAGCGCACCCGGGCTTTGTGGAACCATTTACTCAATACTATCCAGGTGCACACTCCCGAACCAGCCTCCGATTTGATACTTAACCATTGGATGCTGTACCAGAGCCTCTCCTGCCGGATCTGGGGTCGATCGGCTTTCTATCAACCCAGCGGAGCATTTGGTTTTCGCGACCAGCTCCAGGATGTGCTGGCATTACTGGCAATCGATCCGGCCATTTCCCGCGGCCAGATACTCAATGCTGCTCAGTTCCAATTCACCGAGGGCGATGTGATGCATTGGTGGCATCCACCTTCCGGTCGCGGTGTGCGAACGCGCATCTCAGACGACCTGCTGTGGCTTCCGTATGTCACAGCTCTATACCTGGAAGCTACCGGTGATGTGAGTATTCTCGAAGAAAAAATTCCTTTCCTTGAGGCGCCGCCTTTGAATGAGGATGAAAAAGAACGCTATAACGAATATCCTCAGACGAAAGAAGCGTATCCCCTGATAGAACACTGCCACCGGGCAATCAAAAAAGGCGCCACCAGTGGAATGCACGGCTTGCCTTTGATCGGTACCGGCGATTGGAATGACGGCCTGAACCGGGTGGGCATAGAAGGAAAAGGGGAAAGTGTCTGGCTGGCATGGTTCCTATGCGATATCCTTGAGCGCTTCGCAAGGATATGTGACCAGCGGGGAGATGGTGAAATAGCTGAATATTACCGGTCGCGATCCAAGGAATATGCTGCCGCAGTCGAACAAACCGCCTGGGATGGTGCATGGTACCGTCGAGCATATTATGATGATGGCTTCCCCCTCGGCTCGAACCAGGAGCTTGAATGCCAGATCGACGGAATTGCCCAGTCTTGGGCGGTATTGAGTGGTGCTGGCGATCCAATTCGCAGCCAGCAGGCGATGGAGTCAGTGCTGGAACGGCTGGTTCTCCCGCAGGAGCGGTTAATGCTGCTGTTCACACCGCCTTTTGACAAAACTGAGCATGATCCTGGCTATATCAAAGGGTACCTACAAGGCATACGCGAGAATGGCGGACAGTATACTCACGCTGCCATCTGGACGGCCTGGGCTTTTGCCCAGTTGGGAGATGGGAAGCGAGCTGGCGAGCAGTTCGATCTGCTTAATCCCATCTTCCATTCAGAGACAGAGGAGAAGGCGGCTGAATATCGTGTCGAACCATACGTGATCTGTGCCGATATCTACAGCAAACCGCCCTACACACATCGCGGGGGATGGACCTGGTATACGGGATCGGCAGCGTGGATGTACCGCTTTGGTCTGACGGCTCTCCTGGGCTTTAAGAAGACTGGTGATATATTGCACATCGACCCTGTCATTCCACCAAGCTGGGACGGGTTTGAGATTTCTTATCAATTTGGAGCCACAAGCTATCAAATAAAGGTGACCAATCCCACGCATATTGCGCACAATGTCCAGCTGGTGAAATTGGATGGAAATATACTGGACCCACAGGCCATTCCGCTGGTTAACGATGGAAAGATACACATGGTTGAGGTGATGATGGGAGACCAGGGAGAGAGCCTTAAGGAAAAACCACAGAAATAGGGGCTACCCAAACAAATTCGATGCCAGGAAATTTTACCAAGCCGTTAAAATCGTAAGAAAGAAAAGAAGGAGGAAACAAAAACATTGCTTACCCATGATCAAAACCACCACGCATTGTTACAAAGCATTGCTCACCGGGCAATGCTCGAGCGAGGTTTGCTGCCTGATTTTTCTTCCGCAGCCCTGGCAGAATTAGGCGGGCTCCAGTCGCCTGCGATGAAAAATGGTGCGCCAGCTGGTACGGAGAGCCAGATTCGTGACCTGCGGGAGCTTCTATGGGCATCTATTGATAACGATGACTCGCGCGACCTGGACCAGCTGACGGTTGCCGAAGCCATACCTGCGGAAATAGTAAAGATCCTGGTGGCCATCGCGGATGTAGACTCAGTGATCAAAAATGATTCAGCCATTGATCAGCACGCGCGCCATAATACGACATCGGTGTATACCGCCGCGGAGACCTTCCCGATGCTGCCTGAAGAAGTTTCGACCGGTATTACCTCCTTGAATCTCAATGAGGAGCGCCTGGCTATTGTCATCGAAATGGTGGTTGGAGCGGACGGATCTATTCAGGATGCGGATATCTACCATGGATGGGTACGCAATCATGCCAAGCTGGCTTATAACAGCCTGGCCGCCTGGCTGGAAGGGAATGGAGATATTCCTGAGGCAGTTTCGATTGTAAAGGGGCTGGAAGAGAACTTGCGGCTGCAAGATAAGGCGGCCCAAAGGATGAAGAATTTACGCCACATTCACGGGGCACTTACCCTGGAAACCATCGAGGCTAAACCAGTATTCGATGGCGATCAAATCCGTGCGCTTGAAATAGAACAAAAGAACCGTGCGAAGGAGATTATCGAGGATGTGATGATCGCAGCGAACGGAGTGACCGCCCGATATCTCTCGGCAAGAAAATTCCCCTCCATCCGCCGCGTCGTACGCACGCCCAAACGATGGGAGCGGATTGTTGAGATTGCCAACCAGCACGGCAGCGAGCTTCCTGATCATCCAGATTCAAAAGCCTTGGAGGAGTTTCTCATCAAGGAGAAATCCACCGACCCTGTGCGTTTCCCCGATTTATCATTGGCAGTGATCAAACTTCTCGGAAACGGTGAATATATTGCCGAACTCCCTGAAGGAAATGCCCCGGGACATTTTGGTCTGGCGGTCAAAGACTATGCTCATTCGACGGCACCTAATCGCCGCTATCCAGACCTGATCACTCAACGATTACTGAAAGCAGCCTTATCTACTCAACCGGTGCCATACAAGTTTGATGAGCTAAATGACCTGGCTGCTCATTGCACGGAAGCAGAAGATGCTGCTACGAAAGTGGAACGCCAGGTCGAAAAATCTGCAGCGGCGCTACTGCTCGAATCGAGGATCGGGGAGCAGTTTGATTCGATTGTCACCGGGGCATCCGAGAAAGGCACCTGGGTGCGGCTTCTCAGCATGCCGGTCGAAGGCAAATTGATGCAGGGGTTTGACGGTATCGATGTAGGTGACCGAATACGTGTCCAATTAATCGATACGAATGTTGAGCGGGGGTTTATCGATTTCAAGAAAGTCAATTTTCCTAAAAACAGATAAGGAGATCCTTATGAAGAAAGATATCGGTTTGTGGATTGACCACCGCAAGGCTGTGGTGGTTATTGTGAGCGATAAAGGCGAAGAAGTTAAGGAAATCACCTCCCACATGGAAAAGCATGTCAGATATTCCGATGACGCGTCCGAGGGTGGCTCTGCGGAGGATGTGCGCGATCGCCAGTTTGGAAATAGCCTGAACAGTTTTTACGATTCAGTCGTTGCGGTTATTCGTGATGGAGACACGGTGCAGATATTCGGCCCGGGTGAGGCTAAAGGCGAGCTTAAAAAACGCCTTGAGAACGGTAATTACAAGGGACATATCCTGGCTGTTGAGACCGCAGACAAGATGACCGATCGCCAGATCGCGGCAAAAGTACGGGAACGTTTCACTGGCTAGATCGATTTCGCGTTACGAAAGCGGATATAGGTATATGAAGGGTTAATTTACAGGGACTGGTTTTTTTGACCAGACCTGCTGCTGAAGATGGATTAATCCGACCAGGGAGCCACCTTTCGATCCCACCTGTGGGGACGTAATTGGCTGATTAAGTCCTCAGGCAAGCCGATTCCATCGCTCACCCTCAGGTCCTCCTGCAGGTGATCCAAATTCCGCATACCGACAATGGAAGTGCACACATTCTTGTTGGTCAGGGTAAAACGCAGCGCCATTTCGGGCAGGCTCATATCTCCGGGCAATAACTCTTTCAGCGCATTCGCCCGCACAACCGTTTGGCGCAGGTTCTCTGGTCCGAAATACCTGGCACGCCAGTCGTCCCTCGGAAAATGCGTATCATCAGTCAGTTTACCGGATAAACCGCCTTCATCCAAGGGCACGCGGGCAATCACACCCACGTCCATTTTCTCGCACAGTGGGAACAGCTCATCCTCAGGCGCCTGGTCGAAGATATTATAGATAACCTGCACTGCATCCACCAGACCCGTTCGGATGGCTTTCAACCCGTTCCATGGTTCCCAGCGATTAATGCTCAAGCCAAAAAAGCGGATCAGCTTTTTAGCCTTAAGATCGGCAATAGCCTGTTTCCAATCATCATCTTCAGTCCAAGAATCGTCCCACACATGGAACTGCAGCAAGTCCAAGGGAGCAGTCCCAATGCCTTCCAGGATCCTTTCCGCATAATCGAGGATATGTTGGCGTGGAAAGACATCCTTCAATTTATCTTTCGACGAGCCAGGCCATTTAAAGTTCCTGGGTGGTATCTTGCTGGCGGCAATAATCTGAGCAGTGGGGTTATCTTTGATCAGCTTCCCCAGCAGCTCATCACTATGGCCTCTCCCGTATGCCCAGGCGCTGTCATAAAAATTGCAGCCCAGCTCGAGTGATTTTTGTAAGGTCTCGAAGGATTGCCTGTCATCCGAACCCGTCCAGCCGCTCATCCCCCATAAACCATGTCCAACCTCACTCACCAGGAGTTTCGTCCTGCCAAACTTTCGATATTTCACAAACTTTCCCTTTCCCAATCTCTAACTGGTAGTGATTTTATGCTAGGTATGTTTTTCCACCAGGCTGCCTTTTTCTTTGCGCGTATTGACCAACACCTTGGTGTAAAACTTGTTATAGGTGCAGCAACCAATCGGGCTCTGGCGGATGAGCAGCTCGAGGCAGTTATCACAGGTGGTGCAGTAATGAATTTCCTTCTCGCGGCCTTCACGCAGCTTGAGTGGGAGCAACGGGTCAGCCAGTGACTGGCGACCGAGACCGATCATATCGGTGTAACCCTTGGCGATATTCTGGGCACCATACGCCAGCAAAGCACTATCCTTGTGGCTGACTGCTGCCAGCTTACTCCTGCCCTTACCGAACACCGAATAGTTCGAGCCGATCACAACGGTTTCCTTCTTGAGGTTTTCCCGCAATACTTTGGCAAAGTACTGGTGCAGGTAGGCGAAATATGGATGGTCTTTATCCGCCTGGGTGAGGCTGATGGTGATTGAGGGGCTGCCTGCAGATTGCACGAAATACTGGGCGCCACGTTCCTCCAGACCTTTTACCAGGTCAATCGGCTCGGATCAGGTCAATCACCGGTGTATCTGGTCCGGCGGTGCCGAACCCGCCCGGGAAGCCTTCCCAAACGGAGATCTTCGAACCGATCAGGAAGTTCTTATCGGGTACAGCTTTCTGAATGCGTTCGTATAAGTCGAAGGCAAACTGGCGCCGGTTCTCCCACTTCCCGCCGTACTTCCACTGGCGGGTGTTGTAGGGCCTGAGGATTTGAGACCCGAGATAGCCATGGCAGAATTTCATGTCGATCCCATCCGCACCCGAATCGTAGGTGATCTTGGCAGCCAGGACGAAATCGTCCATGATCTTTTCAAACTCATCCTCGGTGAACACTTCCGCATCAAAGCCGGGCAGTGGCTTTACCGCAAGGCGTTTTGAAAATTCAGGGTTGCTCAGCTCACCCGAGTGGGTTAGCTGGTAGATGAATATGGTCTTGGGGTTCACTTCCCGCAAGCGTCTGACAAATTTCGTTAACGCAGGCAAGTTTTGGGGCATGATGAATAACTGGTTCAAGCGCCCGCGGTTCTTGTCGGTGATGGTGATCGCTTCCAGGCAGACCATGCCAGCCTCACCCTTGAACAGGTTCTCATAGCGCGCATAGGTCAGGTCGGTAGGATTACCGTCTGCATCTGCATCGGTGCACTCCATGGGTTGGCTGAAAAATCGATTTTCACAGGTGCGTGTGCCAATCTTTATCGGTGAAAGCAGGATCTCTTTATTGTCCATGTGCAGTTACCTCCATTAAGAATTAATCATCTTGGGTTTATTGCGAAACGAAAACACAATATAGGCTATCAACTTATAATTTTTCGCAGAATTCAAGCGTCACACCATTCGGGTCGAGGAATAACAACACCCGCGCCTCGAGGTTTGGCAGGTCGCAAGTGGACAGGGTGATCTCCACCCCCGCCGCGCGAAGCAGCTTTTCGTGTTCCGCCACGTTTTCCACCTGGAAGGCGATGTGCCTGAGACCCACATCGCTCTCCTGGCGTAAAATCACATGGTTTTTACCATGATAATCAAACAGCTCCAGGCGTGAGCCATCTGGTAGTGCGAAATAGGTAATATCGAAATCGCCGCAATCCACCGTCTGCAGCTGCTTGAACCCCAAAATGCGCGCATAAAAATCCAGTGATTTAGCGAGGTCAATGACATTGATAGAGACGTGATCGATGCGACTGATTTTCAAAGCGTAGCTCCGAATGGCGGTTTCAAATATGTGGGGGCTGTCCCAAATGTAGATGGGCGACCAGCCCAGTTAGTTTTTGACCTGATGGGTGGAATTCCGATAATATCATGATTGATTACCCATGCGCCTGACCGAAGGCGCACCATGTGGGCGTAGGGGAAACTTTTCTGGTGTATTTTGTTCAAATGCCACCCCTCCGGTCAATGGCCGACCGGACTTGTTACGCCGCTACGATTAGGATTTTTTCCACAATATTGTGACATTTTAGACTGCCCCATCATGATTATCACATGGCTTCCCTTTGAGTGATCTCGGGTGAGACGAAAATCTTGAACAGGCTCGGGTCTGTGCGCAGCTCGTGCAGTGCCCAATCCAGGTCTTCCAGCGGGATTTTCATTGAGAACAACGGCTTAGGGTTGATGCGCCCATTTGAGATCAGGGTCATCGCATCCGGCCAATCCGCGCCTACACCTGCACACGAACCGGTAATTTTCTTTTCACCCAACACGAACTCAAACGGGCGTATTTTCATCGTATCCTGTTCACCGACGATGCCAAACGAGGAGAGTTTACCGCCACGGCGCAGCATAGCAAATGCCTGCTCATAGGTTTTAACCGTCCCGACGGCTTCAATGACGTAGTCGGCACCCCTGCCGCCGGTGATGCGCATCACGTCGGCAACCGGGTCGGAGATATCATCGATATGGATGGCATAATCGGCGCCCATCTCTTTGGCTATCTTCAAGCGTTTACGATTATCGCCAAAGATGATGACCGGGGCGCAGGCGCGCAACACTGCCATGCGGGCGTGCAGCACGCCCAGACCGCAGCCGATGATGGCGACGCTGCTACCAAGGCGTGCGTCCATGGCTTTGGCGGCGTGGATGACGCACGAGACGGGCTCGATGAAAGCACCCTCTTCGAAACTCAGGTTATCAGGCAGCTTGTGCACCTGTGCTGCCGGGGCTTTTACATATTCTGCAAATGTGCCATCTGTGTGGATGCCCAATTGGGTGAAACTATCACATAGTAATTTTTCACCGCGCAGGCAGTAAAAGCAGGTGCCGCAGCTCATATTGATATCCGCTGTGACCCGATCACCCTCCTGCAAGTCCCTGGCATTCTTGCCGAGTTTGGCAATCACACCTGAAAACTCATGCCCAGGGATCATGGGTAATTTATCGGCCGAATACCAGCCGTTATAGATGCTCCAATCGGTCCCGCAAATCCCAGTATATTTCACTTTGATCAGCACATCATTGTCACCAATCTCAGGCACCGGCACTTCCTTGACCTTGATCTCACCAACTTTCTCAAAAACAGCGGCTTTCATCATATTTGCCATAACATCTGCTCCTTGGTCATTATTTTTGATTATTGAAATAAAACGTCGTTCCGACCTTCATAGGGATTCTCAATCATCAGCGGCTTCAAATAGGCAATCGTCTTGGTGATTCCGTCGTGACGACTCATGGTGACGTCTTCGTGCTCATACGACATGACGTAATTGTACCCAATCATCGAAAGCTCGGTGATTACTTTCTTCCAGGGCACGGTACCCCAGCCGGGGATCCTGAAGCGGAAACCGCGTCCCAGTCGCTGCCAGTCACCTTGCGGAATCACACCTGAACGACGGACGTTGTGGACGACCACTTCACCATCCTTGGCATGCACGTGAAAGATACGCCCTGCCAGGGCGTCGACGAAGTTCTCCACATCGATGCCCAGGTAGATCAGGTTGGCAGGGTCGAAGTTGAAACCGAACTCCTTGCGACCTCCCATCAGCTCAACGGCACGTAGAGCGGTTTCCACATTGTAGACCAGCTCGTTGGGATGCGGTTCATGGGCGAATTTGACGCCATACTCGCCAAATTTGTCCAGGATTTTGCCCCAGCGCTCAACGAATTCCACTTCCATATCCGCCCAGCCTTTCGAATAAGGCCAGGGGAAGAAACGACCAAAATTCTCGCAACCGATGAACCCGGTCACCACGGGGACCTCAAGGGCGTTGGCTGCCTGGGCAGTTTTGATCATGCGCTCGGTGCCAAACTTGATCTTCTCTTCCTTGGAACCCTTGAAAATCGCATCGGTGTCTTTCCCATATGGTCCGAGCACGATCTGACCTTCCGGATGGTTAGCCAAGGCGGAGATGATCAGCCCATATGATTTAACCAGCTTTTTCAATGCAGCTGCGTTCTTACCTTTGACTATCTTTTCGATATCCAGGTGCGGGTTGTTGGCAAATGCGGGCATTTCAACCGCTTCGTAGCCCAGACCCGAGGCCAGCTTGAAGACTTCTTCAATTTGCATATCCAAAAATGTGGCCGTGAATAATCCGATTTTCATAATTTATTATCCTTTCGAGAAGTAGATTTTGAACTATGGCTTTGACATTCAATTATGCCGTTGGCTTGTCTTAGTTTACTTTGCTCTATTTGCGTTATTAAAGGTTATGGATATGGCTATAAATTAACTCCATACAATGCATCGCTTACCTCAGCCTGGTGTTCAGCTGCCAGGCTGAATATCGGCAGCAGCTGCTCGTATTTACGGTTGTTCGCCTCGTCAGGCTCTACCACCTCGACGATTTTGTGGATCGCGTCGATTTTCTCGAAATTTGGCCAGAACCCACAACCTACAGCTGCAATTGCGGCTGCACCCAGGGCGGCGGCATCCTGATCAATGTTGGTTTTTAAGATGCGGGTGTTGAAAACATCGGCGAAGATACCCAGATAGAAACGGCTTTTGGCCCCTCCACCCACAAACAGGATATCATCCTCCAGGCGGGTATATTTGCGTAAAAGGTCCAGGCGCAGACGCAGGTTCATGGCGATGCCTTCCATCGCAGACCGGATGAGCTCAGGTTTGCCGTGTTTCAGGTCTAATCCGATGAATGCGCCACGAATATTCACGCTGGCATCCTGGGAGGTACCGCCAGCCAGGCTGGGGTTGAACAGCAATTTATTCGAGCCCAGCGGAGCCCTCTCAGCGACCTCGTTCATCAAGGAATAGATGTCCTTACCATTAGCATCAGCTTCTGCTACCAAATCATTGCAAATATTGTCCTTCACCCAGGCAAACGAGGTGCCGGCGGAAAAGATGCTGACCGCGGAGGTGAACATATTGGGGATCACGTGAGCAAAGACATAAGGTTTATATTGCCTGTCGAGGACCGGCTTTTCGGATGAAACCGCGATCCAAGCCGACGAGCCTAATGAGGTGTAAACCCGCCCATCGCGGATGTTCTTGGCACCCAGTGCCATACACGAGTTATCCACCCCGCCACAGACCACCTGCACATCACTGCTCAGCCCCAACAGGCTGGCGATTTCTGGTTTCAGGCAGCCGAGAATGTGCGTTGATGGCACGATTTCAGGCCAAAGCTCTGCTGAAATTCCGCTGGCTGCGATAAAGGCGTCCGAATATTTCCAGGCAGTGAGGTCATAGACCCCGCTACCCGATGCATAGGAGTAATCCGTGAGCATCCTCCCGGTGAGTATAAAATTAATATAATCTTTGGTGCCCAGGATTTTATAAATATTACTGAACATCTCAGGCTCGTGCTGCCTGTACCACATCACCTTGAAAATGGTGTAGCAGGCGGCCGGGAAACCGTTCCCGGTGGTTAAATACCATTCATCCGGGTCGACCTTTTTGAAGAATTCCTGTGCTTCCGCCTGGGCGCGAATATCGGACCAAATCGGGGTCTCATCCCTCAGCAAATTCCCCTTGCTGTCAACCGGCACAGCACCCAGGCTGTGCCCGGAGATGCCCAGGCAGGCGATATCATCTTTATCCACACCACTGGATTGAAGCAGGCTGCGAGTGCTTTCCACAACTGCGTTCCACCATTCTTCCGGGCGCTGTTCATGCCATCCCACTTGTGGATACTGCGTACCGTAGGCGACAAAGGCACTTGCCAGGCAATTACCTTGCTGGTCGTATAAATAGGCTTTATTACCGCCGGTTCCGAGATCAAAAGAGATGATTTTCTTACTCATAGGACATCCATGATTTACTATTCTGACCCTACCACTACTGAACCTTGAGTCAGGCACTGCTCCACGATTTGGAGGCCGCTTTTAAGGTTCACACCAAAGCGCGTTGCTCCAGCTGCATACATTTCCACCAGCATATCCAGGCTGCGGATGCCGCCTGAAGCCTTGATCTGGATATGGTCGCCTACCAAAGATTTAATCAAACGTACATCCTGTGCGGTGGTGCCACGGTCTGCCCAACCGGTACCAGTTTTTATAAATGCAGCGCCTGTGCGCAGGCAGATACCGCAAGCTTGAACGGTCTCCTCGGTGGTTAAAACCATGATCTCGATGATCACCTTCACCGGGGTCGGACGTACGGTCTCGATAACCGCCCGCACATCATTCTCTACTTCAGTTACCTCACCTGAACGCAGCTTGCCTATATTCATGACCATATCGATCTCATCACAACCTGCAGCCAGCATCTCCTTCGCCTGAGCTACTTTTAGTGAAGTGGAATCGGAACCGGAAGGGAAACTCACATTCCCCACCAGGCAGACGTCTGGAACCCGTTGTAAAAGCTGCTTCGTGTATGGAATGAAGCACTGCAGGACCGAAACATGACCGAAACCATATTTATGGGCGGCCGTCACCATTTCATCGATATCGGCCTTACTGGATACCGTGCGCACACACGACAGATCGATCATCCTGGCAATGTCTTTAGCCGTCAGGAGCATTCTCTCAACCTTTCACGCTGAGTGGACAATTTCGCGAGCCGTGAATGGATTCGTTCATCAATACTACCTTAGTTTCGGACACGAGTTCGGACAAATACATATTAGTGGTTATATTAGAAGGTATGCCAATTAAAAAAGCGTCTCGTCGGAGATTGCTCCCCGAATACCAGCGGGGACAGGTTCGTCGCAAGAAGAGCACTTGCTTGTTCCCACCAAAACTAGGTGGGATTCCGCAATGACATGATCTTTTTATGATTGTCCGATGTTTTGCCGGAAGGTCAGTATTTCCAATTGCCATGGATGATTGCATCCTAAAAAACTCTATTTTCCTCTGACGGATGAAGCGGCTTGATTCAGCTGGTCAAACAAGGCGGGGGTGAGGTCAAAATGCAAGACTTGCGCCACCACCTGCGTCCAGCCATGCACAAAATACAACCATCCATCTTCGACCTTGACGTGACGGCTTTCCACCTGTGCCAGGGACTGGTGCATGAAATCCAATTCTCCGCGGTAGTTGAATTCCCAGGCGATGCTGTGTTCCGGAAATTTTCCCTGCCAGGTGATGGGTGAACCAGGGGTGTCTTTGCCCATCCCGGTGGCGTTGATGATGATGCTGTGAGGCGGAAATTTCTCCATAATTTTATCGTTGACCGTTGGATCTGAGTTGCAAATATATTCGATCTCGATATCGGTTTTTAATCCGCCAACCATTTCCCTGGCGTGGTCCAACCGACCTTGAGAACGGTTTACGAATGTGAATTTATGCGGCTGGTCGCCTTTATCTTTTTTATTGATCAGGTGCAACAGGGTGGCAACACCCGAGCCTCCTGCTCCAAAACACAGCACCTCAGCATGGGTCCTGCCAAAATAACCTGACCCGATGATCGCGTCCAGGCTGGAACCTGATGTGATGGGGTCCTTGGCGTGCCCCTCCAAACGACCATCCAGTTTGGATATGCTTGAAACCTCACCGGTGATCACGGCGTATGGATCGAGATACTCAAACATGTCACGGGCGGCATTGAGCAGGTCAATCTTATGTGTGGTCACGAGTGAGCCCAATGAAAGCGGGTCATATTTGATCTGCGCAACCGCTCTACGGTAGGCCTCAGGGTCGTCATGGATTTTGCAATCGACACCCTCCATGACCACCTCTTCCCGACCCAGGATCTTCATCCACAAAGGGAACACTTTCATGATTGAAGACTTAGTGGTGGTCACACCAATGAAATAAAACGTGGGCACCGATTTTGTAATCACCGGATAATTTTCCATAATTATGATCGTTTTCCTGGTGTCATGCCGCTATGCTCTGGCGGATTTTACGATCTGCACGAACTCAGCGGCGCGTTTTGAGATTTCATCAAATTTTCCTTCTTTAGCCAGCTGGGGTGGGCAGAGCTCACTTCCAGCACCCACGGCTACAACCCCGGCGGAAAACCAATCGGCCACATTCCCGGCGCTTACACCACCCGTAGGCATCATGGGGATGTACGGGAAGGGTCCTTTGAGGGCTTTGATATAAGCGGGTCCACCCAGGGAGCCGGGGAAGATTTTTACGACGTCTGCTCCCAGGTTGTATGCTTGCAAGACTTCGGTGGGGGTTAATGCTCCCGCCATGTTCAACAATCCACTCGCGGCCATGCTTTTCACCAAATTGGGCTCACAAACCGGGCTGACCACGAAGCTTGCACCGGCAGCTTTGGCAGCCTGTGCTTGCTCGGGTTTGGTCAGGGTTCCCATACCAAGCAGGATTTTATCCGCAAATAATTTGGCGAGGGTTCGGACCACTTCCTCTGCATTGGGTGTGCTGTAAGTGATTTCAATGCCCAAGACTCCACCTTCGACCAAGGCGCCAACCATTTTGACGGTTAATTCGGGAGATGGACCGCGGATCACCGCCAGCAGACCAAGCTGCTTTACTTTTTCTAACACTTCTGTTTTCTGCATAAATCCTCCGCTAAAGATATCTAGAATAATAACTAAACAACCCGATAAATTGGTTCTTCGTTATTTAACACTGCCAGGCAATCACGCATGGCGAACCAACCCATGTTACTGGTGGCGCCATCGGTTTGCGCTCCCAGATGAGGGGTGGCAATCACCTGCGGTAACGCCAAAAGTGGGTTCTTTGGATCAGGAGGCTCGCTGGCGAACGCATCCAGCCCTGCTCCTTTGAGCTGACCAGTCTGGAGTGCATTTAACAGCGCAGATTCATCCACCACTTCTCCACGGGAGGTATTCACCAGGAAAGAGCCTTTCTTCATCCTGTTCAAGAAGCTCACGTTCACCAGGTTGCGCGTCTCCGGTAATAGAGGCAGGTGCAGGCTGATAAAATCGGAGCGTTGGACCACCTCATCCATACTAGCAAGCTCGACCTGATTGGCATCCGCAAAACCTGCATCCGCAAACGGGTCGAACGCCAGGAGCTTGCAATCGAAACCAGAGAGACGGCGGGCGAGCTGTTTGCCGATTGCGCCCAGCCCGAGGATCCCAATGGTTTTGCCTTCAAGACTGATCCCGGCATAGCGAGGCCACTTGCCCTGGTGAACTGCCTCGACCGCTTCGGGGATCTGGCGCGCCAGTGCCAGGATCAATCCCAGGGCAAGCTCAGCAACCGAGACGGAATTCGCTCCGGGAGTATTGGTCACCACGATCCCCATTGCGCGCGCCGTAACCAGGTCCACATTATCGATCCCAACTCCATAGCGTGAGATCACTTTAAGGCGGTCAGCCGCGCTTAATGCGGCAGCATCGATGCCATCCAACCCGGCAATATAGCCATCCATGCCTGGTAATAAGCGCGCAACTTCAGCAGACGTGAGCGGCTTGCCGGTTGGGTTGTAGATTACTTCCCCTACCTGCGCCTCCAATTCCGTTTTGAGGCGGGAATCGTTTTTGCCATAGGAGGTGGGTGTGACCAACAAGCGGCATTCTTTAAGATTTATTCAACCTCCTGGTCATAAGCAGCGCGGGTTATCAATGATTTCAGGACCATTTGCACCTTCGACCACCAGCTTCCGAAAACCCTGGCGTTCGATCGTGCCATAGTCATGACCGGCGTTGCCCGGATAAGCGAAGAATGTCACCAGGTCTTCCTGGCGCGAGGTGCAAACGGACCTGTGAGCCCAGCGTGGCGGGACATATAAGACTTTCCCAGGGGAGAGCGCTTCAACGGAAGTATCACCTTCGGGAGTTTCCATCACCATGTAACCTTCACCGCGCAAGCAATAATAGACTTCCGCGGTATCGAGGATAGAGTGAAAATGCCCCTTGGTCATGAAGAATTCATTGCCTACCTTGCCTGGATGGACAATCGAGATGCCCATCAATAACTCACCTTCGACCTCTGGCCGCTTGATTTCATACACTTCATAGATCAACCTGTCGCCGTCCGCAAGCATTTTGTGATAAGTATCTTGATCTAAAAATTGGCCTTTCAGTGCGGAGAGGTGGCGCTCAATGTGATTATCCACCCTGGAAGGAATCACCTGTGGCATAGGAAGTGTGAACGCAAAAGGTAAGTCAACCATTTATTTCTCCTGATTCGCATCAATCTATCCCGGCAAGCCGGCGGGCAATATTCTCTCCCAGCATCTGCTTTCGGGCAGCTTCCGGGTATCCTTTTTCGATTAGCTTTCGCTGGATCTCACCAGGCAGGCTGGATAAGCCCGGTCCGCCGCCAATATTATGGTAGAGAGCAGGCTCAGCCATATCAGTGGCGAGGGCAACCCGGTTGGATAAACCTGCGCTGACCATTTGATCCATCAACGGCCACAAGTTGGTTTCGGGCTTGTACTTCGGGCGATAAAAGGTGTCATACTCGAGCAATACTCCAAGATTGGCAAGCGCTTTATGCAGGCTGAGGTCTGGCCTCTTATCCATGTGGCACAACACCAGCTGTTGGGGCGACACATTCTTATTCATAAAATAAACACAGGCTTTTTCTGCCAGGGAACCTTTTTCGGTATGAATTTCGATTAATGCTTTGGAATCGTAAGCAGCTGAAGCCGCGCCTTCCAGGGCAGCCAACGGACAATCTTCCCAGGCAGCTTCGAAGGCGATCTTGATAAACCCGGCCTTGATAGGATTGGGAGTATCCAAGGTCTCATCCAACCCTCGCTGGAGCTCGGTGATCAGGGTATCACTCACTTTTTGAGCGCTCGCATCCCACAGCCAATAATCGGTAGGGTAGTATTTTTTCCGGTGGAAGCCGGTACAGGCGATTAAATTGACTCTGGAAGCCGAAGAGAGCTGCAATAGCCTGTTACCATCTCGACCACACCCGCCAGGTTGACAATCCAGCAGGGATGCTCCACCATTCTCACGGTACTCGACCAGCTCCCTCAGGATAAGATCATAATGATTCAGAACCGGACTGCCTTCACTTGCACCTGGGATGGCATCGATCCAAGCATGATTATGCGCGTCAGTAACACCCAATTGATCATAAGGCAGGGGTCCTTGAACAGTCATTACGGGTCGCGGCATCATGGAAGCTGAGGAAGAGGTCATATAGATCAGGGTTCCAGAACGATTTTTAAAGAATTCCCGTCTTCGGCGGCTGCGAAAGCCTGCAGTGCGTCTTTTAGCGGCAATCGCTGGCTGACAATATCCGATAGATCTACCAGGCCAGAATCAACAATCCGGGTCGCCTGCCAGCAATCCGCAGTGCTGCATGCGGTTGTACCCGTGACCACCAGCTCCTTGTAATGCACCAGGTTGGAATTAAAATTGATATTGGGTCGATCCTTCGGAAGCCCGCCAAAAAAGTTGATCCTTCCCCCGATGGCAGCAAGCTCGATGGCACTTTCCTGGGCTGCATGGACCGGCGCGGCAATAATGATCACATCTGCTCCATGGCCGAGGGTTTCTGCACTCAAAATTGCCTTTATATCCTCAACACCAGGATCAATCACGCGCTGGGCACCCATCCGTTTTGCCTGGGCAGCGCGGGTGGGCATTGGCTCGCTGACGATGATGCGCCCGGCTCCCTGCGCTCTGGCAAGCTTGATGTGCATCACCCCAATCGGTCCGGCGCCTATGATGAGCACGATTTCACCGGGTTTTATGTGCAGCGCATTTTGTCCCCTGAGCACGCAGGCGAACGGTTCCACCAGGGCGGCGACGGCTGGGTCAACGCTTTCGCTCACCGGGATCACATTTCCTTGTTGGACGGAGTTGGCTGGAATACGGACATATTCGGCGAAACCTCCATCGGAAGTCACCCCGATGGCGTCATAATTGGCACACAGGTTGTTATTACCCGTCACGCATTGCTCGCAGTGACCGCAACCGGTGTTTGGGGCGCAAAATACGCGCTGCCCGAGGGTATAGCCGCTGACCTGTGGGCCGATATCTGCGATCGTCCCTACCACTTCGTGACCAGGGATACGTACCGTCCCGGGTGGGTACATGCGGTGATTGCCGTGATAGATGCGTAAATCGGTCCCACAGATACTGGCGCTAAGCACCTTAACCAGGATTTCACCTCTACCAATTTCTGGTACTGGTACGTTTTCTACGCGCAAATCATTCGGACCATGATATACGGCTGCAAGCATTTCGCCTCGCTCTCGGTTAACCTCAAGCATCCAAAATTTCTTTCAGATAAACCGGACGCTCTTCCAAAAAGGATTTCGTCCCGGCTAAGACACCCGCCACCGCCCAACGGCCGTCAATACCGCCTGCCCGCGGAGGAGTTCCAGTCAGGATGCAGTCCACAAAGTGTTCCAATTCATTGATATATGCCCACTTGAAGCGCTCTGGCCAGGTCCTAAATATGGGCGTGACCAAACCGTGGTCACGGTCGGTACAGACGAGGATCGATTGACCTTTAAGCTCGCCGATCTGCATGATCCCCTTTTCACCCACAATTTCGACGCGTGCATCATACCCATATCCGCAGGGGCAAATGCCCGAAATCATCCCCAAGCCACCATTCTCAAATTTGACGTTGACCAGCACATTATCGTAGAAATTGGGAGTATCAACGTTGTTGGCTGAACCTTTAAAGTTTGCCACTTCGGTATAGACGCGATCGAGGTTAGAGCCCATAAACCAGCGCAGGGTATCCCAATCATGGCTGTTCACTTCCGCCAGCATGCCATTGGAGGTGCGCAAGTCACGCGCCCAGGGGGGCGGCAGACCCGGCCCATGCGTATTGGTTTTGATCATCATGGGCTGGCCAATCTCGCCCGCCTGGATGCGTTGAGATGCCGCCATAAACTCCGGGTCAAAACGACGCATGAAGCCCAATTGTAAAAATACCGCATTCTGCTCAACCACTCCGAGGATTGCATCACATTCCGCCAGAGTAAGAGCCATCGGTTTTTCCAGGAAAACGTGCTTCTTGTTTTCAGCTGCCAGTCTGGTAATCGGCAGGTGCGTGGGGGTGGGAGTAGTGATCACCACGGCATCAAAATCAACCTTGCCAAGTGCAGCCTCAAGCGAATCGAATTGGTTCTCGATCCCAAATTCATTGGAGGTGTCCTGGCGCACTTGTTCCATCGTTTCAACCAGCGCGACTATTTTCGCGCCAGGAACATAACGGGTGATGGCGCGCGAGTGATTTTTCCCCACTCTGCCACCACCGATCATGCAAATTCGGATTTGTTTATTCATCAAAAATTCCTCAATACCAAGTGATTTCTCCAAACGGATACTGCAGGGCTACGATTGATAAAACCGGTTCAAAGTCTCTTCTAGCAAGATATATTTTTCTATCAAGGGAGCATAGATGGCGTGCTTTTCTTGCGCTGGGCGGAATGGCTTGCCGCTCAAGATGGCGGTCTGCTCAGCATGGGAAGCCAGGTCATCGATCAAACCAGCGGCCTTGCCGGCGATCATGGCGGCGCCCCAGGCACCAAACTCGTTGCCCTTCAGTCTCTGATAAGGCACATTGAGCACGTCAGCTTTGATCTGGTTCCATGCTTCACTGCGCGCCCCACCACCGACCACACGCGCTTCCACCAGCACTAAATCTGGCAATGATTCCCTGAGAATTTTTAAATAATAGGCGTATTCATAGGCGATGCTTTCCAAAATCGAACGCGTAAAATGAGCCTGGGTATGCGACCATGACACTCCCAGCCATGCGCCGCGCATAGCGGGGCTGGATGGACAAATGCGACCTCCCAGGTGGGGCGAAAAGAACAAACCATCCGAACCCGGTGCCACCCCATCAACCTGCGAGATCATTTGCGGATACAGATCTTCATCCGTTTTGGGCATGTTTTGGCCGCGGGCACAATTGTAGAATTGATCGCGGAACCAGCGTAATGCAATCCCACCGCCCCCGATATACGCCAGCGGATTCCATAATCCATGGATGACCGAACGCATGGTGATCAAGGCACGGTGCCTGGTATCTGCCACAAATTTATCGGTGCACCCTGCCAGGACGGCTGCTGTGCCAGCGACATCAAAAAGCATCCCCGGGTTCACAATACCTGCACCCAAGGCATTGGCAGCCGTATCTCCAGCACCGGCGGCAACCAGGGTACCGGGAGCCAACCCAAACTCTCTGGCGGATTCACCCTGCACTTCACCGATGATGGTACAGGAATCGATGATGCGGGGGAGTTTGTCCTTGTCCAGCCCGAAGAGCCCACATAATTCGTCGGACCAGGTCTCCGATTGGGCATCAGAAAACCCGGAAAAATGGATGTAGGTATAATCGATAAATGCCTCAGCAGCGGTTAATCCTGCGATCCTGCCGGCTACATACGTCCCGGGCATGACAAATTTCGCCGTCCGCCGGTAAACCTCAGGCTGTTCGTGCTTCCACCACAGCATCTTGGGACCATGGTCACAGGTGGGAGGGCAACCGGTGAGCTGGGTAATGCGATCCCCAGCTTCCTTATCCATCCACTCGATATAGGGTTGGCAGCGCATATCCAACCAGGAGTCAAACCTGGCGACGGGTTTGAAATCTTCCCCAAGCAGTCCCACGCCGGCCATCTGTGAATCAAATGCAATTGCCGCAATGGCATGCGGGTCTACGCCGCTGGATTCCACGCACTTCCGCACGGTTTGGGCTGCGGAAGTATAGAAATCTTCATTATCCTGCTCGACCACACCCGGCGAGGGATAAAAAAGTGGCACCTCCACGGAGGCTTCCGAAATAAGCTTCCCGTTAATCTGATACAGCGCTGCCTTGGTAGCACTGGTTCCAAGATCAACGCCGATCAAGTATTTCTTGGGCATTCTCTACTCCGCAATCTGTTAGCACACCATGCGAGCTATCATCTGCATTGTGATCATTTGAAACCGCCATCTGTGGAGCGCATCTTTGAGGCAGCAGAAAAGTTACCTGCGAGCTCGCTGGTCCTTGAGCCCGGTTCACGCAATCTGACCAGCTCGACCTCAAAGCGCGACCGGTCACCGCGATGGAGGGCATGATAGTATTCTATTGGTCGTCCATCCTCGGAAAAACTAACACTATCCAACATCAACAATGGGGCTCCGCGGTCGATACCGAGCAAGGTGGCTTCATGCTCATTTGCCAGAACAGCTTCGATATACCGCTGCCCCTTGGCAATAAAAATACCGCATTCTTTTTCCAGGTATTCATAGAGTGAGCGATTGGTCAGATCGACACTGGCGAGACCCGGGCAAATCTCAAATGGAACGTAGGTGGTGACCAATTGGATGGGCTCATCATTGATGTATCTCAAGCGTTGAATATCAATTACCCGATCAGACGGATTGATGTTGAGGAAACGGGCAACTTTCTCAGAGGCTGGGCTGACATTTTGGTAAAGCACTTTTGAGCCAGGTTTTAGCCCGCGTTCCACCATGTCTTGGTAAAACCCAGTCAGCTTTTGCACCAGCCCTTCACTGATTTTAGGCAGGGAGATGAAAGTGCCTTTACCCTTTTGGCGCGTGATCACACCTTCGTATTCCAATTCGCGCAGTGCTTGCCTGACGACAGTGCGGCTGACTTGATAATGCTCGCAGAGATCCTGTTCACCCGGAATTTGATCGCCTGGCGCCCATTCAGCTTGCTGTACCTTTTCCTTCAAAATATCGATTAATTGAAGGTAGTATGGAATATGGCTCTCGAAATTGATCGATTCTTTCATGGAATCCATCCCTTAAGATCAACAGATTTTGTTGTAATCCTGTGATTACAACTCATTATAGAAAGAAACCCCTAACCTGTCAATAGAATAATTGGTAAAATTCAGACTATTGGAAGCCGGAATAGAATACCGTATTATTGAAGTAAACACAGCGATCATGCACCAATGTCTTGAAGTATGAGATATTAATCGTTATAATAATGTTATCCTGTAATGACAGGTTTTTAATTCTTGCTAAACAATCGACAAAAGCTGTTGTTATTCCTTGTGGAAGAATAGCAAAGTAGCATCACCCGGACTCAAATATAAACAGGTTCACCAATCTAATCTCAGGAGGCTCAAAATGAAAGTCGGAATTGATAGTTACTGTTTTCATCGTTTCTTCGGTGAGGTATATCCTGACCAGAAACCCCCTGCGAAAAATATGAGCATGCAGGATTTTCTCACCCGCGCCAAGGAATTGAATGTGGACGGGGTTTCGCTTGAATCATGCTTCTTCCCACCCAATATTGACCAGACCTGGTTCAAAGACCTGAAAGCACAATTGGATGATTACAAATTGGATCGTGTATACGCCTGGGGTCACCCGGATGGGCTTGAGCGCGGTCAGAATTGGACTGCTTATGACGAGATGGTGGCAGGCATTCCGAATGCCGTCGCCATTGGGGCGGATGTGATGCGTGTGGTGGGGAGCAGCTTGATGTTCAGGCACGAGCCGCACGGACCCCAGATTGAAGCCCTGGTAAAAATGTTCAAAAAAGCCGTGCCGATTGCCAAAGACCATGGTATAAAAATGGCGGTTGAGAATCACATCGACTTCACCAGCGCCGAGATCCTGCAGCTGCTCGAGATGGTTGATTCGGAATACTTTGGCCTGAATTTTGATACGGGCAACTTCCTGCGCCTGCTGGATGACCCGGTGAAAGGGATGGAAAAGCTTGCCCCCTACACTCTAGCCACGCATGTCAAAGATTTGATGCCGGATAAGAGCGCCCGACCCACCGATTGGCACTTTTTCGCCGGTGTACCCGTTGGAATGGGCTTGATCAATAACCAGGCTTTAGCCCAAATGCTCCACAAAGCCGACTTCAAAGGGTTCCTGGCAGTCGAGATTGACCATCCACACGCAGATTGGACCGGGCGGGAGGATGAAGCAGTCGCTTTGAGTGTTAAGGAATTGAAGAAAATTGCCGCGGATTTGAATTGATAGTCCCGCCTGACGATTGAAGGAGAGAATGCATTGAAAACACTAAATGTAGCAATTATCGGAACCGGCTTTATGGGCAAAGCCCATAGTAATGCCTGGGAAAGAACACCCAAGTTTTTCCAGCTGGGTATAAAGCCGGTGATGAAAGTGGCATGTGACACAGAAGTTGATTGCACCACCACTTTCGCAAACAATTGGGGTTGGGAGACGATTGAGACGGATTGGCGTAAGGTGGTTGAACGCAAAGACGTTGATATTGTAGATATCTGCGTGCCAACCTGGCTGCACCAGGAGATGGCGATCGCGGCGGCTCAGAATGGGAAGCATATCTTTTGCGAAAAACCCATCACCCTGACCTATGCGGGTGCCAAAGAAATGTACGAAGCCGCGGAAAAAGCTGGTGTGGTGCACTACCTCAACCATAACTACCGCCGGGCTCCAGCAATTACATTTGCCAGGCAATTGATCGATGAGGGAAAGATTGGCACGATCTATCATTGGCGTGGGACTTACCTGCAAGATTGGATCACTGATCCCAAATTCCCACTCACCTGGCATTTACAAAAGAAATTCGCAGGCGCCGGACCGCACTACGATTTGAACTCCCACAGCGTTGACCTGGGACGATACCTGGTGGGCGAAATCCAGGCAGTGACGGCGATGATGAAGACTTTCATCACCGAACGACCATTACCTGGTAAGGGTGCCGGCACCTTCAAAGCTGGTACCGGAGCTACCGATAAGGCGCAGGTGACGGTGGACGATGCCGCGTTTATGCTGGCAGAGTTCGAAAATGGTGCCCTGGGATCGTTTGAAGCCAGCCGGTTTGCCAGCGGGCGGAAGAATTACAACTACTTTGAAATATATGGCAGCAAAGGCAGCCTGATTTTCAACCTCGAGCGCATGAACGAGCTTCAATATTTGAACCTGGCGGATGCAGCAGATGAGCAGGGATTCCGAACAATCCTGGTGACGAATTCCACCCATCCATACGTGGCAGCCTGGTGGCCACCCGGGCACATCATCGGCTATGAGCACGCCTTCTCGCATGCCATCGCAGATTTCCTGACCGCGATTGATAAAGGAACCAAGATTTCGCCGAACTTTTATGATGGCATGAAAGCGATGCAAGTTTTGGAAGCGGCGATTAAATCAGCAACCACAGGTCGAAAAGTAACCGTCTCCGACATCAAGTAAAGCTTGGATAGGCAGCAGATAGATTACTGGTAATATCACAAGGGGGGACAGGTAGCTTTAGCCTCCTGCCCCTCCTTTGTTTGACCTTCGAATGGTGATCCGTCAATTACGTGCGATAAGGAGCTAATTATGAAAGCAAAACTTGTTCCGATTTACTTTAAAACCGTCGATGATCCCGCATTTTCCACCCAATTGAAAAAACTACATGAACTGCTGGCAGACGAAGCTCAAATTTTAGATCCGGTCTTATTAGGAGAAAAACTACCCGATACAGACGGAGTTATTTTCCCGGAGATGCTGGGGCAAGCCTATCGATTGCTGGATAAAATCAAGAGGCTGCCTCAACCACTCTTGATTGTGACCTCCGAATTTGGAACAGTCTCTATGTGGGATTGGGAGATCAACAGCTACCTGACCGCTAAAGGCGTAAAGGTCATTGGTCCCACAGATCTCGAAAAAACCAAACAGGTGTGCCGGGCTTTCGCACTAAAACGCCAGCTGAGACAATCTAAGATCTTAGCCTACCAGGATAACCCAGCCAGTGGTACAGGCAAACAAGATGATATCTTCAAACGATTCTACTGGTGGGAACCGGAGTGTATTGATGCGATTGAGAAAAAGTATGGTGTTACAGTCATAAAAAAGAGCTTCAAGAAGTTGGGGCAGGACGCCAATGCTATTTCTGATGAAGCAGCTGAAAAGGTATGGGAACAGCGCAAAGCGAAAACCCCCATTGGAAAAATGACCAAACGAGCGATCTTAAGCGCGGTGAAACTCTACATGGCGGTCAAGAGAGACCTGGACCAGGACCCGGACATCATCGCGGCCGGGATCAATTGTCTGAATGAATCCATGTTCTCGGATACAACCCCTTGCCTGGCCTGGAATTTCCTCTATGAAGATCAATGTCTGGTTTGGGGCTGCGAAGCTGACCTGGTATCCATGCTCACCAAGGTCCTGATTGGGAAGACCATCGGAGTACCTTTCATGATGACCAACCTGTACCCGTTCCAGATGGGATATGCAGCGTTAAAGCATGAACATATCCCATACTTTCCCGAGGTCGAGGGTGCGCCTGAAAATTATATCCTGGCCGCCCACTGTGGATATTTTGGCGTGGTCCCACAATCTTTCTCGACGGAATGGAAGCTGGAGAAGAAGGTGCTGGCGATTGTGGATGATAATGCGACCGCCATCAATGGTCGCTTTGCAGAAGGTGATATTACGCTGGTAAAACTGATGCCGCCTTTTGATCGCTGGTCCATTGTGGAGGCTGAGCTGCCGAAATATGCGCAGTTCGAAAATTCAGACTGCCTGAATGGTGCCGTCATTCGCGTGCCTAACGGAAAAAAGCTCGTCAATGACCTGGTTTCACATCACTATATTATCACCAATGGTCATAACTTGAGCGAGCTGGAAATGGTATCAAAAGTATTCGATATGGAATGCGTCACCCTCTAATCCAAGGGAAGATAGATTTTTCAAGGATACTAAGCAGCCAGAGTAAAACACAATATAAGGCAAACTAATAACCGAATATGTCATAAGTAGTACTGATTTGCGCAAAAGATATTGACATCTGAGCACAAATCGCTATAATGATATGTAATCCTGTAATTAACACTTCTTCATAAGGGATATATTCGGTTCAATTTCCAGGCCTTGAATTTGCTAAGGTTCAAACGAGCTGATCGAGTGATGGCTGTATCATGAGATATATCTGTGCAGGTACGTTGATCGATAAAGACTATCCTTCTAGCTGAAAAGCGAGCCTTATTATAAATGGGAATAGCACGCGAAGTGCTGAATAAGAAATTAAGGACCATCTCCTCACTGGATAAACCGGTGAGGCAATTGCAGGTGGAGGCTTCATCCAACCAATATTTCATCTCCAGCTCGGAGAAAATGCTGGTTGATCTGATCCGTAAATATGGGGAGTTTTCAAAATCGGACCTGGTCAGCTTCACCGACTATTCGCGCACCAAGATCACAAGCTGCATCGACTCGCTGCTCGATAAGAATATCATCGTAGCAAATAATGTCACTGAATACACCGGGGGGAGGCGCTCGAAGAAGTTCAGCCTGAACGGCAATTTTGGTCTGGTAGCGGGGGTAGATATTGGCGCCACCAGCATTGATCTGGGCATTGCAGATTTTTCTGGCAGGCTGCTTATGCGACATTCAGAACCTGCCTCGGTTAAAGATGGACCGATCATCATATTGGGACGCGTATGTACCCTGCTTGAAGATTTGCTGCACCAAAACGGTTTGAATTCAGATAAATTAAACGGTATCGGAATTGGTGTGCCGGGACCGGTGGATTTTTCGGTGGGTTCGCTGGTATCACCACCCATCATGCCAGGTTGGGATCGATATCCAATCATACAAACCGTGCAACAATGGTTCCCGTCATCAAATGTCGTCGTTGATAATGATGTTAACGTGATGGCCCTAGGAGAAAGGTATCAAGGCGCCGGCAGAGGCGTGGAAAACTTGATTTTTATAAAAATCGGAACCGGTATTGGCGCTGGAATTATCTGCGAAGGGAAAATCTACCGCGGCGCCAGTGGATGTGCGGGTGATATCGGTCATATCTGTGTAGACAAAACTGGTCCGTTGTGCCATTGTGGTAACCATGGTTGTTTGGAAGCAGTTGCGGCCGGTCCGGCAATCGCCGAACGCTCATTGAGCGCAGCCCAGGCGGGTAAGAGCCCGATTATGTTGCAGTATTATGAAAGAAACGGAAATGTCCTGCGAGCAGATGATGTAGGCAGTGCCTCCAGAGAAGGCGATGCTGCGGCAATTGAAATAATTCGAGAGAGCGGACAATTTATAGGTGATGTGCTGGCGGGTTTGGTCAATTTCTATAACCCGGGCATGATTGTGATTGGTGGAGGGGTGAGTAACCTGGGTGACCAGCTGCTATCCTCGATACGCCAGACCGTCTTACACCGCTCTCTACCTTTGGCAACCCGCGATCTGCTGATTGTATTTTCGGAAATTGGAGCGGATGCCGGAGTGATCGGTGCAATCAATCTTGCCATGGACAATATATTTACGATTGCAACCAACCGGGTCGAGACAAACGCAGGATGAGGAGCATTGGATGAAATTTGGAATCAATTCATTCGTTTGGGTATCGCCCTGCACAACTGAGGCAGTAGATGAATTGGCGCCTAAAGTAAAATCCATGGGATTCGATATCCTTGAAATTGCCTGCGAAAATCCCGATTTACTCGATCTATCCACGATTAAAGAAACGATCAAAAAAAATCGGCTGGCGGCTATCATTTGTGGTGTATTCGGTGCCGATCGTAATATTTGCAGCTCCGACCCAATGATTCGCGCAAACGCACGCAAGTATATCCTCTGGTTAATCGAGGCTGCTGCTCAACTTGGCTCGCCGGTGGTATGTGGACCCTTATATTCAGCAGTGGGTAAAGCTCACCTCGAGGACACCGAAGCCAGAAGAGAAGAATGGAAATTAGCCGTATCTGAGTTGCGTGAATTATCTGATTATGCCGCCAAGAAGGGCATAAAATTAGCCCTTGAGCCTCTGAACCGCTTTGAAACCGATATGATCAATACGGTATCGCAGGGGTTGGATTTTATCAAGGATGTGGACCGGGATAATATTGGGCTGCACCTTGACACATTCCATATGCACCTGGAAGAAAAAAGCAGCCCGGATGCCATTCGTATGGCAGGCAGTAAAATCTATCACTTCCATGCCTGCGAAAATGACAGGGGGGTGCCTGGGATGGGTCAGGTGCATTGGCAGGGAATTTCGGCGGCTTTGAAAAGTGTGCATTATCAAGGTCCGATTGTGATCGAATCCTTTACCTCCCAGGTAAAAGAGATTGCCCGGGCAGTCAGTATCTGGCGCGAAATCGCTCCCAGCCAGGATGCGATTGCACAGCAAGGTCTGCAATTCTTGCAATCATTATTTGCGTGACCATCAGTCTTTGTTGATGAGGCTAGTAATATGGCAAATGAAACGGATGAAATAAATCCAAAGCCACTTGAAGGTATCCAGCCGTTGGTGGAAGTACAACACATTTCCAAGCGCTTCCCCGGTGTGGTGGCGCTTGACGATGTTTCCGTGCAATTCTTCCCGGGTGAGATCCATGCCGTGGTAGGTGAGAATGGTGCAGGCAAGTCTACCCTGATGAAAATCTTGTCCGGTGCTTATACGCCTGACTCTGGAACGATTTACCTGAGTGGTGAAAAAGTTTCCTTCTCTCATCCTAAAGAAGCTCAGTTGAAAGGGGTCAGCATCATCTACCAAGAATTCAATCTGCTGCCTGAGAGAACTGTAGCGCATAATATTTTTCTTGGTCGTGAGCCCACACGAGCGGGGACACTCGATATTGGAAAGATGAATAGACAGGCAATCGAGGTGCTAAAAGAGATTGGTGTCGAGGGAATGTTCTCACCAACCACCATGGTCAGCAATCTATCAGTTGCAGAGCAGCAGCTGGTTGAGATTGCGAAAGCAATATCCTTTAAAGCCAAAGTGCTGATCATGGATGAGCCTACTGCTGCTCTTACCTATACCGAGGTAAATTTACTCAACGATCTGGTGGGTCGTTTGAAACAAAGAGGAATGTCAATCATATTCATTTCCCATCGCTTGAAAGAGGTTTTCGATATTGCTGAAAAAATCACAGTCCTAAAGGATGGGAAGTTCATCAAAACAGTGAACAAGAGGGATGTCACCCCTTCTGACCTGGTATACCTAATGGTGGGACGCGCCCTTGACCATTACTTCCCACCATTGGGCAAGCCGGAGGACTTTGGTGAGGTGGTATTAAGGGTTCAGGATGCTTCCAACCAAATCCTCACCGGCATCAGTTTTGAGCTTCGGAAAGGGGAAGTGCTGGGTATCGCCGGGCTGCAGGGCTCAGGACGAACTGAGCTGGCACAATCCTTATTCGGTGTGGTGCCATTCAAAACGGGCAAGATTGAACTGCATGAAAAAGCAATCGCGATTAAAAGCCCCTCTAAAGCGATCAAGAATAAGATGGGGTTTGTCACCGAAGACCGTAAATCGGAAGGAATTGCTCCCCGCCAACCAATTCGGGATAATATGCTCTTAACAGTCAGGGCAGTCCAAGCGCTATTTGGCCTCATCCACAAGGATGGGACCGGGAAGTCGCGCAGGCTCGTTCCCATGTTGGGTCAACAGGTTGACATCCGCACCGACTCGTTTGATCGCGAGACGCAATACCTGAGCGGTGGGAATCAACAAAAAGTGGTGCTGGCTAAATGGCTTGCATCAGATGCGGATGTGTTTATTTTTGATGAGCCCACGCGCGGCATCGACGTGGAATCAAAGGCAAGCATCCACGATATGATCCGCGCATTAACCAAAAAAGGCACTGCGGTATTGATGATTTCATCTGAGTTACCGGAAATCATTGGAATGAGCGACCGGATCATTGTGATGGCAGAACGCCGGATCGCTGGTGAGCTACCTGCAAAATCTAGTGAACAAGAGATCATGATGATGGCAACCGGCCATTCGAAAAGTTACACCCCGCAGGTTGCAACCCCGGTAGGAGAGGTATGACATGACGACTGCCACTGTGTCAGGAAATGGGCTCCGAAGAATCCTGCGTTCCATCCATATTCCACCGGTCTACTACTTTCTGATCATTGTCTTCGTTGCAGGTGGAATATTGGATCAGATCCTCGCAGATGGTCAGATTTTTAAGAATCCAGCCATCATGATGAACATCATAGTCCGATCTGTGGCATTGGGCATTGTAGCAGTCGGTCAGAGCCTGGTGATTATTGGTGCATCGATTGACCTTTCGGTAGCCTACACCATCAGTATTACCGCCGTCATGTCTTCGTACATCATGCAAGGAGACCCTGCCAATGTGCCCACGGCGATTGTGTCTGTCTTTGCTATCGGTGCTGCGATCGGTTTGGTAAACGGGCTAGTTGTCACTAAATTGCGTGTTAATCCTTTTATCGCCACTTTGGGAACCAGCTTGATCATTAAAGGGATCATCAATGCTACATTCTCCAATTACACCGGTAGCGTTCCAAAGAGCTTTGAATATTTCGGCTATGGCACGATCGGTCCCATACCTGTCTCCATCATCATTCTGGGACTCATTGTTTTTGCAGGCTGGTTCTTACTTGCCAGGACTAAATTTGGATCTCACCTATATGGAGTGGGGGGAAATTCTGAAGTTGCACGTCTCTCCGGGGTTAGAACAGATCGAGTCTTAATCGGTGCCCATATTATTTGCAGTATGACCGCAGTCCTGGCGGGTTTTTTTCTGGTCAGTCAAATGCGGTCTGGTGCCCCCTGGGTAGGCCCAAATGGCGTGTATGATCTAAACTCGATCGCCACAACCGTGATCGGCGGCACTGCCCTTGCGGGGGGTAAAGGTGGGGTATGGGGTACGTTAGGTGGGGTTTTGATATTTGGTGTTCTGGAAACGGTATTCAACCAGTTGGGTGTAAACCCATATCTAAAAACGGTCTTTCAAGGTGCCATCATCGTCATGGCTGTAGCCAGCTATACGATACGCTCAAAGAAAGAAGCAGCTTAAGGAGTGGAGCGAATGACGACTACCCATATTGGCTCCCAAAATGAATTCTCCAGTGCCGCGGGGAAAATCTGGGCTTGGATCAAAAAGATCCCACCGGTTTACCCTGTCTTCTTCATCATTTTTCTCACATTAGGATTCATCAATCCGGTTAAATATCAATCGATGAACGGCATCATGGCATTCCTACGCACCGCTTCACCGTTGGCAGTGCTTGCGGTTGGCGAGATGTTGGTGCTGGCATCGGGTGGTTTCGATTTGTCGATTGGAGCGATTGTCACTTTTGTAGTCCTGGTAAGCTCAAAGCTGCTGGCAAATGATCCCGCCAATGCCTATCCTGCCATCCTGATCATGTTGGGATTTGGCGTCATTATTGGGTTGGTGAACGGCCTGGTGGTCAGTTATCTTAGAGTTCCTTCTTTTATTGGAACCCTTGGAATGATGTTGCTTGTTCGTGGTGGCGCCTTATATTGGGTAGGTGGTGCGCCACAAGGTTATCTAACGGATAACTGGCGCGCTTTTGGACGAAATTACATTGAAAACGTTCCGGTATTAAGCAGAGTTCCATATGCATTGATTATTCTGATAATTCTTGCGATCATTACTTACATCATATTCAATCGGACCAACTTTGGAAAACAAATCCTGGCCATCGGAGATAACGTTCGTGCCAGCCATTTATCGGGGGTTAAGGTCAAGCTGGTACGAATCGTTACCTTCATCCTGTGCGCGGTCTTTGCGATCATCGGGGGCGTGATGACCGGCGGTTACGGTGGGGTTAACGTAACTATTGGTGAGGGTTACGAAATGCAGTCCATCGCAGCCTGCGTAGTTGGTGGAGTGTTATTGGGAGGAGGTAAGGGCTCAGTGCCAAATGCCATTTTTGGCGCATTCACCCTTCAAGCGATTGTTAACTTGCTGAACTTGCTCGGTCTGCCTAAACCTTACACCGATGCAGTTCAAGGTTTGATCATTATCGGTGCCGTGGCATATGTGGGGCTTACATCAATGAAAAAACGGTAAAGGCGTTATAATCTCGCTATCCCCAATGGTCTGATAGAATGACATGCGAGAATAAGAGAGAATATAGGAGGTGCCCATAGAATAAAATTAAGGCAAAGCACGTTGAGATTGGATATTCAAAAATTTTTAAATTTGTTGGAGGAGAATTACAAATGAAAAAGAGTATTTTGTACGTCGTTTCTTTGCTGGTGATCTTCAGCATGCTGCTGGCAGCATGCGGGACGACCGCCACCACCGCTCCCGCAGCGGCAACAAATCCGCCCGCAGCGGCAGCAACAAATCCCCCGGCTGCGGCGAAAAACCCCGGCCTGGCATTGGATGCAGCCAAAGTAGCCGCCCAATTCTTCACCGATGCTGATTATGAAGAATCGCTGAAAGAAATGTCCATGGCAGCGTTGAATCCAAGCGACCCCATCTATCTGCAATACCTGGTCGACAATCCGACCGACATTTCCAAGTACCCACAATACGCTGAGTTCGCGAAAAAGGCGCCTCCTTATAACGTCTGCTTCTCCAATGCTGGCGTCAACAATCCATGGCGTGTGGTCGGTTATATCGATATCCGTGAGCAGGTCGAAGAGCTCCGCACTCAGGGTCTGGTCAAGAACTTCTACCACCTGGATGCCCAGGGCAATGATGCCAAGCAAATCGCTGACATTCAGGATATCATCAATACACCTGGGAAATGCGACATCTTAATCGTCGCCTCTAACACCAGTGAAGCCCTGACCCCCATGGTCGAAAAGGCCTGCGCGGTCATGCCTGTGGTCCAATTCGACCGCTTTGCCCAGACCGACTGCCCAGTCATTTCTGAACGCACCATCGGTGGATATGCCTTCGGTATCACCGGCGCCAAGTTCATTGTTGACAATCTACCCCAGGGCGGTAACGTACTCGCCTTCCGCATCCTACCGGGTGTGGATGTGCTTGAGCAGCGTTGGGGTGCAGCTCGAAAGATCTTCGAAGCCAACCCACAGCTCAATATCATCGGTGTGGAATTCGTAGGCTACGACTCCTTCAAAGCCAACACCGTGGTGAGCGATTACCTGGCGAAATACGGCACGATCGATGCAGTATGGATGGACGCTGGCGGTACCGCTGTAACCATCCTGGAAGCCTTCAAGGACGCCGGAGCTCCATATCCGAAGGCCATGGTTGGTGAAGATCAGGAAGATTACCTGCAGTATTGGAAAGCCAACAGTCTAACTGCAGTTGCACCCACCTTCCCGACCTTCCAGTGGCGCACAGCAGTGTTGTCTGCCGTCATGTTCTTGCAGGGCAAGACCGTCCAGCACCATTGGACCATGCCCCAGCCGGAAGTTACTGCAGCCAATCTGGATACTTATATCAATCCCGCCATGCCCCCGCTACACTACGCCTTGTGCGGCTGTGAAGATATGACCAACTATCCAGCCTCTTGGGAAAAGCCCGACATCAACAAGTACGTGGACGTGATGCCGTAAGACTCGATTTCACTTCGTTCTAAATTTGAGCCTGCTCGATCTTTGAGCAGGCTCATCTAAAATATATGGAATTTTATATCAAGGAGCTTAAGACCCATGATTGAGATAGGATTTCATACGGATGCCTTCAACAGCAGCTACTGGAGTTTTGAGCAAAGCTTACAGTGGGCGCAAAAGAATGATGTTCATTGGATCGAGTGTGGGATGATTGATGGGGTAAGCTGGATCCATGGATTGGGTTACCAACCGCATGTTGCCATGTGGGAAGACCCTTTCATGTGGCGCGATAAAGCTGCCAGCTACGGTGTCAAGTTCTCGCAAATTGATGCTGCCTTTCCTTTGTCTTTGCCGAATGGGACCAGCCTGGGTGTGGAATATGTGCTGAGGACGATCCGCTGGGCCTATCTGGCAGGATGCGACCACATAGATACTACAGACGATCGCTTTGCCCCGCAGGGGATCACAACTGAGAAATCCCTTGAAATCATGAAGCGCGCTTACGAGCAAATCATTGAAACTGCCGAGCGTTACAAAATGACCATCGATATCGAGCCGCATGGTTATTTCACCACCAAGCCCGAGTTCATGGAAAAAATGCTCGCTTTCGTCGACAGTCGCTACCTGCGGATGAATATGGATACCGGCAATACCTTCATCGCCGGGCAGGATCCGGTCGCTTTTCTGAAAAAGTTCCAGGACAAAGTCAGCCATGTCCACATTAAAGATGTCAGTGAGACATTAGCGGCTTCATTACGGGGTGAATTAACCGGTATTGCAGTCAGTCAATGCGCCATCGGTGATGGGGTCAATAAGGATAACATCAAAAAATGCTTCGATGTATTGGTGGATATCGGTTATAACGGGGTGGTCAGCCTGGAGTGTGAAGGACAAGGTGGGCCGATGATTGAAAAGAGCCTGGCTTTTGTACGCGATCTGGTTAATGACGCTAATAAACGATTGGCTGCCTGATAGGTCGTATTTTTAATCAAGTTCAACAGGAGGAAAAATGGGAAAAATATATCTTGGCGTGAATATGGAATTTGTTCGCTCGCACGATAAACCCTTCGCCTGGGGGGTTGAGAAAGCTGCAGAAATTGGCTATCAATACATAGAGCCCATGGTTCATTGGGGTCGGGAATTGCTAAGTGAAGCTGGTTATTTTCACAGCGTATCCATGTATGACGATCCATTAGGGGTGCGCGAGCTGTGTGACAGGCATCATATCAAACTCTCAGGTCTATCCGCGCACACGACATTGTGCAAACCTGAGATTGGTGTTGAATATCTAAAGCAGGCAATCCGCTGGGCGGCTGATGCAGGCGCACCAGTTGTAAATACCGATGAGGGTCCGAAGCCTTTGTGGACCACCAAAGAGATGGATTACACCTTGATGACTTATACCCTGACTGAAGCTGCTCGAGTGGCAGAAAGGCATGGGATTAAAATTGGTCTCGAACCGCACCAGCAGTATTCAAAATCTATGGAGGGGCTGGATAGCATCTATAACCTGGTTAAATCACCTGCCATTGGGATCAATTACGATACTGGCAACAGCTATCTGGCGGGAACCACGGATACCTATGAGTGGCTCACCCACGTGTTGGATCACCTGGTGCATCTGCATGCCAAAGATATCAGCATGGCGCAGAGTGATGAAAAACTTGGGAAAGTTACCGGCACGCCGACCGGATGTGCCTGTGGTGATGGGGTTGTGGACTGGAAGCGGATGATTGATATCGTGAAACAATGCCCCAATGATATCGTCTTCAGCGTCGAATGCGGCTCAGTTCCTGATGCCATGCGGAGTTTTGAGCATCTCAGTAAGCTTATCTGATACCAGATTTTTAGACAGGAGTAACTATGCGGATCGGTGTCCTTTCAGTGATTTTCCAACAGCTTCCCTTTGAAGCAGCCCTGGATAAGATTTTGTCGTTCGGCGCTACAGCCGTAGAGTTCGGCACCGGCGGGTTCCCTGGGGCGCATCACTGTCCCATTGACGAGCTGTTGGCAAGCGAAGAAAAACGTCGAGCTTATCTAAAAGCAGTAGAAGAACGCGGCATGATCATCAGTGCTTTCAGCTGTCATTGGAATCCCCTCCATCCGGACAAGCAAATCGCAACGGATTCGGATGAGCTGTTCAGGAAAACAGTACGTTTGGCTGAAATGTGCGGCGTGCCGGCGATAAACCTGATGGCTGGTCTCCCGGCAGGCTCACCTACCGATAAAACGCCCAATTGGGTCACCTGCCCCTGGCCACCCTATTTTCTTGAGATCCTGGAGTACCAATGGAACCAAGTAGCCATCCCTTATTGGAGGCGCGCGTCTAAATTTGCCGAAGAGCGTCACGTGAAAATCGGAGTGGAGATGCACCCCGGCATGCTTATTTACAATGTTGAGACCATGCTGCGCATGCGCGAGGCGTGTGGCGAGGCGATGGGATGTAATTTTGACCCCAGCCATTTGTTTTGGAATGGGGTTGACCCGGTGGCTGCCATTCGCAAGCTGGGGGATGCAATTGTGCACGTACACGCCAAAGATTGCTACGTCGATCCATATAACATTGCCGTGAACGGCTGTAATGACCATAAGAATTACTCCGATATTCCCCACCGATCCTGGACTTTCCGCACGATTGGTTACGGTCACGACCTAAAAGTGTGGAAGGATATTGTTTCAGCATTACGTATGGTTGGATACGATCATGTGATGTCGCTCGAACACGAAGATGGAATGATGTCTTTTGATGAGGGTGTCAAAAAGGGTCTGGCAGCATTACGTGAGGCGGTTACGGTGGAAAACCCAGGGAAAATGTTCTGGGCTTAATTTCAAAATTAAAGTGAGCTGCACAGATCGGGTGTGAATTCATCATCTTCGTATCGCTCTGTGAGTAAAACACTTTGTCACTGCGCTCTTAAACTATTGAGGTGATATGGTGAGTGAACAAAAACGCAAACTTGAGATCATTCGTACCTGGATGACCGGACGCAATCTGGGAGCCCTGTACATGCAGAGCGTAGGCAGTTTCGCCTGGGCTACAGGCGGAGCAGCTTCTTACATAAATACAGCTTCCACCAACGGCCTCGCAGCATTGCTTATTACTATGGATCACCAATATTTGATCACAACTAATATTGAGGCACCACGCCTTGAAAAAGAAGAACAATTGGGTACCCAGGGTTGGGAGTTTCAGGTGACGCCATGGTATGCCGCCAGCCAGGCCGATATTCGGGAATTGTGCCGTGGTGCAAACCTCGCCTCAGATGCACCCTTCCCAGGGGCGGTTGATCTATCAGCTGACCTGGCCAGGTTACGCGCCAACCTGACGCCTGAAGAGGGGGGGCGCTTCCAGGATTTAGGGAAAATTTGCGCTCATGCGATGGATGCTGCCATCAAAACGGTCAGACCGGGGCAAACGGAGTTTGAAATTGCTGCCAGTTTGGCTGAGGAAGCAGAAGGGGAGGGTGTGCAGGCAACTGTTAATCTGATCGCTACCGACGAACGCATATCCTCCTATCGCCACCCATTACCGACCGCCAAAAAGCTCGAGAGATATGCCATGCTGATCCTATGCGGGAGGAAACATGGTCTGGTTTGCTCGCTCACACGCCTGGTGCATTTTGGCAAGCTGCCGGATGAATTGAGGCAGAAGATGGAAGCCTGTGCCAGGGTCGATGCGACCTTTATCAGGTCCACCCGGCCGGGGACTACGTTGGGAGATATTTTTAGCAAGGCCGCGGCAACCTATGCGGCAACCGGCTTTCCTGATGAATGGCAAAAGCACCACCAGGGTGGTACTTCGGGTTATGAACCGCGTGAGTACCTGGCGGTGCCTGGATCGACCGACCGGGTCATCGTTGGGCAGGCATACGCCTGGAATCCCTCGATCACCGGCTGTAAATCTGAAGATACCATCCTGGTTCGGGAGACCGAGAATCAGATTCTCACCGAGATACCCAACTGGCCAACGATCATTATCGATGGCATCGCCCGACCGGTGATATTAGAAGTCCAGTAGCGTTCTTTAGCACCAATGTCTGCGCGGATTATAAAAGGACCTGCTTCTCGGCAGGTCCTTTTGATATCGTAAAGGAATTTCGACAAAATTACGAACCTGTCTTCTCGTTTATCCACCTGGGGTTATCGAGCCAAGGGCAATGAAAAAGAATATCACCACGTCCATCCAAAAGTGGATGAACCATGCCCAGAAGAAACCCCGCGTTTCCAGCATAGATTTACCGATCAACCAGCCAGGTATAAATGACAGGATCACACCAAGGATGCCGTACGGCACACCGTAGAAATGGGCGAGGCCAAAATATACTGCGGTCATCAGCAGAGCATGAATTGGACCAATCGGGTTTTCCAGGGCACCCAGCCAGGGAGCTCGATAGAGCATTTCCTCTCCGAAAGCATTGCTGGCTGCGAAGACCGGGACCAGAAGGATTACCGGGAATGCAAATTTTAAGGATTGTAAAGAGGGTAAACCGCCAAAAATCAGGCTAAAGGCGATGAGACCCAGGCACATGGCACCTGCAATGGCTGGACCCAGGATACGCCACGAGTGAGGCTTGTCTGTGATCCACGGAATTGGGGCAGCCTGTGCATCCAGTTTTCCCTTCACAAAGAAAAATTTATCAAACCCCCGGAACAATGCCAGCATGATCAGCACCAATAGAATTCCAACTGTGAAGCGTGGAATTTGCACAGAAGTCATATCCCGGATGAAAGCACTTCGACCAGTAAACCAGGATGTGTATGATACAGACTGGTAGAAGCGAGGAACAGCCCATTCCAGCAGGTAGACCACCAGGAGCACCACCGAATAAAGCCATAATGGGCGCATGCGTCTCCACAGCAAGCTGACCAATAACAAGATAGCGATCAACCCGACTTTACCCCAGAATACCCAGGTGGGCAGGCTGCCAGTCAATTCCTTGAAGAGGATGTCTGGGAGCAAGGAAATACTCAGGGTGATGATCCAGGCAACGCTGATGATTAGCTTATCTCCCGCCTTTGAATTGGAATGGGTCTGTTTCATAGATATCTAATTTTTCCCTTTTTCGAGCAAATATTTTGATACATCATGGGGAGAAGGCGAACTCGTGGAAGAGCTATTCGTCAGGTTGTTCGTCTTTCTCTCGCTCTTTATCCTGCTTATTCACCAAAGGTTCAAGCACCGCCAGTGCGTCCCAAGGTGAGGAGCCCTTATGAATGAATCCCGCTCCGGCTTCCAGGGCAGTGCAGCAATCATTAGCATCCACGCTGAGCAAGACGATCCTAATATTTGGATATGCTTTTAGGATCAGGCGGCATGTTTCAGGTGCTGGAGCGCCGTAAAGTCTCCAATCAAGCAGCAGGATATCAAGTGGATGCTCCGCCAAAGATTTGATCAGGGTCTCTGTGTCAACAGCTTCATATAGGTCGGTAATTCCCAATTTTTGGATGAGCAACAGGCTTAATGCATTTCGACTGGCAGAGTCGGGATCTGCGATCAATATTCGAGTCATTTTTTCCTCATCCATAGTCTATCTGTATGCCAATCTGAATGCATCTATCATAAGTCGGGTTTCCTCCTAGTCAGATGGATAGGTTAAATAAAAGAGCGATGGTGCTTTCCATCGCTCTTGACTCCTCATACAGGTAAAGCCATCAAACAATTTTTTGCTCTATCGCCATCTTCACTGCTTCGACACGGCTACCCACACCCAATTTCTGAAAGATATTTGAGATGTGAAACTTGACTGTGCCCAGACTGACCACCAGCTTCTCGGCGATCTCATTATTATTCATCCCTTCGACCATGCAGCGCAACACATCCCGTTCACGTTCGGTGAGACCGTTTCCCGGCAGGTGCGATTGAGTCACTGCTTGCGCTAATACCTGGGTCGCTTCCGGTGAAAGCACCATTCGACCGGTATACGCCGAGCGGATCGCGTTCGCAAGCTCCATTGCAGTTACATTCTTTTGCAGGTATCCTACCGCACCGGCTTGTAAAGCACCCTGGACCATATTTTGCTCGGAGAAGCTGGTGAGAGCAATGATCTTGACATGAGGATATTTCTGGTGGATTTCACGCGTGGCAGTAATACCATCCATCCCGGGCATCAACAGGTCCATCAAGATCACATCAGGTTTGTACATTCCTGCCGCTTGCACAGCTTCCATACCATCTGAAGCTTCACCAACCAGCTCCATATCCTTATTAACCATCAAAAACTTACTTAACCCGCTCCTGACGACGGCGTGGTCATCCACCAATATTACGCGAATGGGAGACATAGTATTCCTTTTTTATTTTGTAAGCTTAGAGATTGGGATCAACTCATCTTCATTCCATACCACGCCCACCCGTGTGCCCTTGCCGGGCGTGCTCGAGATATTCAATCGTGCATGGATGGCTTCCGCCCGCTCACGCATGATGCGCATACCCAGGCTGGTTGGCTTGATATTGGCGCTATCGAATCCGACGCCATCATCGATGACATCCATGCGTACGTCACAGCAATCTAAGGAAATCGAAATATCAACCTGGGTAGCGCGGGAATACTTCACAATATTATTCAAGCTCTCCTGAGCAATTCGATAAAATGACACTTTGATATCAGCTGGCAGCTCATAATTACCACTGACCGAAAGGTTTACGCTCAGGCGTGCCCGCCCAATCACCGCATCACATAATTGCCTGACCAGGTCGGGGAAACGTGCCTGGGTTAATGCAGCCGGGCGCAGCTCAAAAAGCAGGGTGCGCATCTCGGCCAATGCTCCGCGGGTGAGCTGGCGCAATTCCTCGTTGCTCTTACGTGCTTCCTCGGGATTTATCTCCCATAGCTCAGGGAGAACTTCAGCAATCAGGCTGGCGGAAAAAAGAGTCTGCGTTACAGCATCGTGGAGATCATGTGCCAGGCGGGTGCGCTCTGCCAGGATGGCTTCCTCGACAGCCTTGGCAGCCAGAGCATCTTCGGCTTGCTGGCGTTGTTCAATTTCGTTGACCAGCTGTAGATTGGTTTCGCTTAATTCACGGGTCCTGGCTTCAACTCTTTGTTCCAGGTTTCGACGGTACTCTGCTTGCTGTTCATCTAATTTTACTTCTGCCAGTTTTTGCTCGTTGATATCTTCGATTAAACCGATCAGGTAAAGTGGTTTACCGATCCGATTTCGCACCAATGAATAGGTAACCCGCCCCCAAAATATCTCATGGTTCTTACGCATATAGCGGCGTTCAACGGTCATACCATCGCGTCGACCCGCAAGCATTTCCTGCAATGCTTCCTGTCCAATCAAGCGATCCTCTGGTATAGAGAGCTCTACCGGATCAATTTTTTCCAGCTCATCACGGGAATATCCGGTGATACGAGCGGCTGCTTCATTAACTTGTATAATCTTGCGGTTGAGGTCGGTGAGGGCAATTCCAACTGAGGTATTATCGAAGATAGCCTTGAAACGTGCCTCGGATTGTTGTAATTCACCCACCGTTCTTTTCTGTTCGTTGATATCTATCAGCATTCCCACGATGTAAAGGGGCTTGCCGATCTCGTCACGCACGACCGACATGGTGACTTGAGCCCAAAAAACTTCTCCGTTCTTGCGAACGTAGCGTCTTTCACCCCAGAAATAATCGTCCTTGCTGGACAACAATTCAGTAAACTGTCGTGCAGAGACAGCAGCATCCTCGGAATAAGTGACCAATGAGGGGTTTTCACCGATGAACTCTTCGCGTGTGTATCCAAACATACGGCATAAAGCCGGGTTGGCATCCATTAGCTTGCGATCCAGGCTAAGCATCCCAATCCCAACTGCGGCGGTATCGAACATGATCCTAAAGCGCATATCGGAATGATTGAATTTTTCTATTTTCAGAGGCTCAGGGTTGTTATCGTTTGTGATTTTAGACATGGGAAACTATTACCTATAACGTGATTAACACCAACGCTAGCTAATCGCGCCATACCAGTAATGCTTCTAACACAAGATGCAATAATACCATTAACTAACCATTTGGATAGGTAAATACTGGACTTGCGCCGGAGGGATAAAATCCCGCCAGGTTGTAGACTTAGCATCGTGAATAGATCGATGACACGGAGGAAACCATGATCTCAGACAGCCTAAATCCCCCAACCCCAATTAGCCAAACCGTGTCCCTCTATTGGCGATCAACTGTAAAGGGTTGGTTTCACCGCCTTTGGGCTCGCTTTGTTCACCAGCCGATACATTTACTTAATCTCGCAGGGGCATTATGCTGTAACAGCATTCAAAACAGTCATTACATCGGGATCCACCCGGTTCCAATCGATCAGATTCACGGCTCAGAAGGCAAGGGCGATGCCTTCGATGCAAGGTTTTTCCCCACCAAGGAAATTTCCCGCAATCGATGGTTGAATATCGCCGCCGAAAACTTGCGTGGTCATGTGCTGCCTCCAGTTGAGCTGGTTGAAGTGGATGGAGAGTACTATGTCCGTGACGGTCACCATCGGATCTCGGTGGCACGCTGCCTGGGTCAGGCGTATATTGAAGCTGAAATTACCAAAGTGCGCCTGGCTTGTTGTATTCGTTAATCAAGGTCGAAACTCTTCCAGTTCGGAGTGGGTTCTAGCAGTAGAAATCGTTCTAAACCACTTTTTATCAACAGATGAAAGCTACCCTTGCGGTAGGAGATCACTTTTTTTAAGGATTAACGATGAATAATTATGCGCTGGAGACAAATTCATTACCAAGGTCGAGACGATTCTGGTTAACCATTCTCGTATTCACAGGATTATTAGCGTTCGTCGCACTCTTCCTGGTGGTCGATAATGTGTATTACAAGTTCAGCAACTCGTGGTTTCCCAATGTTGGAACATCTGCCTGGCTCGCCCTGGCGTGGGGAGTAGTCCAACGCCTCCATCTGCTCATCTTCATAATACCACTCGCCATCTGGCGGCCGCGTTCATTTGGTCTCCAAATTGGCAAAATCTGGCAGCACTGGCGTATGCTATTGATCATGCTGCTCGCCAATTGCGGTGTGATTGCGGCGTACCTGTGGTTAACTGGCAGCACAACTCCGTACAGCGGCAATCAATGGCTTGTAACGGAAGTGGTTACCGTTCCATTCGTGGAAGAGCTGTTCTGGCGAGGTCTCGTCTTCATCATCCTCCTTCAAGTTCTACGCAGGATTTTTCCAGAGACCACCAGCAACCGCCTGACAGTAGTGCTTAGCGGAATTGCATTCGGTCTGCTGCATGCCAACAACCTGAATGCTGGTGTTCCGCTCCAGTTCATTGTTATCCAGGTGCTCAATGCTACGATTTGGGGGATCGTATATGGTATTGCCCGTTCAAAGACCGAAAGTGTGTATCCTTCGATATTCCTGCATGCTGCCATGAACCTGGTCGTCATTATGTTTTAGAAAATTTACCTGAAATGCATTGATCCCAGAGCCTCTCAAGATCATACCGGGTCTCGAAAAATTCTGGTCTTGTATTAAGATTGGGTCAATTCATCCCGGAATTCTTAGCCCTATCCAAACACCTGTCCGTCCGGACAGGTAATAACTCCCCCATCGATAGGGGTACTAATTTCGCAGGTATATTATTATAATAATATACGTGATCTTCAATCAATTCAATCATCTGAAAGGATATATAGAATGAAAACACGAACCAGCGTTATTTCCTTGTTACTCATATCCACACTACTCGTAAGCTGCGGCATTTTATCGCAAGCGGGTGTCAAGGTGCTCACTCCGTCCAATGTACTCATCAGTGAGAATCGCAATGTCAGTGGTTTTAATGCGATAGAATTTAGTACATTTGGAAAAGTCAACATCATGCAGGGTGATCAAGAATCGCTTAACATATCAGGACCCGACAACCTGGTACCGGAAATCACCACCACGGTAAATAACAAAACCCTCATTATCAAGACCAAAGATAATATTACCGTCTCCACATTAACCAGCGAGAATATGTTGACCTTCACCATCGTGGTCAAAGACCTCACCTCCCTGGCAGTCAGTGGGGCTGGAGACGTCCAGGTTGAAACGCTATCAACCCCTAGCATGGCAATAAACCTGAGTGGAGCTGGCAAAGTTACACAAAACCAGATCACGACCGATAATCTCAAAATATCCATCAGTGGGCTGGGAGGAATTGATGTGTCTGGTCAGGCTACCCAGACTTCTATAGATATATCTGGTGCGGGCAATGTGAATGCACCAGACTTAAAAATCCAGACTGCTAACGTAACCATCTCGGGATTGGGTGGAACCACCCTGTGGGTGACAAACCAGCTGACTGGTAATATCAGCGGTGCCGGGAATGTCTCCTATTATGGCAGTCCGCAGACCAGCACAAATTCATCAGGGATAGGACAATTCAAATCGCTTGGAAATAAATAAGCTGCGCTAAACAACCTATCCATTCGGACAGTATAAAACTCCCCCTTAGGTGGGGGAGTTTCGATTTAAAAACCAATATACTGATTATGAAACCATTGATTTTCCAATGAGAGCTACGTGGACGGCAACAGCCATTTTGAGCTGCCCATTGGGACTTTTGACAACGATCCCAGCATCACTCAGGGGGCAGTACTAGGTCTGTGGGCAGAGGCAGCCTGGTTCCCTTCGATATGGCTGACTGACAAACGTGTCCACTGGGAGCCTGTGGATGAAAAGACAGCCTTACTCTATATTCCATTTGGTGAAAATGAAGAAAATTTCGTCACGCGTTTCGATCCCGCCACAGGTTTATTAGACACCATGGAGGCCATGCGCTACAGGGATGCTGGCACACAAGCCAGGAAAATCCTTTGGATCACCAAAAACCTGCCAGGCAAAAACATCCCCGGTACCCAACTAAGCACGACAGGATCAGCTACCTGGTTCGATCAAGGAAAGGCCTGGGCGGTATTCACGCTTGAAGAGATGGACTACAACGTGGATGTGAGCGATTACATCCGGCAGCCCGGTCCGTAAAGGTATTTTTCCAAAGTCGAACTGTACTGTCCACCTGGACAGTAAATACTCCCCTATTGGCGGAGGTATTCACCACGTCAACCAGCTATGATCAAGCCATCGCATTTCATTCACATTTTCGTCGCAGGGACTTCTACCAACCGAAAAACAATGATTACACTGACGAGTCAATATACTGACATACCTGAGGAGAAATGAACATGAACATAAACGAAGCTCAGCGAGAAATGCGCACCGTCTTCCTGGGGGGCTTCGCCGGGCAAATGGTTTCCGGGATTATTTGGTTGGCCTCTGCAGCTCTAGCTACCTGGGTTGCCCCAATTTATGGAATGCTTGGGTTATTCTTGGGTGGTTTATTCATATTTCCACTTACTCAGCTGATGTTACATTTGATCGGGCGCAGACCCAATCTCAGCCCAGGAAACACTCTGAACCAGCTGGCGATGCAAATAGCATTTACCGTGCCGATCGGATTCCTTCTGGTGGGTGCTGCCACCCTGGCTAAGCTAAACTGGTTCTACCCGGCAGCCATGATTGTAGTCGGTGCACACTACCTACCTTTTTGCTATTTGTATGGAATGTGGCAGTTCAGTATTCTAGCTGGTTTGATGATCGGCGGAGGTGTCTTGTTTGCACAATATCTGCCCGTTGGATTCAGCACCGGCGGGTGGATAACGGGTGTTTTATTACTAATCGCGGCCGTGGTAGGGCGATTAATTATCCTTGATGAGCAGAAGCAGCAAAAGAGAATAGCTGTGTAAAACGTTGAATTCAATGTCTATCCTACTGGTTTGCGATGTCTTGACCTCGAGAAAGGTGGCGCAGCTGTGACCGATAAATCCATCCTGATCATTGGCGCCGGGGTCGCCGGGCTATGTACCGGCATCTATGGGCAAATGAATGGCTATAAGACGCAGATCATTGAGAAACACAAAATCCCGGGTGGGCTGGTTACTGCCTGGCGGCGCAAAGGCTACCTGATCGATCTGTGCATCCATTGGCTGGCTGGATCCGGTCCGGGATTCTTTCTGAACCGTTATTGGAACGAAATCGGCTTGCTTGAAGGTCGTAATTTTCTACAGCACGACCGTTATGGCGTATACCATTCTAAGGATGGGCAAAGGGTTAATTTTTACTGTGATCCCGACCGGCTCGAGGCCCACCTGCTGGATCTTGCGCCGGAAGATGCCAGCGTAATCCATGAATTGGCCGATGGGATACGGCTTGCCATCCGCTTCAAACCGCCTATGAAGGAACAATATGAGGCGGGGACATTTGCCTGGATGAAATTCGTCTTTGGGATTCTCCCACTTTTGAAAGATGTGCAAAAGTGGAGCAAGCTCACCGTTAAGGAGCTTGCGGAACGCTTTAAAAGTCCGCTGCTACGCAATGCCTTACTCTATTCATTCGAGCCAGACTTCTCCGTCTTCTACATGATCTTATCACAAATGGGCTTCATGTATAGAAATCAAGCCGCATATCCTCTGGGTGGGTCCTTGCCAATGGCGCTTACTCTTGAAAAGCAATATAAGAAGCTTGGCGGACGGGTGAAATACCAGTCACGGGTTGAAAAAATCCTGGTCGAAGAGGGATGCGCGGTGGGGGTACAGTTCGAAGATGGTAGTGAACAGAGAGCGGATGTGGTTGTTTCTGGCGCGGATGGATACACCACAATCTTCAAGCTTCTGGAAGGAAAATTCACCGATAAAGAGATTCACGAGCGCTACGATCATTGGGTACCAATCCAGCCGGTGATCTACGTAAGCGCGGGTGTAAAGCGGACTTTCTCCGACTATCCATTTTCGGTGGAAGGAAATGCCTTCGAGCTTCACACGCCCGTATCGATTGCCGGACAAGCGCATAAAATGATCCCAATCCGTATCCGCAATGAAGATCCATGTTTTGCTCCAACGGGGAAGACCGTGCTGACTTCGGCGATCTTCACCGACCACGAATTTTGGAAATCACTTGAGTCAGACCGCAGTGCGTATGAAGTCGAGAAAGAGAACATTTCCCGGGCTTATTTGGACGCGATTGAGCAAATCTGGCCCGGCATCTCGGCGCAGGTGGAAATGATCAATGTTGCCACCCCCCTCACTTTCGAGCGTATGACCGGCAACCTGAAGGGCAGCATCACTGGCTGGAAGCTGACACCAGCGCAAGCCTTGGCTAAAATCCCCAAGACCCTGCCAGGGCTGGAGAATTTCTGGATGACCGGTCATTGGGTTTATCCTGGAGGTGGGCTACCCAGCGGTGTCGCTACCGCGAGAGAAGTCATCTGGAGACAATGCAAGAAGGATAAAAAATCGTTTGTTGCAGTAATAAAAGGAGAATAACCTGATGCCTGCTATCCATGACCGGATCCAATTGATAAACGCTCGTATTGTCGATGTCGAGAATGGCTGTTACTTTCCTGACCAGGTTAGCCTGGTTATCCAAAATGGAAAAATCCTTGCCATGCCAGGACAAGCGGGGGAATCGGACCAGGCGCCCGCCGAGGCGGTGATAGATCTGCATGGCATGACTTTGATCCCAGGATTGTTCAATACTCACTGCCATTTACAGTTCCTACAGCAGGATGAGATTGGCCAGAAGCAAATTGCAAAGAACCTTCATGACTGTATCAAGCGGGGGGTAACCAACGTGCGCGATACGCTGTGTTATGACCTCCAGCTTAACCGGAATTGGATTGGGCGAATTAATAAAGGCGAGATCTTGGGTCCTCGCATCCACCAGGCAGTCCATGTCAGCCCATTGGGTGGCACCTACGCCCCCCGCCCCAGTATCATGACCCGATTCTCCTTTTCATTGATCGGTCTCAAGGTTATTGATTATAAATTGCCCACTTCCGGGGTGGTAGTCTTTCGACCAGATGCATCCTTACAAGAGGTGCGCGATGCAGTCAATCGGGCGGTCGATGAACGTGGCGCGGCAGCCATCAAGTTTTGCGACCAGCCCGAGCATTTTATGAGCTACAAACCCGGCGCACAGGTGATGTCAGCTGAACAGCTTATCGCAGCGGTTGACCAGGCAGAACGACGAGGAATGCCGACTACGATGCACAATGTAACGGCAGCCGGGTTCCGTCATGGAATCAAGGCGGGAATCGGTTCGCTGGCTCACATTCCAATTGATCATGACCTTGATGAGTCTGATGCTACCTTATTGGAGAACTCTACTACTCGCCTCGAGCCCACCCTTTCTGTAGGGTACTTCATGAGTTACAACATCAAAGGCAGTCCATTTTCGGGTCACCCCGAGCTTCAGCGTCTGGATCATTTCAGGGAGCAAAGTTATCGATCTATGGTGGAAGAGACCTGGATTCCCGAACTTTTACCGACACGACTTGCCCTGAATGAGGCCCTGAACAAGGGAAAGCTGAAGGTTTACGGAATTATGGATATCAGTGAACCTTTCCGGTATTTTGCCAAATTGATCCCAACCGGCGGTCAAAACCTCAGGCTGCTGGTGAAGCATGGAGCGATCTCTCGCCTGGGAACAGGTAATGATGCCGGACCCACGAACTGTTCGGCGGCGGATATCCGCTATGAACTTGCCATGCTGGATTTCTTGCTCAATTTTGAAGGAAAACCAGCCATAACACCCGCGGACCTCCTGCGCGCAGCAACGATCCAAAGCGCCTGTTCGATGGGATTGGATGCTCAGTTTGGGTCCATCCGAACAGGTAAAACCGCCGATCTAGTAGTGCTGGATGGTGATCCTTTACAGGATTTCCATCTGGTCGGAAAGCCCGTCCAGGCGCTGTTCATGGATGGAAACCTGGTGATCAACCGATGTGGGTTGGAAGTGACAAACCCGAGTAAAACAAGTGAGCCAGGAATAAATAACTGAACATCACTCCGTTCAAGAAAAGAGAATGACATGTCCCATAATAATCATACTAACGAAGAATCCGTATCCTGGATAGTGGATGACATTGAGGTCTTTGCTTCCCTAACCCGCCCTCAGGGTTTAGGACCCTTCCCGGCAGTGATTTTTGTAGCTGGTAGTGGTCCAACGGACCGTAATTGGAACACACCCATAATCCCGGGCACCAACGGCAGTGCGGCTTTACTCGCGCAGGAGTTAACCAAGCATGGTTTCATAACCTTGCGGTATGATAAGCGTGCGTCTGGTCCCCATGTAGTTGAAAATATGAAACTTTTGGCAGGCAAAATCAGCATGCAAGGTCATAGTGCTGAATTGGCAGGCGGAGTGAACTTGCTTCTCGGTGAAAAAGACGTGGATCCAGCAAAGATATTTGCCTTGACCAACAGTGAAGGTTGCGTGCATGCACTCAACTATCAAACCCAGGGAAAGAATCATCCATTTGCAGGAATGGTACTCACTTCCCCATTCGCGCGTGCCACTGGCGAGCTGGCGCACAGCCAAATCGCGGCTCAACTGGCAGCAGTTCCCGGTGGGGACTCATTGCTCACTGCCTACGAGACCGCAATAAATGAATTCATCGCGGGGCGTCCCGTGCCAGTGGACGAAAATCTACCCACATTATTACAGCAGGTGATCCAGGCAGTCACCCAACCCATCAATCAACCTTTTGCCCGAGAATTGTGGATATTTAATCCGGCAACAAAGCTAGACGAAACTTCAGTTCCTGTTTTGATTGTTATCGGCAAGAAAGATATCCAGGTAGACTGGCAGACTGATGGACCCCTTTTCGAAGCGGTCGCCAAAGAGCTCACGAATATCACCATAGCCTACATGGAAAATGCCAACCATGTCTTGAAATTCGAACCCAAGCCCCGGTCGCAGATCACACCTGCCGATGCCATGGCTTCTTATAGTGCGGATGATGTAATGCTAGACCCGGATTCGGTTGATACAATTACTTCATGGCTGCGAGCTCAGTTATAAGCTGGTTCGTAGTTAGCGTAACGATGGTCGGATTGTATCTTATTGAATAGAGGCATTCATATATCATGAATACTCTCGTCATTTCACAGCTTGGATTAAAGCCCGGTTCTCTTTCCGGTGAGGTGGTTATTGTCACCGGTGCGGGGGGAGGGATTGGTTATGAAGCTGCGAGGGCACTGCTCTGGTTGGGAGCGAGCGTAGTCATTGCGGAAATCAACCATGCGATTGGTGCCTCCGCGGCGGAGCACCTCTCCGCGGAATTCGATCCTCAGCGTGTGTCCTTCATTAATATTGATGTTGGAGATGAATCCAGTGTGATGCACCTGTACCAAGAATCGTGCAAACAATTTGGTAAAGTGGATGCAGTCATCAATAATGCCACCATCGCCGTACTCGGCTTGGTGAAGGATCTTCCCATCGAGGAATGGGACTCCAGCTACCGGGTCAATTTGCGCGGTCCGGTATTAATGGCAAGGGTGTTTTTGCCGGATATGATCGCCCGCAGGCACGGAACATTCGTATGTGTTTCATCTACGGGTACTGCGTATCTCGGTGGATACGAAACTTTCAAAGCTGCACAAGTCCACCTGGCAAACACCCTGGACGCAGAGTTGGAAGGCAGCGGCGTGATTGCCTACACCATCGGTCCGGGTCTGGTACCGACAGAAACCGCCACCAGTGCGGTGAGACAGCTTGCCCCTCTGATGGGCATGAGCCTGGAGGAGTTTTATACGCTGAACAAAAATGCCATTTTAACTCCGGAAGAAGCCGGGGCAGGCTTCGCCGTATCCATCGTCTTCGCCGAGCGGTTCAAAGGGATGGAGATATCATCCATGCAGGCGTTGAGAGCCGCCAATATAAACTATGGCGCCCTGGAGGCTGCTCAGGGCACTGAGAAGTTTGGTGCTGACCGGAGGAAACAAGCTGCAATACTCTGTGAGCGGGTGCGGACCACGCTTGCTGAGCAATCCAGTGATTGGAAGAAACGCTCGCTCTTTGAACGGCAGTGGGTGATCCGTGATTTTAGAAAAACCGCTGGCATGAGTGCGGAAGAATGGCTCGATGCACTGACGCGATTGGGAACGAGTTTACAAGGTGACGGCAACATCACCTTGCTGCCACTATCAAAGCTTGCCAGCTATTATGACCATCTGGCTGAATTGGCAAAAGGCTATGAAAAGAATGCTGCCAGGCTTGAAGAAAACCTGCGCCATGTGTATGGTTGGCGGGATGAAGTGAACGAGCTTGAAAATATTCTAAAATGAAGAGGAGAAATCTGTGAATTCTAAAACTGAGGGAATCATTGCCATCATCGTTGCGCTGTTTGTGCTTTTTACAGCTATGCTAAGCCCCTGGGTTTCGGCTGGTTTAGCCATCGTAGCATTGGTGGCACTTGGTGTCTATAAATTAATTGCCAAAGACAGGTAACTGGAAATTGTTACCTGTCCACAATTAATCGTGTGGCGCAGACCACATCCAGTACCAGCAGTAGAGCGAACATGCCCACCAATGGCCATTGTCCTTATTGGGCAAAATAACCCGGGCTGACGACCACTGTATAACCCAATAAACCTGCAGCAATCAGACCAAAGTGCCTTCCCCATACATCGTTCCGTAGCAGCCCAACCCCACTAACGATCAAACTGATCGCGGTGGCAAATTCTGCCACCAGATGAAATGCAAGCTGCAGGGGGCAGTTTTTAACTCTGGCACTGCTCCACTGGCCAGGGAAAATCCCCATTGACCGAATATCGATACACCCACGAGCAGGAAAAACCAGTTGGAGAATTTCATCAGGCGAACCTTTACACCATCCAATAGACCGACAGGGTCGAAATATCGATCAATACGATCAGTACCAGGATACCGGCCAATCCTGCCAGGATTTTTAGGAATTTTTTCATCTTCTACTCCATGCAACAAACGGATGTGAATCTCTCTAACAAAGCCCATGCGATTTTCGGACAATACCATCTTATCCGACCCACCGTTGCTTTTCCACTGCCAGGAGGAGGGGATGAACCTATCCATTTGGATAGTTTAAAACCAGCTAATGGGAGGATGTTGCTGAGGGATCCACGAAGTAAACTTAGAGCAGTAATAATAAGGAGAATGAATTACCAAAATGAAAATCCAAAATGCTTTGCTCATAACTTTGGTCATGTCTGTGCTTATGACAGCTTGTACTTCAGCCAATATCGAAACCTCTACGCCGCCAACAATGCCTCAGCCCTCTGCCACAACGATAAAGATACAGCCTTCAGCGACCATCCCTCCAACCGAAGCAGCTACCCCGACCCTCATCCCGCCCACCAGTGGAGAGCAGGCCGATATTACCCTTGACTACTCTGCTGTTGCCCAGGATGTGACTGTCGAAACCGTGGCGGCAGTGCCACTCATTGCCAGTGGTCCGGTAAGCCCGACTGCACCCCAATACCGCCGGCTGACGCTGCAAGGCTACCCCATCAGCAATCATAACTACAAGCCGCAGCTTTTTATCTACCCTGTTGGTGACCTCGCCTTAGCCAACAAACTCATGGATGAGGTAGCCACCGACCTGCAGGACTTACTGCAAAGCCAACAGACCAGCCACCCTCTGCCCTTCCTGCCGCTGATCAATTCCCAGCAGGCATTCCAGGCCCAGGTGCAGTACCTGGATTTCGTCAGCGGTAAGGGTGTCCGCTACCTGACCCAGCTCAACCAGGGCCTGGTTCCGATCAACAATCAAGAGCTGATCTTCACCTTCCAGGGCCTGTCCAACGATGGTAATTACTATATTTCAGCAATCTTGCCTGTCACCAACCCTGAGCTGCCAGCTGGTGCTGAGCAAAGTGCTGAGTTTATTAAAGGGCTGACGGATACGCCAGGCTTCTACCAGGACTACATTTCCCAAACAATCACCTTGCTGGATCAGCAGCCTGCCGATGGCTTTACACCTGATTTGAGCAAATTGGATGCACTGCTCAGTTCGATCACTATTCCACCGTTTGAAGCGACTACTACACCCGAAATATTCATTCCCGCACCACTCGAAGGTGTGCTTGCGGATAAAACGCGTGAAGATTTGTCTACCCGCCTGGGGGTAGATTTCGCCTCGATCAGTGTTTTGCAGGTCTCTCCGCAGGATTGGCCAGATGTGTGCCTGGGATTAGCTCCAACACCAAATCAGGAATGTACCAAAAATATCGTTCCTGGCTGGCGTATTATTCTGAATGCGGTTGGTCATACCCATGAGTATCGGGCAACTGCGGATGGAAGCCTGATCTCTTATAGCGGGCCGGTGACTGTTGCTGGTCCTGACGCATGCAACATTAATGGTACCAGCCTGATTTACAGCCCTGAAGATGGTTATTGCTTCGCCTATCCGGTACGTTTCCATCGCACAGATGAACGCGGTCCAATCGCGATCTATGGACCGGCGTATGGACCTGGTCCAGAACCATTATATGCCGCATTAACTGTCGAAATCTCAAGCCTGCCGGAAGGTCAAACCCTCGATGAAGCGGCGAATGCGTTTCTTGCTCAGCTCGGTGATGTTCCCATGCCTCAAACCCGGCTGGCGGGGGCGTTGCCTGGAGAACCATCGATCATGCTGGAAGTGGTGCCCGGGATGCTTGGGTCACGCGATGTGCTCATCATCCATGATGGAAAGCTCTTCCATTTCACCTTTTGGCCGGCTCCATCGGTGGTTACTGAAACCGCGGCTGATGTTGAGGATTTATATCAAACAGTGCTCAGCTCCCTAACCTTCCTGCCATGAAGTGGGATTAATATTCACCAAGAATAATCGAACAGCCTGCATCAAAATATTGATGCAGGCTGTAATGTATTAACTTAAGAATGCAGACTATATGCCGCACGCCAGCAGATCGCATGGATGACATTCAGAATATCTTCACCACATCAAATATCAGACAGTACAAAAAATTAATAATAAAATATTCACAAGGCCTGCTATTGCATTATGAGCGATTCACGCTATTATAGAATCAAGGTATTCCCCATCCTTTTCAAGGCAGATGAATAACTAACTGATATCTATATCCTGGAGGTTTGAAAATGGCTATCGGAATCCTATCTCAAATGGATGAGAGCAGAAAAAGGAAAGAAAAGCTGCTGAAAAATAAGGAGCTTACGACTCCAGTACTAACAATAGGAGGCATGGCCCTGCTGGTGGGCATTCTCTTGCTGGCGTTTACAGGATTACTAATTGCGGGCCAGGGAGAGAGTAGTTCAACAGCGACGAGTGATTCCGGGGGTAATATAATTTGTACCAGCGTTGCCTGTCTGATTGGAGCGCTCGGGTTTGTAATGCTGCTTTTTGGTATTGTGCGCGCATCAAAATCCCATCGCGAGCTTCAAGCCGAAGAAGGTGAATACCAAAAATTACGATCACAGGTGATATCTTCGATGGAAGACAGTGGGATTCGCTAAAAGTACCATTGACTTGTTTTCACCTGTATTAATGCACACGAAATACTGATTAGCAGTCAAATTTGTGGAGGCAACCAATGACTTTTGGACTTCTTACCCAAATGGAAGCTCGCAGGCAAAGAAAAGAAACTATCACTGAAAACCAGAGGGATTAATACTACGCTGATCGTCATGGGAAGTATCATCCTTGTGTTTGGGATTTTATTTTACGCCTTTATGGGTCTAGCAATTGCTGGTGAGGAGCAAGCAGAAAGCTCATCAACGACCACCAGTGATGGCGTGTTTAATACGATTTGTGCCAGCGTTTCCGGGTTTATGGGACTGATCGGTGTGATCATGATCATCATCGCTTTCCTGCGCAGGGCGAAATTTACCCGAGATATCGAGGCGACTGAAATAGAGTATCAAAAATTGCAGCTACAAGTTATTACGATATTAGAGGAACGCTTCTCCCCACGACCCATAAACAGTCAATCCAATCATTAAATTGGATTTTGTTTCTCTGCTAATTTGTTTTGGATTAGCAACGCAGAAGCGCGATTGCGATTATACTTATTGAAACGAATTGGAGGTAATTATGAGTGATTTTTTTGGTAGGCTAAAAAGCGGTGCTGAAAAGGTAGCTTTCGAAGCGGATAAGATGACCCACCTGAACCGTGCAAAAGGCGAGCTGGAAAAAATAAAAAGTCAGATCCAAAGTCAGTATTCAAAACTTGGTGAAATGTATTACACCCAGCGCACGATGACGGGTGTAACCGGTCCAGCATATGATGAAATCTGCCAGGTAATCATGGATCTGGAAAACCAGGCTAATGCCAAAAATGAAGAGATACAGCGGATTAATGCAGAAACCTACTCACCGCATGCGGCTCAACCTGCAGCTCAACCCGCTTCTGAGCCCGCACCGTCTCCATCCACAACCTCGACAACCCAATATAATCCCCCCTCAGCTCCCGCACCCGCAGCTGCTACAACCAAATTCTGCCCGAATTGCGGTAAAGAGATGCCCGTGGAGACCAAGTTCTGTCCCGATTGTGGTACGAAGGTTTAAGTAATATTGTGAATGGAGTTATTAAAGCAAAACCCGCTGATTGGCGGGTTTTTTTATAGTTATTTCGTTGTTTCGCGTTGGACAAGACCTTTTTGCCAGGCATACACGGCCACCTTAGTTCGATCAGCCAGGTGCAGCTTACTGAGAATGTTACTCACGTGACCTTTCACGGTATTCTCACTGATCACCAGTCTTTCAGCGATTTGATTATTACTCAAACCGTTGGCAATGAGCTTTAAAACTTCAAGTTCGCGCTCGGTAAGCTCAGTGAACATTTGAACGGCCTCGCCATCTTCGCCGCGCAGATTCTGCAAGACGCGCGCCGCTACGCGTGGGTGCAGCGTAACTTCTCCTTTGGCGGCGCGGTGCAAGGCGTCCACTAGTTTGTCCATTTTCATGTCTTTTAAGACGTACGAGATCGCTCCTGCCCTGAGCGCCGGAAAGATATGGATGTCTTCGTGGTAGGAGGTCAACACTACCACCTGAGTGCGGGGACTGATGGTTTTAACCCGGCGGGTGGTCTCTACACCATCCATACCGGGCATGATCAGATCCATCAACACCACGTCGGGCACTTGTTCGGTTACCAGGGCGAGGGCTTCTTCACCAGATGCAGCCTCGCCAACCACGGAAAATTCAGGCAAGGTTTCCAGATAAGCGCGTATCCCATTGCGGACAACCTCATGGTCATCAACGATCAGGATGGTGGTTGGGTGAGCCATTATGACCTCCATTATTACCATTGAGGGTGGGTACATTATTCTTGTTTAGGGGTGCCCATATCCGAATTTGGGTGCCTTGTTCAGGGGTGCTATTTATCTCTATGCCGCCGCCGATCATCACAGCGCGTTCTCGCATTGTGCGCAAGCCAACCCCGGCAGGTTTTTGGTTCGGATCAAAGCCGCAACCATTGTCGCTGAGCACCATCTCGACAGTCTTTTCATTGTAATTCAAATCAATCCTTACCAGGCTGGCATGGCTATGCCTGGCGATATTAGCCAGTGATTCTTGAACGATGCGGTACAGCGCCTGCTCGATTTCCAATGGTAAATGATATTCCTGGTTGACGTTCAGATCGACATGAATATCATTGCGGTTTTCCCATTCATAGAGGTATTCGCGTAAGCTCGTGATCAGCCCCTTTTCCTTAAGTGCCATTGGATACATTTCCTGGATTAAGAAGGTCAATTCCTGGATCACTTCGTACACCAGGTCTTCGACTTCATCCAGATGACTTTTCGCGGCGCTAGATTTACGGGACATCATGCTACGAACAGCACCCAGCTGTGCCAGGGCAGCAAACGCTTTTTGTTTCGCACTGTCATGCAAGTCGCGCGCCAGGCGGTTACGTTCCTCAATAATTGCCAGTTCTTTGGTCTGCTCGAATAGTTTTTCAATTTCTTGTGTACGTTCTTCCACCTGTCGTTTGAGATCACGGTTATAGCCTTCGATACTGCGTACACGCAGACGATAACTGGCAAAAACACCGGCTCCAACAAGCAGCACAGCCACCCCGCGGAACCACCACGTTTGCCAGAGAGCCGGGACAACGGTCACCGCAATCGCGGTTCCCGCTTCATTCCACAGACCATCGTTATTGGAACCCTTAATATACAGGGTGTAGGTACCGCCGGGCAAGTTAGTGTACCGTGCAAAGTTATATGACCCATTTGACACCCAATCCTGGTCGAAATTATCCAGGCGGTACGCATATTGGTTCTTTTGAGGATTCGAATAACTTAGGGATGCATATTCGAATTCAAAGTAATTGTGCGGCCAGCGCAAGATCACTTTCTGAAGATCATCGCTAGTTTGCGAAACTTTGACCGGTTCACCACCTTGCGAAAAATTGGTAAGTACAATTGGCGGTACATAGTCATTGCGTTGAATCTCTTGGGGCCAAAATATATTGGTCCCAGCAATTCCGGCAAAAATTATTTCGCCGAGGCGAGTTTTGGCGAAGGCTAATGAGTTGAATTCATTACTCTGCAAGCCGTCGTTGTAATCATAGTTCTGCGTGCTGCCAGTCTGCGGGTCGAAGCGTGAGATACCATAATTGGTGGACAACCACAGGTATCCCTGATCGTCTTCTATAATGGCGTAGATGACATCACTGGGTAAGCCATCCTTCACCGTATAGTGGGTGGCTTCCCCGCTTTGTGGATCGAACCGGTTCAGCCCCTCATTGGTTCCAACCCACAACGTGCCCGCATGATCCTGCATAAGCATAAGCACAGAATCGCTGCTGAGCGACTTTGGATTTTCGGGATCGTGGCGGTAGTGAGTGAACTTCCCGCTTTTCTGATCCAATCTACTCAAACCACTCTCAGACATGCCCAGCCAAATTTCACCTTCCTGGCTCTCATAGATGTATGAAACATTAGGATGGCTAAGGCTGGACGGATCGTCGGGAATATGCATATAGTGAGTGAAAACCCCTGAGGTACGGTCAAGGCAATCCAACCCGGTTGGCATTCCAATCCATAGAAGCCCCTGGCTGTCTTCCAGGGTGAAACCAACGGTAGAACCGTTCAGGCTATTAGGATCGTCAGGTTTTTCTTCGTTGTTTACGTAATGGGTGAACTTTCCGGAAGTAGGATCGAGGGCACTTAACCCCCGTCCGCCGCCAATCCAGATCGTTCCGTCGCGGCTTTCGCTAACCGTCCATACGAAATTATCCAGCAGACTATTATCAGGTGAATAAGGATCATGACGGTAGAGAGTATAGTCGCCGGTCTCACGGTTTAGGCGTAGCAAGCCCTCGCTGTACATGGTGAACCAGAGCTGCCCGGTGTGATCTTCAATCAAGCCAAAGGAGCTGATATCCTTGGGGTTGCTGGGGTCATATTGCAAAATGGGAAATTTGTTGCGACCGCGATCCAGTTTACTCACACCGCCACCAAAGGTGCCAATCCACAGGATGCCTTCTCTGTCCTCATACAACGAAAGAATGATGGAATTGCTCAGGCTGGTGGGATCGCCATTTTTTGGGCGATAAACGATAAAGTACCCACTCTGGGGGTCCAGAAGGTTTAAGCCATCGTTCGTACCAACCCACAAGTTACCGTCGCGATCTACCAGAATTGCCTGTATGCTTGAGCTGCTGAGGCTGCCTTGGACCTTTGGATCAGCTGTGAAATGCTCGAAGGCGAACGTCTGGCGGTCCAATCGCTCCAGCCCTTTATCTGTGCCCACCCATAAATCATCACCCTGGCCTTCAAAGATGTGATGGACACTGTTGCTTATCAGACTGCTTGGGTCATTTGCGATATGGGTGAAATGGACAAAGGATCCATTCGCCTGATCCAAATAAGATAAGCCTGCTTCTGTGGCAATCCACATCACCCCTGAACGATCCTGGAGAATATCATTTACGCCATTGTGAAGCAAGCTGGAGGTGTCTGCAGGGTTATTGCGATAGCGAGCCAGGAACACTGCCTGCTGCGGATCGTAGACATCCAGGCCACCATCAGTGCCGATCCACAGCATACCAGCCTGATCGAGCCGCAAGGCGCGAATGCAATTCCCACCCAGGCTGTCGGGGTTGTTGGGATCGTGCATTAAGTGGGTGAAATAGCCAGTCTGGCGGTCATAAAAGTTTAGGCCACCAACCATGGTACCCACCCACAAGCTGCCACCTGGATCTTCGATGATGGCGTTGATCATCCGATCGTTCAAGCTATTTGGATCCTCCGGATCAGGGCGAAAAATGGTGAAATGATACCCATCAAAGCGGTTTAGACCATCCTGTGTCCCAAACCAAAGATATCCCTGGCTATCCTGGTAAGTCACACTAACCACGCTCTGCGAGAGACCTTGTTCTATAGAAAGGGATTCAAATCGTAAAGGTATATTCGGTGGATTTGAGGTTGGATTTGTAGGCGCGCTATGAGCAATTCCGAATGCAGGCACACTGGCGATCAGCACCAGTAAGCAAACCGGACCAAAATAGCGGAACAATAATTTTAATGATTTCATCTCATATCATTGGGTCTACATCAATCGATGAATTCTCTTGTCACAGTATAGTATATTTTCCCCCTTTTTGGCTGAACCATTGGGACGATTTTATCCCCTGCTCTAGAGGGGTGTATCGACATGTGCGGATAGTACTGGCGAGGGGTGTGTCTACGAAAGGAAAGTGGGAATAAATCCATCCTCGAGCATGGAGGAAAATCCGAACCTGGTCTCGTGCCAGATGGGTGATTTATCTGTATATTCTAATCGTACACGGATGTTATTTAGGTGTCTACAAAAATAGATCGTCTGGCTAAAAAAGGTTCTGAGGCGAATCGCAATTCCATTTCCAAAAATTACCACCGTACACAGTGTATCCGCCAATCTTCGCCACAATCATCGACGGGATAATGTTTGCCTGAACTGGGTTCATTGGAGCACATAAAGTGTAACTGTTTTGGAGGCAAGTATGGCTACTCGATCAATCACTTACAAACCTGCAGTAGATTTCCCTGCGCTGACGAAATCATATACCAGAAAATTCGCTGAATTGTTCAAACGCCTGCTCCCACGCCCACGGACGATCCTTTCGGTGGGTCTACTTCTGACGGGGCTGGGCATTCCTTTCCTCATGGCGATCAAATTGATCCCAGCCTCATTCTTACTAGGTTTTGTCGGGTTGGCTTTCATGATCATCGGCGGGGTCCTATCGCTCTTCTACATTGGCAATTATTGAGATCACCGGTTTCATAGAACGCCGCATCAATTGATCAATAATGCACAGGCATCCCATGAAGTCAAGGATTTTTACATTTGGCAGGTATTTCCCACCAAGGGTGTTATGTGCGAAGGCTATCGCATATTCACATGTTCCTCCTCCGTACAGTCGCCAGGGCATGAGCCAGACATGCCTCTGGCGACTGGCCCTAATAAAAACCGGGAGGTGAATATTTCCCTACCAAATTGAACCTGCAATTCATCTGTTCGTTTTTACCAAATCCAGGTATCGGATACCTGGAATCAGACAAGATTCAAAGAGGAAGAAGAATATGAAGGCTCATAAAAAGATCTATAGTTACGCCGTTCTGTTAGTTGCCGTTTCCATCCTTGCGGCTTGCGCCTCCCCAACACCCATCATCGAGACGGTTACCGTCAAGGAAATTGTGACCCAGATGGTGGAAGGGACGCCACAAACGAAGGTCGTGGAAGTTGTGGTTACCCCCACACCTCAAGCTGACCCGCCAGAGGCTGCAAAAGCTTCACCATTCAACCGGTCTGAAGTCATACGCCAGGCTACGTTAGCCGATCTGGATGGCCTCAACCCCTTCTATTTGTTTGATATCACTGGCTCGAGCTATTGGAACTATGTTTACACTTCAGCCTTTTATCCTGTCATGTATACCTATTCCGACCAGCGCTGGGACTGGGTTCCGCAACTCGCCGATGGTCTCCCCGATCCGATAGTCCAGGAAGGCGATTTCTATGTTGGTACCGCCAGGCTGAAAGATGGCTTGAAATGGTCAGATGGTTCTCCCCTGACTGCCAAAGATGTGGCTTTTACCGCGAATACAGCCCTAACCTTTGCACTTTCGGGAAACTGGTCTGGTTACTTCAACCCAGAAGTCCTCGACCGGGTGGAAGCCGTGGATAACCTGACGCTGAAGTATTACTACACGGTAGTCCCAGGTTTACCCGTCTGGCAGCATGGGGCTCTCCTTGGACCCATTGTAAACCAGGCTTATTGGGAACCAAAAGTGGCAGATCTGCTGGCTCAAGCAGAAGCACTTGATCCGGCAGCGACAGATTTCTACGACCTGATCACACCTCTCCAAGGTGAGCTGGAAGCAATCACAACCGAGGGCGAACCGACCTTTGGCGGCATTAAATTCAGCGCATGGGAACCTGGTGCGTATGTCGAAGATGTTTTCAATGATCAGTACGCCATGTTGGGCACCGTCGAGGAAGAGTATGCAGATGGGTCCTATCGAGAATACAACGATGCCATGGGCTATGATTATTCGCTTTATGGTGGTGCCACCTCCACAACAACCCTTGGTCTGACCTTCGGTCCATACTATGACACCTTCCTCTTCCCGATTTACTCGGCAGACGCGGCTTACCTCGCCTTGCAGAGTGGTGAAGTGGATATGGTGCTCAACCCCAGCGGTGTACCTAAAGGTGTGCGCGAGCAATTGGCAAGCGATCCAAACGTCACCCTGATCAAAAATGCTCAAAATGGTTTCCGTTACATTGAGTTCAACCAGGCGAAACCATATTTCGCCGGCGAGCAGGGAGTGGCACTTCGGCAGGCAATTGCTTGCATGATCGACCATAAGTTCCTGGCAAAGAGCGTACTACAAAACGAGGTTACCCCGGTGTACACCCTGGTGCCCGAAGGACTCACCAATTGGTTTAACCCCAATGTACCCGTGTTTTGTAAGGATATGACCGAAGCCCAGCGTTTGAACGAATCGGTGCGCATCCTAAAGGATGCAGGTTACACCTGGGAAGTTGAGCCCAGTTACGTTGAAGGCACCGCCAGTCAATCTGGGTACAACTACGGAAAGGGAATCATTTCACCCGATGGTAATCCTATCCCTGATCTGAGTTTCCAGGCTCCCGGTCCCGGTTATGACCCGCTGCGTGCTACTGTGGCTGTTCACATCGAGCAGTGGCTGAAGGCGCTGGGTATCCCCGTTACCATGAACTACACACCCTTCAACACCATCCGCGCCAACGAAAATTCCGGGGATTTCGATATCATCATGCTGGGTTGGGGTCTTGTACCATTCCCAAGCTATCTGTGTGACTTCTTCGCCGGAGCTACAGGTATTGGGGATGGCAGCGACAATATCTCTTATGTCAGCCCAACCCTTCACGAACAGTGCGACGCCTTCAAATCGGAACCTGACGTGGAGAAATCCCGCCAGATCGTCTACGATATGCAGGTGACAATCGCAACTGAGCTGCCCTATATCACCTTGTTTACCAACCCGATCTATGATGCGATCTCGACCAGCATCACCTATCCATATACCCAGGTCTTCGACGGTCTACAGGGTCTGTATAGCGGCTGGTATCTGGTCATGCCAGCGTCGCAGCAGTAATCCAGATTTTCCAGACGTCTGGTTCCAACCAGAGACGTCATAATGATCAGGATAGACAGGGTGAACTGGAACAACACTGAAACCACCCTGTCTATCCCGACCAAATAATGGAACCTTGAGAATAACCACAGATTATGCAGATGGATAGCTTGCCAGAAAAATAACCTGCATGATCTGTGGGCCAAGATTGGGTAAGACCTTTTGACACCAGCATTGATGGAAGTGCCCTATGTGGAAATACATTCTGCGCCGCACGATCCAAGTCATTATCACGTTATTCATTTATCTATTTATTACTTATCTCCTGCTGGATGCCCAGCCAGGTGACATAACGCTGCAATACATGAACCCGCGCTTCACCGAATCCCAACGTCAGGCATTGAGGATACGCCTGGGTTTGGATAGACCGGTCACCGAGCGTTTTATCAGTTGGATTGGCAATATGCTGCATGGTGAGCTGGGAGATTCGTTCAGCGAATCGAAACCGGTCGTTGATATTATCAGGGAACGCGCCCCACGCACGATATTCTTGTTCCTGACTGCAGCCCTGACCACATTCTTCGTAGGCTATTACCTGGGTCGACTGCTGGCATGGCGGCGAGGGACAAAAACCGAATACGGCATTACTGTGCTTGGGGCAGTCATGTATTCGATCTTTACTCCCTGGTTCGCCCTCATCATGGTCTTGATATTTAGCTACCAGTTAAAATGGTTCCCGTTGGGCAAATTTCTAGATCCGGTCGTCTGGCGCGGGTTGCCCAAGGGCATAAACGCAAATCTGATTTTTAACCGCTTGCTGCTGACTGCCCTGCTGGTAGCGCTGGCACTGCTGGCGGTGAGCATTCTGATCCGCCAGTTTGCTCCCAACCGTGCCGGACGGATCATCCCGGCAGCCAGTTTTGCAGTGCTGGTTTTAGCACTGCTCGTCTGGGTAGCCTACCCGTATGCCTACCTGGCCGGTGATATGCTGCGCCACCTGGTGCTGCCTGTTCTGACCCTCACCCTGGTGAATTTCTCAGGCACGATGCTGCTCACGCGCACGACCATGCTCGAAACTCTACGCGAAGATTACATTATGGCTGCGCGTGCGAAGGGCCTGGCAGAATCGGTGGTACGCGACAAACATGCCGCTCGCAACGCAATGCTTCCTGTTTTTTCCAATTTCATCATTGGATTACCGTTTATTGTGGCAGGAGGGATTATCACTGAAACTGTCTTCTCCTGGCCGGGAATGGGGCTTACGCTGCTGCAGGCGGCGACAAGCAGTGATATCCCATTGATCATGGGGACCTGGCTATTTATTGGCATTCTGTCTCTGACGGCGCACCTGGTGGCAGATATTGCCTACGTTTTCATCGATCCACGTATTCGCTACACCTAGGAGGCAAGATGACCGCCATCACCAATGCTCAGGCACATCCAATCGAATCCGTACGGCGCGGTCGCTTGCGCCGATCTTGGAAAAGTCTCAAGGAGACCTGGAGATTATTTGCCGAGGACAGGATCGGCTTGCTGGGTTTAGGCATCATCATCTTTTATGCTTTACTGGCCTCGCTGCACCCCATCTTGATGAACTCGGTTTGGGATCATAAAGTCTATGATCCTTTCATCGGAAATGATCCTCTGGTGATTGATAACCCTTCCCCACCCTCCTGGACCCACTTATTGGGTACCGACCCTATGGGGCGCGATGTGCTCAGCCAATTGATGTTCAGCACTCGCAACGAGTTTGTTTTAGGTTTCATGGCAGCCATAATCACCGTGGTACTGGCAACCTCAATCGGGGCTATTTCGGCTTACTTTGGCGGTTGGCTGGACATGCTTTTTATGCGCCTGGCCGACTTGATCAATATCCTGCCGTTTATTGCGCTATTGGTGGTTTTAAGCGCTTTTGTGAAGATGAATTTGTGGGTGCTGGCAATTGTGATCGGCATCCTCACGGGGTTCGGTGGAACAACGATCATATTCAAGGCACAGGCGTTAACCATTAAAGTCAAGCCTTATATTGAATCTGCCAAAGTGGCAGGCGGAACTGACTGGCACGTGGTGTTCTATCATATCGTGCCGAACCTGATGCCGTTGGCTTTCCTGAACATGATGTTCACCGTGACCGGGGCAATCTTTGCTGAGGCTGCCCTTTCGTTCTTTGGGTTATTAAATGTGCGCATGAGTTGGGGCATCATGATCTACACAACCCAGTCTGCCGGATACATGCTGCGTGGAATTGATTACTGGTATCTGATCCTGCCCGGCGGGTTATCCATCACCCTCTTGTGCACGGCATTTTACCTGATTGGACGGGCGCTCGATGGTGTGGTTAATCCCCGCTTACGGCAGCGATGAACGCTATGATCTATTCAGTTTTATTGTCAGACTGCTGTACAAACCGAACCAAGGTGTATTCATGAATGAAAATTCTTTCGGTATCATAGATCTGCAACTACCTGCCCGTTATTCATAGGAGTCATTCCATGGTAGAACAGCCGTTATTATCGGTCCGTAACCTCACTCTGGAGTATAAAACCCGCAAGGGATATGTCTCCGCAGTGGACGACGTTTCTTTTGACTTAATGCCTGGCCAGTCGATGGGATTGGTCGGAGAATCGGGTTGTGGCAAGACCACCATTGCCATGGCTTTATTAAGGCTCTCCCCTGACAATGCCGTCATCCGGGAAGGAGAGTTATTGCTGGATGGGCAGGATTTGCTTCAGCTGAGTGATCAGGAAATGCGCGATGTGCGCTGGGGGCGTATCTCGATGGTTTTCCAGGCTGCAATGAATGCCCTTGATCCGGTCTACCGGGTGGGGGATCAGATCATTGAAGCATTGGACCGCCACCAGTCAAACCTGACCATCGAACAGAAACGTCAATGTGTGGAAAAGCTATTCGAGCTGGTGGGGATCGATTCCAAGATGATATCCCGTTATCCGCATGAGTTCAGTGGCGGCATGCGCCAACGTGCGGTGATCGCCATGGCCCTGGCCTGCAACCCCTCCTTGATCATCGCGGACGAGCCAACCACTGCATTAGATGTGATCGTGCAAGACCAGGTACTGCGCGAGCTCTCACGCATCCAACAAGCCATGCACATGAGCATGATCTATATCTCCCATGATATCGCCGTCATTGCTGAAGTGGCTGATCTCATCGCAGTGATGTATGCCGGGTGCATGGTCGAAAAGGCTGACACATGCACAATCTTCCGCTCTCCGCACCATCGGTATACGAAAGCACTGCTCTCGGCCTTTCCCAGCATTGTGGGACCGAAAACAGAATTAATGGCACTGCCCGGCGATCCACCCGATCTGCTCATGCCGCCATCAGGCTGCCGATTCCATCCCCGCTGTCCGTATGCGCTTGAGCGCTGCTCCCAGGAAAAACCACCCTTCAAGCAGGTTGAATATGCTCACTGGGCTGCATGCTGGAATCCGGTATAAGGGAGCAAACAACGATGAACACAAGCACAATCCCTTTGGTTAGCCTGGAAGGACTGAAGATGAACACAGCCGTAATCCCTTTGGTTAAAGTGGAAGGCCTGAAAATGTACTTTCCGGTCAGCACTTCGATTATGCGTACAGCCAGGAACTTCATTCATGCCGTAGATGATATTTGTTTCGACATTCCCCAAGGTAAATCATTGGCTTTAGTAGGCGAATCAGGCTGCGGAAAGACAACCACCGGAAAACTGCTCACCCGTCTGTATAAACCCACCGCCGGGCGGATTCTCCTGCGAGATGGCGAAGATTTGGTTGACCTGGTGACATTAAAGGGCAAAAGCCTGAAGCGCTTTCGCCGTCGGGTGCAGATGATCTTTCAGGACCCCTACGAATCGCTCAACCCCCGGCTGACCATCTTCGAAACAGTGGCTGAACCGCTATTGGTTCAAAATATTGGCACGCTTCAAGAGCGGGAGGAATGCGTGGTAACCATGCTCGAAAAAGTCGGTCTGATGCCTGCGGGCAGCTTCTTATTCCGTTTTCCCCATGAGCTATCGGGTGGTCAACGCCAGCGCGTGGCGATTGCACGGGCTTTGGTGGTCGAACCACGTTTTATCGTGGCTGATGAACCCACCTCGATGTTGGATGTCTCCATCCGCACGGGGGTGATGTCTTTGATGACGAATTTAGCCAATGATATGGGGTTGAGTTATTTGTATATTACGCACGACCTGGCAGTAGCCCGCTATACCAGTCAGGAAATCGCAGTGATGTATATGGGAAAGATCGTGGAACAAGGCGAAACGGAAGCGATGCTTTCGAACCCATTGCATCCGTACACTCAGGCGCTCATTTCGGCTGTACCCATCCCTGATCCATCCATCCATCGCCAGCCGCCAACCATCAAGGGGGGCGTCAGCCAACCCATTGATCCACTGCCGCGCTGTCGATTTTACGATCGCTGCCCGCAGCAATTTAGCGCCTGCCAAAATGAACCTCCCATGGTACAAAAAGATGGGCGCCAGGTCATGTGCTGGATGCACGCCTGAAAAGACATAAGACTGCAATTGACCCATATAATTGACCAGCCCGGTGGATAACATGCCTTCTGCCGGGGCTGTGGGCGAGCTCGAATATAGTTTTATTTAAATCCCCATCCCGATAAAACTGATAAATTAGGCTTCGGTTTGGACGAAAGTTCGGACAACCCTCAAAAATGGTCATTTTTAATAGTTTGGAAATTAATATATTGGTCTTTTGGAGATTGCCACGCCGCAAGAAGATCACTTGCGGCTCGCAGTGACATTTGCGTATGATTATTGTCCGATGTTTTGTCCGAAGGTCAAATTAGGGTATTGACATTTGTAAAATGCCTGCTATACTTTACTTTGTAAGTCCATTGGACTAACAAACCCTGTGATCCATCTTTCCAGCTGAATATTTATGCAAAAAGCGACCCGTCAACATACGAAAGAACATAATCGTAATCTGGTGCTGAAAACAATCTTCGAGCGCAGCAGCATCAGCCGGGCTGAGATTGCCCGCATCACCAGCTTAACCCGCACCACGGTGTCGGATATCGTGGCAGATTTTCTCGATGAAGGTCTGGTCAGCGAAATTGGGATTGGCTCATCGATCGGGGGTAAGTCTCCTATACTGCTGAGTCTGGTGGATGACTCACGGTATCTCATAGGTCTTGACCTGGCCCACAACCAGTTTCGAGGCGCAATTGTGAACCTGCGCGGCAAAATATGCAAAACAGTCACTCTCCCCGTCAACAGCACTAACGGTGATGAAGCCTTGGCGCTGGTCTACGAAATCCTGGACCAGCTTATGGAAACCTCCTATCTGCCTCTAGTAGGTATCGGGATTGGTACCCCAGGTCTGGTGAATATCTCTGAGGGAATCGTAGTCAATGCGGTGAATTTAGATTGGAAAGACTTACCGTTGGCACATTTGATGGAAGAACGCTACCATCTACCCGTATATATCCTGAATGATAGCCAGGCAGCCGCAATGGGTGAATATACCTATGGACAGGGTCATTCAGCAGAAAGCAACCTGATTGTGATCAATGCCCGACATGGCATCGGTGCAGGCATTATTATCAATGGTAAGTTGTTCCAAGGTGATGGCGGGGGTGCAGGAGAAATCGGTCACGTCGTTGTGGTACCTGAAGGCGGTCTGCTTTGCCGCTGCGGCAATCGTGGTTGCCTCGAGACTGTTGCCAGCGCCCAGGCGCTGGTCAAACAGACCCAGGCTCTCATCTCCCAATCCAGCGGAATTCAATCAGCACAATCGCCTCAGGAAATAACCCTGGATACGATCGACCAGGCATTTACCAAGCAAGACCCCATCGTTCGGCAGCTTGTCCTGGAAACCGGGCGTTATATGGGTATGGCTATTTCCAACCTGGTTGGCACACTTAATATCAAGAACATTGTCTTCACGGGCGACATGACTCGCTTTGGAAAACCGTGGCTCGATGCAATTCAAACCACGATTTCCCAAACATCGCTACCCAGATTAGTGCAAGAGACGCAAATTGAGATTGGACAGTTAGGAACGGAGAGCATAATTTTGGGAGCTTCCGCAATGTTGGTAAATAATTATTCGTTGCTATTCAGATCTCAACCCTCACGCGGTTGAGGAGCTTTGAAGATTCCTGCTCAAGGGGCCTCTTCCATGACAGATAGCTTCCACCTGGTCAAACCCCAGCTAATACCCCCGTTGGATGATCAGTTTCTCCCGGCTGTTCTGGCAAATCGCCTCTTCACAAATGAGGTTGCCAGCGCAAGTGTTCCGTTGATGTTTGGTCTGGAAAGAGATGATGGGAAGTTGTCCCATTTTGAAACCCGGATATTCCCCGAAACCCACCCACGCGCAGAGGCAAATTTCTACTACGCCGAACGAATACTAAAATTCCTTCTTTGGCAGCGCGGTGGTAGGAAGGTGTACGTCGGCGGACCGAACAGCATCGGTAAATACCTCCAGAGCTGCTACACAGCGGGCGGAAAGCGTGAATTTGACTATCACTTCATGAGCGAACAGGTCTATGAGCATCCATTTCGTGTGGAATCTTGTGATCCGTCGCAAGTGCCCCCTGCCCATGATACCGGGGTACCATTGGGACGACATTTAGAGGGCTGCCGGATAGGTTTTGACCTGGGCGCATCTGATCGTAAAGTCAGTGCGGTCATCGATGGTCGTGTGGTTTACAGTGAAGAAGTGATCTGGGAGCCGGGCGGTCACGCTGACCCTGAGTATCACTACCGCGAAATCATCACCGCTCTAAAAACTGCCGCCTCGAAATTGCCACGGGTTGATGCGATTGGCGGTAGTTCGGCGGGGATTTTTATCGACAACCGGCCGATGGTGGCCTCACTCTTCCGTGGCATTCCTCCCGAACGTTTCCACGAGATCCGTAATCTTTTCCTTCGCATCCGCGATGAATTGAATATCCCTTTAGAGGTCATCAACGATGGGGATGTCACTGCCCTGGCGGGATCGATGTCTCTCGAAGATAACGGCATTCTTGGCATTGCGATGGGTTCCAGCCTGGCGGCCGGGTATATCGATATGGATGGCAGCATCAGCGGTTGGCTGAACGAGCTGGCTTTTGCCCCTATTGACTACAATCCATCTGCACCCGTCGACGAATGGTCTGGCGACACCGGCTGCGGTGCACAGTATTTGTCACAGCAATGTGTTTTCCGGCTGGCGCCACATGCCGGTATCCAAATTCCCCCTAAGATAACCGATGCAGAGAAATTAATATTCGTCCAGGAAAGACTTGAAGATGGAGACGAGGGTGCGGTCAAGATCTGGCAGAGTATCGGAATTTACCTGGGCTATGCCCTGGCGCATTATGCAGACTTCTATCCTATAAAGCACGTACTAATTTTGGGACGGTGCACTTCCGGACTCGGCGGAACGCTAATCCTGGATGGGGCACGCAAGGTTTTAGAAGCCGAATTCCCCGAGCTGACTGGTCACCTGCAGGTCCAGCTCCCCGATGAACGCAGCCGGCGGGTCGGACAAGCCGATTGCTGCTGCCAGCTTGCCGATCCTAAAAAAGTAAACCAACCTATGAATGAATTCAAAATCCTTATCATGAATCGTTACACCACCTACTCCTGATCTCTGGAGCGTCAGATGCACCTAAATCTTCAACTGCCGAAATATTTGTTCCCGATGGGTTGCCTATTGAAGAAGCTCTGCAGCGCACTACCCATCTGGCGATCAGCGCTCACCAGGACGATATCGAAATCATGGCAGCCGCGCCGATCTTACAGTGTTTCCAAAATAAAGACCTGTGGTTTACCGGCGTCGTCATGACCGATGGGCGTGGCTCACCCCGGGATGATTTGTATAAAGATTATTCTGATGAAGCCATGCGCCAGGTGCGATTTAAGGAGCAAAAGAAAGCCGCGATCGTCGGTGAATACGCGGCCCAGGTGATGCTGGATTATCCCAGTGCTGCCGTCAAAGATGGATCAAACAAGCAGCCTATCCAGGACCTTGCTCAGATATTGATCGCCACGCATCCCCTATTTATATTCACCCACAACCTTGCCGACAAACACGACACCCACGTGGCCACGGCGCTAAAAGTCCTTGCAGCCGTGCGCAGCCTGCCAGAACGGGAGCGACCTCAAAAGCTTTTCGGATGCGAAGTCTGGCGCGACCTGGATTGGATGGTAGATACTGATAAAGTCGCCTTCGACCTGACATCCCACGAGAATTTACAAGCCGCACTCCTGGGTGTTTTCGATTCTCAGATTTGCGGGGGTAAACGTTATGACCTGGCAACAATGGGACGCCGTCGCGCTAATGCCACTTATTTTGAATCTCATGGAGTGGATGTGACCACCGGATTAGCTTACGCAATGGATCTAACTCCCTTGATCCTCTCTCCTGAGAATGATGTCATCTCTTTTGTACAGGAATGTATCCAGCATTTTGCTCAAGATGTCGCCAATCGCCTGACCCGCTTAGGCTGAAGAAATAAGAAATCCCATGAACTTATTCACGGATTGTTCCCGTACAGCTATCGTCACAGCCATAATTCGAAAGGAGGTTCTGGTAAAACTCGAACGAATTCTAAACCCATATGTGACCAAACCTTTAATATAGAAAGATAACCCGAGAATTCAGATAAGGAGAAGGAAGACATGCGTACAAAACTATTCATCTTTTTACTGCTGGTCAGCATCCTGGTCTCAGGATGCGCAACAGCCACCACCCAGGCACCTGGCAATGTCGTTCCACCGACTGCCCAGATTATCCGGGAAACGGCTGTTCCCCAGACACCCCAAACCATCATTCAGACGGTCGTCAATGAGGTGGTTGTAACTCCCACACCCGGTCCGAACCCTGAAGCTGTTATCCAGAATGTTGAACCTGGTGCCACCATCACTTTCTGGACATTCTGGCTTTCACCAACCTTCGATGACTACATCAAAAGCACTATTGCTCGCTTCAACGAAGCTTATCCCGGTGTGACTGTGAAATGGGAAGATCATCAAGCGACCTTCCAGGATGACTTAAAGGCTGCCTTTGCGGCTGGAAATGCTCCGGATGTCATCAACCTGTCAGTCGGTGAAGGTTGGGTGAGTGACTATGCCACCCAGGGTTTACTGCTGCCTCTCGACGATAAAGTGCCCCAGAACGTGAAGGATATTTACTTCCCCGGTCTGTGGAAAGAGCAGTTGGTCGATGGCGTGAACTATCAATTCCCATGGTACAACTTTGTAGCTGTTGAGCTCATCAACACCCAGCTCTACATCGGCACCCCGCAAATAGACAATACGGGAGCTATCACTGGTTATACCGGTGGAGCTGATCTAAAAATCGCTGACTTCCCCACGACGATCGACGGCCTCCCCGCACTCTGCGCAACCATCAAGGAGAAGACGAACACCCTGTGCGACATCCGCCTGACTGTCAATGACCTGCTGGCACAGATGGTTTATGAAGGCAACGTCAAGGTCATCAGCGATGATGGCAAGACATTCACCTTCAATTCAGCGGAAGGCGTTGCCTGGTTGCAGATGTATGTGGATATGGTTAAAGCCGGGACTGTAGACAAGACTATCCTCGTTTCCGATCAGGATCGCGATGGCCTCAACTTGTTTGAAACTGGAAGAGCTGCTTTCTATCAGACCGGTCCTAATCTGATCCGTGATGTACGCGCCAATAACCCGGGTGTATATGGCTATCTGGCGGTTGTGCCAGCACCGGTTGGAAAATCGGGCGTCGCTGGCAAAGGTGGTATGGGAATTTCGGTGAATGGAAAGACCCAATATCCCAATGCGGCGATCGCTCTGGCTCAGTTCTTCACCAACCCGAAGAGCATGACCGAGTTCTCCAAACTGGTAGCGGTTTACCCATCCTCACCCTCAGCATATGACGACCCGTTCTTCTCCGCCCCGTCATTGGCCATCGAGGATAGCGCCAAGCTTGCTGCCAAGGACTATATTTCCAAGCTGGCAGACATCGTCCCCACCATTCCTAAGAAAGCCGATGTCAATGCAGTTGTCCTCAAGCATATCCAGGAAGCCTTATTCAACAATGTACCTGTTCAACAAGCTTTGGATGATGCCGTTGCAGAGGCGAACGACCTGATCAAGTAGCGCCTCACAATCAAACACGGGGCTGTCCCTAAAGTAGATGCGCAGGGGTGGAATTCCGAAATTATCAAGATTGATTACCCCTGCGCTCTGACCTAAGACGCACCATATGGGCGTAGGGTGGAGTACCAATTTTTCTAGTGTATTTTGTTCAAATCCCACCCCTACGCCGCTACGTTTTAGGATTTTTTCCACAATATTGTGACTTTTTAGACAGCCCCGTCGGAGGGCGATATCCTCAATGACCAAAAAGTTTTCCTTCACGCCTTACCTCTTTCTAACGCCTGCATTGCTCGCAATCGCCATTTTTGTCCTTTACCCAATTTTTGCGGTCGTGTACTATAGCTTTACGGATTACACCATTGTGAATCCGCCGATCTGGATTGGCCTGGATAATTATGCTGCTCTGATCCATGACACCACCTTTTGGAAAGCTTTGAGCCATTCATTCATTTACCTGCTGGTAACACCAACCTTGATTTTCCTTTCCATCATTCTCGCAATCATTGTCAATCGTAAGCTCCCAGCGATTAACGCCTATCGCGCTCTGTTTTTTATACCTGTCATCAGCGGCAGTATTGCAGTGGGCATTGCCTGGCGATTAATGCTGGACACCAATGGAATTATTAACGCCTTTCTGCTCTCGCTGGGTTTCCTCAAGGAACCTGTTCAGTGGCTGGCTGAACCGAGGTATACCTTACCATTTTGCATGTTAATGACCATTTGGCTGGGGTTGGGATATTATATGATGATCTTTCTCGCTGGCATGCAAAATATCCCTGAAGAGTTGTACGATGCCGCCCAGATCGATGGTTGTAATTCCTGGCAAAAGCATTGGTACATCACTATCCCAGGCTTGCGCCCCCAGATTACGTTCGTTACCATTATCTCAAGTCTGGCTGCGTTGCAGGTGTTTAATGAAGTCTTTACCTTAACTAACGGAACGGGTGGCGTTTTGCAGAGCGGTTATACCGTGGTGTATTACCTTTGGCAGCAAGCCTTCAGGTTAAGCCACGCTGGCAAAGCATCTGCGATCGCCATGGTGCTCCTGTTGATTACCCTGATTTTTTCTATTATGAACATTCGTCTTCTCGAACGCGGTACGGAGGCAGAGTGATGAAGCAGACCCAGGCAAACAGAGATCATATCGTACTGGTAGCCCGCCGTTCGCTCAAGACCATTCTTTTATACTTCGTTCTTTCCTGCGTTGGCATCGTGACAGTTTTTCCCTTTGTCTGGGTTTTTTTCACTTCATTTAAGGGGCCGACGGATGTGGTTTATTCCGTTCCACCCCAGCTCCTTCCGCAGCATCCGACATTGGATAACTACATCAGAGTCTGGAATCTCTTACCGGTCGGCCGGTTCTTTCTGAACAGTTTTATTGTGGTAACGGGTGTGGTGGTTTTAAATACGTTGTTCACCTCTCTGGCTGCTTATCCTCTAGCAAAGATGAAATTCCGCGGCTCGAATGCCATTTTCTATCTTCTCCTCGCCACCTACATCATACCGCCCGCTCTGACTGCCATTCCCAGCTACATTTTGGCCGTCAGGGTTTTCCATTATTACAACCATATTCAGGCCGCGATTTTCCCATATCTCGCCACCGTGTTCAACATCTTTCTCCTTCGCCAGGCGTTCAAGGGTGTTCCCGATGACCTGCTGGATGCCGGGCGCATGGATGGTGCCAGCGAATTGAGAATCTGGTGGGATATCGTTATGCCGGTCGTGCGCCCCTCGCTTGCCACAGTTGCCATTATCACTTTCGTCGAACAGTGGAATAACTTCTTCTGGCCGTCCCTGGTGCTCCCCACCTTGACCAATAAAACCCTGCAAGTTGGATTGGTGGCTTTGCAAGGGGCCTTCGTAAGTGATTCACGCGGAACTGCCGCTGGGGTAGTGATGACCGTTGTACCGATGATCATTTTCTTTCTCCTGCTGCAGAAGCAATTTATTCGTGGGCTAACCGGAGCAGTGAAAGGGTAGCTCTCGCTTTAAAGATTCTAGCCACTGGGAAATAAAATCGACCTGTGAATATCCAGGTCGTTTTTTACACCTGTAACGGCTAGAACGCTCCCTGTGAGCATTTATGACATTTGACACTTGAAACCCCTGCATAAATTTGCTAATATCTGATTGATGTTGATTGATTATGATTGATTAAGAGCGATTATGGAAATTGGGATTTTATGGAAGCAAATTTTGTCTCCGGGACTGATCGCCAGATCCAAATCCAACAGCTGATATCCAGACGGCAGCGCATCAGCATTGCTGAGATCTGTGAGAAGTTTTCCATCAGTGAGGCAACTGCCCGTCGCGACCTGGAAGCCCTGGCATTGGATGGAAAGATCCAGCGTGTGCATGGAGGCGGCATTGCCCTCAACCAGGCACCTGCCGAAATGCCTATGTTGCTGCGTCAACGGGAGCAAGCCGAAGAAAAAATACGTATCGGTCAAAGGGCGGCTGACCTCGTCTCGGATGGAGGTACCGTTTTCCTCGGTTCCGGTACGACCGTGCTGGAAGTAGCACGGAATTTGCGTTCGCGTCAAAACCTGACGGTGATCACAAACTCGCTGCCCGTAGTGAATGTCCTTGCAGGGTTGGAGAATATCACTTTGATCTGCCTGGGTGGGCTGCTGCGGGATAGCGAGCTTTCGTTCATTGGACATCTAACCGAGCAGGCTCTGGCTGAAGTGCGTGCGGACCAGGTCATCATTGGCACGCGCGCCATCAACCTGGAGCAAGGCCTGACGAATGATTATCTTCCAGAAACCATGACCGACCGGGCGATATTAAAAGCTGGTCGCCAGGTAATCGTCGTGGTGGATCACACCAAGTTCGGGCGGGTGGCGACCGCCCGCCTGGCCCCAATGGATGCATCCATACCCTGGTAACCAGCTCGGAGACAGCGCCTGAGATGTTAACCGCTGTGCACGATCGTGGTGTGCAAGTAATCCTTGCGTGATTTTCCTGGACCAAAGCGATTTTTACCATGTTGCTTAAAGACTATCGTCCTCAATCAAAACTGGTAACCCGCGCGACCCGCGTGGAACGACCATGCGTCCCCGCCATAGATGCCCATAATCATCTTAGTGCAGTTTTTGGCGGCGGATGGGATCAGAAGCCCTTGTCGGAGCTGCTGGATCGTCTGGATGAGGCAGGTATTGCCAGCTATGTGGATCTGGACGGAGGCTGGGGTGAAGAGATTCTCAATTCCCATCTGGACCATTTCAAACAGCCGGCACCGGAACGTTTTCAGGTGTTCGGCGGGGTAGATTGGAGAGAATGGTCCGGCACGGGGTAATGCATTCCCTGAATGGGCTGCTGCTCGGCTAAGAGCACAAAAAGAACGCGGAGCCCAGGGGCTGAAGATTTGGAAAGGATTGGGGCTGCAGGTACGCGATCCAGAAGGACAGCTGGTGGATGTGGATGACCCGCGTCTGGAAAGTATCTGGCAAACCGCTGGCGAGCTTGGTTTACCGGTCATCATCCACGTCGCTGACCCGGTCGCCTTCTTCGATCCGATTGATGAGACCAATGAACGTTGGGAGGAGTTGGGTGAACATCCCGATTGGGCTTTCACCAGCCCGCCTTACCCACCCTTTCTGCATATTATGGATGGTCTGGCAAACATGGTAGCGCGTCACCCGGGGACCACCTTTATTGGCGCACACGTGGGCTGCTATGCCGAGAACCTGGAGTGGGTGGGGGCTTTGCTTGACCGTTGTCCGAACTTTTATGTGGATATTTCGGCACGTATTGGTGAGCTGGGTCGCCAACCTTACAGCGCCCGGCGTTTCTTCCTGCGCTATGCTGACCGGATCCTGTTCGGCTCGGATATGGGGCCGGAGCCTGAAGCGTATCGAATCATCTACCGATTTCTCGAGACGGAAGACGAATACTTTAACTACAATACGGGTCCCATTCCACAGCAAGGGCGTTGGTACGTGAATGGGCTGCACCTTCCCAATGAAATTTTGGAGAAAGTGTATTCCCGTAATGCTGAGCGAATACTCAACCAGGGATAATTAATATGAACCAGGATCTTTCAATAAACATAAAAGGTGTATACACCCGTAACGAGATTTTTTCCCAGCCGGATGCCTGGCAGGCTGCCTTAACCGTGCTGGCTGATAATCTCTCCGAAATCCGTTCGATATCTCCGCATCAGGCGAATCAGGTCATCTTCACTGGCTGCGGTTCTACTTATTACCTGGCCCTGGCAGCTGCTTCCCTCACCCAGCAGATGACCGGCTTTCCAAGCAGTGCCTTCCCCGCCTCCGAGCTCTGGCTTTATCCTCGCTCCGCGTATGCGGGTAGGAAGTGCCTGCTGGTAGCCATCTCCCGCTCGGGCGAAACTACCGAGACACTACAGGCATGCGAATCATTTATCCATGACCAACGCGGCGTTTTGCTAACCCTTTCCTGTTACCCCCAGATGCCGCTGGCCAGGCTGGGCGCCCTGAACATCGTCCTGCCTTCCGGTCAGGAGCAGTCGGTAGCTCAGACGCGCGCTTTCTCAACCCTTTACCTGGCTACTGTGGCCCTTGCGAGCCTGTGGGCAGACCGCACTGACCTTTTCGCTTCGCTGTCCTGCCTGCCGGAAGCTGGTTACCGGGTCCTTGACCAGGCCGCACCGCTTGCTGCCGAGGTCGGTACGGATGCATCTATCGACCGCTTTTACTGGCTCGGTTCAGGCCCATGTTACGGACTGGCCGCTGAGCTCAGCCTGAAGATGAAAGAAATGTCGCTCAGCCATAGTGAGCCATTCCATTTCCTGGAATTCCGCCATGGACCGAAAAGCATGATCACAAAATCGTCCATCGTCGTGGGTCTCCAGTCTTCAGTGAACGAGAAACGTGAAGCAGCTGTGCTGGAAGATGTGAAAGCCCTGGGCGGCAGAGTCATTGAAATAGGAGAGGCAGCCGGCTCGGTCCAATTTAGATCAGACCTGGACGAATCCATCCGCAATGTACTTTACCTGCCCGTCGGGCAAATGATTGCCTTTGAGCGCTCATTATCCAAAGGACTAAACCCCGATTTACCGAACAATCTCGATTCGGTGGTAAAACTACAAGGAGGTGAAGATAGGTAATTGATTCCATCAATATTCGGCATAGGTCTCAAATCCGATCTGGAATAAGAAAAAATGTAAAAAGAGGAGAATCACAATGAAATATAAAATTTTAACCCTGATGTTGGTACTGATCTTTGTGTTGACCGCTTGCGGTGGTACGGCTCCAACCACAACGGTACCAGTAAGTGGCGAGACTCCTGCTGCTACTACGGCACCAGTAAGCAGTGAGCCTGCGACTTTGCGTATGTGGGTGCACACCAACAACGCCTTCATCGCAGGTTATGAGCCCCTCATTGCAGCCTACCAGGCTGAACATCCCAATGTAACCATCCAGCTCGAGAATTTTGATTACGAGCTCTACCTGCAGACCTTACAAACCGCCATGCCTGCTGGTGAGGAAGCCGACATCCTGCAGCTGTTCGGTACCTGGACATCCCAATATTACGAACGCCTTGCGCCAGTCCCTGCGGATGTGATGACCATCGACCAGGCCAAACAGACCTTCTATGCGGCACCAATCGGTGGCTATATTGTAAATGACGTCCTTTACGGCATGCCGCAGGAATTCAATATGGAATATGGTGGCGTGCTGGTCAATCGGACCAAGTTCGAAGCTGCCGGTCTGACCTACCCTCCCCAGTGGAAGACGATGGATGATGTGCTCGCAGATGCGCTCAAGCTCGTCCAAAAAGATGACGCCGGTATGATGTCGACCGCTGGTTTCCACTTCACAGCTGCCGACCCAACCTGGGCTTCTTTTCTGGCAGGCATCAAGCAGCGCGGTGGAGATTACTGGAATGCCGACCAAACCGGCTTTACCTTCAATACCCCCGAGGCACATGCCCAATTACAGTGGGTGCTGGATGCAGTCAATTCTGGTGTGGTAGATCCGATCGTTTTTAACGATAGTACCAACTTCGTTATCGATGCCTTCTTCCAGGGCAAGGTCGGTATCGGCTACATCGGTGCCTGGGCAATCGCTGAGGGTCAGGCTAACTTCCCCGATTTCGCCGACAAGTGGGATTATATCTACCTGCCATCCACCCAGGGCGAGCCGGTGTTCGTGGCTGATTCTGGCTGGGGTTTAACCGTCTCACCCAACAGCAAAAACCAGGCTATTGCCTGGGATTTCATAAAATTTGTCACCGCCGACCCCAAAAACGCCGCGCAGTGGAATATCGCCAGCGGTACCATCCCGGCCATGCCAGCAGTGGCAGAATCAGCCGAGATTGCTGCAGCCATGCCCTGGGTGCCAAAAGCGCTCAGTATCCTGCCTTTTGGTCAGTACATGGGTAACATGCCCGACCGCGACCTGGTGATGTACGAAATTATCTACCCGCACATCCTGAATGCCATGCAGGGTGTAGAAACGGTTGATCAGGCATTGGCAGCCATCGATACCGAAGCCAATTCCACTTTTAAGTAACGTCTTACAGGGGCGTGTTATCCACGCCCCTCTGCAATTATCCGCTCATCATTCCATTCTGTCTGCCTAGGTGGTTTCGTATGAACATGACTGCGTTCAAAAAGAGGAAATCCAAAGGCGGCCTGGTCATATCCAAACGGCGCTTTGTGACCAGTGTTACCTTGCCATTATTGTTGTATGAATCACTGGGACTATTCGTGTTAGGTTGGGCTTTCGTATTAATGTTCTTCGATTATAGCCCCGGGCGTCTTGGTGGCCCAATCCTTGGACTGGGAGGCACTAACCCATTCATTGGCCTGGGTCATTTCATCGAGATGATCAAGGGTACTTCGGTGGAAGCGGGTCTCTTCCGTATCAGCCTGCGGAATACGCTCATCTTCGCGGTGGCTATTCTTCCATTGAACCTGGCGATCACCCTGCCCTTGGCCTGGCTGCTTGAATCGATTGGCACGCGCTTCAAAGCCCTATACCGCACCATCTACTTCCTGCCTGTGCTCACCTCCTCGGTTGGCGTGGCATTAATTTGGATGTCCATGTACGATCCCCAGGCCGGCTGGATCAATGCCATCATCCGTTTCTTTGGTGGAACGCCGGTAGCATGGCTCTCAGACCCACGTGCAGGTGTCGCCAACGTCTCTGTCGCCATGTGGGCTGTCATTCTAGCCTACCTCTGGCAAGATTACGGCTATAACATGGTCATCTTCATTGCAGCCTTGCAAGGTATCCCCCAGGAGCTCAGGGAGGCCGCTTTGATTGATGGCGCCAATCACTGGCAGGCATTCCGAAAAATCAGCCTGCCGCTCATCCGACCGACCATGCTGTTCGTCTGCGTAATGACCATGCTCTCATCCTTCCAGATCTTTGACATTATCCAGGTGATGACCAATGGTGACCCGAACAACCAGACCCAGGTGCTAATGCTCGATATTTACAAAAGTGCCTTCCGCTACCAGAATATGGGCTGGGCAGCAGCTGAGTCCTTCGTACTGTTTCTGATCGTGATGGGTGTAACCATATTCCAAATGCGCGTCCTGCGCACGAATTGGGAGTATTGATATGGCTACAACCGCACAACCTGCAACCACCACCCGTACGCGCACGCAGATCATCTCGGCAAAGAATCTCAACCGATTCCTGATCTACTTCGTGCTGACACTGGGACTCTCGCTCACCCTGTTGCCATTCATTATGATGATCCTGAGTTCTTTTAAAACAAACCTGGAGAATTTACGCGTTCCTCCTACCTTCTGGCCGGATAAGTTCACCCTGGAGAATTACCTCGCCATATTTAATGACCCGAAACTTCCATTGCTGCGCTTCTATTTCAACAGCACTTTCGTGTCATTTTTTAACGTGGTGTCTACCCTGTTTACCAGTTCCCTGGTCGGTTACATGTTCGCCAAATTCGAGTTCCCCGGCAAGAAACTGCTGTTCGGTTGGTTCCTCACCATGATGATGATCCCGACGCAAATAACGATGATCCCCAGTTATCTGATCCTGTCAAAGTTACACCTGATCAACTCGCTTTGGGGATTGGTCATCTTCAGCATCGTGGACGCCTTCGGCATCTTCATGATGCGGCAGTTCTGTGAGACATTGCCCAGCGAGCTGCTCGACGCCGGTCGCATCGATGGCGCATCCGAGTGGCAGATCTATTGGCGTATTGTCTTGCCCCAATTGAGTGCGCCCCTGGCTACCCTGGGCATCCTGGGCTTTATGGCCAGTTGGAACGCCTACCTGTGGCCAATGATCGTCCTGCAAAAGATTAATGTTCGTACTCTGCCAATTATTCTCACCTGGTTCAATTCGACTCACACAGGACAGGGAGCACTGGTCATGGCAGCTACAGTCCTGATTATCATGCCGATCCTGATCGTGTTCATGTTTTTCCAGCGCTGGATCGTCCAGGGGTTCACCATGAGCGGCATGAAGGGCTAGGTTTGTTCTACCCACATCCACTGACATCATAGGAGTATCAATGACTAAAATTACTTTCATCGGCGCAGGCAGCCTCGGATTTACTGAGGACCTCGTGCGCGACATCCTGACCTTTCCCTTGCTGCAGGATGCCACTCTGGCTTTGATGGACATCAATCCCGAACGGTTGGAGTTCGCCAAAACTGCAGTATCCAAGATCATTACCGCAGGCAAATACCCCGCCAGGGTCATCGCCACACTTGACCGGGCGGAGGCGCTTAAGGATGCCGATGTGGTGCTGACTACGATTCTCTCAGGCAGCACCGAGGTCTGGAGGCACGACATCGAAATTCCCAAGAAATACGGGGTGGATACCTGTGTTGGCGACACGCGCGGCCCGAGCGGTATCTTCCGCTTCCTGCGCACACTACCGCCCATGCAGGATATCGTCCGGGATATGGAAAAATACTGTCCCGGGGCAGTTCTGCTTAACTATACCAACCCGATGGCTATGCTTTGCGCCGCCCTCCAGCGCCAGACTGTTATCCCGGTCACCGGGTTATGCCACTCGGTGCAAGGCACAGCCTTGATGCTTTCCTACTGGATTGGGGCTCCCTTCGATGAGGTCACTTATACCTGCGCCGGGATCAACCACCAGGCCTGGTATCTCGACTTTCGTTGGAATGGCGCCGACGCCTACCCGTTGATCCATAAAGCGGTCACCGAAAATCCTCAAATCTACAACCATGAGGTCGTCCGCAACGAGATGTACCTGGCACTCGGCTATTACGTCACCGAGTCAAGCGGGCACAACTCGGAGTACAACTGGTGGTTCCGTAAGCGTCCTGACTTGATCGAGAAGTATTGCACGCATGGCACAGGCTGGAACCCCGGCGAATACGCTTACATCCTTAAAGAATACCAGAATAATGAAGCCACCTGGAAGGAACAGGTGAAAGTCCGCCTGGCCAGTACGCTGACCGCAGACGATCTTCAGCGCGGCCAGGAATATGCCGCGTTCATCATTAACGCCTTGAAAGGCGGCGAGATGTTCAAGTTCAATGGCAATGTACCCAATACCGATTTGGTTAGCAACTTGCCACGCGGCGCGTGTGTCGAAGTGCCGGTGGTGGTCGACCGGGCTGGGTTTCATCCCATCCACGTGGGTGCCCTGCCACCCGAGTGCGCACTGCTCACCCAGCTCAGCTCCGGCATTGAAGAGCTGGCTATTCAAGGCGCCCTGACCGGCGACCCGGTTGCCATCTATCGCGCCATTGCCCACGACCCGCTGACTGCCTCTGTGCTTTCGCTAGCTGAGATCAGGCAGATGGTTAACGAGCTCTTCGCCCAGCACAAGGATTATTTACCCCAGTTTAAGTACTTCAAGGTATAAGATGCTCAAGCGCGCGTACCTTCTCGTCCTGCTGGTCGCATCCCTGTCCACCGGTTGTGCTGCCAGGCCAAAAGGACCAGACTGGCGGACGGTGGATAATTTCCTATACCAGCTCCAGCGGGCTGACCCAGATCGGATCGGCGAGACGGCCTTCGACCTGGCTGTGGTCACCCTGGCTACCGCCGGCAGCTCACCAGAGGTCATCCCTGCCCTAAAAAACAGCCCCGGCGGACCCAAGATCATCCTGTGCTATATGAGTATCGGTCAATCAGAGACCTACCGCTGGTACTGGAATCCCGATTGGGAGACGAATCCACCGTCCTGGCTGGACGTCCCCGATGGGGTCTGGGCAGGTGACCATTGGGTGCGCTATTGGGACCCCGGCTGGCAGCAGATTATCTACGGGACGCCCGACTCATACCTCGACCAGATCCTGGCGCTCGGCTTCGACGGTGTTTACCTGGACCGGGTGGATGCCTACTGGTACTACCAGGACCAGGGACGTTCGACCGCCGCCCAGGAGATGGTGGATTTTGTATTGGACTTCACCGAATATGCGCGCCAGCGGCACCCCGGTTTCGGGGTCTTCCCTCAGAACGCTGAGGAGTTAGGAGTGCAGTTCCCTGAATTCCTGGATGCGATGACCGGCATTGGCGTAGAAGACCTGTACTACGGCTACCCACGCGACCACGAACCCAGTCCGGCGGACTGGACTGCCGAGCGCGAGGTCATCCTCGACCAGTGGGCGGCAGCCGGCAAGCTCGTCCTGACCATCGACTACACCGCCCGCCCCGAACAGATTTCTGATGCCTATTTCCGCGCTCACAGCCGCGGCTACATCCCCTACGTGACTGACCGCTCGCTTGGCCGCCTGCGCATCAACCCGGGCTTTGAACCCGAAAAAGATCCCAGTGAGTGGCTCTATGTTACCCCAGCTCCTTAGCCAGTCTGACTGCTGGTTATGGGCAATTCTAACTGCAGGGCCAAACCGAAGTGCGATTCTCCCGGGCAATCAACCTGCGGTCTGGTGTTCTGGTTTACAATGCAGGTGTCGTCATGAAATACCATATCCTGGCAATTATTCTCATCCTAACCCTGGCCTCCTGTAGAATGAACCCCCTGGCAGATGACGAGCTATCCAAGGAGTCACTGATTATGGACGAAACCCCCTCCCCAAATCCCGCGACAGACTGGTGGCACCCCACTCCTGGCCTAACCTGGCAATGGCAACTCGATGAAGATCTGGATACTTCACTCGAAGCAGACGTCTACGACATCGACCTGTATGTCGACCAGTCTGATATCAACAAACTCCATGACCGCGGTGTAAAAGTCATTTGTTACATCTCGGTCGGTTCGTGGGAGGATAAACGCCCGGATGCGGATCAATTTCCATCTGAAGTGCTCGGCAATGAATACGAGGGCTGGCCGGGCGAGCGCTGGTTGGATATCCGGCGGATTGACTTGTTGGCTCCGATCATGGGAGCTCGCCTGGACCTGTGTAAAGCCAAAGGTTTCGATGGCGTCGAACCTGACAATATTGAGATCCATGATAACCGCACTGGTTTCCCATTGACCTATAAAGACCAGCTGACATATGCGCGTTGGCTGGTAGATGAAGCCCATGCCCGCGGTCTGGCGATCGGTCTCAAGAATGCCCCTGATATGGTAGCCGATTCGCTCTCGTCCTTCGATTTTGCCATCACTGAAGATGCCTTTTACTACAGCTGGGTTGATAAGATGCTGCCCTTCATCAAAGCGGGGAAACCCGTCTTTGCCGCTGAGTATACCGACATGGAGGTGGATTTTAAGGCCGCCTGTGCGTGGGGCGTCCAACACAACATTAACTTCATCCAGAAGAACCGGATTCTTACCGCTTTTCGGATCACTTGTCCGTAAGTCATATAGATAAGGATGCTTCAGAGGTCTGGCTAATCTGTCTTGCAAGAATTGGTCGATGTACAAATGAAGGAGAATCTGAAACTTGATCTGTGAGATGGATCTCTATGTTTGATATCCTCGTGGCTGGTGAGATCAATCCCGACCTGATCCTCTCCGGGAATGTTACCCCTGAATTCGGCCAGGTGGAAAAACTGGTCGATTCTGCCGCGTTGACCGTTGGATCCTCATCCGCCATCTTCGCCTGTGGAGCTGCCCGGTTGGGACTGAAAGTAGCTTTTATCGGTGTGTGCGGTGATGATGGTTTCGGCAGGTTCATGCTGGATGAGATGCGAACCCGTGGTGTGAATATATCGAACGTAATCGTCCGCTCCGGTGGGCACACCGGCCTGAGTGTCATCCTGAACAGGGGCGAAGACCGAGCAATCCTGACGCACTCCGGCTTGATCGCCTCTTTAACAGCGGAAGAAGTGACCGACGACTTGCTCCGCCAGGCACGTCACCTGCACATTTCCAGTTACTTCCTACAGACTGCCCTCCAATCCGGTCTCCCCCGCCTGTTCGCTCGCGCCCGGTCCATTGGACTGACGACCTCCCTGGATACCAACTGGGACCCATCCGGCGAATGGCGAGGTTTTGAGGCTATCCTACAGCTGACGGATGTATTTCTCCCCAACGAAAACGAGGCTTTAGCCTTGAGCGGTGCCTCTACACCCGAAGCAGCGCTGCAAATATTGAGTCACAAGAGCCAGGTGGTGGCCGTTAAGTGCGGGATAGGCGGTGCATTAGCCTGCCAGGGGGTAAACGCCACCCGCGCCCCGGCATTGCCGGTAAAGGTCGTGGATACCGTCGGCGCGGGAGATAGCTTCGATGCTGGCTTTCTCTATGGCTGGTTGAACGCCTGGAGCCTGGAAAAATCCCTTTTATTAGCAGTGGCCTGCGGGTCGCTCTCGACCCAGGCTGCAGGGGGAACAACCGCCCAACCCACCCTGGCAGAGGCGTTGAAGTATGTTTAATCCGTTGGATGAGATTGTGCGCGCCCAGAAGCGGGGAGAAGGCCGTGGCATTGCTTCGATTTGCTCCGCCCATCCCTGGGTATTGAAAGCGGCTATGCAGGTGGACGGCACGCTGCTGATCGAGTCCACCTGCAACCAGGTCAACCAGTATGGCGGTTATACCGGCATGACCCCGCATGCTTTCGTCACCTATGTCCATAGCCTGGCTGCTGAGAATAATTTTCCCCTTGAACAGCTGATCCTGGGTGGCGATCACCTGGGGCCGTACGTCTGGCAGAGCGAGCCAGCTGTAAGCGCCATGCAAAAATCCGAGCAGCTGGTCAGGGCATATGTGCAGGCTGGTTATAAAAAGATTCACCTGGATGCCAGTATGAAATTGGGCGATGATGACCCCGCCGGTCCGCTGGAGGTTGAATTAACCGCCCGCCGCGCCGCTCAATTGGTGCAAGCCGCCGAAAACGCGGCTTCAGATCATGGGACAGAACTCGAACTGCGCTATGTGATCGGATCCGAGGTTCCCGTTCCCGGAGGAGCCGCGATCCACGGAGATGGTATCCACGTGACGAAAGCGGAGGACGTCAAGCGCATGCTAGAAGTGACGCATGCAGAGTTTTTACGCCAGGGATTGGAGTCCGCCTGGGAGCGTGTCATTGCCCTGGTTGTCCAACCGGGAGTCGAATTTGGGAGTGAAACTATACAAGATTTCAATCCTGAAGAAGCGGGCGATCTGGCACGCTTTGTCGAAACAACTCCATTTGTTTACGAAGCGCATTCCACCGATTATCAGACACGTGATAGCCTGCGGAACCTGGTCCGCGACCACTTTGCCATCTTGAAAGTCGGCCCGGCATTGACCTTTGCCTTCCGCCAGGCAGTTTTCGCCCTGGCAAGGATCGAAAATGAGCTGCTGCCTCTTGAACAAAGCTCCCGCCTGATCGAGAGGCTGGACGAAACCATGCTGCGTGAGCCGGCATATTGGGTGAATCACTACCACGGCACAGACCGGGAAATGGAATTTGCCCGTAAATACAGCCTGAGCGACCGGGTGCGCTATTACTGGGCAAAACCAGATGTCCAATCAGCGCTTACATTACTATTAAAAAATTTGGGTGAGAAACCTTTACCGCTTACATTAGTGAGCCAGTATTTTCCTCAGCACTACAACCTGATACGGGAGCGCATATTGGAAAATTCGGTGCAGGGGATATTAGCAGAAAGTATTTTCCGGGTGCTGCGCGAGTACATTCAAGCCTGTTCGCCATCACAATAGAGCGCGCTTACTGACCGTATTCTTCGAGGTAACGCCGGTGGGCACGGGCAACTTCCTCCGCGGGAATCTCATCCAGCTGGCCCAGTTGCAGCGCGTAAAAAACCGTCCGGGCTACATCCTCGACCATCACAGCCGCCTTAACCGCCGCCTCTGGCGTCTTGCCAAGTGTGAACACGCCATGATTTTTCATCAAAATGGCCGGACTGGAACCGATCGAACGCAGGATCTCCTGACCGATTTCGTCAGTTCCTATCCGGGCATATGCCCCAACCGGGATTGGACCGCCAAACTCATCGCAGATGGCGGTCAGCACGGCTGGGATCGGTCTTCCAGCTGCTGCCCAGGCAGTGGCAAAGGTTGAATGGGTATGCACAATACCATTCACATCCGGGCGGTGGCGATAAACGAACACATGGGCGAAGGTGTCGGATGAAGGCTTGTTCTTCCCTTCGATCAGCTTACCCTCGGTGTCCACCACACACATGCTCTCAGGGGTCAATTCTTCATAGCGGATACCGCTCGGTTTGATCACCACGAAACCAGTATCGGGATCGCGCCCGCTGACGTTACCAGAGGTCCAGGCCACCAGATGATTGCGAGGCAGCTCGGCGTGCAGGTGATAGATTTCATTGCGCAGCTGATTAAGCAACATGCTTCACCTCGGCTTTGATTTGCTTGAGAGTTTTCATCACGTTGTTCTCACCGCGTCCGAAATAATCATGCAGGCGCACGTATTCCGCAAAGAGTTGCTCGTAAACCGTCTGGTTCTCCGGGATGGGTTTGAAGGTATCGACTTTGAGATGCGCCATGGTTTGAGCAGCTGCATAGATGGAATCGTAACCACCCGCTGATTTTCCTGCGGCTACCGCGCCAAACATGGCTGACCCGAGTGCGGGCGTCTGCTTCGAGGCGGTAACTCTGATCTCGCGACCAGTCACATCGGCGTAGATTTGCATCAACAATTTGTTCTTCTCTGGAAGACCGCCGCATGCCACCAGCTCAAGGATCGGCACACCATTCTTTTGAAAGCTGTCCACAATGACACGCGTGCCGAAAGCAGTTGCTTCGATCAAGGCGCGGTAGATCTCCTCAGGCCTGGTCGCCAGCGTAGCTCCGAGCAGCATACCGGTTAAGTCCACATCCACCAAGACACTGCGGTTGCCGTTCCACCAGTCAAGCGCTAATAAGCCGGATTCACCCGGCTTCAGTTTAGCCGCCTTTTCCTCCAGTAATTGGTGAATGTCGATCTTGCGGTTCCGAGCTTCAACCTCATAAGATGATGGGACACAATTTTCCACAAACCAGGCAAAATGATCGCCGACGCAAGACTGCCCGGCTTCGTAGCCGAATAAGCCCGGAACGATCCCATCTTCCACGTAGCCGCATATGCCTGGTACGACGTGTTCCTCATCGCCCAGCACCATGTGGCAGATACTGGTGCCCATGATCATCACCATCCTCCCGGGTTCGGTAACAGTTGCAGCCGGGACAGCCACGTGAGCATCCACATTTGCGATTGCTACTGCAGTACCAGGCCTCAGACCCGTCCACCTGGCAGCCTGTTCGGTTAATCCACCTGCCCGATCCCCAATGGGCCGGATGAGGCGGCTCATTTTCTCATCCACCACATGCTCGAGGCGCGGGTCAAGAGCTCTGAAATATTCATTTACCGGGAACCCCTCGCGCTTGGACCAAATGGCTTTATAACCCGCAGTGCATGAATTACGCGTTTCCACTCCGGTCAGCTGCCAGACGACCCAATCAGTCGCTTCGAGCAGCCGATCTGCAGCTGCGTAAACTTCAGGGGCTTCATCCAGAATTTGCAGTACTTTCGAGAAGAACCATTCGGATGAAATTTTACCCCCGTAGCGATCGAGCCATTTTTGATCCATCCTGCGGGCTGTCGCGTTGATCTTGTCCGCATCGGGCTGGGCAGCATGGTGTTTCCACAATTTGACCCAGGCATGGGGCTGATTACGGAACTCTGGTAGGTTGCACAACGGTGTGCCATCCTGCTTCACAGGCAGCATGGTGCAGGCAGTGAAGTCGATCCCGATGCCAATCACGTCTTCCGGTTTTACATTGGATTGCACGAGGACTGAAGGGATCGTGTTCTGGAAGGTTCGAATGTAATCCTGGGGATCCTGCAGGGCCCAGTCGGGTAGGAGGGGGATATGCTCACCTGGGATGGGCAGTATCTCATCGATTACTCCGTGCGAGTAGGGATAAACGGCAGTGGCGACCTCCCTGCCGTCAGCCACATCCACCAGCACCGCCCGCCCCGATTCAGTGCCAAAGTCGACACCGATGGTATATTTAGTCATACGAGCCTCCACTTAGAAAGTGATAACTACTTTCAGACCATCTCGCCGTGCGGCGACAGCAAAAGCCTCAGCCGCGTGCTCGAGGGTGAACGTGTGTGTGACCAGCGAATGAACATCCACTTTCCCACTCACAACCAATTGGATGGCGCGTGGGTAGGTAAGTTTCATCCGGCGCACAAGTTTGAGCGTCAAACCCTTACGCCGCGCTACCGAGGCTGTGAAAGATGTCCGGTCTTCGACTGGGATGCCCACCAGGATCACCTCGCCACCCGGACGGGCGGCAGCAACTGCCATTTCAACCGCGGCGTTTTCCCCAGCCGCCTCGAAAACGACATCCAATCCTTGCTTTTCAAGCCTCGCCACGTCCTTATCCAAGCTGGTGGGTGCAACCAGGTGGGTTTCATCCGCCCCAAAGCTACGTGCTATCTCCAGGCGATGAGGCAGGACGTCTGTCGCCAGCACTCTGTCCGCACCGGCCAGCTTCGCCAGCTGGAGAATGAGCAGACCGATTGGACCGCATCCAAATACTCCCACCGACATGCCGAGCCTTAAGTGTGCCAGGTCCACCGCATGGATGGCAACTCCCAGGGGTTCCAGCAGTGCCCCCTCTTCGTTCGATATTTGATCAGGAATTGGAACCAGGCAGCGCTTTGGCCAGGCCATTTGTTGGCGTAAAGCACCATCCTGGTTGCCGTGACCGGCAAAAACGATAGATTCACAAAGATTTGGGTCACCCCGTTTGCAATATTCGCACACTCCACATGGGATGGCTGGATCAACCGCCACCCGCGCACCTTCTTCCGTCAGGGCTGTGAACTCATGCCCGAGCACCAGTGGTTTTACCAGGCGATCGTCCCCAATCCCGGCTTCGTTCAACCAGTGGAGGTCTGAGCCGCAAATACCTACGGCGGTGACCTTCAATAGCGCTTCCCCTTCCCCGGGAACCGGGACAGGCTCTTCATGCAGGCGTAAATCACCAGGACTATGCAGGCGAAGGGATTTCATAAGACAAATCCATTCCCGACCAATCGTTCTTACTCATGGCAGCTTCCATTTCCTCCGGCTAGAAACCTCCAGCCAGGTGATAATACATTTCATTCCAGCGCAATTCTCTCTTGAATTCCGCCAGTTTTGTATCGTGGTCAATCACCAGGAATTCCAAGCCCGCCATCTCAGCGAAATCTTCGAGATGCTGCCTGGTGACGGACTGGCTGAAGCCGGTATGGTGAGCGCCGCCTGCCAGGATCCAGCCTCCCGCAGCCACCTTGAGATTTGGGCGCGGGATCCATACCGCACTGGCAACCGGGAGCTTCGAGAGCGGTACCTCCGGCTTAACCACATCCACTTCGTTAACGATCATCCGGAATCGATTACCCAAATCGATCAGGGTTGCATTAACTGCTGGACCATCAGCTACATTAAATACCAACCGGACTGGGTCAGCCTTACCGCCGATCGAGAGCGGGTGAATTTCCAGAGAGGGTTTCTTTTCCGCGATTGATTCGCACACCTCAAGCATATGGGCGCCTAATACCTTGGGATATTTTTTATCGAAGTCATAGGTATAATCTTCCATGAATGAGGTGCCACCGGTCAGACCTGTCCCCATCACCTTCATTGCCCTGACCAGGGCAGCCGTTTTCCAGTCACCTTCTGCTCCAAATCCGTAACCATCAGCCATTAATCGTTGCACTGCCAGACCGGGCAGCTGTTTCAAACCATACAAATCCTCGAAAGTGGTCGTGAAGGCTTTACAATGGCCATCTTCAAGAAATGCCCGCAGTCCCAATTCAATGCGGGCAGCGTCACGCAGTGAATGACGCTGACTGCCACCAGGGCGCAATGATTCGGCAACTACATAGCGATCATCATATTCACTCACCTGGTGATCGATTTCTGCGTCCGTGACAGAGCTGACGAACTTGACCAGGTCGCCAACACCGTACCCATTCACTGAATACCCCAATCGGATCTGGGCCTCGACCTTATCACCTTCAGTGACGGCAACTTCGCGCATATTATCACCGAAGCGGGCAATTCGGGCACCCTGGGCATCATGCCATGCGCTGGCGGCGCGCATCCAGGTTGCAAGGCTGACAAGCACGTCATCATCCTGCCAAAAACCTACAATCACCTTGCGGTTCAAACGCATCCGGCTGCCAATGAATCCAAATTCCCGGTCTCCATGTGCCGACTGGTTGAGGTTCATAAAATCCATATCGATGCTCGACCATGGCAGCTCCCGATTGTATTGGGTGTGCAAATGAACAAACGGCTTTTGTAAGCTGCGTAAACCCGCAATCCACATTTTTGCTGGAGAAAAAGTGTGCATCCAGGTGATCAGTCCAATGCAGGTAGGTGCATTATTCGCTTCCCGGCAGAGCTCGGTGATCGCATCCGAGGTCGTCACAACCGGCTTGAAAATGACCTTCACCGGTAATTTGCCCGATTGCGTCATCTGCTGTGCCATAGCGTTTGAATGTTGCGCAACTATGTTAAGGGTTGCTTCACCATACAAATGCTGGCTCCCGGTAACAAACCACACTTCGAATTCATTGAGATCAATCATAGAAGACTCCTTGTAAAGACATCCTGTGATCAGTTCTTTCCCGGTGCTGCCTTATTCATAGTAATGCCTGGCGATGATTTGATCCTGGTACTCTGGAGCAAGCTCACAGAAATATCCGCTCCAGCCCCATACCCTGACAATTAAATTCTTATGATTTTCCGGATGTGCTTTGGCATCTAATAATGTTGCGAGGTTCAAGCTGTTAAGTTGCAGCTGTTGGCAGCCCAATTGAGCAAAAATACGAACAAGCATGGCGGTTTTGCGGATTGATTCAGCATTCCGGAAAACTGAATCAGAGAGTTCCATCGTAATCGGTCCACCGTTGCAAATACGACTGTAATCGACCTTCGCATATAATTGCAATAAACTGATCGGTCCGCGCACGCGCACGCCCAGTGAAGGTGAAAGGTTGGCGCTGAAAGGTTCACCGCGCTTGCGTCCATCCGCAGTAGCTCCCACAATGGGTTCGCGCATCCCTGAATGTCCGGTTGCCAGCCAAATATAGTACATGGCGGAACCCGTACCTGGGCGCAAGATGCCGCCTCGAGGCGTGCGCCCATACCTTTCACAGGCATCAGCCAGGTAGTCAAACAGCCTTACCATCAGTGTGTCTGCAGTTGCATCGTTGTTACCGACTTTTGGGCCTTCGTCGATAAGCTTGTTCTGCAATGGTTCATAACCGAGGAAATTTCGTTCGAGGGCGGCAAGCAGGTCGTCTGAGGTTAAACACCTTTCCTCAAAGATGAACTGCTTCACTGCTGCCAGGGCGTCTGCAGCATTGGACGAACACGCACCGTGAATTCCAAAATTGTTGTATTTCAGCCCCTCAGATAGATCCCGGCCTTGTTCAAGGCAGCCTTGCATGAATACCGAGTAATACGGAGCAGGTGGCAGCAGTATCCTGGAATAGGCTTCAGCGAGCTGATGAACTTGTGCCTCGATGTTCTCAGTCGTCCTGTTCATGATACCCTCAAAATCATCCTGGACGTCGAGACCCGTGCGGATAGCGTGATCGACTGCGGCTGGGAATGACACTGCTCCGATATTGACGATCTCCATCCCGCGCCCGGGGATGATAAACTCCCAGCAGGCAGCCACCACGTAATCACGGGCATCTTCCAGGGAGTACCCGTGGGAAACGAGCGCCGGAATAACTACGTCGTCATTACTATACTGGGGGAAACCCAACCCGATGCGGGTCAGCTCGGTCGCCAGGCTCAGCAACTCCAGGTCAGTTTGAGCCGATATGCGCAGGTTGATCTTCGGGTCGATCATCGCCAGGTCGCGCGAGACCCGCAGGACCATGCGGGTGAGATCATTCACGACGGGATCCCCATCGGGGGTTACACCACCCAGGGTGAGCGTTTGCCCGTTGTCACCCTGCTGCACGCCGGGGTACAGGTCACTATCCTTATTGAGCGAGATGAAGAACTCAGCCAGCAGTTCTTCAGCCTGCTCGATTGTCAGTCGACCATACTTAAGGTCAGAGTACAGGAACGGCCACATATATTGGTCGAAACGACCCAGGCCGACATGATAATTTCCTCCGAGCCAGACCACCGCCTGGCAGAGCCTCAGCGACTGCAGCGCTTCATGGAATGTACGCGCGGGGTAAGCCGGAACATGTTCAAGAATATCAGCTATCTCCTCCCGCCCTGTCTCACGCGCTCTTTTTGCATAGCGGGCCGCCAATCCCAGGACTGCATCCATCATTTCGATGGCGCAGTCAAGAAACTCAACCGCTTTGGGTTCATCCGCCAGGCGTTCTCGCGTGGCGAGGGCCACCTGCTTGCGACCAAGCAGTCCCTGTGAGAGCAGCAAGCTCCAATCTGCGCAAATATTGCTGATTGGTCCTAATTCGTGCATCGTTCGACCGGCGGTCAATTTAGCCCAATCTTCCGCTGAATAAATGGGGGGTATGCCGGGCAAAGTGCGTGTAAACACAATCCGCTCGTCCGGTGCGAGCGTGACCCGCTCAGCCTCACACTGACGTCGGACTAGGCAAGCCACGCGCCTGGTCCAGGATAGCTGCCTGGTTTCGCACTCGGTGAGGACCTCGATCGGAGCGTCTTGCCTCAGCGAGCGGTGCTCGCCAGCCCGCAACCGATCCTTCATGTTGATCAATCGTTCATTCATGCCACAGTCACCTTGATACCGGCTTGCTCAAAGAGCCCGGTGTTGAGGTTGAGCTCCTGTGATTCGTCATAATCCGGCTTGAATTCCATCCCGGCGTACTCATATTTCGAGCCAGCCGCTTTATTATAGGGCAGCAGCTCCACCCGTAGCAAGCTGGAGAAGCCGCGCAATGTCTGAGCGATTGCCTTCAGGTTCTGGTCTGTATCCGTAACACCCGGCACTAATGGCACCCTCACCACGAATGGTTTGCGCATCTCACTGAGCAGATGCAGGTTCCGCAAGATCAGCGCATTATCACAACCCGTGTAGTGTTGATGTGCCGTGCGGTCGATCAATTTCAGGTCAAAATAAACCAGGTCAGATCGGACCACGAGACGGCGAAAATCCTGTTCCTTCCCATAGCCCGAGGTGTCCAGCAAAACATGCACGTCATCCAGTAATTCGATCACTTCAGCCACAAAGTCCGCCTGCAGGAGCGGCTCACCTCCCGAGAAAGTGATGCCGCCCTCATTGGCTCGCAGAATGGCAACTTGCTGGTTCAAGATCTCAGCCAATGCTGCTGCGGTGAACTCTTTTCCAGCAACTCGCTCGACAACCGGGCTGCGGATGACTTGCGGCTGCCGCGACTGCCCCTCGGGATTATGGCACCACGTGCAAGACAAGGGACAACCTTTCAAGAACACGGTGGTACGGATGCCGGGTCCGTCATGGATGGCAAATTCCTTAATGTCGAAAACAATGCCCGAGGTCATGGTCGATCAATCAAACCTTTCCAGGTGAGCCGTTATAAAACCTGTCTCTCAACCTGCCTGCTGTTGGATAAGCTGTTTGGCGAGCGCAGCAGCCGAGGCAGCATCAGGGGCAAATCCATCAGCTCCAATATCGGCTGCGTATTTGTCTGTGACCGGAGCTCCCCCGATGATTACCTTCACCCGGTCGCGCAGCCCGGCATCCTTCAGCAAGAGGATTACGCTTTTCATGCCTGGCATGGTCGTCGTCAGCAAGGCAGAACAACCAACCAGGTCCGGGCGGTGTTCTTTGACAGCCTGCACATATTTATCCGGGGCAACGTCTGCACCCAGATCAATCACTTCAAAGCCGGCTCCTTCCAGCATCATTCCGACCAGGTTCTTTCCAATATCGTGCAAGTCACCCTGCACCGTACCGATGATCACCTTACCGATTGCCTGAACCTTGGCCGCGGCCAGATAGGGACGCAACACCGCCAGGCCGCTTTTCATCGCACGCGCCGAGATCAACATTTCAGGAACATAGAAATCACCACACTCAAACCTGCGACCGACTTCCGTCATGGCTGAGATCAAGCCATCTTTAAGGATTTGTTCAGCTGGCATTTGCGCTGCCAGGTTTTTTTGCACAAGCTCCTGTGCAGCATTCATGTCGCCATCGATTACGCTCTGCCGTAAGTCGTCAAGCATACTCATACAATTACTCCTTTTCGTTATTCCGGTACCCAGGCTGGCCTTGAACCAGCTCGATAAAAGCCAGCATGTTCTCTAACACGACGTCACCTTCCACATCATGTGCAGGAGCAAAAATGTAACCGCCCTCCCGTCCCATCTCCAGCAGCTGTTGAGTTTCCGCCCGAACTTCTTCGATGGTACCATAGGGCAGGGTATTCTGAGTGGATAGACCGCCATGAAAGGTCATTCGGCCGCGATACTTCCGCAACAGGTTGGGCACATCCATCACTTCAGGCTGGAATGGATTAAAGCAGTTAACGCCGATGGCAATGAGATCATCGAACAGCTCATCGACATCTCCACACGAATGGATGAATACATATTTATCACCCTCATGTACGGCGCGGTACATACGCTCCAGAACCGGATAGATAAAACTGCGCCAGAGCTTCGGTCCCATTTGCAGACCATGCTGTTGACCCCAATCATCCCCAAAATACACCGCATCAATATCATATTTCAGGGCTTCTTTCACTTGCGTGATGTTGTACTCTCCAATGGTATATAACAACTCTCGAACGAAGTCTGGATGGTCATAGAAATCCATTAACAGGTTCTGTATCCCACGCAGTGTCCAGGCTCGCTCATACAGCGAGAAACCAATTTGGAAGACCCGGAAACGGTCTCCATATTTCGCGATGCGGTTTGCTATATCGACAAAAAAGCGCGGGTCGAGCGGGTCGGGAAAAGTATAATGCCGCAGGGTTGGCTCAGAAAGCGTGCAACCTTCGACGTTGCCAATATCTTTATCAAGGCTTCTATCCCAGACTACGCCGAAAACGTCCTGGAATCGATTGTTTCCCAAATCGGTAAAGAAGCCAATGTCACTGCCCAGCTTTAGCAGGTGATTCTGTAACACGTCTTCAATTTCGCTGGGTTGAAAATGCTCGTCTAATTTTACCCTGGCCTCCTGCGTAAATCCACACGACCATGGCACATAGGGAGGTATCTCCCCCGTAAGTACCGTGTGAATGACTTCCCGTTTATTCATAGCAAAATCGTGCATTCCGTAGAGAGCAATTCCAGGGCTTATGAAAGCGTCTGATAAGGCGTCTGCTGGACGGTCTCAACCATTGCCCAGAAATTTTCAAGGGGTGTATCCAGCTGTAAATTATGCGTCGGACCAATGAGCAATCCGCCGCTGCGCCCGATGGTTTTCAGGCGGGTGATGATCTCCTTTTTTACGTCCACCGGTGTGCCGAAGGGCAGGGTTTGCTGGATGTCCAGCGAGCCCCAGAAACACAACCGGTCACCGAAATCTTCCTTTAGTTTTGCCGGGTCCATCGCCATGGGTTGGATTGGGTTCAACACATCCAGCCCAATCTCGATCAAATCCGGGATGATCGGATAAACCACTCCATCCGTATGGTAGGCAATCTTGATGTGTGGATTTATTGCTCGGAGTGATGCAATCAGGTCGGCCATCCTGGGTTTTAAGTATTGACGCCACATTTTGGGAGACATTAACATAGAATTCTGTCCACCCACATCATCACCCAGCCAGATCATGTCGACACCCAGGCTGACCAGGTGCTGGGCGACAGTTTTATGATAATAATAGGGCAGGTCCAACACCCGATTAGCCATAGCGGGGTCGGCAGCCATGTCCATCATTAATCGTTCATAACCGCGCAGCGCCCAGGCGGTTTCAAAAATCGTCGTCGGAGTAACGCCAACAATCCAATACTCGCTTTTATAATCGCGGATCACACGCCCGGCTTCAGCATATAAGGTCGGCCGGTCCGGATCGGGTGCTGAATACGCCTCCAACCTCTGATCATCTCCCAGGGGATGTCCGAATGGTTCGGTGTATTTTCCATTGCCAAACCGCGTTTGATATTCGATCGTCCTCCAGGTAACTCCCCATTCATCGATATAACTATCCACATCTTGATAACCATTTTGATAGTAGCCATTGACCCATCCAATCGAGGTCAACAACATATCCTCGTCCAGGGCACGTTCAAGCTCATAGGTGTTGCCACCTCCGTGTGGATTATGAAATCCCTGTCCCTTGAGTTTTAGATCAGTCTCCAGCCGTGTAGCGAATTCCGGTGTGAAGCTGATCTGCATCGGGCAGCGGTCCGGTTCCTGGTGATTAAGGGCAGTCAAAACACGTTCACGGTGCTTCATCAAGTATTTTCCTTATCGGGTAATATCCCTTATCTACTAAGATCAAGACTGGCTCCGGCCATATTGCAGCGCGGTATCAAAGGCTGCGACGATATTCTCCGGTGGCACATATGCCTGAATATTATGGACCGCGGCAAATACGAAACCTCCACCGGGAGCGAGGTCATCGATGCGGCGTTTCACCTCGTCGATCACCTCCTGGGGTTTGCCAAATGGCAATACCTGCTGGGTATCCACACCGCCACCCCAAAAAACAATGTCCTGCCCGAACTCGGTTTTCAGCTCCCGGGTATTCATGCCTTTCGCTGAAACCTGGACCGGATTCAAGATATCAAAGCCAATCTCGATCAAGTCGGGGATCAAGCCGCGCGTTGCCCCGCAGCTGTGATAGAACAACTTGGCGTTTGTCTTTTTCTTGATTGCTTCCACCAGGCGTTTTTGTTTAGGCTTGATCAGCTTTCTATAAATTTCTGGGCTGATGATCCAACCATTTTGCCCTGCCAGGTCATCCCAATAGGTAAAAACCTGGATATATGGGCCCACATGCTCGAGGTACCTGTTGCAGGATTCAATATAAATATCGGTGATAGTCTCCATCAAACGGTCTGCAAAAGTCGGTTCGCTGAGTAACGCCATTAAGAAGTTTTGCAGACCCATGACCCGGGCGGGTTGTTCGAAGATGCCCCCGCCGATCACGGCGCTGCCCACGAGTGCGAAGTCAGAACTATCGTATAGCGTTTTCGCCTGCAAGCCCAGCTGCTGGTTGACTTCTACGGGGTCAGGCCGGGGCCATTGATAGCTGTCCAATGCGGACATCGAAGCATCTTTAATCGGGAAATCGACCCAATCGAAATATAATCCGTCCTTTTTCGGCATATGCAGCTTGGAGCCCCACCGGTCGATGAATGCATAATACCCGCCTTCTTCGAAAATATCCACCCCCACCGTTGTCGCGGCGGGTAATTGTACCATGCGGAAATCAACTCCAAATCGATCCATTAATCGATCATCCACATAAGGCAACTGTTGTACATAATCCAGCATCTTGACCTGCTCCAGTGGCATACCAAGATACTGTTTTAATTCGATATAAGTCTTCTTGACGATCGAGCTGACGATTGTCGCGCCTAAATCGATCGGCACCCGATCGGGCTGTTTATGATTCAGGGATTGCATGACCCTTTCACGGGGTGTCAGCATTGCTTTATCCGCCTGAAACCCATGCTTCTGGGTCGGACGAACGGGAAGTTAGAGTACCGGGTTTAATCATTCGTTTTTTGCGTCATTGGTCATAATGGTTTACAATTGCCGCGAATAGAGGCCATATCAAAAGCATTTCCCGGGTATTCTTATTATTCATCCTAATGATCTCCTTGCTGGGTTGTCAGCCACGAGTGGATGGATTGATTCCACCAGCAGCAACCCCTGGTGCGCATGTTTCGGTCGTGGATCAGCGTGAGTATGTTGTACACCAGCAATTGACTCTCACGAATGCTGGACCAGGTCAGCCGGAGAAGCAGAATATCTGGGTAGCTTTGATTCGTACCATTCCTCCTTATCAAGATGTTCCTTCAATCGATATTTCTCCTGACAATTATGCGTTGGTGGTCGATGAATACGGTAACCAGTATGCTGAGTTTGATTTTTCCGGACAACCCGCCGGAATAACCCAAACGGTAAATATTGATTATCACGTCGTTGTAAACGAATTAGCATATGATCTTTCAGTATGCCAGGGGGAACTGCCGGATGAATTTAACCAGCCTGAACTGCATATTGAATCCGATAATCCCCAAATTAAAGCTCTCTCGAATCAATTGTCGCAAGGCAATGGTTCGGTTTGCCAGAAAGTGCGCGCATTTTACGATTACATCGGCAATGAGCTGACCTATACCTCCAATGGAGAAAATTGGGGTGCCCAGGCGGCGCTGGGACCGATGGGCGCTGATTGCACTGAATACTCTTCTTTGCTGGTGGCGCTGAGCCGGGCTCAAGGCATTCCGGCTCGTTACTACGAAGGTTTGCTGTATCTGGATAAGGCTACAGATACCATCGCGAAGATTGAACATGCCTGGCCAGATGTGTTTCTTCCCACGGTCGGATGGGTGGCATTGGATCCCACCTTGGGAAGGGCACCGGTTAATCGGGAGAAGTATTTTGCCCACTATACGCCAGATCATATTATCGTCACGCTGGGGGTGAACCCGTCGGTGCTGCGGGGTAGTAGCTATTGGACGCATCTCTACTGGCCAGGTGACAGTACCAACATACGTGTATCTGGAGCGTGGAAGATCGAGCGCGTCAATCCAGAGGGGCATTAGACTTCTCTCTATTTATCTTATTGTTCCGTCCCGCTGAAGTAGAACTGCTTTGGCAGGATATGGATTTGTGAAGGAAGCTGGCGGATCAAAGCAGGCTCAGCTTAATCACCACGCTTGCGCAGATAGGTGTGCATAATCACCGAAAGCACGATGATAAATCCATAGATCAGATTGGTCCAGTATCCCGTCAGGCCGACGGCTACAGTTGCCGCTTCAATGGAACCGATGATAAACGCCCCCAGGAACGTTCCCAGGATCGTGCCGGTGCCACCGAAGACAGACGTTCCACCAAGGAAGACGGAAGCCAGGGTGTTCAGCAAATAACCATCCCCCACGCTGGGCCAAAAGTAAGCCACGTAGAAACTATAGAGCAAGCCGGCAAAGGCTGAGATCAATCCAACCAGCATAAAAGCCTGGATGCGGGTGCGCCCGGTATTGATGCCCATCAGCTCGGCGCTGTTGATATTATCGCCGGTCAAATAGACATGGGCACCAAATTTATGGCGGTTAAGCAGCACCCAACCCGCAATCGTAACTATGATCAACCAAACCATCTGCATGGGAAAGTAACCGCCGATCTTGCCGACCAGCAGCGGGTAAAAGATGGTTCCTTTTATATAGGACAGGGTGAAGTTTGCCCCTTGGGTGAGTACCAGAACGGCGCCCCGCCAGAAGAACTGCGTACCGATGGTGACCACGAGCGAAGGAATGCCAAATTTCACCACAATGAAACCATTGATCCAGCCAATAATGGTTCCGGTAATCAGGGCGGCGATAATTGCCAGGAACACCCTTACGGTCGTATTTCCGATAAAGGCTGTTCCATTGTAAATGAACGAAAACGACACCATGCCCATGGCCATGATGGATGGAAACGAGAGATCCATCTCCTTGGCGACCACCACGATGGTCAGGGGAATGGCCATAATGGCGAAGAAGGGGATGGATGACATAAAAGCTGAGTAGATCTGTTTTGATAAAAACGTGTTGGGGGCGGAAGTGATAAATAAGATCCACAGGACCACGAAGACGCCCAGGATTCCGAGCTGGGAGCTGTTCGTGCGGGTAAATCTTCGAAAACTGAATGGTTCTTTATAGTGCGGGGTGACTTCAGATGGGGTTTCGTTGGTTTGAGAATTCATAGGTTTTATCCAGGTTCATCCACTAATCGAGGTTACCGGTTTCTGCTACTCGGACCATTTTTTCCATCAACTCGGTTACGCCGATATCCTTGGTTAAAAATTCACCAGCTACCCTTCCACGGTCGATCACCACCACCCGGTCAGCGACATTATAGACATGAAAGATATTGTGGTCGATAAAAATAGCAGATTTGCCTGCCTGCTTAATGCCTTTCACAAAATTTACTAGTTTGGCTGACTCTTTGAGCGAAAGTCCCATGGTAGGCTCGTCCAATACGATAATTTCCGCATCAAAGAAAAGTGCCCGTACGATGGCGACTCCTTGCTTCTCACCACCGGAATATTTACCAACCCGGGAATCTGGATTGACTGCGCGTGAGGTAAAGCCCATGGATTCGGACATCAAGCGGTGAGTTTCATCCCTCATGCGCTGAATATCAAGGAAACCCAATGGGTAACAAAGCTCGCGTCCCAAAAAGATATTGCGCCATAAGGTTTGCAATTCAGCCAGGGCTCGTTCTTGATAAACGGTTTCTACCCCTAATTTCCTGGCTTTGGGAACCGAGAGGTTATCCACTTTCTGATCATTGAAATAAATCTCACCACTGGTGGGCTGATAGTAGCCGGTGATGATCTTGATCAAGGTCGATTTGCCAGCGCCGTTATCACCCAACAAGCCGACAATTTCATTCTGGCCGAGTTGAAAGTTGATATTCTCGAGCGCCTTGACTTCTCCAAAGGATTTGGATACATTTCTTAGTTCGAGGCGGTATTGCATACGATATTCTCCATTCCTATAATGGATGCCCCACTGCTCCGAAATCACATATTTTTATGAGAATGGCAAGGGCTAAATGGCAGGGAAATCAGTCCAAGCTACTTAGCCCTTGCATATTTTCCCATTGCTGATCGTAAAAGAAATATTTATATCAGCAATAGATTGATTCCGTTTTAGCGGATCTGCTCCTGTACCAATTTGGCCAGGGCATCGACATTGTTTTTGTCAGCAAAACCTGCGCCAGTATCGATCTGCAAACCAGCGAAATTGTAGTTATGCGACAGGCAGATCTGCAAAACACCGAAGTAACCCTGCAGATACTGCTGCTGGTCAATCACCAGCTGGAGCCAGCCACCTTGAATCGCTTCAATGGCATTGCCCGACATATCGAAGCCCGCAGCATAAACGTCACCCGGCTTCTTGCCTGCAGCTTCCAGGAAGGTCTGCACGGTGCCGGTCAAGTTGCCATGATCGGTCACCATGAGCTTAATATCGGGATTAGCGGAAAAGATGCCCGTAAAGACCGGTACACCAGCAGCGGCACTTGCATTGGTGGCATCGTCGATCTCCTGGTAGATTACCGTCAGACCGGCTTTTTCAAGGGCGTCTTTTACACCTTTGGTGCGCTCGCCACGTCCAGCCTGGGCTAATAAACCCCACAGGAAGGCCTTATCACCCGCTTTTACGCCTGATCGTGCAACAGCTTCCTGACCCAGTGCGTAGCCTGCGTTGTAAAGGATGGCGCCAGCGTAGCCGAAGCCACCGGAGCTGTATTTAGCCTGCGCAAGCGGTAATTGGGTGTTCATGCTGGTTACAATGATGCCCTGTGCTTCAGCCTCATCAATGAGAGGGTCAAAAGCAGTATCGCCAGGATGGCCCATGACGGCAATGCCATCGGGTTTGGTGGCCATGGCTTCTGTGAATTGGGAGATCATCTTTGCAGGATCCCAGTCAGACCACACATATTGAACATCTGCGCCCGTATCAGCAGCTGCAGCCAGAGCGCCGTTATAAACTACGGTCTCAAATCCACCACCTGGTGCTCCACCGGGGAAGAAAACGATCTTGGTGCCAGCGCACCACCCGGTTCCAGCAGCCGGCGCGCCGCCTTCAGTAGCAGCTGGGATGGTTGCGGCGGTCGGGGCTTCGGTTACCGGAGCTGATGTTACCGGGGCTGAGGTCACAGGGGCTGAGGTCACAGGGGCTGCTGTAGTTGTGGTGCAGGCTGACAGCACCAGCGCAAGTATGGAAATCACTAACAATCCACGTGAGATTATCTTATACATTTCATCCTCCTTAAAATTTTGGAAATCATCGAATTGTATTATTCAGCTTAGGTTGCTTAAGAAATTCACTCGCCTTTGTTGCTAACCTCCTTCCTTTTGAATAACCAGGTGTGCATTTGATTTTTGAGTGATCCAAAGCTAATTACTTATGAAGAGGCCGCTTAGGATTGTAAAGAACTGGCCCGGACGATTAATTCTGGCTTTACCAGCGTAACCGTTGCCTCATCGGGTGTTTTTAATTGTCGGTTTGCCTCGATCATTCTGTGCAAGGTCTGTACGGCGATACGGCCGACATCCACCAGCTGTTGATAAACCGTGGTCAAGGGAGGCCAATAACAGGCTGAATCCGGGATATTATCAAACCCAACAATCGCCAGGTCGTGAGGAATTTGGCGACCTAAGCGATGGGCAGTACCCAGGGCACCCAGAGCGATTTGATCATTGCAGGCGAATACGGCATCGATAGTGGGCTCTTGATTCAACAGGGTCTGCAATCCCTGCTCTCCGCTGGCAGCCGTCCATTCCCCCTCAACTACGAGAGAAGAAGGCGTGGACAGGTTCGCCTGATGCATCGCATTTTCCCAGCCAGCAAATCGCTCACGTGCTTCCCACCAGGTTAACGGGCCGGTAATTATTCCAATCTTGCGCCGCCCTTGGTCAAGCAAATGTTGGGTAGCCTGTTGCGCCCCATAAAAGTTATCCACTGCGATAACTACCAGGCCAGCGCGCGGCTTCATACTGAGGAAGACAATGGGCGGAAGCTGCTCCAATGTGCTGGATTCCAGCCAGGCGCGGTTATCTCCTACTTCGGGCACCGCCCAGATAATTCCATCCACGCGATGGGTAATCAGTGTATCCAAAACATGTTCGCTGTCGCCACCGTCTGGCCGATCCATGAGATTAAGAAATAACGAGTAATCCAATTGATGAGCCTGTTGTTCGATGCCAACCACCGTGCGCGATGGGCCAAAAAAGTCAATTCCCCAGGCGACGACCCCCAGTGTATTGGTGCGTTTGTGGATTAAGCTGCGTGCCAATACATTGGGGCGATAGTCAAGTTGCTCAATGGCTACCTGAACTCGCTCGCGCGTTTCCTTCCTGATCTCACCCTGATTGTTGACGACTCTCGAGACGGTTTTCGTGGACACACCAGCCAAATGGGCAACATCCTTCAGTGTAGTATGGAAGGAACCATTAGACTTACGGAGCGTTTTTTCTTGTTTGGGCATTCTACCCATCTTAGAAATTAACTTTTATATTCAATTGCAGCCAAAGGAAAAATCGAACATTGTCATCGCTGGCGTTATCGTTGACGACAACGTTGTCATTAATATTGTACTCATTTTTAGGCGATTGTCAATAGGATTCGGAATTGTTTTTGCTAATTCCTCCAAGATTGCCCCTTGGAATGGATGATACGGCTTAGCTGAACCGATCCAGAAAAGAGCCTCCCACACAAGGGCTCGAAATAAATCATATATAGGTTAATTACTCACCGAGTTGCAACACGCCGCAGTAATCGTGTAAACAAACAATAAATGTTTCAATTAAGCTGTCATTGCGGGACCCCCGCTGATCTTCGGGGGAGGCGGTCTTTGCTGAAGCAATCTTCCTTTCCGACTATACTCATAATCACATCGGTTTACTTATCAGAAATGGGACCTTGGTGAAGATTGCTTCATTTGCAAAATTCGCTCATTCGCAATGACAAACGTATGATTCTTGCATTTTCCATATTATTGTGAGTAATTACTATATAGATATTTCTCTTCTATTATTGATCTCATATTGCCATCGATCAGGGAGAAATTATGGTAAAGTATTTATTAACCAATACGGCTAGGTTAATTGCCCCGCGTCCCTGTCCCTTAATATCCAGGCTTGCTGATTAGATATGCCAGACCCACAAAGAACCTATGACAGATGAAATCGCTTCCGAGAACTTTTCACAGCGCCGTTTAAATCCCCTGACCGGTGAATGGGTATTGGTATCAGCGCATAGGGTAACCCGTCCCTGGTTGGGGCAAGTTGAAAAAAACATCACCATTCACCAGCCTGCCTATGATCCTGGTTGCTATTTATGCCCAGGCAATGAGCGCGCAGGGGGTGTTAGAAATCCAGCCTATACAGGCACATTCGTTTTCGATAATGATTTCCCCGCTCTATTACCTGAACCACAGACGGGCTTTCACGAGGACATTGCCCCATTCCTGGTCCATGAACCCGAACGGGGTATCTGCCAGGTGGTCTGCTTTTCACCGCAACACGATTTGACCCTGCCAGAACTCGAGATCCCCGCCATCGAAAGCCTGATTTCCACCTGGGCAGAACAATCTGGGGATCTCGGTGGACATGATTTTATTAATTACGTCCAGGTATTCGAGAACAAGGGAGAGCTGATGGGGTGCTCTAATCCGCATCCGCATAGCCAGATCTGGGCCAACGAGCATGTTCCAAACGAGCCGGCTAAAGAACTGCTGCAGCAAATTAATTACTTCAATGATTACCAAAGACCCCTTTTGGTAGACTGCATGGTTGAGGAACACAAACGCCAGGAGCGCATCCTGGTGGTCAATGACCACTTCACTGCCCTCGTCCCGTTTTGGGCGGTGTGGCCGTTCGAGGTGCTGATCAGCGCGCACCGTCCAAACCTCACCCGCCTCACCCAAATGACCCCCACCGAATTGACTGCACTGGCAGATGTCTTGAAATTCGTGACTACCCGTTACGATAATCTGTTCAAAATCTCTTTCCCCTATTCGATGGGCATCCATCAAGCCCCTTTCGATGGCAATGTCCATCCAGAGTGGACACTGCATGCCCATTTCTATCCCCCCCTATTGCGTTCGGCGACTATTCGCAAATTTATGGTCGGTTATGAAATGCTGGCTATGCCTCAACGCGATATCACTCCCGAATATGCTGCTGAGCGCTTGCGCAGCCTGCCGGAAATACACTACAAGCAGCGCAGCAGGGTATAAAAATTATTCTATTTAACTGGTCAGGCATGAAGTCTGTGAACCTAAATTTATTGCCAGGCGATACTGTAAAACTGATTAACAATCAGGGAACCTGTACACGACGGGCATCGTCTTTAACCATGATCACATTAATGGTAGATTAAACTCAACCTGGTTGATGAAAACCCCAGGAAGTACTGAACCAATATTATTAGCCAAGGAAATTGATATCATTTCAACCTTTCAGCCAGACCGGTAATTGTGAGATGGGAGGGGCACGCGCATGGTCCACATATCGATAAATTTGATCCTGGTGCTGGGATTGTTGCTGACCACCGCTGCACCATTGCAACCAACCCTGGCATCCCCGCTTCAATCACCAGCTTTCTCTCCCGCTACCTCAAACACTGCCCCAGGTCAGCCCGCGACGGTCATGGGTGATGAACCTCCTGAAGTATCTGTCGATAAAAAGCTCGACCTGACCCAGCTCTCTCCCTTTACGCCGCTCATCCTGCACTTCAGCCAGCCAATGGACCAGGCCAGCTCAAACATGCCGTTAGTCGCCTACCCCTATGTGGAGGGCAGATCGCTGTGGAGTGACAGAAACACCACACTCACCTTCACCCCCGATGACCATTACGACCCGGGAGAGCAGTATACCTTCTACCTTGACTCGGAACTGGTGAGCCAGGCTGGTATTGGTTTTGCCAGTGTCCAATCGTGGGAAGCCACCATCCATAGCGGTCCGCAGGTAGTTAGTGTTACTCCCTCAGCAGCCAACCTGCAGGACCGCCGCCAGGTGATCTCTGTGACTTTCAGCGACCCAATGGACACCCAAAGCGTTGCCGGGGCGCTCAGCATCCAGCCGGAGACGCCATTCCTGCTCAGCTGGAAGGAGAACACATTAACTATCACCCTTGACAGGGCGCTCAGCCCCGGCAAGCGCTACAGCTTCACCATTGCAGCCAGTGCCAGCGACAAGCAAAACATCCCGCTGGTCGAAGATTACCGTTGGGACTATTATCTGGTGCCGTTCTCCTCCGAGCTGGCACCTCCTTTGTTAGCCAATGCTAATGTCGCGATCAACTTCAACTATGCAATCGACCCTCAGAAAACGGGGCTGCCTTTCGCCCTCAGCCCGGCAATCGGTGGAGAATGGGAATGGAATACCGACCGCCAGGTAAGGTTCACACCCAACAAATCATGGGATTCGGCCCAGCGCTATACCATCAGGATCACCGGTACATTGTACGATCAACTAGGTGATGCGCTGCCAAAATTAACCAATGAATTGAACTTCGTGCCGCCTGCGCCGATAAGTGCCGTATTCCCAAAAACCGATATCAAGTATTCAGATGAACTCAGCTTATTTATCCTGTTCGACAGGCTGATGGATCCCACCAGTACAGAAAACGCTTTCGAGGTCAGTCCAGCAGCCCAGGGAACTTTCTTGTGGGAAGGCAACAAGCTAATCTTCCACGCCGGCTCATCGCTGCAAATCGGCACGACTTATACAGTTACCCTGCGTACCACTGCAAAAGACACGGATGGGCATCGGGTTCTAGCGGAGCCATACACCTGGTCTTTCAGGATACTTTATTCTACCGATCGAAGCGAGGTGGTTTTCTCGACTGAAGGCCCGAACGCTCAGGTGGTGGATACGGATGGACGCAGGGCAATCCAACTCATCACGCGAGATGCGAAGTCGGTCCGTTTCACCCTATATGGAATGGAGCTGATGGAATTTGCCCAACGCTATGCAGAAAGCTTCGGGCAGAGATATTGGTACGATACCCTCACAATCGATACCTCCGGATTGGAGCCGGTCACGTCGTGGCAGGCGACGTTTGCGGATACGGGTATCGAAGAAGTGCTGATCCCCGCGAATGTACCGCCGGGGTTATACGTGATGGATGCCAGCAGTGGAGATACCATTTACGACCAGCTCTTCGTGATCCTGACCGGGAATACACTGGTGGTCAAGCGCACAAGTGACGAGCTGTTCATCTGGGCGAGCGATATCAACGGTGAAAGCCTGCCAGACTATGAAATCCGCCTGTACTCGAGCCGGGGTGAGATGATCCGCCAGGGAGTGACCAACCAGGACGGCGTCTACCGCACGACGGTTCCCAGCGGGTACGAGGCGATGTTCGTCGCCGGGCGCGATGGCAGTGACGTGACCATCAGCGGTTTCAGCTATCCCTGGTCGAGCTCGGGCAACTGGTACTATTGGTGGTCGACGAACACCACCCAGGTCAAGCATTACACAGCCTACAGCTATACCGACCGCCCGATCTACCGACCTGGAGATGTAGTGTACTTCAAGACTACCCTGCGCCAGGACGACGATATGGTCTATACCACACCGCCCGCTGGCACACCGCTCACGGTGCGCATCCTGGATGGGCGCCAGAATGTGCTCCAAACCTTCGATTTGAAAACCAACAGCTTCGGTTCAGCGGATGGAGAATTCCAGTTAACGGATGGAGCCATGCTGGGCAATTACAACGTGGAAGTATTGGTGAATGACGAAGCATACACGCAGGCATTCAAAGTGCAGGAATATCGCAAGCCTGATTTCCAGGTCGCGATCACAACGGATGCTGACCAATATGTGGAAGGCGACCTGGTGACCGTCAATATCGACGCCAGCTACTATTTCGGTGAGCCGCTGGCGAATACCACCCTGACCATACGCAGGTATGAAATCTTGCAGAATTATTACTGGTGGTGGAGCGCGGGAGGTTCACGTGGTAAATACCTGTGGACGTCCATCCAGGGTAGCAGCTCAGGTCGCACGGACGCGAATGGTCACTATAGTTATTCGTTTAAAGCAGAGACAAACCAGTATTACTATTATTCCGATTGGAGCAGCAGCCTGCAGAAGAGCCTGTGGGGGCTGGAAGTGCTTGCCAGCGATGGCAGCAACCAGCAGGTCAGCAGCGTGCTGGTCTTCCCGGTGTACAACGCGGCATACTCATTGAGCATGGACACAGGTGGGTATCTCAAGCAGCCCGGACAAAGCTTCATTGCGCGTGCCGAGCTGACCAGTCTGGCCAACGAACCCGTATCCGGCGCCTCCTTGAAGCTCACCGTTAAAAAATGGTCGCATGATGATGAATATACCATCCTGGATGAATATGAGATGACCACCGATACACAAGGTAAAGCCGAGCAAAAGCTGGTGCTTCCTGAGTCGGGCTCTTATGACCTGTTGATCAGTGGACTGGATGACCATGGGCGGAAGGTCGAATTTGAAAAATGGATTTATGTGTTCGAGCAAGGTGATAGTTGGGCCAGCCGGTTCAGTCAGGATATACAGATTACCGCCGATAAAGAAAGTTATCGCCCGGGGAATAATGCCCGTTTTATCATCGAATCATCCTTCAGCGGACCGGCAGTTCTGACCTTCGAGCGCGGCAGTGTGATCCACTACAAGCCGATCATGCTGACAGCCCCGGTCACGATCGTCGAGGCGGAGATCACCTATTATTATTCCCCAAATGTGTATGTAGCTGTTAATGCTTGGGAAGCGCAAGATACCCGGCTGCGTGATGACCGTGGTTCGTGGGAATACAGCCTGGCTGATAGCCAGCTGCGCCGCGCCAGCACCGAGATCCAGGTGGAAGTCATCGGCAAGCAGCTGAACGTGACGATCACACCCGATCAGCCCACTTATGCACCCCGGGAAGATGCCACGTTCACCATCCAGGTGACCGATGAGCAGGACCAGCCGGTGGAAGCCGAGTTATCCTTGGCAGTGGTGGACGAGGCTATTTACGCCTTGAGCAGCGACCTGAGCGCGCCGATCTTCGACGCCTTTTACGGTCGGCGTGATTTGACTGTACGTACATTTGACTCGATGGCACCAACGCGCGTGCTGTTCGACTACGGAGCGGGGGGAGGCGGGGGTGGCGATGGTGGAAGTTTACCCCGCGCTGACTTCCCCGATACTGCCATCTGGCTGCCCATGATCAAAACAGATAAAGCTGGTAAGGTCAGCGTGACGATTACATTGCCCGACAGCCTCACTACCTGGCGACTGACGGCGCGGGCCATTACAATGAACACTCAAGTAGGCGAAGCGGTCGCCAATATCATCACCCAGAAAGAACTGGTCGTACGACCCATCCTGCCAGCGGCATTGACCAGCGGTGACCATACTGAAATCACCGCAATCCTGCATAATTACAGCCAAAACACCTTGACCATCACAGCAACTCTGACAGTCACCAGCCTGCTGTCGACCAGTGCACCACTCAGCCAGGTGATCAGCCTGGCACCTGCCGGGATCGCCCCGGTAAAATGGGCTGTGACTGCGACGGAAGCCGGAACGACACAGGTAACGGTAGCAGCAGCTGCCGGCAAGGAATATTACGACGCGGTGAGGCTGCCGTTAACCATCCGTCCCTTGGCGGTGCCTGACTTCTATACACAAATCGGGGATTTCAGCGGGGAATTCCACACCACACTGGTGCTGCCTGAAACTGCATTGGAGATGAGTGAGGTTGAAGTGCGCCTGAGCCGTTCGGCGGCAAGCACGTTGCTTGATGGATTGGAATATCTCACCGGCTACCCGTACGGCTGCGTGGAGCAAACGATGAGCCGCGCCTTGCCGAATGCAGTGGTTGGAAGAGCCCTGTATCAACTTGGGGTTACCGACCCGTCTCTGGAGAAAAGCCTGCCCGTGCTGATCAGGGCTAGCGTGCAGCGGCTGTACAGCCTGCAGCATACGGACGGCGGCTGGGGATGGTGGCACGACGACTCCACCAACGATTATCAGACCGCCTGGGTCATCTTTGGGCTGGCGACCACCAAGGAGGCAGGCTACGATGTGGACGAGGGGGTCATCCAGAGCGGAGCAGATTGGCTGCTGGAGAACCTGGAGGGGATGGACATCCGCACGCGCGCCTATGCGCTGTACAGCCTGGCGAAAGCAGGAGACGGTGACCTGAAGCAGACGCAGGCGATGCTGATGCACCTCCAGGAGCTGGATACCTTTAGCCAGGCAGCCCTGGCACTGGCGCTGAACGAGTTGGGTGACAGTGAGAATGCCCGGATGATCCTGGACAGCCTATCTCAAATTGCCGTACAAAGAGATTCACAGCGAGGAACGCTGGTTTACTGGCCAGAAGCGCATGCGGATGGTGATTACCATCAAAAGACGATGGCTTCTACCACGCGCAGCACCGCACTGGTATTGGATGCCTATGCCCTGCTTGACCCGGAGAACAGCCTGGTGCCGGGGATCGTGCGCTACCTGATGGGTGAGCGCCAGATGGATGGCTGGGGCACGACCAACGAAACTGCGTTTGCAATCATCGCCCTGACCGATTACCTTTCGTACCTGCAAAGCGGGGAAGGACAGGCAAATTACCGGATCGAGCTAAATGGCAAGGTGATCATTAGCGGCAGCCTGGGAACTGATCAACCTTTTACGATCCTGAAGCTGCCAGCGAGCCAATTAAAGTGGGGCGCCAACCTGCTAAACATCGTCCAGGATCGTACCGACCCGGTGTACTACTCGATCACCAGCCGCATGTACCTGTCTCAGCCTGAAATCGCGGCGTCAGGGAATGTGATCATCAAACGGGTTTACCTCAACACCAGCAATAACCAGCCCATCACCTCTCTGCAGCCGGGCCAGGTGGTCCGGGTGAAATTGACGGTTAATATCAAGGAAGGCGGATCATTCGTCATCATCGAGGACCAGCTGCCAGGGGGTATGGAAGCCCTGAATGAAAGCCTCAACACCACATCACACGATTCCACTATGGAAGATTACTCCAGCAGCAGCTACTTCAATTGGGAGAGGTACGGCTACAACAACAAGGAGGTGCATCGAGACCGGGTAACCTTCTTTATCACCAATTTCAAACCTGGTGAGCATACCATTATTTACCTGGCGCGCGTGACCCAAACAGGGACGTACGTCGCCATGCCCACCGAGGGTTACGCCATGTATGATGCCTCCCTGTGGGGTCGATCGTCCAGTGACCTGCTGACCATCTCAGGACCGGTGGAACCGCCATCCTACGAGCAGGTCCCATAGCGGCAGCCAGGCGGTAGATGAATAGAATTCCTGAATATGCTGCCGAGAGCTTGCGCAGCTTGCCAGAACCACACTACAAGCAGCGGAATATGGTATGAGGAGCCAACCTGCATGCTATTTTTCTGGTATTCCACATGGTTGCGCTTGATCAGCACCAATAATTACTTAATCCAGGCAGTAGCTCCAAATCCGGTTTATCACATAATATTCCTCAGCGACAAAATAACCAGGAAGAACATTTTTGGCTAACAATCTCTTAGTTTTGAAAAAGCTCCGAATTAGATTTAATACCTGATGCGCATTTCGCTTTTTAACGCGATAATCATGAAATACAATGGAATAGATTGTCAGATGGTGTAGCTTACTACTTTACAGAAACCAATAAAATATCCAGGTAAGCCTGGCACAAGAATTCGCGGCGATCCAATAATTCAATATTTGGAGGAGGGTCCAAAATGGAAAAAAACCGAAATATCACTGGGGTGATTATTGGTATTGTGTTGGTTCTCGTTGGCATTTTCTCCTTGTTTGGGCGATACTTTGTGTTCTTTAACATGGACTATCTTTGGCCGCTCATCGTTGTCGTGGTGGGGGTGGTATTTTTCGCCATGATGCTGCTAGGAGATAAGAGTCGGGGCAGTCTGGCAGTGCCCGGCAGCATCCTGGTTGCGATTGGGTTGATCCTGTTTGTCATGAACCTCACCAACACCTGGGAAGCCTGGTCTTACTGCTGGGCACTCATCATCTGTGCTTCTGGCATAGGCATGTGGATCAACGGCCAATGGAGCAGCCAACCTGAGCTCAAGAAACGCGGCTTTGCCACCTTGCGTAGTGGGTTGATCCTGTTCATAATCTTCGGCGTGATTATGGAATTCATCTTTTCTGTATCCGGAGGAGCTCGCTGGGGCAGCCTGCTGCTGTGGTCCATTCTGCTCACCCTGGTGGGAGTGTACTTGCTGGTCACGCGTATCTTCAAGATCGGAAAACCCGGTACTGAACAGGTAGACCTGTTCTGGCCTGTTCTCATGATCGGCATTGGCCTGGTCGGGATTTTTACGCAGATGAATTGGATGATCACCGACAACCTGGGGAGAATGGCCAACTTATGGCCGGTGCTGCTGATCGTGGCAGGGGTAGGGTTGATTTTTCGTCACCGCTCTCCCTGGATCGGTGCGATCCTGGGATTGATCCTCATCGCCGGCGTGTTTGTGGTCGGTTTTGCAGGTGCGCAGCTGGGGCTGCCTTCAGGTGTGGCTTGGATTTCTGGAATCAGCCAGTTCCAGTTTGAAGGTGTAGGTGAAACGATCACCGGCTCCGGCAAGCTAATGACAGAAACCAGAACGGTCAGTGGTGTGAGTCGGGTTGAGCTGATGATTGACGCCAACCTGGAGATCCAGCAAGGTTCGCAAGAATCTCTCCAGGTCACTGCGGATGACAATATCCTGCCGGTGTTGCAAACCAATGTAGTCGGTGGCAAGCTGAACATCCGCTACCAGCCAACGATGAATGTTCGCGGGATTCATCAACCCAAGTTGGTGCTCACGGTTAAGGACTTAAGCAGCCTGAGATTGAGCAGTTCGGGTACGGTCACAGTTGGCCCGCTCACAACTGGCAATTTCGAGATCGACCTTACCAGCAGCTGTAACTTGACCATCCAGGGTATCCAGGCGGATAAGATTACTGCCAACATATCCTCATCTGGTGATATCACCATCCAGGGTACAGCCAATTCCCTTGGACTGCATGTATCCAGCTCAGGGAACTTCCAGGCGAGGGATCTACAAGTACAAAAGGCAACTGTGTCACTGACCTCGAGCGGCGATGTAACGCTGTGGGTGATCGAAAGCCTGGATGTGCAACTCTCCAGCTCGGGGAACGTCGCTTATTACGGCAACCCAGCCATCAGCCAAAACATCTCCAGCTCAGGACGCCTGATCCCCAAGGGAGACAAATGAGGAAAATTTGTTGATTTTGGTGTTTCTGACACAAATACCTTCATGAGCAAAGTCAGTACGTCACGCATTAGCATCAGCAAGACCATTGTCCGCCTGGCAGCATTAGGAATGTTGCTATTGTCGTCGCTGGGGCCTTGGTTTGCCGATACTCACCCGGCAACAGAAGCAACGTGCACTGCGCCGCTTGTCTGGGTGGGTAATGGATATTGCGCATGCCTGATAACTCTCATTTCGGTCTACCAGGCACCAAGCGAAAGCATCAAGTGGCTCAGCATACCGCCATTGCTGCCAATTCTATTCACATTACTTCTTTTCCTGGGCAGAAATCATCGCTTCCTGTGGTATTTTCACCTGACGGGATGGGTTTTGGTTGCCGTTTACTCACTCTTTTGGTTTTTCATAGGATGGTCGTCAGGTCAGGGACTATTTCTATGGGGTGCCGGGCTTTGTGGCGTAGTGGCTGTCTCGCTGCTGGTATGGGAAATACGGACAGCGAAACACCCACCAGATCAAGAGCTAATACAATCTCTATAGTATCCTATCTGCCTTTGACAACTAGATAGTGCCCTTTCATCCTATTATTATGAGCGTGGAGCGGCTCGAAAGTACTCCCCCCTGTGGGGACACACAACCAACCTGGTTGATTAAATGCAAAAACCCGCTTATCACGGGTTTTTTGCTAACAGCTAACCTGTCCGGTTTTCACTTCTACCGGATAGCTAACCTGTCCGGTATTCACTTCTACCGGATCGCTGCTCTTATGAGCGTGCCTGCACCGAAAGAAGTGAGTGTGGAGCGGCTCGAACTTTAGTCCCCCCTGTGGGGACACTCAACCAACCTGGTTGATTAAATGCAAAAACCCGCTTATCACGGGTTTTTTGCTAACAGCTAACCTGTCCGGTTTTCACTTCTACCGGATAGCTAAATACTGCTCTTATGAGTGTGGAGCGGCTCGAACTCTAGTCCCCCTTGTGGGGATGAAGTCCCCCCTGCGGGGACGATTAACCAAACGGGTAATTAGCTATTTAGTGAGCGTGGAGCGGCTCGAATCCACACCCCCTGTGGGTGCGGCAACCAATAGACGATTAAATAAAAAGTGAGCGTGGAGCGGTTCGAATCCACACCCCCTGTGGGTGCGGCAACCAATAGACGATTAAATAAAAAGTGAGCGTGGAGCGGCTCGAATCCACACCCCCTGTGGGTGCGGCAACCAATAGACGATTAAATAAAAAGTGAGCGTGGAGCGGCTCGAATCCACACCCCCTGTGGGTGCGGCAACCAATAGACGATTAAATAAAAAGTGAGCGTGGAGCGGCTCGAATCCACACCCCCTGTGGGTGCGGCAACCAATAGACGATTAAATAAAAAGTGAGCGTGGAGCGGCTCGAATCCACACCCCCTGTGGGTGCGGCAACCAATAGACGATTAAATAAAAAGTGAGCGTGGAGCGGCTCGAACGCTCAACCAATAGCTTAAAAGGCTACTGCTCTGCCATTGAGCTACACGCCCGGATTGCGAAAAATATTCTATCACGCGCGCTCTGCTTAAACAAGCCTTGACTTTTCTCATCGCCCTTGTTACCATCCAGGCAAATTAATCCCCCCCATGAGGAGTTTCCAATGGCGGATATCCCCAAAGTAGACGAATCAACCTTCGAAACAGAGGTACTCAAGTCCACCCTGCCTGTCATGGTAGACTTTACCGCCATCTGGTGTGGACCATGCAAGATGTTGGATCCGGTGGTCGTTCAGCTTGCCCAGGATTGGAAAGATAAGGTGAAGTTCGTCAAGCTGGATATTGACGATAACAGCCAGCTCGTGGTGAAATATGGGGTAATGGGGGTGCCGACTTTGATCCTGTTCGTCAAAGGCCAACCTGTGCAGAGATTGTCCGGTTACCAGCCCAAGGATCGCATCATCTCGAAATTTGGTTCTTACATCTAGCCTCCTTAGTTTTCAGCCCATCAAGGCAGGCGTCAAGTCTGCCTTGATTATTTTAATATTAGTCCAATGAAAAATTGGTACAATTCTGTTGGGTTATATTATTGCGAATTATTGCAATAACAAAAGGTCTCAATAAGCAAAATATCGATCAAGTCACTGGATAAAACTCATGTCTCCATGCCAGACTTTCATTGACACTTTACGTTCCCACGGCTTTCGTATCACCCCTCAACGCGAGATGATCGTCGAAGCCATCGCCCATCAGGGCAATCATATCAACGCGGATGAAGTGTTCGCCCTGATTCAAAAGCGTACCCAATCTGTAAACATTGCCACAGTCTACCGCACGCTTGATCTGTTGGTGGAACAGGGACTTGCCAGCCGGATTGACCTGGGTGAAGGGCGGGTGATCTATGCAGCTCATCAGCATGGGCCGCACATCCACCTGGTTTGCCGCCAGTGCGGGCAGGTGGTAGACGCCGACCAGGATCTGCTTTCTGCGTTCAACCGCCAACTTAAATCAGATTACCGCTTCGCAGCCGACCTGCAGCATATCTCTGTGCTCGGTTTGTGCAGCCAGTGCCAGGCGAATTAGGGAAGTACAGGGGATAAAAATATGCTGCCCACACCCATCGCAATGCATATCCCCGATGGATTCCTATCCTTCCCGGTATCGATTTTCTTCTGGCTGGTCTCAATCCTGGTAGTTGGATATGCTCTTAAGCGGGTACGTTACGATATTGGCGAGCGGCAGGCGCCGATGATGGGTGTGCTGGCAGCGGCTATCTTTGCCGGGCAGATGCTCAACTTCACCGTTGCCGGAGGCACCTCCGGTCATCTGATCGGCGCGGCATTGGCGACCATCCTCTTAGGTCCATGGGCAGCCATGGTGATTCTCACCTGTGTCATCTCTGTCCAGGCGCTCATCTTTCAAGACGGTGGGTTGTTGGTATTGGGCACCAACATCTTCAATATGGCGATTGTGGGAGTGGCGGTCTCCTACATGGTCTTTCGCACGGTTAACAAAATCGCCGGAAAACGCCCCTGGAGTATCTATGCCAGTGGATTCGCAGCTGCCTGGACCTCGGTTGAAGTCGCTGCCCTCGGCACTGCCCTCGAGCTGGCCGTTTCAGGCACTTCCCCCGCTAACATTGCCATCCCTGCCATGGGGGGTATTCATGCCTTGATCGGTATTGGGGAGGGGTTGATCACTGTCGGTGCGCTTGCCTTCCTGCATGCCAGCCGAAAGGACCTTCTTGTATCCGGAGAGACTGGCTCAAAACGTGGTGGTCTCGTCTGGGTGGCAGGGCTGGTAATCGCCCTGCTGCTGGCAATTGCATCCCCCCTGGCCTCTAAACACCCCGATGGATTGATGCGGGTGGCCATACAATATGGGTTTATGAATAGCACTCAAGAACCCGTCTATTCACTCATCCCTCATTATCTCTTCCCAGGCGTGCCGGATAAAACCCTGGCAACCATCCTGGCTGCCATATTGGGTACCCTGGTCGTCTTTGGGGTTGCATTCGGGGTGGCATACTCCCGCCGGCGGAAGCGGGATGCAAATAACCAGCAAAAGATCTAGCCACAAGCGTACCGTGGGGATATCGTGCACATCCATTTTCTAGACCCTTATCGACCAAAAGCCAGCCCAATCCACCGGCTAGACCCGCGCATTAAATTAGTTTTGGCCGTCCTCTTTATCCTTACCAACACCCTGTTGCCGGTTGGCGCCTGGCCAATCTACATCCTGCTGTTTGCATTGATCCTTTCGGTCGAATTAATATCCGACCTGGGGGTAAGCTATGTTTTGAAGCGGTCTGCGCTGGCGCTCCCATTTGTTTTGGCTGCCCTGCCGCTCATTCTCACCATCCCCGGAAAAACTTTATTCAGCCTTTCAGCCGGTCCCTGGGTCATCCATGGCTCTTATGCGGGGTTGGTGCGCTTTGCCAGTATCGCCATTAAATCATGGCTTTCGGTACAGGCAGCCATTGTGCTGGCCGCCAGCACTTCTTTCCCTGACCTATTAGTTGCGATGCGGGCACTGCATGTGCCCCAGCTGCTGGTATCCATTTTTGGGTTGATGTGGCGCTACATGTTTGTGCTGGTGGACGAAGCCACTCGCTTATTGCGCGCCCGGGCATCCCGCAGTGGTCGACTGGACCAGCCTGGAGCCAGGCCTGGTGGGAGCATTGCATGGCGGGCACGCGTGACCGGCGGAATGGCAGGCAGCCTGCTCTTGCGGGCCTTCGAGCGTAGCGACCGCATCTATATGGCCATGCTCTCGCGGGGCTATGATGGCGAAGTACGCAGCCTGCCTCTACCAGCCTTACGACCCGCCCATTGGGTGATATTGATCGCCAGCGCTAGCCTCTTGGGCATTTTGCTGGGTTTTGCATTCCTGCTTTGGGGATAAAACATGCACCATTCGATTGAGATCAAAAACCTGAACTTTTCCTACCCCGATGGGACGGTGGCGTTGAGCGACATCTCGCTCAGTATTGAGCCCGGAGAAAAAGTGGCCCTGGTGGGACCCAACGGCGCTGGCAAATCCACGCTCATCCTGCACTTGAACGGTATCCTGAGCGGGCAGGGATATGTTCGGGTATGCAGCCTCGAGGTGGTAAAAGAAAATCTGGGTCGGGTGCGCTCGTGTGTGGGTCTGGTCTTCCAATCGCCGGAAGACCAGCTGTTCTCTCCGACCGTATTTGACGATGTGGCTTATGGGCCGCTCTACCAGGGCTTACCCCCCGGCGAGGTCCAACAGCGCGTGGATCAGGCTCTGGAAGCAGTTCATATGATCGGTTATAAGAAACGGGTTTCCCACCACTTGAGCATGGGAGAGAAGAAACGCATCGCCATCGCCACCGTGTTATCCATGCAGCCCGAGGTATTGGTCCTGGATGAGCCGACCGGTGGGTTGGACCCGCGTTCACGCCGCGCATTGATCCACTTGTTGCAGGAATTGCCCCTCACCATGCTGGTCTCAACCCACGATATGCACCTGGTGCATGAAATTTTCCCGCGCATGATCATCCTGGACGAAGGCAGGGTGGTGGCTGATGGACCTACCCACACCCTGATGGATGATCCAACTCTGCTGGAAGCGCATGGGCTCGAGAGGGCATAAAAAGCATTACCTCATCTTGATTTTCCCCTTCGGGGAACGCCTGCCTCCCCACGGGTAATATCGTATCTCCGAGCCAAGAACCCCGCTGCTGTCGGTGGTGATCGATGTGCTGCCAAGGTGATCGCCTAGAAGAAATCTCAGTGTGCTGCTGCCCGTACGCATCGCCACGCGGGTGCTGCCGGCGTAATAGAACCGAGGTCTTACGCTCATAGTATTGACTGAACCAGTCCACTCGAAGCAATTCCCCACATAGGTTGTGGTTGCACTCCCTATCGTACCCTTAACCTTGCAGTGTCTTGGTGATCGCACTGCCGGTTCCCATCTCCATCGTATATCTAGCTGACATTCACAGCTCCATTGAGCGCCCCTGTTTCTACACTTTACCAGCGTAAATTAGCGAGGGAGAGTCATTATGTTTAGAGTTCTACTCACCAGGATCTTAGCCTTCTTGTATATACTCCTTAGGATTTTTACCTATTTTATTATTATCCTTATATTAATGCTTGCAGGATTTATGGATATTCAAGTTTATAAAGATTTATTATTTCTCCGAAATTTGCCCTTTTGAGATTACACCCCCGACAAACCCAAAGGACAAGCTCAATAAAACTAAAAAGAACCATATCCAAAATTGCGATATCAATTCTGTCATAATTAAATCATTCGAAAGTGGAATAAATGGTAAACCTAAATCTCTTGCGGTCTGTAAACGCCCTCCAAAAAAATAGTATTTAATATCCTCAACTAAAAACATCATGGTACCGTAAAGTATCCCAATACTTCCGCCTATGATCATGCCATTTTTTATTCTTTGAACCTTATTTATATTCATCCGATTTAATATACTTGTTGTAATATATAAAACCAGTAGCACATTTTGAAAAAACGATAACAAACAACTTATTTCTAGACTATCTTTAATCCAAAGCAGTAAAGTTAGTGATACTGAAACAACTATGATTAACCTGATATCCGAATACTTTTTGTTTATGAATATATCTTTGATCATTTCGTCTCACCAATAATGGGGTTAATATCCATTGTGTTTTTGCTTTATATTAGGGATATTTCTCATTATAACAATATGATATGTAAATATTCATCTGGAATCAATCGATATAAGCACTATGGATAAGATGGCATAGATAAGTAAACAGATGTCAGTATTATCGTATATGCGACTGTTTGGAAAGTTATTGGTAAATCACTATATTCACCCGAATCGACAATATGGTCATAAGTAAAACTATAGACAAAACTGGCAGCAGGTATTATTTCTAAAATTTTAGGAATTGTACTATTTGGGTTTGTGATTCTTATATACCCACTCGCATAGGTAATCATTGCTCCAAAACCGGTTGTAGTTCCAGTAAAAGCATCAGGTGTGAATGGATCTAACTCGCCTGAAATTTCTCTTAATAGTTTTAGTGCTTCTGCAAGATCAAGACCTTCTGCATACGGTGGTGCTTTGCAAGGAGTCTCCATAGGTGGTGCTGATAAATGTGGTTGTGATTCTATAACAGCAGATTGTGTCTGTAATGCCCATAGTGAAGGAGCAGAGTAAGTTGGTATAGGCTCAGGAACAGGAGTTGTTGAAGGCGATGGTTTCGGAGTTGGAATAGGTTGAGGATTTATACTATTGTTCAGTTCCTCGTGCTTCGCTTCCTGATTACAGTTCGGATCTTCCGGCTCGCACACCATTTTATGCCCGCTGGGATCGGTATACCTTAATGGGTTATTCCCAACATACGCATACCTATCCCATGCCTGCACTCCCTGTTGCTGTGGTACCATCGTATCTGGTTGTATGAACCTTCCCGCCGCAGGGTCATAATATCTGGCTCCATAGAAATATAATCCAATCCCGCTGTCCAATCTCTGCCCCGTATACTGGAATGTGGTCGGGATGCTCCCGTTGGCATAACGCCTGCCTCCCCACGGGTAATATCGTATCTCCGAGCCGAATGCCCCGTTGCTGTCTGTCGTGATCGATGTGCTGCCCAGCCTCTCCCGAGCGCCCACGCTCTCCGTTTCCAGGGCAAAGGGCTTTCCTTCTGCTCTATCCTTTTTCCCGGGCAATGGCGGAATGCGATAACCTCTTCTTTCAATCGATTGCGTATTCAACTATTCTAGAAATTAAGGGAACATATCTCCATTTATTTGAAAGCATGCTTCATCAGGATTCCCGATCAATAAATCAGAAAATTCTTTAATAGTGAGTGAAGTCGCTTTATCGATCGGAATACCTTCCTTAGGTGGATAAACTGGATCTTCACCCATCCAAATTCTGATCGAATCAAATGAATCAGTTAATGGACAAATACTTTGCGTTTTCGAACGAACTAGATTTAATGCATCATATTCAACAATAAGATTACTTTGGTCAAAAACCATGATCATTTGAAATAATGATTGTGGACCTGTACCTAATATTACACTCACATTGGAAAGAGAGCTGAAGATATTGATTAATGTCTCGGGAGAAAATGCTAACCATTCACGTGCAGTATTAGGATTTGGAGATTCAGGTACGATATATTCAGTAATATTCCATATTATCTGGTTTTGTACTAATAGATTGCCTGAAACATGTAAACCATCATTGAATTTATAATCGACCCAACAAAATTCTTGGCCTAGATATAGCTTACAATCTACTTGTAATCTAAGATGTGTAAATATATCTTTTGCTTCTTCTACAGTGGTCTTTCCAGGTACAACTCCTAAGAAACAAGGTGTATTACACCTTTTGGTTCCCTGCATATAAGACATAATCTCCAATCCAGCTTGTTCCGGTTTTAAAGTTGGACTTGTGCTTGGTTCAATTGTTAGAGTACTGATTGGAGTATTCGTTGTTTTTAGGTTGGTAGTCGATACCGTTAAGGTGGGAGGCAGCATATTTCTTATTGATATAGTTGGTGTAATGATCGGTGTTTCAGATGTAACATTAGCTAACGTATTGTGGGTTGTTGTTGAAGAATTAGAACCGCAACTTGTGATTAAAAAAATGAATAGGAAAAGGCTAGTAATCGATAATATTGACTTCATAATTATTATCCTCAAAAGGCCTCCCCTATCTAATAGTTAGTAGGTTGGGGTCACCCGGTATCTTCCCATACCGGGTTGAGGGCGCAGCCCGAAACCCAACATGATCTAGTTCTCCCATAAAACACTCGCCCGCCCAAATGGGAGCATTTTCACACCAATTTGCAGGACTCAACCCATTCTGCACGTTACTCAAATAAGGTGATCAGTCACAAGTGTAAAAAGACGTACTGCAATCAACATATACTTTATGATATTCCGTGGAAGGATTGTAGATCTATTTGGACGTTGGGTTTCGCATGGAAAATCCATGCTCAACCCAACCTACTAATTCTGCCGTAAAACCCTAGGTTATGCTTGCAGTAGCGGCACCCTCCCACGCCTCCATAGCGTTCATAGCATGCCGATCTGTATTCAGAATAACAAATTCAACCCCAAGAGTCAATATTCATTAACTTAGGTTCGGACAAAAGAGCGGACAACCTTCAATAATGGTCATTATAAATAGGTTGGGCATTTAAATATTGCCTTTTTGGAGATTGCCACGCCGCAAGAAGTTCGCTTGCGGCTTCCCCCCAAAAAAAACGGGGATTCCGTAATGACAGTGGTTTATGATAATTGTTCAAACTTGTGTCCGAAGCTCAGTCATTCACCGCGAATCGCTCTCTGATTTATTCAACGCCAACGTATTTCTAGATTTGACATAATTTATGAATAACAAGCACTCAGTTCGCCCCGCCAGCCATTCCAGCTTTTTTTACTGGATGTCTCCACCTGTAGTGTCTGAGTGGTCGCACTATGATCGCACTGCTTATACCCAATTACTAATTACTGGTTACTAATCACTATTTCTTACCGCCGAATATGAGAAACCTTAAATTTTTTATCAATTTCGATAAACCCCTTGTGGAACAGAACATTTGTGCTATAATTAGGACGCGTTCATTATATGCCGGTTTTACTAAATAAATGCGTCCTATGCCGGTTGGTTTTTACCGGTATCATGGTAATTACTCACCCGAGTTGTCATTGTTTAATCCCCGCTGGTCTTCGGGGGAGGAGGGCGTTCTGGAAATTCAGTCTTTCTCACATACTCTGAAGCCCGACGTGCATATCCCCGCTGATATCTTGGCCCCACTGTTTTTGGAGGGGCTCGGGGAGCAATCTGCTCTTAGCATTACTCATAATCTATCATTATTCTAGATTCTGGTGATTAATTACATACAGTTGCCTAATTGCCTAATTACCTGATTGCCTAATTACCTGATTGCTTGGTTATCTTCTCAATCCACAGTCCTCTGATTCACTCCACAAGAAATGATTGGTTCCTCTTCGAATTTGATTTTTTTTATTAAATATACAAAAGGCACCCTCGCGGGGTGCCTCTGGATGTTTGCCCAACCGGAAATCTGATGAGTTTCAATAAATGCGTACAGCCTGCGAGAAAATTAAACCGGATATACCCAACCTGCATCTGCCGGAGATGCCTAAAAAAACGAGCTGGCAGGTTATCTCGCCTGTCTGTATATATTAATAAAGATTCCTACTCGCAGCCTAATCCCGCTGCTTTGCGTAAAACTGCCACTTTATCCGTTTGTTCCCAGGGCAAGTCCAGGTCATCCCGCCCAAAATGCCCATACGCGGCTGTCTGGCGGAATATCGGTCGACGTAGATTTAGATCACGGATGATCGCACCAGGGCGCAGGTCGAAATTCTGCAGCACAATCTGCGCGATTTGCTCGTCGGGGATTTGACCCGTCCCAAAGGTCTCGACATTGACGCTCAGCGGGTGCGATACACCAATGGCGTATGCCACCTGGATCTCCACCCGGTTTGCCAGGCCAGCCGCAACGATATTTTTGGCTGCATAACGGGCAGCATAGGTTGCAGAGCGGTCTACCTTGGTTGGATCTTTACCACTAAAACTGCCCCCACCATGCCTGCCCATCCCCCCATAAGTATCGACGATGATCTTACGCCCAGTCAGGCCTGAATCACCCAAGGGACCACCGATGACGAATCTTCCCGTGGGGTTGACAAAGATCTTGAGTTTTTCGTCCAGCAGCTCCTTGGGTAGGGAAGGCATGATGACGTGTTCAATCACCGATTCACTGATCTCTGCATGGGAGACATCCGGTGCATGCTGAGTGCTGACCAAAACGGTGTGGATGCGCTTGGGTTTGCCATAGCTGTATTCCACCGTCACCTGGGTCTTCCCGTCCGGGCGCAGCCATGGAATTGTTCCATCCTTGCGCACTTCTGCCAGGCGGCGGGCCAATTTATGCGCCAGGTAAATGGGCAGTGGCATAAGCTGAGGCGTCTCATTACATGCAAACCCGAACATCATGCCCTGATCGCCAGCGCCGATGGCGTCTACTTCCGCTTCACTCGTCCCAGCTGCTTTGGATTCCATAGAATGGTTCACACCCATGGCGATATCAGGCGATTGCTTGGAAATTGCCACCTGGACCGCGCAGGTGTTGCCATCGAAGCCCTTTTCGCTCGAGTCGTACCCAATGTCGGTGATGATCTTGCGCGTTAGCTCATCAAAATTTATGTTCGCTCGTGTGGTGATCTCTCCCATCAGCATGACAAAGCCGGTCTTGGCTACAGCTTCGCAAGCCACGCGTGAGTTAGGGTCCTGTGCAAGGCAGGCATCCAAAATACCATCACTGATCTGGTCGCACAATTTATCAGGGTGCCCCTCGGTCACTGATTCAGAAGTGAACAGCAGGCTGGGAGAATTCATAAAAGTATTGCTCATCAAAGCCTCCATAAAAGAAATTGCCCCTTCTGGTCAGGAAAGGGCAAGGAACGAGCGTTCACTTGAACTGCCCTCTCATCTTCCAGAAAATACCTCTGCCGGAGTTGGCACCTTGAAAGCGATTTTTTGAACTGCTGAGCCAATTTCGCTGATAGGTTGCCGAGGTTTCACAGGGCCGGTCCCTCCACCTCTCTGGATAAGAGCGCCTTAGGGGCTACTAAATTATCGGGGGGATAATACCACGGGTAGAAGCAGTTGTCAAACCTTCACCAAGAAACATGAAGAAATAGTCACAACAATGAATTAGTCCAAACGTTAGTTTCCTTGTAACCAAGATCTGCTGACCAAATAGCTCCAAATAAGAAAAATCCTTATGTTTTTCTGGTAATTATCGATGAGTTAGCTTTTAGGTTCATTCTGTAGCAGGTAGCAAAGGATCGGAAGCTTCGTTAAATGCCCAGGTCTTCTTTGTAAGGTTGATGATCAGTAAGATTGCCAAGATGAGACTACCCCAGAGATTGAGAGAGTCAAGGATAGGGTAGCCATATACCTTGGATTGCAGCAAGAAGATTGCCATGCAATTTATTATCAGATACCAGGCTTTGGGATTAGATTTTACCAGTCGTATCACCAGCAGTGCCGCAGGTAAGATCATCCACACATATGCCATGGACCAGACTTTACCAGAAAAGATCAGGATGACAAGGATATTCAAAGTAAAAACTGTCTCTGGGATAAAATGAGTTTCTCCTGGGGTTTTCCCTGAGGCCCGATCGCTGGATGGGTATTGCTTGCTCAGCCACCAGGCAAATACCCCGAACAGGACAAATCCTGCCACTGAGACCACTTGTGCCAGCCAGCCTAGTGAGAAGGGAATAAACTTCACAATGGATTGGTTCAACCAGTTCGATGTACCTTTACCAATCTCAGGCAGCACCTGGACTAAGTAATCCAAATAGAAGTGATATGGCACAACCAGCAGTGAGATTAATACCATAGCTGCGGACCAAAGACAAAAGGCCAACAAGAACCGATAATCCTTGAGAAAAATTACAAAGTAGATTAGGAACAGTATTGGGCTTACTTTAGTGAGTGCGGCTAAGGCCAACAGGAACGCAGAACCTGTCTTGAAGCCTTTGATGTAAGCCACATAACCTACCAGCACCATACTTATGACCAAAACATCGGATTGACCGTTATGGACATGCATTAGTAGAGGAAATGATGTGATGGTTAATATCAGCCCAATAATGAAAAAGATGAAGCGGTCGTCTTTCCTTTGTGCGCCAAGGAGAACAGCGAAACAAAGGGCAAAAACAGCAAAGTACATACCCACCCATAATAATCGGGCTTGATCATATGCCAGGTTACTAACAAGACCATAAATAGGTAATAAGGTGGGTGGGTATATATAATCCGAGAAATTTTTTGACCCGGGAACAATATAGAAATAGGGATTTTCGCCTTTTTCAAATCGAATCCCGGCGTTGTAATAGGCGAAAAAATCAACGTTTTGCAGTGCGTATTGACGATTTTCATCTGCCGGGGTTACGAGATTGTAAAAATCCTCAGCAATTGGTAACCAGTAGTTCCAGCTTATTACAGCTGCCAGAGTGATCACCAAAAGAATACTCCACTGCCGGTTTGTTTTCGTTAATTGGTTCATCTCATAATCATTTCTTATTTTTGTAAGAACAGTCTCTTTTGAACAAAAAACGGTTGGACGATCTCGGAGCTAATTCGTGAGATATAGACGAATCTTGATCGCTAATAAAGCTTAGTTTCCAGACATTTCTATATATTGGAGGAAGATGCTAATACTCAATCGAGCTGATTTTCCGCAGCTTATCCCAGCGATGCATGGAGGTTATCTGGCGGACCGTGCCCGATTGCCCACGCACCACCAGGCTATCGGTGCGTGCCCCATGGCTGTAGTACTTAACCCCATCCAACAATTCACCATCTGTGATGCCTGTTGCGGCAAAAAATACATCCTCTGACGCAACCAGGTCATCCATGGTGAGCACCTTATTAAAATCATATCCCAATTCACGACCGCGCTTCACTTCGTCATCATTGCGTGCATAAAGCCTGCCCTGGATCTCCCCACCCATGGCACGCAAGGCGCAGGCCGCCAGCACACCTTCAGGTGAGCCGCCGATGCCCAACAGCACATCGATACCCGAGTCTGGCCAGGCGGTCATCAGCGCACCAGATACGTCACCATCCAGGATCAGGCGGATGCGGCAGCCCATTCGGCGCACTTCCGCGATCAGCTCTGAGTGCCGCGGTCGGTCCAGTATCACCACGGTCAGGTTGTCCAGCTCGATATCCTTGGCTTTTGCAATTTTTAGCAGGTTATCTTTTACTGGGGCAGTGATATCAACCACCTCTTTCGCTTCAGGACCCACCGCAATTTTGTCCATATACACGTACGGTCCTGGGTTGAACATGGTGCCGCGCGGAGCCATTGAGACCGTAGCGATGGAATTGGGCAGCCCATGTGAAAGCGGGCGCGTGCCATCAATGGGGTCGACCGCAAGGTCCATTTTCGGACCATCCCCTGCCCCAACCACCTCACCGTTGTAAAGCATGGGGGCTTCATCTTTCTCACCTTCTCCAATCACGATGATGCCATCCATTTCGATTGTGTTCAGCATATAGCGCATGGCATCCACAGAGGCTTTATCCGCAGCCTTCTTGTCACCCCGCCCCATGAAGCGTCCAGCTGCCAGCGCAGCAGCTTCGGTGACGCGTACCAGCTCTAAAGCCAGATTACGAGTCGGTGCTTCTTTCATGAAAACCTCCTGTTAGGGATTTTTTACTGCCCTCTGGTCACGCCCATAACCAGAGAATCATGTAATATCCAATCACCACAGCCCATAACCATGAATCGACCCGGTCAAACGCCCCACCATGACCAGGCAACACATTCCCCGAATCTTTAACGCCCATTTGGCGTTTGATCATGCTTTCACCCAGGTCTCCCAAAGTCGGCAAGATACCCATTACCAGGCCCACAAGTGTTCCCCGCAAGGGTGTAATGGCAGAATTCGGGCCGGCGCCAACCCGCCAGAGGGCAGCGAACAGTGTGGTCAATAACACGCTAACGACTATTCCTCCCAGGTAACCCTCCCAGGTCTTCTTGGGGCTCAAGCGTGGGCAAAGCAGGTGGCGTCCGAACCTTTTGCCAATGAAATATGCACCACCGTCTGCGAACCAGACTGCGGGCAGCACCACCAGGATCCACCATTTACCTTCAGCTAAATTACGCAGGGATATGAAGTATGCCCCAAGCCAACCGATGTACAGCACACCCGCCAGAGTTACTGCAAAATCTGACCCGGCCTGGTCGCGGCCGCGTTCGTATGCCACTAAATGGTAGGTCATACCGAGCAGGATTACAAGGCTGATCATCCATGCGGCACTTTCAAAGCCGGTTATTTGGCGCCCAATCAGGAGGAGTAAGGTGCCTCCAACTACGATTACGCTGGCAGGTTGGAGACCTCCCGAACGAAATAAGCTGGAATATTCCCAGGCTGCCAGGCACATAAAGACGGCAACCAGGACGGTCAGATACCATCCACCCAATAAAATTACTGCCATCCCGACCGGCAGCAGGACGATTGTCACCAATAAACGTTTAACCAGCATGGCCTTTTTTGCGTTTGATTTGCCGGGTGGTGAGACCATACCTTCGTTCGCGCTGGTTGAATTCCTCAAGCGCTTTCAGTAATTCCTGCCGGTCAAAATCTGGCCAAAAGGTAGCTGGGAAATACCACTCGGAATATGCCCCCTGCCAGATCAGAAAGTTGCTTCCACGCAACTCACCCGAGGTGCGTATGATCATGTCTGGGTCAGGAACCCCTGCGGTAAACAGATATTGGCTCACCAGGCTATCCGATACGTCCTCAGCTTTTACCCCATCCCGGATCATCGCCTGTATGGCGCACACAATCTCATCCCGACCACCGTAATTAAATGCGATATTCAGGATCAGACGATCGTTATCCTTCGTGTATTCCATTGCTTCCAGCACTTTTTTCCGAAAGGAAGGTCGTACCCGATTCAATCGCCCAAGATGACGCAATCTGACCCCCTGATCATGCAGCTCCTGGAGCTCGTTATCGATCACATTCTCGAATATTCGCATCAAACCCTGTACTTCTCCACTGGGTCGCCCCCAATTCTCTGTGGAAAAAGCATAAATCGTCAGGTATTTGATGCCGAACTCGATGCATGCCTCAATAATACGGCGCAGGTTTTCTGTGCCCGCCCGATGACCTGCCATGCGTGGTAAACCACGCGCCACCGCCCAACGCCCATTGCCGTCCATAATGATCCCAATATGGGTGGGAATTCTTCGTGGTTGTTCGGGCAGAGCGTCTTCCTTTGCTGGGCTCATACTTCCATAATTTCCTTTTCTTTACGCACTCCAACTTCATTTACCAATTCGATGTACTTATCCGTTAGCTTTTGAAGGTTTTCTTCACCCTCTTCAAGATCATCCTTTGAGATCAATTTCTCATGCTCGAACTCGCGTAGATCCTTGATCCCATCCCGCCTCACGTTGCGTACCGCTACGCGTGCTTCCTCCAGGCGGTTATGGACCAGCTTTACCAGGTCACGCCGGCGCTCTTCCGTCAATGAGGGCAAATTCAAACGTATGACCTTGCCATCATTGTTAGGCGTCAATCCGAGATCAGATGCCATGATCGCACGTTCAATGCTTTTCAGTGTGGTTGCGTCAAAAGGACGGATCAACAAGGTACGCGATTCAGGTACGCTGATGGTAGCCAATTGCATCAGTGGGGTTGGCAGCCCGTAGTATTCAACGGATAGTTTTTCGACTAATGCTGGGGAGGCGCGTCCAGTCCGGATTCCCGCCAGGTCTTCCTCTAACGCTTCGAGTGCTCCTTTCATCCGTTCTAAAGCTTCGTTATGTGCTTCTTTTAGCATAGAGGCCTCCTTGTCCGACATCTTCGGAACTGGTTTTTCTCGAAATTGGTATCTGGGTATGGATTTATTTTCTTCCTATAGGATACTCGAAAATAGCCTCAGAGAAAAGGGTAAATTATCGAGATATGCCCCTAATTCTATTTTCCCCTCATTCAGCATGGATATCCACCGTATCGTACAAATCTAGCTTTTTCTACCGGATTCAAAATCGAGCTAATCACCAAGATTTGGTAGATTTGACAAGTTATGGCCTTAATCAGAGCTTATCAGCGTACCCACTCGCTCACCGTAGACAGCTTTTAATAGCGCACCCGGCTGCCACATGTTGAGCACCAAAATGGGCAGGTTATTATCCATACAAAGTGAGAGGGCAGTGCTGTCCATAACTTCCAGCCGGCGATTAATTATCTCCATATGGGTTAATTTTTCAAAACGCACTGCCTTGGAATTTCGGATCGGGTCTGAGTCATACACACCATCCACTTTGGTGGCTTTGATCAGCACATCCGCTCCGATTTCCATGGCCCGGAGAGCCGCCGCAGTATCCGTGGAAAAATATGGGTTACCCGTCCCGCCGCCAAAAATCACCACACGACCCTTTTCGAGGTGCCGGATGGCTCTGCGGCGGATATACGGTTCTGCTACCGCCCGCATTTCCACAGCCGACTGGACGCGTATGTACATGCCCATCCGCTCCATGGCATCCATCAAAGCCAGTGCATTCATCACGGTAGCCAGCATGCCCATATAGTCTGCCGTTGCCCGGTCCATGCCGCGTTGTATGCCGGTGCGACCGCGCCACAGGTTTCCTGCACCAATAACGATTGCAATATCTACTTTTTCTTGGGCCACCTCAGCGATGATCTTTGCCACCATTTCCGCCTGGTCTGGATGAATCCCCAGTCCATCCGCCCCTCCCAATGATTCTCCGCTGAGCTTAAGTAATATCCGCTTGTATTTTAAGGTTCGCTCCATTTAGTCTCCTGGATTATACTGATCATGAAACTGCTGGTTTCCTATATTTTAACCAAAAAGCCAACCCGAAGGTTGGCTATTTTTACTACGATTGAGCTTCTTCGCCCACTTCCCATCGGGCGAATCTACGGATAACGATATTCTCGCCAATGGCGGCAATGTTTTGGCTGCGTAGATTATCAAGGGTAATTTCTTCATCACGCACGTAGGTCTGGCGAAGGAGACAGTTATCATTATAGAACTTTTCCATTTTTCCGTCCAATATCCTATCGATGATATTCTCAGGCTTGCCTTCTGCCAGTGCAAGGCTGCGTGCTTTCTCTTTTTCCTGTTCAATCACCTCTGCCGGGATGTCTTCCACCCGAATCCACTTGGGGGCACCGGCTGCAATTTGCAATGCCACCTCATGTGCAAACTTGCGGAAGGCAGCTGAGCGGGCAACAAAATCCGTCTCGCAATTCACCTCAACCATTACACCCACGCGACCATTTCCGTGCGAGTATAACTCCAGCATGCCTTCTAAAACCTCACGGTCAGCGCGCTTGGCTGCTTTCGCCAGACCCTTCTCACGCAGGTATTCAATCGCTTTGGTGATATCTCCGTTATAGGTTTCGAGTGCCTTACGACAATCTAAAACGCCTGCCCCGGTCTCTTCACGTAATTGCTTGATTAATTCGATACTGATTGCCATGATCACTCCTCTTGTTTCTTAGTTTTTTTCTTAGGCTTAACGGCATCATCAGTCTCGGGAGAGACATCAGCAGCAGATTCCGACTTTTCGGTTACTTTCTCGTCAGCAACAGCTTCCGGCTCTTCGATCTTGTCAGCCTCGCCAGTCTCGTCAGAGACATCACCTTCAACAACCGGCTCTTCGCTTTCTTCCTGGCCAATCAGCTCACTGACTTCTTCCTCTTTAAGCTCAAATTCATCGCCTTTTTCTTCTTCAAGTTCTTCGGCAATCTCTTCAATCTCAGCTTCAGCGAGGTCTTTAGGGTGGGTCACCAGCTTTGCGAGCGTAGCTTCACCGAGCAGTTCTTCATCAGTGAGCTCAGCTTCTTCTACGCCTGCACGGGCAACCGTCCGCACCTCTTCCTCGATAATCTCTTCCTTGCGGGCGCCTAAACCTTCCAGCGCGGCATCGGCAATTTTGCCGACCACAAGCTTGATAGCCCGGATGGCATCGTCATTGGATGGAATGACGTAATCGACATTGGAAGGGTCGCAATTCGTATCCACCATGGCAACCACGGGAATTTTGAGTAAATTTGCCTCGTGAATGGCGGTGCCTTCACGTGATACATCCACTACGAACAGCATATCGGGAGGGCGAGCCAGTTTGCGCACACCGCTCAACAGCCCTTCCAGGCGTTCGATTTCACGCATGAGGATCAGGCCTTCCTTTTTGGTGATGCGGCCGAAATCGCCGCTGTCACGCATGCGCTCAAGGCGCTCGAGCTCGTTGATCCTCTGGCGAATGGTGCGCCAGTTGGTCAGTGTGCCACCCAGCCAGCGGGCGGTCACGTAAGGCATACTGGAGCGGGTTGCCTCGAGCTGTATGGTTTCCTGTGCCTGGCGCTTGGTGCCCACAAATAACACCACACCACCATTTGCAACGGTATCACGTACCACGTTGAAGGCGGTATCCAATGCTTTTGAGGTTTTTTGTAGATCAATGATGTGAATGCCATTGCGCTCGGTAAAAATATACGGCTTCATGGCGGGGTGCCACTTGTGTGTGCGATGCCCAAAGTGAACACCTGATTCCAATAAGGACTTCATAGGAACAACTGCCATATTCTTTTTTCTCCTTGTGCGTTTTTCCGCCGCTTCCCTCATTCCAGCCGGGACCGCCAGTGAGAGGTTGTCTCACTTTTTATGCGGCACGCACCGGTTGGTCAGAAAGCGTGTGGGATAAAATATCACCTGCTTCCAGGTGTAACCGCTCCCACCTGAGGCGGGAGCGGCTTGGAGTATACCATAGGTTGGCGGGAATCGTCCAGAAACTTATCGAGTTACGGTGAAGATAAACCGTAAACCAGCATATCGATATGCGTTGCCTGTCTCTATGGGGTCAAGACCAGGTGCGCTTTGGCTGCAGCTTGCACCTGTTGCTGCTCCCACAGCATGGGGTGGTATTGAATATTCCGCCACAGGTCGATCTGGTCATCATAATTGTGATTAAATGCATGACCCGACTCGCCGGTGGTGATCACAGACAGAGAGACCGGCAGGTTGCTCATATCCACGATCATGCGCTCAGAAGGCATCCAGCTGACCTGGTATGCCTTGGCAGCTTCGGTTACAGAAGCATCCCAGGAAGTGGCGTTGATAATTGCCCCACCCCCCGAAGTCTGGTAAGGTCCCCGGTTGAAAATCGCTTCGATGGGCCCAATGCCAGAGATGCCCAGGGTTTGGTTATGAAACGTAATGGTATGCAAGTCGCCCCATGCCCACCGCGCGGCATCCTTGCCCCGGATGTGTTCCAATTCGGTCACGGCATCAGAAAATGCCAGAGCCAGGATGTCATCTCGTTTCTCGACTGCTGGGGTGTTTGTATCATCCCACCAGGCACTGTCAGGGGTCTGTACAAGGTGGCGCATGACCTCGAACCAGGCATCACCCCCATCCGGCCAGTAACCCCCGGGGAGCTGGTCATGAAAAGTCCGTGCCAGGGCTGCCCGCCAGAAGGTATTATAGAGTGCGGGTGCAGCCAGGTCCATCCGGTTTTGATAATCCCAACCTGAAAGCGTATCCCGTACTTCGATCAGGTGCTCATCCTGCAATGGGATTTGCAGCAGCAGTGGAACCATATAGGCAGCCGAAGCATTATAGTCATCCCCATGTATCTTTTGGATATAGGCTGCGTCGATGAGCCCGGGTGAAGTCGTGATCAGCTGGACGATACGGGCAGCGCGAAAGCCATAATCTTCTGCCGTCAGGTTATAAGCATAATCTGAGCCGACAATGGCATTATTGGCGGTTGCGATAAAACCATCCGGCGGATTAAATGCATGCGGAAGCTGGTCAAAGGGGATGTATCCCTGCCATTCATAATCGTCTGTCCACCCAGCGACCGGGTAGTCTCCGCTATGATTGGGTAAGCGGATGGGGATATTTCCGGGTGTCTGGTAGGCGATATTCCCCTCGATATCAGCATATACCATGTTTTGCGACGGAACGGTAAAATATGCCGCTGCCTGGCGAAAATCATTATAATTCTGGGCGCTATCGAGACCGAATACTGCTTTGAAGATATTGGCTGGTTCGAGAGCAGTCCAGCGCATTGAAATAGCGAAGTTAGCCGGTAGTTCCACCCCCCACCTATCTTGAACATTTTTATGCTCATCCGCATTATCCCAGATCACCGGCCCATGCCGGGTGTAGCGCACCGTCAGGTCGATTGGGGTTGAGCCAGCTGCCTGGATCGTTTCATGGACCATGGTCATATCCACCCACTGTCCATTCACCTCATACTGGTTGGGATTATCTGGATTGATTTTCTCAATATATAAGTCGATCACGTCCGGTCCCACATTGGTAAATCCCCAGGCGATATTATCGTTATGCCCGACGATCACCCCGGGTACTCCAGCAAATGAATATCCCACCACGTTGTACGGGCAATCAGCGCTTTTGGGTGTGCAATGCAAACCCACCTCATACCAGATGGATGGCATTTGCTCGCTCAAGTGCATATCATTCGCCAGGAAGGGTTTACCCGTCGTGGTCAGTCTGCCACCGATGACCCAATTGTTGGATCCAATCCCACTTCCGGATGGACCAAGGACCGCTTCCATATTAGCGATGCTTGTGGATAGACTTTGAAATGCGGGGGATAGGTCGATCAAAGTTTGGATTTCTTGGGACGGAACTACCGCTCCACTGGGAGCATTGCTGAGCGAAAAATTGGGTACTATTACGGGGTGATCTGACGGGTAGGGTGGGAACAGATCTGTCATCTGGTCAGAAGTGAGCGTCTTCAAAAGTACAGCATGCTCAATTTCATAATCCATCCGGCTTGAGCCTAAATCCCACGCCATGGCTTTTGCCCAGGTGAGCGTGTTAAGCGGTTGCCAGGGTTCGGGTGAGTAGCCAGGGGTGAGCAGCTTGAGGACTGCATACTCAAGGCTTAAGGCAGCTCCTTTGTGGTCTGCCAGGTATGCATTCACCCCATCCGCATAGGCCTGCAAGAGCGCAATTTCATCCGCCGGCATGGTATCCAGCTCTTTCTGGACCACGCGCGCCCAACCCATGGTACGCAGGAAAGTGTCTGTTGCCAGCTCTGATTTGCCGAACATCTCCGAAAGCCTGCCCGAGCCAATATGGCGCCAAAAATCCATCTGCCAAAACCGATCCTGGGCATGCACGTAACCTTGGGCGAAGAACAGGTCGTGAACAGTCTGGGCGTAGATATTGGGAATACCATAGCTGTCCCGGTAAATATCCACCGGGAAATTCAACCCACTCATTTTTACTTCACCAGATGTATGAGGAAAGGAGCTTTGTGCCAGGTATATACCCACCGCACCGAGTACGATGGCGAGCACAACGATGATGCTGATAATGGAAAACACCACGCGACGAAACTTGGCAAACATAGGTCCTCCTTTGGCAAGGAAAGTGATCTCTAGGGTTCCAATATTCAGTTGTCAGTCTGCGGGAGGGGGTAAGATGTCCCGCCTAAGTGCGATTATCCATCAAGACGCACGATTTAGCAAGCCTGGATATTTTGAATGATCCTTAGCCGATTATGATCCTGCAAGCCCTTGTGCGAGTCACAATTCCTGCTTGTTGAATATCAGCCAGGCTGCCAGCAGAGGCACGACGATCAAACCCAGGCTCACCCCCAGGGCGATCCAGGATGGGCTGGTGTCCCCTTGCATCAGCCGCACCCCCCAGGTGATCAGCTCACCCGGCATGAACTTACCCAAGCGCAGGATGCCGCCGGCGAACCAGCCGATCACCAGCAATCCAAAGGCGATCCCGATAGCAGCGCCTTGCGACCTGGTGATGGTGCTGCACAGCAGGGTTATCGAAACGGTCACCAGGATATAAATAAACACGAGCGCGTTCAGCACCAGCCAATAGCCGATATTCATAGCTTCGAACAACAGCATGGTGTAATAATAGGCGGCTATCCCGGATAACATCAGGCAAATGGCAAACAATGTCGCCAGGCTGATGAACTTAGCCCCCAGGAACGAGCTGCGCGGCAAGGGCTTAACCAGCATCATGGCGGCCGTGCCCTTATCCTTTTCCTGGGCAATGACTCCCATGGTCAGCAATAATCCCAGGAGGAGTCCATCCTGGGCCATGTTCTTGACGTACTGGCCGATAGCGTCCATCACTGTGGGAGGCGGCATCGTAATGGTCAATCCGCCGGTAGGGATGAGGTTCATCAGTTCTTGTTGGTACCTGGCTAAGAAGGGGGATGTCAGGCTGAAGAATAAAAACACAATGGCGGCGATCAGCAAGCGATAAGAGCGCAGTAAATATATCCACTCTTTGCGGAATTCAGCAAAAATACTCATCTCACTGCCTCCTCCTGGCCCACCAGGTGCAAGAACACTTCTTCTAGCGATGGCTTCATCACCTCATAACGCGTGAGGATGATGCCCGCCTGCTGAAGCGAAGGTAATAACTCTCTTTTGGCGATTTCCAAATTGCTTACCACCACACGCCCCACCAGCTTTTCAATGGATACGGACCGCACCCAGGCATTCTTTTTCAGGTTTTCTCCCCAACCCTTCAAGGCGGCTTCGCTTTGTGGTTCCACTTGCACTTCAAAGGCCGGAATGGCATATTGGGCCAGCAGGGTCTCACGCGGGGCAGCGGTGACCAGCTTCCCGTGGTTGATAATCCCCACTGTATCGCACACCCGCTCCACGTCGCCCAGGATGTGGGTGGACATAAAGACCGTGCATTTTCCTCGCAGCTGCTCGATGAACTCGAGCACTTCCTTGCGTCCTTCGGGGTCGAGGGCACTGGCGGGCTCATCCAGGAATAGCACGCTGGGACGGTTCATCAAGGCTTGGGCCAGGGCCAATCTCTGGCGCATGCCGCGCGAAAAGCCACCGATCTTTCTCCGGGAAGATTCCTGTAAACCCGCCAGGGTCAACAGCTCATCGATACGTGCGATACGCTCCTGGGCAGTCAGGCGGAAGACCTGCCCCACGTAGTCCAGGAATTCGCGCGGGTTCATCCAGGTGTAAAAGGCCGGTTCTTCGGGTAGGAAGCCAATCTGCCGGGCGATCTGGTTGTGATTGGTGCCCACTTCCACCCCGTTCACCCAGGCCTTGCCGCCCGAGGCATGCGCCAGCCCGGTGAGAATGCGGATGGTGGTGGTCTTGCCGGCTCCATTGGGCCCCAAGAAACCAAAAATTGTGCCCTCCTCCACGTCCAGGTTCAAGCCATCCAAGGCCGTGAAGCTTCCAAATATCTTGCGCAGCCCGTCGGTACGTACGGCTAACATACGCCTACTCCTCCCGCCCGACCACGAGATACACGATCGGACCTACCAGCTCGCCCAGGATAATGATGATAGCCCATACCCACTTGGGCAGCCAGCGAATCTTCTCGCGCTTGCTCAGGTCTATCAGGGCCACAATCATCAAAATCAATTGGAGAATCACCAAAGGAATGATAAATGGCAGGAAGCGAGTTAATTGTTGTAGAGGCGTGTTGACGATTTCCATTCTTCCATCCTTTCATTTGAGCGGTGTGGATGTGATTATTTTAGAGAGGGCAAGCAGCTGCCCACCTATATAGTATCAGGTTTAATCCTTGCTGCTCATGGCCACCACAAATGCAATGGCATGCTTCTGGGTATGGCTCAGGCTAAGCGACCAGGTATGCAGGTGATGTTCTTCGGCCAATCTCTGGGCAGCACCATAAAGGTGCAGGATCGGTTCGCCTGAGGCACCCCGGCAGACCTCGATATCATGCCAGGAGACGGCACCAATGCCGGTGCCAAATGCTTTTGCAACGGCCTCCTTGGCTGCAAAGCGGGCCGCCAGGGATGCCATATTCTCACCATTTTCTGAGAGCTCACGCGGGGTAAACAGGCGCTGCAGTAAGCGTTGCTTGTATTGCCGGAAGGCGTCTGTAAACCGGTCAATTTCGATTAAATCAACACCCGTTTTCAAACCTGGCATAGATTTTCTCGTTTTATTCGCTTGAGGCTTCAAAGGTTCCAGCGGTGGCAATCGCCATACGGTCGGCGTGAAGATATCTTTGGGCTATTTCGAATATTTCATCGGACGTGATCGCCCGGATGAGAGCGGGATAGCGCTGGTAATAATCCAGGCCCAACCCATAGCGCTCCAGGTTCAACAATGCTGATGCCACACCCGCGTTGGATTCAAGCGAGAGTGGCAGTCGACCGGTATAATTTGCCTGGCTGTCAGCCAGCTCCTCGCTGGTAACGGGCTCAGTAACAAAACGGGTGATCTCCTGGCGCATTAGCGTAATGACTTTTTCCAGGTTTTTTGGGTCCACCCCTGCAATAAACAGCCAGGGCCCCGGGCCAATCCCTCCACTCAGGCTGGATGAGGCATGGTACGCCAGCCCGGAACGCTCACGCACCGATTCTCCAATCCTCCCCATCATCCCGAACTGGCCCAGGATATTATTCCCCAGGGAGGCTGCCAGGAAATCGGGTGAATTACGCCTGGGTCCAGCCACTCCCATCACAATATCTGCTTCCGACTTGCCAGGAATATTCACCTGCCGCGACATTATGCCGCTCAGTGGTTTCAACGCAGGCAGTTCAGGTTCGGCAGGTTGGCGGGGGTTCTCCCAATCACCCAGAAAGTGGGTGACTGAATCTAAGGCGCGCTCTGCCTCAACGCTGCCAACGATGGAAATAACCATCCCGCGTGGTCCAAAATGCTGCATATGAAATGCAGCCAGGTCATCACGCGTAATGGCGTGGATCGTTTCCGGGAAGCCATCTTCCGGTCGACTGTACGGGTGCCCGGCATATACCATCTCATCGAAGGCCAGGCCTGCCATTTCAGAGGTTTCTTGAGCGCGAATAGCCAGACCAGTCAGCAGCTGGTCTCGCAGGCGTTCCACTTGCTCAGTCGGGAAAATTGGCTGGCGCAACGTCTCGGCAAGCGTTCCGGTGAGTAAATCCAGGTCTTCTGCCAGGGCATGCCCGTAGAATCCAATCGAATGTGTCCCGCCGTCTATGCCCAGGCTTGCTCCGCTGGATTCCAAACCTTCATAGATTTGTTGAAAGTCATGCTGAGCAGTCCCACGCATGAGAGACAGCGCCGTAAAACCAGCCAGACCCAGCTTGTCGTCTGGCTCAAAGATGGAACCCGCACAAAGGTAGCCTGTCATCACTACGGAGAGGCTGTTCAGGTTGGGACGAAACAGGAAAGTGATACCGTTGGGAAGTTCTCTACGGACGATATCATCAGGACCTGGAAATGAGTGCGTGTTCAAAGGTAAACTGCTCATGTTATCCATCGATGACTCTAATTATTGAGAAACCGCATTCGGCAAATAAACACCCAAGGTGCGATTCTGTGGGCGCAAACATGTCTGGGCCAGGCGTTGAACATCTTCTGGGGTAACGGCTGCTAATCGGTCAAGATAGTTGGCGAACCAGTCAATGGTGGCGAACATCTCGGCAAATCCCATCCAGTACGCCTGGTTTGAGATTGACTCACTGCCATAAGCAAAGATGGCACGCGCCTGTTTTAACGCTCTCTCAAGCTCCTCGATGGGTGGGGGCGAATCTTGCAATTGCTTGATCTCTGCTTCCATGGCTGCGATGCAGTCACTGGTGGTGTGCTTTGGATGGACCATGATCACGGTTGTATACAGGTACGGGTCGATCGTAGCTTGCAAGCCACCGTTGACACTGACTGCCAGCTCTTTGTCCACCAGGGCTTTATAGAGCCGGCTGGTCTTATTGGTGATCCCTCCACCGAACATGTTCAAATTGGTCGGACCTGTAAGCAGGCTGTCCAAAAGATTCAAAGCGAAGAAATCGGGGTCATCGGCGGCTGGGGCCCGATACGACACCTGAAGATAGACCGTTTCACCCGGTCCTTCCACCGAGACCCTTCGTTCGCCTGATTGAGCCGGCTCTATCCGTACCAGCCTGGGTGGTTGGGGGCCAGCTGCGAGGGGTTCATACAGCTCCCGAATGCGATCAAGGAGTGCCTGGGTATCGAAATCTCCAGCGATGGAAAGCACCGCGTTGTTGGGGATGTAGTAACTGCGGTAGAGTTTGAATATATCCTCGCGCTGCATCGAATATAAGTCGGTCAAATCCCCGATGATCTCATGGTGATAGGGATGGACACGGAAGGCAGCGGATTGTACTTCCTCGCTCAAGCGGAAAAGTGGCTCGTTTTCACTGCCCTGGCGTTCTGAGATGACCACCGTCCGTTCGGAGCTCACTTCATTGGGATCAAACAGGCTGTTGAACATCCGGTCTGCTTCCAGGCGCAGTGCTAGGTCGATCTTATCCGCCGGCAGGGTTTCGAAAAATGCCGTCCAATCCAAAAAAGTAAAGGCATTTAGATATCCCCCCTCGCGTGATATCGCCCGATCCAGTGCACCGAGTGGAAACTCTGGCGTACCTTTGAACATCATATGTTCCACCCAATGGGAAGCGCCGGTCAACCCAGGCACCTCGTCCCGGGAACCCACACGGTACCAGATCCATTGGCTGATAATAGGTGAAGTGTGGATTTCCTTGAGCAATACCAGCAAACCATTGGATAAGGTTAATTTGGTAAGCGCTTCATTCATTGGATAAACCCGTTAAATATCTGTTTTACTGGGAACGAAGAAATCGGATATAAAGCCACAAGTTTACTTACCAAAAAAGAGGCTGCACATCCAGCCGGTCCACCATTGGTTGCAGATCGAAAAGTCTTTTGGAGAATTGAAAGTTGAGCCCATGGCATTTTTTAACGGTTCAATCGCTCCTTGCAATCCCAGGATGGATTGGTGTAAATCAGTCTGGTCAATCGCAATGTCCATCGGCACTTGAATGGTAATCGGCACCGTGATATCTACTGGGACGGTTGTGCTCACCGGGACGGTCAGGTTTAAATTTGCCTGGATGGCAGTTTTTGCTGGCAGGGTCAGGTCGGTGGTTACCGCTGTATTGTTCAGGTAGATATAGGCATTGGGGATTCGGGCATCTTTCACCAAAGACAATTGGGTATCCTGATTAATCGGAACGTCAAATACCACCGGTAAATTATCCGTCAATCGAACAGTAGTCTCAACTGGAACCGTGGTAACGATGTGCGCTTTATCCATCATGGCCAGGCTGTTGGAGGCTTCGGTTAACATGCCATCAGAGATAATGGCTTTAAGTTCGAAGAAATGGCGTCCAAATGAGATCAAGACAGCGATTAAAATGATATTTACCATCAATGAGAAAATGCATGCGATAGTCCAAAAAGCAGGTAGATATTTACCCTGATAGGTAACCTTTTGAAGGCGTGGAGAAGCCCGGTAATAATCTTTCGAGCCCTTGAAAAACACCTTGGCCCGCTCGAAGACCCGCTTAATCCCCTCATTCAGATACGTATATAATTCCTGCCCAGTGGTCGGTTGTGGTTCACTACGTGGTTCATCCAGTGGTTCAGGTGGTGATTCAAGTTTAGGTTCAGGCTGTACCTCAGGTGGAGTATCTGATTGGGGTTCAGGTTCCGATTCTAGAATATCTGGCTTAGTCTCGTCCATGAGTTATCTCCTGGGTTATATGTCTGAATATAGCACAAACAGTCTGATTAGGAAAGCTTATTAATTGGGTAAGAATACGAACGAACTGATAGGTGAAAATACTAATTTTCTCTTGTGAATTTATCCCCCTCAGGCTAAAATATTGGGGCATACTCTGCCCTGTAAATCCCAGGTTCTGCTTTTGAAAGGGTATCTGCAGTATGGCCGAAAAATCTCGTAGACGGCGTGAGCCGTCTTTTTGAGGAGAATTCGATTTGGTTGAGGATACGTCCGGAAAATACCTTGTCGCTGTCGTTGGAGCAGGCCCAGCCGGGCTTTTTGCTTCGCGACTCCTGGCATTAAATGATACCCATGTTGTGCTCCTGAACCGGGATATTCTCCCAGGTGGGTTGGCAGAGTATGGCATCTATTTTGACAAATATAAGATGAAAGAAGGGCTGCGCAAGCAGTTCCAACAAATCCTCGATCTTCCCAACATTGACTATTACGGGAATATCAAAATTGGAGAAACAGGCGATTTTCGCTTGCCAGATTTACGCGCTTTGGGCTTTCAAGCCATACTCGTCACAGTGGGCGCACAGGGAACGAAGTGGTTGGGTCTGCCCGGTGAAAACCTGGTCGGGGTTTATCATGCCAAGGATTTGGTATTTCATTACAACTTACTTCCGCCGTTTAGCACCCAGAATATCAGGATTGGCAAGCGTGTGGCATTGATCGGTGCTGGGAATGTCATGCTGGATATGGCTCATTGGCTGATCCGTGAATTAAAAGTAGACGAGGTCATTTCGGTGGTGCGAAGGGGACCAAACGAGGTCAAATTCTCAAAAGAAGAGCTTAAAATCGTCGCTCATAACCTGGATCTGGCAAAGTTATTTGCCGAAGTCGAGCGTGTCCGACCTGTAGCGGATGCAGTTGGTCAAAATGTGGATGAGGCGAAAGACTATATCCTATCTGCATTACCAAAAGGGCTGGATGCAGTATCAAAAACACGCTTTTATTTTGATTTTTTAGCCTCTCCCAGCCGTATATTAGGGAATGAACAAGGCTATGTTACGGGGTTGGAAGTTGAAGACACCACCCTGGTCTGCTCAGAAGGAGAAGTGCAAGCCAGGCGCCTGGGAACAAAACGTATTTTGAATGTAGATACAGTGATTTTTTGCATCGGTGACAAAGTGGACGAAGCTTTTGGATTGACAGTCAGGATGAATGCTTTTGTTAAAAATCCGAACCCAGCTCACCCTGTGGAAGGACTGTCATTTGAAGCTTATGACCCGGATTTGAACCGGCCGATTGACCGCGTGTTTGTGGCTGGCTGGTCACGCGAAGCAAGCAGTGGTTTGGTGGGCGTGGCACGCAAGGACGGCGAGAATGGCGCCAGAGCCGTGTTGGATTTCCTGCAATCTGCACCCAGCCTGGTGAATCCAAAAGCCATTGTAGACGAATTTGAAGCGAAACTGGCAAAGCTGAATAAACCCATCATCCGCAAGGCAGATCTTACCAAGCTGGTTGAAGCACAATTAGCTGAAGCCGAGAAATTAGGCTTGCCCGCCTATAAATACGCCACGAATGATGAGATGCTCGCCATCATCGGGCAAAAAAATCCAATTGTGGATTGATTGGTTCTAAATCAGGATTGTATATCGCCGATATTGGGCTGAGGTTTTTTATATGGGATCAGCAACAGCAGACCAATAGCAATCACAACCTCTCCTGCCATGACGCCAATCTGTTGAAAGGGTCCAAATATCGGTATGGTTGGGTAATTGTTGCTGCCAAAGCCAAAGATATCTGCCATGCCAGACGCCACCGTGATGACATAACCCGTTCCCACCAGCCGTAAACCGATATCCGAAGCAATTGATTTCTGCCCCCCGTTCCATAAAGCCGCCAGACTAATGTATCCCCCCAGGCAAATAAATCCAAGTCCGACCAGGAAGGTTGCGATTTGCACAAAACCGACCACCGGGCTGCGGTCCAACCCAAATAGCCCGGGTTCGGCTCCCAGCAGGTAAATGATAAATCCAAGTATGGTTACCCCCAAACCTAAACGGATACGCACTCGCCCATTTGTCTTCCGAACAGACGGAGCATCTGTCATAAGACCTCCGGTAAGGTGTTTTGCAGGTGAACCATCCAGTTTTTACCCAGGATGGCAGCGACGTCATCTTCAGTATACCCCTTTTGCCTCAGAATAGGAATTATCTTGCGCATGTCGGAGATGGTATCGATATCTCTGGGGACGGATTGTAAGCCAAACCCACCATCGAAATCCGTTCCAATCCCTACGTGCTTCGCATTGCCTGCCATCTGGCAGATGTAATCCATTTGTGCCACGAAACTCTCCAGTGAAACGCTGTCGCGTCCTCCGGCCTCATTCCAATCCGGTTGCAGAAAACTGTTGGCTGCCACAATACCAATCACCCCACCTCGCTCGAGCAATCCCTGAATAACCCGGTTAGTCAGATGGCGGTTGCTGCTGCTACCTTTTAATAAAGCTAACGCATTCGCATGCGATGCAATGATCGCACCAGGATATTCATCCAGCGCCTGTAAGGCAGCTTCCTCATCCATGTGGCTCAGGTCAAGCGTGAGGTGAACTTCAGCCATGCGCTCCAGCAGCGCGAAACCTTCCTTGGTAAGTGGTCCTGGCTCGCGCGTACCACCACAAAAGCGCGTCCCCGCCCAGGCTGGGCCAATGATGCGCACACCTCGCCGGTACCATTCCTCAACCTCTGCTGGCTCACGCACACCTTCAGCCCCTTCCATCAAGGTCACCAACCCCACCGGGTGTTCCTCGGTATCCGTGCGCTGCCAATGCGCCAGGATGGTTTGTAAGTCAGCGCGTGTTTCAATCCTTTGGTACAACGTCGGATGTTCATCCTCCAGGCGAGCGTAGGCATCCAATTGTAAGCTGTACAGAACATGGGCTTCCTCATCTGATCCATAACAATGCCTGTCCCATTCACCCAGCTTACGGCGCACAGGGGCGGCGAACAAGGTTGAAAATATTACGGCGACTTTTCCGTGCTGATAATCCGGCCAGCCGAGCAGGGTGTCACCATTCACTTGCGGAGCCAGGGTTCCTTGCTCCCGCCTGCGCGTTTCATCAGCAGAAAGTGTGTAATCGCGCCCGAAAGTTAGCATATTCCAGGCGAGGTCTTGATGGGCATCAATTACGATGGGATCATTCATAGAGTAATAGATGTTAATAGAGTGTGTGATATCTGGCGATCAATTTTCCCCATCGGAAATCGGGATAATTCCAGGGGGGATACCCAGCGCACCTCCGCAGCCTGAATCGGCTGTGGTTCCCCCTTTAAGAGGGTGCACTCAAATGCATACAGCGTCACCCGAAAATGGGTGTATGCATGCTCGTACACCCCAAGCTGAGTATTGACTTCAATATCAACACCGAGCTCTTCACAGATCTCCCTGCGCAAGCATGCGGGCAGGTCTTCACCCTGCTCCTGCTTGCCTCCCGGAAATTCCCACATGCCCCCAAGCAATCCACGCGGAGGCCGGCAGGCAATCAGTACGCGACCATCCCGGCTGATCACTGCGGCGGTCACGATATGGTGTGGGATCGCACGCCTGGGAAGTAGTACCGGTCGTTCTTTCTGGATTCCAAGTGCCTTCGCCTGGCAAGTATCTGCCAGTGGGCAAGCTGGGCAATCGGGTGATTTTGGCGAGCATATACTTGCACCTAGGTCCATCAACGCCTGGTTATACGCCCCGGCTTGTCCAGGGGGCAGGTTTTCGGCTGCCAGCTCCCACAACACTCGTTCTCCAGGTGAGGATCGGGCATCCATGCTCACATTGAAATAACGCGCCAATACCCGGCGTATATTTCCATCCAGCGTAGGCTCATCTCGTCCAAAAGCTATGGATGCAATCGCGCCTGCAGTGTAGCGCCCCACGCCGGGCAGTTTGCGTAACAGGTGGGCTTCGCCTGGCAGCTGACCTTTATACTCCTGCTGTACCAGCTGGGCAGCTTTGTGCAAGTTGCGGGCGCGCCCATAGTAACCCAATCCCTCCCAGGCAGATAATACCTCCTGCATGGAAGCATCTGCCAACAGCACTATGCTTGGAAAGCGTTTCATCCAGCGCTCGAAGTACGGGATGACCGTTTCCACCCGCGTCTGCTGCAGCATCACCTCCGAGACCCACACTGCGTAAGGGTCAGAGTTCCCTCGCCATGGGAGGGCGCGCGCATGCTGGGAATACCAGCTGAGCAGATGCGTAGAGAACAGGGAAGTGACCAGGTTTAATAATCCAGAGTTTTGAATGTTGCAGCCGTAATTTTATTATCGGCGGTAGAAAATGAATCCAAGCGCAGCTGTTACCAGGATGATAAGAGCAGGGTTGATCTTGGTGAAGGTCAACAAAATGAATGCACCTGCCACAAAGAGCAGCTTATCCCACCCCTGGGATAACGCCTGACCCCACCCCAGCTTCTTGGCACCGAAGACGGTGTTCGCCATATCATAAGCTGTCCATAATAATAGACCTACCACCACCGGTCTGACGGCCGTTAACATGGCTTTGACTGCAGCGCTATCCTTGATCCCAAAGAAGAACACGATCAGGATGAGCATGAGCAGGGTAGTCGGGATGACTGTGCCTATGGCTGCAGCAATGGCCCCCGGTACACCCGCCAGTTTGTATCCCACATAGGCAGAAACCTGTGGTGCAATCGGCCCGGGGATGGCGTTGCCAATCGCAACAGCATCGGCAAACTCATCCGGCGATATCCAAGGTACAGGGTCGGTTTGATTGGGTGGCGTCCAGGTAGCATTGGTAGTTTCACGCTGCATCAGGGCAAGCGAAGCCGGGCCTCCACCCCATGAGAACATTGCCACGCGCGTGAAGAGAAGGAAAATTTGCCAGAGCAATAACATGTTAGTCATAGTCCTCTACACTGGGGTTTTAAATTGGGGTGTTTCCATAATGCAATGGACCAGAATCCTACATGGTTACCAAATCTCACATTTGGAAACCTGATTTTGCGGGGACAATTTTATAGGTGTAGTTTTCGACGTAATCCAGCAGTCGATTGACCAACCCTTGCCACTCCTTTGAGTCCAGGATACCCTGCATCGTTGGCAGGTCGGGCATCTGGGCTGACGCCATGATCTGCGGTTGGTCTCCATACATGGTCAGCCAGGCATCCTTCAGCTCCATCCCCAGCTGCTGCACCTGCGGGATGAACTCACGTACCACAAACTCGAAATATTCCTGCTCGCGACCAGGGGTGATATCCCAGGTCATGATTAATTTAACGGTCACAATGCTGCTCCAATTCGATCAATGCTGGTATTCCAGTACGATCACCCGCGTTTCTTCCGGGATCATGCTTTTGGTGACCTTGAGTGAAGGCTGCGGTTTGATCGTCCCCAAACCCATCTCTTTAAGGAATTTACTGAGCGGTGCCAGCTTGAGATTACAGGCTGCAGTACCATAATGCATGGGGATGACGAAGCCGGGCTCCAACAGGCTGACGACTTCAGCTGCCTTGGCAGCATTGAGACCACCTCCACCCCCCACAGGAACCAGGGCGATGTGCACCGTACCCAGGGCTTCGATCTCAGTTTGGCTGGGTACCCGGCGCAAGTCACCCAGGTGTGCCACCGTCACCCCTTCGTAGTCGAGGACGTACAGGGTGTTGCGCGGCTCCCCTGCATCGTGCTTATCGATCCCATTGGTTTGGATCCCGGTGATAAAGACGCCGCCGATCTCAAACTCACCCGGTGTATTGATCAGGTGCGAAAAACCCTTCACGCCGGAGGTATAGCTGTGCCCTGGCGCCTCATGGCTGACGGTGAGGATATCTGCCCTGAGCTTTAACGGCTCATAGCCCGCGATCTGGTTATCAAAGGGATCCGTAACCACCGTTGCCAAATTTCGCTCGGTCAGGCGAAAACAGGAGAGACCATACCAGGTAATTTCCATGCAGCCTCCGACAATGGGTGAATTATATCATTTGCACAGGGTACAAATTTCTCGCTGATTTGTTTGCAAAGCTTGAGAAAATGGTATGATAAATTCATTATGATTAACCGCACTTTACATCTGCGCATCGGCCAATCACCTGATGCCAGCGTACTGAAGACTGGGGACAATTCCTGGCACCTTGAAATCCCTGCCAACGCCAAACGTGGCTATCGCCTGGCTCAGCTCGACGACCATGGCTCGCTTCGTAGAAGCGATTTCCTCTGGAAGCCACCACTTACCATGAGCCTGCAAGCGCGCGTTTCTTCAGAGCAGCTGCCTGGCACCTGGGGCTTTGGCTTATGGAATGACCCTTTCAGTTTTATGATCGCTTACAACAAAGGATTGCGACGTTTCCCGGCATTGCCGGATGCTGCCTGGTTCTTCCATGCCTCGCCCCAGAATTACCTCTCCCTCCGGGATGATCTGCCCGCCAATGGTTTCCTGGCAGCTACGTTCAGCTCTTCTAAAGTTCCCCTGGCATTGCTGGCCTTGGCTTCACCCGCGTTGGCGCTGACTCTCATCCCAGGGCTGGTAGGGCTTGTCCGCCGGTCGTTGCGCCGCGTGATCCAGCAGGATGCCGCCCAGATTCATACACGTGTAACGGAGTGGCATGCCTACCGCCTGGTATGGGAGCCCGGGTTGGTCAGGCTCAGCCTGGATGGGACGGAGATGCTGCGCACCAATATCACTCCTCACGGGCGCCTCAGCCTGGTGATCTGGGTGGATAACCAATATGCTGCTCTTCCTCCTGCAGGCAGGCTCAGGTATGGCACCCTCCCCAACCCGGAGCCAGCCTGGATGGAAATCAGGGATTTTGAGATGCAGGATTCTGCTTCGGCCTAACAGAACCGGCGATTTTCAACCTGAATTTCTCACTGCATTACTTTCACATGCGAGTATAATATACGCTTGCTGGGTAGGAGGCTACCCAAACAACTTAATGCGACCCGTTTATCCCTTCACAGCCATCGTCGGACAAGAACGCATGAAGCGCTCCCTGGTCTTGAATGCCGTAGACCAGCGTATTGGTGGCGTGCTTATCCGTGGTGAGCGTGGTACTGGTAAGTCCACCGCCGCACGCGGCATGGCAGCCCTGTTACCCGACATAAAAGTCTATGCCGATTCACCCTTTAATGACGACCCGGAAGCGCCCCTCACCTGGTCGGATTGGGTAAAGGAGCGTAAAGCGCAAGGCATTGACCTGAAAGTGGTCAACCGACGCATTGCCTTCATCGATCTGCCCATCAGTGCCACCGAAGACCGTGTGGTGGGCACGCTGGATATCGAGATTGCCATCCAGAAGGGTGAGCGTATCTTCGAGCCGGGCGTGCTGGCAGCCGCCAACCGTGGCTTGTTATACATCGACGAGGTCAACCTGCTGGATGACCACGTGGTCGACCTGCTGCTTGACTCTGCCGCCATGGGCGTGAACGTGGTCGAGCGCGAGGGTATCTCCTTTGCCCACCCGGCCCGTTTCATCCTGGTGGGGACGATGAACCCTGAGGAAGGTGACCTGCGCCCGCAATTATTGGACCGTTTTGCCCATTCGGCTGAGATTTACGGTATCCGTGAAGCGCGGGAGCGTGTGCTGATCATGGAACGCAACCTGGCCTTCGAGGAAGATCCTGAGAAGTTCCGCAAACAGTGGCTGGATAAGGAAAAAGAACTTTCCCACCAAATTGAGACGGCGCGCGGGCTGGTGGATAAAGTGACCTACAGCAGCCGCGACCTGCTTTCCATAGCCGCCCTCACTGCCTCGCTCAACGTGGAAGGTCACCGCGCCGACCTGGTGATCCTCAAAACCGCACGTGCCCAGGCTGCCTTCGAGGGTAGAAAATCCATCACCGAGCGCGATATCGCCCTGGCTGCCGAGCTGGCACTGCCTCACCGTATCAGGCAGGGACCCTTCCAGCAGTCCATCGTCTCGGAAGACGAGCTTCAAGAACGCATCGAGCAGCTGCAAGGTTCAACGGCCAGCGCAGGAGAGCCTGAACCAGTGGCGGAGGACGAAGATCATACTCCCCACTTTGATAAAAAAAAAAGACCTAAACCTCACCTCGCAGGAAGACCAGCCGAGTCCGAACCAGAGTGAGCCTTCCCGCCAAAGCGTATTTGACGTAGGCAATGCCTACTGGTGGGATGGGGGAGAGAAAGTAAAGGTCGGTAAATCCTTCCGGCCGCGCAACCTGAATACCAATCTCGACCAGTTATACCGCAAGCGGGCGGGTAGGCGCTCGCGCACCCACACCGACCGTAAACGCGGGCGCTACATCCAGGCACGCCCGGCGAACGGCAAGACGGATGACCTGGCTTTCGATGCCACTATCCGTGCTGCCGCACCCTTCCAGAGGGAGCGGGCGGAAATGCGCAAGCGGGTGGCGTTTGCCATCCGCCCGTCAGACTTCCAGCGCAAGGTGCGGGTGAAAAAGACAGCCAACTTCGTGCTCTTCGTGGTGGATGCTTCCTGGTCTATGGCGGTAGCCGAGCGCATGTCTGCCACCAAGGGTGCCATCCTCTCGCTGCTCACTGACGCTTATCAACGCCGCGACCGGGTGAGTCTGATCGTATTTCAGAAGGACCGGGCGACGATGGTATTGCCGCCCACCAACTCGGTCATGCTGGCACAGCGTGCCCTGGCAGATATCCCCGTAGGTGGCAAGACGCCTCTCTCCGCCGGGCTGTATATGGCTCACCAGACCCTGCAGCGTGAGCGTATCCTGCACCCGGATGTGCAGCCATTGGTCATTCTACTGACCGACGGGGCGGGCAATGTTTCCATGTCTTCCATGCCTCCGCAGGATGAAGCCCACCGGCTGGCTGAACAGATTGCAGCCGATGACATCCGCTGTGTGGTGGTTAATATGGAACACGCTGCCTTCGACCAGGGACTGGCACAGACCCTGGCAGACCACCTGGAAGCCCCGTGCTACACCCTGAGCGAGCTGAAAGCCGAGACGCTCTACAAAGCCGTGAAAGATGAGATGGAAACCGGACGGGGGCTTTAAGAAAGGATAACCTCAAAGGACACCAAGGACACAAGGGAATTTAATATTAATTTGTAGCCGGGATCGCTGATCCCGAATTTTTTACAAATTGGGGTAGGTTTGTTTGGGCTAATAGCTAAGAGCTAATTGCTAACTGCTTCTTTTCCGCGTATTCTTCAACCCTGTCCTCAGCTTACTCCCCACCTCACGCCTCACCCTGCCCGCAAGAATAGATTCGTGTTCCTGCAAAAATCCCTCCACCGCCAGTGGGTCAAAATACACCAGCGCGCGCAGCGCCCACGATAATGCCTTGACCACCATATCCTCGCGGTCAGCGACCAGCATCCGGCAGATGGACAGCGTGCGCGGCACATCCCCCTTACCGCCTTGCGAGCGGATGTTGAATGCCACCGTGCTCACCAGTGCAGCTCGCCGCCACCACAGGTCGGGAGAGTGCGCCCACCTGACGATCAAGTCGTCGGTAACCAGCCCATCCCGCCAGGCGGGACCCGACAGCGTGCGGGCAAAGGAATCGGTCGTCCACCAGCTGTTGATGCCCTGCCCTAATTCTTCCAATATTTTCCCATTTAGAATTTGGAAAGCTGCCTTATGTCCCGCAATCAGCTCGTAAGCCTGCCAGCGGTGACCATAAGTGAAGAGCAGCTGGCGGGCAAACGCCAGCACGTATTCAGCTGGAGCCTGGCGCACATCGACCATATATTTGTGGCAGATCGCACGCTCGGTATCGGTTTTATGCACCGCCAGTGCTCGCTGTTCTGCATCGAAGGCTGAGGCCAGATCAGCCGGAGAGACCGAACCTGGGTCGATCACGGCTGCTCCTTCGGCAAACTGATATCGATGTTCACTTCCCAAATCCCATCCACGTAACGGGTCTGGTGTGGCAATCCACTGCGCTTGACCAGGTCAAGCATGCGGTTGTTGCCAACCTGCATGTTACCCCGCAGGGTGTGGATGCCTTTGGCGCGCGCATAGTTTACCAGGCGCTTGAGCAGCAGCTTGCCCAAACCGCGCCCCTGGAATTCGTCCGTCACCACCACGGCAGATTCAGCCACTTCGAGGTCGTCCTTGTCGAGCAAGGCATAGCGGGAGACGCCAATCACGATATCATGACCATTCTCCCTATAGATCGCCACAAAAGCCATGCGCGAAGTGAGGTCCACGCTGGCAAGGTACAGCGCTTCCTGATCATCCAGCACTTTTTTAAACGACAGGAAGCGCAGGTAGATACTTTCCATCGATAGGCGCTGGAAGGTGGCCTGCAGGTCTTCGGCATCATCCGGCTGGATCGGGCGGATAACGACATGGGTGCCGTCCTTGAGGGTGACGGGTTCTGGGTCGAGCGATGCATCAGAGATGAGCATGAATTTTCCTGGATATCAAGGATTAAATTGCATCTGATTGTAACAGGAATAAGTGATTAGTCGATCAGGCACTTAGAAACCAGGTTTTGTAGCCGGGATCGGGGATCCCGGTTCTGCCTGGTAAGCGAATTGATACACTGTAGTGACAACCCGGCGGGGCGTCTCTAGAGGTAAGCCGTGGATATCACAAAATGTAACAGGTGCCTCCGGAGAGATACACTATTTCTCCATCCCCCCACTCTTGGGTTACAATATACCATCCAAAGGCGGAACCCCTTGTGGTGAGGAGCACCAGGCAATGGAATTCTTCGACGTGATCCAGAAGCGGTATTCAATCCGCAAATTCACCGACCAACCGGTGGAGCCCGAGAAGGTGCAGCAAATCCTGCAGGCAGCCAACCTGGCGCCGTCTTCCGGCAACCTGCAGGCGTACGAAATCTACGTGGTTACGAACGCCAAGAAGCGGGATGGGCTCTCCTGCGCCGCCCTGGCACAGGAATCCGTCGCCAGGGCACCCGTGGTGCTCGTCTTCTGCACTCACCCCGAGCTGACCCAGGGACGCTATACCGAGCGCGGTACACGCCTGTACACTGTGCAGGACGCCTCGATCGCCTGTGCTTTTGCCATGCTGGCAGCCACCAACCTGGGACTGGGCTGCGTGTGGGTGGGAACGTTCGATGAAAAAGTTGTGCGCTTGATCCTCGAAGCGCCGGAAGGTCAGGAACCGGTGGTGATCATGCCCATTGGCTACCCGGCGGAGTTCCCCGACCAGCATATACGCCGCCCGGTAGAGCAATTGTCGCATTGGGTTGTATAGGGAAAAGATTTAAGAACACCACAAAGGTCACAACGGACACAAAGGAATATACTTGTAGCCGCCATCGATGCACCTCTGTGGTTTTCTTATTCTATCTTTTTTTGGTTTTACCCTTAATTCTTTTACCTTTGTGCCCTTGGTGTCCTTGGTGGTTATCTTATTATTTTACATTTATGATATCGTCAGAACCGCCGCACCATCCAGCTTGCCGCTGCGCAGGTCATCCAATGCCTGGTTGGCGTCCTCGAGCGGGTAGGGGGTGACCTCGGTATGTACCGGCACCTGCGGAGCGATAGCCAGGAATTCATCCCCATCCTGGCGGGTGAGGTTGGCTACTGAGCGAAAGCTGCGCTCTTCCCATAAAAGATGATATGGGAATGAGGGGATATCCGTCATATGGATGCCGCCGCTCACCACCACGCCTCCCTTGGCAACCGCCTTGAGGGCAGTCACCATCAGCGCACCCACAGGCGCCAGCACCAGAGCTGCATCCAGCTCTTCAGGAGGTAGCTCATCCGAGCCACCCGCCCAGTACACTCCCAACCGGCGAGCGAACTCCTGTGTGGCTGAATCTCCTGGTCGAGTAAAAGCAAACACCTTTTTGCCTTCATATGCAGCAACCTGGGCAATGATATGCCCGGCCGCTCCAAAGCCGTAGATACCCAGCCGCTCCACGTGCTCACCCGCCAGGCGGTAGGTGCGATAGCCGATCAACCCGGCGCACAGCAGGGGTGCCGCGGCTAGGTCACTATATGACTCCGGTAGAGGAAAACAAAAACGCTGGTCCGCCACGGCATATTCGGCGTAGCCGCCGTCCAGAGTATAGCCGGTGAACTCAGGATGGTCGCACAGATTCTCCTGCCCGCGCAGGCAGTAGCGGCAGGTGCCATCAGTGTAGCCCAGCCAGGGCACGCCGATACGCAGGCCAAGTCCGAAGCGGTCCACCCCGGCACCCAAACCGACGACCGTGCCGACGATCTGGTGCCCCAGGATGAGGGGCAGCTTGGGTTTGCTCAGGTCACCATCCAGCACGTGCAGGTCGGTGCGGCAAACCCCGCAGGTATGTATTTTGACCAACACCTGCCCCGCTCCAGCCACTGGGACAGGGACTTCAGCGAGCTTCAGCGGCTGACGCTGCTCCTTAAGCAGCATGGCACGCATTTTATTCGGGACGTTCATATTACACCTGACAGCTGGGGCAGATATAGCATGCCCCTCCAAGATATGAGATCTTTTGAATGCTCGTACCACAATTGGTGCACGCCTGCCCGACCGTCTGATTGCTCATCAGACGTTTATACCCACCGGGCTGATCGAACAGATCGCGCTCATCCTCCCGGGCACCCAGTTTGATCGCTTCAGCCATCGTATCCTGGATGGCGGTATACAGCTTTTGGCGCTCACTTGAGACCAGTGTGGGGATCTTGCGGGAAGGATGGATCTTGGCCCTGAACAGGATGTCCTGCAGGTAGCCATTGCCGATCCCATTGATGTGCTTGCTGGTGACCAGGAAACCCTTGACGCCCTTCTTGGTCTTATCGGGATATTCCTCCAGCAGCTGGTCGAAGCGTTCAAGCGTGAACCCCTCGGACAGGGGTGGGATGCCTACCTCCGCATAAGGGTGCCTTGGGATCTCGGACCTCTCCAACAAGCCTACAAAACCCCACATCTGCATGTTGAAGGTCATGGCGGAGGCATCGGTGAAATCCCAACGCAGGTGATATTTGGGCGGTAAAGGTTGCCCCGCTGCGTGGTAAAGGATACGCCCACCCAGCTCACCGAACCACAGCAGGTGTGAGTCATCCACATACAGGTAAATCGAGCGCCCATAGCTTTTAACGCCCGTGACGGGTTTACCCGCCAGGAACGCATCGTATTCTTCGGCGGGTTTGCTCAGCCAGAGGAATTTATGCACCAAAGGCCCGCGGGAGAAGTGCGCGATGGTCTTCCCGGTCAGGGTTGTGTTCATCTGCTTCGCAATCGTCATGGCTTCAGGCATCTCGATCATGGCATCCTCCGCATAGGCTATTCAGTCACAATTTAGCATTATTTCGCGGTCACACTCAGCTTACCAACCTGGATATATGGCATCAGCCCCGTGACCCACGCCCAGGGTCCACTTACCCATTGGCGTTCCTTGCTGATGGCAGTGATATTTTTCAGGGCATTGAAAGCATTACCAGCCAGCATGACGTCTTTGACCCGCCCAACCAGCTTGCCATTTTCGATCTTGTAACCCAGGAACACGTTGACCGAGAATTCACCGTTGATCGGATTACCCTGGCCCAGACCGAGGAAATCATGCACCAGCAACCCTTTCGGGATGTCGCCGATCATGGCTTCGTACGGTGTTTTACCAGGTTCGATCACCAGGTTGGTTAGATTACGTGAGGAGCCATGCCCGGTGGGTTTAACACCCGCACGCCCGGCGGTATCCAGGTCATAGATGAAGTTGCGCAGCACACCTTTTTCGATTAATGGGGTAACTTTACGGGCGACGCCTTCATTATCAAAGGCGCTGGTCTGTGGACCAAAGGCAACGAATGGGTCATCCACGATGGTGAGACTGGGACTGGCGATCTGCTGACCAAGCTTATCACGCAAGGGTGAAGCACCCAGGTTCACATTCTTGCCATCCACGGCCATAATCAGAGAAAGCAGCAGAGCGATCGACCCACCTGGGGTAAATATGACCGGCATCTCGCCTGATTCGATTGGTGCAATCTGTTCAGCCATGCGGAAATATTCGATCGCCTGGGCGGCGATCTCTTCAGTATCCACGCTGCGCTTCTTTTGCCCGATGCCATAGCCGGCAAAAAGAATGTCGGTTCCACGCACAAGCTGACCGGCTGCGCCCACGTTGAAATCAGTATGGTCAGCCGCATAGCTGGCGCCCTTCGAGTTGGCATACTCCACCTTATACACGGTTTTATTTACCGCTGCGCCGGCTAAAATTTCAGGATTATAGGTCTTGATCATGTCCATCATCTGCTGACCGATTCGTATCATCTCAGGCTTCTCAAGCGGCAGGATGGCAGGGTCAAAAATCTTAACAGCTTCCAGAGATTGGGTATCCGGGATCCCAAAATGCGCCGGGCTGCCAAACTGTGCCGCCTCCAGCGCCCTACTCACCACACCTTCCACATCCTGAGGGTCGGTGGTGCTGGAAACACCCACCTTCCCATCCAGGATCACCTTGACATCAATCTGGGTGCGCTGGTTTGACTGGGCCGATTTAAGGCGGTCATTCTCAAAATCCACCGCACTGGTTTCCTGGGTGAGCATCACAGCCTGGGCAGCCTGAGCCTTTTTCAAAGCCTTTTCGACAATCTGTTGAACTATCATTGTTGACCTCCAACCACGCAGTTCTGAATACGGATATGCGGTCCACCCAGCCCCACGCGCAATGGCTGCTGATCGCCCTTGCCGCAGCCGCCAGGACCATTGGGCTCCCATGCCATGTCATTCCCAATCTGGTCGATATTCATCAGGGTTTCGAACACGTTGCCCGTCAGCACCACATCCCGCACCAACTCCGCCACCTTCCCATCCCGGATCATGTAGCCATACGCAGCGCTGAAGGTGAACATTTCCATGGCAGTTTGCCCCCCAATCGCCCTAATGGCGTACACACCCAGCTTGATATCCTTGATCATCTCTTCGAATGCCACTTTGCCCTGCTCGATGTATGTGTTGGTCATGCGGACGATGGGCGGGTGCTGGAAATGCACGGCGCGTGCGTTGCCTGTGACCGGCTCTTTCATCTTGGCGGCAGTCTCGCGCGAGTGCAACCGACCCACAAGCATGCCATCCTTGATCAGGTAATTCTTGCGCGTGGGCACCCCTTCGTAATCATAACGGTGAGTGCCCAAACCACCCGGTACGGTCCCATCATCGATGATATTCAAGTTGTCCACCCCAAAGCGTTTGCCCAGCACCATGATCTCCTGCATGCGCGGGTTCTCATATACGAAATCCGACTCGCTCAGGTGACCAAAGGCTTCGTGGGTGAACACCCCGGTGAGAATCTGGTCGGTGATGACGGTGTACTTCCCGCCAGTGACGGGTGGGGCTGCCAGCAGCTCCACTGCTTTTTGGGCAGTGGTCCGGGCTTTCTCGTGCAGCCCTTCGACACCCTGATAACCATCGATGCTGCCTCCTGTTTCGAAGGCATTTTGAACGATATCCCCTTCACGGGCGGTTGCCCCGATCATAATGTTCACATCGGGGAGCTCTTCCTCGATGTAAGTGCCTTCCGAGCTGGCAAACCAGATGTTTTTAAAGCTATCGGCATACCTCACCGAGCTGGTCTGGATGCTCTTATGGTGCCCCAGGATGATGCGGTTATATTCTTCCATCAGGGATTTTTTATCCGCTAATGCCACCTGGCGGAAATCCTTGACCATATTCGCCTTGACCGTATCTACAACAGGCTGGTTGGGAGCGAAATAGGTCGTTCCGCTGCCGACCAGACGGGCTGTTTCACAAGCTTCGTGCACCCGCTTGGGTAGATCTTCCAGGTAATTGAAAGTGGCATAACCCCAACCGCCTTTATACAGAGCTCGAACGATGCCTCCCACTGTGCGGGCTGACCCGATCGTATCCAGGTCTGGACCCCGAAAGTTGACCCAGGTATTGGTTTTATCTTCCACACGTATGTCGGCATATTCTACATTTTGCTGCTTAATTGCCTCGCTTAAGCGATCGCGCATATCAACCTTCCTTTTATTGAGTGTTTTATTTACTTGGTCGTGCACCTTGCATAGTTTACCCCATTCACAGCTACTTCTTAACAAATGGTACTCGATAAATGCTCTAAAACTTTACCGCTTAGTAAATCACATTTTGCCGGATCATTTTCCCTTATCGATGGCGATGCAGTGCTCGCGGTAATGCTCGATGGTGTTAGCCTGGATGAGCTTCAGCACCGTCATATTGTCATCGGGAAAATCATAGCTGAAAGGCATACTGAGCACCCGACCATCCAGGGCTTCAAGCACGGTCATCACACCCCGGTACAGACTGCGGAACTCGATGATCACGGATGTCAGAGGGCGATCCTTGTTCTCTTCATACACCTGCGCATTGAAGCGGTGAACATCATTCCAGGAAGTCATAACCGGGTACAGCGGGTGCTGACCGCTCATCACATACCCCAGCCGGTCAAGCAGGTACTTCTCCCAGGCGGACAGGTGAACGAGGATATCCTTGACCGACCACTCACCCTGGGCACCAGGAGCGAGCATATCCGCTTCGCTCAGACCAAAGCACGTGCGCTCGACATGAGCCCATTCCTTGTCTAGATCAGATAATAATTCTTTTTTGATAGGATATTCTTCCATAGGTCTTCATATTGAAAAAAGTAATGATACAACGTTGACACGTTTACACGTTAGAACGTTGATCGTTATCGAACGATAGTCGAGCCCGATGAGCCATCCGGGTGGGCAGAGACGACCTGACCGTTCTTTTCAAGGGTGCCTTCATAAGACAGCTTACCCACGTGGGCTGTCCAGCCGCTCAGCACAAATGGCAGCGGTCCATCAGCTGCCAACCACTCGCCATTATACTTGCGCGCCAGGTGAACGTGAGTACCGGTGGCTTGCCCACCTTCACAAGAAGGGTGCCCCAAAGGAGCATCGGTCTCCACCCAGGTGCCAGGTGACACACGGTCCTGTTCGGCGATATGCATGTACACCAGCACCCAGCCGGTCTGTTCCAATCCATCACCATCCAGGTCGAGCACAAGCGTCCCATTCTTCGTGCGCAGCACAAGGCCTGGGGCTGAGGCAGTCACCCAGGCGGTTGAAACAGCGCAATGCGGCTCGCCGGTGATGGGAGCGAAGTCGAGTGCGCCGCGCGGCGTGCCAGTCCGCCAGGAAATGTGCGGTCCCGAAGTCAGGCTCCACAGCTCACCCGGTTTAAAGGGAAGCTCAAGGGTGGGCTGTGCCAGCCCGGGTGGAAAAAGCGGCTCAACACTGGCGGCTGCCTGCCAGGGATCGCTAAACATTTCGTGGTAAATCCCCAGGAAACCGTGGCTGCCATAAAGGGCTGCCAACCAATCCCGCTGCTGACGATAGAACACGGAGGTAAGCGTCTGCAGGGCGACTGAGCCGGCATTCAAGCCAGGGCTGAGGCGAACATGGCTATAATCGGGAAAGTTTAACTCCGTCAGGGTTCCCTGGCGCCAACCATAATACCCGATGTTGAGCTCCTTGGCGACCACAGACAGCTCGAGGTACAAGCCATGGTAATCGGGGATGTAAAATCCAATTGGATAATCTACCTGCGAGGGGTCGATCGGCTGCCCGCGCACCCATCCGGATCGAAATTCTAGGAATGCCAGCAATACCTGGGGGTTGATCGAGGATTCCGACGCCACGCGCTGAACAATTTGGGACCCCGTCTCCCACACCCCGGGGTCCACCTGTTCATCGTAGGTGCTTAAATAACCGCCAGCCTGGGCAATATAGTCCTCAACCTGGAAGCTGGCATTCGCCGGTGAATAGATGACCGCGCTATCCGGTAAGACTGCACTTGGGTAGGGAGGTTCACCCAGCAGGTTGGGGATGGTAAGCTCCTGACCAGTCGCTAATAAGCCAGATGTGGGTTGAGGGGGCGTGATCTCGCCTGGGCTAACTCCAAAGCGGGCTGCCAGGGCGGTCAGAGTGTCGCCAGATTGCGATAAATAGACGAACGGAGGCAGGAACACTCCAGGCTCGGGGGTAAGCCACACAGCCGGTGACCCGGCACCGGGGGTGGCGGTCTGCAATCCCAAAAACGGGTAAGGTGACTGTCCAGGTGAAAGTGTCGCAATCGGCAAGATGGGGATCTCTGTGAAACCAGCGCCTGGAGTTGATCCACCGGTTGGGAAGGGCAGGCTCGCCGAAGTGGGCTGCAGCATGGCTGATGAAGTAGGTTGGGGCTGGTTGGTGGGAAAGCTCAACCCTTCCCGCTGGCGAGCGGGCAGGTTGCACGCCAGGGCAGGGATCAGCAGCATGATCAGCAGGACGAACCAGCGCATCGTTCGGTGAGGCGGTTTCAGGAGAATCCGAATAGACCGCATTGGCTGAAGTAATATAATCTTCATTACCGCGTTAACGCTTTAGGCAGCCAGTTTCTCCAGCCGATCCACCAATCCTGATAGGACGGCAAATGCTTTCTCGACCGGATCGGGGGAAGTGAGATCAACGCCCGCCAGCTGTAAGGAATCCAATGGGTACATTGATCCACCCAGCTTGAGGAATTCGAGGTATTTGGCGGCAGCCTCCGGTTTACCCGAGAGGATGCCATCCACCAGTGCATGCGCGCCGGAGATGCCCGTAGCATATTGATAGACGTAAAAATTCATATACATGTGCCCGAACTGCGCCCAGGTGATGCCAATCCGATCACGGTCGAACTCCACTTCATCACCGTAGCCCTCCCTGAACAGGTCCGCAGTGAGACCAATCAGGATGTCGGCGTTGATGGGTTGACCTTTCTCTGCGCGCGTATGCAGCTCAAGTTCAAAACGAGCCAGGGTGGGCATGATGAAGAAATAGCGGTGGTAATTCGACATTGCCTCTTCAATCAGGCTGATCTGGAAATCCGGGGAGGTCTGGGTCTCGAACATATGGCGGCGAACCATGGCCTGGTTGAAGTTGGAAGCTACCTCTGCTACGAAGAGCGCATAGCGGCTGTAAATAAATGGCTGGTAAATCCGGCTGTAGTTGGAATGCAGCGAGTGCCCCAGCTCATGTGCCAGGGTGCTGAGGCTGAACACATCATCGGCATAGCTCATCATGATGAAGGGTCTTGTGCCCATTGAACCGCTGGAGAAGGCGCCCTCACGCTTGCCTTTATTGCGGGCATAGTCCACCCAGCGCTTTTCCAGACAGCCATTACGCAGGATATCCACATATTCTTTTCCCAGGGGTGCCATACCCTGTGCGATCCATTCCACCGCCTGCCTGAAGGGTATCATCGGCTTTTTAGAGGTGAGAGGCGCCTTGATGTCATAAACGTGGAATTCTTTGTAACCCAACAGCTTCTTGCGCAATCGCCAGTAGCGGTGCCAGGTGGGAAGGTTTTTCTTAAAAACCCCGATCAGGTTGTGGAAGACCTCCACGGGAATGTTGTTGGGAGCCAGGGAGGCATGCAAGGAGGATTCATAGCCGCGGGCCCGAGCGTTGAACACATCCTGGCGGATGGTGGTGGTCAGAGTGGCTGCCATGGTGCTTTTAAAATTAAGATAACCATCTGAGTAGTTTTCCCAGGCCGTACGGCGCACTTCCCGGTCGGAGTGGGTAATCAGGGCGCCAATACTGGCCTGGCCAACCTCAAACTGAGTGCCATCCGAAGCTTTGGCAGGCTGGAAGATGAGCTCGGCGTTGTTAAGCGCATTATAGATGCTGGTAGCGGCAAAGAATGGGTCATTAACCAGCGCCATCACCTGCTCCACCTCACCGGAGCGAACATGAGCCTGGCGTTTCTCCAATCGGTCCACATAATGGGCAAAAAAGGCCAGGCGTGGCACTTCGTTTATCCACTGGCGCAGCCTGGGAAAGCCAATCTGCATGAGCTCGGGGTCGAAGAAGGCAACCGCTGCGCCAAATTTGGATGCCAGGCTGCGCCCCTGTCCATTGCGAGCAGCTGCATCCTGGTCAAGGGTGTCAACAGCGTAGGCATTATTGGCATACACGTTGATCTTTCCCATTAGCGTACCGGCTTCCTGATATAGCTGGATGAACTGCAGAAGGTTTTGCGGGTTTTCCCCAAGATGCCCCTGGTAAACTGAAAGATCAGGCAGCATGGCGGTGAGCTGATTGCAGGCGGCATCCCAATCTTTAGGGGTGGGAAAGACAGAAGCGAGGTCCCAGGTTTGTTCGGATGGGACTTCACTGCGGGAAGGGAGGGTGGTGGTATCAGACATGACAGACTCCTTGTGCCAATCTAAGATACCAGCGAGAGATGATTATTCTCGCGGGTGGGACATTTCCTGCGGCTATTATAATCCCCCGGTTGGTATGCAATCCGCATCGTTGTGAAAATCCATCTTCCCTGCCTGCTTAACAATTGGGAAATGGTAAAATCGAGTGAGGGTATCATGATACAAACTCCTGTGGACTGGCTGCTTGAAGGTGAACCTTGGATCAACTATCGAACCCACCTGGATTTACTGGGTGAGACGGAAGCAGAACCGCGAGTAGAACAAGCACGCCGCGACATGCTGACCAACCACCTGGTTCGAAACCTCGTAGATGAACTCTCCCAATGGCCGGGCACAGTCATCTCCAGCCACAAGAGCGCCGGGCAGCCATTTCACAAGCTGAATTTCCTTGCTGACCTGGGGCTCAAGGCAAGCGACCCTGGTATGGATGAAATCATCAGGCGTATTATGGAGCACCAATCCGATGAAGGTCCATTCCAGCTCACCACCAACATACCAGTTCACTTTGGGGGCAGTGGGCAGGATCAATGGGCCTGGGCGTTGTGTGATGCCCCATTGATCGTATATGCATTAGCGAATTTTGGCTTACAGGGAGACCTGCGCGTGCAAGCGGCTACCCGCTATCTGGTGGGATTGGTGCGTGATAACGGTTGGCCATGTGTGGTTTCGAAGGAGCTGGGGAAATTCAGGGGACCGGGGCGTAAAAATGACCCCTGCCCGTTCGCAACCTTTGCGATGTTGAAAGCACTTTCCGTCACGGAATATTGGCGCAACAGTTCTGAATGCCATACTGGCGCTGAGAGCCTGCTGAATTTATGGCAGAAGAGCTCACAAGAACACCCATACATGTTCTTCATGGGTACCGACTTCCGCAAGCTGAAGGTTCCCCTGGTGTGGTATGACCTGGTTCATGTATTGGATGTTCTTTCCCGCTTCCCGTGGCTCAGGGATGATCCTCGTCTGATGAACATGGTTGAAGTATTGGCTAACAAGGCGGATCAGGATGGACGCTTCCAGCTTGAATCGGTCTGGACGGCCTGGAAGGACTGGGAATTTGGCCAAAAGAAGCAGCCCTCCCGCTGGCTGACCATGATGGCATGGCGCATCCTGGGAAGGCTGGGGGTTAATTCAATATCATAAACCAGGGATTAAGTTATGGGGGCACTTCACAGTAGGCTTTTATTTTTTCCCATCTCCGAATAACCTCAATCTGTAAAAATATTAATCTCAATTTAAATGTAATTAGATAGTATTTGTGGTATTATAAAAATTATACTGTTTGCTACCAGGGCGGTAACACTAATCCGTGCCATGATGGAGGATTTTATGCGCATCAATTTAAGCAGTGTAATGGTCGAGGATCAGGAGAAAGCACTAAAGTTCTATACCGAGAAGCTGGGGTTCATCAAGAAGACGGATATGCCTATTGGTGAATACCGCTGGCTGACCGTAACTTCCCCCGACGGACCTGACGGGGTCGAGTTGGTGCTTGAGCCATTGGGGTTCCCGCCCTCGCGTGAGTATCAAAAAGCACTATATAACGCAGGCATTCCCATCACAGCTTTTCTCTCGAAGGATATCCAGGCAGAGTATAAGCTGCTTAAATCTCGGGGAGTGGTGTTCCGCAGTGAACCACAAGCCATGGGCGCCATCACATCGGTCCTATTCGAGGATACCTGCGGCAACCTGGTGAACCTGGTGCAGCCCGCCTGAATCAGGATCAAATAATAAACATAGAGGTGGATCAATCTCATGAATAAATTAGGCACCGGTCTATTTAATATTAAGCTTGTGCAGTGAGGATATGTGCAACCATCTGCGAAGTCGGGTCAAACTATTGTACGCAATACCATGGTCAGGAAATCTGACGCTGGTGATAATTACTGGGTCAGGGTTTCGAGATATTGGAACGTCCCTATCATTACCAATAATTCCAAATGTTGTGTGCAAAAACAGGCGATAAAATAAACTTTGTAAGCGAGGTGCGCCTCGTATGTGTTGATATTTAATCCAAACTGGATTTGTCTAAGAAGGGAGAGCTCATATGAGCAAAATAAGGGTCTTGGCAGGAACACGCAAAGGAGCCTTTGTGATCACCTCGGATGCAAAACGAGAACATTGGGATATCCGTGGGCCTCATTTTGCAGGTTGGGAAATCTATCACTTAAAGGGATCACCGGTAAACCCCAACCGGATATATGCCTCTCAAACCAGCGGCTGGTTTGGGCAGGTGATCCAGCGTTCCAACGACGGTGGCGAAACTTGGGAGACGGTTGGCAATAAGTTTGTCTATGAAGGCGGTCCCACCACGCACCAATATTACGATGGATCACAGCGCCCATGGCAGTTCAAGCGCGTCTGGAAGCTCGAGCCCTCCCTGACCGACCCCGAAACCGTTTACGCCGGGGTGGAAGATGCCGCTTTGTTCCGCTCGAGCGATGGTGGGCAAAATTGGCAGGAGCTCGCCGGGCTGCGCAATGTAAAAGGAGACCTGTGGGCACCGGGGGCAGGTGGAATGTGTTTGCATACCATCATTCAAGATAAAGCCAACCCTGGTCGTCTATTCACCGCCATCTCGGCCGCAGGCGCCTTCCGTACGGATGATGGGGGTGATACCTGGCGGGCGATCAACCAGGGGCTGAAGTCACCATATGAGCTTCCTGATCCCACGGCCGAGGTCGGTCACTGCGTGCATAGCATCGCCATGCACCCCTCGCAACCCAATGTGCTCTTCATGCAGAAACACTGGGACGTGATGCGCACGGATGATGCGGGAGAATCGTGGCGTGAGATCAGCGGTGACCTGCCAACTGATTTTGGTTACACCATTGCGGTTCATTCCCACGAGCCTCAAACGATCTATATTGTGCCCATCAAGAGCGACTCGGAACACTACCCACCCGATGGCAAGCTGCGCGTGTACCGCAGCCGCTCGGGTGGCAATGAATGGGAAGCTTTGACCAATGGGCTGCCCCAAAGCAATTGCTACGTCAACGTGTTCCGCAGCGCCATGGCGGTCGATTCTATGGACCCGTGTGGGGTATATTTCGGCACTACCGGAGGGCAGGTGTACGTCTCCACCGATTCTGGCGACAACTGGACGTCTATCGTAAGGGATTTCCCGCCCGTGCTCTCGGTGGAGGTGCAAACACTGCCATGATCCGGGTGTTGCTGCCCATGCAGTTGTGCAATCTGGCTAAAGTCGAGCGCGAAGCGGTGCTGGAGGTGGATGGTCCTGCCACCATAGCCCGCGTGATGGATGCGCTGGAAGCAAGCTACCCCATGCTGCGCGGGACGATCCGCGACCAGGTGACGCTGGAGAGACGCCCCTTCATCCGGTTCTTTGCTTGCGGGGAGGACTGGTCACTCGAGCCAGCCACCGTCCCGCTGCCTGAGCAGGTGGCAGCCGGTGCGGAGCCCCTGCGGGTGGTAGGTGCCATGGCGGGAGGCTAGGGAACTAGCTCTGTAAAATAGAAAACAAAATTCCATATTTCTGTCAGTAATATCCCTGAATAAGCCTACTTTACTGGATATATACAGTATAGTAAGTTTCTGTATAATCTATCTATAGGTTGAATTTCCGCATCCTATGATCAGGAAAAAGGAAGAAACAACGATGGAACCATTTGATGAATATATAGATGAATATAGAAAGCAGCTGGAGAAAGGAGCGATTAAAAAAGCCTATAAAGGGCTGATGGAATATATCATGGATTTGAGATCGTATTTACAAAACAAATATCCCGATTATTTCGTATCTGGCAGCCTTTATTACGGCTATATGGATATGACGTATTTTTCTTTCTTTCCAAAATCGGTCAAAGACAGAAATTTGAAAATTGCAATCGTTTTTCTTCATGAAGCATTTCGGTTTGAGGCCTGGTTAGCAGGAGTAAATAAACAGGTTCAGCAGAAATATTGGAAATTATTCAAAGAAAGTGATTGGAACAAGTACCACCTTGTATCGACTACCAAAGGCGCTGATGCGATTATAGAGGGCATTTTAGTGGACAAACCGGATTTTAGTAATTTAAATTCTTTAACCAGGCAAATTGAGGCAGGAACCTTGACATTTATCAACGATGTTGAGAGCTTCTTAGCTAAACAATGACCAGAAAGCCGCCCATTCCACTAGAACCACGATAAGGAGTCCACATGACATATTCTCAACCTGAGGGCTTTCTCGCCGTCCCGCCCACTGGCATCGGACCGGGTGTATTGGTCCTGCATGCCTGGTGGGGGTTGAACGACACCATCAAGGCATTCTGCACGCAACTGGCCGGGTCCGGGTTCGTAGTATTCGCCCCAGACCTGTATCACGGCAAAGTGGCAGCCACCATACCCAACGCGGAAGCCCTTGGCAAAGCCCTCGACGCCGACTTCCTACAGGCTAAAGCCGAGATCGCCCAGGCAACCATGTTTCTCGACGAACGTGCAGGGCAGGCTGAGCGAGGCCTGGCAGTGATTGCCTTCTCATGGGTGTCTATTATGCGCTGGACCTGGCCGCAGCCGATCCGGAACACATCCGATCCGTCGTCATTTTCTATGGGTCGGGGGACGGTGACTACAGCAGCTCAAAAGCAGCCTACCTGGGTCACTTTGCCGAGAACGATCAGTTCGAGCCGCAATCCAACATCGACAACCTGGAGCATTCCTTGAGACTTGCTGACCGCCCGGTGACTTTCTATGTTTATCCTGGCACCAGCCACTGGTTCTTCGAACCTGACGTCTCGCAGGCATACAACCAGGCGGCAGCCAGCCTGGCATGGGAGCGAACCCTGGCTTTCCTGAAGCGTTCCTTCAAATTGTGAGACCGACTTTTACTTTATAATTCCATGAGGAAAAATAGGCCTTTGAAATTAACCCTGGCTGTCACCAGCGTACGCAAAAATTTGGCGGTTTCGCCATTATTTGCTGCAACATTAACTTTCTGACTGGGCTTTGAAATAGATATACGGGTAAGGAAAAGTGCTATGCCTGGAATGATCACCACACTTGGAATATATGACAACACCGAATTGGGGATGATCCTGCCCCACGAACACGTCTTCGTCGACCTTCGTACCTGGAATACCCCCGGTTATGCCCAGGCTGAAGCTGAAGACGTCATCCGGTTGATGGCACCGGAAATTAAACGGGCGCAAGAAGTTGGGGTGAGCGCCATTGTCGAATGCAGCACCGTCGGTGTGGGACGGCGGGCGGATATTGACCGGGCTGTATCAGAGGCTACCCATTTCCCCCTGGTCATTCCAACCGGTATTTACCGTGAACCCTGGGTGCCTGATTGGGCACATGCAGCCAGCCAGGCTGAATTGGCAGATTGGATGCTGGGCGAGCTGCAGGGTGAAATTGAAGCCAGCGGTGTGCAGGCCGGTTGGATCAAGCTGAGCGCAGGGGATGACGGGTTAACAGCCTGTGAAACCAAAATCTTACACGCCGCAGCTACGGCTGGCCGCCAAACAAACGCAGTCATCGGCAGCCACACCATCCGCGGCCGGGTGGTGCGCGAACAGCTTGATATCATCGAAGCCATGGGTTATGAGGCGGGGCGGTTTATCTGGATCCACACCCAGGCAGAACCGGATTTCGAGCTGCACCTGGAGATGGCTCGGCGTGGGGCATGGCTGGAGTACGACTCGATTGGAAATCATGAGTGGGTAAACGAAGAAACGCTTTTGCAGAACATCCTGCGCCTGCTGGAAGCCGGTTTCGGCGATCGATTGCTGCTGAGCCATGATCGGGGCTGGTATGACCCGGCGCTACCAGGCGGCGGTGTTCCAAAACCGTATACCTACCTATCAGAACAGTTCCTGCCCAAGCTGCGGGCTATGGGGGTGGATAAGGCAACCATCCACCAGCTAACGCACGTCAACCCCTACCGGGCATTTGCGCGGTGACCAGGAATAGAGATCAATCGAGCAGGATTCAACTCCGTGGGTAAATAAGATCCCGTGGTTTGAATTTTGGAACGACCTCTCGCTTGCATAAAGACGCTTTATATGTGAAGGCGAGGATGAAATATAATAGTAGGAGTTGCTTTACCGGTACATCATCCCAACCAGGAGGTGTTTTATGATCGCCCAACAAGCTTTTGGCCGCACTGGTCATTTGAGTTCGCGCATCCTTCTAGGTGCAGCGGCTTTTTCAGACGTCACTCAAACCGAGACGGACACGGCTTTGGAGTTGGCATTGTCTTATGGTGTAAATCACGTTGATGTAGCCGCCAGTTACGGTGAGGCAGAGCTCCGCCTCGGAAGTTGGATTAGCCGGCACGGCAGGCCCTTCTTCCTTGCCACAAAAACGGGAGAACGCACAGTGAATAAAGCACGTGAGGAGATTCATCGATCTTTGGAGCGCTTAAAGGTAGCTCAAGTGGATCTGTTGCAGCTGCATAACCTCGTTGATCCACAAGAGTGGGAAATAGCGTTAGGACCAGGTGGCGCATTAGAAGCCGCTATCGAGGCGCGCGAGCAAGGACTGGTACGCTTTATCGGCATTACCGGACACGGGCTAACAGCAGCCGCAATGCACCGTCAAGCGCTTGAGCGGTTTGATTTTGACTCCGTATTGCTGCCGTTTAGTTATGTGATGGCGCAGAATGAACAATATCGCCGCGATTTTTGGAGCTTATTTGGAATATGCCAATCCCGAAATGTGGCAGTGCAGACCATCAAATCCATCGTGCATACTCCCTGGGGGAAACATGAACCTGATCGAGCTACCTGGTACCGGCCTCTAGAAAAACAAGCTGATATCGATCGAGCAGTCCATTGGGTTCTGGGGCATGCAGGGGTATTTCTAAACTCGGCGGGGGATGTTCACCTTCTACCAAAGGTATTAGATGCAGCCGACCGGTTTGTCAAACCGCCCACGGACGACGAAATGCAAACGCAGGTGGACAAACTGGGAATGCAGCCGCTTTTTATATAAGACAAAAACATCCCCCTATAACATTGAAGAAGAAGGTCTTCGCGCCTCAGGGTTTTGACGAGGCATCCCACCAGGTTAATGGCTAGCAAACAGGGTTCCGTTCGACGGATGGGCGTTAGATAATCAGCCTCACTTGCCTGGCGCGGATTGCGTAGTAAATATGTGAATAAGTAAAAATCAGCGGGATTGACCCACCAAAAGGAAATTTGAAGGATGCACTCATTGACCAAAAGCCCAACCAACCGCTTGCTGGGGTATCCAGGGGATGCGCGTCTGTTAATTATCAACGCCGATGATTTCGGGATGTGCAATTCGGTGAATGAAGCTATCATACGTGTGCTGAAGGCAGGCGTGGTGAGCTCAACCACTGTGATGGTACCCTGTCCGTGGGCGTTACATGCCATGCATTTCCTCGCCGATCATCCCGAAATTCCCTTTGGTGTTCACCTCACTGTGATCAGCGACCCGGCGGATTATCGTTGGGGCCCGCTCAGCTCCAGGGAGATGGTGCCGTCCCTGGTTGACCCTGCAGGGTATTTCTACGACTTCGAAGCCATGCCTGCATTCCTGGCTCAGGTGAAGCTGGACCAGGTGGAGATGGAATTTCGGGCGCAGATCGAGGCTGTGCTGGAGGCCAGGCTCAAGCCTACCCACCTGGATTGGCATGCCCTGCGCATCGGGGGCAGACCGGATATTTTTGAGCTGATGCTACGGCTGGCTAAAGAATACAGCCTGGCACTGCGTGTGATGGGACGGGACTCGATCGCAAAAGTGCAAAGCCTGGGTCTACCCACAAGCGATTACGACTTCTTGGACAGCTATCTACTGGACCCAGTGAATAAACCGGCTCGATATGCTCAAATGTTGCGTGAGCTACCGGTAGGCTTGAGTGAGTGGGCAGTTCACCCAGGGCTTGACAATTCGGAGTTACTGGCCTTGGAACCAACGGGTCATCACGAGCGCCAGACGGACTTTGATTTTTGGACTTGTCAACAGGCCAAGGATATCATCAGAGAAGAAGGGATAGTGTTGCTAGATTACCGGGCATTACAGGTAGTATGGAATAAAGGCTCTTTTTGATTGTTAACGCCCTCTGACCCATCGATGAGCCAACTTCACTTCGGATAACCCTCAGGTTGTCCTGCAGGACATCGCACCTGAAGAGCACACCCACCTGAGGTCCATATACCTTATTCTCTGAGACTGATTAAACCCATCAAGATCATACTTCGTTATACCCTGTTAGCTTTGTGAAAAAAAGAGAAATGTTGGCAAAGGCTAGTTTATTTGTTATATTAATTCACATTAATCCCCCCATCGACGTGAAATCGCCAAGGCATCAATTGAATAGTTAAATGGGATCTTAACAAGGAGGTGCAAACATTCTCTTGTAAGTGTATTTATTTGTTGGTATTCGATCTACCCGCGAAGGCTGTGAAATGGCATCGTAACATGGCACATGCTTTCAAGGGGTCACATGGACCCATTTCCATGATCTGGAGAACGCTGTGGTGAGCGTGAACGAAGTGGACCCATCGCTATTTCAGCTGTCAAAGGAGGAATTATAAATGTTTGCGCGAAAGCTCAATGGTAAATTACTAATAACTGCATTATTGATCTTGATACTGGGTATCGCGGCCCTGCCTGGCAATGGTATGACGATAGCCCCTCCGCCAACCCAGGGAGTAAAAGTAAGCCCGATTGGTAACCCTACCTGGAAGCCCGTCGATTTCCACTTATTCTCTGCGCCAGTGGGTACAGCCGATTCCGGTTATGCAGAGTTCGGAGAAACGGTGTTAGCCTTACTGCCACCCCCAAATCATGTCTGGATTGATGGATTGGGAATTGGCCCGGGAGCAGCTCACCAGCTGCCCTACACTTCCGAGCTGGCGGCAGGTGTGGCTGCCCAGGGCTATCATCAAGGAGTCCAATTCAGCACAAGTGAGTTTTCAGAGGGGATGGGTGTGTGGGTGGTTTGGATGAACGTCCCTGCCCCAGGTGTGACCGGCTCTTCACCCGATTTCACTTCCGGCCCAATCATTCCGAACAGCCTGTTCCCGATCCACCAGGAGGGGAATGATTATCATAACGGCGCGTTTTTCTCCTTCCTGGGTGGCTTTGACGTGCCAGCGCTGACCGAATTCGGCTTTGACGTCGACGGATCAAGCCATTTCCCGGTCTTTTTCGCTGATAACGCCGACTTCGGCCCTCCCGGCGCCAAATTGAATGGTGAATACCGTTATGTGATTACCGAGGTGGACGCAAGCGGCAATGGCTGGAGGATCGAGGCGCACTTCACCGTGACACCTTGAGGTCAAGCTTAATAAGATCGAATTCACAGTCATTCAATTATTACTTGTTTATAGTACATCATTCATGTCTGGATAGGAGGCGCTTGCTTCCTATCCAGATTTATACGCCTCCCCAGCACTTCTCCAAACCGCCTGTTCTCATCCACCGTTTGGATATCTCGGTATCGGTGGTACCGGACCTACCCGCATCATGCCGCCAGAATCCTCCAAACCCAGGCGTTCGGTGACCGCCAGGGCATAATATTTCCCATCCCAGATACACATGTTTATCTCAGCCAGCTTCGGAGCCAGTCAATATTGAAACCGTCCTCAGAAAAGGTGGATATCGGTATTATGCGATCAATCACATTAGGATATAATTTTGATGAGAGGTAGAGTATGACACGTGAATTTAACGTAATAATCGAAAAAGATGATGAGGGTTATTATGTGGCATCAGTTCCAGAGCTTCATGGTTGCCATACACAAGCGAAATCATTGGACACACTGATGGACAGGATCAAAGAAGCTATCGCCTTATGTCTGGAGGTCCAGGGTCAAGAAAGCGAACCTCTGAAATTCATTGGTGTCCAACGAATTCTGGTCGAGACATGACAAAGGCTCCACGATTAACAGGCCATAAGCTATTGGTGGCTCTCCAGAAAGCAGGATTCGAAGTGATCCGAATAAAGGGGAGTCATCATTTTTTAAGGCATCTTGATGGGCGAAGTACGGTGATCCCCATCCATCGCGGTGAAACATTAGGTCCAGGGATTACTTCCCAAATACTGAAAGATTGCGAAATATCTTACGATGAGCTCAAGAATTTGTTGTGAACGACTTTTTGTTATATCGATTCATAACTAGCGCTTATCGACAGCGATCTTCACCAACTCTTCCCCAAACTGCCTGATCTCCTCCAGCGTGTTGTAAATCTCGGTATCGGTGGTACCGAACCCACCCGCACCATGCCGCCTGAGTCGTCCAACCCCAACCGTAGCGTGACCCCAGGGAAAAGTAATTCCCTTCTGTAATAAAACTCGGCTTCTACCGCATCGTTATATAATTGCGCGAGTTTGAAGCCTGTTATAAGTCGGTATAATTAATGGTCAGGCTGGCCATTAAGGAAATAACCATGTCGGGCTATATCAGCGTCATTGGCTATGCCAGGCGACATTCGCAATCTTGTATAAATGTGCAGTCTTCGCAGGAGGTAAAATGTCTCAGACCGTTGCGATCATTCTCAGGTTCAGAAAAGACGAAGTCCAGCGTTTCGAACAGCTCTTCGAGGCCGAGATCCTTCCGATGTGGGAGCAATACAAGGCTCAAGGTAAGTTTCTCTCCGCTTCGCTCACCCCTGTCGAAGATGGGAGCGAGGTGAAGGAAGGAGTGCGGGACTATATCCTGCACGTCGAAGTCCCCAGCCTGGCGGAACACCAGGAGTTCGACTCCTCGGCACCATTCTTGGCTTTCTTACAGAAGGCGAAACCGATGCAACCTGAAGAGCCGAAAGTCTGGTTGGGTAATACGCTCTTCCAAGTCTGAGGTCTGCGAGCCCGAATGAGTTTAGGTAGCCACTATGAAATTATTGACTATCATTCTTGAGAGGAAATCCTTTGGATGAAATTCTTTCCCCCATTCACCCGGGCGAAGTGCTCATGGAAGACTTCATGAAGCCGCTTGGGCTGAGCCAGTATCGTTTAGCAAAGGATATCGGTGTAACGCCTATTCGCATTAGCCAGATAGTAAACGGTCATCGCGCGATTACTGTAGATACTGCGATGAGGTTGGCCCGTTATTTTGGCACAAGTGCAGAAGTATGGTTACATATTCAGGTACGCTATGAACTTGAAGTTGCAGAGAAGCAATTGCGTAAACAGATTTTCCGTGAGGTGAAGGTGTTGCAGCAGCATGTCCCCAATGCTCGATAACAATAATGTTAATCATTGTTCACGCCCGCCCAAGCGCTTGTACCGCGAATGGTTAGGCGGCTGAAGAAATGGAGTTATAGCTATGATGTTACCTGATTATTGGTTGAAACGCCCAAGCGAGGACTTCGACGAAAGAACTCGGATTGCTTTTGATGAGTTGCTCAATACAACTCTCAGCATCGGCGGCTGCCCGACTATCCACTTCACTTTGCCTTGGGCAAAGTGGCAGTTCCTCTGCTATGTTGCCGATCATCACGACATCGCCTTGCACGGTTCCGGTGATCCCGATATCGCTCTGTTCGAGCCCCGCCAGTCAAATGACCTCAACGATTTTGGCAATCAGAAAGCTATCTATGCCGCCTCGGATGGACTGTGGGCTATGTTCTTTGCCATCGTCGATCGCGAGCGTGTGATGTCGATCACCAATGGCTGCATTCGTCTCGAAGAGGACACCGGTGCAGTACACGGTCCACTTTATGTATTCTCAGTCAGTCAGTCGGCTCTTGCAAGTCAGCCCTGGCGAACGGGCACGGTCTACCTCCTGCCACGTATAACCTTCACTACTCAGCCACCCATGGCATTTGGCTCCAGCAAAGTCCATATCGCACAGCTGGCAAGTTTCCTGCCTGTTCGACCATTGGCGAAACTCACGGTTTTACCGGAAGATTTTCCTTTCTTGCTGCAAATCCGTGGGCATGATGATCAGCGGCTTCAGGAATATGCAACAGCATTGCAAACGGGTGCACCATGGCCGAGCGACCCGTGAAAGGCTGGTAGTATGCCGCCCAACACTGCGTGCAGCCAAAAAGTGGGATTCTGCGCGGTTTAGAAGCATTTTTCTAGCTTTGGGTCTATACTGCTCTCAAACCTAATCTTGTCCAGTCTACTTGTGGCTAACACTTGCCATTACCCCCCGTCGCCTGCAATCCTCCCTAACGCCTCCCCAAACCTCTTAATCTCTTCCAGTGTGTTATAGTGTACCGGACCTACGCGCGCCATGCCGCCTGAGTCTTCCAACCCCAGACGAATGTATAACTTTCACAAACACCTACCAAGTGTAAAAGGTTGGGTATAATCATTACCGGCTGTAGACAAACAGGTATAATCAATATATGGATTCAGAATTAACCCACATCTTGAGCAAGCTAAAAGAATTACTGCCCGTGCTTTCCGATCGATATAAAGTGCAAGAACTGGGTGTGTTTGGCTCGTATGTGCGACAGGAGCAGCGGGAGGATAGTGATTTGGATATCCTGGTCACATTTTCTGAAACCCCCAGCTTATTGAAATTTATCGAGCTGGAATATTACCTGAGTGATGCTTTCGGGGTTAAGGTGGATCTGGTAATGAAAGATGCGCTCAAGCCGACAATCGGTAAACAAATACTCAAGGAAGTCATGCGAGTATGAAGGGGCAACGTAGCTACATCGACTATTTGAAGGACACCCTGGAAGCAATCGAAAAAGCCACAATGTTCGTTGAGGGCATGGGCTATGAAGAATTCAGCCGTGATGATAAAACGGTTTATGCAGTCATCCGGGCTTTAGAAATTGTTGGAGAAGCTACCAAGAAAATACCTCAAGAAGCAAAGGATAACCATACAGAAATCCCTTGGCGGGAAATTGCGGGTATGAGGGATAAGCTTGTCCACGATTACTTTGGGGTAAATCTGGTCGTGGTATGGAAAGCAGTTTCTGAAGACCTTCCAGCAATAGAGCCATTATTACGGAGAATGCTGGCAGACGTTCATTAAGACTGGGTTGACGGTTTATATTTTAGACTCAGTAATCCTCCCCAACACCTCCCCAAACTTCCTGATCTCCTCCAGCGTGTTGTAATGCACCGGACCCACGCGCACCATGCCGCCAGAATCTTCTAACCCCAATCGCGTGGTCACCTCAAGCGCATAATAGTTCCCATCCCACACGAAAATATTGGCTTCATCCAATTCTTCCGCCACCTGTCGCGGTGACTTGCCCTTCAGGGTGAACGCACAGGTGGGCACGCGTTCCTCCAACCGCCGGGTATCCGTGAGGCCGTAAACCGTCACCCCCGGCGTCTCCGCCAGGATATCCAGCAATGCCCGGCTTAATTCGAATTCATAACTGCGGATGGCAGACATGCCGGTTTTTAATTTCAAGCGTCTCCCTGAGTAATCAGCCGCATAATGCTCGGTTTGCTCGGCGCCAAAAGTTTCACCCACCCATTCGATGTACTCCAAGGCTCCCAGCACGCCGCACATGCCCTCGAAGTTGCCCGTGCCGGTCTCGAACTTACCCGGCGGGTTCTGGGGGGCAGGGCGCACCCTATAGGCAGTGAGGTTATCCAGCAGGTCATATCTTCCATAAAGCACCCCCATGTGCGGCCCAAAGAACTTGTAGGAGGAGCAAACTAAAAAGTCACAACCCAATCGCTGTACGTCGATGGGACCATGCGGGGCGTACTGCACCGCATCCACATAAACGAGCGCTCCCGCCGCGTGCGCCATTTGGGTGATCTTCGCCACCGGGTTGATCGTTCCCAGGGCATTGGAAGCGTAACCGACCGCCACCAGGCGTGGTTTGCGCTCAAGTGAGGCTTGCATGCCTTCCATATCAAGGGTGCCGTCTTCAGGGTGAAAGTCCACCCAGGTGATATTGCAGCCGCGGTCCTGGGCTGCCATTACCCACGGGGTGACGTTGGCATCATGGTCCAGGCGGGTGACCACGATCTCATCACCCGGTTTAAAGGTACGTACCAACGACCGGCTGAGGTTGAAGGTCAGGCTGGTCATGTTGGGTCCGAAGACGATTTCCTGCGGGTCACGCGCAATGAGAAAGTCAGCCGCAGCCGAACGCGCTTCTTCCACCAGCGCATCCGACTCACGGCTGGTGGTGAAGGCGCCTTCGTGGTTGGCATTGTGCCACGTTAGGTAATCCTTCATCCGGTCGAGCACCGTGCGTGCCACCTGGGTTCCGGCAGGGTTATCCAGGTATATACATTCGCGCAATAGGGCCGGGAATTGGGCTCGGATGATAGACAGGTCTAGAGGCATGGGGGGCTCCTTAAAGATCAGCAATTAGCAACTAGCAATTAGCCGTTACCTTCTAGCTGTTAGCTAAAAGAATTTTGAAGTAATTATAATGCGGAGGGAAAATAAGTTTAGCGGAAACCGTTCCCCAACACCGGGTGGCGTACAGAGGCAAGGTTAACCAGCAAACTGCCAAACAGTCCATAAGAGTAGCCAATCATTTCAGCTGCCTTGATCAGGCTGCCATCGGGGCTGATATCTGCGTTATGGTTTACATCCAGGATATAGAAGCAGCCATCTCGCATGCGTACATCCATACGGGCATAATCCCGGCAGCCCGTGGCCCGATAGGCTCCAAAAACCGCACTTTGCAAACAAACCAGCTCATCCGTGGTGAAATCAATGGGCAATTTGGCAAAAGAATTTTGGTAGGCTACAGACGTAGGGACGAAGTTAGCCTCATAGGTGCACAATCGATCGTGGATGTCGTTAAATATTGAGAAATCAATCTCTGCCGGCGGAAGCATGTGCAGGTGATCATTTCCGACTACACCTACGTGAAACTCACGTCCATCGATGAACTCTTCGACCAACACGGGCTGTTGATATTGAGCGATGACGTAATTGACCCGTTGGTTCAGCTCTGCTTCTGACACAACCACCGATTCACGCGAAATCCCCAGGCTGTAATGCTCGAAAGCAGGTTTGACGATGGCTGGGAATATATCCCAATCCATCACATTCGTGGATGAGAAGACCTTCCATTCCGGTGTGGGCACACCAGCAGCCTGAAGCTTCTGCTGCACCTGGCGCTTATCCTGGCTGAATACCAGCGCAGGGTAATCGGCTCCGGTATAGGTGAATCCCTGGCGCTCCAATTCCTGCGCCACCATCCAGCTGCTGCGGGGAATGCCCGGGATTTCTTCGCACCAGTTGAATACGATCAGCTTGGAAGGGTCATAGCAGCTCAATAAGTTGGAGAGGTTGTTATCCTCCACGCGCACGCGAATCACCGGATGCCCGGCAGCCTGCAAGGATGCAAGCATTAGATCTCCGAGCTCCAGGCACATGTCAATATCTGCCTGCGGCCATGCACGGTCGAGGTTATGGATCAACAATACCGGTAAGTCGGTTTTGAGGTCCGGGAAAATTGAGCGAACTGTGGGTTGCTCCACTTCCAATTCCCCTAGAGGGAAAACCTTCCCTTCAATGGAGTTATGCTCATGATGATTTTATTATATAACGTTTGAGCGGAAAAATCGCACTAACTTAACTCAGATATTATGTCAACTTCTGTGAGGCTTAATCTGGGTGATCATGAGCCGCTCCCAGCCTGGCAATCGCCTCCGCCACATTTAGCTCTTCAATCGTGTTGATATTCAAGAAGGCCATCTGGTCAGGGTCATAAGGCACGTATTCAGACGGTGCCAGGTAACGGATGTTCACCTGGGAGAACCATGCATCTACTCGCCTCTTTCCAGCCTCCAAAGCCAATCGAATGAAGGGCAGGCAAGTATCACACCGGTAGATGGCATGAAAGGGCTCCGTGCCTGCTTCTGGACGAGGAATGACCGCATCTGCACCGGTTTCGCGCAGGATTGCCAGCTCGACTGCAAACAGTTCAGGGCTGGCAAATGGCATATCACAGGCAACCACCGCCACATATGGATGACCGGCTGCGCTCAGGGCGGTATAAAGCCCGCCCAGGGCGCCAAAACCGGGCAGCAAATCAGGTATGGGAGTGAGACCTAAAAAATGATATTTTTCGGGCTGGTTCGAGGTGACCAGTACTTCATCGGCGATCCGCGCCAGGCGATTAAGCACACGCAAGATCATCGGCTCCCCCAGGAAGGGCAGTAAGGCTTTATCGCTGCCCATGCGGCGGGATTCGCCCCCCGCCTGGATCGCCAGGGTCAGCACTCAGTGTTCCTGCTCAGGATCAGCCTGATATTCATTGAATCCATTCGGTGACCAAACATGATTATAATGGGTTTAACGCTAAGGAGAAGTCTTCTATGAAAACCATGGCGGCAATCCTGGATGAAATGACCGTTGAAAATATGCAGCTGGCAGAAACCCTGCCGGATAATGCGGTTCGCTGTTACGCCTGCGCTCATCGCTGCCTGATTCGGGAAGGCAAACGCGGCATTTGCCAGGTGCGTTTCAACCAGGCGGGCAAGCTGCGCGTGCCGTGGGGTTATGTGGCAGGCTTGCAAGCCGACCCGATTGAAAAGAAGCCCTTTTTCCATGTGCTGCCCGGCAGTGATGCACTTACCTTCGGCATGTTGGGATGTGACTTTCACTGCGCCAACTGCCAGAACTGGGTCAGCTCTCAGATGCTGCGCGACCCGGCGGCGGATGAATTGGTGGGCTATATGCGCCGCATCTCCCCCGAGCAGATGGTGCTGGCGGCTAAAAGAGCCAACGCAAGCGTGATCGCTTCATCCTACAACGAGCCGTTGATCACCTCCGAATGGGCAGTGGGTATCTTCAAGCTGGCAGTGGAGCAGGGGATCAAGTGCGTCTACGTCTCCAATGGCAATGCCACTACCCAGGTGCTGGAATACCTGCGCCCGTATCTAACCGGTTATAAGGTGGATCTCAAGACGATGCGGGATAAGCAATACCGCCAGCTAGGCGGTGTGCTGAAGAATGTGCTGGATACCATCCGATTGGCTCATGAGCTTGGTTTGTGGGTGGAAGTGGTGACTCTGGTCATTCCAGGTTTCAATGACAGCACCGAAGAGTTATTGGAGGCTGGGCGATTCATCAACTCGGTCTCCCCCGATATCCCCTGGCATGTGACCGCCTTTCATCCCGATTATAAAATGACCACATCCTATCCCACCCCGGCAAAAACCTTGGAGCGCGCGGCTGAGATTGGTCAGGAAGCGGGCTTGAAATTCGTGTATGCAGGCAACCTGCCTGGGAGCTTGCGTGAGTATGAGAACACCCGTTGCCCCAGGTGCCAGACGTTACTGGTGGAACGCACGGGATATGTCATTCACCAGTATAAACTAACCGAGCTGGGTACCTGCCCGAAGTGCCGCACAAAAATTCCCGGCATCTGGACGGAGAACCCTGACTCGGTTCGGCTGGGGGGTTGGGGAATGCCCAGGCTATTTGATTAACGTTTGACCAGGGTACTGATCCTCCGTGGGATGATTATTTTCGCACCATCAGCCGCATCACGCGCCGGTCAATCGCTCCAAACCGGTATTTGTACTCTTCATCCCCGCGCATAAAGTCGAAGTATTTGCGCTGGTGCTCGTTCGCCCACTCCAGCAGGTTGCCCAACAGCACCCACCCGGGCGATAGCTCGCCATAATGAAAATCCAGGCCGGAATTGTAAACCCAGATATGGTCCATGTAATCGAAGTTCAGGTAGCCGGCGGCCTTCTCCCCATTCACTTCAATGAAAGCCAGCTGCAGCCATCCCGCTTTATGGGCCGCTTGCACGATGGCATGCATCTGTGTACGCATGGCAGGGGTGAGGAATTTAGCTTTATCCGCATCATTTGCCATCAGGCGCATAAAATCTTCCGTCGCCTGCTCTAAATTCATGCCATCCTGCGTGATGTACCAGCGCACGGGTAGGTAATACTCATCTGAACGGCGCATCTTACGGCGGATCTCATGCCGCTGCTTCTTGTCTATGCTGCAAATGTACTTCTCCCAATCGCCAGGGAGAAGGATGTATGGACAGTGTTGCAGAGGCTGCACTGAAAAGCTCCAACCCAGTTTTTCTGCTGCAGCCTGCAAGGCTGGCAGGGTGGGGCTGTTTTCCAATATGTTATACCAATCCAACAAATGCAGCCCAGGTTCGTTGTCAACTGCCAGGTGCTCGAGTAGTGCACCCATGAAAGCAGGTATATCCTCCGGACGGGCAATGACGTCCAGGTAATCCGAAATCTCAATACTACCGATCAACATCAGGGCAGGTTCGCCATCCCGATTATTCGTCAGGAACAGGGGCGCGATCCCTATCAATTCCCCCCCTTCCTGGCGCGCAGTGACGACGTATAATTCGCCCTGTGACCATTCACCGCCCCCCAGCCCCTGCCACCAGGCAGTGATATATTCATGCCGTAGAAACGGCACATGACTTGCACTGTTAGCAAGCAAGTCATTCCATTCTTTTTCAAGGCTGATCAATTCTGGCAGGGTGCGGATAGTGGCAATGTGCATATTATCTCCTGGCGGTATAATCCAAGTTAGATTTTACCAGTATAATCATTCGGTATGAATTCTTCCCTCGATCTCAATCTATTATCATTGGCACAGCAAGGCGATGCTGTTACCTCCGATTTGCCCGATTTATATGCCGTCACTCCTCCTCACAGAACTGCCCGTGGGCGTGAAGCGGATAGCCTGATCATATATCTTAGCATGGGTGGAAATTCACCCCTCACCCCTGAAGCCCACAAACAATTATTGGAACAGCTGGCACATAAGTTTTATAAAACCACCGGCAGTCTGACTGCCGCCTTGCGAACGGTCGCGGAAGCGCTCAACCTGTACCTTCTCGATCGTAACCTCCGCAGTACCGGTGCGGGTCGGCAGGGGATTGGACAGCTGCTCCTGCTGGCGTTACGCCTTGATACTTTATATTTGGTTCAGTGCGGTGCAGTGCATGCGTTTTTAGTCACCCGAAACGAAACCCAGCACCTATATGACCCGCAGAGTTCCGGGCGTGGGCTGGGTCTCAGCCGCTCGATGCCCGTGCGCTTCTTGCAGATAAAAATGGCTCCAGACGATTACCTGGTGCTTGCAACCTTCTCTGCAGCAGGCTGGTCAGAAACTACTCTGACCCACCCCGATCGACAGGGGATTGAAGCCCTTCGCCTGGCGCTTATAGAGAATGCTGGCCAGGAATATAATGCGGTCATCATCCAGGCCCAGGCGGGAACGGGCAAGTTGAGGATCCTACGCAGAAAACCCGAAGCGTCTGCTACGCTTCGTCCCGTCGCGTTGGACCGACCGGATGAGCTTGTGAGCCGCCTATCTCCGCCTGTAGAAGAGGCAGTCGTTGCCCCCACCGAAGATAAGCGGTTGGGACTTCCAACCAGCTCTGTATCGGAGCCAGAGATCATCGAAAGACCGGCCGAGGATAAAAAGCTGGGTCTTCCCTCCATCACACCCATTCCTGTTTCGTCCGCAATCGATGAGCCTGCACCGTCACGTGGGGAACAGTCTCAATCCACCCCCCTTTCCACCCAAGCGATCAGCCAGCCTCCGCCAGCCGTGGAAGCAGAAGTGCCACAGGTTGAGCTTCCAACCGCGGATGTAGTTCAGCCAACCCCGCCCATTTCCAGGCCGGTCTCAGAACCTGTTCAACCCAGGGCCGCCAGCACTCCTTCGGCGCCGCGTCCGAGGGCGAAATTTTTGGCATCTTTCCAGGCATTTTTTCAAGGCGCGTTGAAACCGATCGGGTCAGCCCTATTACGCGCCCTGCGCAGCGCCACGGGAACGATTGGCTCAGCTCTGCTTCGACTGCTGAAAAACCTTTTACCCGATGCAGATGTGCTGCGCTTACCTCCTTCGATGATGGTATTTATCGCCATAGCCATCCCTGTGATTTTAGCCGTGATTGGTGGCATGGTTTTTCTCCAGCGTGGGCGAGCCCAGCAGCATCAAATATATTACCAGCAGGCAGTGGAACAGGCTGCCTATGCCGCCACCCTCACCAACCCCCTGGAACAGCGTATGGCCTGGCAAACCGCGATTGGCGACCTGAACAAAGCTGAGAGCTACGTCCTCACCAGCCAATCACAGCAGCTGCGTGCCCAGGTAATTGCCAACCTGGATACCATCGATGCTGTCGAACGTTTGGATTACAAGCAAGCCATCGTGGGTGGTTTGGATAGCAGCATCAGCGTGTCTCGCATTATCGCTACTGCCACTGATTTGTACCTGCTCAATAGGGCAGACGGGTCTGTGCTGCATGCCATTCTAACCGGGCGAGGGTATGAAGTTGACCCGAGTTTTCAGTGTGGTCCAACCAATGGTCCGATCAATGTGGGTCCCTTGGTGGATATCGCTGAGCTGCCACCAGGATCTTATGAAAATGCCAGCTTGCTGGGCATGGATGGAAGCGGTAACCTGCTTTATTGTGTGGTTGGTTCGGCGCCCTATAGCCAAAGCATAGCTCCTCCCAACACTGGCTTGGGCGAACCAAGCGCCATCAGTCTGGACCAGGGAGATCTTTATGTATTGGATCCAAAGGTCAACGCGGTGTGGGTTTATCGTAATATGGATGTCACCGAGCAGCCACGCCTGTTCTTTGGTGATACGGTCCCGCCGATGCAGGATGTGATTGACCTGGCAGTCTATAATGATGACCTGTTCCTGCTGCATGCTGACGGGCATATCACCAAATGTACTTACAGCGGCATGGCCGAATCACCCACCCGTTGTGATGACCCCTTCCCTTACTCGGATAACCGTCCAGGTCGGATGCATGGACCCGTAATCGAAGATTCGGTCTTCGACCAGATCTACTTCGCCTCGTTCCCCGAACGATCGATTTATCTATTGGATCCAAAAAACCAGGCGGTTTATTATTTCAGCGTGCTGTTGACCTTGCAATGGCAGTACCAACCCAAAACACCGCTGGTGGTGGGTGAGGCAACCGCCTTCGCTATTAGCCCGAACCGGACCGCTTTCATTGCCATAGCCAATAATGTATATTACGCTGCCATGCCTTGACTCGAAGCCCCCGGTGATTGAATCCACGATTGATCCATAGTAACCTTGAATCGCTCAAATCTGACTTTTTTACAGCAAATCAGCAGGCATCGCGCTGAAGTAATCGCTTTTGTGCTTGCCATCGCCGGTTTTATGGCTTCAGCGGTGGTTACTCAGCGGATATTTGAAGGTATCCCCCACATTGAAGACGAAATCGCTTACGTCTGGCAAGCCAGGGCGTTAACCGAAGGTCATCTGACGATTACCTCGCCACCGCATAACACCAGCTTTATGGTGCCCTTCGTGGTGGATTATCAGGGTGAACGGTTCGGAAAATATCCTCCCGGTTGGCCGGCATTGTTATCCATTGCCATCCGGTTGGATCTACGCGCTTGGATCAATCCCATATTGGCTGGTCTGGGAGTGTGGCTGACCTTCCTGCTGGGGAAGCGAATTTTCAATGATTTCGTGGGGCTTCTTGCAGCCGGACTAACCGTAACCTCACCTTTCTTCCTGATGAACTCGGGCTCATTGCTCTCCCACCCCTTTGGGCTGGTTTTAAGCTCAGCATTTGCCCTGGGGTGGCTGGAATCTTTCTGGAATGACAAGCCCGCGCAAAGCCCTGGCATGCCAAAAAAACAGTGGGTATATACAATCCTTTCGGCTTTGGCGCTGGGAGCATTGATTATCACCCGCCCAATGACGGCTCTGGCAGTGGCAGCACCGTTTGTAATTCATGGCTTATATTTGATCTTCCGCTCGGATCGCCAAACACGCTTGCGCCTGCTGGCTTTCAGCGGGATAGCGGTCTTGTTCATTGGTCTATATCTCTTGTGGCAATATTCCCTGACTGGTAATGCCTTACTCAATCCCTATATCTTATGGTGGCCATATGACAAGGTGGGTTTCGGGCCAGGGTACGGTCGGATGCCTGGAGGTCATTCGTTGAGCCTGGCGTGGATCAATACCCGCAACAGTCTCATTGCAGGCATGTCTGACCTGTTCGGTTGGTGGAGCTTCTCATGGATCTTTTTGCCATTTGGGCTGTGGGCAGCCAGGCGCAACCCCAAAGCTTTACTTCTTGGTAGCGTAGTCGTAAGCCTGGTGCTGATATATATGACCTATTGGATCGGAGCTACGCTCTTTGGACCCCGGTATTATTTTGAAGGCCTGTTCAGCGTGACGTTATTCAGCGCGGCAGGCATAGCCTGGTTGGCAGACTGGCCTGTAAAGCATGGGGTATCCTTTGTACCCTACACAGGCTGGCGTAGATTACGCCCTTTGTTCATCACGCTCATTGTGGGTGTGCTTGTGGGGATAAACCTGCTAAGTTATCTGCCCATCCGTCTGGGGGGAATGTATGCCTTATATGATATTGAACGGGCAGACCAGGAACCCTTCCTGACCCCTGCATCTCAATCCATCACTCCCGCCTTGGTCATCGTCCACGTACCGCGCTGGATGGAATATGGCGCCTTGTTGGATCTTGAGAATCCTGAGCTCACTACGCCTTTCATCTTCGCCTGGAGCATTAACTCTTCCATCGATGCCTCTTTGGCGAACGACTTCCCCGATCGCACGGTGTACCATTATTATCCCGGGCAGCCGTTTCAGCTTTATAAAGAACCTCAGGTCACACCTTAAGGAGATGGAGACGAAGAAGGAGACGGCGTTGTTTCAGCCGGTTGTGTTGCCGTAGGGGTGGGAGTCTCCGACCCCGGAGTGGTTGGCGCAGGTGGCGGGTTGGATGCTTGCGTGCATTTATCTGCGGCATACACCGCCGTTGGCTCCACCTCCGGGCTGGCCAGCATACTCATGTAAGTATCATACTGGGCCTGGGCGTCACACCACTGTTCTTTAGCCGCGAACCAATCACCGTAACCGAGCAAGGCATCCATATATCGATTGGTTGCTGTCCAACCTGAGACATCACTTAGGTTTGGAGCCGCGTTAGCCAACTGTGAGAAATAATATACCGCCTGGGCCCAGTCCACATCCCAGAAGCTGGCTCCGAGGATGTATAGATTTGCCCAATCGCGCCAATTACGGGCATCAGAATCCAGCGGACCAAACCGTTCAGCCAGGGTTAGATCGTAGTTACCACCTTCCAGGTCATGGTTATTGGCGATCTTATCAATGCCCCGGTTTCGTAATGCCACAAACAGCATATCGTCCACTTTCACTGCCAGGTAATCGGGATAATTCTTGCGCAATAATAGCAGTGTATCGATGGTGCCCGTCCAATCACGCCCGACGAGCAGATTCTGAGCCTGGGTGAACAGGTCATCCCTGCCCCGGTAGTCTGGTGTGGGGGTCAGCGTGGGAGATGGCGCCAGCGTGGGGGTGGCAGTAATCCGTTGCTGCGTCAGGACGAAAGCCAGCTGGTCGGAGGCATTGGGATAATTGGGGTCAATCTTGATGATGTATTCGAGGCGCTGGCGGGCACGATCATAATTACCCAGGGCGATATCCTGTTGTGCTAATACGTATTGATTGGTGGCTTCACCAGCCACCAGGGTTGATTCGTAGCGGGTACGTTGATCAATCGCTGAGTTATACCCTGCGAATGCGCTGCCCCCGGCAATCAATGCCAGTGCCAGAACAACGAGGAAAGCCCATAAAACCCATAAGTTCCTTTTTTTAGCTACCGGATGTAGCTGCTCAGGAATTTCAGGCGGGATCAAAACGCCTTCATCACCAGGCCTGGATGGTTGTGTCTCACCAAGAGGTTGTTCGCCCGCACCGTGCTCCGTTAGATGTTCATCTGGATTGACGGGCATGGGTTGGGTTGCACTCATCCCTGGGTCTTGCCCGGCAGGATTCGAAGTATAGCTAAAAGCGTCACCAACCTGTGGCGTGCTTTGCCCGTCCGTTATTCTGTTAGTCGGACTAGTTTCGTCTAATTTCGGAGATTCCATTCCGCCAATTATACCTCAGTGAATATGACGACCTGGCTGGAGGGATAGTTCCAGCGAGCATCTCGCCGCGAGTGTGTCCTAAGCCGGGCGGCCTAAAAGCTCGGCTAGTTTAGCCACCTGTGAGGCATGCACCAGTGCGATGACCTCGTCCACCGGCGCCAGCTCGGTGTTCCCATTAGGAACGATCAGCTGCCCCTTACGGATGACTGCGGCAAAAACACATTGGGGAGGCAGATCAATATCACGCAGCATTTTGCCAACCACCACCGCCCTTGGGTCAACTTTCTCTTCAACGATGGAATATTCTCCTTTGCGTAGTTTAAGCAGGGTCATCATATCCCCAAGCGACATTTCCTCTGCGATCAGCTTGGCCAGAATATCAGATTGGCTCAGAGCCACATCCACGCCCATCTCGGGAGTAAACAGCCAGACGTTTTTAGGGTTATTTACGCGTGCGATGATACGCGGCACCCCAAATTCAAAACGTCCCAACGTGGTGATCACCAGGTTATCCTCGTCTTCACCCGTCACGGCTGCTAATACGTTGGCATGTTCAACTCCCGCGCTTTCCAACACACTGGGCGAGCTGCCATCTCCAGCCACAATAATTTCTTTAGGCAGCTCTTGCATAAGCTTTTCCAGCACCGCAGGACGGTCTTCGATTAATCTGACCTGATGTCCACCGCTGATCAGTTGTGTGGCAAGCTGCGAACCGGTCTTCCCACCACCTACAATGATGACAAACATGTTACCCTCCTTCCACTAATCCGATCAGGGCTTTGAAGCGTTCCTGAGCTGAAGACAGGATTGCTAAATGGAGCACATCACCTTCTTTGAGCTCACTCCCCAAAGTGGGAATGAATGCCGCCCCCTGGCGGGTAATGGCTACTACGGCTGTTTCAGCTGGGATCGACAGGTTCTTCACGAATCGACCTGCCAGGTGAGCTGGAATCTCGATATTCACCAGGCTCACTTCTCCGCTCCCAAAGCTAACGATTGGATCCATCTCCGCGGCTGTGAGCAGCTCACGCAGGCGCTCAGCGCCCCAGGTGGTCGATGAGATGGTTAGCATTCCCAGGCGGCGGTAAATTTCCGCTCGTTGGGGGTCAAACAGACGGGCAACCACACGCGGCACGTGGAAGATATTATGTGCGATCCGAGCCGCTACGATGTTGGCATTGTCGGATGAGCTGGCGGCTGCGAAAGCATCCGCTTGCTCGATCCCGGCTTTGACCAATAAATCACGGTCGAATCCAACTCCAACGATCCTTTGTCCTTTAAAATTCGGTCCCAGGCGTGCCAGGGCATTGGCATCGTAATCGATCACCGACACCTGGTGACCTCCTTCGACGAGCAAACGCGCCAGCTGCTCACCTACACGACCACATCCAATAATGATTACTTTCATGGTTCCTCCTTGCTCACAGAACTATTGATCACTTGCTGTACAAAACGTTCCCGCAAGCGGACGATCATCTTGCGGATCCAATCCAGGCTGTAAATGATCAGCGGAAAGAAGATCAAACCGATCCATAACACTGGCGGTATAGCTGTATGACCAAACAGATTCGCCAAGGGTTTAAGATAAATCAATCCCAGCAGGATCGCTACTTCAATAATAATCCCGCGCAACAGGGTTGGATTACTGAACCATCCAAGGAAGCGCCCACGGTTGCGCTCAGTGCGGCATGCGAAAGCATTCCCGATCTGAGCCATGACTACCCCCGCGTAATAGACTGTGATTGCCAGGCTGTATTGATCTCCGTGTGGGATGGTGGAGAAAATCGTGGCATGCAGGGATTGGAAAAATGGGATATCCAGCCAGTTATTGATGAAAAAGAATGCCCCAAAACATAAGAGCGCCTCAATCAATCCCAACCATAAAAATGCCCGCCGTAGCAAACTACCATCCACCAGGGGTTGAGACTTGCGTCGCGGTGGGCGTTGCATCACATCACGCTCCGGGTTCTCACTACCTAATGCCAGGGCAGGGAACAGGTCGGTCCCAAGGTCTATCGCCAGGATTTGTCTGACTCCCAGTGCGAGCGGCATCACCAGCGGGTTGAGCAGGGCTGTGAGAATGAAAGGTAAAATCTCAGGTACATTACTCGAAAAAATATATGTGGTGAACTTACGCAGGTTATCATAAACCGTTCGCCCCTCTTCGATGGCGCGTGCGATGGTGGAAAAATTATCGTTGGTGAGGATGACATCCGCAGCTTCCTTGGCTACGTCTGTCCCTACCAGGCCCATCGCCACGCCAACATCCGCTTTGCGCAGCGCGGGTGCATCGTTGACCCCATCGCCGGTGACCGCAACCACATCTCCCCGTGCTTGGAAGGCTGCTACCAGGCGCAATTTATGTTCTGGCGCCATCCGGGCAAATATTACTTCTTTACCAAGTATGCCCTCCAGCTCTATATCGTTGAGCTGTTCCAATTCTGCACCTGTCAGGATCAATGGGTTCATCGTGGTAAGCATGCCGATGCGCCTTGCTAATGATTCTGCGGTCAGTCCATAGTCCCCCGTAATCATCACCATGCGTACGCCAGCTTTACGGCAAGTGCTGACCGCTTCTGTCACTTCTGGGCGTGGGGGGTCCATCATGGCAGTCAGACCCAGGAATATCAGGTTCACTTCTACCCGCTCCGCAGTATAACTACCCACCCGGGGAGGTAATTCATGATATGCCAGCGCCAACACACGCAAAGCATTGCGGGCATAATCGTCATTGGCCGATAAAATCCTCGCCCGCTGGCTGTCATCCAGCAGGACCACTTCGCCATGCAAGCGCAGGTGGGTACATAACTGCAAGACTTCACGCGGGGCACCTTTGATGAAGGCAACTTGCTGTCCGGTAGGAATATCCGGGAAAGCTGTCTCCGGTCGGTTCACCTGGTGGATGGTGCTCATCCGTTTACGCCGGGCATCAAAGGGGATCTCATGGATGCGCGGCAGGGTTTTAGTAAATTTTTCTTCCGTCAGCCCACTTTTTAGTGCCACCACGCGCAGCGCGGCTTCGGTTTGATCACCAAGCACAGTCCAATGTGGGTAATCGGGGGAGGGTGGGTTCAGACGTGAGTTATTGCATAACATCGCCGCGCTGAGCAAGGCTCTTAAATCTCTCTCGGCTGCCTCACTGCCCAGGTTGGGCACGAATTCACCAATGGGCTCATAACCCGTTCCAGTAACCACCAGTGGCTTTCCACTGACCCATACCTGTCGCACCGTCATCTGGTTTTGGGTCAGGGTACCACTTTTATCCGTGCAGATGATCGATACGTGCTCGAGTGTTTCCAGGATGGACAGCTTCTTGACCAGCACACCTTTCTGTGCTAACCTTTGCACCGCGACTGCCAATGAAAGGGTGACCGTAGCTGGAAGCCCTTCCGGGATGGCTGCCACAATGATGCCCAATGCCAGGATGAAGGCTTCGTTGATTCCCATCTTCACATCTACAATCCCGACCGTAAAAACGATCACCCCCAATCCCAGGGCGATCAATGATATGGTCCGCGTCAGGCGCGACATTTCCTGCTGCAATCGGCTGGGTTCTTCATGCACTGCCTGGGTAAGCCGCACGATACGCCCAAATTGGGTCAGCATTCCAGTGGCATATACCACCGCTCGACCCGTCCCCGAGACCACCGACGTCCCGGCGAAGACCAGGTTGGGGCGTTCCACCTCGCTGATCCCTTCTTGCAGCGACCCATCTGCAGTTTTACGCGCCGGCACTGCCTCGCCTGTGAGCACCGCATTGTTGGCACGCAAGCCGTATTCTTCAACCACCCTGGCGTCCGCCGGGATATTATCCCCCTCTGCCAGCACGAGCACATCCCCCGGCACCAGGTCTCCCGCTGAGACCTTGACTTCCGTACCATCCCGGATCACCCGGGCATAACTTGGTAATAAGTGCTGCAGTGCAGCCGTAGCCTGTTCCGCCCGGTACTCCCGCCAGTAGGAGAACGCGGCATTCACCAGCACCACAATCCAGATGATCACTCCCAGGGTGGGTTCATGCAGCCATAACGCAATCCCACCCGCAACCCAAAGCAAGAGCGCCATGGGGTGGGTGATAAAACCAATCAGCTTTCTCCAGGCTGGCTCGCTGGGTGGTTCAGATAACTGGTTCCAACCATACAGCGACCGGCGCGCATCAACATCATTGGCTGATAGGCCACGCGCCGTGGTCTCCAAGGATGTGAATACTTCAGGTACTGGCAGGATGTAGATTGGGTCAGAGACCATAAAAATCCCTTTGCATTATCGTGCAAAGGGATTTTATCATACCGACTGTAGTCGTTAATTTGCCGATTTACTTATCATCAGGGCAGGTGACCTTCATGCACCGGGGCAGTCTCCTTCGGTTTGCCTCCCAGACGAGGTGGTTCTTTCTTTTCCAGATATTGCGCCAGGAAAGAAGGGGCTTCAGGATGGTCAGAATGCAAAGCATGGTCATAGTCACCCGCCGGGATGGGCGGATCGTATCGTACCGGGCGGTGCACACCCAGCAGTCCAAAGAAATGAGTGATTGCCATCAGCACGGTATAGCGATATTCTTGCATCTTCAAGGATTGCCATTCTACAATCGAAGCCATCGAGCCTTGTACACGCGCTTTCTCGCGCACAATGCGATGGATTTGCTTAGGTGTGCGTACGCCAATCGGTGAAATCAGCAAGGCGTTGGCTGCCAGGATTAACAAGCTGAATGAGATTAGTACCACCCAGCCACCTTCCGTCCATTTTCCAACAATTTGTCCGATAAACACAATCGCTGATAAAACTCCAGCCATACCAGCCCCAAATGCACCCCATTTCCGCGCACGCCCTGTGAAATTCTGTAGGATGTGTTTACGGATTGAGAAACCCATTACCATGATGGGCATAAATACACCCACACCATAATATGGAATCGCGGCTGAAGTGTTGCCTTTGACAATAAACATAATAATCATGGTTAATACGTAGCTGATGGTTACTGAACGGGTAAAAGTACCCCTTGGGTCACGATAGACAATGATCTCGGGTATTTCCCCAATGGAAACATCACGCCACTCTGTTGCCTGGAGGTCTTGAAATGCGGTCATGGAAGCAGCGGTCAACAACAACACCGCCAGGATTTGATATGCCCAGAAGAGAACCGTGCCACCAGGGATTTGTGCAAAACCGATAAATGCCAGGTTACCCACTAGTGTACGCCCCAGGGTTCCATCAAATACATCGAAACGGATGGAAAACGCTGACAGCAATAATGTGGTAACCCCACCATAGAACAGGAATGAAGTCTGGACAATCCGCCCGATGCCTGATTTTCCGCTGTAGAATTCCCATATCTTCTTCCAGCGTGGCAGGCGTTTCTTGCCCCAGGCGATAATACCTGCATCCTCATTCTTGACAAACTGAATGCCGTTCGACATGGCTTCCAGACCCGTAAGCGCCACCAACCCCTTCATAGAGGCAGTGAGAAAGTGGTAAAGCGCTTGCCCTATTGTTGCCGGTTGCGGCGAAGCTGAGATTGGTACAGCTGCTACACCACCAAAATGAGCTATAAACAAACCCACTCCCATGGTAATGGTCATCAGGATAAAGACACCTAATAAGGTAAATACTACTCTGCCCGACTCTCCCCTTCCGCGGATAGTCAGGAACCAATTGATGGTGACCAGGGCAGCCCCGATGACGAAATGCCATATCCAGGGTATTCCTGTAGCACCGCGCAGGGAAAGGGCCTGATCCACCCCGGATAAGGTGGATACGACAATGGTGAAAATATAGTCCTGGATCAGTACGACTGCTACGATCAGGCTGATCCCTGCGGATAAATAACGCATCGATGCAGTGTAAGATCCGCCACCTTCGTTAAAAATCCCCAGTGAGTACATGTACAGAATTCCAAAAACTGCATTTGCTAAAGCAATCACAGCTACCGCAACAAACCCCCATTTTTGCAGCCCATAGGGGTGCAGCGCACTCATCATTTCACCGGTTGCATAATAGAATGAAGTGAAATAATCCACTCCAAAAAGTGCCACAGCAGCTAATAAACCAATCTGCCCCGCGCCGTGCACATGAGCATCCTCTGCCCTCTCGCGTGGCGAGACACGGTACACCAGGTAAGTAATAACAATCAATAAACCAATTGAAAATAGCATTTTTTACCTCAAAAATATTTGTTCCAATAACCCCAGCTCAGCTAGCAGGTGCCTGCGCGTGGAGAAGCTCAATCGCGTATCTTGAGCAATTATCGCTCCTTGAGCCCTGACTGCTAATACCACAAATGCTGGCACAAACATCACCCGCCCTGCTGGGATCACATCGAAGTCATGTTCTTCCATCTTGAGTTTTTGGTCATTAAAATATGGCAGACTCAAGCTCAATCCACGATCAAGATCATGCGCCACTGCCCGCTGTTGAATGGTCCGAATGATCTCCATTACCTGATATTTCGCCAGGGCTCGTCCCTGGTTCACAAGCTGACCCAAAATCCCATAGCGTTTGTGCTGATATTCTTCGTCTGCCACCATGTAGGGCGCTAAGCCTACTGCCGCATGGAGTATAGATAAATAGCGCTCCATCGAGGCGATATCTGCCTCAGCTTCGCTGATGCTCCCAACTAATAAATGCATATCATCATCAAATGCTACCCATTGTGGCAGGTAGAACCACCTTGCTGCCTCCACATAAGGAACTGGTAGCTCACCGCGACCCGCACCCCCTCTGCCCTCCATCCACATTCCTGCATCAGTCCTCGCTGTGATCGCCGATCCTGAGGCGGTCGCGCTGTGAACTGGAATGCTCGGAATCTCTTCCCCTTCCTCAGGCTCATATTGGACAGTTTTTCCGGATGGCAGCATGTTGTGCACCATATGGATAGCTATCGCATGATGCAAAAGGCTGGCACTGGTGGATACTGCCTGGTCCGTGGAATGCTCCAATTCCAGCAATCGTGATCGCAGGGCAGTGCGCAGGTCGGTCCGAATCAGTCGATCCATTAATCCACCGATAACTTGTTCGCGAGACTTTGTCGGAACAGGGGTGGTTTTCATGTCCATACCATGATCGTCCACGACCACCTGGTCTGGTAGAGAAAACCGTACTTGGAGTAACTCCTGAACCACAGCTTCAGCCAGCGAGGCTGCATTCGTCTCCAGAAATCGTTGCACCAGTGCCGGTTGCATTTGTAGCAGCTTTTGGTAGTGAAGATATTCCTGTCGGAACTGGCTTACAGCACCGTCTGCAATACTCAGCGTGATTTGATGGGTGGTAATAGCAGTTTGAGCTTCCATAGGATCCTCTAGGTTTCTTTATGTGTGCCGTCTAGGTTTCCAAAAAATATTGTATCGAGCCAGAATAAAATGGAGACAAATTTTTCAGTCAAAGGCATTAAAAAAGAATAAAGACCTCCCGGTTACTGGAAGGTCTTTAATTCGTTCTATTTAAGTATATTTAGGGCAATTTTGAAGGATCGTCCCCCGGGGCGGTTTCCTTGGGTTTGCCACCTGCCTTAGGCTTTTCCTCTTTTTCAAGGTATTGTGCCAATAATGATGGTGCTTCAGGGTGATCGGAATGAACAGCTTCGTCATAAGATCCGGCTTCGATAGGCGGTTCAAAGCGTACAGGTCTTCGTACACCTAAAAGCTCGAAAAAATGGGTAACAAATACCAAAACCGCATATCGATATTCCTGCATCTTCAAGGATTGCCATTCGACAATAGATCCCATTGAACCTTGAACGCGGGCTTTCTCGCGCACAATGCGGTGTATTTGCTTCACATCGCGATAACCGATGGGTGAAATTAGCAGGCCATTCGCCGTCAGCACAAGCACACTAAATGAAATGAGCACCACCCAACCACCTTCGGTCCATTTACCCACGATCTGGCCGATAAAAACCAACCCGGCAAGAATTGCAGCAAACAAAGCTCCCCGACTACCCCATGTTCGCGCCCTGCCGGTAAATTTTGCCAATATATGTTTTCGGATCGCTAAACCCATGACCATGATGGGCATGAACACACCGATGCCGTAATACGGAACAGCAGCAGACTGTTTAGCGCGCAAAATAAACATGATTACCAAGGAAATAATAAATCCTGCAGTCACCGAGCGTGTGAACGTCCCCGCTGGATTGCGATAAACAACGACTTCGGGGATTTCACCAATCGCGACATCTCGCCATGCCGTTGCTTGCAGGTCCTGGAAAGCTGTCATCGAGGCGGCGGTTAAAAGCCCGACAGCTAATATCTGGTATGCCCAAAACAATATTACTCCGCCTTGGATCTGACTGAATCCTATGAATGCCAGGTTACCGACGAGGGTACGCCCCATCGTACCATCAAAGGCATCGAAGCGGATGGCGAATTCAGCCAGAAGTAATGTACTGATCCCACCATAGAACAAAAAAGAGGTCTGCACTATCCGCCCGATGCCCGACTTTCCACTGTAGAATGTCCACAGCCCCTTGAGACGTGGAAGGCGGCGTTTGCCCCACTTGACAATCCCAGCATCCTCATTCTTGACGAATTGGATGCCATTCGACATGGCTTCCAAACCGCTCAAGGCGACCAGTCCTTTCATCGAGGCAGTTAACATGTGGTATAACGCCGTACCAATAGGAACAGTGGTGGGTTGTTCGAGCATGGGTAAGGCTGGTACTCCCACTGCACTGGCTCTGAATAATCCAAAAGCCATCGCCACGGTGAGCAGAACAAAGATGAATAGCATGGTGAAAACCACTCGGGCTGATTCGCCTCGCCCGCGGATTGTCAGGTAGTAATTAATTGAAACCAGGATCGCAGCGATTAGGAAGTGCCAAATCCACGGTATCCCGGTGGCATTGCGCAGTGACAGCGCTTGATCCACTCCGGAGAGAGTGGATACGACAATGGTAAAAATATAATCCTGAATAAGTACAACCGCCACGATCAGGCTCAGGGCAGGCGTAAGGTAACGCATCGATGCAGTATAGGAGCCGCCGCCCTCATTGAAGATGCCCAGCGAATACATGTATAAAAAACCGAAGACTGCATTTGCGAACGCGATGAAGGCTACAGCGATATAACCGTATTTCTGTAATCCGTATGGGTGCAATGAGCTCATCATCTCACCCGTTGCATAAAAAAACGACGTAAAATAATCCACCCCAAAGAGTGCAATCGCAGCCAATAAACCTATCTGCCCGGCACCATGGACGTGTGCGTCTTCCTGTCGCTCACGCGGTGAAGCCCGGTAGGCTAGGTAAACGATAACAATTAGAAGACCAATCGAAAATATCATCTCAATTACCGATTAATGCTAATCACTATTGGAAAAAGCTTGATCAAGATTACGGAGCTCTACAAGCAAGTGTTTACGCGTGGATTGGCTCAGGCGTGTATCTTGGGCAATCTTCGCTTCTTGCTCACGCGCCGCCCGCACGACGAAAGCCGGCACGAACATGATCCGACCGGCTGGGATGACTTCGAAACTATAGTTTTCCATCGCCAGGGTTTGATCGTTGAAATATGGCAGGCTCAGGCTCAACCCCCTGTTCAAGTCATGTGACGAAGCCCTTCGTAGAATGGTCCGGATGATCTCTTCCACCTGGTAGTGCGCCAATGCCCTGCCCTGATTCACCAGCTGGCCCAAAATCCCATAGCGTTTGCGCTGGTATTCCTCGTCTGCCACCATATAGGGTGCTAATCCCACCGCAGTATGTAAAACTGTGATATACCGCTGCATGGAGGCAATATCCGCTTCGGCTTCATTCACATTTCCCACCAGCAGGTGCCCTTCATCATCAAATGCCACCCATTGGGGCAGGTAAAATCGTCGCGCCGCTTCCACATAAGGTACCAACAGCTCGCCCCTGCCAGCCTCGCCTCGTTCATCTTCTGCGGCGATGGCATCGGTCGAGGCAGTGATGGCCGACTCTGGTTCCCAGTCACTCTTCTTCGGAATGCTGGGAATTTCTTCGCCTTCACTGGTTACGTACCGTACTGTTCGACCAGCTGGCAGCATATTACGTACCATGTGCCTGACCACTGCGTGGCGCAGCAGACCCGCACTGATCGCCACCGAACGGTTCGAGGATTGTTCCAGCTCCCCCAGGCGTAAACGCAGGGCAGTGCGCAAGTCAGTACGCGTCAGGCGGTCCATCAGTCCACCCGTCATCTGTTCGCGCGCCTCTTTTGGCACAATCACCGGCTTCGGCTCCACTTCCTTTTGAAGCGCAACCCTGTCGGGGAGAGTGAACCGCACCTGAGGCAAACCTTGGATAACCGCCTCTGCCAGCGAGGAAGCCTGTGTCTCTAAAAATCGCTGCACTAAAGGGGGTTGTGCCTGGAGCAGCTCCTGATAGCTGAGTAACTCCTGGCGCAGCTGGCTCACTGCACTATCCTCCAGCCCTGGATATGGGTCTACGAATTTCTTGGATTGAGTTTTATTAGCCATGCCATCTCCCAAACCTGCTAATTGTACACTACTCTATATCTCAGGCATACATACAAATCCCTGGAATGGTCACTCATCCAGCAGAAAACGATACCCGATGCCCGGCTCATTGCGAATGATGCACGGATGGTCCGGATCTTCTTCTAATTTCTTGCGCAGCTGACGAATATATACCCGCAGATATTCCACCCGGTCTGCGTCTGCAGGTTCCCACACGTGAGATAGGATGGATTGGTTCGTCAAAACACGACCCGCATTCGCCGCCAGATAGGCCAGCAGCTTGAATTCGGTGGCAGTCAGCTTGACCTCCTCGCCATTGCGGGTAACAATGTGCAGCGCCAGGTCAATCACGACAGATCCGACGGTGATAATCTGGCTTTTTTGACTGCCGAGGGTCTGGGCAGAGTGGCGCAGGGCCACCCTGATGCGCGCTAAAAGTTCCTCTATCCCAAACGGCTTGGTCAGGTAATCATCAGCACCCTTATCCAGGGCGATGACTTTATCCCGCTCACTCTCGCGCACCGAAAGGATGATAATGGGCACCTGGGTCCATTCGCGTAAGCGCGCACATACCTCCACGCCATCCATATCTGGCAGGCTCAGATCAAGGATGATCAAATCAGGTGGCTGGGCAGCTGCCATGGTTAACCCTTCTTCACCCCGGCTGGCAACACTCACTTTGAACTGTTTGGCGGTCAGGATGGTGCGTAATGCGCGCAGGATTTGCGCTTCATCATCGATAACCAAGATATGAGGCTGGGCGGTCATTCGTCCACAATCTCCTGTCCGATTCCCTGGGGAAAACCTTCCCATGAAAGGGGTAATGTAAAGTTAAACCCAAAACCTTTATCCAGGTTTTCTGCCCATATGTGCCCTCCATGGGCTTCAATGATCCCCTTACAAATACTTAACCCCAATCCCGCACCGGTAATCCGGTCCGCAGCCGTAACCCGATAGAATTTATCAAAAATTCGTTCAAGGGATTCTATCGCAACGTGCGGACCCTGATTCTTCACGGATACCTGTAACTGTTCACCCTTCACCGCTTCAGCATGGATCGCAATCGTAGTGCCAACCGGCGAGTATTTGGTGCTGTTGCTGATCAGGTTAATGAACACCTGCTCAATTTGAAAATAATCCACCGGCACCAATGGAAGGTCAGCCGAGACGTCCACTTCTATTTTATGCTTCTCTATTTGCGTCCGCATCCGCTCGAGGGCGCTTTGAACGATCTCAGCCAGAGTATTCCAGCTCCGTTCCGGTTTTAGCGCGCCCGCTTCAATGCGCGACATATTGAGTAAATTTCCCACCAGCTGGTTCAAGTGATCCGTTTCTTCTTCTACGGCTGCCAATAAATCTGCCCGTGCCTCGGTGTCCCACTCCACTGTTCCGCTGCGCAAACTGGTGACTGCGGCTTTGATCGTTGCCAGAGGTGTCCGCAGCTCATGTGAAACCGATGATAACAGGGAAGACTTGAACCGGTCGCTTTCCTCCAGCAGGCGTGCCCTCGACGCCGCGCGTGACAGGCGCACCCTCTCCAGCGCCAACACCCCCTGGCTGGCAAAAGTTTGCAGCAGGCGTTCCTCCGCTGGGGTAAGTATGGTCGCCTCCCGCCATACCTTGATCTCACCAAGAAAACCATGCGCCGACTGCAAAGGGGTTAGATTGGCAGGAGTCTCTGTCAAAGTCAGGCTCGTCCTTGAGCGATCCTCCAATCTGACATAGCGTGCAGGAATGTTGCTCTGCGCTTCAACCAGGACGTCGATGCGGTCTGCATGCAAGGTGATCAAGGTCTGCTGCGCCAGAGCGGAGACGATTTCCTGCTCATCCTGTAAACCTGCCAGATGGATGATCAGCTCATACAGGTGAATGGCTTCATGCTCACGGGCAGTGGACTGATTAAGGCTTTTACTCACCCTTCCGACCAATTGACCGATGGTGATTGAAACCCCTAAAAAGGCAATCAACACCAGTAAATCTTGGGTGCGGTGCACGAGTAAAGTGTAGAAAGGTGGTATGAAAAAATAATTCAGAGCCAGAAAAGATGCCACCGCGACCAGCGCCCCAGGACCCAACCCCCATAATACCGAGCTCAGAACGACTGGAAGCAGGTAAAGCAGGGATAAAACCGTATGGTCCTGTCCACCCTCGGTGCGGAAAGGAAGGAAGATCAGTGTGAATATTAACGTCACCAGGATGGCAAGCACGTATTCCAGCCCGGGGAATGTCCTGAACCTTCTGAAGGGATTCAAGCGCATCATGCGTTTAATTATAACTTCTGGGAGGAAATTTAACCCAAGGATTGCGTCTATTAAGCTTCTGCAGAGACACTCTTAACGAATTTCATCTAAAAAAGAAGCATATGATCGCAGTGGTAAGGGTATAATTTCGTTGATGACAGACTACCACTTCTACCACCTCATTGAAGTCCGCTATGGTGACCTTGACCCGCAGGGGCATGTCAACAATGCAAAATTTTTAAGTTACATGGAACAGGGTCGTGTGTTTTACTTTAAACAGCTAAAACTATGGGAAGGTGGTTCCTTTCTGAACTTTGGCATCATCCTGGCAGATGTCCAAATCACCTTTCACAAAGCGATCCAGTTTGGTGACCCCATCCGGGTTGGCGTGCGCATCTCCCGGCTAGGCAATAAAAGCATGACCTCAGAATATCGCATTGAGGATGCGCGTGATGCGACCGAATTTGCCAGCGGGACGAGTGTTCTTGTGGCATACGATTACCAAAACAAACACTCCGTGCCTATTCCAGAAGAATGGTGCAGGACAATTCAGCATTTTGAGGGATTGGTAGAAAAGTAATACTCTCGATTTCTGTCCGGTGTTAATTCTTTTGGCCCGAGGGGTACTTCACGGCATCCAGTTTGGATGCTAGCCAGGTTCTTGGAGCATATACATGCCACTTCCACCGATAGATCCCGAATTTCTGTTGACTTTTCTCTCCAATCTGCTCAACACACCCAGCCCGACAGGTCTGGCTGAGCCCGCCATTGCGTTCACTGAGCAGGCACTCGCAGCTTACCCTGAATTAAGTCTCAAGCGCACCCGCAAAGGTGCCCTGGTTGCCACCTGGTTGGGTGATAAGTCTGATACCCCGCGTGCCCTCACCGCCCACGCCGATACTCTGGGGGCGATGGTCAAGCAAATCAAGCCCAATGGTCGCCTGATGATGACCAAAATTGGCGGTTTCGCCTGGAATACGGTGGAAGGGGAGGGTTGTACGGTGTTTACCAGGCAGGGTGAGCCAATACGCGGTTCGATCCTGCTGAATATGGCTTCCGGTCACGTCTACGGCCCCAAACTGGCTGAGACCAAGCGCGAGGACGATACCATGGAAGTCCGCCTGGATGCACGCACCACTTCCCAGGAAGAAACCGCGGCACTCGGTATCCAGGTGGGTGATTTTATCGCATTTGACCCGCGCGTGGAGATCACCCACGGGTTTGTGCGCTCACGCCACCTGGATGATAAGGCTTGTGTGGCCTGCCTGGTCGCAGCGGTTAAAGCACTTCACGATGCCGGGCAAAAACCCGCCCAGACCATCTATCTGCATATCAGCAATTATGAAGAAGTCGGTCATGGTGCCGCAGCTGGCATCCCTGACGATGCTACTGAGCTTCTGAGCGTAGACATGGCCGCCGTGGGCGAGGGGCAAACATCGGATGAGTTCCACGCCACCCTGTGCGTCAAGGATTCCGGTGGACCTTATCACCACGGGCTGAGCCAAAGGCTGCGCCAGCTGGCCGAGGAGCACGATATCCCGTACGTGGTGGATATCTACCCCTACTACGGTTCGGATGGCGAAGCATTCTGGCGGGCAGGTGGAGATGTGGCAGTTGCCCTCATCGGTCCAGGAGTGGATGCCTCCCATAATTACGAGCGTACCCATGTGGACGCCCTGCGGGCAACCACCCAATGGGTGATGGCGTATTTATTGAGTTGAACATGATCCTCGACGCAACCCTCCCACCTGTTTCTCTTTCCGCAGTGCCTTCCATCGCTCGTGCCGCCGAAAGTATGGGCTTTACTGCCCTCTGGTCTTCCGAGACGATGCATGATCCATTTCTGCCTGCAGCATTGATCGCCGAACACACCCAAAAACTGGCATTCGGTACTGCCGTGGCAATTGCTTTCGCCCGCAGTCCGGCAAATTTGGCTTATACTGCCTGGGACCTTTCCCAGGCGTCTGGAGGGCGATTTATCCTTGGGTTGGGCACACAGGTAAAAGCGCACATCGAGCGCCGATTCGGTATGCCCTGGCCTGAATCAGTGGTGGGCAAGCTGCGTGAGCAAATCGAGGCTGTACGCGCCTTTTGGAATACCTGGCAGTACAACCAGCCGCTTAACTACCGCGGTGAGCACTACAAGCTCACCCTAATGTCGCCTTTTTTCAACCCCGGTCCCATCAAACATCCTGATATCCCCATCTACATCGCCGGGGTAAATTCAGGGCTGGCCAGGCTGGCAGGTGAGACGGCGCAAGGTTTCCACGCCCATCCCTTCCACACCCCACGTTACTTGCGCGAGGTGATCCTGCCGGCGATTGAGCAAAGCGCTGCCAAAGCTGGTCGAAGGCGGGCTGATATTAAAGTATCCACATCCGCATTCGTGGTGACATCCCCCGAAGAAGAGTACTTCGTCCGTTCCCAGATCGCTTTTTATGCCTCCACGCCTTCCTACCGGCCGGTGATGGAGCTGCATGGATGGGAAGAGATTGCCAGTCAGCTATCTGCCCTCGCTTCCCACTCGCAGTGGGCGGATATGCCTGGCTTGATCAGTGATGACATCCTGCCCGAATTTGCGGTGATAGCTCCTGCGGCTGATCTACCCGCTGCGCTCCTCGAGCGCTATCATGGGTTGGTTGACCGTTTGGGCTTGTATATCCCCTTTACCCCTGGCGAACGCGATGATTTTTGGAAACATCTTTTACACAGCGTATAATCTGTTAGGAAATGGAAGACGAATCTTATTTTGCCAATCTGCGTAATCGCATGGTCGACGATCAGATCATCTCGCGCGGCATCCATGATGAGCGCCTGCTGGTTGCATTGCGCCGTGTGCCGCGCCATTGGTTCGTCCCTGAAGAATATGCTCAAATTGCCTACTCAGATGGACCTCTCCCTATTGGGCGGGGGCAAACTATCTCCCAGCCGTATATCGTCGCGTTAATGACCGAGCTCCTGGAGTTGCAAGGGGATGAAAATGTATTAGAGGTGGGCACGGGTTCAGGCTACCAGGCGGCATTACTGGCCTTACTGGCAAGGCAAGTCCATACCATTGAAAGGCATTCAATCCTGGCGGAAAATGCCGATAAGGCAATTAAACGATTAGGATTAACCAACGTTACCGTGCATGTGGGTGATGGCAGCCTGGGCCTGGCCTCCTATGCTCCTTTTCAGTCGATTATGGTCACCGCGGCTGCCCCGGGCGTCCCACGACCTCTATTCAGCCAGCTGGATGAGGGTGGTCGCCTGGTGTTGCCTGAAGGAGGGGCGGGTGGGCAGGTGCTGGATCGCTGGCGCAAGCATGGGGACGAACTTGAACAAGAGCATATCACCCCGGTGGCATTTGTGCCATTGCGGGGTCAGCACGGCTGGAAGGAAAGTAATTGGGGGATTTATTAGCTCACTTGTCAGGCGTGCGAGGTATTGATACTCTAACTAAGCTTCACTATTCGAGTTTTTTGAATCTCCGAGTAGCTCAAAGCTGCTCCGGTGCACCGGGCTCACACCCAGCCGGTGCAATGCCTGCCGGTGAGCAACCGTGCCGTAGCCCTTGTGCGTTGCAAAACCATATCCGGGATAATCCAGATCAAGCTCTCGCATGTGCGCATCCCGGGAAGTTTTCGCCAGGACGGAAGCCGCCGCAATGCTTAATGAGCGGCAGTCTCCCTTGACCAGGGCAGTCTGCGGCGTTGTGACGTCTGGCAGAAATAGATAGTCGAGCAGCAAATGGGATGGACACGGTATCAATTCTTCCAATGCCCGGCAGGCTGCCAATCTTGTGGCCGGCAGGATACCCAGCTGGTCTATCTCTCCAGCCGATGCAAAACCTACCCCCCAGGCGGCAGCAAATTGCAGAATCCTTTCCCGCATCGTCTCTCTCTGACCGGGTGTCATTTGCTTGGAATCGCGCACCCCTTTCAGCCATCCCCTTATTTCCTGCTCAGCTGGCAAGACGACTGCCGCTGCTGCCACAGGTCCTGCTAATGCCCCTCGCCCGGCTTCATCAATACCAGCTACGAATGTGAGCCCGGCATCCCATAATACCTGCTCGAAGGATAGGTCAGGTTCGAGGGGCAGGAGAGTGCGATCAAACGCGGGCATTGGAAGCTGTGTAAATTCCACGCATGGCATTCATACGGATTTTTAGTAAATCTGCCCCCATGCGAAAGGAATCACTCGCCACTTTGATCTTACTGCGCGGGCTATAGTACCAGTGAATGGGGATCTCTACGATTGTATAGCCCAGAAGGCCGGCGATGAATAGGATTTCTACATCAAAGGACCAACCCGTCAGGGTCTGGCGGGGAAACAGGTCGCCAGCTACCGCCCCTCGAAAGCATTTAAAACCGCATTGAGTATCCTGCAAACCCGGTAAGGCCAGGCGACGGATCAGTCCGTTGTAAATGCGCCCCACAAAATGGCGGTAATATGGTTCTGCATGCCTGACCGCCCCCGGTGCTTCCCGCGAGGCTATGGCGATATCATAATCCTTCAAAGTAGGAGGCAGGAAGCGGTTGATCTCTTCGATCGGCATGGATAGATCAACATCGCACATGAAACGATATTCACCCTGGGCAGCCAGCATTCCCTGCTGCACCGCACCTCCTTTACCACGCTCGGGGTTATGGTACACCTTTAGCTGGGGATGATGGGTCGCGAAATCTTGTGCAATCTGCAGAGTATGATCCTGGCTCCCATTCTCTACCACGATTACTTCGATGCTGTAGTGTTGTTTGGCAGTAAACTCAAACACCTGCCTGAGCGTTTCAGGCAGGCGTGTTTCTTCGTTGTATGCCGGGAAAATCAATGAAAGAAATGGCGCGGGCAAGTGTTATCCTTTATTCCCACTGGTTAAAGAAACTTCAACACAACTATAATTGCCCCCAATAGTACCACAATGGTTAAGACTAATAGCACTTCCAGGACAATCCACTGCCCACGGCTAAATTTTAGCTTCTGCTCAACCGGGGGAAGTGATAAGTTGGTGGGGATTGGGATATCGGGTAGTTTACGCGGAGGTTTCTTCTCCGTAAGCAGCAAGTCTCGTCCGAAGAAGTCTTCCCCCTCGCCCATCGGGACGGCCTTTTCAGGGTTGGACATGATCTCGAGCGAATCGGATAGAAAGGTGATCTCGGTTGGCTGAAGCACATCCGCGCTATTTATGAAACCGTCGATCAAGCTTTCGACGCCATCCATCAGTACGATCCGGATTATTGGGTTACTACTCTCAATATTCACCCCGGGGTTGGCAAAAACCAATATGGGCATGATTTCCGGGTGGGTTTTCCCATGCGCATCCAATATTTGAGCCAGCTTTTGGGCATATTCCTTGGTCTGCCGGAGTAAATTAGGCCGTGCAAGACCGAATTTGTGATCGCTCTTGTTCATCTCCCACCAGGCGTCCTCTTTGGCTTTAAAAAAACCTTTCGCCCGGCTCACATTTAGCAATACCAGTCCCATCGGACCAACCAGGATTGGAGGAAATACTTCCCCTCTGCCCTCAAGCTGCAGGTTGCGCAGCATGACAAATCGGTTATCCAGGCCTCGCATAAAACGTGCAATTAATGCATCTTCCGCATGCTCATCCGTGTTGCCGAATTTAAGCAATTTGCCTGCCTGGTCAACCAACATTTGAAAGCGATCTTTTTCACCGGACCTTGGGGTTGGTTCGATTAATTTCATAGCTGAACTCCCTGGAACATTTTGCCCTTGTGGGGTATATCGATTGGATGCAAGCTGAATGCCATGCTATCCGATAACAGGTGCATGTTTTCATCCAATACATGCTGCCGGTAATTCTGAACCAGCTCAAGCGGAAAATGGACAAAAATTTCCTGCTGCATGCGGCTTTCCGAAGCCAGCAACGCATAATATTCAGGGGGCGATATTCCCTGGCGGGAGGAAAAGACTTCCACGGTTTGGATGTTGGCACCCGGCTGAAGTTGCGGGTACAGAAAGTCTCGCCACTGTTCGAAATAACGATCCGCTATAAATGGTATCCAAGATTTCGGCTCAACCTGACTGAGCCTGGTATCCATACCTCTGGGCAGCTCCGGCAGGATGCGCAGGTCTAGATAAGCACGCAGCACATTATGGTAATAAAGCCGTTGGCGGAACGTCCCCCAGGAGCAGCGCGGACCGAAAAAGGGCGCAAAAATATCTTTTACCCAAAACCAATCTGCCTGTAAATGGCAAAGATAGCCTGCCAGGAACGCAGCCTGTGGGGCAGGTAGATTTCCAGTCGGTTTAAGTTGGGGATATATAATGAAAATTTCTTCCCATGCTGGTTGGTCACCCTCCAGAATGGGCAGGTTGAAAAAATGTGTCTCCTGTCGCGATTGACCAGATACTACCTGCACATCTGGTGCGGTATTGCCAAACATGAACTCGCCTCGCGCATTTCGTAGGAACTGCGAGATCGGTTCCGGCAAAGAAGGGTGCCTGATCAGCTCCTCCGCCAGGCTCAGGTGATAGAAGGGGGTTGGCATCTAAAAATTATACCAGTCTGCAGTCGTGCCTCAAAAAAACAAAAGCGGCCCGAAAAGCCGCTCAATGGAACCGTGCACCAATTGCTTGAAGCGAATCTATATAATTGGTACGCCCATCATCTCGTCGGTAGTCGTGAGGGGATCACCTATGACGATCACCTGCTTGCCATCCTTCTCAAGCAGATGTACCGGCTGAGTAACGTTGAACATGCCCCCCATGTTCGGAATGCGTTCGCCAAGCATATAACGCTTGCCAGCCTTGAGCAGCTTGATGAAAGCTTCGCGGTTTAAAATGATCCGGTCCGAAAAGACGGCGAACCTGCGCACATACACTCGTACCCAATCCAATTGCCCATCTGGCTTGAAATGGGCAGCTTCGACTACTCCGTCATAATTGATCTTCGCCATAAGTCGGGGCGGGCGGACTCGAACCGCCGACCCCCGCGTCCCAAACGCGGTGCGCTGCCGAACTGCGCTACACCCCGGCGCGGGTGAGTATACTTTATACCCTCAACATGGTCAAGGTGAATTGCGCATCGCCTTACGTGCCAGGCTGTCCACGCGTTGATTAAACAGGTTACCCGCGTGCCCGCGCACCCAATGCCAGCTGATATCGTGCTCACTCAGGCTGATTTCGAGTGCCTGCCACAAGTCAATATTTGCCAGTTTTCCACTCTTGCGTTTCCAGCCGCGCCGCCGCCAATCCGGCAGCCACTCGGTGATGCCTCTGCGCAGGTACTCGGAATCGGTGAAGAATTCCACCCGGCAAGGTTGAGCGAGTGCTCTCAAAGCCTGCACGGCTGCCGTCAGCTCCATACGGTTATTGGTCGTTTGCGGCTCAGCACCACTCAGCGCTTTTTCGTGCTTACCAAACAATAACAAGGCCGCCCATCCGCCCGGCCCGGGGTTTGGCTCACACGCTCCATCGGTATAAATTGTTACGCAGGGTAGGTCTGCCATCAATGTACCTGTGTGAATATTTCTCCAGCCATGCTATCCAGTTTCTCGAGCAGCGCCGGGATCTGGTCAGCCTTGAACTGCGGGTCCAAAAGCTCACTCATGGCGTCATTGACTGCCCAGCGCATCACGCCCCAGGAAGTAAGCGAAGGTTCATTGTGCGCAAACGGTAGCAGCCTCAGCGCCTCCGTAAATTGTGAGCGATCATCCGTAGTCTCGCTCAGATAACTCATTGTGCTCTGACGTGTCGGGTATGTCTCGTTCGCCTTCACCCATTCAGTCATGTTGGGTGGGTAGACCAGCCATTTGATCACCAGCCAGGCTGCCAGCTGCTGAGCAGGGGTGGATTGAGTGATCATCAACGATGGTCCATAAGTATCCATAACTGCCTGGTGATTGGAAGGAAATGGGATCACCGTCCATTCATCAGCGTTGCCAGTCTGTGCAAAAGCCACCTGCTGGGCAGGCAGGTCATACAGGCTGCCAGCAACGAATAATGCCTGCCGACTGGCGAACGCACTCCGTGGGTTCAGGTCTGTCTCAGACCACGCACAACCGCTTTCTTGCAATCCCTTCAGGTATTCAAAGGCTTGCTTTGCCTCCGGAGTATTGAATAGATAACCTGTTGAACCAGGTTTGGAGATTTCTCCTCCAAAAGCATATATCCAACCCACAAACGCACCTGGCTGAGGTGTGACCATCCAACCACCTCTGCTTGGGGCTGATGGATCACCCGTCACAGAGATGTCTCGAGCAGCCGCACACGCCTGGGTTCTGAAGTCCTGCGGTGTGGCAGGCGGAGTGCGATAACCAAGCTCCTTGGCCCAGCTCAGGTTGTAAAACAGCATGTAGGCTGAGCGATAAAATGGGATTCCTAACCGTCTGGTCTGGCTCGTGGTGCCAGTTTGTATCAGGTCTTCCGCCCAGAATTCTGGGTAAAAATCATCCTGTTCGATTCCCGTCAGCCCCCAGACTGGGTCATTAACATAAGGGACCAGGTCTGCCACCACACCGCTCCCGTCCCAATGCCGTAACTGGTAGCCATAATCCACCAGCACGTTTGGCAAAGTCTTTGTGGTGAGACCTGCTTCTACCGCATCATCCAGGCTGCCAAAACCTTCGAATGCGCTGGCTTGCACTGTGATCCCCCACTGGTTGGTGCGGCTGAACTCATCCAGCATGGTTTGAAAGACTGCGCCCGTTGAGCCCGTCCAGGGGTACCATAGGCTCACCTGCACTCCGTTTAGCTCTGAAGAAGTCACATCCAGGCTTGAGGGCGTTTCAATGTTCGGGGTGGGTGGGATGGCTGGCAATGCTGTGGGCTTGCTGAGACTGTGCACCTGGGTGCTACCCTGGCTGGGGGCTGCGGTCTGAGTTAATGACCCCACCTGGGTGATCAAAGCCGCATCTGGTATCACTCTCCCTCGCTGGAGAATGGCAAGGATTCCCAGAATCAGTGCCAGCCCTAGAGCAAAGCCATAAAGTAGGGTAAGATATCGCTTCAAAACCTGATTGGAGCCGGTAAAAAATTGCACTAGTCTCTCCAGTCCCGTCATTATATCAAAAGAACCCTGAGCAGCTTGTCTATAGGCATTTATGAGCGACGTTACCTCCGAAATCCTTCCCCATATCAAAACCTACCAGCTTCCCGGTCTGCAGCTCAGCCCTGAATTCATTCACCCTGATTATGCAGGCGGCTCGATTTTAAATCTTCCCTCCACCATCTGCTGCTCTCTGGGTGGTGATCCGATTGGGGCTGTTCCGCTGCGCTCTGAGCTGATTGTCTCCACCGCTGCTGATATCCGCAGGGTCATCCTGGTTTTGGTGGATGCCCTCTCACTTCATCGCCTGCAGCGTTGGATGTCTGATGGTACCGCTCCGGTCTGGTCACGCCTGGCAGAACAGGGCAAGCTGGCAGCCCTCACTTCGATCACCCCCTCCACCACTACCGCAGCTCTCACCTCACTTTGGACCGGGCGCAGCCCAGCTGAACACGGCGTCGTGGGTTACGAGCTGTGGCTGAAGGAGTACGGCGTGGTTAGCAACATGATCCTGCATTCACCCATCAGTTTCGGGAATGACACCGGCAGCCTGGCAAAGGCCGGGTTTGTGCCTGAACAGTTCCTGAATCTACCCACCTTGGGTAAGCATTTGGCTTCTTACGGTGTACGAAGTTACGCGCTGCAACATCGCAGCATCATGCACTCTGGCCTCTCCCAGATGTTTTTCAAGGATGCAAGCGTGCATGGGTTCTTCACCCCTGGTGAGCTGTGGGTGAATCTGCGCCATCTGGTTGAATCCAACCCCAATGCGCGTCAGTATTTTTGGGTTTACACCGGTCAGATTGATCATTTCTCGCATATGTATCACCCGGATGACGAGCGTACCTCGTCCGAGTTTGAGCAGTTCAGCCATGCGTTTGATCAGAATTTCCTCAGAAAGCTCTCTCCAACCCTTCGCAAGGGCACCCTGGTCCTGCTGACGGCTGATCATGGCATGATCGCCACCGAAAAGTCTGCCCGATATGACCTGCGCAACCATCCCGAGTTCACCCGCCTCCTGCACATCCTGCCCACCGGCGAGAACCGATTGATGTACCTGTTTATCCGCCCCGGTCAGACTGACAATGTGCGCAGCTACTTCGACCAGACCTGGCCCGATCAATTTGATTTCGTCGATCCATCTGAAGCCGTCGCCAGGGGTCTGTTCGGACCCGGCAAGCCCCACCCGCGCCTGGCAGACCGCCTGGGTGACTTGATTGCCATAGCCCGCAACAATGCCTACCTGTGGTGGGCGGATAAGGAAAACCCGCTGGTTGGTCGCCATGGCGGTCTCTCCGCCGAAGAGATGATCGTGCCTCTGTTGTCGGTAATGCTGTGATAATAATTATCAACAGGGTTAAGAAGGGATAAAAGCGGATAATTCAAACCAGCAAAAGAAAGATATTTACTGGAATTTTCAATTCAGTATTCGTAAGTGTACGGAACTTATTCCCTTACCCGCCCTAATCCTATCTATCCCTGTTAATTTGTACTTTTTAGTCTTTATATATTTATCTGCGTTCATTCCGCTCTTTGGATATCCACTGGTCTTGCGGATGCTGCGGTTTACATTTTTTCCTTGCTAATCTTATCTATTTTAATTTCCTTCGTGTCCTTACTGTCCTTTGTGGTTATCTTTATTTTCAAGCCTGCCTTGCCTTCTATCCTCATCCCGGCTAAAATACCTGCATTATGCCCCCCACACTCCCCGAACTTATCACCCTCTCCCACCAGGCTGGCGAGATCTTGCGCCTCAGCTTTGGCCAAAACCTGCACGTCGACCACAAAGGCGTGATTGACCTGGTCAGCGAAGCCGACCGCCTATCAGAGGCATTTTTGCTAAGCTATATCCACCAGCACTTCCCTGATGACCGTATTGTCGCCGAGGAGAGCGGTGAGCTTTCCGGCACGGCCGACCATGCCTGGTATATCGACCCTTTGGACGGCACGGTCAACTACGTCCACGGGATTCCTATCTTTTCGGTCTCGATTGCCTATGCCGAGGCCGGTGTCCTGCGTCTGGGGGTGGTCTACGACCCGCTGCGGGATGAGTGTTTCTGCGCTGAACATGCTGCCGGCGCTCGCTTAAATGGGCAGTCTATCCACCCCACACATACCTCTGACCTGGATCATGCGCTGCTCGTCACCGGATTCCCCTATGACATCCGCACCAACCCCGAAAATAACCTGGACCACTATGCTCACCTGGCCCTGCATTCACAGGGTGTCCGCCGCCTGGGTTCCGCCGCGTTGGATATATGCTATGTTGCTTGTGGACGTTTTGATGGTTTTTGGGAATTACGCTTGAAATCCTGGGATGTGGCCGCGGGTGCTTTGATCGCCCGCGAATCCGGGGCAGTGGTCACCAACATGGCGGGCGAGCCTGACTTTATGGCAGCGCCCCAGTCTGTATTGACCGCCAACCCTCAGCTCCATCCGCTCTTGCTGCGTGAGCTGATGTAAAAACAGGACGCATTCAGCTTATGGCTAAAGTATTATTTTAGTTTCTTATCCACCCTTATCCTATCCATCCCTGTTAATTAACTCACTAACTCCGAAGCAGTATTATGAATTCTGTCTATTAATCTAGCTTTTTTATCCGCCTTTATCCTGCCCATCCCTGTTAATTAACTTACTCACTCCTGCAGCTTTATGATTTCCGGTCTGTTAATCTAACTTTTTTATCCGCTCTTATCCTGCCCATCCCTGTTAATTAACTCACTCACTCCGCAGCAGCTTATCGAATTCCTGCAAGCTCACCCTGGAGGTCATATCCAGGCTGAGTGGTGTCACCGACACCACCCGCTTCACCCGCAGGGCATATACATCGGTATCGGCACCGCTGCCGCTAACCTCTTCAATCCGCCGGTAACCTACCGTCTCGGGTTGGTCCCACCGCTCCCGCTTGGGTGTGACGGGTACGAAATATGCCTGGTGTGACAGGCGCGTGACTTCCCACGCGGTGGTTGCACTGGCCTCACATGGCACATTTACATTCAGCAAATCCACGTCCTGCAGCAGTTTTCTCTCCAGTATCATCCGCCCGAATGCAGCAGTGAAGTAAGCCGCGCTTGAAAAATCGACCTTGGTGGAATAAGACAGGTGCTCAGAGGCGTCCGTCTCCAGGGAGATCGCTAAGGCTGGGATGCTATTGCCCGCCCCTTCCATGGCTGCTCCCACTGTCCCCGAGACGGTTACTCCCACTCCCAGGTTCTCCCCGTAATTGATCCCCGAGACCACCAGGTCGGGCGGTTCGGGTAGGATCTCACAGATGGCGTGCAGGATCGCCTGCGCCGGTGTGCCTCCCACGCTGTAAACCGTCCACAGCTTGCCGTTGACCTGCATCTGCTGCGGGGTGATGATCCCATCTGAAGTGGATGGTAGGCTACGCCCCGCGCCTGAGAACTGGTCGCGCGGCGCCACCACGTGCACGTATCCCAGCTCAGAAAGCGCCCCGGCAGCTGCCCACAGCCCTGGGGATTGGATGCCATCGTCATTGGTCAGCAGGATTTGGATTGGTTTTTCCATCATCTCACACCCTCATGGGAAAATAAAAGAGCGCATAACATGCTCAAGAAGCGCTCTTCCATACTCGGCGAACAGGCGTCCCTGGGGCGATTCGAACGCCCGACCCTTTGCTCCGCAAGCAAATGCTCTAATCCGCTGAGCTACAGGGACGTTTGCGGAAATTATTTTACCACAATTGCCGATAGTTCAGAAAGTGCCACAAACGAGAGAATCTTAATCTTCATTATATATCTCTTGATTCTCACTCCAGGCAGTGGTAATATCAAACCATGTACTTGCGTGGTGGCAAATTGAATATGAAGAAGCGCACCCGGCGCCCTTCAAACCCATTGCTGATCGCTCTGCTGGTGGTAGCCATCGGTGCGTTGGTCTATTTTAGGCAGGTGGTCGTCCCGGAGATGCCCACTCTTTTTATGCCGTCTCCAACACCCACCCGCAGCCAGGAATCCCTGCTCAACGAAGGACAGGCTTACTTCAAGGATGGCAAGCTCTCCCAGGCAATCGACTCTTACAAGCAGGCCGTGCTGGCAGACCCGCGCAACCCTGCCACCTTCATTGACCTTGCCCGCATTCAAATTTTCGCCGGGCTGTACCAGGATGCAGTCACCAATGCCGAGAACGCCCTCCTGCTCAACCCGAATAACTCCATGGCTTACGCCATCAAGGCCTCCGCCCTGGATTATATGAGCCAGTTTGATGATGCCAGGATTGCGGTTACCAAAGCCATCGAGCTCGACCCGAATAACGCTGCCGCCTACGCTTACTACACTGAAATCCTGCTCGACCAGGGCAACTATGAAGACATAAAGACCGCCATCAATATGTCGCAGAAAGCCGTGGACTTGGCTCCCACTGCCCTCGAGACCTACCGGGCGCGCGGCTATGTGCTCTTCAACACCGGCAACTATGCTGAATCCATTGCCGAATACAAGGCTGCCATCGCCCTCAACGACAAGCTGTGGGATTTACATTACTCGCTTGGCATTGTATACCGCACACAGGGTGAATATGACCTGGCGATCCAGGAAATGCTGACCGGTGTGGCGCTCAATCCCACCAACCCCGATATCCTGACGGATATTTCACGCACCTATGCCACTGAGGGGCAGTATGGCAAAGCGATCCAGTATGCCGAGCAGGCCCTCAGCCTGGACCCATCCAGCGCCCGCCTGCATGGCAACCTGGGTGTGATGCTGTATCAAAATGATAACTATACCCGCGCAGCCGACGAGCTGACCCTGGTGGTGCATGGGGGCACCACTGCGGATGGTGTGGTGGTCGAGGGTCTCCCCCTGGCACCCGGCCGGATTGCCGATGACTATTATTCAATCTATGCCCTCTCACTCACCCAGACCGATCATTGCTCCGAGGCCATCCCGATCATGCAGCTTATCCTGACCAATATTGCCGAAGACCAGACGGCATATTACAATGCCACCTCGGGGATGGATTACTGCCGCACCGCCTCCGGCACCCCCGCTGCTGCCACCGTGACCCCCACACCCTGATATGAGCCAGATCCAGTCAGGCAAGACCTTTAATCTCCATCCGGTCAGGAGCAAGTCCAACCCGTATCGCGCCCTGTTCCTGGTCCTGCTGATCCTGGGAGCCATCTGGTTGATGCTGCAGTTCCAGCGCGGGCAGGTCAAGTCACCATTCGATGCCACGCCCACCCCCACCCGCAGCCCCCAATCCTACATTATGGCGGCGCAAGCCTATTTTGCCGCCGGCAAACTGGATGACCCCACATCCGACCAGGACGCCATCGGTGCCTACCAGCAGGCGTTGGCGATTGATCCCACGAACGCGGCCATATGGGCTGAGCTCGCCCGTATCCAGGTCTATTCCTCCAGCACGCTCAGCACCGACCAGCAGCGCCTCGACCGGCTGCAGGAGGCGCTGACCTCCGTTGAGAAGGGGGTGGAGCTGGCTCCTGATGACAGCACGGTATTCGCCGTCTACGCCTTCGTGCTGGATTGGAATGCCTCCAGCAACCTGGTCAGCGCCGGTGAGCACGAGGCTTACCTGGCCAAGGCTGAAACCGCCGCCAACCGGGCTTACCTGCTCGACCCCGAAAACGCCATCGCCCTGGCCTTTTATGCCGAGGTGCTGCTGGATCAGGATAAGTGGGACCAGGCCAAGCAGTACGCCACCCAGGCAGTCGAACGAGCGCCCGATTCCATGGATGCCCACCGGGTGCTGGCCACCGTACTGGAAGCCTGGGGCTATTACCGCGATGCCATCGATGAATACATCAAGGCCTCCCAAATCACACCCAACCTCACCTTCCTCTACCTGCGCATCGGTCTCGGGTACCGCCAGCTGGCCCAGGCCACCGGCGATGTCAAGAGCCCAATCTACAACGATGCCATGGAGTACTTTGAAAAGGCCGCTACCGTCAACAAAACCCTAGGGATCAAGGACCCCCTGCCGTACATCGCCATCGCCAAGACCTACGCCCAGCAAGGTGAGTTCTTCATTGCTGCCCGTAATGGCGAGACAGCCCTGTCCTTCGACCCCGCCAACGCCGATACCTATGGGCAGCTGGGCATGATCTACGTGCAGGCGCGCAACTATGAGACCGCCCTGCCCACCTTGCGCTGTGCAGTGGACGGCTGCACGGCAGGCGAAGGGAACGAAACCGCCAGTCTTTTTGTGAAAAATGGCGTCCTGGATGAAAGCCCAGCCGTTCAACCCCTGCCACTCACCAATCTGAACGTGGCATACTATTACGTGCGCTACGGCAGTGTGCTGGCTTACCTGAGCACGCCCGAGAACGGCTACTGCTCGCATTCGCTCGAGCTGATGACCCAGCTGCGCCTGACCTTCCCGGACGACCCGGTGTTGATGCAGAACGTGGCTGATAACGAAGCCACCTGCCTTTCGTTGATGGGCACCCCCTCTCCATAGCCTCTGATTTATATCTTGGTATATCCTGTAAATCCTGCATATCCCTGTAAAAATTTGGCCTCTTCTTGTACCGCTGGTTTTGTATCCGCCGGTTTTGTAGCCGCTATCGTTGATAGCGGTGCCCTCCTCGGGCTGTTTTTTGTCTTGGTATATCCTGTAAATCCTGCATATCCCTGTAAAAATTTGGCCTCTTCTTGTAGCCGCTGGTTTTGTATCTGCCGGTTTTGTAGCCGCTATCGTTGATAGCGGTGCCCTCCTCGGGCTGTTTTTTGTCTTGGTATATCCTGTAAATCCTGCATATCCCTGTAAAAATTTGGCCTCTTCTTGTAGCCGCTGGTTTTGTATCCGCCGGTTTTGTAGCCGCTATCGTTGATAGCGGTGCCCTCCTCGGGCTGTTTTTTGTCTTGGTATATCCTGTAAATCCTGCATATCCCTGTAAAAATTTGGCCTCTTCTTGTAGCCGCTGGTTTTGTAGCCGCTATCGTTGATAGCGGCGATCTTCACTTTCAACCTTATATAAACATCAATTTTTATCTGCGTTCATTCATTTTCTCTTACTACAAAGAATTTTGTTTTATCTGCGTTTATTCCGTTCTGTGGATATCCGCTGGTCTTGCGGATGCTGTGGTTATATTTCTTTCCTTTTCTTCCTTTTATCAGAATTTTGTTAGAATCACCCATTTTCCTCTTGACGTTCTGTTTGATTTTAGGTATCATTCACCATGGTTTAGCACTCTATTCGCGCGAGTGCTAAACCACGTCTAGTTAATCGGATTATCAATCCAAATCATTCCATAATAGGAGGTGGCTATGTCCATCAATTTCAAACCCTTAGGCAGCCGCGTGGTGGTTGAACCCATCGAGCAAGATGAAATCACCCCCAGTGGCATCGTTCTCCCCGAAACAGCGAAAGAAAAACCCCAAAAAGGCACCGTCCTGGCCGTCGGCCCGGGTGACCGTGATGACGAAGGCAAGCGCATTGCCATGGATGTCAAAAAAGGCGATGTGGTCCTGTTCGCCAAGTATTCCGGCACCGAAATCAAGGTGGATGGCAAGAAACTGCTCATCCTCCGCGAAAGTGATCTATTAGCAATTGTTGAAGAGAAAGCAAAAAAATAAAGGAGCAATGAATTATGGCAGCCAAACAACTGCAATTTTCTGAAGAAGCCCGCCGCAAGCTGAGCAAGGGCATGGACGTCCTGGCAAACGCAGTCGCAACCACACTCGGTCCCAAAGGCCGCAATGTGGCTTTGGACCGCAAATTCGGTTCCCCCACCATTACCCATGACGGCGTCACCGTCGCCAAGGAAATTGAGCTGGAAGACCCGTTTGAGAATATGGGTGCGCAATTACTCAAGGAAGCCGCCACCAAGACCAACGATATTGCCGGAGACGGCACCACCACCTCCACCGTATTGGCGCATGCCATCGTCGCCGAAGGTATGAAGAACCTCGCCGCCGGCTTCAACCCCATGCTGCTCAAGCACGGCATCGAAGCCGCCACCAAAGCCGTAGTCAAGAAGATTGGCGAGGATGCCATCGAAGTGACCACCAAAGCCGAGATCGGCAACGTGGCCTCCATCTCCGCCCAGGACCGTGTCATCGGTGAGCTGATCGCCGACGTGATGGACAAGGTTGGTAAAGATGGCGTCATCACCGTGGAAGAATCCAAGGGTCTGGAATTCGAGACCGAGTACGTCGAAGGTATGCAGTTCGACCGTGGCTACGTCTCCCCTTATTTCATCACCGACCCCGAACACATGGAAGCCTCCATCGACGATGCTTACATTTTGATCTACGACAAGAAGATCTCCGCCGCGGCTGATATTGTCCCGCTGCTCGAGAAACTGGTCCAGATTGGCAAGCGCGATTTGGTCATCATCGCCGAAGACGTGGACGGCGAAGCGCTGGCTACCCTGGTACTCAACAAGATCCGCGGCATGCTGAACGCCGTCGCCGTCAAAGCCCCTGGCTTCGGTGACCGCCGCAAAGCCATGATGCAGGATATCGCCGTGCTGACCAACGGTCAGGTGATCTCCGAAGAGACTGGCCGTAAGTTGGACGGGACCACCATCGCCGACCTCGGTCGTGCCGAGAAGGTCGTCATCACCAAAGACGACACCACCATCGTGGGTGGCAAGGGTGATGCCGCCATGATCAAGGGCCGCATCGACCAGATCCGTGTGGAGATCGACAAGAGCACCAGCGATTATGACAAGGAAAAACTGCAGGAACGCCTTGCCAAGCTCTCGGGTGGGGTCGCAATCATCCGTGTGGGTGCCGCCACTGAGACCGAGCTGAAAGAGAAGAAGCACCGCGTGGAAGACGCCCTGTCTGCAACCCGTGCCGCCGTCGAAGACGGGATCGTGCCGGGTGGTGGAGTTGCCCTGATCAACGCCATGAAAGCCCTGGAAGGCCTCAAGATGGACAACGAAGATGCCCAGATCGGCGTCAGCATCGTACGCAAGGCGCTGGAAGTACCGATGCGCAAGATCGCCGAGAACGCCGGCAAGGATGGCTCCGTCATTTTGGATACCGTCCGCCGCACCCAGAAGGAAAAGAAGAACAAGAACATCGGCTTCAACGTGATCAGCGAAGAATACGTGGACATGATCAAAGACGGTGTCATCGACCCCGCCAAGGTCACCCGCGGAGCCCTCGAAAATGCGGCTTCCATCGCCGCCATGATCCTGACCACCGAAGCGCTCGTCACCGACGTGCCTGAGAAGGATAAAGCCCCCATGATGCCGCCGGGTGGTGGCGGTGGGATGGACTACTAAGTCGCCAACAGGTTTTTGTAGGTTGGTGTTGAGGGCAATGCTCTTCTGCCCGAAACCCAACATAATGCAAGCACAGGGACGGTCGCAATGACCGTCCCTTTTTTTGTATTGTAGGGGCGACCCGTCTTAAGATATATGTCATCATCGGTGCCCTGGACCAGGTGATAGAAGAGATCAAAGATGGTTTGGTGGGTCGCACTTACGATGATGTTCCTACCTGCCAGATGCAAGCCTGCCCATCGGAGATATAATCGAGCTGCGGCTGGTCGAGGGCATGGATGCGTGCCCCCCTGGCCGGTTGGGTAGAAGGGAGCTGGATATGAGCCTGCCAATCGAAACCCACGACCTGGGGAAACACTATCGAGATGTGAAAGCCGTCGAGCACCTCTCCATGCGCGTGGACGAGGGCGAAATCTATGCTTTCCTGGGCTTGAACGGCGCCGGGAAAACCACCACCATCCGCATGCTGCTTGGGATGATCAAGCCCACCAGCGGGTCTGCCACCGTGCTGCAAACCAGGGTACGCATCGGCAGGCGGGAACCCTGGGCTGCGGTGGGATATATGGTGGAGGAACCGCATGCCTACCCTGAGCTGACGGTGCGTGAGAACCTGGAAGTTGCCCGCCGCCTGCACCCCGGCACCCCAACCAGGGCGGTCGGGCAGATCATCGAACGCCTGGGGCTGGCAACCTACGCCGACCGCCGCACGAGCACCCTTTCTCACGGCAATGCCCAGCGGCTGGGATTGGCGAAAGCCCTGATCCACGACCCCAGGCTGCTCATCCTGGATGAGCCGGCCAACGGGCTGGACCCGGCGGGGATCGTCGAGATAAGAGAGCTCCTTCTCGAGCTGACCAGCCACGGTGGGACGGTCTTCATGTCCAGCCACATCCTGGCTGAAGTCTCGCTGCTCGCCGGGCGCATCGGGATCATCCACCAGGGTCACCTGCTGCAAGAACTGAACACCGCCGAGCTGGAGCGGGACCGCAAGCGCCGCCTTTTGATCCGCACCCGTGAGCTTGAGCCGGCTCAGCAGGCACTGGTCGCCGCTGGGCAGCCGGCTGTAGTGCTCCCCGACGGCTCCATCGAGCTCAAAAATGCCGCCTCCATCGAACACCCTGAAGACATCAACCGCATGCTGGTGTGTGCCGGCACCCCACCCACCCAGCTGGTGGTTGAAGAAGAGGGGTTGGAGCAGTATTTCCTCCGGCTGGTGGGTATGGAAGGAGGTCCGCAAGATGAATAACCTTTCCGCTATGCTCTGGGTCGAGCTGCGCAAAGCCATCCGCTCACGCATGCCCCTGTGGACCGCCCTGGGCTCCTTGTTCATGCCGCTGGGGATCGCCTTCCTGCTCTACATCGCCAGGAATCCGGCCATTTTCCAAAAACTGGGCTTGATCAACGCCAAAGCCAACCTGGTAGCCTATTCTGCCACCGACTGGCCCACGTATATGGCGCTGTTTGGTCAGATCATCGCCGCCGGCGAGTTCTTCCTGCTCGTGCTGGCCATCAGCTGGGTATTCGGGCGTGAATTTGCCGATGGCACCCTCAAGGATATGCTGGCGGTGCCGGTGCAGCGCTCGAGCATCCTGCTGGCGAAGTTTATCGTGGTGGCAGTCTGGTCGGCCGGGCTCACCCTGGTCATGTTCACCGCCGGATTGCTGATGGGACTGTTGATCGGGCTGCCGGGCGGATCGCTCAGCGTGATCCTGCAGGGCAGCCAGCTGGTGGTGACCACCGCCTGCCTGGTAATTGGGGTGGTGCTGCCGTTTGCGCTCTTCGCCAGCATTGGGCGGGGGTACCTGCTGCCGATCGGGCTGGCGGTGCTGGCGCTGATGGCGGCCAACCTGGTGGTGGTGCTCGGCTGGGGGGAGTATTTCCCCTGGGCGGTACCGCTGCTGCATGCGCAGGGCAAAAGCCCCCTGGCACCTCTCAGCTACTGGATCGTGGCATTCACCAGCCTGGCGGGCATGCTGGCGACGTACCTGTGGTGGAAGTACGCCGACCAGAACCGGTAGATTCAAGAAAAGGACTAAGAACAACACGAAGGCCACCACGGACACAAAGGGCTGATAATTTTTTGTAGGGGCGACCCATCAAAACCATCCTCGATCTATTAAATCGCCTGTTCCTGGGCGTACATGATTTGCTATGTCTTAAGACGGGTCGCCCTACGTTCAAACCCATGGCCCGACATTGACCTTTTGTAGAGACACCCCGGCGGGGCGTCTGAATAGAGCTGTTTTTTGTAGGTTGGTGTTGAGGGCAATGTTCTATTGCCCGAAACCCAACATGATGCAGGCGAAGGGACGGTCATTGCGACCGTCCCTGGATTGCTTACTCATAGTTTGGCGAAATAAGAAATAAACCTCCCATCATAGTTGGGGCAGTGTCAGCTCCAAAATTATCGTATGGGTAGTTCGCTTCGCTTGAGGCTACTTCTCCTGAGCTGGCACCTCAAATGTAAGACGTGGATTGCTATTGTCTATCCTGAAAATGGGGTTTAAACTCTGGGGTGAGGCACCTGATAACCCGGGTGGTGTCGTGAACTGCCAGGTCTCCGAGACATTACCCGCACCGTAGTCGTTGCGGGCAGTCACCATCCACTCGTAGACGGTACTTGGATTCACAGCTATCGTGAGCTGGGTGCCGTTTACCCAGGTGTAAGAGGATGAAAATCCCCCTACTTCGTTCCACATCAGTAGATAGTCGATGGCATCAGGCACAGCTGACCATTGGAGAGTTACGCTGGTGGTTGGGGTCAGGCTGCCATTGGGGGGTGCAAGTAGAGTAGGTGCAGGCAAGACCACTCCGCCTGAACCTGATCTGAAAGACCAGGTGGCTGAATATGGGCCCTGCAGGTTACCACATTGAAACCAGGCGCGGTAGTAATATAGCGTGGCTGGAGTTAAGTTGTTAGCGAAGCGGAATTGTTGAATTCCGGGAGAGGGATAACTGGCTAATCTGTTCCACGGGCTTTTAAATTCAGAGTCGGTCGCTATTTCCAAATATACAGTGTCAGCCAGCGGATGACTGCCGTCGTCCCAGGTAAACAGAGGGCTTATGGTGACCAGCTGGCCTCCATTCCCGGGGAAAACCAGCATGGGGGTCCTTGAACAGACCCCATAGTCTCGGTAGACAAGCGGTAGATACCGAGGGTTGACCAGCGTGAAGGATTCGGCAGTATACCCTGAACCGGTTGCGGTTTGGGGGACGCTGGAGAGGCCGGATGCAAATCCGCTAGATAGCTGGTTAGCCGACCCCTGGGCAGCGGCGGTCATGGTGAGGATCAGAAGCAGCACTGAACTGATGGTAATGGCGATACTAATCAATGACCTGGTTTTCATTTTCATAGTCCATTTTTTCCTTTCGATCAGTCTGGGAATGCGTATCGGTAAGAGGGTGAAGGTGAATAGGTGGAAGTCACCGAATTAGTGAGTGTCACGCAACGAGGTGAGATTTTAAATTACACAAAGTACATCCATTATATCTTATACTCGCCTGGCAATGATGCTGGCTAAGGAAAGGGATTAAGATAACCACCCCACCAAAAGCAGTGGGGCAGGCGAAGGACGCGAAGTACACAAAGGTTTGATATTTTTTGGTAGAGACGCCACACCATGGCGTCTGTACAGTTATGAACGTAGGTTGGTGTTGAGGGCAATGCTCTTCTGCCCGAAACCCAACATGATGCAGGCATAGGGGCGGTCGCAAGGACCGTCCCTTTTTGATTCCTGGCGAAAGAAAAGAATAAAGATAACCACCAAGGACGCGAAGTACACAAAGGATTTTTTTGTAGCGACGCCCCGGCGGGGCGTCTCCGTGCGGATCGACGGTGCGCTCTTCGCCAGCGTTCGGTGGGGTTTCCTGCTGCCGGTGTATTTGTGGTGGATGTTCGCCGACCCTAATCGATAGAAAGCCTATCACCGCCCATACTTTTCGGTGAGTAGTTTTTTATCAATTTTCGCTGCGGCTGTCTTAGGCAGAGAATCGACAAATACAACCGTTTTCGGAATCTTGAATTTTGCCAGGCGCGTTTGGCAAAAGGCAAACAATTCTTCAGCTGTGAGGGTCACGCCAGGTTTAAGGACGACGAGCGCTCGTCCGACCTCGCCCCATTTTTCATCAGGCACGCCGATTACTGCTGCTTCGTCGATTGCAGGCAGCGCATGCAAGACACTTTCGATCTCGGCAGGGTAGACATTTTCACCCCCCGATTTATACATATCCTTCGAGCGACCGACGATGTAATAACAACCATCCGCATCGCGGCGTGCCAAATCACCTGTGTGCATCCAGCCATCGATTATCGCATTGGCAGTTTCTTCCGGCTTGCCCCAATATCCCGCACAAACGTGCGGTCCTCGGATAATCAATTCACCGACCTCGTCCGTACCACACTCACCGCCTTTACCATCAATGATTTTCACATCGATGTGCATCATCGGATAACCCACCGATCCGGGTTTTTCCAATCGCTTTTCGGGCGGCAACCAAAATGTATTCGGTCCTGCTTCGGTCAGACCATAACCGGTGAACAGGCGGATGCCGCGTTCGGCAAACCGTTCGATGATGGGCAATGGGCAGGATGCCCCGCCACTGCCGGCAATTTTCAACGAGCTGAGGTCGATTTGGGACCAACGCGGGTGCTGCTGCATCATGATATACATGGTAGGTACACCCACCAGCAAGGTAACACGCTCATCACGGATTAAATCAAAAATCTGGTCCACATCGAACGTTTTGCATACGATCGATGTGCCGCCAATATGCACGAGCGGTGCGGTAAAGACATTAAATCCGCCGGTGTGGAATAACGGGAAATTAAGGATCGAGATGTCGTCTGAACCCAGCCCCCAGCTCATCACCGTGTTGACTGAATTGGCTGTGATCGAGCGGTGGGTTAGAAGCGCACCTTTGGGCAGGCCCGTCGTGCCGCCCGTGTAGCAGATTGCCCAGGGATCGTTCCACTCCAGGCTCACTTCAGGTGGCTCCGCCTCCGGGTAGCTCCCCCGCTCGGAGAAGAGCACGTCACCGGGATGCAGTAGCTGGTCTAATGCCACCCATGTTTTTATGCTAGCTGCGGCCGATCGCACTGCTTCAATTTGTTGGGCGAATTCCTTGCTGTAGACCAGCACAGTGGGTGTTGCATCGTTGAGCAGTCCGGTTAATTCGTGCGGGGTCAGGCGCCAGTTGAGCAGCTGCAGTATCGCCCCAATCTTTCCGCTCGCGAACCACAGGTCAAGGTATTCAACACAGTTCATGGCCAGGATGGCGACACGGTCGCCTTTCTGCACCTTTAATGCCTGGCTTAAAAAGTTTGCCGTGCGGTTTACCGTATGGTTCCACTCGCGGTAGGTGATACGGCGCTTATCGTGCAATGTATCAATGAGTGCTACTTTATCGGGCGTGAGCATCTCACGCCGCGTGAGCCAATTATTGAGATACATTTTTTCTCCTTTGAGCCATCGTTATTCCCATTTCACCACTGAGGCCGACCAGGCATATCCAATGCCAGCTGCAACCATCACCATTACCATTCCTTCGCGCAGGCGGCCTGACTCCAAACCTTTCTTGATGGAGAGTGCCTGGTCGTGTTGGCCGATGTGCCCGTAATCACCGAGATAATACGACTGGTCTTCGCGTAATCCCAGCTCGTGTAATACAAATTGGTGCGCCGATGGCTTCATATGCAGGATATTCAAATAGCCAATGTCCTGGCGGTTCAATCCACTTTGTACTAACCCTTTGTCAATTACCGCCAGGAAGTTTTTCATTGAAAGTTTATCGAGTCGGGTTTTCATTCCCTCGGGATCTGGCACGTCAATCTTATTGCGGCGGGCGGCAATTGCTTCAGCTGTGATAGGCTCGATAGTTCCTCCAGCCGGAATAATCACATCAAGCGAGAATGAGCCATCCACCATGACTGCCGATTCGAGCAGATGGTGGTGAGGGTAATCCTTTTGCAACAGGAGGGCGCCACCCCCAGCACTTAATCCGAACGCAGAGCGCGAGCGTAGATTGGAGTAATCAAGGAAATCACCGTTACGGTAACCGCCCGCGATGAGCACGGTGTTGATATCGGGATCGCTCAACATCATAGCCTTCGCCAGCTTGAGAGTCGCCATCGTTGTGGCGCAGCGCATTTGCACATCGATTGCCCAAGCCCGACGTGCACCCAGGTCATACGCCAACTTGATCCCAGCAGTCCACAGGGGATACTCTTTCCATTCTTCAGTCGTACACAGAACCAGGTCTACCTCTTCAGGACGAATTGAGGTTTGAGCGAATGCATCCTGCGCCGCCCATAAAGCCATGGCATTGGTGTGGTCATTTGGACCTGGGATCGGCTTGCGCCGGATGCCCATTTTGTGTTCGATGACGTCTTCGGGTATACCCGACAATTGAGCAATGTCAGCGGCTGTGATGAAAGTTTGCGGAATATACACACCCGCTGAAACAATGCCGACCGTGATATTTCTTTCCGGCATTTCTTGCCTTCGTCACCCTTTCAAGAATTGCGCGACTATCGCGTTGAACTGCTCTGCACACTGGATCGGGGCGGCGTGACCGGCATCGGGAAGGATGACGAGCTGTGCCTGAGGCAATTTGCTTTTGAGCAGCTGGGCGTTCTTGACCGGGACGACGCGATCATTGGCACCGTGAATGATTATCACCGGCGCCTGTATCTGCCCAATGCGGTTTTCGCCATCGAAGGTTTTCACCGCAGCTTGCTGCCGCTTGTATGCCGCGGGCGGCTGAGGATGCGCCACGCGCCAATTTACATATTGTGTGACCAGGTCGTCGTGTTGCGCACACCATTCCTTGCTGGTGAACAGCGCGAACGACCGGCGAATGTCCAGCGCTGGATCGCCGCTGCGCCGCATGGTCAGCAACATTGGGAGCAGAGCGAAGAATGATGGATTGACCATGTGCGGGCCCCCAAAACCGGTCGAGGCGAGCACGAGCCGGTTGACCATCTGCGAATAAGTCAGCGCAAATTCTTGTGCGATTAAACCCCCCAGGGAAGCACCGACAATGTGTGCTTGCGAAATACCAAGCGCCTTTAGCAACCCGGCTGTGTCATCGGCGAACATCTTGATGGTGTAGGTTTCATCAGGCTTGTCTGATTCACCCGCGCCGCGATTGTCAAACACGATCACCTGGAAATCTTTCGATAGTTCAGGCGTTTGGCGAAACCACAGGAACGTGTCGGCGCCCAATCCACCGATGAGAACCACAGGTTCGCCCGTCCCATGAATTTCGTAATGAATGCTTATTCCATTAGCTTGAATTTTTGGCATGTTGTCCTCCTGAGATATAAAGGGTCGTAGTTTGTATTATAGCAAATGGCGGCTAAAATGCCGCTTAAACAGTCAGTATTACTCATTGGAAATCTCATCCGGGTAAAGATCAACGCTATCAAAACCCCAAATCGGCGTTCCTTAGATATTAAAGGCTCCGATAACCTATGTAGAGTCTTTTTCTCGGCGCCGCTATCTCATCCGCTTTCCCCTCCTCACATTAGAAACCTTAAAAAATTCACGAGAATTCATAAACCACTTGTGAATTAGAACTATTGTGCTATAATCAGTGTAATTCTGTACCAGTCGCTCTACACTGGTATAGGACGCATTCATTATATGATGGTTTTAATAAATCAGTGTTCTCCTGTACCGATTGCGTTGTATCGGCAAAATGCGTCCGTATATCGATTGGTGCTCTTCCACATCGATCAGTGTTCTGCTGTACCGAGTGTTTTTCTCGGTATTCCTTTGATCGATGCAGTGGTCTTCTGATCGATACCTCGACAGTAATTTGAAGATCTATAGATAAATCTGCCTGTATAACAGTGCTCTTCTGTACCGGTTGGTTTTTACCGGTATGGGTGGATTCCTACTTATGTTTCCTATAAATAATCCACCCTTGTATCGGTTGGTTTTTATCGGTATAAGATGATTTCCTATGTTACTTTCAATCAGATCATCTTCATATCAATTGGCCTTTTTCGATAGTATCCATGACTGTCTTCTTTCAATCTTTCTATCCGCCTACCTACCCATCACAAACAATATTCGTTCCTCGTCGTTTTTTTATGAAACGAATATCTTCAACTCCCCAACAAAATCAGCCCACGCAGGTGGGCTTGGTGGTCTACGAAGGCGCGACCTTGGTCGCCAGGTTCACATTTCCGAAGAAAATTAACAAGGGCGGGGTCTGCCCGTAGTACCCGAGCGGCCTCAGTGTTTTCCAGCAGCGTCCGCATGTTCTCGCTGTAGCGAGTGGAATTGAATCGATTTATTTTTTTACAAAACAATTCCCCCAAAACCCAGCCCCGCCGGGGGGGACGTCCCGGCGGGGCAGCACCAATCAGGGCACCGGCCATCCCACGTCCCCGCTGGCAGCTAGGCTCTGCCAGCGTACGTATCGGAGGGGGTGAACGAACCTGTCAGGAGAAGACCTGGCACAGCAGGTGAGCCTGTGTAGGGTAATATTAGCATAGGGGTGTCCTCTACCCAGTCTGTTAAAGATTAAAAAATGAGCGTTTTTTGGAGATTTTTACCATCGAATGACCCCCCCGTAAAAGAAGTGATGCAAAAACACCTATACGATACCGGGTCTGTCCATAAAGCAGGGCGCAGGGGTTGAATTATTATGTATGGTAAGAAATCCCTCCCCAGCGCCCCTACGGAAAAATTTCCACGCCATAACAGACGTCCCGATGGGAAGGGATGCCTGACGAAATTCATAAACGTGCTAACTTTCCAACCTTCAAACGTTCAAACTATTCCTCCACAACCCCTCCGTGCTGGCTTCACACTCAGTTCACAACCGGCCGCTATAGTGTAGTTATGATTTCAGAAAGAAACCACACTATTCAAAGGAGTTAGAATGAAACACATCGCTTTACGTATTTTCTCCGGCCTGGTGCTGCTGGCAGTGCTCGCCGGCATCGTCTTCCTGGCTTACAATGCCGGGGTGACACGCGGCACGGGCCTCGCCGTCCAGGTGCCGGCTGGTCAAACTGGCAGCCCGGCTTACCCGGCGTACGGCATGCCCTACTGGTGGCCGTTCCCATTCTTCGGGTTCAGCTTCCTGGGCTTGCTGGCGCTGTTCTTCCTGGTCTCCATCGCATTCAGCGCCTTCCGGATGATGCTGTTTGGGCCGCGCTTTGGCTGGCGTATGATGCATCACCGGTACGGCAACTGGGGTGAGCAGGGCTCGGGTGAAAATGTGCCGCCTTACTTCAGCGAGATGCACCGCCGCATGCACGCGGCGGATCGAGAAACACCGGGTAAACCCGCCGATCAGGGCACGCAAAAATCGTACTAAGCCGTATAATGCGTAGTATGCATCAGGTACGCCAGTCTTTTTTGGCGTACGTGATGTATCCCGTACCAAGTCTTTATTGATGTACGGGATACATCCGGGACCATTACAAAAGATGGGCTTAGGGGTGGAATTCTCCCCTAAGCCCCTACAAAAACAGAGGGATACCGTGCGGCGATATTTATGAAAACCGTGCTGGTAGTGGATGATGAGCCGAAAATCACCAAGCTGGTGCGCGATTATCTCGAGCGTGCCGGCTTTGGCGTTTTGACGGCGGGGGATGGGAAGTCGGCACTGGCGCTGGCGAAGAGCGCCCGACCCGACTGCATCATCCTGGACCTGGGCCTGCCGCAGATGGATGGGCTGGACGTGACCCGCGAGCTGCGCAAACTCTCCAATGTGCCCATCCTGATGCTCACCGCCCGCTCTGAAGAATCGGATAAGCTGGTGGGGCTGGAGCTGGGCGCGGACGATTACATCACCAAGCCGTTCAGTCCCAAGGAGCTGGTGGCGCGCGTGCGGGTGGTCTTCAGACGCATGGAGAACTTCACCGCCAGCAGCGAGGTGATCCACGCCGCCGACCTGACGTTGGATATCCCGCGCATGGTCGTCACGGCGCCGGAGCGCGCGATCGAAGAATTGACCCCCACCGAGTTCATCATCCTGACAGCCATGGCACGCTCACCGGGGCGGGTGTTCACGCGTGCCCAGCTATTGGATCTGGCGCATGGGGTGGCTTTCGAGTCGTACGAGCGCGCCATCGACGCGCATATCAAGAATATCCGCCACAAAATCGAGCCCAACCCGCCCGAGCCGCGCTATATCCTCACCGTGTACAGCGTGGGCTACAAGTTCACGGAGCGCTGATGCGCAACCGGCCGCGCTACTTCATGCAGCGCCCGTCCTGGTGGCCCGAGGACCGTCCCTGGCCGCCGCCCAGGGATAGGTTCCGCCACAACCCCTTCTTCCGCCGGCTGGGGTGTTTCTTCGGCGTGATCAACCTGGTCGGCTTCGCCCTGTTTTTCATCCTGGTAGCCTTTATCCTACGCACGTTTGGCCCGCTGGACCTGACGGCGCTGTTAAAGTGGGTGATCCCAATCGGCCTGGGGGCGCTGGTGCTGATCGTGGTCATTGCGGCTTTATCGGTGCGCAGCCTGCGCAGGATATCTGCCCCGCTGGACGACCTGCATGCGGCCGCCGAGCGGGTTGCCAGTGGGGATTATTCGGTGCAGGTGGAGGAAAAAGGACCACCGGAGATGCGCTCGCTGGTGCACACCTTCAACAATATGGCCGCCCGCTTGCACCAGGCGGATGAACAGCGCCGCAACCTGCTGGCAGATGCCACCCACGAGCTGCTCACCCCGCTGACCGTCATCCAGGGCAACCTGGAGGGCCTGCTGGATGGGGTCTACCCGGCGGATGAAACCAACCTGCGCGGGCTGCTGGATGAAACCAATATCCTGTCGGGGCGGATCGAAGATCTGCGCACCCTGGCGCTGGCTGAAAGCGGAGCCCTGCAGCTGAAAAAAGAACCGGTTGAAATGCTGTCTTTCCTGCGCGAGGTGGCGGGCAGCTTCCAACCCCAGGCGGCTGCCGCCGGGGTGAGCATCCGCGTGGATGCGGACGGCAACCTGCCCGTGGTGGAAATCGACCCGAGCCGGATGCGGCAGGTGCTGGGCAACGTGCTGGCTAACGACCTGCGCTACTCGCCGGCGGGCGGCAGCATCAGGCTGAGCGGTGAGAGCGATGGGAAAAACATCCTGCTTGCCGTACAGGATGACGGCCCCGGCATCCCTGCGGATGACCTACCGCACGTTTTCGAGCGTTTCTATAAATCCACCGATTCGGGCGGGATGGGTCTCGGTCTGGCAATCGCCAAACATCTGGTGGAGGCACATGGCGGCAGCATCAGCGCAGAAAATGCAGCGGGCAGGGGGACGATCTTCCGCATTGCATTGCCCCTGCAATAAAAATCGTTTTAGACGCCATGGTATGGCGTCTCTACAAAAGAAACTTCACAACCTTTCCGTACCCACTTCATACTCTCTACACAATCTTTTATTATGATTGAAAGCATGAGGTTCGAGGCTCACCGGTGCGAGCGGAAATTGGGTATGACAAGTGGGAGACCACTTTCATCTGCCCTTCAACACATAAGGGGAGGAGCCAACCTAAAAAGGAGAAAGAAAATGGAACACAGAATGGATTCTGATTGTGGAGAAAGATCACACGCTGGTTTCAAGCACATTTTACCGTTTCTAGCTATCCCCCTGGCTTTTGCCTTGATGCGCGGGATGAGGCGGCATATGGTTACCCACATGGGTGGGATGCGCCGCGAGGAATGGAAGAACGGCGTGCCGCCCATGTTCGCCGAGCTGCACCGCCGGGCGCATGCGAACGAAGCCGAAACAACCGTTGAGACGCAGGCGTAATTAACCTTGAAGACGGAATGGATGGAGCGGGGCTGGGAAACCAGCCCCGCCGCGATAGACGCCATGGTGGGGCGTCTCTACGAAAAAACGCACCACCTAGACGCCATGGTATGGCGTCTCTACAAAAAACCGACCAGGGCAGACGCTCCAATGGGGCGTCTCTACGAATATAATCCCACGATGCGGCGTCGCTACTATGTGCCTACTGCAATAGGAGGGTCACCCCACTGTTTAAGGAACACCGAGACCCAGCCTTTATCTTTGGCCTTATTCCACTTTTCCTGGCTGAATTGATGCTCATCCTGCATGAAGCGGATCCACTTTTTCCCATCCCAGTACGCCATGCGGATGTGCCCATCCTTGTCGGCAAAGTCTGCTTTGGTGTAGCGTACGCGCACCTCGACGGGCGGGTCCAGTTTCACTATTTTTGCTTTGGGTTGGGCGGTATGCAGCAGTTTCAGGTTGATCACCAGGCGCTTGGGTACAAATCCATCCTTTTCGGGAGGATAATCTTTCAGCTCCTTCAGCTTCGGCCGTTTTATCTTGATCATGCCGGCATGCCCGGTGAAGTTGACAATCACATGCTCCGTGCGCAAATGTTTGCGTGTGGCTAAGGCTTTTTTGACCATGGTTTGCTCTCCCTTCTACTCTTGACTGGTTTGTTCGTTTTCCTGCCAGCGCAGCTGGATGCGGTGGTGTTCAGGCACCCGTTCCAGGAACGACTGGCGCCATTCCGGCAGGCTGATTTTGTCAGCCCGCTCCAACAGCTCACGGTAACCGGCCTCGACCACCTGCCTGGAGAGGGAGGTCTGGCCGGCCGCAGAAAAGACATCTGCGCATGTCTCATACCCCAACAGAGGGAACTCCATGCCAGCCCGGGTGGGCTGCTGCAAATAATCCCAGACTGATGCAGCGTAGCGCTGGGCTGATTTGATTCTGTTCAACCTCAGCAAACAGCGCGCCACCCCAGCCATGGCATCATGCTCATAGCCGATTGTTCCAATCTCACCCAGGCGGGCGGCAGCCGCTTTGAAATCAGCCAGGGCTGCGGGTATCTGCCCGGCTTGTTCTTTTGCCATCGCGGCGTAGGTCTGACCGACCGCCAGACCAAATGCATCGTTTATGCCTTGCAGCTCCGGGAGGCAGCGCTCCAATTCCGCCAGGGCAGAGGCGGGGTCAGCCTGGCGCAGATAGGCCAGAGCAAGGTTAAGGCTGATGGAAGCAGTGAAGCTGCGGTGACCGATCTTTTGGGCCATACTGAGGCACTGTTTGAGCGCCGCAATGCCCTGCTCGGGCATGCCCAGCAAGATGTAGAGATATCCCAGGTTGGATAGACCCACCACTTCGTCCACCCGGTTTCCGGTGCGGCGATTGATCTCCAACTGCCGGTCAAGCAGCTGAGCGGCACATGCCAGGTCACCCATCTCGGTGTAGTAGAAGCACAGGTTGTTCAGATTGCGGGCCAGCACCGGGTCATCTGCCAGCTCTTCGGCGCAGGTGAGCGCACTCGCTGAAGTCTGCGTGGCTGCCTGCAGATCACCCAGGCGCACCTCGCATACCGTTTTGAGCCCCAAGATCAGTGCCTCACGCTGGCGGTCACCTGAGCGCTGTGCAGCCATAAGCCCCTGGGTAAATGCCTGCAGCGCCTGCGAGTAAGACCCCTTCACGTACAGGTAGTAGCCTTTGCGGTAATAGGCTTCCGCGATGAGGTGATCATCGCCAATGGTCTCTGCCAGGGCAACCAGGGCAATATCATCTGCCATCCGTTTTTCGGTTTCACCAAGGATGCCCAACACTTCGTCGCGACCTGCCAGTGCCTGCCACTGCCTGTCCAGGTCATTAGCATTCAGGGCAGTGCCAGTAACGGCGGTGAGAAGTGACAGGGCGTGCTCAAAAAAGGTGCGCGCCTGGGCAGGTGCGCCCTGGTTACGGGCACGCATTCCCGATTGGGTGAACCAATCTACAGCCTGGTCGCGTTCACCAGCTGACTCATAGTGTTCAGCGATCACTGGCGCAAACTCGCCCGTACGACCACTGGCGCGGGTGACCTGGATCAGCCATTCAGCTGCAAGGCTGTGATATGCCTGCCGGTCAGATTTGACCAATGCCTGGTAAGCCACATCCCGCAGCAGGGCGTGATGAAAGCGATATTCATCCGTCCCTGCGAAGGTTGAAGTCTCCACCGGATAGATGAACCCCCGCCTGGCAAGGGTCTCAAGCGCCTCATCCTGGACCAGTTTTTCACCCCGCACCGTCTGCAGCGCCGAACGCCAGAACACGCGACCAATCACCGAGGCTTGCTGCACCAATGCCCTATGGGCTGGATTCAAGCTGTCAAGGCGTGCTTCCAGCAGAGCGACGAGGGTGGTGGGCAGCTCCAATGTACCCAGCCGTTCAGAGTTCAGCCTCCAGGCGCCACTCTCCTGGCTCCTTTGGATGGCGTTGGCATCCAGCAGCGTCTGGATGAACTCTTCGATATAGAACGGATTGCCATCCGCCTTGTCCAGGATGTTATCGCACAGCTCGTCTGGCAAGTGTTCCACGTTGCGCAGGATCTCACCCAGTAATTCCAGGCTGGCCTGGCGCGACAGTGGACCCAAGGTAAGCTGATGCACCCGGGCGCCAGGGACGCCGATGGGCATACCCACCCCTGGCCAATCGGAGTGCTGCTCGGATAAATTAGGGCGAGCCAGGCACACCAGCAACAGCGGAAGCCGGGGGCATTCACGAACCAGGTGCGAGATAAAGTTCACCGAGGGACTGTCTGCCCAGTGGAAGTCATCCAGCATAAGGATGGTGGTCTCCTTGGCTGCCACGGCTGTCAGGTACTCGGTGAGATACAGCTGTGCCCGGTCACGCAGCTGGACTGGGTCATTCTCAACCCCCTCCAGGTAAGGACTGTCGGAGAAGTCAAAACCGAGCAGCGAACCCACATAATGGGCTTTCATCTCCGGCTCGTCTTCAAGGTAGGACGTCAGCCCCTGCACCAATCGTTGGCGCATGAGCTGGACGGTATCGGTGGGGAGAACTCCGAGGCGATAGGATAGCATGTCACGCAGCAAACCAAACGGCACAGTTGCCATCTGGGGCGACGAACGCGCTTTAAAGGCCATCACCCGGGCAGGTGAATGCGCCACCCAGCGGTCGAATTCATACAACAGGCGGCTCTTTCCCACGCCTGCCTCACCGATGACAGTGACCAGCTGGGTCTCACGAGTTCGGATGGTATGGGCCAAAGTTGTCTTGAGCTGGCGCAGCTCAAGCTCCCGACCGATCAGGCTGGTCTCAATGCCCTCCACTCCGCGGGTGAAGGTATGGAAAGTGCGCGGACGGGCGGATAATACCCGATAAATGGTGATTGGCTGGGGAAAGCCTTTGGCTGCGATGGGCGGCAGGGCTTCAAACTCGAATGCACCGCGCACATGCTGGTGGGTAAACTGCGAGATGACCATGCAACCCGGTTGGGCGGCCAGCTCCATGCGGGCCGCCAGGCTCACTGTCAGTCCCATAACCGGTGATTCAGCTTCAGAGAACCTGCCAGCCACCACCCGGCCGGTGTTAATCCCGATGCGCACGTTGAAGCCGGAAAGGTTGAAACGCTGTTCCAGCTCGGCAGCACAAACCCGTGATTCTGCCAGGATAGCCAGCCCAGCACGTACCGCCTGGCGGGCGTCATTTTCATGGGTCCTGGAGAGGCCAAATACGGCTACAAAGCCATCGCCCATGAACTGGGTCACCCGCCCGCTGTGTGCCTGGATGGGTGCTGACAAGCGTTTGAGCGCACCACCCATCACCTCCTGCACCTCTTCAGGCTCCAATCCCTGGCTCAATGAGGTCGAGTTGGCGATGTCCAGGAAGAACACCGTCACCAGGCGACGCAGCCGGCCGATGGGCTGCCCCTGCTCCAGCAGCCTCAGCTTCTCGAGCAGCACCGCCAGCTCAGCATCCACCAGCTGGTCACCGAGCAAGAGGCGCTGAGCTTCCAGGGCAGTGATGGCTTGCAAAAGCTCGTCAATCTCCTGCATGTCAGACTCCCAGGGACAGGAACTGGATGGAATGCATCATACTGAAATCGACTTCGTCATGGATATCTGCCAGCTAAACTGTACCCCGATGTTATTAATAATTAGTTTAGCACAAATTGGGACATTTGCGATATGAATCGTATAAAACCAGGGGGGGTTTGTACTTGTGGTGGCTGGAGGGATTATTTAACCTGTCTCGCAGAGAGTTCCCGATGAGAAGGTTCTTCAAAAAAAGCTACCCCAGCCCCACCAGACATCCCAGTGGGACGTCTCTACGAAAAAAAACACCTAGACGCCATGGTATGGCGTCTCTACAAAAGAAATCCATTCTACACCAGACGTCCCAGTGGGACATCTCTACAAAAAAAAACCGGCCAGGGCAGACGTCCCAACGAGGTGTCTCTACAAAAAAACCACAGGTGCGGTTGGGCAAATCGTATCCCATGATCGAACAATTTTTTGGATATCGTGTATAATTTTGTTGCATCCCTCGTAATCGACAATTTTGTTTGCAGGAGGTGGGTATGTCGCGAGCCGGAAGGCGCCATCTTCAATAGGGTTCACCAACATTTTTGAACGCTTGCCAAATTAAGGAGACCAAATGAATAAGAAAACGATTTTCATTATTGGTATCTTATCGTTGGTGATCGCCGTGGCAGCCGTTGGCCTGTTCGGCTTGATTTCACCCACCATTGGAAGCGCTGCCCCTATTTTGCCAGGCAGCTGGAAAATGGGACCCAGCATAGATACAACTCTGCTGGGTTGCCCGGCAGGCAATGGCATCTCCCGCTTCACCGGCATCTACTATCCCGAACAAGAACGGGTGTACTTCCTGGGTGGACGCTGTGAAGACAACTCCACCATCGGGATGGTGTATTACTTAGACCTGCTCACCCGCTCCTACCATTTGACTCAGGAAGTGCTGGATGTGCCCGTCTCCAACGCGCAAATGGTGCGCATCGATGATGATGGGCAGGCGCATGGACCCGGTCTATATATTATCGGTGGGCGTACGGCAGATGGACCGCAATCGAACGCGGTGCAGGTTTACTATCCCAACGCAAATTTCAGTGAAGTAGTCGAGTCCGATCCTTTTCCACCAGCGGTAACCTACACGCCCGGTGGTGTGGTTACATGGAATGGGGTGATCATCACCTTTGGTGGTTTCGATACGATCAATATGTACGCCGATACGTACGGCTATGATCCGGGCGCGGCTGCCGGTTCCCGCTGGACTGCGATACCATGCCCGCTGCCTACCCCGCGTGCCTATATCGCCAGCGCAGTGGTGGGCAATAAAATCTACGCCATGGGGGGAGATGAATGGATAGGGAGTCTTCTCGTTCCAATCAACGATACGGTAGTGTGGAATCTTGACGACCCCTTCGGCTGTTGGCAGGATGCAGGCATGGCAGACCTGCCGCAGGTAAACGGTGACGCCCCGGCAGTTTACGTCGCCGAGAACTACATCGGCGGCGGTATTTTTGTGATCGGCGGCACCTGGCCTGACCCCAACCGCCGGGTCTTCCGTTATGACCTGGCAGGCGATTTTTGGGCGAGCATGTCTGATCTGGTCATTCCTGCACCCGCCACAGGGGTGCGTAATGAAGCCGCGGTTTACATCCCCTCCACCTCGAACATCCACGGGAAAGGCATCCCGGGGATTTGGATATTCGGCGGTTTCACCGGCGGGCTGACCATGACCAACACCTCAGAGTTCTTCGCCAACCCGCCCATCTTCGTGACCGATTTGTTCATGCCACTGGTCAACCGGCCCTGACCTGACGGGGGTGATGCCCGCGGTTGCAAATATCGAAAACAGAACGCAGGATGGCGGTTATCTCCATCCTGCGTTCAACGGTCGTCTCCTGAGTTAGCCCGCGCGGTGAATTAATCTCCCGGTATGCTCGGTAGAAGCTTGCCGTACAGCTTCCCCAGCTGATCCACATACACCGTTCGCTCATCGATCGTCACTTTCCAGAATGGCCATGTGCGCACATGGGTGATATCGGAAGGCTGGAACATCAGCGTCAGTTTAGCGTCGCGAAGCTTCCCCCGCTCTGTGTGCATCGCCTCTGCCACTACCTCAAGGACCTCTTCTTCCAACAGGTAGCGCATCGGCTTGCCAAAAGCGGTCACTTCCTCGAAATTACCCGTGAATGCATTCACCAGCACACACACACGCGCGGTCAGCATGTCACGTTCGCCATACTCGCCTTTGATCCCGAAAGGTACGATATAGTAATGAGGCACAATCTTTTCTTGCTCGCCCGGCATCTCCTCACGCACGAGCAGCGGCTTTAAGTTATGCACATCTTCACGTCCCAGCAGCCTGTACTTGCTCTGCTCGGCAAGCTTCAGCTCGGCAATCCATCGTTTTGCGTGCTCCACCGCCTGAGCAGGTGAAAGCAGCTTCTCACCGGTCCTTCTCACTCTTTTCACCTTTGCCACCCCTTTCTCGATTGGCGGCTCCACGATGGCGACATATTGGTTGAGCCAGCTTCCAGCATAACTTATCGCTCCGTTCCACGGACCTGAGAACCACTGCGCGCCTGTCATCGTCGAGTCGGTGCCCACGTTATGCGGTTCTGGATCATGGATGATAATGCTTTGAAGAGTGGGCGTGCTACCAGCGATAGGCTCGACATCGGTGGTAAAGCCCACGATCACTACCCAATGACCGCCGTGGTTAATCAGGACCGCACAAGGATACTCCAGTCTATTCATCCAATACAGGATATCAAATAGAACGACATCCCGGCTGGCTTCTGCAAACTCAGCCCAGTGAACACCGGGGGGATTGCTCAGCGACTGAAGGCATGCTCTCAAACCATGGGGGTCAGTTGCCCACCCCGAGTCGGCTGGTACCGTGCTGTTGTTCACCTGGATTGTATTCCAAATGCTCAACTGTGTGTAGAATAAGCGGTCTGCCGGGTTTGGATAACCGTTGCGGATCATCTGCCCACTGGCCGCACCACAATAAATACATTGCTCCTGTCCGTACAAAGGCACATTTGCACTCAAATCTTTTGTAAACATAGTTTCCTCCTCATTAAGATTTACCTGGTTAAGTTAGCTACAGAAGTAAGGCCTTCTTGTTATTTTGCCAATTAGATATCTCAATTGTCGTCACCTCGCTTTCTTATACACCCGGCTACTAATAGGTCTTATCGTCATCCGTGTCATTGTTCGCTCCAGCAAGACCTGAAATCATTGAGGGGTTTGATATTGCGCATGCTCTATAACTTCCTGGCATACCAGGCCTGGTCCAGGGCCTCGCTTGCACCTCCCACATTACCTTCGGCTTTAACCTGGCCTGCCAGGATGGCCTGTAAATTATCCAGGGCTGAATCCTTTTCTGATGCGCGCTTTTTATAGTCGGATTTGAGACCCAAATTTCCAATCAAACCCGTCCAGCCTGCTCCGATTACCAATGCCTGCAGGATATCCTGCGCCAGCATGGATGCAACGACAGCTCCAAGTAAGGCATACAACACTGCAGCTATCCCAATTTGGCACCATCGTTCTGCCCGCAAATCAGCTCGCATCTTGTCCACCATATTCTCCAAGACGCCGATAACTTTCGGTTCCAATTTATCTGCTTTAATCAGCTCATCCAATCGTTTGTAGAATCGATCCAACCTTTCAGCCTGTGAGTCGATCTTAACTTGTCCTGCAGTTCCAGGAATGGTAGTTCCGACGAGAAATATAGTGGTTATTAAAGCTCCGGCGAGGCCTAGACCAGCAAGCAGCGCGCCACGACCCCAATCTATGGGTGTGATCAATAACCAGGTAAAGAGATTGGCGATCTCGATCTTTGTGGATTCAGGTGGTTCAATCAATTGAGCGCGAGCTGATCCAGGAAGCAGTATAAGAATACCAAGTACGAGTAATAGCGTGATCGATATCCGTATCATGTGCTGACCCCTTTCCCAAGATAGTCGCCTGTCAAAACGATATGCTGAAAAATAGACACATGGAGGCATGACTCCTATCCAACTTCTATCGCAGTCCCAAATATTGCAGAGTGCTGCGGCGATGATCAGGAATTCACAGTTTAGATATATTTATGAAAGTACTTTAGCTGGTTTGATGCGTCGATGTCACATCGTAAATGTGCGATTAAGAACAGGAAATCCCCGTAAAAATATTTAGGGCTATGGAGTAAATGGAGAAATCAGTGCTGATATTCAGTGAATTCTAATAGCTTCTCTTTTATCATATTAGCAAACATAAGACCTCTAACCAGTCTGTTAAAGATTAAAAAACGCATCTTTTGAAATTTTTAGCCGCAAAAATCCCTCTGCATAAAAGAAATGCCGCAAAAAATGGTGCCTCTCAAACGTCCCAATGGGACGTCTCTACAGAAATCCCTGCCGGGATAGACGTCATGGTATGGCGTCTCTACAAAAAGCCACTACTGCCAAGGCAGACGCCCCAACGGGACGTCTCTACAAAAGAAATCCATACCACACCAGACGTCCCAATGGGACGTCTCTACGAAAAAAAACACCACCTAGACGCTATGGTATAGCGTCTCTACAAAAAACCACCCCGGCCAAGGCAGACGCCCCAACGGGGGCGTCTCTACAAAAGAAATCCATACCGCACCAGACGTCCCACTGGGACGTCTCTACATGAGAATAACCATCGATTCAGACGCCATGGTATGGCGTCTCTACATAAAAAAACACCCGGGCCTGGGCAGACGACCCGAGAAAGCGGTGTTACAGATTACCGGCTTGACGAAAGTTCGAATCGATGTATAGTAGTAGGGCAACACAGCACATGGCGGGGGGAGCGAACAGAGCCAGGGAAACAATTGAGGATTGGACGGGTTATCTCCAATCCATCATCGTGGGAGGGTGTCCATTGAATAAACATACCAATCTGGTTTGGATCGTGGCTCTCGGGCTGGGGTGGGGGTTCGATTTCCTTTTTTGGGGCAATCCGCTAGGGATCAACTTCGCCATTTATTTAACCGCCTGCCTGCTGGGTGGGGCACTCGTGCTGCTCACCAATGGTCTGAAACCGGCGTTTAAAAGCCTGGGACTGGTGCTGCCGTTTGTGTTCTTTGCCATCATCACCTTCGTGCGCATGGAACCCCTGACGATCGTCCTGAGCATTATGGGCACACTGGTCTCGCTAGGCTTACTAACGGTCACTTACCTGGGCGGGCGCTGGACCCATTACAGCTTGTTCGACTATTTCAAGAAATTCTTCCTGCTCATCGGCAACATTATCCTGCTCCCGATTATTTTCTTAAGGGAGAGGAAGGTTAATTTAGACGGAGTCCGCCGTGTGCCAATCAAGCCGGTGGTGCGGGGATTGTTGATCGCCATTCCGGTGGTGGTGTTCTTCGCCATCCTGCTGGCAGCGGGTGATATCGTGTTCAAACAGCAAATCATCAATTTCTTCGACCGCTTTGACCTGGGTAGGATTCCCGAGTATATAGCCCGGCTGATCATCATATTGTGTTGGGCTTACGTCCTGATGGGAGTCTTCCTCTATGCCGCCTTGAAGAGCCATGACGAGAAGCTGCTGGGTGAAGACAAACCCATCATCAGCCACTTCCTCGGTTTTACGGAGGCTGCCATCGTCTTGGGGAGCGTTTTCATTCTATTCCTCTTATTCGTCATCGTACAATTCCGATATTTCTTTGGGGGGGAAGCGAACATTGGCGTGGAAGGTTATACATACTCGGAGTATGCCCGCAGTGGTTTCAGCGAGCTGATCGCAGTGGCGTTTTTCAGCCTGCTGATGGTGCTCGGGTTGGGCACGGTTACCAACCGTGAAAGCGACCGGCAGAAACGTATCTATTCGGGGTTGAGCGTGGGGATTGTGGTGCTGGTGATCGTAATTCTCGTTTCAGCATATCAGCGCCTGACGTTGGCTATCGACTGGCATGGCTTCTCGCGCTTGCGGCTATATCCACGCATCTTCCTGATCTGGGTAGGCATCCTATTCGTGGCAGTGATCGTGCTTGAAATCCTGCACCGTGAGCGTCATTTTGCTTTCGCGATGCTACTCGCCGCCCTCGGGTTTGCCATCACCATCTGCGCGCTGAACGTGGATGGCGCGATCGTGAGGCATAACGTGTACCGCACCATCGATGTCGAGCGTTTTAATGTTAACTATCTGACGACCCTGTCTGCTGATGCAGTGCCTTGGTTGGAAGAGGCGTGGATGGACCCCACCCTGCCGACGAAGACGCACGATGGGGTGGGAGCAGCCCTGGCCTGCTACCTCCAATCTGAGATGCATGTAAGGTATTCTAAATTCGACTGGCGGTCGCTCAATCTCTCGCGTTGGACATCGGTGAATGCGTTGAATAGAGTTGGACCGCATTTACAGGACTACAGGGTCAGCTCAAACGAGGGCCACTACCAGGTTGAGACCCCCGACCACCAGGTCCTTTACCAATGCGATCAGCCGATCCTGAAAGGTCGGCTCCCCAACACATCCGGGATAATTCCATAAAGCTAGATACAAGCAAGCTGGTCTTAAAAACCCGCCCCGCCGGGGAGGAAGCGCCGGCGGGGCATATCCAAACGGACCACCTTCAATCCCACGTCCCCGCTAGCAGCTAGGCCCAACTAGCGTACGTGAAGGAATGGGTGAACTTACCTTCAAGAGACCACTTTTCTGGATAGAATAGCCTCCGTATGGTCATATTAGCATGGGCATGTCCTCTAACCAGTCTGTTAAAGATTAATAAATGGCCCTTTTGGGCAAGTCATCCATCAGGATGCAGTTAATGTGCCAATGAAGCGCCGAGATCCTTCAAATTTCAACGCGCAACAATCCATGAATATAGAGACGACCTGGAAAATATAGACGCCAAGGTGGGACGTTTATACGAAGAAAAAACAGACGCCACACAGTAACGTTTCTACAAAAAAAATACGGGGCTCTCCCAAAAGTAGATGCGCAACCATTCCGGTGAGCTCTTGACCAGAGGGGTGTAATTCCGAAAATATCATGATTAATTACCCCTACGCTCTGACCAAAGGCGTACCATGTGGGCGTAGGGGATTTCTTACTGGTGTTTTTTGTTCAAATCCCACCCCTACGCCCCTACGTTTTAAGATTTTTCCACAATATTGTGACTTTTTGGACAGCCCCCTACATAAAAAAGAATTAACCCTTCAGGTAAGACATTGCTTCGACGATGAGACCGTTTTGCACCCGGAAGAGATCCACGCCGCGCACGTGCCCGGAGGTACCGGCCTCATCCACCCAATCGAGTCTCCAACGCATGACGCAGCGCAGGCCATAGCCAAAAATCTCTTCAACTTTGATGTGCGCATCTTTTATGTGAGCGAAGAATTCCGGCCAGAAACGGGCAAGAGCTTCCTTGCCGGTGTACACCGCACCATCGGGGGCTGGTGAAGTGTATTCGTAGATACAATCAGCGCTCATAAGCTGCAGCATTCCGGCAACGTCATGCCGGTTAAAGGCTTCGTTAAAAGCGATGACCACGCGCACACCTGATTCAACGCGTTCCATGCGGATTGGGCTCATAAGGGTAGCTCCACCTTTCTCACACCAGGTGCGATTGGATGCTGTTCAACAGCTGATGGTCGAACGCAGATTCGGCTTGAGAAAATGCCTTCCCCTTCCATTTTTCTGCCAGGGCCTGGTCACCACACAGGGCAAAGTACAGCCACCAGAATGGGTAACCGGTGAAGGTTTCATCGGGCGTGCGCGCCCAACCCTTTTTCAGGTCTTGGGCGGCGGCTTCACGCTCCCCACTCAGGAATTTCACCAACCCGTGCGCCGCCCAGACGGACCATAACCGGCGGTCAAACGCGACCGCCTGTTCAGCCAATAGAGCCGCCTTTTCCAGGTCGCCATCCAATGCGGCGCACAGAGACAGATGTACGTAGGCATCCGACTGGCCTGGGAACCTTTCACGCAGCTGCTCAAAACTCTGGCGTGCTTTTGGATGGTCGGTATTGCGATAGGCAATCGCACGCCCCAGCAGGGCATTGGATGGATTGCGAGCGACATTCTTATTAAGTTTCAAGGCCTGTTCGGCACATTTCAGCGTGAGCTCGTTGGCGCGCGTTTTGCTCAGCTCATTGGCTGCATCTGGCCAGATTCGGGTCTCGGAAAAAACCTTTTCGAGATATTTCTCGGCTTCTTTCAAATGACCCAGATGGGCCAGAAGGACCAGGTAACGACTCCCCCATGCGCCATGCATCACCCCGGGGGGATTCTTCTGCGCAGCCAGCTCTTTCCGCTCAACATCCTGGTTAAGCCTGGCAAGCTCCAAAGCAGAATCAAGGTTTTCACGGACCAGGGCGATCCAATAATGACCTTCTTGAAACAGGTGCGCATCCATACCTTTATCCACTCCAGCTGCCAGGGCAGCTTCGGCTTCGTCAAAGCGGTGCAGGTTGCACAAGGCCAGGCATTCCCTGTAGTACCAGAACTGCTCACCTGGGAACAGCTCCATGGCTTTAAGGATGTTGGACAGGGCTTTTTCAAACTCGCCGCAGCAAGTATCGGCTTCTTCTTTCACCTGGTAATGGAACGAATTACGTTCTCCAGGCAGGCTGGGGTCCGAGATCAACCGTTCAGCCGCAAAGGAAGCCTCTTCAAATCGTCCGGTCCGGTTCAGGCAGTAGAGATGCAAGGTGAGCATGTCGAGAGACTCATACTCATGTCCGATGGTGAAATCCAGCGCCTCCTGGTAGCGGTTTTTTTGGGCCAGGTAACTGGCCAGGGTCATGCGGGCGTGGGTCCATTGAGGCATGAGTAGCACGCTCTGCCGATACATACGCTCACGCTCATCATCATTCATGGCCACTCCCCGGCCAAGCCAGAAAGTAGCTTCGCCGTCTTCCGGGTTGTCGGCCAGGATGGCTTCCAAGAGCTGACGGGCGCGTTGACCTTTTTCCTTGGGATAGAAGGAGAGGATGATCCCCAGGGCACGGTCGCGCTGGCGGGTGGTGATGTTTTTGGGTAAGCTGATGCCCAGGACGGCTTTCTCGCCGCGCTCGGGACCAATCCCCTGGAAGATAGTCTCAAAGGCATAACACAGCGCATCCTGGTTCTTGATCACATTCTCTATGGAGACGGCGCGCTGCATAGCAAGCGAAGCGTCTTCCTGCTTACCTGCAACCCGCAACATGACCGCATGCTCATAGATTAAATCCGGCTGATCGGGATACTTTTCCTGCAACTGTGCGGATTGTGTGACCGCTTCGTCTCTCCTGCCAAGCTGCAACAGGTAACCGAGGAATTCATGCACCACCCCGGGAGCGCCCTGGTTGGCGTGGATAGCTGAAAGATACAGTTCTATGGCTCGGGCAACGTCCAATTCTGGCGCTTCGCCGGTATTGGTTTGCTGCGAGCGCAGGACCAGCTTGCGGAATTCAATCGAAGCCTGCAGCTGTAATGCCCATGGGTCGTCGGGTTCAGCTTCCAGCATTTTGAGCACCTGCTCTGTAGCCTGGACGAGCAAGCCCTGGACAAAGAACAGAAGGCACAGACCCAGGTGGACCTTGTGGAAAGCCATCGGGCCGGCATTAAGCTGGCGCGCAGCTGCGAGAGCAGTCTCAAGGGCAGCCTGGGAGGCGGCAAAATCCTTGCCCCCCATCAATGCACTGGCGCGCAGGTAAAGTGCCTCCGGCTGGTTGGGGAAGCGGGAAAGCACGGCATCCACTTCATGCCAGGCTTCCTGGGCGGGGTTGAGCAAATTAATTGGGTGGTATTCCATCCAAGCATCTCTGGGTGGAGTGTTGCTCAGGTGGGCCTCAGCCATCGCCTGATGGGCAAGCCACCAGGGAGAGGCCTGCTCAAGGCCCACGCGGGCGAAATAGGCGGCATGTTCTTTTTGCAGATTTGACAAACAACGCGATAGCCAGATATTGCCAGTCACCGAAGCGGGGTCAAGCTTTACAGCCTGCCCGGCACTTTCAAGCGCCTGCTCCACCTGGCGTAATTTATACTGGCATTCGGCAATGCCGGCCATGGTTTCAGAATTTTTAGGAGACAGATCATGTGCTTTTTGGAAAGCTGCCAGGGCAAGAGGTAAATCTCCATCCAGGAGAGCCGCTTGGCCGGCGTTGAAATAAATAAATTCAGCCTGCGGGTGGGCCTGGCGGGCGCGCTCCAATACTGCGTAAAACTGGCCGCGCAGCCGTTCTTCTTCAGCTGACCGATGAGCAGTATCCTGCCCGCCCGGTTGAGGGGGAAGAAACCTGAAGTGGTGCTGGGCTTCCTGCCACTGGAGCAGGATCGCCTGCAGCCAGTAACTCCAGGCTAAGCCATGCTGAGGGCGCAGCTGGACGGCGCGCTGCATCAAATCATTCACCAGGCTATGGTTACCCACCTCAAATGCCCGGCTGGCCTGGTCAATCAATGCCAGGACGTCATCCGGAAACAACCCCAGGCGGGCTAATGTATCCTCATAGACACTGCTTGCCGGGTGAGCCACGATGGCTGAATTGAAGGGGGTCTGGCGCACATCGTTAAAATCCTTGATCGGGATGGGTATGACCTGGTGGGTCATCGGGTCCTGGAGCTCGATCGTACCGGCTTCATCGTCGTAGCCGATCACCACGGTCACGTGCGAGTGACCACCGCCCTGCACCTCCACGATTGCGGGGAATCCTTCATCCACCAGCTGCTTCAGCTTATCCGTCGGAACGATGCAGCGCAGGCTGTTAAAACCCAACAGGCGGAAGAACTCCGTCATGCGATGAATGGGGGTGCCTGTTTGAGGCTGCATCACCCGGCGGGCAATGTCACTATTGGTCAGGTCAAGGCCACCTTTCCAGTAGCGCAAGACCAGCTCGATGGTGCTGGGACCACAGTAGTTGCGGCGCTGGACCAGGGAAGGAAAAGATTCCAGGCGCGCCTGCGGGGCTTTGGCTGCGCCGGTATGGCGTTTACGAAGCCGTTCCAATTCCGTTTTCAGCAAGGGCAGGAAATCAGCTTGCGGGCTGCGTTCTTCGATCTGATTCGACAGGCGCTCCATTTCCTGGAGGTCGCCCTTCAACATGGCAAGGTATGCCAGGATGTTCAACGGGTTAATGATCTCGGGGGAATAGTCAAGGGCAGAAACAGCCAACCGGCCGGCTTCATCGAACTCACCCAACAGCAAGGCGATATTAGCCAGATCGAAGTCGATCCAGCAGTTCACCCAGGGTTCGCTATCCCCGCGCATGCGTTCGAGAACAGCACGCGCTTCAATGCGGAGGTCCATCTGCAGGTACAGGGCCGACTGGGCAAAAATAACCCGCGGCTCATCGGGAGCCACCTGCAAGGCTGCGCGAATGGCATTTTCGGCCAGGTTAAAGCAGCGCTTGAGGCCATAACCGTTCGCCTTGGTGGATATCACGGTGGCGCGAACATTTGGGCTGCGGGCGTCCTGCTCCGCTTGCTCCAACAGCCAGATGCCCTCGTCCACCTGACCGTCTGAGAACAGGTGTTGGGCTTTAAAGCGCCGGGCGCGTGCCAGCTCATCTCCCTGCAACCCGGGCAGCATTATGTCCAGGATTTCCCCGGCCTCGCGTAAACGACCAAGCTCGTGCAGCGCTTCCACGCGGTACAAACCCAAATCGGTGCGGCCGCTTTCCTGGATCAGATTCAAGACGGATGCAGGGAGCAGCCTATCGGCGAGGTTGTCTACATCCTCCTGAACGGCGGGCAATGGATAGGCAGCTCCATCGGGCATCAACGCCTGCATAAAAATGGGGCCGAGATCGAAAGGAGGCTCCTGCTCATATTCCATCCGCGGTGGATAGGGGCCGTAGATTTGGCGGGAAAACTCATCCACCACCATGATCTTGCGTGTACCCGTTTTAGGCTGGCTGTAATGCTTCACCCTGATAGTATCCATTTTGAGGGCATGCAGCGCCTGCTGGGTGGCTTTGGCGCACACGAGGTACAGGTAGAAATTCCTTTGCCAAACGTTGCCTTTTGCCTGGAAAAAGACGAGCTCGAGCTGCCCCTGGAGTTTATTCAGGGCGAAAATATCCAACACCGGGATGGTTTTCAACATCACCATCCACGGCACAATCCCGAAACGGCGTGACGCAACCAGGTTAAATCGTTCACCGGCGAAAACACCCGAGGAAGGCTTTTTCCAACCCAATTCTGCCATGCGATGGGTGATGAATTCAAAATTCATGGTTTTCTCCAACAATTACCGTTATGGATTATTGAATATGATCAGTAAGCAAGCGGGTATTCTCGTTGGCGAGACCAACCAAACATTGATTTTCGATCGAGTGAGGTGCATTCCTGTTGGGTGGCGATAGGGCATTGTACCACTTACATCTCAGGCTTCGCCTTGAAAGATTATAGGATGAATAAACGAAACGTCGATGACGGAACCGACGCCGCAAGGTGATTTTGACCCAATTGTGGCTCACAGCGAGCCACATCGAACCAGCGGGTAGATTGTTAACCGATCATGGCGGGGACCACTTCCAAACACCCAGGTTGTTCAAGGTCCAATATGCCTCATTGAGCAGGCGATAATGGTTATGCTCCTCCTCCGAGAGCCGACCGAACATGGCATGACCTTCAGGGTCGTCCACCTGGGCAGCCAGATCGGCATAGGTTTTTTCCGCCTGTTTCTCGAGGGCAATCGCATCAGAAATAATGGTCATCACACTTTTCCGATTAACCTCCTGGGCGGCTTTCATATCGAACAGCGGTGGGAGAGGGAAATCCTTGCCGGCATAATTAATATAATTGCCTTTTTCCAGTAAAGATTTTTCGAGCTTACTGATCTGGTCGTAATGATACTGCTCGAACGTACTCAGCTGGGTGAAGAGCTGCTTGCCCATGGGGTTGCTGATTTTTTCAGCGGCAGCTGCATAGGTTTCTGAGGCAATCCTTTCGTTTTCCTTGACTACCTTGATTGCATCCAATAAATTGGTGTTACTCATCCGGACCTCCTTGGGATTGGTGGAGTTAATATTTCTGGTGAGGCGTGCAGGGTCAATTATAGCCAAATGGAGAGTATCCTGCCAGTAGAAAACAGCCAGGAGCTAGCATAGCCGTCAATGGTTATGTGGTTTAGCAACTCGCAGCATGGCTTCCAGAGACTGTTCGACATCCTCGTCAGTGGTAGCCCACGATGAGACGCTGATGCGCATGGCTGTACGCCCATGCCAGACCGTGCCACCACACCAGCAGGTCCCGTCTGCCTGGATCCCGGAGATCACACGGTTGGTCGTTTCGGCATCGCCGAACGCCACCAGCACCTGGTTGAGCACGACATCGTTGAGAACTTCATAGCCAGCCGATCCCAATCCTTCTGCAAACCGCCGGGCTTGACAGCAGTTGCGCTCAACCAGCTCAACCACACCCTGGCTGCCAAGGGATTGGAAGGCAGCCCAAACTTCAACGCCGCGGGCACGCCTGGATAATTCAGGGACGAAGTCGGAGGGGTTACGGAAGGGGCTGGTGGTGGGAAGATACTCAGCGGTCACAGACATGGCGGCCCGGAGCGCATCCGCGTCGCACACCAGCGCCAACCCACTGTCGTAAGGGACGTTCAGCCATTTGTGGAAATCCGTCGCCCACGAATCAGCCTTATCCATCCCGGCAGTCAGGTTGGATAGAGACGGGACTGCCATTGCCCATAAGCCGAAGGCTCCATCCACGTGAACCCAGGCGCCTGCGCGATGCGCCTGGTCACAAATCTCAGCGATAGGATCAAAGGCTCCCGTATTGACATTGCCAGCCTGGGTGCACACGATGGTGGGACCTGATATGACCGGCATGGCATCGAGGCGCAACCGCCCCTGTGAATCGGTTGGTACCTTGATGACCCTGTTTCGACCGAGGCCCAACAGTCCCAGGGATTTGATCAGCGAAGGATGGGCCTCTGCCCCGACGATCACCGTAATGGGTGGGGCACCGAACAACCCATCCGCCTCGACATTCCAACCGGCGTTTGTGAGCACCGCGTGACGGGCGGTGGCTAATGCACTGAAGTTCGCCATGGTTGCCCCGCTGACAAACGCAGACCCACATTCGGGTGGGAGGTGGAATAGATCGATGATCCAGCGGGTAGTGATTTGTTCGAGGTAGGCCGTGGCGGGGGTGGCGTTGTAAAAGGCGGTGTTCTGATCCCATGCTCCAGCCAGCCAATTGGCGGCCAGCGTGACGGGCAGTGACCCGCCAATCACAAAACCGAAGAAACGAGGCCCGGCCATAGCCATCGTAGCTGGGGAACACATCTCATCCAGCTTGTTCAACACTATTTCTGGCTCACTAGGCTCCTGGGGTAATGGCTGATCGAGCCGCGACAGCTTCGCAACAGCCTCCGGTAAGGGAGCAACACCCCGCAATCCCAGGTTTTCAAGATATGAAATTCCGCGCTGTGCAGCGTTTTCAAGTAGCTTTCTCATGGCTACCTCCTCTTATCATATATTTGTCCGCTGCATTCCAGGGACGAGGGTTGATCTTTGACCGAAGCCACCCAACCACTCAAACTGAGCCGGAGGACAAACCCTGCTCAACCATCCTCACTCTGTGGAAATCTGAATTCGTCTCCCCTGTTTACTTAGAACCAGTGTAGTGATCCCAACTGGGGTTGGGCAACCACTACATCACAACAATTTCACTGACGACCGGATAATGATCACTTGGATACACAGGCGGCGCTGCATCCCTTACAATAGTGCATGAAGTGGCTTGAAGTTGGTGGGTGCCACCTCGAGCAAGGATCCAGTCCACGCGCCAAAACAACTCTGCGTCCGCGCCACCCCACTCCAGGGCAAAATAGCGCTCACCGACGTATCCATGGTATGTGCTGGAGGTAACCGAGTCGGCCTGACCAGCCATACGGTAAGTATCCGAAAAACCACCTGCCATGAAGATGTTATAAGGGGTGGACCATGGATTGCAATTGAAATCGCCCGATAGAATGACGGGGATATCCGGTGCAAGCTGTCTGGCGCGCTCAACGATCAACTTGCTACTTTCAATTCGCGAGCGTACACCATCGACTCCATCTTCGAAATGGGTATTCATGTGCAGCAGATGGTTGCCGGAGCGTTTATCTTGCAGGCGTACCCAGGTGGCTCCCATGGGATAGGGCACACCCCAATCACTTGATCGAACATCGGGCGTTTGACTGAACCAAAATTTCCCTGACTCGATCAGATCGTAGCGGGCACGCTTCCAGAAGATTGAACTATATGCTGCGTACACACCCTGGTCATATTCCTGCCCAAGCTCGAAGCCGTAACCATCCAGGTGCGTTCGATAGAACTCCAGGTTCGCATCGACGACTTCTTGAAGCCCGATCAGGTCAGGAGAGTAAAGCTGAATTGTCTTGAGAGTCAGGTCGGCGCGATGAGCCCAGCTCTTCCACTCATTATCGGGATCAATATCATAATCGTTGCCGTTGATGTTAAATGTCATCACGCGAATATGCATCGATGGAACTCCTGCTTGTCATTTCAGATGATGCATCTGGCGGCTGCCATAGTTCCACTTTGTTCCCGTCGGGGTCCATGAACCAGCCGAACTGGCCAAAATCGCTCTTCTCGATATCGCCAGTTACCTCTGCACCGCCAGCCCTTACCTGACTGAGGGCTTCCTCCAGGTTATCCACGACCAGATTGAACATAAACTTATTGTCTGAGGGTAAAAAGTATGCCGTGGTGGACTCGAATGCGCTCCAAACCGTGTAACCATTTTGGGGCATGTTATTGGGGAGGAACGGCACGAATGAAAAGCCTGACGCCGTCTCGACATTGAGACCCAGCCACTGGGCGTACCACTGGCAGAGCTTGAGAGGGTCGGGGGATTTGAAAAAGATTCCGCCAATACCAAGTACTTTTGCCACAGGTTTGTTGCCTCCTATGCTTTCAACCTATCCCCCCAGGATTATTCCCCCAAGGTCATTTTATCATATTACGATATATTATTGACAGCTTATTCCAAGACTGGCAAAAGCTGATGAGAGCAACCGTTCCGTATCCGTAAAATAATCATCGCTCAGCTTATCCTCCAAACCATATTTCCGGTATACCCAATCCGCATAATGATAGTTCATGCGGTCAAGCAGCACATGGTCTACTTTGCCTGCCAGGGTCTCGGCAAGAGTTTCCGCCCCGGGGAGGATGGGGGCAATCATGGCGAATGTGCGGATTCCCGCCTGATGCAGCTCGTCGAGAGCCCTGATCCGTTCACGGATAGGGGGTGCATTGGGCTCGAATAATTTTCGGATGGCGTCATCGGCAGTGGTGATGCTGAAGCCGACCTCGAAATCTTTGCCGGTGCGCAAGATATCCAGGTCGCGCAGGACGAGTGACGAGCGGGTTTGGACGGTTACTGGCCAGCCATGACCTGCCAGAATTTCAAGGCATTGGCGGGTTAGCTTATATTTCCCTTCGAGCGGCTGGTAAGGGTCACACACACCGCTGATCCAGACCCGGTCGACTTTCTTGCGGATAATTTCAGACTTCAATAAATCAGCCGCGTTCAGCTTTACATCCACAAATTGACCCCAGGGTTCCTTGTGCCCGGTAAACCTTTTCATAAAATGGGCATAACAATAGGAACAGTTATGCTGGCAACCCACGTAGGGGTTGATGACGTATGGGTAGACTTTGGATGCGGACAGGATAGTCTTGGATTGGATTTCTTGGATGAGCATGGGGATATTATAAGCGGGATGAGCTGAGGCAGGGTAGTCACCCCGGTTGGGCAGCGCTACACATCTCGGAGAATTAAATCCAGCCTTGTATATTAAGCGGATATTCTCTATAATTACCCTTGGTACAGTCCTCACTCCCATACACCCCCATACCACTGGACCGGGTAAGCCCTGGGTGTATCCTAAAATACCTTATTGTCTAAAATCATCTGCCTGGTTGGATCCATTTGCGCCGTAGAAAACGAACATCGGAATAAAAAATCAAAGTAAGTTCCGAGAGGAGGTGCAGCACTCATCCCAATCACGACCCCTGAGCAAGACCCATGCTCGCTAAAATTCAATTACACACAAGAGGAGAGAAACATGTCGCGTAAATTATTTTATGTATTGGGTGTCTTAATCGCCATCAGCCTGCTGGCCAGCGCCTGTGGAGCTAAAGCGACGCAAACACCGGCTCCAACCAGTGGTGGTGTAGTCGCCCCTGTACAAACGGTTGAAGTCAAACAGACAGTCATCGTTGAGGTGCCAGTGCAAAGTACTGCCCTGCCTCCAGAAATCATCAAGCCGGCGGGCTATGGAGACAGGTTGAAAGCCGTTCAGGCAAGGGGCAAAGTGGTGTGCGGTGTGCACACCTCACTGCTCGGTTTTGGATATCTGGACGCGGATGGACGCAACGTCGGCTTTGATATTGACTTCTGCCGAGCTGTGGCTGCGGCAGTACTGGGTGACCCCGATGCGATCGAGGCTGTCCCGATTACAGCAGCCGACCGCGGCCCAGTGCTGCAGACCGGTGAGGTCGATATGGTCACGCGCAACATGACCTGGACTTCCAAACGGGATGCAGAATGGGGCAACTTCACCTGGATCACGTTCTATGATGGTCAGGGCTTTCTGGTGCGAAAAGATAGCGGGATCACCACCCTGCAAGACATGGACGGGGCTACCGTCTGCGTGACCACTGGCACAACTACAGAGAAAAACCTGGCAACGGCTTTCGGTGATGCTGGGCTGAAATACGAAGCGGTACCGTTTGAAGATACCCCCTCGGTGTACAGTGCCTATGTGGAAGGGCGCTGCGATGTGGCCACCAGCGATAAATCACAGCTGGCAGCCGCCCGGGCTGGTTTCACGAGTCCTGCGGACCACGTAATCCTGCCCATCACCATCTCCAAGGAACCGCTCACACCAGCTGTTCCGTCCGGCGATGATCAGTGGTTTGATATCGTCAAGACGGTGATCTGGGGATTGATCAATGCTGAAGAGTATGGGATCACCTCCGATAACGTGGATCAAATGAAATCCAGCGAGAATTCAGACATACGCGCCCTTCTGGGTGTGGAAGGAGAAGCGGATTGGGGTTATTCAACTCTCGGCCTCTCACCCGATTCAATTGCCAAGGCAATTTCAGCAGTCGGTAACTACGGTGAAATCTACGACCGCTACTTCGGCGCGAATGGCTTAGCCTTTCAGCTGGACCGCGGATTGAACAATTTATGGACTGAAGGTGGCTTGATGTACGCGCCACCGATCAAGTAATCGCGATAATCACATCACGTTGGGTGTGCAGTCCATCCTTACAATGATTGCACACCCAATGCTGTAATCACAATAACAATTGATGGCAACGAGCGAGTATAGTCCAAAAAAGATCTCCATCTGGAGAGATGAGCGCGTGCTCAAAGTTGCCGCGCAAGTCGTCTCTTCACTCATCGTCTTTGGTTTCCTATATTGGCTGATTGGCAACTTCTTGGAGATCACCCGGCAAAGAGGGATGGCATTGAATTACGGCTTCTTGAAAGAAGCGGCGGGTTTTCCAATTAAGGAATCATTCATCCCTTATGACTCAACCATGTCCTTCGGAAGAGCCGTCCTGGTTGGTCTGATCAACACCCTGGTGGTGTCGGCAGCAGGCATCGTGTTTGCGACCGTGTTGGGCTTTATCATCGGGCTGATGCGGCTTTCCAGCAACTGGGTGATCAGTCACATCGGGTTGGCTTTCATTGAATTTCATCGCAACATTCCACTGCTGGTTCTGCTATTTCTTTGGTATTTTGGGGTCTTTACCCAGCTTCCGCCGGTGAAAGAGAGTATCAAGCTGCCGGGGCTGCTATACATCAACCAAAGGGGCTTTTACCTTACCTGGCCACACTTAGGGGAAGGGGGTATTCTATTCGCAGCTTCCGTAGCAGCCGGGATCATCCTGGCGATCATCACCTGGGTGGTGCTGCGCCGTATTCGGGAGGTGAAAGGCAAGGAGACGTATTTTGGTAGGATCAGTCTGGCGGTACTGGTGCTGGTTCCGTTGATTGGCTGGTTCGTTTCAGGCGGGAAACCTCTACAGTTCGACGTCCCCGTACTGCAGGGATTCAACTTTCAGGGTGGTCTGCGCTTGACGACCGAGTTCACCGCGTTGCTGATCGGCCTGGCCATGTATACCGCCGCATTTATCGCCGAGGTATTCCGGTCAGGCATCCAGGCGGTGCAGAAGGGACAAATCGAAGCAGCCAGAGCGGTGGGGCTGCGTTACTCACAGATTTTGTCATTAATCATCATCCCACAAGCCATGCGGGTGGTCATCCCGCCCCTGATCAGCCAGTACTTGAATTTGACCAAGAACTCGAGTTTGGCTCTGGTAATTGGTTACCAGGAGCTGTTTGCCATCGGAAAAGTCACCATTAACCAGGCCGGTCGAGCTGTGCCGGTGTTCATTTTGATCATGGCGACTTATCTCGCCATCAGCCTGTTGACTGCGGTGGTGATGAACATTTACAACAAACGCGTGCAATTTATTGAGCGATGAAGATGAAAGCCGCCTCTCAGGAATCAAGCCCTCCTTCACCACCAAGCGCAGTCCAATGGATTCGAAAGAATCTGTTCAGCAGCTGGTTCAACAGCTTGCTAACCATCTTGGGTGCGACGGGGGTGTACTTTTCTTTGGTTTACGTCATCACCTGGGTATTCAAAACTGCAGACTGGCGTCCGGTGACCGTGGCTCCACTCCTGTTTATGGTTGGTCAATACCCGCGCGAGGAACTGTGGCGTGTGGGCATCAGTGTACTGATGGTCACATTTCTGGTTGGCATGAGCTGGGGGGTGTGGAAGCGCTACATCAGGCCATTTGCTATTTTCCTGGGCATTCTAATGGGCGTTTTGGCTATCTTCCCGTTAGCCACAACCACCATCACACTCCCAATCCGGGTATTCATGCTCATCAATCCCTTCTTAATCTACCTGGGGTACCGGATTGGTCGACGCGGACCGGTCAAGGGGCGTTATGTGGCGACAGTGTGGCTGATCGCTCTCCTTTTGATCCCTCTGGTGCTCCTTCCAGGATTTACCAACTCCAGCCTGCTGCCAAAAGTCCCGACAACGGCGTGGGGCGGGCTGCTCATCACGCTGCTGCTCTCGGTAGGTGGAATCTTGCTCTCATTCCCCTTTGGGGTGCTGCTGGCGTTGGGGAGACGTTCATCCCTGCCAGTAGTCAAATTGTTTTCGATATTATTCATCGAAGTTGTGCGTGGCGTACCGCTGGTGACAATATTATTTATGTTCTCGATCATCCTGGCGCTCTTTCTGCCCACCGAATCGAGGATCGACCGCGTGATTCGCGCCCTGATGGGGATTGTGGTCTTCAGCGCAGCTTACACCGCCGAGAATGTGCGCGGTGGGCTGCAAGCCATTCCACCAGGGCAATTGGAAGCTGCCAAAGCGGTGGGCTTGAAAAACTTCCACATCACGACATTGATTGTTCTCCCGCAGGCGTTACGTTTGGTAATCCCAACCATCGTGGGGCAATTCATCTCACTATTCAAGGATACCACGCTGGTGTATATCGTCGGAATTAATGATTTACTCGGGATGGGTAATGCAGTGTTAAAGTTACAACCTGAGTTTGGGCGGTTGCAAATGGAAGTCTATCTATTTATCGCAATTATCTTTTGGGTATTCAGCTATTTTATGTCATACGCCAGCTTACAGTTAGAGAAAGCTTTGGGCGTGGGTGAACGTTAAAAGTGAGGCAGCAATGAGCGAACAGGTCAAGGAAGAACAGCCGATCATCATCGCCCGGGATGTACAAAAGTGGTTCGATAACTTCCAGGCTTTGAAAGGCATCAGCATGGAAGTGAAGCACGGCGAAGTGATTGTGATCTTCGGTCCTTCGGGCTCAGGCAAATCGACCTTCATCCGCACACTCAACCGCCTGGAGGAGCACCAGCGAGGCACAATCATTATTGATGGCATCGAGCTCTCCCATGATGTGCGGAATATTGAGCGGGTACGGAGTGAGATTGGGATGGTATTCCAGCAGTTCAACCTGTTCCCACACCTGACCGTGATGCAGAACATCACCCTGGCACCCATCTGGGTGCGCAAGTGGTCCAAGGATAAGGCTGAGGAAGTGGCGATGCAGCTGCTCGAGCGGGTGGGTATCCCCGAACAGGCGGAGAAATTCCCCGGGCAGCTCTCAGGTGGTCAGCAGCAGCGGGTGGCTATCGCAAGAGCATTGGCGATGCAGCCGAAAATCATGCTCTTTGACGAGCCAACATCAGCTCTCGACCCGGAGATGATCAAAGAAGTGCTCGATGTGATGGTAAACCTGGCAAAGAGTGGAATGACGATGCTGGTGGTCACTCACGAGATGGGCTTTGCCCGGGCGGTTGCCCACCGCATGTATTTCTTCGATGCGGGTATGATCGTAGAGAGCGGCACCCCAGATCAGATCTTCAAAAATCCACAGGAAGCACGCACCAAGTTGTTCCTGTCGCAGATACTGGAGCATTAGAAGCAGTGATCATCTGTTAGCAGCATATCGCAGGAATGACTCCCGCAGGTCAGGGCGGGTGATGTGATTGGCGATGTAATCCACGATTTCACGGGCTTCTGTTTTTAATCCAGGCGCCAGCGCTTGATCGGATTCGAGCTCAGCCAGACTGGCGATAATTTGCCACAATAAAAGTCGTGAGCCGAGTTTTTTCGCTTCGCTGCATGCCTGCTCAAGAATTATCTTTGCTTCTCCCAAGCTGCCTTGCAGCAACAGGCACTTGCCCTTCAGAAACAAGGCCTCAGGCAAATATTGATCCAGTTTATTTTGGTGTGTGAGCTCGATCGCTGAATTGGCAATAGCAATCCCTGTGGTGTAGTCGCCGCGAGCCAAGGCGAGCCGACTTTTAGCCAGTCGAAACATGGATTCCCAGGGAAGTGCATTGGGGATGCAATCCGCCAGGGTGACTGCGGCTGCATCCAGCTGGTTGCTCTCAATTTCAAACAAGGCATATGATATCAACGTCGCCGTTCGGGACGGAGCAATAGGAACATCTTTATTCGCAACACGATGAGCTTTGTACACGTCCATGCTGATATCAGTTGCTCCAAGCCTGGCATACGCCTGGCAAAGCGTGGCACCATACCATATGTTATAAATGGGATTACCCTGAGTGGTGAGGCGAATACTTTCTTCCAGTGCCGCCATCGCCAGGTCAATCTCCCCATAGTCCAGCCAAACCAGGCCCTGGAAATTTCGAGCCGAAGCTTGATTCCAAATCTCCCCGATGGAGGAGCTAATCTGGTAAGCCTCCTCCGCAACGCTCAAGACATCTTCATCTTTACCGGTCCAATAATGCTGGAACATGAAAATGTTGAGCACGTTTGACCACATGGGCTTATTGTCCAGCTCCCTCCATAATTTGATACCCTCATCCATTCTCTGGTAGGCTTGTTCAAACTGGCAGGCTACACCGTAAGCCCAGCCCAAATCGCTGAGCACATAGGCCATCTGCTCCCGCAGGTTCAATTCACGCGCAATGCAAAGGCTTTCTTCGCCAAACTCAATCGCCTCAACGGCTTTATTTTGTAATAAGTTCACCAACTGAAGATTCCAAAGGACTTTGGCTTCTGCGGCGCGATCCTGTAGCTCTCTGGCTAATATCAATGTCTCCTCGGATAAGCTTTGACCTTTGCTTTGATCTGCTACCGGGGTGGGTGTGGAATACAGCGTGCTGGCGGCAACTTTGGCTGCCAGCTCCATGGATTTATCTTTGCTTTTTTGGGCAGCGGCAAGCATTTGATCGTAATTCTGCAATGCCTGGTCAAATTGGTTGTTCAGCTCTAGTGCCCGACCGCGGTGGAGATAAATCTCGGTGAGCTGCTCAGCGGGTATGGTGGTTTGCTCCCCCAACTCCAGCAGGCGCGTATATGCACCGATAGCCTCATTGTATGCATAGACACTATAGGCTCTGTCGCCGACGATGGTTAAATAGGCGATAGCCTTGTCTTCATTCCCGGCAGCTTCAAAATGATGAGCAAGCTGCACGGCGATCTCGTCGGTGTGACCGCTGTACAGGTCTTCGAGTGCCTCGGCAACTTCACCATGCAGGATCCGCTTTTCGCCCGCGCCGAGCTCAGCATATAAATATTGCTGGATCAAGAAATGGGAAAAACGGTATTGAGATAAATATTGATGACCAACCTTGATTTCACCCTGTTCGATGACCAGCAGATAGCATTTCTCCAGCTCTCTGGATAGGGTGCGGACTAATTCGCGTTCGCTTACCTTTTGAACGCGTGCCACGACCTGCGCAGAAAATTCCTCCCCAACGACACTGCCGATGGTTAATGTCTCGCGCAGCTCTCCAGGCAGGCGGTTAATGCGCTCACCAATCACGCCATCAATGCGTGGTGGCAGGGTGTTCCAGTCCAAACTGCTACCCAGAACCCAGTTGCCCTGCGCATCCTTGACCAGGTTGCCTCTTTCTTCCAGGTTTCGAATCAGCTCCACGGTGAAGAGCGGGTGACCGCCGGTATGGGCGAACAGCTCATCTCGGAAGCTGCGATCGAGCTGATTCGGCTCTGAGTCCACCAGTGCATCCACGAAAGTGCGCCCCTCGCTTGCCTCTGATTGTGACAGGTCCAATACGATATCGCCGTTATAACGCTTGAGCTCATTGAGGATCGACTCCAGCGGATGTCTCGCCCCATCGCGACCGAGGGCCACATCGTCAGGTCGATATGTGCCCAGCAGCAGGACGCGGCTGTCTTTTAGCTGGCGTGCAAGGTGAAACAACAGGTTTAATGATCCGCTATCTGCCCACTGCAGGTCATCCAGGATAAGGATCAAGGTGCGATCTTTTGACAAGACCTTGAGCACCGCAGCGTATTGTTCAAAGATTTTTTCCTGGTCGAGTGCGGGGTCCACCTTTGGACTTTCCTTATCCGATTTTTTTCCTATCTTCTCGGAAAGTTTGGTAGACAGGTTGCTGCTGAGCCCAATCGCCATTCCAATTTTTCCAACAATCTGGGCACCAGGCACAAAAATACCGACCAGGTCGGGCCCGAGCATGATGAGGGTTCGAGTCGATACCTGGACGAATTCCCTCCAGCGGTTCAGTTTCTTATCCTTGTCGGCGTCCTTGGAGGTCTTTTCTTCTTCATTTCCGGCGGTCAAAGCGGTAAGCAGCTGGCGGAAGGGGAGATATGGGTCTCCTATGCCGGTCTGGGCATTGCACTCACCAAGCGAAGCGATCAGTTTAGGGTCAGCTTCTTCCTGGCGGCGGATAAATTCGCTAACCAGGGATGACTTTCCCGCTCCTGCCTCTCCGGCGATAAAGACAACCTGCGCCTTTCCTTGGGCGGCTGTATCTAAAAACACTTTTAACTTTTGTAATTCGGTTTCGCGTCCCACAAAAACAGAATTCGACATGCTGCACTTCCCGCCTGACCGCTCGATACACCTATTTCACATTCGGATCGTAACTCACAAACTCCAGCAGATTCCCTTCCGGGTCTGAAAAGTACATGGAGCGGACATGCAGCCACTCATGCACGGTCGCATTCACCTTCAGCCCTAAACCCTCGAGCCGACTTTTCTCAGATTCGAAATCTTCAAGATCGATGTTTAGCGCAATGTGGTGCAATGTCGACTGGGCAGGGCTTAGCTGCAGAGATTTGTTATCCAGGAACATGCGGTTGGAGGCGTCAAAGAGGGCCAGATTCTGGGTATGCCCGCCATACCCGTCCGCAATTTTGAAGAACACCTGGCTTTCACCACGGTCCAGTACCTCGAGGCCAATCACATCGGCGTAAAACCTGTACATGGTGTCCAGGTCCTTAACCCGAATTGATACTTCACCCAAACCTTTAACAAGGCGTCTTGATTTACTCATCATTCCTCCCTGGATCGCAGTGCGAAAATAAAAAGCCCATCGAAGATATCGCTACATAAGCAAGCGCCGCCTGCGGTTAAGTTGCGCTCCTACGTTCCCAAAACACCAGGCTTGAGGTTAGCTCGGTGAGAAAGAGATATCCTCATGAGCTGCATTTTCCACAAGTCTGGTGCTCCAGTCAGTATATATTACGACCATTTAACTCTATTTAGTCGCGATTGTCAAGATTAAATGTTGAAGGCGGCGATTAACTTACAAGCCATGGACTGCGATGCTATTCGCGGACCCTGAGCGCTTTTACCAAGGTCAATATTACAGCCGGGCTGGTCGAAGCTTATGCCAGCGAAGGGATTCGCCTTACCAATTCTGACCAGTCATCACCAATCGCCTTTTGGATAACCAGCTTGACGTTGGCAAACACGGGCGGCGGCAGCACCATTTGCAAGATGCGGGTCATATTCTCGCGGTCGTCAGCACCAATCAAAGGATATTCCCATGCGATCAGCTCCGGAAAACGATCCGGGGGTATGGCACCAGACATGATTCCAGCTGCCTTTGCCACCTCTTCCTTGGGAACGCTCTCCCTAACGAGGCGATACAGGTGCGCATCTTCCTTGGCAAGGTGAATGTCTAAATGAAACTTGAACGCAGCAGAGGTGCGCGCAGTCTCCAGCGCATCACCGGCAGAATATGCCTTGTCCATTGCCTCGAATGCAGCGTCCAGTCCGTGGTGATCTCTCAAATATGCCTCAGCGACCAGAGGCACAACGGCTTCCAAAGCGGGAAAGATGGCAATTTCTTCACCATGGGCGTGCCAAACCAACACTTCGTTGAAAAATCGGAAGCGCTCAATTGCAGGTGCAAGTCCAGGTTTACCTCTCGCAGTGTTGAGCGCCGCAGCGTCGATCCCACTCATATCGCGTCGGAAAGCATTGTGGATTGCCATTATCGCATCCAGTGGTTCTGCCATTTTTTACCCCTCCATTGACAATTTTATTTGAAATGAGAAATAAGTCACGCTATTTGGATTATACCTGCGTGTGAATATAGAATCGAATTAATGGTAAATTAATACGATCCACTGCATGCCTTTACGGATGGACCACCTCGAAGATAACCCGAATATACGAATAAAAGAGATGTGCTTGTTATTACGTATTTTAATAGTAGAACAGATTGCTCCCCCCAACAAACCAGGACCCACCGGGGGCAGGCCCAATAACAAAATAAAAACGGGGCTGTCTCAAAAGTAGATGCGCGACCACTCAGGTCAGCTCTTGACCGGAGGGGAGGTATTCCGAGAATATCATGATCGATTACTTTTTTGGTGTATTTTGTTCAAATCTTATCCCTACGCCCCTACGTTTTGCGAAATTGATCACTTGCGCAAGTCTGCCAGGTGTTCTTCGACTGCCTGAACTTCGGTCTTTAGCTCATCCAAATAGCTTTCCAATTCTGCAATCTGTTCGGCCTTCGTCTGGTAACGCCGCTCAAAATGCCCCGAACCTCCACAGCAATCGCAACCGCAATCACAGCCTTTATCTGACTCGCAATCACACTGATTATTCATGCTAACTCTCCATTATTTAGGTAAGAAAGATACGGGGCTGGTTTTTCCAGCCCCGGTTTGCTAAACGCGACAATAGACTACTCTAATCGTAAAGGTTAATCCACCGAGAAGTTGTCATCGGCAGCGATGTCATCCGCCAGGGCGAAGTCTTCAGAGGTGTAGTCATCTTCGAATTCGCCATCCGTGCGGTCATGCGCAGAGCCTTCTATGGCTACCTGCTCAACAAAGCGACCGTGAACGAAGCCCGTCCCAGCTGGAATGAGCTTGCCGATGATCACGTTTTCCTTCAGTCCATACAGCGGATCTTCCGAAGCAGCGATGGCTGCTCCAGCCAGCACCTTGATGGTGTGCTGGAAGGATGAAGCTGATAGGAAGGAATCGGTGCTCAAGGATGCCTTGGTGATGCCAAGTAAGGTTTCCAGGAAACGTGCCGGGCGCTTGCCCTGTGAGAGCAGCTCCTCGTTGACACGCTTGAGCTGGAGCAGGTCCACCAGGTCACCCGGGAGGTAATTGGTATCACCCGGGCGGGTTACCTGCACCTTGGAGGTCATCTTGCGGATGATCACTTCGAAGTGCTTGTCATTGATGTTCTGTCCCTGTGAGCGGTACACTTTCTGGACCTCGGTCAGCAGGTACATCTGGGCGATGTAGCGACCCTGGATGCGCAGGATGCGGTGTGGGTTCAGTGAACCTTCAGTAATAGGTTGACCTGGCTCCACGTGGTCGCCATCCTTGATCAGCAGGCGGGCATTGGTGGGGAGCTCATGCTCTGCTTCCTGGTGAACTTCATAGGAAACGATAACCTTGGTGCCATCCTCGCCCTTTTCAAGGCGAGCACGTCCGGTATGCTGGGCAACAATGGTGGCAGTATCCAGGAAAGCCACTACATCTCCCTGGGCTACCTCAGTGGCATCTTCGACGCCAACGGTCCAGCTATCGGGGATGCTGTATTCATCACTCACCATCTCGGAGTGTTCGATGCGCACCAGGCGCAGCTCGGAGTATCGATCCGACTGCATAATGTGGGCTATGCCGGCAATCTCAGCCACTTTGGCTTCACCTTTCGGCATACGGCGAGCTTCAAAAAGCTCTTCCACACGGGGGAGACCGGTAGTAATGTCTCCACCAGCAGCCACACCACCGGTATGGAAGGTGCGCAGGGTAAGCTGCGTGCCTGGCTCACCAATGGATTGGGCAGCCACGATTCCAACAGCTGAACCCATCTCGACCATCTTGCCACGACCCAGGTCCATGCCATAACACTGGGCGCAGATCCCATGGTCTAATTCACAGGTAAGGGGTGAGCGCACGATCACTTCAGTGACGTTGGCAGTGGTAAGGCGACGGACCTTATCGCGGTCCAAGGTATCACCACGTTCAGCCAACACTTCACCGGTCTTCGGGTCGAGCACATTCTGGGCGACCACACGTCCGAAGAGGCGGGTTCCCATGGCCTGGCCGGCAACGTCGTCACTTTTGCGAATAGGTACGCCATCCTGTGTATTGCAATCCAGCTCATTGATGATCACATCCTGGGCAACATCCACCAGGCGGCGGGTAAGGTAACCGGCATCGGCTGTACGCAGAGCGGTATCAGCCAGACCCTTACGGGCACCATGGGTGGAGATGAAGTACTCCAAGGCGTTCAGCCCTTCACGGAAGTTTGAACGGATGGGGTGGGAGATGATGCGCCCTGACGGGTCAGCCATCAGACCACGCATACCAGCCAGCTGAGAGATAGGTCCGAAACCACCCTTGGTGGCTCCAGAGTTAGCCATGGTGGCCAGGTTACCATGCGGGTCCATATAGCGCTTGACGGCTTCGGCCACGTCGTTGGTGGTCTTCTGCCAGATGTTGATCACTTTCTCGTTCTGTTCCTGGTCGGTAAGCAGGCCGCGGCGGAAATCACGCTGAACCAGCTCCACTTCCTTCAAGGATTGGCTGATGATCTCCTGTTTTTCAGGAGGTACTGCAATATCAGAAACCGCGATGCTGTACCCCGAGCGGGTGGCAAAGGTAAAACCAATTTCCTTGATGCGATCTGCTACTTCAGGAGTCTGGTCTTCTCCGCCGACTTCATAGAGCTCGGCGATCAGATCCTTTAACTCACCTTTGTCCAATTTCCAATTGATAAATTGGATCTCGGGTGGCAAAATTCGGTTGAAAATGACCCGCCCAGCAGTCGTTTTGAGCAGGCGCTCTTCAGGCTTGGGCAGCCGGTCACCATTGTCATCGTACCAGGTATTCACTAAGACCTGGATTTCTGAGTGTACTTCAACCTGTCCCAGGCTATAAGCCAGCTCTACTTCGTCAAAATTGGCAAAGTTACGCCCATTACCCTTGTGTTGGCGTGAGTCGTCCGAGATGGTCAGGTAGTAGACACCCAACACCATATCCTTGGAGGGGCTGATGATAGGCTCACCATCGGCGGGTTTGAGTAAATTGCGTGAGGAAAGCATGAGCTCACGCGCTTCGGTGACTGCCTTTTGCGACAGGGGCACATGGACTGCCATCTGGTCACCATCGAAGTCAGCGTTGAAGGCTGTAGTTACCAATGGATGCAGCTGAATGGCAGAGCCCTCGATCAGGATGGGCTCAAAGGCCTGGATGCCCAGGCGGTGCAGAGTAGGTGCACGGTTGAGCATGACGGGTCGTTCCTTGATAACCTCCTCAAGGACTTCCCACACCTCCGGGCGATTACGCTCAATGAAGCGCTTGGCGCCTTTGACATTGGCGGCATAATTATGCGATACCAGGCGTGAAATCACGAATGGACGATACAGCTCCAAGGCCATGCCTTTCGGTAAACCGCACTGGTAGAGCTTTAGCTGCGGTCCAACGACAATCACGGAACGACCGGAGTAATCCACCCGCTTGCCCAGCAGGTTGCGGCGGAAACGACCCTTCTTACCCTTGAGCATATCGCTCAAAGACTTAAGCTCGCGCCGACCACGCCGGGAGAGAGCTTTACCACGCTGGGAATTATCGATCAAAGAGTCAACCGCTTCCTGAAGCATACGTTTCTCATTGCGCACGATCACATCGGGCGCACCCAGCTCAAGCAGACGCTTGAGACGGTTGTTGCGGTTGATCACCCGACGATACAGGTCATTCAAATCGGAGGTGGCAAAGCGACCACCATCAAGCTGGACCATGGGGCGCAGATCAGGCGGGATCACCGGTAATACGGTGAGCACCATCCACTCCGGACGGTTGCCCGAGCGGCGGAAGGCCTCAACCACCTTCAAACGCTTGGTGGCTTTCTTACGCTTCTGCTTGCTCTTGGATGTGCGCACCTCTTTCCACAATTCCTCTGCCAGCTTGTTCAAATCCAGGCGGCGCAGGATATCATAAAAAGCCTCGGCACCCATGTCGGCACGGAAAACCTGACCCCAACGGGTCTTGAGCTCGCGGAAACGGGTCTCACCCATGAAGGTGAGCGGGCGAAGGTCAACCAGCTCGTCGCGCAGGCTATCGTTCTCGTCGCGCACGGTGCTTGATTGTTCTTCCAGCTGGTTGCGCAAACCTTCCATCGCCAGGTCGGCTTCAGCGCGGATACGCTCGACATCCATTTTAAGATGCTCAAGCTCGCGCTCTTTCTGATCCTTCAGCTGGTGTTCCAGCTCTTCCAGCTGCTCTTTAACCACCTTTTGAAGGCGGACCAAATGCTGGTTGCTAACCTTCTCACCAGCTTCGACCACCACCGTATCGGTTTGGAACTTGATGGCCGCCTTGGTCACTTTGCCTTGCTTGTCAGCAATCTGCCCTTCCAGGCGTTGACCTTCTTTAATGATCGGATCAAGCTCGATCGATTCATCGTAACGCTTGTTGATCTGCTGGCGCAGCCCTTCCTGCTCCGCCAGAGAACGGTCACGTCCGGCTTTGGTTTCTGCGATCTTGGAGTTGATCTGAGCAGCAGACTCGCGCTCAGCAGCAAGCTCGGTTTCCTCCAGACGCTTCAGTGCCTTCTGGCGTGCATCCTCATCTACGTAGGTGACTACGTACTGGGCGAAATAGAGCACACGATCCAGGTTGCGGCGGGAAATATCCAGCAGCAAACCCAGATAGGATGGAATTCGACGGGTGTACCAGACGTGGGCTACAGGTGCGGAGAGCTCGATATGGCCCATGCGCTCACGGCGTACCGATGAGCGCGTGACTTCCACACCGCATTTATCGCATATGATCCCTTTATAGCGGATATTCTTATACTTACCGCAATAACATTGCCAGTCACGGGTCGGTCCAAAAATGGCCTCGCAGAACAGTCCATCCTTTTCCGGGCGCAAGCGCCGGTAGTTGATCGTCTCCGGTTTAAGAACTTCACCGTAAGACCAGCTGCGGATGGTTTCTGGGGATGCCAGGCTGATACGAAGTGCAGTCAGTCCTTTTGTTTCCACTCAGTGCCTCCTGGGATATAGAACAAGAAAAGCCCGCGCTTGAGATCAATATCTCAAGCGCCAGGCGGTTAAAAGTCACACTTTGAATTCATGCAAACTTGGATTATACCAAAAATGGTAGGATTTGGTCAAGAGGCAAATCTAAGAGGATGATTAGGGTTTCCCACCCATCATTCCGGTTTTCCCCCCTTTTGCTGCCTGAAAGGAATTGCCAGGTGGAAGGCACTGCCCTTGCCAAGCTGACTTTCCACCCATAACCTGCCTTTATGCCGGTCAGCAATCGATTTGACGATTGCCAGGCCCAAACCAGTGCCCTGGCGTTTCTTGGCTTCTTTTTGACCGCCACGGTAGAATTTTTCGAATATGCGCGGCAGGTCAACGGGCGCAATCCCAATCCCGGTATCCACAACGGTGAAGACCATCTGGTCTTTATCAGGCTCAACCCGCACCGCCACCTTGCCCCTGGGTTCCGTGTAAATAACGGCATTTTCCACCAGGTTGTGCAGGGCTTGTTGTAATAAGGCATAGTCTGCTTCAATGAGCGGGATGGCGTGCTGTGAGATATCGCTGGAGATGACCACCTGCTTTTGGGAGGCCTGCAGCTGTAATGCACCCACCACGCGTTCCACTACTTCCTGCACTGGAACCATCTCCAGCTGAAGGTCCACACCGGCATCGATCCTGCCAATATCGAGCAGGCTGGTCACAAGATGGTTCATGCCATCCACGCTGGAGAGGATCTTGCGCACATAGCCGGTTTGCTGCTCGTTCAGCTCACCCACCATTTCAAGCATGGTGGCATAGCCACGCATGGTGGTCAGTGGATAACGCAGGTCATGGCTGACGGTTGAAACAAATTCGGATTTTAGGGTATCCAGCTCCTTGAAACGGGTGACGTCGCGCAGGATGCAAATGCGACCCACCGGCTGCCCCTCAACGATGACCGATGAAGCAGTGGCTAAATAGATCTTTCCGTCCGGCAGCTCGACCTCAGCGGATTGCTTTTCTTCCGAGACGAGGCGGAGTAAGTCTAGCAAGGCAGGCTGTTGAATGATCGAATCGATCGATTTCCCATTGACCGTTTCGCCAGGCAGACCGAGTACCTGCCAGGCAGCCGGGTTGGCAAGCAGCAAATGTCCTTGAACATCGGTGACCAGCACTGGATCGGGGGTCGAATTGAGGAAGGCAGCCATACGCTGGCGGCCGATCTCGGCATTGGCAAAAAGCTGTGAGTTGGCAGAAGCCAGGGCAGCCTGCCCGGCAATGGTGGTGAGGAAACGGATCTCATCCGAGCCGAATTGGTGAGGCGTATCGTATGCCAGCCAAAGTGCGCCGTAAAACATGTTTTCGTGATGCAGCGGCAGTGCCAGTAGCGCTTCAGGGCGAGGGGTATTGGCTGGAAAAGTGAGCAAGCGCACGCGGCTCAGGTTATTCAGCGCCACCACTTCCTTTTGGCGGGTCATGGGCAGAATCTGATCATCCAAATAACTATATTGCTCATTGCCTTTACCATAGCCGAAGCGGCTGGGTGGGGGAGTGCCACCCTTCATCTCAGGTAAAGCGTCGGGGGAAAGCACCACCCGCACCGCACTGGCACCGGTGCTCAATGCGGCTTCCATCACCGGTTTTACCGATTCCTGGAATTCGAGATTGGAAGCAACACCCCGGCTGACTTGCAAGAGGCGGTTCAGCTCATCCAAACGCGCTTTCAGACTCGAGCGCATGTTCTCGAAGGCATGGCGCAGCTGACCAACTTCATCATTGCCACCCGTCTCCAACGGGTTATCCAGCTGGCCGCTTGAGATCCGGTTCGTCTCCAGGGCCAGGTTCTGTAATGAAGCGGTGACCATACGTAAAGAAAAACGCAATACAAGGGCTGCGATCAAAAACAGGATGATGATCATGACCATTAATGGTGCTGCAATTTGCAGAGCCAGCTGTTGAGCCTCTTGCGCCGGTATGGCAGTCACCACTGCCCATGGACGATTCCCTACAGGCTGATAGTACATCAGGCTGCGAGTACCATCAATCGTGGCGCCGTTGAAAAAGATTCCCTGCTGGTCATCAGACTGGCCGGCGTATTTTTGCCACACCCACTCACTGGATGAGCTGTACAGAATCGTGCCGCTTCCATCCAGGAGCATGCCCTCACCCCTGGCATCATACACGCTGTCAAGGGAAGCAATGATTGCCTTGGAAAATGGGTTGGTGTCCAGGTCTGTCCGGCCGACCAAAACGCCCACCCGCTTGCCCGAGGCATCCTTCACCGCCGCCAGGAAGGAGAGCCGCGCCGCTGCACCTTCTTTAATGGGAGGTAGTTGGTAAATTGGTGTCGGCGTGCCATCCAAGGCATAGGTTATGCCCATCCTTTCATCCGAGGATTGGGAAGTGGAATAGAAATCGACCGGTGGGTAGCTGGTCACAGTGTGATTATTGGAATCCACCAGGTAAAACTCACTAAAATATGGAATGGTACGCAAGTTATCATTCAGCAAGATATTCTTTTCAGATTGTGTCCCTTGGGTCCAGATGGGGTCTTTGGCGAGGATTTGGATCAGGGTTTGACCGGTCTCCAGGAATGAGGGCACATTGTTGGCAGCCATACTGGCAGTGCTTTTGAGGCGATCATTCAACATATAGGTGGCTGCCCGACCAGCCACCACCCAATCGCCAGCCATTAACCCAACCACAATGATCACTGCCAGGGGTGCCAGGCTGGAGAGGAAGCGGCTCTGCAGGCGGCGTTCCACCGGGGATGGCTGTAATGGACCGGGTAAACCCCACAACCTGGGAAAGATAATGGCGATAATTTCAGAAAGCAAACCTCCGATTACAAGCTGGGCGGCGACATTAATGGATGAAATTTCGACCTGCGAAAGAGCGATATCCAGGCGAACAGCCAGGCTTCCCGTGGAGACGAGGGTGGCGTCGAGGATGTATATCAGAGGATAGACTAACCCAAAGAGTAAAGTGGTGAATAATGGGTGGCGTAAGAGACGAAAGACCCAGGTGCGATAACGCTGGTTGAAAGCGGCACTAAGCAGCGCGGCAAGTAAACCGTATTCCAGGGGAGTGAATGCGCTGTGGGTATGCAGCAGGGCCAGCAGGATGCCCGAGAGTAAGCCCAATCCAACCGCGGGAAAAATTCCGAGTAAACCAGCCGCCAACACCCAGGGTGCGGCGGCAAAAATTGGGATGGCCATCTGGCTCAAGAGCGCAGCCTGATCGGATGGCAATATTGCCCCAATTTCAGGAAGCCGGAGCACGAACAATAAATTAGTCAGCAGTAATAGAACCACTAACCCTATGAAAATTCCCCCGTGTAAACGCGTCCAGCGCTTGTTAAGCTGCCTCCAACTGAACAGCAGGAGGATCAAAATGAAAAATAAAAATAGCCAGCCCACCCACCCAATTAATTCTTGAGGTTGATCGACGAAGAGAGGATTTCCAAGCAGGGTGAAATCAATGGCCATATCGGTGGTATGACATAGAGTTTTTAACTGAAATGATTATAGCATGTATGTCTATGACCTATTATAGCTAGTGAAGAACTTCTTTAACTACTTTACCAAATTGTAAGTTATACCCACTCAATCGTCGCATGCGTTGCAAGAGACAGGTCTGAGTAATAACCCCGCCGATACTCCGGCAACATGGCTGACAGGATGTACATGGCCTCATCCGTCATCTGGCGCAGCATTTCCCTATCCGCACGTTGACCCATGTCTCTAAACCGAAATGGAACCCCAAACTTCACATTTGCCCCCGGTTCGCGCCAGCGCGGCAAGATGGGTAAAGTTGGAAAACCGATGGTCCCATCTATCGCCACGGGCACGATCGGTACGTTTGCCCGGGTGGCCAGGTAGGCGATACCTACCTTACCCTGGCGTAGCTCGGGGCCGCGATGGGCTTCAGGTGCAACCAGAATGATCTCCCCTGCCTTTAATACCTCCATCGCACCCTGGATGGCGCGCCGGTCTATTTCCTCGCGCTGCACCGGGATCACACCATAGATGCGCGGGAAAATTCCCACAATCGGATAACTATAGACTTCGACTTTAGCCATCGGTACGATATTGCGCGGCAGGGAATGCAATACCACAAAAGGATCAACGAAATTGATGTGGTTGATCATCAGGATTGCCGGCCCTTGTGCCGGTACATTCTCCTCCCCCGCGACCTTATCCACCTTAACCAGGATGGTAAACCCAATCACGCGCAGCAAGAAACGCATGAGGCGCCGGCGAGGTTCCAGGCGGGCGTGACTGTAACCCGTTTTGGACCATATCGATAATCGGTCACCCTTCACAGTCACGCAAGCCCTCCTGAGGATTGATAAACACCCCGATATTCGGAAGGCACAAGATCGGCGATGGCCTGCATGATCAGATCGGCGTTGGCTTGTAAAGCCGCATGGCGCGCAGCTCCCTTGCCCTGCACGGGTGGAAGGTAGACTGGTTTTCCGATGCGCATCTCCAACGGAGGCCTTTTCAGGTGCATTGCGCGGGTAAGAAAATCGTCCGTCGTGCCAATGATGCCCACAGGGACGACCGGCACACACGTTTTATCGACGATATAGGCCACCCCAGGTAAAGCCTTGCGCATACCCAGATCATGCGTCCGGCCGCCTTCAGGCGCCAGGAGCAAGGGCTTGCCTGAGTTTAAAACCGAAATCATGGTCTCGAGCAGCGTTCGGTCAAACTCACCCCGGTGGACCGGGATGCCATAATATAAACGCACGAGCAAGCCCTGACCGGGCCTGTTCCAAATCTCACTGGCACCCGCACCTTCAGGAGCAGTGGGCCAAAATGTCAGGATGAAGGGGGGTTCGAACAGCGAGACATGGTTAATGGTAATGAGATACGCTCCACTTTTGGGGATATTCTCCTTGCCGATAATTTTAACATCGCTCAGCAGGCGAAAAACAAGCCTGAAAATGGGGCGCAAGACACTCCGGGCAATCCGGTTGCCCATGGGGACGGAATACTCGCTCATCTTCCAAAAGCCAGATCTTTTGCCCGCTCGAGGACCTGTTCGGCATCCAAACCGTCGGAACACAGGATGTGGGCATCCTCAGCCGGGCGCAGAGGCGCAACCATGCGATGTGAATCGATCTGGTCGCGTTTGCGCATGGCCTGGAGAATTTGATCATAATCGGCCGGCTCACCGCGCTGGCGCAGCTCTTCATAACGGCGCCGGGCGCGTTCCTCTACCGAAGCATCCAAGTATATTTTCAGGTCGGCGTTCGGCAGGATGACCGTACCAATATCACGCCCGACCATAACCACCTTGCCGCGTTTCCCTATCCGGCGCTGTTGGGCAGACAATGCTTTGCGCACGCCGGCATAGGCTGATACCGGTGAGACGTTGCCGTCTATTTCGGGCCGGCGGATATCCCAGGTGATATCCTGCCCATCTACGAGGACATCATAGGCGCGCCCATCATCCACCGAGGGAGGGCGGACATCAATTTTAGCCTGCTCAGCCAATTGGGTGATCGCAACCTCATCACAAATTTCCAACCCCCGCTTCAATGCCAGCCAGGTGACTGCCCGGTACATCACCCCAGTGTCAAAATATAAATACCCCAAAGCCAGAGCAAGCTTATGCCCCAGGGTAGACTTCCCAGAAGCAGCCGGACCGTCTATGGCAATAATTTTTGGAATGCCCATCCTGAATCTCAGCGGCGTGATATGAAATTAAGGGGTTGTATTCCCGGTGGCACCAGAACCTCCGCCCGGGAAGATATCGGTACGCGCCCACAGAATAATCTGGTCTTGGGCCAGGGGAGCCTGGCGAAAGGCGATCCAATTGACGAAGTCTGGAGGGAGGGCACCCTGCCAGCCAGGAGACAGATGCCACACAAAATCCTGCCCACGGTACTTTTGGGCTAATCTAGGTTCATCAGCCCCCTTTAGAGTGATCACAACCGGAGGCGATTCGGTGGGGGAGAGACTGGCTTCGAAGCGTGCATTGGGAAAATCACGCAGCGCCCACTGCAGGGCAGCAGAATCGGCCAATACTGCCACTTCAAGCTGATCGCGCAACCCGGTGTTCCAGCTGGAGAGGTCCGTCAGGGTCTGCTTAAGCAGATCAGCCTGCCCGGTAGTTGGGGCGATATTCCAGAATTCCTGGGCACCGTTTTGGCGGACGATCGCCATCCCCCAGGTGGTTGAAAGCATGTGCAAGCCTAATATTGTACACATCGACAGGATGACACCTAATCTTCCCGCCCTGACCGACCATCCGGCGATTACCAACAGCACTGCAATCAACCCAAGCAGGAAGGCACCAACAATGATGCCCCAGTAAACCACCGTATTTACCTGGAACCGTCCGATGGAAAGGATATTGATCCAGCCGATGACGGCGAACAGGCACAAGAGCAGCGCCAGGCCAGCACCCGCCATATTACCCAGCCTGTCTTCATCCCCGACGAAGGAGTAGCTGATCTCAAAGGCAGCCAATGCCCACAGAGGGACAATCGCCCAGGCAAGGTCACCCACCTGGCGACCGGTATAAAGCCAGGGCAGCAGGAAGGCAACCAGCGCAAAAAGGCTTAAACCCAGCATGATCCGGCGGGAACGCTGGTCTTCCCAGGTGCCAAATAAAGCATGAAAAGCCCCAACCAACCCAAGGATAAGCACCAGGGGTTGGTACAGTGCCAGGCTAAGCGGCAGGCGCAGGATGAGGTATTCCGCTGGATACCACCCAGGTCTTAAAATAATGCCGGAATGGTCTCAGCCAATGCTCCCAAACCCTGTGGGAGGCGTAAAAAGAGCGAGCCGGCGAACAGCACGGTGACGATGAGGGCGATCACGCCGATTTTAATGGCTGGGGCAGGTTTCGCTGTTTCCGGCGGTTCTGCTGTTTCCAGCTGTTCCCCAGAATTCTCGGCGGGTTCAGAACCATCCGATTGCCTGACCAGCAAACGGTACACTGCCCAGACAACCCCAAGGATGAGCAGCCCTTGCAAGACAGGCACGCCTGAGAGCAATGCCAGCCCGGCAAAAATACCAGACCAGATCATACGCCGGTTATACAGGCAGGCCAGTGCCAACAGCGTGAACGCCAGGGCGGGCATCAGGCTGCCAGCCTGCCTGGAGAGCGATACTAACCCAGGGTCAATTGCCAGTCCGAATGCCATAACCAGCGCGGCACGTTTGATGACGCTTGAATCTTCGAGCCATGAGCGGAGATAGAAGGGCAACCAGATGAGCAAGCTGCCCGCCAGAGCAGGGATGAAACGGGCAAGGAAATTGGTATCGCCAAGAATTGAAAAAAGCTGGCTGGTGATCAGAATATAAGCCGGCTGCGAGCCCAAAATAACCGCCTGCCCGCGCGCCAGGCCCAGTGCCTGGAGCGCCCAGCCTGCTTCAATTTCACTTAGCGGGGCTGCACCCAGCTGATAGAGGCGCAATCCCAACGCTAATGCGAACGCCAACCAGTAAACTGTGCTTTCAGGGGAGATTTTTTTCGCTATCATGAGGTATCCGACCGCATTATTATACCGCCTAGATTGGCGTAAGAGGGGGCTGGTCGATAATTAAGAAGGGTAAGATTCTTCAATTGCATGGTATGTTGGAGACCCGCCTCTACCGCTATCAATGGATAGGAAAAGGGGCACAGGTTTGGCTGTGCCCCAAATTGGTTACATATACAGGTATGATTTACCTGAAGATGATCGGCAAGATGCTGTAATACATCAAGTCTGCCGTGGTGACTATAACACCAAAAGCAAATACGTCGGCGTCAAGACCCGATGTGACCGTCAGGCTGGCACCGTCTTCGTCACCGTTTGACACCCCCGCGGGAATTTCCACCAAGACGGTCACCGTAGTGCTTGCCCCCGGCGCCAACGGACCGGTAGTATCGCCACCCGGCAGGGTTGCCATCCACGCCCCATGCACAAGACTCAGAGAGAACGTGTCGGTGTAATCACCGGTGTTGGTCACGGTGAACTCATAGCTGACTACTTCCAGCGGCCGGCCGCTTTTATTCGCGGGAGTCGCAACTTCCACACCCGGGTTCACATTCGCCGAAGTGGTGCCCGTGGCAACAGCCGTGCCACCCACCGAACCTGTGGCAGTCAGAGTGAAGATGTCCTCGCCAATGATCACATCCGGCATGGTCGGGATAGTCACCGTCACCGGCACCGTTGCCGAGGCACCGGGAGCCAATATTCCCACCGAGCCGGGGGCTTCCGTCGGCCAGAGCGCATCCACCGCCAGGCTCACTTCCTGCTCCACGTTCGAAGCATTGGTCACCGTGTACACGTAGCTCACCCGCATGCCAGGCTCACCGGTTTGGAATTGAAACAGCGGATTGATGGATACTTTCACGGGCGGCTCACAGCCTCCGAAGAAATCCACCGTAGTATCCAGGACGGCCGAGCGGTCAGCCAGGTTCGGGATGGCCTCGAAGGGGAAGCCCAGGAAGACGGTGTTGAAGCTCGCACCAGCGAAGCTCACCGCGGCATCACCCATGTTGCCCGAGAAAGCCAGCTGTGCCTGTCCGTCGGGGTTGACCACATCCGAGTAATTGGTGAACGGGTAGCTTAACGAATACGGTCCCAGACCGCCGAACACATTCTGACCCGTCACCGTGGTTTGACCGACATCACTGTCGAAGGCCGCGATGTGCAGGTAATTGGTCCCAAAGCCGGTCAGGCCTGCGTCATACAGGTAGTCCTGGCTGGAGAGGAAGAAGTTCCCGCCCCCATCCAGGTAAGCGCCGACGTCGGCTTCATTGGCACCCGTGAAGGTGTTTGAGTAGGGGTAGCCGGTAAACCACAGCAAGTGCCTGTAGCCTGCCAGGTCACTCTGGGCAGGGTCCCCTTGGGTGCTTACGTCCCAGACGTTATAGTTTAAACCCAGGTCATCCAGAGCGGAAGTATAGGCAGCCCGTTCATCCGGCCCATTCTGGTCATCGTCCACCAGCAGGACGCAGGGCAGCGGGTCTAGGAAGAAATCGACCGTAAGGTTAGCATTCAGCTCGATAATCTTCGTCTGTGGTGAGTGTAACCCCGCCTGGGCCAGGATATGCCAGGTGCCTTCAGCCACCATCAGGCTGTAAAAGCCGGACGGGTCGGTGGTCACCGGCGGGACGGGGGCATCGGTGAGCCCAAGGGTGGCATCCAGGGGTTCTCCGCTGAGCGAGTCATACACGTGCCCGCTGACGGTGTAGATGGGCAGGGTCAGCAGGGCGAAGTCCTGGGTGGTCAGCTGGTCAGTGATCACAACCACGGGGTAGATTTCTTGGGTGGCATATCCATAGGTCGAGGCAGTCACGGTGTAGGTGCCGCTCAGCAGGGTACGGGTATAGTAGCCGCTGGCATCCGTGGTCATATTGTACGAGCCACCGCCGCTGGCTTGTGCCAGGACGTCCACGGCTTCAATGGGAGCTTGCGTGCTGGCATCGGTTACCGTGCCATCCAACTGACCGGTGCCTCCACAGACCGCCAGAGCAGCCTGCACCGCCGCCTGGGCATCCAGGATGCCCCAGCCCCAGACGTCATTGGGATGGTCCACAAATGGGGCACATTGGGCATCAACCTTCGGCTGGGCGGTATCCATCATGATCTGCTTGGTGGCAGGCACATCACCGCGCAGGCAGGAGGCAGCACTCCAGATCAGCGCCACCAGGGCGGTGCTGTGCGGAGCTGCCATGCTGGTGCCGCTGTAGGAGCCGTCATAAAGACCACCGGGCACGGAGGAGCGGATATTCACACCCGGCGCTGCAACTTCGGGCTTCAGGATGGTCTCACCATAATAAGCGCTTGGCCCACGGCTGGAAAAGCTGGCAATGGTATCACCCTGGGCAAAAGCGGCGGTGGAGATGATCTCGGGCACATAACCGGGATTGGAGATCGAGTTGCAGGACGGACCGTTATTTCCAGCAGATTTGATCACTGCAATTCCGGCCGCATTCAAGTTCTGGATGATCGGGCGATAATCATACCCGGATGGGTCATACCACGAGTTGTTGATCGAATCGGGCGCCTTGCTCGGGTCGGGGTTTTGACCGGTCAGGTCCCAGGGGGTCAGGAAGAACTCAAAGCATTCCAAAGTATTCGTACCCCCATAGCCCAGACCAGCACAGGCGATCCACTGCGCGCCCGGGGCGACGCCGATGCGGTTTTCTCCGCCATCATCGCCCACCATGGTGCCGGTGGTGTGCGTGCCGTGACCATCATAATCATAGGGGAACTGGTATCCACCAGTTCCATCCCACCAGCTGTAATTGTGGTCGAAGTTGCCTCCGCCCAGGTTGCCGCGATAATGGTTCACCAGGGCCGGGTGGGTGTAATCGACACCGGTGTCATTGGAGGCCACCACCATGCCTTCGCCGCGGTAGCCCAAATTCCATACATCGTCGGCATTGATGCGCAGGATGTTCCATTCGATGGATGCTGCGCTGTTAAGCGGGCCATAATCCTTGAACAACGGCGGCTGTGGTCCGCTTGCGTCCTGGACGACGGGCTCGGGGCGGGCATCGGCAGGTGGGACGATGCGTGCCACTTCCGGGCGGGAGGCCAGCCATTCCAGCGTGGAGCGCCCGGCGGTTACGGCGATCATATTATAGATATAAAAGGACTGGTAAGTTACAGCCTGAGCCTGTAATTGCGCCAGCAGGGGAGCCTGGGTGCGCGCAGCCGTGCTCTTCAATAAATTAAAGACGTAGGTTGTTTTTTCAACTTTGGAGTCCAGCCGGGCTGCCCCCGACACATCCGCCTGGATTGCCATGACCACGTGGAATTCGGTTGTGCCGCCCGCGGCAAGCTGGTCCAGCACGCGTGGGTCTACCTTGGAAAGATCTGCTTGTGCGGTTGCAGGGCTGGAAAACCCACTTAGCAAGATCGCCAGGACCGCGATCAGAACTACGAGCTTATTCGTCTTCATCAATTGCATCTCCTCATTGGATTTATTCGATGGTTGGTATGAATTTAATGTTGGCTGGAATATCTGCTTGAATGCACCTCCGCACGAGGCTGGAGCCTGTTAAGATTAAATATTGAAAATATTGATATCTTCGATATCATATCGAAGATAATATCGAAGATAAACTATCAAGGATTATATAACGATTGCTCGATTTATATTACGGGACGCGATAAATCGTCACCTGTCCCTGGCTGAACACGGACTGGAGCACCAGGCCGAACTTGCGCAGGGCGGCGCTGGGATTGCAAACCACTCCAGACTGACTGCAGACATTCTGAATATAAGTCTGCTCGGGTGAGCCGAGGATCACATAATTCACATTCCATTTGTGCAGTAGATCCAGCATGGTTTGACCATCCGAGGTGGTGTAGATGGTAGCGATATCGGGCTCGCGCTTGTTCTGCTCGATATAATTTCCACGCCACTGGCCCTCATGCAGCGACCAACCCAATACGGTGGGAAAACCACTAAACGTACTGATGCGCCCTTCGTAGGAATACGAGCCACCTCTTATTGCCCCACCAACTAATAGAGGGACGCTGGGCGCTTCCAGGATCACCGGCACACTCCCGGCAGGCATGCCTGTCTCGGCGTTGGCATCCAGCCACTGGATGGCAGCCCAATCATCCGGGTAGGTGTTGGCGATCGTGCTGGCGCCATCCAAATTGGCGGGGCCGTTAAAATCTGCCGCACGGGTGGGGATGGCCATCACGGTGTACACCAGGCCCAACCCGATGAATAACGTGGCACCCAAGACAAACAGGAGCCGTATGGCGGGCTTTTCGAGCCGGTCCAGGAGCCACCAGACGCCATAAGCGCTGGCGCAGCCCAACATCACCCAGGCCTGGTAATAGAACTTGAACACGGTGTTCATGCGCACCCCAAAACTATCGCGCAGGTATAGAAATTCCACTACCAAAGTAAGCGCCAGCCCGACGAAGATGAGGATGAAAACAAAGGCTTCGCTGCTAACGTTGGGCTGAGCTGGACCCTCGACCGCCTGTGGCTCCTCCGGGGCAGGCCGTTTCCATAACAGGCTGCCCACATTGGCAAGCACCAGCGCCAAAAAGGCGGAAAGCATGAGCATCAGCCAGGGGTCGCGCAGGCGGGCAGTGATACTGGCACCGAAAGCCTGACCCAGGCTCATCCCCCCTAATACCGTTTGAAGGGTGGCGGCCAGGGAACTATCTGGCGCCGGGTTGATGACGTACAGTACCAGGGCGATGAGCAGCAGGATGAATAAATAAACAAAGATAGTGATCAAAAGGATGCGCCACCACCAGGTGAAGGCCGATTTCAAGCGCTGCCGGCGCACTTCACCAGGCTGGAAGAGATAGGCGACCAGGAAGCACCCAACCAGAAAGATGAAGGTGCCAAACATAACCAGGTATTGGGGCAGGCGTGTGGGCGGGAAGACATAAGGCAGGATGCCTGCGGCTTGCGAGCTAAAACTTAGATAGAAAAAGAAATACATCAATACTGAAAGGATACCCAGACCCACGCCAAGGATGAATGTTCGTAAAGTGATTTCCCAATCCAGGCGCCCTTTTACAATCACCAGCCCCAACCCATATGCCAGCATGACCACGCCCAGGTAGATGGGCAGGTCCCAGGTGTTCAGGAAACCGAGTGACCCCAGGATCAGGGCTGAAAAAATGAACAACAGCCAGTCATTATCAAGGGCGAATGCCACCGGGTTCCACCAGGGAGCGCGGGGTTCAGGTTCGGAACCAGCCTCTTCGGTTGTGGTGCTCGGCTGCTTACCTATCTGGCGCAGGAGCAGGTTGAAGGCCAAGCCAATGCACAGTAAGACAAACGGCAGGGCTAAAACATGCGGGTGGTTGTCACCCAGCAGAAAACTGAAGAAGGGGAATTCATCAATGGGTTGGGTGACTTTCTGCCCCAGGAGACCTTGATCGGCGAGCACGCGTGAAGCCCGCCACCACCACAGGAATATGTCACCAGGATAAAACGATCCGGTCACACGCTCGACGGCTAAACCCGGAATATTGATCCACGCCCAAAAGCTGTTTGGCAGGATGCCGCTGGCATGCAGGACTCCAACACACCTTCCAGGTTGCTCATCACGGTTACCAACAGCCCACCCAGCACACCGGCTGCCAGGGGAGGCCCTGCGGGGGGTGGGGCTTCACCTTCCTGATGGCGAGTTTTTTGGGTGAACGCCACCAGGTTGTGCACCACCCCGAATGAGCCGATCAAGGTGAGGGCAAAAAGCAGGGAATCGTACAGGTCAAATGCCACGCCCGACACGGCACCTGAAAGGCGGGTGAGCATAGCCAGCATCACATAGCCATAATAATAGTAGGAAATGCCGAAATTAGATAACCACGGGTCGAGGGGTGGAAAATGCTCACTGCGCAGGATGGCATTCTGGAAGGCGGTCTCCATGAATTTCTCGCCCCCGGTATAGTCGATTTTGAACGGGGCGTAAGCCCGCAAGACTGCCCACCCGACCAGTGCCAGGAGAAAAAGCACTTCCACGGTGACGACCATCTTCCATTTTTCGCGCAGAAAGGAGCGCATATCCGGCAGGATCGTCGCCCTGCCGCGCAGGTAGAACCAGCTGGATAGGGCTGCCAACAGCAAGACGGAGAAGAAGATGCCACCAAGGTCGTTATTCAGTAAGCCTGTGCTCCCGCCCACCCACAGGAAGTAGCTCACCAGCAATAAGCCCAGCGCCTTGGTAAATGCATAGCCTCGGTCGGGCAGCCAGCGGAAGATGCGCATGGCGGTAGGCAGAGCCAGCCAGCCCAAAACCTGCATCAGCAGCCACCAGACCAGTACCTGGATCACTGGATCACCTTGTAGATGACCGTATCCTCATCCCGGTAGACTTCATTCCATAAGATCCCGTTAAAAGCCGGGAACTTATCCAACCCTTGACCGGCATACGTGACCTCTTCAAGCTGACCGACGACGATGTATTTGACCTGGTATAAGTTCAGGAACTGTTTGGTGACATCGGTATCCACCGTGGTATAGAACTGGTTGATATCGAAAACGCGCTTGGTCACCCATTCAGGCGGGTTGAGGGCACGCTGCTGTTGTTGGTGCCACTCCCAACCGAGCACGCCGGGTAAGCCGGTGTAGATGGTGAAGCGTGAATACCAGCGATATAAATTGCGTGAGTTGGCTTCAACAATCACAGGTGACCCTGGCACGTTCTCCTGCATCCAGCGGATGGCGCGGTAATCCTGGCTTAAATCCATCTCGAGGGTGGTGGGGGCATTGGGGTCGCTCGAATAGCCGGAGGGGTAATCCTCAATATACGTGGCAAATGGCATATATGCCATCCCGTCGAGTGTATGCGGTGCGGCCGCCTCCCAGCGATCCTTGATTTTTGCCATGCTGCCGTACAAGGTGAACAAAGCGGCAGAAAAGACCAGGAATCCAAAGACAATTCTCCAGGAGATGCGCCAGCCGGGCAACCAGCCACGCACTGGCTCGAGCAGCCAGAAAAGGGCGGCAGCGGCACTGAGGGCGAATAATGCCCAGACCTGTAAATAGAACTTGAACACGGTGTTCATGCGCCCGATATCACCCTGCACCACTACCACTTCTACCATCATGGTGATCAAGAGCCCGGTGCCCACCCAGAACAAGACCAGGCGCTTGAGGTCGGGCATCCCCGGGCGCAGCAGCAGGACGCCCGCCCAGGCTGCCAGAGGCAGGATGAACCAGGCCATGTTCGCGCCTCTGCCGATGGGTAATTTCCTCAGCAGGCTCATATTCTCGATCCCGGGTATCTTGACGCTTAAAAGCAGGCAGAGCAGGAACAGGATTACCCCGAAGGCAAGGATCAGACCGCTGTATTTTTCGAGCTTGCGCAGAGAAACCAGGGGTGTGCTCGCCATCCACTCGCGGGTTTCCCACACCATCCAGGAGACGATCAGGAAGAGGAACAATCCCCAATGGGTGAAGTAAGACCAGAAGGGAGTATGCGTGCCCGTCCAGGGGATGACCGAGCTATAAGGCTGGGCATACCACAGCCGGTACGGCAGGTACAAGCCATAGGCGACCACCGCCAGCAGCAGCATCCCCAACCCGGCTAAAGCCAGGCGTTTTAGCGTGGACGAGATTTTGGGGAACCAGGTAAAGCGCTCTGACATTTCCATACCTGAATAAAGCATACCCCAAAACCAGCATCCCGATGGGCAGATAGGTATAAATATCGGATAGATTGGTGGGGTAGAGCGCACCAATCGCCAGCCCACCCAGGATGATGCTGGCCGCACCCGCACCCACGCTCTGCCAGCGGGCTTTTCCCAACAGCACTGCCACAGCCCAGGTGAGTGCCAGCATGGCAATCACCATGGCGATCATGTGGGCGTGCATGTCCGCGTACAGGAAGGTGAACATGGGGAATTCGGTGATCGGCAGAATATCGCCGCCCGGTGCAGGGATTGCCCGGCTGGGCAGCCAATACCAATCCGCCAGGGCGTAGGGCATCTGGGCGCCGTGGAACAAAGCATTCCACAACCCAACCGGCAAGCCCGCCAGGCGGGTGAAGAAGCCGGTGCTGTCGGTGAGCCCACCGGGTACACCCAGGGATTCCCAACCCTTCAGGATCATACGCAGCGTGCCCAGGTTACCCAACACCACCATCCCCAATGCCGAGGCGATGCCGATCAGATAAGGCCGGTTGGTGGAGGCGGGAGGGGCGCGTTCCTCAGCCGGTGGATATTGTTGCTCATTTGCGGGTAATTGTTCCGCCTCCAGTGGGGGGTCATCCTTTTGCCGCTCACCATTTTTTCGACCCAGATGGCTAAGGTTATAACCGATGCAGAAAGCTCCCATGCCGATCATACTGAACAGGGTGGGGAGGATGAGGTTATAAGCAAAGGCGGGCACGATGCCCAGCCACTTGACCAGTACACCCACGAAAACATACCCCCAATAGTAATAATTCATGTACCCACCGGCGTGCCAGGGGTCATAGGGCGGGAAGGTGGTGCTCTTCAACACGGCATTGAAGTAGGAGAAATCCATCGGCTTTTCTCCGCCCTTGTACGGGTGCCACAGGTCGGGGTTACCCAGGCGGATGAACAGAAAAACCAGGAAGAAAGCCAGCACCAGACCTTCGACGATCATGAAGTATTTGCGGTTGTCACGGAATTCCTGGAGCAGCGCATCCCGCTGGCGGTATGCCAGGTAAGCACCCACTGCAGCCATGATGAGGATCACGATGCTGATGGTGAGCCGGCTGAAGGGGATATTGACGCTTCCCGCCATCCAGGTGAGGTAAGCCAGGATCAACATCCCGGCTATGCGAGCGATCGGGTAGCCATGATCGTGCAGGCCAGGCAGCGCTATGCGCAGGAGCGGATATACCAGCAGACCGAGCAGGCTTACGCTCAGATACCATAAGATGACCCCGACGACCTGGTAGCGGTTTTGCAAAGCCTGGGGGTTAAATAACTCTGACCAGGTGCCCCCCGCGGTCTGGGCAGCTTCACTCACCTCGGGCAATTCGATGTTGGCAGGGTGATAAGCGGCTTTCTTGGGAGTGACCTTCACGATTTCGCTAAAATTCGCCTGGCTCAGCACCTGGCGGTCGTGGGAAGAGGAATAAGCCTCCGTCTTGCGAAAAACGAGCACCTTGGGGTGTTCATAAACCGTGAAGGCCTCCTCGGCGAACTGGTCATTGATGCGCAATGGACCGAGGCTCGGATCCGATTGGAAAACTGCCACCAGCTCGAAACCCAGGTCTCCCTGGAACATGCCTGGTTGGGCGACGCTGTAGCACCAGGCAATGGTTTTATCATCCGGGCAGCCCAACAAGTGGCGGTAATGCAGACTGGACATCGGAAAACGCTCGGGAATGCGGGGCAAGGAACCCCACTGCCGGTTGGAGCTGATAAACAGGTACTCAGACTGGTCGTATACATCGATGAAATGCTCCAGTTTGTCGGGGTTATCATCGGTGTACATATTAAAATTCAAGCCGGGCTGATAGATCCCGCTGAAGGCATCATAGCCGCCCACGCGCAAGGGCAAACCATCATCCCAATCACCTTCATTGGCTACGGCCGATCCACTGACAGTGACCACTCCGCTGCCAGAGGTCAACGCGATGGATAGGATGTAAGATTGGCCTTGATCCAGGGTGAGCGGGCGGTCGAGGGTCATCATATAGCCTGCACCGAGACCAGTAGGTCCAGGGGTCAGGTTTGCGGTGAGACTGGCAGCTGCTCCAACCTGGTTATCTCCGGGAGGAGTAATGGAAAGCACCAATGTTTGTGAGCCGGAGACGGGGGTCTGGTCTACCAGCCGGCTCAGGGTGATAGCCTGCAGTATCCCGCTCTCCTGGGGAGTAAAGGTAATGGAATAGGGTGAGTCTGAGCGCAGCTGGCAGGGGTTCGGGCCTGGTATGGTCTGCGTGATCAGCTGAACGGAGGTCTGCAAGGTCAGCTGCAGCGGGCCGCACAGGTCAAGCAGGCGATCCTGTTCGCTGAACGCCAGCTCCAGGGTATAAGCCTGTCCGGCCTCCACACTGACGGGTGGATCGATATTTAATGTCTTCGCCTGATTGGACGAGGCACCGGGCAAGGCAGGTGTAACGGTCAATATGGAGGTAGCCAATGGCTGACCGCTGCCGGTTGCGGTGGAAAGTGACATGAGCAGTATGGCAGGATGCGCTCCACTGGTATCGGCCGCATGCGCTAAATAGACTTCATTCAATGTCCCACTGGTATGGGCTGTGAAGCTCGTCGTGTATGGCAAGCCGGGTTGAATGGTGCTGCCATAGGGAACCGGAAGCAGCTGGTTATCGCTGCCATCAGCGGTCTGGATGGGCAGGTTGATCGGTCCGGGGATATTCTGGTAAATCCAGTCGGAGGCGGCTACACGCGTGATGGGACGGGCATAGATCAGGCTGAAGGCGAGTGCCCAGGCGAAGGTGGTGATGAGCACCAGACTGCCGGCGATTAGCGCTGCCGGACGTGCCCATCTCACTGGTGATGAGTGAGGCTCTTTTTCCTGGTCGTTTCCTTGCTCGCTTCTGGGTTTGCTCTTCCTGCTGCGCAAATTCCATAGCTCCGCTAGTCCCCAGGCGGCATAGATCGCCAGGATGGGGTAGGTGGGCATCTGGTAGCGCATGGTTGGGTTGAACATGGTTGACTGCCAGACGAAGTAGAACCCGCCCCACAACCATAGAACCACATGCCGCGGCCAATCGCCTTTGAGCATGCGCCAGCCCGCCCACAGGAAGCCGGCGAATGCCAGGACCCCGAGGGGGATGCCCAGGCCCCATTCGACCATGTTTTGGGCGGAGAACCAGATGGGTCGGCGTGCCCACTGCAAGGAGGGCGGGAAATCGATATCACCAGCCGCCTGACTGCGCTGTTCCTTGATATTTGCCACCCATTGCGGGTTGGGTCGTACTCCAAAGAAGCCGGGCCCCAAAAAAGCATACGGCTGCAAGATGCGGAAGACCAGGATGCTGACGAAAGCCGCCGTGCCAAGGTAGAGCATGGCGTTCATCAGCCAACGCGAGCGTTCCTGGGGCGGCCTGCGCCAGATAATCACACCAAACGCCACCGGCAGCACGAAAGCCACCGGGGCGGAATTCAGCTTGGATGAGACGGCCATTCCCAAGGCAACCCCGAAGGCGATGGAGAGAGCAAAGTAGGGGTGTTTGATGAGGGCGACCAGGCGGGAGGGGTTGGTTTGAGACTGACCGCTTTCATCTTCCCCTGTAGAGGCAACCTCAGGGTTGTCTACACTATCCGCTAGGGCGGTCTCGGGCTTATCCTTCACCAGGCTCACCCTGACGGCGTAATAGATCGCCAGCAAGGTGAAGAAGTTAGAGAAAGTATCCATGGTGAAGAAATGGGATTGCTGGATATTCAACACGGTGAAGGCGGCAAAAGCGGCCGCCAGCAAACCCACCGGCTTCTTGAAGGCCCGTGAGCCAATGGCGTACACCAGGATCACCGAGAGTAGATCTATGAAGGCCGAGAGTACTCTCCCGACGTCGGTCATTTCATTGTAGCCAGTATGGCCGTAGATCCACTGCACCACGTAGCGGGTGACGAACATGGGCAGGGTACCATAGACGTAAAACGAATGGCCGCGGTTATTGGGGTTGAGCGGTGAGCAGGAAGCATCGAAATAACCCCCCCAATCCTTGCAATCGGGGTAGGTGTACGTGGGGCTTACCCTCCAGGGGTTGTTCACCGTGTTGGGTGGTGTACCAAGGGCTTCAGGGGGAGCACTGATCAGCTGCATGTCGGCTCCAACCGAGATCAGGAAGCGTTCATCCGGGTGGAGATACTGGTAGTCACCCCATTGGATGCCGATGAAACGGAAAAATGCCCCGATGAAAAGGATAAAGACCAGCAGGACATCGTAAATCAAAGGAGTCACCCAGCGAATCTTCTTCTTTGGGGCAGGCTGGGGGAGGTTGTCTGGCATACTATCAGTCATAATGATTATTTCGCATATTTATAAGTGCTACATAAATAAATGGTCTCTTCACTCGAATAGAATTAGCCTCAGGGTGAAGGCAAATCACCTGAGGCGGGGATGCCGCCAGGAATGGATGAAACTTCTGGAACCATGTAGATATAGAAATCCTTGCCAACCCTGGATTTGTAATTCGAAACCGTACCCTGGGGGAATAATTGGCGTAACAGGTTGAGATCGGCCTCGTCTTCAGGTTTTACCAGGAACATCTTGGGCTGGGGGAAATTCAAGGTTTCTGAAATTTGATCGGTCGGGATGGCAAAATCGCGGGTTGGGTTGCCTGCAATCATCCCAACTAGGCGGGTATCCACCCAATAGGCGTACGGGACCACATAGGCGTTATTCGTGCCCCCGTACATGTCACCAAAATCGTGGATTACTTTTCCCATCTCAGATGTGTTCCAGGAAGAAAGCTCATATGCACGCTGGTATTGGGAGAACACCAGGTCATAATTTGCCAAAGCAGAAATGAAAATCAGCACGAGCGACAATCCCCAGGCAAGCCTGGAACCGGATTTGGAAGGGTTCTGCTTCTCCACGGCAGACAACAGCCCATCCAAGGCAATGGCGACGATCACAAATACCGGCACCAGCGCCCCAGCTGCCCGGTTCAAAGCCGGGTTCTCATCCGGAAACGCCAGAGAGAGGATGGATGGCAGCATCAGCAGGGGTACCGATAGCAGCAGGAACAGGTCCTGCCAGGTGCGCCGCCGGATATAGCGGATCACTAATAAGCATACGCCCAGGAAGTACAGCGCGGCGGAAACAATATCCAGCGCTGGGCTGCCGGTGACCGAATGGACCCAGATATTCCCATCCGACCAGAAGTACATGGTGGAGGCGTTCCATAAATTCTGTAAAAATACCACGATCGCCGGGCCGGGTAGGGGGCGCTCCGTGGTGCCCAGGCGCGAGAATGCTCGAAAATCGAAAATGGTGGGATATTCAAGCGCAAATCGCAACAAGGGCAGGAACACGATCAGCGAGATCAGTACCAGAACCAGCAATCCTGAAATCACCTGTACGCGCTTACCCCGGGCTTGAGGGTGCAGTAAATATAAACCCACCGCCACCAGGATGACGAGTGGCAGGATGCGGATGGGGGTATATCCATGCAGACCGATCCCCAGCGCCAGACCAGACAGGATAAAATCGTTGCGCCTGGAGGTGCGCAAGCCGCGGATCAGATAATACAGCGCGGGGGCGACGAACAATGGGTAGAGCGGAAAACGCAGCCCTATGCGCGAGATGACATTCGGCCAATAGCCAATCCCGGCGAACAACAAGGCTAACAATCCCACCCTGCGGTTGCCCAGCTCCTTGCCGAGCAGGTAGATGAATGGCAAGGTGAGTAACCCTGCCAGGATCGTGCCAATCTTCAGGCTCAAGAAGGTGTAGCCGGTATGGAAGAGTTGGATGATGCCGGCCGTCAGGTACATCTGAATGGCTTCACGCCCGGTGTTGCGTGGGAAGAAGATGCTCGTCTGACCGTGCAAGACATCCCACACATCCAGCAGTTTCTCCGCATGGTCGCTGACCATCTCGGGGGGCACCTGGGTAATGCGGTAGGTGCGGAAGAAAACCACCAGAACCACAACTGCCAATACCAGCACGGCCCAGGCAGATATAGACACCTTCCAGGGCAGGAGCAGGTGTTCTTTCAACCACTTCCACCAACTACCGAAGGGGAGCTTACCCTGCCAAAAAGCCAGCAAGGTGAAAATGATCGCCAGGACCCACAGGCCAACGTTCAGGGAGGTGAAGCGGTTGCCTCCCAGGGTGAGGAAAGCCACCAGGGCGAGCGGCAGGCTGATATACAGCCACCTGGAGCGCACGCGGTAATCCTCCGGGTGGTCTTCGGCTTCAGGCAGATCAGCCGGGACCCACTCGCTTCTCCAGGAGGCATAAACCAGCCCACCCGCCGCCAAAATATAGAGAATCACACCCAGGATCCAGCTGCGGTTGGGACGCGGCAGCAGGGTGAGCTGGGCGACAAGGGCAACCCCAAGTGCCAGCAAGGAGCGCCATGGAAATTTAACCCGGGAAGATGGTTCAGGGGCTTCCTGAGCGGGAACAGGGCCTTGCTCGACGGTCTCGTGCTGCTCCGGAAGGCCTTCCATGACCGGTTGAGGTACAGCAGGTGTTTCCTGGAGCGTGGGAATCGCCAATAGCTTCCCTCGCAAGAGGGACTTGACAAAATCCAGAACCGTTGGCTCACGATTCATGCTTTCTCCGCCAGGACAATCAGGCTCTCACCCATACGGAGAGGAATAATACTCCATCCAAGAATAGCTTGCAAGCCCCCAGGCAGGCCGAAGAACAGCTTTTGCAGGGCAGTGGGGATAGTCGGAAAATATGGCGCATCCCAAAACCCATCTGAGAAAACCTTGCGCGGCAGCAGCCCATTCAGGCGCAGGGATGCCAGCCACTGCTCGGGGGGTTTCAGGTTGATGTGGGTGGGGTCCTTGTAACCGATCCAGTTTTCCTTTTTTCGTATGCGCATAGGCGAACTAAGATTGGGAGTGGACAGGATGAGCAGTCCGGCAGGCTTCATAACACGACTCATCTCAGATATCGCTTGTTCCGGGTGGCTCAAATGCTCCACCACATGCTTGGCAATCACGACCTCGAAGGTTGCCTCCGGAAAGGCGCAGATATCATCAGCTGAAAGCAGCACAAACTGCCCCTCTGGCACGTTGCGCTTCGCCTGGGCTAAAGCCCATGGGTTGATATCACTACCGAACACGTGGTAGCGCCGCGCTAGCCAGCTGAGCAGGTGCCCCATCCCGCAGCCCAGTTCCAGCACTCTCCCGCCCGGCGGACCATATCGTTGGGCTAACAAAGCATAATAGCGGTTCGACCACCAATACTGGCTGTAGCGGGCAAAGTTCACCTGCGCATACGGACCGGTTGAAAAGTAATCCTGGTTGAAGGGATGAGGGGTGGAATCGGAGGGTTTCATGACGGCTCAGATGCTCCTGGCGACATAGAAGGTGAATGTCCCTTCAGGGTCAGGCTGCGCTATCGTATGCCGCTTCACCAGCCGTTCGGTCAGGAATAAATTCCATCTCCAGGGTGCCACAATCCAATGCTTGCTGATGGCATGCGGCAACAGGGTGGGGGCGCCGAAATAATGACCCCATTCCAGCATGCGCATGGCTTGAGGTGAAAAATAGTGCCACCACTTCTCCAGGCGGAACCCGGCTTCGTCCAACCAGTTCTGCCATACATCCGGCCAGACCGCATGCTCGACGCGTGACATGCGCTGGAACCAGCCGGTATATGCCCGGCCCGCTCCCGCCAGCCCAATCCTGCTGAAGAAATTCGGGACGGAAAGCTCGCTGAGATAGCGCGGATTGGGCACACAGAACAGGAAGGGCGCTCCTGGTAGAAGCACCCGCCTGAGATCAGCCAGCACCGTCTGCACCTGGAGGATGTGTTCCAGGACCGAGTTGCTGAGCGCGCTGGCGAAGTGATCGCCCGGGAATGGCATTTTCCCGCCATCGGCCTGCACCAGCCAGCGATACCCGCCTGCTCTGGCAGCCTGGTGGATGGGACCAGCCCAGGGGTCCAACCCCACGTCCAGCTTGCGCTCGAAGGCAATCGTGGCAAAATGGCCGTCGCCACAGCCCAGGTCGAGCGTGGGCGCCGGCAGCTCGAACTCCTGATAAAACTGGGCTTCCACTGCTCTCAGCATGGCACGGAAATAAGGCAAGTCACGCAGGTTCAGCCAGAGGAAGTCTTTAGGGGTGCTCATAAATAAAGGTATTAGGGATTAGGTAATTAGTAATTAGGCAATTAGTAATTAGGCGCTTAGGCAAGTAAGCACCAGGTTACAGGCAATTGCTCGAGTCAGTTTACTCGCCTGATTTTCCAGCTTTGGTCAGCTGCTTAAAAACAGCTTCATACTCTTCGGCGATGTGCTGGGATGAAAAGCGCCGGATCACATCATCTACATCTCCCTTGAACTGATCAGGTTGGTCAAGCACAGCATTGATCGCCTCTGCCAGCGCATGTGGGTCGGCGGGAGGTGCCAGGCGACCCATACCGGTCATCAAAACTGGCTGGCGCACACCCGGCATATCCGAAGCGACCACCGGCGTGCCGCAGGCCATCGACTCCACCTGCACAATGCCAAATGACTCTGTGCTGTTGATGCTGGGCAAGGTGGTCACATCACATTGCTTGAAAAAAGCGGTCCATTCCCCGGGCGGTAAAATACCCAGGAAGGTCCAGCGATCACCCAGCGCTTGGATCATCGGCTTGAGCTTGTTGGCGTATTCTTCCTCACCCATCACGTTTTCAAACTGACCTACGTGCAGCACACGCGCAGATGGATGCTTTTGCAAAATATACGGCATCGCCTCCACCAGATATTCCGCACCTTTCTCGGCTGCCAGTCTACCCGCCATCCCGATGATGCGCTGCCCGGGCTGCAGCCGGGCTTTTTGCCTCAATCGCTCCACATCCGCCTGGGTCGCTGAGACCAGCTCAACCGGGGTGGGGATGGCGCAAATTTTGGGCAGGTAGCGGCGCAAAATGCTGGATTCTTCAGCATAATCCATCGTGTTAACCACCACCTGATCAGCTAATCCCAATGAAATACTATTCGCCAGGTGGGAAACCTGGTTGGCAATCGAGTGGATAAACCCCCGGGGTAACAGCAAGTCACAATGATAAGTCAGGACCAGCGGTTTATTTAATAGGCGGCAAATCAGGGCTATGTAAGCGGCATCCAGCTGAGGCAGGTGCAGGTGGACGATATCCGCCCGGCGGATATTCACCCAGGCCGAATAGAACATGCCCGGCATGAGCACACCTTTGCTGACTCGCATCAGCACATACGGACGAATGACCTGAACTCCATCGCGCGATTCGCGGGCTGGCAGGTGGGGATCATAGCGTGAGGTCAATACAGTCACCTGATGACCACGTTCCACCAGGGCGCGCGCCAGCCGCTCAGCGTAGATGGTTAACCCGGAGTAATGAGGCCGATAATAAGTGAGGGTGGTCAATATCCGCATGTCAATACCAAGGACGCCCAAAGCCAGGCAAAAGTTTCAGCTATCCTGGCTGGTTGGCTGCTCTTCCGATTTCATCTTTCCGAGACGTGTATACAGGCTGGATAGAGATTCGCCATCTTTATACAGACCATAACCTCCGATGAGACCAGTGATGATGTAAGCAGTGAAATGGACCGATAAAGCGAACGCAGTCGCAGATGAAGCATCCAACCCGAATGCCAGCAATGCAACAAGGATGGAGGCTTCAAATACTCCAATCGCTCCAGGCGAAGAGGGTGCCGCGATCCCCAAAGCCCCAACACCCAGCGCGAACAGCACCCACAGCAGGTTGGGTGCCACAAAAAAAGCCCGCATCACCAGGTAATATTGGAGGAAGCTGACCAGCCAATTTAGTGCTTCCCAACCCAAAGCCCGTAAGAAGAGCTTCCCATCCGTGATGATCCCCAGACCATCAAAGATAGCCGCCACCCGCCGTCCTGCCAGTTTTTTTACCAGGCTCCAACGCTCTCCTGCCTTATCAATCCAGCTGAGCACCCACGTCCGGTTCCTGGCTATTATATAAATGGCGATCAAACCGATGAGGACGATGATGCCAATAATAATGGCAGCTTGTTTCGCCCAGGTGACGCCAATCACAAAGGGAAGCGTGCATAAAAGTATTCCGGCAGCAATTGCCAGGTCAAGGAGGCGTTCAATCAGGATGGAGGGAATCACCTGCCAGAAATCCAAGCGTGCCTTTCGACCGAGCAGGAATGCCCGCCCCAGCTCGCCCAGCCGGAATGGCAGGATATTATTAAGCAGGTAGCCCTCATTGATGGAAATAAACGTATCACCATACGAGGCTTTGTTCTGCAGCAACGTGCGCCAGACGAAGCCTCGCACGAGCAGCCACAGGACCTCAGACAGGATGCCCGCCAGCAGGAATCGGAGATCTGCCTGCTGAATTGCCTGAACGAACTTTTGCTTATCCAGCAGCAAATAAACCGCAACCAAGGCTGCCAGGCTGACGAGCAGGCCTGGCAGGATGCGTTTCCAATTATTCCTGGCGGAAGAAATCGCGATCTTATTCCTCCCCGATGCGTAATACGGCTAGAAAAGCCTCCTGGGGGATTTCAACATTCCCGACCATCTTCATGCGCTTCTTGCCGCGCTTTTGCTTTTCCAACAGTTTCTTCTTGCGGGAAATATCACCACCGTAGCACTTGGCCAGCACATCCTTGCGGATGGGTTTAATATTGGCACGTGAGATGACCCGCCCAGCCGCGTAGGCTTGAATGGGCACAAGGAACAGCTGGCGGGGAATCAGCTCTTTGAGCTTGGTGATCACCGCCTGCCCTTTGTGATAGGCATCATTGCGGTGGACGATGGTCGACAGGGCATCCACCGGTTCTTCATTGACAAGTATCTCCAGCTTGACCAGGTCATCCTGTCGATATTCGGCAAATTGATAGTCCAGCGAGGCGTACCCGCGCGTGCGCGACTTCAACAGGTCGAAGAAATCGATGATCAGCTCAGAGAGAGGGATCTGGAAATTGAGTTGAACCCGGTTGGGGGCGGGGTAATCCTGCGAGACGAAGACCCCGCGATTTTTCTTGGTCATCTCCATGATGGTCCCGTAGAACTCGGTGGGACTGAAAATCTCGATGTTCATCCACGGCTCACGGATTTGTTCGATCAGCATCTCATCCGGCAGGTCGGCGGGTGAGTCGATCAGGATGGTCTCACCGGTATGCAGCACCACCTCATACTCGACGGAGGGCGAGGTGACGATGATGTCAAGGTCATACTCGCGTTCCAGGCGTTCCTGGATGATCTCCATGTGAAACATGCCCAGGAAGCCGCACCTGAATCCAAAGTTCAGCGCCTGCGAAGTTTCAGGCTCGAAGATCAGCGAGGCATCATTTAGCTGCAGTTTTTCCAGCGCTTCCTTCAGGTTGGCGTAATCTTCACCTTCCACGGGATATATCCCTGCGAAAACCATGGGCTTGGCTTTACGGTACCCCGGCAGCGGGGCTTCAGCTGGGCGGGCAGTATTCGTGATCGTATCACCCACCCGGCACTCGTGCACGGTCTTCAGACCGGTGGCAATATAACCCACTTCACCAGCCTCCAGGTCTTGAACCGGACGCAGGTCGGGGGCAAAGATACCAATCTCAACCGGCTTGACATCGAAACCGGTTGCCATCAGGTGCAGGGTATCGGTGTGATCGATCCTGCCATCCATCAGCCGGACGTATGCCACGACCCCTTTATAAGCGTCATAATGTGAGTCAAAGATCAGCGCCCGCAAGGGGGCAGTTTCATCACCTTTAGGGGGCGGCACGTCATGAACGATCACTTCCAGTACGGCCTCAATATTGGTGCCTTCCTTGGCAGAGATGCGGATGATCTCATCCGGAGGCGTGCCAAGCAGGCTGCTGATATCCTGCGCCACCTCATCCGGGCGGGCGGAAGGCAGATCGATCTTATTGATGATGGGGATGATTTCCAGGTCGGCTTCCAGGGCACTATACAGGTTGGCCAGCGTTTGGGCTTCGATCCCCTGGCTGGCATCCACCACCAGCAGCGCTCCTTCGCAGGCTTCCAGGGCGCGGCTGACTTCGTATCCAAAATCCACATGCCCGGGAGTATCAATCAGGTTTAGCTCGTATTTACCCCCATTTTTGGCCGTGTAGCTCATGCGCACCGCCGAGGCTTTGATCGTGACACCCTTTTCACGCTCAAGCTCCATGCTATCCAGGATCTGCTCCGTGGTATCACGGTCAGGGACAGTACCGGTGAGGTGAAGCAAACGGTCTGCCAGGGTAGACTTACCGTGATCAATATGGGCGATGATGCAAAAGTTACGAATGTGTTCCGAGGTCATTGACGCGGCATAGTATAACCGATTTTACCTGCCGTTAGATAGAGCCACCGGTTCCACCCTCATTCAGTGGGTGGTGGAGCTACTGCATCGACCAAATCCTCAATTGACTCACCCTGCTCTGTGGAAGGCTCCAGCCAGGTCAGGAATTCCACATTGCCCTTGGGGCCGGTCAGGGGTGAACGGATCAACCCACGCACCCTATATCCTAGTTGGCGGGCGAAACCCAGCACATCCAGCAGCACCTGGCGATGGACAAGGGGATCCCGGATGACGCCTTTATTCCTACCCACAAGCTGGCGACCGGCTTCGAATTGAGGCTTGACCAGGGCGATGATCGACCCCTTTGCACCCTGCCCACTATCAGACCCGCCGGATAACCACTGCATAACCACCGGCAGCATGACCTTTATCGAAATAAAGGCGACATCCATGGTAATAACACTCACTGGCTCTGGCAGGCTTTCAAGAAAGCGCGCATTGGTCTTTTCCATGACCACGACACGCTCATCCTGGCGCAGCTTCCAATCCAAGACGCCCTGACCGACATCAATCGAGTAGACCCGGGCGGCATTGTGTTGCAGCAGGCAATCGGTAAAGCCCCCCGTGGAGGCACCTACATCCGCGCAAACACAACCGCGGACGTCCAGGTTAAAAGCTTGCAAGGCTGCCTCAAGCTTCTCACCCCCACGCGAGACGAAACGCGGCTTCTGCTCAACTTCCAGGTGCACATCTGCAGGAAGGTTGGCTGCCACCCTGAGTATCACCTCGCCATTCACGCGCACCTGCCCGGCCATCACCAGGCGTTGGGCCAGCGTCCGGCTGTCTGCCAGGCCGCGTTCCACCAACAATAAATCCAGGCGGGTCTTTCTCATATGCATATCTTACTCGAGATTCTGTTTTGAAAATTGACGATTCTCAGGTAAACTAATATGATAAGCCTATGTCCAATACCGGGTTCATCCCCCTCCTTAAGACCATGCGCCCTCGACATTGGGTAAAAAACGGGCTGCTGTTCATCCCATTGATCTTCGACAAGCAGCTCACCAACTGGCCTGCGCTGGGTCGCATTATCCTGGGATTCGTGCTATTTTGTTTGCTATCCAGCCTCATTTACATCATCAATGATCTGGTGGATTTGGAAGCTGACCGGGTGCACCCATTAAAAAGTCATCGCCCCTTGGCGTCTGGTGCGTTGAAAATCTCCACCGCCCGCAAAGCAGGCATCGTGCTTTGCGTGATCATTTTCATGGTTGCGTCCGTGTTATCCCTCACCTTCGCACTGATCGGATTGGCATACCTGGTGCTCAACCTGGCTTACTCAGCCTGGCTCAAACACGCACCCATCATGGACGTGATGATCCTGGCTAGTTTTTATGTCCTGCGCGTGGGGGCAGGCGTATCCTTGATCACTGTGCATCGCTTTTCTCCATGGCTGTACGTCTTCACCACTTTCCTGGCACTCTACCTTGGGATTGGCAAGCGGCGTTCGGAGCTCAGCTTGCTGGCTGAAGACGCAAATTCGCATCGCAGGTCACTGGGTCAGTATACCCTGCCTCTGCTCGACCAGCTTATTCTGATCGTCTCCGGTAGTGCGATCATCACCTACAGCTTGTATACGTTTTCTGCGCCCAACATGCCGGCGAACGACCTGATGATGCTGACCATACCTTTTGTGATCTATGGCATCTTCCGCTATCTCTACCTGCTCCAGGTGAAGCATTATGGAGGTGAGCCGGAAGAGGTGCTCTTATCCGATCGACCGCTCCAGGTGACCATCGTTTTGTGGATCCTGGCCGTGCTGGTCATATTCTACCTGGTGCCCGTTTAGATAGTCTTCTGGTAGGGTGAAACGCAATGCCCGCCTTCTCTGCCTCTGCTCCTGGAAAAGTGATCTTATTCGGCGAACACGCCGTCGTTTATGGGCGCCCGGCAATCGCAGTCCCGGTACTGCAGGTACGGGCGAAGGCGATCGTGACTGTAGACCCGCGCAGTTTCCCCGGTTTGGTGAAATTCCAGGCACCGGACATTGGGTTGGAAAGCTCTTTATATGACCTGCCAGAAAATCACCCCCTGGCAGCCGTGATCCTTAAAGCAGGGACAGCTTTAAAACTAAACCATATCCCAGCATGTACCATCAAAATTACATCCAACATACCGATCGCAGGTGGAATGGGCTCGGGTGCCGCGGTATCGGTGGCAATCCTGCGGGCGTTTTCGGCTTCCTTGGGGCACCCATTGAGCGATGAACAGGTCTCGCAGCTTGCCTACGAGGTGGAGATCATTCATCACGGCACTCCCTCGGGGATTGATAATACCGTGATCACTTATGCCAGGCCGGTATATTTTGTCAAAGGCAGGTCGATCGAGATCCTGCGGGTGAAGCAGCCCTTCAGCATTGTGATTGGCGACACCGGGGTTCAAAGCCCCACCTCCAGCGTGGTGAATGAGGTCCATAAGGCCTGGGAAACCGAGAAGGCAAAATACGAGGCATTATTCGACGCTGCCGGAGAAATTACAGCCGCGGCGCGACAATCGATTGAGCATACGCAGGTGGAAAAGCTTGGACCCCTGATGGACGAAAACCAGGCATTGCTCAGCCAGATGGGGGTCTCGTCTCCGGAATTGGAACGCTTGATCCAGGCAGCCCGATCGGCGGGTGCGCTGGGTGCCAAGCTATCGGGTGCCGGGCGGGGAGGCAATATGATCGCCTTGGTTAATTCCAATACAGTCAGCCAAGTGGCAGCCGCGGTTGAACACGCCGGGGCTGTGCGCACGATCGTCACGGAAATTCCCAAGACATGAACCACAAACCCGTCTTCCTCAAATTGGGCGGCTCGCTCATCACGGCGAAGGACCAGCCGCACACTCCCCGGCTTGAAGTACTGCAACGTCTGGCGCACGAAATCGCCGAAGCTAGGGCTCAAGACCCAAATCTGAAATTTTTGCTCGGGCATGGCTCCGGCTCATTCGGGCACGTCCCCGCCAGCCAATATCATACCCGTCTGGGGGTGAAATCAAGCCAGGAATGGCTTGGATTCATCGAAGTCTGGCGCCAGGCAGCAGAATTGAACCACCTGGTGATGCAAGCTTTAGAAAAAGCTAACCTTCCGGCACTCGCACTGCCGGCCTCAGCGGCAGTTACAACACAAGGCGGCAAGGTTGCTTCCTGGGAGCTGGAGCCTTTACTCGCCGCGCTCGAGAAGGGGCTGTTGCCAGTGATCTACGGCGACGTGGTATTCGATCGCCAGTTGGGTGGAACCATACTCTCCACGGAAGAGCTGTTTTTGTATCTGGCGGGTAAGTTAGAACCCGGCCGGCTGCTTTTTGCAGGACTGCAACCCGGCGTGTGGGTAGACTTCCCCACGAACACCAGCCTGTTCCCTGAGATCACCCCGGCCAGCTTCTCGCATGTAGAAGTGGGGCTGAAAGGCTCGGCAGCTATCGATGTGACCGGCGGGATGGCGGACAAAGTGCGCCAGATCGTGAACCTGGTCGCCATCCTTCCCACCCTCAGGGCATCTATCTTCTCAGGCGAGCAGCCGGGAAACCTGCGCCGTGCATTGCTCGGGGAAGAGCTGGGTACCCTGATCCACCATCACTAGGGTGGCAGACTATCCAGCCTGAGCGGTTATAATATGTTTCGGATAAATCAAACCTGAAAAGTCCATACCAAAGGGAAGAGCATGTACTTCACACGCAAAGAACTCGAAACCATTGAAGAACAAAGCCTGGCACCGTATGGCATCCGCAGCAAGAACTCCAAAGGGCGCTGTTACCCGGAGGAAGAGCCGGAATACCGCACCGCTTTCCAGCGTGACCGCGACCGCATCCTGCATACCACTGCCTTTCGCCGCCTTGAATACAAGACCCAGGTTTTTATCAACTATGAAGGGGATTACTACCGCACGCGGCTGACGCATACCTTGGAGGTCTCCCAGATTGGGCGCACGATTGCACGCGCCCTGGGTGCCAACCCTGAGCTGACCGAAGCCATCTGTCTGGCGCATGATATGGGTCACCCGCCCTTCGGGCATAACGGCGAGTCAACCCTGGCGCGGTTAATGAAAGACCACGGCGGGTTCGACCACAACAAGCAGTCCCTGCGCATCGTGACCCAGCTCGAGCAGCGCTACCAAGATTTCCCCGGTCTCAATCTCACCTGGGAAGTGCGTGAGGGCATCGTCAAACATGAATCGGAATATGATATTGCCGATGCACGCGCCTACGATGCGGATTTACGCGGGCACCTGGAAGCCCAAATTACCAACGCCGCGGATGAATTGTCCTATACTGCGCATGACCTGGACGATGGCCTGCGCTCGGGGATGATCAACACCAGCATGGTTGAAGGCATCACTTTATGGGAAATCCTGGTGGAAAGCGTCGGCTGGCATGGGCAGATCCTGGATGACCTGTCGCGCCATCGCATCATCCGCAACCTGATCGACATGGAAGTGAGTGACCTGATCCATGCGACCGACAAAAACCTGCGCGATAGCGGCGTGCGCAGCGTGTTGGAGCTGCAGAGCCTGCCTTATAACGTGGTATGTTTCAGTGAAGAAATGACCAGCCGGAACCGCCAGCTAAAGGATTTTCTTTATACCAACCTGTACCGTCACCACCGGGTGGTGCGTATGGCGGTTAAGGCGGAACGGATCATCAGCGACCTGTTCAGAGCCTATGTACAGGAGCCAGCCATATTGCCCAACCACGTACAGGAATGGGCTAAGGAGCGCGGCCCGGAACGCACGATCTGCGATTACATCGCTGGTATGACCGACCGCTTTGCAGTGGAAGAATATCAAAAGCTTTTCGACCCGGTAATGAAACCTTGATTGGATGAATTATGGAACAGGAAATCTACTTAACTTCAGAAGGAGCAGCCAGGCTGCAAGCGGAGCTGAAGGAGCTGAAAGGCCCAAAGCGGGAAGAAATGGCTAAACGCCTGCGCTCTGCCATCCAGATGGGCGACCTGTCGGAAAATGCCGATTACACCAAAGCCAAGGAAGACCAGGGATTCATGGAGGGTAGGATCCAGGAGTTGGAGCATATCCTGAATAACGCCAGTATCATCGATGCCAGCGATGTGCAAACTGATACCGTCCAGGTGGGGTCACGCGTCACCGTCCAGGAAGCGGACGACCCGGCTGAGACCTACTACCTGGTGGGGGCGACCGAAGCCGACCCGCGTAATGGCAAAATCTCTAACGAATCTCCGATCGGGCAGGCGCTGATTGGAAAACATTTAGGTGACGAAGTCACCGCCATCACCCCGGGCGGCGAGATCAAGCTCAAAATCCTCAAGATAGAGTGATTAAAGAAAAGAGTGGATTGGCAGCTGCCGATCCACTCTTGATTTAAGTGGGATAAGGTTTATTGCTTCTGCCAGATAGCCAGCTCGAGTACCAGCGAGTCGAAGTAACTGTTTTCGGGTAGTGCTCCTTGCCCATAAGCCATGTCTACCACCCGCGCCACCAGCTTGAGGGTGGCAGTCTCGAGGATGGTCTGCCCGCCCGAAACGGCCTGGAAGGGCTCACCCTTGGCTTCCAGCTTCTGGCGGATGGTCGGGTCACTGAAGGCGTGGGCGCTCATCAGTACCTTGGTCACAGTTTGAATATCGTTCTTATCGAACAACCAGACTTCAAAAGCAGTCACCTTCTTGGGCACACCTACGCCAATGGTTTCAGAGATTCCAACCCCACACTCACCCAGGAATTCACCCGAGGGCGAATCGACGCTGAAGGAGTCGTCGAATAAGTCATCCCCAGCCTTGTAGGAAGCCATAAATTGAACCATGGGTGCTTGCTCGGTTGCAGCCGGATAATTCGTCCACTCAGCAGGGGTTTCCACTTCCGTAACAGGCATCTGCGTAGTGGGGGCGATCCCGGCTGTCCGTTTGCGACTCTGCAGGAAGAAGTAGACAAAGATTCCTGCCCCAACCACCAGCGTGACCAAACACATCACAATCAGCAAAGTGGTCAGGTTAGATCTTCCGGATTTCGTGCTGGTTGCAGTTGGGGTGACCTCGGTGGATGGGGTAGTTTGGGTTACCGAGGGCACTTGAGCAGTAGCGGAAACTGCAAGCGCAAATTGTGAGATCAGGTTCGGGTCGATATTCCCTGGATTTGACCTAACCTTTGCCAGAGTATCCGCTGCAGATTTACCGAGAGCATCATATGCCAATTTCGCTTTAGAATTATCGCCGGTATCACTATAAGATCTGATTGCCATTTGCAGCCACATCACCTGATAATCAGGATGCAGCTGAGCTGGTGAAGCATCGATCCATTCGACCGGCCACAGCCACCAACCAAGCACGAACAGGCCAATGACCAGCCCTACCACAAAACAAAGGATCCCGATGACCAGCGGTCGTTTAAGATATTCACGGATTTGATTCATCTTTTATCTCCGAGCCAAAGATTCTGATGGTAAAAGATCTGGCTTATATAAAGCGAGCTTGTGACGGACATCAATCCAATTTTAGACGATACTTAAAAAAAAGGCAACCGTCCTGGAACATTGAATATTCATGTTGCAAGAGGCATGCCAGGTTGATGGCAAAAAAAGCTCCCCAGCAACTACATACTGACCAATATAGCTGGGTGATCAGTTTTACCGCGCCATCCATTATCGGCTTAAAAAATATGGGTGATTAAGCTGAATAAGGGCGGAAACTCCTAAATTTTGCCCTTTTTATTAATCTTTAACAGACTGTTTAGAGGACAGGCTTATATTATGATGATACTGTCGCAAGGTTATTTCACCCATTCTTTCACGTACGTTAGCGGGAACATCGCCACTGGCGGGGACGTGGGAATGCAGGTGGGTCATCATGGTAGAGACGCCCCGTTGGGACGTCTCTACGTATTTAAGTAGACATATCGCGTAGGGGCGACCCATCATGGCTGTCCTTCAACATCTGTGCCTTGTTACGAATGCCATCCCTGATCTCGTCATCCAGAGGCCGGGTCGCCCCTACTCCTTATTTCTCGTAATCATCAGATGGCGCCTCATCCCATCGATAAACAAATTCTGATGGAAATATCAACAAGATTCTCCCGAATTTCAGCTCGATTATGCCATTTTCTACTATCCCACGCCACGGCACTCAGATCATCTCCACCGTATAATATCTGACCCAATTTTACATTCCTGAACCTGGCCACGGCAAAAAAAGCTGCCGCTTCCATCTCCACCGTCACGCAGCCCTCCGATTTCCTCAATTCTATCTTTTCCTGTGTCTCCCTATAAAACGAATCGGTCGTCCAGGTTTTTGCTTTTATATACTCGATTTTGTATTTATTGAATTCTTCTTCGATCTTTCCAACGACTTCAGGGTTGCATTCAATTTCTCTGGCTGGTGCGAGATAATGATACGAAACACCTTCATCTCGTATGGCTGAAATTGGAATAATCAGATGCCCCACAGCAATATCTTTTCTCAGCACACCCGCGCCACCGCAAACGATAAATTTATCGAAACCTAAGGCGATTAACTCTTCCAGGAAAGCAGCCGATCCGGCTGCACCTACATATCCTAAGGATAAATGAACCTTTTTTCCCATGTACTCCATTTCATAAATTGGAATATCCACCGTCTCACAATTCAATAATTTGACTACCTTTATCAAGCCCTTCTTTTCCATGGTTTCAAGGACTTCACGAAAAAAAGTGATCACACAATATTCATATCCTTCAGTTTTTTTATGGGAAAAGGATGGCTCAATCTTTGCTACTTTCGCTTCATCAAATTCCAAGATTGGATATTTTTCTTTTTTCATCAGGTCCTCAATAAGGATTTCGAATCCTTCCAGGTCTTTTGGCAGCCCCCAGGAATGAAGTTTTTTACAGATTCCATGGTGGGAGATATCAACCGGCTGCTTGTATACCTTCCAGTAAAAAAATGGTGCGAGAGGTCCTTTTATCCCGCAGCAGGATTTTATGGTTACTTTGGATTCATGGGGATGGCTGTCTCAAGCATCTCCACCAGGATCTGAGCAGCATCTCGCACCAGGTCAGGACACAGTTGTGTAAACAGCCCTTTCTCCCATACCGTTTGGAGCTGGAGGGGATTGCTTAAGTTGTATCCGAGCAAGTCAGTGCACTGGATCGAGCCGCGGATATTTTTAAACCGCTGGATCAGCTCATTGACGCGTTGGTATGTGTAATAACGGGCAGCTTCATCATCGCTATGGGCAGATCCATATTGCAAACCGAGCACCATGATGGCTCCGGTCACCGATCCGCACATATCGCTGGTACAGCTGGTCCCTGCCCCGAAGGGCTCGCCGATCCTGAACGCCAGGTTTTGCGGAAGATTGTAGCGCCCTGCGAAGCTTGCCAGGATGGACTGCGCACAGGTGTACCCCTGTTTGTAAAAGGCAACCGCTTGTTCAACTTCAGGATGGATCATTTTATTTCCTCCAACCCCCTCATCGGGAGTTCATCCGTTGAAAAATCCCAGCTCTTTCGCCCGTGCCACTGCCTGGGTGCGGGTTTCCACATCAAGCTTGGAATAGATATTGCTGATATGCCGTTTCACGGTGGTGATCGATATAAACAGCTTCCCGGCTATCGCCTGGTTGGACAATCCAGTTTCGATCAGCCTCAGTACCTCGATTTCTCGCCCGCTCAGCGGCTCGATCAGGAGTTGGGCTGGCACAGGTGCCGGGCTTATCAGCGGACTGAAGGCTTTCAATAGATCGTGGGTATAGCCGGTCGAGTCCTGGTTTGATTTCACCAGGTACAGCAGCTTTACCAGGCGCTCGCCTTCATCAATAAAAACACGCTTATACCCTTCGGGTTGGGCAAGTGATACAGCCGTTGCCAGAGTACTGACCGCCGCATTTATGTTTTTCATCCCCTGGTAAGCCAACGATTGAAGTACCAGCAGCTCAACAACCCGTAGCATACGGTGCTCACCTTTTGCTTTTGGAAGTATGCGTTTTGCCAATCCAAGGGCGGCCTCATACTCTCCGCATGCCAGCTGCCAGCGCAGCAGGGTTATGTATCTGCTCTCATGCAGATAGGTGATTTCGTCATTGGGGTTGATCCCGCTGGCATCAATGCGTTGTGCTACCCTGTCTCTGCTGCCTTGTGCTAACCAAAAGCAGTCCAGGGAAGCTTCAATCCAGGCTGAATTCCAGGAGTATAAGCGGTTATCCCGGTTTAATTGGTCAGCGACGCACATCAACGCTTGCGCTTTATCCGGGTTGCCATTCGCCAGTTCCAACTTCGCTGAAATAATGATCCCGTTGCATTGTTGCTCAATATTCCCCCACTGTTCGCTCACCTCCAGGCATTGATGCGCAAAATGCTTCGCCTGATCAAGTTGGTTCCACTCAAAATACACTTTGCTCAAGCCGGAATAAACCCGAGCCGATAAAGGCAGTCTTTGCCCATCCACACGCACCGTCATCGGTAAGGTTTCCAATAACAATCGCTCTGCTTGCCTGAGCTTTCCTTGTTCCAGTAATACGTCACAAATATCACCATGGGTGTTGATGATCATTTCAACGTTATTCGCCATCTTACCGATTTCCACTGCCTGGTCATAAATCCGCCTGGCACCGTCCAGATCACCACTCACAAATATGGTTTTCGCTAAGACGCCGGTCGCCACACTACGTATACTCTGTGACAACGGATCCGTATCGGGTACTAAATCCAACGCTTGTTGAGCCAACCTGGCTGTCTCGGTGACGTTCCCCTGTATATCTGCCCAATAGGCCCGGCCGGCTGAGATGGTACCTACCATCATATTGACTTCCGGGGTGGGTTCCAGCACTGAAACCATTCTTTCAGCAATCTGGAAAGCTTGTTCTGCCTGCTCCATACGCCCGGCGATGGTAAGCGACCAGCCTTTATGGATTGCCAACCAGGGATGGGTTGAAAAATAAGGTTCAATGGTTTCCAACCATTTAAGCAAAGTTAATACCTCGCCGCTCATCAGCAGGTAGCAGCCATTCTGCTCAACCAATTGAGCAACGCGTTCCTGATCACCTGCGCTGAGGGCGCATTGAATAGCTTCTCCGATCAGCCCATTTTTCTCATACCATTGAGACGCCCGGTGATAGAGACCGGATAGCAATTCCGGATGCTGGTGTTCCAGGCGCCGGTTTAGCGCGTCGGCGAACAAGTGATGATAGCGGTACCAGCGTCGTTCTTCGTCCAGTGGAATGATGAACAAGTTCTTAATTTCCAGGGTTTCCAGCATATTTTGTCCGTCCAACCCGTGCTGATCGGTCTTGAATTTCACCAGGCTGTCGCAAAGCGAGGCGCACATGCGTGAAAGGATGGAGGTTTGCAATAAAAATGTGCGCGTCGGCACGTCCTGGCGTTTCAGCACTTCGTCGGCCAGATAATCGACGATATAGTGATGGCTTCCACTGAAGGTGGTGATAAAACCGGGCAAATCCTGGCAGCCTTGCATGGAGAGCACAGCCAGCTGTAAACCGGCGATCCAGCCTTCAGTGCGCGCGTCCATGGCTGAGAGATCGTCAGCGGATAGGCTGAAACCCATCACTCCATTGATAAAAGCAGCCACCTCACCCAGGGTAAAGCGTAACTGTTCAGCCCGTATCTCCACCATCTGGTTGCGCGCCCGCAGACGGGAAAGCGGTAGTGGCGGGTCCGTACGGGTGATAAGCACCAGGTGCATTTGTTGAGCCGGGATATGGTCAAGCAGAAAGCCCACGATATCCAGGATGAGCTGGTCCTGGATGAGGTGAAAATCATCCAAAACGAGCACAATTTGGTAGTTTTGTTTGGCAATCGCGTTGATCAGGAGATTCATTACCGCCTGGAGCGAGGCGGGGTGGATACCTTCCACCAAATCCAACAAGTCCAAATTCACGCCCGTAGCCACCGGTTGGAGGGTAGTCAGCAGGTACTGCATAAAGCGAACAACGTCGTTATCGCTTTCCTCCAAAGACAGCCAGGCGCTGGGAATATCCGTTCCACGCAGCCAGCTGCTTACCAGGGTGGTTTTGCCGTAACCCGCGGGTGCCGACACTAATGTAAAAGCTTTGTTTAAGGCATGTGACAGGATCGCCGTCAGCCGGGGGCGTGCCACCAGCGTCTCGCGGGAGAGTGGGACGTACAGCTTGGTAGAAAGCAAGGATGTTTGCATGGATGGGGCACTTACCAGTGCCTATTTATTATATACCACTGTTAATGAAAAAATTTACACAAATATTAAGGGAGCCACTTCACTCCCCAAGAATACAACCCCCAATACAACTTTCAGATGATGACCACCAGACCCGAAACCGGTAAAGTATAGACACTGAACTTTTTATGATGATTGGAGGGACTTCATTGGCCTCAAAAAAAGAAAAAACACTGCGCTCGAATATGTCGCCAGACACGCAAACCGGGTTGAACTGCTCCGGTTGTAAAGGGAACAATTTTGAAATCCGTGTAAAAGGTCAATTATCCGACGTCTGGGCGGATTGGTTCGAAGGCCTCACCATTGAGCGGCTGGACGATGGAGAGATGATCCTATCGGGATACATTGTAGACCAGTCAGCGCTCATGGGAACGTTGAACAAGCTGGCCCGCCTGAACCTGACCTTAATATCAGTCAATGAAAAAAATATCAAAAATGAGGAGACAAAATGAACAGCACACAAAAAGTAAACCTTAATTTCGAAGCAATTGCATGGGGAGCCCTATTTATCTGGTGGGGCATCACAGCGCTGGTCCCTTCCCTGCCAAAAGGCGTTGGGGCGCTTGGCATCGGTCTGATCTTGATTGGTGCGAATATCGCCCGGCGGCTGAGTGGTGTACCGGTCAACGGTTTTTCAACCACCATCGGCATCCTGGCCTTGGTCTGGGGCGGATTGGAGCTGATGGGTGCTCTCGTAAGCCTGCCGTTCGAGCTGCCCGTCTTTGCGATTTTACTGATCGTGCTGGGCCTGATCGTGCTCGCGCCCGCGCTGACCAGAGAACGCGCTCGCTAGACCGGTTGGTGGGATGGTTTCCTCTCCACGGACCACTACGGAAACCATCCCAGCCTTAATCAATCTATCGTAACACAAGGTTAAAAATCGGAGGATCGACCATGGTGAAAAAACCCAAGCGTAATTTACTGGATGGTAATTTACTGGCAAAGGGACAGAACACCTCCACAACTCTTGTAAGAGGAATGGAATGGGGCCTTATTGGAGGCCTTGCTGGAACGATAGGCATGGATCTGGTCCAAATGGCAGGCTTATCAGCCCTTGGATTGCCTTCGGGTACTTGTTACTCGACCATCGGGATCACCGTCGCACGTTTCTTTTCCCTCCTGGGAATAAAGCTATCAGGAAGCGTCTTGCTGGGTATGGTTACGTACCATCTGCTAGGTCCGGTGCTCAGTGCCATGTATGGCATAGCCGTAAGCCAGGTCGGTGCTCTACAAGGGATAACCCTGAAGAAGAACGTAGTATGCGCGGTTCTTTATGCTGAGGTTCTTAGCCAGCTCATTCTTACGACAATGCCCATTCTATTGAAAATGCCGGCAGCTGAGACGGTGCTGTGGTTCGCTGGATCCTTTGTGTTGCATTTGACCTGGGGAGTTGTGCTGGGATTTGTGATGCACTATGGGTTGCTGGCTAAAAGCCTGACAGCATCAGCTGGATCAGAATCGAAAGAAAAAACAAATAGACAGGAATTAACCATTTGAAGGACCGGGAGAGATGCTATGGAAAACCAAAAAATAACCTCAAATAATCAGGCTGCACCGGGTTGGAAATATTACCCTTATGCGCTCTCCAACCTTTTCCGGAAGGGCCACTGCGCCCCCACCGTGATGCAATCTATTCTGGATATCTCAGCCACCGAGAAGGAATGGTTGGTGAAGCTCAGCGCCGGGATGCCGGGGGGTATCGGAAATACGGGCCACGAATGCGGCGCAGTGACTTCACCTTTGGTGCTGCTGGGGACTCAATTCGGCCTGCGCCAGGTGGACCGCGGCCTGCCGGTGATCTTCGACAAGGGGCATGCACTCTGCCAGAACTTTCTTGGTTGCCAGCATACCCTGCAATGCAAGGAAATCCGCGGGAACGACCGTTTCCCACGCCACTGCATCCCGCCCGTCCTGCGATCTCCAGGGCTTTTCATGGCTGCCCAAAATGGTCACCAGCATGATCCCATACCAGCAGATAAGAGAGCCGGTTACTCCAGGTTGTACGCACACATGGTCGAGAATAAGTTCCACTGCGCCCAGGCTGTGCTCAGCCATCTCGGTTATACCCCGCAAGAAAACCAGGAGCTCCTGGATGCTGCCTCAGCCTTCATCGGTGGGACGTTATTCCTGGGACGCACATGCAGTGCCTTTACCGCCGGCGTGATGGCGATCGGCCTGAGAAGCGGTGAGATCGAAAACAACCCCCTGCGGGTGATCCGGCTGTTGGCCATCATGACCGTGGATGGGAATGCTTTCGATGAGAAGATCAACAAGTTCAACCTCAGCATGAACCGCGGGTACAAGCTGTCGAAGTGGTTTGCCAGGGAATTTGGCAGCACCCAATGCCAGGAAGTCACAGGCTGTGATTTTTCTGACCCGCAAGGGGTGAGTAATTACATCGAAGGTGGCTGCATCACCAGCTGCAAGCACATTGCCGAGCAGGTAGCCACAAAGGTTCGGGAAATGATTTCTGAATAAAAAATTTCAAACACAAAAAAAGAAGGGAGATTACGATGAATAGAATTTTCGCAGGTGTAGATACAGGCAGGAAGAATATTGTCTTTGGCATGGCGTTATTTCTGGTCCTGGGTGTTGCCGTGGGTGCCCCATTGACCGTGGATTTATTTGGAGGCTCCATGCTGACCGGGAGCCAATACCAGACCTGGAAAGTACTGCATGCGTACGGTGTATTCCTGGCGTTTGTAAATTTCTTCTTCGGTTTTTTGGTCGATCGGCTGGGCATAAGCAAGCAGCAGAAAGAAATCGCCAGCTGGTCGTTCGTAGTCGCCGGGTTGGTGGGTGGAATTGGACGGCCAATCCTGTTCCTCCTGTCATCCACAGGTGGGATCGCCAGTTATGCCATCTCACTCATCGAAACAGTCGGGTTTGTCTTGGGTAGCTTCATCTTCGTGCGAAGCAAAATGAAGGAGAGCGTTGCCCAGCCAGCGCGGTAGGGTCGACCCGTCATGGTATTACGTTGGGACATCGTGTAGGGGCGAAGCATCCACCCAAGCCGGATGCTTCGCCCTTACCTAAAGGCCATCGTAGCGGCGCAGGGTGGGGATTTCATCTATATGTGTCGCATTCAACCCCTGCGCCTATCTAATATACCAACATCTCAGACTTCTGTTTTGGCTGTCTACTCTGTAACCGTTGTCCAGACTAGCCATCCAACATTGAGATTTCCCATATCACCAAAATCAGTAAATTGCTCATTTTTCATGGAGAATAGTATTACATGATTTTCCGATGTGTTATAGGCAATCCATTCCGAATCGGGTGACCAGGCAATATTCCTTACAGTTCCCCATGAAACATCGGATGTATGACATTCATAATTCCCTGTATCAACCTCGATGATACATATGTCTTGTTGTTGGATCAACAACGCAATGTACTGATTATTGGGAGACCAAATGTTATTATTTGGACCTACATAAGGCGTCCCATGTAACAAAAACATATCGAAGCATTTTTTATCCGGCAGATGCATTACTATTTGCGTTTTCTGTGCCACCACATCGTAGACAAGGACATAATTGGGACATGAGCCGATTTCGTTGGTAATCGTCTCATCTTCACCACCTATAGCGACCTTCTCCTCATTGTTCGCCCAGGCGACATCATCTGTAGGCCATGGAGTTTCATTTTGATAAACGATTTGAGTTTTGAGTTCGGTTGTATCGAAAAGTGCAATCTGGTTTAGTGAGTTTGGAGAGTTAGGAATATTAGACCCTACGCCGAGAAAATATTTACCGTCATCTGAAAGCTGCGGAAAGCTATTCCATCCAAATTCGCCAATAGATGGGATCTCTTGTTGAGAACCATCTTCCACTCGCCATATTGTCGTAGAGGTAAGTCCCTCCTGATCTGTGGAGCCGTTATATAGTAATTTTTCAGATGGAGTGATAAACCAGTGACCCTCAGGCAATTGCACATATTTTTTTACTACCAAATCCAAAATATAATCATTAGGACTGCTATCACAAAAGACATGCTCTCCATCGAAGAAAATAGTACATTGTGGATTAAATGCCCCCAACCAAGTCTTTTTACGGATGAAATCGACCTTATTGTATGTTCCGGTAGATGGGTTACCAAGATATAGAATTCCATTAATCTCAGGCAATGCAGCGAAATTCAGAGGAAAGCCGGTAGGTATAGGACGCGTTGTTCCGATGGAAGAAGGAGTTATTGTCGTCTCGGTGAATAAATGTTCGGATGATGATGTTATCGTTATGGTTTTTGGTGCGGTTGTCGAAATGACAGGCGTAAGAATGGGAGGTATAGTATTTGATGGAGTCAGTAAGTTCGCTTTAGCCGTTGTAGAAACAACAATTGTGCGTGTGGAGTTACTTTTCCCATTTTTACACCCGGTGGCCAATGCAAAGAATAAGATTCCACAAAGCATGATCATCATGCAACGTTGGTTAAGATTCATTAGTTTAGGCATCTAATCCCTACCCACTTCCTGATTCAAGCAGCTTGAGAATCTCATCGGTTCGATAGATGCGATTGCGCCGCTGTCCGGTCACCAGGCTGGCTACCCGATCGTAAGAGCGAAAGGTTTGGGAATAATCGCCAGCATGCCCAGGTGATACGCAGTTGGCCTCCAGGGGAAATTTTGATAAATTCGCAGGATTCTATGCTTACAGAATCTACAAACAAGACGTGATTTATTTTATATCGAAAGTGTAAATAAGGCGATTGTTTATTTGCACTTATTTGAGCAGCCACCGCGGTATGGGCGACCCATCATAGCACCCCTCGAGACTATGTAAGGGCGCAGGGGAGAAATTCCGTATGAAACATGTTCAAATTCCTCCCCTGCGTCCCTACCACGGCTGATAAATATTATCCGCAGGTTCATGACCATCCATGACCTCTTTTACCAATAGGCGGGTCGCCGCTACTCTACTTATTATTAATATTATCAATAGCCACCGCGGTAGGGGCGACCCATCACGATTACCTTTCAACGCTCGATCTGTTGAATTGCGACTATTCATGATCTCTTTTTCCAATAGGCGGGTCGCCCCTACAGGCAATTGAAATGGCATGTTTACCATAACCTGGAAGGTATAAACAGAGACGCCCCGGCGGGGCGTCTCTACGTATTTATGTAAGGGCGAAGCATCCTGTATGTCGGGTGCTTCGCCCCTACCAAGTGGCTTATTACTTCCCCACTTCGGCCGCTTCTTCAACGGTCACCTGGTCGAGCGGGAACACAGTTTCGCAAGCCAGGCACTGCGCCTGGTTCTTATTCGCCACCACCAGCATCCCGCCGCACTCGGGGCAGGGGTGCGCCAGGGGCAGCTTCCAGGAGGTGAAATCACAATTGGGATAATTGGCGCAGCCGTAGAATGTGCGCCCCTTGCGGGTCTTGCGCGACACGATATCACCACCATCCTTGGGGCAGGTCACGCCGATCTTTTCCAGCCAGGCTTCGGTGTGGCGGCAGTCGGGGAAACCGCTGCAGCTGATGAACTTGCCATACCTGCCATAGCGGATGACCAGCTCTTTGCCGCATTCCGGGCACATGCGCCCGATCGGTTCGGGGCCCATGTTCAGCTCGGGCATCTTGAGCTCAGCCTGGGCAACCTGTTCAGCAAAGGGTCCCCAGAACTCACGAATTGATTTAACCCAATCCTGCTTGCCTTCAGCGATCAGGTCCAGATCGAGCTCCATTTTGGCGGTAAACCCATAATCCACCACCCCTGGGAAGTGTTCGCAGATCAGGTCGTTGACCAGGATGCCGGTTTCGGTGGGGCTGAGGCGTTTCTGATCCCGCACCACGTACCCGCGCTGCTGGATGGTGCTCAAGATGGGCGCATAGGTGGAAGGACGGCCGATGCCGTATTCTTCCAGGGTGCGCACCAAGGTGGCCTCGGTGTAGCGGGGTGGAGGCTGGGTAAAATGCTGCTCGGGGATCAGACGCACCAACTTTTGCGCTTGCCCTTCCAGGATACCGGCCGGGATGCGGGCATTTTCCTCGTCTTCTTCGGTAACCTGGTCTTCATCCTTGGCTTCTTCGTAAACCACCAGGAAGCCGATGAACTGGACCGTGGAACCCGACGCGCGCAGCAGGTACTCATGCTGCTTGGATTTGCCGGTGACTTCCACCGAGAGGGTGTCGAATATCGCCGATTCCATCTGGGAGGCTACGAAACGCTGCCACACCAGCTGGTACAGGCGGAACTGGTCGCGGTTGAGGAATTCCTTGATGCCCTCGGGCTGTCGCAAGACCGAGGTCGGTCGGACCGCCTCATGGGCTTCCTGGGCGCCCTTGGCTTTCGCCAGGTATTTGGGAGGCTCGGGCGGCAGGAACTTTTCACCATAGCGGGCGCTGATGAACTCACGTGCTTCAGTCTGGGCAGACTCGGCCACGTTGGTCGAGTCGGTACGCATGTAGGTGATCAAACCCACGGCACCTTCACCCAGGTCGATGCCTTCATACAGCTGCTGGGCGAGCGCCATGGTGCGGCGGGCGGTATAGCCCAGCTTGCGGGAGGCCTCCTGCTGCATGGTGCTGGTGGTAAAGGGCGCAGACGGTTTTCGGCGGCGCTCACCGCGTTTGATCTTCGAGATGGCGTAAGCGGAGGCTTCCATATCCTCCAAAATAGGCTGGACGGTGGCTTGGTTCCCCAAAACAGGGTCTTCTCCATCCATCTTTGCCAGCTTGGCGATGAATGTTTCCTTGACCTTCTCTGGGCGCAGCTCGGCCGCGATCGACCAGTATTCGACCGGGTTGAACGCGTCGATCTCGCGCTCGCGCTCCACCACCAGGCGCAATGCGACGGATTGGACGCGACCAGCCGACAGGCGGCTGCGTACCTTGCGCCACAGGAGCGGGCTCAGGTTGTAGCCTACCAAACGGTCCAGGATGCGGCGTGCCTGCTGGGCATCCACCAAGTCCATATCGATCCCGCGCGGGTGGGCGAAGGCATCCGCGATGGCGGGCTCGGTGATCTCATGGAACACTACCCGCTGGGTACGCTTTTGCTCGATCTTGGCCGATTCAAGCAAGTGCCAGGCAATGGCTTCACCCTCACGGTCGGGGTCGGTGGCCAGATAGATCTCGGCAGCTTCCTTAGCCAGGGCCGTGATTTCCTTGACCACCGGCTTTTTCTCATTAGGGACGCGATACTTGGGAGCAAAATCATGCTCGACATCCACCGAAAGCTGCGAATGCAGCAGGTCACGCACGTGACCGACCGAGGCTTTAACGGTGTAGCCCTTGCCCAAAAATCGGCCCACCGTGCGGGCTTTGGCAGGGCTTTCGACAATGACCAGCTTGCCCTTGCGGTTGTCACCCTTCTTGGGGGCGATCATGCCTGCATGGGCGGGGGTGTTGCCCATGCGAAAAAGCGTGGTCCCGCATTCAGGGCAGATACCGCGTGTGGCCGGCGTACCATTTTTCGTATAGACCGGCTTGGGGTCTGTGATCTCGCGTTTCGTGCGACATTTTACACAATATGCTTCCAAAGTAAACCTCCTGGTTCTCTAACCAACGATTATAGAAGTAAACAATCTGACTAAGCTTACCTACCAATATTCTTAGGCATCATAAGTTGCAGGCTTTTCTCTCACCGCGATGTAATTCATCCCGCCCACCTGGCGCACCATACCCTTTAATTCCATCATCGCCAGAGTGGCCGAAACAGTCTCGATGGGCATATTCGCCTGGGCACGCAGCTCATCCACGTGCATCGGTTCCTGGGAGAGCAGCTTATAAAGCCGTGATTCAACCGGGTCTGAGGGCAGGGCTACCCGTACGAGGCGATGTTCCGTGACCATGGTCAGGTTCAAGGCCTCGAGCACATCTTGCGGGTTGAGCAAGGGCTGGGCGCCATCGCGGATCAGGCGATTGGTTCCCTGGCTCTGCGGAGCATTGATGTTGCCAGGGACGGCAAATACATCCCGACCCTGTTCAGCGGCAAAGGAAGCCGTGATCAAGGCACCGGAGGTCTCTCCGGCTTCAATGATGATTACCGCAAGCGACAATCCCGAGATGATGCGGTTGCGGGGAGGAAAGTTAACCCCATCCGGCTGGGTGCCAATGGCGTAATCACTGACCAGGGCGCCGTGCTCCATAATCTGGGCAGCCATGCGCCGGTTCTCGGGGGGATAGACCAGGTCTACACCGTTGCCCAGCACTGCCAGAGTGCGTCCACCTGCGGTGACGGCAGCCTGATGGGCAATCGAATCTACCCCGCGGGCTAACCCGCTGACGATGGTGACACCACTATGTGCCAGGGCAGTGGCTACTTCCTCCGCCACCTGGCGACCGTAGGAAGTCACACGCCGGGTGCCAACGATGGCAACTGCCCATTCGTCCTCAGGTGCAAAGGTACCCCGAATATAGAGCACCGGTGGGGGCTGGTCGATCTCTTTGAGGTGGCGGGGGTAGCCTTCATCATCCCAGGTAAGTACCTTCACCCCCAGGGACTGAATCTTTTCCCAGACCAGCTCGAGGGAGACCCCAGCATGCACACGCTGGAAGGACTCAATGATTTTTCGGCTGAGACCGATTTCAGCGATGGCTTCAGGGGAGGCGTTCCAGGCTGCTTCAGCACTCCCAAAGACATCCAGCAAGGCCTTGAAGCGCACTGGTCCAATTCCCTTGACCATATTGAAGCCCACCCAATACATACGTGGGTCGACCAAGGCTAAGACTCCTCTGCAAGCATTCCAGGGATGAGGTGCACGGTAATCGTTCGATGGGTAAGGTCGACATTTTGGATGAATGTATCCACCATGGGGATGAGCACATCCGGACCCGTTGCTGGGCGGATAACGAGCACATCGCTGGCGCCTGTTTCAAGGATCTCATTCACCACACCGAGGGGTGCACCTATGTCAGTGATGACGTCCAGGTTGATCAGCTGGTGGTGGTAATATTCGCCTTCTGGCAGGGGAGGGCGGTCGGTAGCCTTCACATACAGGATCTGGTTACGGAATTGACCGACCGCTTCAGGAGTGGTGTAACCTTCGAAGGTCATCAATAAGCCTTCGTTGACTGGTCTACATTTGGTCAGGGTCAATGAATCGATATCCGGACCAAGGTACAAAGCTGCACCAGGCTGGAGGCGTTCAGGAAAATCGGTGAAGACCTCCATTAAGATCTCCCCATGCACGCCATGAGCGTGGCGCAGCTTGCCCACGGCTAAGAATGCAGGCTCGCCGGGCAGTGGCGAGCCTGCAGCGTTGGCTGGCGCTGAATATTGACGCTTCGGACTCATTGAGGGTCTACAACATCCAGGTAAGCTTGCTTGCCGCTGCGGGTTGCGGAGACATTCAGGAGCATGCGCATGGCATTAGCCACCCTCCCCTGGCGACCAATGACGCGGCCCATATCTTCTTTAGCGACTTTCAGCTTGAGATAAACCTTCCCACCATGAGCGTCTTGCGAGACCCTGACTTGCGTGGGGTCATCCACCAACGAGGTGGCAATAAATTCGATGAGCTCTTTCATTACTCACTCCTTATTCCGAGCGGTAACGAGTGCCTGTATGGGTTCACGATACATTCACCTGACCCAAACAGACCTGTTTAGCGCGCAGGAATCATGCAGAGTTATTGAACGGAACAGCTTACTTGCGCTGAGTGGTTTGAGGGCTTAGCGTGCGTGTATCCTGGGCAGCCTTGGCCTCAGCCATCAGGGTCTCAACTGGCTCTCCAGCCTTGAAGCGTTCAAAACGCTCCATCAAACCAACTGTTTTAAACAGCTGGGCAACCGATTGGCTGGGCTGTGCGCCATGGCTGATCCAATCATAGATGCGATCTTCATGCAGCTCGATTGTTCCAGGGCTGGTGCGGGGATTATAGAACCCCAGGATCTCCAGAAAGCGCCCATCACGGGGGTGCTCGATATCTGCAGCCACAATGCGATAACTGGGCTGTTTCTTAGCTCCGACACGGCGTAAACGAATGCGTACCATTTTATAACCAATCTCCTTCGATCTATAGTAAAGTTTTAGCCAATCTTCCTGGGTCACATTCCCGGTGAAATAAAAGGGTGCGCGGAAGGGACGCGGACCACCGGTATAATTTCCCAGACGATATGGGAACTCCCATACCGTCAACCAAACAAGCGTGGTAGACCACGCATGCCAGATTTCTTAATGTTCTTGAACATCTTCTGCGCTTCACGATACTGCTTAATCAGCCGGTTGACATCCTGGACCTCAGTCCCGGAGCCCCCGGCAATCCGCCGGCGACGGCTGGCGTTCAACACATCCGGGCGTCGCCTTTCCCTGACCGTCATCGAGCTGATGATGGCCTCGGTCATCTTGAGCTGCTTTTCGGCATCCTTGGGGTCGATCTGGCGAGCCAACTGACCCATACCGCCGGGTAACATCTCCAAGATCTGCGCGATCGGGCCCATTTTTCGAACCTGCCTGAGCTGGTTGGCAAAATCTTCCAATGAGAACTCACCAGAAAGCAAGCGCTCCGCATCGGCCTGAGATTGCTGATCATCAAAAGCAGCCTCGGCTTTTTCAATCAAACCCAGCACATCGCCCATGCCCAGGATGCGTGAAGCCAGCCGACCGGGATCATAGACCTCAATTGCGTCCATCGCCTCGCCGGTGCCGATGTACTTGATGGGTACACCGGTGACCGAGCGGATGGAGATGGCGGCACCACCGCGTGCATCGCCGTCCATCTTGGTCAGGATCAGACCGCTAAGCGGGATAGCTTCGCGGAAGCCCTTGGCGATGTTCACCGCTTCCTGGCCAATCATCGAGTCTACCACCAGTAACGTTTCCACCGGATGGACTCTATTGCCGATGGCAGTCAGCTCATCCATCAACTCTCCATCCAGCTGTGATCGCCCGGCAGTGTCGAGAATGAGAACCGTATTGCCGCCCTTTTGCGCTTTATCCAGGGCACGGATAACCAGGTCGGGCGGTTTAACCCCGGCCTCAGAATAGACCGGGACGCCCAATTTCTCACCCAACGTTTCGAGCTGTTTTACCGCAGCCGGACGGTAGGGGTCAGCAGCCACCAGCAACACCCGTTCTCCCTGGGAGCGGAGCTGCCGCGCCAGCTTGCCTGCGGCGGTGGTCTTACCGGAGCCCTGGAGACCCACCAGCATGAGCACGCAAGGCCGCGCACCGCTCAGGTTGAGGCGCTCGGGAGTGCCCAGGGTATTGATCAATTCCTCGTTGACAATTTTGATCACCTGCTGCGCAGGGTTGAGGGCTTTGGATACTTCAACACCGACAGAACGTTCCCGCACGCGAGCGACGAAGTCTTTCACCACGCCATAATTGACGTCAGCTTCCAACAAAGCCAAACGCACTTCACGCATGGCGGTATCAACATCAGCCGCCGAGAGTTTTCCCCGGCGGCGTAATTGCGTGAATACATTATTCAGGCGTTCGGTCAGGTTCTCAAACACAGGAGTGCATTTTAGCGCCTAAGTTTGGAATGGTCAAGAGTAAATAATGAAGAGAGATCAGCCCATGAGCGCAAAAAGAGTGGGTTTATCGTGGTATGATACACGGGCTCACGCAACTATGACCCTAACAAGGGGTTATACCATACTTAGGTAAGGATTCTCTTAACCAGCTGCCCGATTAATTTAACGATTGCCTCGCCAAGGAGAAATCTCAATGGCAAAAATAGCCCTCGTAACTGATAGTACTTGTTCCATGCCCAAGGAAATGATAGAAAAGTATAACATCAGTGTTGTCCCACAGGTTTTAATTTGGGGAGAAGAGACCTTTGAGGATGGGGTGAATATCACCCCCAGTGAATTCTATACCCGGATTAAAAAAGCAACGATCATGCCGTCTACCACCCAGGTGACAGTCGCCAGTTTCCTTGAAATCTACAAACAATTGTTGGATCAGGATTATCAAATCCTGTCCATCCTGCTTTCATCCAAGCTCTCAGGAACGGTGAACTCGGCCCTGCAAGCAAAGTCGATGCTACCCCATGATGCACCGATAGAAATCATTGATTCAAACTCGACCGCCATGGCAATGGGTTTCCATGTACTGACGGTGGCACGCGTGACCAAGCAGGGAGCCAGCATGGCGGAATGCGTGGCGCTGGCGCAGAAAGCCTGCCAGGCCACAGGTGTGTTTTTTGCCGTCGATACGCTGGAATTTCTCCACCGGGGTGGGCGAATTGGCGGCGCCACTCGCTTCATGGGGACCCTGTTAAATTTCAAACCCATCCTTGAGCTGCGCGACGGCAAGGTGGAAGCCATTGAGCGAGTGCGCACGCGCAGGAAATCACTCGACCGGATCGTCGAGCTGGCAGTGGACCAAATTGGTAAACGGACGCCGGTGCGCCTCTCATCGCTACATGCCAACGCCCCAGAAGATGCAAAGTACGTGCTGGATGCAGCCAGTGCGAAGCTCAACCCAATTGAGGTCGTGAGTTCCGAGGTCAGCCCGGTGGTCGGCGTACATGCGGGTCCGGGAGTGGTTGGGCTGGTATATATGGCCGGGATGTAGCCTTAAATCTAATAATCTCAACTTATTTCTGGCAAACTAACTCACTTTGCGGCGCACTTTGAGGCTGCATGGTGGTGATTGATAGCCACCAAACCCGATCCCCTGTAGAGCGCAAGAGTACAGGCCAGAGATCCTCTGATTTAAGGCCAACAGGGCACCAATCCTGGGCGGCTGGTAAAAGGCTCATCCACTGCCCTGTATCGGAACGCATGGCGAGCAAGCTGCCATCGGGCAACATTTGTAAACCAGGATAACCGGCGTACGTGCCGCTTTGGCTACCGGGCAGGGCAGGGAGGGAAATTACCTGCCAAGTTTTCCCACCATCTATCGTATAGCGAAGCGGGAAGCGGTGTGTGCCTGAGATGAGGAACAAGTCTAAGGCAGAAAGGGCGACCAGCTCGTGCGGCCCGGTCATACGAAGCTCGATGGACTGACCGGTATCAGACCACGTTTTGCCTCCATCAGCAGAGGTGAGCGCAGACTGGGGCAAATCAGCTCCCATGCCTGATATCATGCTCGGGGCAGCTCCCCAGCGTATACATGGTCCTGCCGCAGGACAGACCAGGGAGGCATCGTTCCAGGTGACCCCACCATCGACAGTCTGTTTAGCCAACAGCGGGAACGGCTGGTTCTCATTATCCGGCTTGCCATAATAAAGCACCTGCACGATTTTGCCATCCGTCCAAAACCCCCCAAAGGTATCGTTTATCAACGGTTGAGAAGTATCAATGACCGGCACGGGCACAAGCTGCCAGGTTTTTCCCTGGTCGGAAGTGTAATAGCCTACGTAGTAAATAGGAGGTGCCCCATATTCCTTATCCATTAAATCAAATACGGCATAGAGACTATCCGGATGGGATGAATCCAGCGTGACTGAGATGCAAGTGGGCTGTTCTTCACCAACTACAAGCCGGTCGCTCGGTGTCGGAAGATTGTCGGGCTTCACCTGGATGGCTGTCCACGTCTGACCGGAATCCTGGCTGAAGTGTATTTCTCCAGCTGCGCAGTAGGCAAGGCGGTTCGGATTCAATGGGTCTGCAGCCAGGGTGGAGGAGGTTGATAAGTCGGCTGAGGGTTGAACCCACACTGGGGGAGCGTGCGGCAGGTCTGACCAGGCTGGGGCTGCGGTGATCTCGAAAGGCGTGGGTGCCACCAGGACAGGGGTTGCATTTTTCTCACTGGTCAGAGGAGCCTGGAGCGCCAGGGTATAGCTGCCCGGACTCAGTGTAGCACCATCATTTCCATACTGCGGTACCAGGAACGAGGCAGTCAGACTGCCGTCCATGGCTTGCTGTATGACTTCATTTTGCTGTACAGCCAGCTGTATCACATTGCCAGGGGATGGGTTGTCCTGCGTTTCAAGCACCAGGTTGTACCCAAAAGGTGTCCCGATCAACTGTACCAGGGGTGCCCATCCTTTTACCTGGACTTGCTCACCAGGGGCAGCCTGGGCAGGACTGGCGACAAGCGATCCACAGTACTGTTCCTGACAGGGAGGGTAAGCAGCCGACTGTGTCAGCTGAAAGGTTGCGCTGGCAAGGGGGGTCACCGGGCAACTCTCCGGAGTACCGCAGCTAATTTTTGAAGGATCCAGGTTGATCAGATCGACGGAGTAATTACCTGCCTCCAGAGTATGGAACCCATCGAGCGCCAACCAAGGGATAGGAGGCACGGTAAACTCCAGGCTGAAACTGCCCGGTTCGGTCTGCGACCAGGTCACATCCAGCCCATCTTGCTTCAAGCCGGTCTGGCAGCCATTCCAACAGATCGAGGCGTAGGTTGTGTAGTTCTGCGCAGCCAGGTCTGTTTGCGGCAGGCCACCGGGCAGATAGCCAGTGACCTGGACCACTGTACCAGGGATGCCAGAATCAGGCGTCAACTTGATCCAGGTACCTTCCGGTGTACTGGTTAATGTGGGCGACGGGGTAGGGGCTTGCGTGATTACCACCGGCATAGGAGTGGCGAGTTGGGAGGATGTCGGCAGGGTGCCAGAAGGGGTCGCTGGTGCACATCCAGCCAGTACCGGGCAAAGCAACAACATGAGGATCAGCGATTTAATTTTCCACATATCATCCTCCACTCATCGGAGATATAGTTAAAGACGATCAGGTGGTATGCCCCGTTCCATCATAATAGCACTGATTGATATACCTGTTGATATCTGCTATCATTTTATCGCGCGTGTGGAATAAGGGAGGCAGGTACTGGTAAAATATTCAATATCATCCCATAACAAGGAGCCATTATGAAAAATTATCCCGCCATTGCCATCCAGGTGCCCGATATCTACCTGCCGCGGCCGGGTGTGGACCTGACCAGGTGGGCAGTGATCGCATGCGACCAATATACCTCCCAGCCGGAATACTGGCATAAGGTGGAGGAAATCGTCGGAGAGGCACCTTCGACCCTCCATATGATCTTCCCAGAAGTGTACCTCGAGCGCCCAGGCGCAGATGAGCGCATCCGAAGCATTCAGAAAACGATGCTGGATTACTTATCGAGTGGGCTGCTCATGCCTCATAACGGTATGGTGTACGTGGAGCGGCGGGTGGGCGGAAAATTGCGGCGTGGGCTGGTGCTGGCGTTGGACCTGGAACAATACGACTACAACAAGGGCTCGCAATCGCTGATCAGAGCTACGGAAGGGACGATCATTGAACGACTTCCCCCACGCATACACATCCGGGAAGGAGCCAGGCTGGAACTTCCACACATCCTGGTGTTGATCGATGACCCGGAACGCACCGTCATTGAACCGCTGGGAAAATCCAATGCCCAGCTGAAGCAGTTGTATGATTTCGAGCTGATGGAAGGCTCGGGACATTTGAATGGTTACCTGGTGAATAAACCATCGATAGAATCTGGCATCATTAAGGCACTGGAACAGCTGGCGAACCCGGCGACGTTTGCAGCCAAGTATGGGGTTAGCCGGGAGCAACCGGTTCTGCTGTTTGCCATGGGGGATGGCAATCACTCTCTGGCGACCGCCAAAGCCATCTGGGAAAAGAACAAGTCGCGGGTGGGGATGGACCACCCATCCAGGTATGCGCTGGTGGAAATTGAGAATGTCCATGACCAGGGGCTGGAATTTGCACCCATTCACCGGGTGCTGTTTGGCCTCAAACGGGGTTGCCTGGAAGCAATGCAGGAGCACTTCAAAGAAGGTTATTCATTCAGCGCCTGCCAGGACCAATTCGAGATGGTGCATCGGGTGGACGATGCCCGTGGTAAGCTTCAGACTATCGGAGTTGCCTCATCACGAGGATATGGAGTTGTGCAGGTGACCAACCCTACATCGAACCTGCCGGTGGGCACCTTGCAGACCTTCCTGGACGAATTCTTGAAAAGTGGGGGAGCTGAAAAGATCGACTATATCCATGGGGAAGAGACGTTGTTCAAGCTGGGAGCACAGGAGGGAAACATTGTCTTTCTCCTGCCGGGGATGGATAAAAGCGACCTGTTCAAGACGGTCATTTTGGATGGTGCCCTGCCGCGCAAGACATTTTCCATGGGAGAAGCCTTCGAGAAGCGTTTTTACATGGAATGCCGGAAAATCGTCTGATCGATTGGCTCTGTCCGCAATTTTTGATTGTGAGCTTTATAAATATAAAGCATCGGTTATAATTAGATAAATATCTAACGTTATATCTTTATCGTTCAATGGACATCTTTTTCCAAGATCCCAATATCATTCGAGTTCCACCTGAGGAAGTACGCCTGCTTGAAGTAAAAGTGTCCCCCCAAGCGAATGGTGGTCGGGTAAAAATTTTTATTGAGCTGACTCCATTTATGAAGCGGCCAAACATAAGGGTGAGCATCACCGACAAAGCTGGCAAGGAAGTGGCCCATACCAGCATCCTGGAAACGATGCTGCCGAAAATGGAATTCACCATGCATCTACGCCAACCTGAACAAGGCAGCGAATACAGCGTAGACACATGGGTATATTACCAACATATGCCGGAGCCGAGTGAGTCCACTGAGGAAATTCCTCTCCCCGACGCGCTGATTGTCGACCGCCATAAGGCGACGTTTCTCCTCCCGCTCGTGGAGACCTGAAGCCGAGTTATTCCAGCCATTAATCACTGCTACCGGTCGGATTAATTTTCAACCATACATCATCAATTCTTCTCACGTAAATCAACTTTATGCGGCATCTATTTCGTTTACGCGTCTATCTTCGTCCTTACTGGCGTCAAATCCTGGTCTCCCTCGTGCTGCTCCTGGCACTAACAGGTCTCAGCCTGGTCATTCCTGAGATCATCCGCCAGGTCATTGATGTAGGTTTAAAACAATCCAACGTAAGTTATTTGATCAAGGCCGCGTTGGTCTTGCTGGGAATTGGGGTGCTGAATGCCATATTCACCTACCTTCAGCGCTATAACACCGAATGGATCGCCTCGCATATCGGCTATGACCTGCGCAACCGCCTGTACAACCACATCCAGCATCTTCCGTTTTCATATCACGACCATGCCCAAACCGGGCAGCTGATCAGCCGTACAATCGAAGACGTGCGTTCGGTGGAACGTTTTGCTGGATCAAGCGTGGTTGAGCTGGTCCAGGTGGGCTTGCTGTTGGTGGGCGTGACCGTGCTGCTCTTTATCACCAGCCCACGCCTGGCAGCTATATCCTTGCTACCGATGATCCCATTGGTGCTACTCACCACGGATTTTGGCAAACGGGTGAGCGATTATTTTCTGGATGTGGATAATGCATTGGGAGATTTATCGGCACGCTTACAAGAAAATGTTTCAGGTGTGCAGGTGGTGCGGGCTTTTGCACGCGAACCGCATGAGATCAAGCGTTTTGAACGTGCAAATAAAATATTATTCACTTCACGCATCAAAGTGAATTTTGAATGGTCAAAAATCATGCCATCCTCCCAATTCCTGGTAACGGTTGGAACATTGCTCATCCTTTGGTTTGGGGGGCAGATGGTGATGGGCGGCAACATGACCATTGGAGAACTGGTAGCGTTCAACAGCTACTTGCTTTTGCTCTCAGCGCCAGCCCAGCAGCTCACCTGGTTGGTCAACGCGGCCGGTGAAGCAGCTGCGGGTACGCAACGGGCATTCACCGTGCTGGACACACCCCTTGAAATTGAGGCAGAACCCGATAAGCCGGTCCTGCCAACACTTTCCGGCCAGGTAGATTTCAGCAACGTGAGCTTTCAGTACCAGGGTGAGAACAGCAGTGCACTGCAAAACATTTCTCTTACCGTCAGACCCAACCAGATTGTGGCGCTGATCGGTACGACTGGCTCAGGAAAAACCAGCCTGGTCAACCTGATCCCACGCTTCTATGACGTTACCCAAGGGGCAGTATTGGTGGATGGATACGACGTCCGACAGGTGAACCTGGTTTCATTGCGCAGGCAAATTGGCATCGTTTTACAGACTTCGTTATTATTCTCGAGCACCATCCGCGAAAATATCGCCTATGGCACACCAGACGCCAGCATGGATGAGATTATCGCAGCTGCCAAAGCTGCCCAGGCGCACGAATTCATACAGGAATTACCGGAGGGTTACGATACGGTGGTAGGCGAGCGAGGCATCACGCTTTCAGGCGGCCAGAGACAGCGCGTGGCAATTGCCAGGGCACTGCTGCTCAACCCGCGTATATTAATCTTGGATGACTCAACTTCCAGCGTGGATACTCAAACCGAGCTCCAGATTCAACGCGCCCTGATAAATTTAATGGTAGGACGCACAACATTCGTCATCGCTCACCGCTTATCCACCGTGCACCGGGCGGATCTTATCCTGGTAATGGATGAGGGAAAGATCGTTGAACAGGGTACCCACACTGAGTTGCTTGCACGAGGAGGGCTCTATCGAGAAATCTACGACCTACAGCTGAGCGACCAGGAATTATTCCACGAAGCCATGGAAACTTTAGGCCTTCCAGCCGAAGCCTCAAGCCTGGCGAGGGAAGAGGCCAGGGAATAGCGTATGGCAGCCATCACCTCCGCACCTGAAGAAATTATCCTCAAAGGGTACGATCCCAATCTCACCAAGCGTTTATTAAAATTCGTCAAACCCTATCGGTTGTCCGTTCTCCTGGCAACGTTATTGATGCTGCTCAGCTCAGGCGCCTCGGTAGCTGGCCCATACCTGCTGAAAGTTGCCCTGGATTCAGGACTGGGTGCCGGGTCTCTACCCACCTTACGCAATGTGGTGATTATTTACCTGGTCCTGGCTTTGATCCAGTGGGGTGCCACCTATGGCCGTGTCAACCTGATGGTTCGCATAGGGCAATCGATTATCTTTGATTTACGGGCATGCCTGTTCGAACACCTGCAGCAACTCTCGCTCAGCTTTTTCAGCCGCTACAGCGTGGGGCGCGTGATCACACGCGTAATCAACGACGTGGGGGTTCTGCGCGAATTTCTCACCTGGGCAGTCCTGGCAATCGCCCGCGACCTGTTCGTCCTGGTGGGCATCGTGGTGGCTATGCTCGCCATGGACCTGCGCCTATCCTTGCTCACCTTTGCGGTGCTGCCGATTATGGTGACCGCAACGATGGCTTTCCGAAAGCAAGCGCGTGAGAATTACCGCCGGGTGCGGTCAGCGATCAGCTGGGTGAATTCGGTGCTGGCTGAAAATATCAATGGCGTGCGCGTGGTGCAGGCTTTTTCACGCCAGGAAATCAACTACCAATATTTTAAAGGTACGGTTAATAAAAATAACCTGGATACCAACCTGGGAGCCGCTCGCATCGCAGCAGCTTACCCATCCATTATTGATTTCCTGGGCAGCCTGTCGACGGCGCTGGTAGTATGGCTGGGTGGGGCAGCTGTGCTGGGAGCAAAGGTCACGCCCGGTGTGCTGGTGGCATTCATACTCTATATCAGCCGTTTCTTCGAACCCATCCGTGACCTGAGCCGGCGTTATGATTCCTTCCAGTCCACCATGGCGAGCAGTGAACGCATTTTTGGGTTATTGGATACCCAGGTGGAGGTTGAGGACGACCCACAAGGCATCGAGCTACCTGCCATCCAGGGTGAGGTAAGCTTTGAGGATGTGTATTTCAACTATTCGGATGACCCGGCACCAGTTTTGGAAAACATATCTTTTCAGGTTCAGCCTGGTGAAACAGTGGCACTGGTGGGCGAGACGGGAGCGGGAAAATCCACCCTGGTAAAACTGATCAGCCGTTTCCACGATCCCGTATTAGGGCGCGTGAGGATTGACGGTTATGACTTGAGAAAGGTGACCCAAGGGAGCCTGCGCAAGCAGATGGGCATTGTGCTGCAGGATCCATTCCTATTCAATGGCTCGGTGACAGAAAACATCCGCTTTGGTCGGCTTGAAGCCACCGATGAGGAAGTCCAGGCAGCAGCGGAAGCGGTTGGGGCGCACGAGTTTATTACCAACTTGCGAAAAGGATATGATACCCCGGTCGAAGAAGGTGGGGTATTGCTTTCGGTTGGCCAACGACAGCTGATCTCTTTTGCACGCGCATTACTGGCAGATCCGCGCATCTTGATCCTTGACGAAGCCACTTCGAGTGTCGATACCCAAACTGAACGTATCATCCAGCAAGCCCTGGCAAGATTGCTCAAAGGACGAACTTCTTTCGTGATCGCTCACCGGCTGTCCACGGTGGTCAGTGCTGATCGAATCCTGGTCATCCAGGGCGGTCGCATCGTCGAACAGGGCACGCATAGTGAGCTACTCGCCAAAGCCGGTATCTATTTCCAACTATACCGTACAGGGTTTGAAGAGTAGCAAGGGTTTCGCCTGTGCATAATTCTTGCATCGGTTACAATAGGTTAGACTCCTATGATGACCAGCCAATCAGAGCCATCTGAACCACCCCGTCCGTCCCGTTCCAGGCCTCGCCGGGTGGGATGGTCAATCCGTATTACTCCATCGGGTATACTGCTTTTCGCAGTAATCAACCTGGTCATCCTGGGCGGCCTGACGTTTGGCATATCCCGGATCCTACAAATCCCCAACCTGCCGTGGGGGATCAGTCAAGATCCGGCTACAGAAACTAAAGTGGTAGAAACCACCACCGCCAATATCACGCCCTCGCTCACGCACACACTCCAACCCACGGCATCAGCCACTGTCCAGCCTTCGGAAACACCATCACCGGAGCCAGCAACCGTCAGTCCTCAACCCATCAGCACCTTCACCCTCGACCAGGGCTTAATCATCCTGGCTTTGGATGAGGGCGGGAACACTCATTTGTTCGCCTACCAACCCGAAGAAAGTGGGGCAGGTCAGCCTCTGCCGTTAACCCGGCTGACTTTCGGTCCATGGGATGATATCACTCCCGCTATCAGCCCGGATGGGCAGACGGTGGCATTTGCTTCCAACCGCAGTGGCTACTGGGATATCTACTTGCTCAACCTGAGCAGTGGGGGGATCACACGGCTGACAGACACTTTACCCTATGATGCGTCACCTGCCTGGTCACCGGATAATAAATGGCTGGTGTACGAGACGTATCACAATGACAACCTGGACATCAAAATCCAATCCATCCTCACCCCCACCGATACCATTCAGCTGACGACCAGCTCTGCGGCTGATTTCAGCCCAGTCTGGTCACCCAGAGGCAGGCAAATTGCTTTTGTATCCAACCAAACTGGTGAGAACGAAATCTGGCTGGCAGACCTGGACAAAACTGAAGAGCAACGTTTTCTAAATATCAGTCAAAGCCCAAGCAGCAAAGATAGCCACCCAGCCTGGGCACCCGATGGAAGCTCGCTCGTTTGGGTTGGCGATCAGGATGGTATGCACAGCCTGTTCCTCCAGGAGCTGCCATCAAGCGTAGAAACAACCGGCACGCCCACTGCAACGAAACGGCAAAACCTGGGAACTGGTGATTGGCCAGCATGGAGCGCAGATGGGGAGACTGTCTTGACCATTATCCAGGCTCCCAACCGCACTTATCTGACTGCATATCCAGCTCATTACCCTGGTCTCGCCTTGCCGACCATTGAGCTGAACGGTGGGGTGTATGGTCTCAGCTGGGGAAATACCTCACTGAGCGCCTCCATTCAATCCATATATGAACAAGCGGCTGTGGTTACGCCCACTCCTTTGTACCTCCCTTCAGTCACCTCCGTGCCGGGTGATAATGGTGGGCGCTACCAGCTGATGCCATTAACTGGCGTCGATGCCCCGCATCCCTTCCTGCATGATCTGGTCGATGACAGCTTTCAAGCCTTACGCAAACGCATCGCGGTTGAGTCGGGCTGGGATTTTCTAGCCAGCCTTGAAAATGCTTACGTACCGCTGACTGCGCCATTGGGTCCGGGCATGGGAAATGATTGGCTATATACTGGACGCGCATTTGCGCTCAGCACCCTGCCCATGAACGCTGACTGGCTGGTAGTGGTAAGGGAGGACTCTACCGGGGGCACATATTGGCGGGTGTATATCAAGGCACTCTACCAGGATGGATCGGCAGGCATACCCCTGCATGATCAACCCTGGGATTTCGTTGCCCGTTATAACGGAGATACCATTATCTACGAGCACGGTGGAGAATATCAGGCCTCAATCCCTACAGGATATTGGATCGATTTCACCGAGCGGGCTCAATCCTATGGCTGGGAGCGCTTACCGGCACTCGTCACCTGGAGGGCCTCCTCACCGGCGGCAAGGTTTAATGAATTTGTATTTACTGGTGGAGAGGACTGGCAACCCGCCATGCTTGAGTTGTACCCGCCAGAAGCGATGATCACACCTTCGCCGGTCATACCACCTTCACGCACACCGACAGCCACCCTGCGCTGGTATGTTTCTCCCACACCTACCATCACTCCCTCGCCACGCCCCACCTTTACTCCTTACATCTTCCCGACCACCAGCCCAACCCCAGGTGGATGACCGAGGGGATTTTGGAGAGATTCGCTTAACTATGCGAGCATCTGGAGAACACTTCCGCAGATTTTCAAGATGGACCAGGGCGATCCTGCGCCGGTCGGGCATCGTCGCCCTGATGGTTCTATTTACTTCTTGCCAAAACTCAACACCCAGCTCCACACCGCCAATTCTCAGTACGATGGATACCCAAACACCACAGGCCTCTGCAACGGTCACGGAGCCTGCAGTTCCCACGATGGATACGTCCTTGTACACACAAGCTCCAATATCACCGGAATTAGCTCCAACATTGCTCACCACGATTACACCAGACACTATCTTGTTCATTGGCCCGACGGATGGACCCATACCAGTCTCCTCCTGGAGACCTCCACTTTATCCCGACCCATGGGCGCCCTCGTTATACGATCATTTCTACTTCTCCAGCCCGATTGCGGCAAATGAGATCAATACACCGGTGCAGGATTATCGTTATGGAGGCACGTTTTTTGAAGATATTGTGCATACCGGTGTGGATATTCCCGCCCCAAGAGGGACACCGATCCTGGCAGCGGGTCCGGGTACGGTGTTGTGGGCCGATTATGGCGTCTTCCTGGGCGGGCACGATATCACGGATCCGTATGGGTTGGCAGTTACCATTCTGCATGATTTCGGCTACCAGAATCAGGCGCTTTATACGGTATATGGACATATGAATGAGGTGGATGTGGTCGTAGGCCAACATGTGGAAACCGGGGATTTGCTCGGGTTGGTAGGCGAGACCGGCAGGGTGACGGGACCGCACCTGCATTTTGAAGTTCGCCTCGGTGAAAACAGTTTTTTCACCACGCGTAACCCAGAACTTTGGCTGGTGCCACCCACAGGAAATGGCATCATTGCAGGGCGAATGATGGATACAGCAAGTCAGCCAATCTATGACCAACAGATCATCATCACTGATCCATCGCGTGTACTGAACTGGTTCGCCTGGTCTTATGGCAAGACGGCGGTGAATAGCGACCCATACTACCAGGAGAATTTGCTGATCGGCGATCTTCCCGCAGGATCGTATCTTCTCAGGGTAGCCTGGGGGGGAGCGAATTTCACTTTCCCGATTGAAGTGAAGGCAGGGATGGTTAATTACTTCACCTTTCGCGGTTATTTCGGTTTTTCACTTGATCCACCTCTGGCACCCGGAGCGGATTTCACCCCCGCGCCCCTGAAGGCGCCCATCCCTTGACATGTCGAACATATGTGCTAAACTAGTAACATAATTTTGATATTAGGAGTGACCGTCATGGTAAAAAAGTCCACAACCCCTCAACCCGACATGGATGATGCCCGCCAGGCTGCGCTGGATAAAGCCCTGGGAGACATTACCAAGCGCTATGGGGATGGATCCATCATGCGCCTGGGTGAAGCGCATCAATTACGCGTCGAAGCCATCCCAACAGGCTCGTTATCGTTGGATATAGCGTTGGGCGTTGGGGGAATACCGCGTGGCCGCATCACTGAAATCTATGGTCCTGAATCCTCCGGAAAGACAACCATCAGCCAACATATTGTGGCAGAAGCCCAAAAATTAGGTGGAACGGCTGCCTATATAGATATGGAACACGCCCTTGACCCCACATACGCTGCGCGGTGTGGGGTGGACGTGGAAAACCTGCTCATTTCCCAGCCTGACATGGGCGAGCAAGCCCTGGAAATCACTGAGACATTAGTCCGATCGGGGGCGATTGATGTGATCGTGATCGACTCAGTGGCGGCACTCGTCCCAAGGGCTGAAATAGAAGGGGATATGGGCGATGCCACCATGGGCATGCAGGCGCGCTTGATGTCGCAGGCATTGCGCAAGCTGTCGGGCGCAATCAAGCAAACCAATACCTCGGTGATCTTCACCAACCAGCTTCGCCAGAAAATTGGGATCATGTTTGGCAACCCCGAGACGACCACAGGCGGCATGGCGTTGAAGTTTTATGCCTCGGTGCGCCTCGACGTGCGGCGGATTCAATCCATCAAGCTTGGTGCCGAGATCATCGGTAACCGCACCCGGGTGCGGGTGGTAAAAAATAAAGTAGCTGCCCCATTCCGCACTGCTGAATTTGACATCATGTACAACGAGGGTATTTCGAAGGCAGGAGACCTGCTGGACCTGGCTGCAGCGATGGAGATCATCACAAAACGTGGCTCGTTCTTCAATTACGGTGAGCTTCGTCTTGGACAGGGACGTGAAAACGCCAAGGATTACCTGCGTGCCCACCCCGAGCTGGCAGCAGAAATTGAGCTGGCGGTACGTGAGCGCGCCGCCAGCGGCGAAGCTGCAATAGGTTTCGGAGGCATCACTGAAGCAAGTGAATCCGATGACGGAGATGTGTGATCAGCGGTTGTAAATATAGAAAGGTAACCGTATACCAAAACCCAGATACGCAATACGAAGCTCGTATTGCGTATCGATTATTATACAAAGTTAGTGTAATCCTTGCGGGTCTGCTTTGCTTAGCAATCAGCCTGTCTGCTTGTGAAGCAAAATCCACGCCTTTCCGACCATCCAGCGGGGTTCTCCGTGTCACTCCAAGCGCACAAACCAGCCCGACTCCCATATCCACTGTGCAAGCCATCAATACGCCACCTCCGACGAACACTCCGGTATGTACCAATAGCCTGACGCTGCTGGAATCTGTGTCCATCCCGGATGGGATGCTTGTTCGTCCGGGAGAACTGGTGGATAAGCGCTGGCTGGTACAAAACAGCGGCAGCTGTAATTGGGATGTGCACTATCAGCTAAGGTCAATCCCAGGCATAGGATTGAACGCAGCGGAAAAGCAGGCGCTTTTCCCGGCGCGCAGCGGAGCCAAAGCCACCATCCGGATACAATTCACAGCCCCATCTGAGCCGGGAAGCTACCAGGGCACCTGGCAGGCATACGACCCACAGGATCAGCCCTTCGGTGACCTGCTTACACTCCTGATTGAAGTCAATTCCGGCGTACCGTAGAAGTTCACGTCTATGAGCATCAGGGTCACGAAGTTTTTCCAATTCGGTTAGCCACACTTCTATTGTCTTCCAATCACCAAAGGTATTTGAAAATTCGCCTGCCCAATTTTTTTCAGGATAGTACGAAGATCGTAGAAATCGGCATATTCTAGCAAGCCGACGCCTTTCGAGCGGCGGAGCCGATGTTAGGTGGTGTTGCAGCAATTTTCACGTGCTTTAGCGAGTGGGAAGGTTTTCTCCAAACTTATCTATTCTCTGCGCTCAAGTTCATCGAGTGTAGGTTTCTGGAAAAACGCAATCCATGGCTTCATCATATCTTCGGAAATGTGGAAACTTTCCTGGGAAGGCTGCGAATTTCTTACCGCAAGCCGTCGCATCAGTTCATCTTCCGGCACATCGAGGAAGTGTACTTCACTACTAGCTCCAAGCTGCTTTGCGCGCAACCGGAAATCTTCGCGTTCCTCTCGTGCCCAGAAGCCAAAATCGAGGATCACATTCGTTCCCAATACAAGTGCTCTACTTGCTATGTTCCACAGCATGGCCTCGATTAACGCATGCCTGGCGTTATGTTCCGATTCTTCTGCATCTTGACCAAAGAGACGCACTTGCCATTCATCGGGTGTCAATCGAAGTGCTGCTTTCTCGCTCTCAAGCCTTTGAGCAAGCGTTGTTTTTCCTGAAAAAGGAAGTCCAACCATCAAATGAAGAGTTGCCACACTTAATACTCCTGAAGTTCACATACGAGCCACCTAACTATTTATTATACTGACTTTTTATTTGTGGTAATCATGCCGTATTCCGGCTCTATCACGGTTGAATATACTGCCAATGAGCCGTGTAATCAGCATTTGACAATTAATGTTATTCTCTTTGCCGAATCTATTGTAACCATCTATTGAAAAAGAAATTTTGTGTGACCAACTCCATTTATTTAGACTTAATAACTGATTTACAACCAGAAAATTCGGACGATTACGTCCTGTATCAAACTCTCACTGCGACCGACTGAACGCTACGGCGTACCATAAATGCGGGGTAACCCAAAGATTAATGACTATTTAATTGATAATGCTTTAAACGCATTATAATTTCGCTTACATACCCTTGGAACCGGTCGCGAAAACGCTGAGGGGTGGGTCCCTGAACTAGAAATGTCAATGAGCAAAACCTTAACGCTCCTTTTTACTCTGCTTGTGCTCATCGGTTATCCTGCCAGCAGTAAAGCCGCACCCATCCGTAGTGAAACAGCCACAGTTCATGCGGTCCTGTTCTTTTCCAGCGGATGCCCGTACTGCAACCAGGTATTGACCACCACCCTGCCTGCGCTGCAGGATCAATATAAATCTCAATTGAGCATCCTGCTCATTGAGGTGGTAACACTCAAAGATGTTGAGAACCTGTATACGCTGGGCGCCTCGCTCGGGCTTAGCAAGGAACAGGTTGCAGTACCTTTCCTGCTCATTGGCAGTACCCCATTAGTCGGGGTCGATGAAATCGAATCCAAATTTGCCGCCTTGATCGATAAGTACCTGACTTCAGGTGGGATGGAGTACCCTGATATGCCATTATTGAATGAAATGCTTCCCAGCGGAATCGCCTTCACATCCTATGATCCCTACCTGCATCTGGTCCCACCAGCCGCCACAGGACCCAATCCGACTGGCATTGCGCTGGCATGGGTTATCATGGTGATCATGATTATCGCCCTGATCCTATCAGTCGTGATGATCCTGCGTGCCTTCCAGGGAAAACCACTGCGTGAAAATAAAACCTGGCTGGATATTGCCATCCCGATATTATCCATCATTGGCCTGGGGGCTGCCATCTATCTGACCTATGTTGAAGTCACCCATACACGTGCCCTGTGTGGACCCGTAGGTGACTGTAATGCGGTCCAAAGCAGTCCATATGCTAAATTATTTGGGGTTCTGCCGATTGGTTTGGTGGGAGCGCTTGGCTATATCGCCATCCTGGTCACATGGTTCTGGCGTCGCTACCGCAGAGATTCACTGTCCAACGTCGCTGGTCCGGTGATGTATGGAATGGCGCTCTTCGGGACTCTTTTTTCCATCTACCTTACCTACCTGGAGCTGTTCGTTATCCATGCCGTCTGCATCTGGTGCCTGTCCTCCGCAGTGATCATTACCGCGTTGATGCTGCTTAACCTACCTCCCATCACCCAATGGCTGGCAATTTCCGACGAGGAGGAGTAGCTGGTTGCGTGAAGCGGGTACGTTGAGACAGTTCAGTATACGGGATACTTTTGCCTCACTGAAGTATCCGAATTATCGCTTGTGGTTCATTGGTCAGCTGGTCTCCCTGGTGGGTACATGGACGCAAGCCACAGCCCAGGGTTATCTGATTTACCAGCTAACCAAATCTCCCGCCTTTTTAGGCTATGCAAGTTTTGCCAATGGTCTGCCTTCCTGGTTTTTCACTTTATATGCAGGAGCGATTGCAGACCGAATGCCCAGGCGGACGCTGATGATCATCACGCAGACTTCTATGCTCATCCTGGCATTTATCCTGGCGGCCTTAGCTTTTACCAATACTGTGCAATGGTGGCACATCCTGATCCTGACATTCTTGCTGGGCACCAGTAATGCCTTCGATGCCCCTGCCCGGCAGGCGTTCGTGCTGGAGATGGTCGAACGCGAAGATATGACCAATGCCATAGCCCTCAATTCGACCATGTTCAACTCGGCAGTGGTATTGGGACCGGCTTTCGGAGGCTTAATTTACGCCTGGGTTGGACCAGGCTGGTGTTTCACCATCAATGGCATTTCATTTATTGCGGTAATCATCGCCTTGCTGCTGATGAAGTTAAAACCATTTGTCCCTGTGAAGAAAAGTGGCAGTACTTTGAATGACGTGAAACAGGGATTGAAATACGTTGTCAACCACCCGGACCTGAGAATATTGATCACCAACCTGTTTATCATCACCTTGTTTGGCCTGGGCATGGCAGCGCTTATCCCTGCCTGGGCGGTGGTGGTTTTAAAAGGGGATGCAACTACGAATGGCTTTCTACAAGCGGCGCGCGGCTTTGGATCGCTGATTGGATCACTGCTGATCGCAGCAATGGGCCGTATTCGCTTCCGGGGAAAAATATGGATGATCAGCAGCGTGGTCATGCCGATCATGATGATCATCTTCGCCTATATGCGCTGGTTGATCCCTTCACTATTGGCAATCGCAGCGATGGGATTTTCTTTCATGCTGATTGCTAACTTGTCCAATGCAATGGTGCAAACCCGAATTGCAGATGAAATGCGCGGTCGGGTAATGGGCATCTACACATTTTTCTTCTTCGGTGCCTTTCCGATCGGCTCGTTGATTTCGGGCTGGTCGGCACAAATCATTGGGGAGCCGAACACAGTCATCGCCAGTGCAGTGATCCTGCTGGTGTTTGCATTATGGGTAGTCTGGCGACAACCTGCTTTTCGGGCAATGGAATAAGAAATCCTGCCTAAGACAGGTTAAAAACGCGATTTATTTGCGCGGCTATCAGGTTGATTGACTTACAATTGACGTAGCACTTGTGAGATGGTAAAATTCCGACGCTTTCCGCCCCCATTGTCTAGTGGCCCAGGACGTGGCCCTCTCAAGGCCAAAACACGAGTTCGAACCTCGTTGGGGGCATTGAGTAAAGCTTAACCAGCTAGAAACCTCTATAACTTCTCGGATTTCTGACTGGTTTTCGTTTTTTAACAGCGTGGGATGCGTGATGAACAAATATATTACGGGTTTTAACAAAGAATTATCAATATGCAAGCGCAGGTAGAGATCATGGATATAAATGATGAGTTTAAGGTTACTGTCACTGTTGAACCACTCACTGCGGAACGGTTTCGCGAGTTGTGGTCCCGAACATACAATACAGAAGGGAAGCCTGACTGGTCGCACATCTTCCCGTACTATCACGAGGATATTATCTTCGAGGATAGCATCCAAAGGATCGAGGGCATGGTAGAGTTCACTGCGATGTGTGGGCGACTCGCCAAACGCTGCCAGCAGCTCAATATGGAAATCATCTCACTGGTCATGAATCCCAACGAGATTTTCTTCGACTGGAAGTTGGTGATGAGGTTCAATAAATATCCGTCTACTCCGGTATATGGATGTTCCAAACTGACTCTCGGCGCCGACAACCGGATCATTCACCAACGGGATTATTTCGACCTGTGGGGAGATATTTTTAATGGTATCCCCTACTTTCGCGGTCCCTATCGGAAGTTCTTGCATAAGCATTTTGGATAACAGCCGAGGATCATGAAATTACCAGAAGAACTCCAATTCATTGCCAACGCGCGCATGGTTCAAAAGACCACAGATGCTCGCATGGATGGGCAGGTCTGCATCCTTACCGGAGCAACCTCGGGAGTGGGTTATCAGGCTGCAAAGCGACTTGCACAGGGAGGAGCACACCTTGTATTGGTCTGCCGGAACAGTGAGAAAGCGGCCAGGGTGAAAGCAGACCTGAATCGTGAGTATGGAATACAGGTCGATACCATGCAGGCGGATTTTTCAAAACTGGCAGAGGTTCGGAAAATCGCGGAAATGGTATTAATAAAATACCCGCGCATTGATGTGTTGATCAACAATGCAGGTGTTCATAACACAAAACGTGTTATTACCGAGTGTGGTTTCGAATATGTATTTTGTGTAAATCATTTGGCTTCATTCCTTCTCACTCGTTTATTACTTAATCGGCTTATTGAAAGCGCACCAGCACGCATTATTCAAGTAAACTCACAAGGACATCGTTTTGGTGGATTGGATCTGGAGGATCTCAGCTGGGAGAAGCGCCGCTACAAAGGCCTTCAAGGTTATGGTGCTTCTAAGACTGCGCAACTACTCACAGTTTGGGAGCTGGCAGACAGATTGAGTGGAAGTGGACTAACGATTAATGCCATGCACCCAGGTGAAGTCAGGACGAATATTGGTATGAATAATGGTCTACTCTACCAGTGGTACCAGCACTATTTAATAGGGTGGATATTAAAGGACCCTGTCATATCCGGAGAGGCAATTTATTATCTGGCCGCTGCACCTGAGATGGCAAATGTGAGCGGAAGATACTTCAACCAGACAATCGATGAAAAACCTGCTCCTCATGCCCTGGATCGTTCACTAGGAAAGCAAATTTGGAGAATAAGCGAGACTTTGACAGGACTGTCTGAAATGAACCCCGTGGTCCTGACTTAAACTATGTCATAAGTGCTTATTGAAAAGACTTAGAATAAGATGATCAAGTTTTATCGAGATACATATCATTTTACCTGCAGAACTTGTGTATTGTTATTTAAGGAGGGGCTATGAATTATGATGCGGTTGTCGTTGGTGGTGGGATTGCCGGATTAACTGCAGCGGCTTATCTTACAAAAGCAGGGCGTACCATTCTACTTTGCGAGAAGGAGAACACCTGTGGAGGTTTGGTGAACACATTTGAGCGTGATGGATTTGTGTATGATGGGGGCATCCGAGCGACAGAGAACTCGGGGATTTTGTTCCCAATGCTCAAACAGCTAGGCCTGGACATCGAATTTGTCAAAAATCATATTTCGATCGGAATTGAGGACCAGGTGATCCGGATCAATTCAGAGGGATGCTTATCAGAATATCAGGCTTTGCTCATTGATCTATATCCAGACAGTAGAGACGAGATCGATAATATTATTTCCCAAATCCAGCGAATTATGCATTATATGGATGTTCAATATGGGATAGATAACCCTGTCTTTTTGGATATGAAGAAGGATCGAGCCTACCTGGTAAAGGTTATCCTTCCCTGGATGCTGAAGTATGCCCTGACGGTATCAAAAATCAGCGCTTTGAATGAGCCGGTGGGTGATTTTCTAAAACACTATACGCAGAATCAGAGTTTACTAGATATCATCACGCAGCATTTCTTTCAAGAAACACCGGCTTTCTTTGCACTCAGTTATCTCAAATTGTATCTGGATTATTACTACCCACTGGGGGGCACTGGGAAATTAACCGGAACAATGGTGACTTTCATTGAACAACACCAGGGAACAATTAGCACAAACACGGAAATCACGGCGGTTGATCCAGACAAACGGAATGTGACGGATAAGCAAGGTCGGATCCATGGATATCGAAGGCTAGTCTGGGCAGCAGACCAAAAATCTCTTTACCAGCTTATCAATCCGGACAGGATTACAGATGATCAGGTAAAAAGTGCTTTCTTAGATCGTAAGGCTTTGATTGCAAATAAATCCGGAAATGACTCTGTTTTCACAGTATACCTGGCATTGGATCTCGACAAAAATTACTTTGCCAGCAAGGCCAGTGAACACTTCTTCTACACACCAAGTAGAATTGGCCAAGCAGCAGGCGGACCCATGCCCAACCATGCAGACCAGGAAACCATCGAAAACTGGTTGAAAAAGTTCTTCGCCTTGACTACTTACGAAATTTCGTGCCCGGTCATGAGAGACAGCACATTGGCCCCCGAAGGAAAAACAGGCCTCATCGTGAGTGTACTGTTCGATTACAAATTGACCAAGTACATTGAAGGAATGGGTTGGTACTCAGCTTTCAAATCCTTCGCCGAGACATGCATCATCGACACTTTAAATGCATCTATCTATCCAGGGTTCAAAGATGCCATTCAACACCAGTTTTCATCCACTCCGATTAGCATGGCAAATAAAAGTGGTAACGCAGATGGTGCCATCACAGGGTGGGCATTCACGAATGTTCCCATGCCAGCGGAATCCAGATTACCCAAAATCCTCAATGCAATACGGACTCCGATCCCAGGTATTGTTCAGGCAGGACAGTGGACCTATAGCCCATCCGGCTTGCCTATCTCCATTTTGACCGGCAAGTTGGCGGCAGACAGGGTCATCAAAGAATTATCAAAAGGTAGCAAGGGTTAAAAATATAGATCTTTGTCAATCAGGCCATTTTCAAGCATTTTTGCGCTAGCTCCATATATTTTCTGGACGGTTTGTGTTTCATATCTTCATTTCGGGTATTAACTGTTGAAGTATTCGGCGTAATGACCCATCCGCATCATGGTCAAGGCGACCGCGTGCGCGATAGAATTCCTTCCCAGACCGATCTATTACAAGAATGTAAATATGGTCTTCATCGGGCATTGCCAGAATAGAACGAAAAGCAGGCTTATCAAGATAAAGGGTGATCGTGCGCTCACGCGTCTTTGGGTTGGGAATACCTGCTCGCATGCCCTCATTGATGAACATTTTTGAGAATGAATTCAAGCTCTGGATAGTTGGCAGCTCATAATAAGTCAAATCCTTATACTGCTGTTCCAGCACCATTGCCAGAGGGATCCAGGAATCAACTTCCATCTGCTGCCACTGTTGAAAAGCGATGAACACCAGGTTAAAATTCCCCTGGAAATCCTGAGGAAGGATTCTTCTCTGTCTAAGTAAGTTTGAACCGCTTACGGTTGGGAATCCCATTTCTGCTCCTGATATATGTGTTTATTATGAACAAAAAAGCTTTCCTGGATTGATTTATGCCAGAAATCGAATCTATGGTATATGGAGCTGATTCCGGCAATTACCAATCCGTCGACCACGAACGCAAGTGTGATTCCATAATCAAACCAGTGAAGTCTCAGTTATGTCTGATCAGTTAGCAGCAATCTTTCTGTTTTTAACCAAAATGATACCGAATGAACACGTTCAGCACGACATTTAGATGATTTGGAAATGATTATCATTCTGGAAATCAAGAGCGGCGGGTTCGTACTGTCAAGGCAAAGGCTGCCAACCCATACATGGCAACTGCCAGAGCCAGACAGGCCAGAATACTGGTACCGATCGCCTTGCCGTCCCAACCACTATTCAATAAAGCACGCATAGCTTCCAGGACGTAAGTGATTGGATTGATCCTGGCAGCCACCTCCAGCCATCCCGAGAGGAGTGATAAAGGAACAAATGTTGGAGCAAGGAAGGTTAGTGGGAAGAAGAGAAAACTAGCCCCTTGTGTGGCAGCCGCACTGCCACTCCCCAGGGCAGCTGAGACGGTAAATCCAGCAAATCCGATGCCGAGGAGAACCCCCAGCCCAATTACAGCCAGTAGCCCCAAGAAACCGGTGGCCGGTTTAAGCCCCAGGAGAAGCCCCACGGATACCACCACGGCTGCCTGAATCCCAAGGATCACCGCACCAGCCAGGATGGGGGCAAGCAATAATGCCGCCCGCCTGACGGGTGTGAGTAGTAATTTATCAAAATAACCTCGTTCGATATCACGCACCAAATTTTGGGCAGCAATGCCAGACCCAGAAAGTGATCCACTTACGATAGAGAGTGGCAGGATAAACCCTAAATAACTGCCTCCGATGCCTGGTATAAAACTGGATGCCTTCCCAAGTGTCGATTGGTAGATAACCAGGAAGAAAATACTGATCGCCACCGGTGGTAGTAATGCCTCCGGAGTACGTAATAAGGTGGTCAACGAGCGTACAACTAACAGGTAGACTTGCAAAGGGAATGAAAAGGCACTGTTTTTTTCAGGCCGTTCAACGGATAATATATTGATTTGTGTTTCCATAATTAATTTGCCTCCACCCGTCGACTAGAACGGGATGATTTAGATTTAGCCGCCTCCGATGCAACCAGACGCTGTCCGGTAACCTGCAGAAAAACATCGTCGAGGGTAGGTTGAGTAAGGGTTAGAGAAATGGGTGAAAGACCCACACTCTGTAGCTGATTGATCACAGCGGGAATTGATCCGGCAGCCTTACTCAGATAAAGCCGGACGGTGTCACGATCCAACTGAGTTCGGTCACCCATCCCTTTAAGGGAAGTTTGACTTTTTTCGGCAATTTCCGGCGTCTCAAATACCAGATTGATGGACTCTTCACCCATGGCTGCTTTAAGCTTTGCGGGAGAGCCTTCAGTGGCAATCTTCCCATCGACAATAATTGCAATGCTGTCTGCCAGCTCGTCAGCTTCCTCCAGATATTGAGTGGTCAGGAAAATAGTGATACCCATTTCGCGATTCAAACGACGTACTTCACGCCAGACGTCCCTGCGGCTGACTGGATCCAGCCCAGTGGTGGGTTCATCCAGGAATAATACTTTGGGCTGGTGCACTAATGCCATTGCCAGGTCAAGGCGGCGGCGCATCCCACCACTATAGGTGCCCACTCTGCGATCAACTGCATCTGACAACTGCACTAACTCGAGCAATTCGTGGGCGCGGGTAGTCGCTTCAGATTTACTGGCGCCAAACAAGCGCCCCTGAAGGACAAGTAGTTCCATGGACTTCATTAGTGGATCTATGCCAATATCCTGCAAGGCAACTCCGGCAACTCGTCGGACCTCTGCAGCCTGACTGACTACATCGAAACCGCCAACCAGGCCCACTCCAGAGGTGGGGAGCGCTAGAGTGGTCAGGATCTTAATGGTTGTGCTTTTCCCAGCACCATTTGGTCCAAGGAAACCAAAGATTTTGCCTGCATCCACTTTGAAGCTTATTCCCTTTACAGCAGCCACCTTGCCTGCGTAGGTTTTGACCAAATTCTCAACAACAATCTCACGATCGTTCATATTTGCTATCCTTTCTGTCATGCGGATAATTTCGTATTCACTTTGTTCTATTTATATGACAATTATAGCCCACATTATCCAAAAAGTCAATACAAAACATGTACAATATATATACAAATTATGAACATATTGGGTGGTGAGAATTCGAGACCACCCAAAACAGGGGTTATGGCTATCGCATCCAAGAGGATGCTATTCTCATCAAACTGATCGCACGAGATGGGAAAATTCAGACGCTTTTCGCCCCCATTGTCTAGTGGCCCAGGACGTGGCCCTCTCAATCCCCTCTTTCAGGGGACTCGGGCCAAAACATGCGTTCGAACCACGTTGGGGTATTGATAGATATGGGTACACGAAAGATTGTCACGGTTGAATGAATTTAATGACCTCCCCTGGCACCCGCTTTGTTTTAAACTGGAAAGCATGCCGTTTTTCAGAGATCGTTGATCAAATCACCTGCCTTCTATCGACAGGTATTTGTGATTTTTCGATTTATTTGCCCGAAGCTGATCTACTGGACCGGGTATTCACCCGGCGGATCATGAAGCGACAAGGAAAGGATGCGCGAGGAAGATGGGGTGAAACCCTATCCTATTCATCACCTTGTGTGAACGATATTCATCTATTATGATTTCCCTCTTCTCGGACTGGGCAAGGACGCCAGTTATTTCCAGCGATTTGCGTTAATTTACCACTTTGGTCGCTTCAGCCAGGTCTAAATGGCTCACCTGCCGGATGGCTGGCAGGGTCGCCAGCAACATGATCAGCAGGATGCCGAGGGCAGTGAAAACGTACGTAGCAGGTGCCACCACGATATTGAACGTGAATAGATCCGCGCTGAACGAGGTGCCCACCTGCATGGCCATCCAATGACCCAGCAACAGACCCGGCAAGAGGGTAATCAGCCATAGGATCAGGTTTTCAGCAAAGAGCAGAGCGGCGATTAGCCCGGTGCTGCTGCCGATCGAACGCATCGTGGCGAACTCCCGCTTGCGCTCCAGGACGTTCACCGTCATGGCGTTGAACAGCAGCGCAAAGGCCATCGCCACTGCCACCGCCATCATGATCCCGATCAACAAGTAGAACAGGCCCATGAATCCGCGCATGTCAGTCACCAGGTCAGCTTTGCTCTGGACGGCGACCGTACCCGGCAGGTGATACAGGTCGATCTTGACCTGCCTTGCCTGCGCCTCGTCCACGGTCAGGTACACCCCGTTGTACGGTAGAGCAGGGGTGTGCAGGCGCGCCTGTACCTCAGCCATCGAGAGATACCCCACCGCGTTCATCATCTCGTCGGTCGTGGGGCCCAGGATATATTCCTCCGTCCCAAATGGAGTTTTTAAGGTCACGCGGCCCCCCTCGGAAACGTTTAATAATTTCGCCAGCCCCGTGGAAATGACCAACCGCCCTTCGGCAAGTGCCTCGGGAGCGGTCGTGCCATTCGGAAGCTGCAGGATGTGCATCTCCTGGTCTGGATCAAAAGCGGTGAGCAGGATGTCCTCGGAATGGGACCCGACCTTCAGGGTCGCGGGGGCCTGCAGGATGGGTTCTACCGCCTCTACCCCCTTCCACTCGAGGATTGTTTGCCGCGTGGCGGGCGGCTGTGACGAAGCGAACGAGACCGACATGTCCCAGCGTTCGATGATGGCGTAATTCTCGATAAAGAAGAATTCGATGCTGTCCAACAGACCCGAGACCATCAGGATCAGGATGTAGGCAAAGATGATGCCCAGTGCGGTGGTTAGAGACCGGCGGCGGACACGGAAAACACTGCGAAGCGGAAGGCGCAGCATGAGCGGCAGATGTACGATCCTTTCGAGCAGAGATGCCCGACCTTTAACCTGGGTGATAGCCGGATCGAAACGCATAGCCTGTGCAGGAAGGAGACGAGCCGCCCCATACGCTGGGGCTATGGCTGCCACGATCGTCGCTGCCAGGCTAAGCACCGCGCCTTCCAGGATCAGATCCAGATAAAGACCCGTTTCGACGATCGGAATTCCCAGTTCCGCGGCGTAAAGTTTGGTAATCCAGGCTCCGAGAGGAAGGCCGAGCAGCGCCCCCGCCACCGAACCGATCACGCTGATGACTAATGCATATAGCAGGAAATGCCCCATCACAGCTTTGTCGGAGTACCCCAATGCCTTCATCAGGCCAACCTGCGGTGTCTGGGCCCGTACCTGCCTGCCGAGCATCACATAAACCGAGATCGCCGCCACCAGCAGGATCACCGTCGGCAGCAGATAAGCGATCTCACGGAATTCCTCCACATCGGCTTTCAATCCGAAGTTGGAGGGTTGATCGGCGCGCAGCGTGGTGGCGGTCAGCCCGAAGGGTGTGAGCACTTCCTGCACGCGCGCCACCACAGCCGCTTCGTCGCCGGTCTCATCCAAGCGGATTGCGATGTCGTTCACCATCCCCTCCATGGCGAGCTTTTCCTGCAGGACTTCCAGGGGTAGGAAGAACACGCCGAAACTGCGGGGCGAGGGGATGATTTCCTGTCTGCTGGGGCTTAACATCAGGTACTCTGGACTGGCTGCGACTCCCGTAACTAGAAAATCTACGCACTTTCCATTCAGGATGGGTGAGACAGTATCCCCGGGGAGGAGGTCGAAATATTCGGCGAAATGGGTCTCCAGGAGGATCGCGGACTCGTCCGCCGAATCAAAGTACCGGCCATCCAGGACCAGGACATTGTTGACCCCCGGGCGTTCCGGAGCCGAGAGACCGATCAAACGGGCGCGGATGGGGTCCAGAGTTTCATCGCCTCGTTCCGGCAACTCCAATCCGGTATCGATCACCAACCGACCGAAAACATCCTCAACTCCTTCCATATCATGCAATCCATCGATAACCGTTTGCGGGGCACCCCTTACCGCAAAGGTCACATCCGCAAAAAGAAGATCGTCGTAGGTGCGATTGTAGGAGGTGTCGAGATCGCGGTAGGCGGCAACGGTCGCTGCGAAGCTGGCCACGCCAAGCATGACGATTACGATCAGGGCGAATGATTGCGCCAGCGAGGCCCGCAGATCGCGCAGGGTTTTAAGCAGCAGCATGTTCATCGGATCACCAGGCCAGTTCCGCGACCGGAGCCGGGTTGGGGTTCGATTCGATGTGCGCCACCGACCCGTCGTGTAGGCGTACGACACGGTCCGCCATGGGGGCGATGCTGACGTTGTGCGTCACCAGGACGACGGTCGCACCTTCGCACTGGTTCAAATCGCGGATGGCTTGCAGGACCTGGCGTCCCATCTCGATGTCGAGGTTGCCGGTCGGTTCGTCTGCCAATAGCAATGAAGGTTTGCTGGCCAGCGAGCGGGCGATTGCCACCCGCTGCTGTTCACCCCCCGAGAGCTGCGAGGGAAAGTGGTCGGCACGGTCCTGCAGGGAGACCGCGGTCAGGAGCTCCAATGCTCGGTTTTTCAACGACCGCCCCGATTGGGTCAGCGCCAGTGCGAATTCGACGTTTTCCAGTGCCGTCAGCGTGGGAATCAGATTGAAAAACTGGAAAATGAATCCCACTTTTGTCCGCCGGTAGCCAGTCAGGTACCGTTCGTTATAGCGGGCAATATCTTCCCCGTCGACAATGACCCGTCCGTCGCTTGGCCGATCCAACCCACCCAGGATGTTTAATGTGGTGGTTTTCCCGGAACCTGACGGGCCAAGCAGGATGATGAACTCGCCACGGGCGACGGTCAGATTGAGACCACGCAGCGCGTGGACGGTCAGGTCACCCATCGGGTAGGTTTTACGAACCGATTGCATTTCGATCAGCGATATAGATTCCATTTTTCCCTCCCTGGGAATGCGGACCACCGCACTCCCGTGATCCATCTTTTGTATTCCAAACGCCCGGTGAGAAATACGACGCTGCCTTAGATTTTTAATCAACACTCTCAAACAATTTATCATATGAGCGTATGTTCATATGTTTGATAATGATTCTATAACACAGACAGGCGGTTGTCAAGGAGCAGTGTGCAATGAGGAAGGGAATCCTAATCAAGAAGGCAGCGGCGGGGCAGAAGCTGATATCCTGCTACGGAATAGGGTGTATTTGTTATAACCCACCCCCTTGGATCACTAAAAACGGTCCACCAGAAGAATCTGAAGAACTATCAAAGCCACAATCATAAAAAATCGCCGGAAATTCCGGCGATTTTTATCATCATGAGGACCGGCATCGAAAAAATAAGGGATGACGAGTACATCCGCTCGAAACCCAGGCTGGCAAAGCGACCACTGCTACCATGAAGGTGAGACAGGCCAAGCTTCAGTTACCGGTGAATTGTGCTGGGTATATTAGTAAGCATGAATAATGATTATAATTAAGCCTGGAATGTGACGATTTCAGTGGAAGAGAGGGTGGTTTGCTTCAAAACAATTTTCCCATTCCTTTGACAAGTCTTGTGGGACGAAAAAGAGAAGTGGAAGTGGTCGGACAATTACTAACCACTACCCGCCTACTCACATTGCTCGGTCCTGGCGGCGTTGGAAAAACCCGCCTGGCGATCGAAGTAGCGAGTGCTACTGCAAGAAAATTCCCGAACGGCGTATGCTGGGTGGATTTAGCGTCTTTGACGGATCCATTACTCATACCTCAAACAATCGCAAAGTCACTTGACATCTATGTAGCGCCTAGCCAACCTCCGTTGGAAACGGTCAAGAGCTATCTTCAGTCAAAGCAATTGCTTCTTGTGCTGGATAATTGCGAACATCTGGTTGCAGCCTGTGCAGCCCTGGTTGAGCATTTATTAGGCGTTTGTTCTAAACTGCAGGTCCTTATCACAAGCCGTGAAGAATTAGGGGTATTTGGGGAGGTAACCTGGCATGTACCCTCCCTACCATTCCCAGATTCGCAATCTTCAGCTTCCATTCAAAACCTTCTGGAATACCCCAGTATCAGCCTTTTTATTGAGCGGGCTGCAGCTGTATCACCTGGTTATTCGCTCTCAGACCTGAATTACAAGCCAATCACGCTGATCTGCCAGAAATTGGATGGAATACCTTTAGCAATTGAATTAGCAGCCGCCCGAATAAAACTTCTCTCCGCCAAGGAAATCGCGGCTCGGTTGGCTGATCGGTTTGAACTATTGATTGGAGGCAGCCGCAATGCACTGCCCCGTCAGCAAACCTTACGCGCCACTCTTGACTGGAGCTATGAACTCCTTACCGGATCAGAACAAAAGTTATTCCGTTGCCTGTCGGTCTTTGAAGACTGTTTCAGTTTAGAAGCAGCCGAACATGTGGCCAGTTCGAATCTGCCGATTTCCGAACACCCCCTTTTTCTCGGCCTTCTTGTACAACTGATCAATAAGTCATTGGTCAAGGTCGTAACCGAACTGCCAGCGTCCGAATTAGAGACGCGCTACCTCATGCTGGAGACTGTACGCGAATATGCACGTGAGAAGTTGATGACTGCCGGTGAGGCTGTTGCAGTTCACACTAGCTATCTGGATTACTTTTTAAAATTTGTGAAAGCGGCGGAACCCAATTTATACAATCAGGAACAAGGCGCATGGTTAGATCAGTTTGATACGGAATTTAATAATTTACGCACAGCAATCAAGTGGTCCCTGGAAAATAAGGATATAGCTTCGGCAGCTCAGCTGGTCCTATTCTCGTCTCATTTCTGGCAATTACGCGGTTATTTTAGCGAGGCAGCATTGTGGCTGGACAGGATTCTTGCAATGTCAGGTATAGCAGATCATATACTTGCGAAATTACTTCTGACAAGAGGGCATATCGCCGCGTCACAAGGGGCATATGAGCAAGCTCTGGCATTCGTTGAGGCTGGTTTGGCTATTTTCAAAACCCAAGGGGATATCTCAGGTATTGCGCAGGGAAACGCAATCATCGGTATCACCAGAGTACTCAAAGGAGAACGTGGGAAGGGGATCAAGCTCCTCGAAGAAAGCCTGAAAACATTTAAGCAGTCAGGCGACGAGTGGCAAACCGCCAGGGCACTCCTTTATATATCTGACTCATACAACCGAATGGGGAATAATAAAAAAGCTGCGCGTTTATGTCAGGAATGTCTGTCACTATTTAATAAATTGGGAGACCCATGGGGAATCACGTTTGCGACTGGAAATGCCGGGGAAATTGCCCGGCAAGCGGGCGACCTCCAGCAAGCGAAGGAATACATTCGAAACAACCTGGTTTATACCTGGCAGCACGGCCATAAGGGGGATATCCCTTATTCATTGGAGACATTATCGCTGATCGCAATAAGTGAAAAGGGTTACAGGCGCGCAGTTCGCCTATGGGGAGCTGCAGAAGTTTTCCGCGAAAAAACTAACGCTCCCCTTCCCCCTGCATATCAAAGTGATTACCACAAATATCTGACCCTGGCGCATGAAAAGCTTGGTGAGAAAGGATATTCTACAGCACTGCTCCAGGGCAGGGAGCTTCCTCCAGAGGCAGTTATCTCCCTGGCCATCCATGATGACTTTATTCAACCGGAATCGCTGAGCACGGCAGGCATGGATCCGGCCTTTGAATTTCGTCTGACCAAACGTGAGATCGAAATTCTGCGTCTGGTTGCGAATGGTATGACAGATGCACAAGTAGCGGAACGACTTTTCATAAGTCCTCGCACAGTTGGTAAGCATTTGGAGTCTATCTATAGCAAATTGCATGTTAGTTCCAGAACTGCAGCCACACACTTCGCCATAAATCATAAATTGATAGAGCAATAGTCTCCAGTTTATCCAAAACATTTCTCTTTATAGAGGAGGACATATACCCGCGCTTTGTGCGGATTTGTTGTTCTTCTTCATAAAAAAATACGTAATCAATCTACGTAGTTTTACGGTGGTTTATTCATCAATGGCTCTTATAATAAGACCAATATAACCTTAATAATCATATACACCAGGGGGATTAATGGAGAAAAAATGAAAAAGAACAATTTATTACTTATTTTAAGCGCTGGCTTGATCCTGATCAGTATGATGGCTTTTAGCCCCTTTACGCCTGGGCGCTCCGGGGATGTAACGTTATCGCCTGAGCAGGTCATCGCGCTTAACTCGATTGATACTGAAATGCAGGTGATCACTGGAAAGTATTCGTCTTTGACAGCAATCACTGACACGGGTGACATCCTGGCTTACCGCTGGCTCGCCATGGCTAAGGACTATATAAAGCTTGGTCCACTAACATCTTCAAATGGAAACAATATTAGCGCGATTCAAAAGGAAATGACGAGTATCGTTGCAAAATACGGATCTCTAACTGCGATCACTGATCCGGGCGACCTCATGGCCTTCCGCTGGCTCGCTATGGCCAAGCAATACGAGCAGTAAACAGCAAATTCGTTTTTTAACACCACTGCACGTTTTGGTAGATAAGTGAAATCATGTGGACATACCGTCCACATGGTTTTTTTATTAATATGATCTCTGTCACTTCTCCCCTCCAGTCAGTTACAATATACTGATAGCATGAAAATGTCCAAGACGATAGGAACCAGCTCGCCTGTACTGATGAACCTCGATCCAGAATCGAATGGGCAGAAGGTTTCCAGGATCCGGGTGGGTTGCCCAGCGCATAACTGCGGCGGACGATGCCTGCTCATCGCCCACGTCGAAAACGGCAGGATCACCCGCCTTGACACGGACGACCGCCCTGACAGTCTCGCCGCACCCCAGCTGCGAGCCTGTGCCCGCGGTCGCGCCTACCTGCGGCGCCAGTACCATCCTGATCGACTGCAGTATCCGCTCAAAAGAGTGGGGGCACGCGGCGAAGGGAAATTTGTGCGCATCGCATGGGAAGAGGCCCTCAGCATTGTAGCTGGTCAGATGCAGAGGGTTAAAGAGCAATATGGCAATGAGGCATTGTTTGTACCTTATGGGACGGGCAGCTATAACCAGCTCAACGGCTCACATACCGCCCGCCGCCTGATGAACCTGTTCGGGGGCTGTCTGGGCATCTACAACTCCTACTCCTGGGGGGCGATCAATATCGCCACTCCCACCGTGTATGGAACCCTGGTCACCGGCAACCAGCGCCAGGATTGGCTCAACAGCCGCTACATCATCATGTGGGGCTGGAATCCGGCCGAAATGCGCGATGGAACCAACAGTGATTACTTCGTCAAGCTGGCGCGTGAAAATGGAGCCAGAGTAGTGTGCATCGACCCGCGTCACTCGCTTTCCGCGGCTGCTCTGGCTGACGAGTGGATCCCCATCCGCCCCGGCACCGACACTGCCATGATGAGTGCCTTAGCTTTCGTCATGCTGAAAGAGGGCTTGTATGATGCGGATTTCGTCCGCACTCATTGTGTGGGATGGGATGCCTCTCAGATGCCTACAGGTGCAGAGGAGGCAGAATCGTATTCCGATTACTTGCTGGGTAGACGCGATGGCATCCCCAAGACCCCCCAATGGGCCGAGGCGATTACCGCCGTTCCCGCAGATACCATTACCCGCATTGCGCGTGAGTATGCCACCCTTAAGCCGGGCGTGCTCTACCAGGGTTACGGGATGCAGCGCCGGGCGTATGGTGAACAGGTGGTGCGAGCCGGCTGTGTGCTGGCAGCCATCAGCGGCAATGTGGGGATACCCGGCGGATGGGCCAGCGGATTGGGAACCCAGGCCCCCGACGGCGGCCCGCTCTGGACGGTTTTCCCCAGCGGAGAGAACCCGGTCAAAGCGAGCATCCCGGTCTTTCTGTGGTCTGAGGCCTGCCTGCGCGGCCATGAGCTGACCCCGGCTGAAGGTGTGATTGGCTCCCAAGGCCTGAACACGGATATTAAACTAATTTACGCAGTGGCGACCAACTGCCTGATCAACCAACACGCAGATGTCAACCGCTCGGCAGCAATCCTGAAAGATGAGTCGAAAGTCGAGTTCATCGTGGTGCAGGATAACTTCCTGACCTCCACGGCAAAATTCGCCGATGTGGTCCTGCCCGCTTGCACCCAGTTCGAGACCTGGGGTGTGGAGGATGGCTGGAAATATGGCGATGAGGTCATCCTGCAGCCCAAGCTGGTCGAGCCGCCTGGTGAATGTAAGAGTGATTACCGCATCTGCGCCGACCTGGCCGAGCGCCTGGGCTTCGGCGAGGCTTATACCGAAGGACGCGACGAAAAAGCCTGGGTGGAATGGTGTCTGGACCGGTTCAAAGAAACACGCTTCCCCGACCTGCCTTCCCTGGATACATTCATTGATCAGAACCTGGGGGCTTACTCCAAACCGGTCACCCAGCCTGCGATTGCCTTTGCCGATTTCCGCCGTGACCCCGAAAACTACCCTTTGAATACACCCGGCGGTAAAATCGAGATCTTTTCCAAGGTCTTATACGATATGGGTAAACCGGATACGATCCCAGCCGTGCCCAAATACATCCCGGAATGGGAAGATACTTTTACCGCTGAGAGCAGTAATATGCCTCGTAAAAGTGACCTCACGGCTAATCAATTTCCGCTGCAAGCCATCGGGCACCACAGCCTCGCCCGGGTGCACTCCACGCATGCCAACAATGACTGGTTACAAGAGGCTTTCCCGCAACGCATTTTCATCAACCCGATGGACGCATCCAAAAGAGGCATCCAGGATGGAGACCTGGTGCGGGTATGGAACGATCGGGGCGAGCTGGTCATCCCTGCCCGCCTGACCAGGCGCATCCTGCCCGGTGTGGTCGATATCCCGCAGGGTGCCTGGTGGAAACCTGACGCTGACGGCATGGACCACGGCGGTAATATCAATGTGCTCACTTCGCACGCTTGGACCCCGCTGGCGTTCGGATCTACACAGCAAACCATACGGGTAGAGGTCGCGAAATACAACCCAAAAGTGCACCCTGGGATTTCGAAGAAGCCTTGAAACTGCAGGGTGAAAATTTCGAACCATGACTTACATTTTCAGCTTTGATGCCAGCGCCTGTTCCGGCTGTAAAACCTGCCAGGAAGCCTGTAAGGATAAGAATGGGCTCCCAGCAGGCGTGCTGTGGCGGAAAGTGATCGAAGTTTCGGGTGGGGAATGGTGCTCAACCGGCAGCGCCTGGGAAAACAGCATTTTTGCATACAACCTGACCCTGGCTTGCAATCACTGCAGACATCCCAAGTGCGCTGGCGTTTGCCCGGTGGATGCTTATACCGTCCGCCCAGATGGGATCGTGCTGCTCGACTCGTCCAGATGCATGGGGTGCGGTTATTGCGCCTGGGCATGCCCTTATGAGGCACCCCAATATGATGGTGAGCAAGGCGTGATGACCAAATGCAACTTTTGCTATGAGAACCTGGACGCCGGTCTGCCACCGAGCTGCGTGGCAGCCTGCCCGCTGCGGGTGTTGGAGTATGGAACGATCGAAGGATTAAGCACGTTTACAGAAGGTCGAAATTTATGGCAGCTCCCAGCGGCAGAACATCCCTTCCCCTTGCCCAATTACTCGCGCACTGAACCCCGACTGGCCATAAAACCACACGCTGGAATGAACAGCCCCCTGGAAAAAACAGTTTCCAATCGCGAGGAAATCGAGCCTGTACAACGATCCGAACATAGACATGGAATTGCGGCTTATCACGAGCTGCCGCTGGTGGCATTCACCCTGCTTACCCAAATGGCAGCCGGCCTGGCGGTGTGCGGGTTGGCGCTCTCACCACTCCCCATGCCAGTGCTGCTGGCAATAGGAATTCTATTGGGCATGGGTGGATTGATCTCATTCCTGCACCTGGGCAGGAAGCGCAATGCCTGGCGGGCGGTGATCCATCTCAAGAAGTCATGGCTGAGCCGGGAAATCCTGAGTGCAGCTTTGTTCGGTGCAGCCTGGATGCTCACAGCGGGATTGCAATGGCTGCATAAAGCTTCTCCCAGCCCCTGGTTCATGGCTATCTTGGGTCTGGGGCTGGTCTACAGCACGGCGCAAGTCTATCTGCTCAGGGCAGTACCGGGCTGGAACTCATGGCGTACCCCGGCGGCATTCTTCCTGAGCGCGATTACCCTGGGGATCATGGGGATAAATCTTTACAACCAGTTCCCCGGTTGGGGGTTCATCGTAGGGCTCGCCCTGGTGGTTGAATTGGGTATGCTTCTGACTGCGCCATCTGCGGTTGGGCCGGCAGTGTATAAGCTGAGGGCAGCACTGCTCGGGCTGGGAATTATGGGTTGCTTGCTTTATTTCACCGCCTCACAAGTTTCCGGGATGGGGTTGGTAATCCCAGTGTTCATCATCGTCGTGGCAGCCGAAGTTATCGGGAGGTGGCAGTTCTATGCCGAACGCTTATTATAGGAATTCGCGCCGACAGACCAGAGCTAGCCCAATTCATTGCTTGTTCGCTCAACCCAGCCTGCCGTTGCGTTGCTCCTCCGCACCTTTCTACCCATCAAAATAGATTGGATTCGCAATTAATGCCGGTAATAAAGGCAAGCCTGGCAGGAAGCTCCGCAAGACTTCCAGCCTGGCGAAACCTGGAGCCTCCATGGTATGTACGCCGCGCAGCGTACCATCCATTTCCGCTTTAACGAGCGGGGTATTCCCGCGGGCGGTGACCAGCTGCACGACATCCCCGGCGAGCAAACCACTGACCCCATAATCAATCTGCTGAACTTTAGAGAAACTCACACTATCGCCAAGAATGGCATCTCCCGCCGTCATCTCCAGCGTGGGACCATTGGCGCTATAGGTGATATAGGCATGCCCACGCTTCAGCGCGGACAGGACGTCGGTGGTGCTGGCAGACATGGCATAGACGCAGGTGGTGGGACCGCCAGGGAACAGGAGCAGGGAGTCGCGGTGATAATCACTGCCTCCGCAAATGGGGATTTTTTTACCCGCCGTGAGCAGGCTTTGCCATAACCCTACCGCCTGCAGATTGGAGCCGCGCATCGGCCCGTTCCAGATCTCGAGGCAGTCGAAAGGCAGCGAATTCATGTCGAACAGGAATGGGCAGACCGGGTCGAAGGGGTGGTTGATGACAATCAATGCCCCACGAGCCCGCGCTGAGGCGAAGCGTGCCTGCACTTCTTCAACGGCGTTGGCCAGGAAAGGCTCATCATAGGGCTTATCCACGCCCAGGAAGTTGGCATGCCCCCGGTAATGGGTCCATTCGATCCCGGGGATAAGGGTAATGCCGGGGTATTGGAGCAATGCATCGGTTGAAACCATTTGATTGTGGTCGGTGATAGCCAGGAAGTCCAGTCCATTCCTGGCGGCATGCCCGGCTAATTCATCGAGGTGAAGGACACCGTCTGAGGCATGAGTGTGGGTGTGTAAATCTCCTTTAAACAGGCGCAGATATTTGGGTGTGAAGGATAGCGTATAGAAAACGTCCACCCCCGCCTCCGCCACCTTGTACGCCCCAACGATGATCTTCCATTCGCCTGGTGCCAGGGCGCAGGGATGGTACCCCGGCGTAGCCTGAGTCTCGCTGATGAGGATACTCAGCTTATCTGACCCTGAGGCTCCCACCTGCGTGCCATCAGGGGCAATCAGTCCCAGATCGATGATATTGATCTCTTTACGGGAGATAAAACTACCATGTTCAGACTGGACTTCGGATGAATGATGCCTTTCGTAACGATATGAAAGCGAGAAAGATTCGGTATTAGCAGGCATGGTAAAAGGAAGGGTGAAGTAAGTCCCTTCACGAGCATGCTCGATAAACAATGGGATTTGAAGCTCCGATAAGTCAGGTTTATTGTCCATAATTTTTAAATCGGTTTCAAGTTGGCTGCCAGGAAGCGCTGGATATGTTCATTCCAGAAGAACCAATCGTGGAATCCATCTTCCTCGTGATAATCTAGCGGGATGCCCAGCGATTGGCAGGCGGCGTGGAATTGGACGTTGAGCGGATACAGGTCATCCTGCCGGCCGCAGGCGCGATACAATTTGGGTAATGCACCTGAATTACTTGCACCACGCTTCAGCCATACAGCCGGGTCATGCTCACTGCCAGCCAGTTTTTCCAGGTCGCCGAACAGAGTTTCAAATTCCGGCCGGCGTGGATCGTTGGGATAGGCAGTGATGAAGGCAAGCGATAACGCACCCGAGAAGCTGGCAGCGGCTGAATATAGTTCAGGGTGAAGAAAAGCCGCCTTGAAGGCTCCATAGCCACCCATGGAATTCCCAGCGATAAGTGTATCCTCACGGCGAGGAGATAACCCAAAGACCTGCTGGAGATAACGCGGCAGCTCATCCGTCAGGTATGAAAAGTATTTTTGACCATTGGGCTGGTCGGTGTAAAAACTGCGACCGACAGAGGGCATCACGACTACCAAGCCGTAGAGTGCAGCCACGGATTCAATGCAGGTGTACCGCTGCCAGGCGCTGCCATCGTCGCTAAGCCCATGCAGCAGGTAGAGCACCTTGCGCTTTGCAACCGGCAGGCCGCGCATCTCCCCAGGGCCGGGAAGGATGATATACAGGGGCAGGTTTACCATTACAGTTTCGGGTACGTGATCAATACGCAATAGTGCCATGTGAACCTTCCTGGTTATTCAATCTCAGCTACAAAGGTAGCAACCGGAGCTTTTTCAAAGTTGAAGAAGTTAGTAAGTCTCTCAAATTTGAATTTGATCACCATATTCGGGATTCGTAGCCGGTAGCTGCTCATGAAGAATTATATATCAGAACGGGTTATGGACGGTCTACCCATCGCACCGGATAGGCCAGGAGCTAATAATCCTGTAATATAATGAAATCGATGCTGAGCTCATAAATCGAGTGAATATCGCGTTCCAAAATATGTGAATGATCAGGTTCGCCTAAGCATCAGGAACTTTGTTCCCCAAACACCCTCAAAGGAGGAAGCCACTCATGAGAATCATTGGCGCACATTCGATCATCTTCAGCAAGGATCCAGAAGCTGACCGGGCATTCATGCGAGATGTAATACACCTTCCAAATGTCGATGTTGGAGATGGCTGGCTGATCTTCGGTTTACCTCCGGCAGAACTGGCAGTTCACCCATATAAACGCAACAATGTGCATAAGTTTTATCTGATGACGGATGATATTAAAGAGTTCAGCCAACAAATGGGGCAGCTCGGTGTGGTCTGCGAGCCATTGGTGCAAGCAGAGTGGGGGTTGCTCACCCAAATCACCCTGCCTGGGGGAGGGAAACTCGGGGTGTATCAACCCAGGCATGTGAGACCGTCAGATCTGATCGAATAGTTATCTGTGTTGGGGTGAAGTAAACGGCAGGGTATCGTTAGCCCAGATATTAAGCTGCCAGGATGGGATGGGTAGCTCGCTGGCATTCAATGGCACGCCGGGCAAGATCGTAACCCTGGGCAATTAATTCGTCGGTATGCGAGAAATCCCAAATTGGCACGGCGGTAACACCGGTAAGACCAAGGTACAGCAGTGGAATACCCCGGGCTTCGGCCAATTCAAGCTCGAGATCGATTTGGCGTTGCTCGACGGAATAGAGCAGCCGATCCAGGAATCCCCTGAGACCATCCCCTTCACCGAGCATCTCACGCGAATCAATCAGATCCAGCGCAACAATATGAGTAGCCCCTAGATTGAGAGCCGGTTCAACCGGCAGGTTGCTCACTACTCCCCCATCCATGAGATAGCGATCTTCTTTTCTAACCGGCATAAACCAGGGCGGAAGCGCAGTGGAAAGCAAAAGCGCATCCAGGATTTTGTCTTCCGGCGTGGTGCCGTGCAAAATGGGTTTCCCGGAGTTCAGATCTGCAGAAACGATCACTAGGTTGGGCTGATTAACCGCCGAAAAATTCACCTCAGGGGTTAACCCGTAGCTGATAAAAAAATCTCTCAAGCGCCGGGAAGGATCACTGGATGAGCGCTTGACCATGGCGCGCACGGTGAGCCAGACGTAATTGACCGGCAGCAGCTCAGAGGCATTCGCCTTGTGCCAGGCAGCTGTAAGCCGGTCCAGGCTGTCCTTCGAAAAGCCATTCAGGGCAAGGAAAGCGGCATTCACGGCTCCGATCGAAGCGCCGATCAGGAAATCGGGCTTTAGGCCGCATTCCAACAGAGCATACAGGGCACCCACCTGTAACGCCCCACGCGCGCCCCCTCCACTGAGTGCAAACGCCAGTTTTTTACGCATTGAGCTCCATAATTACCGGGTATGCCAATTGATTGACTGATTTCGACCCCGATCAATCACCGGTACATGAACAGTATAACAAGGTGTACGATAGTGGTCAATGAAGGGAGCTGCTTATTATTCGTAATGATACCGGGCTTGTAAAAAATCAACCCGATCCTCCCGAACCAGATAAACCATACGATGTTCTTGAGTCAACCTGCGTGACCAGGCACCTGGAGTTCAAGTACTTTAATGGCTCTGGCTTGCCAATGCCTGCAAATGGGTCACGCAAAATAGCTTCAGTCATATCCAATGTTTTGAGCGCAAGTTTACGATCGGTTTCCACCCAATAACGCAAGTCCTCGATAAATTCGGGCTGAAATACCGCTATGCGCGGTTTAGGTTTCAATATTCACCTCACTGCGCAGGGCATCGAGACTCAGAGGTTTGCCCTCGTTTTTTAATGCCCGTCCTAATGCCGAGAGCAAGCGTTCGGCATTTACAGGTGAGCGCAGCAGATAAGCTGTTTCCATCAAGCTCGACAATTCTGAAGCAGCAATCATTGCTACCTCTTCTTCACCACGGCGTTGAATGATTACTACTTCTCTGTCATGAGTGACTTTATCCAGTAATTTGGCCAACCCGGCGCGGGTTTGGGTATATGTAATATGGATTGTCATTCTTTCCTCCAATGTGTACAGATATACTGTACAACATTACAAGGTGATTGTCAAGCTTAAGAATTAGCCTCTCGAATAATATTTCTCATCCCTGGGGAATCAATAAAAATTAGATGCTTATTCGCGATTTAATATATAATCTTTATCATTTTAACGCTCAAGATTAATCGATTATTGATTTGGGAGGAAGCGCAGATGGACAGCTCCCCAACCGATTACAAAATCAAACCAGTGTGGTTAAGCGCATTCACCTGGGCAATCGTCATGCTGGCTTCAGATCTGCCCAATGCCATCTGGCATGCAGTCAGCAGAGAACCCCCTATCTGGCTATTCTGGGTGAAAACCGGTTTACTGTTAGTTTTTATCCTGGTCAGCCTGGTCTGGAAACCGATCCGAATCGTGAGGAGTTTTTTCTTCCTGCTGCTCGTATTGATGTTGGCACTGCGCGGCATGGATTGGCTGAGGGGCACTGACCTCTATACCCAGTGGGAGAACCGAGTAAATTGGGTGGTAGCAATGGCTGGCTTTCAGCTTTTAAAGCTGCTGGTCGTATTGATCATGGTGGTGGTCTTACTGGTGATGGGAAGGAAATGGAAAGATTTCTTCCTGGTCCGGGGCCAGATAAACGCACCCATCGCGGCCAGTAAAGGCGAGGAAAAAACTGGCAGGCGTCCCATTACGTGGGGATTATTAGGCCTCATCCTTGGCTTGTGTATTGCACCGCTCACGCTGCTCTTTTTTGGATTGGGCAACCTGCCAACTTCCGATATGCTGTTGAAGGCGCTCCCATTTTTCCCGGCAGCGCTCCTTTTTGCAGTCACAAATTCCTTTTCAGAAGAAATGCAGTTCAGGGCTTCGTTACTGGGTGATCTACAAATAGTGATCGGAGCGGATCAAGCTATTTGGCTCACCGCCACCTTCTTCGGTTTCGCCCATTATTTCGGAGGCGCACCCGCCGGAATACCCGGTGTTCTCATCGCCGCCTTCCTGGGTGCTTTGTTTGCCAAGTGCATGCTGGCATCAAAAGGCATCGTTGTGCCCTGGTTCATTCACTTCTGCCAGAACACGATCATCTACGCTTTTTGGGCAATCGGTTGGGTGAGTTAATCAAATGGGGAGGGTATCAGGAAAGAAAAGCAACTGCCTTAATAAAATAGTTATTGCACCGCTACTGAAGCTCTGACCGCGTTACAACGCTCGCAATCCTCCCGCCCACATAAGAGGGCGAGAGGATTTTCTTTTATAACCTCAGATACTGCTTCCACTACATTGGCCACTGGGACAGCCTGGATCAGTGCAGCTCCCAGCTCAATCTTGCGGATAATGCCGTTCAGGTGGGGGGCAAGCTCTTCGAAACCATCGGAGCAGCCAGGGAATCTCTGGCAAGGTATGACTCCCCTGACCGTCAATGCCCAGCGGATGAATGATCTGCGTCCTGCAAGCTGTTCAGCATAATGAATGCTGGTATTAACCGTCTGATTGACACCCAACAGCAGCACCCAACCGTCTTGTTCCAATAATTTTTGAATGGGCAGAAGAGGCTCCTTGATGCTCTGGGAATCCAGGATCGGTCTGGCGTTGATGCCCACAAAGGAAAGGATGGGATGCAATGAGCGGAAAGCCCTGGGATGAGACCGGAGTGACTCAGCCACAACCCCCATCAACTTATCTGCCGGCATGTCAGCCTGGAATATTTCTGCCATGCGATTTGTATCCCTCCCACTCCCATAGCGGATGGCATTGTCGGGTGGGCCAACCTCAGGAATGATCATCGTCTTATAGGTGAAGGCAGGCATCACCAGGGTATCGAAGGTTGAACAGAGTGCCCCCAACACCGTATCAGCACCGCCATGGACTTCCCCGAAGGCGGAGAGTGAGCCATGCACGATGACAGGTCGTGATGGATCGATTTCCAATGTGCGCAAGCCGGTGATGAAATCACGAAAGGTCAACAAACCCGGTCATTCTCCCTTCCAGGTCGCCTTGCGCTTTTCCATAAACGCCAGCATCCCTTCTTTCTGGTCTTGTGAGGCGAAGAGTAGATAAAAAGCCCTGCGCTCGTCTGCCAGACCATCGCTCAGGAAGGATTCAAAGGCGTGGTTGATGGCTTCTTTTCCCAATCGCACTGCCAGAGGGGCACGGGCAGCAATTTCAGCAGCCAGCTGCAGGGCCTCATCCAGGTAACGCTCGACCGGCACAACCCGATTGACCAAACCAAAATGCTGTGCTTCGTCAGCACCCAGCAGACGGTTGTTGAGTACCATTTCCATGGCCAGGGCTTTGCCGACCGCGCGGGTCAGGCGCTGTGTACCGCCCGCGCCGGGGATCACGCCAATATTGATTTCAGGTTGCCCAAAACGGGCTGTTTCAGAAGCGATAATCATGTCACAAGCCATAGCCAGCTCGTTGCCACCCCCAAGGCACCATCCCGATACTGCGGCGATAACCGGTTTATGGATGAGACGCAAACGGTCGAATTGGGGGATGTGGCTGCGGGTAAGCATATGGATAGCATTTGCACCAGCCATTTCTTTGATATCCGCCCCGGCAGCAAAAGCCTGGTCGTCACCTGTGATAACCATGGCACCGATTGCGGGGTCATTATCAAAAGCTTCCAGCGCGGCGGTTAATTCATGTAATACAACACTATTGAGTGCATTCCGCACCTTAGGGCGGTTGATGCGTAGGAGCCCAACCTGACCATGAACCTCAATCAGTATGGTTTCATATGTAGTTGACATAGCCCCTCCCTGGTTAGGAGATCACTTTACAATTGTTCTTGGATTTAAATTATTAAAATTATACGTCATTATGCCGAGTCACGGACCCAGTATGCGGTACAGGTCATCCAGATGTTGGCGGGAATATTCCAGCTGCAGCTCGACCCACCATTGCAGGGTGTGCAAACCCCATTTTGGATGCCTGGCAGTACGGCTCCAGCTCGCAGGAGGCAATTGGCGCAACCAACCCAGCTCCAGCTGGCGTAAGTCGGCAAATTCCCTCAAAATGTCAGTGGGTTTCTCTTTTGGTTTGTAATGCTTATCCATCCAGGTTTTGTCATCGAATACTGCCAACAGCGGTGTGTCTTCATTCACAATCCGGCGGAAATTGAGCGCGAACTCACTGGCTTCCAGCGTCCATAAATGGACCAGGATTTCATGCGCCGTGTGACGTTCATTTCCCACTTTAAGATGCCAATTCTTTAAGGGAGTTTTTCTCACGAGCACGGCGAGATCTGAGGTTACGCGCTCCAGTGAAGATAATAATTCCTGTCGATAAACAATTAATTCATCCATAGGTACCCCCGACATCATTTATGCGGCTCATTGTTCCCCGCGCCCAACCGGGATAACCAGCCCTGTCGTTGTTTCGGCAGCATTGGAGCACAGGAATAACACCATGTTTACCAGATCCTGATATTCACCTTTTTCAATCTTTGGAAATGCCTTTAGCCAATGATGATAAGCAGCCCTGTCCCAGTCCTGTGAGGGGACCAGACCCAGATCCATGCGACCGTAATAGACGGTATTTACACGAATATTATATGCAGCCAGCTCACTGGCTGCCGCCTGGGTCAATCCCATCACACCAGCCTGGCTGGCTAAATGAGCTGAATACCCTTTTTGTCCTTTCCCCTGCGCTGAGGCGGAGAGCAGGTTAACCATCACACCGCCGCCTTGCTGCCGCATCACCCGACCAACCTGCTGCATGGTGAAGAATGGTCCTCCCAGGTTTACATCCAGGGTTCGGTGATAATCCCACTCATCCATCTCCAGCAGGGATGCATCAGGTCGCACGCAAGCATGATTGACCAGGATATCTATCCGGCCAAATTGCTCCTGCACTTGCGTTACCAGACCCTCAATCGGCATGCGTTTAGCAATGTCAAAGACATAAGCCCCAGCTTTACCCCCCGCCCTTTGGACCAGGTCGATCGTTTCGTCCAGGCTGATAGGGTTGATATCATTGGCAGCGATTACTGCACCCAGGGATGAAAAAGCTGTGGCGACCTGGCGACCAGCCCCGCGACCTGCCCCGGTGATCAATACCACTTTTTCAGCGAAATCATTCATAACCATCATCCAGGAAATTGGCAAACCACATTGGGCATATTGATGTTCCAGCCGTGTTCATTGAAGGTTCCCTTGCGCAGGGCAAGTTACAATTTGATTTTGATTCTGGCTGGCATTCAGGGCGAGACCCAGGTACGGGGAAGGGTCAAGCGTATTCTCGATCTTCAGCTCATTGCGAAAACTCCCCTGCCCATCATCCAGCACGATTGAAAAATGTAAATGTACCCCCACCGGGTTACCAGGGGTACCGGAAAAATCTCCCTGGTAGCCCAGAAACGTGCCCGCCTTAACCAATATTTCGCTTGTTCCAGGTGGAAAATCTGGAGAGATGTATGAAACACCGCTTTGATCGGCCATGTGAGTATAATACGTCCAGATTTGCCGGCCGGGCAGGAGTGGATCGGCGGGAAGACGGATAATGACCGTCGATTTCCAATCTGTCAGTCGGGTTAGATAACCGCTGTATGCCGCCACCACCGGGGTTTTACCGGGCTGCTCTCCTCCAAAGATATCGATGCCTTGATGCGCACTTCCGGGCTGGAACGAATCGCCCCAGACGAAGCCAATATAACCGCTGGTAGGAAACAGGAAAGGTGCCTCGCCACAAGTCGCACCAGCCTGAACCATCCAATCCGTGTGCGCTGAGGGGTTAAGCAGCCATTCGCTCAGGCGTCGCATATGTCCGAGGCGCGTGCGAAGCCATGGATAAGCAAAATAAGACCCGACGAGGATGAACACCAATACGATGGCAATCATCCAACGCCCAATTCTTGGTCGATCTTTCTTATGTACTGTATTCATGTCTATAATAGGGTGAATTATAAAGTATATATAATATCCATAGGCTGCTCGCAAGTGGATCGAGATTGAGCTTAGCGCAAAATTGTATCTCATTTGTAAAACAAAAGGAAAATCAATGAATAATTCACCCGTTCAATTCCCCACAGCTTTTGAAAGCATGCGTTTATCTCTGCGGAGCTACCGACCGGGGGACGGGAAATGGTATTATGCCATGAGCCTGAAGAACAGGGAACATCTGAGCCGGTATGAAGCGGATAACGTCGCCGCAAATATTACCAGCGAAGAAGCCGCAGAGAAGTTAATGCATGAGCTGCAGGAGGCCTGGAGAGCGAATAGCTGTTATTTCATCGGCGCTTTCGATAAAGAGACTGGTGAATTTGTCGCTCAAATCTACGTCGGACCCGTGGATTGGAAGCTGCCGGAGTTCCAGATCGGCTACTTCGTAGATGCAGGGCATGAGGGACAGGGGTTCGTCACGGAAGCGGTCAAGGCCACCCTTGCCATCCTGTTTGACCGCCTCAATGCCCATCGAGTGCGCTTGGAATGTGACGAGACTAACCTGCAAAGTCTCCGTGTGGCTGAACGGTGCCATATGGTCAGGGAGGGCTACCTGCGGGAAAACAGGCGTAATCCGGATGGGAGCTACAGCGGATCGTACATCTATGCATTGTTGAAGCCCGAATATCGGGTGGCTGAAACCAAAAGCAGCGGGTGAATAAAATCAGGGTCAGGCAGGCGTTCGATTCGAGCCGGGACCTGTATGAATGCGGCTATTTGCCAGGCTGACGTACTCTGGATTAATTTCATAGCCCACATAATGCCTGTCCGTTTTAAGCGCGGCAAGGGCTGTCTGCCCGCTGCCCATAAATGGATCGAGAATCAGCTCATCTTTGAATGAATAGAGCTGGATCAGACGATAGGGCAGCTCGACCGGGAATGGAGCCGGGTGTCCAATCTTCGAGGCAGACTCAGTCGGAAACGTCCACACACTTTTGGTGAACTCAAGGAACTCCTCTTTGGAAATAGTGCTTACTCCCGAAAGTAAGGTTTGACGTTTGAACGCACCTTTTGAAAAGACCAGGATATATTCGTGCACGTCTCGCAAGGTGGGATTGCTGGCCGATTTCCAGCTACCCCAGGCTGTGGATGGGCTGGCACTGGCGGCTTTATTCCAGATGACTTCGCCGCGCATTAAATACCCCAAGTGCAGCATACTTTCCGTAATCCAGGCATGTAAGGGGATATAAGGCTTGCGCCCAAGATTGGCAACGTTGACACAGGCTCGACCACCTGGCACCAGTACCCTGAAGACCTCTGCCCATACTTTTTCAAGGAATGCAAGATATTCGGGCAAAGTCATATCGGTATCGTATTCCTTGCCCACATTATAGGGTGGGGAAGTCACCATGAGATGGACGCTATTATCAGGCAGCTGCGCCATATTCTCGGCAGAACCCTGGAAAATGTGATCCAGGTGTTCCACAGAAATGGGATTTTCTACATAATCCGTGACAAGCTCCGCGGGCTGGTCTTGATATAAACGACCGCCGTAAAAGGGTGTAGAGTCGTGACTAGCCCGCCCGGGTGAGCCAAATTTACTGGTAGTGGTTTTACGCAGCTTTTTTACCATCGATTATTCAAGCAAATCCAATACTTTTGCCCCACTCACCCGAAGAATATCTTGTGGATCAAGATGGACGATGGCGTTTTCAGCTCCACCGCCGGCGTAGGCATCGGTAAAATCAAGCACTCGCTTATCGATCAGCGTGACTAATGGCGTGCGATGACCAAATGGAGGCATGGCGCCTACTTCATAACCACTGAGCTCAAGGACTGTTTCCGCTGAAGCCAGTTTAACCCTTTTCTTACCCACCCCATACAGCTCAGCGATGGCACGCCGTTGGATGCTGGGCAACCCACAGGCAATGGCGAGCACAGGCTGCTCATCCACCAAGAACAGAATGGATTTGATAATTTGATCCACGCTCGTACCCACTGCCTGAGCGGCAGTCTCCACGGTGGGGGTTGGCACGCTCAGATGCAGGATTTCACCCGGGATGCCGCGAGCGTGCATATAAGCCGATAAGTCTTCCACGCCCAGTCTAGCCGTTTGCATTTTGCCGCATTGACTTGTACTTGCGGATATTTTCCAGGTCATCTTCACTGTGGTCCGCAATCAGCAGCCGCACCCGGCCGGCCGTCATCTCCTGCAGCAGGCTGCCGGCTTCCTTTCCGGATTCAGAGGCTAACCCAGATTGCAGGGAGGCGAATGAATCGAAAAACAATTCGTGGATCATGGAGCACTGCAGCTCGCCAAACAGAACCTGACTTACCCGGCTCGTGGCTTCACGCCGCAAGCCTGGGATATTCTCAGCCGCATGGAGAAAACGCGGCCAAAAAACGTGGAAATCGGGAGTGGCAGTCGATTCGACCAGGATGATTAATTTGTGCATGCCTCGATTATACCCTTGGCAGGCAATCAGAAAAAATATAAAATCTCCGCCTCTTTCGTGGTATGATTCCGCAATCAAGGAAATGCTAAATGGAAGATAAGATCACAATTATTGAAGGTCCACCCCCAAACTTTGAAGATGTTCACGAAGGCTGGCCCTTAGGATTAAATGAAAGCCCATCCCTGCATAAACTGGCTTTGACCCGTTTACGCACCTTTAATGGGCCTGCATTGGTGGAAAGGTGTTACCGCGCCTGGGTTAAACATCAGACCATCCAGCTCGAATTCCGTGCTGCGGATGGGTTGATCCACAAGACGCCCATCGTTGCCTCACGTGCCACGGAAATGGATGAAGGACAGATGATTTTCTTGTGGGTGCGGTTCACCGAACAGGAAGCTTTATTAGAATTAGGTGCAGACGATGATCAATATGGCAAAGAGGATGATGACCAGGAACCACCAGAGTAAATTATCCAGATAATCGAGACCAGGCAGGTTGATGAACCTGCCTGTTTTTTATTTAAGGACTAAAATAATCCTGGGAGGAAAGCCAATGTCAGACCTCGTTAGAACTGACCTAATTGAAGATATTTTCAGGATCACGATAAACCATCCGAAAGCAAACGCACTCAGCCTGGAGATGGTCAAGCTGCTTCTGGCAGGATTCAAGGAAGCCGCCCAAAGCAGGGAAGCACGCGTTGTGCTGATCAGAGCCGAAGGCGATGACTTCAGCGCCGGACAGGATATCTATGAAATGATCAAAGCCGAGGGGGTATCCTATCGCAAACACATGCAGGAGACTTACAACCCGCTGATCTTGCAGGTCCGCCGGCTGGAGATCCCGGTGTTGGCTGAGATTCAAGGCACAGTGGCCGGGGCTGCGCTGGGTTTGGTACTAGCCTGCGATATGCGCATTGCCAGCGAAGATGCCCGCTTCCTGGTGGGGTTCCTCGGTATCGGTCTGGCACCTGATTCAGCGGTCTCGCTATTCCTGCCAACCCTGATTGGTTTTGGACGGGCAACACAGGCGGCTTACTCCAACACCGCGATATCAGCCCAGCAGGCATTGGATTGGGGAATGGTAAATCGCCTGGTTCCCGTCCAACATTTGCAAAAAAGTGCCCTTGATATGGCTAAAGCATTGTGCATGGGACCCATCCATTCCATGGGATTAGCCAAACGCGACTTTAACAAAGCCGTTTACCCAAATCTTGAACAGGTATTAGATTACGAGGCCCACATCCAGGAAATTGCCCGGAGTGGAGCTGAACATAAAGAGGGAGTCAGTGCATTTGTAGAAAAGCGCTCACCCCATTGGGGTAAGGGCTAACCGCGCCGCATAATCATCGCCGCAATGGTGAGGAAGAAAAACAGGGCAGCCACCCCTGTTGCGGCGATCATTGCTTCCCGATTGCCCCGCACATTGCGGACAGTGTTGGAAGGGTGTAACCCCTCGCGCTGTAATAATGGACCCCCGAACCAGGCAAACAAACTGCCACCGATCAAACCACCGATATGACCCCAATTATCTATCCCTGGCGTTAGACCGATGATCAGGTTAACTGCCGCAATGAGGATCACTTGAGATAATGCCCGGCGGGCAATGCTGCCAAAAATCTCCCGATTCTGATATAAAAGCACCCCCTGCGCACCCAACAAACCAAATATCGCCGTGGAGGACCCAAGCGACTGGTATTGAGAGAACATAAATGAAATCACGTTGCCTGCAAAGCCGCTCACAATAAACAGTGCCAGGTAGCGCCAGCGACCATAAAACCTTTCAAGCGCCGGACCGATATAAAACAAGGCATACATATTAAAACCAATATGGAGGATTGAGCCATGCAAGAAGATGGGCGTAAATAACCGCCAGACCTGCCCCTGCATGATCAATTGATTATCTTTTACCCCCCAGGTTGCAGGAATATCGACACCCAATAATGACTGAGTACCTAACTGTAATAGATATACCGCCACGCAGATGCCAATTAATACGTAGGTTACATAGGGTCGGGGTGGGCGTGCGACCGATTGCCCTCCGGGTGCCATTGGCGGAGATTGAGTCTCCTGAGTGCCGGATTGATTCTGGTTCATAGCGTAACCACCCGTTGATTCACCCGATGATGCTCGGCCACTATGATTGAAATGATGGTATCGACCGTCTCATCAAGGCAAAGCTCGCGGTTGATGACCACATAATCAAATGATTTTAGACGAAACATCTCCTGCCGGGCTGTTTCGATGCGCAGCTTGAGCCCCTCAGGGGTTTCCGTTTTACGAACCTGAAGGCGTTCCACCATTTCGCTTTCATCCTGCGGTGATAGGAATATCAACAAAGAATCTGGGCACAGCTTGCGGATTGTCTCTGCCCCTTGCACATCCAGGCGCATGACCACATCCTTGCCGCTCTCCAGAGCATCCCTCACCTGGGCTTTGGGGATACCCTTATAATCCTTATATACAATCGCATGTTCCAAAAGCTCGCCTTTTTCGATCATCCTGGCGAACTCCGCATTGGAATAGAAAAAATAATCCTTTCCATGGACTTCATTCGGCCGTGGAGGGCGGGTGGTGGCGGTTACTACGAATTGAAAGGGTAGATTCCGCTCCTGCATGCGTTGGATGACTGTATCTTTACCCACTCCGGATGGTCCCGAAATCACGATCAGAAGAGGCTGGGGATGTGGCAGGTTAAACTCGAATTCGCTCATAGAAATCTCCGCAAACAAGCATTATAATTCAGCCTTGCTCAGGCTGCGAGCACTAACTTACCGGCATCTTTGTAGACGGAGATCAATCATGCCTATTTATCAATATCGATGTCTTAACTGTAAAAAACGCTTTGAAATATTTTTATCATACAAGGAATATGGCGAAAAAATCGTACAATGCCCGCACTGTGCTAGTGATCATATTCAGAGGCGGATTGGGCGAATTCGAGTAGCCAAATCGGAAGAAAGCCGGATGGATGCCCTTACCGATCCATCAGGTCTGGAAGGTCTTGAAGATGACCCTCGAGCCCTGGGAAAAATGATGCGAAAAATGGGCAATGAAATGGGAGAAGAAGTACCCCCTGAATTTGATGAAGTGGTAGACCGGTTGGAGGCTGGGCAGAGCCCGGAAGATATCGAAAAAGCAATCCCGGATTTGGAGGGCGGAGCAGGCGGACCGGGTGATGATGGAGATTTCTAAGCTCTTTTTACTTAAGGGGTAATATGCAACCTGGCCGCGACCACGCGGCGCAGCTCATCTTGAACCTTAATGGGCGATTGTGAGGCGTCGATCACCTCCCAACGTTCGGGCTCGGCCTCAACCAGCTGAAGATATCCCTGATGAACGCGCTGGTGAAAATCCAAATTGTAGGCATCCAGCCGGTTCCACTCACCCTTCAATTCCTTGCGTCGCAAGCCAGTTTCTACATCCAAATCCAACAAGATGGTCAGGTCCGGTTTTAAACCCCCGGTGGCGAAAGTGAGCAGCACGCGCAATGATTCGATATCAATTTGATGGCCGAAACCCTGATAGGCCAGAGTGGAATCAGCATAGCGGTCGCTGAGCACCACCCCACCTTTAAGTAACTGGGGCCGGATGACTTGCTCGACCAGCTGGGCACGCGATGCCTGAAAGAGCAGGATTTCTGTGCGGGGGTACATTTCCTTATTTTCGAGGTTGTGTAATATCGTGCGAATTTGCTCGCTGATGGGGGTACCGCCTGGTTCACGGGTGGTTAAAACATCAAAACCGCATTTTCGCAAATACTCTGCCAACATGGGAAGCTGGGAGGTTTTTCCGCTGCCTTCAGGTCCTTCAAGTGTGATGAACATTTGGTTTAATCCCTAAAAATCCGCACACGACGGTACGGTTCCTTTCCATATGAATGGGATGTCAGATTCGCCTGGCGAGCCATTTCATGTTGCAAGCGCCGAATGTAGGCGGTTGCAGGGGGTAGCTCAACAAACCTCTCACCATTCAATACTGCGTCTATGGCAGCCTGGGTATTTTGCATGGCGGGGTCCAGGCCGCGCTCTTCGGATACCGAGGTGGATAGATTATACAGATCGCTCAGAAAATGCTGCATCTGGTTAACGGTATTTGCACGCAAAACATAGATGGGCATTCCCCGGTTTTCTGCATCGATCACCGGGTGTTGGCGGCTGCGATAATAAGATCGCAAGGTGACCAGGACCTGTGCCTCCTCCAGCTCGTTTACCACCACAGCCGGGACGCCCAAATACTTGGCAGCCTGGATCAACCGATTACGCGCCACCCCATAAGGATAGATGCGCACAGGTTGCAAGGTGGATAAGGCCTGGTTGTTGCTTTCGTTTTCCTGGAGAGCGGGCTGTTCTTCCTTGCGCGGTCTTGGTTCAGTTGCGGGTTGGCTGCGATCTTTGCCAAACTCCATAGGCTGGCGACTGAACCCTTGTGCACCAATGCCCCGCTTCGGCGGCGGTGAGGAATGCTCAATGTGGATCTCTCCACTCTCATCCCGATAGCGCAGCTCGGGTGGGGTCGGGAACCCGCGCAGCAATGTATCCACCGAATTACCCACGTCCAGGTGTACTGCCAGCCGGTCGCGGGTTTGAATCTCAATCAGCATATCGAAGGTGGGCGGGGAGCGCCGCTCGAGCACGGTTTTCTGGGTGCCCCTCCTGCGAGCTTCCTCGTCAGATAGGGTGACAGAATTCAATCCCACCCACCAGGTCAGACAAAGTGGGGTTGAGCAGCAAATTTTCAAGCGTATTCCCGTGGGCGGTGCCGATCAGCTGTACACCTCGTTCTGCAATTGTGCGGGCAGCCTCAGCTTCCAATTCACGCCCAATCTCATCGATCACGATCACCTCAGGATTGTGGTTTTCCACCGCCTCGATCATCACTTCATGCTGAAGCGCGGGTGTGGAGACCTGCATGCGGCGCGCTCGCCCAACCGCGGGGTGAGGGACGTCGCCATCACCGCCGATTTCATTGGATGTATCCACAATAACCACCCGTTTTTTCTCTGCCAGGAGACGGGCAGCCTCGCGCAGCATGGTGGTTTTCCCAATCCCCGGACGGCCCAGCAACAACAAACTCTTACCACTTTCGATCAAATCCTGGATGATGTCCGTCGTCCCGTAGACCGCACGACCGACGCGGCAGGTTAATCCAACGATATTACCCCGCCGGTTACGGATAGCCGCAATGCGGTGCAGGGTACGTTCCATCCCGGCACGATTATCCGTATCAAATGCGCTGATGCGCTCGACCACGTAATCGATGTCCTCGTGGGTAACTTCCACCTGACTCAGGGTTTCCTCCCGGTCAATATAGCGTGCCGTCGCCACCCGCCCAAGGTCGAGGATCACTTCCAGCAGATCATCAGAACGGTTGATCGTATTCAATTGGTGTGCCACCTGTGGGGGTAGCACGTTTAACAATACATCCAAATTATCAGTAATTCGTTTTCTAGTCATATATTCCCTAAAGAGACCCGACGAATGGAGACCTGTCAATATTATGGTACTGAATCTGCCCTGGGTCGCCTGTCTGTATCGGTGGATTCTACAAAGCGCGATTCTCCCATACGGGCGATCGGGGCAGTTGGTTCAGCGCGGGTGCCATTAATCGCCGGCAGAGGGTAGGTTTGGTTTACCCGGCGAGTGAGGGCCAGATGGCGAACCATGACCGCCTGTTGCGGTCCGGGTTGAGCACCCATGCGTTCAATGGCTGATTCCAGCCAGGATTGGTATGAGCGGATGCAGATGTACAGCGGGCGATTACCCCTGGCGGGTAAATCTTGCAGCAAATGGAGCAGGTAGCGGTCGAAACCTGCCGCATCCGGATGGATAAAAGGTTGTACCCAAACCCCATTGCGCCCATATTTCAGCTCAACAAAAGCCAATAAATCACCATTCTGATAATGTACGACTCCGCGAATGTTCTTTTTAGGCAAAGGTTCCACCTGTTGAACCAGTCCGGGTACAACGTTGCAATACAGTGAGCGGACGCTGATGGTATCCTTAAAGCTACAGGGTCGCCAAACGACCGAAGCTTCATCACCAACCGGTTGACCTTCCAGGCGCCAGATACGCTGGCGGGCATAGATGGCAAAACCAGCGTGGTGCAACAGGTGAAAGACCTGGTTGCTTTCATCTACATCAGCCAGGATATGAAAAGCACCTCGTTCACCCATCTGCACGGCCATATAATCTGCTAGCGCAGATAAGTCAGATTGGTCCATCGCATCTTCGGGTGCCAGAAAGGATAGCCGCGCATACGAAGCCCCAGGTGTAAACGTCAGCTGCCCAATCAGGGGCGTTCCGGATTCACCGGCACTCTCGCAGCGATAGGTAAACATGCGTGTGGATGGGCCGAGGAAAGTTAGAAAAGCTCCCATGGGAATCAAGGCCGTTCCATGGATCATCACGCGGCTACTATCGAGGAACAGGCCGCGATTGAGATAACTGCGCAGGAGGGCTAGATCACGCCATCCAAAAGGGCGAATTTTCATGCTGCTAATTGCAAAAAGTAACGATGAAAGCGGTCATCTCTAGTTAGCTCGGGATGGAATGCTGTGGCTAGTAGATGACCTTGCTGAGCTGCCACAATTCGGCCGTCGACCAGCCTGGCAAGCACACAAGCATCAGCCTGAACGGACTCGATCAATGGCGCACGGATAAATACTGCATGGAAGGGTTTTGTGTCTGGATCAATTTCCATCAAAGCCGGGACGTCCAAATCCACCTCAAAGCTATTCACCTGCCTGCCAAAAGCATTGCGTTCAACGGTGATATCCATCATTTGGAGCAACGGCTGGTCGCGATGTGCATCTCTGGACATAAAAATTGCCCCCGCACATGTACCCCAGATGGCTTTATCCCGACCGAACAACCGTAAGGGCTCGATTAACCCGTAATTCACCGCCAGCTTGGCAATTGTGGTTGATTCACCGCCTGGAATGATCAATCCGCTTAAACCTTCAAGCTGATCGGGTAGGCGCACTTCGACCACGCTGACTCCCAAACGCCTGAGCATCGCACCATGTTCAGCAAAATCCCCTTGTAAAGCTAAAATACCAACGCGCATTTACCAGCCACGCCCAGCGAGCTTCTCCACCTCGGGCATGGTGGAAACATTGCGCCCCACCATAGGTTCACCAAGATTTCGACTTACTTCCGCCAGGATGTAGGGGTCACTGTAGTGAGTGACGGCTTTGACGATTGATACTGCCCGCTTGGCAGGGTCACTGGATTTGAAGATGCCCGATCCGACAAATACCCCATCCACGCCTAATTGCATCATCAATGCGGCATCGGCTGGAGTGGCAATGCCCCCTGCGGCAAAATTGACCACGGGAAGCCGACCTTCCTGGCGCGTCTCAACGACCAGCTGATAGGGAGCTCCGATATCTTTCGAAAAAGCCATCAGCTCATCGGTTGGAAGATTTTGCAACCGGCGAATCTCTCCCAGCACTGTACGGGCGTGCCTGACGGCCTCAACCACATCACCGGTGCCGGCTTCACCCTTGGTGCGGATCATGGCAGCACCTTCGCCGATGCGGCGCAAGGCTTCACCAAGATTGCGGCAACCGCACACAAAGGGCACCTTGAAGTCGTGTTTGTAGATGTGGTGCTCTTCATCTGCCGGGGTAAGAACCTCTGATTCGTCGATGTAGTCAACCCCGATGGCTTCCAGGATTTGGGCTTCAACGAAGTGCCCGATACGGCATTTCGCCATTACCGGGATGGAGACCGCGTCCATGATCTGCAGGATCAGTTCCGGGTCGCTCATACGCGCTACACCACCCTGTGCACGGATATCTGCCGGAACCCGTTCCAGTGCCATGACTGCCACGGCACCCGCATCCTCGGCGATCTTGGCATGCTCAGCCGTAACCACGTCCATGATCACACCCCCCTTGAGCATCTGCGCCAGGCCTTTCTTTACGGTAAATGTATTTGCTTGTCCTTCCATACAATCAACCTCCTATAACCAAGAACAAACTCCCGTGCGATATGCGCAACGCAAGTCTCGTAAAATAATATATAAAATCTAGCTTCTGACAGCATTCTACCACGCGCTAAGGCGAGTGGCAATCCGTCGGGAAGCATCATAAAAACCATGGGGGCTTGTATCCTGGCAAGTATTTTGTTACAGTTAAGCTAATACCGAAGTGGTAGGAGCGAACACAATGAACCTGATCAGCGTAAAAATTGAAAAACCCGAGCCAATTAATTTTATATTGGGTCAATCCCACTTTATTAAGACGGTGGAAGATGTGCATGAAGCCCTGGTCAGTGCGGTACCAGGGATCAAATTTGGGGTCGCCTTCTGTGAAGCCTCTGGGAAATGCTTGATCCGCTGGAGCGGCACTGACGAGGCGATGCTTGACCTGGCGCGCAAGAATGCCCTGGCAATCGGTGCCGGGCACAGCTTTATTATCTTCCTTGGAGAAGGCTTTTACCCGGTCAATGTCCTGAATGCAGTTAAAGCAGTATCGGAAGTCTGCCGCATTTTCTGCGCCACTGCCAACCCGGTGGAGGTTTTGGTCGCTGAAACCGAGCTGGGACGCGGCATATTGGGTGTAGTGGATGGCTCTTCACCCACGGGAATAGAAACCGAGGAAGATATCGCCTGGCGAAAAGGTTTTCTGCGTATGATTGGGTATAAGCTTTAAATTGACTTGCGGAAGCTAGGCCGGCTTCAGCCATTACAATCATCTTTTTACACAACCCAGTATAGATTGACAATTTCTAAACTTATGCTATAATTCTATTGTACTAATGTTATAGTACAATAGATTAAGTTGAGGTCTGATTCATGCTAACCATGGATATCCGCATCGATAAATCCAGCCGAGTGCCAATCTACGACCAGATCAAGGAACAGGTCAAAGGCCTCATCCACGCGGGACAGATTAAGACCGGAGACCAGCTTCCCACCATTCGGGAGTTATCGGTGGAGCTGTCGGTGAATTTCAACACGGTCGCCCTGGCATATCGCGACCTGGTCAATGATGGGGTGATCATCACTGAACGCGGCAAGGGCACTTTTGTCGCCAGCACCCCCGGTGAAGAGGAGATGAAAACCATACGACGTGAAAAATTAATGAATTTAATCACCATATTGATCCAGGAAACCACCCGTCTCGGGTACAGTCCCGAAGAGGTGGAGCGGGCATTGGTGGATGAGATCAAAAAGCGAGGGTATTAAATCTTATGAGAACGAAGAAAACGAGGCTCAATATGTTAAAACAACTTACAGTTTCCGATGGCGCAAACAAGAAACCGAAATCCAACCTGCGATTTAGTGGGGTAGGCTGGTTCCTTTTCGTAGTCATTCTCGTATTGGCGCTGGGTGGAACCATTCTCATGGTTGAGAATGGTATTTCCGAAAATATCGCCGTACCATACCTGGTGATCATGATTTTGATCGGCATGTACATCCTCATCGCAGTACAGATTGCATCGCAATGGGAGAAAGCCGTTGTCCTGCGCTTTGGAAAATTTCACAGCTTGCGGGGGCCAGGGATGTTCTGGATTGTGCCCATCGTCGACACTGTGGTCAACTGGATTGACCACCGAGTGAGCGTAACCCCATTCTCAGCTGAAAAAACCTTGACCAAGGATACCGTGCCGGTGGATGTGGATGCTGTTCTGTTTTGGCTGGTTTGGGATGCTCAGAAGGCTGCCTTGGAAGTGGCTGATTACACCGTGGCGATCTCCTGGGCTGCGCAGACCGCATTACGCGAGATCATCGGGCAGATGACCCTGGCAGACATCCTGGTGGGACGCGCCAGAATGGATGCAGACTTGCAGAAAATCATTGATGAACGCACCACACCCTGGGGAATCACCGTCCAATCCGTGGAAATCCGGGATGTGGTCATTCCTCCCGACCTGGAAGACGCCATGTCGCGCCAGGCACAGGCAGAGCGTGAACGGCAGGCACGCGTGATCCTGGGAGAATCAGAGCAGCAAATCGCCTCAAGTTTCGCTCAGGCATCCGAAGCATACATCAATAATCCTACCGCCCTCCATCTGAGAGCGATGAACATGCTCTTTGAAGGCCTAAAACAGAAGGGTGCGCTGGTGATTGTCCCCAGCAGTGCCGTAGACACGATGAATCTGGGCAGTATGAGCGGGTTGGTGTCGCTAGGTTTCGGTCAGGCGAATAAAAATAACCCACCAGCTCCGCCTGAGAGCGAGAAATAGAAGGCAATAATTCCTGATCGTTGCTGTAACTTCACTACAGAAACATATTAAGATCTAGGTCAGGGTCGACTGGGTACTCGCAACATCCAGCCGGCCCGTTTTTATTATCCATTTGGGTTCAAATATAAATACCAGGACCGCTGGTAAGGCTTAGTCTTTTTTCGCCATTCTGCGGATACTCTCCAGGTTGAGATCGCCCGCCGCACCCCAACCGCGGGTCCCATCGGGAATCTCGGGTCGGAATTGCTGGTAGAGCGAATAGGCGCGACGCTCCAATTCTTGGGGAGGATAAGCTTTAGCCAGGGCTTCGAGCGCTGTCCGTACTTCGTCAAGGTCTGCCCCAAATTTCTTTTCCAGGTAACGTTCGACGCTTTGTGGATCAATCTCTTCGTCCTTGATCGTTGCCCGTAGACCGTTTTTCGAATGTTTCGCCGGGACCGGCCTGCCCACTACTTCGACCATAACCACCTCGCCAGACGGTTGTTCTTTGGCTTTCAGGCTGACTTTTGCATCCAATTGCTCTTCGGCTTTGGTATAAATACCCAGGCGCTGACCTTTGGATTGCGCGTTCAACACGGCCATCGCTTTCCCGAGGGTCAGGGCTTCGTCATGGTTATATCCGAGCCTTTCGGCCACGATCATACCCCATAAGGTGAGCACCGGGGCGCGATTAATCTTGATTGTATCTACCATAAAGAATTTCCTCCTGATTCGTCCTGTTTCCTTATTATACTTTTGTATTTCGTGTTCCATAGCTCTTACAATGACTGCTCGTCCGATAAATTCCTTCCCGACCATCCCCGTCCAGTTCCAGTGAGGCCCATATTCTTCCCAACGTTTATAAATATAGGCGGTCGAAGCATAGTGCCGCTTCCAGCCAAGGGCGCAGACAACCATTGATAATTGCACCCGAAATTGAGCCAATATCACCACTCTGGACCACGATAGTTGCCCCACCGATGAGACGGGTGTTTCACGTGAAACCAGCTTCCACCTGGCAGATTGCTGATCTGAAAAATTTTCATGTTTCACGTGAAACAGAATCTGAAATTTTCCAAATATATTGTTGTGATGTTAATATCTTGTATGATATTTAGCAATATCTTAGGGGAATTCTTTCTTAGATAGTTGATTCAATATCAGGAATCTTTATTTTTGGTTCTACTGTCGTGTCCCGCTGATCAAGCGCGGGCCTGGATACCGTTCTTCTTTGCCCAGGTTTCCAACAGCTCTTCAACCAGGTCCAGGTAGGCATCCAGGCCTTCAATTTTCTCGAGGAATGCCTCTCCCAACAATCCCAGCTGTTCACCTGCCTTATGCCAGTCTGAATGATATAGCGATTCGGCAGGCAGCCTGCAAATAATGTCCGTCCAGGTATGCCAGAGTGGCCAGAGCCCATCGTGAGGCGTTGGGCTGCTCAACATAAATTCGATGGCACGCTCGTAATAGAGCAGTCGGTGCGGATCCAATCGAACAGGCGCAGGATTACCTGCCAGGGCAAGGTAAGCCCGTTTCCACTCTGGCAGCCAGGAACGCATATTACCGGCATCTACATTGGGTGCCCCTAACAATCCCAAAAAGCCGGCATGTAAACCGGGCTTTTTTACGGCTTCTGCTCGTTTAAGCAGCTCGGGGAGGAATCTGCGCTCGGTCAGGTTTTGCCCGCTCAAGCCTGAGGCGGCATTCGCCACGTGCTCGAGCGCATGCAGATAGATGGAAGCGTCATGGGGATCGGGAGGGTGAGGCTGGTCATTAAAGGATTCCCACATCTCACGGGCGTGGGTTGCCTGCCTCTGCACCCGGCTGATCACATTTTCGGGATTATTAAATTGACCTCGAACGCTGGCTTGGATGAAATCAATAAAGTGTTGTGGGTCATACATGATCTTGCAGCCATACATGGCAGGGCCGAGCCAGGTATGCACCCGCAGCTCTCGCGGTTGGCGATACACACGATGCGAATGGTGGGATATATCCAGGTGAACCTCATCTGAAACCCTTATAATTTCGCGTTCGACCGGAACTTCATCGCTATGAATAAAAAACAGGTCAATATCAGCCGTATTGGCGATCAACGGGGAATCGGTTAACAGTGAACCCTGCAAGTAAATCGCCATGATGGAATGATCCTCATTCACCGATTTATCGACCGTATCATGGGCAATCTTAAGCAGCATATTACGATTAATACGCATCTTCACCCCCAGGTGGGCCTTTTACAAGTAATTTGTCAGATTTGAGTCCCTGCATCGCGGTATTCTCGCCCAATCGTTGCACTACAGACATTATAGCCCTACATACAAATGATCTAGAAGCATATTATGCTTCCTGGATATCAACAAAGTTGTTCACAATTCGTCAATCATGGGAAGTGTAGCTTGAAAAGGCACCTGTTTGAGCGTCTGGCGGATGCGATTCTCAACCAATTTCAGGTCTTCAGCCCGTCGAATATAATCCAAATCATTGGTATCCAGGGTGAGTACAGCCCCACTTTCGCCGATATTTCTGGCATGGCTCTCGATAAAAAAAGAATCATAAGCCTGGATCAGCTGGTCAATATATGCCCGCTCAATATTGCGCTCATAAGGTCGGTCGCGGGAAGCAATCCGCTGCATAAGCACATCGATATCCGCCCGCAGATAGACGATCAGGTTGGGGAGGGGGATCTTCTCCGCCAGGGCAGCATGCACCCGGTAGTACATCTCCAGCTCATCACCCATCAGGTTGATGGTAGCAAATAGGGCATCCTTGGCGAAGGTGTAATCGGTGATCAACGACTCGCCGCGTTTTAGGATTTCAGGGACAGAGCGCCTTTGCTGGTAATATCTGCTTAGTAAAAAGAAAATCTGTGTCTGAAAGGCATAGCGCTGGCGGTCAGAATAAAAATCAGAGAGAAATGGGTTTTCCTCAAATACTTCTAACACCAGCTCAGATTGGAAAATAGGTTGAAGTAAGCGCGCCAGGGTGGTTTTTCCCACCCCGATGACGCCTTCGATGGCTACATACATGTTAAAACCCCTCACCTGGATGAAATGAAATATCTTGCAAGAAAGAAAGCAAACTCTCAGCGACCAGGCGCGGCTGCTCCAGCATCACCATATGCCCGGCACCTGGGATAATTTTCAAGCTGGCATGGGGGATGGAGTTAGCCAGGTACTGGGCATAGCGCAGCGGCGTCATCTGGTCTTCCGACCCACACATTACCAGGCTTGGTTGTTGGACCTCTCCCAGGCGATCCATGACATCGAAACGATCACAGGCCTGTAAATCTCCCAAAAAAACACTCTGGCGTGTCTCCAATATGCGCCTGGAGGCCAATTCAACCAGACGGGGCAGGGTATTGGTGCTGAAGGAACATGATACGAGCAGCTCGGTGGCTTTCAGGAAGGTGGTCGGGTCAGCCGCATAAGTCAGTATATCTGGATGGACTCGCAAACGCGCCCCGCCGCTGATTAACCCCAGCCCTACGACGTATTCCGGATGGTAAATCGCCAATGCCAGGGCTACCGCGCTTCCCATCGAATGACCTACAAAAACTGCACGCCGTAATTGGATCGACTCCAACCATTGAACTAGATAACGGGCATATTCCCCGATGGTTTGTTGCCCATCACAAAGCTCCGATTTCCCGTGCCCCGGCAGGTCAAGCGCGTACACACAATATCCAGGCAAACGGCGAATTTCGGGTGGCCAGTACAGGTGCGTGCCTCCCACTCCATGGATCAATACCAAGGGCGGGTTTTCAGTTCCTTTTTCACAATGTTGTGAAAAATACAAATTCCCAGAAACTGGCATGATGGCTCATCCACCTCTGCGCAGTCGTTCAGTGGCCTCTGGAGAAAGTGGAATAAGCACACGCACAGTAGTACCTTTACCAACGGCTGAATCCAACCGGAAAATGCCATTCACCATCTCGGCGCGTTCACTCATGTTTCGAAGTCCCAGGCTGCCACGTTGCTCATAGGAAGATTCCACGTTGGCCTTATCAAAACCGACTCCATCGTCTTGAACCTCAAGCATCACCAGGTCTTTATCGTAGTCTTTCATGCGTACCCAAATGTGATTCGCCTGGGCATATTTACAGGCATTATTGATCGCTTCTTCAGCAATATAGAAGATGATGGTCTGGCGGTTCATCTCAAGCTCGGAAATAATATTCTCTTCAGCTTCAACGATGACGTTCTGGTTATAGGTCTCATGCGTTTTTTCCGCCATGGCTTTGAGTGCCCCAATCAGTCCTTGCGACTCGAGCTCCAAAGGGCGTAACGTGAATAGCATATGCCGGATTTCCTTGGTCGTACGGCGGGCGAGCTCCTCAATTTTCGAGAGCTCCTCCGCAGTGGCTTTCGGATCTCTCTCCAGTAACCGCCGGGCAAAATTGAGACGCATGGCAATTGCTGCCATGGATTGAGTGGGGCCGTCGTGCAGGTCTCGGGCAAGTTTCTTGTGCTCCTGCTGTTGGATTTCAATCATCTGGTCTTTTTCTTTTTGAATATCACTGTACAGGCGGGCGTTTTGAATAGCGATGACCGATGAGTGTGAAATGATATCCAGCAATTCGCACTTGGATTGTGTGAAAAAGTCGGGGTCTGAATGGGCAAATAGCAGCACGCCGTAGGTGTCCAAACCTGCCCGTAGGGGGAGGCAATGTGCAACGGCACAGCTGCGCAGGGCAACAAACCGGTTTAGCTCAGGGTCTTTATAGGGCTCGGAATGGCTTTTTGACACGCCTTCTGAGATGACGTCACCGATCAGTCCATCCGTACCAGGCAATACAACATGCATATCCGACTGGGTAAAGTGCCTGGCAGACCCGACGGTTAATGTGGGGTGGTCATATTCAGCTTCAGTAAATAGAAGCACGGCGCTCACCAATCGTTCTGCCGGCACATTGGGTGTCGCCAGTACGCGTGACCCTAAATCCAAAGCGGTTTCGAGCACATTCTGGTACTTTAGCGTCGACGTAACTTTGGATATCAGGTTGTAAATCTCACGCAGCCTGCGATGATCGATATCCCAAATGGGTTTCCCACCTCTACTACCCGACCCCTGCCTGCGAAATAAATCACCGAAATGTAATTGTCCGAAGGCGCTGAGCAGACCCAAACAGATAAGTATACCCACAACGACAGAAATGGCGGCGACGAGGAGGGTATAGTTAAGTGTGCTCATCGACATTATGATAACCCAAAATTCACGGCTTGGAAAGTATCTCGATGATGAATCTCTTAAGATCGGTCGATTTGATCTCGAAGAATAGCTTGCAAAATGGGTAAGGCGGCTTTGACCGCCCTCGCCCGGTGGCTTAGACGATTCTTTTGCTCCATGCTGAGCTCAGCCATGGTTAATCCCACTTCGGGCAGCAAAAAGATCGGATCATAACCGAAGCCATTGCTGCCGCGTTCCTCCGAAATGATCTCCCCAGGGCAATTCCCTTGGGCATAATAGACCTTATCTTCTGGTGTCGCGATCGCCACTGTGCAGTGAAAGTGAGCCGTCCATGGGCGCCCATGATCCCGTAAGAAACCTAATAAATATGTGCGCCGGTCAGCATCGGTTGCATTCGGGAGGGGAGAAAAGCGTGCCGAATGGATCCCCGGTCGTCCCGCCAGGGCATCCACTTCCAAACCCGAATCATCGGCCAACGTCACCAAGCCCGAGGCACGTGCAAAGAGGCGCGCTTTGAGGGCTGCATTTTCCTCATAAGAGCTGCCATTTTCTTCGACATTTAACGATATTCCACATCTATCGGGAGTGGTCAGGGCTATATCTAGACCGTCAAGGAGGGATTGAATCTCGATCAATTTACCCGGATTCCCGGTAGCTACTAATAATTGTTGCATTTTGTCTCTCCGCACTAAACCCACACACCACCTGTGGGCATTATTTTCTCAATATATCTTACCTGTGGAAACAAAATATGTTATAATAATCATACAATATAATAAATTACTTTGCGATATCTATAATAGAATATCAAAGTATACTCTGTAAACCACAGTGTCTGATCCACATTCTCCATTACGCCTGAATGTCGGTTTTGTCGTTGCCCAGTCTGCCGGCTTCAGCCGGGACATCCCTTTCGATCTCCCGCAAATAAATATCCCACCAGATTTATGCTTAAGCGGTCTTGTTGGAATTGCGCGTGTTACACGTACCCCACAAGGTATCTTACTGCAGGTGGATTGTAAAGCTTTGACGGACCTCGAATGTGTGCGCTGCCTGACCAGTTTCCAGCTAACGTTGAACATCAACTTTACTGAATTGTACGCCTTTTCTCAGCGCTATGTAACCGATTCGGGTTTACTTATGCCTGAGACGGGTGTGATCGACCTTGCCCCGGTGTTACGTGAATATATCCTGCTCGAAATACCCATCAGTCCATTGTGCCGAGTGGATTGTAAAGGTTTATGCCCGATATGCGGCAATAATCTCAATGAAAGTACCTGCAATCATGAGGATGATTCTGGAGATCCCAGATTAGCCTCACTGAAAGCACTTCTGGATAAATAGGTAGACCGAAAACAGGAGGGAAAATCATGGTAAACCCAACCCCAAATCCGCAAAAGATTGAAGCCCTCGATACATTGTTGGAAAAAGCCGATGTACAGGGCTATCTTACTACCGGGGATATCCTGGAAGTATTCCCCTGGGATGGTGAAGATGACGACCGGTTGTTGGAACTCTTCGGGTTGCTGCATAGGCAGGGCGTTGAAATTGTTATCGAAGAGGATGCTGAATCAGAGCCCGACCTTACCAAGCTGGAGAGTTCCCCCCTTGATTTTAATTCGGCTGCATTGGAAACTACGCTGCTCCCCAACCTGGAAAGTATCTCCGCAGATGATAGCGTAGGCTTATATCTAAAGGAAATGTCCAGGGTTCCCTTGCTCTCCTTGGAAGAAGAAGTCAACCTGGCACAAAGAATCGAGCTTGCCAAAGAATGCAAAGCGAAGCTTTCCAAGATGCATGGCAAGGGTATCGGCAGGCATCGCCGTGAGCTGGAATATGCTGTACAGGATGGTGTCTTAGCCCGCGAGCACCTGATCAAAGCCAATACCCGCCTGGTGGTAAGCGTGGCAAAGAAGTATATTGGTCGCGGGGTCGCATTCCTGGACTTGATCCAGGAGGGCAACCTGGGTCTGATGAAAGCCGTCTCGAAATTCGAGTACCAACGTGGCTTCCGCTTCTCCACCTACGCCACCTGGTGGATCCGCCAGACGATCACGCGGTCGATCGCTGACCAAAGTCGCACCATCCGCATACCGGTGCACATGACCGACCGCTTACGCGTAATGTATAAAGCCGCCCATAAGCTGGAGCAGAGTTTTGGGCGACCGCCTACCCAGGAGGAATTATGCCTTGAAATGGGTGTTGGGCACGATAAGCTGCGCTGGATGCTTGAGGTAGCCCGCATCCCGGTTTCATTGGAGAGCCCGGTGGGGGACGAGGATGACTCTGAATTAGGAATGTTCGTGGAAGATACGATCACTCCCTCACCTTCCCAGACCACTTATGAAAACATGCTGCGCGAACGGGTTGAACAGGTGCTTTCCACCCTTTCACCGCGTGAGGCCCGAATTTTACGCCTGCGGTTTGGATTGGAAAATGGGCATCCCTATACTTTAGAAGAAGTGGGGCATAAATTCGGTCTAACTCGTGAGCGCATCCGCCAAATTGAAGGCAAGGCATTGCGCAGACTGCGCCACCCTTATCGGGCAAGGTTGCTCAGGGAGTATTTATAGGTTTACCAGAACAATCACCCCCTTAAATCTTGACAAATCCATTCCACACGTTTAGACTTGTTTAGTAATAGGAAGGTTGGCTGCCGTGATTATTCGTTTTTTGAGCGCATTTGTGATGTCCATGTCCATGATGGAGCTAATTCATCGCGCCCGGGCGGCCGCCTTTGATGTTGCAAAATAATCAGCATTGATCAAAATTGAGGGCTGCCCTGGATTGGGCAGCCCTTTTTTATGCCAAAACCTGGCCGTGGTATGCATTGGATAGCTGATAGGAGGAAAAAAATGACAAATAATATATTGATCGCCATCGCCTGGCCCTATGCCAACTCAGAGATACACGTGGGTAACATCACCGGGTCTCACCTGCCGGGTGATATTGTGGCGCGCTACCACCGGCTCAAGGGAGACCGTGTGCTGATGGTCTCCGGTACCGACTCGCACGGCACTCCCGTCACCCTGCGTGCTGATGCCGATGGACTCCCAGTGGAAGAGGTGTACCAACGCTTCCATAACCAGTTCATTGAGCTGTTCCAGAAGGCCGGCATCAGCTATGATTTGTTCACCTCCACTCACACAGCCAACCACTTCAAGGTGGCGCAGACCATGTTCCTGGCCTTGCTCAAGAACGGCTTCCTTTACACTGAAACCCGCCCGCAGTGGTATTCCCCGACCGCCGGGCGCTTCCTGCCCGACCGCTACGTGGAAGGCACCTGTTATATCTGCGGGTTTGAGGGTGCCCGTTCTGACCAATGCGACAATTGCGACAACGTGCTCGAGCCTGAAAAGTTGCTCAACCCGCGCTCTAAAATCGATGGCTCTACGCCTGAGCTGCGCGAGACGACCCATTATTTCCTAAATCTTTCCAAGCTGGAGCCGGATGTGGAAGAGTTTTTACGCACTCGCCAGGGGTACTGGCGCGATACGGTGATCGGGGAATTGCTGCATAAAATCGAGAGCGAGGGATTAAACCGCGCCCCATCACGCGCGACCTGGACTGGGGCATCCCCGTGCCGGTGGACGGTTGGGAAGGCAAGTGCATCTACGTCTGGTTCGAGGCGGTCATTGGCTACCTCTCCGCCAGTATCGAATGGGCTCAAATTACCGGCCAACCGGAAGCCTGGCGGGATTGGTGGACCGATCTTTCGGCCAAGACCTTCTATTTTATCGGCAAGGACAACATTTTCTTTCATGCAGCCCAGTGGCCGGCCCAGCTCAAGGGGACCGGGACAGAATTCGTCCGACTGTTCTGCGAAGAAGATGGCACGCTGCTCAATCTGCCGTATGACATACCTGCCAACCAGTTCATGAACCTGGAGGGGAAGAAGATCTCGGGCAGCCGCAATTGGGCGATCTGGGGCCTGGATTTCCTCTCCCGTTATGACGCCGACGCCCTGCGCTTTTACCTGACCATTAATATGCCCGAGCTGCGCGACTCGGATTGGGACTGGGACGAGTTCATCGCCCGCAACAACAATGACCTGGTGGCGAATTGGGGCAACTGCGTCAACCGCGTCATGCCCTTCGTGTTGAAATACTGGGATGGGGTGGTACCCGAGCCGGGCAAGCTGAGACAAAAAGATATGGAGATCATCGAAACCGTGGAACAGGGTTTTAAGACCGTCGGCGAGCACCTGCAGGCAATACGCATACGGGCTGCCCTGGCAGAAGCACTCCGCTTGTCCTCCGAATTCAACAAATACCAGCATCTCACCGCCTTCTGGAGCGAGATCAAGACTGACCCGGCCGAGGCAGCCAAGTCGATCTACACCTCCTTGCGGGTGATCGACTCGCTCAAGATACTGTTCGCACCCTTCCTACCCTTCAGCAGCGAGCGCTTGCACGGTTACCTGGGCTACACCCAACCGCTCTTCGGCGAGCAGTATGTGGAGCCGCAGCACGACCGCCTTGGGACGCACAACACGCTGCGATATCGCCCTCCGCAAGATGGTGGCCGGTGGGAGCCTTCTAACTTGCAGCCGGGGCAACGGCTTGGGCAGCCGGCAGCGCTCTTTAAAAAGTTAGAGCCCACCCTGGCGGCGCAGGAACGGGCTCGTTTGGGAAAGTAAAGTACAAGGGGTATGCCTAGCCGCCCCGGCGTAGCAATCGCCAGGCGACCCATCCCCCTGCCAATAAAATTGCCATAACAGCCAGGCTCAGGACGATGGTGTTGTTCCTGAACCTGGCTGTTTTGCTACTAGCAACCTGGGTTGCAATGGTACTAGCCTGGTCCGTGCCTTGCTGGTTGGCATTCTTGGCCTGGAAGGCTTCACTTCCGTTATCGAATCCGGTGTTGAGTGCATAGGTAATGCTGAACGACACCACGATCACCTGCTTGCCATACACCAATAATAATTCTGAGCTTTGGGCTGCAGGGATGGTTGTATTTTCTGGTGGAGGGTCATAGGCCAGAATATTCCGGTCGGTCAGGTTCGGGTCGAGGTCAGTCAGCGCTTCAATGCTCAAAGAGGCCGGCCGATTGGGCGCCACCAGATACGAAGCCGCTTCTTGTGCTCCATTCACCCGCGCTATCCAACCGGGGTCAGGGGTTGCCATGACCAGCACATCTTTATAACCCAATGACATCACAAACAGCAAAGTCTCGGTTTGGTTCTTCAAGATTAAAGATCTGCGTGGCTCGGATGAGGGGTTGTAAGTGAGGATTTCCACCCCTTTGGGCAGCATCCCCTCACCCACCACGATGGTTTCAATGAACCAATAATCCTGGATGGTTTGAGAAGCACTGGTAGCGGTCGCACGGATTGGGAGCGCTCCCACAACTAGCAGGAACGTGCTGATCAAACCGATAAGCACCCTAAGAAGTTTCACTCTAAAAATTAAGCTGATCTTATTCAATAGTTTCCTTGATATTAAAGCCTCTTTTCCGCAGCTCTTTCATAAAGAGCTGCGCGGGGACAAAGTTTTCCACCCCTCCTGATCCACGCGGGGTTAACCCATGCGCCATCATCTCGGTAACGATGGCGGCATCCCAACCGGTGGTGCGTTCCATGGCAGTGAAGCCGGTCTTTTCATCGAAGCGATCCACCAGCTCCACCAAAGCCTGGGCGGGCTTCCCAGCCTTTTTCCCCAGCACTTTCACCCGTATCAGGACGATATCCTTGCTTTTCTCCGGGTCTCGAGGGAAAGTCACCTTGGGTTCATAGAGCGCATGGAAGACATCGCGGGGAGCGACCTGATAATTGCCGATGGATACCGGCTTCAGATCCCATAATCCCAGGTCCCAGAAAGCCCGCAGCTGTGGGAAGTGTCCGGGGTAACGCAGGGTGAGGTTTTGCAGCGTGCGCAGCTTGCCCTCGTACGTCCAGGGCATCGTGCTCGTACCACCCGAGGCTACAAAAGCTTCCAATGTACCCACCGTATCAGGGAATTCCACCGTCTCCAGTTCGGTCATCGGTTCCACCTGGGTGATCTTGCCATTACGCAGGAAGATGGCGGGCTCAGCATATTCGTTGGTCAGCCCGGCGACATGAAAGGTGAGCAGGTAATTGAAGGGAGGCTGTGGATTCTGGGGAAGTCCGCCATCCCACATATAAACATCCGTGGCCTCATCCAGCAGGCCCATGGCATAAACCATCAGCGAAGTTCCCATACCGGGCACCTGCCCGCAGTCAGGGATGATACTGATGCCAGCCTGCTTTGCCTGGGCATCAAAAGCATGCTGCTGCCTGGCGATATCGGTGTTGCCACCCAGGTCGCACATGCAAGCTTTCACTTTGACGGCGACTTTTGTGATATCCAGGTTGTAATAATATGGAACCGCACTCACGAATGCATGAACCCCGGTCAAGAGGCGCTCCAAAGCCGCCATGTCGGTTGCTTCACCCTGGGCGGCTTCTGCTATATTAGCCCCAATAAGATGGTTCACGCGTTGGGCGGCACGCTCGGCGATCCCCAGCTCCCGATCGATCAGGATAACCCGTCCTGCCTCTCCCCAGCGTGCCATGTCATAAGCTGAAGCTGTACCCTGCCTGCCAGCACCCAAAACCGCATAAGTGTATTCCATAATTATTGCCTCCTGAGAATGGTTTGACCCGATTATAAAACAAAAGCCTCCTCCTCGTGCTTCCCTCCTGTGGTAAACTCCCTGATTGTCCGGCATCGGAGATATTGAAGCAGTGGTAAATTCACATGGATGCAAAAACCTTACACACTCTTGAATACCAGAAGGTACTGGAACGCCTGGCAGGCTACTGTGCTTTTGCAGCCTCGACCGAAAAAGCGCTCAAACTACAACCCACCAATCAAATCGATGAAGCCCGTCACAAGTTGGCTGAGACGAGCGAAGCAGTGCAGATGCTCGTCACCCGCCCGGACCTCACCATTGGCGGTGCGCGCGATATACGCCAGGCAGTAGACCTGGCAGCGCACGGTAGCGTGCTCGCCCCCACTGACCTGCTGGATATTAAATCCACTCTGGTAGCCGCACGTACCCTGGTGCGCACTTTCGAGCGCCTGGGGGGTCAGTTCCCAACATTATATGAGATCGCTAACCAGATCCCCACCTCGTTGGGGTTGGTGGATGGGATCACGCGCGCTATTTCTGAAAGGGGTGAGATCATGGATAGCGCTTCAGATGCGCTGGCAACCATCCGCCGCAACCTGCGCGTGGCCCATGACCGCCTGATGACCAAGCTGCAGCGCATGGTATCCGACCCGCATACCTCGCCATACCTTCAGGAAGCACTCATCACCCAGCGGGACGGACGTTATGTGCTGCCTCTGCGGGCGGAATTCAAGGGGCGGATCAGGGCGGTGGTGCATGACCAATCTGCCTCTGGGGCAACGCTGTTTGTTGAACCGCTCAGTGTTGTGGAGCATAATAATGAGTTCCGCGAGCTTCAGCTGGCTGAACGGGATGAAGAACGACGTATTCTGGCCGAGCTTTCCCAGCAGGTGGGCATGCAGGCTGGCGACCTGCTTACCACGGTGGATCGGGTAGCCGATCTGGACCTGTGTTTTGCCAAAGCTAAATACTCAGATGCTACGGCAGGCACTGAACCCGGATTACTCCTGATTGCCAAACCATCCGGACGCCATCCAGGGACCATCATCCGGCTATTTCAGGCACGCCACCCATTGCTCGATCCTGCGACCGTCGTCCCGATCGACGTTGAGCTGGATTCACAGACATATGCCATGGTTGTCACGGGTCCAAATACCGGTGGGAAGACGGTCACCCTCAAAACGATCGGTTTGCTGGCGCTTATGGCACAATCAGGTCTGCACATCCCGGCGCATTCCGGCTCGGAGATCAGCATTTTCCATAATATTTACGCCGATATTGGAGATGAGCAGTCCATCGAACAGTCCCTTTCCACCTTTTCGGGACACATTACCAACATCATTCGCATCCTGGAACATGCTGATCCGAGGTCGATGGTTATCCTGGACGAGCTGGGAGCGGGTACAGACCCCCAAGAGGGAGCCGCCCTGGCACGTGCTTTACTCACTCACCTGCTGGAACGAGGCATCACCACGCTGGTCACTACCCACCATCCTGAGCTGAAAGCCTTTGCCCATTCCACCCCGGGCGTGACCAATGCCAGCGTTGAGTTCGACCTGGAAACATTGCGCCCCACCTTCCACCTGACTATCGGGTTGCCCGGTCGTTCCAATGCCCTGGCGATCGCACAACGCCTGGGGATGCCCGAGCCAATCATTACCTCTGCCCGTTCCGAGCTGAGCCCGGCTGACCTGCGGGCTGAAGATTTGTTGGATGAAATTCACCGCCAGCGTGACCTGTCTCGTAAAGCCCGGGCGGCTGCAGAAAACGCCCGCCACGAGGTTGACGGCATGCGGGCCGAGCTTTCTCGGCGCCTGGAGAAAATTGAAGATGAGCGTATGCAGGTGCTGGATAAAGCCCGCCACCAGGCTGAAGAGCAGCTTGAATCAGTCCAAGATGAGCTGCGTGAAGTACGCCGGCAGCTGGCTCGTACCCGGCAGCCCCTGGAAGTGATTGAAGAGGTTGAGGAAAAAGTGGAAAAGCTGCAGGATACGGTCATCGCCCCGGTCGAACGCCGGACACCTGAAGCCAGCATTGCTACTGTGAAACGCGCCATCCGCTTGGGTGATAAAGTACGCCTGCACTCGTTGAATACCCAGGGTGTGGTGACCTCCCTGGGAGAAGAAGAAGCCGAGGTTTCGGTAGGTGTGCTGCGCATCCGGGCGAGGTTGGTGGAATTGCAGCTGTTGGGTGAAGAAAATGCACTCGCCGCGAGTTCCGGAGGGTTGCCGACCGCTCGCGATCTCATGGCGACCGGCCGCCTGCGCACCTCAGCTGAGCCGGCCGGTGGAAACATCCGCCCTTCTGCCTCTGGTGGGTATGCTGAGTCACCGGGTCTTGAGCTTGACCTGCGCGGTCAGCGCAGCGAAGAAGCGCTGGATGCCCTTGAACGTTACCTGGACTCGGCTTATCTCGCCGGATTGCCCTGGGTGCGGATCATTCATGGCAAGGGCACCGGTAAGCTGCGCCTGGCAGTGCGTGAAGCATTAGGTCACCACCCGCATGTGAAATCCTTCGAATCGGGTGGGGACAAAGAAGGCGGTGAAGGGGTCACAGTAGCCAAGCTAGCACAGTAAATGTTTACCAGTCTTCGCCTACCCGCCACCTTCAGCGCTTTTCGACACCGCAATTACACACTTTGGTTTGTGGGGCAGGGGATCTCCCTGATTGGCACCTGGATGCAAACCATGGCCCAGCAGGTGCTCATTTATCATCTAACCGGTACGGCCGCTTCCCTGGGAATCATCAGCTTTATCGGCCTGCTTCCACTCATCCCCCTTTCACTCTGGGGAGGCTCAATCACCGACCGCTTCCCCAAACGTAGCATACTTTTAGCCACCCAGACTATCATGCTGGTCCAGGCTTTCCTACTGGCAGCTCTCACCTTGAGCGGGAAGGTTCAGATCTGGCATGTGTATTTGCTGGCATTCGTCCTGGGAGCCGTGACCGCCGTGGATTTACCCGCCAGGCAGGCTTTCACGGTGGATATGGTGGAAGGCAAGCAGGACCTGACCAGTGCAATCGGCCTGAATTCTGCCATGTTCAATGCTGCACGTGCCATCGGGCCGGCAATGGCGGGGGTAATGGTTGCCACCACAGGGGAAGGGAATGCATTTTTCTTCAATGGATTAACCTTTATTGCCGTCATTATCGGTCTGATGATGATGCGCAACCTGCCGGAACCAAAATCACACATTGACCGCGATACGAGCCCGATCAAACACATGGTTGGCGGGGTTCAGTTTATCCTGCAGCGCCAGTCGATCCTCATCCTGGTCAGCTTGATCGCAGTGAGTGCTTTCCTATCCATGCCGTATAACACCCTGCTGCCCGTGTTCGCCAGCGTGGTGCTGAAGCAGACTGCTCAACCCTTAGTAGCCGCCTTATGCAATTCGAATAACCTGGCTGTGGGCTGCCAGGCACCAGAAGCCCTCCCGCTCGGGTTGCTGTATTCCATGATTGGGGTCGGGGCCGTGGTTGGGGCGCTGGTCGTTGCATCGCTGCCCAATAATGCCAAACGCGGTCGGCTGCTAACCCTGGGCAACCTGGCTTTTCCCCTGTTTTTGGTGCTGTTCGCATTTTCGAAGCATTTCTCGGTGTCATTAATCCTCACTTTGTTCATCGGCTTCAGTTTTGTGTGGCAGAATGCCCTGGCAAATACATTGTTACAGTTCGTAACCCCCGACGAGCTGCGTGGGCGGGTAATGGGCGTTTATACTATGGCGTTTCAGACGATGATGCGCTTGGGAGGCTTGCAGGCTGGGTTTGTAGCCGATTGGCTCGGTGCGCCCATATCCGTCGGGGTTGGAGCCGCTCTTTCGTTGATCTATGGATTATTTATCGCCATACGCTACCCAAAAGTCCGCAACCTCTAAACCCGATTCTTATGGATTAGATGTAAAATAGTGAGGCTCAATTCGTACGGATACACATATCTGATTATATTTAATCGCTCTTTAGCGAACAAACCAGGGGGATCCGAAATCAAGGCTCCTGATTCCACTTGAACTGCATGCGAGCCGTGCTTGATGGCCGCGATCAGGATTGTACCGAACGAGGAGGGGGAAGGATCGATCCAAACCCATAAAGGGGCATGATGGCGATTGAGGTTTACTATGTTTGATGATGAAGGAGATTGCGCAATGAAAAATCGTTTGTTTACCGTTATTTTGTTCCTGGGTTTGCTGGTTTCATTTTCTGGTAATGCCCAGGCAACGTCCCCAACCATTACTGACCAAACAGCCCTGGTGTATGTCGAGCTGAATGCTCAAGACGACCTGACCCGCTTTGCTTCAACTCATCTTCCATTGTATACCAAATTGGAAGGCGGGTTGCTGACGGGCACCAACCAGGCTGGGCAGCAAGCTTTGGTAAAGGCAGGCCTAAGCTTCCAGGTGCTCGACCCGGAAATGACTCTAGGTACATACTACCTGGCAACGAGCAGGTCGACCTATCCCGCCCCAAATTATGCTGCTTATGGACTGGTCTTGCTTACCACCCAAAATGGCGTGCTGCTGCGTATGCAGCCGGTGCAGGTTGATGCACTGTCTGAGGCAGGTGCCGAGCTTCGAGCAATCACCCTTACCCCCAAGCCAATCCCCAGCTCCCAAAGCGAGCAGGTATTCCCGAATGTGGTCGACCCTGACCCGGTCATCCAGGGGATGATCGACAAAGTGAGTCAGACAGAAGTGTATACATACGACCGGCAGCTGGTACACCATCCCATCACGCTATACTTACAGCGGCACCCCCATCCAAAAAGCCACCAGTTTTGTCGGTCAGCACATGGCAAACCTGGGTATGGACGTGGAATATCACAATTGGGAAGGCCCAACCTATCCCAATGTGATTGGTGAGATCCCTGGATCGACCAATCCGGATGATATCTACATGATTGGTGCCCATCTTGATGACGTTCAAGGTGTACCGGGTGCGGATGATAACGCCAGCGGCTCGGTGGCAACCCTGCTGGCGGCAGATATCCTCTCGCAGTACCAGTGGGGCTGCACTTTGCGCTTTGCCTTCTGGACGGGTGAGGAGCAGGGTTTGGTGGGCAGCTCCTATTATGCTCAACGTGCTTACAACCAGGGCGAGAATATCCTCGGTTATTTAAACCTGGATATGATCGCCTGGAATACGGTGGGCTCTCAGCCCTACATCACCCTGGCCTACTCCAGTGCCTTGCCAAACACCCACCAATTGGCTTTGCTTTATACAGATGTGATCGCGGCCTATAATATCAATCTGGTCGCCGATTATGCGCCTGATATGTGGGGAAGCGACCATAATTCGTTTTGGGATTATGGTTTTACCTCCATCCTGGCCATCGAAGATGATATTCATGGTGACTTTAACCCTTATTACCACACTTCGCAGGATACTCCTGCCCATACCGACCCTGTTTACTTCACCAACTTTACCAAAGCTTCGCTTGCCACCTTTGCTCACATGACCGGCTGCCTGATCCCCCCAGGGGATGGGGCGCTGAATGGACATGTAACCGCAGCTATTGGTGGCGCACCCCTTGAGGGTGCCACTGTGATGGCGGATGATGGACAGGGCAATACTTACCCCACTACCACGGATGCCAGTGGTTATTACACCCTTACCTTACCCGCAGATAGCTACACCGTCACGGCCTCGCTGGATGGCTATAACCCACTTTCGCAGAGTGCCACCGTTAACACCGGAGAAGAAACCACGCTTGACTTTGCCCTTGAATCAGCCTGTGGGCCGGTAATTGGCCTTGACTTCACTTGGCTGCCGCTCGAGCCGTTTAACGATGAATTGATCACCTTCTCAGCTACAGCCAATGGTACCCCGCCGATTGACTTCGTGTGGGACTTCGGAGATACCATCACTGCTACGGGTGAAACCGTCACCCACAGCTATGGGAATGCGGGAACGTACCCCGTCAATCTGTCTGCGGAGAATTCCTGCGATGCGGATGAGATAAATCATGATGTTACGGTTGGCTTCCAGCCGTTCGAGTTTTTCCTGCCTTTGCTCAACCGGCAATAACGCTTAAACACAACACCAGGTGGTTAGGCTACCACCTGGTGTTTATTATTTAAAATCCTAACGCCTTATGATCGGGAGGTGGAATAACCCTATTCCGACGTAAATTACCCTGCGATCGTGATGGACGATATGGGGTTCAGCCCCTTCATAAATAATCAGCTCGGCGCGTACACCCGCTGACCCGATATCAACTCCACTGGTGAAGGTTGCACTGAACTGCCCATTGGCATCCGTGATGCCACTGACGCCTTCCCCACCCGAGATCGTCCCAATCTGCCCGTCACCTTCGACGATAATCTGTACCGTCTGCCCAACGACAGGATCTCCCCAGCGGTCACGCACTGTGGCCAGCAGCTGAGCCGTTGAAACACCATCGGCAGGCAGCTGGTTGTCAGAAATCGACAGGCTGATCTGGCTGGGCATGGGGTTGCCGATCGGAATCTCGGTTGAGGCGCTCACATTATTAGCGGTCAATGCTCCGAGCACACCCGTGCCAATATTCGCTCCGCTGGTGAAGGTGGCCTCGACATAGCCATTTACGGTCATCGCGGAGGCAGGACTGACCGTTCCATTGGTAGCGAAGAAACTGACCAGGGTTCCATCTGCCACCACCGCGTTCTGGATATCAGAGACGAGGTATTTAATCACCGCCGTATCCCCATTCGGGCGCAAGTAGGAGGTCGTGTTTTCGACCTCCATGCTGTATGGCTGCCGATGACGTGTGATGGTGGCACTGGCAGAATCACTGATCTCGCCTTTCTCTATCTCGGTCGCTGATAGGGTGAGCACGCCGGTTGTGCCGCTGGGCAATATATTGGTATAACCATCGGTCATATACACATCCAATATCCCGGTTTCAGTCTGACCGGCATCTGCGCAGATGATGGGGAATAAGCCGAAATCTATCCACCACCCTTCAGGGGCATCATAGCTGAGCCAGTAGCAATGATCGACGATGGTGCGGTTGCTGAACTGGAAATTCAGCTGGGTGACGCCCCCAAAATTGACTCCATCGCCCAAGGGAACCACCTTGAGAGGTTGGAAAGTGTACGGTACCGGGTCAATGCGGTAAAAAGCTTCGCCGTTGTGTAATCCTTGAAGAGTCAAATATACACTGCCGCTACCCGCCGGGTAGAAGGAACCAGAACCAAACAAGCCATCACAGGCGCGTCTATCGTTATGTTCGCCATCATCGAAGAAGTTGATATTATTACCGAATGGCTCACCATTACTCCGATGGAAATGCCCACTGAGCACGCACCCATCCACCAACCCCGTCATCTGGACTATCAGCTGCTGAGAGCCGGTGGACAGAGTGTGATCGAAGCTGCTTTCCACTGCGATCGGACTGGTGGCCATGCTGGTGAAGGAGAAGGTCCCCGCCCCGCTATCTCCAGCATCCACCACCGCCTGCCAGTCTCCAACTCGCCCATTGGTGTTGACCTGTACATACTGAACGAGGTCCAGGTCAAGGCACATGCTGCCTGGGTCGGCGCAGTTGACCTGGGTACCGTTGGGGTCAGTAACGATCAACGGCTCAAACGAGCCACTGTAACCGGTGAGCAGGAAACCCATACTCTCCATACTGCTGTCGACGGGCACAATATAGGTTTGGGTTGGCTGAGGCGGAGCGGGGGCGAGTTTATAGCCCATCCCATTGCTGGCTCCGTTTACATCGTTATAGCTGATCTGAATACCGGTTGTGCCGCTACCGTCTTCCAGACCAATGGTGGAGCTCTCTGCACCATTCGGGACAGTCAGGTACTGGTAGCGGATCTCATAGGTATCCATGTTGAACAGGACCTCAAACGTATTGAGCGGGAAGCCGGTTGTGTATGACTCATATTTATCATATTCGATGGCGAACCAGTCCCCATCCAGGTAGGTATATATGCCTCCCTGCATGTCGCAATTGGGGGCAGATACGTCCGCGGTAGGAGGGCAGTAGGGCTCCATATTATCCCAGAACGGGTAAAGCGCGCTGTTAGGATCCGCCGGGTTAGGCAGGGTCGTATTTATCGGCACATACGCGTCGTCCAGCCCAAAGTTCAGATACCCATCTTCAAAAATATGGATGTTGGCAAAATATGGACCCGAGAAGAATTGGAAATATCCGGGTGAAGGGAAGGGGATATCGATTTTTTGGTCTTGGGTTGGGTTGTCCCACCGTGTGCCCAATGCCTTGGCATCAACCCACTTATACTCCCAGCTAGCCAAAGTATCGTAGCGGTAGGTGGCTGAATCGCTAACGTAATCAGACCAGCGGCCGGCGCCGGCACTATTGGAGATCTGGGCGCGCAGGATGTCGGCGGCATCCTCGGCCTGGCTGGCATCGACGTACAGGAACTGCCCGCCGCTGTTGATAGCCGTCAGCAGGTAAGGCACCAAACCACCAGGCACGTCCTCGGCCATTAACCCGAGCTGTGCCTTTGCTGCACCCGGCAGCAGGCGTTCAGCCATTAGCGACTGCTGTTCATCCGGGGTGAGACCTTCAAGTATCTTGGTCGAAAATGGTTCTACCTGCCCTGAATCTTCGGACTTCTGGCAGATCCCCATTAACGCGATGGATGCTCTTATCCGGTTATCGTTCAATAATTGGCGCACGCTTTCAACCGATGGAGACTGGCTGGTATCGCCATCGGTAAACAGCCAGATATCTCCTTTTTCCTTATCATCCACTGCCTGGGCGAGGGCTTTCAAGGCATTCACCTCGCAATCAGGATCAGCATTCGGGATGGTGGTTAACGCGTTGATCGGATCGATCAGGTTCTCCGGGAAGAATTGCCCTGAAAAAGCAGTATCATTGGTAGTGCTGGTATTATTGAACAATTCCAGGGTGAATTCGGTGCCCGCGGGGTCATCACCCAGGTCATTGACTGCCTCGGCAAAGAGCGTCTTCATGGCGTCGAACTTGGGTCCGTTCATGCTGGAAGAGTTGTCCGCCACGTAGGTAAGCAATTTCCACCAGCGGTAGGCATCTGCAGGGCTTAAGTCAGCCATTGCTGGTTCATCAGGGTTTCCATCCAGTTGTTTGGATGGCGCAAGCGTATAGCCGGTGTGTTCCTTCACCACTGCAGCAGTCTTATCATCCGTCGGCAAGCCATAATCGACCCACCCGCGCATATAAGTATCAAACTCACAAGTATCATCCAGAAATCCATAGGCTGCATCATTAAACTCAGACGAGATGTATACTGACTGGAGTGGCGTATGCCCATAGCTGACATAATCCTGATCGAGCGGATCCGGACCATCATCATACAGATCCCACAAAGCGGCTGCAATTGCCTGTGCATTTCGTGTGTCGTCCGCGCCCAAATACATGTCTTCAAGGCTGTATATGACGCCGCTGCCACCCGCACTGTCGGGGTTTACATAATATTCAGAATCCGGGAATCCGTAAGCATCCCGTACTGCGCTCTGGTAATAGTCAGGGTAACCTTCTCCCCAGGCCATCTCAGGGTCAATGTCTTGACCAATTTTATGGGGACCACCTGGGCTATCATCACAGCTGTAATAATCGTCCGCAGAATGCCCCCACTCGTGCATGATGACCGATTCATCCCACTGAGCGTCGTTGGATGGGTCATCAGAAATGGTGATCTCGTTGTAATAAGGGTCCCAAGCAGATGTATCATCTCCATAGCCGGGCTCCCAATGGATCTCGGTTTCTTCGTCGTATTCGCCCCCGCTGTTCACCCAAAGCTCGCGCGCCCAGTAAGCCGCATCGATAATATTGTAGATCGCGCTCCATTCTTCACCAAGGAATATATTGAAGGTAAGCACACCACCCTCTGATTCCTGCCAGTCTGTGTCATATTCATAAATCTCGTCGATCCAGGAGCTGTCCTCGACGTAGACACTCGGGTCACCCCGCTCGGCGGTTAAGCGGATGTAAATTTCTAGCGTGTCATCCCATAAACCATCGTCATCACAGAAGGCGCCAGAAAAGTTTCCATTGGCGTCGCTGCCCACCGTCCCATACGAATCATCGTATAAGGGATCTGACTCGCGTACCTCCACCCCCACCCCGGCCAGCGGTATCGTTATATACGAACCGTATCCCTCCTTCGTGACAGGCCGCTCCAGGCGTTCAATATGACCCAGGATGGTGAAGCACGGGTCTTCGTTCGGCGCCAGGGGTGTATCGGAAGGTGTGTAAGTAATCGTAACCTGGTTGGAAGGTCCGGAGCGCGCTGGGCGCTGTGCATCGGGGTCCATATCGGTCACGTACGATCCAGAAGGGGCGATCACGAAGAACAGCACCCCTGAAGCCCCAAATGTTGCCTCAGGTGACAGCAGCAGGCTGACCGAGACTGCTATTTTATAGGTCCCGGAGGATGGAAAAAGGAGCGCACGCTCTGAAGTCACCATATCCCCAACAGATACACTCGCGCTGGCATCTACCTCGTTCCCCACGAGCTGCACCCCTGCGGGGATGATCCAGCGGATTTCCATGTCGGGTGCATTGATGAGAGGATAGGCCGTGAATGATAAATGCGCGGTGCCTCCGGGAAGGGGAGCCCCATCCGCGTGCAGGATAACTTCGACTCCCGTATCCGTCCCCCCGGTACGGTCCTCCGCCGGTCCACCCTGGGCACTTACCGGGCTGGCTGGGATGAGAATGGTGAAAATGATCAGGATGGCGATGACCAGACGAAGTCCTTTTGCCTTTTGCATGTTATTTTCTCCTGGGTGCGACAAGAATTGTGGAATGAATGGCCAGGCTTCAGACGCTCCTGGATGGCAGGCGTAATAATGCAATCGCTACCAGTGTTAAACTGGGATCGGATTGGGCTTCAGAAGATTTTTCCCATGTTGCTAGGGTTGGTGTTCGGGTTATTAGTTTAATCTAACTGGGGTCTTATTTTGTATTAATATAGTATATAATTTTGTCTGTGTTGTCAAGCAAAATTGATCAGTTTTGGTAATTGGTAATATTTGAACTGCACGCACCTGGCTCGAACTCCGTAACTTTTTTATCAATATTCATTCCCAAAGCAAGAAAATAAATAAAGGAGAATACACAATGAAAAACCGTTTCATCACCGTGATGTTACTCCTGGTTTTACTGGTTACATTGACCGGCAATGCCCAGGCAACATCCCCATCTCTACCCGACCAACCTGCCCTGGTATATGTGGAGCTTAATGCTCAGGACGACCTGAGCCGTTTCGCATCCACCCAATTGCCGCTGTACGCCATGTTGGATAATGGACTGCTCACCGGTGCAGACCAGGCTGGTCAAAGATCCATCCAGGCAGCTGGATTGAGCTTACAGGTGCTGGATACAAATATTCGCTCGGCCTCCTATTACCAGGCTGAAACCAGGTCAAGCCGCCCTGCACCCGATTACGCCGCCTTTGGAAGGATATTGCTCAAGATGGTGAATGGCGTCCTGCTGCGCATGGACCCTTCCAGGGTTGATGCACTGACTCAGACAGGTGCAGAATTGCGTTTGATCACCCTTACCCCCAAGCCCATCCCCTCAGCCCAAAGTGAGGTCGTAACCCCTGATGTCGTAGAACCGGATCCGCTCATCCAGACCATGATCAGCCAGGTCTCGCCGACCCAGGTGTATACCTATGACCGCCAGCTGGCAGGTGAGCTGCCGGTATTTGTAGACGGTGAATTGTATACGATCACATCGCGTAATACCAACAGCGGAGAACCCATCCAGAAGACCACCAGTTACGTCGGCCAGCATATGACCAACGACCTGGGGCTGGGTGTAGAGTATTACGTTTGGAATAACACTACCAACCCGGATGTGATTGGCGAAATCCCCGGGCAGATCAACCCGGATGATGTTTTTATCATCGGAGCCCACATTGATGACGTCAATGGCACACCCGGTGCGGATGATAACGCCAGCGGCTCTGTCGCCACCCTAATCGCCGCCGATATCCTATCCCAATACCAGTGGGGCTGCACCTTACGCTTCGGTTTCTGGACCGGTGAGGAGCAGGGTCTGCTGGGCAGTGCGGCTTATGCCCAACACGTGTACAATGCCGGAGAGAACATTCTCGGCTATCTAAACCTGGACATGATCGCCTGGAACACCGTTGGCAGTGATCCAACAATTTTTCTCGGATATCGTTCATCCGTACCAGGTTCGCTGACCTTAGCCAACCTGTTTTCAGACGTAGTGGACACTTACAACATCAATCTCCTGCCCGTGATCGGTACAGGTTATGATGGCAGTAGCGACCACACCTCATTTTTGGATTATGGCTATCCGGCCATCCTCGGTATAGAAGGGGAAGATGATTTCAACCCTTATTACCATCAGCCGAGTGATACACCTGCCCACACCGACTCAACTTATTTCACTGACTATGTCAAAGCCTCGATAGCCACATATGCTCACATGAGCGGCTGCCTGATCCAAAGTGGTGTTGGTTCCCTGGATGGACATGTAACCTCAGCCGACGGTGGAGCACCCATCGCAGGCGCTAAGATAACCGCCAATGACGGCCAGGGACATGATTTCTCGACCAACACCGATGCCGGCGGTTATTACACCCGCACCCTGCTGGCAAATACCTACACCGTTACAGCTTCGGCTTACAGTTATCTACCGTCCACAATCAGCGGAGTGGTCATCACGACCGATACCGTGACCACCCAGGACTTCCTGCTCGTTTCATCACCCACCTATCTGATTTCAGGCACGGTCACCGAAAGTGGAACCGGTTTGCCGCTGCTGGCAGAGATCAGCTTTGCGGGCTCTCCAGTCACCGTTTGGTCTGACCCCGCGACCGGGTTCTATCAGGCAGAGCTGCCGCAAGGAGATTACACCATGCACGTCAGGTCGGATCTGCACCGCCCGCAAGAACTTGCCATCGTGGTGGATCATGACCAGACCCAAAACTTTATGCTTGATCCATTACCCTGCATCTTGCTGGTGGACGATGACCAGAATGATCCCGATGTAATCAGTTATTACACCGCTGCTTTGGATGGACTGGGAGCGCAATATGATATTTGGGACACATCCATAGATGGTGACCCCGGTATACAAGATATTGCTGGCTATCGCAAGCTGCTGTGGGAATTGGGTTACCCATTCTCCAACACATTTACTAATATTAATGAAACCGATGTGGCTGCTTACCTGGATGGAGGCGGAAATTTCTTCCTTTCCGGGCAGGATTACCTTTATGACATGGGGCTTACATCGTTTGGTACGAACTATTTGCACATCTTAAATTACCAAAATGATGTAAGTCAGACCTCAGTCACCGGGCAGAATGTGTTCAGTGGGTTAGGTGCATATACACTGGGATATCCATTTACCAACTATTCGGATGTAGTCAACCCGGATGCTTCGGCTCAAGTGGCTTTCCTTGGGAACGTGGGCAACGCAGCCATCAGTTACGATGGGAATAATTTCAACAGCGTATTCTTTAGCTATCCCTTCGAAGCCATTCCCCAGCTGGCTGATCGGGAAGCCGTGATGGGACGATTGTTGGATTTCTTCGGCTCCTGCCAGGTCACACAAGGTTGGCTGGATGGGCATGTCACTGATGCAGCCACCGGGGACCCCCTCGAAGGCGTTTTGGTGACGGCTGCCCCAGCGAAAGCGGAGATTCAGGCGATCACCGATCCGACCGGGTATTACAGTATGACTTTACCCACCGGTGATTATCTGGTGACTGCTACATATGCTGGCTATACTTCACAGTCACAAAGTGCGACCATTGTCACCGGTGAAACCACTACTCTAGACTTTGCTCTACAATCGGCTTGCGTGCCGGTAGCGGGCACCGACTTCACCTGGCTGCCACTTGCTCCGGTCGAAGGTGATTTGGTGACCTTCTCTGCAACAGCCGATGGCACCCAGCCGGTCGGTTTCAGCTGGAGCTTTGGCGATACATTCACCGGCACCGGGACCACGATCTCCCACACTTATGCGGACGCCGGTACATATATGGTAGAGCTAGCGGCAACCAACGCTTGTGGAATAGATGCTGTAAGTAAGGATATTACAATCCTGCAGAGACTATTGGAGTTCTTCTTACCCATACTTGGTAAGTAACAAGTAAGTAAGAAACAAGTAACAGGGTTATACACTTCACATAAAAAACTCCCCTTTCAGTCATCGTTCCTGGCTGGGAGGGGAGTTTAATTTAATCATATATATTGTATTGTTAATTAATAGTAGTCGTAGTAGAAGCTGTGGAAAAGTGGAGAACCCGATGTTTATCGGTTTTACCCCCCATGGATAGGGGTATAGGTATAACAGTGTGTACATATGGGTAAAATCGGTGTAGACCCTATCCCCATGGCAGGATGAATAAATGTGTATAAATCAGCGGATTATCCTATCCCACGGTACAGAATATAAATCTTGGGTTTGAGTTCACTCTCCACCCCATATATGGGGGATGTGAGTCATAAGATATTTTGTAATTTGGCGAGTTATCCACAATTTGGATGAGTTATCCACAATATTTATTGAGTTATCCACAGGTATGGGAGGTAATCACCGCCTGTTTCTTATTGGAAGTATAAGGACCGATAAGGTTTGATAATTCGTAGATCCATCCTTTATGGAAAATGGATCGAAATACCTTTGAAACTATTGGATAATACATTCCCAAAATCCTGGATGATGTTGCATCCAATTAACGACAGCATGAGAAAGGCTGTCATGCACAGGCGATACCATAGCTTTTTCACCATAGTCCCTCCTTAGCCCATCCTTTATCTTATCATAATCGAATGCTTGATTAATGAGCAAGGGAGTTGACAAAATATTTTTAGTAGATTATTATCTAATTAGATATACATCTAATCACAACTCCTGATCCTATCGATAATATGGCTCCGAATATTGTTCTACCCAGCTATCTTCGTAAGGTATTATGAACTCCATGATAAGACCACTCCTGCAATGGGACTCGGGTACAGCGTATGACCTGTTTGCCAGTCTGCACGTGTTACACCATCCCGAAAAATTTGGGCTGCGAGGCTCATGGGCAGCCGGGGTTCGTTCGCGCCTGACAGCACCCCAGCGCTCCATCCTGGAGGATTCCCAAAAACTATTTTTCAGCAGCCCCATTGCCTGGGTTTCGAGTTTGCCAGAACCCAGGGATGCTGAGACAGTCATCTTGACCCTGGGGCAGATTGAGCCCGCCAGGCGACTGCCTGCCCTGGCATTCCATATCGACGTTTCCCCCAAAGTGCTGGAAACCCTCAAAGCTGTGCTCGTAAAACGCACCTGGGATCAAAGCGATCTTGACCGTTTACAATCCAATTATCCGCCGAAAGAGGCAGTCGCCTCCTCCGATGAGCTGGTCACCACATTGAAGTGGTGGTCTCATCCCGACGAGTTTGGTGAGCGTTACCTGGCTGCGTTGCAGGCTTACATCGCAGTGTTCTTCGCCGAGGAAGAACGGCGTATCAGGCCATATTTGCAGCTGGCACTGACCCGTGGGCAGGAGCTGGCAACAAAGCTTGACTTTCCCCACCTTATGGTGGAACTATCCCAGGGGGTAAAGATCGCCGCCTTGGAGGAAGCTGACGAAGTCATGTTCGTGCCTTCTTATTGGTCCACACCTTTAGTGATGTACGACAGCCTGGTTCCTGAACATTGGGTGGTGCTGTACGGCGGGCGTCCAGCGGATGTAGCCCTGGTGCCTGGCGAAATTGTGCCCGATGCCATGCTTCGAGCCCTCAAAGCGCTATCTGATCCCACCCGCCTGCTCATCCTGCGTTACCTGAGCGGGAAACCTCAAACTCCCTCGCAGCTGGCGAAGCGACTACGCCTGCGCGCTCCGACCGTCATTCATCACCTCAGTGCGCTTCGATTGGCAGGCCTGGTGTATATTTCCTTGGATGAGCATGAAGAGAAGCGCTATACCGTCAGGGAATCGGCCGTGGCGGACACATTTGAAGCATTGCGTAAGTTTCTCTTGGTAAGGAGCGAGGCGTAATATGTTCGCCAGCGTCAGCCGTAATATCAAGGATTACGGTGATCACCTGGTGGCATTTCGACCCAATGCGCGCCTATACCTGGTATATGCGATCGTGGCGGGGGTCGCCATCGGCATCTTCCGTTTGCTGTTTAATTTCTACATCCTCAGCCTGGGCTATGACGAGAAGTTGTTGGGCAACCTGGTCACCGCCAGCAGTCTCACCGCTTTATTCGTGGCCTTACCCATGGGTTACCTGGCAGACATCCTGGGGCGCAAAGTATCGCTGCTCATTTCTGCAGTGCTGGTCAGCATCACCATTGGAATGATGGTCATCTGGCCGGTCACACCCATCCTGTATCTCATGAATATTCTCTCCGGGGTCGCCCAAAGCCTGGCCGGGGTGACCATGAGCCCGTTCCTGATGGAGAACAGCGGTCCACGTGAACGGACGTATTTATTCAGCTTCAGCGCGGGATTGCAGATGGTATCTGCCTCAGTGGGCAACTGGATCGGCGGCTACCTGCCCAGCTGGGTGGCAGGGGCGCGCGGTGTGGAGGCAGTCAGCAGCCAGGCATATGGGAGCTCGATCCTGGTGGTGGCCATCGCACTTGGGATCAGCATCCTCCCGCTGATCTTGATAAAAATGCCGCGCCTGGATCACAGTGAGCGCACGGTTTTCGCTCCTTTCTCGTATGCGGCCAAGAATCCAAAGAAATTAACCAAGCTAGTGCTGCCCATGCTGATCACCTCCATTGGGGCAGGGCTGATCATGCCGTTCATGAACGTGTTTTTCCGCCTCCAATATCACCAGTCCGACCAGATGATCGGGGTTTTATTTGCCTGGGGCTCCCTGGCGATGGGACTGGGTTTACTGGCTGCACCGCCACTGGCAGACCGCATGGGTAAGATCCAGATTGTGGTCATCACCCAGGGGCTGTCAATCCCGTTCCTCATCCTGCTGGGATTCTCACCGTTGTTTTGGGTCAGTGGGTTGGCATATTACATCAGGGTCGCGCTGATGAACATGAGCAGCCCGGTCTATCAGACCTTCGTCATGGAACAGGTGGAACCATCGTCCAGGGCAATGGTTGCCAGCCTGGTGAGCATGTCATGGAACTTCGGTTGGGCAATCAGCCCCACGATCAGCGGAATCCTTCAAGTGCGCTACGGGTTTGGACCACCATTTATGGGGACCATTATCCTGTATGCGATCTCGGTGTTCCTGTATTGGTACTTCTGGTGGCGCAAGCGTGAACCCAGGGAGCTGGCAGTCTCTGAGATTGCCACACTGGATGAACAAATTGGCTGAGTCCTTCACTCACATATAGGTGGCTGAGTAAATCCAAAGCCATCCCCTGGAGCAACTTTTTTGCAGGTGCTGCATCCTAATCAGTGCAGGACATTCCGCAGAAAGACTAGGAGATAAATAGTTATGGAAATGATTGTTGATTTTCCGGGTGGCAGCAGGGTGGACGCCCATTTTGGACCGTTTACAGTGATGACTGATCAGCCCAAATCGAAGGAGGATCCAGGCACGGCTCCCTCACCGTTTAACTTTTTCCTGGCTTCGCTTGCCACCTGCGCCGGGTATTACGTGCTTGAGTTTTGCCAGCAGCGTCAGCTTTCAACGGATGGAATAAGGATCGTTCAGCGTTCCTACCGCAATTCTGCCACCGGCATGATCGAGAAGGTGGATATCGAGATTCAAACCCCACCTGAATTCCCGGAGAAGTATTTGCCAGCCCTGATCCGCTCTGCTGAGCTGTGTGCGGTCAAGAAGCACATTGAAAACCCGCCGGCGTTTCAAGGTTTACACCCAGACGGTCAGTCCGATTGGTAATCCCTAGTCCTGTTCTCGAGTCATAATAAAAACCCACCCCGGGATCATAGACTCGGGGTGGGTTTTTGTATCCTCTTTCCTTTGGTCACAATTATTAGTTGTAAATGAACGCTATCTAGAATTACTCAGACCTTACAAGAAGCATCCAAGCAGAAAGCTACGGGGCTGCTCCATTTGCTATATCATGGAAGGGTGTAAAATAAACTCAAGGGATGTAAACCATTCTCACGGAAAGACAGGAAAAAATCTACACGGCGGATACAATTCGGGGTGCTGCAATTGGAGGGGCAAATGAATAGCAGGATGAGAGTTTTTGGGTTTGCGGTTTTATTTGTGGCGTTGCATTCCTATGGTGCCGAAGGAGGGAATTGAACCCTCATTCCTTACGGAACACGATTTTGAGTCGTGCGCGTCTGCCTATTCCGCCACTTCGGCTAATTGGTGGTGCAAATTATACCCGAAACCTAAATGAATGTTTAGCGAAAAGTGAGGGGTTTCAATTATCCCTCCTCAACCGATGTATAATCGCTGGTGGTGCATCAAGACTGTCACTGAATCAAGACGGTACCAAGGTGTCGTCTCACGTGGGAGAGTTCAAATGCGACTTGGAATTATAGGATTACCCCAATCTGGCAAGACCACGGTTTTCAACGCCCTGACGCGCGGGCATCAGCCGCTTACCACCAGCGGAGGTCGTTTCGACGTGCACACTGGGGTGGTGGATGTGCCGGATGTTCGGGTTGACCGTTTATCCGCCCTGTTCCTGCCTAAAAAAACCATCTACGCCAAGGTGACCTATGCGGATATCGCCGGACTGGAAGGCAGTCAGAGTGCGGTCTCCGGTCAATTGCTCAACCTGCTCACCCAGATGGATGGTTTTCTGCATGTAGTGCGCTGCTTTGATGATGCGAATGTTCCCCATCCATCGGGAAGTGTGAACCCCCAGCGCGATATCGCCACCATGGACGCTGAATTGATGCTCAATGACATGATTGCCGTGGAACGCAAGCTTGAACGGCTGGCAGACGAGCGCAAAAAGGGGGCTGGGCGTGAGCGGGCTGTGATTGAACGTGAAGTTATCCTCTTTGAGCGTTTTAGAGATGTGCTCTCAAAAGAGATTCCCCTGCGTGAGATCGACCTGACTGCGGAAGAAGAAAAAACCCTCTCCGGCTTTGGTTTTCTGACCCGTAAACCTCTGTTGGTGCTGCTCAACCTGCAGGAAGGACAGGATACGCCTGCCATTGATTATCCCCACGCTCACACCAATCTGGTTGCCCTGCAAGGTAAGCTGGAAATGGAAATCGCCCAACTTACCCCTGAAGACGCCGAAATTTTTATGGGGGAATACGGCATCACCGAGCTCGGACTGGCACGTGTCATTCGCGTATCTTATGAATTGCTGGGTTTGATCTCATTCTTCACCGTCGGAGAAGATGAGGTGCGCGCCTGGACGATCCAGACGGCTCATCGGCGTTTAATGCCGCTGGTGAGATCCACTCTGATCTGCAAAAAGGTTTTATCCGCGCCGAGGTGATTCCCTATGATGAGCTGATTGCTCTGGGGGGTCTCACCGAAGCCAAAGCCAAGGGTCGCCTGCGCCTGGAGGGAAAAGAATATATCGTGCATGATGGAGAAATTGTGCATATACGGTTTAATGTGTAAACTTGTGTGATGCAGGTAACAAACTAATAAGCATAAAATAACCGAAAATAAAAATATCAATATACGGAGACTAATATGATCTACACGCAATCCCCATGGAATTTATCCGACCTTTTTCCAGCCCATGACAGCCCTGAGATGAAGGCTGGATTTGATGAGCTGGATGGTAAAGTGGTTGAGTTTGAAGCCCTGCGCACAAGCCTGTCCGCAGATATGCCCTTGGAAGCATTTCTGAATGCGATCCGTTTGCTTGAGGCAATTTCCCGCCTTGCACATCGGATCGGCGCGTATGCCGGGCTCAGGTTCTCTGCCGATACCCAGGATCAGGTGGTCCAGGCATTTCAATCGGATGTTGAGAGCCGCATGGCGGTGATCGGTAATCGCACGTTATTTTTTAGCCTGTGGTGGAAAAGCCTGGATGATAACGGGGCCGAACGCTTGATGGCAGGAGTCGGGTGATTACCGTTATTGGCTGGAAGAAATGCGCCATTTCAAGCCGCATACGCTTACCGAACCTGAAGAAAAGATCATCAATATCAAGGATGTCACGGGTGCAAATGCCATTGTAAATCTCTATACCATGCTCACCAACCGCTATGTCTTCCACCTGCAGGTGGATGGTGAGACGCAGGAGCTTACTCGCGGGGGATTAATGGTCTATGCCCGCAGTTACGACCCCAACCTGCGGGCTGCAGCTTACAAGGAGCTGTACCGGGTCTACGGTCAGGATGGTACCATCCTGGGTCAGATGTACCAGACCCTGGTGCGTGACTGGCGCAACGAAAATGTGGATATGAGACACTTTTCCAGCCCAATGTCGGTGCGCAACCTGGCAAATGACATCCCGGATGATGTGGTTGAAACATTGCTAAAGGTCTGCCAGGATAATATTCCGGTTTTCCAACGTTTCTTCCAGCTTAAAGCACGTTGGTTGGGATTGGAACGTTTGCAGCGCTATGACATTTATGCCCCGGTGGTTAAAACCGATAAAATGTACAGTTTCGACCAGGCGGCGGAAGCAGTCTTCGATGCCTTCCACAATTTTGAACCCAGGGTTGAAGAATTGGCACGCAGGGTGTTTGAACAGAACCACCTGGATAGTGAAGTTCGTCATGGGAAAATGAGCGGGGCTTTCTGTGCTACCGTCGCCCCCGACATCACTCCCTGGGTGCTGGTCAATTACCAGGGTAAACCGGATGATGTGGCGACACTGGCACATGAGCTGGGTCATGCCATTCATTCACAGCTTGCCGCTGAACACAGCCTGTTTACCTTCCATTCATCCCTACCGCTGGCTGAGACCGCTTCCACCTTTGGGGAGATGATGTTAGTGGACCGGCTTCTGGCAACCGATAAGAATGCCTCGGTACGCCAGTCTTTGCTCTTCCGACAGGTGGATGATGCCTATGCCACGGTCATGCGCCAGGCAATGTTTGCCCTTTTTGAGCGCCGCGCACATGAAATGGTCCAGCACGGGGCGACTGTGGATGAGCTGTCTGAGGCTTATCTGGAAAACTTACACCAACAATTTGGCGAAGCGGTTGAGGTCAGTGATGAATTCCGCTGGGAGTGGGTTTCGATCCCCCATATTTACCAGACTCCGTTTTATGTGTATGCCTACACCTTCGGACAGCTGCTGGTTTTGTCCTTATATCAACAGTTTAAAGTGGAAGGTGATGCGTTCAAGCCCAGGTATCTCCGCCTGCTCGCGGCAGGTGGCTCAAAACCCCCAGTAAAAATATTATCCGATGCAGGAATAGATATGCACAGTGCCAGTTTCTGGCAGGGTGGCTTTGATGTCATCCGGGGGCTTATCGAGCAGCTCGAGACCATCCCGGTAGTGAAATAAAATCAGGGATTTGGAGAATTATATGCTCTCCAAATCCCTGATTGATTACTTACCCTTTATCGACTGGAATGTCATCCTCGTCGGTCGGCTCTTCCGCGTCTACGGCGGGTAATTCCTCTGCCTTACGATCGAGCATCTGCATCTGGGTTGCGATTACTTTCGTGTAATAGCGTGTCTCACCTTCATGATCGTAACGGTCGGTGCGTAGCTGTCCTTCGAGAAAAATCAGTCGACCTTTATGCAGGTATTGTTTGCATATTTCACCCAGGTGACCCCAGGCTTCCACGTTGAACCAATCGGTGGATTCCTTATCTTCACCGGCACTGCTCTTCCAGCGCCGGCTTACCGCAAGGCTGAAAGTGCTGACCTTTTTACCCTTGGGCGTGAAGCGTACCTCAGGATCCTTCCCCAGGTGACCAATCAATTGGATGCGATTAAGTGCTGGCATGATACCCTCCAGGGTGCAAAAAAAGGTTTTACTGCCGGGTTAGTAAGTCAGTATGCGTGGCAGCTTCTTCGCCTGCTCGATCCAATCTGCGACCTGTGACTCAACGGGGAGCTTGCGCACCAGCTTCTTTTCCTTATTCACGGCGACAATTTTCTGAATAAGGTTGGCAGCTTTCCGTTGTGCCAGCTCAGGAATGGTATCCACACCGGCAGCTTCCAACAGATCGGAATACTCAGAGCCTACACCCTTGATGCGGTATAGATCCACATGGTTGACCCACTGAAGAATCAGTGCCTCACCGATGCCGGACTTCTCGGCCAGTCCTTTGCGGCCTTTGGGCGTCGCACCAGCTTTTAATAGTGCATTTGTCGAGCTCACGCCAGCCTTAATAAGCTTGTCGGCATATTTAGTTCCAATCCCTTCAACATCCACAATCTTTGCCATCATTTTCTCCTTTTTATGGTTTCTTATTTTTTCTTGCCACCTAATAAATCCCCCAGACCTTTGGTTAGATTATCTGGGAGACCACCACCCTTCAGCACTCCATCAAGCTGCCCTGCAATGCCAGGCGGTAATTTCTGTTTTAGGAAGTTAATCACCGTATCAACAGCCACCTTGGCTTTATCTTGTGGTAATCCTGTTTTTTGAGATACTAATTTGATCAGCTCGTCCATATTAATCCACTCCTTTGGTAAATCCAATCATGGGTCCCAAATACACTGAATAGATTAATTATAATCTCGATTGATTTTTTAGTATTAAGCGCCGGTAAGTAAATAGTCCATTAAAAGAAGGGGCTGTCTAAAAAGTCACAATTGTGGAATATACCCTAAAACGTAGGGGCGTAGGGGTGGGATTTGAACAAAATACACCAGAAAAGTTTCCCCTACGCCCACATGGTGTGCCTTCGGTCAGAGCGCAGGGGTAATCAATCATGATAATTTAGGATTCCACCCATCCGGTCAAAAGCTGACCGGACTGGTCGCGCATCTACTTTTTGGACAGCCCCTCGGCATTAATTACTTATTCAGGTGTTTTCACTGTACTCACGCACTCGGTATAGCGGGCGTAGCCGGATTTTCTGGCATGCCAGGCACCTCGAGCTGATTCTGCGTGGGTTTTTGCGTTAAGCGCAGATAAGTCAGCGTCCAGGCGGATGAGACGTAACCGCGCAGGAGGCCGCTCAGCAGGAGCAAAAACGGCAGGTAGATGATAAAGAGCACACCAGAGGCGATCAATCCGTTTCGGATCGCATCTGAGGTTCCAATCGCTGCACCGCTAATTGCCGGGGCGGCAACAACCAGCAGTGGTAAACCGACGAGGGCACCACCGATCAGGCTTACACCCACGATCAGGATGAGAGACATCACGATCATGTTGCCGATATTAAGCCAGAAGACCTGCCAGCCGCGTTTTATGGCTCCGATGATGTCCAGATTCTCCACCACCAGGGCGATATTAGCCTGCTCGACAATCACCGCAACCAACCACACGATAGGAACTATCAAACAAATGAGCGGGATCAGACATAGAACGAATATTCCCAGCGTTCCTACGGTGAGCACCACCGCGAGAATCGCCAGGATAATGATGGCGAAAATAATAAACACACCGATGAGCAGGTTAATCCAAATACCCGCCAGAAATATGCTAACCCATCGTGCCATAATTCGCCAAATGTAAGGCGCTCGGCGCCTTGCTCAGCTTTTACTGTACCGCGGATCAAGCCAACCCTCCCCACCGTTCCCAATAGTATGACGATCACGGTCAATGCCAAACTGACGATAATCGCTATGGTGATCAGTAGAGCGATAAGCCCTGGGCTCATGCGGGCGAAGAACAGGTCAATTTGGGGTGAGAGGTTGATATCCTGGCTTGAATAACGCCAGCCAGAGTTGGCACTGCTTGAGCCACTGGCTTGCCCACAGCTAGCCAGGATGCCAAAAATCCAAAGCACCTTGAATTTCCAGATGATTTGCCATGCGCGCTTAAGTACGTATCCGAAGTCCATAGTATTCTCCTCAGTTGAGTATTACTACAGTATACGGTAGAATATTTTTTTTGTTGCTAACCAGATTCATCTCTGGAATCACATGCGAGTGTACTTTATTCCCATTCAATCGTCGCAGGGGGTTTGCTGGTGATGTCATAGACCACGCGATTGACCCCATCGACTTCATTAACAATCCTGTTGGCGATTCGCCTCAGCAAGTCATAGGGTAACCGTGCCCAGTCAGCGGTCATAAAATCATCAGTAGTAACGGCACGTAAGGCAATCACTTCCTGATATGTGCGGTTGTCACCCATTACCCCCACCGAGCGTACAGGTAAGAGCACGGCAAATGCCTGAGCAGTGCCTTCATCTACATCCATATGCAATAAACCGGCTGTCTCGAGCTCGCCTGTCAAGATTGCATCTGCAAGGCGTAGCCGTTCCAGGCGCTCAGGAGTAACCTCACCCAGGCAGCGAACAGCCAGCCCCGGCCCTGGGAAGGGTTGCCTCCAGACGAGGTCATGGGGAAGTCCGAGGGCTTCACCTACCCTGCGCACTTCGTCTTTAAAGAGGTAACGCAGGGGTTCGACCAGCTCGAAGTGCATGTCTTCTGGTAAGCCACCCACATTGTGATGGCTCTTGATCCTGGCAGCCTGTGCCCGATCGGGGCCGCTCGACTCGACTACATCCGGATAGATCGTGCCTTGAACCAGGAACATGGGCTCACCAAGCTGGCGTGCTTGAGTTTCAAAGGTGCGGATAAATTTCTCTCCAATGATGCGTCTTTTTTGTTCAGGATCAGTGACCCCATGCAGTGCAGTCAAAAAATCGTCCACTGCGTCCACTGCAATCAGCTCGACTCCCATGGCTTCTTGAAAAACCTTCGCCACGCGTGAAGGTTCTCCTTGGCGGAGCAATCCATTATTTACAAATACTGCCACCAGCTGGTCTCCCACTGCCCGGTGGACTAGAGTAGTTGCCACACTCGAATCAACCCCGCCGCTCACCGCAGATAAAACTCGTTCATCACCCACTTGAGCCTGGATGTGTTGGATCGCATCTGTAATGATCGATGCGGGTGTCCAATCTGGATGAGCAGAACAAATATCCACCGCGAAGCGACGCAGGATTTCATTCCCACCCTGGGTATGACGTACTTCCGGGTGAAATTGAACGCCATAGTAGTGCCTGTTTGTGTCTCCGATGGCCGCAAAAGGTGAGTTGGCGCTGCTTGCCAGGGTGATAAATCCCTGTGGAGGTCGCTCAATGCGATCCCCATGTGACATCCACACTGACCGCCTGCCTTCCGGCAGTAGCCGGCTGGCAAGGGTTGTTTCCACTTCAGCCAGGCCATATTCGCGCATCGTGGATGGTGACACAGCTCCACCCAAAGCCCGGGTGAGGGCTTGCATCCCATAGCAAATTCCGAGGATAGGCAAGCGGCTTTCGAGCACATACGCTGGGATGAGAGGTGCATCCCGATCATAGACCGACGCAGGTCCACCAGACAGGACGAATCCCTTGGGCTTTAAAGCCATTATCTTTTCCTGGGCTTCATCCCATGGGAACAGCTCACAATATACATGCGCTTCTCGAACCCGCCTGGCAATGAGCTGGGCATATTGCGAGCCAAAATCAAGCACCGCGAGGCTGTCCATTACCCCTCATCCTTTGCAAATAGAATCTGATCGCCCTCCATTGACACAATCTGCACCAGGGCTTCAATCGGGATCCCCTGGCTTGATAATACTTCTCGCCCACCTTCAAAGGTCTTTTCAATTAAAGTCCCAATTCCTACGATGGTTGAGCCTGCGGATTGCGCCAAACGAACCAGCCCGAGGATGGTGGCACCGGTTGCCAAAAAATCATCGATGATGAGCACTCGCTCCCCCTCGCCCAGGTATTCCGGAGAGATGATCAATTCCACCATGCTCCCTTTGGTGTGAGAGGGGCTGAGGGTAAGAAATACTTGATCCGGCATGGTGATGGGTTTATGTTTACGCGCATATACGACCGGCAGCTTGAGGTGAAATGCAGCTGACACTGCTGGAGCGATGCCGGAGATCTCAGCCGTCAAGATCTTGGTTGCTCCGATATCTTTAAAGCGACGCGCCAGTTCCCTTCCGCAGGCATCCATCAACATTGGGTCCACTTGATGATTGATGAACCCATCCACTTTCAGAATCCCGTTTCCGAGGTTCTTTCCTTCCAGCAAAATTCTTTCTTGTAATTCGCGCATGAGGAGCTCCTGGTTGTTAATTTTTCACATAAGTATGTTTTCATTTTACAACTCCTTCATAGAAAGAACCAGAGTGAGAGTGTGTTAGAATCGCCGGATATGTTTCCCCAAGCAAGGGATAATACTCAACTTTATCTGGCATCCAATTCACCTCGCCGAAAAGAGCTGCTCTCGCTCATCGGTTTGGAGTTTACCCTCCTGGCGTCTCATGTGGATGAAACGCCCCTGCCGGATGAGGATGGAATGGAATATGTAAAGCGCATTGCAAAAAGCAAGGCGCTGAATGCAGCAAGTCAGGTTGGCGGCAGTGCTATGGTCATTACGGCAGATACCGCGGTGATTGACCACCGGGAAAATGGTAAGGTAGAAATTTTTGGCAAGCCCATTAACCCAGCCGAGGCAGCCAGCATGCTGAGGAGGTTGCGCGGTCATATCCACCAGGTGCTGAGCGCATTAACAATCTTGAGTACCCGGGATGGTACAATACTGGTCGATTGTTGTCTCACTGATGTACCCATGCGAAATTATGATAATGAAGAGATAGATGCCTATATCGCAACTGGCGACCCGATGGACAAAGCCGGAGCATATGCCATACAACATACCGGATTTCATCCCGTAGAAAAACTAGCAGGCTGCTATGCCAATGTGATGGGATTGCCTTTATGCCACCTGACGCGCAGCTTAATTAAATTTGGGATATCTCCTAAAACGGACGTCCCCAGGGCCTGCCAGGCAGCCCTTGGGTATAATTGCCCTGTCTATGCTATGATTTTGCAGGAAAAAACTCAGGATATTTCACCGATCTGAATGATCAGATGGGTCTCCTCGGAACTATTTTAACCATAAAATTATGAAAACTCGCCTTTTGTACCTCGTCCTGATTGCATTCGTTTTGATTGGATGCAGCCAATCTACATCTACCCCGCAAGTTTCAACCGTTACTACCTTGCCTACCCCTAGCTTGCCCGGACCGCAAGTTGCGACCACCAATGTGCCTGACCCCCGTGGGGTGGCGCAGGCTTACCTTGACCACTGGAAGGCGGAAGAATATCCCGCCATGTACTCATTACTGACCACACTCAGCCAGGATGCCATAAATGAAGCAGATTTCACTTCCCGTTACAAGGGAGTGGCGAATGAAGCTGCCTTGAGTAGCTGGGATTATGAAATCCAATCGTCCTTGAAAAATCCCGATAGTGGACAGGTGGGGTACAAGGTCATCCTGCACAGCGTCTTGGTTGGTGATATTGAACGCGACACGGTCATGAGCCTGGTCCTGGAAAATGGAAATTGGCGTATTCAATGGGACGATTCGCTGATTCTGCCTGAGCTGCGGGGAGGCAATCATTTATCGATGGAATATCGCATCCCGTCACGCGGAAATATTTATTCCAGCGATGGTCGGGCGCTGGTGGCGCAAGCCGATGCGGTCGCCATTGGTTTAGATACAGGGGCAGTTGACCCCGAACAAGAAGATGGCCTGCTGGGTGAAATTTACCGGCTTACCGGAGTTCATCCTCAGACTTTGTCTGGGATGATCGAGGCCTGGCGTCCCTTTGGTTACTACCTGCCTGTGGCTGATATTTCCATAGATGCGCTTGCTCCCCGGGAGGCAGTTCTGGCGGGTTATTCAGGGGTGATCTTGTCACCATTTCGCACCCGCTATTATTTTGACGAAGGGATAGCTCCCCACGTAGTGGGTTACATGAGCCTGATCCAGCCGGACGAAGTGGATTATTACAAGCGCCTGGGTTACCGGGTGGATGAGCGCGTGGGGCGTGGTGGATTGGAGTACTACGCCGAAAAGTCGTTGGCGGGTGTGCGTGGTGGGGTTTTATATGTGGTTGATCCGAATGGAAAAACCATCACCCAGCTGGCAGCCAGGGATCCTCAGCCGGCTGAAGCAGTTTACACCACCATTGATTATGACTTGCAGCTGGGTTTACAGCAAAGTAACGCCCTCAGCGTGGGCATGTCAGGTGCGATTGTAGTGTTGGAGCGCGATACGGGCAGGATATTGGCGATGCTCTCATCGCCAAGTTTTAACCCCAATTTATTTGAGCCGGCCAACTACAATTACAGCTATCTGATCAACGATCTGTACGCTTCGAACACACCTTTGCTCAACCGCGCAACCCAGGGGCAATATCCACTCGGGTCTGTTTTTAAGATCGTGACCATGTCGGCTGCTTTGCAGAGCGGTTTGTATACCAAGGACAGCGAATATGATTGTGGTTACTTTTTCACCGAGCTGGCGGGTATGGAACCGCATGACTGGACCTATGACCATTATCTGAAAGATGGAAAAACTCAGGCCAGTGGCAGGCTTACCCTGCCTGAGGGATTGATGCGCTCGTGTAACCCATGGTTCTGGCATATCGGGTTGGATTTTTATAAGCGCGGTATGTTTACCGCGATCTCGGATATGGCTCGCGGATTCGGTTTAGGCAGCCCCACCGGCATCGAGATTGGCGATCTTGCAGGCAATATACCTGACCCAACCAATGAGGTGGATGCGATTAACCTGGCTATCGCTCAGGGTAATACCATGATCACCCCGCTGCAGGTAGCAGATTTTATTGCTGCAGTGGGCAACGGCGGGAATCTTTATACCCCCAAGGTGATCGATCGCATTGTCCCGGTAGTTGGCGACCCTACCTATGAATTCTCACCTACTTTACGCGGCACGTTACCCGTCTCTCCGGAGAACCTGGCCATCGTTCAGCAAGCAATGGTCAGCGTGGTCATGAACCCGCACGGGACGGCCTACCGTACCAGTGCTTATGGAATTAATAGCTTTGTCAGCACCACGGGCATTTCGGTGGCCGCCAAGACCGGAACTGCAGAATCGGGTTACACCGACCCGCATGCCTGGTTTGCAGGCTATACTTTCGCAGATCGTGAAGATCGTCCTGATATTGCCATTGCTGTCCTGGTCGAAAACGGAGGCGAGGGCTCGGTTGTGGCAGCTCCCATCTTCCGCCGTGTATTGGAAATTTATTTCCTGGGTAGCCCCCAGATGCGCTATCCCTGGGAAGCTCAAATCGGTGTGGTAGCCACACCTACCCCTGAGGTAACGGAGACGGCCACTCCAGAAGTAACCGAAACTCCATCACCCTAGAGATGTGTAATTAACTTGCGTGGCTTGATCATTCGCTCCCAATCAGGGTTTTATACCGTCGAGACTGAAACGGGTAATCTTACCTGCCGTTTACGTGGCCGTTTGAAGCAAGGCAAGCGCCTGGGGGATATTGTGGCAGTAGGTGATTGGGTGCAGCTAACGCCGTTGGTGAATGAAACAGGAATGATTGAAATGGTGGAGCCACGAAAACATATGCTCTCGCGCATGGCTCCCACACCGCACGGTGAATACCAGCAGATCATCATTGCCAACCCCGACCAGGCGGTCTTTGTTTTCGCTTGCGCCAAACCTGAACCTCACCCGGGAATGCTCGACCGTTTCCTGGTGGTAGCTGAAAAACAAGGTCTGCCGGTGTTGATCGTGGTCAACAAGGTTGACCTGATTGGGGTTTCTCAGGCACAAGCCTTATTTTCACATTATGCAAGATTGGGATATCCACTCATCTATACTTCAGCCAAGAGTGGGATTGGCATCCTGGAATTGGATCAACAGTTAAGGGGGAAGCTATCTGTCTTTGCCGGTCCATCCGGCGCTGGTAAATCCAGCCTATTAAATTCCATCCAGCCAGGTCTCGGGTTGGCGGTACGCGCCATCAGCAAGGTGACGGCAAAAGGTAAACACACCACCGTCGTACGGCAATTATTCCCATTAATTGGCGGTGGTTATGTGGCTGATACACCGGGTCTTAAGGCCATGGCACTTTGGGACATTCGCACGGAGGAGCTCGATGGATATTTTCCTGAGCTGCGTGACCTGGTGGATGCCTGCCAATTTAATGATTGCACCCATACGCATGAACCCGGTTGCGCAGTGCTGGCAGCCCTCGAGAATGGGGATATCCATCCTGACCGTTATGCCTCCTATGTACGTATGCGCTTGAGTCAGGATGAATAATGTATATCCGAAGCGGTATTGGTTATTAATGGTGGGTTAATGTGGTCAGAAAGATGTATAATTTGCTGTGTAGTATGTTTTGCAAGACGAAGGCCAATTGATGATCTGATGTGCCCACATGGTTTGGATTTATCTGTGTGGTTTTTTCGTCTTAGCGTGCTACGCTCATTGAACCATTTCGATCTCAATGGAGTAATATAAAGAAGGAAGCTTCCATGTCAATCGCCGTAGAGGAGAAGAAACCAAATCCGGATTCTAAATTGATCCTTGGCTTGCAAAATGGGAACCTCGAAGCATTGGGAGTGTTGTATGACCGGCACCAGGGTTTGGTGTTTCGGACTGCACTAGCCATCACGGGAGATGCAGAGGCAGCGGCAGATTTATTACAAGAGGTGTTTTTACGCCTGCATCGTTTTGCGAGCCATATCGATTCCGGCCGCCCTCTGGAACCATGGTTATATCGAATGACCACGAACCTTTCATACACCTGGGTAAAGCGACACAATCGCCTGCTTCGACCTTTGGAAGACGTGGCGGATTGGATCACGGGTAACCGGAAAGACATACCGGCGGTTCGATCGGAGATGAATGAGTCGTGGCGCCAGATCCAACAAGCGTTGTCGACCCTGCCTCTCTCTCATCGGGGAGTAGTCGTTTTGTATTACATAGATGATCTCTCCATCCAGGAAATTTCGGAAATTTTAGTAATTCCAGTAGGCACCGTAAAGTCGCGTTTGCATTATAGCCGACAGGCATTGAAGAAATCTCTGGACTTATTACAAAACAAGGTTCTCCCAGATTTGAACTACGAGTTTACTTAGGCAAAATAGGATGAGTACATATTCCGATACCCTGATCGGCAGAATTCTAAAAAATTGGGTTGCTCAACACCAACCTCCCGCGAATGGCCGGTCGAAATTATTATCAAAGGCGGCCTCTATCCCTCGTAGAAAGTTTAGCCTATCTGCATTGATCCCCAGAACCCAATTCAACGACTATCCAATCCAGAGCGCCAATGCCAATGAATGGACCTCATTGCAGTTTACCTGGTTTTTTGAAAAATCTTTTAACTCCAGTTTTCAGCCACGTGTTTGATCGTTTGCACCTTAACAATTTACTGACTGTTATTCTGTTAGTGGGGATGGTATCCTGCAGCCAAAAACCTTCGCCTACCAATAATACCCTACCCACTTCACCCGTATTTACTGCAGAACAGCCAACCGCAGCTATCCTTGAATCAACCTCAACCGTGCCAACTTTGCCAGCTCCGGCGCGATTACTTACCATCTGCCTGGGGCGTGAGCCTGCTTCATTGTTCTATTACGATGCTACCTCAACGTCTGCACGCGATATCCTGGCAGCGGTTTACGATGGTCCTGTGGATATTCAAAATTACGCTGCCCATCCAGTAATTTTGGAAAAAATCCCATCTTTGGCTGATGGCGATGCCGCACTGCGGGCAGTTCAGGTAAATACCGGCGACCTGATCGTGGATAGCTCAGGAAACCCCGTCAATCTGGAGGTAGGGGTGGAATATCGTCCGAGTGGCTGCACCGAGAGCGCCTGTGTTCAAAAGTACGCAGGTGACCAGCCCATACAAATGGACCAGCTGGTTTTGGATTTCAAGTTGTTGCCGGGCATCCAGTGGTCCGACGGCACCCCATTATCCTCAGCCGATTCAGTCTACTCTTATGCCATGGCTCGCAGTCTTTATCCCATCGCTCAACCCGAGCTGATCAGTCGGACACTATCTTATCAGGCGAAGGATGATACCTCAGTAGAATGGATTGGCTTACCTGGTTACCAGGATGGTATGTACTACAACAAGTTTTTCACTCCTCTTCCTCAACATATCTGGCATACCCTTACATTGGAAGAGTTACATACGGCTGAAATTACTTCTCGTAAACCCCTCGGATGGGGTGCATATATAATCGATGAATGGATTAAAGGCGACCACATCTCGCTTCATAAAAATCCGCTCTATTATCGCGCCGGCGAGAACTTACCATACTTTGACAACCTGGTTTTTCGGTTTGTGAATGACACGAATGAAGCATTGGATGCTCTTCTGGCGGGCGAATGTGATTTTGTGGACCAGACGGCGATGCTAGAAACTCAGACTCCCCGTCTGTCAGAGCTGCAAAAATCAGGTCAGGTTTTGGTTTTCTATCAGATGGATGCCGGCTGGGAACAGCTCACTTTCGGCATCACTCCATTCGACAGCGAGCGCGTGGAATTCTTTGCTCACAAGGAAGTACGCCAGGCAGTTGCCATGTGCATAGATCGGGAGCGGTTGGTCGCCGACCAGTCCTTGAACAAGCAGCTTTTGATGGATTCGTATGTACCATCTTCTAACCCGCTGTATAACTCCGCTGTCCAACACTATTCGTTTGACCTTAAGCAAGCCTCCGACTTGTTAGCCTCAGCTGGCTGGCTAGACCCGGATAATGACCCTTCAACACCGCGTGTAGCGCAGGGCGTGGCAGGTGTTCCAGATGGTACTTTATTTGAGGTTGAGTATCTGGTTTCATCGGAAAGCCAGCCCCAGTCGGATGCACAGTCAATCCAGACGATGCTGCAGCAATGTGGCATATCCACGCAGATCATCGCCCGGTCACCCGCAGAGTACCTGGCACCCGGGCCAGATGGTCCTATTTTTGGGCGCTCATTCGATCTGGCACAGTTCGCCTGGACGACTTCGCTCGAACCGCCTTGCTATCTTTACCTCACCAGCGAAATTCCCGGCCCGTATCCTGAATTCCCCCTGGGCTGGGGGGGCGTAAACGCCAGTGGATATTCAAACCCGGCATACGACCAGGCTTGTGACAATGCATTGTTCTCCCTGCCTGATTCAGCCCTGCATAGCCCGGAACATATCAAGGCGCAGCAGATTTTTTCAGCAGATCTACCAGCTTTACCTTTGTACCTGCACTACAATGTATCGGTTGCACGACCAGACCTGTGCAACTATACTTCCGAATCGGCAATGGACAGCCCATTATGGAACCTGGAGATGCTGGATTATGGCTGTTCTCATTAATACTTGACCGATTAGCTCTTTACAGGTATATTTTATTGGCGTCTGGATTGTTTTTAAGCAGAGTCTTGAATACGAGAGGAGGTGGTTATTCGGTACATGACGAAATGATCGGTTAATGTCGTGTAAAAATCGTTTTAAACCAATCAAACTATTTGTTCGGAGGAGAATTATGTTTAAGAAATTGTTTTCGGTTGTAAGCCTGCTGATAGCCTTCAGCATGGTCCTTGCAGCTTGCGCACCGACGACCCAGATTGTAACCCAGGTCGTGAATCAGACGCAAGTTGTCGAGAAAACAACGGTCGTTAAAGAGACCCAGATCGTTGAGGTAACTGCTCCACCTGAACCAACCGCGACCCCTGTACCATCATCCCGCAAGGGTGCCTGGGTGGATCAGGTCGTCTTTACTGAGCAGAACGATGCTGCCGCAGCCGTCAAGCAGGTCCAGGCTGGTGACATCGACGTTTATGCCTACTCAGTCTCCAATGCGGATCTCTTTTCTGCAGTCAAGGCTGACCCCAAGCTATCCTACACCACCGCCTTCGGTTCCTACACCGAGCTGACCTTTAACCCCTGGGGCCCCACTTTTGACGATGGGCGGCTGAACCCCTTCAGCAATCCCAAGATCCGCGAGGCAATGAACATGCTGGTAGACCGCAGCTACATCGTCTCTGAGATCTATGGTGGTCTGGCGAAGCCCAAGTTCACCACCCTGAACAGCGCCTTCCCTGACTATGCACGCTATATTGATACCGTGCGTGCGTTGGAAGTCAAGTATGCCTACAACGTAGACGCTGCTAAGGCCACGATCACTACTGAAATGGAAGGTATGGGTGCCACGTTAGGTTCAGATGGCAAGTGGCAGTTCAACAGTGCCCCGGTGACCATCATCGCCATCATCCGTACGGAAGATGAGCGCAAGCAGATTGGTGACTACGTCTGCAACCAGCTGGAAACCATTGGTTTTACCACCGATCGCCAGTATAAGAACCGCACTGAAGCCTCCCCCATCTGGAACCAGGGCGAGCCCAAGTTAGGTCTCATGCACTTCTACACCGGCGGATGGATCACCACGGCGATCAGCCGCGATGATGGCAGTAACTTTGCCTATTTCTATACACCCAACGGTGGTGGTACCCCCCTGTGGCAGAATTATATCAACGTCCCCGAGTATTACAACGGCAAGGACGGTTGTGCTGACAGGCTGTGGGTCAATGATTTCAAATCCCTGGATGAGCGCAAAGCCCTGTTCCAGACGTGTCTCCCGCTCTCCATGCAGGACTCAGTCCGTGTCTGGTTGGTAGATCAAACCCCCTTCTCACCCCAGAATGCGGATATGTCAGTCGCCTATGACCTGGCAGGTGGTGTAGCCGGCTCAGCCCTATGGCCCTACACGATCCGCTTTACGGGTCAGGAAGGTGGCGTAATGCGCATCGCTCAGCCCGGTATCCTGGTTGAGCCCTGGAACCCTGTCGGTGGATCCAACTGGGTTTATGACACCATGCCTCAAGATGCGACCGCTGATTATGGCGTCATCGCCGATCCATATACTGGCTTGGTACAACCGCAGCGGATCGAAAAAGCTGATGTAGTGGTCAAGGAAGGTTTACCTGTCGCTGCAACCCTTCCTTGGGTGACCCTGACTACCGCTGCCTCGATCGAAGTACCGTCGAATGCCTGGGTGGACTGGGATGCAACGACCCAGATGTTCATCACGGCTGGTGAAAAATTCACCACGACCCAGACTACCAACACGAAGACCACCGTTACCTATCCTGCGGATATGTTCTCAACGGTCACCTTCCATGACGGCAGTCCGATCTCCGTGGGTGATTTCGTCATGCGAATGATCATGGCGTTTGATTACGGTAAGACGGATAGCCCCAACTATGATGCCTCTCTGGCACCCCAGGTTGACGCCTTCCTCTCCCATTTCAAGGGCGTTGTGATCGAGTCGACCGACCCGTTGGTCATCACCACCTATGATGACTTTGTGGGTCTGGACGCCGAGCTGCTGGTCACCACCTGGTTCCCATCTCAAGTTACCACCGCCACAGGCCGAGGCTCTCCATCCTGGGAAGTACTTGCCCTTGGTAATATGGCAGATGCCGGCGTTGACCCTGCAATTGGTCAGCTTGCCTGGTCTACCGCCAAAGCGACTGATAAGAAGGTCGACTGGATGAGTCTCGTGGCTGGTCCGAGCATCGCCATCCTCAAGGGGTATTTGGACAAAGCTATTGCCGAGAACTTAATCCCCTTTGCCCCCACGATGGGTCAGTACGTGACCGCCGATGAGGCTACCTTGCGCTGGGCAAACCTCAACACCTGGTACCAGACTCAAGGCCATTTCTGGGTTGGTTTAGGACCAATGTACTTGAATAAGGCCTTCCCTGTTGAAAAGAGCCTCAACTTGCTGCGCTATAACGACTACGCCGACTCTGCGAGCCGCTGGGCAATCTTCAGCGGGCCTATGATCCCAGAGGTCACAGTAGATGGTCCCGCCGCTGTTACCATCGGCCAGGAAGCTGTCTATAACGTCTCTATAGCCTTCCAAGGCGCACCCTATCCAGCGGACAAGATCGACGCCGTGAAATATCTGGTGTTCGATGCAGCTGGTGCGGTTGTTGCTCAGGGTGATGCCACAGCTGGAGAAGCTGGCGCATACACCATCACACTATCCACAGATATCACTAGCAAGCTTGTGGCTGGTTCGAACAAGCTCGAGGTCGTCACTACCTCACTTGCAGTCAGCATCCCCAATATCACTGACTTTGAGTTTGTTGCGAAATAAGTTTTTTAACAAATCTATATATAATGGAGGCAGGCAATCGCCTGCCTCCATTAAAAATAATAATAAGTGATTCTATAACGAAAGTGAGTCACCATGAGTGAAGCTTCCGTACCTCTAGACACTAATTTGAACGCTGCCATCAAGCGTAAAGGCACCCTCACCACCATCTCACGCGTGCTGCGCTATACTTTGGTCCGGGTGGTCATCCTGTTTTTTACCGTAGTTGCCAGTGTATACCTTACCATCCTGATTGCCAACATGGGTGGTTATGTGGACCAGATCCAACGCGGTCAGATCCAGGAAGCGGTTTCCCAATCGTTTGTTACCAATCCGGTTTTCAGGATGTTATCTGCTGAAGAAAAGCAAAAGCTAATGGCCGAAACAATTGCCATTAAGGAGAAACAACTGGGATTAAACCAGCCCTTTTTGGTGCGCAGCTTCACTTATCTGGGTAATGCCCTCAGTCTCAACCTGGGGCGTGCCCTGCAAATGGCCAGCGATAGCGGCTCAAAAATGGTCCGGAATATCATTTTGGAGCGTCTTCCGGCCACACTTTTACTTTTTGGCACCGCCAATGTGTTCCTTTTCATCCTCGCTGTTCTCATTGCTCTATCTCTTTCCAGAAAATATGGCAGTTTCTTAGATAAATTGTGCATTGCCCTGGCACCGGTGAACTCTGCCCCGGGCTGGTTTTATGGTATTTTCCTGATCTTGATTTTTGCGGCTATCTTGCACTGGCTGCCGTTTGGCGGGTTGGTGGATGCACCGCCCCCTTCCTCACCCCTGTTATATGCGATGAGCCTGATCAGGCATATGATCCTGCCGCTTACTGCCATCACCCTCAGCCAGATTTTTTATAGTTCATATAACTGGCGCACTTTCTTCCTCATCTACTCCAGTGAAGATTATGTGGATATGGCCAAAGCCAAAGGTCTGACTTCCAGGAATATCGAGCGCCAATATATCCTCAGACCGACCTTGCCTACCATCATCACTAATTTTGCCTTGCTTGTCATCGGTTCATGGACCGGAGCACCCATCTTTGAAACCGTGTTTAACTGGCCTGGTCTTGGCCGGGCTACATTTATGGCGATTGGTCTGTATGATACGCCAGTCATAGTAGGCTCCACGGTTGTTTTTGCATATTTATTGGTGATCACGGTCTTTCTGCTGGATATCACCTATGCGTTGGTCGATCCCAGGGTGAAAATTGGTGGAGGTGGGTCGCAATGAAAGCCATTAAAAATACCTTCAAGGAAATTTCTCGCTACCCTTCTGCCATTCTCGGTTTGATAATTATTGCGATATTGGTAGTGGTTTCCATCTATGCACTGGTTTCACTTCCATATCACCAGGCGATAACCCTGTGGCGCGCCGGGGAAGGCATCTGGTATCAAAACCCTAAATTTGCCCAACCCGCCTGGACTAACTTTTTCAGAAAAGACAAATTGCCTGAGACGATTGACCTAAGCAGCCTGAATGGCACCGCTCCTAAAACCATCATTCCGGGTGCTACGATGAATGAAGAGCTCATTACTTACACCTTCGATTACCCCTACGATGACTATCCTCAGGACATCGCCATTTATTTCTCCGCTCAATTCGCCACAAAAGAACCCTTCGTCGCCATTACCTGGAAAACACCGGATGGGAGAACCATCAACGTGGCGAGTTTCGCAATTGGTGCATCCGATACATACTATATCGGCCAGGATGCCAAACTCCAGCAAAAACTGTCCGGCTTGCAGCCTCAAAAAGCCTTGTTTGTCGCAGATCCGAAAGCGGGGCTGACCCCACCCATTAAGGGAACATATACACTGGTGATCGATGGGTTCACCTTTGACCCGAGCTCCACCATCGATGCTGAAATGCTCGTGTATGGCAAGGTGCATGGGATTGCAGGCACCGACCATCTGCGCAGGGATTTAAAGATCGCCTTATTATGGGGAACCCCGGTCGCCCTGGCGTTCGGTTTGCTGGCTGCCCTGGGTACCACCCTCTCCACCATGGTGATCGCGGCTATCGGCGTTTGGTACGGAGGCTGGGTGGATGGGATAATTCAACGCATTACCGAGGTGAACGTCACCTTACCGTTCCTGTCCATCCTGATCATGATTGGCACCTTTTACGACCGCAGCCTGGTCACAATTCTAGGAGCTACCGTCCTGCTGAGTATTTTCGGCTATGCCATCAAGTCTTACCGTTCAGTATTTCTCCAGGTCAAGGAATCACCCTACATTGAAGCAGCACGAGCCTATGGTGCTGGTAGCTGGAGGATCATCTTTTCATATCTTGTGCCCCGCATTGTTCCCTTGTTGATCCCGGCACTGGTTACCGGAATTCCTGGCTATGTGTTCCTGGAAGCAAGTTTGGCGGTGTTAGGGTTGGGCGATCCGACTCTCCCCACCTGGGGCAAGGTCATCAATGACGCGCAGTCGAATGGCGCTCTTTATCAAGGGCACTATTACTGGGTGCTGGAACCAGCTATATTATTAATGATATCTGGTCTGGCGTTTGCTTTGTTGGGTTTCTCATTGGATCGAATCTTTAACCCTAGGTTGCGAGGAATATAAGCCAATGGTCGATAAAGAGCTGTTACGCGTCGAAAATTTAAAGCTTTATTTCCGCACTACCCAGGGAGTGGTCCAGGCTGTGGATGGTGTGGATTTTAACTTGACATACAACCGGGCTGTAGTGATCGTGGGTGAATCCGGCTGTGGAAAAACCTCCCTCGCCAGGGCTATCTTGCGGCTGCTGCCTCGCAATGTGGATACCTATTCCGGTCATATCTACCTGGATGGCAAGGACGTCATGGCTTATGATGACGAGCAATTCCGGCAGGAAGTGCGTTGGATCAAGATGTCATTGGTTCCCCAGGCCGCCATGAACGCCTTAAACCCGGTCATGCGAGTCGGTGACCAGGTGGCGGAACCCGCTATGATTCACCTTGGGGTGAAGTCGGATGAAGCCTTGGCCATGGCGCGCAAAATGTTCCAAAATGTGGGTGTTGCATCTGATTTTCTTGTGCGCTATCCATTCGAGCTGAGCGGTGGTATGCGCCAGAGAGCAGCATTGGCTATGGCCCTGGTAACCTCGCCGATCTTGATTGTCCTGGATGAACCCACTTCTGCGCTGGATTTGCTTACCCAGGCGAATATCATGAACGTGCTCAAGCGCATCAAGCATGAGTTTGAGACGAGTTATATCCTTATCACCCACGATGTTGCCACCTCCAGCGAGCTGGCGGATGAAGTGGCAGTCATGTATGCCGGGCAGATTGTCGAGGTGGGTGACACCCCCCGCTTTTTCCCCAATCCACTGCATCCATATTCTAAAAAATTAATGAACAGCGTCCCCCGCTTGCATGGAGATAAAGAGCCTGAATTCATCATTGGCCAGCCTCCCAGCCTGATCTCGCCTCCCACAGGATGCCGGTTTGCTGCGCGCTGCCCTTCCCGCTTCGAAAAATGTGTCGACGATCCACCTACCTACACGGTAGATGGGCGTAAGGTAAAGTGTTGGTTATATGCATAAGACAGGACAGGTGACAGCATGACCGATGGCAACCAATTACTTATGAATGATGTACAGGTACAAGGCATTCCAGGCGGGAATGGCCCCTTGATGTCCATACAGGATCTAAAAGTATATTTTGAGCTCCGCCGCTTTGGGTTTGGGCATGCAGGTTATGTACGCGCAGTGGATGATGTGTCTTTTGACGTCGCGCACGGTGAAGCCATTGCCGTGGTCGGTGAGAGTGGCTGCGGGAAGTCCAGCTTAATGAAAACCATCCTGGGCCTATATCGACCGACCGAGGGTCACGTTGTTTTTGAAGGCAAAGATTTAGGCAAGATGGATTCGAGGATATTAAAATGGTATCGCACCCAGGTGGGTTATGTGCAACAAGACCCGTATGGCGCTTTACCACCTTTTATGAACGTCCAGAAGATTCTCTCCGAACCACTCATTATCGGGGGCGTGCGGGATAAAGCCAAGCGCGATGAGCGTATCAACAAGGTCATGACCGACGTTAAAATGACCCCAGTGACAGACTTCATCAATAAGTTTCCCCACATGCTCAGTGGTGGTCAGCAGCAGCGGATGGTCATCGCCCGGGCTATGATTATGGAACCGAAATTTTTAGTTGCCGATGAACCCGTCTCGATGCTGGACGCATCTGTGCGCGTGGAGATACTAAAACTCCTTCGTAATCTGCAGGAACGGTATCACTTTTCTGTGATTTATATTACCCACGACCTTTCGACCGTGCGCTATTTCTCGGAACGCGTGTTTGTCATGTACGCCGGCAAGATCATTGAAAAAGCAACGATCGGTGACTTACTGCGCAACCCACTGCATCCGTATGCTGTCGCTTTGCTGGCAGCCACCTCTGAGCCAGATGCCAAGAACGCATTGACTTATAAAGACGTGCCGCCCGGCGAACCTCCCAGCCTGGTAAATCCCCCCACGGGCTGTCACTTCCACCCGCGCTGCCCCAAGATTATTAGAGGCTTGTGTGAAGTGCAAGACCCACCGGAATTTACTCCAGAGCCAAATCATACGACATTATGTTGGTTATATAAATGAACCCCACGCGACCTGTACGCCTTATCTTGATCGGCTTCGTTATGGTTCTGCTCGGAGCCGTTCTGCCTTTCTTGATGGTTATGCGGATCATCCCATCGACTTTTTTCTTGAATTTTTTCTCCTATTCTGTTTCGGTTGTTGGTTTATTCCTGGGTATCATCGGGTCGGCTTTGCATGTTTCGTATCACAGGAAAAAGACCAAAGACGACTATTCACCGACTGAGATGCCGACTGACCATCGTCAAGATTGGTGATGACTGTGCTCTCTGGAATGAACCTTATGACTCCTTGAGAGTAAGTAGTTTAAATACTATTGGAACCCGTTTTCAACGAATAAGGTATAGAAGACGGGTTTCTTTTTTTTAGATTGCAGGTGTGGCGATCGTATTGAGTATGGATTCATCCGCAGATAAGCCTGCCTCCAGCACTTTTTCTAGGGTTGTGAAGTACATTGGCTTCAGAGCAGCTGTACTCTTTGCAATCGTTGCCATTGGTATTTTTCTCGCAATAGTGGTCATCAACTATGGTGGCTATATTGACAAGATTTATCAGGCTAACATTGGTGAAGCACTTAATTCTATTTCGCTGGGCATGAAAGGTGCGACCAGAGAAGAACTTGTCCAGGCCACTGAACAGGCTCGCTGGGCAATGGAAGAGGCTTACGGTTTGCACAAGCCATTTCTGTTGCGCTGTATACGTTGGTGGTTCCAAACCATGACTTTTGACTGGGGGGAATCGAACAGTATTGGAGTCGATCGCTTCTTAACCTCCAAGATGGAAAATGTGACCCGAATTGTCCTGGGTCGAGTTCCGTATACGTTGCTACTGGCAGGAGCAACGAATTTTTTCTTATTTTTTGTAAGTATCTTCGTGGCTCTCAATCTTTCCAAAAAAAATGGCACTCTATTCGATCGGTTGATCATTGCCCTGTCACCATTGTCTTCGATCCCTAACTGGGTGTATGGGATCATATTAACCGTCATCTTTGCGGGAGAGCTGCATATCCTGCCATTTAATGGCATGTACGATACCTTTCCTCCAGCTACGAAGTGGGGATATATCCCGATTGTGCTTAAACACATGATCCTGCCGGTGACGGCTATCCTGCTGGGCATGTTTTTTTCGACCATCTACACCTGGCGGACATTCTTTTTGATCCACGCCGGCGAAGATTACCTGGAATTAGCCAAAGCAAAAGGCTTGCCTGCAAGAATCGTCGAGCGCCGCTATGTTCTACGGCCAACCCTCCCCTACATCATCACCAGCTTCGCTATGCTCATGATCACTTTTTGGCAAGGGATCATTGTTTTGGAGGTTTTCTTTGACTGGCCCGGTCTCGGGCAACTTTTCATGATATCCATTGTCTCGAAAGTAATGCCAGTCACCATCGGGATCGTAGCCGTCTTTGCGTACCTCCTGGCGCTGTCAGTTTTTCTATTGGATATCATCTATGCATTGGTTGATCCGAGGGTAAAGATTGGCAGCAGTGGTCAAACTGCTAAATCGGTCAGTCTACGTACAAGCAGTCTTCACACTGGATTGTCATCGCGGCTTTTGGAGCGTTTAAGCAATTTCTGGCGTCCAATTCGGTCTGCGGGCGCAAGCCGCGAAAATCTACTTGATAAGCGCAAAGCAATCCACTCTGTGCCTCGTGTTCAATCTCGGAGTGTTTCGCTTCCGTTTGGTTCTTCCCATCCAGGCGCTTTAGGCTTGGGGGTTCCTACGGGGTATTGTCCTTACCTCAAATTGGAAAATAACCGCGGGCAAGTTATTCACGCTGCAAGCCAACGCTGCCGTTGTTACGTCCATGGTCGACCGGAACGAATTGGTAACTTTTATCAATATACCATTTGCCGGACTAGTACCTATGCCAGCTGTCCGCGCTGGATGGCAGTTTCAACGGAATCGAAGGAGAAAATCACAAAGGTTATTTCACCTGGTCGCGCGGGCACTTCGCGAAAAAAGCTGGGCGGTATTCATCCCGCCATACGCGAGCTCTTCCGCTACCCCATGGCCGTGGCGGGATTATTGATTATCCTTGCCCTGATCGGGGTATCAATTTATGCCGTGATTGCCATTCCGTATAAGGAGGCGATCGCACGCTGGGGTCCGGAAACGACGAGCAAATATCAGATCCCAAAGCTAGCTATGCCCATCTGGGTTAATTGGTTCAGGAAAGACCCTCTCCCACCCACGATTATTCAAAATAGCGCGGCAGGCAGTGCAGTCAAGGTCTTTACTCCAAGGGACAGCGGAGCGATAGATGAAGCGATAACCTATACCTTTGACTATCCCTATGGTGGTTTTCCGCAGGACATGTTAATCATTTTTAAAGGTCAATATACAAATAAGCCATTTGTTAGTCTTACCTGGGTTACACCGGATGGCAGGGAATTTGCACTTGGAAACTTTTCTGCAGTATCCAGCCAGAGATATGTCGTCAGTCAGGATTTACCAAAAAAATATCTTACCGGTCAAATCGTCCAGAAGAAGGGTACGATATTTTCCGGGTCGGGCGGACCCGCAGTGGTCCAAATTCTATTTAAAATTCCGGCGGTAACTGATCAAATTGTTCCGCTAAACGGAACCTATACGCTTCGGATTGATGCAACCCTGTTTGAGGAAAATGCCAACCTGGACGCTGAGGTTATCCTATACGGTCAGGTATACGGCTTGGCAGGAACCGATGATCACCGCCGTGACCTGATGGTTGCGTTGTTATGGGGTACACCAATTGCCCTGGCATTTGGGTTCTTGGGCGCTCTTTCTACAGGTTTCATCTCGATGATGATTGCTGCAGTCGGTGTTTGGTTCGGTGGATGGGTCGACAGTGTAATTCAACGCCTTACCGAAGTGAATATGATCTTACCGACGCTACCCTTAGCCATCACGATTTACTACCTTTATTCCAAAAGCATTTGGATCATCCTTGGCATCATCATCCTGCTGAGTATATTTGGCTCTTCGATCAAAACCTACCGGTCTGCTTTCATCCAGGTTAAGGAACTCCCATATATTGAAGCCGCCCAGGCTTATGGTGCCAGTAACTGGCGCATCATAAGGCATTACTTGGTCCCGCGTATCATCCCTTTGCTGATCCCTCAGCTGGTAATTCTAGTTCCGAGTTATGTATTCTTCGAAGCAACCCTGGCATATCTACAGGTAAGTGACCCGGTGCTTCCAACCTGGGGTAAGGTTGTTTATGATGCCCTTACAAGAGGTACTTTCACCGGCCACTATTACTGGGTACTGGAGCCGGTTGCCCTGATGATCCTGACCGGTTTGGCGTTTGCAGTCGTTGGCCTCGCCCTGGATAGCATCCTCAACCCGCGGCTGAGACGAATATAATGGTTTTAAGATTAACGTTTCACTCTGGTCGTTCCGAAATGACCTATGCCACTTTACGGATAAGCTGAATCTATATTAGAATAGTAACATCCGTATCTTATTTGTTATCCGTATATAATTTGTTCACAGCTCGAACTTCAATTAACTGCTCTCAAGGTTACGAACCCACTGTTTTGGAGATAGCCCTTTGTTATCTGCAACCGAAAACCCCCTGCTTGAAGTACGTAATCTAAAGACCTATTTTTACACCGAAGACGGCGTGGTCAAAGCCGTGGACGGGGTAGACTTCACCGTTGGGCGGGGTGAAGTGCTGGGATTGGTGGGGGAATCTGGTTGTGGCAAAAGCGTCACCTCGCTATCGATTATGCGCTTGATCGGTATTCCGGGTAAGGTTGTGGAAGGTGAGATTTTTTTTGATGGCCACGACCTGCTGAAGCTTTCAGAAGCAGAGATGGTGCACATGCGCGGCAATCGCATATCGATGATCTTCCAGCAGCCACAATCCAGCCTCAATCCAGTCTTTAAGATAGGCGACCAGGTGGCGGAAGTCTTACAAATCCACCAAAACATGAATAAGGAAGATTCGTGGACCAAAGCCGTGGAGTTGTTGCGCCTGGTGGGCATCGCCGATCCTGAAAGCAAGGCGCATTCCTACCCGCATGAGGTCTCAGGTGGGCAGGCACAGCGTGTGATGATTGCCATGGCGTTGGCACTGAATCCCCAATTGCTCATCGCAGATGAGCCGACCACTGCCCTGGACGTAACCATCCAGGCCCAAATCCTTGACCTGATGCGTGATCTCCGTACGCGTATGGACACCGCCGTCATCCTGATCACCCATGATCTCGGGGTGATCTCTGAGATGGCTGATCGGGTGGCAGTCATGTACGCCGGTCGTATCGTCGAGCAGGCAGATATCAGGACCTTGTTTGCAAACCCTATGCACCCGTATACGCAAGGATTACTGGCTTCCATTCCGGTTTTAGGCACCGTAAAAGATGTGCTGGATGTCATTCCTGGCTCCGTGCCGAACCTGGTCAACCTGCCTCCAGGCTGCCAGTTTGCAGGTCGCTGCCGGTCGATGACTGAATTCAAATTAACCATCTGCACCCAGGTGGAACCGCAGTTGCTCCCACATGAGCCGGCTCATCTTTCTCGCTGCTGGCTATATCAAGACTATGCAGGGCATAAAGCCCCCTTGGGTCCTTCCTCACCCGCAAACATGGAGATAAATCGTGTCTGACCTGTTAACCCATACCAATGGCAAGAAAAACCTGATTGAGATCAAAGAGCTGGTCAAATATTTCCCTGTGCGTGGGGGTTTGCTGCAGCGCGTGGTTGCCTGGGTGCAAGCAGTGGATAATATCAGTTTTAATATTCGCCAGGGTGAGACGGTTGGTCTGGTAGGAGAGTCGGGTTGTGGCAAGACCACGGTTGGGCGCACCCTCTTGCGTCTGATTGAGCCCACCAGCGGTTCAGTCGTGTTCGATGGCGTAGATTTAGCCCGTTTGAAAGGTAAAGAACTAAAGGGCATGCGCCGTAATATGCAAATTATTTTTCAAGACCCGTATGCTTCGCTCGACCCACGCATGCCAATTGGCGAATCCATCGCAGAAGGATTGAAGATACATAATATTGGTACCTCGCGCCAGCGCTTCGATACGGTGATTGAAATGCTGCGCAAGGTGGGCATGGAAGACTACCATGCTCGTCGTTACCCGCATGAGTTCTCAGGTGGTCAGCGCCAGCGTATTGGGATTGCCCGCGCCCTCGCCTTGCGCCCCAAGTTCATCGTTGCTGATGAGCCGGTCTCAGCTCTCGACGTCTCCATCCAGTCACAGGTGCTTAATATCCTCAAGGAGCTGCAGCGTGAGTTTGGCCTCACCTATCTGTTCATCGCCCATAACTTAAGTGTGGTTGAGCACATCTCAGACCGGGTGGCCGTGATGTACCTGGGTAAAATGTTTGAGATGACCAACCGCGAAGAACTTTTCCGCAATCCGCTGCATCCCTACACCCAGGCATTGATGTCTGCCATCCCCATCCCCGACCCAACCCTGAAGCGTGAGCGCATCATCCTGCAGGGTGATGTCCCCAGCCCATTGAACCCGCCTGGCGGTTGCCGTTTCCACCCACGCTGCCCGGTAGCGCTGGATATATGTAGTAATGAAGAGCCTCCATTCCGTGAGGTCAGTCACGATCATATGATAGCTTGCTGGCGTGTGGAATAAGTAATAATCTCGGTCATTGCGAACGAGTGTTATTTACGAGTGTGGCTATCTGCTCTATCATTAACGAATCTACCTGGTTCTAAGGGGACCTTATCCCCCTGGTTTTCTTCTGTAGGGGCACGGCATGCCGTGCCCTTGCTGTTTATATAAACCTTCCCTCAGCTATGTTGTTTTTAAAACCGTGATAGAATGACCTCATCATGGCAGCCTATAGGATATTGGTGGTTGATGATAACCATGGGGTCAGGCGGATGATTACCGCCAGTCTCAAGACGCTGGATGCTGAGGTCGATGTGCTGGATGTGCCTTCGGCGGAAGAGGCCTTGTTCATCAGCGCCTCCCTGCCGCTAGACCTGGTGGTGATCGATTTTCGCCTGCCCGGTATGACGGGTCTGGAGATGATCAGTCGGCTGCGCAAGCGTAAGCCTGATGCGAAAATCATCCTGGTCACCGGAGTTGAGGATGAGGTGGCTCGCCAGCAAGTATCCACCGCCGGTGCAGATGCCTTCTTCTTCAAACCCATCGAGATTGGCACATTTTTGGATGCGGTAAAACGTTGTTTGTGGTCTGCTCCGCCAGAATCAAACCCGCCAGCCCTGGGTAAAGATCGAACGATCACTCCATCCCCCACCCCCATCGTAACCACTAAGGCAGCTGAGGCAACCGTTGCGACCGTAGCCCCCACGGATACAACCCAACCTGGCCTCACCGAGCGCCTGTCTGAGCTGAGGCATCAGCTGAAAGCTGTGGCGGCATTATTGGTAAATGATGCCGGGCAAGTCTTGGAGGAAGCCGGCAGTGCCGTGGATATTTCCACCGGTTCAGCCTTGCTCTCTTCCCTGATGCATACCTTCCGTGCCAGCTTGCAGGTATCCCAGGCTATGGCAAAGGGAAATAGCGAGAGCCTTCAGTATTTCGCCGCCCCACGCCAGTGCATCTATGTAGCTCCAGTTGGAATGAATCACGCGTTATTCGTGGTTACTGCTGGTTTTCTTGGGCCGGATAAGCTTGGCACAATCTACCATACCATCCACCTGGCTGTGCACGATCTTCAAGTCATGCTGGCAGACGAAGCTGCCAGACAAAAGGAATTGGAGAATTTACAGGCTGAACTGCCGTCCGAGGTCACCGTTGACCAGGAGACTCTGGCAGAGGTTGAGGGTATATTCTCGAAAGCCTCCCTGACCGAGGCGAAGCAAGAGGTGGATGGTTTTTGGGAAACAGTGGGAGATAATGATACTCAGCACAGCACACACGGAAAAAATGTCCTTTCTTATGACCAGGCACGCAAGATGGGTTTGGCACCGGATGAGGATAAAGGTGCTTGAGCCTCTTGCAGATGACGAAACCCGACCGGTAGGTATAGCATAAAAATATGATAAAATACCAGACGCCCTTAAACCAGGGCGTAAATTGGGGCATGGTGCAATGGCAGCACAGCAGACTTTGGATCTGCTTATTCTGGTTCGAGCCCGGATGCCCCAGCTAGTACCCGTAGATGACATCTGGTATGATTAACGCAAAGTTACCTGGGTTATTCGCACTTGCAGCTGAAACCCACCCGACTTTGCGTTTTGCTATCTTGGAGGGACGATGAAACTATCCGCTGTAATCCTTGCCGCCGGGCAGGGTACGCGTATGAAATCCAGCCAACCCAAAGTGCTTCACCAGCTGCTTGGTAAACCCATGGCCTGGTACGCCCTGGAGGCAGCCCGGCAGGTGACGGGGCGCAAGCCGGTGATGGTGGTCGGGCACGCGGCTGACCAGGTGCGCCAGGTGCTGGGCGATCAGGCCGAGTACGTGCTCCAGGAACCCCAGCTTGGCACGGGGCATGCAGTGATGCAGGCTGAGCCATTGCTCCGCGGTAAATGCGACCTGGTTTTGGTTACCTATGCAGATATGCCTCTCCTCACCCATGCAACGCTTGCAAAGCTGGTGGAGGTGGCGCAGACTCATACCGGTCCGCTGAGCATGCTGACGGTGACCAGCTCTGAAACGCGCGGTTTTGGACGCATCCTGCGCGACCCCACCGGGCAGGTAAGTGCTATCGTCGAGGAGGCCGTGGCTTCTCCTGAGCAGCTGAGTATCCATGAGCTCAACCCGGGAGTGTATTGTTTCCGCGCCGAGTGGTTGTGGCCTGCATTAAAGCGCATCACGCTTTCACCCAAGGGTGAGTATTACCTGACTGACCTGGTGGGTCTGGCAGGGGCTGACGGGCATATGATCCGCTCCATCGCCTTGGAAGAGCCGGATGAAGTGATTGGCATCAACACGCGCCTGCACCTGGCACAGGCTGAAGCGCTTCTGCGTCAGCGCATTAACCGCCAGTGGATGCTGGCCGGGGTGACCATGATCGACCCCGCCAGCACCTACATTGAGCCGGAGGTCACATTGGGGCAGGATACCATCCTGTGGCCCGGCACCTTCCTGCATGGCAGCACCCGCATCGGGGCAGGCTGCGAGATTGGTCCCAACACCATCATCAAGGATACCCTGGTGGGCGATCACTGCACCCTTCTGGCTTCGGTACTGGAAAGTGCCATTTTGGAGGATCACGTGGAGATGGGTCCATTCTGCCACCTGCGCAAGGGTGCTCATCTATCCACGCGGGTGCACATGGGCAACTTCGGTGAGGTCAAGAACTCCACCCTCGGCCCAGGCACCAAGATGGGGCATTTTTCATATATGGGTGATGCCACGGTGGGGCCTGACGTGAATATCGGCGCAGGCACCATCACCTGTAACTACGACGGGGAACATAAATACCCGACTGAGATTGGTGAAGGTGCATTCATCGGCTCAGATACGATGCTGGTGGCGCCGGTGAAGATCGGGGCGGGTGCCCACACCGGTGCGGGAGCAGTGGTCACCAAGGATATCCCACCCAATTCACTGGCGGTGGGTGTGCCTGCCAGGGTGATCCGAGAGCTCGAGAAGTGAACCATTACCTGCTCGCCCTGGGTCTGTTGGTTCTTTTCTGCCTGGACCTGTTTACCATTGCGTTTAGAAGTGCACTCTTGAATGCCAGCCTGGCACGCTTGTTGGCACTCAGAGAGGAAATGGAGACAAAAGTCAACCGGGCGGTCAGCCTGCTGCATACCCCGCAGGAATGGCTGGCAGCCAGCAACCTGCTCCAGCTAATCACCCGATTTATCGGAGCCAGCCTGCTGCTGGCGTTATTCTTCCCCAACGATCTGACGCTTCCTTCCATGCTGATGCTGCTGGGAATACTGCTCCTGGCTGCAGTGGTAGTTTTCTGGCTGGAGTGGCTGGTGGAAATGGCGGTCACTCATCACCCTGAAACATGGGCGATGCGCCTGGCGCCTTACGTGCGCACTACCACCGTGATCCTATCACCGCTGCTTTTACTGCCATTGGCGCTTGGAAGGCGCAAAGGTGAAGCCCAGGAACCTGTCAGCACCGTCACCGAAGAAGAGCTGAAGAGCATGGTGGACGCCGGGCACGAAGGTGGGGTGCTGGAAGGCGATGAGCGCGAGATGATCTACTCGATCTTCGAGCTGGGTGACACGCTGGTACGTGAGATCATGCTGCCGCGCATCTACATCAACGCCCTGGACGTATCCACCCCCCTGCAGGAAGCGGTGGATGAGCTGATCAAGTCGGGGCACTCGCGCATGCCGGTGTACCAGGAATTGGTGGATAACATTCTCGGGATCTTATACGCCAAGGACCTGTTGAAGGTATGGCGCAAGGGAGATCAGCAGGCTTCGCTGCACAGCTTGCTGCGCCCGGCGACGTTCATCCCCGAGGCCAAGAAAGTGGATGAGCTGCTGGAGGAGATGCAAGAAGGGCACGTGCATATGGCAATGGTGGTGGATGAGTATGGGGGCATCGCTGGGCTGGTGACCCTGGAGGATATCTTCGAAGAGATCGTGGGTGAGATCCAGGATGAGTATGACCAGAGCGAGGAAGCTCCTTTCATAAAAGTGGGGGAGGGGGAATACGTCTTCCAGGGTAAGGTGGATTTGCGGGATTTCAATGAGGTGATGGGCAGCCAATTGCCCACAGAAGAGACCGAAACTTTGGGGGGCTTTATTTACGAGCAGGTGGGGCGTGTGCCTACCGGTGGAGAGAGTTTGCAGGTGGGAGATATCCACCTGACCATCGAACAGGTGACCGGGCGGCGCATCCGCAAGGTGCGGGCAAAAAAGCAACCGGCAGTCGCCCAGGAGGAGAAGCAGGATGAAGACAACACTGACCAGTGAGGTGCGTGCCAGGCTGATCAAGCTGGCATTGGAAGCACGGACAAAGGCCTATGCGCCGTACTCGAATTACCAGGTGGGAGCCGCATTGGTGACCACTTCAGGCAGGTTCTATACCGGCTGCAATGTGGAGAATGCCGCCTATCCAACCGGGATATGCGCCGAGCGAGTGGCGATCTTCAAGGCCGTGTCTGAAGGGGAGCGTGAGTTCAAGGCTTTGGCAGTGGTCACCAGCAATGGGGGCACCCCTTGTGGCTCCTGCCGCCAGGTGATGGCGGAGTTCGGTCTGGAGACGGTGGTATTGATCACCGATGCGCAGGGCGACTTGAAGCAGGAAGCCACGGTCGCCGAGCTGCTGCCGGGTGCGTTCGGTCCGCGGGATTTGGGGAAGTAAACAATTTATGTCATTACGGAATCCCCGCTGACTTTCGGGGACCTGTCCCCGCTGAGTTTCGGGGGGAATCCCCGCTGGGTTTCGGGGACCTGCCCCCGCTGACTTTCGGGGGAGGTAGGGCGTTCTGGAAATCCAATCTTTCTCACATACTCCGAAGCCCGACGTGGCAATCTACTCTTAGCATTGTTCATAATCTATCATTATTCTAGATTCTGGTGAATAATTACATACAATTACCTGGTTGACTAATTATCTAATTACCTGATTGCCTAATTGACTAATTACTAATTGCCTAATTACCTAATTACCTAACCTGTCCGGTTTGCACTTATACCGGATTGCCTAATTACCAAATTACTAGTTACTAATTGCCTATCCAATTGAATTTTCTCGGGTGCTTCAGTGGGTAGCTCGCAATACTCCTATTTCTGTCACCGTGAAAGCCCTCTTCTCCAAGCTCAGGCGGCCAGCAACCGGTTGCGGTGGAAACTGCGGCTGCCCAACCAGATCAGCACTCCGGTCAGTAGCCAAACGACCAACCCCATCAAAAGCAGTATGCTTATATTGAGATATATTGCTCCTGCCAGCTGAGCATAAAACAGTGCCACGATGGGCAATACTACTATACCAGCCATCTGGTTGGCATCCTGGAACCCTTGCGCATGGGCCGAAACCACCACCATCAGGCTTACTCCCAACCCAGATAGGGCTGGTACCACCCAGAAAACCAGCACTAACCACATAACGTTGGGGAAGAAGATGCGCTGCATTTGAGACCAGGCAGCTGCGTTCACATTGATGGCATAGATCAAGAATCCACCCAAAGCAATTGCAATGGATGCCAGCCAGCCCGAGAGCATCTTGGCAATCAATAATTCCCGGTCGGTGGTGGGCGTATACAGCAGCGCTTCAAGCGTCTTGCGTTCTTTTTCCCCGGCAAAACTGTCTGCCGCCAGCATGGAGGCTGCCATCAAAGGGATCATTAAGAAGAAGGGCAGCAGCATATACCCCAGGGCAAACACGATTACCTTCTGGCTGACTGTAGAACCCGCCAATTCCTGCAGCATCCCCGCAGGCATTTTTGCCAGTAATCCCTCCAGGGAGTTCATCTGGCCACCGAACCCATGGATGATCGTGGGAGCCAGGCCGACCAACCAGGGAAGTCCGACAAAGAAGACCACGATAATGATGATAATTGGCGTTACGACGTTTTTATTTTGGATGACCACTTTCAGGTCTTTTCGAACGACAGCTGACATTGCACGAGCGTTCATTGCACACCTTCCTTTTCTTCATGAAGTGTAAAGTACACCTGTTCCAGATTAACTTCCTGGGGAGCCATGCGGTAAACCCGCACATGGTTCTGCACCATGGAAGCCAATACATCCGGGATGGATTCGCGTTTATTGATGGTTACTACCAGGGCACCATTGGGTTTTGCCGGCTCACCCAGCACAAGCTGTGGCATGTTACGCAGCACACCCAGGGCAATCTCGGTCTGTTCTTCCGCCACTTCAATTTCAACGTCCAGGCGGCGGACGTATTGGCGGGTGAGCTCAGCAGGCGTGCCCAATGCCACCAGGCGACCATGTTCCAAGATGGCTACCCGGTCGCATAACCTTTGAGCTTCCACCAGGTTATGCGTGCACATGAAGACCGTGCAGCCTTCCCGGCGGGCCATGCGCTCGATCAGCTCATTCACATGGTGGGCAGATACCGGGTCCAACCCGGAAGTGGCTTCGTCAAGGAAGAGCAGCTCAGGCTTGTGCAGCAGGGCTCGTGTAAGAGCCAGGCGCTGCTTCATCCCTTTGCTAAAGCCGCCTACTTTCTCACTGGCACGATCCGCTAAATCGAATTCAGCCAGCAGCTCCTGGATACGGGGCTTAATCGCCTGCCTGGGGATACTGTACAGGTCCGCATAAATGCCGAGGATATCCCAGGCGGTCAGGCGGTCATCCAGGGAGGGGGTCTCGGTGAGTACGCCGGTGCGGGCACGCAGCTTCGGACCATCCACCTGTGGGTCGAGGCCGAGCACGCGCATGCCTCCCGAGGTCGGCTCGATCACGCCGTTGAGCAGGCGCACCGTGGTGGTCTTGCCGGCGCCGTTGTGACCCAGGAAGCCGAAGATCTCTCCCGCCTGTACTTCAAGCGACAGGTTGTCGACGGCAACCGTCTCCTTGAAATGTCGGGTGAGCTGATTGATGGTAATTACTGTTTTCATATCTTCCTCCTATTCTGTAATCTGGCTGAACTCCTCGAAAGCAATCCAGTCCGAACGATCCTTGATCTTATCTGCTGCCAGCTGGATACCGTCTATCTTTTGAGCGCATTCAAATTCGACTAACAGAACCTGCGTTTTTACGGACCAGTAGTTGTACTGCTCTTCAATCAGCTGCAGCCTGGGCTGCAGCTCTTTCAAGGTGCGCGACAGATCTTCGCCCATGGTATTCATCGAGGGCAGAACTCGCACCACGCTGGCTCTCACGCGCAAAGTGTAATCACCATTATTGCGTAGAAAAAACAGGCTGTCGCCGGGTCTAACACTCCAGGCGACTGGCAGCACAGGATTTAATTCTCTTAAAATCACGCTTTTGGTACCGCTCAGGATTTTCTCCAGCTCGCCTGCGTATGGGTCAAGAAAAACAAGATAGTTCATTCGTCTAATTCCTCATCCTTGAAGTTCAGTCTGTATTCACTATAAAAGAAAAACTCCCGGGGCGCATCCGTCGCCCGGGGAGTTGTGTGGCATCCTTTGGATTATATTTTTTCTTATACCAAAGTAGGATACTCCTTACCAGACTTAGAATTCTTTATGTTGGAAGCGCCACACTGCCACCAGGGTGAACAGGATGCTGAATGCAGCGGCGGAGATCACTTGCGAGACATCTGCGGTCGGCAAGGGCTGTCCTAGTGCTACCATCAGGGAGATTTTGTCCATGCTCAACGGTAAGACATAGCCAATCTGCGGCAAACTGGTGGCGGCGAACATTCCCCCGATCATGACTCCGAAGGCGATCGCCAACACCGGCCCGCGCGACTCGAACAGGACACCCAGCATGATCACCAGGCTCAAGTAGAAGATGAGCGCCAGCATAACCACCCCTGCTCCGGCCAGGAAAGGTAGCCAGGGCACCAGCTGGTGAGTCGCCAGATAAGTCTGGACCAGGGTGATCAGCCCGGGCAGAACTACGATAAAGGCCAGTGCGCCAATGAAGTTCGACAGCAGCTTGGTCAGTATGAAAGACCGGCGCGCCGCTGGCTTGGAAAGGATCCAGGCTGCCGTTCCCGACTGCTTTTCCTGGATGATCTCGTCCTGGGCCAGGATGATCATACCGATTGTGCCGGCTATCACCACAATTTGGAAATAATACAGAATGTCTGGGATTTCAGGTGGGAGCTGTTTGAGCGCCCGAAATAACCCTGGCACCCCATTAATGAGGGCTGGCCAGATCAAAACCTTGACCCACCAGCGACGGGTGCGGAACCATTCGCCTAACTCTTTGGCGAACATATTATTGAACCCACCCAGCCAACTGCTGCCCCTGGCGGGTAGCAACCCCTGGCGGGCTGCCTGACGGAGATCGCGGGATACGTGAGGATGAGTTTGTACGGTCATTTCGAATTCTCCTTTCCAATCATTTCCATGAATACTTCTTCCAGGTTATATATCTTGCGCCCAAAGTGCTTCACCTTCAGGTTGCGGTCTTCGAGGATCAGCCGCAGGAGCAGGTCTTCGGCCGCAGTGTCATCGGTTACGCTCACCTGCCAGTCAATCTGCCCGTCTACCGCCGTCATGCTCAGGTGTTGCACCCAGGGCTGGCCGGTCACGCGGCCTCGGGCCTCGGTGATGGCCGCTTCCACCCCGCTCTTCAGGGTGATGGTATAAATGGCACTGCCACTATCGCCTTCCAGAAGCTGGTTAATGGGCGCTTCGGCGATCAGCATGCCCCGGTTCAAGATGGCCACTGTGTCGCTTACCCGCTGCACGTCTTCCAGGATGTGGGTGGAGTAAAAGATAGTGGTGTATTTGCGCAGTTTTTCCATCACCTCCAGCACATCATGCCGACCCATCGGGTCGAGGGCAGCCGCTGGCTCGTCCAGAATCAGCAGGTCGGGGTAGTTCACCTGGGCCTGGGCAATGCCCAGGCGTTGGCGCTCGCCACCCGAGAAGCCGCGCACCGGCCGGTCAGCCTTGTCTTCCAGACCGACCAGCTCGATCACTTCCTGCACGCGTGCTTCGAGCAGGTCTTTCGGCCCGCGATAGAAGAAGCGCGCCGTGTAGCCAATGATCTGGCGAGCGGTCATGTGCTCGTAGTAGCGTGGGTCCTGGGCCAGGTAGCCGATACGCTTGCGGACTTCTACGCTGTCGCGCTGCACATCATACCCAAAGACTGAAGCCCGGCCTTCACTGGGCTTGATCAGTCCGAGCAGCAGCTTGATGGTGGTGCTCTTGCCCGCCCCGTTGGGTCCCAGGAAGCCGAAGATTGAGTTCTGCTTCACCGTCAGGTTGAGGTCCTTCAGGGCTTGCGCCTCTTTGTAGATCTTGCTCAGATGCTGAGTTTCAATTACGATAGAATTGGGAGAGTTCATTTGTCTAGCTCCTTTCTGGATAAGAACCCTTTTCTGTTTCTACTATATAAGAAAAACTCCTCGGGCGTATCCAGCTTCCGAGGAGTTTTTTATTCTGCTTTGGTCTGAAGATATTTCTTATACTTATGATGTTCTAGCTTATACCAAAGTAGGATATTTATAGCGTGACCAGTTTATGTTTAATGGCATAAGCGATGGCTTCGGTCCGGCTGGAGAGCTGCAGCTTGGAGAGGATACTGCTGATGTGGGCTTTCACCGTGGTGATGCTGATGACCAGTGCATCGGCAATCTGCTGGTTGCTGTGACCTTTTATCACAAGTTGCAGCACTTCCTGTTCACGTTCGGTCAGGTCGTACAAGGGCTGCTTTGCCGGGCGGGTGGCCTGGACCAGCACCCTGGCGGCTTCCGGGGAAAGCGTCGATCTGCCTGAGGCCGCCTCCCTGATGGCCTTGGCCAGCTCATCAGAAGTGACATTCTTGATCAAATAGCTGATTGCTCCCGCCGCCAGCACATCATGCACGAGCTGTTCATCTTCGAAGCTGGTCATGGCGATGATTTTAATCTCCGGGTAATCGGCCAGAATTGCGCGGGTGGCGGTGATGCCATCCATCTCGGGCATCATCAGATCCATCAAGATCACATCCGGTCTATTTTCACCACACAGCTTGACAGCTTCCAGACCGTTCTTGGCTTCACCCACCAGCTCCAGGTCATCATATGCCCTCAGAAATGTAGCCAGGCCGCTGCGAACCACATTATGGTCGTCTACCAACATCACCCGAATGATCTGAGAGGAGTTCAGCGAGTTGCTCGATTTCATTGTATTCATATCTTCAATCCCTCCTTATTGGACTTCCAATCCAGCTCGATGGTGGTGCCCTGGCCCACCTGGCTTTCAATCTTCAAGCTGGCTCCAATCGAGTTAGCCCGCTCGCGCATGATCGCTATGCCCAGGTGTTCAGAAGAAATTGTGCCAGTATCGAAACCCAGCCCATCATCTTTGACCATCAAGCTCATCTGACCAGGCTGGCATTCCAGCTGCAGATCAACCTGCCGGGCACCCGCATGTTTGGCGATGTTATTCAGCGCCTCCTGGGCCACCCGGTAAAAGACCAGCTTCACTTCATGGGTCAGTTCACACTCCCCCTGGATATCCAGGGAAACCGGGACTCGCACGCGTCCGATGAATGCATCTGCTAGCTGGGTAAGCAGAGATTTGATATCCGCGCGCTGCAATGATTCGGGGCGCATCTCCAGCAGTAATGTGCGCATCTCTGCCAGCGCGCCGCGGGTCAGCTGGCGCAATTCCTCCAGGTTTTTCATTCCTTCTTCCGGGTCACGTTTCCAGATGCGGGGAATCACATCGGCGATGAGGTTGGCGGAAAACAAGGTTTGGGTGACGGCGTCATGTAGCTCACGCGCCAGCCGGCCCCTTTCAGCCGTAATCGCCGTTTGTTTTGCTTGTTCATACAAGTGGGCATTTTCAACCGCCATGCCGATCTGCTGACCAACCGTTTTCAAGAGTGCGATCTGCTCTGGCGGATAAGTCTGGCTCTGATTCGTGCTGAGATTGAGCGATCCGACCAATCGACCTTTAGCCATCAGCGGAATGGCAATAACCTGCTCAACCCCTAAAGTCGCTAACCTCTCCTTCACCGCGTTTTCCGTAGGCAACTCCACGAGTGTCCAGATCACCGGTTCACCGCGCTGGCCTGCCACGCCGGCGGCACTCTGCCTCAAGGGCACCCTATCACCCAGATCGGCAAAGGTGGGTGGCAGCCCGCGAAATGCCATCACGCAAAGATGAGCCTCCTCCACTTCTGTTCCGCTGTTCGCCGCACTGCCTTCGCCGCCCGCGATTCCATAAGCGATGCCATGTTCCATCCCGGTCAGTTCCATAATTCGCTCCAGAGCGTCTGCCATGATCTCGTTGAGATTGAGCGAGCTGCTCACACGCGCCGTGATGGCGTTGAGTGTAGCGAGTTCTTGGGTGCGCTCGGCGACTTTTTTCTCCAACATGGAATAGGAGTCTTCCAGCTCTGCCGACATCAGGTTGAACTGATTTGCCAGGGTTTCGATCTCGTCACCGGTTTTAACCTCAATGCGGTGCTTGAATTGACCCGCGGTCACCTGCTCGGAGGCATGGATCAGCTTCTGGATTGGGTTGGTAATGTGCCTGACACCATAAGCGGTCACCAGCACTGGCACGATCACGCCTGACGCCAGCAGGATTAACAGGAGCTGCCGGTAGGGCAGTGAAGGCTGCATGATCTGGGCAAAACTCTGCTCTTTGACGAGAACCCAGCGATTTCTAGCCTCAACCACATTATTTAAAGGATGATAGCTGATCACCATAGAATCGGTTCCTTTTCCGAACCGAATACTCTTACTCTGACCCTGAAGAAGCTCTTGAATATATGTTTCTTTTGATATATCTCTACCAATTTGGGATGGATCTGGGGAGAACATAATGCGCTGGTTGCCGTCGATAATATACACATCCGAACCAAGAGCCAGACTGTTCAATGATTTGTAGAGAACACTCTGTGCGGCTGGCTTGATTACAAAACAATAGTAATCCGCTCCGATGAATTCCCCGTGCGTATCACGCATAGGCCAGGTAGCGTAAACAATTTCTTTCTCGTTTGGACCGATAGTGCGTATATCTGTGACGGGACTTGAGCCTGGAGGGTTGTTGACTAGATAACGAAACTGGGGTGTGTCAGACCAGTCCTGTCCAATCAGATCGGGTTGCGGGGGCTGGGTTTTAAATACCTTACCCTGTTGATCCAGAAAATAAATCCCCCCGTCAAATATTTCTAGGCCCAGTGCCTGGTCAAGAATATTTTGAGCCCGGGCTTCGGGTGGCTTTTCATAATCAATATCGATGGTGAGAATGATTGGACGTATGACCCCATTGACCAGGCCAGCTATCGCTGTTTGGGCTTCCACTGCTTTCGATTGTGCAATCGCCCAATCCTGCTTAATGGCCAAATCTCCGAGCACATTCTGGTAGGAGTAAAAAGTGAACCAGGCCACCGCCGAAAGGATGATCACCGTGGGCACGAAAGACCAGGCGATGATTTTGGTCCGCAGGCTGTTCCACCAGTTTGTTTTCATACTTACCCCTATTACAAAGTCAGGTAGGCAGTTCAGGAGTATTAGTTTTTGAAGGGCTTACATTGGTTGATGAGAGAAAATTCTCATTCTCAATTAATCATAGCACAATTTTGTCCAGACAATAATCTGTATATCGGTCCATGCAACCTGTTTGGTTTACCCTGTATTTTTTTTACAAGTGAGAGCAGGCGGTTAGAAGATGAGCGACGCTTTTGATTTTAATGATCAGCGGCACAAGAAGAACGATAATCCATTTATCTCGGCAACCACGAACCGTCTATCTTTCGTAGGGGCGAACCGTCATGGCTATCAATCCGCTTTTTTCCATGAGTTCTTGGTCATCCAAGCTCTCGCTTACCAAAGGACGGGTCGCCCTACAATTACAAAATCAAAAACCCTCCGGTGTTCTCCGGAGGGTTTTGAATTTCTGATGAATTTAGCCCGCCACCTGGCTGGGTGCTTCGCTGTGCACCTCGCTGGTTGCGCCGGCCATGAGCAAGCCCAGCTCAGCCCGCGTAGTTTTGTCAGCATCCATGGTGGCCACGATCTGCCCGTGGTACATCACGGCGATGCGGTCGGAGAGGGAGGTGATCTCGTCCAGCTCGGCAGAAACGAGCAGTACGGCCACACCCTGGTCGCGCATGTCCACGATCTGGCGATGGATGTACTCGATTGAGCCCACATCCAGCCCGCGCGTGGGTTGGTTGGCCACCAGCAGCTTGATCGGGCGGCTCAGCTCTCGGGCGACGATGGCTTTTTGCTGGTTCCCACCTGACAATTTACTGGCAGGCAGTAGCGGACTGGGCGTGCGGATGTCAAAGCGCTCGATCAGCTTGATGGCATTCTCTACCACCGCATTCTGGTCACGCTGAATCCCGTGGGCGAAGGGTGGCTTGTAATAGGTGCACAGCACCTCATTATCAGCGATGGAAAAACCCAGCACCAGACCATGCTTGTGCCGGTCCTCAGGGATGTGCGCCTGGCCAGCTTCCACGTTGAGACGCGGCTTAAGCTCAGGGATCTCCTTGCCGCTCAGCACCACCTTGCCGGATTTACGCTTGCGCAGACCCGTCAGGGCTTCCACCAGCTCAGTCTGACCATTGCCCTGCACGCCGGCAATCCCCAAGATCTCTCCTGCGTGCACATCCAGACCCAGCTGTCGCACGGCTTCCAACCCCCGGTTATCCTCAATCGTCAGGTTTTCCACATTCAAGACGACCTCACCTGGTTTGGCAGGTGCTTTTTCAACCGTCAGGATCACCTCACGCCCGACCATAAAGTTTGCTAGCTTATGCTCGTCTGTTTCAGCGGGTGTGGTGGTACCCACCACCTCGCCTCGGCGCATGGCGGTGATTCGATCCGCCACAGCCAGTACTTCCTTGAGTTTGTGGGTGATGAAGATGATCGAGACACCGCGCTTGGTAAGCTCGCGCATAATGTCAAAAAGCTCATCGGCTTCTTGCGGGGTAAGCACTGCGGTGGGCTCGTCCAGGATGAGGATTTGTGCATTGCGGTAGAGGGCTTTGACGATCTCCACGCGCTGTTGCTCACCCACCGATAACTGCCCAACCAAAGTTTCAGGATTAACTTCCAGCCCGTATTGTTGGGAAAGCTCCCTCACCCGTTTGGCAACCGCTTTTTGATCCAGCACCATCCCATAGCGGACGGTCTCATCCCCCAACATAATGTTTTCAGCCACCGTGAAGACCGGGATGAGCATAAAGTGTTGGTGGACCATGCCGATTCCCAGGGCAATCGAATCTTTTGGGGAGTGGATGACGGCCGGCTGCCCATTGACCAGGATCTCACCGGAATCGGGGAGATACAGGCCGTACAGGATGTTCATCAAGGTGGTTTTTCCGGCGCCATTCTCCCCCAGCAGGGCATGGATCTCACCTTTGTGTAAGTCAAAGTTTACGTTGTTATTTGCCAGAACGCCGGGGAATCGTTTGTTGATATCTTTTGCCTGGAGAACAATAGCGTTGTCGGTCATATCATTCTCCTATTTCTCATACGCGACACCATCTGCAGCGGGTGCGATGGTTTTACCGATCAACCCGGTGAGGATCAGCATGGTCAAAATATATGGCGCCAGACCGACCACATATGAGTTCTGCAGGATGGCTAATTGCGGTGGAATCAAGGTTCGGAAGAATTGTAAATTGATCTGCATGGCCTGGGCTGCGCCAAAAACGAGCGCAGCCGACCAGGCGCCGAACGGCGTCCAGTTGCCGAAGATCATGGCAGCCAGGGCAATAAAACCACGACCGTTGGTCATCAGCGGCTCGAAGGACGAGATGGATTCGAGCGTGAGAAAGCCTCCACCCAGACCAGCCAGCATACCGCCAATGATCACATTGATGTAGCGCATACGGTACACATTAATTCCAACCGTATCGGCTGCTCGTGGGTGCTCACCCACAGAGCGTGTGCGCAGACCCCAGCGGGTTCTAAACATCACAAAATGGGTGACAAAGACCAGGATAATGGCTGCCCAGGTGATGGGCTGCTGGTCAAATATTCGCCCAATTACCTTAATATCAGACAACAGGGGGATTGCGATCCTCGGCAAGACGCCCGGGGCATGCGGGATTTGACCGCCAAAGACGCTGCCGGAACCAAAGAACATCTGGCGGTTGAGGAAACCCGTGATGCCGATGGCGAGGATGTTGATCACCGTCCCACCGATGATCTGGTCCACTTTGAAAGTGATGGATAATACGGCGTGCAATAAGGCAAACAAACCACCGGTGAGCATGGCAACAATGACCCCGGTGATGAGACTCATCAGCGGTGGCAGGTGAAAGATGGTATTCATGTAGATTGCCGCCAGCCAGCCAAAGAAAGCGGCTCCAAGCATCATCCCCTCGATGCCGATGTTGACCACACCGGACCGTTCACAATAGAGACCCGAGAGGGCACCCAGCGTCAGCGGAGTTGCCACCGCGATGGTGGTTGCCAGCATACTGGTGATGATCACTAATGGAGAGTTTTGCGAGGCTCCAATCAGTGTGACTGTACCGAACATGAGTGCGATCACAAACACAATAATAGCAAAACGTCGCCTGTCCATGCTTTCTCCTAACTGCCCCAACCGCGGGTTAGAACGAGACGATCTTCACTAACACGAATTCGATAAATAAAGCGAATAATGGCATCAGCAGCCACGAACAACAGGATCAGGGCCTGAATTACCGAGATAATATCAACCGGGATCTGGGTGAGGAACTGCATGCGGGTGCCACCATTGCGCATGGCTCCAAACAAAATGGCAGCCAATACCACGCCGAAGGGGTTGGTTTTCCCCAGCAAGGCAATCGCAATGGCGTCAAAGCCGTAGCCGATCGAAAACCCGAGCTCGTGGCGATAGTTAAGCGCCGTCACTTCGATCACCCCCGCCAGCCCAGCCAGAGCGCCGGAAATTGCCATGGTCAGGATAATGGTCCACTTGACGTTGATACCCGCATACCTGGCAGCATCCGGGTTGGCGCCGACGGTACGGATATCAAACCCCACGGTGGTCTTCTGGAGCAGCCACCAGATCAATACAGCCACCAACAGGGCCAGGACGAAGCCCCAATGAACACGCAGACCCGGAAAGATGGGAGGAATGCGGGCGCTGGCCGCGATCTCGGGCGTCTTGGCGGAGAGGTTCAGAGGGTTGGGGTCCTTCATCGGCCCGTTCAATAGAAATGAGGTGATGTTGAGGGCGATATAGTTCATCATGATGGTGTTGATGACTTCATGCCCACCGGTGTAGGCTTTGAGGGCTCCAGGGATGGCTCCCCAAATTGCGCCACCCAACATTCCGAGCCCCACCGTCAGAGGCAGATGAATGAACCACGGGATACTCACACCCAGCCAGCCGGGTAAAGCGTATCCGATCAACGCTGAAACCACTGCGCCTACAGCTAATTGACCTTCAGCGCCAATATTGAACAACCCACCTTTGAAAGCCAGGGCGACTGCCAAACCGGCAAAAATATAGGGTGTAGCCCAAACGGCTGTTTCACTTAATGCGGCCGGGGAGCCAAAGGCACCTTGCGCAAGACCCTTATAGGCTGCGAAGGGGTTACCACCCACGATGGCAATAATGATTCCGCCGAGTACGATGGCAGTGACAATTGCCAGCAAGGGCACCAGCATGGAGTTTAGAACTTGCTTAAGTCTGCTTGTAGTTGCTTGTCCCACTTTATTTTGCATTGAGGTTCTCCCAAACAATGCGCTTGGTAAATAAAAATTGTGGAAAGAGGATTGCTCCTCTTTCCACATTTGTTGTTATTCAGCGGTTACAAATTACTGAGCCGGCTTGACGGGGGGTACATTGGTCTTAATACTGCCGTCTGTCAGACCCTTGAGCAGGGCTTTCATCTCGGTATCGACGTTGGCGGGAACCTTGCTGGCCAGGTCATGATACGGGGCATAGCCTGATGGGCCCATATAGATACCACCGGTGGGGAATTTTCCATCCTTGGTCAATTTGATCACGGCGGCGACAGGCTCAGTCTCCGGCTTCATGGCGCTGGAGAGCAATTGCTTCTGAGCTTCGGGCAGGGTGAAATACTGGTCGGTGTCTACACCAATGGCATACACCGCGCGCTGTGCAGCGGCATCCACAGCACCGTTACCGGTCTTGCCACCGCAGCCGAAGATTACATCCGCACCCTTGTCGATCATGGAGTTGGCAGTGTCAGCACCCCAGGTGGGGTCAGTGAAGGTCTTGTCGAAGCCTACATCACTGTGATAGACCACGGTTACCTCGGTGGTGGTGCCATTCTTGGCGTCTTCATAGGCTGCGCCGGCTTTATAGCCTTCACCATAGCGCCAGACGGGCGGGACGGCATCGGTACCGCAGACTGCACCGAGTTTGTGGCTGGCGGACATCATCGCACCCAGAGCGCCCACCAGGAAGCCAGATTGATCTTCATTGTAAGAAATGGAGACCAGGTTGGCGAGCGGCCATTCAGGATGGGTAGCGTCGGCGGATAGGAATTGGTCAATACCGATGAACTTGACGTTTGGATATTTCTTGGCGGCGGCGTAAGTGGACTCGGTCAGATTGAAGCCGACGGTCACAACGACATTGTATCCAGCGTCTGCGAAGGTGGCGATATTCTTATCATAGTCCTTCGAGTCGACGGTTTCGATATATTGAACCCAGTCTGCATCTTTATTCGTCTGCGCCAGGAGCACGCCTTCCCAGGCTGTCTGGTTGAAGGACTTGTCGTCTACTTTACCGACGTCCGTCACCAAACCGACGCAGAACACACCGGTTTTGCCGCAGTCAGCGGCTGTTTTTGCAGCCGGTGCGCAGGCAGCCAATACCATGGTGGCTATCATGAGGACAGCCATTACTAAAGAAAACTTCTTATACATACAATTCTCCTCCTAAAGAGTTTGGGTAAAAATGGTTGTATTTCCCGAAAGGGACACTGATAGTATAGCAAGAAGCAGGTTAATTTGCAATGGTGTGATTAATAACCTCCTTTGCAGATATATTACCTATCCTGGCAGTGTGTATTTACAGGCCTTATCTATTTATGGACGATTCTCACCGGTGGTTAAATCCACACTGGTGTCAATATACCCGGCTTGCAGGTCGGCTAAAACCTGTTCCGCCAGGCGCTGTTTACCGGGGGTAAACAGCAGCGGGTTGATTTGGGTAAATTGAACAGGCACCACCAGTGACTGGCCTCCGGTCATGCTGCCATCCAGGAGACCCTGCACCTGACTTTGAATAAGAGGCATCGGGTCAGTGGTGAGCGAAACGACCCAATTCGACAGGGCTGCCTGGGGAGGTGCGCCACTGCTGATGATATTGATCTTTCCGGCAGCCAAAATGGATAGCATAGCTTCATCCCCAGCCTGGGGGTACACGTACACCGTCAGCGCATCATGGTCGACCATGTAATTGGCGGCTTCTTGCCATTCAATGCTGGTGGCAGAGGTTGGTAGCTCAATATACAGTGGATATTCGTAGTAAGGAGGGTGGGCTGGCCGGCACAGACCGCAGAAATAAATCACCCCATTCAGGAAACCGTTGCGCGCAGCCCGGCCTTCAACGGTATCAGACAGGCTGATCACTCCCACGCGCCAGTCATTCGAAAGCATGGCGGCGATCACACCCGCGATGAATCCCTGCTGATCGGGGCGGTCCCCTTCGCCGCCGATGATGGTGAGATTTGGAGCCGCTTCCAAACCAGGAATACCAAGCGCCAGAAATTGCGTGTCTGGCGCGGCAGCAACCAAATCAACCAGGTCCGGGTCAGGCGGGACGACCACCACCAGGCGCAAGGCCGGCACCAGATCGTCTGGGGTTAATTGCTGCCTGACCTGCCAGCGCAGCCCCGAGGCGGTGATCAGGTCGTTAAGCCAGGTTTGCAGGCTGCTCACCTGTGCCTGGTTTGCCCCCGATGCAGCCAGCAGCACCGCCGTGGGAGGCTGGGGTGTGGGCGAGGGGGTGAGGGTGGGCGTGGGGGTGAGTGTAACCGTCGGGCTGGGCGAGGGGGTGAGGCTGGGTTGTGGGGTAGGGATGATCCTACCGCAGGCAGATAAAAGTAAGCCCAGGCAGACGAGCAGGGTGGCTGAACGCATGGAACGCGAAATACGGTTCAAGAAGGGTACTCCAATGATCTGGTCGCGGCAAATTGTACTACAAGCGGCAAAAATTAAGGTGTTAGTGACGATATTCTGCTTAATTTCGGTGGTGTATAATAAGTTCATGATCGAGCTGAACATCCCAGGGCGAGGTTTGATCCAGCTGCAGCATCTGGTATGTGATGTCAACGGTACCCTGGCAGTGGATGGACAGCTCCTGGAAGGTGTGAAGCAAAGGTTATCTGCCCTGCGCGACCGCCTTACCCTGCACCTGTTGACTGCAGACACGCACGGGAAACAAGATGTAATTGACCAACAGCTCAACGTAAAAGCCATTCGCATCCAGCCAGGAAATGAAGCCGAGCAAAAAGCCTCTTTCGTACAAAAGTTGGGCGCTGATATAAGCGTAGCGATTGGCCAGGGGGCAAATGATGCTCGCATGCTGCGAACAGCCGCCCTGGGGATTTGTGTGCTATCGCCGGAAGGGACGGCTGTGGAATCCCTGCTCGCATCAGACCTGGTAGTCAGTAGCATCTATGAAGCATTGGATTTACTCGAAACCCCACTGAGGATTGTCGCTACCTTACGCACATGAGCCTACCCAAGACTGAATATATCCCCGACGACCCTGACTTGATGCCCCCGGCAAGGAGAAGACGTGCCCGTCGCTTGCTGGCACCCCTGGAAGCGGATGAGCGCGCCATCGTGCTGGACCAGCTGAGACGGCGCACTTCACCCAGTTTTGATTTCTTCTTGTTTTCGGTGGTCTCGGGAATCATTTTTTGCATCGGCTTAATGCTCGATTCTCCCATCCTGCTGGTTCTTGGAGCCATTTTTGCCCCTTTGATGGCCCCTGTCATCGGCCTTTCCCTGGCGACGGCGGTTGGATCTTATAAATTTTTTACCCGCAGCCTGGTGGGTCTGGCGATTGGCAGCATTATGGTATTTATTGTCGGCGCTGGGGCTGGCCTGCTCGGGCGCGTATGGGTACCAGTTTCTCTTAGCCAGGCCTACTTGAACGCGGAGCTCTCTGCAATCAATTTCATCGTTCTGAGCGTGGGTGCCGTACTGACTGCAGCGACGATGGTCCACCATGAACGCAGCCCATCTGCCCCAAGCGTCGCCCTGGCGTACGCACTGTACCTGCCCCTGGTGGTGGCTGGTTTTGGCCTGGGGAGTGGCTTACCCCATCTATTCCCAGATGCCCTGGTGGTATTCGCCATTCACCTTGCCTGGGGGGCACTGCTTGGAGCGATCACCCTGGCAATCCTTGGTTTTCGCCCGATCACTATATTAGGCTACACGCTTGGGGGAGCGGTCACACTGCTTGGAGTGGCTTTGATCGTGGGCGTGGGTGCTTACAGCACAACCCTGGGCTGGTTTGGACCTCCGCTGGCGGTGGCAACGTATACGCCAACTTCCACCTATACCCTCACGCCCACTCCAACTTTGCCTCCCACTGCCACGAAAACCGCTACGCCGGTGCCGCCAACGCTCACACCGACGATCACGCTGACGCCGACCAATTCACCCACACCCACCCAGACCTACACACCCGCCCCGATACCCGTTTATGCGCGTATCGGCCCCGAATCAGGCGCAACCATCCGGTCAGGACCAAGCTTCCAATCACCTCCTGTTTATCCTGGCGTCATTCAGGGGACATTGGTCGAGCTGCTGGAGGAAGCTCAGGACTCGACCGGGGTCACCTGGGTGCATGTACGGGTGGTTGAAGACGGCAGGGAAGGCTGGATCCTGGAGACTCTGTTGCTTATCGCCACACCTGAGCCCAATTGGTAACTCTGCTCTAAATCCAGCTCAAGATACCCGCGAACAAAACCAGGCATATGGCGTCAAAGCTGAGGATGCTGCCGACGGTGATGGCTTTCTGCCTCACGGTGTTCATATCGAATACCCAGAACGCCACCAGGAAAAAGGGTAAGTATCCGATCAGGAAAATCAGCCAGGGGGCACCGAGGTTCCACCAGGTGTAGTCCCAGGTGAGGGCACCCGCGGCATTCAGCAGCAGCTCCACGATCACGCAAAATATCGACCCGATGATGGCGAAAAGCAGGCGATTGGGAATCCCCAAAACCTTGAGCTTCTTATCAGCTGGCAGCATCTTGGAAAAGGCAACCCCGGCAATGGCGAACATGAAGCAGATTTCGATGTTCAGGCCGATCAACAGCAGGTAGGCCGTCTTGCCAGGCGCACCCCACACGGGGGCGAAGTTGGTAAAGTGGAAGACTAGCCCATTCCAGATTTCGTTGAACCAATCCATACCCCAAAACGCCAGGCCGGCAAAGACCAGGCTCCAATTGCGGTGTTCCACTTCGACGGCATAGACGTATACGATCAAGGCGAAAAGGGTGATGACATACCATTGAAAAGTACCCGGGTTGCGCAGGATTGCTACCGCCTGGGATGCGGAATCAGTGGGCATACTTGACCTCCTCTTAGCAAATTATTACTCCCCGTTGCTTTGAGTGGGAAGATTCAGAGATTGAAGAAAGAAGACTTGAATTAATTATACAATGCTTACAATTTCATCGTCTGCTCCGGGTGTGTCTGCCTCGTAGTAATTACTCAACGAGTCGTCTTTTCTGAAATACCCAAGTTATAATTTGCTCATTATTTCAGACTTTTTTGTCATTGAGAAGAGCGCACTAGGAATTCAAGGCTTTGTACCAAATTTCGAAGCTCACCGAAGCAATCTGCTCTTTGTTCTATACGTAATCTGTAATTACTCACCATAAAAGGGAAAATGCAAGGATCATACGTTTGTCATTGCGAATGAGCGAATTTTGCGAATGAAGCAATCTTCACCAAGGTCCCATTTCTAATAAGTAAACCGATGTGATTATGAGTTTAATCGGAAAGGAAGATTGCTTCAGCAAATACCGCTTCGCAATGACAGCTTAATTGAAACATTTATTGTTTGTTTACATGATTACTTTGGCGTGTTGCAACTCGGTGAGTAATTACCGTAAGCTTGCATTCTGCCAGTTTATGCTGAGTATTACGACTCATATAACAACCCAAGGCGTGCTAAGCAGAAAACAAACCGCCCGTTGGTTTAGCGGGCGGTTTGCTGTGATTTGTACCTTTATGAAATTTCTGCTGCCATTTCAGGGTGAAGAGATATAGCGGGTTGGTTAAGTTTATTTCTTAACATACAGTGCCTCCAGCTTGTCCAGGCTCTGGCTCCAGCCCATCTCTGCTCCACCCCACGCACCTTCGGCAACCCCGGTTGCCTTCACCAGCACGATGTGCAGGGTCATCTCAGTTTTTCCACCTACCTCGTTCAAGGTGACCGTGCATAAGGTGGCCAGCTGTCTGACACCTTTTTCATCCGGCAAGGCCTCATTGGAAAATACGAAACGGCGGGGCGGGTCGAACTCCTGAAAAACTCCCCACGTGGGCATGTCGATGTCGAAATCGCTGTCTTTGGGTCCGTGCATGACGAGATATAGTTTGCCACCTTTACGGGCCTCCACCTGAGCGATAGGGGCGGTAAAGCCAGTCGGTCCCCACCACTTGGTGAGCAGGGCAGGGTCGGTCCATGCTTTGAAGACGAGCTCACGCGGAGCATCGAAGGTACGTTTGAGGGTTAATTCTTTAGCCATTTTACACATCCTTTCTATTTTTATGGGTTGCATCTTTTTCTTGTTCTGCTTTGAGCAGCTCTTCCAATACATCCAGGCGCTGGTTCCACTGCTGTGCCAGCTGCTTCGACCAGTCTTCCAGCTCGAGCACGGCATCAGGGTTCACCTGGTAAATGCGCTGTTGGGCGCGCTTTTCCATCCTGACCAGATTTGCTTCACGCAGGATCTTCAGGTGCTGTGAGATGGCGGGATGGCTGACTGCAAAGGTGGCGTAAATTTCCGAGGCGGGGAGTTCTCCCCGCTTGGCGAGCAGCTCCAGGATTTTGCGTCTGGTTGGATCGGCGAGTGCATCAAATATATCCATGTGCACTATAATAAATCTTTTGCTTAATTAAGTCAATACTTAATCAATTAAGGTTGCATTAGTATTTAATGGAGCTGTCTAAAAAGTCACAATTGCGGAATATATCCTAAAACGTAGGGGCGTAGGGGTGGGATTTGAACAAAATACATCAAAAATGTTTCCCCTACGCCCACATGGAGCGCATTCAATCAGAGCGCAGGGGTAATTAATCATGATATTTTCGGAATTCCACCCCCGCGCATCTACTTTTGGGACAGCCCCAGTATTATTCGCTGCAGTTCACCCATTGGCAAAATGACAATTTTCGGACAAAATAGGCGCATGGCTAGTTTTGACTTTGAACGGAATTTTTTCCCAAGCCCGGGATCCGAGCAGGCTGAACGGATCCGCTATAACCAGCGTGTGCAGGATTTCGGATCTCTACGTGGTAAGGTGACAGCCTCCGCTGATTCGCTGCTGCAGGCACTCCAGCAATACGACTCAGTCCTGGTGGAATTCATGCGTCATTACACCTATCATTATCTGCGCTTTGCCGTCAACACCACCCACATTGCCAGTCAGACCGTATATTCAAGGATGGAAGCGGAATTTACGACACGGACGAAGTTCCTTGAAGCGGAATTAATCCCAATCGACCCGTCCACCCTTGAGCAGTATATCCGCCAGAAACCAGAGCTGGAGGCCTACCGCTTTGCAGTTGAATCTGCCCGGCGTTACCAGACCCATACGCTTTCTTTGGCCGAAGAAACCAGCATAAGCAGCCTGGAAGCGGCAACCAGCCAGTGGGAATACAACCTTTATGAAATCCTGGTGCAGCGCACGGCATTTGGCAGAATCAAAACCTCGCAGGGTGAACTGGATGTGTTCAGGCAGCGCGCTGTGATTAGCAACCACCCTGAACGAACCGTCCGCAAAGCCGGGTTTAAGAAGCTTTATGCCGGGTATGCCTCCCAACGGGATCTGTATGCCTACGCCTTGATTAACCTGGTCAGACGGCGCAACCAGCTGGCGCAGCTGCATCACTTTGAGGATGCCCCCGCCGAAGTCTACTTCAACAGCTATTGGAGCAAAGCCGAGGTTTCAGACCTGCTGGAGCAGATCGGGCAGCAGGCTGGCATCTACCTGAATTATCTGCACCTGCGTGCGGAGCATGCTCGGGCGCGGCTCGGGGTTGGGGAGGCGCACCCGTGGGATATCGCCGCCAGCGCCCCGGGCGAGACCCTGCCCCGCTTTAGTATCGAACAAGCCACAAAAATAATCTGCCAGGCATTATCGTCACTGGGCGCAGAGTACGGGCGTGAGCTTGAGCACCTGCTTGACCCTGCCAATGGTCGGATGGACATCCTGCCTGGGAAAAATCGCAGGGCGGGCGGGTTCTCCAAAGGTTTTCCCGGCGTGACCACGGTCTTTTTCAGCAGCAGCTTCGCAGGCTATTACAACGATATGCGCGTGCTGATGCACGAATCGACCCACGCCATCCACCGCCAATTGATGAAAAACCATGCGGTTAAGGCGACTTATGCGGATGGTCCCCATTATCTGTTTGAGTCATTCGCCATCCTGAACGAATTGCTTCTGGCAGACTACCTCTACCAGCATGAGACCAACCCGCCTTTGAGGCAGTTCTACCTCGAACAATTCCTTGACGGGAAGGGCATGGCGCTGTTTTTTATCGCTGCAGATGCTGCCCTTGAGCAATCCATTTACGCGGAAGTAGAACAAGGAAGAATCGAGGCTGCCGATGACCTGGACGCACTGACCGAACGGAATAACCGCCGGTTCGATATCTGGATCAGCCGGCACCCCGAGCTGAAGATGCGCTGGATCACCAACCGCCTATTCTATGAAGATCCGCTTTACAACATCAATTATGTGTTCGGGTCACTATTAGCCCTTAAATATTATGAGATGTTCATGCAAGCACCCGGGACGTTTGTTGAGCAGTATATTGCGTTGATGAGCAATGGTTTTAACGCCACGCCTGAAGTTTTGCTTAAAAAATTCTTGAAGATTGACCTGCACGACCCACAGCTCATTACCGGCGCAGTTCAAATCCTCCGAAATAAAGTCAGGCTGCTGGAGAACGAGTATTCCGTTGGGTAGGAGATAAATAATTAAGCCAGGAAATTCCCCATCTTGCGGATCGAGGCCACCGTCTCCTCGGATAACACCGGTGGAGTGATCCCCAGCGACCGACAGGTGAGCAGCTTCAGGGCAGTCACCTCGACCACATCGGTGATATCCGCTGCCCGGCGCAGGCTGCTGGCAGCCACCACCAACCCGTGGTTTTGCATCAAGGCTGCAAACCCTGCTCCCATGGCTGTGGCAACCGCCTCTCCAAGCTCATCGGTACCCGGCATGATGAACGGCACGACGGGGATATCCCCCAAAAAGGCTGATTCCAGCGAGATGGGCAGGAAGCGTGTGCCGGTGAGCGCCATCAGCGTGGCTTGAGGGGCATGCGTGTGCACCACCGCGGTAACGTCAGGTCTGGACCGGTAAATGGTGCAGTGCACCCGGCGCTCGCTGGAGGCCGAGTAATCCGTCTCGCCTATTACATTTCCTTGCAGGTCGAGCCGCACCATCATCTCGGGGCGCAGGTCTCCCTTGAAGATGGCACCCGGGGTGATCCAGATCTCGGCGGGGTTATCGTCACAGCGCGCGCTGATATTGCCCCCGGTGGGGGTCAGCAGGCACTTGGCATATAATTCATTGGCAATTTGCACGATCTGCCGGCGAACAAACATCTCCATACGCGCTCCTTATTTAACTACTTTTTTTTCGTAGGGGCGACCCAACATGGCTATCATTCAACCCGTTTTCCAGGGCTTCATGATTATTCATGATTTCGTTTACCCAAGGGCGGGTCGCCCTTGCTGCAATGATCAATAATATTCATCTGTCACCCATTGTAAAGGATTTGTCTCAAAATATTGCATCATCTGTTGGTATTCCTGGATATCCTGTATGATTTGTTCGCGATAATTCCGCTGCCATATTGGCATACGGTCGATCCCTGGTAATGTCCAAATCCGTTTGGTAGCCCGTGATTTGAATTGCCCGATGATTGCCCCCGCCACCCCCGCCCCGGTCCATTCGGTCTTGTGATTTCCAGTAGGGGCGACCCATCACCGCTATCATTCAACCCGTTATCCATGGATTCATGGTCATCCATGATCTCGTTTACCCAAAGGCGGGTCGCCCTTGCTGCAATGATCAATAATATTTATCTGTCACCCATTGTAAAGGATTTGTCTCAATATATTGCATGATCTGTTGGTATTCCTGGGCATCCCGAATGATATGTTCGTAATAATTCCGCTGCCATATTGGGATATGGTCAATCCCTGGTAATCTCCAAATCCGTTTGGTAATCCGCGATTTCAATTGCCCGATGATCGCCCCCAGCGAGCCGCGTTCCGGTCCAGTTGGTCGGGTAATTTCCAGTAGGGGCGACCCATCATGGCTATCATTCAACCCGTTTTCCAGGGCTACTTGGTTATCCACGAATTTGTTTACCCAAGGGCGGGTCGCCCCTACGGATGATGGGCGGTCCTTCTCCGGGCTTTTAATTACGATTATCCCATGCAAGTGATTGGGCAAGATGGTGAACTCCTCTAATCGTACTTGAGGAAAATGGAATGCCAATTTTTCCCAGACAGAATGGACCACATTTCCGATGGAGTTCAACCTCATTTTCCCCTCTGTGCATTCTCCAAACAAACACCCCCGTTTCCATGATACGAGGGTCACAAAATATGCCCCAGCCAAACTGTAATCATACCCTTCTAAACGGACCGAATGCCTGTCATGACGATTTGGATGATTAAGCATTATAGTGTCTCAATATTCTGTACAATGATTCTATTATTCTAATTTATATCTAGTAATTCGATAATTAATATGTCAGAAAATCAGACTGAAGGATCGATTTTTCGTAGGGGCGACCCATCACCGCTATCATTCAACCCCTTTTCCAGTGTTTCATGGTATTCCACAATCTTGTTTACCCAAGGGCGGGTCGCCCCTACTGCTCAAACGGTCTCGCCCAGTCCGGTTGGAATTGAAGTGGAGCATCTCGCTGCTACCTGATGCTAACCTTAAATTATCACGTTTTTCGAACCAGTTTTGATAAACCCCTTGTGGATTAGAACAATTGTGCTATAATTAGAATGCTTTCCTATGGTTTATTAAAATAAAAGCATTCGTATACCGGTTGGTTTTTACCGGTACAAGTAACTACTCACTGTATCTCTATCTTGATCCGTGAAATACAGAATTATCGAAATCAACTCACTTCGTTGTCATTGCGGAATCCCCGCTGGTTTTCGGGGGATGAGGGCGTAATCCGCATCTTGGGATATACCCACACTTCATAGCCCGAAGAAGCAATCTTCCACTGACATTTCCGACGATTTGGCAATTATTCCGATTTCGGTGAGTAATTACATTAGGACATAACTACTCACTGCAAATATACTTAACGGTCCAAAAATGACTAAACAATAAATATTTTGTAGGGGCGCAGGGGAAAATTTCAATAATATACATCCTCAAATCCCTCCCCTGCGCCCTTACGGGTCAGGAAACCTGGATTTGTGAGTAATTACATTAGGACGTAATTACTCACTGGGTTTTCTTTCGTATTTACAAGAGGCATAATTTGGAAAATAAAGCAGATTAACTGTCATTGCGGAATCCCCGCTGGTTTTCGGGGGAGAAAGGCGTGCACGAAATCCAAGGCTTCCAACACACTCCGAAGCCTGACGTGGCAATCTTCCTGTCCGAAAATTGATTGATTTCAACCTGATAGTCATTTGAACATTATTTGAAAAGGAAGATTGCTTCAGCAAAACCCGCCTTGCAATGACTTCTTAGGTACTATGGTGAGTAATTACATTAGGACGCATTCTTTATATGATGGTTTTACTAAATAAATGCGTCCGTATACCAGTGGTCTTCTGTACCGGTTGTTGTTTACCGGTGCGAGTGCTCATCTCGGTATCGGTGGATTTCAATCAGATCATCTTCATACCAGTTGGAATTTATTGGAATTAATGCACTCGTACACCACCTGACCACCCCGGTAAGAAGCACGAATTGAATGCTATTTGAATTTTTTTCAAAACAATTAAATCTCATGTCCTAATTGCTGCTTTCCATTCTAATCTCTACGAAGTCGGTGCAAATTCGGCTTCGTTCCTGATATGTCTAATATTCCGTGCTTTTTTTGCTCTTCGGATATCCGCTGGTTTTGCGGATGCCGTGCTTTTTTTGCTCTTCGGATATCCGCGGTTTTGCGGATGCCGTGCTTTTTTTGCTCTTCGGATATCCGCTGGTTTTGCGGATGCTGTGTGTATTCCGCTCTTTGGATATCCGCCGGTTTTGCGATTGCTGCGTGAATCTGCGGTTAATCAATATCATCCTTTTATTATAGAATATACGGATAACCCCAAAAGGAGCGTCACGCATGCTAGCTGTCCAACTTTATCTGCAGAGAATAATTGACGGGTTCAGTAACCCTTCCATACCAACCAGCCTGAAAGGTTTCACCCGGGCGCTACATGGCATATAACCATCCATCCACCTTCGTGGTCCTCTTCTTTATTTCAGCCATCCTCTTCCTGATTGGTGGGCTCGTATTTTCACCCAAAGTGACCCAAAAAGCACAGGATACGCCTATGCAAGCGGTCGGGAAAGAGCTGGTGGAACCGGCATGAAAAAATGGGTCTTCCTTTCGCCGCATTTCGATGACGTGGTGCTCTCGGTGGGTGGGCTGGTGTGGGAGCTCACCGACCAGGGAGACCAGGTTGAAATCTGGACGATTTGTGCGGGTGACCCTCCGGTCGATAAGCCGCTCAGCGACTACGCCCGGATGCTGCACATATTCTGGGAATTGGGGGAGCAGGACGTGCCCTATAAGCGCAGCCTGGAAGATATCGCCTGCTGCCAGGTGCTGGGGGTGGGATACCGGCGTTACACCGTGCCGGACTGCATCTATCGCTACCTGCCTGGCACAGATGAGGCGCTGATCAAAGTACCCGACGATATCAATCGACCCCTGGGACCGGATGAAGCTTATCTCATCCCGCCGCTGACCGACTTCCTGCGCAAAAACTTAGTGGAGGGATGCGAGCTGGTGATTCCGCTTACCGTTGGGCAGCACCGCGACCACCTGTTGGTACGCACTGCCGCTGAAGGATTATGCCTCCCGCTGTGGCGCTACGTGGATTACCCGTATATTATTCAAAAAGAGTATGACTTATCCGAGTGGATTCCCGCCCAGGCAGAACAGTTCTCGCTCCCGGTCTCTGCGCAGGGGCTGAAGGCCTGGCAGGATGGGGTCGCCTGCCACAAATCGCAGCTCGTTTTCTTCTGGCCGGACGAGGCCGAGATGCGCCATGGAATTGAGACGTACTCAAAATCGGGTGGGGGAAGTACCTTGTGGAAGTTTTGAGGCCGGGGTAATTCAAGCCTCAGATATTGCGAACCGGTGGGTCCTTCATTTGGGTGATCACGCCAGCCAGCACGACCAGCAATACGGCCGACAGCACTAAGGAGGGCGTGAAGGCACCATCCTTGCTCTTCATCGCTTCCATGATGTATACGAAGACCACTGAGAGCTGCCCAAATAGCTGGATCAAGCCAGCCGAGGTCCCCTCAGGGGCAGGGTAGGTTACCTCGGCTACATATTGCAAACCAATCGGAGCGACACTGATCAGGAAGAACCCCAGGAAGAAGGCAGAGACAAGCAACAGTAAAAGAGAATTAGCAAACGTCACCCCTATTAACCCAGGGATCGCCAGCAGCACTCCAATGAGCATGTAACGCTGGCGTTTGTGCTGTTTATCAGACAGGGCCGGGATGAGCACTGCACCCAGGATGCCGCCCACTACCATCACGGCACCCAGCAATCCCAAGTCGCCAGCAGTAAAACCAGACGGCCGAATAACTCCTACCCAGGTGCTGATGCCATTAAAAATTCCCATACCCACGAAATAGACGATCACGAACAGCCAGAATGGCACCACACGGACGATTTGCTTGAGACCATCCAACATCAGGGAGCGGACGTCCATCCCCGGTGGACAGGGCGGCGTGCGCGGATGCTCACGCGAGAGGGCAATGAACAGCAGCGCTGCGAGGGCTGCCGCTCCCCCATAGATCAGCTGGACTGTGGGGATGGAAAGCGTTTCGGTGAGTACGGGTGTCAGCGCCATACCAAGCGCCGCACCGAGCAGGTTGGAGAGTGTGACCAATCCCACCGCAGTGGCGCGTTCATCTATGGAGAACCAGTTCGCAGGCACTTTCGTCCACGAATTCATCAGAAAGGGCTGTCCGATGGCAATCCCCAGGGTGCTTGCCAGCACGAGACCATAATTTGCCCCGGCCAACCCGCGCGCGATTGCAAACACACCCATCAGGATTGCCCCGATGCTCACCGCCAGGCGAAAGCCGTATTTATCAATCACCCAGGAGATCGGGATGGAGAGCGGTACGTAAGCGATCATGAAGGTCATCGCCAGCAGGCCAATCTGCGTGGTGGTAACCCCGTAAAAAGTGGCTGCCGCTTCTGTGATGGGGGCATACGTGATCCACAGGATTTGGATGGTGAGGTTGATCAGCATAAAGACCCCCAGCACCACCCAGCGATAGCCGTACACCCGGTAAGTTTGGTCCTTCATGAGGTAGCTCCAGTTTTAGATTGGCGTAAACCCTTGCCCAGGGAATTCCCGGGCAAAGGTTTCTAGCAGATATGATCTGCCTAGTTAGTTAACCCTGACTATTCCTCGCGGGTACGCAGGTGGGGGAACAGGATGACTTCGCGGATGTTGGGGTGATCGGTCAGGATCATGATCAGGCGGTCGATACCCATGCCAAAGCCGCCGCACGGGGGCATCCCATAACGCATCGCCCGCAGGTAATCCTCGTCCATGGGGTGCCGTTCCTCGTCCTCTGCGGTGTAATCGCGCCCCATCTCCAGGAAGCGCTGCTCCTGGTCGAGCGGGTCGTTCAGCTCGGTAAAGGCGTTGCACAGCTCGAAGCCGCCAATATAACCCTCGAAACGCTCCACCGTCAGCGGGTCACCGGGTTTGCTCTTGGCAAGTGGAGACAGATCGCGCGGGTAGTCATATAAGAACGTGGGTTGGATGAGGGTCGGTTCAAGGGTATCGGACAATAATTGGTCGATGAGCTTACCGCGTGTTTCTCCGGGTTTGGGCTGCATCCCGCGCTCTTTCATCGCCGCTTCAAGGCTTTTAGCGGTCGGATACTCGGCAATATCGATATTGGCGGTGTTGATCAACCCCTGGCGCAGCTCCAGGCGTGGCCACGGGACTTCAAAGCTGAGCTCATGCCCGTTATAGGTGACCTTGCGGCTTCCCAACACCCGATCGCAGACATAAGCCAGCATCTGTTCGGTCATCTCCATCACTTGCAGATAGTCGGAATAGGCACAGTAAAACTCCAGCTGGGTGAACTCGGGGTTGTGTTTGAAAGACACGCCTTCATTGCGGAAATCGCGCCCCAGCTCGTAGACACGCTCGAGCCCGCCAACCAGCAAGCGTTTGAGGTACAGCTCGAAGGAGATGCGCAGGTAAAGGTCCTGGTGGAGCTGGTTGTGATGGGTGATAAAAGGTTTCGCAGCTGCACCACCGTAAATCGGCTGCAGGATGGGGGTCTCCACTTCCAAAAAGCCCTGCTCATCCAGAAAGCTGCGCAGAGCAGTCACGATGGCGGTGCGGGCTTTAAAGATCTGGCGGATTTCAGGGTTGACGGCCAGGTCGGCATACCGCTGCCGGTAACGCGTTTCTGGATCCGAAAGGATGGAATGGCGGATTAATTCGCCATCCACGATCACGTCTTTAGCGGCTGGTAATGAAGTGAGCGCCTTGGCCAACATCTGGAAGGATTCCACTCGCACGGAAATTTCACCCTGGCGTGTGCGGAACATTTCACCGCTGGCCTGGATGAAGTCACCCAGGTCAAATTCGTGATTGAACTGGTCCAGTTTATCCTGGCCGATATCATTCGACCGAAAAAATAGCTGTATTCGCCCATCGCCATCCTCGATGTGGGCGAATGATATCTTACCCATCGGGCGCAGCGAGCGCAAGCGACCAGCTACCGAGACCTTTATTTGTGGTACCAGCTCGCCTTGAGCTTCGGCGCTTTCAAACAGGCGGCTGGCAGATTGGCTGGTATGGGTACGCGTGGTGCGGGTGGGATAGGGTTCAATCCCATTGGAACGCAGGCGTTCCAATTTCTCTAATCGGCTTTTTTCCAGGTTGGTTAGTTCTTCCATGTTCTCACTCTCCAGATTTCCGGTAATCACTTACCCGGTCTTATATAATTAAGCAAAAACCCCGCGCAAGGAATCCATGCGCGGGGCTGAATGTTAGCCCCTATATTACTCCACCTTCAACAGGCTGACGGTGAAGGTTCCACCGGGCGCGTCGACACGGACGACATCACCGGGATGATGGTCCATCAACGCCCGACCCAAAGGTGACTCATTGGAGATGCGACCATCACGCGGTGAGGCTTCAGCAGGTCCCACGATGGTATAGATTTCTTCTGGGTTGTCGCCTTCCTTGATTGTAACGGTTGTGCCAACCTGTACATGGTCTTCCTTGGCAGAGTCTTCGATGACGTGCGCATTCGCCAGGAGCATTTCCAGATCCTGGATGCGCCCTTCGACGAAAGCCTGCTCGTTTTTCGCAGCTTCGTATTCGGCGTCTTCAATCAGCTCTCCGCCTTCCATTGCCTCGTGCAATCGTTCGGCAACTTCCTGGCGTTTTATCGTTCGCAAGTATTCCAGCTCATCCTGCAGTTTCTGGTAGCCTTGCTTGGTCAAGAATGAGGGAGGCATCTTCCTATCCTATCTATAAGATGAAAGAACCACTCCCGTGGAGCGATTCTTTACATTAATATGGGAAGCTGGTGATTAACCTGGGCTGCCCCTTATGAAAAGTATGCGGTATGAGGGGAAAAAGCTATTCCCGACTACCGCGTTGCGTGATTTTAGCACACATCGAATGGAAACGCAAGGATTTCTTATCCGGCAGGCTTCTTCCACAAGCGGATTCCGCCGTTCGCGTGCAGATACTCCATAATGGCCTGTCGCATATCAAGATTTGTGGCCCAAAATGTGCTGATCTGAGAGGCATGGGCGCTGATAGCATCCATCCAGGCTGCCAATCCGCTAGCTGAGATGGGGAAAGACTGGTTGATCCAACCCTCCTGTTCCATCCGCGTTAATTGAGCTGCTGAGCGGAGGACGTATGGGTAGTCCGCGTAATACCATAAGGGAGGCCCCAATCCTTCTGCCACCAGGCGGGTGAGCTGGTGGTCGACGTGATTACCCAACCCCAAGGGACATACCAGGATTGCCTCATCGGGTAAGGAAAGCTTGATCTGCTCCCCTACCTCACCCATCACCTGGGCATCCCCCGGCTGAAGTGGCCCGTTTAAGGCTGCCTCGGAGGCATACAGGTAATCATCCGTTTGCGGATCACGCCGATAGATGCAATCGGAGACGGAGAAATAGCGCGGGGTTGACCCAAGGCGCTGGCAGGACCTTATATCCTCAATTCGGCGTTGAGCTGGTGCACTTCGACCGACCTCCCAGCGCGTATGCAGCTCTTTGGCAAAGGGCGAAAAATCTCCATCGGGAGGCTCACCTGCGCAAACCGTCCAAATACTGACCGACTGACCCGTATTAACCTGTTCCCACACCAGGCCACCACAGGACAGGGCAACATCATCAAAGTGGGGTGATAAGTAGATCCAAGACACCTCTCCATTTTACCGCAGGATGGATGATCGATTTTTGGGTCCGAATCGCCTTGATTGCCAGTATAATCACTTGGTGTTATCATCTACCCGCACCAGGTCAAATGCATGACGTCTGATCCATTTGCTCGCTCCCGTTTACGCAAAGTATTGGTTGCCGTGATTCTCCTGACCATCCCATGTTATTGCGCCGGTTTGGTGGCTGTACTCCTGGCACCCGGGGGACCGGGACATCCTTCAGGCACATACACACCGCTGCCATCCTTGACCCCGGTATTATTCGTCACCCAAACTCCTAGCGCGTCTCCCTCTCCATCAGCAACGATTCTGTCTGCCACCCCCAGCCAGACGCCCACAACTACTCCCACTGGAACGGCAACCGATACCGCGACGGTCACTCAGACACCCACCATCACGGTTACCCCAACTCCATCCAACACGCCCTTCATCCCGCCGACCTTTACCAAGACACCGATACCCACAATCACCTATACACCTACACCAACCTCAACTGCTACCAATACCCCATTGCCATCAGCGACCCATATATCTACACCTACTGCAACCAATACTCCTTCCACGGAGCCGTTGGCAACGGTTGCGGTACCTCCACATAAGAATATAGCTGCTCCATCGTTTACTGAACCTCTAATCCAGTAAAATACTCACCACCACAGACATAATTATGATTGAACTCCTTCCTTATTTAAAAGAATTGATATCTGCGCCAGGCATCAGTGGGTATGAAGCTGGTGTGCGTCCCATTATTGAGAAAGCGTGGGGACCGGTCACCGATCAGCTAAGCGTCAGTCGATTAGGTAGCCTGCATGGACTGCAGAAGGGCATGGGTCGCGAACCAAGACCCAGCATCCTGGTTGCCACACATATGGATGCGATCGGCCTGATGGTAAACGCAATCATCGATGGTTTCCTGTGCGTGACAGCCATCGGCGGGATTGACGTGCGCGTTTTACCCGGCCAGATGGTGACCGTGCATGGGCGCCAGAAGCTAGCGGGCATGATCGTTCCAACACCGGAAAGGCTGATGCCCACGCGTGCCCTGGGGGGAGTTGTGCCCCTGGAATACTTGCTGGTGGATGTTGGATTGCTGCCCGATGAAGTTAATCGCCTGGTACGGGTGGGAGACCCGGTCTCATTTGCCCAACCACCCATCGAAACGAGTGGTGAAACCTTGACCGGGCACACCCTGGATAATCGGGCTGCGGTGGCTGCATTGACCAGCTGCCTGGAGATACTTCGCACCCGGCCACATGTCTGGGATGTTTGGGCTGTGGCTACCGTGCAGGAAGAAACTACCACTGGCGGAGCATTGACCTCTGCATTCCAGCTGCACCCCAGTTTATGCGTATCCATCGATGTGACCTTTGGCAGTGAGCCGAGCAGTCCCGATCACCTGACCTTCCCGGTGGGCAAAGGACCTACTTTGATGTGGGGACCGATTGTGCATCCCTTCCTGTATAAAACCATCAAAGAATTATCCATGCGCCTGGAAATCCCCATTTCTGTGGAGCCTGCACCTCGATATTCAGCCACAGATTCTGATGCCATGGTGGTGGTGGCGGAGGGAATCCCCAATGTTGTGATTGGGATCCCGTTGCGCTACATGCATACCCCCGTGGAGATGATTGCGCTGAAAGATATTACGCGTGCCGGGAGGTTGGTGGCTGAGTTTATCGCCCAATTGGATGAAACATTCATGGATAAATTAACCTGGGAAGAATGAGCATGGCACTTATGGCAGAAGACTATACCTTCCCCTCGATTGGGGAGGAGCAGATCAAGCTCCTGGAACGGCTCTCGAATGCTTGCGCAGTATCGGGTGATGAGAGCGAGGTGCGTAAAATTGTTTTGAATGAAGTCCGTCCACATGCAGATGAAGTGAAAGTGGACGCGCTGGGAAATGTGCTGGCTACCAGGCGCGGTTCCAGCGAGCGACCCCTGCGGGTGATGCTTGCAGCGCATATGGACGAAGTCGGATTGATGCTCACTCATGACAACGGGGAAGGCATCTATCGCTTCGAGATCGTCGGAGGTATATCCACCTCAGATTTAGCCGGTAAATCTGTATGGATAGGCAAAGACCATATCCCTGGCGTGATCGGACTTAAACCCATTCACCTTGAGCATGGGGATGGCTATAGAAAACCAATCGATCTGGACGACCTGCACATCGATGTGGGTACGGCTAAAGGTAATGAAAAGGTCGGGGATCGGGCTACATTTGCCACTTCATTTATACAGCTTGGGCCAAGTTTACGGGGAAAAGCACTCGATAACCGACTGGGTGTGGCGACGTTGATCGAGCTGGTCAAACATGCACCACCAAACATTGAGCTGCAGGCTGCATTCACCGTCCAGGAAGAAATTGGTCTGCGGGGAGCGCGTGTGGCAGCTTTTGCTTTCAATCCCGAGCTGGCAATTGCCCTGGATTCCACCCCGGCTTATGATCTGCCAACCTGGGATGTGGATGAAAACGTGCGTTATAACACCCGCCTGGGCGCTGGACCAGCGATTTACATCGCCGATTCCAGCACATTATCGGACCCACGGCTGGTGCGCTACTTCATGCAAGTAGCCGAGGAGCATCATATCGCCTATCAGATCAGGCAACCTGGTGGGGGTGGAACGGATGCCGGGACAATTCACAGGCAGCGCGAGGGGATCCCAAGCATCTCCATCTCAGTGCCAGGGCGTTATCATCACAGCCCGGCCTCCATTGTGCGCCTGTCGGATTGGCAGCACACCTGGGAACTGGTGGCAACCGCTTTATCCCACCTGACGCCTGCTGTTTTGGCAGGCGAGAGATGAGCTGATAATTGCATCCAGCTCAAGTTATCCAAATAACAAAATGGCAGAAGGATTGATTCAGGAGCTCGTATGAAACCATTGATCCAAAAACTGGTCGAAACCCAGGGACCCTCCGGGTATGAGACCCAAATACGTTCTGTTGTGCGCAGTGAGGTTGAGTCCTATGCTGATGAGGTGCAGGTGGATGCGCTGGGCAACCTGATTGTGCGTAAAGGAAAAGGTGAAGCCGGCGGGATTAAGATCATGTTGGCAGCCCATATCGATGAGATTGGGGTCATGGTCACCCAGGTGGACGAAAGTGGTTTCGTCCGTTTTACCACCCTGGGAGGCGTGCGACCTTACACCTGCGTGGGCGGCCGGGTGAGGTTTCTCAACGATGTTCCAGGCGTGATCAGCCTGGAGCCATTGGAGGATATGACTAAAATGCCAACGTTCGAACAGCTCTATATTGACCTGGGTTGTTCCAGCAGGCAGGAGACGGGGGTACGGATTGGCGATGTAGCCACTTTCGAGCGTCCATTCCTGGACCTGGGCCGACGATTGGTGGCAAAATCACTGGATGATAGGATCGGGGCAGCGATTTTGATTGAGGCATTACACCAGATCATTGAGACCCCACACCAGCTATATTTTGTATTCAGCACCCAGGAAGAAGTAGGGGTGCGTGGCGCGACTACCGCCGCCTTTGGGATCAACCCTGATCTCGGATTGGCTGTGGATGTGACCGGAACCGGAGATACCCCACGGCGGACCAAGGTTCGCATGGATGTGAGCCTGGGCAAAGGTCCAGCCATCAAGGTGCGTGATGGAGGCATGCTCGCAGACCGCCGGGTGGTAGATTGGATGGTGCAGGGAGCAGAGAAATTGGGCATGCCGTATCAGATGGAAATCCTTGAGGGAGGCTCCACGGATGCACGTGCCATGCAGCTCACCCGGGTAGGCGTCCCAGCCGGGTGCCTCTCCATCCCTTGCCGCTATGTTCACTCTCCATCGGAAATGGTGGACTTTGAGGACGTGCAGAATGCGGTTAGACTGTTGGTCGAGCTGGTTACTCACCCGGTAGAACTTTAAGCTGCATCCTTTAACTTGATGGATATAAAGTATTTACGATTCTTGGCATTTGCGCTTCTCAGCATTATGGTGGGATGCACCGGTCTTCCGTTCAGCCTGGGGGGTGGTTCTCAGGGTACCCCGATCCCAACTGACGCTACGCTTGCCTCCATGCCTCTCGCAACTTTCAATCCATTGCAGACCGATACCTCAGCAACACCTGAGGTGACGAAAGCTGCGACCCAACCTATTAGTGGATCGCTGATCCGCATCTGGCTTCCGCCTGAGTTTGACCCTGAAGGCAGCAGCCCAGCCAGCGGCTTGCTCAAAGCCCGCCTGGCTCAATTTTCGGCCGAGAATCCAAACCTCAGGATGGATGTGCGGGTGAAAGCAAACGAGGGGGTTGGTGGTTTACTCGAATCACTGGTGGCCGCTAATGTGGCAGCGCCTCTGGCCTTGCCCGACCTGGTACTGCTGCCGCGCCCTCTACTCGAGTCGGCAGCTTTAAAAGGATTGCTTTATCCATATGATGGCCTAAGTACTATCATGGATGACCCGAATTGGTACGAGTACGCCAGGCAGCTGGCACATGTGCAATCCAGCACTTACGGAATCCCATTTGCCGGGGATGCACTTATCCTGGCATATCACCCTTCACTGACGGGAAAGCCATCTTTTAAACTGGAGGACACGCTCTCATTGGGTGAAGCGATGCTCTACCCGGCGACCGATCCACAGTCGCTCTTTACCCTTTGCTTGTACCTCGCGGAAAATGGCAGCCTCCAGGACGACCAGGGACGGCCTTTTATGGATGAAGGCACATTGATGAAGATCTTCGAATTTGACCAACGCGCCAGCCTGGCGGGGGTGATGCCATATTGGCTGACCCAGTATTCAAATGATGCCCAGGTGTGGGAAGCTTTCCAGGGTGGCGAATACCCCATGGCAGTCACGTGGGCCTCCACGTATTTAAGCCATACACTCACCGATTCGAATGACCTGGCATTAATTTACCTGCCCACGCTGAGTGGTACTCCTTATACCCTGGCGACGGGATGGAGCTGGGCTTTAGCCAACCAGGATCCTGGGCAGCGAGCGTTGGCGATTAAGTTGGCTGAATACCTGGAGGACCCAGAATTTTTGGGAAAATGGACCTATGCGGCCGGGTATCTGCCTCCGAAGGGGATTCCCTTACAATATTGGCCGAATAAAGGGCTCAGCACAGAAGTAGCGGATATCTCAATATCTGCATCTCTCATACCGCCGGCAAATGTGCTTTCTGACCTGGGACCAGCGCTGGAGCAGGCAGTTGTGGATGTGCTAAAGGCACAAAGTGACCCTCAAACCGCAGCGCAGTCGGTAATTAGCCAAATTAACCAGCCTTAACCGAACGGCTACCCCCAATTTAGCTGACTTGACGCATGTTGCATGGAATGTTATGATAAAAATAGACCAAAGGGTTCAAAGCTTGCAACTGTAGCATCTGGAGTCACAACCGGAAGTACCTTAGGAACCAAAATTATGCCGAATGATCCATATCTCGACGAATTCCCTGCCGCCGGGGACGAGGCGAAAGGGTTGAAACCGGTAGCCTCTGGGGAACCAGAAGCCAAGGAAAGCCGGATGCAATTGATCAGGGGACGACTATCTCAGACAGGCCTGGGCGAGACGGTTTATCGCGTGGGGACAGCATTCCTGACGGTCGCATTGATATTACTGGCGGTCGTAGGGATGCGTTTGTTTTACCTGCATTTTCAACAAACTGATGCGGGTCAGCCAAATAAAGCTGCTCTGGCGGCTGAAGCACCCACACCCACCCCTACGGCAATCCCGGCAATCATGCCATCTTTCTCATTTGCCCCAACGGCATATGAATTCGGCATTTCACGCCTGGCAATGATCCACACCACCATCCCATCCCGCCCGCGCACTGAGATCACCACTTACACGATCCAAAAGGGAGATACCATCTTTGGCATCGCCGAGATGTTCGGGCTGAAACCTGAAACGATATTGTGGGGCAACTACTACACACTGTTGGATGACCCCCACAATATTAACCCTGGGGTAGTGCTGAATATTATGCCGATGGATGGTACTTATCATCGTTGGTCGGAGGGGGAAGGGCTAAATGGCGTAGCCCACGGCTATAACGTTACCCCCGATGTGATCATTAACTGGTCGGGTAATCACCTTGACCCAGCTACGTTGGGTGATTACGCCCATCCCAATATTGAGGCGGGCACGATGCTGTTCGTCCCTGGCGGGACGCGCGATTACGTCACATGGAGCGCCCCGCGCATCTCGCGCGATAACCCGGGTGTGGCCAGGATCCTGGGACCAGGCTCGTGCGGCACTATCGTCGATGGAGCGGTGGGAACTGGCGCATTCATCTGGCCAGCAAACAACCACTGGCTATCCGGATATGATTATTCGCCCTCCACCAACCACTTCGGGATCGATATAGCCGGAGGCCTGGGGGATGCCATTTACGCCGCAGATAATGGGGTGATCGTATATGCGGGCTGGAATGACTGGGGCTATGGCAATGTGGTGGTCATCGACCATGATGGTGGATGGCAGACCCTGTATGCTCACTTGAGCGTGTTGAACGTGGGCTGCGGTCAGAGCGTGTACCAGGGGGATGTGATCGGTTACTTTGGCAGCACGGGCAATTCTTCGGGGCCGCACCTGCACTTCGAGATGCTGAATGAGAGTTACGGCAAGGTGAATCCGTGGAACTTCCTGCCTTGATGTAAAAGAAAACGACCCCCTCCAAGTACAGTGGGGGCAGGCAACGGACACAAAGGACGCGAAGGATTTTTATATAAATCTTTCGCGTTTTGTTGTTAAGTGAGACGTAAATAAATAAAAGCTGGAAAACGAAACGCGGGTGTGCAAAAACCTGAAAAGGTATTGACTATCAATGTATAATAGAGATGAGCGGCGAGCCCGAAAACCCTTTGGGTCTCTCTCAGGAGAGTTCACAGGTTTTCCTGTGTGGGAGGCCGCTCTCTTGTTAATTGGCTACATGCCGTGCTCGCGGGCATGCTGGCGGTATTGGCAGTAAGCACATTTTTCGCCTGCGGGAGGAGGCTCGGGCAGCTCAAGCAGCGCCATAACCTGGTTGAGGAAGCTTAAAAAACTACTTTCCAGAAAGGGGACTTCCAGCCAGGTGGAACGAAAATGAAAGGAAATTTCACTGGTGGTGGAGGTAAGAGTGGCATGGGGGGTTTCAACGTATAAGCCTAATTTAGAGATGGGGCTGCGGCTAATCCTGCCGGGGGCGGGATGCTCTAAGGAGTATGCGTAGGCATGCAGCTGGCGACTGTAGAAGGGTATCTGCTCCGGCTTAGGCTCGGAGGTCTTGAAGTCCACCACACCGTATGAGCCGTCGTTGAAATCAATCATCGCGTCCAGTTTGCCTCTCAAGAAAACAGGCAGCCTATGGTTGGGGAGAATAACAGGTGTTGACTCAATCCACTGCTCGGTTACACTCACAATACCAGGGGGCAGGGAGGGTTCGAGGTCGGAGGCAGGATGACCGGCGAATTGGACTTTCATCAGGCGGTCGATGGCGCCAAAAATGGATGGGAACGGAGCGGCCGGCCGCGTAATACCGTGGATGTATTTAAGATAGAAACAACGCGGGCACTCGTCCCATAAAAAAGTCAGGTCGGAGGGGCTGAGCTTGATTGGAATGGTGGGCATGAGTTACCTCTTTTTTTGTTGGGTTTCGAAAAACCGCCGATCTATTAGGCGATTTATGTAGGGGCGCAGGGGGGTTCCAAACCTAAATCCCGAATTCCTCCCCTGCGCCTCTACAGGATAAGTATTTCTTGGAAACGAATTTCCTCAACCTGCCCTTAGCCAAACACTATTTCACCGCGCTTGATTACCGTTTGCACCAGGTTGGTGCCGAAGCGGTAACCCAGGTGGCGGTAATCGGAGACGTTGAATATGAGCACATCAGCCTGTTTTCCAGGCTCGAGTGAGCCGATGGTATCAGCGCGTTGGATGGCTGCAGCCGCGTTAAGCGTTGCAGCGACGATCGCCTGGGCGGGGGTCAGGTGCAGGTAGCGGCAAGCCAGGGAAATAGTGAACTGCATATTACCGCCCCAGGCAGTTCCTGGGTTGAGGTCACTGGCCAATGCCAGCAAGCCACCCGCCTCCAGGATGGCCTGTGCGGGGGTGTAATCGCCCTCCGCCAGACCAAAAGGAGTGCATGGTAAAGCCACTGCGACTGTACCCGAGCCCGCAAGTGCAGCGATATCAGCAGGGGAAGTCTTCACGAGATGATCGGCGGACACGGCACCCAACGCAGCTGCCAGGCTGGCACCACCCAGGTTATCGAACTCATCGGCGTGGATCTTGAGCGGGAAGCCCAGTGATTTTGCCGTCTCCAGGATTTTGCGGGACTGTTCCAGGCTGAAAGCACCGGTCTCACAGAAGACGTCTACGAACGGCAGGGGGCGGGTGGGGAGGTGGGCAGTCCACCAGCGGTGAACAGTGGGGAGCATCTCAGCGCACACAAGATCAGTGTAACCATCCGGGTCGTCTTTGTATTCGGGAGGGATGGCATGCGCACCCAGGAAAGTGGGGGCTAGATCGAGAGGCCCCTCGGCATCCAGGAGCAGCAGGGCTTGCAGCATGCGCAGCTCAGTCTCCGTCTGCAGTCCATATCCAGTCTTGGCTTCGGCGGTCGTGGTACCATGGGTGAGCATATCCTGCAGCCGCGGGCGGGTTTCATCCATCAAGATATGGAGGGAAGCCTGACGGGTGAGATGCACTGTGGAGAGGATACCTCCCCCGGCTGCCAGGATTTCAAGGTAGGTCTTGCCTTCCAGGCGCATCTCGAACTCCGCGGCACGGTCACCCACCCATAAGAGATGGGTGTGCGGGTCCACAAAACCAGGCATGACCACATGGCCCGTTGCGTCCAGGGTGTCTTCGTGTAGATAAGCCTGACGCAGCTCATCGGTGGTGCCTACCAAGGTAATTTTTCCATCGCGAATGAGCAGTGCGCCATCGGGGATGATACCCAGGCGACCGAGCTCACGCCCACGTTGAGGGGTGCCGGCGATCGTGAGCAGCTGGGATGCAGAATGGATCAGCATGATTATCTCCGCCTGAATGGATGGCAAAATTTCACAAAAGATCCACTGATTATTATATACTGCCTTCGATGGTTGGGATATATTGACATCCATACTATCGAAGTGTATATTGGGTTATCTTTTCAATGGGATGGTGGTTTTGCTGAGTGGGTGAGGGGATGGTCGCGAATGCATCCCGGGTCGTAGAAAAATCTTATTGGGTTTAGCCATGGGATGGTATTGCCGACGGTGGTGAAGGACTGTTTCAGGGCAGGTTGGATTTCTGATCTGGAGTTGAATCAATGAACGAAGAGATAAATCTAGATAGGGAAATTGTGCTGCGTGATTGGCGCACCAGGGTCCTGAATGGTTTTTTGATCATTGTTGCCATTGCTTCTTTACCTGCCTTCCTGGTTACCATTCTCAGAAGTATGGGTTCAGCCAGTTTTTGGCAGGTTACCATCTCATTTTCGGTCATTGAGCTGGTTTTGATCTTGTTGGCCGTGTTTCGTACACTTAACTATTCGATCAGGATCGTTGGTCTGCTCGTGGTGGGTTACACTGCAGCGATATTCAGCCTGAGGTTGGGCGGATTGTTGGGAGCTGCACCACTTTATCTGTTAGTTATTCCAGTGGTGGCGCTTATTCTTTTCGGTAGACGGGCGGGAATCTACACAACCATCCTTAGCGTTTTTCTAGCAAGCTTATTTGCTTTTCTATTTAACCGGGGCATTCTAACGGAAATTGAGATAGCAGGCAATACCTGGGGCTCTCTGGGCACCATGCTTATGTTGCTGATTGTAGGAATGGCGCTGCTGATCCTGTTTTACCGTTTCCAGGAGAGCATGATCGATCGGGGATCCCGGGAACAGGCGCAGCTGATCAATGCTCAAGCCTTACTGGAAGAACAGAAGGAGAACCTGGAACAGACTGTCCAGGCTCGCACGGCTGAATTGCTCAAGAGCAACAAAATCCAAACCGCGTTATACAAAATCACGGATGCCGCCGGTAATTGGATTGACGTCCAGGATTTCTATCGTGAGATCCACCGCGTGGTGGGTGAGCTGATGTACGCCCGGAATATGTTCATCGCCCTGTATGATAAATCCAGCGGACTTTTGAGCTTCCCATATTTTGTGGATGAGAAGGATGAGCCCTTTCCCACCCAACCGCTGGTTAACTTTCATGGGATGACCAGCTACATGATCCGTACAGGCAAGCCGATCAAGCATGGTTCGGTCTACTTCAGTCAGTTATTGGCTAATAAAGAAGTGGAGATTGAAGGTACTCCCAATGTGGACAACATCGGTGCTCCGCTCATCTCAGAAAGCAATACCCTGGGAGCCATCCTACTGCAGAGTTACACCGAAGGCGTTGGTTATACCGATCAAGATGAAGAAGTGCTGGAGTTTGTTGCCCAGCATGTGGCCACTGCCCTGACGCGCCGGCGTGCACTCGAAGCAGAACGGCAACGCACAGCAGAGCTTGCCACTCTTTACAGTGTTGGCGTGGAGGTGACCAAATCACTAGATGTGAACACCTTGACCCGCCTGGTGGGTGATAAGATGCGCGATATCTTCGGGACAGATTCTTCTCAAATCATGTTATTGGACAGGCAAACGAATCTGATCCATGTGGCGTATGAATATGACAGGAACGAGGGCGGGTACATCGATTATGTCGAACCTTTCCCCCTCGGAACCGGATTATCGTCCAAAGTAATTTCGACGGGCAAGCCAATGATGCTTAACACTCTGGAGGAGGAGCTGGCCAATGGAGCCTACTTCCCACCGGAAATCATCGAACAAGGAACCGGTTCTTTTGGTCAATCGTGGGTCGGCGTGCCTATCGTGGCAAATGAGCAGGTATTAGGACTGATTGCCCTGGCAGATAACCACCCGCACGCTTTCAATGAGAATCACCTGCACCTATTACAGACACTTTCCTCTGCGATTGGCTCCGTCCTCGAAAATGCACGCCTGTTCCAGGCTGAACAACAGCGTGCAGCTGAATTGGGAATCATCAACAGTGTACAGGCCGGCCTGGCTTCGCAATTGGATATACAGGCCATTTATGAGCTGGTGGGTGAAAAAATCTGTAACATTTTCGCAGCTAACACCGTGGTATTGGCGACATTCGACCTGGATAAGAACCTGATGTACCGGCACTATACCATTGAGCGGGAAGAGCGCTTTTATTTTGATCCGATGCCAATTCCGAAACTCTGGTTAGATTTCATTCATAATGGACGAACGCTTTTGGTCAATCATCATGTTCTAGAATACGTACATCAGATTGATCCAGATTACAAGGTGCCCGGTGGTGAAATGCCAAAAAGCACGTTAACGGTGCCCATTAGAATTCAGGGCAAGCTCGTTGGCGCGATCAGCCTGCAAAACGTGGATCAAGAGAATGCTTTTAGCGAATCTGATCTACACCTGCTTGAAACATTGGCCAACAGCCTGAGTGTAGCTTTGGAGAACGCCCGGTTATTCAACGAAACCCAACGCTTGCTTAAGGAGACTGAGCAACGCGCCGCCGAGCTATCCGCGGTCAATACCGTCAGCTCAGCCCTTGCCAGCGAGTTGGATCTCAGTGCGCTCATTAAGCTGGTAGGTGAACAAACTCGTTCGATATTCAATGCCGATATTGTTTTTGTAGCTTTACTCGATAAAACCAATCATACGATCAACTTCCCGTATACCTACGGTGAAGAATTAATGCCCATACAGTTCGGTGAAGGTCTTTCAAGCAAGATTATCCAAACCAAAGAACCCCTATTGATAAACGAAGAGATGGGTCGGCAGGTATTGGAAATAGGCGCAAGCATTGTCGGCAAGCAAGCCCTTTCTTTTTTGGGGGTTCCGATCATCGTGGGCGGCGAAGCAATGGGTGTCTTGAGCGTGCAAAGCTGCAGCGAAGAGGGCATCTTTAACCAGGATGACGTGCGTCTGCTCAGCATCATTGCCACGAGTGTGGGCACCGCCATCAATAATGCCGAGCTATTCCAGGCAGCCCAAAGATCGCGTGCCGACGCTGAATTGGCCAATAATGCCAAAAGTGCCTTTTTGGCAAATATGAGCCACGAGCTGCGAACCCCATTAAATGCCATCATTGGTTTTACCCGCATCGTACGCAGGAAGGGAGAAGACCTGCTGCCCGAAAAACAGATTGAAAACCTGGATAAAGTGCTGATCAGTGCCGAAAACCTGCTCGGTTTGATCAACAGCGTGCTAGACATCGCCAAGATCGAAGCCGGAAGGATGGATGTGCTGGCAGCTAACTTCCGCATCAGTGCACTGATTGACTTGTGTGCCAACACGGCTCAACCATTGCTTCAGCCAGGGGTCAGCCTGGAGAAAAACCTGGATGATCGCCTGGAGATCATCCATTCAGACCAGGATAAAATCAGGCAGATTGTGCTTAACTTGTTGAGCAATGCGGCCAAATTCACCCAGCAGGGAAAAATCACTCTGACAACCAGGCGAGCAGGGGAGCACAGCTTTTGTGTCTCAGTTGCCGATACGGGCATTGGGATCAGCCCTGAAGCCCTGCCGCGTATTTTTAAGGAATTTGAACAGGCTGATACAACCACCACCCGCAGGTATGGCGGAACAGGTCTGGGGCTGACCATCAGTCGAAATCTGGCACGCCTTCTGGGTGGTGATTTGACTGCAGAAAGCGTATCAGGTGAAGGGTCGACCTTCACGCTAACCATCCCCATCCAATACCGGGCTAAAATAGATTGATTCAGGCTGCATAATGGAGGCATGATTGAAAACCATCCTGATCGTTGAAGATGTTGAGTTTAATATTGACCTGCTTACCCAGATACTGGAGGAAGATTACAATTTGATCGTCGCCAAAGACGGAGCCCAGGGCGTTGTATATACCGAACAATATAAGCCGGACCTGGTCTTGATGGACATCTCCCTGCCGATTATGGATGGTTATGAAGCCACACGGAATATTCGCAGGAAGTTTCTCACCCTGCCGATCATCGGGCTGTCAGCTCACGCTATGCAAGGCGATGAGGATAAAGCCCTTGCCGCGGGCTGCTCCTACTACCTGACCAAACCAGTGGATGAAGATCTATTATTAAAAAAGCTGGAAGAATACCTGGAATAAATGCAGCATGACAAAATCAAAGATTCTGATCGTTGATGATGAACCGTTCAATATTGATTATATTGAGCAGGAGTTGGAGGATGCGGGGTACGAGCTACTGTCGGCAATCAATGGACAGGAAGCACTCGATAGAATACATGCTGAGATGCCTGACCTGGTGTTGTTGGACATCATGATGCCGGTGATGGACGGTTTTGAAGTGCTTACCCGGCTTAAAGCCAACCCGCTAACCCGCGAAATCCCGGTAATCGTCATCTCTGCCAGCAACGATTTGAAAAGCGTGGTGAGAGGCATCAAGCTGGGCGCAGAGGATTATCTGCCTAAACCCTTTGAGCCCACCTTATTAATCGCACGCATCACGTCCAGCCTGGAAAAGAAACACCTGCGTGACCTGCAAAAGCTTTACTTGAAGAGCCTGGAACGCGAACTGGATATTGGGCGTGAGATACAAATGGGTTTTTTACCGCCGAAACTGCCTATCGTGGAGGGGTGGGACATTGCCGCGTATTTTAAGTCGGCACGCGAAGTAGCGGGAGATTACTACGATGCTTTCTTGTTACCCGATGGGAACCTGGCCTGTGTCGTCGGGGATGTGTGCGGGAAGGGCGTGGGGGCAGCATTATACATGACCCTCTTTCGGAGTCTCATCCGGGCGACCTCAAAAACTGATTATTTTTACAACCAACCGGGTGCCGAAGGGTTAAATAATGCGCAGCGCCTTCAGCATGTGATTTCATTTACCAATAATTACGTGGCGGAAACCCACGGTCATACCAGCATGTTTTCGACGGTGTTCATCTGCATCTTCAATCTTAACGAAAACAAGCTTACCTACATAAATTGTGGCAATGAGCCGGCGCTATTTGTGAGATGCGAAGGTGATATCACCTTGCTCTGGCCGACAGGACCGATCGTTGGAATCATCCCCGATGCCAAATTTGTTGCCATGGAAATGGCGATGGGTGAGAACGACCTGTTATTGGCTTACACCGATGGGATCACGGATGCTTTAAATATCCACCAGGTCTCTTTCGGCAGGGAGCGGTTGGTGGAAATTATAAAAAGCGGCCGGTCGAGCTGTGACGGGCTGTTAAAAAATATTGAGCAGCAGCTGCAGCAATTCATTGGAGAGGCAGTCCAGTTTGACGATATCACGGCTGTGGCGGTAAGCAGGCGAAAATAAATCCAGGCAGCATTTTCGTATATTGGCATGACTTAGTAGAAAACTGATCGGATTACCAGGCTGGTTAAAACAAAAACCCCCACGGTGGGGGGAATACCTGTGGGCGGAATAGGACTCGAACCTACGGCCTTCGCGATGTCAACGCGATGCTCTAACCAACTGAGCTATCCGCCCGGCAGGTTGCCATTATACCATAGCGATAATAAATCGCAAGCATAAGGCAAATTAGGCGGCATGAAGCCCATCAGACTATCTGAGTTTGGCTCGATGAGTTGTCTAGTCAGGTATTTATAGGTATGATAAAATCGAAAAATTAAACCTCACCATGCAGCGTATATAATTAGCGTATTCCGAACCCATGTGCCCCACAATCCAGGAGATACCCCTATGAATGAAGAACTCTTCAGCAAATTTGAATCCCTCACCTTTGATGATGTGTTGATCGTGCCAGGCTATGCCGAGGTACTGCCAGACCAGACCAAGGTCAGTGGACAGCTCACCACCAGCATCCGTCTCAACATTCCATTGGTCTCGGCAGCAATGGACACGGTGACAGAGGCGCGCCTGGCGATCGCCCTGGCGCGCGAAGGGGGCATTGGTATCATCCACCGCAACCAGGCTCCCCAGGCACAGGCCGCTGAAGTGGACAAAGTCAAACGCTCCCAATCAGGCATGATCGTCGAGCCAATCATGCTGCATCCCGCAGCCACACTCAGGGAAGCGGAAGAAATCATGTCCACCTACCATATTAGCGGCGTGCCGATTGCAGACGCAGGGGGAAAACTGGTGGGCATCCTGACCAACCGCGACGTTCGGTTTATCGAAGAAACGGATTATAACCTTCCGGTCGAGAAGTTCATGACCCCCCAACCGCTGGTTACGGCTAAAGTTGGGATCAGCCTGGAGGATGCCAAGCAATTGTTGCAGAAGCACAAGATCGAAAAACTACCGCTGGTCAATGAAGAAGGCGTGGTGAAGGGACTGATCACGGTCAAGGACATTCAAAAAGCGCGTGATTTCCCCTCCGCAGCTAAGGATTCGCAAGGGCGCCTTCTGGTGGGAGCTGCTGTGGGGGTGGGGGCTGACCTGGAAGAGCGGGTAAATCTGTTAGTCAAGGAAGAGGTGGATGTGGTGGTGGTCGATACCGCCCATGGGCATTCGGCAGGGGTTATCCGGGCGATCAAGCGCATCCACACCGCCTGGCCCAACCTGCCGGTCATCGCCGGGAATGTGGTTACCGAGGAAGGGGTGGAAGCGTTGGTGAAGGCCGGGGCGAACGGGATCAAGATCGGGGTGGGAGCCGGGTCGATCTGTACCACGCGCGTGATCTCGGGTGCTGGCATGCCGCAGGTTTCCGCAATTTACGCCTGCACGCGCATGGCAAGGAAATATGGCATCCCCACCATCGCCGATGGCGGGATAAAGTACAGCGGGGATATCGTCAAGGCGATCGTGGCGGGGGCGGATGTGGTCATGCTGGGCAGCCTGCTGGCAGGACTGGACGAATCACCGGGCGATGTGGTGCTCTTTGAGGGACGGCGGTTCAAGGAATACCGCGGCATGGGTTCTTTGAGTGCGATGCAAGGCTACGGCAGGGATCGCTACAGCAGCGCCATGGGCGGTAGCGGCAAGCTCGTACCTGAAGGAATCGAAGGTCGCGTGCCATATAAAGGCAACGTCCACGATTATGTTTACCAGCTCGTGGGGGGCTTGCGCTCGGGCATGGGTTATGCCGGGGCAGCCAGCCTGGAGGACCTGCGCACGAAAGTCAAGCTGGTGCGCATCACCAATGCTGGTTTGATCGAAAGCCACCCCCATGATGTGATCATCACCAATGAAGCACCCAATTACCAGCTGAACCAGTGATCATTGAATTACCACAGATTATCGATGCCTGTGAATGCGTATAAGTCATGAAAAGTCATGGCTTTGCAGGTGGGGTTGTTTGTGGTTAAATTGCCGGATGACTTCTGCGGTCCGTTTAGAGCGCCAATTTTTTGATCGCCCAACACTACAGGTGGCACGCCAGCTGCTTGGCACGCGCCTGGTACGCCTGGAGGGTGGAGAACGAACGGCAGGGACTATCGTCGAGACCGAAGCTTATATCGGTGAAGAAGACTTGGGCTGCCACGCCCATGTAGGCTTAACTCCGCGCACCCGGGTATTGTATGGTCCGCCCGGGCATACATACGTCTACTTTACCTACGGAAATTACTGGATGCTCAATTTTGTGACGGAACGGGAAGGTTTCCCGGCCGCAGTGCTCATCCGGGGAATTTTGCCGACCGAAGGGATTGAGCGTATCGCAATGCGCCGGGAAGGACGACTGAGAAAACAGTGGACCGATGGACCAGGGAAAATTTGCCTGGCCTTCTCGATCCACCGTGAACAAAACAATATCGATCTGTGTGATCAAGGATCCGAGCTGTTTGTCGAAGTTGGAGAAGATATCCCCGATTCATGCGTGACGATTGGTCCACGCGTGGGTTTAAACACTGTACCTGAGCCATGGAAAAGTATCCCGTGGCGTTTTATGGCCAGGCTTGAGGCCTAGGAATTCCCTTCCTCAAATAACTTACTCCGTTTGTAAATTTATCCATAAAGGAGCAATGAATGCCTTTGAATCGAACTTATCATTCTGTGGTGCTGGTTAAGCAGGTGCCAGACACGCGTAATGTATCCGGTGAGGTAATGACAGCAGAAGGTACGATGAACCGCAATGCCTTACCTGCGATCTTCAACCCAGAAGACTTAAATGCACTGGAGATGGCGCTGAGCATCAAGGAGCAGAATGGGGGCAGCGTGACCGTGCTGACGATGGGACCCCTGCAGGCTACCGAGGTCTTACGGGAAGCACTCTTTAGAGGTGCCGACCGGGTGGTGCTGCTCTCTGACCGAAAATTTGCTGGGGCAGATACGCAGGCTACTTCCTATACCCTTAAATGTGCCATAGACAAACTTAGAGCATATGACCTGGTCTTTTGCGGCCGGCAGGCGATCGATGGGGATACTGCCCAAGTAGGTCCACAGGTGGCAGAAAAGCTGGGCATCCCGCAGATCACCTATGCTGAAGCCATCATCGACCTGGAAGCGGATAAAGTGGTTGTTCGCCGGGCATTTGACCTGGGGACCGAGCTGGTGAGATGCCAGCTGCCATGCTTGTTGACCGTCGTTGGGAGCGCCAACCGGCCGCGTCCAGCGTCGGCACGCAAGCGCATTGAATATAAAATGGCAGTCACGCCCAACGAATACCCTAAACTACTTAAAAAATGGGGCGAATTCGAAAACGAACAGGCGCTGGGTGAGTTCCTGGGGAAAAGAAAACTTAACATCGATGTATGGACCAGCGCGGATTTGGATGTGGATGAAGGAGCGCTGGGTTTAGCAGGCTCGCCCACACAGGTTTACAAGGTCAACTATGTGGTGCTCGAAACCGCCGAGAGCAAGGAAATCCAGCCAACCGCGGAGGGGATCCAGGCTTTGATCGCGGAGTTGATCAAGGAATATATTGTCGGATAGAGGTATGCACATGAATGCTCCCCAAAACACCATGCAAAGAAGTGACCATAACGTCTGGGTTTTTATTGAGCAGGATGAGCATCAGGTCGCAGATGTCAGCCTGGAAATCCTATCCAAGGGCAGAGAAATTGCCCATCAGCTGGGTGGTGAGGTATGGGCCGTGATATGCGGCGACCAAATCGGCGACCTGGCAGGGCAGGTCATCCAGTACGGGGCAGACCAGGTGCTACTGGCGGAAGATCCGGAGTTGGAGATCTACCGCACGCTGCCGTACTGCCGTGCCATTACCTCCCTGGCGCGCCAAAAGAACCCCTATATCTTCCTGATTGGGGCAACCCCAGTGGGTCGCGACCTGGCACCGCGAATCGCCAGTGCCCTAAAAGTTGGGCTGACCGCCGATTGCACCGACCTGCAGATTGGGGATTACACATCGAAGAAGGAAAATAAGACTTATCCGAACCTGCTCTTCCAGGTGCGCCCTGCTTTCGGAGGTAACATCATTGCCACCATCGTAAATCCGAGAACCCGCCCGCAGATGGCAACCGTACGCGAAGGGGTTATGCGGCGCAGCGAGCCGGACCTGGCGCGCAAGGGCCGGATCGAAAGATTGAACGTGACCTTTGAGCCAGGGGATTTCGCCCTGAAAGTGTTAAGCCGTGAAAAACGTGAGCCAACGGTAAGGTTGAAAGACGCACCCGTGATCGTGGCTGCCGGGGCGGGGGTGGACAGCCCGGAGGAATTTGAGCTGATCCGCGAACTGGCAAGTGTGCTGGGTGGGGAGGTGGGGGCGTCGCGCGCAGCCGTGGATGCAGGCTTTATTTCGCACGAGCACCAGATTGGACAAACCGGCACAACGGTGAGACCACGCCTTTACATCGCGGCGGGCATTTCAGGTGCCATTCAGCATAGGGCCGGCATGGACCAGTCCAGCAAGATCATCGCCATCAATACCGACCCGAACGCACCTATCTTCCAGATCGCCCATTATAAGATCGTGGGTGATGTGGCAGAGGTGCTGCCGCTACTGATCAAATCACTGCGCGAGAAAGCCAAATAGACACAGGAGTACCCATGAGCGATAATTTTTTCCTGGATAACCTAGACCTGCAATTTCGTCTGGAACAGCTCGATTTGCGGGACGTGCTGGAACTTAAAGAGAAGGGATACCAGTATAACGAAAAATACCCGGCTGCCCCGCGCCATTATGCAGATGCAAAGGATAACTACCGCCTGCTGCTGGAGGTGATGGGTGAGATATGCGCGAAGGTGATCGCTCCGCGCGCCGCTGAGGCAGACCAGGAGGGGGCTCATTTTGAGCAGGGGCAGGTAACCTATACGGCCGCCACCCAGGAAGGCCTGATGGCGCTCAAGCAGGCAGACCTGATGGGGGCGATGCTGCCCTGGGAATACGGGGGCTTGAATTTACCCGAATCGATATTCCAAATGATGGTGGAGATCGCCTCACGTGCAGATGCAAGCTTGATGACCATCTTCGGCTTGCAGGAGATATCGGCAGCTATTAATGAATATGGCACGCCAGAGATGAAAGAGCGTTTATTGCCCCGCTTCACCCACGAGGGAGCTTCTGGGGCAATGATCTTGACCGAGCCGGATGCCGGCTCAGACCTGGGCGCGGTGCAGACCAAAGCGACATTCGATGAAGAAAGTGCGAAATGGTACATCGATGGGGTTAAGCGCTTTGCCACCAATGGCTGCGCGGATATTCAATTGGTATTGGCGCGCAGTGAACCCGGCTCAACTGATGCGCGCGGCCTATCCCTATTCGTGGTCGAGCGGGACGAGACAGTGCATATCCGGCGGATCGAAAACAAGCTGGGCATCCATGCCTCGCCCACCTGTGAAGTGCAATTCATGCATACACCTGCTGAGCTACTCGGTAAGCGACGGTATGGATTGATGCGCTATGCGATGGCTCTAATGAATGGAGCCAGGTTGGCGGTAGGAGCACAGGCGGTGGGGATCGCTGAAGCCGCTTATCGTGAAGCCTATCGATATGCCACCGAGCGGCACCAGTTCAACCAGCCCATCTGTGAGCTACCGCCGGTGAGGCGCATCCTTAGCTCCATGCGGGGTGAGATTGAGGCCGCCCGGGCATTGATCGGTGAGACCGGGCGCTGGGTGGACCGGGTGAAGGTCTATGAACAGCTCTCCGAGACCAATGCCTCGCCAGACCCCACCTTGCGGCAGAAGCTCAAACAGGCCTCCAGCCTGGCGGAAACCTTGACGCCTCTGACGAAATACTATGCCTCCGAGATGGGGAACCGGGTATGTTACCAGGCGATGCAAATCCATGGTGGCGTGGGCTACATGCGTGAGTTCAATGTGGAGCGCCATTACCGCGATATCCGCGTGACCAATATTTACGAGGGCACCAGCCAGCTGCAGATTGTGGCTGCCACCGGTAAACTGCTTGGGCATGCGCTGGATGGGTTGTTTGACGAATGGGCTGCATTGGATTATGGGGATGAGCTTGCCGATCTCAAGCTCCAGCTGAGTGAGGAGACCGAGAAATTCAAACAGGTGACCGATATCCTGAAAGCCAGGCCACGCGAGATGATCGACTATTACGCTTCCGACCTGGCGGATATGGCGGTGTACTTGTTCAATTCCTGGCTGATGCTGCAGGATGGGCGCATCTCAGAGCGAAAACGTGAGCTGGCACGGCTGTACATCAATCAACACCTGTCACAGGTGCAACAGGCAAGGCAGGCGATCACCAGCGCAGGGGAAACGGCTCAGCAGCCCTCGAGCTCGATCTTCGTCATCTCAGGATGATTCAGCATATACCCACAATTTTGTTTAAAAGCTACTGGTAATTATGGAGAACAGGCTTTACCAGGGTGAGGAAAGTCCGCAGGGTAGATTCGGGGTAAAATAATGTTGGAGTAGCCGAATATCCGGACTACGTGCAAGAGGAGGATCAATGTTCCGCAAGAAAGGCGATGCCAACCCAACCGTACCTGCCCCGGTGCCTTCAACCGCTGCCCTGGACCGGATCACCTCCGTGCTAAGCACAGGCATCAACTGGAAAGGCAACCTGGGGGGGAGTGGTGGGGTGCGAATTGAAGGTACTTTCGAAGGTGATATTGCCATGCGCGGCTTGCTGGTGGTGGGAGAGACTGGACGGGTAACTTGCCAAACTCTACGTGCCAATACGGTCATCGTGGCAGGCGCAGTCAAGGGGGATATCACTGCCGAGCGGCTGGAGATCCGTTCTACAGGTAAAGTATGGGGGAATGTGATCACTGTGACGTTTTCCACGGAGGAGGGGGCTTTCCTGCGTGGTCAGATCACCATGGAAGATAAGGTGGATATCGGTATTGGACCTGCAGCCGAATCGGCTCCCGCAGAAATCACTCCAGAGAAGACACCGCCCACATAACCAGGAGCTGCGGGGGCAGAAGCAATAAAATTAACCACAATTCGTTATGATCCCAATCAAAGATACGATCCATTCACGCTCGTTCCCAATCGTCAACTGGCTGTTGATCGGCGCCAACATCCTCGTATTTGTCCTGATCGAGCTTCCGCTGGGGCAAAACCAGCTGAACCAGCTGATTTCCACCTATGGCGTTACCCCCAGCCTGTGTGCGGCGCCCATCGTAAAGGGGTTATCCAGAGCATCTCTCCCGGGTTTAGGTGTCCTCTTCCAGGGTTGTGCCATCCCGCTGATCACTTCCATGTTTCTGCATGGCGGTTGGCTGCATATCATCGGTAACATGTGGGTATTATTCATCTTTGGGGATAATGTCGAAGACCGCATGGGCTCCGTTCCCTACCTGCTCTTTTACCTGATTTGCGGGATCGTAAGCGGCTTGACCCAGGCATTTATTGCCCCCAACTCTCAAATACCCGCCATTGGTGCCAGCGGAGCCATCGCCGGGGTGTTGGCAGCCTACATGATATTATTCCCCAGAGCGCGCGTGGTGACGCTGGTGCCTTTGTTCGTTTTAGGCTGGTTTATCAATATTCCAGCCGTGATTTTTGTTGCCATCTGGTTCTTGATCCAGTTTTTTAGCGGAGTGCTTGCCATGGGTGGAGCAACTTCCGGCGGCGTGGCTTATTGGGCACATGTGGGAGGTTTTATCTGCGGCTTGCTGTTGGTATGGCTGTTCGCCGGGAGGTCGAGGAACCAGCCACGCTCATACCCGGATGAATATCATCCGTGGTGAGCATACCCCGGTTAGAGTGGGGGCATGATTTTGGCTGGGTCTTAGACCTTTTCAGATTTATAGGAGCTGGGAAATGTCCTACATTCTAGATATATTCCTGATATTTTTGGTCCTGGTTTCGCTGCAGCCCATCGTGCGTTTACGCATGCTCGAGGCTGCCAGGATACGCTTGCTGAAAGCCATCGAAGCCAGGCGCGGCACCCGCGTGATCGCCATGATCCACCGCGAAGAGACCCTGGCACTCCTGGGGTTCCCTCTGGCGCGCTATATCGACATCCATGATTCGGAAGAGGTTCTGCGGGCGATCAAGCTGACTGACCCGGATGTGCCGATCGACCTGATCCTGCACACCCCTGGGGGATTGGTACTTGCAACAGAACTAATTGCCATGGCACTCTGCCGCCACCCGGGCAGAGTGACCGTGTTTGTACCGCACTATGCCATGTCGGGCGGCACGCTGCTGGCGCTGGCAGCGGATGAAATCGTGATGGATGAAAATGCAGTATTGGGACCGGTGGACCCGCAGCTGGGTCAATGGCCGGCCAATTCCATCCTTAAGGCAGTGGAACAAAAACAAGCTAACGAAGTGGATGACGAGACCCTGATCATGGCGGATGTAGCCCGCAAGGCAGTTGGACAGATCCGCAGCCTGATCACCAACATCCTGAGCCATGGTCAAATGCCACACGAGAAGGCTGAAGCCCTGGCGGATATGCTCTCCAGCGGAATATGGACGCATGACTATCCAATTAGCGTGGGGGAAGCTAAAGACATGGGTTTGCAAGTCAATACCGACGTGCCTCAGGAGGTATACCAGCTAATGAACCTGTTCCCGCAATCAGGGCGCGGCAGACCCTCGGTGCTGTACATCCCCATGCCGTACCCAACCCGCCCGCGTGAAAAGGGACAGAACCCCACCAGTGGTGGGAAAGGATAGATCAGACCGTCAGGCTTACAGGCTCATGGCGCAGCCATCGGCGCGTGGGTCACTGCCGCCGCACAAGGCACCCGTGCTGGCATCCCGGCGGATGATCTGCCCACGCCCAAAGGTTGCACGGGCGTGCCCACTGACCGAATATGGGATATGCCCCATCTTAGCCAGCTCGACCTGGACTTCCGCAGGAATACCTTCTTCCAAAGCCACTTTACCCCCTGCCGTGCCGTCATCGATGCAGAAGCGGGGGCGGTCGAGGGTGGCTTGAGGGTCCAACCCATCATCGACCAGGCCAAGCACCACCTGCATATGTCCTTGGGGCTGCATAAAGCCGCCCATTACGCCAAAGCTGGCGTAGAGGGTATTAGGGAGATTGGATGAGCCTGCTGAATCAACCGTAATCATTCCCGGAATGATGGTATGGTAAGGGCGTTTGCCTGGCGCCAGGGAATTGGGGTGGGAGGGATCGAGAGAGAAACCCAGGCCGCGATTCTGCAAGGAGAAGCCCCAGCCTGCGGGTACAATCCCTGTGCCAAAGCCCATATAATTACTATTGATAAAAGAGCACGCATTACCCTCAGTATCGACTACGCTGAGGTAGATCGTATCGGAAGAAGAAGTGGGGGTGCCACGCTGTTGATCCACCGTGGCGTGATCCAGGTGGATTTGCTTACGCCGCTCAGCGGCATAATCCTTGGATAGCAGCCATTCCAATGGGGCCGGGTTGAATGCCGGGTCAGCCACATACCAGCGCGTATCCGCAAATGCCAGGCGCATGGCTTCAATCAACAGGTGCAGGCGCTGGGTTGATAGCGGAGGCAGGGAGGCAAGGTCGAAACCTTCCAGCAGGTTCAGCGCCATGAGAGCCGCCAGACCTTGCCCATTGGGAGGGCACTCCCATACTCGCATGCCGCGATAGGTGGTGCTGATGGGCTGCTCCCAGGTGCTGGTGTGGGCCGCCAGGTCGTTCACCGCGAGGCAGCCACCGGCTTGTTGAACGACGTGAGCGATGGCTTCAGCAATCTCGCCCCGGTAGAATGCAGCTTTGCCCTCTTCAACGATCCTATGCAGAGTGCGCGCCAGCCCTGGGTTATGGAAGATTTCACCTGCTCGGGGGGCGCGCCCGTCAATGGTCAGCTCTATCCCGCCAGGGGTGCTGCTGAGACGTTTGGCACTGCGCTCCCAAAAATAGGCTGTGATTGGGGCGACGGGAAAACCTTCTTCTGCCAGGCGGATGGCAGGTGCCAGCACCTTATTGATGGGTAGCTGCCCGTGACGGTCCAACAGGTCACACCAGCCGGCACACGCTCCCGGGACGGTGATGGTATAGGGATGGAATGCAGGTAAATCATCTCTTATACCTTCCCGACTCAATCGCTCGATGGTGAGGCTCACCGGAGCGCGTCCGGAGCCATTCAAGGCGCTGATCTGACCGCTGGCAGCTTCGTAATAGAGCGCGAAACAGTCCCCACCCAGGCCGGTGGAGGTAGGTTCGGTAACGTTCAGGGCGGCGGCAGTGGCGACGGCGGCATCGGCGGCATTTCCACCCTGATAGAGTGCCTCCAGCCCGGCTGCAACTGCCAGGGGTTGGGATGTGGCCACCATGCCGCCTCTTCCGTAGACGGGCGAACGGTGGGAATTAAAACTCAGCTCAGTATTGTTTGACATAGGACACCCTTTTGAACAAAAACACACAGAGCCGAAGATAGAATTGGACTCTGTGTGTCATTGGAGTTTATCTATCTCACTCCGTGACTTCTATTCCTTTTCCCTGGATGACCTCACCGATCGCCCACAGGGGTTGATCGATTTGGGCTGCACGCGAGACAAACATTTCCAGCTTATCAGGGGGGACCGCCAGCAGCAGCCCTCCGCTGGTCTGGGCGTCAAACAGCAGAAGCTGCGATGGCTCGTCGAGGGTAGGGTCGAAGTGCACATTGGAGCCGAAGTACAGGCGATTATCGTACGTGCCACCCGGGAAAATGAACTGATCAGCGTATTTGCGCGCTCCGGAGATGAAGGGGATTTTGTGATAGGCAAAGCGAATGCCAACGCTTGAAGCATCTGCCATCTCGTAGGCATGCCCAAGCAGGCTGAAGCCAGTGATATCCGTTCCACCGTGCAGGTTGAATTCCTGGGCCAATTCCGAGGCCTGTCGATTAAGCTTTTTCATCCATCCCACTGCCTCGGCAACATCTACCGGGTCTGCCTGCTCCCGTTTAAGCGCCGTGGTGGTGGTACCAAAACCGAGTGGCTTGGTTAGCACCAGGGCATCGCCTGGATGAAGCCCTTTCTTGGTGAGCATGTGTTGGGGATTGGCAAAACCCAACACGACCAATCCATATTTAGGCTCCTTATCCTGGACGGTGTGACCGCCAGCGATGACCACCTGAGCCGCCTTGGCAATATCAGCCCCACCGCGCAGGATGTTGCTGGTGACCTCGGTAGACAAATCGGGAGGCAGGGCGGCGATATTGAGCGCCAGGAAGGGCTTGCCGCCCATGGCGTACACGTCTGATAAAGCGTTGGCAGCTGCGATGGCGCCGAAATCGTAGGCGTCATCCACCACCGGGGTGAAGAAATCGGTTGTTACCACCAGGGCACGCTCGTCGTCCAGCTTCCACACGGCAGCGTCATCCGGCTCTCCCAACCCGACCAGCAGGTTGGGGTAATCGGCGGGGTTAAAAATCCCTTGCAGTGGACGCAGCACCTGCGCCAGCGTTTCCGCATTCAGCTTGGACGCTCAGCCTGCACAGCTGGAGAGCGTCGTCAGGCGAATTTGGCGTCCGGTAGGTGTATTTTCGGGTTGGCTCATAGATTGAATCGTTAGGTGAGACCCTTGATATTTTTGGTGCATGAAGCACGCAAATTGACGATGGCGATCAAACCAATGACCGCCAGCCAGGAAACACTGGCAAAAATCTTAATAAAGCTTGCAACATTCATTCGGAGCCTCCAGGATAGATTAACTGCCAATTTCCTGATAGATTATACCCGTATTTATAAACGGGGCTTGTGGGCCGGAAAATCCCGGCATCATCACTGATTTTAAACTCAGGGTGTGACCATCTGCTTATGAGTATCTGAGTTTTGTCATGAGGTATTCAAAATGTGATACCATGCAGCAATGGTTGCACATAAGGGGCAGACTACCGGTAGAGTGGGTGAAATCCGTCTTGGGTCAGGCAGAAATCCTGAGCTAATGATCATATGCCCGGAGAGTGCCGTCCCGCAGGCTGGTCAGTATTTGCTGGCTTCCGACTTGGATCATCCGCAAGCGGTCTTATGCACCCCCCTGTTCATAGCAGAAAAAACCAGCCAAGGTTTTTGGGCTGCTCCACAGGTGCTGGTGAACTGGGCACCGGGCACAAAGCTGGACCTGATTGGACCCCTCGGGCATGGGTTTGACCTGCCGCACAACCTCCAGCGCTTGGGGTTGGTCGCCTTGGGTGAGACAGTCTCGCACCTGCTGCCACTGGTGCAATCCAATGCACTGACGCATACCGGAATAACCCTGTTCACCGACCTTACCCTGCCGAGAGTCCCGGCCGCGGTGGAAGTTTACCCCCTGGTTTCATTGAAAGAGTCTATGGATTGGCCGGATTTTTTGGCCCTGGACGTACCATTGGAGCAACTGCCGCTTCTCCGGGGGTTATTCGGCCTATCGGATAGAGCTTTCGCACCCTGCCCGGCTCAGGTGCTGGTGATAACCCCTATGCCGTGTGTGGGAATGGCCCAGTGTGGGGCATGTGCTGTACCCGCCAGGCGAGGTTGGAAATTAACCTGTGAGGATGGGCCGGTGTTTGACCTCAATCAGCTTCAATGGTGATGTGGAGGTTCATGATCGGGGCCTGGTTTAAAGAGGATCGATGAGTGGATAAATCCTGGCGACCTGGTAGATGAGGGCATATGCCAAAGTATGATTTCGCCTTTAACCCAGCAGTGATGAATGCCGCGGGCAGCCTGGGATTTACCCCGGATACCCACAGCCCGATCGATTGGTCCGCTATGGGAGCCTTCGTCACCAACCCAATCAGCCTCACCCCGCGCACGCCGGCGAATGGCAAGCGGTTTATCGCCTATCCGGGAGGCTTTCTGCTTCATACCGGCTATCCCAACCCAGGGTTATCACTTGTATGCCGCCGCTATGCCGTCAAGTGGAGCCGTTCACCTATACCGGTGATCGTTCACCTGTTGGCACGCAGCGCTGAGGAGCTGGCGATGATGGCACGACGATTGGAGAACGTGGAGGGGGTCAGCGCTTTGGAAGTGGGCATGGTCAATGATGCCACAGCAGACGTGGTTGTCGCTTTCACTCAGGCGGCTTCAGGGGAGCTGCCCGTGATCATGCAGCTGCCCATGGAACGCTGCCTCGAGCTGGCTGCGCCGGCCATCCAGGCGGGGGCAGTGGCAATCAGCCTGGCAGCTCCGCGCGGGATCCTGCCGGGTAAGGATGGAGAATCAGTACAAGGTAGATTGTACGGACCAGCCATCCTGCCGATCGCTCTGCGGTCAGTCCATCAGCTGACCCAGCTGGACATCCCAACCATCGCTGCAGGAGGCATCTATACCCGCGTGCACATGGATGCGATGCTGGCAGCAGGCGCGCTGGCGGTGCAGCTGGATAGTTGTTTGTGGCGTGGGGCTGGATATAACTTGTTTGGGTGAGACAGGATTTTTAGTAATAATCAGGATGGCTCGTTTGTCAGCGCATTCATTTGCCAAGCCATCAAGCTTGCGATATTTCAGGAGCATGCCCGAGAAGACGCACTTCTAGGCAGTGGGATGCGAAAGCCTTGCGCCAGGTTGAGTAACAATTGTAGCGGATGCCGAACTCCTCACACGTCGAACGTACGATCGGTGCGAGACGAGGGTAATTCAGATGGCAGATGTGCGGGAACAAGTGGTGTTCTATCTGGTAATTTAGCCCGCCGATATACCAATTTAACAGCCTGTTGTGCGGTGCGAAGTCTGAGGTTGTTTCAACCTGGTGTACAGCCCACTCCTTGTTGAGGTGGGGCGGGTCGCCCTCCGCCACAGGGAAAGTGGAGTTGGGGTTGATGTGTGCGAGCTGGAAGATAACGCCCATTACCAAACCGACCGTGAGCATCACAATCAGGAAGCCGATCAGCACCTGCCACCATGGGAAGACCAGAAGCGGCAGGCCGAGCATAATCACGAAGTAGAACAGCTTGCCAGACCAGAAAATAACCTTGTCCTCTGTCCTTAGCTTCGGGTAAATGTGATTGTCGTCTGACTTGCCAAACAGCACCATCATGAAGTCGCGCATGATGAAGTCGAAGCCGATCAGGCTGTACACCGCTGGGAAGTACCAGCCCTGGAATTTGTGTAACGGCTTCCATGGTGCACGAGGTGTGAGGCGCATAAGACCGTAAGTCTCGACGTCGTCATCAAAGCCGGCGATATTAGTGTAGGTGTGATGCCACACGTTATGCTTGACGCGCCAGCGAAACCCGCTCATGCCCAACATCTCAGCGCTGAGACTCACCAGTCCATTGAGGCGTGGATTATCAGAGTAACCCCGGTGATTGGCATCATGCACGACGTTGAATCCGACTGAGGCGATGGCCATCGCCCACACCACGCATAAGACGACATTGACCAGTGGTGGAAAATGGCCAAGAATCAAAAGCAGATAAGTACCCAACCACCAGGCTAGAACGACCACAGTCTTGAGATACATAGCCCATACGTCCCGAGCGGGTATATTATTGACATCTAGATAGGTGTTGACACGCTCGTTAAGCACTTTTCGGAAATCACCCTGCTGCGTGAAGCGGAGACTTCTTATTGATAATTTTTCGTTGATATCCGTAGAAGTAGACAATTCGACTCTCCTCATTCATAACGGTGTGTATTCGGCAATTCGCTTTTGCCTTTGCTCTTTCCAAAGTGTTGAGTCGACCGCACCAGGGATAGGAGGTGCTACCATTATCCTGCTCCTGAGTCGAGATAGCATCTGGTGAATAGTTCATGGCAGCTGCTACAGTTAGTCATTATTTTACTACTACACGTGGGCATTGGAAAAAACATATGGTAACAGTGTCTGCCAGCAATGCATTTTGAATATGCTACTTATTAACACTGCAGATGGTGATATTAAGCAATTGACAAGTAAAATACCCTACATCAATGGGTGAATCTTGTGCTATACTAGAATGTGATAATAAAGGTATAAAATACCCATATACTTACGAGAGGGAAATTATGAACGAAAATGAGTTCCAAAACGAAAAAACACCCAAAGTGCCACTTGGGGGAGACTATTGGGAGGCAGATCCGGGAGTCCCTTTATGGGGATTTGCTGACCTGCATGCACATTTGATGGCACATCTGGCATTTGGCGGGAATGCTTTCTGGGGTTTACCCTACGACCCAGAACACCCCGGACCGCAGGGAATAGAGTATGCTCTGCCCTCCTGTGAGCCGATCCATGGTGGCTTGATCGATGTGAACCCGGAGTTTGGTCACCCAGCGGGTGGTGGCTGGCCCGATTTTATCATCTGGCCGCGCTTCACCACCCTGGTGCACCAGCAAGCTTATATCGATTGGCTCTACCGAGCCTATCAGGGCGGGTTGCGCCTGATCACCTGCCTGGCAGTTAATAACGAGCTTTTGGCGAGCAAATCGGATCCCCGTCTGCTAACCGATGACAAAAGTGCCATAGCAATGCAGTTAGCTGGAATGAAAGAGATGGCCCAGTTTATCGACGAACAGAATGGTGGTTCTGGTGAGGGTTGGCTGCAGATTGCGTATTCGTCGCAAGATGCCAGCAGGATTATCAGCGAGAATAAACTGGCAGTGGTTCTGGGGGTGGAAGTGGACTCACTGGGTAACTGGCGCAAGGTGGAAGACCTGGATAACGCCTGTCAAGGTGATTTAACCCAAGCCCGTTTATTAATCGGTGCGGAGCTGGATTGGATGTATTCCCTGGGGGTGCGGCAGATTACGCCCATTCACCTTACCAATAATGCCTTTGGCGGTACGGCGATCTATATGCGCTTGCTCGAAGCGGCTAATGTGTTCTTAACTGGAGAACATTGGGAAGTGGAAGATGCCTGGGAAACCGGTGTGCGCTACCGCATGGACCATGACGCCGATTTGGCTGAAGATGCTGAACGCATGGTGGCAATAAGTGGCGGACGCAAACGCGCAATGCACCGCCATACCTTGATCGATCATATTCCTGGAGCTCGGGATCTGGCGGATGCGATCGAAGCACCTAAAACGAGAGGTGGCCACGCCAACGTCCGCAGCCTGAACCATTATGGGGTCATCCTACTTGAGGAAATGATGAAACGCGGCATGATCATCGATGTTGACCATATGTCTGAAAAGTCGACCGATGCGGCTTTGGATCTTGCAGAGGCACACCAATACCCGGTAATCACCTCCCATTCCTGGTTCCGAGATTTGTTGTACAGCTCGGATAACGAGTTTAACCCCCAGAAGGAAGAAGGCTACGACACCAGCGATGTGCATAAAGTAGCCCATGAGGCTGGAAAGCGCGGCGACCAGATCGCGCGGATTGCAAAACTGGGCGGTGTGGTCTCTGCTATACTCAACCAGGGCGATATCGCCGGTCTGAGCAGAACTATGCCAGAGCTTGCCAGTAAGATAAAGACCCCGTGTGCCGGCTCCAGCACAGCCTGGGCTGAGGCGTACTTATACGCGTTAGCCAAGACCGGGGGTAAGGGCGTCGCCATAGGTTCCGACATCAATGGCGCAGCAGGCTTGCCTGGGCCGCGCTTTGGGACTTTTGCTGCGTACGGGGCTCGCCATGACACTTGTCGCGAGCCCAACCGGCGTACTGAAATCGATAGCCAGTCCAATGGCGTGGCTTACAGCGAGCCAATCCGCGACTACCGGTGGCACCGCTTCGAACCAAGCGGTTCGAGTGGATACGAAGAACAAACCTGTGACATCTGGCACGCAATTGCCCAATATGCAGCCGGCTTTAACCCCTCGATCCAGAAACACCCTAAAAGCGATTATCCCGAGCTGAATATCCAGCAATTGTTTGAAGCAGCAGACCTGTTCCTCGATCAGGATTGGATCGATAACATTACGATGGGCTTGTGGATGGCTGACCAGGATGTGCCGCCTGACGCAGACCAGATTTCTGACTGGCCGCGCGAACAACGGGCGGCTTATTATGCCCGCAAGGCCCGGATGGATTCCTTGAATGTTGACGAGCTAGACCTCGATGAGCACACCCAGGCGCTGTTAGAGAAAATCAAATCCAGCTGGGCAAAATGGCAGCAGATGAGTGGAGACAATCGACCACTGACCCGATCGACCGCGGGGGAACGGCGCGACTTTGACATCAACATCGATGGCATGGCTCATTATGGCATGCTCCCAGATTTACTCCAGGACCTGCGCAACGTCGGCCTGACTGCTGAAGATCTGGCACCGCTTTTCCGCTCAGCCTATGATTACGTCCAGATGTGGGAGAAATGCGAGCAACAGGCACAGCGGTTTGGAGCAAAATCCGACTGATTGGAACGGGTCGCATTGTGGGCGTGCTGTGTGGCCGGGTTTGGGCACAAGCTATTGAGGTGAGAGAGTGATTATGGAAATACTCACGATCGATCCATTAACCAGCGCATTTATTCGCCCCGCGGAGGGTGCAAATGTGGGCTTGATCCGTACCCTCAGAGGCATGGTTCTGATAGACACCACCTCTTCACCAGCTGAAATCCAGGCATTGTTTGAGGCGGTGCACGTCTCGACGGACAAAGTGCGCCTGGTGGTTAACACTCATTCTCACAGCGACCACACCTGGGGCAACCAGGTGTTCACTTGCCCTATAATTGCGCACCGCTTGTGCAAGGAACAGATGGAGGCGAGCTTAAAAAAGAATGGAGCTTGGAAGGATTTCAATCTTATATTGCTGACCTGGAAAAAACAAATCCCCAAAAAGCTAAAGATTTTCACAAGGTCGTGCAGAGGTTACGCATAAAATTACCCGATCAAACCTTCGAAGAACGTTTCACCGGTCAGTTGTGTGGAATAGGGTTCGAGATCATCCATATGGGTGGACACACCCCCGATTCATGTGTCGTGTGGCTTCCTGTAAAAAGAGTGCTCTTCGCTTCTGACCTGATATTTCAAGGGCGTTATCCATATATCTTTGATGCAGATATCCCGGTCTGGATTGCTGCGTTGGCTAAGCTGCTTGAGTTCGAAGCCGAAGTGATCATCCCGGGGCATGGTGCGAGGAGTGGTGAGACCGAGATTGTCGTCCTGCGTGAATATCTTCAAGCTACCTGGGATCTTACAGGCGAGCACATCCGCCTGGGGCACAGCGTAGAGGAAACTTCAGCCGACCCGGCGTTCCCCGTCTTCCTGGGGGAGAAATATGAAAAACTACACCATGCTAATATTCGCTATATGTATGAAAAAATTATGGGTTGGCAGCGATAAAATCGAGGGCGTACTGAGCGTCCTCGTAGCCAGGATGGTATTCCAGCGCTTTCTGCCAGTCTGCCGCAGCCTCAAGCTTCTTGCCCAGACGGTACTCCGCCCAGCCGTGCCAGAGCAGCGCTTCTTCCGAATTGGGTGTCCGTTCGAGGGCGTAATCCGTCACCGCCAGCAGCTCGGTGGTCATGGCGGCATGGAAATAAGCAAAGAAAGGTCCAAACTGGTAGCGTAGAAAACGCTGATATAACCCGAGGGTGCGGGCGGTGTCATAGGCGCTGGCAGCCTCGCCGTAGCGCTCAAAATAAACCAGGTTGCTGCCTAAATTGAACCAGGCGTACGCATTTTTCGGTTGTGATGCAGTTTCAGCCTGGGAGACTTCCAGGGCGTGCTGGCGGTTGAGGTCGGGGTCCCAGTTGTCACCCAGCACCGACTTGAGCAGGCCTTCCTGGGCTGACGGATAGACCAGCAAGTAGACCCGGTTGAAGATTTGCCAGTAGCTATCCAGTGTAGCGGCTGCGATGACCTGGTTGGGGCCATGGAAGCTGTCCTGCCCGGTGAACGTCTGGGCGTTTTCATCATAACCGGTCACCAGCAGGTAGTGGGCAGCCCACAGGTCATCATTCGGCCAGTAGGGAGTATCGAAGAAGAAGCTTTCTTCAATCATCACCGGGAAGCCGGCGGCGATAAGCTGTTTGAGCAGGGTGAGGTCACCTCCCACACGGAACTCAGCACCCAGCCAACCGGCATGGGTGCGCACGTAATAGACCAGCTCCTCAGGGTTGACGTTGCGGTCCTCAACGATGGGCTTGACCACCTGGGCGATGTTATCCTGGTTCCCCTCCCAGCCGTAATAGCGCAGGTAAAGCGCCAGGGTGGCAGGCCCGCAGTTATTGGCACCCTGCAGCTCCCAGAGTGGGGCAGGCAGGTCGACTTTTGCAGGGATGGGGGTTGGGCTGGGTTGCGCGGTGGCGGTTGGCGCGAGGGTTGGGGTAGGCAGGTCGGGGACGAGGGTGGGCAGGCTCGTGGGGGTGCTGGTGGCCACCTGGGTAGGCAGGACAATCGCCTCAGCCGGGGTGGGGAAGGGTTTGACCGGGTTGATCACCCCGCGCAGGTAGGTGAGGGCGATATCGATCCGCCAGCTCAGCCTGGCTTTGATGGATGGAACCTGGTATGCAATCACCACGACCAATACCAATACGATGATGACCAGAATACCCATGGTCACTAGCTTTTTAGACTGGATTTTAGACATAGGCGCAATTCTACCATCGGATGTACTGGTTTCGGGATTAGAAACCAGGGTGTGAGAGGACACTCAGACTTATCGTATATTCATCACTGATAAAAATCAGTCAGTTATAATACCTGCCATGAAGTATCACATTTGGACTGAAGGCTGCCAGGCTCCTGGCAGCTGGGATGGCTGCTGGTGAAGCGGGCATGAAATATCACATTTGGACTGAAGGCTGCCAGATGAACGTGGCTGATTCGCAGCGTGTATCCTCGGCTCTTGAGCGCATGGGATTGAGCTTTTCGCGCCGCGCCGAGGAAGCCGACGTCATTGTGTTAAATACCTGCGTGGTACGCCAAAGTGCAGAGAATAAGGCTTATGGGCGCTTATATTCCCTCAAGCCGCTTAAAGAAGCGCACCCAAATCTGGTGATCAACCTGATGGGCTGCCTGGTGGGGATGAAAGGGCATGACAAGCTGCAAAAGCGCTTCCCGTTTGTGGATGTGTTTTCGCCACCCTCTGACCCGGGTCCTCTGATCGCATATCTGACCCAGGAAGAAAGCCGGCTGCTGGAACATGAAACCACCATCCGCCGCTTCGCCATAATGAACGAGGATGAGGCTATTGATTCAGCTCTGCCCCTGCCTGCAGCTGAACGCGGCAAGCTGGTTTCGGCCCAGGTGCCCGTGGTGCTGGGCTGCAGCCATGCCTGCACATTCTGCATTATTCCCTACCGGCGCGGGGTTGAGCGCAGCCGCCCGGCAGATACCATCCTGGCAGAGGTGCGGGCGTTGGTAGCGCAAGGCGTGCGTGAAGTAACCTTCCTGGGCCAGATCGTCGACCGGTACGGCAAGGATCTCCCCGAGGGACCAAACCTGGCAGGGCTCCTGCGCATGACCAGCGAGATCGAAGGGTTGGAGCGCATTCGATTCCTGACCTCGCACCCCAGCTGGATGACCGATGAATTGTTGGATGCAGTGGCGGAGCTCCCCAAAGTGATGCCGCACATTGAAGTACCTGTCCAGGCTGGGGATGACCAGGTGTTGGCGAACATGCGCCGCGGCTACACGTCAGAGGATTATCGCCGCCTGGTGGATAAGATACGCCAGCGTTTAAACGGATCCATGCCAGGCGTGGCGATTGCCACAGATATTATCGTGGGTTTCCCCGGAGAAACTGAAGCTCAATTCCAGCATACTTATGATTTACTGGAGGAGCTTAAGTTGGATGTGGCCCACCTGGCACGCTATTCCACCCGCCCGGGAACGGTTGCAGACCGGCGCTTTGTGGATGACGTCCCTGAAGCTGAGAAAATGCGTCGTTTTCGTATGCTGGAGGAACAGCAGGAACGCATCGCAACCGGGATCGCCGCCCGCTATCAAGGGGAGCAGGTGGAGGTGCTCTTTGAAGAGAAGGTTAAGGGACGCTGGAAGGGGCGCACATCCACCAACAAATTAGTCTTCATTGAAGCCGAAGATGACCTTACCGGGAAGGTTTTACCCGTCCGCATCACCTGGGCAGGTCCATGGTCGATGCAGGGAGAGCCTCTAGGGCAGGGAAGGGTGGAAAATCTATTGAACAATATTGAAAAAACTCGTGTATAGTTAATTGAGTGAGGGGATGTTGATCATTAAGGGTCATAGCACCTGGTCTGGAACTTTTTTCCCCTTCATATCGTCTTAAGATATGTAATTTTAACTAAGGAGAATCATATGTTCACCAAGAGACTACGCCCATTTTTATTTATCGCCGGTGCTTTGTTCCTGCTAACCGCATGCAATTTTCCCGGCAGCTCAACTCAGCCAACGCTCAGCCCTGACCTGATCTATACCGCGGCTGCACAAACCTTGACTGCGCAAGAAACCCAGTCAGCGGAAGGTACGCCCATCGTGCTTCCCAGTCCGACCACGGGTGGAGCATCAGGAAGCCCAACCTCGCCGGTGATCATCCTGCCGACCAATACGGCTTTACCACCGACGAACACATCGGTTCCAACTATCCCACCCCTGCCCACCAATACGCCCATTCCCCCCACCGCAACACCCATCCCCATCCCTTGCGACCGGGCCCAATTTGTAAAGGATGTAACCGTACCGGATAACACCGAGATTGCCACCGGCGCCACTTTTGTGAAGACCTGGCGGTTGAAGAACAATGGCTCGTGCACCTGGACCTCCGGTTATACCGTTTATTTCTACAACGGCGATGCCATGAGTGGACCCCCTTCCAGCCAGCTTACCACTGGCACTGTGCCTCCGGGCAGCACGATCGATATCTCGGTGACATTGAAGGCTCCGACTACCACCGGCACCTATAAGGGCAATTGGCGCTTACGCAACACGGGCGGTACCTCCTTCGGTATCGGTGATGGTGCCGACCAAAGCTTCTGGGTGCAGATCAAGGCTGTGTCGCCTACGCCCACCCCCTCACCGACCTCATCATACACACTCTCGTTCGATTTCATCGCCAAGGGACCTGATGCGCAGTGGCGCAATGCCACAACCAACCTCCCTTGGGGAGACCCCGATAATGACGCACCCGGCGTAGCCGTGAATGTGGTCAATGTGAAGATGGAGGACGGTAATACGTACCCGAGCCTGCTGGCAACCTATCCGCAAAAAATCAACGATGGCATGATCCTGGGACTCTTCCCGGCTTACACCATCCAGGCGAATGACCACCTGCGCACCAAGATTGGTCTGCGAACTGACTGCGGTACTGGTAGTGTCAAATTCCAAATCCGCTATATCGAAGGCCAATCGGAAGTCACTGTGGGTGAATGGCTGGAGAATTGTGACAATGCATTGTCATCCCTCGACATTAACCTCTCTGCGCTGGTTGGTCATACCGTCCAGTTCGAGCTGGTGGTGTTGGCAAATGGTTCATGGAACAATGACCTGTCGTTATGGGTAGCTCCACGCATCGAAAGGTAGCCAACGCACACACGCAGTGAAGAAGACGTAAATTTATGGCGGCAGGATAACCGTGGTATCATAAACCCGGCATACCTGCCGCCAATTGTTGTTAATCCTGGAGGTCAAACGGTAGATATCTTGCAGGAAAAGATTGGGGCACGAAAAATGCCCACATTTTGAGGAGATATGATGAATAAGAAAGTTACCATATTTGTGATTGCGATTTTAACCATCCCCATGGTTTTGGTAGGCTGCGGTGCCAGTGCAACGGCATCCCCAACCACCAACCCCGACCTGATCTATACGGCGGCTGCCCAGACCGCAGACGTCAGACTGACCCAAATCTTCGCTTCCACCCCATCCGCAACTGCCGTCACCCCCAGCCCGACGTTTGATGCCGTCCAGACAATAGCGGCACAGACAGCCATCAGCCTGCTGACCGAGGTGGCAAAACTGACCCCAACCACCCAGAACACGGCGATTTCCACCCCCATCCCTACGAGTGCGGGGCCCTCCGGAGACCGGGCGATATTCGTCGCCGATGTGACCATCCCCGACGGTACCGTCATCGCTCCTGGAGCGGCTTTCACCAAAACCTGGCGGCTGCAGAATGCTGGTACCTCCACCTGGACGACATCTTATTCACTGGCATTTGTCAGCGGCGAACAGATGGGCAGCATCACCACAGTGGCGATAGCCCAAACGGTTGCTCCAGGCGCGCAGATCGATATTTCGGTCAATATGGTGGCACCGGTCAACCCCGGTTCCTATCAGGGTTATTGGAAGATGAAAAATGCTTCCGGGCAGTTCTTCAATGATTCCGTGTATGTCTTGATCACGGTGGGGAGCGGAGGCATCACCCCGACCGTAACCGCAGGGACACCCGTCGGCTCTCAGACGCCTACCTCCACCGGTATCCCCAGCAACCCTATCAGCGGCCTGACATTTTCGGTGGATGAGGGCTCTTATACCGGGCCATGCGATCCATCCCATCGCTTTAACTTCACCGCCACATTTACCGTCAACCAGGGTGCCACGCTCACCTACCGGCTGGATGCAAGCTCGGATACACCTGGTTTCGTGTTTGACCTGCCGGCAGCCCAAACCAGCACCTTCGGTCCGGGCACTTATTCACTGCCCTTCGCCCTGGACTTCACCAGTGATGGCACAGGTCAGGTTTGGTTCCATATTACCGCTCCGGTGGATGTAACCTCCAATCATGTAAGTTTCGCCTTAGACTGCACCCCGTAGGTTTATCCACCCTCACATGATATCCATGTAGCGCAAGAGCCTTTCTTGCGCTACAATTTATTTAAGGTACTTGATGACCCTGAACTTGACCCACGCCATAAAAGAGCAAGCCTATCAATTGGGATTTTCGCTGGTGGGAGTGACCCTCTCTGACACATTACCCCATGGGGATGTTTTCGAAGATTGGCTTGGCTGGGGGCGGCATGGGGAGATGAATTACCTGAATACCCCACGCTCCAGGCTGTGCCGATCAAGGCCTGACCTGATCCTGCCTGAATGTCGCTCTATCCTGGTGCTTGGCACGCGTTACCCGGCGCCATCTCTGACGAGATTGGATGCCCAAAGCAACCAGCTGCCCCGCGGCAGGATTGCATCCTATGCCTGGGGAGAAGACTATCACGATATCCTACCCGGGCGATTACGCAGTCTGGTCAACTTCATCGAATCACAGCTTGGACATTCGGTTCCCAGCCGTTGGTATACCGATACCGGTCCGATCCTGGAACGTGAGCTGGCACAGCGCGCCGGGTTGGGCTGGATCGGCAAGAATACTTGCCTGATCAACCCAGGATACGGATCATATTTTTTACTGGCCGAGATCCTGCTGGGGGTTGAGCTTGAGCCGGACCGACCCTTCAACCCCGACCGCTGCGGCAGCTGCCAACGCTGCATCCAGGCTTGCCCGACGGGCTGCATCCTGCCTGACCGCACTCTGGACGCCCGGCGCTGCATCTCTTACCTGACGATCGAGCTGAAAAGGGTGATCCCTACTGAGCTGCGCCCGCTGATGGACGGATGGGTGTTTGGATGCGATGTGTGCCAGTGGGTATGCCCATGGAATCGTTTTGCAGCTAGCGAGGGCGACCCGTCATTTGACCACAGCCTGACCCGACCCAGCCCCGACCTGTACGAAGAGATGACCCTCTCGGTAAGTGATTTCAACCAGAAATATCGACGCAGCCCACTCCGGCGTGCCCGGCGCAGAGGTTATTTGCGCAACATCGCAGTGGCACTCGGTAATTTACATACCGATGCGAGCCTACCACTGCTCAGCGAAACATTGATGTGCGATAATGAGCCATTGGTGCGGGCGCACGCTGCCTGGGCGCTTGGGCAATTGCCATCAGAATCCGCCAGGCAAAGCCTGGAAAAAGCTGTGCGCACCGAAACCGACTCGCTGGTAAAGTTGGAGATACACGCCTCCCTGGCGAATTTTAAATGATTATTACAGAAGGGTGAAAACCTTGAAAATCTTGAAAACCATCCATCCATTGAAAAACATCGCAGTGCTTTTATTCTTATTCTGGTTTGGGGTGACTGGCTGCCAGCTCAGGAGCTCATCTGGGCTACCAACCTTGTTGCCTTTCGTGCCCACCTCTGTGCCTCCAACCCTGATACCTTCTACACCAACCCTGGTGCCGTCTACACCAACTTCTACCCACGGGGTAACTATTCTGCCCATCATCATGCAGGGTGAGCCTCAGGCGAGCGCTACCCCTGAAATGATGAGCATCGCTGCGCTGGCCCCCACGGCGACTGCGGTCCCAACCCAGACACCAACTCAGGTGCCTCCGTCAGAGATCACCCTGTTATTCACCGGGGTGATCGTGCCGGCGCGCTGCGTCCAGAGTGCCATAGATGCGCGCGGGGATGCGGAATACGTTTACGACGAAGTGCGTGAAACCATTTCCAGCGCAGACCTGGCAGTGGGGACGTTGAACACCAGCTTAAGCGATCTGTCCACCCATACCGGTTGCATCGAGACGTATGTGTTGGTGAGCGACTCGCGCAGTGCGGTTGCGGCTGCCAACGCCGGTTTCGATGTGATGTCGGTGGCTACCAACCACATCAAGAATTGTGCCGGGGCAAGCTGCGGGGATAACTACAACCGGGCTTTCCTGGACACACTGGATAACCTGCGTACCAATAACATCCTGCCAGTAGGAGCGGGCTTAGACCGGGAAGATGCCTTACAAACCGTGGTGGTGGAGGTGCAGGGGGTACGCTTCGGTTTCGTCTCACTGGGGATGGTGGAGCCGAACGCCTTCGCCGGGGAAGATTCACCCGGTATCGCTGAGCTGACGGATGAAAACCTGAGAGCCGCAATCGCCAACGCGCGCGGCGAAGCGGATGTGGTGATCGCCATGCCGCATTGGGGACCGGAAGACACCTCGGACCCCAACAGCTACCAGCTGCACTTCGCCCAGGTGGCGGTGGAAGCAGGGGCGGATGTGGTGGTGGGTAATCACACACACGTCGTCCAGGCGATCCAGCAAATCAATGGGATCGATGTGTTTTACGGGCTGGGGAACTTCGTCTTCGACCAGACTTGGGACCTGGCTCACCAACAGGGTGTGATGCTGCAGCTGCATTTTACTGGTACCCAGTACACTGGTTTCGAGCTCATTCCCACCCATGTGGACGGGGATGGCACGGTGCACATTGCGAGCTTGGATGAGGCAGCTTCGATCCTGGAACGAATCCAATCTGCCAGCGATTTGCTCAAATAAAACTCAGAATTTCGCCTGGCTTCACCACGATCGAGCAGCTTAGCAAAAATATCACCAGTCGGAACTCTTTCCGTCGGGTAGTGTAAAACAAAAGATTGAGCCCACTCCCACACGGCTTTCAACCGTTATCTCCCCACCATGCGCTTCAACAATGCCACGCGCAATTGCCAACCCCAGACCAGCCCCACCGGTCTTGCGATTACGCGACTTCTCGCCGCGGTAGAAGCGGTCGAAGACGTATGGAAGGTCTTCCAAGGCAATGCCATCCCCTGAATCCGTTACCGTTATCCTCACCATCCCTACATTACGCTCAGCAATCACCTGCACACTGCCTCCTGCTCGACTATGGCTCAAGGCATTGCTGATTAGATTATTCAAGACCCTTCCAATCCGGCGTGTGTCCATATAGACCATATCTACTCCGGGTGCCGATGAAGCGGATAAATCGACCCCCTGTTGGGATGCCACTGCCCGGAAACTTTCCAATGTGTCGGAGAGCAGGTCGACCAGCGAGGATGGGTTGCGATCTAGGGTCAACCCACCTGCATCCAGCTGCGACATCTGGAATAAGTCGTCGATCAGCTCCGATAGCTCGCGAATACCCTTCTGCAGGGTTGCAAGATAGCGCTGTTCGGTCTCTGGGTCAGGTACCACCCCATCTGCCAGCGCCTCGACAATCACCTGCATCGAAGCCAGGGGAGTTTGCAAATCATGACTCACCCAGGCAATCAAGTCTTTACGTATATTCTCCAGCTTGCGCTGCTCGAGCTGTGCTGCCTTGAGCTGAGAGGTCATTTCATTAAATTTACCCGCCAGCTCAGACATTTCATCCCTACCCTGCGGATCAATGCGAACATCCAGATCTCCCCGTGAAATAGCTTGGGCAGCACGGTTGATGATATGGATGCGGTCGATCAGGGCACTGGAGAGGAACAATCCGAGTACCATGGCGATCCCACTGGCGAAAATCAATAGGATCGTTGCAAGGAGCAAATCGTGGCGGCTGGTGAACATCAGCCGAGCTGTGATCCAGACATTTAGAAAGGTCAGCAGGCTGGAGAGGACATAACCGCCCAGGAGTGACCAGCGCAGATTGGGTGCCCGTTTCAGCCAACCTGTCCGGTAGGCGATATAACCCAAAGCGATGGAGAACAAGGCGGTCACCGAAAGATACAGCGCCATCCAGCCCAGCTCGTTCACAGGAGGCTGCAGTACCAGCCAGAATGCCAGCAATGAAGCGAACATGACCACCAACACGCCAGCTGCATAACGGAGCGGGAGCGTGGGGCGTGAAATCAATAAGGAGGTTGGGCTGGAAGACTTGTCCATTGGATCATGGCTCGAATTTGTACCCAACGCCCCAAACCGTCTGGATATGCACCGGGGAAGAAGGATCCTGCTCAATTTTTTCACGCAGCCGGCTCACGTGTACCGTCACTGTGCCAGGATCAATATAATCCGTAACCCCCCATATCTGATCAAGCAGCTGCTTCCGATTGAATACCTGCCGCGGATGTTGCGCCAGCAGCCAGAGCATATCAAATTCCTTGGCAGTCAGAGGGATTTCCTTTCCTCGCGCATGCACCAAACGGGTGAGGGGGTTGATATCCAGTCCATCGTAGTGGATGGCTGCATCTGGCTCTTCTCCATGAGATTTCGACCGTCTCAGTACTGCGCGCACCCGGCTGACCAGCTCTTGCGGGCTGAATGGCTTGACGATATAGTCATCTGCGCCCATCTCGAGTCCAACAATACGGTCAGACTCTTCCCGACGGGCAGTCAACATAATAATTGGCACCTCGGAACGATCGCGCAGCCAGCGGGTGATTGACAACCCATCCACTCCAGGCAGCATCAAATCCAACACCAGCAGATCTGGCAGCTCATGTTCGAGAGATTCCATGGCAGTATGACCATCCTTAAAAGCCTGCACCTGGAAACCAGCACGCTTCAAGTAAAGCACAACGATTTCTGAGATGCTTGGTTCATCCTCGACCAGGGTAATTCTTGACCCGTTCATTATTTCCATAGCTCCAGAGTAACCGATAGATATTACGATGATGAGATGCAAATCTTACAAAAGTGTTACACCTTTTAAAAGACCCCGCGGGTTTGTGAAACCCAGAAGAAATGTGCTTCCCTGGAATCTAGGAAAAAATATCATGGAAGACCATTTTAAATTTAGGGTGATTTTATCCAAATATTACCCCTATCACAAGGTTTATTCAATCTATGTTTTCGATGCATTGGTTGGATCAATTATTGAGGAACGATAACTATTTTGCGCGGGCTCGCCAAGAATGCCTGAATACTAACCATAAAGCTTATGGATTATGTAATGCCCGGTTAATAGTTTGGTAACTTATGGCTGGTATATTGATAATCACACTCAATAAGGTCTGAGTGACACATTCTTAGATAATTGATAGGAGAGTTGAATTATGAAACAGAAAAGTTTGTCAATTTTGTTGGTCATTGTGGCAGTTTTGGCATTTACCGTTCCGGCGTATGCCAAGGGAGGCCGGGCGGGTGCGATTGGAACAGTATATGTATCCAGCCAGGGCTTGTATTATGATACCTTTGTAACCGTTGAGTCACTGCCCATGCAAGGGCCGTTCCAGCTGTTGGATAATCACGTGACTGAATTTGGACCTGGTGAGCCGGGGTACCTGGGTGGGCGCTGGTGGGTGGATGTGAACGGAAATGGCATCCAGGACGCAGGCGACCAATTCTTGCTCTGCCCGCTGCTTGGTCCCGGTCGCACGACACCATAAAACCTAACCTCTGACTATTTGGACAGATCACACCCCTGAGATTCATCAGGGGTGTTTTTATATTCTTTCGTTATAATTGCTTATACCTGGATTGCGGTATACTCACCTGACGAAAGTGGGATAATAACAAGATGGCAAACGACGACAAACTTACCACCATTATCATCTTTGGCGCCTCGGGAGACCTCACCTGGCGCAAGCTGGTGCCAGCACTGTATAACAACTATATCAAAGGGCGCATGAGCCAGGTGGGTGAAATCGTGGGTTTTGCCCGCCGCCCTTACACCGATGAGACCTTTCGACAACGCCTGCAGGAAGGTGTGTCGACATTCACCCCTGAAAGCTTCGATCAAGCGCGTTGGGATGAATTCTCATCCAGGCTGGTTTACTTCCAGGGCAACCTGGACGTCCCTGAAGACTTTACGCGCCTGGGAGAGTTCCTTACTCAGCGGGAAAGCAAGCCCACCAACCGGCTGTACTACCTGGCAACCGCACCCGAACATTATATCCCGGTGGTCAATTGCCTGGGTCAGGCAGGTCTGGCAGCCCAGAATGAGACCTGGCGCCGGATCATCGTCGAAAAACCCTTCGGCAAAGATCTCGCTTCTGCACGTGAGCTGAACAAGGTCCTGCATTCGGTTTTTGAGGAATGCCAGGTTTACCGCATCGATCACTACCTGGGCAAGGAAACGGCCCAAAATATCCTGTTCTTCCGCTTTGCCAATACGGTTTACGAGCCCATCTGGAACCGGCGCTACGTGGATAACATCCAGATCACGGTGGCTGAAACGGTGGATATCGAGCACCGGGCGGATTATTACGATGGTGTGGGGGTGCTGCGCGATATGTTCCAGAACCACCTGCTGCAGCTGCTCTCGTTAATGGCGATGGAACCCCCGGCTTCCTTCGAGGCGGATTCGGTGCGTAATGAAACCTTTAAACTGCTTTCCTCCATCCGACCGGTGGCACTGACGGATACTGTGCGCGCCCAGTATGAGGGATATCGCCAGACTGAGGGCGTCCTGACGGAATCTCAAACCCCAACTTATGCCGCGGTGAAGCTGTATATTGACAACTGGCGCTGGAAAGGCGTGCCATTCTACCTGCGCTCGGGCAAGAGTCTGGCGAGTAAAACCTCTCAGATCATCGTCGAGTTCCAACGCCCACCGCACCTGATGTTCCACTTGCCGGATGAATATAAATTCACCCCCAATATTTTGTCGCTTTGCATCCAGCCCGATGAAGGCATTCACCTGATGTTCCAGGCTAAGGTACCTGATTCTGACCAGGAGATGCGCTCGGTGGACATGGAATTCCAGTACCGTGAATCTTTCACGGGAGTATTGCCCGATGCTTATGAACGCCTGCTTCTGGAGGCATTACGCGGCGACGCTTCCCTCTTCACCCGCTCTGACGGGATTGAGGCTGCCTGGAAGCTGATTGATTCGATTGCCAATGGTTGGGAAGCGAATAATATCCCTGAGCTTTCGCTTTACCGGCGGGGGAGCTGGGGACCTTCAGATGCAGCCGCACTGTTGGGGCGTGATGGCAGGATTTGGCGATTGGGTTGTGTGGGCGAATGACCCTTCAGCGCATGGTACGATTGACCGAACTGTTTCAGTCTGATACACTCTAGTTATGTCTCAATCCCTTTATCGAAAATGGCGCCCCATCCACTGGGACCAGGTGATTGGTCAGGAGCACGTGGTGCGAACCCTGCGCAATGCGGTCACATCCGACCGTGTGGCGCATGCCTATTTATTTGCGGGACCACGCGGCACCGGTAAGACCAGCACGGCGCGCATCCTGGCAAAGGCGGTTAACTGCCTGGATAAGGACCTGGCAAACCGCCCATGCAATAAATGTATTCATTGCCAGGCAGTAAACCAGGGGCGTTTCCTGGATCTGATTGAGATCGATGCCGCCTCCAACACCAGTGTGGATGATGTACGCGACCTGCGCGACAAGATCAATTTCTCTCCCAACCAGGGGCTATACAAGGTGTACATCGTCGATGAAGTGCACATGCTGTCCACTGCGGCCTTCAATGCCCTGCTTAAAACCCTGGAAGAACCGCCGGCACATGCCATATTCATATTAGCGACTACCGAGGTGCACAAGATCCCGGCGACGGTGCTTTCTCGCTGCCAGCGGCATGAATTTCGGCGAATCCCAGTGAAGGAAATCGTCGATAACCTCACCGCGCTGGCAAAGGATGAAAAAATCAAGGCTGAACCCGAAGCACTCAACCTGGTTGCCCGCCAGGCGACGGGATCGATGCGCGATGCCATTTCATTGCTGGACCAGCTGGCTTCGGCGGGGAAAGTCATTAATTTGAAGCTGGCCCAGGATGTGCTGGGAACGGCTACCAGCCAAACGGTGCTTGAGGTGGTCGAAGCCATGCTCAAACGGGAATCTGCAGCCGGGTTGGAAGCCATCCACCGCAGCCTTGATTCCGGTTCCGACCCGCGCCAGTTCGCCCGCCAGATTGTGGACTATCTGCGCAGCCTGCTGCTGGTGGCGATGGGCAATGCCTCGCAAGTGGAGGCCACCGCCGAGGTGCGCGCTCAAATGGCACGCCATGCCCAGGCATTGACGGTACCGGAGCTGCTCAGGGTGATTCAGGCCTTCAACCTGGCAGCCACAGAAACGCGCAGCAGCTGGCAGCCAGCCTTACCCCTTGAAATGGCATTTATTGAGGCTATTTCATTTGACGAGGCAGCCCAGACGACGAAAAGCAACCCGGTATCACCGGCTGCACCATCCGGCTCACCCAGTCCTGTGGTGAATAAGCCCGTCAACGCACCGGGCTCGCATAAAGAAGTCCACACTGCCCCACCGGAGACCAGCGAAATGAGCCCCGAGGACGCAATCACCAACCAGCGCCTGGACAAAAGCTGGAATTTGGTGCTGGCACAGCTGAGGAACCAAAACCCCAGCTTGTATGGGTTGGTTAATTCGGTCAAGACACGCCTACTTAAGGGCACCAGCCTCACCCTGGGCATCAGCAGTGATGCCTTAAAATCACGCCTGGAGGACCCCGCCAACCTGGAGCTGCTCCAGAGAGTGCTTAAACAGGTGATGGGCAAGGAGATCTACGTGCAGGTGGTGTTAACCTCCGCCACGAAGAGCACCCCTCCGGCGGAAGTGGATAATGATGGTATGGTAGCTTCCGCCTTGCGCGACCTGGGTGGTGAGATTGTGGATATTCAGTAAGATCAGGAGTAAAGCATGTCGAAAAAAACAAAATTTCACCCTAATCTTCCCCAAAAAGGTGGACAAATGGGAATGATGCAGCAGCTCCAAAAGCTGCAGGAGCAGATGACGCTGGCGCAAGAACAGCTGGCGCAGGAAACCGTGAATTATTCAGCCGGCGGCGGGGCAATCAAAGTGGTCATGACCGGCGACCAACACTGCCAGTCGGTGGAAATCGACCCCGAGCTGTTGAAAGACAGCGACGTCGAGATGCTGCAAGACCTGGTGCTGGCTGCGGTGAATGGTGCGCTGGACGCCTCACGCGCCCTGGCTTCCGAAAGATTGGGACCATTGGCAGGAGGGTTGCCCTTCTAACCCACCGGATGGGATAAGCGATGATCCTGCCTGAGCCAATCCAAAACCTGATCGATGCCTTTTCGCGCCTGCCGGGGATTGGGCCAAAGACCGCCTCCCGCCTGACATTCTTCCTTTTGAATGCCCCGGAAGAAATGGCACAAGGGCTTTCGGATGCCCTGCACGAGCTGAAAGCTAATACGGTGGATTGCCCAACCTGCTATAACGTCACCAGTGCCGGGCGGACGGAATGCGAAATTTGCGCCAGTGCCGTGCGTGACCCAAGTCTCGTGTGTGTGGTTGAAGAGCCACTGGATGTGTTGGCGATGGAGCGCACCGGTGGCTTCACCGGGCGATACCATGTTTTACGCGGCGTGCTGTCACCCATCGAGGGGGTAACCCCGGAAGACCTGACCATGCGGCAGCTGTTTGAGCGGGTTAGAGCCGGCGGCATCACGGAGCTTATCCTGGCGACCAACCCGAGCATGGAGGGGGATGCCACTGCCATGTATATCCAGCAGCAGGTCACTACGCCTGGTGTGAAAATAACCCGCCTGGCGCGCGGCTTGCCGATTGGGGGCGACCTGGAATATGCCGATCAAACCACCCTGCTGCGCGCCCTGATGGGGCGGCAGGAGATGGATTGATCGTATCCAATTAACCAGGGTTGTCTGATGATCGCTGTCTGCTGATAAGAGTGGCGCTCCGAGTGGGGCCAGGAAACCCTTGGTATAATAGTAGCCGATTGGGGAAAAATATTTTAAGAACGGTCATCTGCAGAATCAGAAACTAAATGTACTTAAGTATGATAAAGCTTATGCGTGGGGGCTATAAGCAAAGTTCTTTAGAAATTCGATAAGGATTTTACCAAAGTCGAACGAAAGCTGGACTTTCGGGAGGTGGCTTGAGCTATGTTTCATAACCGTGATGAAGTCATCGAGCGTACCATTCAGGAATTCGAGATTCTGGATAAACTTGTCGCAAACCTTTCCAATGCGCAGTGGAATAAACTGCTTCGTCGGCCAGAGACCCAAGATCCCTGGACGGTGAAGGATGCCCTGGCACATATTACCCATTGGAAAGCCGATGTAGCCAGGTCAGTCGGGGGGCAGGTCCGCCCGCTCGAGGAGCGTGGGCTGGGGATAAACGAGGGGAACCATCTCATCTACCTGCGCTGGCACGATCGCTCTCCCCAGGAGGTTCTGGCCTGGCACAGGCAGGTTCAACAGGATGTATTGGCCGCCCTGAGAGAGGCTCCCGATAAGTGGTTCAAGGGTAGGGAGCGCAGAGCGGAGTGGCCGTATGACCTTGACGGTCATTCTGCCCACCACCGGATAAAAGATATCGAACGAGCATTGACGATGAGGAAATGGACCGGGTTATAGGTAGATGTCGCTGGTTGTCGGACAATTGATTCGAATTTACCCTTGACAAAATAACTATATGGTTTAGAATCAAGGTTCGTTCTTGAATACCCATGTTCTCGCCGAAGTCGGGCAGAACACTTACAACCGAGCAGGACGCCCTTGCGTCAGAGACTAAAGTGTTTACACTTCACAGTCTGACGTGCCGATGCTGATTTTAGGCATCGGCAGTTTAGTCTCAAAAAGCCTTGACAGGCTCTGGGGGCAGTGATAAAATCCTGCCCGCTCGATTGAAGGAACCTTAACAACTGAAAAGTGATAGGAAATCAGCCAGTCGTTTTATAACGACAAAAACGCAGACTTTACGCATCGCAAGATGCATAATTTTTTTGCGGAGAGTTTGATCCTGGCTCAGGATAAACGCTGGCGGCGTGCCTAATACATGCAAGTCGAACGAGGAGTCCTTGTAGCAATACTCGGACTTCCTAGTGGCGAATGGGTGAGTAACGCGTTGGTGACCTGCCCCGAAGAGAGGAATAACTCCGGGAAACTGGAGCTAATACCTCATGTGGTTACCAGGGTTAGAGGCCTGGCAACTGAAGGAGCAATCCACTTTGGGAGGGACCTGCGTCCCATCAGCTAGTTGGTAAGGTAACGGCCTACCAAGGCTACGACGGGTAGGGGGCCTGAGAGGGTGGCCCCCCACACTGGCACTGAAACACGGGCCAGACACCTACGGGTGGCAGCAGTAGGGAATATTGCACAATGGGCGAAAGCCTGATGCAGCAACGCCGCGTGAACGATGAAGACCTTCGGGTTGTAAAGTTCTTTTCTGAAGGACGAGGAAGGACGGTACTTCAGGAATAAGGATCGGCTAACTACGTGCCAGCAGCCGCGGTAATACGTAGGATCCGAGCGTTATCCGAATTTACTGGGCGTAAAGCGTGTGCAGGCGGTTTGGTAAGTTGGATGTGAAAGCTCCCGGCTCAACTGGGAGAGGCCGTTCAAAACTACCAGACTAGAGGACGGTAGAGGGAGGTAGAATTCCCGGTGTAGTAGTGAAATGCGTAGATATCGGGAGGAATACCAGTGGCGAAGGCGGCCTCCTGGACCGTTCCTGACGCTCAGACACGAAAGCTAGGGGAGCGAACGGGATTAGAAACCCCGGTAGTCCTAGCTGTAAACGATGCAAACTTGGTGTTGGTGGGGTAAAATCCGCCGGTGCCGAAGCTAACGCGATAAGTTTGCCGCCTGGGGACTACGGCCGCAAGGTTAAAACTCAAAGGAATTGACGGGGCCCCGCACAAGCAGCGGAGCGTGTGGTTTAATTCGTTGCTACGCGAAAAACCTTACCCGGGTTTGACATATAGGTAGTAGGGATTCGAGAGATGACCGACCCTTCGGGGAGCCTATACAGGTGCTGCATGGCTGTCGTCAGCTCGTGCCGTGAGGTGTCCGGTTAAGTCCGGTAACGAGCGCAACCCTCGGTGTATGTTACAAGTGTCATACACGACTGCCGGTATCAAGCCGGAGGAAGGCGGGGATGACGTCAAGTCAGCATGGCCTTTATATCCGGGGCTACACACACGCTACAATGGCCAGTACAATGGGTCGCAAAGCCGCGAGGTAGAGCCAATCCCCAAAACTGGTCTCAGTTCAGATTGCAGGCTGCAACCCGCCTGCATGAAGCCGGAGTTGCTAGTAAACGCGCGTCAGCATTAGTGCGTTGAATACGTTCCCGGGGCTTGTACACACCGCCCGTCACGTCATGGGAGCTGGTAACACCTGAAGCCGGTATCCTAACCCGTAAGGGAGGGAGCTGTCGAAGGTGGGACTGGTGACTGGGACGAAGTCGTAACAAGGTAGGTGTACCGGAAGGTGCGCCTGGATCACCTCCTTTCTAGAGTTTCGAGTTCTTTACCTAACAGTAAAAAACTCTACTCAACCCGTAACAGGCTTCAGAACCTGTTGCGGTGCAAGACTTGCATGCGGTTGCGAGACGTTATAACGGTCTTGCAGATTTCCTGTCACTTCTCAGTTGTTGAGGCTCCGGCTGACTGGGCCTGTAGCTCAGCTGGTTAGAGCACTGTGCTGATAACGCAGGGGTCACTGGTTCGACTCCAGTCAGGCCCACTACCTTACCAGTAGGTATGACTGGGGATGTAGCTCAGTTGGGAGAGCGCCGCCTTTGCAAGGCGGATGTCACGGGTTCGAGTCCCGTCATCTCCACAGGGCCACCCTAGAGAATAATGAGGTGTACTTGCGTTTAGAGTTCGTCTTCAAGACATAGCTTCCATAATAAAGCCATCGTGTGGGTTTATTGCGACCCGGCGGTGAGCCGGGTCGCTTTGTCTCTCAACAAAACGGTTGACCCTTGAAGGGTGCTCCCGAGAGAAATTTCTGGATCACCTCTCAGCGATCAATCGCTGAAAGCCGAAAGGCTTGAACCTTACCAACCGAATATTGATTTATATCAAATCATGCGTAATGCGACAGAGAGAGAAATAAATAGAAATAAAGCGAAAAGTTTCGATTTCTCCGCATCACGTGATTAAGCTACTAAGAGCTTACGGTGGATGCCTTGGCGTTAAATGCCGATGAAGGACGTGGGACACTGCGATAAGCCCCGGGGAGCTGTGTACAAGCGCAGATCCGGGGATCTCCGAATAGGGAAACCTGTCGTTGCGAACCAGCGACATCTCCCAGTTGAATATATAGATTGGGAGAAGGGAACCTGGGGAACTGAAACATCTAAGTACCCAGAGGAAAAGAAATAATTCCCCTAGTAGTGGCGAGCGAACGGGGAACAGCCCAAACCGATCTGGCTTGCCGGATCGGGGTTGTAGGGCCTGGCACATAGGAGTGACAAATCGCTTGGTTAACAGAAAGGTGTGGGACAGCCTACCATAGAAGGTAACAGTCCTGTATGTAAAAGCTGAGCGACTCCTGCCGGGTACCTGAGTACCACTGGGCACGCTAATCCAGTGGGAAGCTGGGGAGTCCACTCTCCAAGGCTAAATACGTTTGACGACCGATAGTGAACAAGTACCGCGAGGGAAAGGTGAAAAGCACCCCGATAAGGGGAGTGAAATAGATCCTGAAACCGTAAGCTTACAAGCAGTCGAAGGGCTAATGGCGGGTCTGTGCGCCGGCGAAAGCCGGATGCGCGCCGCTATGCCTGACGGCGTGCCTTTTGGAGAATGAGCCTGCGAGTTAATCTTTGTGGCAAGGTTAAGGGAGTGACACCCGAAGCCGTAGCGAAAGCGAGTCTGAATAGGGCGTATAGTCGCAAGGATTAGACACGAAACCGGGTGAGCTACCCATGGCCAGGGTGAAACGAGTCTAATCACTCGTGGAGGCCCGAACCTACTAATGTTACAAAATTAGGGGATGAGCTGTGGGTAGGGGTGATATGCCAAACGAACTCGGAGATAGCTTGTTCTCCCCGAAATAGCTTTAGGGCTAGCGTCATGTGTTCAGTATCGGAGGTAGAGCACTGGATGGGCTAGGGGGCTTACTGCTTACCGAACCCAACCAAACTCCGAATGCCGATACTCCAGAGCATGGCAGTCGGACTCCGGGAGATGAGTTTCGGGGTCGAAAGGGAATCAGCCCAGATCAACAGCTAAGGTCCTAAAGTCCAGGCTAAGTGGGAAACGATGTGAGATTACTCGGACAACCAGGAGGTTGGCTCAGAAGCAGCCACCCTTTAAAGAGTGCGTAATAGCTCACTGGTCAAGTGGTCTTGCGCGGAAAATTTAACGGGGCTAAGCCTGGCACCGAAGCTTTGGGTCTCAGTCCTAGACTGGGACGGTAGGGGAGCGTTCTGTCAGCAGTGAAGGTTGACCGTAAGGACAGCTGGAGCGGACAGAAGTGAGAATGCAGGCATGAGTAGCGTAAAACACGTGAGAACCGTGTTCGCCGTAAATCTAAGGTTTCCGACGCCAGGTCAGTCCGCGTCGGGTTAGTCGGTCCTTAGCCGAGGCCGTGAGGCGTAGGTGATGGACATCCGGTCAACATTCCGGAACCACCTTTGATGAGTGATGAGGGGACGCAGCGAGGTAGACCAGCCTGCGATTGGTTGTGCAGGTGTAAGTGTGTAGGCGTTGAGGCCTGGTGAAAACAGGCTGAGCCGAGGCACGAATACGAGCCCTTGAGGCGGAAGTGGTTAAGCCTTGCTGCCGAGAAAAGCCTCTAAACGTTGATTCAAAGGTGTCCGTACCGCAAACCGACACTGGTAGATGGGTAGAGTATACCAAGGCGAACGGGAGAACCCTCGTTAAGGAACTAGGCAATTTAGCCCCGTAACTTCGGGATAAGGGGTGCCTCCTGATGTGAAGGTCATACGATTGGAGCATTGGGAGGTCGCAGTGAAATGGTTCTAGTGACTGGTTAACAAAACCACAGGTCTCTGCAAAGCCGTAAGGCGATGTATAGGGGCTGACACCTGCCCAGTGCTGGAAGGTTAAAGGGAGGGGTTAGGCGCAAGCCGAAGCTCTGAACTGAAGCCCCAGTGAACGGCGGCCGTAACTATAACGGTCCTAAGGTAGCGAAATTCCTTGTCGGGTAAGTTCCGACCCGCACGAACGGTGTAACAACTGGAACAGTGTCTCAACGAGGGACCCGGTGAAATTGAAATACGAGTGAAGATGCTCGTTACCCGCAGCAGGACAAAAAGACCCCGTGGAGCTTTACTGCATCTTGGCATTGAGTTTGGGCATTGTCTGTGTAGCATAGGTGGGAGACTATGAAGCTGGGGCGTTAGCCTCGGTGGAGTCAACAGTGAAATACCACCCTGATGATGTTTAGACCCTAACCCCATTCCGTAATCCGGATGGGGGACCGTGCCAGGTGGGCAGTTTGACTGGGGCGGTCGCCTCCTAAAAAGTAACGGAGGCGCCCAAAGGTTCCCTCAGGCTGAATGGAAACCAGCCGGAGAGTGTAAAGGCATAAGGGAGCTTGACTGCAAGACCAACGCGTCGAGCAGAGGCGAAAGCCGGGCTTAGTGATCCCACGGTACTGTGTGGAAGGGCCGTGGCTTACCGGACAAAAGCTACCCCGGGGATAACAGGCTGGTGAGGCCCAAGAGTTCATATCGACGGCCTCGCTCGGCACCTCGATGTCGGCTCATCGCATCCTGGGGCTGGATAAGGTCCCAAGGGTTGGGCTGTTCGCCCATTAAAGCGATACGCGAGCTGGGTTCAGACCGTCGTGAGACAGGTCGGTCTCTATCCGCTGTGGGCGCAAGGGATTTGAGAGGATCTGCCCCTAGTACGAGAGGACCGGGGTGGACGGACCTCTGGTGTGCCAGTTGTCGTGCCAACGGCATCGCTGGGTAGCTAAGTCCGGCAGAGATAACCGCTGAAAGCATCTAAGTGGGAAACTCGCCTCAAGATTAGATCCCTCGTCCCATTAAGGGAGTAAGGCCGCAGGAAGACTACCTGCTTTGATAGGCAGCATGTGTAAGCGCAGTAATGCGTTCAGCTTAGCTGTACTAATGGCCGAGGGCTTAATCACGTGGTACGGAGAACTCGACACTTTTCGTCATCGTGAAAATTGCAGACGCATATATAAATCAGTATTCGTTGGTATCTTAACAAGTAAATAGAGTCTCTTGGTGATTGGAGCGACAGGGGTACACCCGGCCACATCCCGAACCCGTTCGTTAAGCCTGTCAGCGCCGATGGTACTTGGTGGGTAACTGCCTGGGAGAGTAGGTCATTGCCAAGAGACTTTATTGTT